>NZ_AP043949.1:0-83288 GCF_055379825.1 Longimonas haloalkaliphila | reverse complement strand
GATAATGATCCATTTGTTGAGGCATTGCGCAATGCAATGAGCGAGAAAGCGCAATCATTTCAGGAATTGGTCCAACTGCTCAGAAAGACATATGACCTTGGTCCATCGCACAATGCAGAAGGGATTGCAAAAGCATACCTGAGTGCTATTGCGTACCTGAATCATCGCATGTCTGGAGAAGATGCCAGCAAGGACCCGCTGCTGGATTTCCGAATGCATCTTTTTCTTCGAGACATTGATGGTTATCTGAAGCGATGCCTTCGATGTGACCAGTTTCACGCAGGTACGCAGGACCTCTGTCCGGAGTGTGGCCATCCCCTTTTCTCAGTGCATCGAGAGGACGTACGTGCATGTATTGCACGTGTCGTTGATAGCAAACTGAAGTACGAACTGCGACCGCGTACCGATGAGCAGGGGAAATCTGTTTATGTGCTTCTCAAGAAAGCGGAGAGCAGCGTAAAAGTAGAAAACGGAGAAGCAAACGGTGCTCAATCGGTAAGTGACTCCATCCTTCCCGTCAATGCCCTGGACTTTCTGGGAGGGGAAGCAGAAGTTAAGTATGATCCAGATGGGGGCTTTCAGTTGGAACGGCTTGATGCAAAAGACCCTGAAGAGATCTACAAGGAGCACGTCGTTCAGTTGGAAGACCCCAGTAGAGATTACGATTATCTGGCCCGGTTGGCCCGGGCTCTGCTGACCTATGACAGTCCGCACACTGAAGACCAAGGGGAAGGGAAGCTGCTGGGCTTTGTAGATAGCCGAGAACACGTTTCCCGATACGGTATGGGATTGCGCGACGAGTTCGCAGACACCTTTCTGCGAGCACGCTTACAGCAAGACAGTCCTACGGACCTATCTCTTCTGAATGCTGCTGGTCTGATAACGAAGTGGCAAGAAGAAAGCGAAGATGACCAAGGGAAGGCGCTGTACGCTGAGGGTCCTCTCTGGCTTGCACGCTTGATTGGAGAGAAACCAGCTGAGGGCCAGACAGACTACCTGTCCCTTGATAAAGGGCTGGATCTTGCCGACATGTCTAATACCGACTTGGCTCGCACGGTCCTTGAGGATGTGTTTTTGAAGGAGAGGTTGATCGATCGTGGACCATCCGACCGGAAACAGCTCACATCGAACGAGCACGAAAAGTCATACTATCAGTTCTATGCGGATCACATTGAGGAACCGCCCGAAGAAACGGACTTCATCACGCTCAGAAAACACGCAGCGGTACGTCGGAAAGGAGTCTTTAATGAAGAAAAAGGCGGCTCAAATCATCCGAATTATGATGGTTATGCAATTACAGACCAGGGACGAAAATTTAAGGAGACTGTAGATGAGCACGGTTTGGAGCGCGTTCAGCAAGTCATAATTGGTCTCGAAAAGAGGGGCATTCTTTGCAAACGGGCGGTTCCAGGAAGCGAATTCCAACATTACTACATAAAGCCTCAACATATCCGCCTGCACCCGGATCGGTTGCTTCCTGACCCGACTGAGGAGGGCATTTCCACGTTTGGATTACCCACCAACCCAGAGGACATCGAGTTTCGTACCGCAGACTCACATAGTTCCGAGCGTTCCCCATCTGATCGGACCCGCATCGAGAACAAGTTTAATGGAGACCTGCTCGATGTACTTATGGCAACACCTACGCTGGAGATGGGGGTAGACATCGGCGATCTCAACACGGTGCTGATGATGGGAGTCCCCCCGATGCCATCCAACTACGCGCAGCGAGCCGGCCGTGCTGGGCGTAAGAAAGATCAGCAGGCGCTCATTGTGACGCTTTGTGCCAGTCATCGCCCCCACGACATGTTCTATTTCTTGAACCCGTCTGGGATGGTCAACGGCTACATCACACCGCCGAGCTTCAATAAGGATGCGCCAGCGGTGGCCGAGAAGCACCTCAACGCCTGGATGCTGGAGAAGTCGGCTGGCGATCGACAAACGCTGGACGAGTACATTGCTGGTCTGGACTCCCAGGTTGCTTGCAGGCGACGTGAGGCTGTGCAGCTATTCGGTGACATTGAGGGCTTTGATGTAGCTGCATATCTGGATGGGGCATTCCAGAAGAGCCTGAAGGAAGCATTTCAGATGGCAACTGAAAAGCAATCCGTGCAGCAGGCGCTGTACAAGATTGGATTCTTTCCTGACTACACATTTCGTAAGGACCAGATTTCTCTTGTCCGGCGCGACAAACTGGAACAGGCTCAAGACAGAACTCCTGATACACTGCAAGACCTCTCGTTGTCTGACCGGTCGCCTGAACTTGCATACTACAAGTTTGCTCCAGGACGCACCGTGTACATCGGTGGACGCGTTTATGAGGTCACCACCGAGGGAGAGTACGAAACACACACCATTGGTGACGAAGAAGCACGAAGCTACAACTACTTCGTTGCCCGCCCAGAAGAGCGTTTCGCCAGCCGGTATGCACCACGGCAAGGGTACGACCGGAAAGAGATCTTTGCAGACAACGATACGGAAAAAGCTTCTCTGCAGATGACAGAGCTTCCCAAAAGCGAGCCCTCACCTATCACAGTTGCTTATCACCCTGAGTGCACCATTGGATTCCGTAATGATGGAGAGCTAACTCCTGCTGGTCCAGTCCCGTTCAAAGAAAAGAGTGCATCAGTTTCGCTACAGGAAGACAGTTCTTTATTCAAGGTTGGATACCAGTTTACGCGAAAAGCATTGCGTGTAACCATTGATGGAGATCTCTGCAATGACGCCTCGTTAGAAATCAGTCTTGCTTTTGCGTTAGACCGGGCGATCCAGGGCGCATTCCAGTTGGATGAAGGCGAAATGCGCATGTTGGTGCATCCTGAGTCGCTGCAAAAGGAGGATGATCTTGTCACAACTCCTACCAGCGATGACCGCACGCATCGACACGTATTGCTTTACGACCAAAGCGGCAACGGGAATGTGCCTTTTGAGGATATCTATGATGCCATTACTGACACCTCAAAACTGTCCGAGATTCGGGCCGTCATAGGAGAGTGTGATTGCGACAATGGATGCTACCAGTGCATGCGAAGTTTTAGCACGCAGTACCATGCTGAAGCGGTGCGTAAGGAAAAAGCGCTGGGCTTGTTAGGGTACCTCTGCGGAGAGCAAGAGCTTCAATCTAAACCGAAACAATACACTTCGTCAGAGCAGCCCCCTGACCTGACACTTACAATTACTCTAAACGATAAGACATTCATGATTGTCTCTGATGCTTCTGAGATGTCTAGTCAAGATTCCTATACCGTCGGGGGAGACGATTACAACGCGACTGCTTTTGATCTTATCACAGAAGCGGTGCTGGAAGAATGGGGGCCGGGCATGTCTCACTTACGCATTGAGAGTCCAATCCAAACAATCGTTAACGCCATCAACGAGCATGCAGTCAAAAAAGGAAAAAGAGAATTCTTGCGGCTCTTGTTTACGCTTATCCGTTTTCGTTCAGTGGAGGCCAAAAAGATCTGAGGTGCGGACTTTTCTACGAGCATACACCGCAGGTACTGTCATCAAGACTACGGTTATTTAACTTTATCAAAACACAACTCAACTATGGAGTGCCAACTGTTCCAAATCGATCAGCCCCAAAACGATGGAGAGCGGGCTATGCTGAACGTGCTTAAGCGTCTCCCTGCGGGCTATGCCATCTACCGCGAACTGAAACTTGATAGTTCACGCCGCCAAAAGGATGCAGGCATTGAAAAGCGTAATCCTGACTTCGTGGTCGTATCCGAAGATGTCGGAGTAGTCTCCATTGAAGTAAAGCATTGGAACTTGCGACGCAACCAGTATCACTGGCTGGATCAGCAAAAGGTCAAACGGATCGACTCCAACGGGAACCAAATCAAGATTACGAATCCTGTTCATCAAGCGGACACATACAAATACGCACTGATGGATCAGCTTGATAATGTATTTATCAGTTCGCTTGTCGCCTTTCCAAAGATCACGCGTAATCAGTTCTTCAACCAGATTGCCAACCGCGAGGCACTCGAAAATCCCAACACGAAGTTCTATCTCGATCCACAACGCACGATCTTCCGGGACGAGATGGATAAGTATTTTATGGAGCCAGAGGAGCTTCTCAAAGAGATGGTGCATCGCGATGATCGTTTCTGGCAACCTTCTGGAAAAGCCGTATACAAGGCAAAAGAGCAACTCTTGCCCAGCTCGTTTCGCATCGGTGACTACACAGAACGACAAGCTGAAAAAGAAGAGATCAAAGCACTCACAGAGCAGCAGCAAGAATGGGTGTTTGACCTATCGACTGAGTCGGGCTATCTGCTCGACATGGCTGGGAGCGGTAAAACAAACTGTCTTATCTCGAAGGCACTCCATCTAGTAGACCAGAAGGCTGACGATAAGCGCATTAAGGCTCTGATTACTACTTACAATGACGCGTTGGTAGAAAACATTAAGCGTATCTTTGAGCACAAGATGTATTCTCGTGAGGAGCAGCGGAATTACCGTCGGTACATCGACATCAAAGGGATTGAAGAGATAAAAGAAGCCGTTGTCAAGAAGGGATACGACATCAAAGACTTATCAGAATACCGGGAAGGCAAGTCGCCAGAGGCATATCGCACATGGCTTCAGGAAGAGGCCACCAACCTGTTGTTTCAAATGTACGACGATTGGGATCTGTACACGCACGTCTTCGTCGACGAAATTCAAGATCTCGACACGATGGATCTCCAGTTCCTTTCAGCGATCAATGAAGGGCAAGAGTTTTTCTTAGTGGGAGACTTCGGCCAGAAGATCTACGAACGGAAGCAGAGCTTCTCGGAAGCTGGCATTTCGACCGACCACATTGAGCTCCCGAGGTCGTATCAGATGCACCGAACGCCGCAGCACATTGCCCGACTTGCCACAGAGTTTGTATGGAATGATGACCGGCTACAGCGCGAGTTTGCTGATGCGGGTTACGAGAAAAAACCAGAGTTCCCGAATACAAGCAGTCAGCTGCCCGAGTTGGAGCGCACGCGTGATCCTGTCTCTGCAACAGTCAAGCGTATTCAGGATTTGCAGATCGGTGGCCCTTCTGGTATCGCCTATCTTCCAGACAACATTATGGTGATCACTACAGCTTCAACGGTCCAAGCGCAGAAAGAAGCATTAGAGGAAGCAGAAATTCCTGTCACGGGCTCGGACTCCGTGGGTGTAGTGGATTTTCGGGAAGCGAAGGGCTTAGAAAAAGAGGTTGTAATCGTTCACGGTATTGAAGAGCTATACCGAGAGTCCGAAAACGACATGCTGTTCGGCGACTCCCTGGCCTACCAAAAGAGCGAGCGGCGCCTCCGACGCATCCTGTACGTGGCGCTTACCCGTCCACTTGAGCAGCTCATCTTGTTCTATCACGATGGGCAGATGTCTGCTATTCGTGAGCTTGTAGAGCTTAGTGATCGTATTCGCAAAAAACAACTTGCCTGAAAACCACATGCTAAAGCACGAAGATGTTCTCCGGGAGCGCGCTGAACCGTTTGTAAGGTGTTTGGAGCAAGAGGGCTTTGAGACCACGCTGCATGGAGAGAGCGACTACATGATCAAAGTCAGTCTTATCCGTAATGGTCAAGAGCACGGTCCTGCTCTGATATACTACAGTCCGAAGCGCGACTCTTTTTCGATTAAGGGGCACGAGATGCGTACAAAAGATCTGTTTGATACCGTTGAGCAGCTGTTTCATCAAAGTGCCTTGATGGATACAGAAGGGGATAATTCATTAACAGGTGTTCACCTCTATGTTGATGGATCCTACATGAACGAGCACGTTGGGTACGGTTGGGTAGCATACGTTGATGGCAAGAAACAACATGAGGCTTATGGACAAGTGCCCGAACCAGGAACCACTCGACAGGTCGCAGGCGAACTGGCTGGCGCTATGGACGCGTTGCGATGGTGTCAAGCGGAAAACCTAAGCACGGCGCACTTACACTACGATTACGAAGGTATTGAGCATTGGGCCACTGGTACTTGGCGTGCCAAAAACGCGATTACGCAGGCTTACGTGCAGTTTATCGGTGAATGCGATGTGGACGTAACCTGGGTCAATGAGGACGCTCACACTGGCGTTGTAGGAAATGAGCGAGCTGATCAGCTGGCGAAGAAGGGAGCCCAGGAAGGAAAAATCGAAGCTGAGCCAGACGATGCGTTAGATCTCATAGAGGAATTGCGTGCGTACACCGACGACTTCCTGAACTATTTGGACGATACATTGGAAAAGGCACCATTCACCACGGTGTTCGATAAGATCTATAATGACCGGTTTGCCCGCTTGAATGTGTTAGTCGATGAAGAGCGCTGTGGTATCATTGACATCTACAACACAAAGAACAAGCATCTTGAACCGCGTTTTCACGCCTTCCGTGAGTCGTCTCATCAGGAGACGTTAGAGACGCATTGGGCACAATATACCGACCTTGTACCTACGCCTGAGGTAGAGGCTGTGAAACAAGCAGAGCATTACCACAACATCTATGTGCCGTACCGAACGGCCACGAAGATCGACTTTTACCCGTTTGCTGAAGCACTAGAAGAAGCCTTTGCCGTGATCAAGGACACCGATGTATCCCTCGTTGAAGATCGGTTCGATTTTGAAGTGCTCGAACGTCATCTGCATGAGCTTCAGAAGGAGGTGTAGCCAGTACCCTTCCGATTAAGTTTTTATAACAGGAATGATGAGTCGCTATGGAATCTGAACCGTGCTCGAAAAAAGTATTTGCTCTTCGGAGGGAGGAGAAATTCGAGGAGGCCTTGGAGGCAGGACGAGACTGTTATGAGGTAAATCCTAACGACCCGTGGGCTAAGCGTGCACTGGGATGGGTATTATATGACCATATCACAAGTTGTCTGGAAGATGGTGAGCTTGACCAAGCAGCGGAGTATCTCCATGAGTTTGACGAAATGGAGATATCTAAAGATGACGATGTGATTCATGAGAATATAGACCGTTTGCGGCGGCAGATTGAATCACCTGGGATTCGGAAGGCCCGTCAAGCAGCCAAGAAAGAAGATTACAATACAGCCGTTGACTACTATCGTACTGCGTTCAGGCAACATGCAGAGAGTGATGATCTCAAGACAGAGTTTGGTTGGGCTATTCGAAACAGAATCAAACAGTTAACGCGTGTCGACAGTCCACCGATAGGACAGATCCATCAGCTTGCACAAGAGTTCGCAGATGTAGAACCACCGCAGGGATCCAATCTCTACTCCGCACTTCTGTCAGATCTTGTACGCGTCGCTGAGCAGTGGCGTGGATATCTGCAGTTTCTGCACTGGTGGAATCCTAATCTCTTTGTTGATGATCACTACAAGCCATACGTTTCGGAAAGTGGTAGCACATATCCGAGTTTGGCTTACAAGACATTGCGGGCAGCAGGTATACAAGTATTGGAACAGCAAAGTCAGGAAGCAGCTCAGTGGCTGATTCCGTTCCTTGAGGAAGTGTTGGAGCGCGGCTGGGATGAAGATCTAATCTGGGTAGAATACGATCTGGGACGTCTGTACCGCCTAAATGGCGATCTAACACAAGCGAGAGAGTATCTGGGAAGAGTTGTACGTCAGAAGTTTTCGGAGCCATGGGCGTGGCACCACTTTGCACAGGCCTGTGATACGGCGCAGGATCAAAGAGATTTGCTTTGTGCTGCACTTAAAGGAGCAGATAACAACACGTTCGTTCTCAGTATCCGTGAGGATTTAGCAGCTCTTCTCATTGAGCAGGATATGTACGCAGAAGCTAAGCGGGAAATTCTTGATCTCGTTTCAGTGCGAGAGGATGAGGAGTATGACATACCCAAGCGCGTGAAAGAGTGGCAAGCATCCAATTGGTATACCGAGACCGAAGTGGTCGAATCCAACGCGACTTTCTACGAGCAGCATGCGGAACAAGGGCGCGAACGTGTTCTCCAGGACGTACCTTGGATTGCTGGTATAGTCACCGGACACCAAGAAGCAAGCGACCAAGGACCGGCTCGAACATTTATTGGCATCCAGGAAGGTTCTTCAGAACTCACCGATATCCCAGTGCGAGATCGCGAGCACAAAGTACTGGGAAGTTTAGAGAAGGGGACCCCCGTGGAGGTGCATTCCGATGGGGACAGCGTCTTTGGGATCCGGGAGCGTGATGGCGAGCCATGGGACCTGTTAGAATCAACGGTAGCAGTTGTCGAACATGTCAATCATGAGAAAGACGTCACGCATCTAATCCTAACCCGTAGACGAGATGCGTTAGCCTATCACGATCGAACACCGGAGGTAGAAGACGCCACTGCCGGCGATTCGCTGGAGGTTCGTACCGTTGAGAACCAACCAGGTCGCCCTGAAATCGTAGTCTCTGCCCAACCAACTGAGAAAGATCCACCCTCCACCATCCTACGCTCGTTCTCTGGACACTTCCAATTTCCCCACGACGGACGTCGACACTTTGGGTTTGTTAATGACTACTATGTTCACAAGTCGCTAATCGAGTCTCACGGTCTTGAGAACAACGCGCTAATTGAGGGAAGAGCAATACTATCCGACCCAGATGAGGGTAAATGGAGGGTGCTTGACCTCCAAGTTGTCGATGATGAAGCTACTTGAAGCCGGTGCATGAGGCTGTAGTTCTGAGTCTCGACGAATTTTGGTTTCGTTTGGAAGTAAAGCGGGAGACCCCATTTTCTCAACATATGCCACAACCTTGAACACAGCCTGCTCCACCCACGGGTAGGTCTGGATGTAATTCGCTCGGCCGTGAGCATGAACGGTCGGTGTGTGTACACGACGCACCTGTTCTGGTCGCCCCGTCTGCTAAGGTCCTTGAAGCACGCCGCGACAAGACACGGTCATCAAGCAAGGAGTGAAGTAGGTGCTGCTCGTGGGTCGTATGAGGCAGGTGTAAGCCGCCCTGAATGAAAATAGCACGTTGCCTTATTCCCACTTTTAGAACAAAACAAAAGTAAGGAGAGGTCGATGGAGGGCCGCTCGCAGTCATTAACAGGAAGATAAGATCTTGTCCAGGCCCTTACGTAGCGAACTCTAAGTAGCGCCCCCGCCCTTAGCTGGAAAACCAGTTCTGGATGTGTACATTCCCTGTCAGTGCTGTATACGCTTCAAAATCGGATGTATTGCGCGTAACGAGGATGAGCGACCGGGTCGCGGATATGGACGCGATCTGACCGTCTACGAACGGCTGCGTGCGTCCTTGCGCCTCCAGCGCCGCACGCGCCTCGCCGTGCCAGCGGGCGGCGTCGCGGTCGTACGGAATAATGGGCATAGAGGGGCGCACGACCTCCGCAAGGTAGTCAGCCAGATATCGGCGTCGCTTGCCTTCCGGCATTCGACGCACGCCATAAACGAGTTCGTGCCAGGCTGGAGCAGGCAGGGCCACCTCCCCGCCGTGCGCATCCAGGCGGTCTACGACAGCAGCGTTCGGCTTTGGACGTGCCGGTTCGGAGACGATATTCGTATCCAGCAGGTAGCGAATCACAGGCGCACCTCGCGTCCCGGATCATCGCTCCGCAAGCCGTCGAGATCATCGTCAGTAAGCGGCGACGGCCCATGCTGCTCTCGAAACCGGCGGTAGGCGGTGCCAAATGAATCGGGCTGCTCAGCCACAGCGCGCTCCAATAGCAGGATGGCTTGCTGGTTGAGGCTGCGACGTTCGGTATCAGCCAATTCCCGAATGCGGTTCATTACGTCCTCCGGGATGCCTTTGAGGGTAAGCGCAGACATAGGTATGTGGTTTGTTATGGTTGCGTATTGCATCATGTTATATCAAGGGCGCGGCTCCCGGGTTCGCTGTTTTACGAACAGGGGATCCCATGTCCAATTTGCCTGAACTCTCGTGGCGTGTCGAAAATCACTCGGCGTCCCGCTTCGAGTCAAACTTTGTCTTGCCCATGTCCTCAATATACTTCACGGCTTTGAGCACGGCTTCCAGTCCGATCGGGGGCAGCACGTTTTGCTCAGAAGCATCCTGACTGGACTGATCTTCTTCTGAGGATGTTTGTGAAGACGTCCCGTTGGAGCGGGTCTTAACGCGCCGGACATGCGTGTGGAGGTAGCGCTCCGAGAGGCTGTGCAGACCCGCCCGGCGGCACACGAGGTAGGCCACCGACTCCGCTTCAATCTCGCGCTGGGCAAGAGAGAGCGTCCGGCGATCCGGCCAAAGGTCTCAATGCTGTTCCAGCCTTCCGCGCTGCTAAGTACCGCACAAACCGCAATAAAGAGGACGTTGATCAACGGATGCGTCTTACGCCGGTCCATCCGTTGATCCTCCAGATCCTGAAAATAATCAAGGAGCGACCGGGCTCCATCTGAAGACGAAGACATAGGGTCTGCTGTATCTAATCAGGAGGGGATTCGGACACCCCCCCTCAATATACATTAGCAGAGCATTATTTTAATGAGGTAGCCCCTGATCCAGTGGTCTCGGAGGCCTTGATCAGGATGCGTTTCTCCCTTCAGGTATTCCTTGACATTGAGGAGCAGTCCTTCTTACTTTGGTACCGAAGTGATATGTTTAAGACACCGTTGTGATACCAGACTGATACCACTATGATACTCGTAACGGGTGGAATAAAAGGAGGAACCGGAAAAACGACTGTAGCTGTCAACCTGGCGGTGATGCGTTCACGAGATGGACATGATGTGTTGCTCGTTGATGCTGACGATCAGCAGAGCGCCTCAGAGTTCATTTCGATCCGTACCGAAGAGCGTGGAGATCCAGGGCTCACCTGTATCCGGCTTGACGGAAAAGCAGTTCGTGATCAGGTCCAGCGTCTTCGGGAGAAGTACGATGATATCATCATTGACACAGGAGGGCGTGATACGAATAGCCAACGTGCGGCGCTTACGATAGCTGACTTCTTGTTCGTGCCGTTTGGGCCCCGATCACTTGACCTGTGGACGCTCGATCGCGTCGAGGACCTGATAGACAACGCACAAGCTATCAATCCAGACCTGCAAGCTTACGCGTTCATCAACCGAGCTGATCATAGAGGCAGCTATAATGCAGAGACGCGGGAGGTGCTTCAAGACAGCGAGTCGATGGAACTGATTGAACAAACGCTCGGGAATCGGAAGTCCTTTGCGATCGCATTCGACTACGGTCAGGGAGTTGTTGAGTACAGACCCCGAGATAAGAAAGCCATACGTGAGATGGAGTCGTTCTACAATGCCGCGTTTGATACCGTAAAGGTAGCTTAGTGGTTTTAATTTGATACCAGACTGGTACCTAACTGACATCAACCTGGAATTAAAGTGACATCAGTATGCCCAGAGCTCGCTCGAAGAAAGAAAAAAGCCAAGACGTTGATTCGTTCATCGACGGTGGAGGTTCTACCCCCTCAGAGCAGGATAAGCAAGATGATGGTAACGAGGTAAAGACATTCACGACACGGTTTCCAACCAAACTCGTGGAACAAATCGATGAACTCATAGAAGACCAGATCATCAGCGAATCACGAAACCAGTGGTTGATGAAGGCAGCTGTCGAGAAGTTAAACCGAGAGCAAGAGTAGTGGTAGCAATGGGTGATATCTTGCTCTCGGGGCCGGTTTGAGAGAGCAAAAAAACACAGAACTCCCGTTCCACTTAATGTCTTATCGGTTTCAGTCTGGTATCACTAAGATACCATTTAAGAATAAGAGTCATGTCATAGTGATACCGAAATGGTGTCATTCATGTCTATAGCTTGGTCACGCCCAATTGCCATTGCGTGCACTTTGTGGCCTCTTGTTTATCCTTATGACTCGATCAGGTATTGCTGTGAGGCACAGTTAGACGTTGTGAGAGCACGAGGCATGCTCCCTGGCTTTCGTTATGGCAGCACAAAGAATCCCACTCACAAGTCATCTTGACAGCGATAAAAAGAACAAACGGTATTTAGATGAGAAACAGCATTCTCTATTATGATACCGTCATGGTGTATTACTGATATCAGGTTGGTACTGGAGTGATACTGATTTGGTATCAGTATGGTGGCTCTTGTGGTCTATGCCTTGAACTTGTCACTCGGCCTTAAGACAACACCAGCCGCACTTCGGGTAACACATTCGTGGTCCACGCCAGGCAGTGAAGCGAGCACTGGCGACCCCGGCAATGCTGGAACGGGGCCCCAGAGCGCGCAGTACGTCACAACGAGGAATGTTATGACGTACTATCTACAAGCTTACTCACCAACGACACGGTCGAGTCATGAAATCTAAACTGACGCTTCGCATCGACGAGGACGTAAAGGAGTCGGCAAAGGCATTGGCCCGCCAACGCGGGGAAAGCGTCTCGGGCATGGTGGAGACGTACTTCCGGATTCTTACCCAACAGATGGATGCCGATGAACGCAAAGGAGGAAAGCAAGGTGCGCTGCCTGCTGGCGAACTGCGGGACGACGATATCTTGGGCCCGGTCACCCGTCGCATTGCCGGTGCACTGGCTGCAGAAGGTGAATCGTTTCACGGAGACGATCCTGCGGATGACCGTAAAGCGGCCATCCGCGCCGCGTTGGATAAGCACGCATGAATGCATGAGCTGCCGATGGATGGTTAGCGGATGGCTCCACATATCATACCGCACGTCTACGCAACACACGCACACCTCCGTAACACAACTGTTTACCTCATGCGCATTCTCTTTGATACCAATGTGTTGGTTGATGCAGCCGTTACTCAGCGCTCATACCATCGTGAAGCATTGCTCCTTATCAACGAAGCGGAGAACGGACGTCTGTCAGGCGTAATGGCTCCGCTATCCCTTAGCACGCTCTGGTATCTTGGCACGGCGCATTACGATACCGATCCCCGTCCCCTACTTCGCGACCTGCGTCAGGTGTTGGACCTATCTCCGATGAACCGATCCGTGCTAGATCGGGCGCTGGCCTACGACGCACATACGGACTTTGAGGATATGTATCTGGCTGAGGCCGGGCACGCCGCTGGAGCATCTGCCATTGTGACGCGCAACGAAGCGGACTTTGCTACGACCCCTCTGACGGTGTACCATCCGACGACGCTCATTGCGCTACTGCAATAACGCAGCGAGTGGTAGAGATATACGATATGGCCATGTGCGTCCCCTTACCGCTCGGGGCTCTTCGTTTACTGCCGCGCGCTGCACAGAGGGAGGGCGATGGAAAGGCTCGGCATACCAACACAAGACCTGGAATACCCACCCAAAGCGGTTCAAACCGCCAGACGGCCCCATGGGTGGCCCTCCCCCGCGAGTTTCCAGGTCGTGCTCTTGTCTTCACGTACCAACACAGGGTGCTCGTCGGTAACAGCGAGCTCCCAGGGCAGCCCGTCCACGTCAATACGGGTAATGGTTTCATCGACCTCCCGCTCCGAGGACGCCTCAATTCGCTTCAGACGGCCTTTGTGGGTCCGGGCATAGTGATCCCCGTCTTTGACGAGATCGTGCGCCTGAGCGGCTGGCACGAGCTCCTCGTCGATCTCTATGAGGGTTTCCGGTAAGAGGCAGTAGGGGTCCCCTGATTTCATTTCCTGGGGCATCCATTCCGGCATCGTGTTACGTGGCCCATGTGTTTCCCCGCCACGCTCAAAGGGCAGGATACGGCGGATCCCCTCCCCGGCTCCCAGTATATCGCCCATGTTCAGGTCATGGTAATCGCGGATGTTGGAGTCAATCTGCGAGGCCGAGGGCGTCCGGGCATCGCGGAGCAGACCCTCGCCCCCGAGTGCGGTCTCCCCAATAAATCCCTTCAGGCCGGCGGCCTCGGTAAACCGATACACCTGCTCGTCAAGGGTGGCGCTGGGCGAGTGGGCCCCGACCACGTCATTATTTTCGGCCATGTACGGCTCATGGCCGTCTCCTGCAACCGAAGGAAGCTGTCGGCCCGAGCTCCCGGCCGTCGTAATCCCTGGGGCCGGGCGCCCGCCCTCATCGAATCCGCCGACGACCTCCTCCATGCCCACCGGTTTATTGCTTCCGAGCGGGTGCAGGAAGTTGTAGGCGCGCCCGACGGTGGCCCCGAGCGCGGGCCCAATGAGCGGGACCTCGCTAAACGGCACCTCCGGCGAGGCGTAGGGGCGGTTCTGGGCGTGTTTCTTCTCCAGGTACTGCGGGTCAATCAGGTCCCCGGGCGCAAAGTCAATCAGCGGCAGGTCCTTGAAGATCATCTCCTCCATCTTGGACCCGTACTGGACCGGGGTCGCCCCGACATCGGCTTTCTGGCGGGTATACCAGTTCGGGCGATACGACTCAATGCGCCCGCCCTCGTATTCGGAGGTGCTCAGCATAAAGAAGCGGCCCGAACGCTGAGGGATCCACTCCCGCCCGGCGTACTTGTCGCGGGTGGTCTCGTAGGATTCGGCCATGTCGCTGACAAACGGGGCCAGCGGCGGCAGGATGGACAATGCCTCAAAGGGCGTGTCCTTCATCAGTGGCTGCATGACCCGATTTAAGGTCGCGCCTGCTACGGCGCCCAGGATACCGCCTGTGGCGTAGTACCCGGCCGCCGCCCCGGGAAGGGCCGATGTACTTTTCGGGGCCAGGCCCTCCATGTACTGGGCCGCATCGGTAATGCCTAAGGCGTCGTAGATGTAGCTGGCGGACTGGCGAGCGTTGGCGGCAATGTTGGAGAGCTCCATCGTAATGCCCTCGCCCATGGGGACGTCGTCGGGCAGCATAATGTCGGCGCCGCCATCGGCGAGCCGGTATCCGGCTGTTGCCGCGATAGCCGCGGATCCGCGCTTCATCCAGGTTTTCCCGACCTCCCGAATCCCATCCGTAGTCGACAGAGAGGTCGTGGGGCTCCAGCCCAGCCCAACCATATCCAGGGCCCGGCGCATCGTGTCCATCCCGCCCTCCATGTACGTGGATGCGGCTGTGGTCGCGGTATCGGTGGCAAAGAATCCGGCCTCGGCGAAGGGCGTCCCGAACTGATCCGGGCTGGAATAGGGATCTCGGTGGTAGGCCACATCAACCCGGGGCCGGGTCTCCGCGAATTTGGCGAGCATGTCCTTGTTCTCGCGCATGACGCCCACGGCCTGCTGGATGCCTCGGTCCGTGCCAAAGGCCGTGCCCATGTCATCGAGTTCGCCGTACGGGTCTTTCAGGCGGCGCCCGGCGGCCACCTGCATATCCAGGGACATGAGCCCGACCTTCGCCTGCTGGGCCATCTCCTCGTTGATCTCTCCGCGAGCGGCCAGGGTATCGAGCTTCTTCGCCATCTTCCCCGTCTGCTTGTTGCCGTGGGTGGCAAGTGTGCCTTGCTCGAAGATAAACCGGCGCAGCACCTGTCCCCGGCTCTCCCCGAACTTATTGTAGAGGCTGTTGGGATCGGACTGTGCTTCGCGGATATAGCGTTTGGCCTGGCGGGTGGATGGGGCCTGCAGGACGCGGTTGGCCTCGGTCTGAAGATTGTCGGTGGCATTCCTCATGACGTGCCTGGCGGCCTGAAGGGCCTTTTCGTCGTCCCTGAGGATGCCCTCAACGCCCCCCAACTCCTTGAGCGTCTGGCCCTTAATGCCCACCGATTCTAAGGCCGAGGAGAACATCTCCGGATGGGTGTAGGCGTCGGTGCTGTTGGTCAGGGCCTGGCGGGTGGCGAACACGGCATCAGCCACAGGAAGGAGGCCCTCACGCCCAGAGGTGGACAGCCCGACGGTCCACAGGTCCGAGTCCTCGGCAAAGAGCCGGCGCGGGGACGAATCCGACATCCAGTCGCGGGCCCGTTGCAGCATACTGCCTTGGGAGGCCCCGAGCGCGAGTTCGTCCTTGACTTCCTTGAACATCTGACCGACGCGGCTGGTCGGGTCCGATGATTTAGCGGTTATAGACGCCCGCTTCGCGTGATGGTATTTTTCGTTCTGGGTGTGTTGGCGCATCCGGATATTGTACGCCTGGTCTTTGCCGCGGGGGCTGACCCAGTAGTCGCCCACGCCCATGGTTTGGCCATCGGCTTTTTGGCCGTAGATCCGGTGCTTGCCGAGTCCAGACGCGGCCTTGTTTTTGTAGAAGACAATTGCCGCGAGACAACGATTGGGAGGCGTTGAGTAGAGAGGAAAGTCAGATAGGAGGAACAGGCCGTGGTTGAAGCGGGACATCAGAAGCTATTCGTCTGGGTTTTGGGGCCCCAGCTGTTCAGAGTGCCCAAGTCATAGCGCCCAAGTTATACCTCAGAAAAGGGGCCTGCGGCGATATACGCGCTGCTCGGCCCACCCGTCAGGGGCTGGAAGGTATTGCGTCTAAGCGGACGGGCGTGCGTCCTGCTTCAATATCCCTGTCTGTAGCTGCTGAGCGGGGTTGCTGGTTGGCCAAAGTGGACGAACCAAAGATTGAGGATGAGGCGCAGGTAAAGACTATTTCCCCTCAGGTCTATTTTTCTTTTAAGTTTATTTTGCAATAACGGCAATACAAGGGGCGTTTGTTTAGAGACGACGGTCTTTGGTAATCTCCCGTAGTTTCATCTCGACATACCCTGCAAAGCCCACCGCTCTTGGGTTTCGTCCCTCTTCAACCACAAGGTTCTGAGCTTTCTTCCATAGCTCAACCTGTTTCTTCTCACTCAACCTGTCAAACCACATCTGAAACGCATCCGGTTCCGATTCAGGGTCTTCGGGTCCCAACGAAGGCGTCTTAGACGGGTTTGGGTCATTAGATGGCCACACTACCCACTTCAGGCCGGTGACAGCCCCATATCGTGACTCGCTCTTGCGTGTGGTTCTAACTTCAAGCTTCGTCTGGGTCTTCTTGTTGATTTCCTCTACACTCGGATTGATGACCCGTCGACACAGGTCTCTGTGAGACTTGTATTTGTCCGTAAGCATAAACAGCGTCCGGAAGTCGTCGATATCAATGGCTCGATGCCGCGGGCCCTCGTCACGTTGTATCATCTTAGCGATCTGGTAGAAACGAACTGCATATGAGGACGAAAGCCTCATAACCGTGCGAAGCTTATACTTCGTAAACGACTCTTTCACTTGCAGGAGATACTGCTGCGCGTCGTCGTTAAATCGGGCTTCGATGTATCCTTCCCGGGGTACGTACCGACAGGTGGCAAATATAGGGTGGCCTTCGTAACGGTGATCCGGTGTGCGAAACTCGATTGGCTCTCGCACTAACCGCTGTGTTGCATCAGCCAACTCTTCGTTTATGGAGTTGCTGCTGGATACCTCGGCCATATCCCGGAGGTCTTTAACACGAATGCGCTGTAGCTGGAATTTGTCGTCGTCAATGGCGAGTTGACTGACCAAGGCAGAGAATATCCGGTTCATCTGTATGGTCCAGTCGAGGCGGGCAAGCACGACCTCATTGTGTATTACAACCCACTTACGAGGGCGTGTATCAATACCATCGATTACGAAATCGGACCAAGGTTTCGCTTCGGCGCCGTCTTCGCGGAATAAATCAAACTGTGACATCGCCATCAGGTACTTTTTTTCTTACTAAGTAAGAGAGAATCTCCGACAGAGCAGCCAGAAAGTAAAGCTTGCTCCCAATTTTGTCCACCCTGCTCCCAATTTTGTCCACCCTGCTCCCAATTTTGTCCACCCTGCTCCCAATTTTGTCCACCCTGCTCCCAATTTTGTCCACCCCGATTTTTATGATATCTGGCTTGAGGGGCGTTGAGGGCGGTTTTCCCCGCGAGAGAAATATGCTCCCAATTTTGTCCACCCTGCTCCCAAATATGTCCAGGGGTATTCCCAATTTTGTCCATCCTTGCTCCCAATTTTGTCCAGGCAAAACGGGGGGGGTATTCCCAATTTTGTCCACCCTTGCTCCCAATTTTGTCCATCCTAGCGGGGTCTAAAGCTTTTAAAGTCAGTTGTTTACAGAGGTACCCAAACGTTATAAACGTAAAACGTATATAAACGGGCGCGCGCCCGGGGGAGAAGACAGGTACTCTTCAAAACAGGAAGTCAGTGGATCATCCTCCCCTTAAGAGTAGAGTGCCCTTCGCTCTCGGCTTCTCCAATCTTTGAGCCGCTTCACCTATTGAACGCGACGGCTTAGAATCAACTACGTCATCGTCCTCTGTTTACGTCTTAACAACGTTACCTGCCCTCCCCTGATGGTACCCTAGATTTGTACGTTCCACCCCTTCTCGAAGCACTCAGAGAGCAATCCAGGTCCGTAATCATCTTAAACAGAAGAGCTCTCCATCTAAGACACCAAAAGGACACTATCACAGGAGTCCGGAGCACATACCCTCCAACCGGTCCCAACAGAAAAATCAGCCACCTACCTCTACTCAGGATAGAACTCTTCACAAGAGTCTACCCGGTCGCATCCAGAATCAGAACGAACGCTCTCCTATTGCATCTATTCTACCGTCTGCATAGCTTGCACCGGCGCCAGTAGTATCTCACGCTTACGCTGCCGCATGAGGTCGTTCGCTTCCTCCTAGCTTTCACAAATGTGCACGGTTTTATCAGGAAAATTTACGATGTAGTGGGTCTGTTTGATGTACACATGATGAGAAGTGTGCCAACAACCGTCCGGGCTATTTTCCCCTTCAAGCACTGCCGTGTTGATAGTACACGTTGAAACATTCGTGTAAGCAGTCTCCAACAGTAAGTGAGCAATTCCAGTATCATTGATTGTGTCAGTAGGCATACGTGGAAATCAAAGAATAATGAAGAAATAGTGATGTACAAGGTCGTAATACGCAACATGGTAACGCACAAAGGCAACACGGCATAGTAATCTACCAAGGGCCTTATCCCGGCCGATCTTGAACAGGTGTCTACTGACCCAACGAGAGACACATCCCGCTGTCAACCAACCGGAGGAAGGGGAAGAAACCGAGGCCGAAGTGCGTACCGCTGAAGTACGTGCGGTGGGCTTAAGTCACCGTTGGCAGTTCTTTTGGCCTTTTAAGGTTGTCCTTGATATAGACTTTGCAGTCCGCTTTCTTTGCAGCAACGGAAAGCTCAGCGACCCACCTCCACTCGGGTTGGAACTCCTCACACGTCCCAGTGAACTTCTGTTGAGCACCGATGACGACCATATCGAATGGGTTCAGGTCCTCAAAATCAAGGTGTTCCAACATCGGCTCACAGCTTAGCCATTTCACCTTCGCGTCGGTCTGGGCGAGATACTTCTCCGCGCGGGCAACCTCACTCTGCCGGTCAACCGTAGTACCAATCCAAGCATTATCAGAAAAGCTGAACTGGCTCAACTTTTGTGGAAATTTAGTAAGAAACATAAAGTTAAGCTCAGGTTTATGCGCTGTCGCATCCAAGATCAGATGGATCATCCAGTCGGGAATCCATATGCCGAAGATGTCACTCATCGACCCGACAAAGACATTTTTCTCGCGCACGTGATCGGGATCGGTAGGAACCCGTGCACTACGAATCGCAGCCAGGCGGCTCGGGAAGAAGGTGGGGTGGAACCTCTGCTTGTACCGCTTCTCACCAACCGAACGGGCATAGCAGTAGGAGCAAGTGTGAAGGCAGCCGGTGATCGGATTGACGGTACACGCGGCCCAGTCCACATGCTCGTTGGTGGTGTTGAGCCCAAGCAGATAGCCAGTCTCCTCGCAGTGCTGGAGGATCTTCCGGGCGAAGTCTGCAGCATCTACATTGCCCCCTTCGTTCTCAAAGAGCGAAATGGGCACACCGGCCTCGCGCTGCGCTTGGGGGACACCAATCGGAACAGCACTCTCGGCCATCGTCGGGGTGAGCATCTCCATAGGCACGGCCATGAGGGGATCTGTGAGGGTTGCATCCGTCAGATCCTTATCCACCGCATTGGCTGCTTGCGTTTCGTCCGCCTCTGCATCAGCAGTTTCAGGATCTTCAGTTTCACTGCCATTGGCCGCCGATGTCATGATTGCTTCCGGATCCACCGATGTCGTTTCTGGCGAAGAATCGTTGGAGAGAATGTCCACACTGGACTCCGGTACAAAGTCCGAGGGTTGCTCTGTAGAGGCCGAGACATGACTCGTCTCCTGGCTCTTAAATGCATCAAACTGGTCGCGAGCCGCCTTCACCTGCGTCAGCATGGGATCCTCCCCAGCAGGAGATTCAGATGAGACCATTTGTGTGGCGATGGCAACGAGGCTTTCAGCGACGCCCTCAGCAAGGGACGAGTCGATATGCGGAGCATACCTGCTGGATAGTACATCTAACACGGAGTCCGTGTCATCCTCCTCCGCGGCGCCGTCTTCGACGTTTCCATCGCTGGTACCGCCACTGTCTCGCTCGTCTGCACTGTCTCCGCCTGCCCCCACGTCCTCGCGTGGTGATCCGTCAGTCCAAGCGGAGGTATCGGAAGCGATCCCTCGACTCATATTCGACGGGGACGTTTCCAGTTCGGAGTCATCAGTTTTAGAATCAACGCCAGATGAGGTGACTTCCCGCACCACAGCTTCGATTTTCTTGCGCGTAAAGTCGTATGCATGCTCGGTCAGCACAGCGCTCCAGAGAGTCGCCAGCAGCTCTGGGTCATCTTTATACGGCTGAAGTGGACGCGTATGGGCCTCCACAGACGGAAGGGGAATGCTGCCCGGGTTATCAACAGCGGTTGACAGGTTAGCACGCGATTCCTCAGAAAGCGAGTCCGCGATCGTGCTCTGTCGGTTCTGGAGAGCATCGTAGACGGTCGCATAAGCGACCAGTTGATACCACCGTTGCTTGGAAAACCCGTGGCGCTCTTTGGCATACCCAGCGACAGTATCGAAGCCACGCTCGGTGTAGAGACGCTCATCGGTGATCCGACGAATTGCGCGAGCGGCCTCCAACTGCGCACTTTGGTATTGATCAATCTGGCGTTCGCATTGCTCAAGGTCAGAGGTTTCACCCTCTTCTTCGCTCGGACGATCTATCGTTGTGCGTTCGGGAGCCCCTATGCTATCGCCGGGGCGGCGGGGCGGCCTCCAAGCTCGCCGTTTACGACTTACATTTTCTGTACCTTCTGTTTCCATAAAAATTTGGGGGTTCGATCATGTAGAATGCGAATATGACCTATTCAGCATTATCGCACGCATCTGCCCTGACAGTGATGCCCGGAAAGCGCAAGTGTCAGAGAATCTGACTGTCTGACTATCTGGGCAAAAGCCATCGGTCCCTAATATGAATACAAAGAGAAGAATATATCCCCTCACACGTCCTATCAACTGCAAAACGATGGATTCTAATCCGGTGGATGAGGTGCACCGATGCATTTCGTAAGCAGGCAAATCACTATTCTGGACCCCCGCGAAAAGTAAACCGCGGTTGACAACAGCGCAGTTGCAATGAGAGTTCGTTTCACGTCTTCTTAACGACCCCTATTCTACGACCCCATGCTATATCTCGTAATCCCCCGCTATATCCCCTGAGATCCCATGTTGCATCGCAATACCGGAGAAGAAGAGGGATTCGGAGAGCGGTCCCGCACATCATAAAGGCTTGTTGCCCCGAGCCGCATATTCGGCTTGTCACATAATGAGGGATGGCACTGAATACCATTCAAAAAAAAAGATCATCCATCCCTATGCGAGAAGTCCGAACCCGCGAGGCTCCACCAGTCACAGACGCAGCATCGAACTGTCGGCACACCCGCCACTCTTCAGAAGGCGATAATCCCAAAAGGCAGACTGACAAAAGGCAGACTGAAAGCCGCTCTGAAACATCGTCTACGTCGTCGTCGGCTCGACGTCTGGTCCAATGCGCTCATGAAATCGACCGCAAGGCCAGCACGTATGAGCGCGATCATATTTATCCCAGTGATCGCGTAGAAATTATTATCGCCCTTACAGATCGGTATGGGCTAAAGGTCGGGGGCCCAGCCAAGGTGATCAAAGAAGACCGCCTCTTGGCATCTCTTACCGACCTCACAGCCGATGCCGTCCAGGAAATGGGCGGGCTTCATCGCTTAGATAATCCGGCGATAGGGACGGTACCTATAGGCGGCGGTGACGTGGAGGTATGGCTCACCGACGCAACGGAAGATATCATCGCGGTGTGGAAACTTTATCGCCTGAAGCCAAAAGAGATGGCTGAGATCGTCGATGCGGGCAGGAAGGGCGTCGATGTGGCCCTCAACCTCTATCAAAAGAAAACCGAGGGGTCTCGTAGGAGGTGCCGTCCACCAATGAGATCCGATCGCAAAGACGGTTCCGGCCCAAGTGCGAACCAAACCAGAGGTAAAATCGACGACGACACAGCACGTTCTTCAAGCTGTCAGCTGACGGGTTACAGACAGAGCCATAGCACGGTACCCCCCAGTAAAGACGAAGATACGTTACGCGAAGAGCACAGCACAGACGAGCCGACTCGGTGGCACAACTGCAGCAAGAGCCCGCTGGGGGTTGTCCTCAACGAACTACACGACATTGCAGGCCAATGCTCGGCCCAGCATGCTGTAGCGGTCCTGGCGGCGATGACGCAGCGTGAGACGACGCACACACCGTACTGTGAGTTCTACCTCAAGGATATCAAGGATGCGCTCCCTGGGGATGCGGCGAGTGAGGTTTCCATGCAGATGTTCGAGGAGATCGAGGAGAAGACGGGATACGTTACGTTTGACCAAGGACGGTACAACGGAACGTACCGCGACAAGCATAAGCTCTTGAATCTGGCAGTAATCGATCACGCAATAACATGCGCCAATAAACCGATTTCGGAGATCTATGACGAGTTTCGGCGGGCGCGCGACGAGTATAGCATTGACGAACATGGCATTAAAGAGCAGTCGTCAGAGGCGTTCCGGGAGACTCCCCGTCCGCAAATTGCGCCTTCGGAAGAGACGCCCTCGGAAGAGAGCCCTTCGGAATTATCGGACTTAAAATCCATACATTCAAGCACTACGGATTCAACGTCGTTTTCAACGAAGAAAACCTCGGCGGATGAAGTTTTGTCGGCTGAAAATTCGTTACTGCAGGATATGGCTTTGGGGTCTGGATCTATAGCATTCACGTCGTTACCCCCGGATCTGCTCTCAGGCTCACCTTCTTTATTTTTTGCTCCTCCATATACCTCAAGGAAGGAAGATCCTACGGGAAATTTTATCGCCCGGCTGCGCCCCTCTCTGGGTATAGAGGGTGCTGGCAGTAAGCGATTATCCCCGAAAATCGGCCCTGAGCGCCTACAGACCCGAAAAATCGGCCCTTTTGAGGAGAGTCCTAAAATTACACGTGTGGCTAATCCGGCGTCTAATAAAATGGACACCGGGGTTCCAGCCGGTCCCACTAAAGCCCGTCGCGCTATAGCGCGAACGACGTGCGACGCCCATACCCACGAGGCGATCTTTGACTATGTTCCCGAGGCTCGTGAGGATAAAGTCGTTTTTCGTTGGTGCGTATATGCGTTGTGGACCACATGGCATGACCGTACGACGAAGCGCCGCGTTCTACACCACGAGATTCTGGACTGGATCGGGTGTTATCGTTTTGACACGGGCGCTCAGTCGTTAAGCTACATCAGAGACCGCCTCGCGATCGACGTATCGAACACGTGGGCTCCTGACAGTCACACGCGCCAGATCATTGACGACGGCCTGCCTGAGAGGCTCTGGGGGATCGTACAGGAGGATCTGGAGACCGCCCCAGGTGACTACGAGCGGCGTGTCTATGTACTCTCAGGCGAACGCTATGGCCGCGCTGACGCCACACAGATCCGGCGTAGCATCGAGTCGGAGCTGGAGGACATGACTGCGCCCTCCACGACCGCCCGGCGTATCGCCGAGTACATGAACCGTATCCCTCCAGAGAACTTCAGCCGTTTTGATGACCGCATCGAGGACGCGCTTGAACACCTACAGCGGATGGACATCGACGTCAGTATTAGCGCCCAGGAGAAGGCGACACTACGTCGTCTGACCGGATGCACGAAAGAGGCGGACGGTACCCTTACAGGCGATGTGAGCCGCTACAAAGCGCGTGTACGCTTCAAGAAACGCCGCCTGGCGGATCAACTTCGTAATCGATATCGGAGTATCCTCCACACCATCTATGACCAACACAAGCCCTACTACTGCTACAGTCGAAGGGAGCGTACCGACCGGATCTTCTCCTACACTGACAGCGCACTCTTGCTGCCGTCGGAGCTGCGCGAGATTCTGTGCGAGGGCCTGTATGATGTCGATCTGAAGAGTGCGCATCTTTATATTGCCGCCTGGCTTTGGGATAGCGAGACCGCCCTGGACATTCTCACCGACGACGGCGACGTGGACACCAGCTACGACGTCTGGGTAGATCTGATGGACCACTGCCGTCCGCTCTTTGAGGCGCAGGGTCTGGAGGTACCGCAGAAAGGCGACCCCCTCTACGACACCGTGAAAGGGGGAATGAAAATCATGCTCTACTCGACCGTGTACGGCATGCCGGCCTCCTCCATCCAGGCCGAGGTCACAAAAGCTTTAAAGGCGATCTTAGGGCCGGATGTTGGCGCGCATTTGCGGGAGCACGAACTCATCGCCGAGCTGCTGCATGCCCGTGACGAGAAACTCCAGGCCCTGCAGCCTGGGGATGTGCTGGAGGGTCCGACCGGCATCACGATCCGCGTAGAGGTCGGCCTTGAGGAAGAAGGCAACTCCGATCGAGTCGGCCCCAAGAGCGCCCTCGCCAGTCTCGCTCAGAGCTACGAGCAAGAGCTGATGTCCGTACTGATCGACGTCGCCGAAGAGCGAGATCGTTTCAAGCCGATCTTGTGGCTCCACGATGGGGCGGCCTGTACGATCCGGTATGAGAATGCCACCCGGAAAGCGATCGATGAGAAGTTACTCGCTAAGCGCAAGGAACTAACGGCCCTTGCCCGTAAAGACACGCTACTCCCGGCCGCATTTACCATCGACGAGATCGAGCGCCCGGATGAACTCCCGGCTGCAGTAGATGACCGTATCGCTGCATCAGGTGGTGGCGTAGTCCGTCTTAAAGAGGGCGAGATGGCCGTCCAAGTACAGGAGGACGGACAGGAAGGGCAGGAGCAGACGGGTCTCCTCCTGCAGCATGAGCATGATCTCTACCGCATCGCAGACACGTACATCCGCATCACCGACGACGGATACACTATCACTACCGACCCATACCCTGAGGAAAAGATATGGCAGACAAACAGCAGCAATCCAGCGACAACTCATCAAACAACAACGGAAGACACCACCGCTCACGGCGATATCGAAGCCGATTCGGAGGCACCCACAACGCCTGTTCCTGGTGCGGAGACGACATCAAGGGACGCAGCGTCGTCACCCGTCTCGGATACGTACACCCAGAGTGCGCCCGATGCGTTGGCTAATCTTTACACAACTACCGTGACTTGATCGGCCTAACGTGATAAAAGAGGCAGGCAAAGCAGGGATGCTCTCGCCGCGTCGTTGAGCGAACCGTGTTGAGGTCAACTGGGCACGTAACGTGTTTCGTGTTGTAATGATGTCAAGCTGTCGCACCTCGATCTCCACGGATAACCGTTATTGCATTTAAAATAATGTATCGGCCAGGCAGGGGAATGATCTAAACAAGAATACAAGATCATTCCCCTGCGCAATTACCCCTGTCGAAAACAAGACATCATCAGCGTCCTGTCCAGGCGATTTCCCGCGCCCGGCCGAAATGCGACGACGATCTCATACGAAGATCATCGGGCGGGATGGTCCGTGTATCATGTGCGTACGAGCCCGGCACCACGAGTTCGGCCTGTACCAAGCCAGCCGGGCAACAAGACCGTATGTTCTCTTCCGGCAACAACCCAAGCGCGCATGCAGCACGGCAAAAGCACGCCGCATCCCGACGCCGCCACCGGCGACCTCACCGAGTGGAGCGGTATTACCGCCGGCCGTGTCACGGCCTGGGCCGAGGCGCTCGGTACCAGCGCAGACGCGATTGTGGAGGCGGCCCACGCCGTGACGCCATTGATGGATACGGGGACGAATAAGGCCCGCGAGTCGCACGAGCGCCCGACGGACCCGGCCTTGCGATGCATCGCGTGGCGCCGCGCAGATGTGAAACGGGTGCAGGCCCTGGTCGACTGAACGGGTCGACTGAACTGTTCAACTTGGAGAACTGATCGGGTCCTGGCCCCGGTTTTCCCTGACGCGTGTTTTTCCCTAATGAGATCCTACGTTTCCGATGCAAGGCAAACGAGCAACGGCCCACAATGCCCACGTCGCCCATGGTGACATCACCGAGTATGGCGGCATTGCCAGTGCCTACGTTCAGGCCTGGGCGGATGCCTTGGGCGTGGCGCCGGAAGCGGTCGTAAGTGCCGCCAGCCAGGTGCCGCCTTTGGTCGACACCGGCATGAGCGAAAGTAACTACGAGTCGCACGAACGCCCCACCGACCCGGCCCTGCGGTGCATCGCCTGGACGAGTGAAGACGTGGAGCGGGTGCGGGCGGTGGTGACTTCCTGATGGTGACTTCCTGATGGTGGCGTCTTGAACGTGGACGAAGCTGAAACAGTGGCTGAGACCGTGGTCGTCCTCAAACGCACGAGTCCGAGTCCTGAGTCCGCAGCCCGAGTCTGGGCTTCTCGGGCGTGCCCAACAGTCTGTTCTATCAGGATAACACCCACATGCTGTTTGATAACCTCAGCATACTCTTCTCAGATGCGAAGGAAGCCGTTAGCGAGACGAGAGAGGCGATGAAGCGGCTGTAGCCCAATTGCGCGGCGGCCAGTATGTTGACTTTTCCTTACGAGAGGGGTATCTTTTTGAATGTACCGGAAACGATATGTGTAGGAGTCCTCGTACCGACGTATTCCGACGTCATGTATTCCGACGTCATGTTCGGACAGAGAAGAATCCCCTCTCTCCCTGCGTTTGAGTCAAAGCCATACGCTGGAGCTTGAGCAAATAGTAGCAAAAGCGAAGCAAGTAGCAAAAGCGAAGCAGCCGAATGATCTGACTGCAAGCTTAGATGGCAGCGCCAGTGTGGGCTCCACAGTGTAAACTCTACAGTGTAAACTCTACAGTGTGGGCTCCTCGGAGTGAACTCCAACGACTATGCCATTAGTGTCCAGTGCCGGATCAGTTTCGGTGAGAGACGTAGGATGTGTGCCCGTATTTTTGGACCAGTAGGACATAGACCAGTAGGACATAGCAGAGCGGGCCCCTTCTTTTGATAGCCCGCTACGTGCTGCTCGCCTTTCGCTACCTGCCTGCGTCTCTTCGACGCTCCGTCGACGCCCCGTCTTAATCTTATTGTGCACGTGCGTTTTATTGTGCACGTATTTTATTGGGTACGTACATCTTTATCCTCCATTCGGAGCACACGTCTATCAGGCTAACGTCCCCCAATCCATACATGCGTTATCTCTACTTTGTCCTGTGGATGGCTCTTGCCCTACTGCTTGCAGCCTGCAGCCCCACCGACGACTTTTCAAGTCCAGAGGCCTTTCCGTACACGGCAACACTTGTTGACGGAAGCAAGCCGTTTTATCCGGTTGACCTAACAGGAGACGGCCGAGACGAACGCGTGATGCTTCTATCTGGTGCAGAGGGCAACGGCGTCAGGCTCCACACGCATGAGCGACGCACGATTGACCAGGTGAACTTCGCCGGTCAAATCGGAGAGAACCTCTACTTTGAAGACACAAACGGAGACGGTCGCCTGGAAATACTTGCTCCTGTTATGCGCAACGATTCGCTTTATATTGCGGTCGTCGATGCGCAGGCGCAAAAGCGCGAGCAGATCTTCGTGATGAGCGGCGAGCCACGCGTTGAACCTGATGGTACGATACCGTGGAGAGCGGAAGTCATGGACATTGTGTTCGATGATGTAACCGCTGATGGGGACGAAGAAATAATCGTAGTGGCTAAGACCCTGCTCGCACGGACGCCACGCGGCGTTTTCGTGCGGTCGTTTCCTGAAGGCGAACCCATCGGCGAATACCGCACCGGGGCGTCGATTAGAACGCCTGTTTTTTATGACCATGAGAACGGCAGCGCTCGCCTGATCTTCGGATCCACCGCTACAAACAACCAGGCATCCGTCGGTCTCATGAACGACCGCAACTCGTACGTAGCAGGCATTGGGCTCGGTGGAGAACGAAACGGCAACCCGGTGCTGGACTGGTACCGCCGCATGGGAGGGCTTTGGAGCATTACGAAATTGCATATCGGTGACTTTGACGGCACGGGCGCATCCAGTTTTATCGTGCACCGAAGGAGCGATAAAGCCCGCCCCAGCCCCGACCGTATTTTGCGACTTGATCCGGCGTCGGGCAACACAGAGGCGTCGTATACCCATCCGACCGAACTGGAGGGCTTTGCCGTGGGTGACCTCTACGGCAACGGACGCGACGAAATTATTGCAATCGATGGCCAAGGCGTACTGGTCGTGCTCAATGGCGACCTGACTGTAATCGAGGAACGGACTGTTTTAACAGAAGCCGAACAGTTGGGTGACGTCGGTCTCATTGTTCTACCCGGACTTATTGAGGCCGGGCGGGACAACGTGTTCTTGATAACGCCAATGGGCAGCCGGTTGCTTGGTCGCAATCTAACCACCCAGGCCGTTCTTCCGGGCATGCGCCCGCGCGACATCATGCAGCGCGATGCGTCGTCACCCTATCTGCTGGCCGAGAAAGGGGGGCGGTACGCCATTCTTTCGATCACTTCCAACCCCTTCTGGATGGTCTACCGATACGGTCTGTGGGTGCTGGGAGGCATAGGAGCGCTCCTCATTGCCGGAACGGGCGGCATGCTGTGGCGGCTGCGACGGCGCAATGCCCTGCTCGAAACTATCCCAGAGGCCACTCCCCTCGTTACCGAGCAAGAAGCCCTTGTGGTGGTGTACCCGGATCAACGCATCGAGCCTGTTGGGTATGCGGCCCGCGCATGGCTCTCCCTGAATAGCCAGACGCCCATCGCCCTCTCTAATCCAACGCTCCAAGAGCGCCAGGCCGCATTTATTGAATTCGTTGCGTCGCTACAGACGGCTCCCCGGCGGCCTCTCAATCAGACAGTCCCAATCAACACAAACGGCCAGGCGGACGCGAGTGCGGGTACAAGTGATGAGCGGCCCGATCACACGCCAACAAACGGGCCCATGCAGGCTATGCAGATCCACGCCGAACCCATGCCGGGGCGCTATGGCGACGAGGGATTCTGGGTGCTGACGCTGGAGCCCGAACAAGACCAGTTTCGAGACAACCGCGCCTGGGGACTCATGACGCGGCGCATTGCCCACGATCTCAAGAACCCACTCACCAGCATCTTACTCACGCTGCAGCGCCTGCAGATGGAGTACCGCGACCGGGCTCCAGATCTGGCCGAGGATCTCGACCCCTACACAACGCGCATCGAAGAGCGGATCGAGTACCTGCGGCGCATGACCAAGAACGTCATGAAGTTTATGGATGTCGAAGATCCCGCGTTTTCCAAAACCAACCTGAATGCGTTTTTGGATGCACAGGTAGAGAACCTACGGCGGGGACTGCCTCCTGATATTACACTGGACTGCAAGTTCGCGGGCGACCTGTCCCCGGTTCAGGTCGATACCGAACAGATGCAATCGGTCCTCGACAATCTCGTGGCGAATGCTGTTGAAGCGATGCCCGATGGCGGCAAAATCACCCTCGCCACATTTATGGAACGCAACTTGCGGATTTCTGCAGACACCAAGCCCACGGATTATGTGATTCTGGAAGTGATGGACACCGGCACTGGGATGACCAGCGCCGAACGCGAACAGGTCTTCGAGCCCGGATTTACCACCTCGGAAACCGGCACGGGGCTCGGGCTGGCCATCGTTAACAAGATCATACGCGACCACGATGGCGAGATCGAGATCCAGAGCGAGGTTGACACCGGATCGGTATTCTGCATCTACCTCCCCACAGCGGCAGATGCCCCCCCAGAGACCGATTCAGAGCAGCATGTGGCCTCTGCTACGGACTAAGAGGAATACACCTATGAGATATTTGCTGACACATCGTAGAGCCTCATGGCACAGTCAACACAACGCACGCATTTAGACGAAACTCAACCGGTGGGAAACCAATCAGGAGACGATCACACGCGGTGCGGTACCATTCTGGTCGTCGATGACGACCCGCACATTCGCGAAGGGCTCTCCGACATTCTTGATCATGCCGGACACGACATCATCGAAGCAAGCGATGGAAAAACGGCCTTGCATCTCATCAAGGAACGCGACATCAACCTGATGCTTCTCGACCTACAGCTGCCGCGCGTTGGCGGGATGAGCGTGCTGAAGCAGGTGGCCCACACCCATCCTGGCCTGCCCGTAGTGATCGTCAGCGGAAAAGGCACGATTCAAACTGCCGTGGAAGCCACCAAGCTCGGCGCCTACGACTTCCTCGAAAAGCCGGTCGATGCACAGCGCACCCTCATCACCGTGCGCAATGCGCTGGAGAAGTCGCAGTTGGAGCACGACCGCAGCCGGCTTTTGCGCGAGGTGCGAGCGCGATACCAGATGGTCGGGTCGAGCGAGCCGATGCAGCGCGTATACGACCTGATCGACAAGGCCGCCGCCACGTCGAGCAAGGTGCTCGTAACCGGCGAAAACGGCACCGGAAAGGAGCTTGTCGCCCGTGCGATTCACCACAACAGCGCGCGCGCCAGCGAACCGTTCGTGACCGTCAACTGCGCCGCGATCCCCGAGTCACTGATCGAGAGCGAGCTTTTCGGGCACGAGAAAGGCGCGTTCACCGGCGCCAAGAAACGGCGCAAGGGCAAGTTCGAGCAGGCCGACGGCGGCACGCTGTTTTTGGACGAGGTCGGCGACATGGGCACCATGACGCAGGCGAAGGCGCTCCGTGCGCTGCAAGAGGGCACGATCCAGCGCGTGGGGGGCGAAAAACCCATTTCGGTCGATGCGCGCGTCATCGCGGCCACCAACAAGAACCTGAAGGAAGAGATTGATGATGGGACGTTTCGGGAGGACCTCTACTACCGGCTGAACATCATCGCCATTGAGGTGCCGCCACTGCGCGCCCGGCGCGAAGACATCCCCAAGCTCATCGACCACTTCCTGGAGCAGTTCAGCGAAGCCAACAGCGTGGCCTCCCGCACCATCGACTCGGGGGCCCTGGCCAAGCTCATGGGACGCGAATGGCCCGGCAATGTGCGGCAACTGCGCAACGTGGTCGAACGCCTCGTGGCCCTAAGCGACAGCGCGACCATCCAGGTGGCCGAAGTAGGCCGCGCCTTGCAGGAGACCCCGCCCACCGCAGAGTCAACAGCCGAGAATAACGACCTGCGATCAGCCCGCGAAGAGTTTGAGCGCAGCTTTATCCACCGCACCCTGGTCGCTCATGACGGCGGAATCCAGGATACCGCCGATGCCCTCGGGATCAGCCGCAGCCACCTCTGGAAGAAGATGAAGCGCTACCAGATCGAGGCTCCCGGTGAATAGCGACTCCCCAAGCCACGCTGCCGAAGCCATCAACAAGATGCACCCACAGTACACGACAAAACCTGAGCGAGCCTTCACAGAACTGGCATTCCCACGCCCCCGGCACGTCATCCCGAGCGCAGTCGCTGTCTCTATATCACATCTCCAGATTCAAGGCATTGCAGGCCTGATACCAACCTTCCAGGCGTTCGCTCAGGCGTTGCCATCCGCGCCATAGCGTTTGCCATCCAGCCCGACCAGTGCGCTTGCTATCGTAGAAGCCGCCCAGACGCGCCAGGGCCCGGTAGGCCCACGCCACCGTGGGCGCCTCTGAAGGAATCGGCGCGTGCTTTTCGGTGCTCGTCCACAGACACTTCCATGCCGGTTCGGTTAAGACGCGCGTGCAGGGCGCCTGCGGCTCGGAGCGCGTCACCTGCTGCAACTGCAACAGCCGCACGGCCACGAACGCGAGAATAACCGACAGGCGCTCCAAGCCCTCTGGAGACTGCAAACGCCGCTCTTCGACCTTGCATCCGCTTTTCCAGACCTTGTGGTACTCTTCGACTTTCCACCGCTGACGGTAGTAGCCGACCACTCGCACGGCCTGCTCGAAGGAGCCGACCGGTTCGCTCGTCAGAAGCATCCAGTCGAGGCGCTCGCTCGGGTCGGGACTTGGGCCGGGGGAACTCGAAGGTTCGCTCGGGCCGGGACTTGGAGGTTCGCTCGCCCACACTACGTGGACCGGCAGCGGAGCGAGCGCGCGTTTCTGTCCGGGGTTGCCTCGACGCGAGGTCGGGTGCAAAACAACCGTGGCGGTGCGCACCGCCAGCCGGACCGCGTTGCGCGCCTTGCGCCCGCCGCGCTGCGGTACATCGACTTCGAGATAGCCCTCCACCGGCCGGGTCTGCATGTGCGCTTTGAGCTTTGTGGCCGGGGCAGCAGCGTCAACCGAAGCCTCAACCGAAGCCTCAACCGCAGCGTCAGCCGGAGTAGCAGTGTGCAGCAAGCGGTTCGTTTGCGCGGCGCGCACCACGAAGCGCTCCAAACGATAGGTCTTCTCCTGAAGGTACTCGTAGATGTCGGCCTCACGGTCGCAAACAGACACCACGCGATTTATGTCAAGGCCGCAGGTGGCTAAGCGCGGGCGCAGCCGCCGCCCCGCGCGCTCCCACTTGTAACTTTCCTTCTGCTGGTAGGGGCGCTGGCGCCGTCGGTTTTTCTTGCCGCGCTCCGACTTCGGGCGCATCCAGCGATACTGCTCGACGAGCCCGTAGAGCCGTTCGGCCCCGCCGGCCTCCGCTAAAAGCACCGAATGCACCTGAAAGCCGCGCGCGGTGTACGTCCCGAAGTGGCCGCCGAGGTCCCCCAACGCCAAGCGTGCCGCGTGCTCAAACGCCAGCGACGTGGTGTCTTCAATCGCTAAAAGCGTCCCGCCGGCCTGCGCAGTGGCCTGTGCGGTGGCCTGTGCGGTGGCCTGCGCGGCAGTGCGGAGAGTGCTCTCGAACCCGGCCTCTGCGATGGCCGCGGGGTCGACAGCAGGGTTGTTCAAAAGACGATAGGCGCCCAGCAAACGCGCCGGGTCGCCGTCAGTCGCTACGGGAGTGGAAGCATCGGGAAAGCGTGCTTGGTCGGCCGCATAGCTCACCAAGCGCTTGGTGCGCCGCTTGTCTCCGAGCTGGCAGGCCCCAAAGAGGGCTTCCGCCCACTGCTTTTGATCGGCTATGAACATGATTGCACCTTGAATGATTTCATCTTGAATGATTGTATTCCGAAAGTTGGGCTGCTGAAGAGACCAACGGTCGGCGCTTAACGCCACGTCATTCGGTGAGTTGCACCGCGAACGAATAAATGTGATATAGAGACAGAGCGCAGTCGAGGGATCTCCCCGGAATCGGCGGAATTAGACCGCAGACAGACAGCGATCCGCCCTTGTTTCCGCTCGGCTCAAAGAGATTACCGCAACGGATGACCTGTCGGCCCCTTCGTACAACAGGCATGACCTCCGGCCCTCGCTGCGCTCCTCAGAATGACAAAACCCGTTTCAAACAACGTTGCCAAAACGCAACACGGGCCTCAAAACGCGTTGCAGATACGCAACAGAAAAGACGGATGAGCCCGACCAGCTCCATCGGCGCAGGCAACACGCCCCCGATGGAGCTTTTTTTATTTAGATATGATGAAGTGGAATAGAGGTTGATGTGTACTCAGGCAGAGCGTGTAGACAGATCCCTCACGTAGCAGAAAAACCAGCCTACAAGGGCTGTAGCGCTGTTATGATTTGAGTGGGCTTTCCTTCGTCGGCATCTCTACAGAAGATGTCTGTTGGCTGAAGAGCAGTGGAAGGCCGGAGCACTTCACGTTCTCATCTGCGCATTTGCAATAAACCCCCTTCTTCCATGATTGCCCACCGTAGGTCACTGCGATTTTTGGTGCTCCTCCTTTTCCTTACCCTGGCTCCCTTTACGTTGTACGCCAATGACCTGTCGGGCTCCATCACAACGGATACTACCGTTGGACCCGGCGAAACAACAGTCACGGGTAACGTGACCGTAGAGCCCAGCGTAACGCTCACCATCGAGCCGGGAGCAATGTTGACTTTCGCTGGCTCATTCTCGCTGACAGTAAAAGGAAATATGGAGGCGGAAGGCACCGCCTCTTCGCCGATAACGTTCACTTCAGGGGCAGACGACCCGTCTGCAGGAGACTGGGGACAGATTCGGTTTCACGAGGATGCCTTTCCAGCTTCTGTGCTAAATCATGTTGTCGTTCAGTACGCAAGTACCGGGCTGTACGCAGCCAGTAGCAGTTCCATGACGCTGCAGGTGAGCAACATTACCATTAAAGATGTTTCAGAGACAGGTATCAATGTCTCAAACGCGCCGTTGGAATTAAACAGCACTGGCGGAAGCGCAACGATCCGAGATTTTGAGGACTACGGCATGTACGTGACAGGCACCTCGGCGTCGGTGACCGCCGACAACGTCACCATCGAGCAGACCGGAAGCCGCATTCGCAGCGGCAGCGGCGTGCGGATACGTAACGGCGCACTACTGAACCTGACCGGGTCGACGCTGCGCAGCAATGGGGTTGGGATAGATGTCTATCAGCAGCGCTTCGGCAATGACGAGTATCCACAACGTGTTATAGCATCAGGAAATCAGATCACGGCTAATGCTATTGGGGTGCGCGTCCGGCCTAATAACCGAGACTCACGCGGCAGGCAGTATCCAGATCAGTTTGAAGTGACCGGCAACGTCATTGCAGGTAACGTTGACTATGATGCGGCAATTTACGACGGGAGAAACGCAGGGTCCACCGAGTTGAACCTGACGGGCAACTGGTGGGGCACCCGCGATGGGGTAGCCATTGCCGAGCGCATCCGGGACCAGAGCGACGACGGGGGCTCGGCGTTTGCGAAGTTCATCCCGTACCTCGACAGCGAGGGCGGCAGCCCCACCACCACCGATGCCGACGGACGGGAGATGCGCGCGGGGTATGTCTTTGATGACGAGACTTGGTCACCAGCAACCCCGGTTGTTTTGGTCGGCAAGACGATTATGAACGGCCGGCTTACGCTTGCTGCCGGGACTGAGGTGCGCTCACGGGGCAATGGGCTGATCGCTTATGGAGAGGTCGTTTCAAATGCGACCGCGGGCAGTCCAGTAACGTTTGTCTCGGACCAGAGCACGCCCCGTGCAGGTGACTGGGCAGGGGTTACTTTGAAGGCAGGCGCTGCCGCGGACCTGGCCCACTGGCAGATACGACATGCCCGAACAGGACTCGTACTCCAAAACTGGAGCAGCACGAGGCAGATCAGCGCACTGGATGTCATGGACGTCAGCAACCGGGGCGTGCTCCTCCAGGGCAGTTCGGTCGACGCACAGGATTGGTCGATTTCGCAGTCCAGTGGAGAGGGCGTCAAGGCCGAGGATAACAGTGACTTGACCATGACGGGAGCGACGCTCCAGGATATCGGGTCAACGGCCCTCAACATCAGCGGGGCTACGGCAACGATCAGCGGCATGCAGATCCGAGATTTTGAGGACTACGGCATGTACGTGACAGGCACCTCGGCGTCGGTGACCGCCGACAACGTCACGATCGAGCAGACCGGAAGCCGCATTCGCAGCGGCAGCGGCGTGCGGATACGTAACGGCGCACTACTGAACCTGACCGGGTCGACGCTGCGCAGCAATGGGGTTGGGATAGATGTCTATCAGCAGCGCTTCGGCAATGACGAGTATCCACAACGTGTTATAGCATCAGGAAATCAGATCACGGCTAATGCTATTGGGGTGCGCGTCCGGCCTAATAACCGAGACTCACGCGGCAGGCAGTATCCAGATCAGTTTGAAGTGACCGGCAACGTCATTGCAGGTAACGTTGACTATGATGCGGCAATTTACGACGGGAGAAACGCAGGGTCCACCGAGTTGAACCTGACGGGCAACTGGTGGGGCACCCGCGATGGGGTAGCCATTGCCGAGCGCATCCGGGACCAGAGCGACGACGGGGGCTCGGCGTTTGCGAAGTTCATCCCGTACCTCGACAGCGAGGGCGGCAGCCCCACCACCACCGATGCCGACGGACGGGAGATGCGCGCGGGGTATGTCTTTGATGACGAGACTTGGTCACCAGCAACCCCGGTTGTTTTGGTCGGCAAGACGATTATGAACGGCCGGCTTACGCTTGCTGCCGGGACTGAGGTGCGCTCACGGGGCAATGGGCTGATCGCTTATGGAGAGGTCGTTTCAAATGCGACCGCGGGCAGTCCAGTAACGTTTGTCTCGGACCAGAGCACGCCCCGTGCAGGTGACTGGGCAGGGGTTACTTTGAAGGCAGGCGCTGCCGCGGACCTGGCCCACTGGCAGATACGACATGCCCGAACAGGACTCGTACTCCAAAACTGGAGCAGCACGAGGCAGATCAGCGCACTGGATGTCATGGACGTCAGCAACCGGGGCGTGCTCCTCCAGGGCAGTTCGGTCGACGCACAGGATTGGTCGATTTCGCAGTCCAGTGGAGAGGGCGTCAAGGCCGAGGATAACAGTGACTTGACCATGACGGGAGCGACGCTCCAGGATATCGGGTCAACGGCCCTCAACATCAGCGGGGCTACGGCAACGATCAGCGGCATGCAGATCCGAGATTTTGAGGACTACGGCATGTACGTGACAGGCACCTCGGCGTCGGTGACCGCCGACAACGTCACCATCGAGCAGACCGGAAGCCGCATTCGCAGCGGCAGCGGCGTGCGGATACGTAACGGCGCACTACTGAACCTGACCGGGTCGACGCTGCGCAGCAATGGGGTTGGGATAGATGTCTATCAGCAGCGCTTCGGCAATGACGAGTATCCACAACGTGTTATAGCATCAGGAAATCAGATCACGGCTAATGCTATTGGGGTGCGCGTCCGGCCTAATAACCGAGACTCACGCGGCAGGCAGTATCCAGATCAGTTTGAAGTGACCGGCAACGTCATTGCAGGTAACGTTGACTATGATGCGGCAATTTACGACGGGAGAAACGCAGGGTCCACCGAGTTGAACCTGACGGGCAACTGGTGGGGCACCCGCGATGGGGTAGCCATTGCCGAGCGCATCCGGGACCAGAGCGACGACGGGGGCTCGGCGTTTGCGAAGTTCATCCCGTACCTCGACAGCGAGGGCGGCAGCCCCACCACCACCGATGCCGACGGACGGGAAATACATGCAGGCATTGTAGCAGACTCTCCGGTCTGGAATGCCTCCTCAGATCATGTGGTCGTCGGTAACATCAGCGTTCTGGGCACTGGGGTGCTTACCATACAGCCAGGCACGGATATCTCATTTGTCAAAGGTACGATAGATGCTAACGGGAGTCTCCTCATATCTGGCACTGATGACCAGCGGATTCAATTTCTCCCTGAACAAGAAGGAGGATCCTGGGGAGGCATTCTCCTTCGTGATGGATCGCAGAGCTCTCAGATTTCCTATGCCACCATTAAGGGAGTCGGCACCGGTATTCGTGTCCTGGACGTACCCCAAGATCGGTTTGACCGGTTCCCAGTATTTGAGGGCCTTGACATCCGCGCCTCCGATACCGGTATCCGTGTTGAGAACAGCCGGGTAGACATTGCCAACTCCAAGATCATTGGCTTTGCAAATAACGGATTACGTGTAGATGGGGATCAGTCAGAGGTATACTTGACAGATCAGAGCACTATTGCACAGCAGGGCATAAATGCCCGAACAGGGACGTGTGTGGCTGTAGGCAATCGCAGCAACGTGTACGTGCGGCAGTCGACGATCGCTTCCTGTAACCGAGGTATAAACGCCTACTCCGATGGCTCCCAGAGCAACCCAACGACTGCTGATATTACTGGCACGGTGTTGGTGAACAACAACATTGGTATTCGGATCGACCCGCGCGACGACAACGACCCCTATCCATCAGTTAGCGCATCGGGGAACGATATTCTGGGCAATCTGGACTGGAACGTCCGGGTTGAACAGGGCAGAGACCCGGGAAGCACCACGTTTGACTTCACCGGCAACTGGTGGTCAGCAAGCGACTCCACCACAATTGCTCAAGGAGTATTTGATCGCGGTGACAACGAATCCGTAGCCCGCATCGACTTCGATCCATTCGCGTCGTCTGAGAACGGCACGTACGGTCTTGCAGACATTAACAGAGACGGCAAGACCGATGGTTTTGATTTATCCATCCTGGCCACTGCTTTCGGGCTGCGGGACGGTGATGAAGGCTATAACCCTGATGCCAACCTGTATGATGAGGATACGCGCATCGACGGCTTCGATCTTGCCATCTTAGGAACGCGGTTTGGGGAGTTGGGCGCAACGCTTCTCCAGCGCATAGCAGAACCTGAACCAGGCCGGGTCATCGCGTTGGCACCTGTTCATCCCAGCACGTTAGCGCCCTCGTTTAGCTCAGAGCCTGACAGTGTGCTCGCACGTGACCCATCAACTATTCGCGTAGAAGGGCCCGTGGGTCCCTTTGCCCCAGGCGATACGCTCAGCTACGCGGTACAGGTTGAGGGCACGCCCTCACTGTTTGCGGCAAACAGTGCTTTTCGCTACGATAGCGAACGTATTCGGTTTGTAGCCGGCCACGACGGAGGGTTCGTAAGCGCAGGAGGCACGGATTCAATTGTGTCGCTGTTAACGGCATCTGATGGGGCAGGAACCCTCGGACTGACGCGCATGAAGTCCGGGCGAGACAGTAGTCCTGCGGGAAGTGGTACGCTCGCCACGCTTCAGTTCGTCGCTACCCGTGATCTACAAGCCGCCCCGGCACTTGCCTTATCGAACGTGGGGCTTATCGCTCCGAACGGAATCACGCAGTATGACACTGAAGTCGATGGTGCCTCTTCCCCCTCTGACCCGGTCGTACCAGCGAGCACACGACTGGAGGGCGTATCTCCGAACCCAGTGTCCACCTCATCACAGATAACATTCACGACAGAAGCCTCACAGCGGGTCACAATCGCGCTTTATGACCTGATGGGACGGCGAGTACAGACGCTCACTGACCGAAGTTATGAGGCTGGCCAACACGAGGTACTGTTGGAAGGTCACAGGCTATCGAGTGGAGTGTACTTGTGCCGAATGCGAGCTGAAGACCGCATTCAGACAGTGAAGGTACACATCGTGAGATAGATCACTTTGTGAGATACCTAACTTCCACGCCTCCGTCGCCTGCTTCAGCATGTGTATGTTTGCGCCTTATAAAGCCATGATAGAACCCATTCGCTTCCGGTCTTCATCGTTCATCTTTCTTGCGATCTGTCTCACTTGGTGCACACTGATTTCCACAGAAGCAGTTGCTCAGGAAGGAGGGGACTCTACAGCAGAGGTGTATGCTGAGCAAGCCCTTCAGGCAATCGGCTGTGCAGCTGATCTGGTCCCGGGTCCGAGAGTCCCGATAGTGGACTCATTTGTGAGCATTGTTCTGGATACAGGAGAAAATGTACAGGCAGTCGTTGGTTCAGCAGCATACCGCGATGGGGGGCTGGAACTCGGGTTCACGAAACCCAATGGAGATCCATTAACAGATATCGATGGGAATCCATTAAATAAGGCTCAGTACTTTGAGATCAGTGGTTGCACGGTGCTGGGTAACCTTGTTCAAGGGCCGCAGACCAGCCTCCTGCGCCCTATTGTTGCATATCAGCGCGAGTTGTTTGAGCGCTTCAATCGGTCTTTTGACTTCTATGTAAACGATCCCGCAACGGTCCAAAGTGAGCGCTTAGAGGGGTGCGGTACGCACGAAAGACAGGGCGAGGTTTGCATTGGTCTCACAGCAGGAATCTATGAAGACGTGCTTGGGGCAGACGTTACAGACGGGTGGTTTCAAATTACTAACGGGCGTGTTGGGCCCGAAACGATAGCCAATGTTGCTGAATGGGAGGGGAATCCCTTTGCCCTCTTCGGCTACGCTCCTCTTTATGCAGGAGGACCTGTCCGAGCAGAGGTCACACTAAAGTTAGGAACGACGCCCATTTACACAACCAGTGTCAACCTGAGCGAATTAAGGGGGGGAGGCCAGATTTCTCTCAGAAAGCTTCCTTATAGCAGTTACAGGTACCTTCAGGATCTCACCCGTGAAGAATCTCTTTCTGCGGATGTGACATTCCGAGATCTTAGTTTCTTTGGCACCTTCAGCGGAAGCCGCGGAGACTCCACGGGAACAGTGCGGCTAACTCCAGAGGGGGCAACGTTTCCTCCCAGCACACCCTCGCTTTCGGTTGCGGAAGGTGAGAACACCATTACCTTGTCTATTAGTGGTGATGCAAGCGATTATGTCATTCATCGCTCAACGGAAAGTGGATTTACACCGACGGAAAGCAGCCGACTAACCTCAACAACTGAGTCTACTTATACCGATGCCGACTCGCTCATTGCTGGTCAGCAGTACTACTACAAAGCTATTGCAGTAAGCGCCAACTCAGGGAAGTACAGCGCACCCTCCGAAGAAGTTGAAGGGCAAATTAGGTCGGAATACCGGATCACGGGCCTGGATGCGTCTACACAGGAGGCCATTGCGTATGATCAAGGTACCATTGAGGGGCGCGTGGAGACGATTGAGGGCGACCCGGTGCCAAATGCAAATGTCACCCTGTCTATTCCCGATATTGAGTGGACTGCATCAAGCATTATAACCAACGATACTGGGAATTTCAGCACGCAGTACTTCGTTCCGGGAAAGGAAGGCGTATACACGCTTCGGGTTACCGCTCGTGCAGGCAACACAGCTCGGAGTAAGACGCAGTCTTTAATCGTGAGTCCTCGTCCTGAGTGGGGGCGAGACCTGTCATTGAGCACGCTGGCCGTTGCAGACTCTTTGGTCGAGGGAGGTGATGTGGTTGAAGTGGACCTGGGAGTGCTGAACAATTCCACGCAGGATGAACAGGTGGTTGTCACATACACCTTGGTTCGTGACAACGGTACCGAATCACTTCGCGAAACACAGGAGGCGGTTGTATTTGGAAGCTCCTCGCAGCTTATTTCATCCACCTTGTCGCTTCCCTCCAATATTCCGAGGGGGAGCTATCAGTTGAAAGCTTCCATTGAAAACACAGAAGAGCTGGACGAAAACCCATCAGATAATACGACATCAACAGACATCTACGTAGACCCCACCTCTTTTTCGTCGCCGGTTTACCGGACACAATCCCATTCGATTAGCGGGCTGGGAAACTCAATTGAAGTAGATAACCAGACGGTGACCCTCGAAGACTTTACCGATTCTACTGTAACGCTCCGAGTTGGAGGAGAGCAAACAGGAGAACTCCCCCTCGATGGAGAAGAGCAAGCACACTGGGTCAGCGGTACGGAGGATTTTCTTCTCCTGCCACGTTCGTTTGCACAGAGCGACTCCACAGTAACGTTTGATGCCGGTCGCTCCACGACATCTACCTCTGTGGCTCCCCAGCGTCTTCAGGCCCGAAGAGGCGCCCGCACATCCTTTACAGTCCAATACCGAGATGGGCAATCGCCTACGCCTTCCAACATTACTTTTCCTTTTGGGGCGGATCGGGACACACTGAACACATGGATCGGGAACGCGGGGAACGACTTCGTAGACGACCGGACCGCCACCTTGGGCTTGGAAGTCGAGCGCACCGCAGTATTACGTGATTACTCTGGATGGATGGAATGGAGCGATCCAGAGTATAGCTTTTATAAAGAGGTTGCAATTCGTTCTCGTCCCCTTCACGACCTCGAAATAGCAAACGTGGATGTGGAGAGTATTATTCCCGAGTCCAATGAAGCGATTCCTGACTTCATTCCTGGCGCGACTGTGCGCGTGACCGGAGAGGTCCAGAATAAGGGGGACTACCTGGAGCGGTTTCCGCTTAGCTTTGTTGTCCGAAAAGGGGAAAATGCTATTTTCTCTGAAGAGGTATACGTAACTGTTGACTCTACTCGCTTTTTCTCTTCGCCTCCTGGACCAGGGACAGTCTCTTTTTCTTTCGAGTGGCCAACGACAGGTCTCGAAGTTGATGCTGATTACACGATTTCTCTTGCACTTCCTGAAAGTAGCGATGAGAGCCCAGCGGATAACCAGTATGAGGAAACTATTACCCTGATTACTCCTCCGGAGATCGATGTAGAAGTGCGCTCTTTGGAATCGCCAGTGGAAGTCGGTGATGAAGTGCGTGCAAGAGCCTTTGTTGGAAGCAATGACATAGAAATAGACGATGCCTCGGTGACAGGTACCGTGCTGTTTCCAGGGGGGAGAGAGAAAGAGATCAACTTGGAGTTTAATCCAGAGACGTCTTTCTACGAAGGCACATTTTATGCAAACTTCGGGGGCAACTACCGGCTTCGTGTACAGGCTGAACGTCCCCCTTACCGTCCAGGGGAAGCAGAAAACCTGACGGCCAAAGCATATGTGGATGTCTCTACTGAAATACAACAAGAAGAAGTTGTGCTTGCGAAGAGCACGTTTATCGACATTCAAACGACCAACGTAGCAGGTCTCCATGGAGCCTCGATTGACGTTCTGTACGACGACTCGGTCGTAGACTATCATAGAAGTGCAGAGACGCCTTTCCTAAGTGACTTTGGTTCTTTCGACACCTCTGTACAGACAGCGGATCAGGACGGACGTGTAGTCGCGGGGATTACTCGGCTCGGACAGACCGCTGGAGCTACGTCTACGCGTGGGGCCAACCTGCTCTCTATGGCCTTCATAGGTGTGTCTCCGGGTGATGCGTCGTTTTCCCTTGATAACGTAGGTCTCGCCGACTCATACGGAGAACCCATGGCCGTTCGTGCTGCGTCATCTTCGGAGCAAGCAACGATTGTAGAGCAAAATGCGGCCGTCTCTATTATCTCACGCGATACCGTGGATACAGCCGTAGAACGAGACACATCCTGGATCAGCTTGACGGATGCCTACCGATTGAAAGGTTTTGAAGCAGAAATTTCCCTACCGAGCGACAAAGTCAATATTATTAGCGTTGTGGAGGGAGACGTACTCAGCGAAAACTGGGAAGCGGAGACCCTTTTTGTCGAAGACATTGATCAAGAGGAAGGAACGGTACAATTTGCAATCACCCGAACAGGTCAGCAGGCCGGTGTAGAAGTGAGTTCAGGATTGGTTGCAGGCGTAGTATATGATCCTCTTGTTTCTGGAAACGTGCCTGTTCAGATCGAAGCAGCGAATGTTATCTCAAGCTATAATGACCTTTCTATGCCCCACTTGTCACGCGATGGCGAGTTTGTTTTGAGCGGCGAGGGGGACGATGATTCGGGAGACGAGAACCCACCAGACCCAACGGTCGCTTTTACTGCCGATACTCTGCATGTGAACGCCGGGGAAGTTGTGGAAGCACATATCACGGCTGCTCATGTTAACAACCTTTCTGCCTTTGCCGCAGAGTTGCCGTTTGATTCCGATCAACTGAGCTTTGTTGATGTCATTGAGGGCCCGGTTCTGAGTGATCGCGGCCGTAAGCAGACGTCCCTCACCTATGAGACCCGACTGGATACGGTTGTAGTTGGTATCACGCAGTTAGGAGAAGATCAAGGAGTGAATGTTGCTGAAGCAGACACGCTCTGCACTGTCCGCTTTGATCGCAGTGGTGGTGATCCCACCAATCTGGTGACAGACAATGTTGGTCTTCTTTATCCTGATGGGACATCTGTTCCCTCTATCGAAGCTGCGGATACGCTTCATATCCAGGAAACAACATCTACATCGCCTGGAGACGATGCCACAACGTTATCTTTTTCCCCTACATCACTTCAGACCTCACCTGGCGAGTTGTTTACGCTTGCAGTGACAGTGGAAAATGTGGAGGATTTGTTTTCTGTAGCTCCAGATCTGGTTTTCGATCCGAATCAACTGACTTACGTAGAATCGGCCGAGGGCCCACTCCTGGGACGAGACGGAGCAAGCACTTCATTTACCACACAGGTAGACAATGAGGCGGGCGTTCTGGTAGTTGGTTTGTCGCGCATCGGAAATGATATCGGTGGAATCAGTACCACGGAAGCGGACACGCTTTTTACAGCAACATTTCGGCGCGACGGAGACGCAGAAGCGCAAATCAGATTCAACAACACGGGTCTTATTGAGCCAGATGGCATCACACAAATTCCTTTCGAGTCCGAACCGTTCACAATTCTTGATGCTGTCACGCCGGTGGAAGTGTCACTCACAGATGGGTTTCTATATACCCCTCCATCAGTCCAACCGGGGACTGACGCAAACCCCGTTGGTCGGCTTGGCATCAGTGCCAATGCATATGGTGCTGCGCTGCAAGACCTCAGAGTAGCGTTGAATGGCAGCGGGCAAGGAGTAAATAGCGTTGAGCTATGGAAAAGTACAGACGAGACATTTGATGCCACTGTGGCAGAGGAACTCGCTGCCGTTGCTCTAAACCCTGACCAAGATGTGCCGTCTAGCGTAAATTTTGACGGCCTGGCACAGAACCTTACTGAGGCAGGAGGTAACCTTTTTCTCGTAGTTGACTTAGACGCAGATGCCACAGGCAGTATTGAACCGGTAGTTGAGTCAGGAGCAGATGTGAGCATCACTGGTGGGGTCCTCACAAATGCACCCGAAAACTTTCCTTTTTTCTTGTCAGGCGAATCGGTTGCCCTACCGGTAGAACTTGCTTCATTCGAGGGCATGAGTTCGAATGACGGAATCACACTCACTTGGCAAACTGCATCTGAAACGAACAATGCTGGGTTCAATGTGCAGCGGTTCCACAATGGCCAGTGGGAAACTCTTTCTTTTATTGAAGGAGCGGGCACCACACCCGAACCGCAGGACTACCGCTTTCACGACGCAAGACCACCATACGCTGACTCGCTGGTGTATCGGTTAGAACAGGTCGATACCGATGGATCCGTGGAAGTCTCCCCGGAGACTGTTGTGCGTCGCACACCTGGTACAGAAGTTATCTTCGAGTCTCCATTTCCCAACCCAGCGCGCCAGCGCATCACAGTTCAGTATGTCATACCTGAAGGGGTTAAGCAGCCCATTCATCTTTCTGCCTACAATATGTTAGGACAGCGGATTGCCACACTTGCCGAAGGTACTGAAAGTCCTGGTCGAAAGGAGATATCTGTAAACGTTTCTGGGTGGGCATCCGGCACATACTTTTTGCGCCTTCGTGCGGGAGATGTAATCGAAAATAGAAGAGTGACCGTGGTGCGATAATAAGGCACCCCATTAACGCTCTAAAAGATATCCGAGAATCGGTAAGATTGAGTCAGGGTGATCTGCGCGATGAGAACCAAGAGAAAAAATGCCGCTGCTTGCGTTAACAGATCGTCTTTTTGCACCCCGGATGATAGGAAAACGGGTATCCAACAGACTTTGAAGATGCTCTCTTACCGAAGATGGCTTGTTCATATCTTCGTGTACCCCAATGTTTCCATACCGATAGTCGTTTTGAGCGCCTGACTGATATCCATGCTACCTTCTTTCGGAGTTTTCTCTAACATCTGTTCTTACTCCGACCATCTGTCCGTTCTGACGGCTCTTTTGGTGGGCAGTCTATGGGTCGGTGTCTTCTCTGGATGCCGCAGCGCGCCCGACCCAGACCCGTCGTTTGCTGAGCAATCGGCTCCGCCTCCACATGGCGATGTGCCCACGTTTCGCGGGAACGCCGCCCGCACCGGTTGGATGCCCGGACCTGGACCGTCGGGCCCTGATGTCTCCGAACAATGGGTCGTCGATACCGGAGCGCCGGTGCACGGGTCGCCTGCAGTGGTCGGCGGCACGCTGTACGTGGGCGCGCAGAACGGCACCCTCTACGCCGTGGATACGGACCAAGGCGCGGTGCAATGGGAAGCAGAAGTGAGCGATGAGGCTATTGCCGCTTCCGCAACAGTGGCCGACAGCGTGGTCTATGTGGGGGTGCAAGCATTAGACGTGGCAACAGGCGCCGTGCGCTGGAATGCGAGTGAACACGAGGAGGGTTGGAATGAAAACGCATCGGGGCTCTTTGCAGCACCTGCTGTTGATGAGGGACGCGTGTACACCACTACAGGCAGCCAACTTCTTGTTTTAACCGCAGATCGCGGATCCAACGTATGGGACGACTCGCCTTTGATTCCGACGTATCTGTACGCTCCCACGGTAGCTGAGGGCACCGTATTTAGCGGCCATCCCGTCACCACCTATCGAGGACCGATCACGCAGTCGAGCCGTCATCCACCTGGACCCGAGCGCATTGGCACCATCGCTGCCCGCCAGGCCCGCGACGGAAGCAAACGGTGGCGCTTCACCGACGCCGAACGGAGACCGCCGTTCTTCTTCCCCAACCCGATGGGCGAGAGCATTCGGGCCGATGCGGAAGACCTGGCGCCGGATCCCTCCGCTCGCCGCAACGGAGACACCGCACAGTCTACGCGTCCAATTACGCATGCATCTACACATGCTGCCTCCGCAATGACCACGTATGGGCCCTTGGGAAGCGCTACGGCGGCTGTATCCGATGGCATGCTCTACACGCAAACCGATGAAGGCGTCGTCTACGCGCTGGATGCAATCACGGGGGCGCCGGTATGGACGTTCGACACCACCCCCGATTTCAATTCGTGGAGCGACACCGAGCGCGACGTTGCACGCATCGCTGCATCCCCGGCTGTGGCCCACGAAACCGTGTATATCGGTACCGAAAAAGGGCAGGTCGTCGCGCTGGATGCACGCACAGGAGCCGTGCAGTGGAAGGCCGAACTCGGCGGGGCAATCCGCTCCTCGCCTGCTGTGGCGGATGAGACGCTGTATGTGGGCAGCACCGACGGGCATCTCTATGCGCTGGACACGGCCACGGGCTCCGTATCATGGCAGTTTGAAACCGGCGGCCCGGTCGTGTCCTCGCCCGCGGTGACCGGAGGCGTAGTGTACGTCGGCAGTCATGACGGACGCATCTACGCACTGGAGTAGCGTAACCGGCGTATCGGTCGGGTCTCCGCCTGCTCAACATCCAATCTCGCGCTGTTCTCCCTTTCAGCTTTGCACCCATGCCGTTCTCGCCAAACCGCACATTTTCTTTCTGGGCCTACTGGATTCTCACCGGACTCCTCGCGCTCTCGCAAGCCGCAGTCGGAACGCTCTACTTCGTCGCCGAAGCGCCTGCCGACACGTTTGCATCCCTGGGCTTTGGGGATGCGTTTCGGTGGCTCTTGGGCGCAGCAAAGCTCATCGGCGCCGGGCTGCTCGTGGCTCCTGTAGCTCGGTTTCTGAAAGAGTGGGCCTATGTCGGATTTGCGCTCACATTCAGCCTCGCCATGCTTGCCCATACCATGGCCAGCGACCCCACAGGGAGCCTTCTGGCCCCCGGTATCAGCCTGGGCGTGCTTATCCTGTCGTATGTACTATTCCGAATGCGTCGTGCCGACGCGCAGGGCGGCCGTTCCCCTGGCACCATGGCTCGACTTCTGTGGAGCGTAGCCGGAATGGTGGGGCTTGTGCTCGTTTGGGGCGCTGGACGCACGTTGTACATCATTTACGGGGGCGGAACCCCGCAGCTCGCGGCCTACGCCAGCGATGCAGTGTGGATTGGGGGAGCGGTCGCAGTCGTTGTCGTCGTTACCGTTGGACTGCCATCGCTGTATCATATGGTGCATCGCTCAGGGGATGCACGCTCGGCCCCGTCGCTGTTGCAGCGCAGCCTTTCCGGCTTGCTGGCCCTCATCATGGGAGCCCTGGGCACCGCGGCGCTCGCCATTGCACACGGGCATCCCCTCATTGAAACGGTTCAGGCGATGGGCGTGCCCCCGTACATGCTCATCGTCATTGGGGTAGCGAAGATGATAGCAGCGGTGGGCCTGGTGCTTCCGCTTCCCCGAGTCATGAAGGAGTGGGTCTACTTCGGGACGCTGGCCACCGCGGTCGCTGCTGTCTGGCTCAGCGCCTGGGCCCAGCAGCCCATTCAAGACATACTTGTGCCGCTTGGTGTGATTGGGCTGTGGAGCGGCGCGTACGGGATGCGCACATCTTAATGTTGCGATTGCGCAACACCACTGCCAGATGACGTTGCGTTTTCGCAACGCAAAAAGCCTGGCATCCAGCATGTATGTCCAGACAGGCTCTACATCCTGCTTTAGATGAAGTGGAATGGTGTTTGACAATGTGGTGTATAGAACGCAGTTCAGACAGAGCAAACATCGGCTATCAGCGCTGTAGCTCTTTGCAGGGGTCGCGAAGTGGTAGCCATTCTGGTGACAGGTCGCAGATCAGTCATACATACCCATCAACGCCTCTACAGTGCGCGCTAAATGTGCTTCTGTAAGAAGCCAGACAACCGTTCGCCTTCTCTAACACGCTGCTTTCATTCCCGCAATTTCTCGTCTCCGCAATATGACACTGCGCTACACTACTATGCTGCACTCTGATACGTCTCGCCTTGCTACCGCCGCCCGTGCGATATCCGTCATGCGGAAGACGCTGTTGGGCGGACTGTGGGCTACGTTGTTAGGGATGTCTCTCGTTACGGCAGTACAAGCACAAGATGCCCCCACGCTTATTGTCCGCGAAGACGGATTCATGCGCTCCCAGCAGGCGATTGCCATTGCGCATTCCAATGAAGATGCTACGACTCCGCCGAATGTTGAGACGTTCGATCCGGCCGGGCCCCTCTTTTTCCGATACGTGCCCAGCGGCGACTGGACGCTCGAAGATCGTGAGGATGAACTGAGCGCAATTCGAGTCAAACAAGGAGAGGCAACGGTATCTGCTGAATCCGTAGAGTTCATCGACGAAAACACGGCGGTTGCCACCTTCCCGCGCGCCGAATTGGCCCTGCACGAGCCGTTTGTGTTTACAAATAGCATCGAGTCGTCTGAGGAGCTCTACATCGACGAGCGTTACTATCCAATGTACGACAGCCTGCGCGCATCGCGTACCGACGCGCTGGACCCTGATGCGTCTCCCCTTGAGGCAATAGACACGCTCACGCCGTTTCTGGACGCCAGCGAGGCCACCGCCAGCATGGCGCTTTACGATAGCACGATGCAGACGCTCGACAGCCTGGTCACCGATGTTGTCGATACACGTACGGACTCACTTGAAACGCTGCGCGGGGCTATGAATCCCCCGAACGCAGAGGCCCTTGACCGCGCAGCCGCTTTCCGCATGCGTCTGGATACCACCACGGCGGTGCTCGACCCTTACCTGTCTGCGCATGAGCAGGCTGCAGAGGACGTCGACATGCTGTTGGAAAGCGCCACTTCGCTCGAAGAGGGCGGCTACGAATCGTTCCGGCGCTCGACCATGCAGATGCTTTCACGCAACAGCTACGACGACTACCAGATGCGGCAGACCCTGGCGCTGCTCAGTCGGCTGCTCGCCGATCCAGCAGCGCCCGCGTACGAGGGATTGCAGCCCGACTCACTTCACCTGAGCCGCACCCGTGCTCCAGCGCTTCAGCCGTATCGTGACGAGTTGGAGAGCTATGGCTGGATGGATGACTTCGAGAACATCCTTCGCGTTGTGAATACCAACCTGGCCGAGCAGAATGTCGTTTTCCAGGAGGAGGTGATGCGCAACCTGCGCCTGCAGCGGCCCGGTGCGCCCGAACCCTACTATGAGATTGCCCAAACCTTCAATGCAGCGGGCACAGACTCGCTCGACGCGGTCGACGAAGCCTTAGAAGGCGCCCTTGCTAAAGTCACCGACCCGTCGCTGCTTGACAACCTGCAACGATGGCGCATGCAACGGGATACCGACCGGCCCACCATAGATGAACGTGCTCAGGAGACGATTGCGGAAGGACGTGCCCAGTTTGAAGCAGGCGATCTGGACGCAGCCCGCCAAACCATGGTGCGCGCCAGTCGGCTTGCAGGGGAATCGCCCCTGGTTCCGTACTATCAGGGCCAGATTGCCCGGGCCCAAGAGGATATCGACTCGGCGCTGCTCTACTTTGAGCGTGCTCGCGAGCGGGACTCCTCATATGTGATGCCGATGCTGAAGGCCATCGAGGCACGTATTGAAGAAGATCAGTTTGACCGCGCTGTGCGCCAGGCCGACTCGGTGCTTACCACCCAGCCCTACTGGCTCGTATACTACCGTAAAGCCGAAGCCCTTCTCGGCGCCGAGCGATACGACGACGCCCAGTCCGTCATCCAAAGTCGCTGCGAACCCCTCAACGACGAAACCCCAGGCCTTTACCTCTTGCTGGGCGATGTGTTTATGGGCAAGGAGCAGTGGGACGGCGCCCGCTGGGCGTACGAGCAGGCCGGGAGCATCAACCCCGAAAACCCGGACTTTTCGGCGCGCATGGATTCGCTCCGTACTGAGCTCAACGAGCGCGGCATTGCTTTCGATGAGGTTGAGCCCGAGACCGAAGAGATCGAACTCTCCTCGCCCGATGATGCGAATCCGTGATTCTGGACCTGTGATGCGGCATCCACCGATGCGGGAAGTCAAGACGCGATCAGCCAATTTAGCATTAGTGGCCCCTGATCCTGGAAAATGTTGAAGCACTCCAGCGTCACGTTTTGCGCGTCACGTTTTGCAGTGAGACCGCGTAGTTGTTGAGGGTATCGTTTGGATGAACAGTGTTGCATAAACGCAACACCGCGCTCATATCACGTTGCGAATCAGCAACGCATCTATTCAGGAACGCACGCCATTGTACGCAAATCGGCCATTCCGCAACAGAGACCGGGATTTTGTGAAGCGGCATAAACATTGACGTTATCAAACCCAAAGCTCGTTCCTCCTCTCCAATCAGCCCTTGGTGCTTTATGTATGACCGCTTGCCATCTACGACTTATCTATCTGCAAACCGCCCGTGTCATAGGCGGCTTGTGAGTGCAGTTACGCTGCTCGCACTATGTTTCTCCCTGGCGGCCTGTGGGGGTTCCACCGATGCCAATGATGAAGACCCACCGGGCGATGACCCCGAGCCCGATCCCGTTGTGCCGGCCGCGCCCAGTGATCTGGAGGCCCGATCAGACGACGGACAGATCACCCTGGAGTGGAGCGAAACCGATGATGCTGAGCGCTATGCCGTCTACCGTTCAACGACCTCGGGAGAAGCAACATCCGGAGCCCCGCAAACCGATGGGCTTACCGAGACGAGCTTTACCGACACCAACGTCGAGAACGGCACGCTCTACTATTACCAGGTTACGGCTTCTGCGGATGAAGAAGGTGATCCTTCCGATGAAGTGGAGGCGACGCCCTTCTCCGAACCGCCCACCGACCGGCCATAGCGCAAGCCTGATAGAACAGCTCACGTGCTTTGTGCACGCTGCTCCTTGGCGCGTGCATCTCGGCATCCTCTTCGATCTATTTGAGTAGCATCCTACCCTTCTACTATGACTTACGATACACAAACCGATCATTGCTTTAAAGGGCGCTTTATGACTGGATTCTTACGCCTTGGCAGTGTGGCGGTGATTGGTTGTTTCGTCGCTGCCCTACTAATTATGACCGTCGGCACGGCAGATGCCCAGCAGCCCGATGACCGCGCTCCTACCTTTCTTGAGCACCTGCAAGACACCGAGCAGTGGAAAGAGATGGATCCTGAGGCGCGCATGCAGATGCGACAGTCTTTGCAACCGCATGGCACGCCCACGGCTCCACAAACCTCGGTGGCCGGGTTCGATGTGCGGGACGCTGAAGCTACGTTTGGTGCAGACCCGTGGCCTCGCAATGATCTGAACTTTGTTCCTGATAACGCGCCCATTCCAGCCGGCGATGTAAACGGCGACGGTGTGAACGACTACATCTACCGCTATACCAACGTCGCTGACGACCGCACCGGCGACCTCTCCGATCGCACCGATAAGACGCTGCTCGTGTTTGGCGGAGACGCCGACTTCTCCAACCGCTACTACGATGAACTCTACTATGGAAACCTGCAACCCGCAGGAAATCTCACGGGGGAGAGCGACAACGCCCATGCTGTTGAGCGTCTCGATAATGACGACCTGCGTATCTATGCAGGGTCCGATGCAGGCTACCTGGAGGTAGGGACAATCACTGCTGATCTCCCTACAGTATTTCAAAGCATACCTGTAGACCTGGATGGCAGTGGATACGACGACCTTGTATTCAGCGATGCCTTTGGAAGTCAGGTTTTAGTCGTGTTTGGTGGGGAGGAAGTTAGCGATCTTGAGGTGCGTGAATACAATCTCGATGTCCCAACATTATTTAGTCCGAATGCCACCTTCGCCGCTGGCGAACTGGGTGAACAGCCTTCCTTGGCCCGGCTTATTGGCGATACCGTTTTGGGTCAAGATGAAGAGCTGTTCATTACCCGGTACACCATAGATGAGAACCGGGAAATCACTGTTGAAGAAGAGTTCCCGGCACGCGCGCCGGATGGATTTCCACTGCAAGGACGCGCTGGTTTTTCGAGGCTTGCCATTGCCGATCTTGATGGCTCGGGCGAAACGGAATTAGTAGTTCAGCCTGATGGTCTACCCGACGAAAATACACTCGCGTATCCCGCAGAAAACGAAAGCTACGATACAACACCAGAAATCATTGCTGCCACCCAAGACGTTGCCCCCATTGGCGACTTAAACGACAACGGACGCACTGACTTCCTGCTGGTTGAGGATGAGGAACTGTTCGTCAGCTTCACGCCTGAAAACCCATCCGATGGACTTACGGCAGATGCGTCGGTGGCTACTGATATCAATGTTGGGTCCGGTGCGCTGACGCCGTTTGACACCGGTGTACTTCCACCGTTTGGTGCTGCTCCGTTCGGTGACGTGACGGGCAATGGCCAGACCAACGCGATTGTGCGCATAACGGAAGGAAACACCTTTGGGCCCCGTCTTATTCAGGCTACGGGCTCGGCCTCCATCGGGACGCAAGATTTTGAGTTTGATGCAGGTAGCTTTCGTGGCAGCAATGTCTGGCAGCCCGTTACGCTCGGCGACTGGAGCGGAGATGGTACCGACGACATCGCCTTTCTTACACAAAAAGCCGGACCGGGTGATCTTGAAGGCCAGGTTGATCTGTACCTGGACGAGAGCACCCCGGATGGAGCACCCGACCTGACGCTCACGCATCCCGAAAACGCACCCCCAAGTATGGCGGTAACGGGCGATTTCACCGGAAACGACCAGCTCAATCTGGCGGTGTCATGGCGCTCGGAAGACACCATCGTTTCCATCTACGAAGCAGGCGAGGGATCCGCTCCCATCCATACCATCGAATTGGGTGACCTTGCCGACGATATTGAGCCGCTGTTTAACTTTCCTGATTTTGCCATCGGAAACGTGGGTGATGTGAACAGCAGTGGCACCGATGACCTGCTTATTGGAGCCGCCGCCACCGATATGTCCAGCACTGCCTTCCTCTATCTTGGCGGTTCAGATATCTCAGGTACGCCCGATGTTGACGTCAATCTGGAGGGGCTACTATTCTTCCCGGGAAGCGCCATTCAGCCGCTGGGCGACATTAACCAGAATGGAGCCGATGACTTTGCCGTGGGTGTGTCCGGGTCTGCCTTCGGTGGGAGTCAGGACAGTGGCGTGTTTGTGTTCTTTGGCCAGGATGTAGATGGGAGCGTCCCCTCGTTTGATACCCCTGATGTGGACATCAAATTGCAAGCGGAGGAGAACGAATTACTGCAGCTTCTGGGCTTTGGAATGGCCGTGGGCGACTTTAACGGTGATGGTACCCCCGACCTGGCCGCTAAGCCTTTTCAATTTCGAGATGATAGGGGCATCGAGGGCGTTGAAGCCATTCGCATCTATAACGGCGGGCCTGGCTTCGACGGCACGCCCGACGAAAAGCTCTTCATCCCCGGCGATCCGATTGACTTTAGCGGCAATGGAAGTGGTGACCAGTACCTACAGCGGAGCACAGGCGAACTCACGACCCTTCCTGATATCACGGGCGATGGTAGTGATGACCTGCTGCTTGGCACCACCACAGCTTATACGACCAACGCTCTGATTTACGCCGGGAATGGGGGCGCGGCCCCTGAGCCATCGGTTCTACTTCGTGCTCCCAACCAGACCTGGGGACTGGGAACAGACAACAACAATATCAACAGCAACAACCGATCCTCCGCCGTGGGCGATTTCAACGGCGATGGAGCGCTGTCGATGGTCCTGCCCCAGGTCGGAGATCCTAACTTTCGGGGCTCTCCCGCCTATGCCTATCCGCTGACCGACCCGGCAGACACCGAGCCCGAGGAGCCTGTTGCAGAAGCCTCTGCCCCTGTGGAGGAGGATGGCCCTGCGCCCTTTGAGGAAAACGAAACCGGCGTGAGCATCAACTTCAGCGGCGTATCCGGAAGTGGTTCGGTTGAGGTCCGTCGGTTTGAGGGCCAACGTCCTGCCGGAGGAGGCACCATTGGCCGCAATAACATCTCGGAGTACCGCTTTGACATCAGCACCAGTGGTGATCTAACCTTTGGGGAAGACACGGCTGTGCAGTTCTCGGTAGATCAATTGGGAGGGGTTACCGATCCGTCGGATGTGACTGCTTTCAAGCGAGATATTCCCGGAGTCGGTGCCTTTACAGAGCTGGAGACAACGTTCGATGAGAGCGAAAATGTTCTTGTTGTTAGCGTCGGTAGCTTTAGCGAGTTTGCGTTTGGTAGCGATACCGAGCCGCTGTTCTCGTATCCCGAAAGCGTAGCCGCCGACATTACCCGCTCCTTCGGAAGTGCCGCCAATCCGGGCGACTACCGCCTGGTCGCGCTCCCTGGCACTGCAAATACATCGGTGAGCGATGCCATAGATGGAACGGCGGGCGCACAGTGGCAAGCCTACCGCGACGACGGATCTGACGAGGACTTCCTGATTCGCTTCGACGAGGAGCCCGGTGCATTCACCTTTGAAGCAGGAAGCGGCTTCTGGCTCACGTCCATCGACGACTGGACGGTTGATGCGTCGTACGATGCTCCCGCGCTGACAGATGGAGGCGCCACCACCGTGCCGCTCAACGACGGATGGACGATCGTGTCGAATCCGTTTGACCGGGATGTAGCGTGGCGCAGTGTACGTGAGGCGAACGACATCAGTCAGCCCCTATGGCGATTTGACGCTACCGATGGGTTCGTCACTGCTGACACGATGGCCTCCGCCCGCAGCGGCGAAGCCTACTACGTGCTAAATGATGCCGGGCAGAGCGATCTGGAGTTGCCCTATCCGGCCACCGGGGGTGCGGCAGACGATTTCCAACAGACTGTGAGCACCCCGCCCACCCTTGCGCTCTCAGCAACGCCGGTGCACCATGAGGCCCCGGCCTCTACCGTTCAGTTGGGCGTAAGCGATCGGGAGACCACCGCACAGATTGCACCACCCGGCATGCTCGAAGCCGTCAGCCTACGCATCCAACCGAAAGCGGAAAGCGCAGATGCTTCAGGGACGCGCACCAATGCGCTGTTGGAGGCGGTGCGCTCGCCAGACGGAGACGCTCCTGAAAGCGAAGGCGTAACCTTCGACCTGACGCTCACTCCACAGGTCGATGGTCCTGTCAAACTTACCGCAGGCGCCATCGACGCGCTGTCGGGATACGAGGTGGCCCTGTTGAATCCAGAAACGGGTACGACTCATTCCCTGGATACGCCCGTCACGGTTGAGCCGGAGGGCGAATCGATGTCGCTGCAAGTAGCGATCGGCTCAGCGGCGTACGTGGGTCAGGAGCGCGAGGAAATTGTGCCGCCGGAGATTCGTTTCACCACATACCCGAATCCGGTACGCGATCAGGCAACAGTCGAGTTCACACTGCCGGATGAGGCGGATGTACGCCTGGAGGTGTATGACATGCTGGGCCGCCGGGTGTCAACGCTGACTCAAGAGTCCAGACAAGCCGGTGTGCACGAAGTCGCTTTTGACGTAAGCAATTTGGCCAGTGGCACCTACTTCGGTCGCCTGCAGGTCGACGGCCAGACGCACACGCAGCGCATCACTGTAGTGCGGTAATGCCCTCGTGCTTCGTGACAGCAACGTATGCGCTTATAGTTTCCAGGCCAACAAGGAGGACGCCGTTCGAAGACGGCGTCCTCCTTAGTTATGTAACCCCAGGGCTAACGCGTGAGATTGTAGAGCAAAAGGAGTCACCAAAGCATAGTTTTTGACTCCTCATCACAAAGCCACCCTCTTCATAGGGTCATTCCTCGTCATAGCGCCGCTCGCCATTGGGCCCGACGTAGCGGTAGAGGGTGGCCTTTGAGATCTCAAACCGCTCACAGATGCGCCGCACGGGCACATCCGGATCACGCATCAGGGCTTGCAGTTCCGGGAGATCCTCTTCGGATAAGGCTCTTGGCCGCCCCCCAGTCCGCCCGCGGGCCCGAGCCGCGCGGAGCCCAGCCATGGTGCGCTCGCGGTTCAAGTCGCGCTCAAACTCCGCCAGCGCGCCGAAGATATGAAACTGCAGCCGCCCGGCGCTGGAGGTGGTGTCGAGGTTTTCTTTGAGGCTTTTGAACTGAACGCCTTTCTCCTTGAGGGCCTCGACCTTGGAGATGAGGTCTTTCAAAGAGCGCCCAAAGCGATCGAGGCGCCAGACGACCAGCACATCTCCTTCGCGAGCGTAGTCCATGGCTTCTTGCAAGCCCGGCCGCTCGGCGGTGGCGCCGCTGAGCCGGTCGGTGAAGACGCGCTCGCAGCCTTCCGATTTGAGGGCGTCGGTCTGCAAGTCGAGGTTTTGTTCACCGGTGGAGACGCGGGCGTAGCCAATGTGCATAAAAAGCTAATGCTATTTAGAAGTGACGGCTATTGGGAGCGAGAGCTCCTTGAAGTCGGAGCGGATTCAGGAGTCAACCGCGGTTGACACGGAGCGTCTGACACGGGGTTTGTGTCAATACCTACAGCATATACCAACAAGCGAGACGATTTGTTTTGATACCTCTTTTGAGACGATGGGGTGGGAGCGGGTCTGTTATACACCTATTATATAGGAGGTGGGAGGGAAGGCGGGCGGTGGTTTCAAAACCGACCGGTTTTGATACACAGCCATCACACCGCCATGTACGAGGAGGCACGACGCAAGGCTTTGAAAAAAGACATCGCCGAGGCCCACACACCTCGTGCTGCGCTTGAGATCGCCCACGTGGGTGCTCCCGCTCATACATCTTGGTCAGTGAGCAAGATGGGATGTAGATGACCCGTAACGTCAGTTATTGGGCATTAGAGCTTCATCAGAGGTTGAGACCGAGCACATGGAATTAAGGAGCAAGATATGTTTTCCGGAGCGCGTGCTGGGCGACCACTCGGCTTGGACATCACGCTTGAATCCCACCCCGGCATGAGTTAACATGTGATGTGAAAGCAGCGTGCACTTCGCGTCTCCGAGCCTATCTATCGCCGGACCTATGATTGATGTCGCCCTCTCGTCCCATCTCACGGACGTGCTCTCCGATCTCCCAGACACCGAACGCGAGCGCATCGTGCGCGCGATTCGAAAGATTCAAAACCAGCAGTTTGACAGCGGGCTGCGCGTTAAGAAGCTTCAGTCGCGCCCGGACGTGGCAGTCTGGGAGGCGCGGTTCAGTGACTATGGACGCCTGCTCTTCACCTACGGCGAACATCCTGACCGGGCGTCCGGAAAGCCCACGACAGTTGTGCATTGCTGGACCGCGGTGTTCGATCATGACGACGTTCCCCGCGAATTGCGGCGCAAACAGTTCGAGGCTCCAGAGACGATGCAGTGGCTCTTGGCGGATGAAGCGGACGATATCTCCTGGGAGGGCAGGTCCATGCCTGAGAACCCAGGAGCTGACTTGGAAGCCATCGAGGAAGACTTTCCGGGCGACGATGAGCGGTGGGATGCATACGCCGCACTCTCCTCCGAATATCCCCCGGCGTGGACGGCACCGCCGGAGAATCTCCCGTGGTACTTGGAGGGGCCGGTGGCCTTTGAGACGTGGGCCGAAGCACAGGATGTGCCCGCAGAACTGATTCTGACCAAGGAGCAGATCAACCTGCTTCAGGAGCCGCTACCTATGTTCCTGAACGGACCTGCAGGAAGCGGCAAGACGACGCTGGCGCTCTACCGATTGCTGGTGCTGCAGGAGAACGATCCCGACGCAAACACAGCCTTCATTACGCAAAACCCGCGACTGGTGCGGCATGCCGAAGAGCTGTATATGGCTCTTCCAACCTGGCCTGAAGAGGCGACGCCCGTTGATTTCCTTACATATCGGGACCTTATTGCCAAAATTCTTGACCTTTCTCGATCGGAGTTTAGGGAGAAGATTTCGTCCAGAGAGCGATTACGTGACATGCTCGCCCATCGACATCTAACACAGGCAGACCGTCAGTTATTCGAAACTGAGATCTGGTCTGTGATCAAAGGAATGCTGCCATTAGGAGAAATTTATAAGAGCAGCGAAGACATCAATAACCTTCTTACCCCCACCGATTACGAAGATCTACCTGATAAGTGGTCTATATCGCTCAAGCGTTCAGAAGCGTATCAACTTGCCAGACAGTACCAAGAAATACTTCGGGAGGAAAGCAAGTTCGATGACCAGGACATGGCAACCCTGGCACTTCAGACATTGCTAACAGAAGATCAGAGTGCTCAGTACAATCAGTACGATACCTTAATCCTTGATGAAGTCCAAGATCTAACGGAAAAGCAACTGCGCGTTGCATTCTCAGCAATGCGTAATAAAAATGAGAGGCAAGTCTTTTTAACAGGAGACCCAACACAGGTGCTCAACGGATCCGGGTTTGGTTGGCGTATGCCCAAGGCAGTATTCTATCACCGTGATTGGAAGGTCCCTGATCCACACACACTCAAGCGTTCGTTTCGTGCTGGCGCTCCTCTTCTGCGCCTTTCACAAGGCCTTGCAACTCTTCTGCGAAAAGAAAAAGCACAGGTCGTCCCTCTTGATCCCGAGAAAGCGCGACAGAGTGGGCCTACCCCCAAGAGGACTTGTCCAGATACTGCTGTAGATGAGATGCTATCAAAAGAGCATCCTGACCTACTGGTTTTAGTTGAAGATGACCAGACAGCGCGCGAATTACGAGAGCGTTGGGGACATCCATTTGTGTGGAGTATTGCTGAAGCAAAAGGACTTGAGGCCGATCATGTTGTAATGTATCAGCTTGCAGACAAATTGGAAGATGTTTCTCCCATGTCTACAGATGCCCAAAAGGCATCTGCACGGCAGTGGAATCAGCGTGTCCTTCGAACTCACTACGTTGGTGCAACACGAGCCCGTCATAGTATCACTATTGTTGTTGATCCCGATGAGAAAAATTCAGTATGGAATAGAGAGGAAGTGCGCGATAATGTAAATCAAGTAGAGAGATTCAGGCCGGTTTGGACTGAAAACGAAACCCAGAAGAAGTGGAGAAAGCGAGCTTCATACTATCGGGATAGAGAGCAGTGGGGACAAGCGGCAGAATGCTACCGCAACACAGAATTAAAAGATTGGGCAATGGTCTGTCAATGGATCGCGGATCCATCAACACCGCCGTCGCTGGCAACGATACGAAGCCGAAATAAGGGGCTCTCTTCTGAGCAGGCGCGCGTGCTTCTCGAATGTGAGCATCCGATCCATGATCTTACAGTCAAGGTACATCTGTTACGCGTACTGGGGCGCAACGACGAGGCTGATGCGGTCCAAGCGCGCTATGACGAGAAGAATGAGAATTGGGTAGATGCAGCCGAATATTACAGAAGCCAAAAGGAGGATGAGAAAGCTGGCACACTGTACCAAAAGGCCGAGTCTTGGGATAATGCTGTAGCCTGTTTCCGATCATCAGGTAACTGGGTTCGTGGCGCACGATGCCTTAAAGAAAAAGGGGACTGGAAAGCGGCATCCGAATACTACCAGAGAGCAAACCAACTGGGCGCGGCAGCCAGGTGTCACTTGGAAGTGAAGGAATGGAAGAAAGCAGGGTCACTTTTTCAAGAGGCAGGTGAACAGGATTGGGCCATGGTCTGCCAGTGGATTGCAAACCCATCAATACCGCCGTCGCTGGCAACGATACGAAACGAAGTCAGTGGCTTCTCTGCTGAGCAGGCACAAGTGCTGCTTGAGTGTGAGCGTCCCGTTCGTAATCTCGAGGTAAAAGTGCATGTGCTTCGTGTGCTGGGCCGTGACGATGAGGCTGATGCCGTCCAGGCGCGATACGACGAAGAGAACGAGAATTGGATAGCAGCATCCGAATACCATCAGAAGGTAGAGGCCTGGAGCGACGCAGCACGATGCTGGATCAATGCGGAGGAGTGGGAAAATGCGGGTGATGCATTCTTGGAGATAGAGAAGTGGCGGGAGTCAGCTGAGTACTACACTAAAGCTGAGGAATGGGACAAAGCGGCGCTTTGCTTCAAGCGGCAGGGCAAGCAGGAGTGGGAGCGTGTGTGCAGTGCTCTATCCCGATACGACGAAGCATCTGCGATCGTCCGGGCCGTCCGAAAGACGCAGAAACAGCTCCCGCAGCCGTGTGCATCCTTTCTATTAGATCAGATTAGAACAATAGAAGACGTCGATGCCCGAATTTGGCTGTTGGAGCGGGCTGGTGAAGATAAGCAAGCTCGTACACTGCGGCAAAAACATGAGAGAAAGGAAGAGGCTGTGTCTTCGAACGAGAAACGGCACCTCGATTCAACACCAAAACAGCAAACGAAGAACACCAAAGAACGCCCTAAAAGCGGGAAAGACGACTCAATTATCGAAAGCCGGCTCCGTGAAGCTGGAGGACAAGCTGACCAGGTTAGAGATAAGGGAAGTACTCAATTGCACAGGGCAGCTAAGAATGGGAGCGTAGCGTCTGTGCGATCGCTGCTCGATTCTGGAGCTGACCCTAACTGTACAACTGATTTTTCTGTCACTCCGCTGCATAACGCTGCTTTTGGGGGATATAAATCAGTCGTCCAATTACTGATTAATGCTGGAGCCAATCCTAATTACGCAGATGCCTTTGGTGACATTCCATTGCACAAGGCCACTGAGGCAGGTGCTGAACAAGTTGTTCAGTTGCTCCTCAATGCTGGATCCGATCCCAACTTTACAGGAGACGAAGGTGATACACCACTGCACTTAGCTGCTTTCGAAGCCAGTCCGGGAATTATTCAACAGTTACTCGACAGTGGGGCTGACCCTAACTGTGTAGCAGATGACGGTACAACTCCGTTGCATCGTGCTGTCCTGGGATGCGCTATGAACAGTCGAGAAGGGTTAAAGGCCATTCAGCTTTTGCTTGATTCGGGAGCCAACCCTAATCTCAAAGCAGATGGCGGGCAGACGCCAATACAATACGCTGCAAATGCGGGCTTCGCGGAGGTTGAACGTCTTCTCGCAGAGAATGCTGTTCCTCCAGAGGGTAAATCTACCAGTGAGCACAACGCAAAATCAGAGTACCAATCGGAAAAGAAAAGTCAGACAGTAGAAGTTTTGCAAGAACGTGCTTTCATCACGACATGGAGGTTATCTGTGTGGGATCCGTCTGAATCTCAGTATTCGATTGTGATCCCAACAGCGCCAGAGACGGAATACGACTTCACGATTGATTGGGGAGATGGGACTACAGAGAAGATCAAGGGCGTAAACCCGAATCCTGCACACGATTACGGAAGACCCGGCACCTACGCAGTTGCCATCAAAGGGCTCTTCCCTCGTATCTTCCTGGATGCGAGTCCAATTGGGGCATCGAATGGTGACCCAGAAAATGCAGACAAGCTCCAAACTGTTGAGCAGTGGGGGGCAATTAAGTGGCAAAGTATGCAAGCAGCCTTCGCTGGAGCATCTTCCTTGCTGATCCAATCTGATGATACTCCGAACTTATCTGCCGTAACAAACATGGCAGCCATGTTTGTCGCGGCGAAGTCGTTTAACCAAGACATCGGGCGATGGGACGTGTCCAGCGTTACAAATATGGGAGGCATGTTCTGGGGGGCATCGGCATTCAACCAAGACATCGGTGGCTGGAACACCTCAAACGTGACTAACATGACCGACATGTTTCATAGCGCGCGATCATTTGATCAAGATATCGAGAGGTGGAATGTCTCCAACGTGGCACACATGACAGGTATGTTTTTGAATGCGTGCTCCTTCAATCGACACATTGGGGGATGGGATGTCTCCAGCGCGACGGACATGGGCAGCATGTTTCAAGAAGCGCGATCCTTCGATCAGGATATCAGTGGTTGGGATGTTTCTAATGTGAAGAGTATGAATGATATGTTTAGTGGAGCAATTTCCTTCAACCAAGATCTAAGTAGCTGGGATGTCCAGGATATCCGTACATACTATATGTTTGCTGGGGCATCGTCCTTTGATCCTGCACATGCGCCGTCAGGAATGGGCACCTCAAACCTCAAAAAACACAGAGAGCCATCAGAGCCCGACGATGATCTCCCTTTTTAGACACATTCAGGACTTCCGTGCAGTGCACACAGTCCGGTAAATCAATTTGGGGGCGTCTCAAACAATATCCCTAATCATCCTTGGTGAACGAACGAAACGCACATTGCTGGAATGTTAACGCTACACCGATTCTTCCGTACTTCCTGACTTCAGAGACCACTTTGGAAGGTGCTGATAGACAGAACTTTAGCGCGATCAGCTCAGATTGAGTTCTGTACACCACGCTTCCAACACATCTAAACCCTCCTGTTCACCCCACCCCCATCACGCAGGCACCACAAAGCATGTGTTCACTAACTCTGGAGCGAGAGAGATGACCCGGGCTTTTGCGTGGACGTTCTCCTTCCGTCGCTCGATGCGTTGCTGCAAGCCCTCAAGGCGCTTTTCTTGCCCGCGGATTGCAATCTCCATGTCTTTGCCAGCCTCCTGTTTCTCGCGATATTGCTCAATGAATGATTGTAGACGCTCTCGTTCGGAAGCCGCGTAGTCATCCAGGCGCTGCAACTCCTGTTCTGTTTTGACCTTTCGGTCGGCAGCTAACTTCTGTTTCACGTGGCGCAAGGCCTGACTGAGGTAGGTTTCAGCGTGGCTTTTGAGGTCCGAGACGCGTGACTGAAGCGATTGAACCACTGACGGATCGGGGTCCACCTGAAGCGTGTCGTGCTCAAGAATGCGCTGGCCAAGCGTGTGTTGTACATCAGTTGCTCGGGCGTTCACATAGACTGGATACAACTCTTCGCGCAAGATTTCGCCGAGGCCGTCCTCAAAGGCGATTCGGTAGTTGAATAGCACACCGGGTTCTTCCACAAAGGAGAGCACCTTCACGCCCTGCTTGCCACCGAACTGGTCCTCCTCGCTGAAGACATGGTGAACGAGAGCCGTAACGAGCGGATGATCCGGGGATAGATACGTGATCTGCGTCTCATACTGCATGGCGAGATCCCGATCGAACGTTACCAGACGGTCTTCAAACGGTTTTGGGACCGCCGATGCCAGCGCTTCAGGAAGCGTGACGCGGAATTGTCGCTGCGATACCTGATCAATCGTGCCGCCCAACGTGCGAATGCCGGAGATAACAAAGCGCTGCACATCGCGTGCGGATCCAAACACATCTTCGGAGTCCTCAACCACCTCTTGGATACGAGAGCGACTCTCTGCATCAAATGTGGAGCAGTCGATCAGGCTGCGCTCATACCAGTCCAGCAACGTCTTCTCGCGCTTTTCCAGCTCCTCCTCCAGCCGTTCTTTGGTGACGGACGGAGGCGCATTGTCGCGAATAGACTCCATGATGAGCTCCTCGACGTTGAGATCTTCGATCATGCCGAGCACGTCTGCTGTGGCTCCGACACGCTCGCGGATGTTCTCGACCTTCTCTTGAAGCAGTTCAAAGATCTCGGCCTCGCGCTTCCCTTCAAACTGAAAGTTCCACACTTTCACCTCGTGCTCCTGCCCATAGCGGTGGATGCGGCCAATGCGCTGCTCCAGCCGGTTTGGGTTCCAGGGGAGCTCGTAGTTGATCATGATGTGGCACCGCTTCTGCAGGTCGATGCCTTCACTGGCCGCATCCGTGGCGAAGAGAAGTCGGCTTGTGCCGTAGTTAAACTCGTGTTCGACCTCAGCCCGTTTCTCTTTGTCGACATCGCCGTGGATCTGCATGATCTCGTCGTACCATACCTCGGATTCGAAGAGCTTCAGCAGGTAATCCAGGGTATCGCGGTATTCGGTGAACAGCAGGATTTTTTCGTCGGGCTGTTCTTCAAGAAGGGTCTGGATGTACTGTTGGACTTTCCGCGCCTTGCTATCGACGGTGATCTGCTCGGCACGCTGCAGCAGGTCGCGGAGCGCACTTAGTTCATCGCGCAGCTCCTTATCGTTTGAAATGGTAAGCCGCTCCAGCTCTTTTTCAGCCTCTACTTGGTCGTCTTCTTCCAGGTCCTCGCCCTCCAGGTAGCTGCGCGCATCGGTTGAAAGATCGACCGCGTCGTGCTCCAGCAGGCCCTTCAGGCGGCGGCGCAAGGTGGAACGAATCGCACCGATACTACTGACAAGGCGCTTCTGCATAAGGGCCATCGCGAACCCGACCACCGGTGCGTTAAGCACCTCAGAGCGGTTGTAAACTGTGCGGACATACTCAGTGACGGCTTCGTAGAAATTCTCCTCCGACGTAGTCATCGAAACGCGTACCGTCTTCACGTCTCGATTAGGGAAGATACGCTCTCCGTTGTCGTCAAAGATCGTCTCTTTGCCGCGCCGGATCATGACCTCATCGACGATGTCATGGGTCAAGTCTTGGTCCTGAGCAACCTTGAGCGGGTCAACATACGAGATGAGCGACCGAAAGCTCTGTTCTTTTCCGGTGTGCGGCGTAGCACTCAGCAGCAGCAACGCATCCGACTGGCTGGCGACCTGCTCTATTCTCCGTGCTGTTTTGCTGGGCGTCTTGCCCTTTTTGCTTGCCTTGTGTGCCTCATCTACGATGGCGACGTCCCAAAACGCTTCGAGCAGCGGTTCCTCGTATCGTTCCTGCCGCAGAAACGCCTGGCTGGTGATAAGGCGCTGACGGTCCTGATTCCATACGTTGCTTTCCTCGCCTAAGCGTCGCTTTTCCCCTTTCACCCAGTCTCGGTCGGCCAACGTAAGGCGAATGTCGAAGAAACGCTTCATCTCGCGAATCCACTTCTTCTGTAGGTGGGCCGGCACCACAAACAGCACGCGATCGGCACGCCGGCGGGCGTCCAACTCCTTCAAAATAAGACCCGCCTCGATCGTCTTCCCGAGCCCCACATCATCAGCAATGAGGGCCCGCTGCCGGAGGCGCTGCATCACCTGGTTCACGCAGGCAAGTTGGTAGGGCTCCAGGCGGACAAGCGAGTTCGATATGCTCAGCAGCTGTCCGCGTTGATGGGCTAACCGGAACCGCACGGCTTGGGTACGCAGGTCAAAGCGATCAGCAGAAAGATCGTCCAGCGGATTGCTATCAGCTGTTTCTTCGGTGCTATGACGCGGTTCAACATCGACGTCTTCGGCACAAACTGACTTGACGCCTTCGTCCTCTACGTATACGCGCAGGTACAGAAGGTCGCCCATCTGCTCCTGCGTAATTACTTCAGCAGGCGTGCCGTTGAGCAGAATCTGGTCGCCAGATGCGAGCGTGTCGATCATAAGTGCGGTAAGGTCTTAGTTGGTCCTGTGGAGAATTGATCTTTTCAGATGATGTCGAAGGCTACGGCAAGTTACGTGACTTCAATTTCCAGGAAGCTGATGATGCATTCCTGCGGAAGTGCGCCGCCGTGGTAATACCGTTTGTTTTTCATTCCGTGCTTGCTGAAGCGCTCCTGAGGCTGCACCAAAATCCGCACTGGGTCATGCAGATACGACAGGTCATTCTGCTCCTCGCGGTGCAGCAGAATACCATGCTGACTATCAGCGACATTCGCGCCAGCTACCCGGCGCCGGGCCACATCCCCCTCGGGAGGAGTTAGAGGAGCGAAATCGGTGTTTTCTGGAAGGAGTACAAAGCCGTGATCGGTGATCACATACGCCCGGCTCCAACGCCCCTTGTTCAGCTTCTCAAAGATCCGATCGGCCAACTTCTCAATACGCTCAGCCAGCAAGTCTTCAATGTTTGGAAGCTCCTTCTCGGCATACTCGTCCAGCTCAGTGATCGTGTGCGCCACACGTCCTTGCGACCAGGCCCGCTCGTCGTCGGCATTGTCGGTCACAGCCCAGCCGTCATCTTCAAGGAGCTTTTTGCGGCGCGTTGTGTCGAGGATCTGGCCACGTGCGGCTTCAAGTGTCCCCTTGTGCAGCTTCATCTCGAATGGACTCGATTGCATTGGCAAGACAGCAGCCATCCCGAACTTGGTCTCAGAGGGGAGCACGCTGAGGCGCCGTGACTCGGTGATGGTCAGGGAGATATCTACAGTGGGTTGCTCGGCGCGCTCTTCAAGACGACGTTTCAGGGCGCGTGCGAGGTCGAGGCGCAAAGCGTCGATGTAGAACAGTAGGCCGTCGTTGCCTGCTGCGAGCTTCTCATCATTGTCGTTCCAAAAAGTGGTGCTGGATGCTAATGTGTCATCCAGCAGGCTGCCTGTAGCCAGCGTCGTTTCCATCTTATCCGCAAGACGCTTCAGGTACGTCAGATACCGGCCCGTGACCAGCTTCGAGCGGTGCGTAGACAGTGCGTCGGTGGCAGGATGACCTTCGGGGAGGTCGGCCTCAGGGACTCCTGAGACGATAATACGCCGGACGGCGTCGTCGATGTGCCAACTGCCTTCCTCCTCGTCTGCATACAGCTCATGGACAGGCACGTCGCGGTTGTCCCACGTTGCGTAGCGATGAGCAAGGTCGGCAAGAGCGGCCGCCTGTTGCCAGGCCCGCGTCCACGGTGATCCGTGCTTGCCAATTTCAGCCTGGCTCTGTCCTGTTGCCTTTTTGAAGGCAGTAGCCCGCTGGGTAGCCCGGTTACAACACTGCTCATATCGCTCGTTGCCAAACGCCTGCAGCCAGTCCGTCCACAATCGCGTCTCCAATGCACCATCGACCGGGCAGGGGCCTGCCATTTCCCAAGGCGCATCAAGTGCGTCGACAACTTCGGGCCAGTATACCTTCTGAAACTGAGGTAAAAAGGTTGAGCCTTCAGCACTTTCAAGAACCTTCTTGAGGCGACGCAGGCCGCACTTGAGATCGCTGGCACTGTGATACGGCAATGCCTCCAGGGAGACTCCGCTTTCGTGAAGCCATCCGGCTACCGCCCAACGGCGGACTGCTTCGACGATTGCTTCGGGAGAATGTGCGTCGTGCAAGCCCGGCACGCCTTCAGCTGTCAGGAGGCCGCGTATTTTGTCAACTACGTTTGGAGTAGAGGGCAGACCGTCCCATCCCGCCCGGAGAATGTACTCCGCGGGCTTGCTGTTGTCGCCTGTGAGCAGCCGCATCTGCAGCTCGTCGAGTGTGGGGCGACTCGGGCCGCGCAGTTCGGTATTGAAGATGGCAGCGATGTCTTCAGTGACTGACGTGCCTTCGCTTCCCCATGGGCGGACTTTCCAGACGGGGACGTCATACAGCTGCGCAACGATGTCTTCGATTCCTTTTTCGATCACGGCGCCCATCTCTTGCACGTCACGAAACCAGTCGCGTCCCGCTGGAGCGCCTTGAAAATACCACACGACACGCTCGGGCTCCCCCTCCGGAGTATCGCCCTGATCGGCAACCCATTCCCGAAAGGCCAGTGGATGCGATTTGGTGAGGAAAGCGATATCGCGGTCTCGGCAGACCTCCTTCAAAAGGTCCTTCAGGTGGCCACCGGCATCCCACCAGAGGATCCGACGTCGTGGCCCTGGTGCCTGCTCGAAGGTGGCACGGAGGAATGCGTCTGTTTCGCCACGGAGCGATCGCGTGGGGGCTTGCGAGGTGGATTGTGAGTATGAGACGGACATAGGCAAAGAGTGGGAAGAAAAAGCAGAGCGTGTGAGTGGATGCACAGCGTGGATACGCAGTGCAGTACACTGTTACGAGGCGAGTATCGACACAAGTTCATCAGGGTGGTACACGGTGAGACCGCTCTGGGCGTAGTCGTCCTCGTTGCGCGTTGCTACGCACTGGGCACCCGCATTCGAACCGGCTGCAGCAAGATACATGTCTTCGAAGTCGGTAGCGCGTGGGGCGTCTAAAGCAGTACGTAGGGCCGCGCGTGACATTGGGGCAAAGGCAAACGTTGCTTCAATCACCTCGAATAGCGGACGTGGATCGACGTCGTGATGTGCTGTGGCTACGTACCAGCATGTGGCAATGGACGTTGCGGTAACCAATCCGGTAATGTGTCCACGGTCGACATGAGAGAGCAGTTGCAACGCAGCAGCGTGGTACACGCGTTCCGGGATGGCTGCATCAATGATAACGTTGGTGTCGAATAGGACGTGCATGCAAACGGTAGAAGCCTGAAAGATCGGAGTGCAGCCGTGTAGGGCACGAGCAGGCGGCGTTATCTGTTTGGTATGCCGCAAGGCGCCCCGTAGAGTCAAGCATGCTTTGCAGCGGCATGGTCTACCCACCGCTGCGTGTCTTCGTCCATCTCAACCTTAGGGGCAGGCTGGCCGAGTGCCTTTTGCAGGGCTTGAATTCGGGGCGAGAGTGCGGTGTCATGACCTGTCGCTGTGTCGCGCTCAAGCGGTGTGTCTTGCCGGGCGGAGGCATCGTCGCCCGATTTCGGCTTGGCCAGCATCTGAAAATAGGTTTCCACAAGCTGGGAGACCGACACGCCCCGCTTGGCGGCAATTTCCTTGGCCTCGGCCTTGACGTCGTCGCGGATGCGCAGGGTCAGTTTGGTTTTCATGGCCAAACGGTCGGTGTAGTGATACGGTAGACGTACAGTGAGTGTACGTGGTGACGTATACAGGGGTTCGAGCTTGAGAAAGCCGGAAAGCGACCTCCGTTCTTAGTCGATCGTAGCTGCAACGCAGTGGATCATCACGACCCGTCATCAAGCCCCCAGTGCTGCGCAAGGGTACGCGCCATGCGCTTGCTCCGCCATTCAATGAGGTCAGTGCTCCACGCTTCGTATCCCTTATCGCGTGCTGGACTGGATATCTTACCTTCGGGGTCGGGGAAGTCCTTGCGGACCATCGCGGTCCCGTCGCTCGCATCTCTGTAAATGCGGTTCCATTTTGTCTCGTAATCGTTATTTCCCGCTTTGACATTTTCGGACAGCGAGAGAAGAGCAAGATTGCCGAAGCGGTTGAGATAGCGTTCATATGTTTCTTCGTCGAGATCCGCGGGGTATGTCTCTCCATTGTTCGTTTGAGGCCACACGTGCTCTACAGTGAAGTCGTGGACGTCATTCTCAAAGAAGTCGGGCAGGCCAACACCTCCTCTTCGGATCGCCGCTTCGTACCAGTACAGAAGGTAGTTACGCACATTTGGGGGACGCAGGCCGCTCCATCCGGCTTCTCCATGTCCGTTGAGATTGTCTTCCGCGAGACGCCTCTCAAACTCATCAACACTACGTCCATCGCTGGTCTCAGCGTAGCAGTAGTCACGCGCCCACCCATCTAAAATGTCGATGAGTCGGTCAGCATCATCCAGACTTCCGTTGAAGTCGTACTCGTTTTGGTTTTTGGTGATGATAGCAACGATAGACGAGTCTTCTGGGAAGACGTCTGTCAGGTCATCGCGTCCGGCCCAGAAGAGGGCTCGGGCAATCGGTTCAATTTTGCTCCGTTTCGTATCACGGCGGGCACTGCACACGGCAAATACGCGAATAACAAACCGTTCTATCGCCTTCAGGACACGTCCGTAGGCCTCTGTATCTGCGAAACGCAAGAAGACAGCTATAAGGAGCGGATGGGTCGTTGAAGGACCAAATTTTTCTGCAACATACAGAGAGTGGCGGATGGCCTTCGCATCCACCGTCGCATGCAATCGTTCAGCCAGTTGATTGAAAAGAGTTTTATTCAGAACCCCTCGAAAGTGGATGTATGCGTCTGCACTCCTACGTAGAGAATCAACGTACGTACTCATCCACTGCTGCACGCGCTCGTCTGAAGCCTCTTTCGGAATGTGGTACTTTGCGTGCTTGATTTGATCGATATCCTGACTGGCGGTTTTGTGGCGACCAACCAGGTCGTCAGAGCGCTCGATCTTGTCTGGCTCGCCAAACATGGTCCAATGGTGTGCAGTCATCCGGTCAACCAGCTTGTCTACCTGATCGGGTGTGGGGGCATACCGGTTCAAGGTTTCGTAGACCTGGGTAAACTGTTCATGCAGATTCGTGACATTCATCCCGACATCGCTGAGGCTGGCCCGGTACACGACGTAACTCTTAATTTTGTCGATACGGTTTAGCGCTCGCCCTCGGTCGTTGATCGCCTCGAAGATACGTCCGGCTTCACTGGGGTTGGCAACTTCGTGCAATGTGGCGATAAACTTCCCGTGCAACGTTGTCGCGAGGCGATCGAGATACAGCAGGCGGTCCTGCGCATTCGGCTTGCATGACTGTAGCATGTCATCTATGCGCTCTCGAATAACCTTTACGGTTCCCACAAGCTTTTGCTCTGAAGGGGAATCGGCTTTCGCTTCAAGGGCCTCCAGATTTCTCGGTTCATTAGGATCTTTGGGCATGAGCGCTTTAAATATCTCCTGATGCTCAGTGGCCGGTAACACGCGACGGAGTACACTCCGGGAACGAATGGTGTGATAGATATCGTTGTGCAGCTTTTTCGAGATCTCATCTCCAATGTGCGTTAAACCTGCATCCGCAGAATCCTCAATGGCTTCGGCGGTGCGCAGGATCTCACTGGCAAGAAGCGCGGACGTGATAACGCGCTGTTGACCATCAATTATATGGAGCCCGTCAATATCTTCTTCCTCCGGCTCGGTGACAATGATCGAGTTTATATAGTGGCTTTGCACCGACTGATGGTCTGTCACGTATTCGAGGTCGTCGATGAGTTCGTTCACCTCATCGGAGGTCCAGGCGTAGCCGCGCTGGTAGCTTGGAATGCGGTAAATGCCACTGGCGAGGACGTCGCCGAGGGTTTTTGTGCCGGTATCAGGCATGGGAATGCGGGGTTATTGAAAAAGTGTTACGAAAAAGAGAGCCAGACGCGTAGGCGTCGTGGTTTCTGTAGGTTTGTGGGGTTACAGCACCTTATCCTCCACCAACGACGGGACGAGCTTCTTCTCGGCCAAGGGCGTGATGTTGATGGCGACGCCGTGCTTTTTCACGGGGGTGTAGCCGGCGGTTTCGACTTCTTCGAGCGCTCGGGCTTTCCAGTCGGCGTCCATCGGCTTTTGCATGCGTTTGCAGGCGCTCTTGATCTCCTCGCCCAGCGCGATGTCGTCGTCGGTGTGGGTGGCGAGTTCGGCGACGAGGCGCTGCTGTTCGGTGAGCTTGTCGCCGTCGCCCGCGGCCAACCGCTCGGCCAGGTCGCTGCCTTTCTTGAAGTAGTAGTTCAGGAAGAAGATGCCGTAGCTGGCGTAGTGCGTGGAGCCGGTGAGCTTGTCGTTGAAGTAGGGCAGCAGGTCGTACAGGTGGGCTTCCACCGGCTCGTTGGCCGGCTGGGCAAACTGTTTGCAGGCGGCTTCCAGGTCCTCCAGCGCGTCGATCCACTCTTCGCGCTCACCGTTCACCTTCTCCATAAACTTGTCGCTGAACCGGTCTTTGAACCACGCGGACGGACTGATCTCATGCAGCCGGTCGAGCGTATCCAGCCGGTCTTCGAGGCGCTCGCGGAAGCGGCGGACCTTCGGAGCGGTCTCCTTGGCGATGTCTTTCACGTCGGCGGCCCAGGAGCGGGGCTTTGTGCGGCTGAGGTTGGTCATGCGGGTTTCCAACTCCTCAATCTGGCGCAGCCCGGCGGCGCAGCGTTTGGCTTCGGCTGTAGCTTCACGTTGGGTGGCGGCATCTGCGCCGTTGTCCTCCATGGTGCGGCGGGCGGCGGCTTCGCGCTCGCGCAAGGCGGTCTTCCGGGCATCCAGGTAACGGGTGCTGAGGCGGTCGAACAGGCTGCCGTCCATCTGGTGGTAGTCTACGAGGCAGGCAAAGCCGACCGCATCGGTGTTTCCCCCGTCCAGCCGATCGGTGCTAAGCTGCCAAAGGATAGGGGTGTTCTCGAACTGGCTGCAGTGAAACGCAAAGAGCTTGTGCTGTAGCCAGTGCCTCAGGTTCGGGTAGGCGTCGTCGGTCGCCTCGCGGCTACCCAGAATGTCGTCGACTTCCTGCAGACGGTCGGCGGCGTACTCGCCCCAGATGGATTCAAATTTGTCGATCATTTGGGCCAGCAGGTCGGTCTCTTCGCCGTCTGACTCGGTGCCCAGTAGCACGATCCCGTCGTCGTCTTCTTCCAGGATCTCGAAGATGAGGTGGAGGAGCATCTTCTTTACCAGTTCGGGAAAATCTTCTGGGGGCTCGGTTATTAATTCGGGATTATACTCCGTAAGCCTTTGGGGGTCTTCATTGGTCCGCAAGGCTATCTCAGTGAGCACTTCACTACGCTGATCACTACGAATATCGAAGTGTGCAAATATGATCTCATTGAGTCTGAGCTCCGCACGTGAGATGCCCCTCCGAACTGAACTGCGGAAAGTCTCAGCCTGAATTCCCAACCCCTCTAAACTTATCTCTGGACTAACCGACGGGAGATCCACAGTATCGGGAAATTCGACTGTATTTCTGTGGGGGTGCCATCTGTAAGCTTTACTCGGCTCCGTTTCTCCAATCATTCGAAGCATCAAAGGCCCTCTGTAATGCGGAGACAGAAAGCTGCTCTGCCTCAGAGTGGCTAAACCCGATAATATTTGCCGACACAGGTTCAGAACCTCCTCACTCTGCATCAGCTCCTTCTTCCATGGCAACTTAGCAACAGTACCAATCTGCCAAGTGCGTTCCGGAGTGAGACAAAAAACCAGGTAGGTGACAAGTCTACTATTCAAATAGCCTACGACTGGTGCTCTTGGCGCATCGGTGAATATCGCAACCCCCTTAGCCGAGAAGACAGAACATTTTGGCATTATGCCAAATCGGCGTCCGTTGCTCTTTTCTATGTTGTATGTTATTCCTTCTCTGAAATAATTGCCCTTTGTACCCTGCGTAGCTGCCGGCTGTCGTTCGATCTCGGAACCATTGCCATTCCAGTTCACGCAAAGATCTATTCGCGGAAGCATCCACGTTTCCTCGCCTCCTTTAGGGAATGGCATCCAGTTTCTAGTGGAACTGGGGACCTCCCAGAATTTTCTGAGGAACCGTGATATTTTCCCTGTCTTGACCCCAGTTACCACTTCTGCTCCGCTACCCCGACCCGGTAAGCCAGCCTGATTCGCATCTAAGACTACACTCTCATGGAAAAGCTTTCGAATGCTTTTCGGTGCCCAATACGAAAGCGGAGTAGATGGGACCAACTGGAATTCTGATATTTCTCGCTCGTATAAACGGTTAATGTCACCATCTCGTGGATTATCAAAAACAGCCCCTATAAACGCCTTCTCCTTTTTATCACCGTCTACGTCACTCAGGCGGACGAAACGTCCTTTTCGTTGCTCAGTTGCTGCGCCTACTCGAATGACCGTACCCACTGTACGCACAGTGGCGTTATCTAGAATCTCTCGGCCAAACTCTGCAAGAAAGTCAAAACTCCCTTTACCACTAACAAAGTCCACTCTAAACTGCTCAAAGGACCTGTTGAACATGAAGGACCTTGGAACCAACATAGAGACCCTGGAATGCTTCTTTCCGAGTCTTTTTCCTATTTCAAAAAAGTTTATATAGTACTCTGGAGAGTAGGTGTATTTTTGGGATACATAGTTTTTGACTTCCGCAGGCATCCTTCCAGCGGATCCGTAGGGGGGATTCATAAGGGTCACATCGTAATCCTGCGACAAAAGCACTAGCAGGCGAGCAAGGCTCCTAAGATCTGCCGCCGCGAAGCCACCATTGTCCGTGTGCTGCTGCACAGCTTTCCGGATGTCCCGGAAGAGTGCAGTGAGATCGGACCCATGAACAGCACTCAGTTCCGCCCCACGTTCCTCAAAAGCCTTTCGGAATGGTGCTTTTGGGTCAAACAGACTACCGAGCCCAGACGTCGTTACGAAGGTCTCTACCGTTTCATCGAGCAAGTCTCGCGTCGCGTTATTGGTGCCGGCCACCTCATCAAATACTGAATGAGCCAAATCTGTGTCGATGTTGTGGGCGTCGGCACACACAATGCCCACCTGCGGCATCTCAAACGACGTAACACCATGTTCTTCGGCACGGGTGCGGGCTTTCAGGTACAGGTTAAACGCTGCTAATTGGCAGGCGCGAAGGTCCAGGTCCACGCCAAACAGATTGTGCTGCAGAATCTTGGCGGGAACGTCAGCACGGTCTATGCCCGGCTCCATCGTCCACCAGATACGCTCCAGCACATCGAAGGCATAGAGCAAGAAGTGTCCGCTACCACAGGCCGGGTCGAACACGCGAATCTCGCTGGGATGGTCGAAGTCGGTGGCTTCGCCTTCTTCCTCGGTAGGAACAAGATACGTGCAGAGTTCAGTTAGGCTGTTGGCCGCTTCTGGATCACGGGTCTTGCGGTCTTCCGGAGAAAACCGCTCGGCCTGCTCCTGGATGGTCTCCTGGAGCGTACCTTCATGCTCCAGAAAGAGCTTCCCGAGGCTGTTGTCCGTGAGCATCCGCACGACCCAGTGCGGCGTGTAGAACTGGTTGGCTACCGTGACATCTTCTGGATTGAGAGAGCGCTTGTCCTCTACCTTCGCGAGGTCGGGGATATTATAATACTCGTACACCCAGCCGAGCACATCATCGGCTCGCCAAACGGCATCTTCGACCGTATCGAGCTTAGCGCAGAGGTCGCGGAGCAGCTCCACCAGATCGGCGCGCAGGCGCGTGCTCCACGAGGGATCGCTGGTGCCTGTCCAGCCGCTCATGTCACCGTAGAGGAGGCTGTACGGGTCGTGAAGGTCAAAGAGCAGGTCTACCTCCTCGGCGCGGTTCTGGCACGTCTGCACAAAGCCGGTCCACACACCTTCCTCCGGCGTCATGAACTGTTCCATCACGAGGCGGTCGGCCGCTGGGGTGAGGCCGTCCTCGCGAAAGCGCGTGGGGCTGCGGTCGAGAAAGCCGCGCACCTCCATGCAGCGAAGGGCCGCCAGGCGATTCACGAGCGTGTAGCCCACGGCCTTAACGTACAGGTCGCGAGCCGTGGCCCAGGTGCGCTGGTCGCCCGCCTGCTCGCGCCGGATGGCCGTGCGCACCTGCTCGCGCAAGCGGCGTTCAGACTCCTCCAGCCGGTCGGGCACCGTGTCGGTGTCTTTCTCCAGATTCAGATGGGTGTCGATCTGGTACTGAATCGTCTGCTCCGCCCGCGAGCGCAGGTCTTTGACAACCGTTTCGAGATGCTCGCGATGGGCTTTATCGAGTTGGGTGCTCATACGGAAGGGGGAACGTAGGAAAACAAAAGATCGGGCGCTGCATGGCGTGCTCAGCGAATCAGAACGATTGTGCCGTTGGCGGATTCGTTCAGGCGCTTGCGGAGGGCGTCGGGAAGCGGGTCTGCGTCTGGAGGCGCCGGGTCGGGGGTATCTGGAGACAGATCGGGCGCCACGGGCTGGGGGGCAGGGTCTTCTTCGCGGTCGTCCTCGTTGCCTTCCTCGCGGGCGCGCTCCTTGGCGAGAAGCTCCTTCGCCCGCAAAAGGCAGTCGCGCACCTCGGCTGGGGACGGCACCTTGGTTTCGGCAAAGATTGGATCCAGTGCGTATTGGAGGTCGGGCGCCTCGGTGCGAAGGGTTTGCTGCATGGTCGTGACGTCATCCCAGAGGCGCGTCTCACGGCCAAGATGATAGCTGCGTGCGTGTGCGAACGAGCGGACCTCCGGCACCAGCTGCTCGCTGCCCAGCGTCTCGGCATCTACCGAGGCCGGCTGTGCACTGGCACGATGGAGCAGGTCAGCCAACGCGGTGACGGATGCTGTGTCGAATGTGGCCTCCACAAACTGCCGTACCTGCTGGATCTGGCTGGTGTGGCTACCCGCCCAGTCGATCACCTCACGAGCGGCCTTGTTCATGCCAGTCGGTGCGGTGGTTTGCGTGATAAGGAGCTGGTGCACAGTGCGAATACGCGCAACCTGGTCCTGGTCGGGAGGCGGTTGTAGGCCAATAGTGAGGCTCCTGATTCCTCCTTTGGTCGTTAGGGCCCGGCCCATATCGCCCGGGTCGCGCAGCACGGTGCCGTCTCGTTTTAGCTGGATGAGCGGCCGTGTAGCCAACGCGAGGAGAAGCGCCGCTATGGCCTCCACCGAGGTCCCTCGGAACGGACCGGTGCGCGTCTCGATCATGTCGAGTACAGCCTGGCCCTGTATAAGCGTGTTGCCCGCATTGCGAGCCGCCTGCATAAACTGCGCAGGCCACGTATCGCCATCGGGGCGTAGCCGATCGGAATCGTCCTCATCGATCATGGCGTGGCTGTTCAGGCTCACGCCCAGCGTGGCGGCATCGGATTCAGCGAGGGGCCAGGCGCCTTCCCCTCGGAAAAACGAAACGAAGCTGGGGCCATCATCAATAGGCTGGAAGGCGTTCTGCAGCGACCGGCGATCGGGAAACTTGCGGTCCCGGGTCAGCACGACATCGGTCACATAGGGCGCAAACCCCGTCGAGAGCGGCCCATAGTCCGTGCGCTTCTGCGAATCCCAAATCGGGGCCGTGTTCATCTGATTGTGCAGCACGTGGCGCAGCTGCCGCTCTTGCTCATCATGATCAGCGCGCACCTCGCGAAAGGAGCGCGTTTCGCGACCAAGCACATCGCCCCGTGCAATGTGGCGCTGCAGTTCGTTCACGTAGTTTGGAGGGAGCGTAACGACAACGAGGGCATCTTCGCGTGTATCTGAGGCCCGGTTGGCCTGCATCCAGGTCTGGCGCTGCTCGTCGACCTCGGTTTCGGTACCCACGAGCACACGCACCGCTACCGTTGTGGCATGGTCGGAGGGATCGGGCACCGGCTGGAGCACCGAGTACAACCAGGTGAGCGGAACGTCGCGCTCGTTTCCGATCGTTACTTCTTGGCGGTTGCCCTCAGCAGCGAAGTACGACTGGGCATTGCGCATCCAGGTGGTGAGAACCGACCGCATGCGCGGATAGGACACTGAGCGTTCCCGCTCGTCGATCTTATCTTCCAGCGTCATTTCCTCACGCGTGAGCAGGCGGTACGTGGATGGTTGGGCCTGCGCATCCTCAAAGATGTAGTTGTGATCGACCAGCACCGTAAGCGCTTCTTGGACTTCAGCCTCAAAACGGTCCAGATCGGACGTGACGTTGGGGCACAGCAGATACGCGATGACCGCCTGTGTGGCATCGACCTCGGCAATTTGATTGAGGAGAAAGATTGTTTTTGCGACCTGGATAACCGGCACATCCGTTTGATGGTCTATCGTGCCGAGCCGCGCCAGCAGCTCCTCGGTCCACGTGGGCACCAGATTGGTCTCGCGCTGCAGCATGTCGTAGAGATCGGCCCACGTGGCCAGGTCGCCCAGGGTGTGGGTGTCGGCCCACTGCTTTCGCACGAACAGCGCGCGCACCAGCACGAGCAACGCGCGCCCCTGGATGTGATCCGTAGCGCTGACGCGGTCGCGCGTTAGTAGCGACTGCATCGCGGCCCGGATCCAGCGCAGGTCGCCCGGCCGAAGGGGGTACGCATCCACGACATCGCCTACCGAGTATCCGTTGGACAGCGTTTCCGGCGCCTCGGGCATCGCTTCCAGGCGGCGTTCCAGCAGGGGGCGGTGGGCTGACTTTTTCTGCAGCCAGCGCTTGCGCACAATGGCTTCCGTGTCGGCGCCTTCCAGTTCGACTTCTTGGCTATACCAGGCGCGCTCGTCGACATCGCCAATAAACCGCTTGTGTACGCCCTGAAGGCTCCACTGCCCAGTACCCAGAATCACCGGATTCGGGCTATCGGGATCCTGCTGGAGCGTTGTTATGGTCGTGCGGAGTTCCTCGTAGCGCGTGCGGTCCGTGCCGATGAACAGAGCAATCTCATCTAAGCCCAGCATCAGCTCGGTGGACTGGCCCGTGCGCTCGGAGAGAAGCGTCTGCACGTCCTCAATACGCGTGGCGAGGGCATCGGCATCGAAGGCCCCGGGCGTGACGTGCTCGGTCGCGTCCCGGATCCACGTCTTAACATCCGTATGGTCACATGCCACGCCGAACTGATCCATGACCGCGGGCACCGCTTCGTAGAGCCAGATGCGTGTTTCTCCCAGATCGTCGAGAAACGCCTTGCCATCGACGCGGTGCGACCGCAGAGCGTCCCAGACGTTGTTGGCCGAGACGCGACGCTCGAGTTGAAGCAGAAACTCAGTCATCCAGCGGTGTTCTGATGGATACCTCATCTGATGCCCAATCGACTCGTAGATAACGAGCGGAATGGGCGGTTCTTCCGAGGCGTCGCGGCTCAGCAGATTGAGAAAAACGGGCACGAACCGGTCCGGGTCTGCTGCCTCGAAGGCCTGGCGCAGCGCTTTAAAGCCATCGAACCGCATGCTTAGCTGGTTGACGACCTCTGGGTCTACGCCCGCCTGTCCGGTCGCATAGCCGATGAGCTTCATCAGGTGCGTCTTGCCGGATCCAAATGTGGCATGCAGATACAGAAACCGAGGGTCAAGCTGTTTGCCACGTTTTACAACCGCTCCCAGCTGCTCAAGCACCCGGCGCGCGCTGGCGGTCTCGTAGAACTCCTCTACGTCGCGCTGGGCCTGTGCGACCGAGTTCACCTTCTGCACCTCTTCAAGCGGGCGCGTCGGGTCGCGATGAAAGATAGAAGCAAGTGGAGGAGCAGAGTCAGACATAAACGAGAAGCGAGTCAGAATCAGAGAGAATGCGAACCGACGAGTGCTGAAAGACCAATATACGCTACGCAGGAGCGCCTATGGCCGGCTGCGAGAGATGGCTCTTGTCGACCGGTCCATTTACGCGGTGGGCCGGATAGTAGTGCTGGGCCTCTTCCCCGAAGAAGCTCAGCTTGCCTCCGATGACCCGTCCTGGAAAGGGAATGCCGACCGTAGCCTGTACGCGCAGCCGGTCGAGCTCATCCAGGAGCGCCGAGGCACGCGCAAAGGGATACAGGGCTCCCAGATGAAGGAGTAAGAGGATGCTGCTGGGCTGATCACAGATAGCAGTGCGCGTTTTCACGATATGATCGACCATCTCCGTGGCCAGATTTTCTCGAAGCGTGACCTCTTCGCTTTCGGCCCGTGTTTGTGCGTCTGAGGAACCGTCTTCATCTTGAAAGAATGAATCGGGAAGCTCCAGCACCGTTTGGAAGACATCGGTCTGGGGCATAACGCGGTCCAGGTAGATCGGCGTAACAGATGCCCCACGGCCGGGCTGCCAGCCCGCCAGTTGCTGGGCCACGGCCTGTTCATATGCAGGGTGAACCGGTACGATCACGAATGGATTGCGGATGCCCCGCCGCTTGCCCGTGGCAAATTCGACGAGCTTCTGTTTGAATGCAGAAAGTGGGTTGTCTTCAGTCATGAGCGTGCGGTTATAATGACTCCATCAGAATGAGAGATCAACTCGATGTCGGAACCGGTTTTACTCAGCGTAGACGTACGCTGTAAGGCTTCACTAATTTGAGCGCTGTCATCGGGCCAGAATCCGACTCCTGCGATTTCCGACGGGCCACAGCCCTCTGTGAGATCATCCAAGGTGCGCAGTGTGCTTAGATGGTTGTCGATAGTTTCGGGATCAGGCAGTGCCGGGTACTCCCCGTTTCGCAGCCGCTCCATGGTGCGTCGCACGTCAGCTGTGTCGAGGCCAGGAGCGTCCTCAATAAGTGGGTACATGCACTGCACGGCACGCTGAATCTGGCGGCGTGCGCTGCGAGGGCCGTCTAAGTAGCGCCGTTGGAAGGAACGCCCGATGGTGTTTCCTGGCAGATGGATTGGGGATACCAACCACGCGTGGTCTTCTGCGTGGTCGAGCAGCGCATCAGCCCCCGTCTCGTGCATGGCGGTCTCCCACCACGTACGCAGTGCTTTCAGCGCGTTTCCGCGGTGCGCCAGCAGGTCAGCGAACTCAGTCCACCCGCTCTCTGTCCACCATGTGATATTGGCGGCCTGCTGCGCTTCACCTGAAAGCACATCCAGTGCGCTCTTGGCTTCGCGGCTTACTTCAGGAGAAGCATCCACTTTAGAAGCGACGCGCTGGTTGAAGAAGAGCAGCGCATCCAGCTGGAGGAGGTAGACCTCGCGGTGGGTCCACTGGCTCTCAACTTGACGTAGTTTGGAGTCGAGTTTGAGGGCTTCTTCTACGACTGCCTCCCAGGACGGAGAGGACGCTTTGGTTTCATCAACCCACCGTTCTACTTGTGCTTCCATCTGCTGCAGTTTGGAGAGCAGCGTGTTGAATAGACCCGTTACGGCATCGGTCTCCATGTCGCGCAGCACCGTATCCACGCGGTCTTGCAAGGTGCGGAGCTGTTGCTGCTTGTTCTTTATGAACGTCTGCGCTTTCACCACCATACCGTTGTGTGTATCGGCAGCGGTAACGGTTGGCAGACGCTCCAGGGCAGTGCGGGAGTTGGCTCCCTGAGCGATCCGCAGGCGGAGCCGGTGCCACTGGGTGGCGTCGAGCAGGACATCTGCATCAACAGGCTCACCATCCTCCGTGACAGGGAGAAACGTACCACACTGGCAGAGGCCCCACAGCAGAGCCACCAGGGCCGGATCGATATCCTCATATGCCGATTCCCGCTGGTTGACGTGCTCTATAACCGCCTGCACCGTCATCCCCTCGTGCTCTTTGATCGGACGGCCCGCATAGCCGCGAATCTGACGAAAGATGGTGTGCTCCATGCCGTCCGCCTCGCTGCATACGACACCGATGGCCCGTGCCCAGTCTGGGAGATCTTCGGTTGAGCGAATGCCTTTGAGTTCGGCAAGACGGTCTTTGGTGATGAACAGCATTTCCGGGTGAAAGGCCCCTTGGTATCCGACACGGCGAATGTACCGCTCTATCCCTTCCTGGAGCGTTGCGGGCTCATGAGACTGAACTTTTAGCTCGCCGTCTTTGATGGACTGTGCAATTCGGTCCGGGAGCGTTTCCCCAAGACGTAGGAGGTACTTTTCGATCGATTCGGGAACGTTGGAAGCGCGACACACAGCTGCAAAAGCCGCCCATCGTTTCAAATCAGTCCACAGCGAATCGGCCTCCTGGCTGACGCTCCACCGGAATGCGTTCGTCGCATCCATGTCGTGAACGTCTGCTGCGTAGACCAGCCCTTCGACTTGGACACGAACTTTCAGTCCGTTGTCGTCTCCGTATGTGGTCTCAATATCGTGGCCGTCGATCGCGAATGTATATTGCGTCGCGTATGCACTCCCTCCCTTCTCGTACTGTATCTTGTATGGTACGTCGAGCTGTTTTAAGACGTCCTGCCAGAGCGACCGGGCTCCCCGCTGTCTAAATGTTGCGATGGGCTCGGTAAGCTCGCGCAAGACATCTTGCACCGAGAATGCCGCTATGTTTGCTTCGGCGTCTTCAATAGCTTCCCGCTCCTGGCGCGTAGTGAAGCGCAAGGACGCATCGGATGCGGGATCGGACCGAATATACTTTTTGAGCCGACCATCCAGCGCATCGGCAATGGCAGCTACTTTTGCAGTTATGGTCTCGCCGCTTAGGTTCTGTGTAACGGCAACGGCAATGTTCTGGGTCGTGCTCAGCGGGATCATTTCGGGGACGTGTTGCAGCAGCAGAACAACCTTACACACCCTCACATCCAGTTCACGAAGCGTCCCTTCCGCTTCAGCACGTTCAACCGCTTCGATGGTCTTCAGCTCTTGAGGAATAATGTCCTTGAGTTCAGGCCGAATCATCTCGAAGAAGTCAACCAGCGAGATAATGCGATGCGGCGGACTGTCCAGCTGCTGTGCTTCCTCGGCCCATTTCTCCAGAAGTCCTTTGACAAGTGCCAAAACAGCACGGGCAGTTCCAGAAAATACAGACTTTGCACGGTCGGTCCCTGTCTCGCGTAAGCTCGCGAGAATGTCCAGAAATAGCTCGGGCTGGTATGGCAGCAGCGGAAGATGCGGTATGACCTCGTCGGGGCGAATCTCATCGAGCGGAGACCCGGTCGTGTTTTTCTCGACGCCCCGAAAGACAAGTGCTGTTTCGCGCTCTCCGGCTGTTTGGGCAAGTGCGTCCTCGAACTGGGACTGGCCAGATGCTGACTTTTCCAGGAGGCGGCTCTGCACAATGTCCCCAACGTGGCTTGACGGCAGGCTGGGTTGATGCGGGAAACGATCATCCAACATGCTAAAGTCAGCCTGCTGTGCAGCAGATTTTGACTGAACACGAGAGAGGTCTTCCTGCGCCGTTCCAACCAGAAATAGCGGACCACCCGTCTCATCGCCCCCAACGGCATCAATGGCTTCGGCGAGTGCATTGAGTTCGGTGAGGAGCGAATAGTGCGTGCCGATGAACAACGTCATCTCATCCAGCAGCAGAAGGAGGCGGGTTGGTTTCTCTGCCTCGGCCTCGATGGCCTGACGGGCAGTCTCCAGCTGGTCGGCCACGACTTCTGCTTTCAGGTTTCGATTTACGACATCCTCATACCCGTCGCGCGTCCCGACTTCCTTTTCAAAGAGCCGTGGAAGTACGCCCTCAGCCAGAATGGGGTATTGCTGCACTTTCTCCCATACAGGAGCATCAATGTTGGCCCCTCTGTCTTCCAAGATGACTTGGGCCTTCTGCTCCAGCTCGTCGGCTGTGCCTCGGTGCTCAAGGTACCACTTTTCAAAGAACGCAACGCGTAAGTGGGGCGACCATTTCTTGTCGAGGTAGACATGCCGAAGGATGGTACGCCCAAATCCGCGATCGCGCCGACCCTGATCTTTTAGCAGATTGATCAGCAGCGGTTTGACGTGGTATCGATTCAGACACAGCTCCCATGCCGCCTGCATCTGTCCCAAGTCGCTATTTCCTTGCGAGAACTGGGCCCAGACTTGGTCCTTGCCTACCTCGGAAATCCACTTCGAGTCCAATAAATACCCGGTAACCGCGAGAAGGTGGCTTTTGCCGCTTCCGTAGTAGCCGTATAGCCAATGATTTCCCCCCTGTCTATCCCCTTCGGCCTCTCCGGCCACGCGGGCGAAGAGATCTGTCAGGTAGTCGTTTGCAGACTCTGTGACGTGGAAGGTCGATAACATCTCCAGTCGTTCCTGGGTCATCTCCTCATTCGAAGAATCGGACCCGGCGGGTTCACGATCAACACGAACAGACTCTTCGAGGCGATGAGGAAACGAGCGGAACCAGGACGTGAGATCAGAGCGGTTGATGTCCATGCCACGGAAAGCTGAAGCGAGAAATAGAAGCGAGATGCAGTAGTGAGATCCACCATGAAGCGAGAGAGGCAACAGCGATTCAGTGCCTTACTCCTGTGGAACCGGGGTTAGAAGGGTTGTGCCTTGTTGGTTATAGACTTGCCAATGCTCGGTGTTGCCAAGACGTTGCACGAGGCGGTCAATCATAGCGCGCGGCTGGAAGAGATACCTCAATCCAACCGGATGCTGCAGCCAATCATCTCCAACCGTACGCCAGGAATAAAGGGCTGCAGTATGGAGGGGCTCCGCATCGATTGTAGGAGGCGTCCCGTACTCATCGTACTTCCCTTCTACAACGCCAATATCACGGAGAACGGAGAGAAAGCCCTGCACCCATCGGCTGCGTGTGGAGTCTGCGTATGTTAGCGGCGAGCCATCATCGTACTCGAAACGGTTTAGGATGTCTAAGATCAAGTGCTTCGATAGATT
>NZ_AP043948.1:600000-3803860 GCF_055379825.1 Longimonas haloalkaliphila | reverse complement strand
AGACCCACTACCTCATTTCTTGGCTTGCACGGCGCATCATGCTGAAGGAAATCTTCCGTAAGCCGTCCTCGAGATAGCCGCTTCCCGCAAGATAATCGCTCCTCGTGCAGCAGAGTACTCTGTCTCCCGTGTGCAAGCCCTGTCTGCAAGCATATACCACGTATTCGGAGACGTAGCTTCTTATTGTGCAGGTTGGTTGAATCCTCTGTATGCGTGTTGTATTTATATAATGCGTTTACACACAGTATGCTATTCATACAGTGTGCACGCGCAGTTGTAGCCATGAGGTGCGCTTCCGTTCATGACCATGTAGCTACGGCACCACTGCTCATTGCTTTGACCAGCCCTGACTGTCTCGCATGTCTGCCCAAACAGACCCTGAACGCCTCCGCGCGCTGCAGCGCCATGTACTGCCGACGTCATCGCTGAAGTCGGCCTTGCAACGGATTGCACGGGTAGCAGAGCGCGGAATGCAGGCTACAGCAGTCGCAATCACGCAGATCGGGAAAGACAGTATCACTCTTCTTGCTTGTGAAGGACTCACTGCCGAGCAGCGCCATCAATACGTCGACAACACCTGGGACGTACAGATGGTGGATACACAGGATCGGCTTTTTGTTGAAGACCTGTCTGCCGATAGCCGGTTCGCTGCGCATCCCCTTGTAACAGATACCCCCGAGTTTCGCTTTTTGGGAAGCGCGCCGGTTCGAACGCCAGAAGGATACGTCGTGGGTACGGTAAGTGCACTCGATAGCAAAGCACGGTCTGCGACCGAAACGGACCGCGCCATGCTCCGAGACATTGGTGCAATGGTGGAACATGAATGGACGCATCATGCACCGCCCCATGCGCACACCGACATCCTGGAGAGCATCACCGACGCTTTTTTCGCGCTCGACACCGACTGGCGTTTTACATATGTAAACGCAAAAGCTGAAGAGCTTCTGCAGACCTCACGGGAAGAGCTGGTCGGGGCTAACGTCTGGGACGCCTTTCCTGATGCGGTCGACCTCGACTTCTACACAGCCTATCATGAGGCGGTAGATACACAAGAGAGCGTTCATTTCGAGGCCCACTTTCCGCCGCTTGATGCCTGGTTCCGGGTCAACGCATACCCTTTTGAAGGAGGACTCGCGGTCTATTTCGATGACGTTACGGCACGCAATGAGCTGGAAGAAACGCTGCGCATCCGGGAGGAAGAAGCGCGTCTGCTCTTCGAAGAAAGTCCGGTGCCGATGTTCGTATACGACCCGAATACGTTTCGCTTTATCGATGTCAACGAGGCCGCTACAGCGACCTATGGATACACGCGCGAGGCCTTTCTTAGCATGACGATCTTCGACATTCGCCCGAAGAGCGAAGTCGGAGCGCTAAAAGACTATCTGGCAACCAAGCGCCCCGATGACCTGCGCTCGCCTCCGGGGGTGTGGAGCCACTGTTGTGCAGACGGTTCAACGATCAAAGTGGAGGTCACATCTTCCACGATCACGTTTGAAGAGTCGGAGGCTGTTCTCGTTGCCATAAGCGACATAACCGAGCGCTATGAAGCCCGCGAGCGCTTGGAGGAGCGAGAGGAGGTGCTCTCATCGATCAACGAGAATATAACTGAAGGACTTTACCGTACGGGGGCCAACGGCACGCTTGAGTATGTGAACGATGCATTCGTGCAGATCTTCGGGTACGACTCACGCGAGCAGATGCTGGTCCTCCCAGATCTTACGGTCCTCTATGCCAACGAAGAAGAACGCGAGCGGCTCATTCGGACTACGTACGAAGACGGACACCTGCGTAGCCATGAGGTCAGGTTTCGGCGCGCCGACGGAAGTACCTTCTGGGGGTTGATTAGTGCGAATGCAACCGAGGATGACGAGGGGCGCGTGCTTTACCACGATGGCGCACTGCTTAACATTGATGCACGCAAGCAAGCCGAAGAAGCGCTCCGTCGTCGCGAAGAATATCTGGCCGTCACGCTCGAATCGATCGGGGATGCTGTAATCGCAACCGACACAGAGGGAAAGATCACCGAAATGAACAGGGTCTCGGAACGGCTGACCGGCTGGAAGGCGGAAGAAGCGGAAGGACGCATGCTGTCTACGGTGTTTCAGATCCATAATGCGCACACTGGAGAGCCAGTCGAAAACCCGGTCGAGAAGGTGCTGCGTGAGGGACGTATCGTAGGACTGGCGAATGACACAGTTCTTACTGCGCGCGACGGACAGACGCGTCAGGTGGCTGACAGTGCAGCGCCCATTCGCCTGAAGGAAGAAGGCAAGCTGCTCGGTGTCGTACTGGTCTTCCGCGATGTAACCGAGGAGTACAAACGCCAGGCTGAGATCGAAGCGGAGCGAACCCGGCTCAAGCTGGCGTTGCGGGGCGGCGACCTCGGGTTCTGGGATTGGAATGTGGAGACGGACGAAGTATACTACAGCGATCGGTGGTCTAACATGCTTGGGTACGACCCAGACGCTATCGAACCCACACTCGGCGCGTTCGAAGAGCTGCTGCACCCAGAGGACAGAGACTGCGTCTTCGACGCGTTTCAGCGCCACATCGAGGGAGAAATCAGCTTCGTAGACCTCGAAATTCGGTTGCGTGCCCAAGACGGCTCCTGGCGGTGGATTCTGGAACGGGCGCAGATCGTGGAACGAAACGAAGACGGAAGTCCAAAGCGCATTGCAGGCACCCACCTCGACATTACAGAACGCAAGGAAAGAGAGCGAGCCCTCAAGCGCGCCAACCTGCTCATGGAACAGGCGCAGTCGATTGCCGAAATGGGCAGTAGCGTATGGAACCTTGAGAGTGAGACCGTCACCTTTTCGCCTGAAGCTGCTCGTCTGATCGGGTTAGAAGCAGGTGTCAAGTATCCTTTCGATGCTTTCTTCGAGCTTGTTCATGCCGCCGATCGCCATAAGCTCAAAACGGGGCCGGTGACGACCGACGTCGGTGTGGATACATACGTTGAGTATCAGCTCACGCCACGAGGATCCAACGAGACGCGTTGGATTCGAGGACGCTCACGCATCGAGTCCTACGACAACCAGGGCAACCCAATACGCGTGCTCGGCGTGCTGTTTGACATCACTGCGCAGAAAGAAGCAACCGAACGACTGGCGCATCAGAAGCGCCTGCTGGATACGGTGATCGACAGCCTGCCCGGTACCTTCTTTGTCATTGACGCTGAACGAGGCCAGTTTCTGCGATGGAATGACAATTTTGAGAATGTGAGTGGGTATACGGCTGAGAAGATCTCCGAGCTGCACCCAACCGATTTTTTCAAAGACGAAGACGCGTCGGCGGTTCGCGACACGATTGCCGATGTGCTCCGTAACGGACAAGCCACGCTTCAGGCCGATATGCTATCGGTTTCAGGAAGAGCACGTCCGTACTTCTTCTCTGGGAAGCGCACCGAAATCAATGGACGCCTCTGTGTTGTCGGGGTTGGCATTGACATTACGGAGCGGAAACGCGCCGAGCAGATCATTCTGCGGCGTGAGCAGCGCGTTGAGGCGTTTTACAAGGCGATAAGCCTTCTGGCAACAATCAAGACCAAAGAAGAACTGGCTTCGAAGGTCTGCGATCTGATCACGAATACACTCAAATACCCGATCTGTGCCATCCGCTACGTGCAAGACGATCAGCTTGTGCCCGTTGTGGTGTCAGACCGGTGCGAACAGCTTATGGAGGGCGAACGCCCCACCTATACACTCGATGGTAATCAGGCCGCGGTACAGGCCTATCGTGAGCAAGAAACAGTGCGCTATAACGGAACAGATCCGAACGGTGCTATTGTGGAGCCTGGCTCTGTGAAGGCGTCTGTATACCTGCCAATGGGCGATTACGGAACGATATCGGTTGCCAGTCCGATGCTTGACAGCATCAGCACGTTCGATACAAAATTGCTGGAGATTCTGGCGCACAACGTAGCCAGCATCTTGGAACGTATCCAGCGCGAAGAGGAGATCCGCATAGCGCGTGATGAGGCCGAGGAGATGAATCGTTTGAAGTCGGCGTTCCTTGCCAATATGAGCCATGAGATCCGCACCCCGCTCACCTCTATCATCGGATTCTCCGAAATCCTGCAGGAGGAGTCCGAAGGACCGCGCAAACGCTTTGCCGACCTTATAAACACGAGCAGCCAGCGGCTTATGGAAACGCTGAAGTCCGTGCTCGACCTGTCGAAGTTGGAAGCCGGAGCCCTGAACGTCGTACCCGAATCGGTGCGCGCCGACAAAGAGATAGAGAGCACCATAGAGCTGGCGCAGCCCCGCGCGCAGTCCAGCCACGTTACGCTGGAAGCCCATGGCACCGAAGCACCTGTCCATGCCGAGATCGACAAAAGCGCCCTGCACCGGGTGCTTAACAACATAATCAGCAATGCCATCAAGTTTACGCCTGATGGCGGCCGGGTCGACGTGATGTTAGACGCCACCGACCACGAGATCATCATCCGCGTTCAGGACACCGGGGTGGGCATCAACGAGGCCTTTCTGCCCGAGCTCTTTGAGCCCTTCGTGCAGGAGTCCTCGGGCAACACCCGTGCGTTTGAAGGAAGCGGACTGGGCCTGGCTATCACGAAGCGGCTCGTCGAGATGATGGAGGGCACGATTGCGGTCGAAAGTACCAAAGGAGAAGGCACAACATTCACGGTGCGCTTTCCGCGCTCCCCTTCCAAACAAGATGATCAGGATACGCACGCGGAATGAGCGCTCAGTGCACATAACTTCCGGCGTTCAAGTCGATCGTGGCTCCGGTGGCGTGGTCGGCAGCGCCAGAGAGCAAGAAAGCAGCCATCGGCGCAATGTCTTCGGGCTCGGTCAGGTCGTTCAGCGCGAGGTCGTCGCGCACGATGCCCGGCCCGTACTCGTCAATGAAGTCCTGTGCCATGTCGGTGCGCGTAAACCCCGGGGCAAGCGTAAATGCCTTTACGTTATCCGACCCGGCTCCACGTGCAATCGACCGCGTGAGGGCCACGAGTCCGGCTTTCGAGGCTGCATAAGTCATGTAGTCGAGCGTGTCGCCCCGGAAGGCCGCGCGCGAAGCCACACTCACAATGCGCCCGCCGCCGTTGCTGCGAAAATGCGGCAGCGCATGGCGGCAGAGCAGCTCGGGAGCGCGCAGGTTCACATGCAGGGTGTCTTGCCAGTCCGCGTGCCAGTCGTCGGTCGATGCCTCCAGCGGCATGAGACGCGCCACGCCCGCATTCAGCACCAGCCCGTCAACGCGCCCGTAGGTCGACGCCACCGCATCAAAGAGTGCATCGGTGGCATCGAGGTCGGTCAGGTCAGCCTGAAACGGATGCGCCTCTGGCCCGCAGATCTCAGCCACCTCAAGCGCTGCGTCGGCGCTGCGCCCGTAGTGCACCGCCACGGCAGCGCCAGCGCCAGCACACGCCTTTGCGATGGCCCGCCCGATGCCCCGGCTGGCTCCGGTAACGAGAACAACTTGATCAGAAAGGTCGAGCATAGGGGGGATGCGAACGAATGAGCAAAGCACGAACAATAAGCCGCATCCAACAAACTGATTCTACCGGTGAGGTGCAACCGGTGCGTGCGGAAGGGAGCCCGTGTAAGGATTTTTCCCGCGCGCAGAATAGGGATTCCGGTAGTCCGTGTGGGAGATGGTCTTACAGCAGGCGGCACCGTGCACATGTATCGTGACGGTGGTGCTGGGCCGCACCGTTTGTGGTGCGCTGCTCAACAGCACTCTCACATTCTGATCAGTTAAGGCACGGTTGTGCCGAGGTGAATCATGCGTACCCAATCACCGACATCCTCTACATCTCCCCAGTGGCGCTACGGCCGTCTTGCGCTTATCGTGCTCCTTGCGGCAGCGCCGTTCTTGCTTTTTGGCGCAATGCTCTCGGGCTGCACCTCGGGCGAAGAGACCGACGACGGCATCAACGAGCGGGTGCAGCGCCTGTTTGAGCCGATTCCAGCCGAGGCCGAAGCGCCCGAAGACAACCCGATGACCGAGGCCCGGGTCGACCTGGGGCATAAGCTCTTCTTCGAGCAGAAGCTCTCGCGCTCGGGTAACATTTCGTGTAACACGTGCCATGTTGTAGGTGCGGCAGGCGTCGACAACCGCCGCGTTGCGATTGGCGAGCAAGGGCGCGAAGGGCCGCGTACCAGTCCGACCGTTTACAACGCTGCCTTCCTGGGCATGCAGTTCTGGGACGGGCGCGCTGCTACGCTCGAAGAGCAGGCCAAAGGACCCATCCAGGCCCATGTTGAAATGGACCTGACGCCTGAAGAGGCGGTAAGTCGCCTGCGAAGTACAGGGTACCTGCCGTTCTTCGAGGAGGCGTTTCCCGAAGACGACGACCCGCTCAACTTCGACAATGTGGCACGTGCCATTGCCAGTTTCGAGCGCACGCTCATCACGCCCGGCTCGCCGTTCGACCGCTACCTTGAAGGCGAACGCGACGCGCTGAGTGCGACCCAACTCGCCGGCCTCGAGCTCTTCACCGATACCGGCTGCGCCAGCTGTCACAATGGCGTGCTGCTGGGCGGACAGGGCTTTGCGCGCTTCTCGCACGTAGAGGGGGGCGACGATCGCGGACGCGCTGAGATCACCGGTGACGCAGGCGACGAGTATGTCTTTCGTATCGCGCCGCTGCGCAACGTAGAGCGCACGTATCCCTATTTCCACGACGGCTCGGCTGAAACGCTGGAAGAGGCCGTTTCCATCATGGGCGAAGCACAGCTCGGGCGCACGTTTAACGACAAAGAGGTCGACCAGATGGTCGCCTTCCTGGAATCGCTTACCGGCGATTTTCCGATGGTCCCCTACCCGCAGCTTCCCCGTCAGCGATCTCGGTAGACCGTCTGTAGCAAAGTAGCTTCCGAGGGGCCTGCGGGTCGCTGCATCATCTGCTCAGAACCAGAAACGCCCGCTGCTCCATTATTCCATGATGGAGTCGCGGGCGTCTGGCGTTGCAGGCAATAGCCGCAGATGGTGATAGAAGATGGTGCTACATGTCTGGCGGCTCATAGAGCGTGTCTTCCGGGTTCAGGTCGACCAGCTCCATGCTGCGGTGCCAGAGCTCGGCAGCCGCTTTTTCGTCAAAGGCAGCCACAGCGGGCTTTGTGCGGTTGGTCTCGTCGAAATAGGCGCCTGTTACGCCTTCGACATCGTCGGACGTGGCCAGGTAGAGCGGCCCCTCGGCACCGGTTTCGGGGGAGTTGAAGAACCACTTTACGCGGCGTGCCAGCCACGAGAACACGCCCGGTCCGCGCCAGATGTTGGTGGCTACCACGCCGGGGTGTACGCAGTTCACCGTTACGCCCGTGGGCTTCAGGCGGCGCGCCAGTTCGTTGGTGAAGAGCACCAGCGCGAGCTTTGACTGCATGTATGCGGTAAGGCCTGCATCGCCTTCGCTCATTACGTCGGCATCAAATCGAAGAGCCCCCCGGTGGGCATCTGATCCTACGTTTACGACGCGGGCCTCGCCATGCTCATCGGCGGTGCGGGTGAGCAGCGGGAGCAGCAAGTGCGAGAGGAGAAACGGAGCCAGGTAGTTGACTGCAAAGGTCTCCTCGACGCCCTCGTCGTTGCGATCGGTAGTCTCCTTGAGCACCCCCGCGTTGTTTACCAGCACATCAAGGCGGTCGTACCGATCTTTTACGGTCTGCGCGGCACCGCGAATCGCGTCGAAGTCGGTAAGGTCGGCTGCGATCGTATCGGTAGTATCCGATCCGGTTGAGCGGCGCACCTCTTCCTCGGTGCGCGCTGCCGATTCCTGGGAGCGGCACCACAGAACCACGTGGTAGTTCTTTTGCAGCAGGCCCTCGGCGGTAGCCTTACCGATTCCAGAGTTGGCGCCGGTAACCAGCGCAACGGGCGTATCCATACGTAATGCGGTATAAAGAATACAAGTGCAGAAGCACCGGGGGCAGAGGGATGCGGAGCGCTACACTTCGATCGTGAGGGCTTCGCGAAACGACTGCACGTTCTCTGCGATGGAAGCATCGCCTCCGAAGACAGCGCTTCCGGCCACGAGCACATCGGCCCCGGCCTGCGTGAGCGCCCGTGCGTTGGTCGGCTTCACGCCGCCGTCAACCTGTAGGTACGCATTGGACCCAAGCGCGTTGAGCTGCCGGTGCAGCGTCTGTACGCGGGCCGTGCTCGCGTCGATGAACGACTGCCCGCTAAAGCCCGGGTTGACGGACATCACAAGCACCATGTCAACCATGGGAAGTACAGCGGTGAGCGCGGTGAGCGGTGTACCGGGGTTGAGGGCTACTGCTGCCTGCATGCCCGCATCATGCGTCTGCTGCAGCACCCGGTGCAGGTGCGTGCAGGCTTCCACATGTACGGTGTAGACATCGGCGCCAGCATCGGCAAACGCATCCACAAAGCGCCCGGGCTCTTCCACCATCATGTGCACATCAAGCAGCGCCCCGTGCGCATCAGCAATCGGACGCATGGCGGCCACGATATCGGGACCGATCGTCAGATTTGGTACAAACTGTCCGTCCATCACGTCGAGGTGCAACCAGTTGGCACCGGCGTCGAGGGCGTCGTTGGCTTGATCGTGCAGATGGCCGTAATCAGCGGCGATGATAGAGGGCGCAAGGAGAGCCATGGGGGGCGCAGATGAATGATAAATAACCGGGAGGGAGGTTCACGCTTGCAAGACGCAGTTACGAAGCGCAAGCGTACGAGACAAGCGTACAGGAGCGGGGCACGCGGCTGTGCGGACAGGGTTCGCTATCTTTCCGTGAACCCTGTTCATATCACGAATCCTGTGCACCATATGCTGACGCATTAACTCAAGATCATCAGCCTTTGTTTTCGAACCGTTCGTCTGTTGCTGTTCGATTTTGCCTGTATGAGGGCGTGGTACAGGGCCGTGCTACCTGACCTGCTGTTGCTCTGTTACTGCTAATCGGTGCTAACCGGTGCTACGCGTTCCACAGGCCAGACAGGGAGTACGGACTGTCTGGGCCTGTCCACCCGCTGCCGTCGACGTAGCGCTGTCCGCGATTGAGTGTGGCGATAGCTTGCATGTCGTCGTCGGTGAGCGAAACGCGGGCAGCGGCCAGGTTCTCCTTGATACGACCGGCATGTACCGACTTGGGAATGACGGCGGTGCCGCGGTGAACTGCCCAGCTGATGAGCACCTGTGCGGGCGTTGCACCGTGCTTGTTGGCAATCGCACCGATTGTCTCATCCTCCAGTAGAATCGGCTCGTTATCGGATTTCATGGAGTCGGGGCGGTCGAGCGAGCCAAGCGGGGAATACGCGGTGAGGTGGATGCCATGCTCGGCTGCGAAGTCAAGCATCTCGGGCTGCTGCAGGTAGGGGTGGAGCTCAATCTGATTCATCTCGGGGGCATAGCGCTCCGCATCCCCGATAAGCCCCTGAAGTTTCGGAATGTTGAAGTTCGACACGCCGATGTGCCGTGCGAGGCCGTCATCGACGAGTTCCTCCATAGCGGCCCAGGTGTCAGCGAGGGGCATATCGTCGAGGCCAACGAGTCCGTCAGGCGAATCCGGCATGGTCACGCCGGGTTTGTGCGCAACGGGCCAGTGGATGAGATAGAGATCGATCGCGTCGAGCTGCAGGTCGTTCAGCGTTTGCTTGAGGGCCGGCCGTACGTCCTCGGGAGCGTGGGCGTCGTTCCAGAGCTTAGAGGTGACCCAGACGTCGTTTCGTTCGAGGGGGCCGTCGTTAAACGACTCGGTGAGTGCGCGGCCTACTTCGGCCTCGTTGCCGTAGATGGGGGCGCAGTCGATATGGCGGTACCCTGCGTTGAGGGCAATCTTAACGGCGTTGTAGACCTCGTTGGGGGCCGACTTCCAGGTGCCGAGTCCAACGATCGGCATCTCATCGTCGTTGCGAAAGGAGAGCGTTTCCATGACTGGCTGGGGCATCAGTAAAAAGACAGCGCGTGGTTCCAGGTGGCCATAGCCTGCAGCGCAACGTGTAGTTCCGCATAAAAGGGGAGGGTGGGGTAATTGTAGAGGCTTTATCTTTGTGATAGACAAAAACCTCTGCACGTCATGTTAATATGGTAACACATTGCAAGGTCAATGTATCTCGCAAAAAAGAACCTTCCTGATGGCCAACGACCGGCTGAGCGCAGATGAGTTGTATGATGCTTCCGATTTAGATCCATATGACTTCCCTAAATACACGACACAGCTCTTAAATCTAGCGAATCAGAACAGCCAGGCTACGTGCCCGAAGGTGGTTGGCCAGATGTCTAATTTAATTGAGGAGACGGACGCACATACGTTCGCTGAGTGGAAGAAATGGTACGTGCACCGGCACCCAGATGCAATTCAAACGGCAAAGGAAAAAGTTAAGAACCTGTTTTGATTTCACACGTCGCGAGTGAAAACGAACGGGAGTCCGCCTCGTTTTCGGTGGTGAACAGACGTTTCACCGAAAGCGACACCGAAGCTATGCGCAAAGACTATAGCTCCGATTTGACGGACTCCCAATGGCACAACATTAAAGCGGTTCTCAATACCTCGCGCCACCGCCAACATGACCTGCGCCGCGACATTCTGGATGCGATTTTCTACGTGGTCAAAACGGGATGTCAGTGGCGAATGTTGCCTGGTGGATTTGCGCCGTGGCAGACGGTGTACTACTACTTCCGAACGTGGAAACAGCGCGGCGTAATCGCACGTCTGCTCAGCATAGCCCGGCGAGGCGCACGGCGAGAAGCCGGGCGCGAACCCGAGCCCAGCGTGGTAATTATTGACTGCCAATCGGTTTCGATCACCCGCTCAGGCGGTCTGTGCGGCTTTGACGGCAATAAAAAAGTCAAAGGGCGCAAACGGCACATACTCACGGACACGCAGGGCTGGACGTGGGCCGTCGGCATTCACGCCGCCAATGAGCACGAAAGCCAGCACGCCTTCAAGCTCATTGAACGGGCTGAACAGCGAAGCGAACGTCTTGAAGCGGTCTTCGCTGACAAGGCCTACCGCGGCGATCTCGAAGACGACCTTGAGGAAGCGCTTGGGCTTCGGCTTGAGATCACCGAATCCGACTCCGAAGAGCCGGGCTTCTCCGTCGAGCCGAAGCGCTGGATTGTCGAACGAACACTCGGCTGGTTGGGGGGCTGGCGGCGACTTGCGAAGGAGTACGAGCGCCTGGCCGAGACGAGTGCCGCCATGGTCCGGCTCGCGTCGCTACGATTGGCCCTCAGCCGCCTCTAACGGCATATCAAAACAGATTCTAAGTCGCATATTGAAAAGCTCCGCCAGGCCATCAAAAAGATTGACGAGGAGATGATCGAGGCGTGGCTAAAAGATCTCATCCTGATTAAGACTGCAGAGGGGTTACTCATACAGCGCGCGATCCTTGAGTATTTGTCGGAAGAGAAAAATATATCATGGTCGTTATCTACGCCCGAAGAAGAGGCGAAAGGAGTTGATGGGTATCTTAATGGAGTAGCGGTGTCAATCAAGCCAGAGAGCTATGAAAGTAAGACCTCGGTTCAAAATGAAGAGATTGACGCTGCACGCATCTTCTACAAGAAGACAAGAAAGTATATTCATATTGAGTATGACGAAAGTGCATTTCTGTAAATAGCGGTCCACGAGGTGTCAGGCTACAAAAAGCTCCGTCTGCACGCCATGTGGTTGGTATGCAAATGTATAGCGATTTGGCGAGGGTGTCTGTAGGGTGTCGATATCATACAGAACGATGTCTTTCTCTTGCTTAGTAACGACACCAAACTCGTAAAACCGGTTCGTGTGCTTGCATGAGTCGTCACGCTCTCGGAGGAACTGCCGATGCTGCTCAATGCGGTGGGCATTGTATTGATGGGAGCGTTGTGGAAGCGTGCGAACCGCCTCATCAAACACGGTAGTGAACCCGGCCTCCAGTTCGTAGCCAACCGAATTGCGACGCAGCATAGCAGCAGCAAGCGAGGTGGTGCCTGTTCCCCAGAACGGATCGAGCACCGTGTCGCCAGCAACAGAGTACATGTTGATGAGACGCAGCGGTACCTCTAATGGAAAAGCAGCTGAACGGGCGCGCAGGTCGCTGTGCTTGCTGGACAGCGCCTGTGTGGTGCCACGTACACCGGTCCAAAGGTCCGAGAACCACTGGTTGCGCTCCTCCCAGAAATAAGCACTTTCATATCGATCGTCACGCCGATTTGGGGACACCGTGCGCTTATCTTGCTTCCGAAAGATAAGAATGTGTTCGTGTTCGAGGGTCACGTATGCGCTGGGAGGGATCATGCCGGATCCCATAAACTTGTTGGGCTTGTTGGTTGACTTTCGCCACAAGATGCCCGGCAACTGGTGCAGTCCGAGCGCAGTTACGTCCTCTATAATACGAGCATGATTAGGGTAGAGGCGAAACGTGCCACCTGTTGTACGGGTGGCGTCGCCGATGTTGATGCAGCAGATACCGCCCACTCTAAGCACACGAGCGCACTCCTCCCATACGCTATGCATCGCCTGGTGCATGATGTCGAATGCAGCATCGGGCGTACCGTCTTCCAACGCCTGCTGGCTTTCAGGGGCCCATGAAGCAAACAGGTCGTCCCACATCTCAATCATGGGATACGGGGGCGACGTGACAATGAGATCAACAGAGGCATCGTCGAGCGCCTCCATCCGTGCGGCGTTGTCAATATAGAGTTGGGTTGTGGTTGTCATGGGCAAACTTTAAAACTTCTACTTGGAGAAGGGCCGAGCGCATGCACTCTTCTTACGGGGAGCCGCAACGCAAGGTGCCATTAGAAAATGCCCGGCCGCATGCCTTCTTTACCGGCTTTTCGGAATGCAGGTGCGGGAGCGCGTTGCATCCGACTCCCTGCTTTGGTAGCGTGAACATGCTACAATTCCTTTTGGCATTCCGCCTTTACCGACCCGCGTTTACATGTTTGCCGACTTCATACCACTTTTTGTGATTGTGCTCATCGCGTTGGGGCTCTCCCTTACGCTGTTGGCGGCTGCGTACCTGCTGGGGCCAAGCCGTCCTAACCAGATGAAGCGTACGCCGTACGAGAGTGGGATGGACCCCATCGGGTCGGCCCGCGAACGATATTCGGTGAAGTTCTACCTCGTTGCGATGATCTTCATCGTGTTCGACATTGAGGTGGTGTTCATGTATCCGTGGGCTGTGAGCTTTCACCAGTTCATCGATGCGGGCATCGTGGCTACCGTCGGCGTACTCAGCGTGGTCGGTCTCTTTGTAGCGATCCTTACGCTCGGACTGGTATACGATATCAAGAAAGGCGGGCTGGACTTTGACTGAGCGCTTGTGGCTGAGAACCTGCTTGTACCAACGCACGATGTAGAAAAATGCAAGCGCTACAGGTCGTAATCGATTAACGACCGGCTTATCTGACCGTTGCATAATCGAGATGCAAGGCGTGCTATTCTGATCGAGGCGTGGGGGGCAGTCGGCAGACGCAGCAGTTGCTACTACGTGAAATAGCCCTCCGTTGGCGCAGTTGCTGCGTGTATGAAGCTAGTGCGTGTTAGAAAAGCGCCCACATTGTGCGCTCCTTGCAATAATTTTGGCTGCGTGAGCGCCTATGCCGAAACAGGGGGTGGAGCTTCATCATTACATTTTGTGTGCTGGCAAGGCCATAGTGCCGCCAAGCATGCGCTTCGGGAAGCGCTCTCTTTTCACAGACTCAACGTATTACAATGGCTGGTTCCTCCCCCTTTAGTGGTGGTGAAAACTTCTTCACGACCCGTGTCGACGCTGTAGTCAACTGGGCGCGTTCTAACTCGCTCATGCCTATGCCCATGGGGCTGGCCTGCTGCGCAATCGAGATGATGGCCTTTGCCGGGCCCAAGTATGATGCAGCGCGCTTCGGCAGCGAAGCCATGCGTTTCTCGCCCCGCCAGGCCGACCTGATGATCGTGGCCGGATGGGTATCGTACAAGATGAGCCACGCTATCCGCCGCGTGTGGGATCAGATGGCAGATCCGAAATGGTGCATCGCGATGGGAGCCTGCGCCTCTACGGGCGGGATGCATCGCTGCTACGGCGTCGTACAGGGCTGCGATAACTTCTTGCCTGTAGACGTCTACATTCCCGGGTGCCCGCCGCGTCCTGAAGCTGTGCTGCATGCGCTCATGGACATCCAGGAAAAGGTGCGCAACGAGTATACCATCACGCAAGACTACACGTCGGGGAATCCGTACAAGAACGCCCCGCTGATCCCCGAAAACACCATTCAGTACCCTGGTCAGCTTGAGAAGCCGAAAACGCCTTCAATCCCGACACCGGCCGCGCCCCCTGCGGCGTAAGTTGGATGCCGTACCATCCGCCTCTTGCTCTGACTGCTCTCTCGCCCTGATTGTCTTCCGCTATCGCTGCTGCGCGCTTTATGCCTGATAACGACTCCACATCGTCGCCCGACCCTGAAGTGCTAAAGTTTCACTACACCCCGGCCGATGCGGCTATCTCGGGTAGTGAGGAGAACCCCCATGCAAAATCGACTACCCACTGCCCCGAAACGCTTAACGCACTGGTCGAAGCGTTTGGCGAAGATGCAATCGGGCCGGTTGAAACGTATGCAAACGAGGACACGGTGTACGTCCCGAAAAGCCGGATCGCTGATGTCTGCCGGTTCTTGCGTGAGGAGCAAGGCTTCGTCTACCTGGCGGATCTGGGCGGCATCGACCGGTTCACGCAGGAGGAGCGCTTTGAAGTGTTCTACAACGTCGTGAACATGGATGCGCAGAAGCGCCTCCGAGTGAAGATCCGGGTTGATGAGGACGACCTGCACGTGCCTACGGTAACGTCCGTCTACCGCTCGGCCAACTGGAATGAGCGCGAAGCCTATGACATGCTGGGGCTGATCTTCGACGGGCATCCCGACCTGCGACGCATGTACATGCCCGAAGATTTTGAGTACTATCCGCTGCGCAAGGAATTTCCGCAGCTGGGCGTGCCCGGGTCGCTTCCCCTTCCGCCACAGGCTCCCGATGGCGAGCTGACGATGGATCCGTTTGCTGCGGCGCATGGCTCTAAGCCTGTGAAGAGCTACGAAGAGCCTCCCGTAGAAGATGATGACTGACGCGCTGAACGAGATTCCAACTGTACCCGGTCGTGCGGCGCTTCCCTGATCGCTCCTGCTCGCCCCTGACTGCACGCGGGTACACCCAACGCTACTCGTCAGGCACTCGTTGCCTGCACTCTCCGATTTACCTGTTGCTCTCCTATGGCTGACGCACCGTCCTTTCCTGGTCTTGATTTTGGCGACAAGTTTCGCTTCTGGCCCAAGCACAACGAAAAGATCTACGAGCGGCTTGAAAGCAAGCATGCATGGATCGAAGAGAAACGCGCTGCTGCCGCGCAGGCAGCGGGCGACGGGGCTTCGGGAGATAGTCTTCCGGCAGCGGAGATCGCCAAAGATCCGCTGGAGCACGAGATGATCCTCAATATTGGTCCGCAGCACCCGGCCACACACGGCGTACTGCGCTGCGTGGTGAAGCTCGACGGCGAGACCATCGAGAAGGCCGTGCTTGACATTGGCTACCTGCACCGTGGCATTGAGAAGCTCGCGGAGCACAAGACGTATCAGGAGTTCATGCCGTACACCGACCGCATGGACTACCTCTCACCTTACTCGAACAATGTAGCCTGGTGCCTGGCCGTTGAGAAGCTGGCCAGCATCGAAGTGCCCGAGCGGGCGCAATGGATTCGCATGATCATGTGCGAGCTGGCCCGCATCTCCTCGCATTGCCTCTGGCTCGGGGTAGGACTCATGGATGCCGGCGCCGTCTCAGGGTTTCTGTGGACATTCCAGCAGCGCGAAGATGTCTACTCGATTTTTGACGAGGTCGCTGGGGCGCGCTTCACAGTCAGCCACAGCCGCATCGGCGGTCTGGCCAGCGACATTTCGCCTGAGGCGATCCGGCGCATCCGCGCATTCACCGAGAGCTTCGAGGCCGAGCTTTCGCGCTGGGAAGATTTCCTGAACCGCAATCGCATCTGGATCGATCGCAACAAGGACGTCGGGCGCATCACACGAGAAGAGGCGCTCGAACTTGGCATGACGGGTCCTAACCTGCGCGGCTCGGGCGTGAAGTACGATATCCGCCGCTTCGAGCCGTACCTCAAGTATGATGAGGTAGACTTCAACGTGCCCGTGCGCGAAGAAGGCGACTGCCTGGCGCGCTACTTCCTGCGCATGGAAGAGATGCGCGAGAGCATTCGCATCATTGAGCAGTGTCTCGAACGCATGCCTGAGGGGCCCATTCGCTCCGACGATGCCAAGCAAGCCTACCCTTCTAAAGAGGAGGTTTATTACTCGATGGAGGGCATGATTCACGACTTCATGTATACCGATGTTGGTACGGTCGCTCCGAAAGGAGCTCATGCCTACCACGCCATTGAGAGCCCGAAGGGCGAACTGGGCTTCTACCTCACCTCCGACGGTACCGGCCGCCCGGCACGCATGCGCGTCAACGCCCCCTCATTCACAAACCTGCAGGGCATGGAGTACATTATGGAAGGCTCGCTGGTCGCCGATACGGTCGTGATCATCGGGTCGATGGACCCAGTGATGGGCGAAGCCGACAAGTAATCGAATCTGCATTCCCCTTACGTTACCTGCTGATACCCACCGCATCCCTCTGCCTTTATGTCTCAATTCGACATCCAACGCCCCATCGTTAAGCTGCCCGATCAGCAGCCCGAACAGCAGATTCCTGATGAGGAGCTGGTCTGGACCGAAGACGAGCAGGAGCGCATTGAAACGCGCAAGGCCAAGTACCCCGATCCGAAGTCGGCCATCATGGATGTGCTGTGGATGGCGCAGGAAAAATATGGCTATCTGCCGCCCGAGGCGATCGAGCTGTGCGCCGACACGCTCGACATGGATTACGCCCGGGCCTATGGTGTGGCAACCTTCTACACGCAGTACTACAAGGAGGAGAAAGGAAAATTCGTGCTCGATGTGTGCACGTGCTTCTCTTGCCAGATGATGGGGGGATATGATATTCTGCACTACCTGGAAGAAAAACTCGGCATCCACAAAGGCGAAACGACCGACGATGGACTCTTCACCGTCGAAGAGGTCGAGTGCCTCGGATGCTGCGGTTCAGCCCCGATGATGCAGGTCACCAACGGCCCCTATGTCCACAACCTTACAGAGGAAAAGGTGGACGCGCTGCTTGAAGATCTCAAAGAAGGCAAGATGCCGCCGTTTGTTTCGATGACGCTACCGCAGGATGAAGACGAAATGGGCGGAAACCGACGCTCCGATGCGGAGGCTACTGAAACGTACCAGACGCCCCCGCGCTCTGAAACGATTAAGTAGTTTTTCTCTTGCGATCGTGCACTGCAGCGCCGCCTGATATGAATGCTCCCGATCCACTCTTTGAGGCTTTGACCCGACGCGAACAGGCGACGGTCCAGAAGCAGGGGGTACGCGCCATCGATGCGATGCAGCAGGAGTGGCAGTGGCAAAAGACCTGGCTGCTCAGCCTTAGCGGTGTGATGGCGCTTATGGCGGTGCTACTTCCCGCTGTGCTCATGCACCAATATCTGTCGGGGAGCGGATCGGTCACCGAACTGCAAGCATTGGGCGTGTTCGGCGCCGGTTCGGCCTTCGCAGCCATACAAGGGGCCGGGGCCGTCTACTTCTGGACGCTCTGGCACCAGCGCAACCGCGCCCTCACGCTGCTGCGCACCTGGATGCAGTCCGCCGAAACTGCCTACGGTACGGCGCACGATACATCCCACGGTGCCTCCCTTGCCGCTGAGGAATAACCTGTGTCTTCAGCCGTTGTAGCATCTGCAGGCGCTACAGCATAGCCTTCTGCACGGAGGGTCAGCACGGCTTTCCGTCTCATACATCTGCTTACATCTGTTTCTCAACCACGCAGCTGCAGCGGCCTTTGCTGCACGCAGCCCAATCCCCGAACTGTTATGGAACTGAATACCGGAGCGACCAAAGCGGGCGACTGGCGCAACTACGAGCGCGTCCTGCTGCCCCCTATCCGCGATCTGCACAAGCTGGAGGTCTACGAGAGCAAGGCCAACGGCTACAACCGGCTGCGCGACGTACTTGAGAACGACGACTGGACGCCTGAGTCGGTCACCAACGAGGTGAAAGCGTCGAACCTTCGCGGGCGCGGGGGGGCCGGCTTCCCAACCGGACTGAAGTGGAGCTTCATGCCGGAGCCCGACGACCGGCCTCGCTACCTCGCCTGCAACGCCGACGAGAGCGAGCCGGGCACGTTCAAAGACCGGCAGATCATGGAATACAATCCGCACCTCATGTTCGAGGGCATCCTGATTGCAGGCTATGCCATGCAGCTCGATGCCTGCTACGTGTACGTGCGTGGCGAGTACGCAGACTGGATCCGCCTCATGGAGGATCAGCTGCAGAACGCCTACGACAAGGGATACGTGGGCGACAACATCATGGGCACCGACTTCTCGATGGATATCGTGATCCACAAGGGGGCGGGTGCCTACATCTGCGGCGAAGAGACCAGCCTGATGGAGAGCCTCGAAGGCAAGCGAGGCTACCCGCGCTACAAGCCGCCGTTTCCTGCACAGAAGGGACTGTGGTCCAGTCCTACAACGATTAACAACGTTGAAACGCTCGCCCACGCACCGCTCATCATCGAGAAAGGCGGCGAATGGTTTGCAAACACGGGCGCCGAGGCGCACCCCGGTCCTGTGCTCTACGGCATCAGCGGCCACGTAAATCGACCGGGCGTATACGAGTATCCTACAGGCATGCTCATTACCGACCTCATTGATGAGGTGGCCCAGGGCGTAATTGGAGGAAAGGCCGTGAAAGCAGTCGTGCCCGGAGGGTCATCCGTTCCACCGCTTCGTGGGGACAGCCTTGAAGGCGTTACAATGGACTCAGAGAGCCTCCAAGAGGCAGGCTCAATGCTTGGCACTGGTGGTATGCTTGTGCTCGATGAAGATACCGACATGGTGTCGTACCTGCGCCGTGTAACGCATTTCTACCAGCACGAGAGCTGCGGACAGTGCACCCCGTGCCGTGAAGGTACCGGCTGGCTTGAGGCCATCGTTACGCGTATCGACGAGGGCGAAGGCAACATGCGTGACCTTGACCTTTTGCTCGACCTCTGCGACCAGATGGAAGGCCGCACGATCTGCGCGTTTGCTGATGCAGCAGCCTGGCCAGTGCGAAACACGGTCAACCGCTTCCGCGAAGACTTTGAAGCTAAGTGCAAGCCGTCGATGCACCCTACGGGCGCTGAGCTCTCATCCGGAGCTGCTGCCACAGCCTAAGTGAGCATAGACAAAGATGCACGAGGCCAACATGAGGCAGCAAAAGCTGTCCGGCTGTACCCTATGCACTGTTTTTCCGCTGCCTCCATCCCCTTGCGAGTTACCTCAATGTACACGTTTCGCCTGATGGGTACCCTGCTGGTGGCCCTCCTTCTTTGCACCGCGATTGCCGGCTGTGCCTCAGACACAGAGTCGGCGGCAACCGGCCAGCATTTTGGTACGCCGGTTGACCTGAACGCGCCTATGAGCACCGTTGACATCACCCAGCAGCTGGATGCGCTTGATGGCCAAACGATCGTAGTGGAAGGCCGTATCACACAAGTTTGCCAGAACAAAGGATGCTGGCTTGCGCTTGACAACGGCACAGCGTCTCCGCTTCGTATTGATGTGGCGCGCACAGAACAAGACGCCTACGTATTTACGGTGCCAACCGAGACGCACGGATGGGCTGTAGTGCAGGGCGTACTTGGCCGCATGGAGAACGAGGCTGCCCATGGCCCGGCACGCGAAACCGATTCGCCCGCCAGCAATTCCCTGCCAGTACCCGATTATCACATAGTGGCAAGCGGCGTTTATGTGTTTGACATGGATACGTAAGCCGCCTTGCTCCCGTTGCTTTTGTTGACCCAGCTTCCCGTCACCGGCTATGCCTACTGTTGAAATTGATGGCCACGTCTACGAGTACGACGAAAACCATCACGACAAGCTGCTTCAGTTCTGCCTCGATAAGGGCGTAGAGCTGCCGCACTTCTGTTATCACCCTGCTATGTCGATTCCGGCCAACTGCCGGCAGTGCCTGGTCAAAGTGGGTACGCCCGAACGCGACCGGGGCACTGGCGAGTTGGTCACCGATGAAGAGGGAAACCCGAACATCCAGTTCATGCCCGGGATGCAGACCAGCTGCACCATTGGCCTGCAAGATGGGATGGTCGTAAAGACGCACCGCACGTCGGATGCCGTGCGCGAGGCGCAGAAAGACACACTGGAGTTCTTGCTCATCAATCACCCACTTGACTGCCCCATCTGCGACCAGGCCGGGCACTGCCCGCTGCAGATTCAGGCGTACAAGTACGGTCCTGAAGGGTCGCGCTTCGAGTTTCGTAAGGTGCATAAACCCAAACGTGTCAAACTGGGCCCCCGTGTCACGTTGGACGCGGAGCGCTGCATCAACTGCACGCGCTGCACGCGCTTCACGGACGAAATCTCCGAAAGCGGGCAGCTTACGATCAACAACCGGGGGGTACAGAACTACCCCATTACGGCGCCGGGCAAGGACTTCGACGACGCCTACTCGATGAACACCATTGACCTATGCCCGGTAGGTGCGCTCACCGCGACCGACTTCCGCTTCAAGGCGCGCATCTGGGAGATGAGTTCGTCGCCTTCGATCGTAACGACCAACGCCACCGGCGCAAACTGCGAATACTGGGTGCGCGACAACAAGGTGCTTCGCATCACGCCGCGCCAGAACATGGAGGTGAACGAGTACTGGCTGCCCGACGAAGATCGCATCGTCTACGACCGCTTCAACGACGACCGCCCCGAAGGCCCACAGGTGCGCCGCAACGGCGAACGTGTCAACGCCAGCTGGACGCAAGCCTATGCGAAGGCTGCTGCGCTGCTGGGTTCTGCAGACGGCGACCGCATCCAGTTCCTTGGGTCGGCTTACGCCACTGTCGAAGATAACTACCTGCTCACGCAGCTGGCTGAGCACCTTGGGGCAGAGGCGCCAGTCTACCTGCCACATATCGAACCGGGGGCAGGCGACGACTGGCTCATCACCGACGACAAGACGCCCAATGCGCAAGGCTGTGAACGCCTCGGCATCCAACCTGCCGATGCAGAGCTGCTGCGCACACGCATCCAGAATGGCGACGTCGATGTGCTATACGTGCTTGAAGACGATCCAGTGGCGTCGGAGCTGTGCGAGCTTGGCGACCTGGAAGGGGTGAACGTAATCTTGCACCACTACAACACAACGAACGAGACGCTGCCTGCTGCCAATGTGGCGCTGCCCGCGGCTATGGTTGTGGAAACGGTGGGGACTTACGTAAACCAGGACGGGCGTGCCCAGCGTGTGCGTCCGGCGAAGGCCATTCAGGGCGTGAATCGCACGCTCATGATGGAGATGGGCAAGAGCCGCGAAGACGAACACGGCACTCCGTTCGACCGCTGGCACAACGAGTCGCATCGCATTAACTGCAAGCCCAGCTGGGAGATCTTGCCGCACATTGCTGGTCATGTGAGCCTTGACCTTGACTATGTGAAGGGCCCACAGGCGATCATGGATGAGGTACAGGCGACTGTTGATGCGTTTGACGGTGCCACCTACGAAGCGATGGGGCTCAAGGGCGTGGCACTCGAAGAAGCGTCTGCGGGCGAGCCGGCGTAAGCTCCCCTACATGTAACGAAAATACACATAACCAAAAAGCATACAGTAAAGCGCCCTGTTCGGAGATGGACAGGGCGCTTTCTCGTTTGTACGATGAAGCCATACCCCTAGCAGCATCTGATTCCAAAGAGCACTTCCTGGTAGTAGCCTGCCAGAGATGATTGCTCGGGTACAGAATCTCTCCTGCTTATCCAAGATGGAGATGTCGATAGGATCACGCCCCATTAGTCTTGTCAGAATCAGTCTTGCCAGAGATGTACACTCCGAGAGGTACTGTGTACCCCGGTCGCCGTCATATCTTCCTGCCACTCAGGATGGACCCGGCGAATAATCCTTGTCATGTTATTTCATATATTCGAACATTAACATTAAAAAAGACTTCAATATCATGTATTATCCATTTCTAATCCGCTTTATGTTTGGCGGTGCACGCTCCCTACGTGCTTCTCAATAATTGCGAATGGGTACTCCCCTCATGAACATGAGTACATTTACACGAGACTCATTCTATACGCATAGCGAATATTATGACTACAACTCAGTCCTCTAAAGCTCGGCCTTCCAAAGAAGATGCTACGCCACACCTTCGCGTGGTAGGGATCGGTGCCTCGGCTGGTGGAATTGAGGCTCTGAAGCAGTTCTTTTCAGGACTCTCGGAGGCCCCAGACATGGCCTTTGTCGTCGTTATGCATCTGTCCCCCGATCAGTCAAGCGAGCTGGCGGAGGTGCTACAGCACTGCACGTCGATGCCTGTTCGACAGGTAACGGAGCCTACCGAGATAGAAGCGGGGCACGTCTACGTAGTGGCGCCGGGCCATGCGCTCGATGTGGATGGCACCACGTTGGTCTCGACCGCTTTCGAGAACCCGGCGGGGCGCGTAGCGCCCATTGACCATTTCTTTCGCTCGTTGGCGAAGTCTCCCCTGGAGACGATAGGCGTTATTCTGTCTGGGGCAGGCAGCGACGGAGCAGTAGGCATGCGCGCCATTGCGGCGCAGTGTGGCCTTACAGGAGTGCAGGCGCCTGACGAAGCGGGATACGATAGCATGCCCCGCGCTGCCATTGAGCTCCTCCAGGGGGCCGACTTTGTGCTTCCAGCGGCCCAACTGGCCGAGCGCATTGAGATGGGGAGCAAGACCGTGCATTCGCTTCAGACGGTAGATGCCCCCGATGATCTGGAAACCGACATGCAAGAGACCCTGCGTTCTATTTTTGCTCAGGTGCGTATGCACACGGGGCAGGACTTCAACCGGTACAAACGGCCCACGATGTTGCGGCGCATCCAGCGTCGTATGCAGGTACGGCAGGTGCCCTCATTATCCGCCTATCTCGACCTTATTGAAGAAGAACCCGCCGAAGCACGGCGCCTGCGAAAAGAGTTTTTGATTAGCGTCAGCAGTTTCTTTCGGAATCCAGAGGCGTTTAGTGCCCTCCGCGATCAGGTCCTTCCCGCCATATACGCCAACAAAAATAAGGAAACCCCCATTCGCGTATGGGTGCCGGGCTGTGCGACCGGCGAGGAGGCTTATTCGCTGGCCATTTTGTTGTTGGAAGAGGCCGCCACACACGACATCAATCCCGAACAGATTCAGATCTTTGCGTCGGATCTCGACAAAGAAGCGCTGACCAAGGCTCGTGCCGGACGCTACCCCGCGTCGATTGCGGCCGATGTACCCACGCGCTACCTGAATACCTACTTTTACGATGAAGACGCCTGGTACATCGTCAAAGACATCCTAAGCGAGTGCGTCATCTTTACGCCGCACGACCTGCTGCGGGACCCGCCCTTTTCGAAGCTGGATCTGATCTCGTGCCGCAATCTCCTGATCTACCTGCGGCGCGACCTGCAGACGTCCGTCTTCAAGCTGTTTAACTATGCGCTTAACGACGGCGGCTATCTCTTTCTGGGAAGCTCTGAATCGACCGGTAGTGTAGACGACCTCTTTCGGGTGGTAGACAAGACGCACTGCTTATACCAAAGCACGCGGAATAAAAATAACACTGTTCCCGAACTGCCCACCACATCGTTAGCGCTCACCGAACCGCGTTGGCGAGAGACGCAGCAGACTAATCCGTCTCCGAACAGTTCAACGGCTGCTCAGATTCATCAGCGGATGCTGGCAACCTGCGCCCCGCCCAGTGCAGTGGTCGATAAAAACTACACGATTGTGCATCTCTCGAGGGGCGCGGGGCGCTACCTGGAGCATCCCGCCGGTACCCCCAGCGCCAATATCGTGGAAGTGGTGCGCCCCGAACTGCAGATCAAGCTGCAAACATCGCTGCGCAATGCATTTGCCGACCAAGAAGAGGTCAATACAGCACCGGTTCGGGTCCAACTAAATGGCAGCGTCGAGTGGATACGCCTTTTCGTAGCGCCCTCAAAAGGCACCACGTCTGCGAATGGGACGGCTCTGGTCATGTTTATCAAAGACCCGGTAGCGTCCGACCGTCTCGCTGGAGACACAGAAGCTGAGGTGAGCAGGGACTCTGGAAGCGACGACCTGCGGGAGGAGCTGGCCTGGACGAAGAAGCAGTTGCGTACGACCATTGAGGAGCATGAAACCTCAAAGCAAGAAATGCGAGCGGCAAACGAGGAGCTCCGGTCGATGAATGAAGAGTACAAGTCGATGACCGAAGAGCTGGAAACCAGCAAAGAAGAACTCCAGTCGGTCAACGAAGAGCTCAAAACAGTGAACGCAGAACTCGAAGCCAAGGTCGACGAACTGCATCAAGCCAACAACGACTTAAAGAACCTGATTGTGGCCACCGATATCGGGACGTTGTTTCTGGATACAGCGCTTCGTATCCAACGGTTTACCCCGCCCGTAGAAGACCTGTTCAACATTCAGGGAGAAGATGCGGGCCGCTCTATTGGTGCATTTACACACCGGCTGGAGTACACAGAGTTGGAGGCGGATGCGCGCACCGTCCTCGCGGAACAGACGACCCTTGAGCGTGAGGTGAAAAGCGAAGCCGACCGCTGGTTTCTGATTCGGATTCGTCCCTATCGTACCATCGACGATGCGGTAGAGGGCGTGGTCTTTACATTTATCGACATCACGCATCGAAAAAAATCGGAGCTGAAGCTGAAAGCCGCTACCGACCGCCTGCGCCGGCGAACCGAGCAGGTGCATGCGCTGAACTCGGCCCTCACGGTGGCCGAAGAGCGCGAACGGCAACGGCTGAGCCAGGTGCTGCACGATGACCTGCAGCAGTTGCTGGTGGCAGCGCAGATACGCGTGAATCAACTCCAGGCTGCGAACGAGAACGTCTCGAGCGAAGACGCCAGTGAGATCCTACAGAAAGTGGCCGATGAACTTCAGTCGGCCATCCAAACCACACGGCACCTGTCGTCGGAGTTGATGCCACCCATCGGGGACGAATCGCTCTGCGATGCCCTGCAATGGCTGGCTCTGCACATGAAGAACTCGTACGACCTTGTGGTGGAGCTGGAAGCAGGAACGTCGTGCCCTTCCCTGGAGTCGAGCGTGCACACCCTGCTGTTTCGAACCACACGCGAACTGCTGTTCAACGTGGTCAAGCACGCCGACGTCGACAAAGCCCGTGTCACTGTGACGGTAGATGAGGATGATTCGGTGTTCATTACCGTGAGCGATGAGGGCGCTGGGTTTGATCCGTCTGAGCTTACTGAGGAAACGGAGGGGGGCCAAGGGCTCTTTAGCATCCGTGAGCGACTGGAGATGATAGGCGGTTGGTACGACGTGGAGGCCGAGCCCGGCGCAGGCACGCGCACCACAATCGGCGTGCCCAGCGATGCGGGCACAACACCCTCAGAGGAGGTAACAGAGAACGGAGGGTCTGAAAGTGCAGAATGAGCGTTCGTGTAATGCTACATCCACCTGCATTTTGATGATCACGCTAAGAGCCTGTTTGGGTTTTGGTTTGAAGGCAAGAGGAACCGACGCTGCGCAACGGTTGTGTCTGGGGGAGTCCGCTTCGGGCGGGCCGCACTCTCTCTACTTTTTGGCCTCCGACTTCGCCATGACCGAATACAAGATCGAAGCACGCACGTACTACTCAAAGGTCACCACGAACAAAGACCACATCGTCGAGACCTCGTCTGAGGAAATCCAGGAGCTGCTCGATCGGTACACCGCTGAAGGCTGGCGCCTTGCTTCTACCGACGCCACTTCGTACGGATTTGCTGTCTATGTTTATCTCTACTTCGAGCGTGACACGGCCTCCGACTGACGGAAGCATGTCTGGCAGGAGGTGCCCGCAGATGCTGGATCTGGTCGTGTGCCACGCGCATCCTCATTCTTCTGCCCGCCGCCTATGATGTCCTCACTATCTCCTCTGCGCCGCCGGATCGAACGCCTGACACACCGCGTATCGCCGGTCTGGTGGGCGAACCTGGGGAGGTTTAGTGATCTGCTGGCCCACCGCCTCCCCATGCAATCCCCGCCCATAGTGCTCGTGGCATTTCCGCGGAGCGGATCGAGTTGGCTGGGGCGCCTGCTGGCGTATGCCAAAAACGCCTGCTACCTGCGCGAGCCCATCACGCAAGCGCGCCGCCGCTGGCACCCCGAGGCATTGCACGCCGTCAGCGATGCCGGAGTCCAACAGGCGCCGCGCTACTACCGCCAGTATGCCGACCGCGCCTTTGCTGGATGCCCCTCGTTTTCGTATGCCACCGTACGCGACCCGGGCGACTGGGCGTTGCGTCATCGCCACGAGCGCCGCGTGCTCATCAAAGAAGTCAATCCGTTTGCGGTCGGGTGGATGCGCACGCGCTACGCCCCCACCGTCATTCACCTCGTGCGCCACCCGGTGGCAGTGGCCTTGAGCATGCACCGGCGCGGGTGGACGAGCCAGACGCTGCGCGAATACGTGCACCCCAGTCGCCTTGCGGATAGTCCGCTGAACGCCCGCGCTGTGCCCAACTCGTTCTGGGGACAGATCGGTGCTGTTCAGGGGCTTGCGCACCGTGCTGTGAAGCAGGTCTGCCCAGATGATGCTTATACTACGGTGCAGTACGAAACGCTCTGCACCGATCCCGTAGCTACGGTGCGTGGTCTCTGCGAGCGGGTGGGGCTGTTGTGGGACGATTCGATGACGGCTCTCATCCAGTCGCACAGCGCTGATTCGGGCAGGAACGCACCGGATCCTTACAGCACCACGCGCCAGAGCGCAGCACGGGCATCAGCGTGGAAGAAGGCACCAGCCAAACACATCCACGCCGTGCGAACAGGGTATATGCCGGCGGAGCCAACGGTGTACACAGACTGCTGGGACGAGTAGGCGAATCTCATGGGGTTCTGTTTGAGACAGAGCGCTTTTGTGGGGGCTGCAGATCACCCCGTCCGTTGCTGTGCTCCCCCCTCGTGGTGACAAAAACCGACGTGTGCTTGGGTTGGCTCATATAGTGAATGAAAGCACGGACGTTCTGCTCGCTACCTACTGTGCCTGCATACGCCAGCGGAGCATGTGAAGGTAGTTCATTGCACCGTCTTGACAGCGCGCGCTGCTCGTGCTACCTTCGTGCAATGAAGAACGGTCACAAAAAACCGCCACAGCGGCTCCGTACCCTTTAGCGTCTACTCCTGCAACCCGTCATGTACTTTAGCACGACAGACGACAGCATCCAGCTCCCTAAAATACGGAAGGACTTTGCGTATCTCCAGGACTGTTTTTTGCAGATGCTTCGGGCATCGGGGGAAGACGAAATTGCCGCCCTCTTTGCCGGCGAACGGCATCCGCAATCCCTCGATAACCCGGAGAAGCTCAGCAAGGCCTTTACGCTGAGCTTCCAGCTCATGACGATTGTGGAAGAGAACGCTGCTGTGCAGCTCCGCCGCAAGCTGGAGGACGAGCACGGGCTACCCCGTATCTCAGGCCTCTGGGGACGCACGCTCGACGACTTGCAGTCCAGTGGATTTACGGGCGAAGAGATTGCCGAGCAGCTCCCCAAAATGCGCATCGAGCCCGTATTCACCGCGCACCCGACTGAATCAAAGCGCTCGACTGTGATTGACCAGCTGCGGGAGATCTACCTGCTGATGGTCAAGCGAGAGAATCAGATGTGGTCAGCAAAAGAAGCCGAGCAGATTCGCGAAGACATCCTGGCGGCCATGCAGCGCCTCTGGCTCACCGGACAGGTGTTCCTGGAGAAGCCGTCTATCGGAGATGAGCTTCGCAACGTGCTCCACTACCTGGTCAACGTGTTCCCCCAGGTGCTGCCGATGCTTGACCAGCGCCTCCGCACCGCCTGGAAAGAGACGGGCTTCGACCCGGGGCTAATCGACAGCCGAGAGCAGCTCCCGCAGGTCCAGTTTGGCAACTGGGTGGGCGGCGACCGCGATGGCCATCCCTTCGTGACAGACGAAGTCACCGAGGCGACCCTTTTTGAGCTCCGGAAACATGCGCTTCAACAGCTCAAATCTGAACTGAACGATCTGGCGCAGAAAGTGAGCGTGTCGGCCTTTGAGGTCAACGTTCCTGAATATCTACGTGCGCGTATCGACCAGCTTGCCGAACGCACAGCCGATTCGGCATCGGCCCTCAACAGAAATCCAAGTGAGCCCTGGCGGCAGTATCTCAACCTGATGCAGCAGCGGCTGCCCCTGAAGGACAACGGCGAGCCGATTCGCGAGCCCAGCCCTACGCACCACTACCAATCGGCCGAGGCCGTTCTTGACGACCTCGACCTGTTCACGCAGTCGCTCGATGAAATCGACGCCGCGCTCATCAGCGAGCGTGATGTCGAGCCCGTAGCGCGCAACGTAGAAGCATTCGGGTTTCACCTGGCCGCGCTCGACATCCGGCAGAACAGCAGCTTTCATGATGCGGCGGTGTCGCAACTGCTCGTCGAGGCGGGAATCGAAGACGGAGACCACTTCGCAGACTGGACGGAAGAGCGGCGGCTCCGTTTCCTCAACGAGGAGCTGAAAACGACGCGCCCGTTTGTGCGCCCCACGCAGGACGTCGGCGAAGAGGCCGATGCGGTGCTGTCCTGCTACCGGGTGCTCTACCAGCACATCGAGCGATATGGGAGCGCAGGCCTCGGCTCACTGATTGTAAGCATGACCCGAAGCCTCTCCGATCTGCTCGTCGTCTATCTGCTCTGCCGCGAAGCCGGACTGCTCAAGAAGCACGATGACGAGATGGTTTGCGTGCTTCCGGTGGTGCCTCTGCTGGAGACGATCGACGACCTGGAACGAGGGCCAGAGATTCTGGATGCGTTTCTGAGCCATCCCATCACGAAGCGAAGCCTCAAATACCAGAAGGAGGAGCACGGGCGGCGCCGGTCGCAACAGATTATGGTGGGATACAGCGACAGCAACAAAGACGGGGGCATCCTTGCCAGCCTGTGGAGCCTGAACAAGGCCCAGCGTACATTAAACGATGTCGCGGAAAAACACGACATCCCCCTGCAATTCTTTCACGGGCGCGGCGGCACCATCAGCCGGGGCGCCGGGCCTACCCATCGGTTTATTGCTGGACTGCCGCCCGAGAGCATGCATGGCACCATGCGGCTGACCGAGCAGGGCGAGGTGATTGCCAATAAGTACGCCAACCCCGTTACAGCGCTCTACAATCTGGAGCTCCTGCAGGCCGGCACCACCGGACTCACCCTCGGTGTGTTCGATAAAACCAATGTCGTAGCCGAGTCTTCGCACAACACGCTCGCACCAAACTTGACAACCAGCCGGGACGACCTCGCACAGATTGTCGATCGGTTGTACGCGTACAGCCTGGAAAGCTACCAAGACCTCGTAAAGTCGGATGACTTTGTGCGCTTCTTTGCACAGGCTACGCCCATAGACATCATTGAGAAGAGCCGCATCGGGTCGCGTCCGGCACGGCGTACCGGCCAGCGCACCTTCGACGATCTTCGAGCCATCCCCTGGGTGTTTAGCTGGAGCCAGAGCCGCTACCTTTTGACCGGCTGGTACGGCGTAGGCAGCGCGCTCAAGACGCTGCAGAACGAACACCCGGCGGACTTCAACACGCTCAGCGAGAATGCGATCAACTACATGCCGTTTCGCTACGTGATCACCAACGCGTCGTCGGCCATCGCCCTTGTCGACACAGATATCATGGAGCAGTGGGCCAATTTGGTTGACGATCAGGAGATCGCGGACTACTACCTGAGCGAGATTGTGGATGAGTACCACACCACTCGGAAGATGCTGGAGGCGCTGTATGGCCACGACCTCAGAGAGCGCCGGCCTCGCGTGTACGAGATGATAGATATGCGATCCAAACGCCTGGCCCCCCTGCATCAGCTACAGATCGACCAGGTCAAAACCTGGCGGGCGTTGAATGCACAGGGGAACGAAGAACAAGCCGAATCAATGCTGCCGAATATGCTACTCGTTCTGAACGCTATAAGCAGCGGACTCGGAAGCACGGGATGATCAGTGTGCCGTAAGGCACTGTTTGTCCCAAAGGGAGCAGCCGGAGACCGCTCCTCAATCGCTTGGAGGGTATTGCGGCCTCCAGTCACTAAGCTTGATGTTGCTTTTTTCCACTTGCTTGCCGGAGGTCACCCATGACAGACGTGTTGCTGCTGCTTTTGGGCGTCACCCTGCTCACGGCTGGGGGCGAAGCCCTGATTCGGGGCTCCTTAGCGGCAGCTCAACGCCTGGGCGTATCGCCCCTGCTTAGCGGGCTGATTATCGTAGGATTCGGTACATCAGCGCCAGAACTGGTTGTTTCTGTTGATGCAGCCGTAAACGGACGGCCCGACATTGCAATCGGCAACGTGGTGGGCAGCAACATTGGCAACGTACTCCTAATTTTAGGAATCTGTGCATCGATCACACCGCTCGTGGTGCGACCGCTGGCGCTTCGAAGGGATGCGCTTACGGTCGTGGCCGCAAGCATACTGTTTCTGGTTCTGGTTGGTGGGCATGCGCTTGGGCAGACCGATGCGTTTGTTTTACTATTTGCTCTGTTTGGTTATCTGCTCTGGGCCTACTACACAGAGCGCTCCAGTTCGGCCCTCTCGGGCGAGCTTCACAAGGCCGAGGCCGAAGAACTTTCCGTCGTACCGAAGACGGCAGTCGGAATTGGAGCCGCAGTCCTTTTCGGGTTGCTGCTGCTAATCGGCGGGTCCCAGGCGCTGCTGGCGGGAGCTACAGGAATTGCAAACGCTCTCGGAGTCTCCGAAGCGGTAGTTGGGCTGATTCTCGTAGCGGTTGGCACGTCACTCCCCGAACTTTCGATATCAGTCATTGCTGCAATCCGGCAACACGCCGATGTCGCGGTCGGAAATATACTGGGAAGCAACATATTCAATTTGTTGGGGGTTCTTGGCGTCTCCGCGCTTCTTCAGCCTCTTCCGGTCCATGAACGAATTCTACAGTTTGACCAGTGGGTTATGCTTGGCACAGCACTGCTTCTGGTCGTGTTTCTCTACACAGGCCGCCGCCTAAGCCGGTTGGAAGGCGGGGTGCTGTTAATTGCTTACGGGGTATATGTCGCGCTGAGCTTTACCGGATTTAGTGGCTGATAGTGCGGCGCGTCCTAAGGTCTCCGATTGCGTATTTTGAACAAGACGTGCTTGAAGCCGAAGAGGTCAGCGGTAAGCAGCAGGACCAACGAATCCCCTCCGCATCCTTTTCGTACCCTTTTTATTGCACACCAGCACTCTGTGAACAAACCCGGGCGATGCCATGGCTGGACACAATAAATGGTCGAAGATTAAGCGACAGAAAGCCAAAGAAGACAAAAAGAAGTCGAAGATCTGGGCGCGGCTCTCGCGCGAGATTTCGGTGGCGGCCCGCGAGGGCGGGGGCGACCCCGAGATGAACGCTACGCTCGCCAATGCCATTGAGCGTGCCGAGGCTGAAAACATGGCCAAAGACACCATTGAGCGTGCCATCAAGAGAGGCACAGGCGAGCTTGAAGGACAAGACTACGAGCCGGCCAGCTATGAGGGCTACGCCCCCCACGGTGTGGCGGTCTTCATTGAGGCGATGACCGATAACACGAACCGCACGGTAGCCGACCTACGGCATCTCTTTAGTACCCACAACGGAAACCTGGGCAAAGAGGGATCCGTGGGCTATCTCTTCGAGCAGAAAGGAGAGATCTACGTTCCGGTCGATGCTGCTGACGAGATGCAACTCTTTGAGGTTGTAGTGGAGGCCGGGGCCGAAGATCTGCGTACCGAAGACGATATGTACGTGGTAACGACTCCAGTCGAAACGTTCACCAATGTCGAAGACGCTCTCGAATCGGTCGACATTCCTGTCGACGACGCCGACCTGGTGCGCATTCCCGCGACCACCGTTTCGCTCGATGCCTCCGAGGCCGAGCAAGTGCGCACGCTGGTTGAAAAAGTCGAAGATCACGACGACGTAGATGCGGTGTACACCACGCTCGCCGACGACGGCGAAGCGCTCTCGCTCCACTCCGATGATTAACACTTGCTCGTAGTCCGTCACAGCATCACACGTTGCTCTCCCATCCAGCATATACACCCGCATGATCATCCTTGGCATCGATCCCGGATCCAACTGTACCGGCTATGGCATTATTGAAGTAGACGGGTCTGCCGAGCGTGCACGGGCGCAGGGCGTCATTCGGCTAAACAGTGACACAGCTCACCTCGACCGGCTCAAGCAGATCTACGACGAGGTGGCGGCGCTCATTGATGCGCATACGCCCGAGGTGCTTGCTATTGAGATGCCCGTGTACGGAAAGAACCCGCAGTCGATGCTCAAACTGGGCCGTGCGCAAGCTGCCGCCATGATGGCTGGGCTGAACCACGATCTGGATGTGGTGCAATATACGCCTAAAGAGATCAAGAAGTCGGTGACGGGCAACGGCAACGCCTCGAAACAGCAGGTACGCTACATGATCCATGCGATTCTGGAGATGAACGCCGCCGCCGCCGACATCGCACTCGACGCCTCCGACGCGCTTGCTATTGCACTCTGCCATACGAACCGCCGCTCGCACGGGGCCACCGAACAGTACAGCGGCTGGAACAGCTTTGTAGAGGCCAACCCCGATCGCGTGCAGTAGCAGCATTCGTATAATGGAGTAGGCAGCGTCTGAAAACGCCCCGCAGGCTGCACACGGTCGGAGAAGCACGCCCCTGCAGACAAGATCCAGGGGTAGTGGATAGACGCTAAATGATAAAGCGATTGAATGCAGCAGCTCTTTCTTCTTCGAACCCCCTCTCCCTACGGGTTTCTCCCCCTTGGCCAAGGGGGAGATGTCGGCAGACAGAGGGGGTTTGAGCAGATTGCGATGATGTAAACCACAGGCAATCATTTAACATTGAACCGCTACCGATCCAGGATCCGCATCTCCTCTGGGGTACTCTGGTAAAAGAGCCTATCATCACCCGCACAGATCTATCGCATAGCGCCACTGGCGCATATACATCGCAGTCCGGGGGCGCATGACAGGACGCAAAAACGTCGATATATAAAAACGATGTTTAGCTTTTCGTCTATCCGCTCCGAATCCCTATGGCTAACGTGCAGTCTCCCATCCTCGTGACCACGCCGACGGGCAACATCGGGCGGCGTGTTACCCAGCAGCTGCTCGATGCCGGAGAGCCCACACGGCTCTTCGTGCGCGACCGTAACCGGCTCTCCATCATTGCAGCCACGCAGGCCGAGGTTGTGGAAGGCGACTTGCAGCGTACGAGCGATCTGCGTACGGCGCTCGATGGCGTGCGCGCCGTCTTCTTTCTGGCGCCGCCCAACCTGTCCGCTGAAAGCTTCGGGGCGTGGTACACGCAGCTTGGCAATGCATTTGTCGATGCGCTGCCTGCCGGCGAAGTGCCCCGCATTGTCTTCCTATCGAGCGCGGGCGCCCATCACGAGAATCTGGGACCGATCTCTGCGCTGGGCGCTGTCGAGAACATGCTGTACGAAAAGGCCAAGCATGTCGTAGCGCTACGTCCTGGCTACTTCATGGAAAACTTTCTGGTCAACCTGGCGACGATCGCATCCGAGCGTACAATGTACAACGCGCTTCCCCCTGACCTACCCAACCCGATGGTGGCCACCCGCGACATCGCCGACGTGGCAGTGCGGTGGCTGCGTTCAGGCGACTGGGCCGGGCACGACTGTGTGGGGGTGCATGGGCCGGCCGATTGCACCATGCGCGAAGCCGCCGCCGTGTTCAGCGACGCCCTGGAGTGCCCGGTGCACTACCAGCAGGTATCGCCCGAAGCCGTCGCCGAAACCCTCGTATTTATGGGGGCGAGTCCGGGCACAGCAGCCGACTACGCAAGCATGACGGGCGGACTGGCGCACTACGGAACGGCGTACAAGGCCGAACCCCGTACCAAATCAACCACCACGCCCACCACGCTCAAAACGTTCGCACGCGAAGTGCTGCGTCCCACCTTTCAAGCGCAGGGGCTACGCGCACAGCCAAAGAGTAATGTAGGCCGCCATGTTGGGTAACGCTGCTGGTTCGGCGCACAGGTACAGGGGGATGCGGACGCCATGCATCCCCTTAGAGCCTGTTTTGATTTCTTAATTTGGGCTCCGAGCGGCGGCGCTGGACTGGGGCCGAAGGGCATGCCCCTGGTGCAAATTGCCCCCGATGGCGGCCCGTAGCCCCGGCTACGAACCGCCATCGGGGTCCAATTTTCGCCTCAGCGGCGCTCGCTCTCGCCTGCAAACCAAAACCCAAACAGGCTCCCAGGCATCGCCGTAGCGAGCTCAGAGGTCGGCAGCGCCACGAGCAGCGCGATGCCTGCGCCAATGGCAAACGACAGCGCAGCCGCCGGACCTGCCTGTCCGGCAGCGAGCCCAGGAAAGACAAAGATGCCTGCACCCACCATCGTACCAATGCCGATGGCAAGCGCTTGCGGCAAACCCAGCGTCCGTTCCAGTTCGCCTTGCTGTGACATGGGGAATGGAGGCTACGCGAAGACAACGCGAAGGAGAGCATACGTCCAACGAGTTATGCAGGTAAGAAACATAGCTCCTGCTCCGCTAACGCGTTCCGCAATAAGGCTCTTGCCTACATGTTGTAGATATTGGCAGACAATAGTTGCATGTCCTGTACTTCGGCTTGTGTCGGCATCTCATCGATCTCCAAACAGCTTTTGGAAGGGCTCATTCTGGCGCAGACCAGTCCGCTTCTTTAAGGTTGGAAGGGGGCCAGATGCCAAGTAGACGGCGCACCGTAACGACCTGTCCGAGGTGGTAGGCGTTATGGTCTGCAATGCTCCCGATCTCCTCGGCGTACGTAGTGCCGTGGTAGCCGACCCCGCTGGCGTGGGGAATTGCGCCTGCAATGTCGATAGACGGGTCGTTCACAAGCGCCTTTGCGTCCTGCAGGTCTGCTTGAAACCGATTGAGGCTCCGGGTCCAGGCCGCGTCACTGGGCGGTCCGAGCGTGCCGGGCCAGTAGTCGTCTGGCCACGTAGAGAAGGTATAGTCGGGATCCGTGCAGTACTGTAGGTAGTCGGCCTGTGAACGTCGCATGTGCTCCAGGATCTGCCAGAGCGAATATGCCTCAGGCAGCCCATCAGGCAACACGCCTCGGGCGGAGGCGGGAATATCCCGGAGGATCTCCGTGTGCGACCGGCGAGCCACGGTGGCGTCGAGTTGTGTGGTGAGGAGGGAGCGGAGGGCGTCGGATCCAGCCATAGAAGTTGGTGCGACGAGGATGAGATAGCGTGAGGTAGGATACCCGGTCGAATCCCAATGAAGGTCGATAGAATCCAACCGCAGTTCCAGGGCCGTCGATGCCTGGCACTTCCTGAGAACGGTATCACATTGAAAACAGGCTGCTACTACGCAGCGTCGTCTATATCTTCCACCTGCACAATGTGATCCAGGCGCACTACATCACCGGTGTCGAGACGGATGTACTCGGCGCTGTCGTCGCTGTAGATATCCTCGATGCGCCCGGTGATCGTACGGGTTGTGTTGGGGGGCTCGATGGTGAATTGCGTTTGGGTACCGCGCATCATGCGCAGTCCCAACTCGTCGTACGTAGCACACGCAATGGGCTCGTAGCCGCTTGACCTGCTGTTTGACATAGTGTTTGTGCGTTGGTTGGAAGAGCAGAAGCCCCCGACCTGGTGGCTACGGATTGTTGGCCTAAGGGCTATGGCTGACGTGGAATAAGATACAGTTCCGTCTGGCGCCCGTCGTGGTAGGTGACGCGATCGCCGTCGAAGAATGCATTTTCCTCTACCCGCATCAGGATCTCCTGGTCATCCCACTCTGGGATCGTCACAGCAGCGTTGAGCTCAATAGAGTGTGAGGTGTTTGGGTAGAGCGGGTAGTCGCCCCATCCTGGAACGCCTTCCTGCTGATCCCACAGCCCAATCGTGGGACCGGCACCGTGCCCGTGGTAGCCCAGCGGATGCGTGTAGATCGTGGCATCGATACCTTCATCATCAGCTGCCTGCAGCGCGGCAGCCAGAATCTCATTGCCTGTACGTCCGGGCTCGAACGCATCGGTAAGCAGATCTTGAACGCGGTTGGCTACGTGCAATCCGTCGCGGAAGCCCTCGGGCGCTTCGGTTTCGCCGGGGCGTAGCACGTAGGCGTTGCGCTGCGTATCCGTGTTGAGGCGCAGGTAGGTGATGCCAAGGTCCATGTGGATGAGATCGCCGGGCTGAATCACCGTGTCGCTCGCTGGCCCCGAAAAGTCGCCGTCGTCGCTGTGGGCGGCAGCACGCTGCACCGACACACTCGGATGAAACCAGGCGGTCAGGTTCAGGTCGCGGATGCGCTCGCGGTACCACCACTGCACGTCAGCTGTCGTCGTGATGCCCGGCTGGATCACCGCCTCTGAGAGTCCCTCCTCGATAATCGTATGGGCAAGGCGGTTGATCTGCCGGTAGACCGTCATCTCGTTGGCGGTGCGTGTTTCGAGCCAGCCAATGGAGAGCGCCTCACCCGATACGATCCGCTCGCGATAGGTATCGGAGAGCGCCCGCTCAAATTGGTTCATCTCGCTCGCGGTCATGCCGTCGGCGAGGGCAAACGTCTCGGAGGTGTTCACCGCGATCGTAGCCGGATCGCGTTCGGCAATGACATCAGCAAGACGCGCCCACTGGTTGGGCTGCGCCTCCGGGTCCCACGCGGCCGGAAACAGGTCGCCCACTGCGTAGCGGCTAATGGCGAGCCGTTCGATCCCTTCGCCGGGCCCCTGGTCATGAAAGAGCAACACAGTGCGGCGGCGGGCTGACTGCCAGGTGCCGGGGAGCATCGTGCGAAGCACTGGATCCTCGTTGTACTCCCGCCCGATGACCACCCAGAGCTCCACGTTTTCACGGCGCATCAGAGCAGGAAGCATCGTCTCGAAACGCTCCTCAAGCCAGCGGTCGATCACCTCGGCGCGCTCGCGCATGGGTATGATGGTCGGCGTGGCCCGTTCCTGAGCAGATGCAGGTAAGAGTGAGGAACCGGCGACGAGTAGGACAAAGAAGAACGAGACAGACCGAACGGGCATAGCAGCATCAGGGTGAGGCAAGAACGGGGCGGAAGGCAGGCGTTTACGACTATCAATAACTATCCAACCTGCATGATACAGGATGCGAGGCATTTCTGCCAGTCCGAAGAATCCATGCAGCCGAGGAGGCGCATGATTCCACAGAAGAAAAAGAGATAGCCCGACCCGAGATAATACGCCACCACATGATATAATCTCGCAAAACAATGTTGCAACACTTAAAATGAGGGCACCCTTTGAGCATTGAGTGGTTGTGAGATGCAGACCGTTATTCTGTTGATCAACCTGTTATATCCATGAACAAAAAGCACGCTTTCCCCGCACTTCTTCTCGTTGCCGCGCTCGTATGGGCTGGATTTTCGTGGGCGCCCGCCGACGATCCTGAGCCGGAGCCCGCGGTTACGGAGGCCACAACTGAAGCCGTAACATGGAATCTTGACCCTTTCCATTCTGAAGCCACGTTCTTTGTCCGCTATCTTGGGCTGAGCCGCGTGACGGGCGTCTTCCATGACTTCGACGTTGAACTGACGGCCGATCCCGACGACCTGAGCTCGCTCGAAACCACGGCTACCGTGCAGGTTGGCAGCATCGATACCCGGGTGGAAGACCGCGACGACCACCTGCGCTCCCCCGACTTCTTCGATGCGGAGAGCTTCCCGGAAATGACGTTTGTAAGCAGCGAGGTACTTGACATTGACGGGTCTTCGTTCACGCTCGTGGGTGACCTGACGATCAAAGACGTAACGCGTGAAGTTGAGTTCGATGCCGAACTGCTTGGCACTGCGGTAGGAATGCAGGGCAACGAGCGGGCGGCCTTCACTGCTACGACAGTCATTGACCGGATGGACTACGGCGTAAGCTGGAACGAGCTGACGGATGCCGGTGGCATCATTGTGGGCCACGACGTGACCATCACGCTCGATCTTCAGATGCTGAAAGCCGAAGAGTAAGCTACACCGGTGCAAGATAAAGCACTGCGTTATACGATAGAGGGTGTAACGCACGCCCCGTTCGAGCCACATACTGGCCGAGCGGGGCGTTTTTAGTGGTCTGTGTGCCAGCGTATCCGCTTCCCTGATAGGGCCGCGCGCTGTAAGACACTTTACATATGCGTGTCGCAACATGGGGGCGCTCTCGGTCTCGGATTGTTTTTCCTAACTACTCTTGTATTGCACTATGACGTTGAACCGCACTGCTTTTGCCCTTGCACTAACCGCCGCCCTCCTGATCTGGGCCGGCTTCTCGTTTGGATCGATTGCTCCTGATTCACCGGTTGACCATGGCAACGACCTGGCCCCGTCTCCATCCCTCACCGAAGTCCTGTCATGGAACGTGGACAAAGCGCACTCCGAAGTCACCTTTTCGGTACGTCATCTGGGTATCAGTCGGGTAACGGGTGCCTTCCACGACTTTGACGCGACGGTTGAGGTCGATCCGGACAACCTGCATACGCTGCAGACGGCGGCCACGGTGCAGATTGCGAGCATCGATACCCGCAATGAAGACCGCGACGACCATCTGCGGTCGGACGACTTCTTCGATGCAGTCAGCTACCCGACGATGTCATTTGAGAGCACGGGCATCTCAAACGTAGACGGCTCGACCTTCACGCTTGAAGGCGACCTGACGATTAAAGATGTGACGAAGTCTGTAGCGTTCGATGCAGCGTTTGTCGGCGCAGCGCAGGGTCCGATGGGCAACGAGCGGGCGGCGTTCACTGCAACGACGATCATCGACCGTACTGAGTACGGACTCATGTGGAATCGTCTCACCGAGGCCGGGGGCGTGGTTGTCGGGCACGACGTAACGATCAATCTCGATATCCAGACGGTGAAGAGCGAGTAGCCGTCTCGGATGCGTCGTACACGGCATTGTGTGCTGCGCAACAGGGTGATCTCAGGGTCAGGTGCCGTCTTCTCTTCGGGGGAGGCGGCATCTGATATGTAGAAAGCAAGTCTGACGCAGGAGCCCCTGCCTGACGCAACGGGCCCTCCACAAATGTTCAAAGCGACTCCCGGAACCCAACTCGCCCGAAACCGGTGGCTATAGATAACTATTCTCAAATCAAGTACACAAACGCAACGGGCCCGTAGCTCAGGTGGTTAGAGCAGTCGACTCATAATCGATCGGTCGCAGGTTCAAGTCCTGCCGGGCCCACTATAGTTTCGTCTAAGACCCTGCTTTGTATGGGTTTGCCATTTCAATGGTACAACGTAGGTACAACAAAGTACTCGCGTAAGGCCGCATTTCAGTGACTGGTCTTCCACTAGATGAACTCATCCTCCCTACTGTGGTGGATGCCTTAACTTCTTCACACGCTGCCTGGAGTGCTTGTCCGTCCCCGAACTTTCCGGGGCGGAAGACCCTCACGAAAATAAGCGAGAAGCTATCATAGAAGCAGGCTTATCCGGGCTGCTCTCTGATTCTTGCGCTGTGTGAGAAGCGCTACCTGCGATCGACCCGTTGGCTGCGCATCTTGGACGCTAAAAATCAACGCTGTGGGGCAGCTCCCTGAATCCAGGAAATCCAGGAGTTGGGATGCCTACTTAGAACCTGTTTTGATTTCTTAATTTGGGCTCCGAGCGGCGGCGCTGGACTGGGGCCGAAGGTCATGCCCCTGGTGCAAATTGCCCCCGATGTCGGCCCGTAGCCCCGGCTACGAACCTCCATCGTGATCCAATTTTCGCTTCAGCGGCGCTCGCTCTCGCCTACAAACCAAAACCCAAACAGGCTCTTAGGGTTTGTCTACTCTCTACTCTCGCATGTCTCAGGGGAGGCGCAGAGAGCTCCAGAATGGGCTGTACGCACCGGTACGCCCTATACACGAAAAGGCCCCCTGTATGGAGACCTTCTCGCGTAGGACGATGGCCTGTCCTGTACGGCAGAGGTTGGGAGGGGGCACGGCCGTTCGCATCCCCCTGTACCTGCCCGGGTGGTTGCGATGAGTTGTGTGTAGCGCTTATGCAGTAGCGTCGGCGCTGTCGAAGGCGCGGTTGACAAGCGCCTGGGCGTCGGCGTGGATCTGGTCGAGGTGGGCGCGGCCGTTGAAGCTTTCGCCGTAGATCTTGTAGATGGCTTCGGTACCCGACGGACGCGCTACAAACCATCCGTTCTCGGTTTCGACTTTGAGTCCGCCAATGGCGGCGTCGTTGCCGGGGGCCTGGGTGCGGATGGCCTGGATGGGCTCGCCGGCAAGCTCGTCTTGCTTGACGAGGGCGGGCGTCAGGTTTTTGAGTACGGCCTTCTGCTCGGGGGTGGCGGGCGCATCGATCCGTTCGTAGACCGGGTCGCCAAACTGCTCGGTGAGTTTCTCGTAGCGCTGGCTCGGGTCTTCGCCCGTGCGTGCCATAATCTCGGCGGCCATGAGGCTGGCAATAATGCCGTCTTTGTCGGTGCTCCACACGGTGCCGTCTTTGCGGAGGAAAGAGGCGCCGGCGCTCTCCTCGCCCACAAATCCACAGGTACCGTCGTAGAGCACGTCCACGAACCACTTAAACCCGACCGGCACCTCCGTAATCGGGCGGTCGTAGTGGGCGGCAATGCGGTCGAGCAGGCGGGTGGTTACGACGGTTTTGCCAATGCCCACGTCGCTGGCCCACTGATCGCGGCTGTTGAGCAGCGCATCGGCCATAACACTGAGGTACGCATTCGGTGGCATGAGTCCGCCGCTACCGGTCACAATGCCATGGCGGTCGTGGTCGGTGTCGCACGCAAAGGCGACGTCGTACTGGTCTTTGAGATTGATGAGCGACTGCATGGCGTGTGGTGAGGACGGATCCATGCGTATCTTGCCGTCCCAGTCGAGCGTCATGAACGAAAAGGTGGGGTCGATGTCGGTACGCAGCACCTCCAGCGGCAGGTCGTAGGTGTCGGCGATAGCCTGCCAGTAGTGCACTCCGGCTCCACCCAGCGGGTCAACGGCGAGCGAGAGGCCCGACTCGCGGATGAGCTCCATGTCGAGCACCGCGTCGAGGTCGTCGACATAGCGGCCCATGAAGTCGTACGTGTAGGTGGTGTCGGCACGCAGGGCCTGTTCGTAGCCAATGCGCTGCACGCCGGCAAGCTCGGCATCGAGAAGGTTGTTCGCCCGCGTCTCGATCCAGCTGGTGGCGTTAGGTGTAGCGGGGCCGCCGGTCGGACCGTTGTACTTGATGCCGCCGTCGACGGGCGGGTTGTGCGAGGGGGTAATGATCACGCCATCGGCGAGCCCCTCGGTACGTCCGTCGTTGTAGGTGAGGATGGCGTGCGACACAGCGGGGGTGGGCGTTACGCCATCGTCGGCGGCCATGCGCACGGCCACGTTGTTACCGGCGAACACCTCCAGGCAGGTCGCCTGGGCGGGCGCCGAGAGCGCGTGGGTATCCATGCCCAGAAAGAGGGGGCCGTCGATGCCCGCTTGATTGCGGTAGTCGCATACGGCCTGGGCAATCGCCAGAATGTGATTCTCGTTGAAGGTGTGGTTCAGCGCGGTGCCCCGGTGCCCCGACGTACCAAACGACACGCGCTGTGCGGGCACCGACGGGTCGGGCTCGTTGGCCTGGTAGGCCTGTAGCAGGGCGGGAATATCGGTTAAGACGGATTCGGGAGCGGGCTCTCCGGCAAGCTCATGCGTGCTCATAGGGCGTAGGTCAGATCGGTGAACAAGGGTTCGATAGGATACGCAGCGGCAGCGCAACACTGCACCGGTGCGCGTACAGTAAAACAAGTACAGCGCACACATGCCACTCTACGATGCTACTTTGATACGGGATGCAGCTTCATCATGAGGAGCGCCGCCCGGCGCGGAGGTCTCCAGTGTAGGCGAACGGAGAAGCATTTGCCCCCGGGAAAGGTTTAAGAGCCTGTTTTGATTTCTTAATTTGGGCTCCGAGCGGCGGCGCTGGACTGGGGCCGAAGGTCATGCCCCTGGTGCAAATTGCCCCCGATGTGGGCCCGTAGCCCCGGCTACGAACCGCCATCGGGGTCCAATTTTCGCCGCAGCGGCGCTCGCTCTCGCCTACAAACCAAAACCCAAACAGGCTCTAAAACAGAGGGCTATCGAGTAGTCAAACAGGTACTACTGATCAGGTATTGCTGATCAGGTATTGCTTACGCGGATCAGGCGACTGATGCGGGAATGCCTGTTTCTGAGGGCAGGTTGGCGTTGCTCCACCCGTACCAACCGCCGTCGAAGACGGAGATGCGGGGCCAGCCCATGAGGTAGGCGTTCATAAACGCCTCGCTTCCGCGCCAGCCGGTACCACAGTAGAAGGCGACATGCTTCTCGGGTACGACTCCGGCCTCGGCCCACTTCTGCTCAATCTCCTGAAACTCGCGGGTGGTGTAGTCGAAGTTGCGGTAGTTCTCCATGTGGTAGGCGTCGCTCCCACAGTTGCCGAACACCGCGCCCGGGATGCGTCCTTTTGCTTCGATGTAGTGGTAGCCGCTGCGTTCTCCAATGAACTCCTCCCAGCTCCGCACGCTCACCAGCTCGCCATCGTCGGCGTCGATAAGGGCCTGAGCTTCCGGAATGTCGATCATATACTCGGGACAGAGCGGCACCTCGGCGCCAAAGTCATCGACCGGCGTAGGCTCCACGTCTTCGGTTGAAAGCGGAAGCCCCTCATCCTCCCAGCGGTTGAGTCCGCCGTTCAGCACTTTGACGTCGCCGACGCCTGCATAGAGCATCAGCGCCGCACACCGCATTGCGCCCAGGTGCCCCGCGCTTTGCGCTGGAAAGTCGTGCTCGTATGTCGGAAACGAGAAGCGTCCGTAGCATACCACGGTGGTGTTCTGGTGGATTCCGAGGTCGGCAAGCACCTGCTTGAGTTCCTCGGGCGGACGCCGGTCCCACGTTTCGGGGTCTTCGAGCCAGTTGGTGTTGAGGGGAATCGCGCCGGGGATGTGCCCCTGCTCGTAGTCGGCGCGGTAGTTGTAGTGGGCATGGCACACAACCACATCGTCGCCCCGTACCGCTTCGGGCGTGCCCCCGTTAAGCAGCGTATTGAGCCATTCCGGGTACACCAGCTGCTCATACCGGGCCATGGCGCGCAGCGGGCGCTCCGGATTCGCGGCCCAGTCGTCGTTGAAGTGGTGGTAGGTGTAGAGCTGTTCGAATCCGAGTCGCTCAAACTTGGCGGCGATGGCGTCGACATCGTCGGCGTCGTGGCCATAAATCGTGAGCGGAGCCTTCGGGTCCATCCCTTTGTCTTCGGGGACCTCCACCCAGTCCATGTATTTAGTCCACCGCATGGGCAGGCTCTTGGCGCCGGGCACGTGGCCCCCGCGGGCGGCTCCGTGGCGGGGCCATCCGTTGTACGCGGCCACCGATCGGATGTCGAGCAGGGTATGGGCGGGGGACTGCGCATGATCGGCGAAGGTGTCGGTCGAGATGGTCGAGATGGTCTGGCTCATGCAGCTGCGTGGAAAGCGAAACGAAGAACGAAGAAGAAAAGGGCGGGATGGAGTCTCCGCGAGGCCGGTAAAACGCCTATAAAACAGAGACGACCGTAAAACAGCGTGACGCGCCCATCCTGTGCACCTGTCGTCACAACCCGGTGGGTGCTCTATTGTTTACGATACCTCCATCTCTTTTGCGGACTCGTTGCGTGCGTGGCACAGGCAGGGCGTTACGGGCAGGGCGTCAAGCGAGCAAGGGTCGGGGCATTTACCATTTACAGCGTTGGCACCTCTTCGCCGCGCGCATACAGCCGGGCTAACAGATGCTGAAGCCGTCGCTCGGGCGATTCATGAACGATCCACTGGGGCGAGGCCCCGTCGACCCGGGCAAACAGGTCGCGATGGTCGGTGGCGCTTGCATCCCCCATAACAAATACCGGCACGTGGGCCAGTCCAAGGGTGCGTACGGTGCGTTGCATGACGGGCATGTCGAGATCGTCGGCGGCAAGGAGCACGGCGTCGTAGCCGTTCCAGACGTCGGCCGGGCGGCTGTCGTTGGGCAGGCGCGCGGTGATGTCGAGGCGAGCGGCGGTGGACTCGTGCATCCGCAGCTGCTCGGTGAGCGAGTCGGGGGCGTCGGGGACCGTTTCGATGACGGCGACCGACCGGCGCTCGTCGTCGGATACGGGGCGGGCGGGCAAGACATCGCTCAGGTGTTCGTCGAGAGCCATTTCGTGGAGGAAGGCGGATAGTTGATCAGCAAACGGCGGGTCATGCTGCGACCAGTCGGTGAGAAACGGGTTCATGATGCAGGTGCGCAGCAGCGTGAGCGAGGCGTTGTGCGTGAGCGCATCGTCGAGAAGCGCTGCTGGAAGTACGTCGCGTAAGACGTGCTCATAGGCCTGGGCTTCCACCTCGGTCTTCGACACCAGGAAGTCGTACTGGTTGATGTCGTCGCGCCCATCTACGGTCATGCGGCGCCAGATGCGCTCGGTGTAGGTGTTGAGTGCAGCGATGGAGTTGAAGCCCGAGCGGGGCATCAGCACAAAGCAGTAGCCGACCGTGTCGGGCGTAGCCAGCGGACGCAGCTCAATCCAGCTCTCGTCGGGGAAGTGGCGGTGCATGGCATCGACCAGCGCCTGGTTGACGGCGATGCAGTTCTTCATGAGCTGGCCGTGGCCCTCGGGCGTGAGCGGTACCATGGCCTGCGACAGGTAGCAGCTCACCGCCGCTGCACCGGGGCGCGAGCCTTCGAGCGTCCACTGCCCCAGGAAGCCCCCAAAGCCGGAGCGGTCGTCGTCGGCGAGGTAGGGGGCGGCATACGAGATGGCGTCGCGCACGTGGTAGTCGCGAAAGAGCACAGCACCGGCCGGATACGGAATGTATCCGAACTTGTGCGGGTCGATGGTGATGGAGTCGGCCTCGGCCATGGCGGCAATGCCGTTGTAGACATCTGCATCGACGAGCGCCTTGTCGCCTGTAAGTGCGGCGTCGTCGACCTCGTCGTAGGGCACCACGTCGCCCGCGTCGTCTTTGGGAAGCATCGACGCGAAGTAGCCCCCGAAGGCGGCGTCGCAGTGATGCCAGAACGTGAGGCCGTGGGCGGCAGCCTCTTCGCGGAACGCCTCGATTTTGTGCAGCGGGTCGACGGCGCCCTCCTCAGTGGTGCCGCAGATGCTGACCACGCCCAGCACGGGCTGCCGGTTTTCGGCATGGGTGCGCACCCGTTCTGTGAGGGCATCCATATCGAGGCGGATGCGGTCGTCGGTAGGTATCGTTTCAAGCGCATCCGCACCCAGCCCGACCACGTCGAGGTTCTTCTTCCAGCAGTAGTGCGCGGCCTGCGAGATGAGCACCTTGGGCAGCCGCGCCGGGTCGTCGGGGAAGGTCTGGTTGTAGGAGAGCAGAAACGAGGCGAGTCCGGCCGTACGCACGCTCGGGATGGCCTCCTGAAACGCCTGCGCGGTTGCCCGGTCGGCCTCGGCCAGCTGGGCTTTGATGCGCAGATGCAGGTCGGTGATCTCTCCAATGGGCAGGTTCGAGAGCGCAAACGTCGACAGGTCCTCAAGCGTAGCTGTATCGCCCTGGGCCGTCTTGACCTCCATGCGCGCCATGTGGGCAAAGTCGGTGTGCGTTTCGCCCACGAGCCGCACCGAGAGCGGATAGAGCCGCACGTTGCGGGCCATCCAGAGCGCTTCGAGGTTTGCCACGGTGCCCCCGCTGCACAGGTGCCCCCAGCTAAAGGGCCGGCGGCGCGCGCGAGCATTAGGCGGCAGCTTCTCAGGCAGAAACTCAGGATAGCCGACCATCTCAGCGAGTGCGGTAAAGTACGCCCGCTCCTCGCGCACCGTCTCGGGCGAGACCTCCTCAACCACATTGTTCTGGTTGTAGAGGAGTCCGGCAAAGTAGCCGACGAGCGCGGGTAGCGTGGGGTCGCTCACAATGTGCGCCACCTGGCGCGGCGAGTAGAGCGGGGCCGCACGCTTCAGCTCCGACAGAATCTTAAACAGCTCATCGCGCATCTGCGCTGTCATCGCCGTAAACGCCTCCGAGCGCTTATCATGCTCGGCGATGAGGCGCGGATCGCTCGGATGAAAATTGCGGCGCCAGAACACATGGTCGCGCAGCACTTCAAGCAGAAGCTGTTCCAGCTCGTCCAGGTTCTCGCCTTTGGGTCCAAGAAATGCGGCCTTGTGCAACTGCTCGCTCATAACGCCGGATCGATCTGATTAGAGGCTCAGGGGGATGCGAAAAAGGGGTACCACCATGTACGCTCTATCGCGGATTGGTGTTTGCGTGCTCCGTGCAAGCAAGGCCTTGCAGGCGTTCCGTGCGTGCCAGGGTCTGCAGTTTCGTCGCGTAACGGGGACATCGGCCTTCCACCTGGACCGTGCGCTATGTGGCGTTTCGCGCTTGAATGGTCGGGTTAAGTGCGCTTCCTCTCTATCTTACCCACGCTTCGCAGGGAGGAGGAAGCCGCAGGCCGCGTTCGTTGCATACCGGCCTGAGCGTCTTCAGGCACGGTTGCACCCTATCTTTGCTCTTCCTATTCTGTCGTAGCTATATGCAGCCCCCGTTTTCTCTTAGATGACTTTCCGGTGCGCCTAAACCATCCGGTAGCGTACTAACTTCGTACCTGTATGCAAGACCTCTTCCTTTTACTGATTGGTTTCTTGATAGGCCTGGCGGCCTACTCCAGGGTACAGGAAGCCGAGTGGATGCGTCGTATTCAAGACGGGGATGAAGAGGCGCTCAGAAATCTCTATCGTACGTACAAAAATATCATCTTCGGTCTGTTGCTTTCAATATTGAACGACCGGGAAGAAGCCGAAGACTGCCTGCAAGAGGTGTTCACGCAGGTATGGGAGAAGGCGGACCGGTTTAACCCGGATCGGGGCAAGCCGTACAGTTTTATTGTCACGATTGCGCGCAACAAAGCAATTGACCGCACGCGTTCGAAGGTGTACAAGAACATCCAGCGGCAAGAGCACACTGTCGATGACTTTACGATGGTCCCCGCGGCACGGGGCAACAGTCCATACAAAGATACGGTACTTGGCAACCGGGCAGAACGCCTCCGTGAGGCGCTGCAACAGCTTTCTGAAAAAGAACGTACTGTGATTCAGATTGCCTACTTTGAAGGGCTAAGCCAGTCCGAAATTGCAGAACGTACCGGTATCCCCTTGGGCACGGTAAAGTACCGAACGCGCCAGGGTATGATTAAGCTGCGTGAGATGCTGACGGAGGAAGACTAACGGCGCTATGGAAAACGAAAACGCACATACTGACTTCGAATCGCTCTGTGCGGGGTATGTCCTGGGAGCGCTTGACGAGTCCGAGCAGGCCCGTTTTGAAACGATGCTTGAGGAGGCTTCGACCGAGCAAGAGGCGTTCTACCATGACCTGTGTGACGTGCGCGATGAGTTGGCGCTGGCTGCCGAGCCCGAGTCGCCTTCTGATGCCGTCGAAACGCGTCTTATGGCATCTATTGGCTCTGTACAGGGGGCGTCGTCTTCCAACGCGCAGCCTGATTTTGACGAGCCGTCTGGCGCGCCGTCTGCCTCACAAAACACCGGATCGAGCACTGGACAGAGACCTGATCGTGCGCCAGACCGTGCACCGGACCGTGAGGCGTCACGGCGTGCTTCTTCGCGTTCGACAGGGGCTTACAAGCTGGCTGCTGTGTTGCTTCTGGTGGTATCGACCGGACTGGCATATCTAACGCTTGATCTGCGCAGCACCGTATCTGATCAGCAAGCCGTTATTACGCAGTTGGAGGGTGAGGTCCAACAGCAGCAAGAGCTGCTGACAGTGCTTGCTGCGCGCGAAGCGCGGCTCATAAACATGGGGGGGCTCGATGCCAGTCCTGAGGGCTACGGGAAGATCGTTTGGGCGCCAACAGAGGGGCGGGCAGTCTTGCAGATGGCCAATCTGCCGCCGCCTCCTCAAAATAAAGACTACCAGTTGTGGCTAATCAAAGACGAGCAGGCGCCGATATCGGCTGGGGTGTTTCATTTCGACCAATCACGCCGCGATCTTTTCTTCGTGGTTGACCAGTTCGATGCGGAGCCGTCGCCGTCTGCTAATGCTTTTGCCGTAACACTGGAGCCCGAAGGGGGCATGCCGCAGCCAACAGGAGATATGTTCTTATTAGGCCAGCAGGTCTGAGAACCTGTTTTGATTTCTTGGTAGTGGGTAGACGCTAAGTGATAAGGCTATCAGATACTGCAGGTTTGTCTTGTTCGAACCCCCTCTCCCTTTGGGCTTCTCCCCCTTGTCCAAGGGGGAGATGTCGGTAGACAGAGGGGGTTGAGCCGGATCCGATAGTGTCAGCTACACGACAATCACTTATCATTGAACCGCTACCGATTTCTTAATTTGGGCTCCGGGCAGCGGCGCTCGCTCTCGCCTGCAAACCAAAACTCAAACAGGCTCTGAGGGGGCCGGTAGGGGGAGATAAGGACAGAACCGGAGAAGAGAAAAGCATCATGCAACACAAGGAGCCATTCGGTAAATAGATGAGATACCGTCACGGGCAGAGCGACTGAGGAGGCGTGCTGCGCAAGCAGCTGCCTAAGCAAAGGCGGGTTAACGGTAGCGGTAGCAAAAAGAGAGGGGGCTCTCCTGCAAGAGAACCCCCTCTCTTTAAACATCAGGGCGAATGTGCGAAGCGGCTGAAAGCTACTCAATAATAGCAAGCTCGCCCCGCATCGGCCCATGGAAATTACAGAAGTACGCTACAAGAGCATCAGACAGATCGGCGGTCAGGTTGAAAGAAAGACCGCCCTCATCGTCTGTAATGAGATTCACCGCTGCATCGTCGGAAAAAGAGCCGCTACCGTCATGATTGAGGAGCGTAGTTCCTGCCCCATCGTCAATACCGAAAGGGTGAGCTCCGCCATTCTCAATGACAAACTTGTACCGCATCCCTTCCTGAAGCATGACGGTCGGGTTGCTTTCGTTGAGCGCGACGACATCTTCCTGAGGAGCGCCCTCCACGCTGGTTGCGACGTAAGCATTTGAGCCATCATTGCCCATCGTGATCGTAACGGCACGCAGGTTGGGGTCGCTTGCTTCGAGCGATTCCCCAAACACGCCCAGGATGAGGTAGGTAGTAAGGTCAACGGTGCTCAGATCCTGAGTTGGATCGTGCACGACGAAGAATGCCTCATAGTCGTTGATCAGCTCAAGGTAGGAAATGTCGGTCTCAAACGAGCCGGTGGCGCTTCCCCCATTGCCTACAATCAGCTGCGCAAATACGTCTCCGTTTGGTGTTTCATTGTAAGGCGTGTTATTGGGAGTCGTATCGGGGTCGGCCATATCGTGTGCATGTACGGCGTACTCTTCCCCGTCGAGCGTATTTTCGAGGGTGACGGTGACCGTAGCCAGTCCGGTAGGCCGCTCTGTGATCTCCAGCACTGCATTCAGGTTGCGCGGATGGTTGCCTTGCGTGCCGTCGTATGCAGTTTCGGGGGCTCCAAGAAGTTGCCCTTCATTGAAGGCGTAATCGTAGCTGGCAGAGCGCAGGCTGGATGCGCCTTCCTCCAACGATTCCCCAAATACGCCGAGAATCAGATACGTAGTAAGGTCCACGGTGCTCAGGTCCTGTAGGGGATCATGGACGACAAAGAACGCCTCGTAGTCGCTTACAATTTCCTGGTAGGCAATGTCTGTCTCGTTCGTTGCGCTAACGGATCCCCCGGTTCCTTCGAGCACTTGAGCAAAGACATCGCCATTGGGCGTTTCGTTGTAAGGCGTGTTGTTGGGGGTTGTGCTGGGGTCGGCCATGTCGTGCACGTGTACCGGATAGGCTTCGCCGCTTATGGTGTTTTCGAGCACGACTGTGACCGCAGCGTTTCCATCGTCCATCTCTTCAACGCTGATTTCCGCGCTGAGCGTGCGGTCGTGCGTGCCCCGGTATGCTGTGTCGGGGTCGCCAAGCAGCTGGCCTTCGTTGAAGGCATAGCCAAACGTATCCATTTCCGGGTCTTCAAATCCGGGGTCAACCGGAGAGGAATCGTTGTCGCACCCAGTGAAGACAAAAAGAGAGGTAACGGCCAAGACAACGGCCCATAACATATTTGATTGCGTGTAATCCATTGCTTTGCAGAGTGTTGGTGATAAAAAACCAGCACGGGAAGATTCCCGCTCACCTGACCCTACGAGGTATATCTCGCAGCAGATGGTCTGCTACTCGATTAAACGTTACGGAGCAGTAACCTCCGTGTCGTCCTGCTAATACCACCGGCGGTTGAGAGCTGACCGGCTGGTGCAGGTCGCAAAAAAGCACGCCCCTGGTTAAGGGACGTGCTTCGATAGTGCGGCACACAGTTTGGACTGGGCAAGATGCACAGAGAGGGCATCTTGCCGAGGAAGCGGGGTTACAGCCCGAAGAGCAGTCCGCCACGAATCCCAAAGGCGTTCAGGTTATCGCCCTCCGTGAAGTAGATCGAGTAGCCCAATTCGACGAAGGGGCGGAAGGGGAGCACGCCAAACTGCGCGCCAGCCAGCACGTTGAGACCTGCATCGGTCTGCGTATCGCCATTGCTGATAAAGGAGAACCCGGCGCCAAGTCCGCTATAGGGCGTGAACACCCGGTTGTCAATGCCAAAGGGGAAGAGCAGGTTTACGTTCAGGGTCGAGAACGACCCATCGCCATCGGTAAAGTAATAGTCGTACGTCGGGTTGAGGGTGAAAGGAAGGGCGACTGATGAGATGCGGAGGTCCGCGCCGAGGGCGAGCGTGGCATCGTCGCCATTAATATCGTCCCCCACATCAACGCTGACGCGAGGCCCGAAGGCCAGGCCGACCTGAGCGTCGGCATGTTGAGGGAGGGCCGTACAGAGCAAGAGAGCAAGGGTGGCAGCCAGACAAGTGCGCAGCATAGTAGAAGAGGCAGAGCAAGTTGGAAAACACGAATACCTGAATATCGGAGATAGCAGTCAAAGGTGCAATATTGCCCTACAGGCAACAGTGAATACGCACAGAATCAGTCAGGGACAAGGTCAAAAAAATAGCGCAGCCCGGCAAAAGCCGGTGCTGCGCCCCAGCGTAACAAAGGCTGAATGTCTATTGTGCCTATCTACAGATCAAACAGGACTCCGCCACTTAATCCAAAGGTAGTAGGAGATCCTGTTCCAAAAATAAGTCCAAGTTCAGCCTGTACAAACGGACGAAATCCGTCAAGGTCGAACTCAGCACCGCCTACGCCGGTCAGGCCCAGGTCGGTTGTGCTAAAAGTTACCCCCCCACCACTTGACGATGAACGAAATATCTGCAGTCCCGCCCCAGCGTACGGAGTGATGTCGTTATCATCGAGGTCAAAATCGAATAGCCCGTTTGCTCCTACCGACCATATCGTTCTGCTCACATTTGGGGCAGGATCGCTTGCAAAATAAAAATCAAATTTGGGATTGATACGTACGGGAAAGTCTTCCAGCTCAATACGTACATCGGCGCCAATGTACGGCTCGCTGATATCAGCGACATCAAACCCGACCTTCGGCCCGAGCGAGATTTCGGTCTGTGCCTGGGCCGTAGCCGGAATCAGGAAAAGCGCGAGAAGGAGCGTCGTCCATGTCAATCGTTTCATAACAAGTTGCGTGTTGAGTGATGGAGGGTGAGAACCCCACAAGAAGGGGGGACATTACAACAAGGCGTAATTCACCATGCCATCCGGACATTCTGTTTTTCCGTCGTTTGCCTCTTTACGATCGATCTGCATTGCTGCGTACCTCGATTGCTTTTCTTCTTGTTGTGTGTGGGAACGGAGTCGCGCAGAGCCTGGCTGCCTATCCACCTGAAGGCTATCCACCTGAAGGCCATGCAGCAGAGCGTATGATCCAGGAGAACGAGGCGCCCGCCAGCCTATCAGCCGTCGGGATCGTGTGGACGCCCGGTGGGTCGGATGTGGAGGAGGTGCGTGCACTGCGTATGATGGAGGGGCATGGCATACGCCACGTGCGGGCCACCCGGCCTCCAACGCCCGAGGGGCTGCAGGCCGCGGCGACATTTGGCATTGCCCTCTACGTCGATGTATCTGCGCCGGTGTCGCGCGAGGAGGTCTACTGGGAGCATCCTGCTGTAGCAGGCATCGGGTGGAGTGGGCCGCTCAGCTATAGCGGATGCATACGGTGGGGGCAGATCCGGGCGGGCCTGCCGTCGTCGGTAACGCCGTATGTTGTAGCGCCGGTGACTCCGGACGGCAGTCGCTGCACGTTCGACGAGGCTACGCTGGTGCTCGTGGATGGGCGCATGATGATTCGCCCGTTTGCGCGGTGGCAGGCGTGGACGCAGGCGCATGCCGGGCCGGTCGGTCTCGCAGCGATCGGTATTCCACGATCCGATGCAGCAGAGCCCGGGTGGACGGTACCGCGATCGGCGGAGGCCCAGGCGCGCTACCTGGAAGAACGCCTTGGCCAGGCGCATGCTCGAAGCGTACCCATCACGTTCGTCGCCGGGTGGGATGCAAGCGCAAACCGCGGCCCCGCACGATTTCAACTGACGATCGGCGAGGCGCTCACACCTGCCGGCCAGGTGGCCGTGTCCGCGGTAGAGGAGCGTCCCAGCCCGTTTGCGTTCGCGCCTGGAGAAGACCGTGCGTTCCAAGACAGGATATGGAGTGGGCTTGTTCTCATGGTCTGGGTTGTCCTGTTCGCAACTGCCGGATCGGTGATATACGTGCCAAGTGTGCGGCGGCTGGTGTTGCGGTATCTATCCGCGCATGTTTTCTACTGCGAGTCGGTGCGCGAGGGGCGCGATGCAACAGGGATTGCGGCGGCTCTCATTGGGGGATGCATAGCAGGAGCGCTGTGGGTGGGCAGTGTCGCGGTGCTGAATGAACTTGCTTGGGTTCGGCCCGCGGTCATCGCTGCAGAAACGCTCTCAAGCACGGGGCGCGATCTGGTCGAGACGGCGTGGGCGGCTCCTCTCGCTGTAGCGGCAGTGGGCGTTACGCTGTGGTCGGCGGCGCTTGCGGGATGGGCGGCACTGGTTGCGGCAGGCTCTCGTTGGGGGACTACGAAGCTGTCCTGGAGGCAGGCATTTATGCTCGGTGCATTGCCCTGGTGGGGCGTGCTGCCCTGGATGCTGCTGACGATGGCAGGAGGCACCCTCTATCCAGCAGACGCTCCGCTGCTGCTCCTTGGGGGCGCGCTGATAGGATCGGCATGGACGGTGCTTCGGACCACGTACGACGTGTATCAGACCACACAAGATTGGCTGGCGGGTGCAGCGCTGCTCCTGACGCCCGGAAGTCTGGTGCTGGGGGTATGCGCGGGCTTTCTGTACGTCCATGGCGCCGAACTGGGCTGGCTGGTGCAGGTGCTGCGCTACGCGTAGTGCGCACGTCATGAACCAGTGGGCACAGGCCAGACGCTACGTACAGGTGGGGTATAATACAAGTATACAGAGGCGCATACAGGAGAGCAGATACGCGCGCATCCCCCAGAACCCAAAAGAGGGCGGGGGATGCGCTGGGGGAAGATAAGTAGGGCGGGCCGCCGCTAACGTGGAACGGCTGGTCTGCACACTACCGGGCAGAGGTCTCCTGCTGGTCGCGGTCGCGGCGCTGCTCGAGGCTACCCATGAGCGCGTCGAAGCCGCGACGGCGCATCACGTTCTGAAAGGAACGCGCGTATCCACCGGCAGTGCTCACGCCGTCTACCACAATGTCTTCGGCAAGCCAGGTGCCTTCATCGCGCTTCAGCACGTAGTCGACGGGCGTCTGGGTGCCCTGGTAGCGAGTGATGGTGCGAACAAAGGCGCTGTCGCCTTCTACGTCGATGCGCTCGTACGACACCTCGGAGTTGTACACTTCAAGGTCGCTGAGCGACTGCTGGCGCACCACATCCTGAAAAACGTTTACGAAGTTTGTACGCTGCTCTTCGGAGAGATCGCTCCAGAAGGGGCCGAGCGCTTCGCGTCCCATGGCGCGGAAGTCAATGAATCCGTTGATGAGCGTCATGAGCTCATCGCGCTGCTCGGTTGTGAAGCTATCGGTATCGCCTTCAAGGATCGACTTGATCTCGGCATCCCGGTCCTCAAGCATGGTCTGGATGGCTGCCGCTTCGTCGTCAGACGAAGGGGACTGTGCATGGGCTGTGGCCGGAATAAGCAGTGCCAGCATCAGTGCCAGCGAGAGGACGGATTGCATTCGAGGCGAAAGAGAAGACCACATAGTAGCGTACAGGGTTAGGAGCATAATATCGAGAAGGTAGGTCGATAACGGTGTATATGCTATGGTTCAATAAGCATGCCGCGCTCTGCATCGTGGGTGAGGGTGCCGGCCGTGCGCAGGAGGCGCAAGACCGATACGTTGTAGCGCCGCACGGCTTCGAGATATTCGGCGCGTGCCTCCAGGTTAGCCTGCACGGCACGTACCAGATTCTGGGGGTCGCCAAAGTCGAGGTCGAAGTTGATTTGCTCGGTGCGAAGCCATTCACGCGTGATGCGGACCGATTCATCGAGCGATTCGACCCGCTTTTCGTTGATGCGTACCTGGCGGTAGGCCTCCTCGACCTCGAACCCGATAAAGGTGTCGGCTGCCTCGCGCTGGTACTGCACCTCAGCACGCTCGGCCTTCGCCTGGCGGACGCGTGCGCGTGTCTGATAAAAATTCAGGTTCTGCTGAATGCCAAATCCAGTACGCGTTCCCTGTCCACGAAATGAGTCACCAATGTATGCATTGCGCTGCCGAAACCGGCCCGGTGTAGCAGCGATGCTATACGAGGCCTGCAGGGCGAGTTTGGGATAGTAGTCGGAGCGAGCCACGTCGACGAGAGCATCGCGTGCGGCGAGTCCGGATTCGGCCTGTTTGAACTCAGGGCGGTGGCGCTGCGCGGCGTCCTGGTAGAACGCGAGCGAGTCGCCGAGCACATTGAGCGGGAGGGGCTGCAGGGCGCCGTCAGAGACAGCCAGGGGCGTATCGTCATCAAGCATAAGCTGTCGGCTGAGGGCCGACCGGGCGGTGGCATGCTGTTCATTCACTTCAACGCGCCGGCGCTCGAACTCTTGCTGCGCCAGGTCGAGCTGAAAGAGGTCGGCCTCTTCAACGTCGGGGTTGCCCTCGTCGAGCAGCGTCTGCACTTCGCGACGCGCCTGTCGCAGCAGCGACTCGGCTTCGCCTGTCAGGCGGCGCAGCTCGCTGGTAAGCAGCACGTTTTGATAGAGCTCACCTGCCCGCAGGGCCACCTCCAGGCGCTGTCCGTCAACGGCTGCCTCCTCGACGCGGGCGCCGTGCATGGCGGCTTCGACGGTCCCCGAAAGCTCGCCCCAGGTAAGCACGGGCTGCTGCAGGATGACCTCGAAGCGGTTAAACGGACGCAGGTTTTCGATGCGCCAGTCGTTCTCGACATCTGGGTTCAGGTAGAGCTGGCTGTTGGGCTGCTCGTTGTCATCGGGGATGTCGAGGCTGGGCGCAATGGAATGGGCGGTATTCAGGTTGAAGCGCGTTGCAAAGCGACTGGCGCGCGCCTCGCCGAACCGCGCATCAGCAAAATCGCGCCGCGCCTCGCGCTCCTTGATGTCGGGGCTGGTCTGCAGCGCGCGTTCGATCGTGCTCTGCAGGTTGACTTCTACGGTGTCAGAAGGGACCACAGCCAGCACGGACCCATGGGCTGCCATGGCCGTGCTCGGATGGGCTCCCAAGATTGGATGGGCTCCCAAGAGCAGAGCCAGCGCCATGAGCATGCTGAGAGCAGTGCTGTGGTGCTTCTTGGATATTGGCACGGGGGAAGAAGCGAGTTGGGGCATAAGACGCAAAAGAGACAGCAAGGGAGTAGAGCTATCAGGACAGCCGCCCTGCCTGAGGGAAACGTAACAGGCCCGGCCGCTGTGCATGGTAGTGCTCGTGCATTAGGCCCAACCGATCATAATTCTATGCCGACCGACAATCCAGAACCGCTTGGCAACATCCTACAAGATGTGCTTAAGCGCTTGAACAAGCACGGAAAGATCGACGAAGCTCGGGTGGTGGAGGCGTGGGCTACGCTGGTCGGGCCTCGCGTCAACAACGTGACAGAAAGCGTGTGGATGCAGGGGCGCAAGCTCTTTGTCAAAATACGATCAGCTGCGTGGCGTCAGGAGCTGCACCTGCAGCGTGAGGACTGGCGCACGCGGCTCAATGACGAACTGGGCAAAGACCTGGTACGTGAGATTGTCTTTCGGTAGACGTTACCTGAGATCTGCGGTCTGAGGTCAGGGGGATGCGTAACGCTGGCGCAGTCCCAGACGTCTGCTACAGCCCCGGCAGGAGGTGCACACGTGGCGGCCTGCCGAGGCTGCCTGACGCTGGTGCCTACCTACCCATCGAATGCGCCAAGAACGAGCGAGGTGTTGTGTCCGCCAAAGCCAAAGGCATTGTTGAGGACAACGTTCAGCTCGCGTTCCTGCGGCTCATTGAATGTGTAATTGAGGTCGCATTCAGGGTCGTTCTCCTCAAAATTGATTGTGGGTGGCACCACGTTGTGCTTCAGCGCCTGAATACACGCAATCGCCTCAACCGCTCCGGCAGCGCCAAGCAGGTGTCCCGTCATGCTCTTCGTAGACGACACATTCAGGTCGTAAGCGTGCTCGCCAAAGACTTGCTTGATGGCCGATGTTTCAGCGGCATCCCCCAGCGGTGTAGAGGTGCCATGCGCGTTGATATAGTCGATATCTTCCGGGGTTATCCCGGCATACTCGAGGGCACGGTTTAGCGCCAGACGTACGCCGCCGCCGTCCGGGTCGGGAGCGGTCAGATGGTAGGCATCGGCCGACATCCCGGTGCCGAGGACCTCGGCATGAATGGTGGCGCCGCGTGCCTGTGCGTGCTCGAGGCTCTCGATGAAGAGCGCACCGGCGCCTTCCCCCATCACAAAGCCGTCGCGGTGCTTGTCAAACGGGCGGCTGGCATGGGCCGGATCGTCGTTGCGTGTTGACAGGGCGCGCATCGAAGCAAAGCCAGCAATGCCGAGCTTGGTTACGCAGGCGTCGGTGCCGCCACAGACGGCGCCGTCGATGGTGCCGTCGCGGATGAGGCGAAAGGCATCGGCGATGTTGTGATTGCCGGTAGCACACGCCGATACGATAGCGTGGTTGGGGCCGCGAAAGCCATGCTGAATCGCGATCTGGCCACTGGCAATGTCGGGAATGAGCATGGGGATGAAGAACGGCGATACACGTGTTTCGCCGCTGTCAATGAAATACTCCGTCTGCTCGTGGAACGTCTGCATCCCCCCGATACCGCTGCCATAAACGACGCCGATGCGGTCTTTGGCATCTTGCGACATGGCGTCGCTGTCGAACCCAGCATGTTCGACAGCCTCTGCCGCCGCGACGAGGGCGTACTGGCAGAACGGGTCCATGCGACGGGCTGACTTGGCGTCGAGGTGGTCTTCAATGTCGAAGTCAGGTAGCTCGCAGGCGAAGGTAGTACGTAGGCCGTCGGGGTCGAACGACTCGATGGTTGCGGCTCCGCTTGTGCCTTTGAGGAGGGCATCCCAGAACGTATCGACGGTGAGCCCGATGGGCGTGAGTGCGCCCATGCCCGTAACAACAACTCGGCGGTCAGACATGATGGAGAAAGCAGTTAGTCGTAAAGAGCAAGAGGTAAACGCGCACGGCAGTGGTGGGGCGGCGCGTGTAGGCACCGGCGGCGTAGCGTGCAAGCACAGGGCCTGTGGTACCGAAGCGGTGCAGCAATCCTGTGAATGGCTACAAGCGTAGCATTCTATGGGTTATTCTGTGGGTACGGAAGGCGATAGAGCCCGATAAGCGACCAGGAAGCCGCTCTGAAAAAACATACCCGCCCCACGAACAGCAAACCCGGCGAACCGGCTCGCATGCATGCGAGGGTCGCCGGGCGACTGGTCATACTGCCGAAAAAATGTTACGCCACCTTTTCGGAGAGGTAATCAACAGCATCGCCCACTGTGGCAATCTGCTCGGCGTCTTCGTCGGAGATGGTAAGGTCGAACTCTTTCTCGAACTCCATGATCAGCTCAACGGTGTCGAGCGAATCGGCACCCAGGTCGTTGGTGAATGACGCGTCAGTGGTTACGTCGGCTTCGTCAACGCCGAGCTTTTCGACGATGATATTTTTTACAGTGGACTCGATATCGGTAGCCATAGTTTGTCGTTTGGTTGTGCGTTAAATCAGTGCGAAATAGGTTCCTCGACGGAGGAGAGCCCGTAGCGCAGCCCCGTTATCTGAGGGTGCGCGTAGCGAAAATAGGGGGCATAGCAGGCTGTTAGGGCCCTGCTTCGCCTGTCCGCACCACTACACGGCGCCCGTGTACAAATGGTTTCGGTTGAGCGGGCTGACCGGTGCGGTTGTGGCCGTTTGAACGCATGCAGAGCGCTACAAAAGGCGAGCGTGCAGGGTGAAATGGCGAGGCGGTGAGGCGCTTCCATGAGTGCTAAAAAGCTGCCAGTTCACGAGTGGCCTCCAGCACGTCTTCGTCGCTGGGGAGCACCTCGCGTTCAAGGCTGTGTGCAAACGGAATGTGGGAGAAGGCGCCGGCCACCCGGCGGACAGGCGCATCCAGCTGCTTAAAGGCAAGGTCAGCAATCTGTGCGCTAATCTCGGCTCCGTATCCAACAAACTCATGATCTTCGTAGAGCACGAGCGCGCGATTGGTCTTCGCGACGGATTCGAGGATCGTGTCGGTGTCGAGCGGCACCATGGTGCGCAGGTCAATTACCTCCACATCGATTCCTTCTTTGGCGAGTTCGCGAGCGGCGTTGTTGGCTTTGTGGACCATCATGCCGTACGTGATAATGCTCAGGTCGCTTCCCTCACGCGCAACGCGGGCCTGGCCGAATGGAAGCAGGTACTCTTCAGGCGGCGTGGGTGTGCGTGCTGCAGCCGACCGGTAGAGCGCTTTGTGTTCGAGGAACATGACAGGGTCTTCCATGCGCATGGCCGTCGTAAGCAATCCCTTGGCATCGGCTGCTGTAGAGGGCATGGCAATCTTGATACCCGGCGTGTGCCCAAAGATAGACTCGATATTCTGCGAGTGGCAGAGTCCGCCATGGATGTAGCCTCCGCAGGGCACGCGGATGACCATGGGGCAGCTCCACGTGTTATTGGAGCGGTACCGGAATGGCGCGACCTGATTGCGCAGGTGCTGCATGCCGGGCCAGATGTAGTCGGCAAACTGAATTTCGATAACCGGCCGATAGCCACTGGCTGCCCATCCAACGGCACTGCCAATGATGGAAGCCTCCGCGAGGGGGGCGTTGAAGCAGCGATCTTCGCCGTACAGCCGGGTCAGGTCTTTGGTCGCGGTGAACACGCCGCCCTTGTCTCCGGCAACGTCTTCGCCGTAGACGATGATCTTTTCGTTGCGCGCCATCTCCTCTTTCAGGGCGCGGTTGATCGCATCCACCATAACGATCGGGTCGGCGTCGGGGTCGAGGTCCGACTCGTCGTTGTAGTCGAGCCCCAGATCGCCTTCGAAGAAGACATGCTTGGTCGCTGTTGCGGGATCTGGGTCGGGCTGCTCCTGGGCCCAGCGAGAGGCTTCTTCGACCTGTTCCTTGACGTCGCTCTGCAGCGCGTCGATCTCTTCGGTGGAGAAGATGTTATGCTCGGTGAGCGTGTTGCGCAGGCGCTGGATCGGGTCGATGGCGCGGTCGGACTCCAGCTCCTCGTCGGGGCGGTACTTTGTGTGGTCGTCAGAGGAGGAGTGAGGCAGCAGGCGCACTACGTCGGCCACGAGACATACGGGGCCGCCGCCGTTGCGCATGTGGGTGATGGCGGCATCGGCTGCGCTGGCCATCTCGAAGAAGTCGGTGCCGTCAACACGGATGCGGCTGAGTCCGTCGTATCCAGCGGCCAGCTTATAGGCAGTGCCACCGGCGGTCTGCTCCTCGACCGGAACGGAGATGGCATACTTGTTATCTTGCACCATAAAGAGCACCGGTGCCTGGGCGCGGGTGGCCCAGTTGAGGGCTTCGTGGAAGTCGCCCTGCGAGGTGGCCCCGTCGCCGCACGAAGCATAGACAAAAGCGTCTTCGCCGCGCTGCTGGATGGAGAGCCCGAATCCAACGGCTGGCATGAACTGAGCGCCGACCGAGGAAGAGGTCGTCATCACGTTCAGGTCGCGAAGTCCGAAGTGCTCCGGCATCTGGCGTCCGCCCGAGTGGGGGTCGTTGGCTTTGGCAAGGTGAGCCAGGAACGCATCTTCGGGGCGCATCCCGAGCGAAAGCGTGATGCAGAGGTCCCGGTAGTACATGGCGAACCAGTCGTGGCCGGGTTGGGCATAGAAGCCCACGGCGGCCTGTGCGGCCTCGTGTCCAGAGGCCCCGATATGGAAGTGCCCCTTCCCCTGCTTGAGCAGCGTCATCATCTTTTCATCAAGGCGCCGCGACAGCATCATGGTGCGCAGTACCTGCCGCAGCTCGTCGGGGGAGAAGTCGTGGGGGGTACGGGGCTCCAGGTCGAAGGGGGCCTCATACTGCGGGGTCGACACCGCCTCGGTGGCGGCATGTGCGACATCAGCGATGCGCGGATTGGGATTTGACATGGGCAAAACTCCAGTTCATTCCTACCAATTTCGAATGGACCCGCCAATCATTCAAGGAGAACGTGCCTGTACGCATCCAAAGACGTACGCTAAAGACGCAGGCTGTGCGTGTTGCGGTGTACTGTCTGTGCACCACACTCCCGAACGAAGCGCTTCCGATTACTTCGATTATACGGAAGAACAGGCACTGTAAGGGTGAAAAAGTGCTTAGTTCTTTCAGTATGATAGGTGCTGTGCGTAAGACATTATGGGTAGCACTGACGAGAGACAGGCGCGCGGGGTTATGAATCTGTTTTTGGGCGCGATGCCGTCTCGCCAGTGGGAGAGGAGGGCGGACGCATGTTAAGCGTTTTCATGACCTGTGTAACGACCTGTGTAGCATGCTCAACATCATCGTCGCCGACATCTTTGGTGAGGGGGACGGGTATGCTGGCGGATTCAGGGGCTTCGGGGCCAAATAAGCGGGGATTCGGCGCATCAGTGCGCCGCCTTACACGCTTTACATGGTCGCGCATGCCGGCACGCAGACTTGGCAGCAGCTGCACCACGCGCGAGCTGTCACTATTGGAGATACGCAGGGTTGCGCGGTCCAGGTCAACGTCTTCGGCACGAAGTGCCAGAGCCTGCTCGACATCGATGTTGCACCGAAGCAGAAGGTGCGCAAAGAGGCTGCGAGACGTTGAGGGGTGGGGAAAAGATTCGACCGAATCGGCTTCGTCCTGATCTTCGGCACGTCGAATATCGGTCAGGTAGAACATGACGGCATCAAGTGCCTGGTTACGTTCAGGCTTCGACAGATGGGTCTGTGTTTTGAGGAAATCCATAAACTCCGATACGCTTTCCATCCAGACGGGAGGAATGTCTTGCTTTTCGCAGAATCGGTGGTAGCAGATCGTCCAGACCCCGTATATCTCAGCACGCTGTTCGGGTACGTCGAAGCGAGGGGCAAGCCGACGGATTTTGTCAAGCAGAGCGAGCTCGTCGCTACGAACGTTGATGGTGGGCTTTTCGGAGTCGGCCATGACAGCGGGCAAGCCAGAGAAAAAAGATGCGAAGGATACTGCGCCTGAGCATGTAGCGTATGGTGCTGCATATAGTTAGTATACAAGACAGCACCTTACGGGCGCAACGCACAACGTTAAGTAGACCCACAAAAGAATCTTTGAGGATGTCATTGCGAGGAGCGCCGCGTACACGCATTTTGCTGACTTACTTAGAAAGCTCCCGTTGAGCGGATGCTGGTAGGGAACCTACGGTACTCGCTGTGGGGCACATACCCCGCAACTTGCGTTTGCTACTGCAAAAAAGTCCGTCGGCGTTGCAAATAACTTGCAGCCCACCTTAATGGACCTTTAGAAACGCATACTCCGTATTGTGTTCGTTAGATGCAGCATATCTCTTCTACGTTGCCTAACAAAAGAGCCTTATTGCAGAACGCCTTCTGCAAAGGCTGTGCGTGATCCACTGCCGAGCAACTGCACTGATTCATTCGCGCCTCGCCATACGATCTTGAAAGCATGTTACGCTCCCAACTGCACATAGTGCTATGATCGGGATTCCAGCCAGCAGCATGCGACCTTGCTCTCAGTGGCTGTTATTTCGTGCGGTTACGGTGCTGCTCATCTTGTTTCCTGGCACTGCGCGGGCTGTTGCGGTGGAAGCCAAGGCCGATAACGCGCTTACGGAATTGTTGCCTGCTCCTCACGACACCACGGAGACCAGTTTGTGGGATGCGCTCCCTCTTGCTGGCTCCGACACCACGTCGAACACCAGTTGGTATGCGCTTCCGATCATGTATTACACGCCTGAAACCAGTGTGGGGGGCGGCTTTTCGGCAGGCTACTTCTTTGGAAGTGATCCGGCACGCATATCCAGTATCACATCCGATCTGTCGGCTACCCTGAGTGGCGAGTATGAACTGTCGTTCGACACCGAGTTGTACTTACAGGAGGGGCGCTATCGTCTCTGGACGCAGGTAAATGCCGCGCAGACCCCGACCTCATTCTTTGGCATCGGTCCTGAGAGCGATAGAGATGCTCGTGAATCCTATACACGGCAAATGGTCGATATAAAGCTGCGAGGTGCACAGCGCCTCACGCATGCTTTGCATGTCGGATTGCGCATGCGGATGCGCCACGCGGCTATTACGTCGGTAGACGATGGCGGACTGCTTGATCAGCATACCGTGGCGGGTGCGCGCGGGAGTAGCGTGGTTGGAGCGGGCCCCATTCTGTTTGTGGATACCCGATCGCGCACTTACTACCCGCGAAGTGGACGCTACCTATCGTTGTATGCGCTAATCCATCCATACGTTCGGAACGCCCGAGGCGCATTCACGCGGATTGGAGCAGATGTGCGGCGTTTCCTTCCTGTCGGCACTGACCAGGTGATTGCTCTGCAGGCTTATGGCGAAGCCGTTACGGGTACGCCGCCGTTCGCGCTTCTTCCCAAACTTGGCGGATCCATGCGCATGCGCGGATACCAGAACGCGCGCTTTCGCGACCGGGTGACGGTCACCACGCAGGCTGAGTGGCGGTTTCCAATATGGTGGCGCATCGACGGGGCTGCATTTGCAAGCGTGGGAACCATTGCTCCCCGCATTGCCGAACTCGGCCACAGCGGACTCAAACCCGCAGGAGGAATCGGCCTGCGGTATCAACTGAATGACTCGGGGGTGCACCTGCGGGCCGACTTTGCCGTCAGTCCTGACGGCACCGGGCTTTACCTGACGGGGTCGCCTCCATTTTAGGCAAAGCACGCTACCGCATGGCGCATCACTCGCGAACGTACAGAGGTATGCTGGCGACGTCATTGCATGGAAGACAGTCGTAGAACGCCACAGATCAACTCTTTGTAACGATAAGACGGACCACGTTATGATATCGGCAGCACCGTGTCATGAAGGTGCGTTTCCGGATGTACCCCATTTTGCTGACAGACACGCAGCCTTCTACATATTGCTCGCTTCCAGTTCATTTCCAAGCGCTTGGTCTCTGGTGAGAGACCAGGCGCTTTCTTTTGTATAGTTGCCACATGTATGGTTACCACATTGGAGTAAGGCCGACAAACAGGCGGTCGTTCAAAGGATAGCGCGGTTGCAGAAATGTAAAAATGTAAATCGGAAAGGCGAGATCTTTGCTGACACACTACCAACACAAAAAAGCGTCTTGAAGCCAGAGGCTCCAAGACGCTCATTGCGTTGATGTGTGCCCGAGAGAGGACTCGAACCTCCACGGCCTATAACGGCCACATGGCCCTCAACCATGCGCGTCTACCAATTCCGCCACTCGGGCAATAAGTTCATGCGTACGAAGGTTGCACATCGTACGTACCAGTGACCCCGGCAGGTCTCGAACCTGCGACCCACGGATTAAAAGTCCGTTGCTCTACCAACTGAGCTACGGGGTCATGCGCGACACTGAGCACCAGATGCATCAACCAATATCAACCAACTGTGTCAAAGCCGCTCCGTGCGTGTTGCCTATTACGGTCAGACAATGTAACATCTACAATGATCCGGCGCAACCAGATGTGCCCGGTGCTGCGCCGAGATTTCTTGAAGCGTTTGTGACCTCTGCGTGGAGACGCCGTCGTATTGCGCTTTACATCATGTTGCATTATGCTTTTTACATCATGCGTTCTCGTGGCGGGCCTTTCTCTCACAGTAGGTCCTCCCAGAGCGTGTGCATGGGCTGACGCATCACCAACTGCCCTTCAAGTAGCTTAGGGGCATAGTTGATGAAGCCGTGCACCGTATAGATCTCTGAAGGCGTGCAGTTATAGAGCCACTTGCCCTGTCGTATGCCAGCCCGGTGGTCGGTTGTTAAAAGAAGCGCAACGAGCCCGGTTGGCGCCGTTCCGCGAAAGCAGTCGACCGCCTCATCGTCGCTACCACGTGTGCCAGGAATGTATCCATAGTCAACCGGATAGATCACCGTGGGGTAGTCCGGGTGCGCGGTGCGAGCGGGGCGGTCAATGCAGAGGCCGCGCTCTTCAATCATCGCCTCCCAGCGTATCCACCGAATACGATCAGCGATGAGGGCAGTGTAATCGGTATGGGCAACGACCATAGGCGGGTATGAAGCAAGAAAGTGTGCGTTGTAGAGCATGCCAGAGCGATAGCGACAGGCAGACTCGAAACGGCAACGAAGGAACCGGGGTTGTACGTTCCTGCTATGGAGGGAGGGTGAATGTACTCTGATCATACACGCTGCTTCTGCGTGTATGGATAGCGTGTAACAGAAATGTCCGCTCGGCGCGATGCGGCGCGATGCGGCTTGTGTGTTTTATCCGTTGAACCTGTAGTTATGGAGAACCCTCAATCTGAATCCAGCGATCCTACGGCTGCGCCTAATGCGTCTGCTCCCGACGGCACGCCCCCAGAAAATGGACAGCCCGATGCGTCCAAACCCGATGAGGAAGACGGGTGGATTAACCGTTTTCTGGAAGTGGTGGAGTGGCTTGGGAACGTACTCCCCCATCCGGTTACGCTGTTTGCGTTATTTGCACTTAGCGTGGTGGTGATCAGCGGTATTGCGGAATGGCTGGGCGTCGCTGTCGAAGATCCGCGTCCAGGAGTCGACGAGACGATTGAGGCAATCAGCCTCATGAATGGCGACGGACTGCGCCGCATCGTGGAGAACCTGGTTGAAAACTTCACTTCATTTGCGCCGCTGGGTACGGTGCTCGTAGCGCTCCTCGGGGTGGGGGTAGCGCAGCACTCCGGACTCATCAAGGCCTGTGTGCGCGGTATTGTGCTTACGGCGGCCTCGGCGCGTCCGAGTGGGTCGGGCATCGTCTCGTTTATGCTGGAGCCCCGCCGCCTCGTCACGATCTCCGTCGTATTCACAGGTGTGATCTCCAACACGGCTTCGGAGCTCGGATACGTGGTGCTGGTGCCGCTTGGAGCCATCGTCTTCCTGTCGATGGGGCGCCACCCGCTTGCCGGACTCGCTGCTGCCTTCGCGGGGGTGTCGGGGGGATACAGCGCAAACCTTCTGCTCGGCACAATCGATCCACTTCTTGCCGGACTCACGCAGGAGGCCGCTCAGCTTATCGATGCCGAGTACACGGTGCACGCGGCGGTGAATTACTACTTTATGATCGTAAGCACGTTTATGATCACTGGCCTGGGCACCTGGGTTACGCTGAGTATTGTAGAGCCGCACCTGGGTGAGTACGACCCGACGATGGCCTCTGAGGACTTAAGCGATGATGCACAGCTGGAGCCGTTGTCCGATAACGAAAAGAACGGACTGAAATGGACCGCGCTGGCTGTGCTGGGTATGACTGCGGTGCTTGCGCTTACAATCGTTCCCGAAGGAGGCGTGCTTCGCAACCCCGACACTGGAGAGGTGCTCAACTCGCCCTTCTTGAATGGCATCGTGTCTATCATCTTCATCGCGTTTATCATTCCCGGTTTTGTGTTTGGATACGTGACCGGCTCCATGACCAGCGATCGCGATGTGGTCGACGGCATGGCCGAGGCCATGAGTACGCTGGGGCTGTATATCGTGATCGTGTTCTTTGCTGCGCAGTTTGTCGCGTTCTTCGGGTGGACCAACCTCGGGCAGATCGTGGCCGTAACCGGTGCGCAGTTTCTTGAAGACATCGGACTTACCGGGCCGCTCGTGTTCATCGGGTTCATCTTTGTGTCTGGGTTTGTTAACCTGATGCTGGGGTCGGCCTCCGCCCAGTGGGCCGTTACCGCTCCCATCTTTGTGCCGATGCTCATGCTCACCGGCTATAGCCCCGAGGTGATTCAGGCCGCTTATCGCATCGGCGACTCGGTTACGAACATCATTACGCCTATGATGAGCTACTTCGGCCTCATCCTGGCGTTTGCTGAACGCTACGAGAAGAACATCGGGATCGGCACGGTGATATCAGCCATGCTCCCGTACAGCATCGCGTTCTTGCTTGGTTGGATTGCGCTGTTCTATCTCTGGGTCTTCGGGCTCGGGCTTCCTGTAGGCCCTGAAGCACCAACCTTCTACACGCCGTAATCCGTCGCTCCTCCGGTACGCTACGTTCTGCACGCATGTCGCTCGGTGGCTCCTTCCTGAAAACGCTGTTTACCGGACTGGCCGGGCTGGCAAACGTGGGGCTGATTCTGCTCTTTGCTACAGGCTATGCAAGCGCGTTTCTCCCGCCAGCATGGTTCTGGTGGACGTGGCTGCCGGCCTCGTTGCTTCCTTTCTGGGCGGCGGGGCTGCTTCTGGCGACAGCGGTACATTTTCTGCGTGGTCGGTGGGGATACGCAGCGCTACACGCTGTGCTGCTGGCACTCTTTCTAACGCGCGCTGGCCTGCCCTGGCCCAGCCCTCCCACGAGCCCCGATGCAGCATCGGTGCTCACTGTCATGAGCTTCAACTACACGCCCTTCGACCGCTCTGCAGATCAGCGTCCGCTGCTGCGCAACGAGCTGGGCACTCTGGCCGACACGCATGCGCCCGACCTCATCGCAATGCAGAGCATCCGCGTGTTTCAGCGGCGCGGGCAGCTGGCGTTCTCTGACCAGCTCGACACGCTGGCTACGGCAGGCTATCATGCCGAACCTGAGCAGAACGAAGCCTCCTACCTGGATACACGTGTGCCGCTCCTTCAGCGATCAGGTCCGGTCCTGCACCAGGAGCCCATCGTGCTTCCCGCACAGGAAGACATCGAGCGCCATGTTATGCGCTCGGAGTTGGAGTGGCATGGGCAACCTATCATCGTATACAATGTACATCTGCGCTCCTTTGAGCGAAGCCATGCACTCGACCTGCTCGCGCGCGGACGATACCGGACGGCGTTCCGGGAGCTTGTGGCGGTCTATCGCCGCGACGTGCTGCAACGTACCCGTGAGGCGCGCGAGCTGCGTGCTCTGCTCGATGAGGAGTCACAGCCTACGCTGCTTGTTGGCGACCTAAACGCATCGCCGTTTAACTGGGAGTACCGCCACGTGCGGGGGACATGGATCGACCCGGCGGCCGCGCTCGGGGGAAACTGGTGCTTTACCTGGCATACTCGCTTTCCGCTTGCTCGCATCGACCACGTGCTGGCCAGTAGCCACTGGCAGCCGCATGCCATGCAGGTGGATACGACCCGCATCTCAGATCACTACCCGCTCATCGTGGGGCTCTACCTGCGTGAGGACGCATAACAGCGCATAACAGAAAAGGATGTGTAGCAAGAAGGCTACTTTGTATCACGTTTTTGTATCACGTTCCTGCGTATCCTACTCCACGCTCGGCGATTTCGACGAGTCCGAGCAGGAGCACCGTAAGCAGCGCCGCTGGCAGGGTGCCTTCGAGAATGAGCCCGAGATCGGCGCGACGAATGCCGGTGAGGATCGGCTGGCCGTATCCCCCTGCTCCGATCAGCGCTCCCAGCGTGGCGGTGCCTACGTTGATAACCACAGCAATCTTGATTCCAGCAAAGACCGATGCGGCCGCGAGTGGAAGCTCTACGCGGCGAAGCATGGCCCATGCCGTGAGTCCAAGTGCACGGGCCGACGCAAGCAGCGGCGGGTCGATGTCGCGCAGGCCGGTGTATGTATTCCACACAATCGGGAGCAGGCTGTAGATGACCAGCGCCGTTACGGCGGGCACGTACCCCACGCCCAGCGGCGGCACCATAAGCGCAAGCAGCGCCAGCGACGGCACGGTATAGGTGAGCCCCACGGCCACCAGAATGCCGGGCCCAAGCCACGCCGTTTTTGCAGCTATAATGCCAAGCGGAAGGCTCAGCAGCACGGCCAGCACAAGCGACACCCCGGTAAGCGCCAGATGCTCCTGCGTGCGGGTCCACACGCGACGGGTGCGCGTGTCGGAGGCTCGCGTAGCGGATGGAGCAATGCCCAGTGTGCGCTCGACAAACGCAGCTGCGACCTCGCGCTCGGGGCGTCCCTGCACGGCGGCCTCGGCATTCAGGGCACGCATGGTGTCGGCGGGAAAGCGCCCTTCGAGTGCCTGCAGTGCATCGACTGCCGACGGCGCACGCTCCTGCAGGTCGGCGCGGTAGAGCAGCACCGCCCGGTAGTCCGGAAAGTGGTCCCGGTCATCGCGCAGCACGCGCAGGTTGTAGCGCTCAATCTCGGCATCGGTCGAGTAGAGGTCGATCACGTCGAGCGCTCCGTTGGCAAGCGCACGATAGGCAATGTCGTGGTCGAGTCCCCGTGGATTGAACGGAAGAGCGTACGCCTGCCGCAGCGCGGGCCAGCCGTCGCTGCGCTCCATAAACTCGTTGGTGAACCCGACGCGCAGGTCAGGGTGCTCGCGCAGGTCCGAGATGCGGGCGATGCCACGCGCTTCGGCGTGCTCCGGACGCATTCCCAGCGCATACGTGTTGTTGAAACCAAGCTCGCCGGTCATGCGGATGCCATGGCGGGCCAGCACATCGGGCAGGGCGGCGGGCGTTACGTCGGTATCCGACAGAATCTCCTCGATGAGCGTGCCGGTGTATTCGGGATACGCATCGATGTCGCCGCGCACGAGCGCCTCCCACAGAAAGCGAGACCCGCCCAGCTGCTCGCGGTGTCGGACCGGGCGGCCGGTGTCGCGCAGCGCATGCGTGGCTACCCAGCCCAGCACCACGCTCTCGGTGAATGCCTTTGAGCCCACGGTGAGCGTCGAATCTTGCGCGGCGGCAGGCTCCGCGCTGAGGAAACACAAGAGCAGGGCAAAGCAGAAGGAGCGAAGCATAGCAGAAAGGCTCTACGTATCGAGTGCGGAGGCGAGCGATCGCTGCGCCTGCACAAAGTCAGACACGAAAGAGGACGCAGGATTGTCGAGAAGCGCACGGAAGGGGGCGTGTTGCGCTACGCTTCCCTCCCGTAGCAGCACAATCTGGTCGCCAAAGTAGGCGGCCTCGTGCAGGTTATGGGTAACGAGCACCACGGTCTTGCTGAGCGTCTGGAAGATACGCCGCAGGTCGGTCTGCAGGTCGGCACGGATAAGCGGATCGAGCGCGCCCAGCGGCTCGTCGAGCAGCAGAAGCGGCGGGTCGAGCATGAGCGCACGCATCAGGCTCACGCGCTGCCGCTGCCCGCCCGACAGCTGTGGGGGATGCACCGAAAGGCGCTCTGCCGGCAGCTGCACCAGGTCGACCAGCGTGCGGATGCGCTCCTCGATGCGCGCCGTAGACCAGCCAAGATGGCGGGGCAGAAGCGCCACGTTCTCGCGAGCGCTCAGATGCGGAAAGAGCCCGCCTTCCTGAATGACGTATCCCATGCGGTGGCGCAGCGCACGCATGTCGGAGTCCGCGATGGGGATGCCGTCAACAGCAATCGTCCCCGCATCCGGCTGAATGAGCCCGATGATCAGCCGCAGGAGCGTCGACTTGCCGCATCCGCTGGGACCGATGAGCACGGTCGTCTCCCCCTCCGTTATGCCGAGCGATACATCGTCGACGGCACGGGTCGTGTTGAACGTTTTGGTGACGTTGCGGAGCGTAACCATGGGCAGAGGGGAAGCAGAAACAGGGTTTCGGAGGATGCACTACGCGTAGCCGATCCACACCGCGCCGACGAGCGCGAGGGCACTCAGCACGAGCAGCTTCAGAATGAGCGGTCCGATGAACCGCAGCCAGCGATCGTACGGGATGCCGGCGAGTCCGAGGATGCCCATAAGCACCGGATTGGTCGGCACGATCATGTTCATGAGGCCATCGCCCAGTTGAAAAGCGAGCACACTAATCTGGCGCGATACCCCCAGCAGATCGCCGATTGGCGCCATGAGCGGCATCGTCACGAACGCCTGTCCGCTGCCCGAGGGGATGACCAGGTTCAGCACGCTCTGCACGAAGAGCATGCCCACGGCAGCCACCTCGGCGGTGCCCCACTCCAGCAGCGATGCGCCGGCATACACGACCGTGTGCAGGACCTCCGCATCCTCCATGATAAGCGCGATGGCCCGGGCCACCCCGATGAGCAGGGCCGTTCCGGCAAGTTGAGCCGCGCCTTTTGAAAATGCCTTTGCGGCTGCATCTGCCCCGAGCCGCCCGACCGGAGCCGCCACCAGCGCGAGCACGATAAACAGTCCGCTGAGCTCCGTCAGGTACCAGCCCTGCTGAATGATGCCCCACACCAGCACGCCAAGGCCGGTTAGCGTGACGGCCAAGACACCCCAGTGATGCGTTTGAAGCTTCGGGATCTCCCCCAGGTCGTGCTCCTGCGCGGCGGGTATGTCGTGCACCAGGCTCTGCATCGGGTCTTGTTGGATGCGTTGCGCATAGCGCCACACATGGTGAATACCCACCGCGAGAAACGGGACGATGAGCGCAGCGCGGTATCCCATACCCGAGCCAGGGGCGACATCAGCGACATCCTGCGCTACCAGCAGCGTAAACGGATTGAGCAGGGCCACGCCATACCCGATGCCATAGCCCACGACCATCGTGCCGATAGCTACGATCGCATCCAGCTTCATGGCGAGGCAGAGCGCCACGAGGATGATGGCGAACGGGATGTACTCCTCGGCCATGCCGAAGGTAGCCGAGGCGCCAGCGAACATCGCCATGCCGCCCGTAATGAGCAGCAGAGGCGACTGCCCGAAGCGGTCGAGCACGCGCCCCAGGATTGCGTCGATGGTGCCGGTTTCGCGCACCACCGCCAGCGCGCCGCCTACGATCAGCACAAAGAAGATGATGCCCTGTGCATCGGCCAGTGCTCGGGGGATGACGGTGAACAGCTCGGTGATAGAAGCGCCGCTTTGTTCGTCGAGCGTCTCGAAGGTGCCAGGCACGACCACCTCACGTCCGGCATCGTCGGTAGTCATCTCAAAGGCGCCCGCCGGAATGATATGCGTGGCCGTCCATGCGATAAGCAGAAAGCCGAGAAGGAGCACCAGCGTGTGCGGCACCGAAACGCGTTCGAGCAGTTCGCGGAGCATAGGAGGATAGAAGCTTGACAGAAGAGACGCGTTCGGTGAAGGCTGCGTGCGGCGTTCGGTTCCGGGTTGCAGGTCTGGGAGCAGACAGTTGATGCACCGGCTGGGCCTCCGATTCAGTTTCTGCGTGCCAGTTTCTGCCCGTGTCAGCGCATGTCAGCATGCTCAGGGGCCGTGGTAGAAAACACCAGCGCTGCCACGATAAAGAGTCCAGCCGTGCCGCCAAGCAGGGCGCCTGTCAGGGCACGCGAGAGCGGGATATTTGTCCAGAGTCCAAGCCACGGTCCGGCCCAGTCGATCAGGGCCGGAAGAAGGCCTGCGGCCAGCCATGCGGGATGAATGCGGGGCAGAGTGCGGCGTATCAGTCCCCACCATCCTCCTACCGCCACGCCGATCACAGCCCCGCTGTAGACGCCGATACAGCGGTCGCACACCGCCAACGGGGTACCATCGAGGTGCGGCATACGGGCTGGGATCTGGTGGCAGAAGGGGGCAAACGCCTGCATGAATACCGCCTGCAGGTGGGTTGGCAGCCAGGGAGGAGCCAGGGCGAAAAGCAAGAGAACGAGCGCCGTGATCTGCAACCCAAGCCACCCCCAGCGGGCACGCGCCACGGTGTCAAATGGTGGAGGCATGTTACGTCGGGAAGAGCATATGATCTTACGTTAAAAGGAGCTACAAAACGGAACACCCAGCAAGGGGTCTGGTTCAGCGAAGTGGTATTGTTAGCACTCACCACAGGCGGGTGCTAATAAGAAAACCGATCCATGCTTTACGCTGGTAATCATTCATCAAAGAGGGATCTACTATGGCAAGCATTAAACCACTGGGCGACCGCGTTGTGGTCGAACCCAAACCTGCAGAGGAAAAAACGGACAGCGGCCTTTACATTCCTGATTCTGCTCAGGAGAAGCCGCAGAAAGGCACCGTCGTTGCCATCGGCCCCGGCCGCGTGGAGAACGGCAACAAGATTGACCTGACCGTCTCTGAAGGCGACCAGGTGCTTTATGGGAAGTACTCGGGCACTGAAGTAACCCTCGACGGGAAGGATTTCCTGATCATGCGTGAGAGCGACATCTTTGGTGTCGTAGAAGACTAACCGCGTCTTCAGCGCAGGAAGGTAAATCTTCTTTCCGCGTTCTGTAGCCGCCGGATCTTGCAGGCGGCCCCCAAACTTTGAGTTTACTCAATAACCACCTACCAACGTACTATGGCTAAACAAATTGTATTCGACGCAGAGGCGCGCAACGCGCTGAAAGAAGGCGTTGACAAGCTGGCGCGCGCCGTAAAGGTGACGCTCGGCCCGAAAGGCCGCAACGTCGTAATCGAAAAATCCTTTGGCGCCCCTACTATCACGAAAGACGGTGTATCGGTCGCGAAAGAGATTGAGCTTGAGAAAAAGCTTGAGAATGTCGGCGCACAGATGGTCAAGGAGGTCGCTTCGAAGACCTCGGACGTAGCCGGCGACGGCACGACCACGGCGACCGTTCTCGCCCAGGCGATTGTAACGCAGGGCCTGAAGAGCGTAACCGCCGGGTCGAACCCGATGGATCTGAAGCGCGGCATTGAATCCGCCGTAAAGGCCATTGTGGCTGATCTGCACACGCAGAGTAACCCGGTTGAAGGCAAAGACCGCATCTCGCAGGTCGCTACCATTTCGGCCAACAATGACGACGCCATTGGCGAACTCATTGCGGATGCGTTTGACCGTGTCGGCACCGATGGGGTCATCACGGTTGAAGAAGCCAGCGGCATCGAGACGTATCTCGAAGTCGTGGAAGGCATGCAGTTCGATCGCGGCTACCTGTCGCCGTACTTCGTGACCGATTCCGACGAGATGGAAGCGGTGCTCGAAGATGCATATGTGCTGATCCACGACGACAAGATCAGCAACATGAAGGACCTGCTGCCGATTCTTGAGAAGGCATCGCAGGCTGGCAAGCCGCTGCTCATCATTGCGGAGAACATCGAAGGCGAAGCCCTCGCTACGCTCGTAGTGAACAAGCTGCGCGGTACGCTGAAGGTTGCTGCCGTGAAAGCTCCTGGCTTCGGCGACCGCCGCAAGGCCATGCTCGAAGACATTGGCGTACTCACCGGTGGCACCGTCATCAGTGAGGAGAAAGGCTACCGCCTCGAAAACGCCACGCTCGACTACCTCGGGCAGGCCAACCGCATCACGATCGACAAGGACACCACGACGATCGTGGACGGAGCCGGTCAGGAAGAGCAGATCAGCGCTCGCGCCAACCAGATCCGTCAGCAGATTGACAACTCTTCTTCGGACTACGACCGCGACAAGCTGCAGGAGCGTCTTGCGAAGCTCTCTGGCGGCGTAGCGGTGCTCAAGGTCGGTGCAGCTACCGAGCCTGAGATGAAGGAGAAGAAGGCCCGCGTTGAAGATGCGCTCCACGCCACGCGTGCAGCCATCGAAGAAGGCGTGCTGCCCGGCGGTGGCGTTGCGTACCTGCGTGCGCTGCACACCCTCGATAACCTCGACGTAGAGAATCAGGATCAGGAGATCGGCATCTCGATCGTGCGCCGCGCGCTCGAAGAGCCGCTCCGTCAGATCTCTTCGAACGCCGGAATGGAAGGTTCGATTGTGGTGCAGCGCGTGAAAGAAGGCGAAGGCGACTTCGGCTTCAACGCCCGCACTGAAGAGTACGGCCCGCTGCTTGAGCAGGGCGTCCTCGATCCGACGAAGGTGACGCGCAGCGCACTGGAGAACGCCGGATCGGTTGCCGGACTGCTGCTTACCACCGAATCCGTAATTGCTGACCGTGAGTCGGAAGACGATGACAACGGCGGCGGCGGAGGCGGTGCCCCGGGAGGCGGCGGAATGCCTGCCGGAATGGGCGGAATGGGCGGAATGGGTGGCATGATGTAAAGCCCCTCGTTTCGCGCACACCGCGCGCAACACGGCCCAACAATGAAGCGGCGGCGCTCCTGCTTAGGAGCGTCGCCGCTTCTTTTTTTGATGGGTTTCGTTGATGCGAGGCCAGTACCGACAGAATCTTCTCTGGCTCTGTATGCTTCCTGCCTACATTGAAGCAGCGAGGTCAGAGGCGGCATCAGCGATGGCTTGCACGCGAGCTGGGTCGGTTGTGCCCGACTTTGTGGCTTCGGTCATCTCGGCAGCAAGGGCTGAGAGCGCGTCTCGCTGGGCGCTCGGGTCGGTCATCGCTTCGATGCGATCGAGCTCGTCGGCAACTTCGGTAAGCTGCGACTGCGGAAGGACTTCGTGGCGCTGAGCCTGGTCGAGATAGGCCCGTACGACAGCAAAGTGCGCTGGCCACTCGTTGCGCGGCTGGTGCTGTGGATTGAACTGGTCGTAGCTTACCAGCTTAGCTGCTTCCAACTCGTTTTCGGTGAGATGCTCGCTCGCCTCCAGTTCAAACACGTCGAATCCGCGTGCAATCTCGGTTCCGTAGATGTATCCGTTGTACCAGTACGTGGACCAGTACCCGGCTACGTAGAGCTGGTCGTCGTCCATCGGGCCTCGGTCGAAGAAGGCAATTTCGTACGGGTCGGAGGGATCGGTAAAGTCAAAGACCGACACGCCGCCCTGGTACCAGCCCTGCACTTTGATGTCGCGCCCCGGCACAGGGATCAACGATCCGTTGTGGGCAACGCAATTCTCGGTGCTGGTCTGTGGTACTGGAATCTTGTAGTACCCGGCGTGCTGCATCTCGCCATCTTGGAGATGGAACAGTGCGTTGGCGCCCCAGTCGATCGGGTCGTCGGGGCGGCAGCGTGGTGAGGTGCCGCCTCCCCACTCGTCGGTGAAAAGAACCGACGTGCCGTCGTTGTTGAATGTGGCTGAGTGCCAGAACGCAAAGTTCGAATCCTCCACCTCATCGATGCGCTCGGGGCTGGCGGGATCGGAGATGTCGAGCAGAATGCCGTTGCCTGAGCAGGCTCCCGCTGCAAGTCCTAACTCAGGGTAGATGGTGATGTCGTGGCAGCGGTTCGTAGAGCGCGTCTGCTGCGTGTCCTCGCCGTGGTCGCCTCCAGGCCAGAGTCCATCCGGGTCCCCTGTTTCCTGATCTGCAAACACCCGCGGCTCGCTCACGATACGAGCGGTTTCGGGCGCATCCAGCGGTACCTGGATAACTTCGATCTGGAAAAGTGACGTTTCGGGGTCTTCCGCCGGAGGCAGGTCAGAGCAGCCTTCCAGTTCAGCGCTGTGGCGCACGAAGCTCGTGCCCGACACATATACGTAGAGGTTTTCATCGTCGTGAGGCGAGTCGAGCAAGGTGTGCGTATGCGACCCGCGGCAGGTCTGAACGGCTGCAACCTGCTCCGGCGCCGACACGTCGCTGATGTCGAAGATACGAACGCCGCGAAAGCGCTCCTCATCAACCGCTCCCGAGGTGCCCTGCGGCCCGCAGTCGAGGCGTCCGCGGGCTTGCTCGACGGACATGAACACGAGGTCGCCGTGAATGGAGACGTCGCCCTGGCCGCCCGGACATACGACCGTTGTTTTTAGCTCGGGGGCCTCTGGATTCGAAATGTCGTAGATCATGAACCCACTGAAGTTGCCCACCACAGCGTAGTTGTCGCGAAAGCCCATATCGGAGTTCGCGTAGTTCAAATCGCCGGGATCGTCTGGGTTAATAAAGACATCGGGGCGCGGGTCAGAAGCCAGGATGCGCATGTGCCGGGCGGCTTCTTCGGCATCATACCATCCGGCTTCGAGTCCAATACGTGGATCATCCGGATCCCACCAGATGTCGTCAGCGTCAGCATCTTGGGCGATGGCCGGGGCCGTCAGCGCCAACATCAGTGCAAGCGTGACAAGTCCAAATACGTAGCGAGGCAAGGTCATAGAAACGGGAACGATTAACAGGGAAACGTAAAAGGGTAGAGGGATGCGGGGCGCGCAGGAGCGGCCTCGTCGCGTAATGGGCTAAATGCGGATTGCTGCAGCTGCCTGAAGCTCCGAAAGCCTTTTGAGACCGTTTTTACTCGTACGCAGTGAGCATGCGCTGCATCCGGCGAATCTCAGTGTCTTGGGCAGACTCGACGTGCGATGCGAACAGGTCGATCGTACTCTCTTGCCCCCCTCCGGGCGACTGGTAGAGCTCTTCGACCATGATTACAGCGCCTTCGTGGTGGTAGATCATAAACTCAAGGAAGAGCTGCTCGAAGCGCTCGCCCTCCGCATCAGCCAGCTGCTGCATCTGGTCGGGACTCAGCATCCCAACCATGTCGGAGTGGTCATGCATGGCATGGTCGGCATGTCCGTCATGATCGGAGTCGCTGTGATCGGCGTGCTCATGATCCATCGTGGTTTCAGAACCGCTGTGGTGGGCGCTGTGCTGACTGCTGTGGATGGCGTCGCCCGCAGCACTCTCATGCACGATGGGTGGCAGCGATGGCACCTCGGCATCGCGGTCATTCAGCCACTGTACCATCTGCGCGATTTCGTCGGCCTGAGCCCGTTCGATGCGAAGCGCCAGGCTCCGGAGCCGCTCATCTGCCGTGCGCTCCTCAACCAGCGCTGTCATCTCAAGCGCCTGGGTATGGTGCAGGATCATGTCTTGCATGAACGTGATGTCGGCCTCGGTATGTGCGGGAGTGCCTCGGTCGGTCGTGGTGTCGTATGCGCGGCTCGGTTCGCCCGGCGCACCCGGACGCACCACCGAGGACGAGGTGCCGGCTGTATCCGATACGATAATAGTGCGCACGACGCGGTCCGCGTCGTCCAGGTCGGCCTTCTGCGCGTGCCCTACAGGCGCAAAAACCAGCCCGAGCAGGGCAGCTCCAATGATACCGGTGGTAAAGCGTATAGCAGTAGACATGGCCAGTAAGCGACGGTAAAGAGAGACACAGTAGATTCCATGTGCGTGGTGTAGGGACACATGGTACACGCGTAATGTACAAAGCGTTCGCTTAATCTTCTACTGCTTTAGGGCGCATCGAAAACAGCAGGAGCCCCGTCCATAACATACGTCATCTTCTGAGGCGCTCGCAGCGCGAGATACGCGAGTGGCGGGCAACGTGTAAAGATGTCGGTGTGCAAGCAACCGCCTCCTGCAGCATAGCCGTATGCAATAGATAGCATCATGCCTCGCAACCCCTCTTATCATACCACACGGTTCTACGTGCGCGCTTTGCAAAACCCGGTTCGAGCGCTTCTTCAGCAGGTCGGGCGCTTACTGGCTTATCTGGGGCTGATCGACCGGACCCATGTACGACCCATATCGGATCTGGCATGGCCGCGCATTGTGACGGGCGTGGCGCGCATGTCAAAGGCCACCGCCGACGTGGCGATGGTCGGTATTGCGGTTGGATCTGCAGGCATTGCGGGCATCGGCTACGGCGTGCCATACTGGACACTCGCTTACATGGTGGGCGGAGGCATCGCAGGCGGAACCATCAGCTTGGTATCACAGCGATTCGGGGCGGGCGATCACGCTGGTATTACCACGGCCGTCGTACAGAGTGCGGTGTTGGGCGTGCTTACCACCGTTCCGCTCGTCATAGCCTTCGGAATGTTCACCGAGCCCCTCATCCGGCTGATCGGATCCGGTGAGGAGGCCGTAGCGCACGGCGTAGCGTACCTGACGATCGCCAGCCTCGCGATGCCGTTTGCTGCGCTCAACCTGGTAGGCAGCCGTGCCCTCGTCGGGTCTAACGAGGCATGGATTCCGATGGTCATCCGGGCCGGTGGGGCAGTGGCCAACGTGATCTTCAGCGGCGTGCTGATCTTCGTCTTTGACCTGGGCGTGGTGGGAGCTGCGATTGGTACGGTTGTTGGCGGGGCCTCGGTGACGGTCGTGCTCGCGTGGGGCTTTGTGCGGGGCCGCCTTCCGTTCGTTGGGGCGCTCCCTATTCAGTGGGATGCCCGGGCCGTACTCGGCGAGCGCGATACGGCGCGTCATCTGATACGCGTAGCCACGCCACTGGCCTTGCGTAAGATAGCTCAGGGAGGCGGACGCTTCCCGATGATGGCGATTGTGGCCATGTTTGGCCCTAACGTCGTGGCGGCCTACGTGGTGGCGCTGCGGATGCGCGGACTGATGAACACCCCGGGATGGGGCTTCGGACTGGCATCAAGCAGTCTGGTCGGACAGGCACTGGGGCGTCGAGAAGAGGACACGGCGCGCTCATACGGCGACGATGCACTGCGCTTCACGGTCGCTGTGTATGCGATTGTCGCTGCAGTGGTCTTTATCGCCGCAGAGCCAATCAGCTACGTCTTCGTACAGGATCCTGAAGTGCTGCCTACTACAGCTGCGTTGCTACGCGCTACATGCGTGAGTGTAGTATTGCATGGCATGCTCAACGGAGCCCTCGGTCCGCTGCGCGCAAGCGGCGATACCACCTGGCCGTTTTATGGACAGATTGCCGGGCTCTTTCTGTTTGCGCTTCCTGTAGCCTACGCGGGGGCTGTTACCCCGCTCGCTCTGTGGGGCATATACCTGGCGCTCGTCTTCGAAACCGCTGTTCCGGGCCTGGTAACCTACTACCGCTACCGTAGCGGACGTTGGCTGGCGGTGAACCGGATGTATCGGAGTACTGCGCAGTCGTCGTCATAGGAATGGCTGCGCGGCGTATTTCATCTCTGCATTCGCCGGGAAAGCGTTAGGCACGGCCTTATTGCACCGGTTGCAGGGACGTGCCGTACTGGGCGTTGATCGCCTCGATAGTGGCGTTAGCGACCTGCTGGTGGGTGCTATTGCTGGGATGTACGCCATCAAGTGAGAAGGCGCTTCCGAAAAAGGCCTCCGGATCCTGGAAGTTGGGGAATGGAGGGATATCACCAGCGTCGCGAAGGCCTTGCAAGACTGTGTTTGTTGGCGCATATGCCCAACCACGGCTCTGGGCCTGGGTCTGGATAAATTGGTTATACGCAGCGACCCGCTCTTTCAGCAGCGTGATCTCGCCCTCATCCAGCACGCGTGCATCGTCGGCGCAGTTGAGCGTTACGTTTTCACCAGCAAGCGCGGTAGTAAACAGGTTGAAGAGGCCATAAGAAGCAGGAACGAGGGTGGTCGTACCCTGCTGTGCTGGGCTACAGCTGGCATCTACGTCGAAGGACCCCCAGGCTGAACTCAGTGCGGTGCCGGCGGCGTTAATCTCGTCCTCCAGTGCAAAGTAGGCAGCGCCTGCCGAAAAGTGGGGGATCAGGGTCGGGTCGGCTACGCCGTAGAGCACGCCGCCCTCGGCGCCTGCGTCTTCAAGTGCATCGAGCGCTTCAGTGTAGTCGCTCGTGAACTCACCAACAGATGTGACATTCGCCTCGCTGACCTGCCCGGAAAGGGCCGCGCCCAGCACGTCGTTGTTGCCAATCCACATAGAGACGAACGTGGGTTGGGCCGCTACCGCTGTTTCTACCTGGGTGCGTCCGCCCAGAAAGAGCTGGGTAAGCACATTGCTGTTGGAGCCCTGACCCACGTTCAGCAGGTCGTTTACCGCAGCGCCGGGAACAGCTGTGTTGTTAATCTGGGCAGGGAGTGGGGTGTCGCGTAGCCCACAGGTGTCGTCTTCCCCATCGCCGTCGCGGGCGCCGGTGAGCGGGTTAACAACAGGAGGCGGGCAGCCGGGTGCGTTCAGCAGCGGAGCATCAAACGCAGTCCCCATCTGCTCGGCCAGGAGTACAGGGTAGGCTGCCTGCTGCGTGGCAGGACTAATGCCATTCGACTGGAACCCGGCGGTAATGCTGTTACCGAGCGAGACGTAGCGGTCGAAGAGTTCGTCTTCGACCGGGGGAGGCGTAAGTGTGTCGTCGTCACAGCCAGCAAGCAGCAGCATGCTGCCAATCAGCAGTCCGAGAAACAGGGTGAAATGTCGCGAGCGGAGGGTAAACATAAGTCAGTACTAAAATGGATGCAGCGGGGAAGCGATCAGGAAGAGCCCTGCGGTGCGAAGAGCGTGTAGCGTAAAGCACCTACAGCGACAGCGTGGCCGTAAGTCCAAACAGATGGGCATCGAAACTGTAGAGTCCATTCGTATCGGGACGGCCGTCAACCAGCCCCCGCGTACGTCCTCGACGGTCGTTCTGCCCGAGGTACTGATACGCTGCGTTGAGCTGCAAGAAGTCGGTTGTCTGCCAGCCTACGCCCAGCGTAACGTGGTTACGGTCATCCTCAGGAAGCAGAGGCGTTACGACCTCATCGGGCGCCGCTGCCTGGTTGAAGAGATAGCCTCCCCGTAGGGTTACAGCATCAGTGATCACGTATTCGGCCCCGAGGCGCACCGCGTTGGTGTTGCCATAGTTCTCCTGACGCGTCTGCGTTAGCTCCTCGCGCTCAAACTCAAGCGTAATCTCATCGAAGTCCGACCAGCTGGTCCACTGGTAGTCTGCCATCAGGGTGAGACGATCTGTCGCATCCACGCTCATGCCCAGCACGAGCTGCGCAGGCATCGTGAGCGAGGTTTCGATGTCTTGCTCTACGAAAAGCGCATCTTCGTTCGAGGGGTTGAACTGATTGGCGAGGAGTGCATCGAGAGTCGGGAAGATTGTGACCGGCTGGCCCAGGATGTCGTTCAGCGGGGGAATGGTAGGGATGCCGGTTTCAATCTGTTCGAAGGTAGCCGTGCCCTCATAGTCGAGTTTAACCGGGGTAAGGAACCGGGCGCCCAGTCGAATCCGATCGGTCGCCTTCACTTGCACGCCCAGGTGCCCTCCAAACCCTGTGGCTCCGGAGCCCTCGAGCTTCGAGTCAGCAAACGCAGTATGAAAAGGTACGCCAATCTCCCCAAACGTGATTTCGCTTCCGGGTAGCGGCACGCTTGAAAGGTCAGCAACCTGATTCAGCTCAACATTGCCGATGACGACCGTGGGCCCCCCGCCAATTGAAATGCGATCGGTGAGCTGGTACGATACCGTCGGCTGGATGTAGATGGATTCGACGCTATTGTCGTACCCTTCAAACGCGCCATCGAACGTACGATCCCACTCGGTTGCGAGTCCGTACGGCACAAACACGCCGAGTCCGACAGCGAGATCGGGCGAAACGCTATACGACGCGTACAGGTGCGGCGCAGGAATGGGCGAGTTCTGCAGGTCGGTCGTCTGCCGGGTGATGTCGTCTGTGAACGAGCCGCCTGCTGCGATGAGTGTGGTACCCAGGCTGATCGTCGTGCCGTTGGTACCTGTGAGCGCTGCCGGGTTGAAGAAGATGTCGGAGGCGTCGTTACAGGTGGTGGCAACGCCCGCACCGGCGCGCGCCATAACGCAGCTCCCCTGCTCATATACGCCGAAGCCCTGCGCCCGCGCTGTCTCGGGGATCAGCAGAACGACCATGAGGCCAGTAAGTGCAATGGCAGCAAGTAAGCGCTTCCAATATGGAGGAGTACTACGATGAGTCATAGGGAGGGGGCGTGAGGGTGAGCAATCTAAACGGGACGCGGGGCCCACGGGCCGTGTGAGGTGGGCTCTCAGTGGGCTCTCAAAAGTAGAAAGCGGGAAAGTAGCAAGCGGGCGCTACGGGTAAAGAACGCTACAGATAAAGGCTGTAGATAGACATAGAAGTAGCAGGCACCGGTGCTACGCATAACAGTCTCGTAACGTAGCAGATAGTTAAGTGTATCAAGTGTCCGCCTAAAACGCAACAGAGAATAGGCAAAGCATGCGTGTCGCATCAAATATTCGGACAGTGGAGTCGTTCGCTCCCGTTCCAGTCGCTTCAACGACCAGATAAATACCAGAAGTGGAGCACGCACAGCAAGGCTTATAGCAACGGCTGCAGCAACAGCTATGCAGATCCCGGGTTGATTTCGGGGTCGACATCCGGACTCGCGCCATCGCCCTCAACAGTTTCCTCAACACCGGGGACAATCTCTTCGATCTCTTCTTCGGCGGGTTCGGCTTCGCGTTCGGCAACCGGTACACCTGTAGCTGGGCCGCGGCGCTGATTCTCGATAACAACCAGCGCTGCTGTTTCGGTAGCGTGGCCACCACCAAGAGCCGTCGTTTCGATGACGTGCCACCCATTAGAGAGATGCTCGTTCAGGGAAGCAAGTCCGTGCGTTTCATCACCTGCTATGCGAATGAGAAGCGCTTTCTGTTCGGGCGTATCCATATTGAGTCTGCGAATCGATTATGAGAACACCAGCGACCTGCGCAACCAAGGTACAATACAACAATACCAATGTCTCATTCCCTAAACTGAACTACTGACTGGCCCATGGCTTCTGTGCCTCGTATCGGTCTTGTCTATGACGTATTTGACGCGTACGAATGGTCCGACAGCGATCCGCCCGATGCCGATGCCGAGTTTGAGCCGATGGAGACGGTCGACGCGCTCGCAGATGCGCTGCGCCGCTGCGAAACCGAGCCGGTACGTGTTGGCACAGCACGCGACCTGCAGCAGCAGCTTTGTGAGGGACTCGCGCTCGACGCAGCAATCACCATCGCAGAAGGGCAGGGCACGCGTAACCGCGAGGCGCATGCCCCGATCTTGCTTGAGCTGGCGGGCATCCCACAGTGGGGCTCTGATGCACTCACGCTCTCCATTACGCTCGACAAAGCCTGTACCAAAGACCTTGCTGTGCGATCCGGTGTGCAGACGCCTGCGTGGACGGTGTTCTCGGAAGCCAGCGAAGTTGCGCCGTCGGCTCTTCCCGCGGGCTTTCCGCTCTTTGTGAAGCCGCGCTACGAAGGTACCTCAAAGGGCATCTTGCCTGCGAGCAAGGTAACCTCGATCGAGGCGCTGCGCCAGGAAGTGGAACGACAGACGCATCTCTACCAGCAAGATGTACTTGTGGAGGCGTTTGTAAACGGGGGCGGTGAGTTTACGGTCGCCGTTGTCGGCAACGATCCGCCTGAAGCGCTGCCAGCCCTGCAGCGCGCGGTGGAGCCAACGACAGGCATCGGCGTGCACGCGCTGGAACGGCGGGGTGGCCCCGATCGTGCGTGGTCATACGCCATTGAGGGCACGCTCTCTGAGACGCTCGAAGCGCAACTCGCGCACGACGCTCTGCGCATCTACCAGAAGCTGGAGTGCCGCGACGTAGCCCGAATCGACTTTCGGGTGGATGCAGAGGGAACGCCCTTCTTTCTGGAGATCAATCCGCTGCCGACGTTCGCCCCCGATGGCACATTTGCCATCATCGCTGAGCTTATGAATCGCTCCTATCCAGACTTCCTCGCCGACGTGCTGGCTCGCGGACTGCGCCGCCTGCAGGTGCTTCCGTCCGTCTCAGCCAACCCGGCAATTGAACAATAACTACGTGCCGTGCGCCGCTAGTGCTATAAGAGCACCCCGCATGCACGGCCGGCCCGCCAGCCTACACGCCAACGTCGTCTCTTGTCATCGACCAACCGCCTTGACTGCATGCCTGCTTCCCGTCCTCACATTGCCGCTGGCCGTTCGCCCGAGTGGACAGACTGGCGCTGGCAGATGCGTAACCGCATCAGCACGCTCGACGACCTCTCCGATTGGATCAAGCCCACAGAGGCCGAGCGCAAAGGTATCGTCGACACCGAGCCGATCTTTCGGTGGAACATCACGCCGTACTACGCTGCGCTTATGGATGCAGACGACCCGGCCTGTCCGGTGCGTCGCCAGGTAGTGCCCCACATCGATGAACTACACGACGACCTTGTTGACGAGCTCGATCCGCTACAAGAGGTTGCGCACTCGCCGGTCAAGAATCTGGTGCACAACTACCCCGACCGCGTAGCGTTCTGCGTGACGGCCGAGTGTGCGGTGTACTGCCGCTTTTGCCTGCGCAAACGCATGGTCGGCGACGCGGATTTCTTCTTGCGAACGGGTGAGTTGCAGGAGGCGATCGACTACATTGCGAATACGCCCGCCATTCGCGACGTGCTACTTACCGGCGGCGATCCGCTCACATTCAACGAAGCGCACCTGGAGTGGCTGCTTTCGCGCCTCTATGCGATCGATCACGTCGAGATTGTTCGCTTTGGCACGCGCATGCCCGTGAAGCTTCCGTACCGCATCACCGATGAGCTGTGCCAGGTGCTGGCGCAGTACACCCCGATGTGGGTCAATACCCACTTCAATCATCCCAACGAACTCACGCAAGACGCCGCCGACGCTATCGACCGGCTGCTGCGTGCCGGAATTCCGGTCGGCAACCAGACCGTGCTGATGCGGGGAATCAACGACGACCCGGATACAATGAAAGCGCTGTGCGAGGGACTCGTGGCCATGCGTGTGCGCCCCTATTACCTGTACCAGGCACAGGTTATCGGGGGCACCGGGCATCTGCGCACACCCATTGAAACCGGGATGCACCTGATGCACGAACTGCGCGGGCACACAACCGGATTCGCAATTCCAACTTATGTGCTCGATACGCCCTACGGCAAAGTACCGCTAAACGAATCGTGGGTACGTGGGCGTGCTGGTGACTACGTCGTTATGGAGACCTACAATGGCACAACGTGGGCCGAGCCCAATCCGCTTTACGATGACAAGCCTGCGATGGAGCTCCCTGCCATTCCATATCCCGACGAAGCTGAAACGGTAGCATCTACCGCACAGGCTCCTGCGGCCGTTTAAGTAGTGCCGAAAATGCTTTTCAGGCTGATGGGTGCAACACGCCGGATACAGGGCAAAGAACCTGTATGCTCACCCACGGTAAGGTTTACTCGGTGCTTATTGCATAAAGAGGGCACTTCGCTTGTTGGTGGAACGTAATAATAGATACTAAAATAGACATTGGTCATGCGCAATGGAGCAGACCGGCTCTGCGTGTTGACTTTGCCAACCTCTCCGGATAAATTGCGCTGTTTCGCTTCGTTGCTTTTCATCGGCTGGACGTGCCGCCGACCTCAACTGTACCTATGATTCGAATCGTTCTTGCTGGACTGGCCGTACTCGCAGCCGTGCTGGCGCTTCTGACTGGAGAGTCGTGGCTATACGCAGCAGCAGGCGGAATCGGTGGGGTCGCACTCGGGCTGGGCGTTCACTGGTGGTGGACGACCTACATAGCCCCTGCGTCGCACGGAGACCGCCGCCGAGCGCGTGGCACGTACGACGAATTCGGACTCTCTGAGGTGCGCCCGATGGCACCATCAGAAGACGAAGAAGCAAAAAAGCAATCCGCTCGCTCCTCTCAAAACGGTGCTGATTCTTCCAAAACAAAGGAGAAAGACGCGCCCGTTGCTAAGAAATCGGCTCCCAACAAGCCAGTCCCTGCCGACGAATCAACCGCTGCTCAGGAAACCGCCGAAGATGAGTCCGATGCTGCCGAAGGTGAGCAAGACACGCGTATCACAGCGTTTGTTCGAGCGCTGCGGTACACGTTACATGCCAACACGGTAGCGCTGCTCGTTCAAGAAGAGATGGCCCTGGAGTACCGGATTGCCGGGCTCGATAGTAAGAACGGACATGTGCAGCATACCGGCACATTCTCTACCTCGCATCCTCTCCTCACTGCCGGCATGTCCCGGTCGAAGGTCACGGTTCGTACGCTCAGCGACAACCCGGATCTTCGGAATGCCCTGAATTACTATACGGATGCACGAAGTGCAGACAAAAGGGTAGACAAAGTGGCGTTCGCCCCCATCCAACACGCGCAGCAGTCCGCCACCTACTTTCTGGTGGTAGATGCATCGGAAGACATACCGCTGGACCATCATCATACGCAGCGCCTGATTGCGCGGAGCGCAGAGACGCTGGGTTCGCTGCTTGGATACGACCCCGCAACGCTTCGTCCGTCGGTAACCGCACAGACCAGTCAGCAGTCCGCGAATAGCGCGAATAGCCAGCGTTCATCGTCGAAGCAGCCGGCCTCACCTGCAGCAGAAAAAAGCGAGTCCGCCGAAAGCTCATCCTCGCAATCGTCTTCGGATCAGGGCGACGTGACGGCCGACTCTGTCGATATCACGACGCCATCGCCGAAGGTAGAGCGACAGGGCCCGCGACCGCGGCTTGAGATTATCGCCGAGGAGATGGAGGTAGCTCGTGCCACGGATATCCCATTGGCCTTGGCTCTGGTGCATGTGAACCGCTCTGAAATACTGGCCGAGCAAGGCCAGGATACGGTCGAGGAAGCAGAGGCGCTACTACTTGATGCGCTTGAAGAGATGGCCGCGGGCCAGCGCGTCGAGCGGTTTGGGGAGCTTACATATGGCATCTTCTACCAGGGTACAATCGACGATGTGGAAGCCTGGACGGTGCACGTTCACCAGAAGATGCAGCGTCGCAGTGATCTGTTGAAGGGAGGCGTAAGCATCGGCGTTACGATGATGGGGCCGCGCCATGAACACGCAAAGGCGCTCCGCACCGAAGCGATGAAGGCGCTCCACGAATCGTATAAGTCAGGCGCGCCGGCACTTATCGACTGAACGCGCACGCTGTTCTGAATGTGCGGGGTTCTTCAAGGGGCTCTCGTCAACGCTTCAAGCCGCATCCTTCTGCACAGGGTGCAGGCCTGTCTGAAGTGAGTCCCATTCCAACACAAACACAGGGAGGGCTATAGATGCTGCCGTGGAGGGCGTTACGAAGCGGCTGCGTCGTTGCGAAATTCATATCCAGGGTCCATTTTCAAGGGAGGGCAGGCGTCCTCTCGTTCTCGCCCGCTCCTTCCCCTTCTATACGTCAACCACGTCAACAGAGCACAGGCCTTCGCTATCCGGACTGGTCTTATATTACGTTACGGTTGGCCTACACGCTCGCTGGCCATCTGTACGGCGTTGTACGCGTTGACAATGCCACCTGTCACGGAAAGTGAGCCAAACTGAACCTGGGTACCAGGCATGTCAGGGTTGTCACTGGGCAGCGTGACTTCATGGTCGGCATACGATACCGCCGATTCGAGAATGATTTCGCGTACGTCTTCAGCAGTAAGCGACGGATAGTACGACATCAGCAGGGCAGCTACGCCCGATACCATGGGAGCCGCCATGCTGGTACCACTGTTGAACCGGTACGCGTTGCCGGTGGTTGCGGAGTAGATCTCGGTGCCGGGTGCGAACACGTCGACGGTGGTAGCGCCGTAGTTTGAAAACGAGGCAACCAACTCTTCGTCCATCGTCCATCCCGAGGCGCCGACCTCAATCCAGTGTGCAGCGCGATCGCCGTCTTCATAGAGTGGCGTGGGGAAGTTATTGCCGTCGTCGTTATCAGATGCACTGTTGCCGGCGGCATGGACCATGAGCACACCGAGCGAATCGGCATAGCGCACAGCCGCGTCAACCGCATGCTTCTGTGGGGAGTAGCTCTTGCCAAAGCTCATGTTGATGATGTCGGCGCCGTTGTCGGCGGCATAACGAATGGCGTTGGCAACATCTTTGTCGCGTTCATCGCCGTCGGGGACAGCGCGGAGTGGCATGATTCGAACAGCGGGTGCTACGCCGTCGATACGGAGCGTTGTGTCGCGTGCCGCTCCAACAATGCCTGCTACATGGGTGCCGTGTCCGGGATCGGGGCCATGCACGTCGGGGTTTCCGTAATAGCGCTCCGAAAGATCGTTGTAGTCATCGCCCACGATAGGCCGCGGGTCGAAGTCCGGGTTGTAGCCATACTCGACCTGTGTGGTCATCCGATCGTAGAAATCCTTGATGTCGCTGGGCGTAAGCCCCTGGTCGTAGAAAAACGTCAGGATCTCAAAAGACTGCTGCGCGCCGGGGTCGTTTGCGTCTTCCAGCTGTGCTACATCGGCGGGAGTGACTTCTTCGACATCCAGATAATTGCGCACGTAGCGGAGCACCTGCTGCACGGTTTCGTGGGCCTGGCGTACGTTCTGAAGACGCTGCTGCGCCTCGTCACGATCGCTGTAAAAATCGGTCTGGATGCGGTAGTAGTAGTCCAGCGAGTCACGCCCGGCGGTAGAAAGGGCGGTCGTGTCGGTCGAGGAGACCCAGTCGCTGTACGTGCGGTAGAGCCGCGTTACCTCGTAGGTATCGGCGTCTACGTTCTCGCCGTCTGCGTTGCCCAGAAAGCTCCACCCGTGCAGGTCATCCACATAGCCGTTGCCGTCGTCGTCAGCGCCGGTGTCTGCCACTTCGCCCTCGTTGCGCCAGATCTGCGGGGCGAGTTCATCGTGACCGGTGTCGACTCCCGAGTCGATGATAGCGACCGTTACGGTGCGCTCGGGCCCCCGGTCGGCGAGCAGGGTGGTGTGGGCGCGATAGGTGCTCAGTCCCGGATAGCCATCGGCTTCCGCATCCATATGAAACCAGGCATGGGGGGGACGATCGGGCGTTATGGCAAAGGTGTCAGGCTCCGGTATGGGGACCTCAAGACGGGGCGCGGGCGCTGGGGGCGTGGTGTCGGAGGGGGCTGTGGGCGAGGTGCTGGCGCATCCACCAATCAAAACACCAACAGAAAGAACGAGCAGAAGCGCAGCGGTTGCGCGCTGGAGGGGGGCGGTCATAACAGTAAACGGTGCATGGTAAAACAACAGGCACCGTATGCTACCCGCAGCAGAGCAGGGTGATTCAGGGCCAGAGAGCTGATCCGCCCTTCCGGCGCGCATCAGGTAGTGGCAAGAACACAGCGGGGGAAACGTCGTGCAATTTGAGCACGGTGTACGAATTGCTTCATAGTAGCGCATGCTGCATGCGTCGCTGGCTCATGTCTACGCCACAAGGTCCAGCGTATCTTTGTCTCGTTGCCTTTCCTATTACTCTCTTAATTGTTTACAGTCAGCATGGATACGTACGATATAGTCATCATCGGCGGAGGCATTGTGGGCCTGGCCACCGCTTATCAGCTTACACAGACCCATCCTGAACTGCGATGTGCTATCCTGGAAAAAGAAGATGCCGTTGCAACCCATCAGACCGGACGCAACTCGGGGGTTATCCATTCGGGTGTGTTTTACACACCGGGCTCGCTGAAAGCCGAGAACTGCCGTAAGGGGCGCCAGAAGCTGGTGGCATTCTGTGACAAGCATGGGGTAGACTACGACATGTGCGGCAAGGTGGTCGTGGCCGTGACAGACGATGAGGTGCCTGAACTGGAGCGCATCCAGGAGAAGGGACGCCAAAATCAGATTGAGTGTACACGCATCGGTCCGGAGCGCCTCCACGAACTGGAGCCGCACACGCAGGGGGTGGCTGCCTTGCACGTGCCCAGCGCGGGGATCGTGGACTACATAGGGATGGCACAGGAGCTGGCGGCTCAGGTGAAGGCCCACGGATACGACGTCTACACAGGCGCCGCCGTGAAAGCGCTCGACGTGACGGACGAAGGCGTTGTCTGCCACACCAAAAGCGGTTCGGTACGGGGGCGGCTGGCTGCAAACTGTGCGGGGCTTTACTCAGATAAGATTGCTCGTATGAGTGGGCAGGAGCCGGGGGCGCAGATCGTGCCGTTCCGGGGAGAGTACTACGAGTTGGTGCGCGAGCAGCGCGGGCTGTGTAACAACCTGATCTACCCGGTTCCCAATCCTGATTTCCCGTTCCTGGGTGTGCACTTTACGCGCATGATTGACGACCGTGTTGAATGCGGGCCGAGCGCCGTACTGGCGTTTGCGCGCGAGGGCTATACATTCAGCGACGTCAACTTGAAAGAGCTATGGGAGACAGTTACGTATCCGGGATTCGTTCGGCTGAGTGCCAAACACTGGCGGATGGGCCTCTACGAGATGGCCCAGTCGCTCAGCAAGCAGACCTATGTGCAGGCGGCGCAGCATCTCATTCCTGAAGTGACATCCGATGATCTTATCCCGTCGCCGGCTGGGGTGCGTGCCCAGGCCGTGCGCCGCGACGGATCGCTCGTCGACGACTTCCTTATTCAGGCTACCGACCGCGTGGTGAACGTAATCAACGCCGCGTCGCCCGCGGCTACGGCATCCCTCCAGATCGGTCAGCACATCACCGATACATACCTCACGCCGCGTCTGCAAGCCGTGAGTGCGTAAACACGGGGTGCTACTGTTGATGATGGGCGGGCTGCATCGTAGTATGAAAGCAGCCTCCTGAAAGCGCTTGCTGTCTTTACCATTGCTCAAGACCACCCAAACATGCGTCCTATCCCGATGCCACGTCTGTTACGCACGCCCGCATGCACGCTGTGCTTTGTCTTTCTTGCCCTTGTGCTTGCCGGACCAGCATCGGCGCAAGACGTCGATCTGGACTGGCTGCCGGCTTATATTGAGGAGGGAATGGCAGACTGGGAGATTCCCGGTATGGCCGTGGCTGTGGTTCACAACGACGAAGTCGTCTTTGCTGAGGGATTCGGGGTGCGCTCGCTTAACGAATCCGGAGCAGTCGACGCGCATACGGTTTTTGGCGTAGCATCGACGACGAAAGCAATGACGGCAGCCAGCCTCGCTATGCTGGTAGAGCGTGGCGAGCTCGACTGGGATGCACCGGTGGTGGAATATATGCCGGAGTTTCAGCTGAGCGATCCGTGGGTAACGGCCCAGGTGACGCCGCGCGACCTGCTTACGCACCGTGTCGGGGTGGGGCGTATGACCGGAAACCGGCTGCGTTTCTTGCCCGACCGGGAGCGTTCTGCGATCATCCACCAGATGCGCTACCACGACTTCGAGCAGCCCTTCCGGCAGGGGTTTGTCTATTCGAACGTGATGTACTCGGCGGCTGGCGAGCTCATCCCTGCCATTACTGGCACGTCGTGGGATGACTTCCTTCGCGAGCAGCTGTTCGATCCGTTGGGGATGGAGCGCACCACCACGAGCATCACACAGTTCGACCCCGACGACGAGAACATCGCCGCCCCTCATCAAGAGATCGAAGGCACGGTGCGGCCTATTTCGCCTCGTAACTTCGACAACGTCGGGCCCTCCGCATCCGTCAACACCAGCGTTACTGAAATGGCGCAGTGGATGCGTCTGCATCTGGATACACCCGGCGTATACGAAGGGCGCCGGCTCATTGACGAAGCTCTGATGCGTGAGATGCATAGCGCCCAGAACCCGCTTGCCGCGCAAGACCCGTATACGGAGATGAACGCATACGGGCTGGGATGGAGCCTGCGCGAGCACCGCGGCCATCGCATCCTGCAACACGGGGGCGCTACCGACGGCATGAACACAAACCTGGTGCTGCTGCCCGAGGAGGATGTGGGAGTCATCATTATGACGAACACCTTCAACCGCTTTATGACGGCCGTGGGCAACGAAGTCCTGGACGCGTTCCTGGGCGAGCGTGGCACCGGCAACTGGCATCCGCGGATTCGCGCAGCCTACGAGCAGCAGTACGAGGCAGCCATGGAGCGTCGCCTCCGCAAAGAGGCCCAGCGCCAGGAGGGTACGTCTCCAACATTTGCAATGGATGCGTACACCGGGACCTACACCGACGATCTGTACCTGAATGCCGAAGTGTTGACCCCCGACGAAGGGGCGCTCGCCATTACGTTCTGGGACAACGAAGACATGACGCTCGATCTGGAGCACTGGCACCACGACACCTTCCGGGCCGGGTGGCGCAACCCGGCTATGCGCGAAAAGTTTGTCTGGTTCGACATGGATGACAGCGGCACCATCCAGACGCTAAATGTGCGATGGACGCTGCGTCCGGTGCTGCTTCAGGTGGGCATCTACCCGACCGATTACTACCGCGAGGTAGCGTTTGAGCGCGTGGAGTGATAGACGAAGCAATGTTTGTCCTCCTCCCCGGCGCATCAACGGAGCAAGGCAGTAATTTAAGGGAGGCACCGCTACAAACGTAGGTACAAACGTAGGGCTACGGGTCTACGGTTACAGCATAGCGATGTACTTGCGGGTATGGCGTGTCGATGACCGTGTAGAGCCGCCCTTCCGCATCCACCTGAGCAGGCTCGCCAATGTCTGGGGTTTGCGTGTCTTCCCAGACGATCGCATCCAGAAAGCGTCCATCTGGAGCAAAGAGGTCGATTGTGGCGCGGTACGTGGGGGACGGAGCGTTCTCGTTGATCTCACGTTAGAGCTGCTCATCTGGGTTGCGCGTGATACGTAAAGGTGAGCCAGTGCCCACTTGGTAGGACGAAGGGGCCCTTCAGGGTACTGTATCCACGGATGCGAAAGCCCCCGTCCATGTCGTAGCGCCCAACGCCCACCATGTAGTCAACTTCGCGAGTGATCGTACGCGCTGGCGTGCCCACAGCGTCGAGGCTCCACAATGCATACTGGCCAATGCCAAGCCGCCCAACCAGGGAGTCGCCGTGGACCGTTAGTCCTGCGCTGTGTGCTAATCCCTCTTCATCAACGGGGTCATCGTGGAGCACGATCTCTGTGTCATCAACGATCGTTTGTGTGTCAAGATCAAAGCGGTAGATGTGCTCACCTACGTGCCCCCAAATAGGAGCAGCCAGCAGAAGGTGGCCCTCTGGTGAAGTCCCTACAAGCGCGTTAACCTGGGTGTCTTCACCGATAGAGTACGAGTCGATGTAGGAGCCGTCGGTATCGAAGTGTTCGATGCGGGTGCCCATCTGGTGGAGCACGTATAGGTTGCTTCCACCGAGGGCAAGCACGCGCTCTTGGAATGTGTTCTGAAACTCGCCGGGCCCTTCGCCTTGACGACCGGCAGTCCAGCGGAGCGTGCCGTCGGGGGCAAAGCCCTTGAGTTGGCTGGTTTGGCGGTCAAAGACGTACAGATGGCCTGTATCGTCTGCAACGAAGGTGCGTGCATCGCCCAGCATTGCGTCGGTACCATCGTCGGCGCCGTAGGTCTGCTCAAGATCGAAGGCGATAGGTGATGCGTCGCGATCGACCCACAGTCCAGGCCCGGCATTGCGGATATGAAGCACCCCATCGCGCTCTTCGATGGAAACCTCATGCGCGTCGCTTTGGCACCCCACCACGAGCAGTGCCCCAAAAGCAAAGATGAGCGTGACGCAAAAACAGTGCGTTATCTTGATACGACGATAACAAGTCATCATGAGAGGTGGTGTTTAATGAGATAGCAGCTATAAACGGGCAGCTATAAGTTGGCATGCTGGCGGACCGCACGCACGAGGCCGTTCGGATCATCGGTGCCAACCAGCAGCGTGGCACCGTTGCGAAGCGTGAGCTTCACGGCCTGCGTTCCCGATACATTGTAGAGCCAGCCCTCGGGCGTGTAGCGGATACCGTAGCCATAGTACCAGGGATACGTGATGGACTCGGCGTTGCGGAGTGCTACCAGCGGAATCTCCTTGGACCAAACGCCCCATCCAAAATACCAGCGTATCGAAGCAGGTGTCACTTCAACCGTGAGCGCATAGAAGATGGTGAGCGTGAGTGCGACCAATCCGAGCACGGTACCCCCAACCAGCCAAGAAATGTCTTGTGTGACTATCAGCGTCGCCAGGCCAACAGCAGCAAACCCGACAACACTCAAGATGACGGTGCCGACTTGCGTGTGTTGGTACCGAATCGACATCATAGGCAGGGCGGCCAGTGCACGAACACGGGGAGCGATGTGCTTTAGAAGGTAGCGTGAACGGCCCTGGATTGCAAGTCTGGCTGATGCTTTCGCCGATCACGCATCGGCGATGAGTCGCCTCAGATACGCGCCGTACGGGCTATTCCCGCAGATCGCGGCGCGTTTCGCAACGGCCTCTGCATCAATCCAGCCCTGGCGGTAGGCAATTTCCTCCAGACAGGCGACTTTCAGCCCCTGTCGCCGCTCGATGGTCGCAATAAAGTTGGTGGCTTCCCACAGCGCATCGGGGGTGCCCGTATCCAGCCAGGCCATGCCGCGCCCCAAGCGCTCTACTGTAAGCGTGCCCCGCTGCAGATAGGCACGATTGACGTCCGTAATCTCCAGTTCGCCTCGGTCGGAGGGCGTAAGCGACGCCGCGATATCGACGACATCGGCCGTGTACAGGTAGAGCCCCGTTACCGCGATGTTAGAGGGCGGAACGTCCGGCTTTTCGATGATGTCGGTAACGGTGCCATCGGCGTCGAAGTCGACCACGCCGTAGCGCTCGGGGTCGCGTACCGGATAGCCGAATATGGTGCCGCCTTCGACGGTGGAGGCCGCGTGTTGCAGGCGCTGCCGCAGGCCATCGCCATAGAACAGGTTGTCGCCCAGAATGAGCATAACCGGCGCATCCCCAATAAAATCGGCCCCGATACGAAACGCATCGGCAATGCCGCGGGGCGCGTCTTGCGTGGCGTACGAGAGATTCAGCCCCCACGGTGCGCCGTCGCCCAGGAGCGCCTCAAAGCGCGGACGGTCGTGCGGCGTGGTGATGACGAGGATGTCGCGAATGCCCGCCAGCATGAGCACCGACAGCGGGTAGTAGATCATTGGCTTGTCGTACACTGGAAGGAGCTGCTTGCTGAGCGCCTCAGTCGCCGGGTAGAGACGCGTTCCGCGTCCGCCCGCCAGCACAATACCGCGCATAGAATGAGTGGGAGGTGATTGAGAAAAGCAGTGGGATACCTTTACGCTTCTTCGGAGCCGGTTTGGCCTACTCGTTCAACGAGTCGATGGGATGAATGTAGCGCGTCCAGAACGAAAGTACAATGTCGAAATATGTGCGGTAGAGGTCTTCGTCGTAGTAGTCTACGTGCGCAGGAGCCCGCTTGTGGCACTTATTCATGCGACGGAGAAACTCCTTCTTCTTACGGTCGAGTGCTTCCCAATCTATGTACCACCCTTGGGTATGCAGATAGATCGTCACAATGAGTCGGCTGATGCGTCCGTTTGCATCGTAGAACGGGTGTACGCGGTTAAACCGCATGTAGAACTCGATTGATGCGGCTTTGGGAGCATCTGTATCCTGAAGTACCGAAAATGCATTGCCCAGGTCATCCGAAATATCTTCGGGGGGTGACCCCGAAACCCTCATCTTTAGACGCTGGGGACGCCGACCGCCAAAGCTGACTGCCCCTGCATATGGATCGGTAGCTTTCCTGAAGTCGCCTGCATTTTTGAGAATACCGGCGTACAGCCCGTGGTGAAAAATACGGGCCGATTTGCGAAGCACCTCGCTGGCATGGTCTACGAGAGCGCCATCGTTTACAAGCGCCTGGGCCATCGTCTCGTATTCGCGTTCCAATATCGCATACCGTGTACGAATTTTGGTAGTGGATAGACGCTAAATGATAAAGCGATTGAATGCAGCAGCTCTTTCTTCTTCGAACCCCCTCTCCCTACGGGTTTCTCCCCCTTGGCCAAGGGGGAGATGTCGGCAGACAGAGGGGGTTTGAGCAGGTTGCGATGATGTAAACCACAGGCAATCATTTAACATTGAACCGCTACCCGAATTTTTTCTTGGGCGACTTCAACAGGCATCTCCGAATTGACGCCGAAGTCGCGAATAAGCTCGGCCAGATAGTCGAGTTCGTTTGAAATAGCCGCCTGTGTCGGTCGTTCTACTCGGAGGCGAGTGCTTTAAAACGATCTACGGTGCGATCTATGTGTTTGCCAGCCTCGTGAAGATGATGCCGGTACGCGTTGTACGACGGATAAGCCGTGGCCTTCTGGGCCTCCTCGTCCGTCATGTCTAGCACATATGCATAGCTCAGGTTGCTCGCCACTGGATAGAACGGTCCGTTTTCGGGGTCGAACGGAAAGTTTTTGGCAAACCGCTGCGTCTGGTAGTACGACCGGATCGTAGACTCTGGGATGATCTCGTTCTTCGGGGTCTGCTGCCACGGTGCCTCGTGGTGTATCAGGACCGAGAGTGTGAGTGCGCTGAGTGGTGCGTAGCTCGTAATCACCATATCCGCAACAGCACGGGCCTGCTCGCTCCAACCAGATGGTGGAGCGCTATGCTCGGAGGCGATGGCCTCGCTCCCGTAGCTCCGATACCCATGGTACACCGACTGGTTTACAGGACCGTAGTCCCACTTCTCAAAGGACAAGGGCACAGTTTTGTGTCCAGCCACCAGTCCCCACGCTTTCACGTAGTAAAGAAGCTTTTGAAGCTTCATCGGCGCCACATTGCCGTATTGGCTGGCCTCCCTGACAACGTATTGCGCCAACGAACGCATACTGTTCATGGCCGAAGATTTTAGGTGCGAATAGGGCGCATATGGACCATAGTGCTACCTATGTTCAAATAGCATGATCCTACCCCGTGCTCTGCATGGCGGCGGCGATGCCGTTGATGCTGAGCAGGAGTGCTTCTTGCAGCAGGGCCTCCTCATCTGGCGAGCCGTTCTCTGCGGCGGTGCGGTGGCGCTGCATGAGTTCGATCTGGATCAGGTTGAGCACGTCGGTGTAGGGATTGCGCAGCCGTATCGATTTTTTGAGTACGGGACTGTTATCAAAGAGATTGCGCTGTCCGGTGAGGTCGAGGAGGGCGGCGTGCGCGGCGTCGAAGTCCTCATGCAGCTGCTCAGGGAACGGGGCGTCGGGGCCTGCGTCGGCGTACATATCTGCAATAACGAGGCGGGCCCGGGCCATTTCGCGCTGGGCGCTGTCAACGGCGCCGCGAAAGAACGGCCAGGTGCGGTAGAGCCGCTGCAGGATATCGCGCGCATTGTCGTGGGTACGCATTGCCTCGGCAATGCCCGCGCCGGTGCCGTACCAGCCCGGTACGTTGAAGCGCGTCTGCGTCCATGCGAAGACCCACGGAATGGCGCGCAGGTCGTCGAACGCGACATCTTCGCCATCGGAGCGCGATACCGGGCGCGAGGCAATGGGCAACTGGCTGATGTGCTCAATGGGAGTCGTTTGCGTATACCACGACCAGAAGTCTGCATCGTCGATGAGGTTGCGGTAGGCCGTCTGGGCGGTTTCGGCCAGGGTGTCGAGCACGGCAACAACCTCCTTGTTGTGATGCGGGGCGTCGCGGTCGGGCTCGGCCGTGGTCGTGATCATCGCGTTCACGATCTGCTCGACATGCCGCCGGGCGATTTCGGGCAGTCCGTATCGGAACGAGATGATCTCGCCTTGCTCAGTAAAGCGAATGCGTCCGTTATGCACGCTCTGGGGCAGGCCGCGAATGGCCTGGTGCGTGTGGCCGCCGCCGCGCCCCACGCTGCCGCCGCGTCCGTGAAACAGGCGCTGGTCTACATCGTGGCCGTTGGCGGTCTGCCCGAGCCGGTCGATGGCCTGATGCAGTGCCCAGTTGGCCATCCAGTAGCCGCCGTCTTTGTTGCTGTCGGAGTAGCCGAGCATGACTTCCTGAAAGCGATCGCGCGCCTGCAGGTGGGGGCGATACGCGTCGTGCGTGTAGAGGTCGATCATGCGCTCATGGGCGTGCGCCAGGTCGTCGATCGTCTCGAAGAGCGGAACAAAGTCGAGCGGGGCCTGGAAGCCAGACTCGGTATGCTGGCCCCAGCCGGTTTCTTTGGCCAGGAGCATCGGCTCCAGCACGTCGCTGATTGAGTGCGTCATGCTCACGATGTAGCTACCCACTGCGTTCGTATCGATCTTGTGGATGGTATGCAGCAGGTCAAATACCTCCAGCAGTGTAGCGGCATCGTCGGGCAGGTTTTCGGTGCTGCGCAGGAGCGGACGCGGGTTGTTTAGCTCTTCCGTGAGTACGGCTTGCTTTTCTTCTTCAGAGAGCGCAGCGTAATCCGCGGTGACGCCGGCCTCACGGAGTATAGCGGCAACGGCCGACTCATGGATCTTGCTGTGCTGCCGCACGTCGAGCGCAGCGAGGTGGAAGCCGAATGTGCGCACGAGCACGCGTGTGCGATGGAGTTGGCCTGTATACGCTGCATCGTCGAAGCCCTGATCATTGAGGCTGTCGACGAGCACCTGCAGGTCGGCCAGCAGGTCGTCGGGGCGGTAGGCCGAGGTGCGTGGGTCGAGGCGGCAGGCTTCGAGGGTTTCGTACTCGGTGGCCTCCTGCAGCTGTTCGAGCTGCGCCATCATGTAGCTGATCTTCTCGCGATACGGTTCGCGATCGTAGCGGTCGGCAATCGCATCCGGCAGGCGGTCGTTGGCGCGGTCTGCCTTCAACGAGTTGCGGAGCACCTCGGGCAGGCCGTACTGGCGAATCGACAGGCTCAGTTCGTCGCGAAGATCTTTAAGCTCGTTCTGTAGATGTGTAAGCGTTTTGAGGCGCTGGCGCTTGAACGTCCACCGCGTCACGTCGGGCGTTACGTTGGGGTTGCCGTCGCGATCGCTTCCGATCCATGAGCGATACTTTATAAACGCCGGGAGCTCGGTCGTCTCGCCGTAGTGACTTCGCAGGGCATGGTGCACGTCCTGGTGAATGCGCGGGACGGTGTCCCAGATGGTGCTGTAAAGGAAGTAGTGTCCTTGCTGCACCTCATCGTGGACAGTGGGGCGCGCCGCCCGGATCTCGTCGGTGCCGAGCAAGAAGACAATATGTGCGTAGAGCGTGTCGAGCGCCTCAGCTCGTTCGTCAGGCGTCGCCTCGGTAGAATGCAGTACCGTAAGCTGCTTGGCCATATCGCGCTGCTTGTGCAGCACCGTCTGGCGACGTGCCTCAGTCGGGTGGGCGGTGAGAGTAGGCTGCACATCGATCTGGTGGAGAATGCCCTCGACCTTGTCGAGCGGAATGTCTTCGTTCTCCAGCGTCTTGATAGCAGCTTCGATGGATTCGGGGCGAGGCTCCGGGGTGTACCCGTTGCTCGACCCCGGACCCAGCGGCCAGTCGGCGGGGCCGGAGTGGCGCGCGCGCTCCCGGTTGATGCGGATAATTTCACGCTGCTCCGCCTGGTTCACCAGATGGAAGAACGTGGTGTAGACGTGCAGCAGGTCTTTCAGCTCGCGCGTAGAGAGGGCGGCCATAGCGTCAGCCACCGCCTTGCGTGGCTCAGGAGTTCCCGTTTCAACGCTCTGCTTGCACTTCACCCGAAACTGTTCTACGCGGTCGAACACCTCCTTGCCCAGATGCGCACGGGTAGCCTCTCCCAGCATATGGCCGAGCAAGTTTACCTGTCGGCTTAGCGGTTTCGAGATGCCAGTGCCTTCGGCTTCGATGTCGAGTCCATGCCAGCGTATCATAAGCGGAGCGAGCGAGTCTACAGAAAAAACGTCTACACATCATGATACAAACCGATCATGACAAACCGTAGCTCCAACGTGTCTGCGCAGGGCAGAGTTGCTTTGCTTTGGAGGTGGTGTGACTATGCGAGCAGACCTGTACCTTTTGAAGCGCACCGCATGCACACCGGCCGTGTCCTTCGGCACGGACCTCCAGCACTATCTACGCGGCACTGTTTCTAATAAACGGTGAGCGCGAGGATTAGGTGGTAGGGGGCGGTCAACGACGGGAATCGCTACAAAAAAACCTGGAGGCAGCGGCTTCGAGCCCCCACAGCCCGAAGCCGCCATTGAGTACGTATTCGCAGACAACCCACGCCGGGTCAGAAATGCAGACGCGAATACGCGAAGTGAGCGTTCACACACGCCCTCCAGGAAAGACAGACATTAACAGGCGGATGTTGAGTCGGCGGGGCTATTTATAAGAGCGTGTTGCCCCACTGCATCCGGCCATGACACCGTTAAAAGAATACGTGGAGACGAACGCTGAAGGCGCTCAGGTTCGGGCTCTCGCTGGGCTGAATGGACGTTCCCAGGATCTCAAACTCGTCTTCAACCAGCGAAGTGACGCCAAACTCGTACCGTAGCTCAGGAGTCAGACGCAGTCCGGCCAGGTTGAATTCGACACCGGCGCCGATATTGCCGGAAAGCGTGACGTCTTCAAGGCCGTCGCCCAGATCGTTTTCACCGATGGGAAAGGAGACCTGTGGACCCGCCATTGCATACGGCGTTACGAGCGGCAACGTGAAGCGATACTTTAGGTCGAGCGGGATCTCAATGGTGCTCAGGCTAAACGATTCGCTATCGAGCAGGTCGCCTGCATCATCAAAGTCTTCAAAGCGGTACTCTCCCACACGGCGGTAGATCGCCCCCAGACGGAGTCCGAGTACGGCAAAGTCGCGGTTGAAAGCCAGTCCGACGTGGTATCCGGTCGACGACTCAAAGTTAGCACTGGCACTTTCGCTGCTTAGGTCGTCGAGGCTTTCAAAGTTGAGTCCGCCTACCACGCCGATCTGAGCGTGGGATTGCTGGGGGACGAGAAGAAAGCCGAGGCTGGCAACAAGAAGGAGTAGGGTGCTATAGCGAAGACGGTTCATACTGCGGACAGAAGGGTAGTTCAAGAAACTAAAGGGGGTGTTTGAATCATGAATCGCATGAAGCGACTGAATCGCATGTGGTAAGCTGTTACGTACGCACCGGTATGCGTCCATGACTTCACAGATGCAGACGCTTCGTCGTGCCGAAAAGTAACAGCGGCAGGGCGTGGTCAACAAACATCCGAGAGAGCGTCTAACAGATCAGCCGAAATAGAGCACAGCTGTTGCCGGCGTTTCCATTGTGTAATCTCTTTGCGCGGTTGGTATCACCAGGTGCAACCTTGCAGCGCAATACCATGTTGGGCACAGACGCAGTACCGGTGCAGCACACGGTTATGTGTCCACCGGTGTGCATCCGTCAAGCGCGTTCACCATACAGATAGCGTTTATGAATATTGGCATCACCTGCTACCCGGTGTACGGGGGCAGCGGCGTTGTAGCTACAGAGTTAGGGAAAGCCCTGGCGCATCGAGGACATACAGTGCACTTTATCTCGTCGTCGCTTCCGTTCCGGCTCTCACACATGGGCGGAAACGTCTATTTCCATGAGGTGAATGTACAGTCGTATCCCCTCTTTGACTATCCGCCGTACACGCTTTCGCTTACCAGTAAGATGGTAGACGTGGCCAAGCACAACGGGCTCGACGTGATGCACGTGCATTACGCCATTCCGCACGCGACCAGTGCTGTCATGGCCCGTCAGATTCTGGCTGGTCAAGGGATCCATCTGCCGGTGATCACAACGCTGCATGGCACAGATATTACCCTCATCGGCCAGGACCCGTCATTCGCACCGGTCGTGACGCATTCGATCAATGAGTCGGATGGCGTCACCGCGGTGTCTGACTATCTGCGTGATGAGACGTTTGAACGCTTCGATATTACGGGAGACATCGAGGTGATTCCCAACTTCATTGATATGGAGCGCTTTCACCGCCTCGACAAAGATCACTTCAAGCAGGCGCTGTGTCCGAATGGAGAGAAGGTCATCGTGCACGTGTCAAACTTCCGCCCGGTGAAGAACGCTCCGCAGGTTGTTGAGATCTTCCATCGTCTGCGGCAAGAGGACCTGCCGGTGCGTCTGCTGCTGGTTGGTGACGGGCCCGATCGTACACCAGCCGAGCAGCGCGCTCGCGAGTTGGGGGTATACGACGACATCCGCTTTCTGGGTAAGCAGGATCCGGTTGAAGAAATACTCTCCATTGCCGATGTATTCCTGATGCCAAGTGGCTCGGAGACGTTCGGGCTTGCCGCTCTGGAAGCAATGGCCTGTGAGGTGCCAGTTGTAGCAAGCAACATTGGCGGACTCCCAGAGCTTGTTATAGACGGTGAAACTGGATTTCTCTGCCCACTTGACGACATCGATGCGTTCACCGAGCGTACTCGTCTGCTGCTCACCGACGATGAGCGTCAGACGGAGATGGCTGCGGCTGCACTGGAGCGGGCGCGCTCTACCTTTCACGTAGATCAGATCGTACCGCAGTACGAGGCGCTGTACGAGCGCGTTCGCGACGAGGCCGGACTTGTTGAAGCGTAGCCGTAGCGTACGCAGCAGGCAGCATACTTACCAGCATGGGGCGCGATGCTGAAGCACCTCAGAGCCCAAGGTAAAAACCAAACAGGTTCTAAATACCGACGAGGCCCCCATCTGATATGGGCGGCCTCGCTTTTTTGTGTGCTGTTATTGGTGCGTATCGAGTATTGGTGCGTATCGAGCGCCTGCTGCTGTTATGCAGCTGGGGAGACGGCTTCGGCATCCATTTCAGAAGCATCTGCCGTCTTAGGCTCGTCGGCGGTGCCGACCTCGTGAATCCAGCCGCCACCCAGTACGTCTTCGCCCTCATACAGGACAATCGATTGCCCGGCCGTAATGGCACGTCGCGGCTCAGCGAACGCCACATGTAGCATATCGTCATCGTCTTGCCAGGTCAGGCAGCCTGCGCCAGGGTCGTTGTACCGGATTGCACCCCAGGCCGGACGCTCCTCGTGAAGCGAGGGATACTTGATCAGATTCACCTCGCCTGCTTTCAGGGTTTGCTGCATGAGCTCCTCTTTGGGGCCCACCGTGATGGTATTGGTGTCAGGATTGATGTGGGTAACATACACTCGCTCGCCCAGAGCCAGGTCGAGTCCGCGCCGTTGACCGATCGTGTAGAAGGGGTAGCCATCGTGCTCCCCGACTACGGTTCCATCTTTCAGGACAAACTTTCCTCCGGCAACTTCTTCTTCCAGGCCATCAACGCGGTCGCGAAGGAAGCGCCCGTAGTCATTATCGGGTACGAAGCAGATCTCATAAGAGTCCGGCTTATCAGCCACGCTGTCGAGCCCAAAGTCAGAGGCCATCTGGCGGATCTCGGGCTTCTCGTACGTACCCAGTGGGAAGATGGAGCGTGCCAGGTGCTCCTGAGGGAGGCCCCACAGCGCATAGCTCTGATCTTTGTTGCGATCGAGTCCACGCTTCAACAGATAGCGATCAAGCGCATCGTCATACTGGACACGGGCGTAGTGTCCGGTTGCGATATACTCGCAGTCGAGGTCATCGGCTCGGCGCAGGAGGGCGGCCCATTTGATGTGTGTGTTGCAGAGCACGCACGGGTTGGGCGTACGCCCGGCCAGATACTCGTTGGTAAACCGCTCAATGACCCAGTCGCCGAACTCCTCGCGGATGTCCACGATGAAGTGTGTGAAGCCATGGCGTAGTGCGATGGCACGCGCGTCGTTGATGGATTCAAGTGTGCAGCAGCCGACTTCTTTACCACTGCTGCCCCCGCTGGTCGAATAGTCCCAGGTCTTCATGGTGATCCCCACGACATCGTAGCCCTGCTCGGCAAGCAGCACAGCGGTAACCGATGAATCTACGCCGCCACTCATGGCAACAAGTACACGTCCCTTCGAACTCATAATGTTCTTTTTATTGGAGTTTATTTCGTGCAACGCATTGCGTATACGGTGCATTGCTCAGCGTCTACTGCTACAGGTGGCGACACACAAGACACACAGGTGGTCGGGTGGCAGCAACCTGAGGGTCGAGACAATGTGGCGCAATGCGTCGCGTCAAACAAGTGATAAAAGCAACGAGAGCATGATCTCTCCGTTCCTGTTCAGGTGTCTTCAGCCAGTCTATGCGCAGGATAGATAAGACGTGCGTTGCAATTCGCGCCGGTGGCCTCCATCTCTTCACAGTTACCTGCAGGTGTACTGGTAGTGCAGCGATTGCCGGACTATTGGAAGAGCGATGCGCGAAATATTTGAGCAAAAACCAGCTAAACAAAGCTTAAAGCAATATTCGCTTGTTCTCGCTCTGTGTAGCGTGCATTTTAGGTGTGTAGCAACTGTTCACCCTGAGCTAAAGCCGTTCGATACCGCAGACAAGCGGATGAACTGTGCCGCGCTGGGTGGCAGATTCTCAGTCCTTGCTCTGCACACGCCCCTCTATGTCACGTACTACGGTGAAGACCCCTCGCGCGCCCGCTGCCATTGGTCCGTACAGCCAGGCAATTCTTTCGGACGACACGCTCTACTGCTCAGGTCAGATTGCTATTGATCCCGAAACGGGGAGCATGGTGAATGGCTCAATTGAGGAAGAAACACGCCAGGTGTTGGAGAACATTGGCGCGGTGCTCCAGGGGGCCAGTATGGAGTACGAGAACGTTGTGCGCTGTACGGTATTCTTGACCGATGTGAACGACTATGCCCAGGTGAACGACGTGTACGGGCGCTACTTCAACGAGGCCCCGCCCGCCCGGCAGGCCGTGCAAGTAGCTGCCCTCCCGCGCAACGCCAAGGTCGAAATCTCGTGCATCGCTGTTCGGTAGGCACGGCTATTCCGTCGTAGGCACGCGAGAGGCGGTACGTTACCCTTCCACATTAATGCGGTAGCAGACCGTTATCGCAACCTCGTCGCCGCCCGAGCCAATGCTTCCCGGGTCATCTACCTCCAACTCTAATGTAATGGGTCGTGCGCTGCCCTGCACGATACCCGTAACATCGGTGTTTAGGTTGTCAAGCGTAATAACGGACTCGTCGGCCACAGGGGTCTGTCCGGCTATTAGCTGTCCGTCAGGGTCGTCGCCGTAGTATACGTTGACAGACCCAAGATATCCAAACACCTTTGGCTGTACGCGCAAGGCCCCGCCAGGCGGGAACCACCGCCCCATGGTGACTTCTGTGACTTCCGCATTGAGTACGTCGTTGCGCGTGAAGCCACCAAACCCGTCAAGAACAGACGAGAGGTTGTCTGCACGATCCGAGGTAATGACTATCTTTCCGTCAGTCACATCATCTGCATCGTACACTGGAAACGTAAAATCGACCTCAACGGGGTCGGCCACGTTGCAACTCGGTCCGCCGAGCGTGATGGGAGACGGGTCGGTGTCGTCGCATCCTGTAAGTGCTCCCGTAAGAGCTACAGCAAGAACGACCGAAAGAACGAGCGAAGAGAGGCGGTGCGTCATGGGCATATGTATTACGATGGAAGGAGGCCGGGCTCAACAGGTAGGCGGTGTAGGCAGATGCTGTAGACGAAACGGACAGCACGCGGCGTTTGGTACCGCGGTTGTTCGAGCAATGATCATTCCCCAGCTACAGGCACCATGCCGCGTTCGTACTGTTTTTTGTAGTCACGCACGGCGCGGAAGATAGCACTGGCCATGTAGGTCTTCCCTTGATCGCTGGCAAGGAACCGAGCCTCTGATCGGTTAGACAGGAAGCCCATCTCCACAAGCACCGCAGGCATTGAGGCGCCCCAGAGCACGTAAAAGGGCGCCTGTTTAACGCCCCGGCTGCGTCGGTTGACCCGGTTCTCAAACTGGTCCTCAATGAGGCTGGCCAGTTGCTGGCTCTGGCGTAGATAGGCGCTCTGAGTCAGCGTAGCGCGCACCAGTTGCTGGTCGTTGTAGTCGTCGTACACGTCGGTATCTTCCTCGTAGCGGATCACGCTGTTTTCGCGTTCCATCACCCGTCGTGCCGATTCTGATTTGTACGGACCAAGAAAGAAGGTTTCGGTGCCGTGAGCACGGTGCGAGGCGGCTGCGTTTGCGTGGATCGACAGAAAGAGCTTCGCGCCGTTCTCATTGGCAAACCGCCCCCGTTCCTCCAGTTCGATGAATGTATCATCGGTGCGCGTGTAGAGGACGTTCACATCAAGGTAGCGTTCGAGGTACTCGCCGAGCTGCAGTGCTACATCCAGCACAATATCTTTTTCTTTGAGTCCATGCGCTGTAGCTCCGGTGTCTTTGCCTCCGTGCCCCGGGTCAATCACGATCGTGTCAAGCCGCCAGCGCTCACGTACGGAATCGACCGCATTGTTGCCAGGCTGCGCGCCAGCGCCGGTCGTTGTACCTGGTTCCGGTGAAGCATCGGCCGTAGGAGCAGGGCCCGTATATGTCAGGTTCATCAGGATGTCGTCGGACGCGCTGTCGCGGTACGCGTCGGTTTCTATGCTCTGGTCACCATCCATTCGAAGGTGAAGCGTTAGGTGGTCGCCGTCTTTGCTCACGTCAAACTGTGCAACGGGCCCTTGGGTAGGCAGCGTTACGCCGTCACCGATATTGGCATCGTAGATCGTCCAGTCTACGCGATCGCCCTCTTCTTCTGGCATCGAAAACGCTTGAATGCGCTGATTGCTACGTATCCGCAAGATGTAGCCCTGGCCGTCTGAGCGTTCGGTGAGTACCAGATTGTCGATCTGCACCTGGGCGGTAGCCGGCGTAGCAGCAAAGGCACTGGCAGCCAGAAGAAGCATGGCAACGAAGCCATACCGAAGCCGATTGGCGTAGTTGATTGAAGGCATCATATGAATAACCTACTGCATAGAGCTAAGATCATGCAATGTGTTGCCGTGCTGTGGCACGGTCAGCTGTGCAACTGAGACTTCTTTTCACCGGCCTCAACCGGTACCGACAACGTATTTTCAGGAGGCGGCAGGGGGCATACGTAGTTCAGATTATAGTCACAGTATGGGTTAAACGCTTTGTTGAAGTCAACCGCCACAGTGGTATCGTTAACAAGTGGTGCGTTGAGATAGCGCCCGGCAGGATAGGTTGCGTCGCCGTTGGTCGCATCGCGAAAGGGAATCCAGAGCTTCCCGTCGAGGCCACGCTCACGGAAAGCAGCCAGCCGGGTGGTATCGCCGAGAGGAATCGCAACATGCCCCACGATGATCTTGTCGACCGGCTCGCCCTTGTGCTGTTGAACGCGCAGGGTGTCGCGTTCCTCTACCCGCTCAAGTGTGAGCTCGAACCGGTAGTCGGGGTCGACCGGGTAGTAGCGCAGTCCGTCAAAGCGGCGACGGGTTGAGGCGTCGAGCACCGTGCGGTCCGCATCCCGCATTCTCATGTCGCGATCGAGGCGATGCTGCAGAATCTCATTTTCATACATCTTCTCATCGCTGAGCGTATGAGTTTCGCATCCCCCTGTAGCGATGAGCAACAGCATAAGGAGGCCTGCCACAAGGGCGTGAAGTGAAAATGGTTGTGCCGGGGACAGGGGGAGCATAGCAAGACAGATGCACTGAGGAAATATACCTACTTGCCTTATATCGGTAACAATGTATTCGGTTTATGGAAGGGTGAACGGGAGCGCTGAATTGTTTGCAAGGTTGTGAGCACCGCTTATAAATCAGCGTTTCCAAGGAGCTGTCTGATGCGCTGGTTGATCATGGTCTCGCGATGAGCGCTGCGCTCGTGCATGCGTTGACGCATCAGCTCCACCTGCTGTTCGAGGTGTTCAATTTCGCGCTGCCGGTTGGCCTGTTTTATGTCGAAGAGCTGCGAAACAGTCTGGCGCAGCGTGTCGAGATGGGCGGTGCGTTCAGGGCCGGCCTCCATCTGGCGGATGCGGTAGGCCCGCTGCTGTGCCGTGTGCTCAAGCGCATACTCGCGCCGCACGTCTTCATAGAGCGCCTGGCTCTGCGCACGCAACAGGTCAAGGTATTCGGTGGACGGGTCGTCGTGATCGGAATCGGGGCGAGGGGCCTCAAGTGGTTCAAGACCGGTAGCCGTGAGACGGTAGGTGCGTCCCTGAATCTGAACGATGGGCTCCTCAATGCCGCGCACGTGATAGCGGAGATGAATGCCTTCGATGCGAAGTCCCTGGGGCAGAGCGTCGCTTGAAACTTCTTCTCCATCAATGTACACGGTACCATCCTGAATATGAAGCGACCGTTCCATCGTCGTCTGTCCGGCGGCTGGCAACGCATAGATGCCGGCACCAGCAACAAGGAGAACCAGAACGGCAAGGGCCGAACGTAGAGAGGTCAGTGGAGGGGTACGGTGTGCCATGGCGTACACTACTGCGAGGAGGAGCTACTGCGAGAACGAACGAGGACCAGCCAGCGAAGCAGAACGCGTTCCTACGCGCTCAGATAGCGCGGCCGCTTGCCTATGCAGCGTGGCGCGCCGCTCAGGAGCATCCCAGTCTGGCAAGGTTGTGGTGGAGGATGTAGAGGAGAGTGCAGGCAGCGGCTCTGGCGAAGGAGACGAACTGGGAAGGCTGCTCACAGCCATAACAAGGGCAAGCATGCAGGCGATTCCCCATGCGACTGCGTGTGAGTGTTCTGTCGGCGCGCCCTGGTTACGCGAAGATGCGCGGGGGGCACGGTCGGAAGCGGAAGGGTCTGTGCTACGCTGCTCATGATACGCAGGCGACGATACGGCAACCCAGGACCCGGAGGGAGCACAAGGTACAGTATCGCCCTCATAGCGGGGCGACGAAGAGATGGGGGCAGGTCTATCGGGTTGAGGCGACGCTTTATGCGCCTCGGCGGCCTGGTCTACGATGCGGTCAACGACTGAGGCGCTGGGCTGTGGCGGCGGCTGGGCATCCAGCTTTTGTTTGACCTCGTGCAATTCAAACCAGGTGTCGAACAAGTCAGGGCAATCGGCAAGCGCACGTTCAAAATCAGCCTCATCTTCGAGCTCGCCGTACATGTAGCGAAGGAGGCGATCGATATCAGTGTTCATGCCATTGAAGCAGCTTGTATGGGTGAGAAGGCAGGTGAGGCATGACAAGGCCGAACGCAGCCCGTCTGGCAGATGGCCGGCGAGGTTACATCGAGAACCGGTCGTCTACCGATCCGACCAGCGCTTGCTGGTCAACGTCTTCAAGCATGCCACGCAGGTTTTTCAGCGCGTAGCGCATGCGTCCGAGAGCAGTGTTTATAGATACGCCGGTGAGCTCGGCGATTTCGCGGAACGTCAGGTCTGTTTGCTGCCGAAGCAGCAGCACCTCACGCTGTTCGGGCGCAAGGCGTCGAATGTGGCGATTGAGCACGGCACGTTGCTGCATGCGGTGCAGGTCGGCATCGGCGGAGGGCATATCGCTTTCGAGCGTATCCCAGAACGAGCGCCCCTCGTCGTCATCAGACGAGACATCAGACCACTTCTTTTGTTTGCGAAGATAGTCGATTGTGGCGTTTCGTGCAATGCGCATCACCCAGCTGAGCCACTGCCCTTTGTGAGTGTATGAGCCGCGGCGGTCGTTCATCGCCTTGATCACCCGTTCGAAGGTGTCTTGAAAGAGGTCATGGGCTACAGCGCGGTCGTGCACCATGCCCATAATGTACCCAAAAATCTGGTCCTGGTGCCGCTCAACGAGTGTTCGAAACGCCTGCTCGTCTCCCGACTCCAGGTACGCTTCGATGAGTGCTTCATCGGTTGGTTGCATAACAGATTGCATAACAGTGCTTCCATTCCATCAGGGAAAGACCGTGGAGGAAGCATGCATTACAAGGAACGAGCCATGCCACGCCGTTATTGCGCAAAGCGCGCACTAACTGTATAGTATAGGCATAGCACGGGGGATATGCGTGCTTGTGTGTCGTTGCAGGCTGTGAAAAGTGTCCACCATGATACGCACGGCTGCCTTGCGTGCTTGACACTGCTGCAAGCAAACAAGGCAGTAGTGTCGATGCCTGGAGGGCGCAGATCACATGCTTATCGGGCCTTCAGCACGAGGAACGCGAAGCGTGATGGTGCTGCCTTCGCCCTTCTTGGTGTTGATATCGATCGAGCCGTTTAGCCGCTCCATAATATGTTTGCACACGGTGAGTCCAAGCCCGCTCCCCTGGTGGGTGCGGGCGAGCCCGTCGCTTTCTTGCGTGAAGGCGTCGAACGCCCGCGGCACAAACGCCGGATCGATGCCTGATCCGGTATCGGCAACGTGGATAACGACGCAGTCGGGTTCAGCCGCAACCGTGAGCGTAATCCGGCCGCTCTCGGTGAACTTGATGGCGTTGTCGAGTACGTGTTGCAAGACGCGTTCAAGGAGGTCCGGATCGACCCGCATATAGAGGGATTCATCCTGCACATCGATGCGCGTCTCCAGTCCTTTCTCACGGGCACGTTCGCGGGCCGAAATCGTTTTTTGCTTAACGGTCTGCGCTGCAGGGTGGGGGTTTAGGTCGGGGGTAAGCGTTCCGGCTTCCAGCTGTGCCAGGTCGAGCAGCGAGTCGAGCGTAAAGAGCAGGCGCCGCCCGCTACGTTCAATGAGGTCGACAAAGCGACGATACTTTGAGTCGATTCCTTCCCGGAGCGTGGGCGTGAAGCCGAGAATGACAGTTAGCGGAGTGCGCATCTCGTGGGTTATGTTAGAGAGCACCGATGAGCGAAATTGGGCTACGTCTTCGGCTTTCTCTTTGGCTTCCACGAGCGCCCGCCGGGCGGTCTCCCGCTGCGTAATATCGGTAATAGCAATCACAGCGCAGGGGTCGTCGTCTACGCTGATGCGCTGCAGCGAGCAGAGGACATCGATACGGGTGCCGTCGGGCTGGCAGAAGGTGGCTTGCACATCATTGACCGTCTGCGTTTCGCGGAGCTGGTTGACCACCGCCATGCGGTAGTTTGCGTTCTTCCAGAGCGCCATGTCGCCATCGGTGCGCCCCACAATATCGTAGCGGGGCCGTTTGACCAGTGTACACATGGCGTCGTTCGCATTCAGGTAGACGCCGTCGCTCAGCCGAAAGATCGCCAGCGGTGAGGGGCTCATGCGGAAGATCTTCTGCATGAGCGTTTGGGTCTCCTGGGCTTGCACGAGGGCACGCTTGCGCTCGGTGATGTCGACCAGGCTGACAAGGGCACAGTCGTGGCGATCCAGCACAATAAGGCGTGCGCTCAGGAGAACCGTGCGGGCGCGTCCGGATGCATCATGCAGAGTAAGCTCGCGGTCGTCGATTCGGCCACGCTGGCGCAGGCTATGGGCCAGGCGCCTCCGTTCGTATCCCGAAAGCCCGGTAGACACATTCGAGAGAAACTCTCCTGTGAGATCAGAAGCGGCCGAGCCGGTGAGCGATTCCATGCGCTCGCTCACTTCAAGGATGAGTCCGTCGCGCAGTCGAAGAATAGCTGCGGCCGGCCCCAGGTGGAACGCAGTGTCAAAGAGGCTGAGCGTGCGTGCGAGGTTTTCAGAGAGGCGATCGCGCCCCGTCAGGTCGCGTACGGCGATGAGGGCTGCATGTCGCCCCTGGTACACCATTGGTACCGATGCCGACTCGACCGAGCGCTCTTCGCCATCTTGGGTGCGCAGCGTGTGGCGCGTAAAGTCGATACAGCTTCCGGTGCGCACCTGCTTGCGGCGCGCAGAGGCGCTCGGCTGTGCCTGTTCGGGAATGTACCTCCAGATCGACGTGCCGAGCAGCGCCTCCAGCGAAGGAGCACCGGTCATTGACACAGCTGCCGAGTTTGCGTACTTGATGCGGTCGTTCGAAGCGACGATCAGGATCGCATCCGGCAGCAGCTCCAGGAGCTCGCGGTGCAGCGGCTCCATATCGGGCTGAGCGGCATGGGGCGTGCGGCGCAGTACACCGTGCAGACATGTCTGTGCGTCGCCGTGTGCAGGCTCAGGATGATTGCATGGGCGTACCGTGCCCGTCCACGATTCTGTAGGGCCGTTTCGAAGGGCGACAGAGACCGGTTCGCCGGTTGCTTGGGCCTCACGAAGAGCAGTAAGCATGCCCTCCTGAGTACGCATCAGGCTACGAAGGGTATCTGCGGTATCGGGCGAGACGGCATTGACATCGATAGCGCCTATGTTTGCATGATCAGCATCGTTTCCCTCCAACACTACGTGAAAGGTCGCATCCGCCAGCGTACGAAGCTGCTGGCGATACGACTCGGCCGTAGCCTCGGCAGCCTGCGCGCGCTTGCGTAACTCGGATATAAGGTCTGCGTTTGATGCCTCCATACATGTCTCGATTGAGGATGGCCTCATGCGCCGCTTCAGAACGATTCTGCGGTGCGCATGAACATGGTAAGTGTACGCCCCGAACGTGCTGAGGTGCACAGATATAAGCCCTCTTCCTAAGACGTTACGCCGCCGTCCATGTCAGCCGGAGCCACCTACGGCGTCATAACGCTGCTTATGCGGGCTTGCCCGACGGAGCCGCTATGTTCGAGTGGATGGGTGAACGCCCGCATGTCGTTGGCGGGAATGTCGTTCACCTCAATGTATTGCGTTCCAACCTGGGCGCCGCCCTCGTCGAAGAGAGTGACTTCGACCTGCGTGACCGAGACGTCGCGGTCTCCGCTGTTGTGCACCTCACCGACAAATTCGCGCTGCCCATTGGGCTGCTCGACGTAGCGGAAGTCGCGAACGTCGATGTGCTCTGCTTGCTGAGAAGACCCGTTGCCGCATCCGGCCAGAAGCCCGACGCCAAGAAGGGCAGCGAGAAGGAGTGTCGTGTTCAACAGCGTGCGCATAGTCTAAAGCAGCGATTAAAGAAGGTAAACAACCACCACACAGAACGCGCCGAGAAGACGGATTGGTACCCGGGCTCCCGGCGCGTTTCTGGAAGATCACATGATAGAGCGAGCGTATGGCGGCAGCGCCCTATGCAGCAGCGTCCTATGCGGAATGCAGTTCAGCGAGGTTGGCGCGCAAGCGCTCCAGTTCGGCATTTGCATCCCGCTTTTTCTGGCGCTCGCGCTCGACCACGTCATCGGGCGCTTTCGTTACAAACTGCTCGTTCTGCAGCTTGCCCTCCACGCTCTTCAGAAAACCTTCTTTCTCGGCAATAGCCGACTTGAGGCGCTCACGCTCTTTGTCGAGGTCGATCATGCCTTTCAGCGGTACGAACACTTCGCTCTCCTCAACAACAACCGAGGCGCTGGCTTTCGGCTTCGACAGGTCGTGGCCAACGGTGAGGTCCGTTACGCGCGCCAGCTGTTCGAAGTAGCCCGGATACGCCCGCAGTGCCTCGGCCCGTGCGGTAGCCGTTTCGGGCAGACTGATCGTGGCAGCGACCTCCGTTCCGGCGCCGACGCCATAGTCGCTCTTGATGCTGCGAATCCCCGAAATGAGCTCTTGCAGATGTGCAAAGGTGTCATGCGTATTGGCGTCGTGGGGCACATCGTCGGCCTGCGGCCAGTCGGATACGATGCAGGCGTCGCCCTCCTCACGCGGACGCACCTTCCACCACAGCTCTTCCGTCACGAATGGCATGAACGGATGCAGCAGTTGCAGCAGCGTCTCGAAGATCGACGCAGCGCGGGCAATCACCTGCTCGTCCATCGCCTCGCCGTAGGGCGGTTTGATGAGCTCCAGGTACCAGTCGCAGTAGTCGCGCCAGAACACGTCGTAGACGATAGAGACGGCCTCGTTGAGGCGGTACCGGCTGAGCGCATCTTCGATGTCGTTGATGGCTGTGTGCAGACGGTGAAGCATCCACTGCTCCACCATCTCCAGTTCGTCAAAGTCACGCGTGTCGGTATACTCGCGCGTGGGGTGCCCCTGCGCATCGGTCTCCATGAACTGTCCGAAGACGTTGTAGGCGTTCCAGATCTTGTTGGCGAAGTTGCGGCCCATCTCGAACTTCGACGGCGCCAGCTTGATGTCCTGCCCCTGCGCACACAGCAGCGTGAGGGTGAAGCGCGTCGCATCGGCTCCGTACTGATCGACCATTTCGAGCGGGTCGATGCCGTTGCCGAGGCTTTTCGACATCCAGCGGCCCTGCTCGTCTTTCACCATGCCGGTGATGAAGATCTCCGTGAAGGGCGGCTCGTCGGTGAAGTGATACCCGGCCATCACCATGCGGGCGATCCAGAAGAACAGAATGTCGTAGCCCGACACCAGCACATCGGTCGGATAGAAGCGGTCGAGGTCATCGGTCTTCTCCGGCCAGCCGAGCGAGGCAAACGGCGCCAGCCACGACGAAAACCAGGTGTCCAGCACGTCCTCGTCCTGCACCATCTCCTCGTCGGTATCGGGACGGTCGACGCTGACGATGTAGCCGCGATCGGGGTCGGCATTGCCGTTTTCGTCGGTGTAGTACCACACCGGAATCTGATGCCCCCACCACAGCTGCCGCGAGATGCACCAGTCGCGGATGTTCTCCATCCACCGGAAATATTCGTTCTCCCACCGCTTTGGATGAAAGGTAATCGTGCCGTCACGCACCGCTTCGATCGCGGGCTCAGCAAGCGGCTCCATCTCCACAAACCACTGCCGCGAGATCAGCGGCTCGATAACAGCGCCCGAGCGGTCGGACACCGGTACGTTGATCGTGTGCTCTTCAACATCGGCAAGCAGACCCTCAGCGTCGAGGTCGGCCACGATCTTGTCGCGTGCGGCAAAGCGGTCGAGGCCTTCGTACGAACCGCCGTTCGCGTTGATGGTGCCATCGGGGTTCATCACGTTGATGGTTTCGAGGTCGTGACGCTCGCCGATCTCGAAGTCGTTTTCGTCGTGGCCGGGCGTTACCTTCAGCGCGCCCGTCCCAAACTCACTGTCGATGTATTCGTCGGCGATAATCGGAATCTCGCGGTCGAGCACCGGCACGCGGGCGGTGCCGCCAATGAGGTGCTGGTAGCGCTCATCGTCGGGGTGTACGGCTAGCGCCGTGTCGCCGAGAATGGTTTCAGGACGCGTGGTGGCGATGGTGACGTACGCGGGGTCGCCGTCGGTAACGAGCGGGTAGCGCACATGCCAGAGGTGCCCGGCGCGCTCCTCGTTGTTGACCTCCTCGTCGGAGAGCGCTGTTTCGTTGGCCGGGTCCCAGTTCACGAGGTAATCGCCGCGGTAGATGAGCCCGTCTTCGTAAAGCTGGACGAACACCTCTTGCACGGCACGCGAGAAGTCCTCATCCATGGTAAAGTACTGGCGGTCCCAGTCGCACGAGTCGCCGAGCGTGCGCTTCTGCCGCAGGATGATGTCGCCGTACTCTTCTTTCCACGCATGCACACGCTCGACGAATGCCTCGCGCCCCAGATCGTGACGCGTAAGGTCCTCTTCTTCTGCAATCTTGCGCTCCACCACGTTCTGCGTGGCGATGCCGGCATGGTCGAGGCCGGGCATCCAGAGGGATTCGTGGCCCTTCATGCGGTGGATACGGGTGAGCGCATCCTGAATGGAGTCTTGTAGCGCATGCCCGATGTGTAGCCGCCCGGTTACGTTGGGCGGCGGCATGGTAATGCTGAAGGGCGGGGCGTCGGTGTCGGCATGGGCCTCGAAGAACCCGTTCTCCTCCCAGTACTGGTACCATTTGTCCTCAATCTGCGAGGGGTCGTAGACGGTGGAGGCGGGGCCTGTGTCCGGTTCGGCCATGGGGATGCGGGGATTGGTGAGGAGCAACGGCAGTCGATTGCGTGCGTGCAGACGCAATTGGCACGCGCACAAATTGCAATGTAGCACGCACGCAGTACAATGCGCAATGTAGCGATGCAACGCCGAAGGGTTTCCCACTGATTTTACATCGCCTCAGGTCGCGGATAGACTTAGAACCTGTTTTGATTTCTTAATTTGGGCTCCGAGCGGCGCTCGCTCTCGCCTGCAAACCAAAACCCAAACAGGCTCTTAGGGGGCTTGGGGCGGATTTCGCGCTGGTGGTCGACATAGAAGAGGATAGGTAGATACTACGTGACGAAGCGATTGGATGCCGCCTCTGCCCCCTTCTGTTCTGCCCTCCATCCGTTAGTCCGCAGGTGCGTGTGGGTCGCTACACCTGTGCAGCGGCTGAAAACTATTCGGCACGTGGGGGCCCAGCGTGTGCTCTATGTGGTGGTCTTTCTTTAGTGGCTTTCTTGCGCGAGTTGCGCACTTGAATGTTATCCTGGCGCGTGATGAAACTACATTCCTGTAGAGGAACTTTTCGGACAAGGGGCCATCCCAATGGCGTGGCTGTGCGTTGCTGCTTCAGCAACGGTGCCTCGGGTATCAGCGGCTCCGCTGCGCATCCCCCTCTGCCTTTATTCTCGTTCTGGTGCTTGTATGACGCGCTTGTCTACGCTCTCGTTTGTTTTACTTCTGACGCTCAGCCTGTTGTACATCCCGCCGGCTCTGGCACAGTCGCCAGAGGCAGGCGAGGTTGAGGACGGATTGCCGCTCATCTCAATGGAGGAGGCCTTCGACACGGCAGCCAACACCGACAAGTCCGTCTTTATTGATGTATACGCACCCTGGTGCCCGCACTGCCAGCGCCTGGAGCAGGAGGTGTATGCCGACAATGAGGTGCAAACGCTGATGGAAGAGCATTTCGTGATGGTACGCATCAACGCGGACGACCCGGCTGAAGAGCATGTCTTTCTGGGAGAGACGATGATGGCGCCCGATCTGGCGACAAGCCTGGGGGCGCATGGCTTTCCTACGCTTATCTTCATGACCAGCGAAGGCGAACGCATCGGGATGCTACCAGGAGCTGTGGAGAAAAGCGACTTTATGCTGCTGCTTCGCTACGTAGGCACCGGCGCCTTCCGCGACCAGTCGCTCGAAGCATTTGCGGGCGAGTAAGCCGGCCTGAAGGCGGCCTGCGCCGACCCCTTCTGTTATACTGATCTGATCAACTCTTCTGCTGGATGCGTGCAAGCTACTGCGACGGGTACTACGTGCCCCTGCCCGAGGGGCATCCGTTTCCGATGGGAAAATTTCCGGCGCTGCATGCCCGGCTCCTTGAGGAAGGGATCCTGCGTCCGAACGACGTCGTGGCGCCGCGCCAGGCCGACTGGTCGGACCTGCTGCACGTGCACACCTCTGATTATCTGAATGCGCTTGCCACGGGCACGCTGTCGCGCCGCGAAGAGCGGCGCATGGGCCTGCCGTGGTCGGAGCGCCTGGTCTATCGCTCGCGGGTCGCCGTGCAGGGCACCCTCAACGCGGCAATGATGGCGCTCGAAGACGGACTCGCAGCCAACCTGGCGGGTGGCACGCACCATGCCATGCCGGGCCACGGCGAGGGCTTCTGCGTGCTCAACGATGTGGCCGTGGCGATTCGTGTGCTGCAGCGAGCCTGCTGGGTCGACCGCGTCTGCATCGTCGACCTCGACGTGCATCAGGGCAACGGCAACGCCGCTTTCTTTGCGGATTCGCCTTCGGTGTATACCTTCTCAATGCATGGCGCGAAGAACTATCCGTTTAAGAAGCCGGCCTCTACCCGCGACGTGCCCTTGCCCGATGGCTGTGGCGACACTGAATACCTGGAGGCGCTCACAGCGCACCTGCCTGGCGTGCTCAACAAAGCCCGGCCCGACTTGGTGTTCTACCTCGCCGGCATCGACGTGATGGCCAACGACCGCTACGGACGCCTGTCGCTCACTCGCAGCGGGCTGCATCAGCGCGATGGCTATGTCCTGGAAACGCTCCACGAGCGCGATCTGGCAACGGTGTTGCTCCTCTCGGGGGGCTATGCCCAAACGCCCGAAGACACCGCCGACCTGCATGCCGTTATGCACCGCGAGGCCGCCCGCGTCTATGGTTTCGCGGCGTAGGCACTTGCTGCAATCTGTTCTGTAAACAGCAGCTGGGTAGGGGGGATGCGCACGGGCGGTGCTCAGTCGGAGCGCTGCCCCCAGACCATACGCGGACGCCCCGACCAATCGGCTTTCTCATCGACGCCTGTCCACCCACACGCGCGAAAGAGCTGCGCCACCGCGGCAGTGCCGTCGGCGTGCGTCTCGACCAGCAACCGGCCGCCCGGACGCACCGCGTCGCGTCCCCAGCGGGCCAGCGCCTGGTAGAAACGCAGCGCGTCGCCCCGTGTGAAGAGCGCCTCGTGCGGGTCGTAGTCGCGCACAACCGCGTCGAGGCTATCGGCTTCGTGGTCTGGGATGTACGGCGGGTTTGAGATGAGCAGGTCGAGGGCGTCCGGGGCGTGCTCTGCAGCATCGTCAGCGGTCATATCGAAGTGCTTCCAGTGCACGTCGAGCGCAAGCGCTTCAGCGTTGCGGCGCGCTACGTTGAGGGCCGCGCCCGACACATCGCCGCCCCACACGGTAGCATCGGGCCGCTCGTGCTTGATCGCACAGGCGATGCATCCGCTTCCGGTGCCCGCGTCGAATACGCGGGGGGCGTCAATGCTGGCGAGCATCGCAAGCGCCTGCTCGACAACCACTTCGGTTTCCGGGCGCGGAATGAGCACATCCGGACTAACGGCGATGCGAAGCCCATAGAAGTCCGTATGGCCCAGCACGTGCTGTAGCGGCTCGCCAGCGGCCCGGCGGCGCACCAGTGCGGCGAATCGCTTCTGCTCCTCCGGCGAGAGCGCGGCGTGCGCATCCCCCACGAGCTGGGTGCTCGATTGCCCACGCACCTCAGCCAGGAGCCAGCGCGCCTGCTGGTGCGGACGCCCCTCAACGTCGGCGAGCTGCTCGGTGCCCCACTGCAGCGCTTCATGTACGGCGAAGAGATTGCTCATGCGTACCGTACCTCAAACTGCTGAAAGTCTTCGGCGGCGTCGCTCCACTCCGCGTCTACGGCGTCGACACGGGCTGCGCGCGGCCCTTCATGGACGGCATCGAGCAGCGCTTGCAGATTTTCGTGTGGGCCCTCGGCTTCGAGGCGCACCGACCCATCGGGTTCGTTGCGGACCCAGCCGGTTAGGCCCTGGCGCTGGGCAGTTGTGCGAGTAAAATGGCGAAACCCGACGCCCTGTACGCGGCCGGTGATTCGTGCAGATAGGCGCTGATAATCCGTATTCGTATCTTGCATATCGGGGATGAAAGGTGAGGACAGAGTTTGCGCGTGTGCCCGCCACGGCAGTGCTGACACCTGTGCTGATGGGTGTGCGTTTCGGAACGATTTGCGTGCGAGCGGGCTTCATCATATTGTAATGTATAATCCTCCCGCAAATGGTCTACCGCACCATGCTCAGCAGTTTACGCATCTCGCATCTGGTGTCGCTACTTATTATTGGAGGAACAGTAGGTCTTCTGGCACTGGGCGGATGCGGTTCCACGCCCCCCGACACTGCCGCGCCTGCTGATGACGTACCCTCGCTTTCTCCGGATGATGAAGCCTCTGAGCTTGAAGACATGATAAGCACTACGGGAACAGTGCGCTACCAGGAGTTGGAAGGCGGCTTCTGGTCGATCATCGCACGCGACAGCACGCGGTACGACCCGGGTGGCACGCTGCCCGACTCGCTGCAGCAAGAAGGGCTTCAGATTCGGTTTCGTGGCAAGGCGGTTCCCGGGCGCCCCTCCATACGCATGTGGGGTACGCCCATCGAGATTCACGAAGCGATGCCCATCGACGTAGACGTCGAGTAGCCGGCATGCTGAATAGCGGATCGGGGTGTAGCAGTGCGGGCGTTGGTAGCGGCTGTTACTCCTGCACGGGCGTCGGAACGGGGACCACGGCACAGAGCGCATGCAGGCGCGACACAGTACGCGTGAACTTCTCCGCGATGGCTCGGGCGAGTCCGGCAAACTGGTCGGGGGCAAACCAGTTATCGGGCGGCCTGCGGGCGGTCATGTACAAGACGGGAGCTTCAGGCCGGGTATACAGCGCATCGACGACGCGAAGCAGTCGCAGCGCATCGTCGGTGGAAGCAATAGTCACTTCTTCAATAGCAAGGCATGCCGGCCGGGTGAGTTGCCGCACAAGCGTATCGTGTGCAATATTGCGGCTCCGATCGCGTAGCTCATCGAAAGAGAGATGCATCACATCATTGTAGTCCGCGCAGGCCTTTCTTAGGTGCGACCGCGTATGTGCGGGGGCGCCTACGTAGATGACCCCGTGTGCTTCTGAGGCGTCGGAAGGGGCTTTACGTCGGTGATCGGGGCCTTCAACCGGCTGCAGCGCATAGCGTCCCCCGAATGTATTCTGAAGAAAGTGCTGGAAGCGCGTTGGGCCTACGTTGGTCGATGAAAATGTTTCGGGGCGCACGTTGCTGGAAGCGAGAAGATAGACGCCCGCTTCGTCGAGCGCCTGAAGCGTATGCACGAGACGGGCCTCATTAGCCGGATCGTCGATCTCAACCTCATCGAGACAGAAGACCGTACACCGGTCGGCAATGGAGCGAGCTACGCGGTGGGGCGTCTCAGTCTGGTGGAAGAGCGTGTGGCTGTGCATAAACCCGCAGGGCGTGTCGGGATGCAGCGTATGATACGCTGACGCGAGCAGATGGGTCTTGCCCGTACCTACCGGCCCCACGAGGTAGAGTCCGCGCTGTGCGGGTTCGCGCCGCCACGGAGCAAGGCGCTGTGGCCATGACCGTTGCCAGGGCGCCGCATCCACAAACGCCTGCACAGCGCTGCGCGCTTCGTCTTGCGAAGGGTGAGCCGGCACGTACGAGTCGAACGTAGCTGAGGAAAAACGGTCGGGCAGAGAGAGGTCCATGAACGAAATAGAGCGTGTGGAGGCCGGGTTGGGGATGTGAATTGATTTACTAATACGAGATGTAAGAGGGGTCTGTTTGCAGGAAGAAATGGAACACGTCAAATGTTACAGAGGTTAAATTAAGCCGTAGATATCTCGCTCACAATTATTTAAGTACGCGCATACGACGTTGTTTTTTGGCGATCGTAGCCGTGTGCATCCGATGTGTATGGACCGTTCTGATGTGGCGCAAATTGATGATTTTACGTGGGAGCTGCCGGTATCGGCCCACCCCGACATGCGCGTCCCCGTTCGATTTTTAGCCAATGAAGCGCTCCTGGAACGGATCCTTTTAGGGCCTACTGCTGATCAGATAGTGCACACCGCTTCGCTGCCGGGGCTGGTGGGGCACCTCATGGTTATGCCCGATGTATCCCCGGGTAAGGGAGCGCCTGTAGGTATTGTGGCCGTGTCGAAGTATCCGGTCGGGGCCATTGCGCCAGCCGCTATAGGGCGCGACATCAACACAGGGGTGCGTCTGCTGGGGTCGTCTATCCGCCTTTCGGATGTAGAGGACGATCTCGATGGATTCCACGACGCACTCTGCGAGGCGATTCCCTGTGGCGACGACGCCGAGGGATCGCTGCATCTCACGAAAAGCGAGGTGGACCATGTCGCGCAGTCTGGTGCACAATGGGCCTTGCGCAGCGACATGGCACGTCAAGATGATCTGGTACGGGCCGAAGAGGGGGGGCGCCTCAACGAGGCTAACCCCGACAAAGTGAGTGCTGCAGCGCGCGATGCCGGAAGCCGGCAGCTGGGCACGCTCGGAAGCGGGGCGCACTTTATTGAGATCGGCGTTGTCGAAGAGGTATACAACCGGGCTGCAGGGCTGACGATGGGACTTCGGAAAGGTCGCCTTACGGTTCTCATTCACTGCGGTTCGCGCGGATACGGGCGGCAGGTCTGCGATGACTACATCACACACTTTCAGGAAGCCGGCCCCTCGCACGACACCACGCCGCCAAGCGCCGATCTTGCTTACGTGCCCCTCGATGTGTCGGAGGCCGAAGACTACATCGGCGCGATGCGTGCCGCAGCCAACTACGCATACGCTAACCGCCAAGTGCTTGCCCACCGCGTCCGCGAGTCAGCCGACGAGGCCCTTGGCGGACTTGGTGACCGTCTCCGCACGGTCTACGATGTGGCGCACACGCTCGGCCATGTTGAAATGCACCAGGTCGACGATCATCATGTACGATGCTTTGTACACCGGAAGGGAGCGGCGCGGGCCTTCGGACCGGGCACGCCGGGCATCTCGCTTCCCTACCGTGCACTGGGGCAGCCCGTTATCGTACCGGGCGAGCGCGACGGAACGTCTTTCGTGATGCTCGCAACGCGTGACAGCATGCAAAAGAGCTACGGGTCGGCCTGTCATGGCGCCGGTCGGACCATCAGCGCCCAAGAACTGCCCAACCAGACCGCTCCTGCAGGCGGCGAGGGAGGCGTGCAGACTAAAGATGATGTCGAGGCAGTCGTAGATACCGTTGTAGGTGCCGGACTTGCCTCTAAGGTGGCGCGCATCCGCCCGCTTTCTGTCATTAGCATTTAAGAGCCGAGAGGCCTACAGAGAGGCTTCTATAGCGTTCGTGACGAAGGCACGCTACGAAAAGACATACAGCAGCCAGCAGTTGTAAGCTGCGCCACGGCTGCGTGGGGCACGAGCGTATGTTATATAAGACGGTAGTGTATCCTGCGATGCGCATGCTTCCTGCAGCGAACTGGTTGCCGGTTTTGCTGGAAGGGTGCGCATCCGTTCGTTGTACCCTGTGCGAACGTCGCAACCTCCTGATAGATGGAGAGCCAATGATCTGGTATATGCATGGCATAGTTGGGTATAGTCCTTGTAACTGCTTCAGGCACAGACGCTGACTTCTTTTTCCATGGGGTCCTCATTTATTTCCTGTCGAAAGAAGCACAGCTACACAGCACACGCAAGAAACGGTCTGCAACGCCAGCTATCAGCAAAGTTACCAACAAAGCGACGCCAGGGATAGCGAAAGATAGAACGGGCTGCATCAGCGCGTCTTTGGCGTTGCTCCATGCGTTCATGAACGGGTCCTGATGAAACGGGTCTTGATGAGCAGGTGGCGGGCTAACTTTTAGGTTGGTTCTACAAGTTGCAGGGGATGGTGTCGCAAAGTCTTGTTGCGGACATTTTTGCTTCAGACAGGAGCTACGTTTCGATGATGTGTGCGGTGCTTTCTTGTACCTTACGGTTGTGCCTCCACACCTATGCCACATCACGTTACTAACATACTTGAATCTGCGCGGACACTCTTCGTGTCGATGCTGTGCGGGGTCGTAGCACTTGGCTGTGCCTTTCCTGCGATGCAGGCGAAGGCGCAGGGTTCGCCTTCCCTTGATTCGTTGCATACCGAAACAGCCGTAGACCGGGTTGCATCGGCTTTTAAGAACGGTGACGCAGATCCCCTTTTTGGCGTGACAGCTGAGCGCATTGACCTGAATCTGCTGGGGTCGCGCTCTTACTACAGCCGGTCGCAAGCTTCATACGTCTTGCGCGACTTCTTTCGCCACCATCGCCCGACCGACTTTGTGATTGAGCGATCTGTTGAAGCCGACGCCAGCCTTTTTGTGATGGGCGTGTTTCATCACGACCGCGCCGACAGACCTGCACAGGTTATGGTTCGTTTTGAGCAAGGAGCAGAATCCTGGGTGCTACACGAATTACGCATTGAGGCTGACCATCCGTGACGCTGGCTTGAGCGATAGCTGCGACTGAGAGCCTGTTTTGATTTCTTAATTTGGGCTCCGAGCGGCGGCGCTGGACTGGGGCCGAAGGTCATGCCCCTGGTGCAAATTGCCCCCAATGTCGGCCCGTAGCCCCGGCTACGAACCGCCATCGGGGTCCAATTTTCGCCTCAGCGGCGCTCGCTCTCGCCTACAAACCAAAACCCAAACAGGCTCTGAGTGTGCACAGATACAACAGATACGCACAACAGGTACAATGGAGAAGACAGGCTTTAACATATAACGGAAGGCGGCGTATGCCTATCTGCGCACTGCGTGCAAACAGGCACAAGATTACGTTCTTGATTCCGTCTTCTGGCCTCTCATATCTTGGCGTCATATGCCTTCATTTTCGTCTCGATCGGTGGTATACTGGGCCGTGGCGTTCCTTCTTGCTACAGGAGGGGGCGTCTTATGGGTGCAGGATCACAGCATCACAGAAGAGCGCGTAGAGGCGCGCGGGAATGAGCATGTCGAGGAAACCCATCGCGCAATCGCAGTGCAGTACCATACGCTGCGTGAAGCCCTTATCGAGCAGGCCGAGCGTCTGGCGCGCGACTCTACAATCATTCGAGGGCTTCGCACAACCGAAAACACAACGCAGCGTCCGCCCGAGCTGGTTTCGCACCTCACCAGGCTTGATCTTGGCGAGCAGGAGGCGGTAGAGGTCTACTCGCCTACGCCTCGCCTGCTGGGGTGGAGCGGATTTAGCATGCCGCTCGATGCAGCACCTGACCACGAAGCTTTTCTACGCGACACACAGGTCGCTGTGGCTCATAAAGAGGGAGCCCAGACCGCGCTGGTTGTCTGGGCACCAATCCGCGTTGAGGGACGCGCACTCGGGGCAATACGCATGATGCGGCTCGTGCGCATCGACCCGCCGGTTCAAAACCGGTTTATTCGATCGTATCGCCTGAGTGCGCAGTGGGCCGCCTCCCTTCCCCTTCCTGTTGACGTAAGCTGGTACTCCGACCCCGCTTCCGCAGATCTCGCTGATGTGCAACGCTCCAACACACGTGCGCTGCAGAATCTCCACGGCGAAGCAATTGCACAGGTCCACGTCGTGCAGCCATCGCATGCGCAGCTTACACGTCTGGCACAGCAGCGCATCGGGGACGTTCGCAGTGCGCTGATACTCGCTCTCTTTGTCTGGCTGCTTGGCGGAGCGGCATACCAGTTTATACAGGCATGGACGCGTGCGCGGCGACGGCGAACTCATACGCTCTTCCCGCTCTTGCAATGGGGAGCGGTTCTCGTAGCGGGCATCATGAGCCTTCGCTATGTTGCGCTCGGGATAGACATGCCCGTACGGTGGATCGACGGCATGGCGGCAGGCAGCACGCTTTTCGATCCAGCAAACCTGGCATCAGGAATCGGCGGCGGTCTGATGCGGTCGATCGGTGACCTGCTGCTCACAGGAGGCGCGGCCTTTGGCATCGCTATAGTGTGCTTTGCGGTTGGACTCAAGCTGCGTCCGGTCTGGCCCAACAGCAGGTCGTGGCGTGAGCACCTACAAGAGCGCACGCCGGGCTGGCCGTCGCTGCCCCTTACCGCTGTTATCTGCATGGCGCTTCCCCTTATCGGACTCAGTGGGGGGCTGGCTGTTGCCTACGTGGTAGAGCGCGCGGTGGTAGATAGCACACTGAACTTTTTCGCACGCACTGGGCTCCTTGCTGAGCCGCTTATCCTGGTTGTGTTCAGCGGGCTTATGCTTCTGGTGGTCGGGCTCTTTCTGGTGCTCATCGCGCTGTGGTGGATAACCGGACGCCTGGTGCTCCATACCTGGCCTGACTACGGATCTGCTGCACTCGGGGGCCTAAGCAGCGCCGCCGCCCTGGCTGCTACTGCACTGCTCTTGTTCTTCGTAACCCCATCGAGCGTGGTAGCGCCACTCGTAGCTGCCGGGCTCCTGGTCGGCGCTGGCGGTGTAGCCCTGGCCGGTTATAGCTGGACGCACTACGGCCTCAACCAGCTTACGCTTAAGCACTTGCTGCCTGCAACCGTGCTTCTGGCAACCGCGCTCTACGCCATGCTCTACGTAGGCATGGACGTGCAGCGGCAGAGCCGAATGGCTGAGGCGGCTCAGTCGTTTGCGGAAGGGCGCAACCCGCGCCTCCTGTTTGCGCTGCAGCAGATTGTGGATGGCGTAAGCAATGACCTGAACCAGTGGGACCAGCCCTCCATCACGGCCGATAGCCTCGATGCCATTGCAACCGATGCCCTGCGGGGCTCGCTTCTCACTTCGCTTAGCCCGTACGAGTCGCGCCTCGTGCTCCTCGACTCGTCGGGCACGCCCCAAACGCAGTATGCCACCCCGGGTGTGCAGCCAGAGCGCGTTCGCCTCTCCCCTGAAGATGAAGAGATCTTCCAGCGGATGCAGACGCTCTATGCCATGCAGGGCGGAAGCGGACCGATTGCAACGCCGCTCCCCGACGACCTGAGCCGCGATCATCGCACGCAGGGCGGTGTAGAGTACGTAGGCCTGCAGCGCGTAACAGGCCCCTCACCCTTGCACTGGGTGATGGTACGCATCGAGTCTCGTGCTGGCCTCCTCGGAAGTGGACGTGACATCCCGCGTGTCTTTCTGCCCGATGGGTCGTACAGCGACCTCTATGCCGAGCTGGCGCTGGCCGACTTTCGAAAGGGCACGCTTCAGCGGAGTCAGGGCGCGGCCTTCGAGCAGGGACGCCTTCCCTTTCCCGTGCGCCAGCGGCTGCAAGACGAGTCGGCGTTTTGGGAGCGGGCCACCGACGACAGTCAGCGCTTCCTTACTTACTACCGGGCAGGTCCTGCAGAAGACCAGGTCGTTGCAGCGCGACTCCCGACGATCATGATCTTCGACCATCTCTACTACCTGTTTCGCATCACCGTGGCTGTGCTCGGGCTCGGAACGGTGCTCTACCTCATTGGACTGGCACTGCGCTACCGGTTTGGTCTGTTGCCCGCCGAGCGGGTCCGGTTTCGCGATAAGGTGCTTAGCGCATTTCTGGCTGTTGGGGTGGCCGCAGCGTTTGCGGTAGGGGGCATTGGCGTGCAGGTCGTGAAAGACGAGGGCGACCGCAGCGTGGAGCAGCGGCTTAACGAGATGCTCACGCGCATCGAAGAGAGCCTGGCCCTGGAAGCACGAAGCGGAGAGCGCATCTTTCGCACTGTGGAACGCATCGATATGAACGCGCTGTCGGTGCGTATGGGAACCGACCTCGATGTCTACGAAGACGGGCTCCTCACGGAAACCAGCCGCCCGCGTCTGGTGCGCGACGGGCTTGTAGCGCCCCGGCTTCCGATGGATGTGTACCGGGCGCTGTACCTGGAGCAGCGGCGCTTTACGACCGCGCAGGCCGCCATTGGTACGTTCGAGTACCGCGTTGGCTACAAGGCCCTGACCGACGATGAAGGACGACCACGCGTGGTGCTGGCCGTCCCTACACTGGCGCAGCAAGAGCGGCTTGAAGAAGAGCAGGCACGCACGCTGGCGTACCTGTTTGGCGCACTGCTCATGCTTGTTATCGTTGTTATGATCACGGCCTCGCTTGTGGCCAACGCGATCGCGCAGCCCATTGCGCAGCTGCGTGAAGGGCTACAGGCGGTGGGGGAGGGGCGCTTCGCCCGCATGTTGCCGGTGCAGACGCGCGACGAGATTGGCGAGCTGGTACAGACGTTCAACGACATGCGAGCGCAGCTGGCCGAGCAGCGCCGTCAGCTGGCGCAGCAGGAGCGCGAGATGGCCTGGCGCGAGATGGCCCGGCAGGTGGCGCACGAAATCAAAAACCCGCTCACCCCCATGAAGCTGTCGCTACAGCACCTGCAGCGTGCGTTTCAGCGTCGCCGGAGTGCGATAGCGGATGCAGAGGGTAAACACCCCGACTCCGATGCGTTTGCCGAACTGTTTGAGCGCATTACCAACACGCTCATCGATCAGATCAACACGCTCTCACGCATTGCGAATGAGTTTTCGTCGTTCGCGCGCCTGCCCACACGTGTGCTCGAACCACTCGACGTAAACGAGGTAGTGCAGGAAGCGGTGCAGCTCATGCGCGAAGAGGCATCTGAGGAAGCTATCATAACCCGGTGGCATAGCGAGCCGCTGGTCGTAGAGGCCGACCGTGAGGAGCTGCGCCGCGTATGTATCAACCTGCTCAAAAACGCGCTGCAGGCGATTCCCAATGAGCGCGACCCGCATATTCGCGTAGCGACCCGCCGTAAAGACGCTGATGATAAGCACCCGCACGGACGCGCTGAGCTCACAGTTAAAGACAACGGCATTGGCATTCCGACCGATAAGCGCGATAAGATCTTCCAGCCGAACTTCTCGACGAAGACGAGCGGAACCGGTCTCGGACTGGCTATTGCGCACAAGACCCTTCGCGAACTGGATGGAGACATCACGTTTGCGACGACGGAAGGAGTCGGTACCACCTTCCGCATCCACCTGCCTCTCACTGATGAGGCCGATACGTTGTAGCCAACACCACTGTAGCCAACACCACTGTAGCCAACACCACTGTAGCCGACACCGCCATAGAACAAACACATAGCTGCAGGCGCTGGCACAAAAGCCGGATGCTTACTATGTTGCGTATCCACCATTTACGCATCTGCCCTATGTTGCCATGCCCAATCCATTCCGCATCCCCCTGCCGCTTCTTTTGCTGCTGGCACTGGCTATACCCGGTGCGGCACAGAGTCCGGGCGATGCGCTCCACGACCTGTTTGATGAGGCGTGGCAGTACCGGCTGCAGGCCAACCCGCTCTTCGCGACCTCGGTCGGCGTGCACGCGTACAACGACCGGCTTCCAGAGGTGAGTGTGGCCGCCGCGCAGGCGGAGCGCGAGCAGGAGGAGGCGTTCTTGGAACAGCTGCAGAACATTGACCGCAGCGCACTCGACCGCGACGACCAGGTCAACTACGACATCTTTGCACAGGGGCTAGAGCGGCGTGTCGCCGAGCATGACTTCCGCACCTATCTGATGCCAATCAGCAATCGCAGCGGCTTTCACATCTCGTTTCCGCAGCTGGCCGACCGCATGCCGCTGAACACGGTAGCTGACTACGAGGACTTCATCGCGCGGCTGCAGGCGTTTGACCGCTATGCAGATGAGCACATCACCATCATGCGTACGGGCATCGAAGAAGGCTACGTGTTGCCCGCTATTGTCCTTGAGGATGCGCAGGATGCCATTACGCCGCACATCGTCGACGATCCTGAGGCGCATCAACTCTACGATGCATTCGAGTCGTTTCCAAGCCGCATCTCTGAAGAAGAGCAAGAGCGGCTGCAGGACGAGGGCAAAGCCGCTATTATGGAGGCGGTGGTGCCCGGCTACGAGGCGTTCCTGGAGTTCATGGAAGGCGAATACATTCCTGCATCACGCGAAACGATTGCCGCCGCCGACCTGCCTGACGGCGAGGACTTTTATTCGCATCGCGTCTGGTATTTCACCACCCTCGACCTGACCCCTGAGGAGGTCCACCAAACCGGGCTGGAGGAGGTTGAGCGCATCCGCAATGAGATGATGGAGATTGTAGAAGCGGAGGGGTTTGACGATGATTTTGATGGATTCGTGGAGTTCCTGCGCACGGACGAACAGTTCTATGCGGATACGCCCGAGGAGCTTATGAAAGAGGTGGCTTACGTCTTGAAGCAGATGGATGGCGCCTTGCCCGAGCTCTTCGAAACGCTCCCCCGCATGCCCTACGGCATTCGTCCGGTGCCCGACTACATCGCCCCGCGTACCACCACCGCCTACTACCAGCGCCCGGCAGGAGACGGCACGCGTGCTGGATTCTACTACGTGAACACGCACGATCTGGCGAGCCGTCCGCTCTACGAGGTGGAGGCGCTCTCGCTGCACGAGGCGGTGCCAGGGCACCACCTGCAGATTGCGTTGCAGCAAGAGCTGGAGGACCTACCGCCGTTCCGTCGCTTCTCCAGCTTTACCGCGTTTGTGGAGGGCTGGGCGCTCTACGCCGAGCGGCTGGGGCTGGACGTGGACGGCTTCTACGAGGATCCGTACAGCGACTTTGGGCGGCTCACCTACGAGATGTGGCGTGCGCTGCGTCTGGTGGTTGACACTGGCATGCATGCGCTGGACTGGAGCCGTCAGGAGGCGATCGACTTTATGGCGGAGAACTCGGCGCTGTCGCTGCACAACATCACCACCGAGGTCGACCGCTACATTGCTTGGCCGGGGCAGGCGCTGGCGTACAAGATCGGCGAACTGGCGATTCGCGATATGCGCGCCGAAGCCGAGAGCGCTCTGGGTGAGGACTTCGATGTGCGCACCTTCCACGACGTGGTGCTGGCCAACGGATCGGTGCCGCTGCCGGTGCTACAGGATGCGGTAGATCGCTACATCGAGCAGGCGCTTGCGGATGCAGAGTGACGTCGTGCAAGAGAGGATCTCTTGTGTGCCTACATCGTTTTTGCACAAAGTGGGTTCGAGTGATCTCATTACACACTTCACCGACCGTTCAGCGTGATGGCTACACCCCCTTCCGTATTGGCTCCGCTCCGTCTTAAAAACGGAGATCGGCTCACGCGTCATGAGTTTGAGCGCCGCTATCAGGCGATGCCGGGTGTTAAAAAAGCCGAACTGATCGAAGGAAAAGTGTATATGCCCTCTTCTGTAACAGCACGACAGCATAGTCAGCCTCATGCGTATCTTACCACATGGCTGGGTACTTATGCGATTCAAACTCCAGGCGTTACCGTACACGACAACGCCACTGTGCAACTCGACCTGGATAACGAGCCGCAGCCCGATGCCCTTTTGCGCATTGATGAAGGATGTGGAGGGCAGTCGCGCATCAACGAGGACGACTACATTGAGGGCGCGCCGGAGCTGGTGGTAGAGGTGGCACACAGCAGTGCGGCGTACGATTTGTACGACAAAAAGTGTGCGTACCGGCGCAATGGCGTGCAGGAGTACGTGGTGTGGCAGATTGCGGAGACCCGCATCGACTGGTTCCAGCTGGAAGGCGGGGCGTACAAGACGCAGTCGCCCGACGATGAAGGCTGCCTGCACAGCATGACGTTTCCCGGGCTGGTATTGGACGTGGGGGCGCTCTTAGATGACAACCCGGCGGCGGTGCTGGTCCGGCTAAATGAGGCGCTCGGCAGCGAAGCGCATCAGGCGTTTGTGGAGCGGGTGCAGGGCGCGTGATTAGCTTGCGTGTGGAGCACTCTTTCCCACGCGTGCGACCACTGCACGCAACAGGGCTGTAGCCTCTGGGCTGGGAGGAGACGGGTGGGCAGAGCATGTCGCTTCGCATCCAAAAAAAACAGGGCGTGTATGCAAGCAGATACAGGTGCTGTTGGCCTGGATAAACGGCACGAAGCCGTAACAGACCACTGCCATTTTGGCGTCATGATGAACTGCGGTATAGGGTTTGAGATTTAGGACAGGTGCACAATTGTAGTATCGTTCCTAATGCCTGTATCGTGTGACTATGATGGGCACACTTCGCACCACGGCCTTGATGGCCTTCCTGATTGTACTTTTTGCGCTCGTTGGCGGCGCTATTGGCGGTTCGGGCGGCATGACGATTGCGCTTGTAATTGCACTCGGGCTCAACTTTTTCAGCTATTGGTTTAGCGACTCGATCGTGCTGAAGATGCACGGCGCACAAGAGATCCAGCGTGCAGATGCGCCGGAGCTCTACGACATGGTAGACCGGCTGCGCAAGCGCGCAGATCTGCCCATGCCCCGGGTGTGCATCATTCCACAAGATCAGCCGAATGCGTTTGCGACGGGGCGCAACCCCCAGAACGGCGTTGTGGCCGTTACGCAGGGCATCATGCGCACGCTGAGCCGAGACGAGTTGGAGGGTGTGATTGCCCATGAGCTGGCCCATATCAAGAACCGCGACATCTTGATCTCATCGGTGGCTGCGACCATGGCGGCGGCGATCACGCTGCTGGCGCGCTTCGGCTTCTTCTTCGGCGGGCGTGACCAGAACTTCGTGAGCATGCTGCTGATGATGATTCTGGCTCCGCTGGCAGCGGTGCTGATTCAGATGGCTATCTCGCGCTCACGCGAGTACGTGGCCGACCGCGACGGGGCCGACATCGCAGGCAATCCACGCGGTCTGGCAAACGCCCTGCAGCGACTGGAGCGCGCAGCCCAGCAGCGTCCGATGCGCGGCGGAAGCGAGGCCACCTCGCACCTGTTCATCGTGAACCCGTTCTCGGGAGGCATGAACGGACTCCGCACGCTCTTTTCGACGCACCCATCTACAGAAGAGCGTATTTCCCGTCTGCAGCAGATGGCCCGATCGGGCACGTAACCGATAGAGGAGCGTGCGTGCTACAGCGTACATCCCGCGAGGCGCACGCCCTCAAATCGTTCAATAGCGAGCATAAACGCTACGCGGGCACGGCTTGCAACCCATCACACAGATTACGATTGCAGGGCGTGCCCGCGTGCGTATGGAAGGACCAGCGTGAGTGTGCGCAGCACCATGAGCGTGGTAATACCCATCCAGACGCCGGTGAGTCCCCACCCCATCGGCAGCACCAGCAGTAGCACCACGGCAGCTCCACCGGCAGAGAGCAGCATCGCCTTCGCCAGATATGGAAAGCGCTCGGCTCCCATGTAAATGCCGTCGCCCACGAACACGAATCCGTTCAGCGGCTGCAAGAGTGCTACAATCGGAAACACGGAGAGGATGGCGGCGATGGTAGCCGGGTCGTCTGTAAAGAACTGCGGCAAGACGGGCTGCAACAGGGCAAACCCGGCGCCAAGTCCGATACCCAAGAGCACCCCCCATCCGATGATTCTGTTCGACACGATGCGGGCGCGTTCGGGGGCACGGGCGCCGAGATGTTTTGCGACGAGTGCCTGAGCTGCTACGGCGAGCGCATCCACGATCAGCGCCATAAAAAGCCAGAGCTGGGCGGCGACCTGATGAGCCGCCACGGCGGTGATGCCCACGCGTGTAGCGATGGCGGTGGCGAGCGTCATGGTGCCGACCAGGGCCGCGGTGCGGGCAATGAGATCGCGCCCCACCTTGAGCAGGGGGACCAGGGTACGTGGAGCGGGCCAAAACCAAGACACGCCAAAGGCATCGCTTCGGGTCCGAAAAAGCAGCCAGAGAAAGGCGATGGCGCCGATCCACTGTGCGACAACGGTAGCGACCGCCGCGCCGGTGAGCCCCCATCCGAGTCCAAAGATAAGAATCGGATCCAGAATGAGATTGACCAGGTTCAGTCCGATCGTGATGTACATGGGCGTGCGCGTATCCTGATACCCTCGAAACGCGCCGTTTCCGGCTGTAATCAGCAGCACCGCTGGCCCCGCGAAGGCACGAATACGCAGGTACTCCAGCGCTGGATCGAGCAGTTCGCCGGTTGCCCCCATGAGACGCAGCAGGGGAACTGCAGCCAGTTGCAGGGTGACCAGCGCAACGGCACCAGCGATGAGCGCGAGAACTACTGCGCGTACCACGACACGTCCGGCCGCTTCGCGATTGCCGTTTCCTACATGGCGCCCTACGCGCGGGGTGGTGCCGTACGCAAGAAAGTTAAAGATAACGAACGCCATCGAAAAGAGCGATGCGTTCACGCCCAGCGCTGCCAGCGGCACGCGTCCGAGCTGTCCCACAAAAGCAGTATCGACCAACGAGACGAGCGGATCGGCAGCCAATCCGGCCAGTGCCGGAATAGCCAGTCTAAAGATAGCACGGTCGTCGTGGGTCCACAGGCGCATAAGAGACTACACGAGAGCGGTTTAGGGAACAAGCAGGTACAGGACGCGCGTGCACACGGAACGCGCCCCCAAAAGTTCAGGTGTTTAGTAACGACCTACAGAACGTTGACCTGACGTGACAGAAAGCTTTGATGCAGTCAGGGGATGTGAGGTGACATAAAACGGGTGTGAAAGGCGGAAGACAGTCAGAAACGATCAGAACCTGTCTCAAATTTCGTGGATTCGCTGCAATATGATAAAAGTTGGATAACAACGAAAAACACGTTATGCGGTACGGTATGACGTAAGCCCTATTGTTTAACAGTCCTCATTCTGCTTGTGACTGCGACCTCAGACGGCTCCCCATTGGTGCTTATAGTGGATGACGAGCAAGACCTGCTCAGCCTGCTAAAGTACAATATGGAGCAAGAGGGATTCGAAACGGCACTGGCCAAAGATGGGGTCGAAGCGCTTGAGAAAGCGCGTGCGCTTACCCCGGATCTCATCGTGCTGGATGTTATGATGCCGCGCCTTAACGGCATTCAGGTGTGCGAACAGCTGCGTAAAGATGCCCACCTGCGTACCACCCCCATCATGATGCTCACGGCGCGCTCCGAAGAAGACGACCAGGTGAAGGGGTTAGACGTTGGGGCCGACATTTACCTGAGCAAGCCGGTGTCTGTATCGGTAATTCTCAGTCAGGCGCGTGCACTGCTGCGTAGTGCAGAGCGCTACGACACGCCCCCCGACCAGCTTACGGTGCACACGCTCACAATTGATCGCGACCGCTACCTGGTCTACCAGGAGCAAGAGAATAATAGTTCAAAAGAGATGCGGATGCCGCGGAAAGAGTTTGAACTGTTGTACTTTTTGGCTTCGCACCCAGGAAAAGTATTCTCGCGCCAGGAAATCCTGGACAACGTGTGGGGCCCAGATGTGTATGTCGTTGACCGCACGGTCGACGTCCACATTCGGAAGATCCGCGAAAAAGTGGGCAGTGCCCTTATTGAGACGGTCAAAGGCGTCGGGTATCGTTTCAAAGAATAGACCCATCATACGGCGTCCCGTTTGCAGTTACCGCTAATACATTTTTTACGTTGACTCTATTTATGAAGCACATGACGCGCTATACACCCACCGTCACGGCCTGTATTCTTTCGCTCCTACTTGTTGCCGGACTTTCTGCGATGACTGGATGCGGAGGCGGATCTACAGACACGGTGCGGGTTGATGGATCGAGCACGGTCTTTCCCATTTCGCGAGCAGCTGTGAGTGACTATCAGGACGAATATCCGGGCAAGCGGGTCGTTGCCAGTAACAGCGGTACCTCAGCGGGCTTTCAGCGCTTCCTTCGTAATGAGACAGACGTAACAGGCGCATCGCGCCCCATTCGGGAAGATGAACTGAATCGTGCCCAAGAGAACAATGTGCGATTCATTGAGCTTCCGATCGGGTACGACGGGCTTACGGTGACCACGCACACCGGAAATGACTTCGTATCATGCCTGACGGTCAGTGAGTTGCGCTCTATATGGGAGCGCGGTAGCACCGTAGAGCGCTGGAGTGATATTCGCGACAACTTCCCTGATAAAGAATTACGCCTGTACGGACGGTCGCCAGCCAGCGGAACGTTTGATTACTTTACTGCAGCGATCAACGGCGAGCGCGGCAACGTACGCGACGGATACAACGCGAGTGACACCGATAACGCCGTTGTTCAGGGCGTATCGCGCGATGAAAACGGAATGGCATTCTTCGGGCTGTCATACTACGAAAATAACAGCGATGCGCTTCGCCTGATTGAAATCGACAACGAGCAAGGCGACGGGTGCGTCCGCCCGACGCAAGAAACAGTAGCCAATGGCATGTATCAGCCGCTGGCACGTCCCGAGTTCATCTACGTGAACATTGACCGCTTAGAAGCCAACCCGGAAGTGGAGCCCTTTGTGCGGCATTATATTGAGAATGCGCGCCGCTTTGTACGACAGGCCGAGTACGTGCCGTTTGAGGAAGACGTATACGAGCTGGTAATGGAGCGCTTCGAAAACCGCATAGAAGGAACGATGTTTGGCGGGGAAGGACCTACGATCGGAGTGCGCATATCAGATCTTCTGGAGCGCATGAATGCTGACGGCATAGGAGCTGAGGGAGCCGGGGAAGTCGACTCCGAATAGATCTGTGCTTAATGCGAACACGACGCTACGCAAGGGCCGTTTAGCATGATGTGAGCGGCCCCGTCAGGCCCCAGCCCAACCTGCTGCCTGGCTCACGATGAATTGGTTGAGCTTCGGCAAGCAGGTGTACCCTAAACAAGGCTACAGACAGGGGGTACGTGCTGTGTTCGTCTTTCATCATCCGCATGCTCTTTTCTTAGAACTGCTATATGTCCTCTTCTTCCGAACCTGCATCGGCTACTGTTGCTGAGACTGAGGAAGCATCCACCAAAGTCGACTTCTCGGCAAACCTGTACGCAAGCCCACGCGAGAAAGCCGTGAAGTACGGACTCGGAGCGTGCGCCTTGCTCACGGTGCTGACGACGCTTGGCATCATCGGTATTTTGCTGTACGAGTCTGTCGGCTTCTTCCTTCAAGTGTCAGTCATTGACTTTCTGACAGGCACGGAGTGGCGTTTCGCAAGTACTGACCCCTCTTTTGGTGTACTGCCGCTTGTTGCGGGCACGCTTCTAATTACGGTGATCGCCGCAGCTGTTGCCATGCCAATTGGGCTGGCCAGCGCGGTCTACATTTCGGAGTACGCCTCGCCGCGCGCGCGACGTTGGCTCAAGCCAAGTCTTGAAGTGCTTGCCGGTGTGCCGACGGTCGTATATGGATTCTTCGCACTTACCTTCGTATCGGGGGTGATCATACAGGGGTTCGACTCATCGCTACCGCCTCTCAATGCGTTAAGCGCCGGGCTCGTCGTCGGTATTATGATCATCCCCATGGTCGCATCTGTAAGTGAGGATGCAATTCGCTCTGTTCCTAACTCCCTGGCAGAAGGGGCGTACGCGCTGGGTGCTACTAAATTTGAGGTGGTACTGCGTGTAATCGTGCCGGCTGCGCTGAGTGGTATTATCGCCAGCTTTATCCTGGCGCTGAGCCGGGCTATCGGAGAAACAATGATTGTTGCGATTGCGGCTGGAGCTACAGCCAACTTGACGGCGAATCCGCTTGAGTCGATTCAGACAATGACCGGATTCATCGTGCAAGTTGCCAAAGGAGACATCGATCAGGGTACGGTCAGCTATCAGAGCCTCTTCGCAGTAGGACTGCTGCTGTATCTGATTACGCTCGGTATGAACCTCGCTGCAAACTGGATTATTCGTCAGTATCGCGAAAATTACTAATGGAAGACAACGCATTTAATCCACAACTACAAAAGCGCCGCCGCTACGGGCAGATCATCACAGGTCTGCTCTTTCTGGCGACTGTGTTCGGACTGCTGGTATTAGCCACGCTTATTATCGACGTGGTGACGACGGGCGCAGGCTGGCTCAGCCGCTCTTTTATTTCCGGCTACCCTGGGGCGACTCCGGAAGGCTCAGGAATCTGGCCCGCAATTGTGGGGTCGCTTTACCTGATGGGAGTCGTGGCTGGTACCGCCGTTCCGATTGGCGTTGGCACGGCTGTCTACCTGGAAGAGTACGCCAATGAGGGACCCTTCAAGCGCGTTATCCAGGTGAATATCACCAACCTGGCGGGGGTGCCCTCTGTGGTATATGGTATCTTGGGGCTCGGAGTATTTGTGTACCTGTTTGCTATGGGGAACAGTCTGCTCGCAGCCGGACTCACGCTATCGCTGCTGGTACTACCCATTGTGGTTATCAGCACGCAGGAAGCCATTCGTGCAATACCACAGGGGATACGCGAGAGCGCCTTTGCACTGGGAGCGACGCGCTCACAGATGATATGGCACCATCTCATTCCCATTGCCTTACCCGGGATCTTAACGGGCGTTATTCTTTCGCTGAGTCGTGCTGTTGGGGAGACAGCCCCGCTCGTACTCGTAGGAGCAGCGCTTGCGATCAATTTTACCCCAGCACACCTCCTGGATGACTTCACTGCACTCCCCATGCTTGTTTTCCAGTGGACCGAAGAGCCAGGGGCCGCGTTTCAGGAACTGGCAGCAGCAGCTATTATTGTGCTCCTTGCGTTTCTCCTGCTGATGAACCTGTCCGCTATCCTTCTTCGCAATCATTTTGAAGATCAATTGACCGGATAGCTCTCCATTATACACCACCCCATATATACAGATAGAGACGGCTGTGTGGCAGTCTCTACATATGGATCTCTTGTTGCACGGCATTTTGTACAGTACTCTTGACGTCCTATGGCTTCCTCTAATGCTCCAAACGCAGGTACGCCCGCAAACTCCTCGGCCGCGGATACGGGAGCGCCCCCATCCTCTAACAATGTCTCTTCAGACGAAAAGGCCGCTGCCCGCGACCATTCTACAGCGTCCTTGACGCCTTCCAGCGATGACACGCGAGACGAGGTGCCTACCAAAATTCGCGTTCAGAACCTGAACTTCTGGTATGGCGATGGGACCCATGCCCTCCAAGACATCTCGATGGAGGTTAAAAAAAACCACGTTACAGCACTTATTGGTCCCTCGGGATGCGGGAAAAGTACGCTCATTCGCTGCTTCAACCGCATGAATGAGTTGATCCCCAATACCACGTTAGAGGGTACCGTTGACGTAGAAGGTCAGGATATCTATAGGGCAGATCCGGTGATGGTGCGCCGGCACATCGGAATGGTATTTCAGAAGCCTAACCCGTTTCCGAAAACGATATACAAAAATATCGTGTGGGGCGCACGCATAAACGGTTATACAGGAGACGAAGACGTTCTGGTCGAAGAGTGTCTTCGTCAGGCTGCGCTCTGGGATGAGGTCAAGGATAACCTTCATTCCAGCGCGTACAACCTCAGCGGAGGGCAGCAACAGCGGCTCTGTATCGCACGAGCTCTCGCTGTAAAGCCTAATATTTTGCTAATGGATGAGCCGACAAGCGCACTTGATCCGGTAGCGACAGGAAAGTTCGAGGATACAATTAGTAAGCTTCGAGAAGATTATACCATTGTAATTGTAACGCACAGCATGCAGCAGGCTTCGCGCGTGAGCGATGAAACCGTATTTCTGTATATGGGGCGTCTAATTGAAATGGGGGATACCGAGCAAGTCTTTACGCGACCAAAGAAAGAACGTACCGAAGCGTACGTAACTGGGCGCTTCGGATAAATACCTTCTATGGAAGAGGTTATGCCCCCCTCTGAATATTTTTTGTGCTATGTCTACTCCAGCATCTTCCTCACATGGCCCCCGGCCCCAGCTTGATCGCGAGCTCGACGCTTTACGTCGCCATCTGGTCACGATGGCGGCTCTGGTGGACGAACAGCTGGCTCATGCAATGAATGCGCTCATTGAGGGCGATGCAGAAGCCGGCGAAGAAGTCGCATCGCGCGATAGCAAAGTGGATGCGCTGGAGCTGACGATTGACCAGCAATGCGAACGTATCCTTGCACTGCACACGCCCGTAGCGGCGGATCTGCGCATGCTCATAATGGCTGTGAAGATCAACACCGACTTTGAGCGCATCGGCGACCACTGCCGGAACTTGGCGCGTAACGCGGCTCCGCTGGCTCCCTACCCCGGCCTGATCGCATCTACGACAACGCCCCGCATGGCCGACCTGGCCCGAAGCATGCTCCATGGAGCAGAAGAGGCATTTCTGAATCACGATCGTCTTCAGGCCCGCGAGGTTATTGCGCGTGATCAAAAGGTAAACCGGCTCCATGCCGATAACCTGTCGCATCTCATTGAGCAAATGCGCGTCAATCCTGACCAAGCAGAGGCGCTGGCTTATTTGATTGCAGTAAGCAAGGCGCTCGAACGCATCTCCGACCACGCAAAAAACATCGCCCAGGGCGTGGTTTTTCTGATTGAGGGCAAAGACATTCGTCACCAGCGCCTCTCTGGATCGGGACGCCCTTCTTCACCAGGAGAAGACTGACCGTAAAATTCATACGTACACTCACGTCCTATTCTGTCTGCATGATTTGTTCGATATGGGGATGAACGGGTGGAAGGACAGACGTTGCGGCTAAGTAAGTCGGCGAAAATACGTTAACCCCTTGTCATCGCGAGGAAGTAGCCTGCGACCGACGCGGCGATCTCATACGTCAGTTGAAGTGGTTTATCCTACTTATAAGGCACAAGATTGCACCCTAAAGGCACTTACTCGCTGGCGCTCCTCGCTACGCTCACAGCGCTGCGTCGCTGGCGCTCCTCGCAATGACATGCCCAGAGATTCTTTTATGGGCCTTAGAACCTGTTTTGATTTCTTAATTTGGGCTCCGAGCGGCGGCGCTGGACTGGGGCCGAAGGTCATGCCCCTGGTGCAAATTGCCCCCAATGTCGGCCCGTAGCCCCGGCTACGAACCGCCATCGGGGTCCAATTTTCGCTTCAGCGGCGCTCGCTCTCGCCTACAAACCAAAACCCAAACAGGCTCTTAGTGCGGCCGTCCACATCTCCATACACCAATCCATACACGAATGGAGCATGCGGAGTTGATGAGTAGGACCATTGGCAATGACTACATCCTGGGTGATCGCTTCCCTAATAAAAACGTTTCCCAGAACGCGCTATCCGGTGGCGCGAGTCGAATAGTCTTGGTGACACACCACAGATCACCAGTCTCGTCGCTGTGCATCTTTCTCACGGTACATCTCTACCGACCTACTTGGCACTTACACTTCGCACTTACAGATAGTCGTTCAGACAGTCGTTAGATTCCAATCGGCATCTCGCCGGCAGTCATCCCTTGATGCCTCGATCATTTCAGGGATAGCACGTGTCGTATCTTGAGTACTGAAAAGATAGATTTTGTGTACATGCGGTACGTTTCTGCAAACTAATATCACGACTCCGCTACACCAAAAACATCGTTTCTCAGATTTTTCGTCGCCTCAGGCTCTTGACAATGCTCTGGCTTACCTTTATAGTAAATTAATTCATATGCAATATATGTGTACTGGCAATAGCTTGCCTCAAAAGTACTCAGCCGGTCATTACTCCCTTGCAAAAAAGCTTAGCGCCCGATTAGGCATCTCCTCGCTCGGTCGCTGAGGTGTTGTAGAGCAAGTAGAGAGCAGGTTTGAATATATAACCGGTTGTTCGCTATTAAGCGCGGGACATACTTTGGGGCCTCAACCTGAAGCTTGATGAGTAAGCAACGCGAAGGCCAACGGAGTAAAGCAATACAACAAGGTGCAATCTGATGCACCCGTTCACTGCATTTTTTGTACTTGTATACATTACGACTCCTGCGTACAGAGCAGCTCGTGCCCTTTAGTGGCACGAGCATGCTTTTTTCTTTATGAGCATTGCAAACATGCGGCGGAAGTCCGTTGACTTCTGAGCACGCTTCGGGAAAGGAAAGCCGTCGTTCCGGTGCTCAACCACCCACAATTACTCCCAAACAGACAGAGGACGTGACACTATGAACAGATTAGCTACAAAGCTCTTGTGCGGGCTCGTGGTGCTGCTGTTGGCACCTGGGCTCGTTTTTGCACAAGACGGCACCATCACCGGTACGGTGAGTATGAGCTCAACGTGCCTCCAGGAACGTATACGGTCCGCGTTAGCTTTGTCGGATACATTCCCGAAGAGCGTGATGTGGAGGTAGTAGCTGGCGAGACAGTTACTGCTGATTTCACGCTCACCTCTGACTTAGACGTTCTGGGCGAGGTCATCGTTACCGCCCTCGGCGTGGAGCGCCAGGAACGCTCGCTTGGGTACTCGGCATCGACTGTGCGCAGCGAAGATCTGATTCAAGGCAACCAAGAAGACATCGTAAGCGCGCTCTCTGGTCGTATCCCCGGCGTTGACGTTACGCAGCAGTCGGGTAATGTTGGGGGAAGCACGCGAATTACGCTCCGTGGTGTGGCGTCGCTAACCGGAGACAACCAACCGCTCTTTGTTATCGATGGTGTGCCCATCTCAAACTCCAACATTGCCTTTGATGGAACGCGGATTACCGGCTCGTTCGATACAGGCAACCGCGCCGGCGACATCAACCCCCAAGACATTGAGGAGGTAACTGTCCTGAAAGGGGGGGCCGCCGCCGCTCTCTACGGGCAGCGGGCCAAAGATGGCGCTATTATTATCACAACAAAGCGGGGGTTCGAGGGAGCATCTTCGGTAGAGTTCTCCTCGTCGCTGACAGCTTCTCGTCCGGCACGTCTTCCCGACTACCAGAACGACTTTGCGCAGGGGAGCATCGGTAAGTACAACATCACCAGCCTCAATGGCTGGGGGCCGCGTATTGCCGGCCAGGAGGTCGAAGACTTCCGCGGAGAAATTGTCTCCCTGCAGGCACAGCCCGACAACGTATCCGACTTCTGGGAAACCGGTACGATGTCAAATACAAGTGTGTCGTTTACCAGTGGCACGGCTACGACCGACTATCGGCTGGGGCTGACGTACATGACGCAGACGGGGATTGCTCCAGAAAGCGGGCTCGACCGCGTCAACCTGACAGCGAACATGGGAACGCGGCTCGAAAATGGGTTTCGGTCGCGGCTGAATGCGCAGTACATCAAAACGGATACGAAAGGCCGAGTAGCGGCCGGAGGCAATGACCCGAATACACTGGTCGGCATTATAAACGGACTGCCACGTACTATCGCGCAGTCTGATCTGCTTCCGTACATTGATCCGGAAACGCTTGAACAGCGCAACCTGGGAACCCAGACCAACAACCCATACTGGATTGCCAATGAGAATCCGTTTACGAACGATGTAGAGCGCTTCATCGGATCCGGAGAAATTGGACTCGAACCGTTCTCGTTCCTCGATATAACGTACCGGATCGGTACAGACATCTATACGGAGAATCGCCGCCGAATCAACCGGGTTGGTACGATTGGACGTGAAGATGGAAACTTTACAGATGAGGTGCTCCAAGAGCGGCAGATCGACTCGAACCTCCTCGTTACGTTCGACTACGACCTGACGCCGGATCTCACGCTCACCGCAATCGCCGGAAACAACATCAACCAGGAGACCTTCCAGCGCGTTCGAAATAACGCAACAGAGCTCTCTGTTGACGAGCTGTACAACTTCGGCAACGCCAACTCAAATTCACCGTCGAACGTTTTCCAGCAGCGCCGCATCGTTGGCGTGTTCGGCGACGTTACGCTCGGGTACCAGAATTGGGCGTTCCTGACGTTGACCGGTCGTAACGACTGGAGCTCAACGCTGCCGACGGAGAACAACTCGTTCTTTTATCCCTCGGTGAATACAAGCGTTGTGCTTACCGATGCCCTTGACTTCGGCGGGCGGTATCTATCGTACCTGAAGCTTCGGGCCAACTATGCACAGGTGGGAAGCGATGAAAACCCATACCAGTTGGACTTCCGGTTCTTCCCGGTTAATAATATCTTCGGGCAGTTTGGAACGGGCAACTCGTTCCCGTTTGGCGGACGGACCGGGTTCACAGCTACGAACACAATCCCTCCGACCGACCTGAAGCCACAGAACCAGATCTCGTGGGAGGTTGGATCCGAAGCGCGTTTCTTTGACGGACGCATGGTGCTGGACGCCACGTACTACAGCCAGCGCACCGAAGACCAGATCATCTCGATCCCGCGCCCGCAGTCTACCGGGTTTGGACAGCGCCGCACAAACATCGGGACGATCTCGAACAAAGGAGTCGAGATTGACCTTTCGGGAACGGCCATTGCCGCACGCGACTTCTCGTGGCGCGTAAGCACCTCGTTTGCGACGAACATTAATGAGGTTGTCGAGCTGGCAGAAGGCGTCGATCAGGTTACCGTACAGAGTGGTTTCAACAGCTTCCAGATCCGAGCCGAAGAAGGCAAGTCGCTTGGTATCTACGGTGTTGGCTGGGAGCGTGACCCTGAAACCGGTCGCCCAGTTGTCGATCCTGAGACTGGACTTCGCCGTTCGGGAGAAGACACGCGGATCGGAGATCTCTATCCTGACTTCCGTGTCGGGTTTGGCAATACGTTCAACTACCGTGGGTTCTCACTCGGCTTCAACATCGACTGGAAGAATGGAGGGTCCATCTTCTCAAACACGGTTGGCGCACTCCGCCGGGCCGGACTTGCTGAAGAGACCGCAATTAACCGCGATGGTACCTTCATCGATACCGAAGCTGTTGTTGAACGCGATGGGCAGTTTGTAGACAACGATGTGCCCGTAACAAGCATGCAGGCATTCTGGGGCGCATACGCAGATGCCAGCATCATCGAGGGCAACGTGTTCGACGCAAGCTATGTAAAGCTGCGTTCGGCTCGTATTGGATATACGCTTCCGCAGGAACTCATTGCAGGAACGCTGATCCAGAACGCAAACATTGCCCTTTCAGGCAATAACCTGCTGCTGCTCTACAGCAACATCCCGCATATCGACCCCGAGACCAATATCTTTGGCTCAGGGGCAATCGGTGAAGGATACGAGTTTGGCACGGTGCCGCAGACGCGGTCGATCAGCCTGTCTGTCAACCTTACCTTTTAAAGAGAGAAAACAAGCTCACAGGATGCCCGGTGGCCTCATCTCCTACGCGAGAGAAGGGCCCTGCATCCTGAAGAGCTGACACAGTACTCTCTTTTCAAAGCATTCAGATACATTGGTAACTATGCGTACACTCAGATTACTTCTCATCGTGCTGGTCGCAGTTGGACTGACGGCCTGCGATGATTTTCTTGATATCAACGAAGATCCGAACGCAGCTACCGAAGCTGACCCGGAGCTTCTCTTTCCCACTATTCTGGCGAATACAGCCAGTAACCGTGCCATTGAGTTCAAAGCAGACGTCAACTTCTTTCCACAGGTGTGGTCATCGGCCGGAGCAGCTGGAGTCTTTAATAACCCGGAGCGCTACGTTGTAAGTCCGTTCAGTGCCGGTAACACGTGGAATAGCATCTACCAGAGTCAGCTAAAAGAGCTCGACCTGATTGTTCAGGATGCTGAAGCAAACGGATTCGATAACATTGTGGCTCAGGCGCAGATCATGTCGGGCTGGTCGTACCTGCAGGCAACTGAGCTCTATGGTCCGATCCCCTTCTCCGAAGCCATCGATCCAGACATCGCACGCCCGTCGTATGACGAGCAAGAGGACGTGCTTCGTGGCATCATAGACCTGCTCGAAGAAGCAAAAGGACGAATCACGGACAGTCCGATTGTTATTGAGGATTCAGATCTCATCTACGGAGGAAATATGGAGCAGTGGGAACGCTTTGCGAACTCCATCCAGATGCGTGCGCTCATGCTGCTGCGGAATGGCGGTGCCTCGGTAGATGGTGAGATCAACGCTCAGCTCGGGCGACCCATGATCCGAAGCGTAGCAGATATCGCACGCATCCCATTCTTCGACCAAACGGGTAACGAAAACAACCTCTGGAAGCTGCTGAATCAGTTCTCAGGTGGGGAAAACATATGGATTCACGCCGGCGAACCGGTGATCGAGATCATGAATCGTGACGAAGATCCGCGCCGTGCTACCTTCTTCGATCCGCTGCTCGACGATGATGACGAGCCCGAGCTTGATGACGATGGCAATCCCATATTCGCGGGGAGCCCTCCCGGTGTGTTGGGGGGAGACTACTCGTTTGTGAGCCTCAACATCATGCGCCCCGATTATCCGGAAATCCTGATCAATCCGGCAGAAATCCTGCTTCTGGAAGCAGAGTTTCTTGAAGAAACGGGATCGAGCGGACGTGACAAGCTGGAAGCCGGAGTACGTGCAAGCATGGACTTCTATGACGGACAGCCTGGAGCAATTGATGCCGCAGAGAAAGATGCCTTCATCGGACGACTCCTCGACCGATACGACAATGCAAGTGACAAAGTAGAGGTTATTCAAGAGCAGCTCTATGTTGCGCTAACAGGTCAAAATCCTGAAGGGTGGACGAACTGGCGCCGCACCAAGGTGCCTGCTCTTGAGCTTCCGCAAGAGGCGATTTTCAATACCATAATCCGTCGTTATCCGCTTCCCGACAACGAGCGCACAGCCAATGCAGAAAATGCAGCGCCGTTCATCGGACTGGAAGACGTGCCCATGTGGTTTGAGGGTGAGTAACCATCAGCCCATGTTTTTCTACTTCGTCTATCCATAATACTTTACTGTTCTTGTACCATGACTAAATACCTTGCCACATACGTGTCAGCACTTCTGCTGGCCAGCCTGCTGCTAATGGGCTGCGATGACTACGAACTCCCTGTTGACATTAACCAAACAGCCGACAGCCGTGCCTACGTTGAGTTTGGAAGCACAGCCTCGGTAGACGGGGTGCGTGGCGAAACCGCAGGCTTTAATGCGTTCCTCCGTCCCACTTCGATACAGCAAGACGTTGAGGTCGAGTTTGTAATTAATAGCCCGGCCCCCAGCGATGCTGCCGTAGAAGGGGTTGACTACGAGGTTGTCGCCAATCCTTTCACGATTACCTTCGAGGATCCTGATGACACGGCTAACCTCGATTCTGGTCCTGTGGAGATTGATATACTCGAAGATGCTACACCCGGACGCGTAATCCGGGTAGAGCTGGTCAGGGCCATTGCTGCAGACGGCACGGAGCTTCGCGTAGGACGCCAAGACGGCTTGCGCACCGTGCGCAGCATCGTGATCCAGTAGAAGCTGCCGATGAACAGGAAAATAGGTGCTATTTAGGCACTTAACACTTAATGGTGTAAAACCTGTTTACGCACACGTTTCATGCGTAATGGAGCGCTGAAATGGTCTCCGTGCGGCATTGCAGATGCGGCATTGCAGATGTGGCACTGCGTGCGGTATTGCCAAAAAAATAAAGACGGGCATCAGTGGTTCACCCGTTCCACTGGTGCCCGTCTTTTTGTATTGGCATAGCTTGTATTGGCACAGCCTGGTTCCTTATAATCAGGTGCTTTACAGGCAGGCCGACTTAGGACCTGTTTGGGTTTTGGTCTGCAGCCGAGCGGAGCCGCTCGGGGCCCGAATTGAGAGATCAAAACAGGTTCCTAACGCGCTATGCGTTGGCGTGTAAAGACAGATAGTAGCTGAAATGTATATTAGCGCAAGTCAGAACGCATAGCGATACGACACGCTCATATTGCGTCCCGGCATCGGAAACCCGAACTCGCTCCGGTCGATCCGTGACAGGTGGTCGCGGTACAGCGCATCGGTTACATTATCGACGCGAAGCGTGATACGGTGCAGCCCGTTCGCATCCAGCCGGAGTCCGGCCTGCGCATCCACGAGCGTGTATCCGTCGGTGGAGAGCTCGTCAGGTGCAACGCGATCCTGGGTATCCACCATGCGCAGTCGGCTCCCTACCCACCAGCGACCGGTATCGTAGCGGGCACGCAACGTGCCGCGAAGTGGGGGCATCGTCGGGAGTGGATTGCCACTATCGATGCGCGAGCCCCGCACGTAGTCAAGATGGCCCTCAAGCGATAGCGCCTCGGTGAGTCGGGTATGCACCTGTGCTTCGCCCCCGACGAGCCGAGCATCGGCTGCACGGTAGCGAAAAACGTCCCACACGCGTCCCTGCGTGTCTTCAAAGGTTTCCCCGGTCGGGCCAAACGCGATGAAGTCATCGATACGTGTGTAGAAGCCAGCGAGATTGAGGCGTATCCGGTCGTTGCTCCACCGCATAAAGAGGTCGGTGCCCAGTCCGATTTCGGTACCGAGCGTGGGGTCGCCCTCCTCGTATAAACTCGCGCCAAAGTGCACGCCATCGGCGAAGCGCTCTTCAACCAGAGGGAAGCGGTGCGCTCGCGCTACCTGGGCACCGATCTCAACGTTTGAAGTAGGGCGCACGTTCAAGCCAATAGATCCCGAAAGCGCACGTGACTGCACACGCTCATCGATATCCGGGAAGTCGTCATTGGGACGCGTACGGGCAGACTGCGTCTCGGCGCGGACACCGAATTGCAGACGGGTCGTTTGTGTCAGGGGGACCTCCTGAAACGTGAACAGTGCTACTGTTTCTTGCGAGATGCCCGGACTGAATGCGTCATCGCCGCCAAGGTCGGTCGTGCCGAGATAGACATCGGCACCCAGCGCTCCCTCATCCAGAATGCCAACCGGGCGATGGCGCAGCGTCAAGGTCGCATTGCCCGAGTAGCGGAGATATTCGAGCTCCACATCTTCGTCGATGGTACCATCGGGCTCTATTTCGCTTTCAACTTCCTGCTGGAATAAACGAGCGCCCTGAAATTGCAGCGTGGCATCTTTCACAAACTGGTTTAACTGCCATGTTGCTTCCCCCTGAATGCGCTGCTGGTCCATCCGGATTTCAGCGCTTTCGTCAGAATCGTCGATCCCTTCAGGCAGCCCAAACGTATGATCAATCGCTGAAAAGGAAAGACCGCTGCTCAGTGCAGCGCCTTCGTATGCGAAGCCGGCCTGGCCTTCCAGATTACTGATCGCTGTTCCTGGAAGTAATCCATTGGGGGTGCGTACATCGCCGGCATCCCGATACGAAAGGCGAGCTGTGGTTGCCCAGGTATCGTCTGCATGCTGCACGCGCGTTAGTCCACTCAGTGCGTTGTTCATCGATGCCCCTTCCATCGTGATCGTGCCGGACGTGCCGGGCGTCCAGTTGCGAGGGATATCCGATGTGAGGAGGTTTACTACGCCTCCGATAGCACTGGACCCATGGAGCAGGCTCGATGGACCGCGAATGATCTCGACACGCTCAGCGGCCATGGGATCGAGCGTGATGTTATGGTCCGGGGCTGTGCTCGAAATGTCGCCCATCCGAAGGCCATTTTCGAGGATGAGCACGCGGTCACCGTCGAACCCGCGAATTACCGGGCGCGCCGGGGCTGGACCAAATGAACGCATGGCGATGCCCGGCTCGCCATCAAGCAGTTCGCCAAACGATGAGGCCGATCGTTCCTGCAGGGCTTCTACGTTGAAGGCCTGCGCAGACTGGTAGAGCGTGTTGCCCACGGGGGAGCCAGTCACAATAACGTCATCGAAGGTTACCTCTTCTTCGGCCAGGCGTATCACAACAGGCGCCTCGCGCGGCATCTCGACGTCGGTGCGATAGGTTTTGAACCCCACAAACCGGACTTCAAGAGACTGGGGTCCAGCGGGTACATCCGTAAAAGTGAATGCGCCGGACTCGTCTGTTGTGGTACCCCGATCAAGGTCGGGAAGCAGCACAGTAGCTCCTGGAAGCGGGGCGTTGTCTTCTTCCGACAGTACCTGCCCCTCCAGTGAACCGGTGTCGGCTGTCTGTCCTGCTGCAGGTACTGTCATGCCCAGGATAAGGATTAAAGCAAAGAGCGCTGTTACATGTCTCATCATGGATAAATCGCACTGTGTCTGTTCAAAAAACATCACAGCCACCAGAATGGCTGCCGAATCCTATTATTTAGATAGCCAAGCAAAATAATTTAGTCAAGACTAAAAAATCGTTTTGAGCTTTGTAATGCAACATAATCGAAACATGTAGGCTACTTGACGCGGAGGGATGGGAGGCACGGCCCCGTTCGGATCTGCTCAAGCGAGAGGAGGCCGTCCGGTTGAGCCTGAATTCAAAAGATGGAGTGGAATGTTAGATACCGGTCACAGACAGATTAGAAGGCGTTCAAAGCTCCACAAAGATGGATTGGTAGGAGGGGAGGGGCCACGAAAAGAAGCATGAGACTGAGCCGTGCCGCTCCATTATTTCCCTAATTGATTACGGGGAGGCATCACGATACGTTAATCTCGCGTTTTCTATTTCTTGACATTGCCGAAGATGTAGAATACATTCATGCTATGATGAAAACGCCTCACCGTGCTGTACGCGCAGTTCGTTTCTATTCGCCCCGATAGCGAGAAACGGAACGCATGGCGCGAGACATGCAGTCAGGCTCGGTCAATTGTTGACTGAGAGCTTGCGCTCATGGTGCGCTGGCTATGCGACACAAGCAGCACAGCCAGGAGAGGCGCCGCGTAGATTCTCGTTCTTGATACAGGGAGTACCATTTATGAAACACCGAGACCATGCATGCTGGACGCTAATTTGGCTGGGGGCCCTCTTGTTCGTTGGGATGCCGCTTACCGGATGGGCGCAAACGACAGTAGAAGGCACGGTAACCGACGCGGAAGACGGAAGTCCGCTTCCGGGGGTAAACGTAACCGTGCAAAATACACAGGTTGGTACGCTTACCGACCCAGACGGTACATTTACTATTACCGTGCCCGCTGATCGCAACACGCTCGTGTTTTCGTTTGTGGGCTTTCAGCGGACGACCGTCACGTTGGCGGATGGGCAGACATCGGTGGAAGTTGCACTTGAGCCAGATGTTGTAGGCCTTGACGAGGTCGTCGTAACCGGACTTGCATCCAGCATCGCGCGCGAGAACCTGGCTAACTCGGTGGAGACAATTTCATCGAATGATCTGGCTGGGCGCACCAATTCGCAAACGCTCGACGGTGCTTTAAGTGGCAAGGTTGCAGGAGCCGAAATTAGTTCGTACAGCGGAGCCCCCGGCGGTGGGATGTCCGTCAAGCTGCGCGGTGTATCCACAATTAACGGCAACTCGCAGCCGCTTTACATCATTGATGGCGTGATTGTTAACAACTCGGCAATCCCAAGTAACGTGAATGCTGTAACACAGGCCGCAGCCGGAGGGAGCCGGAGCAACCAGGACAACCCGGTGAATCGCATCGCCGACCTGAATCCGCAAGATATCGAGTCGATCGAGATCCTGAAAGGGCCTTCAGCGGCGGCGATTTATGGCGGACGTGCAGCGAACGGGGTGGTTATCATCAACACAAGGAGCGGAGCAAGCGATGCCACACGGGTCGATTTCTCCCAGACGCTGGGCGCAACGACGATTCGCAAGAAGCTCGGCACACGTCAGTTTACGGCCGAAACGGCTGAGGTTGCGTTCGGCTCAGAGGGACGCGCGCTGTTCTTGGAGGCTCAGAATGAGGGGCGTTTCATCGATTACGAAGATGAGCTCTTTGGTAACACGGGGCTGCTGAGTACAACCAGTCTGTCGATCTCAGGCGGAAACGAGGACACGCGGTTCTTCCTTTCAGGGCTGTTCCAAAATGACGATGGCATCGTTGAGCGTACCGGATACGATAAGCGCTCGGTGCGCCTGAACCTGGATCACGACCTGTCAGATCGATTCCAACTCTCCGGAACGGTAAACTACGTAAACGCAAACACGCGACGGGGACTCACCGGCAACGATAACTCAGGAACAACATTTGGCGTTGCACTCACAGCAACACCGAACTTCATCGACATCCGTCCAGACGAAGACGGCAACTATCCTGACCATCCGTTTAACGCCTCGAATCCGCTACAGACGCGCGATCTCTTCACAAACCAGGAAGTTGTAAATCGTACGATCACAAGTGCGCAGGTTGAGTATACGGCCTTCAACACAGAGCAGCAGTCGCTGCGTATTATTGGCCAGGCAGGAGCGGACTTTTTCTCATTAGAGTCGGAGGCACTTTTTCCGGAAACCCTGCAGTTTGAGCGCACGAGCCCTGAGCCGGGCACGTCTATTCTGGGCGAAACGACTTCGATCAACACAAATGTACGCCTGCTCGGGGTGCACTCATATACGCTTTCGGATTCGGACGTGACGTTTACCACACAGGCAGGCGTAACCGGAGTGCGTATTGATCAGATGAACAGCAACTTCGTGGCGCGTGGCCTCATCCCAGGGCAGCAGAATCTGGATCAGGCTACATCGCTGAGTCCGAGTCAGGTGCGCGAGGTGCAGAACGATCGTAGCTTCTTCGCGCAAGAGGAGGTAAACATTGCCAATCAGGTCATTGCCACGGTTGGTGTACGAGGAGACCGGAGCACGCTGAACGGCGATGTAGACCGGTTCTACCTCTATCCGAAGGCATCGGCGGCTCTCAACATACATAACTTTGCATTCTGGTCGGCCGACGCTGTGAATCAGCTCAAGCTGCGTGCTGCTTTCGGGCAGACCGGTAACATCGCAGGGTTTGGAACCAAGTTTACCTCGTTTGAGGCCGTGTCTATCGGCGGAGTTGCAGGCACGCTCATCAATCCGCAGCGTGGATCGGCTGACGTAGAGCCGGAGCGCCAGACTGAGATTGAGGCAGGCATTGACCTTGGGCTCTGGGATAACCGGGCCAACCTGGCGCTTACGGTCTACCGCAAAGAGATCACGGATCAGCTGCTGCAGCGTGAGGTGCCGGCTTCCACCGGCTTCCGGTTGGAGACGTTCAACGGCGGCACGCTGCTGAACCGGGGCGTTGAAGCAACGCTTGCACTGGTGCCGGTAGAGAGAGACCGGTTCAGCTGGAACTCGCGCACGAGCTTCTGGGCAAACGACGCCGAGGTCACGTCGCTTCCTGTACCCGCGTTTCGGGCACTCGGTGGAGGCTTCGGAGCCACGCTCGGCGAAATTCGGATCGAAGAAGGCAAGAGCCCCACACAGATCGTCGGTATCGATGATCGAAATGGCGACGGAACCTCCGATGGGGTTTTCCAGCTGGGCGACGTAGCGCCCGACTTTCAGATGTCGTTTACAAACGACTTCACCTTCTACGAAAATCTAACGCTCTCCGTGCTGGCCCATTGGAAGAAAGGTGGCGATAACCTGAACCTCTCGGAGCTGCTCTTTGACCTCAGTCAGACGTCGCCCGACTTTGACGAGGATAGCAACAACAGTGGCGTTCCCGATGGCGCCGAACGGGTTGGCAACGTGGGCGTGTCGGCAGCACAGTTCGTTCAGGATGCGTCGTACTTCCGCATCCGCGAAATTGGGCTGTTCTACGACCTGCCGACCGGTCTGCTCGATCGTACATTCAACGGGTCGCTCCGCAGCGTCCGAATCGGCGCATCCGCCCGAAATTGGTTCACCATCACGCCGTATAAGAGCTACGATCCAGAGGTGAATAACTTTGGCACGCAGCCTGTCTCAAACGGGGTAGAGGTAACCCCCTTCCCGCAGTCGAAAGAGCTCTTCTTCCATCTGCGGATCGGGCTGTAAGCCTGCACTCGGTTTCTGACCAGCACATACGTCTCTGCGATCGCTAACCAAGCCTTTGTTTCTATGTACACCTCATTACCACTGCGCGCCGTCTTTGCTACCTCTGCTCTTGTCCTCCTGCTCATGTTGAGCGGATGCGACCTGATGGAGCTCAGCGACGACCCGGATCCGAACGAACCCAGTCTCGAAGACATCCTTCAAGACCCAACCCCCGCAAAGGTGGCCAACCTGGCTGTAGGTATTGAAGCGGGCATGCGCACCGACATCAATCTGTACCTGACCAATGTAAGCATGATCGGGCGTGAGGCGTATCGCTTCAGCGCCTCCGATCCGCGCTTCACAGCCGACCTGCTCGGGCGGGGCTCCTCGGTCCTCGACAACAACACGTTCTACATCACGCGTCCATGGGCCGAGCGCTACCGTGTGGTGCGAAACGCCGAGATTATGCTTGAGGCAATTGACAATGCAGGCGGTACGCTCTTCAGCGACGCACAGCGGTCTGGGTTTGAGGGCTATGCTGAAACGATTATCGCCTATCAGCTGCTGCTAAACGCAAACCTGACCTTCGAAAACGGCATCCGCATTGATGTCTCGGCCAACGATGTCGGCCCGGTCGTCGGATATGACGAAGCACTGCAGAACATCGCAAGCCGGCTCGACTCTGCGTTTGGACGTCTGCAAGCCGCGGGCGATGCGTTCGAGTTTCCGCTCTCCGAAGGATTTGAAGGCTTCGATACGCCCACCGGTTTTGCTGCTTTCAATCGTGCTATCGCTGCACGTGTGGCTGTCTACCAGGGCAACTACGCACGGGCCCTCACGCTGCTTGAAGACAGCTTTATAGATGACGAGGCCCCGCTTGCTCAGGGCATCTACCATGTATTCTCAACCGCGCCCGGCGACATTGTGAACCCCTGGTTCTTCCCCCCGCAGCAGTCCGGTAACTTGCTAGCAGCGCACCCGAGCTACGTCGAAGGCATCGCACGCGACGCCAACGACGAGATCATCGATAGCCGCTTTGATAAAGTCGTGGAGCGCGACGACGCGTTTGCCGCCGATGGCCTCTCCTCAAACTGGGGCTTTTTCGTGTACAAGACCCAGGTTGATCCGATTCCGGTTACGCGCAACGCTGAACTGCTGCTCATCCGCGCCGAAGCCAACATCTGGGAGGGGAACCTCAGCGACGCCGTTGACGATCTCAATGTGATTCGTAACGCGGCCGGACTTGCCGACTACGACGGCGAAGAAACCCAAGAGGCGCTCTTAGATGAGATGCTGGAGCAGCGCCGCTATGAGCTCTATGGCGAGGGGCACCGCTGGATCGACGTGCGCCGCTACGACCGCCTCGATGAGCTGCCCATCGACCGCGAGGATGACACGGTCTGGACGCAGTTCCCGATTCCGGCGAGCGAGAATCTGTAGCTGCATCCTGGCGCGCAGCCGCCGCGCGCTTCTGCAGACTTACCGCTTCTACAAACTAAAACGCCCCGCAGGGAAGGCGCCCTGCGGGGCGTTTCGTTGTCTTTCTTCGTTGTCTTTCGCTGTTTAGCAGCAGCGCGTGCCCAGGCAGGCGTTTATGCTTCGCCGTGGGTCGGGGCGGTGTCTTCGTAGCCCCACGGTGCGGGAGGCGGATCGACGGGTTCGGTGAGGTCGAACCGAATCTCATAGCGTGCGCCGGTCTCTTCACGCACCAGGATGTACGTGTAAGCTTCATCGGTCACCTCCACCGTCCACACGTTTGATGCGGCTGCAGGAAGCAGGTCGGCCGTGAACTGATCAGCAGGAAAGGACTGGCGGTTGGCTGTGCCTTCCTCTTCGGTGTCGCCTCCGTACTGCGTGATCTCTTCCTCTGAGCCATCTTCGTTACGGTGGTCGTGCTTCAGGCGCAGGCCATCATCGGTCGGGCTGATAATCCAGGTGCGCGAGTGGTTGTCGCTTACGTGGAAGGGGATGCGGATCTCGTCGTCAAAGCACTGACGTACGTGCATCACCAGCTCTTCGTTGTGGAATGTGTTGTCGCCTTCCGGCGCGTCGAGTGCTTCACCGGCAAACGCCTGTCCGCAGAGCGACTCAAGTCGGCTCCAGAAAAGATCTTGCGGGGCATCGTCTGTAGCTTCGGTCGTGGCAGGAGCCTCAGCTCCGGCCTCCTCCATGTCGGCGGGCTCTTCTGCCCCGCATCCAGCAAGTACTGCCGCGCCAATAAAAAGAATCCAAATGTATCGTAGCATAAGGGGTGGGGTATTAAAAAACAGTGTGTGAATATCGTAACATAGCCATGCGCCGCACACAATGCCAATAGCGCTATAGACGGTCGAGCTGAACTCCGTTTTCGGCATTCCGGTCGATCGCGGTAATGGTGTTCAGGCGGCCCATGAAGTCCTGGTAGGCGGCTACGGTGGAGTCTTGCGCGAGCCCTTCCTGCATGAGCATAAGCGCGGCGCTGTAGTCGCGCTGCGCGGCCAGCGCCTCGGCACGTCGCTTCAAGCGCTGCGCATAGTCAGAGGGATCCACGTCTGGCGTATCAGCCTGTCCAGGTGCCGGCGGCTGCTGACGCATCAGCACCTCGTAGTTGTGGCGCGCGTCGTCGTGCGACGGGTCGAGGCGCAGCGTGATGCGATAGTGGCGGAGCGCGGCCTCTCGATTGCCGGCACGCGCTGCATTGGTGGCCTGGTTATAATGGATGCGAACGCGCGCATCGGCATCGGTGGCATAGTCGCGTGCGTTCTGGAAGGTCTCATCCGCCTCCGCATGTCTGCCCTGCTGATAGAGGGCGGCCCCCAGGTTATGATAGAGCGCCGCGTTTCGGGTGCTATCGCCCGCATCCACCCGGATGAGCCCCTCGCGATAGGCCTGTTCGGCTTCGGCAAAGGCGCCGCGTTCGTACAGCGTATTGCCCCGGCGTCCGTCGGCCTCGCCACCGTGCGATAGCAGGCCGCCGAACAGGAGCGGAATAAGAAGCCAGCGCGCAATATTCATCCGTCGTGTACGGGTAGGTGCGAAGGGACCGAGGAGGAAGCATGCGCGGGCATGCGCACAGAGAGCATCGTGTCGAGCAGCAGGAGGCCGAGTGCCAGCGCCAGCGGGAGCACAAACCACTCGTAGTAGGCATCAAACCGTTCCATGCCAATGAGCGAGCGCTCCAGCGGACGCAGGTCGTCGACAAACGAATCGAGCGATCCGGATGCGGGGCCGAGTTCGTAGTAGGTGCCAGGGCCTGTGATGAGGCGCTGCAGTGCGTCGCGGTGCAACTGCGTGGTGATGGGCGCGCCGGTGTCGCTCCGCATCCAGCCGGTACGGTCGCCCCCGTCGTCGTACTGTGGAATGCGCCCACCGGCCGGGGTACCAACTCCTGCAGGGAACACAGCGATGTCGCGTGTCTGCTCAGTAGCCTGCGCCACATGCGTGTCGCGGAAGTCGCCATCAGAAAGAAGGAGGAGCGCGCGTGCACGAGGGGGTGCGTCGGGGCGGCCGGAGGAAGGGTTCTGCGGGGCATTCTCCAGGGCGTGCCGGGCGGCCTGCAGGGCCCCGTCGAGGTTTGTACCCGGCGCCGGCATATCATCGGGGTGCACGGTTCCAAGAACAGCCCGCACTGCGGCGTAGTCGGTCGTGAGCGGCACCTGCACGATACCCGTTCCGGCAAACACGACCAGCGCCACGCGGTCGCCAGCAAGCTGGTCGAGCACGCGCCGAATTTCATTGCGAGCGCGTGCCAGGCGCGAGGGCGCAACGTCTTCGGCAAGCATCGAGTGCGACAGGTCGAGGGCAACGACCAGGTCGAGACCGCGTTGCTCCACTTCGCGCTCGGCCCCTCCTACACGAGGGCGGGCCAGCGCAAGCACGATCAACCCCGTAGCAAGCACTACAGCGACAGCCTTGATGAGGCGCCGCCGTGTCATGTCCTGCTGCACAGCATGGGGTATCTGAAAGTAAGCTTGTAGCTGGCTGCGCTGTTGGCGTGCCCGGTAGAAGAGCGCTGCCACGGCAGGTAACGCCAACAGCAGCCAGAAATAGAGAGGGCTGTGCCATTCCATGCTACGTCACCAGCAGGTCAGAGAGTTGGGGGAGCAGCGTACCGGTACGGCCTTCCAGGCGAAGGCGAGCGTGCGCATCACCGCGTGTGGGTCCGAGGTTCACGATGCCGACCGGGCGCGATTCGCTGGCAGCGCGGCGCACGAAGCGAAAGCCAGAATAGACCGCGAGCGAAGACCCGACGACCAGCAGCATATCAGTATTGTCAAAGAGATGCCAGGCCGCGTCGACCCGGCTACGGGGCACCGATTCGCCGAAAAACACGACATCAGGCTTCAACACCCCACCGCAGCGCGGACAGCCGGGCACAGCAAACGAGCGGGTTTGGGCATCGGGAAGCACCGCGTCGCCATCGGGGGCAAGGGTGGCAGCGGGCGGAGGCCAGTCTGGGTTTTCCTGTAGCAGGCGCCGCTGGTGGGCGGTCCGCTTGAGGCGCAGGTTACAGCGCAGGCAGCGCACATCGGCGAGGGCGCCGTGCAGCTCTACAACAGCCCGGCTGCCGGCCTGGTGGTGGAGCCGGTCTACGTTCTGCGTGATCACGCCACTGACGTACCCGGCCGACTCCAACCGGGCCAGTGCTCTGTGTCCGGCATTGGGCTCTGCTCTGGTAAAGCGGGGCCACCCTACGCTGCTACGGGCCCAGTAGCGCTGGCGGGCGTGTCCATCCCCCACAAACTCCTGATACGAGATGGGCGCGCGCTCGCGGTGCGGTGAGTCGGGCCCCCGGTAGTCGGGAATGCCCGACTCGGTGCTGATACCTGCACCGCTGAGCACTACCGTACGGCGAGTGCGCATGAGAGCGGCGAGGGCGCGCAAGGAGGCGGGCAAGGTAGACATATGCGCAAGGGATGGGAGCATAGATGCACACTACAGTAACCCGCACGGCGAATTGAGCGTTCCTGCCCGCATCGATATGATTGTGGCGCGCGACATGATCGCTGCAATCATATCGAGTGGACGTGCCGTGCCTTACTGCGCTGCCTAATCGTCCTTGAAGAGCAGTCCGATACCCAAGGCCAAGAAGCCCAGAAAGAATCCTGCAAATCCGGCAACGAGCGATCCGAAGCCGCCGCCTACGAGCGTGCGTTTGGTGGCCATTACAAGGCCCGTAGCGTCCGCATCAATCGATAGAAAACCCAGCATGTAGAGCGTGATGGAGAGCGGCAGGGAAAGCAGAAAGGGAGCGGATAGCAGCACGAGCTGGCGCCAGGCGCCTTTCCCAGAGCGTGCTTGCAGCGCGAGCGATACGCTGATGCCCCAGAGCAACACAAACCCGGCCCCGGCTGCATAGGTTACAAACGACGTGGGCAGCCCCGCCAGTGCTGCAACGATAGCAGCAGATCCTACAATGGCAATCAGCGCTCCTCCCAGCCCTGCCGCAAGCGCCTGTGATACTACAGAACGTGCCATACCGGTTACCATCAACTGCGAGTGAATACGAGATCAGCAAATCAGCATCAATCTATCTGTCGGATCGCGCTAATGCAACCCCACACGTAGCGGTGACCGAGTGCAAGACGTAAAGATCAATCCACGATGCTTTCCACGATGCCTCGTGTCATACAAGAAACATACCCTACCGGGGTAGGGTAAACAGCACGTCATCATACGCACAAGGTACCCGACGTTATGCAGATGGACGACGAAAAACGCGAGGCTATTTTGCAGCGTCTGCGCCGCATTGAGGGGCAGATGCGCGGCCTGCAGCGCATGGTTGAGGACGACCGCTACTGCGGCGACATCCTCAACCAGATCAGCTCGGTGCAGAAATCGCTGCGCGCCACGGGCAAAGTCATCACACGCAACCATTTGGAGACATGCGTTACCGACGCACTGCGCTCGGGCGACACCGATGCTGCAGAGCGTACCTACGACGAGGTGATGGACCTTCTCTATAAACAAATTCAGTAACCACTCGCACCTACCCATGGCACAGCATACCAGTACACTCATAATCGACGGCATGAGCTGCAACCACTGCGTTCAAGCGGCTACCGATGCGCTAACGGCGCTCGACGGTGTGGCCGTAGACGACGTGCGCATCGGCGAGGCCCGCGTGCAGTACGATGACAGCGAGGTAGCCCACGACGAGCTCTTCGCCGCTATCGACGACGCCGGCTTCGAACTGGTCTCCATTGAGATGACCTGACCTGAAGCACCTGCCCGGTCGGTTTTTTTTCCTCGACTTCGCTCCGTAGCTGCTATGTCCACTAAAACCAACGTGCGTACCATTGAACTCCCCGTGCATGGCATGACCTGCGCTGCCTGCGTGCAGCGCGTAGAGGATGCCGTGCGTGATCTCGACGGCGTGCACGAGGCCAAGGTGAACCTGGCGACCAATCGTGCTACGATACATGCAGGCAGCGACATCAATACCGCATCGCTCGTCGATGCGATTGAAGGGGCCGGGTACGAGGTGCCCACCACTACGTCTACGCTCACGGTCGAAGGCATGACCTGCGCTACCTGTGTGGGACGTGTTGAAGACGCGCTGCGTGCCGTGCCGGGCGTTGTCGAGGCCGAGGTGAACCTGGCAACCAGCCGCGCCACCGTTACGCATCCCCCGGGAAGTGTAGACCGCAATGCGTTGCGCAGCGCCGTTGAAGATGCCGGCTACGACATCATCGAGACCTCCGAAGGGCAGAGCCGGGCGGATGCGGAGCGCGATGCCCGTGCTCAGGAGCGCACTGCGTTAAAGCGAGCGCTTGCCATCGCCGCAGCGGCTACAATCCCGCTGTTCATCCTGGACATGGGCACAATGTGGATTCCGCCGTTTGAGGAGTGGGTCATGGAATTGATGTCGGAGCAGACGCTCTACGTGATCTTCTTTGCGCTGGCGTCGGTTGTGCAGTTCGGGCCGGGCCTGCGCTTTTACAAGAAAGGCTGGCCGGCCCTCCGCGCAGCTGCCCCCGACATGAACACCCTGGTGATGCTCGGAACCTCAGCGGCGTATGGCTACTCGGTGGTTGCTACGTTCGTGCCAAACCTCCTTCCAGAGGGCACGGCCCACGTATACTTCGAGGCAGCGGCCGTCATCATTACGCTGATCCTGGTCGGGAAGTACCTGGAGGCTGTTGCTAAAGGTCGCACAAGCGCCGCCATGAAGCAGCTGATGGAGCTGCAGGCACGCACTGCGCGGGTGGTACGCAACGGCATCGAAGACGAGATTCCGGTTGAGGATGTGATGCCCGGCGACACCGTGATCGTGCGCCCCGGCGAGAAGATTCCGGTGGATGGCACGATTATTCAGGGCGCCTCGTACGTTGACGAATCCATGATCAGCGGCGAGCCCGTGCCCGCAGAAAAGTCGGAGGGCGACGAGGTGGTGGGCGGCACGATCAACAAAACGGGGAGCTTTCGCTTTGAGGCAACCCGTGTGGGGGCCGATACCGTGCTGTCGCAGATCATCGAGATGGTAGAGGCTGCGCAGGCGTCGAAGGTGCCGATTCAGGACCTGGCCGATCGCGTGGTGCGCTACTTCGTGCCAGCGGTGATGACCGTCGCAGCACTTACATTCGTGACGTGGCTTATCGTGGGTCCCGCCCCGGCGCTTTCGATGGCCCTGGTCGCGGCGGTCTCCGTGCTCATTATTGCATGCCCCTGCGCGATGGGGCTGGCCACGCCCACCTCCATCATGGTCGGCTCTGGCAAGGGCGCGCAGATGGGCGTACTCTTTCGTGAGGGGAAGGCCCTGCAGCAGATGCAAGAGGTGACCACCGTTGCACTCGACAAGACCGGTACGCTCACCAAGGGGATGCCCGAGCTAACGGATATCGACGTGCAGGGAGGCATCGACAAGCGCGAGGTGCTGCGCTTCATCGCCTCCCTCGAACAGGCGTCTGAGCATCCGATTGCGGAAGCCATCGTGCGCGCCGCGAAAGAAGACGGCCTGTCGCTCACCGAGCCGTCTAATTTCGAGGCCGAGCCGGGGATGGGCGTATCGGGCACGGTAGACGGGCATGCGGTGCACGTGGGCGCCGACCGCTACATGGCATCGCTCGACCTTTCGGTGGATGCGCTGGCAGGTGCTGCCTCCACATGGGCCGACGCAGGCAAAACCCCGCTCTTTGCCGCTCTCGACGGTCAGCTTGTTGCCACGCTGGCCGTTGCCGACACGATTAAGCCCTCCACGCCCGAAGCCATTGACGCGCTGCATGAGCGCGGGCTGCGCGTGGCGATGATCACCGGCGACAACCGTCACACAGCACAGGCCATTGCCGACGAGCTCGGCATCGACACGGTGCATGCTGAGGTTATGCCCGATGAAAAGGTGGATGCGATAACGCGTCTGCAGAAAGAAGGGATGGTCGCGTTTGTTGGCGACGGCATCAACGACGCGCCCGCGCTGGCCCAGGCCGACGTCGGTCTGGCGATTGGCACCGGCACCGACATTGCGATGGAGAGCGCCGACATCATTCTCGTGAGCGGCGATGTGCGAGGCGTGGCCAATGCCCATGCACTGAGCACCGCCACGCTACGCAACATCAAGCAGAATCTGTTCTGGGCATTCATCTACAATACGCTGCTCATCCCTGTAGCAGCGGGGGCGCTCTACCCCGTGTTTGGCGTTCTGCTGAATCCGATGTTCGCCGCCGCCGCGATGGGGCTGTCGAGCCTCTTTGTGCTGGGCAACGCGCTGCGGTTGCGCGGATTTACGCCGCCGCTTGACGTAGGCACAGAGGTAGACCTCCCCGACGTTGCTGAGAGGCCCGAGCTGGCTGCAGCGTGACAGGTGCAATGTAGGGAAGACAGAGGGGTACAGAGTAGACGGAAAGATACAGTGGGGCAGCACATGCTTCGTGGGGGCTTACGGTGTTGAGCCTGCTCGAATATGAGCCGTTCGGTGGAAACGTACGCACGATTATGCGTATGGCACAATCTATTCGTTCTTTTCCGACCGCGCCACTCATCTATATGTCCGACGCTTCGTCTACGCTGACCCCCGGAACGCTTCTGGTTTCAGCGCCCGTGATGCAAGACCCCAACTTCCGTCGTACCGTGGTGCTGCTCTGCGACCACACGCCGGAGGGAAGCTTTGGACTGGTCTTGAACCAGCCCACTGATTTGCATCTGGGCGATGTAATGGATAACTACTTTGTGCACGACCCGCAGCTGTTTCTTGGGGGGCCTGTGCAGCGCGAAACCTTGCATTTCGTGCATCGCTACGCCGATGCCATCCCCGAAAGCATCTCAGTACTTCCGGGGGTGCAATGGGGCGGCAGCTACGACTCGGTTGAAGCGCTCGTGCAAAACGAGAAGCCCGATACCGACGCCCTCCGTTTCTTTCTGGGCTACACCGGATGGTCGCCCGGGCAGCTCGCCCGCGAGGTAGAAGAAGACGATGGCTGGATACTCACAGAAGGGCGCGCCGAGTGGGTTTTCCAGACCAACCCGGAAATGCTCTGGTCGCGGGTGATGCGGGCGATGGGCGGCGAGTATGCGCTGCTCTCCACGTTTCCCGATGACCCGCGCATGAACTGATCACGTTTCGCGCTGGCTGGTTCGTGCTAAATCTCTGAGCAAGTCCGGCACTGTACGGCGCGTGCTGGAAACCCACGTGCCGCGCTTCTCGTCAAATCAACGTGCGGTAGTGCCGCGCTATAGCCCCCGCTGTTTCACCGATCAACCTGTTACGCTGCCATGGCTGGCCCGTCTTCGAACGAACCGCGCGATGAGCGCACCCTCAACTTCTGGGAGAATCTGTACATCCCTGAGCTCTTTAAGGGGCTCGGCTTCTCGTTGCGCAAGATTACGCATGAGGATACGTATACGATCGAGTATCCTGAAGAGCAGTGGTACCCACCGGACAGCTACCGCGGGCGCCCCGTGCTCGTAGAAGAAAATGGCCGTCCGCGCTGCGTGTCGTGTAACCTCTGCGCGCGGGCCTGCCCGCCCATGGCGATCTCGATGCAGTCGAAAGAGGTCGACAACGTGAAGGAGCGCGAGCCCGAGTGGTTCGAGATCAACATGCTCCGCTGCATCTACTGCGGCTTCTGCGAGGAGGTGTGCCCCGAAGAGGCCATCATCATGTCGAAAGAGTACGACATGACGTTCCAGAGCCGCGACGAGGCGATCTTCGACCTGACGCGCCTGCTCAAGCCCAAAGAGCAGATGGAAGACCGACTGGAGTACCTCGACCAGTACAAGGATCCGCAGTTCGGGCAGCAGTGGTCGTTTCAGGCGGATAACAACCTGCACAGCGTAAAAGACCAGCATTTCCTGGACTGGCTGGCTGATGAGGGCATGGACGGGTTGGACACGACCCATCTGCGCGAAGATGCCCGCGTGACTGACGACGACAAAGACTGGGCCCCGCGCGACCGTAAAGGCCCACCGGCGTCGGATCATGCCCCGGCGTAGTGCTCTGTCACACCTGATTCTGTCACACCTTATTGTTTAGGTCGTTTGAACACACGGAATCCCTCCCCCTAAATCCCCCTCCTCTGAGGGGGACTTCATGGGAGCGTCCTATGGTTCCTTCCTCCCTGGGGAGGAAGGGTAGAATGGAGGGGAAAACACGTATCTGAACCCAATCATTCAAGTGTGACACAGCAGTAGTCTTCTCGAACGCATGTTTTTCTGGGCCTGCCTGATTTTCCATGGCTGATACCGACCAAGCGCAATCACTCCGACAGTCGCTGCTCGACCAGCTGGCGATGCTTGTGGAGGAAGTCGAGGGGATGCGCATGTATGCCGATCGCATTCCGGTGCAGCTGCTGATTGAGCGTCCGACGCCCGACACGCTCGCGATCATTGAAGTGTATGCATTCATCGCTCATCTCGACGAGCGCGTGCGGCGCCCAGCGGCCGAGATGGTACAGTCCGGCGCGTTCCCGCGCATCCGTTCGCGGGAGGCGCTCGACGTGGCTAACGAGCACAGCTGGGCCGAGGGTGCGTTTGAAGACACGCTCGACCGCGTGAAACAGGCCCGCGAGCAGCTGGTCGAGAGCCTGCGCGCGGGCGACCTCGACACGTGGGGGCGCAACGTGGAGGTGGATAGCGATGAAATGACCGTCTTTGACTGGACGCACCGCATCCTCCAGAACGATACGGAACGCCTGCGCACGGTAGCACAGCGCTTGCACCATGCCCACCTCTCCGACCGCGAGGAAGACCTGCCGAAGTAAGCGCGCTGCTTTTCACCTGCTGCTATATATCTAATGGCGAAGAACACGGGTCCGTCGTTTAACGAGTTGGCGACGAAGTTTCGGCATCAGAACTTCGATTCGCTCTACTTCTTCTTTGGCGAGGAGGGGTTTCTGATGGATGAGCTGCAGGAGCTCCTTATTGAGCATGCCCTGCCGCCGGAGCAGCACGATTTTAACCTCGACCTGATCTATGGCTCGGAGGCCGAGGCGTCGCAGGTCGTCAACATCTGCCAGGGCTACCCGGTGATGGCGGAGCGGCGCGTGGTGATCGTGCGCGAGTTTGAGCAGCTGGAGAACAACCGCATGTTTAAAAGCTATGCCAAGCAGCCGAATCCGCAGGCGGTAGTGCTGCTCTTGTGCACCACAAAGCCGAACCTGAGCGCGCATCCGTACCGGGCGCTGAAGCGCAATGCGACATGGTCGCACTTCAAGCCGCTCTACGACAACCAGATTCCGGGGTGGATCAAGAGCCATGTGGAGGGGCGCGGGCTGCGTATTGACGGACGCGCAGTGCAGATGCTGGCCGAGTACGTGGGTACGGATCTGCAGACGGCGGTCAGCGAGATCGACAAGCTGGAGACGTTCATCGGGGAGCGCGACGAGATTACGACCGATGATGTGCTGCGCGCCAGCGGGCAGACGCGCGAGTTCAATGTGTTCGAGCTGCAGAGCGCCATCGGCGAGGGGCGCCATGCTGATGCGATGCGTATTGCCGATCGCCTCTTGCAGCAGGCCAACAACCCGCGTGGCGAGGCGATCATGATTGTGGCGATTCTGAACGCGTACGTTGACAAACTCTGGAAGCTGCAGTCGGCTGAAACGCAGCGCAAGTCGAACCGCCAGCTGGCGGGCGTGATCGGGGTGTCGCCGTACTTTGTGTCCGAGTACGTGCAGAGCGCCAAGCGCTACACCCGCCCCCGTTTGGCGCAGGCGTATCAGGCCCTGGTGGCGGCGGATTACGAGCTCAAAGGCGGCAGCCAGCGCGGCCCGATGCTAATCTTGACACTGCTGTTGCGCCAGTTGATGCCGAACCGGCAGGCGGCGCGGTAGCGCGTGCTATGCCACACGTACTATGCCATAGGGCTGGCGTCTGCGTTGTAGACGTGGTCAGTGTGGTACGTTTTCATCTCTTGGTACGTGTCGTCGTCAAGCACCGCCTGCCATGCCTCCCGAAATACAACCGCGGCGCGGCGTTTCTCGGCATCGGCCCACTGCTTCGGGTCGCGCTCAGTGCCGTCGTCATGGTACTTCTGTCCACCCGGATACTTGGCGTAGCGCATCGCCCGCGTAAAGCCCATGCGCAGGTACTTGCGTACCATGTCCATGCCGACCATATCTTGCCGGCGACGATAGACCGCATACCGCGCGCAGAGCGCCTTGACGGATGCCTGTGCTGCTGCTTCGTTCTTGAACTGCCAGTGCCCGAGCAGCGCGCTTTTGTATGGCTCCACCTTGAACACGCCCTTCTCGTTCGGCTGGATGCGGTACGCCTCGGGATGCGCCGAAAAGTCGATGTCGTACGTGCTCATGCGGGATCGGCGTCGGTCGTGCGGTTGGGGGATGCGCTGGCCGCGTCTTCAGGCGGCAGTATATCGCGAACCGCCAGCGGCTTCATATCGGGCAGGGTAGCCAGATCTACCGTTTCAGAGGCGTCGCGTAGCAGACGGAGCGTATAGTCTGTACCCTTTGGCCGCCGGTACACCTCCACCTGACGCGCCTCCAGGTTCACGATCCACACCTCGGGAATGCCCGCTTCAGCATAGAGCGGGAGCTTGGTGTCGCGGTCGTAGTCGAGCGTCGTATCCGAGACTTCGACGGTGAGAAGCGTCGTTTCGGGCGTGGCAGCACCCCCTCGTTGTTTCTTTACGACGATATCGGGCTCGGGCGCATTATGTGCGTCGATACGTAGCGGGCTTTGAACACTGACCCTCATCGAGTCTGTAGAACCAGCTGGCAGCCTTTCGATGAGTAGATGGGTGAGTTCATCGACACAGGAAATATGTGGATCTCCAACTGGACTCATAGGGATAAGCTGTCCGTCGATGAGTTCGACATGTTCGTGCTCCGGTAGCATACCTGCTTCGGCCATACGCAGCACCTCCTCGTACGTGAAGCGATACGGACGCAGCGTGGTGCGCGGTGGATCAACCGAGGTAATCATGAGGGATACGGGGGTTTCTGCTCATGAAGGAAGCGTGAGGCTAACGGGCCAGGGCGGAATCGGGTTCAGCAGGAGCGTCGGGGCGAAGGATGCTATTGTACAATCGCCTGCGAGGCTTCGATAAAAGATCGGGCTTCTCGCACCCTCCGTTCGACATAAGCTCGTGGATAAGATACCAGTTCGTAATCACAGCGTGCACGCTCGGTCTGCAGTTGTGCAGGAAGTCGTGTGTTAAGTAGGCCCACAAAAGAATCTTCGAGTCTGTCACTGCGAGGAGCGTCAGCGCCGCGTTGGTCGCGGGCTTCCTCCTCGCGATGACAAGGTGTAAACGTACTTTCGCGGACTTGCTTAAGATGATTCCGGTAGGTAGCAAATCGGCCTACGTTTCCTACAACCGAGCTATGCGTTTTGTAATCATAACCTCGGTTAAGCAGTAACGCTTTACAGGCATAAAATAAGGCGAAGTACACGTTTGAGAGAGCTGTTCCTGGACGGTCATTTGCAAGTAACAGTCGAGCATCGTCCAGACGGTGATCGGGGCTATCAAGCCACCGAGTTACGGGGATCGAACTCACAGTTGGATGCCTTTGCTCTGTGCTGTAGTTGCGAGTTGGTTATGCGGTTGCCCAATGTGGTACACAAGAAGCGGATTGAACCCCAGAGCGATATTTGCTTCCTCGATGGCAGCTGCAATGGCAGGCTGCGCAGCATTTAGGGTGTCATCATCTACAGGAGCGATGACAGCGACATGAAGATTTTCGTCGTCGCTTTCGTAGGGGTGTGCATCAAGCAGATAGGCCTCGGCGGGTAAGACCTGCTGCACGCGGTCCACGAACCGGTCAAGCGCGTCGGAACGCGTTGTTATATCCATACCGGAAGCGGGATATAATTACCATGAAAGGGTAGCAGGAAGATGTTAAGTGATTGACATGTGGTTTACATCATCGCAACCCGCTCAAACCCCCTCTGTCTTCGAGCTTCGCCGCAGGTGTGATCCTGTGGACATCTCCCCCTTGGCTAAGGGGGAGAAACCCGTAGGGAGAGGGGGTTCGAACAACACAAAACTGCGGTGCTTGATCACCCTATCATTTAGCGTTTATTCACTACCCATAAAAGAAGTGTGACGCTAACGAGTGGGGGCAGACTCGGGTTCAGGAGTGTCATCCGATTGCGCGCGGCATGTGATACATGGACTGGAGCCGCCCAGCGTGCAGGTTTTGGTGCGAGAGAATCCGGTGAGATCTAACGAGAGCGATTCGGTTACTTTCCACACCGGGCAGCAGTGTGGATTGACCGGGCACGTACATCCTGAGGTTACATCGGACATATTTGCCGACGTGTACAACGTGGGTGCTGTGCAGCGGGTCTCTGCGGACGGTGAAGGAGGATCCGTAAACGATTGGTTTAGCACCACGAAGAATACGACAGCCAGAATAGCCCCTGCTGCAACGAGTACGGCGGCTATGATTCCGATGGTTTTGAGCAGTTGCTTGACCATGGAACGGTGAGGGGACACGGTTACTGAGGTAGCATATATTCGGTGAGCACGTACTCCACATCGGCATCCGTTTCACGGATTGTGCGATAAAGAAAGCCACTGGTCGTGGGGCCAATAATGACGTGGTCGTTTTGCGACTGCTCAATGTCTATATCAATGCGCTGACACCGCGTGGCCTCGCCGTCGTGCGTCATTTGATGCACATGTAGGTAGCGATCATACGACTCCATGCGGGCGTCAGGATTGGGCCTTCCATCATTTGTGAAGAGGGGAGCATCGTATGTGATCTTGCCGTGTTGCAGCACCCCCAAAAGAGCTGATTCGGTAGCAGTTACATGATAGCTCCGGCTACTGGACATACCGAAGTCCACCACTCTATCAAACATCGAATTAAGTTCTCGAATGCTTGACGCCTCCAGCGGCTTCATTGTAAATGCCGTGTCGTTGATAGGATAGCGTACTACATCACCATCCGCTACATCAAACTTCCGTACCGAAGACTCAGCAGGGTTGAGAGCGTATATGCTACCATCATGCAAAGCGAGGCTGCCTGTCCCCTGCATCTGGGCAAGGGCCGCGCGCTCGACCGATTCCTCATCATCGTATTCGGCAATCATCTCCTCGGCTTCCGGATCCCAGATGCGCAAGTATGGTGCATCCACGCTGCTGTAATACGAATAGAACACACCGTCGTGAATGGCAAAGTCTGCTACGGACCAGGTGAGACCCGTCCACTCGTTTACGGTCTCACCTTTGTGATTATAAATGATGACTTTATTGTTTCCAGCGTCCCAGATGGCAATGTCGGAGCCGTAGCTACGTACAAGATTCGGATTCTGATACTCAAACGGTCCTTGTCCCAGCTGGCCCAGTTGACGGATAAATGAACCATCGGATTCGAAAAGAAAGACGCCTGGATTGTCGGTGCTTACGACAATCCGGTCGTTCGGAAGCCGGGTGGCGCTCTGTAACTGACCCAATAGCTGCTCTGACTGGTCTAACGTGATTTCGCGGGTGTCGAGGAAAGTATCAGTGCATTGTGCATCAGCATGTAGGGGCAAGGTCAATATGGCGAGAAAAAATACAAATGATGGAAAGCTGGACTTCATTTATGAGAAGAGTTTTGTTCAAAATAAGCCCCCGCTCTATTCGAGCGGGGGCGAAGTTTGGATAGGATACGTATTTAACGCGGTGTGCAAGTTTTCCATTATCCTTTCGGGCGGATATCCCCCTTTGTGGCTACGCGACATTTCCCCCTTCGCGAAGGGGAAATCCCGAACAGCGTGAGGGAATGGGGGATGTGAGGACCGCGCATTCTGCGACAAGGCGGCGATCAACAAAGGAGGAAGGAAACCTGCACATGCCGTTATTTAAGAGATAAGGTTAAAACCAGTCGCGTATCCTTTGTATTCCGTCTCCGATGGCGTCGGCGGCATCACAGGCAGACTGTGGAGAACACGTGCTTGAGCCATCCTCGGAGCAAGAGTATTCTACGCCACTTGGAAAACCGACCGACCATGTCCGGGTCCAAGACTCTGAACACCAACCTCCACCCAAGGTAGCGACTTGGACTCCCTGCTTATCGATGGAAAACACGTTTACAGTACACGAGGTGTTATCATCAGTGCCGGAGATAATGTCACCGTTGGAAGCAGTGGCTTGAGCAGGAAAAAACGATAACAGAAGCAGGAGTGTCATTAAACCTCCTGAAAGTTGACGATATGACATAACGATTAGTTTTGATAAGTTAGTAGACGTATTTACTACACGTTTACGATACCCCCCCGAACAAATGCAACCCGTTCACTCAAACGCAACATTTTTTGAGTCAAAGACCCTGCCTCGTATCCTCCCGCACTTCATCAGCATACCGCTCCGCCCGTTTGACCACATCCTCGTCGAAGTCGCGCTCGCGGAAGGCCTGCAGGCGGTGCGCCACCGTCTCCTCGTAGCCCTGCTCGCTGGGCGCATAGAAGTAGGTGCCCTGTATGGCATCAGGCAGGTACTGCTGTGGGATCACCGAAGCGGGGTGTGAGCTATTTTGTGAGTTCTTTATTGCGGTAGTGAGTACTCGGTGAGAACATACTCAATATCCGAATCCGTAGACCGAGATGTGTAGCGAAAGAACCCACGCTGTGAAGGGCCAACAATCTCCTCACCAAAATGATAAGACTCTTGGTTTACGTCGATGGGAATGCGTTCACAGCGTTCAATTCCGCTGTCCGAATCATACCAATGAATGTCAAACTTGAGGTCACTTTCGAGCATCTCACCGGTATCGACTGTTCCGGCGCGGCTTATAGCAAAAGAGCGATCTGTTACATAGCGCCCATTCTGGATCAGTGACAGGATATGCTCATCAAACCCATTTAGTCCAAGAAACCGGCTGCTCTGCATAGCCTGTTCAATAGCGCCTGCCATGTCAGCGTTAATGGCGGAGACCTCGGCGTATTGGGCCACGGAGCTGGTGCTGAATGACGGAGCATTCAGCGGGATCTGGTCAACAGATTGATCGCGCAGATTCATGCTGTGAACAGTAGGAGCGGCAACAGACGCGTACAAAAGCCGATTCTGCTCTTCATTAAGTGCAATTGGAGCAGCTCCTGTAAGTAAGTTGAGAGGGCGGTGCTCCTGGGGGGCTTCGCCTGTTGAAAAGATAGGCTCTTGTTGGTTTTCGTATGTATACGCAGCAACGTATCCGTCAATCAGGCTTCCGCTGTGGTACGTGTAAAGTGTATCACCTTGTAAGGCAAAGTCTGTAACTGTCCGAGCCATACGCGTCCACTCTCGCATCACCCTTCCGTTTTGGTCGTAGCTGATAAGCTTGTTGTTACCTCGATCCCAGACTGCAAAGCCACCTGTTTCAGTAGCACGTACTACAGACGGATCTTGATACTCAGAAGGACCCCGTCCCGCGTTTCCAAGCTGTCGTATGTATGTACCGTCGACCTCAAATAAGAAGATTCCTGGGTCTTCGGTCGTGACGACGAGACGACCATCATGTAGTGAAGCAACGCTTTGGACGTTAGCAAAAAGTTGAGTATCCTGATCGAGAGTCACGTTTCGAGTCTCCAGAAAAGAATCAGCGCATTCAGGTGGATGAGGGCTAGTCGCGAAAATATAAGTGAAGAGTAAAAAAAGTATGTATACCATATCATATCAAATAAAAGTTAGAGGCTCATGATAGCTCGCGGCTGAACAATTTTGGCTTAGATTTTTGCAAGGCTATAGCCAACGTGTTTTCATCGATGTGTTTTCATCGATGTGTTTCCAAGAACAAGCGCTTTGCCCGCTGCAATGATTGGCTTCCCGATTGATGAGCTTCTGAGCGAGGACGAGTGTTATCAGTATCTGAAGCGGTCGCTTCACCCGGAGGGCCTGTCCTGTCCGAACGGACATGCCCTGCCTGACGACCAGGCTCCCCACGATCGCCGTCGGGCCCCGGTGTTGGACTACCGGTGCCGAGAATGTGGGTCGGTGTTCAACATTTTCACCGGTACGGTCTGGTCAAAGACCCAGTACGACTGCGCTACCATTGTGATGCTTCTTCGAGGATTTGCAAAGGGCATTCCGACCAAATGGTTGACCGATGAGATGGATTTGGCCTACCCGTCCGTGCTGAAGCGACGTCACCGGATTCAAGAGGCGGTTCAGAACGGAGAACGCGTCGGGCTTCCTGAAAGACGTCCTCAAGGGCTTCCTGAAAATCGTCCAGAAGGGCCAGAAGAGGATTCAGAAGAGGGGGCTGAACCCTCGGATCAGGAAGTTGAAGTCGATGAGATGTATCAACATGCGGGGGAAAAAAGGAGATCCGCATCGCGATCCCAATGATCCCCCGCGACAGCGAGCGAACAAGCAGCGCGGACGAGGAACGTATGCCAATGACTGCGTACCGATTGTCGGGCTGGTCGGTCGTGAGACTGGATCGGCCCGCTTCCAAGTCTGCCCCGACACAACAACCGCAACGCTCCAGGAGGTCGTTACTGAAGAAACTGGTGAAGAGGCGCTCATTTACACCGATGAAAATCGTTCGTACCTATGGCTTGAAGATGAGGAGGAACCGCGAGAACGGATGGCGATCAACCACTCCACCGGTTGGGCGGCCGACCGGGATGGAGATGGAATTCGGGAGGTGCACGTGAATACGATCGAAGGCATCTGGACCGGCTTACGGAACCGACTGCGGCTGTTTCGAGGCGTACACAAAGACTACCTATCCGGGTATGTCGCGATGTTTGAGTTAGCCTTCAACCACGACCATGTGAGTCCTGATATCCTACAGCGGATGTGTGGACTGTAAGCTTCATCACAGACTTAACATGAGCCAAGTCGCATAAGTTCAAATAGTAATCTTATGCATTTTCATCTAGTACGTAATCATGTCAGATAAAAACGCATAAAAATCACTGTCGTAGTATTTTCTCGCTGCACTCAAAGGACTAAGCTTCCCAGCAGTAGGCGGAATTTCATGTAATCAGAACTCCGATGAGATAATTTACTTCATGTGCTTAATAAATCTCATCAAGAAGCTCATCAACTGCCTCTATCAATTCACAAAACGGTGCATGAGACGGACAATGATAGTCTGCATTCTCTCCTTCCGTTGTGCACTCTACTGTGATTTCGACCCCACAATCCATTCCGGCGCAGCCTGAGGTCGAAACGTTCCATACGGAATCACAAAGCGGATTTGCCGAGTCGTAAAAGCTGGTGTTGACGTGGTCAAACACGTTGCTTATCTGAACGAGCTCGCTTTGTGCAGCGCACAGATTATCTGACGGTTCGTCGGAAGCACTGGCTTGAGCAGGAAAAAACGATAACAGAAGCAGGAGTGTCATTAAACCTCCTGAAAGTTGACGATATGACATAACGATTAGTTTTGATAAGTTAGGCAGTGTTTGAAAACTCGAGTTTTCGAAAGCAGCGTCGGGTGAACGCCAGTTTGACCATGGCCAAGTAGCACCGAGCATACTTCTCATAGCGGGTGGCGAGCCGGCGACACTCTTTGAGCCAGCCGATCAGTCGCTCAATCACGTTTCGCTTTGCGTACATCCCCTTGTCAAATACCGGAGGTCGTCCCTTTCGGCGCCGCTTGCGCCCTCTTCCGGGGCGCCGTTCCGGGATCATCGCTTGGATCCCACGCCGCCGCAGATAGTGCCGGATGTGCTGGGCATCGTATCCCCGGTCGGCAACCAGCATGTCGGGACGTGTGCGCGGGCGGCCCGGCTGGCGACGCGGAATGCGTACCGTGTTCATCAGCGGCTTCAGATGAGGCCCGTCGTGGCGCTGGCCCGCAGAGAGACAGGCAGTTAGCGGCACCCCGCCTGAGTCACACACAAGGTGGATTTTGGTGGTCAAACCGCCTCGCGAGCGTCCAAGGGCCTCGCACGAGCCCCTTTTTTCTTGGGCGCTCCCGCAGCAGCTCGGCTGGCTCGAACGGAGGTCGAGTCAACCATCCAAGTCGCGTAGTCGATCAATCCGTGTTCGTCGAGTTCAATCTGCAGCCGGTCAAGGATCCGGTCGAACAAGCCAATCGCTTCCCACCGACGAAAGCGCGAATAAACCGTCTGCCACTTGCCGTACCGCTCGGGCAGGTCGCGCCACGCCGCCCCGGAGCAAAGAATCCACAGAATGCCATTGAACAGCCTACGATCGTCGAGGCGAGGCCGCCCCATGGTCTGCTCGGGAAACAGATCCTCGATCAGGTCCCACTGTGTGTCGGTGAGTTCGTAGCGGCGCATCGGAAAACAGAAGTTGGTGATCAGAAACTGGTACGGCAGTCGTTAAGATACCCAATCCAAGACTTTTCAAACAGAGCCTAGTAGACGTATTTACTACACGTTTACGATACCCCCCCGAACAAATGCAATCCGTTCACTCAAACGTAACATTTTGTAGGGCCAAAGGCTCTACTCTGCCTACTCCCGCACTTCATCAGCATAGCGCTCGGCGCGTTTGACCACATCCTCGTCGAAGTCGCGCTCGCGGAACGCCTCCAGGCGCTGCGCCACCGTCTGCTCGTAGCCCTGTTCGCTGGGCGCGTAGAAGTAGGTGCCCTGCATGGCATCAGGCAGGTACTGCTGCGGGGTGTAGTGCTGGCGGTAGGCGTGCGGATACTTGTAGCCCTCGCCGTGGCCGAGGCCCTCCTTATCGCGGCTCGGGTCTTTGAGATGCGTAGGCACATCGCCGGTCTGCTCGTCGCGCACAAACGAGAGCGCATCGAAGTACGCAAACGACGTGTTGCTCTTCGGCGCGGTGGCCAGGTAGAGGCAGCACTCCGCCAGTAAGAACTGCCCCTCCGGCATCCCCACATAGCCAAACGCCCGCGATGCACTTTCGGCCAACATGAGCGCCCGCGGATCCGCCAACCCCACATCTTCAGCAGCAAAAATAATCATGCGTCGCAAGATGAAGCGCGGATCTTCGCCCGCATACACCATGCGCGCCAGCCAGTAGAGCGCGGCGTCGGGGTCGGAGCCGCGCAGGCTCTTGATGAACGCGCTGATCGTGTCGAAATGCGCATCGCCCTCCTTGTCGTAGAGCACCGCGCGCTGCTGGATGCTCTCCTCAGCCACATTCAGCGTGATGCGAATCACGCCGTCATCGTCCGGTGGGGTGGTTTCCACCGCCAACTCCAACGCGTTGAGCACCGATCGGGCGTCTCCATTCGCAGTGTCCACGAGATGCGCACGGGCCTCTTGGGTCAGATGCACATCGCGGTCTCCGTAGCCGCGCTCCGCATCCGACAAGACCATGTCAGCGATGCGAGTCAATGCATCCTCACCCAGCGGATGCAGCTCAAACACCCGCGAGCGACTCACGAGCGCATTGTTGACCTCGAAGTACGGGTTCTCGGTTGTCGCTCCCACCAGGACCACCGTGCCATTTTCCACATGCGGAAGCAGCGCATCCTGCTGCGATTTGTTGAAGCGATGGACTTCATCAATAAACAAAATCGTGCGCTGCTGATGGTGCCGCAGCCGGTTCTTCGCTTTCTGGATCGCCTCGCGGATGTCCTTCACCCCCGACAGCACCGCGTTCATCGACGTAAAGTGCGCCTTGGTCGTGTTCGCGATGATGCGCGCCAGCGTGGTCTTGCCCGTGCCGGGCGGCCCGTAGAACAGTACCGATGTCACCCGGTCGGCCTCGATGGCGCGGCGCAGCAGCTTGCCTTCGCCCAGAATGTGATCTTGCCCCACAAACTCATCCAGCGTACGCGGACGCATGCGGTCGGCGAGTGGGGCATTGGCTTCGCGGGCGGCATCGGCTTGGGCGTCGAAGAGGTCGGACATCAGTGGGGGAGCGGCGAGTCAGTAATCTAAAAACGAATAGGTGCTTTGTATGCCGGATGTAGGCTGGAGTTGGATACAAGCGACGCACTGCCACTTTTTGCTCGGGAATGCGCCTGTTCGTAAGAGGGTGCTATGACCAGACGTCGAGATCGATGTCCTCTATATTGATTCGCCTGCGCTTCACCAAGTACAGCAAATACCCACCCAAGACCAGGTGATAGGCATGATTCAAACCAGATACAGGACCATCCTTACATTTGTAATGCTGCTTGTAGCAGCACTTGCGCTGACGGCGTGTGATGACCTCGTAACAGCCGACGATGAGGAGGACGAGCAGGTTCGTGAAGAAGACCCCCAGGCTGAGATTACAACGCGGGAGTTTTCAGACGATGAGGTTGCAGCTACATTAGCATATTGGACACGAGAACGCATGGCGGAAGCTATTCCGGTAAAGGATATCGGCATTGCTGGCGATCCGCCGCCGCCCGAATCTCCCGTTATCCCTAATCCAGATGCACCCGAAGTAACACGCTCCGGAGATATCCCGGCAATAGAACGGGGTCTTCTTCCGCCAGACGGGTCGAATAGTCTGACGGACCAGAGTGCTCCGAACAATGCCGTAGAAGTGACCACGCTTCCGGCGTATCCGCATCGGGCCATAGGCAAGGTGTTCTTTACTAAACCCGACGAGGGAAATTTCGTGTGCAGCGGAGGCGTCATTGCTTCGGATAACCGGAGCGTGGTCTGGACCGCCGGGCACTGCCTCGCCGAAGGAGGAGGGGAGACATGGTATGAGAACTTCATGTTCGTCCCGGCCTACTCGGATGGGAACGAACCCGCCGAACGCTGGGCCGCACGCAATCTGGCTACGTTTGTGGGGTGGTACTCCAACGAAAACTTTAACTATGACCTGGGGGCTGCGGTGATGGAGCGGCGTGACGGGCGAACCATAGTCGATGTGACAGGATCACTTGGTTGGATGTTTAACGCATCCCACGACACAGACACCTCCCAGTTTGGATATCCGGGCGAAGGCACGATATTCAATGGGCAGCGCATGTGGACGTGCGATGAGCCGTATACGGGAGCTACAAATCAGGGGAACTCAGGCCCCTCCATGCAGACAAATGACTGCGACTACACGGCTGGTGCGAGTGGAGGGCCCTGGGTGGTTAACATTGGCGAATGCCCGAACTGCTACATCAACTCGGTCAATAGCCTGTGGTGGTTCTTTACACCTCGACCAGCCGATCTGGGTAACCAATGGGCCGGACCGTATCAGGGTAGTGCCGCTCGCAATCTGTTGGAAGTGGCAGAAGGGCTGTAAGCAGGGCGCTTTTCTCGGATAAAAAGCATAAAGAACCGCTGGGGGGCGCTTCATGGCCGCCAGCGGTTTTTTGTGGCGTGATCAATCGTTGGAGCACATCGCGATCTTTCGTATCCCGCCCGGCATATCCCTTCTTGTATTCTCGCGAGGTTGCTGAAGAGGGCTTTCGCTTGATTCATGGATAGTACAGGGCGTGCATCTCACACATAAAAGCCCCCGTGTTGCATTTGCGGTATCCGCATTCGTTCTTATCGAAGCAAGCCCGCATCCCCCTTACGCGCCCTCTGCTTCGATTATGCCGACAGTCTTTCGTGAAGGCATCGCGCTCCTGCTTGTTGCCTCGTTTTTGCTTCTGGGGCCTGTCCATGTGGGCGTCGCACATGAGGATGCGTCTCCGCCGTGTCCGCCCGAGCACACGCCTGCAGCCCCCGACTCGTTTGCCGTGGCGCTGGAAACCACCACCGGTCCGGTCCTGCTCCGCCTCTACCGCGAGTGGTCGCCCTATGGCGTAGACCGCGTGCATTGCCTGGTGCAGCAGGGCCATTTCGACGGGCTGCCGGTCTTTCGCGTGGTTGAGGACTTCGTGGCACAGTTTGGGCTGACGGGCGACCCGTATACCGATTCGCTCTGGGCGGAGGCAGGCATCCCCGACGAGCCGGTGCGTGCCTCCAACGAACGGGGCACGCTGGCCTTTGCACGCAACGACCCCGACACGCGATCGTCGCAGCTATTCATCAACCTGAGCGACAATCCCCGGCTCGACACCCTCACGTATAACAACGTCGAAGGCTTCCCACCGCTCGGGCGCGTCACCAGCGGGATGGATGCGGTGGACGCCTGGCATAACGAATACGGCGGGGCACCTGATCAAGACTCCATCCGCACAGCCGGACGTGCGTATCTCGATCGCCGCTTTCCCGAACTGGATGTGATTGAGCAGGCGCGCGTCGTAGCCCCTGCGGAGTAGCAGGGCGCTGTGTGCACGAAGAAAGTGTCGCTATGCTGTGCTACTCCCCCATCTGCTCGCGGTACAGTTGCTGCGTGGTATCGTGCAGCAGCCAGACCACGACGGGGCCGATGAGTATGAGAAGCGGGAGGCTGACCCAGAGCACTACGCGGGTGTAGATTGGCAATAGGTCGGCGCCGTTCAGCGCTACGCTGTAGATACCGAGCTGCAGCACAGCAAGCATGAGTAGCAGAAGGGCTGTGATGCCATAAAGAACGTCTTTCGTAAGCTGAATAACAACAGCCTTGCGACCGGGGGTGAGCTGCTCAAAAGCATCCGGGTCAGGCATATTCATGTGCTCGGGGAAACGCGCCATAAGAGCCGCAATCCCGTACATGGTCCCTGCCAGGAACAGAGCGACTGCAGGTAGCATGAACCATCGAAGGGCCGTGGTCTCGGTATAATACGAGACCTGCCCGAGCAGCCCAAAATGGCCAGGCATGGTATCGGGCAGCGCGCCATACACCCATGCACTTCCAACCCACGTAAGAAGCAGCAGCGCCGCGTTTTTGGCATGAAAGAGTCCCGTCGAGAGGCGCATATGCAGAGCCGTAGAGCCTGAGGGTACGTGGAGTACAGGGGCAGGGGGATGCGCAGCCAGGGGCTACGCAACGGGGGCCTCGGGCTGCGTAGCTGGCTTAGACGAGGCAGACCGGGCGGACGCCAGGCAGCGCTGAACCAGGTCGGCTACGGCGGCCATGCCGCTCAGTCCATGCTTCTTCTCCACATCAGGGGAGTAGTTCGAGGTGCCGTTCACGTCGTACGTCCAGCAGTGGCCTTCGGCATCTTCAATAAACTCGATGCCCGCTACGTCGATCTGTTCGCGTTCGAGAAACGTCTTATACGCCTCGATAAGTGCCGGGGGAACGTCCTCGCGCAGTGCAAAGAGTGAGTCAGGCTCCTCGTTGGTGGTTGCGGGCTCGGTGCGGCACGCTTCAGCAGGGCAGAGCTGAAAGCCCTCGGAGGTGTCGGAGGTGATGGCATAGACCAGTTCGCCATCTACAAACTCACAGCGCGTGATAAACGGCTCGGCGGCCTGGATGTACTGCTGCAGCAGCATCACCTGGTCGGGCGGCGGGGCAATGGCGTCGTTGTGCACAGCCGCCTCCAGCTCTGCATACGACTCGAAGAGCTGCACGCCGAGTCCCTTGCCGCCGCGGTTGTGCTTGGTGATGAACGGCGTCGGCATGTCGCGTGCCGCCTCAAGCAGGGCATCGGAGCCGCCCACCACCGCGCGCGTGGCTGGCGTGCGAATCCCGGCCTGCTCCAGGGCCGCGTGCTGCTGCACCTTGCTGATCTCCAGCTCAAACGGATGGAGCCCGTTGACCACGCGGCGCCCGTGGCGCTCCAGCCAGGCCAGCATCTGACGCGTGTGCTCTACGCCTGCGGTGTGGCCGCGCGTGTGCGAAGAGGCGCTCATCCGATTGATAAACACACCCTTGGGCGGCGCACTCGTTACGTCGAAGTGACCTTCGTTGATGAACCACTCCTCATAGGGAATGCTGGCATCGTCGAGCGCTGTGCGCAGTGGGGGCATCCAGTCTTCGTTTTCGTAGATGATGTACGCCTTCATGGGAGATACAGGAATCAGGTGGACTCAGAGGAATTTATGTGGCCAGATACGGCATAGCCCGGGCAAAAGTTGACGGTTTGGAGCTCGGACGCGCAACAATGCCCTCGATATAACAGCGTAGATACGTCTCCCACCTGTAGATGCCGACTACAGATGGGGTCAAGTACGGTCTAATATACCATCTAATACGCCATCAGCCGCCCGATCGCATCGCGCAGATCGCGCTTTGCAGAGAAGGTCGTCTCTTCGAGCTCTTTCGTGGCGGGGATGGGGGTGTCGGCTCCGGCCACGCGAATCGGTGGCGCATCCAACAGTTCAAAATGATCTTCGGTGATCTCGGCGGCCAGCTCGGCGCCGAATCCGGCGGTGCGGGTGGCCTCGTGCAGCACCAGCACACGGCTGGTCTCTTCAAGGGATGCGCGAACGGTCGCCTTGTCCCACGGCACCAGTGTGCGCAGGTCGATTACGGCGATCGAGCAGTCGTGCGCCTCAGCCCAGTGCGCCGCCTCGTCGAGTGCCCAGTGCACGCCGAGTCCGTAGGTGACGATGGTAGCGTCGGTGCCGCCTCGGGCCACACGCGCCTTGCCCAGCGGAATGCGGTAGGGCGTAGAGGGCACCGGGCCCCGAACAGAGCGGTAGAGCTTTTTCTGTTCAAAGAAGAGGGTTGGGTTCGGGTCGTGCAGTGCGCTGTGCAGCAGGCCCTTCGCGTCGTGCGGGGTGGCGGGCATCACGACTTTGAGTCCGGGCACATGAGCAAACCACGCTTCGGGCGACTGCGAGTGAAACGGTCCGGCGCCAATCCCGCCGCCATGGGGCGCGCGAATCGTGACGTTGACGGGCTGCCCCCAGCGGTAGTGGGTCTTGGCGAGGTTGTTTACAATCTGGTTGAAGCCGCACGAGATGAAGTCGGCGTACTGCATCTCGATAACCGGACGCAGGCCTTCGATCGCCAGGCCCAGTCCGGCGCCAATTGCCCCGCTTTCGATAATCGGTGTGTTGCGGATGCGCTCGGGGCCGTAATGGTCCACGAAACCGTCTGTAACCTTGAAGACCCCCCCGTACTCGGCGATGTCTTGCCCCATCATGAGCAGGTCGTCATCGGCGGCGAAGGCTTCGTCGAGAGCGTCGGTGATGGCGTCGATGTAGCGGCGCTCGGCGGTGGCGGTGCCGTCTTCGAGCGATGTAGCAAGGGGCGGCGCTTCGTCGAGTGAGGGGGCCGCGTAGACGGCATCGGCCTCCTCGTTGGGCGTGCTTTCAATGGAGGGCTGGTCGAGCGCCCACTCGACGGCGTCGTCGACGGTAGCGGCCATCTCTTCGCGGACCTGCTCGATGTCGCTTTCCGACCAGCCGCCTGCTATGCGCAGATATTCTTCGAACCGGGCAACCGGGTCGCGATCGGCCCAGACATCCATCTTCTCGTCGGGGACGTATGCCGTGCCCGAGGCTTCCTCGTGGCCGCGCATCCGAAACGTGCGCATCTCCAGAAGCACCGGACCCCGCCGCAGGGCGGTTTCGCGGGCGTTGTTTACTGCTTCGATCACGCCAAAGATGTCGTTGCCATCTACGGAGCGCCCCGGCATGTTGTAGCCGGAGGCCATCGAGACGATCTCGGTTTCGGCGAGCGCCTCGTATGTGGGGGTAGAAAGGCCGTATCCGTTGTTCTCGACAAGAAAGACAACCGGCAGATTCCACACCGCAGCCAGGTTCATGGCCTCGTGGAAGTCGCCCTCGCGGGTGCCTCCATCCCCACAGAAGGCAAGGGCCACCGCATCCTCCTGCTTGTACTGCAGCGCCTGGCCAATGCCACAGGCCACCGGCAGCATGGCCGCCATGTGCGAGATCATGCCGATGATGCGCCGTTCGGGCAGGCCAAAGTGAAACGTGCGGTCGCGCCCCTTCGTGAAGGCGCCCTCGCGGCCAAACAGCTGGCAGAGAAGCCGGCGTAGGGGCACCTTGCGGGTCGTCCACACCCCCAGGTTGCGGTGCATCGGCAAGATGTAGTCCTGCTCCTGAAGGGCCCATGCGGTGCCTACGGCGATCGCCTCCTGCCCGTATCCGCTAAACCACTTGCTGATGCGCCCTTGGCGAATGAGCCGGAGCATTTTTTCCTCGATGGCACGCGGGGTGAGGAGGGCACGGTAGAGCGCATCAACGTCGACGCGGGTAGACACGGTCGGGGCAATCATATACAGGCAGAGGGGGATGGGTGAAGGGCAAAGCGGGCCGGTGCAGGCGCCCGCTTACTCAAGGCGGAAGGTGAAGGTAATGACGCCGGTCTGGTTCTCCTGCGGCGCGCCCGGCGGCAGGGCGTTGAAGCGCCAGCGCGACAGCGTTTCCATGACGGCCGCGTCGAGCTCGGGCGAGCCGCGCTGCAGCGGAATACGGCGGATGATGTTGCCCCGCGGGTCAACGGTGATCTGTACCCGTACGGTCGCGTTCACCTGTTCGTTGTACGGCGGCAGCGGAGCAAACTGCGGGTCGCGGTTCAGGCCCTCGATGTCGTAAGGCGCGGTGCGCTCCTCGGTGGTCGAGTCGCCCGGATCGGCGTCGTCGGCCCCGTCGGTCGTCGTAGCCTCTTGCGCCTCGGCCCCCTCATCGTCGACCTCCGGATCCGGGTCGGCCGTCTCGCGGCCCTCCTCGGGATCGGTTTCGGGGACCGGGTCGGCCTCTTCCTCATCGGTAGGGGGCACGGCTTCGTCGGTCGGGTCGGCATCGGGCAGGTCGACGGGGTCAGGCTCGGCCTCATCAACCGGATCGGTTTCAGGCTGCTCTTCCGGCTCTGGCGTTTCGGGGGCCGACTCGGTAGGCGTGGTCTCTTCAACTGCCTCCACGGGCTGCCCCGCCGCAAACGGACCGAACTCCACCTCCATATAGCCAATCTGAGGTGCATCAGGGCGGTTGGCACTCAGGAGCGCAAACAGCAGCAATAGCAGCAGGTGCAAGGCCGTCGTCGTTCCCAGACTAATCCAGTCGCTCCGGCTCATAACAGCAAGCGGTCGATGAAAGAGGCATCGGTGTAGGTCAGTTAGGTCAGTGCAGGTCCTCGTACTGACCCACGCAGGTTGGCATTAGAGGGATGCGCACCTGTACGCCCGCTCTATCGGGAAGATTCGTGCAGGCCGTTCCTCGTGGTATGTGTATACCGCTCAGGTACCGGGGCGCAAGAGCCCTGACCAGAGCGCGTCGCGTACCCCCATGCTCTCGCCCATTACGCTTGCTCCGTGCAGGTTAACCTGCCTACGCAGCACACCGGTACAGCACACCGGTACAGCACACCGGTACAGCACACCGGTACAGCACGCGGATGGGGCAAAGCTGATCGGGTAGCGCATCTACGCTTCCTGGAAGATCTGAGCGTTATCCACGATCGTCTTGCCGAAGTTCTTCACGACGAAGACCGGGCAGGGGGCGCGGCGCACCACCTTTTCCGTGACGCTACCGACCAGGAAGCGCTTTAGTCCAGTACGGCCGTGCGTGCCCATCAGGATCAGATCGGCGCCAATGCCATTGGCCGTGTCGATAATATCGTACGCGGCGTACCCGGCCAGCACTTGCGTATCCACCTGGCACCCGCGCTCGCGCAGCTGCTTCGCATAGTGCTGCAGCGACTCCTCGGCCCGGTCCATCACATCCGGTAGGATGGGTGTAATGGGGTCGACGCCGTAGACCGACGGGTAGGCAACGTCTTCGATAACATGAAGCAGGTGCAGGTTGGCCCCGTACAGAGTAGCAACGCCTTGCGCATGTGCAACGATATCGGCGGTATGCTCTGAGAGATCGACAGGAACCAGAATGGTGTCGATGGGCGGAGCCGAGGGCATGGCGTCTGCGTCGTCGGTGGCAGCTTTGCAGAGCACCGTGAAGACCGGGCAGGCGGCTCGGCGCATCACCTCTTCGGCCACGCTTCCGCTGAGAAGGCGATCGGCTCCGCGGCGTCCGTGTGTGCCCATCACGACAAGGTCGACATCGCTCTCGTCGGCCCGTCGTACGATCGCCTCCGCCGGCGATACGTCCTTGACCTGGTGGTAGACAACAGGGACCGGCACGGAGGTGTCGTCGTCGGGGGCGGGTGCGTATTGCAGGCTTTCCCCGTCTTCGCCTTCTTCAAGCGGTAGATACTCCATCGGGCGATCCTCTGAGGCATCGCCAACTACGGTGAGCACATGCACCGTAGCACCGGTTTGCTTGGCCAGATGAATGGCATGCTCAAAGGCCTCCTCAGCGCAGGGCGAGAAGTCGGTAGGGAAGAGTATGTTATCTACGGTAAGCATAGGAACGAGAGACGTTAGGGCGAGAGAACAGGAACGAGCCGGTGAAGCATGCTGGTCATGCATGATTGTAATGGACACGGGCGGACTCAGCGGTGGTCATCCGGCTTCACTTTCAACCCACTGTACGGCACGCTGCATCAACTCCGTGGCCGAATCCAGGTTCAGTTTCTTCTTGATCCGTGCGCGGTAGGATTCAATGGTTTTGACAGAGAGGTGCAGCCGCTCGGCTATGTCGCGCGTGCTGATGCCTTGCCCGGTAAGCTCGAACACCTCCAGTTCGCGATCGGAGAGAATTTCGAGGGGCGACTGCATGAGGCGCTCACGCCCGCCCTCGGCCATGCTGAGCAGCAAACGTTCGTTGATTTCATCACTTACGTAGATGCCGCCGTTGAGCACCTGGCGCACGGCCTGCACGATTACATCGGCTGCTTCAAGCTTCATGACATAGCCCCGCGCCCCGGCCCGGATGGCGCGCTCGGCATAGAGCACCTCATCGTGCCGCGACACCACGAGCGTACGGATATCGGGATACCGGGCCTGCATGTGCTTCAGCAGTTCCATACCGCTCATTCCGGGAAGCGAGATGTCGACAATTGCAAGGTCGGGCGCACGTGCATCGATCTGCTCCAGTGCCTCCTCGGCACTCTGCATCTGGGCCGCCACGTTGAAGTCGACCTCCCCATCGAGGGAGAGGGCCAGTCCCTTCCGCATGAGCGGGTGGTCGTCTACAATGATGATGTCGTAAGTCATAGAAGGAAGCGGTTGAATCCAAAAAAAGGTGTATGGGGGTGTACCGCAACGCGGTCTACGCTACAGAGTACGCTACAGAGCAGCGTCAGTTAGGGTGATCGGCGGTGCGGGGCAGCGTACAGGTAACTGTTGCACCTTCGCCAAGCATACTGCTCACATCAAACGTACCACCCATGATGCGGGCCCGGTACTTCATGATGCTGAGTCCCATGCCCCCGTTTTGGGCGGCCTCATCGTCAAATCCGGATCCGTCGTCCTGAATGCGAAGGCGTACTTGCCGGTCGCTGCCGGCCAGTATGAGGCGCAGGTGTTCGGCGTTGCCATGGCGTACGGCGTTTGTAACCGCCTCTTGCGCAATACGGTACAGGTGCGTGGCTGCCTGGCTGTTGTGCACAAGCGTGGTGCCCGTTTCTTCGAAGCTGCATGACACGTCAAACAGCCGTTTGGCGTTATCGGCGAGTCGGCGCAGCGCCTCAGACAGTCCGCTGGCTTCCAGGTCGACAGGGGTAAGCCCCCGCGCCAGGTCGCGGGCATACTGGTCGGCATCACGAACGAGATCCGTGATCTCGGCTGCATCGTCGGCCATGGGGTGCCCCTCCTTCTTGAGACGGTCAGCCATGTTTTTGAGAAGGAGTCCGGTACCCGTAAGCATCTGTCCGAGTCCGTCGTGCAGGTCTTGTCCGATGCGGCGCCGCTCCTGCTCGCTGATGCTAAGAATCTCTTTTTCAAGCCGTCGCCGCTCAGAAATATCGCGCACAATGCCGGTAAACGTGGTGCGGTCGTGCCGCTGGACCTCACTTACAGCCAGGTCCATCGGGAAGGTAGATCCATCTTTACGCTGCCCGGTTACTTCGCGCCCGATGCCGATAATCTGGCGCCGTCCGGTATCGTGGTAGCTCTGAATGTAGCTGTCATGCTCCTCGCTGTAAGGGTCGGGCATGAGGATGCGCACGTTTTCGCCGATGACCTCGCGCGCCTCGTACCCAAAAATCTCTTCGGCGGCTTCGTTGAACGATTCGATGTGTCCGCGTGCATCAATGGTGATGATGCCGTCGACAGTCGTTTCGAGGATGGCCTGCGCCTTGGCCTCGCTAATCTGGAGCGCCTGTTTGGTGCGCCACTGCTCAACGGCCCCGGCCAGCACGTTAGCAAGCGCCTGCAGAAAGAAGACCTCCTGATCGCTAAACGAGCGTTCGGCACGGGTGTGGGCCCCCAGCACGCCGAACGGCTCGGGCGAGCTAGCAATCGCAACGCTGATGCCGCTTCGCATCCCGTTGTCGGTAAGGAGCGGAGGAAAGGCGAACCCGTTACGCGTGTCGGGAGCGGTAACAACGACGGGGCCGTCGGCTTGCAGGGTATGCCCGGCTTGCGAGAGGGTGTTATCGTAGCTGTAGGGGATGCATGCAGTGCCAATCATATCAGCTGGCCAGCCGGATCCGGCCCGGAGCGTAAAGCTGTGGGCCTCAGGCTTGTACTGAAGCACTTTACACGCGTCTACGTCCAGCAGAGGAGGCACAACATGCGCTACGTAAGCCATGAGCACATCAAGCTCGGTCTCAGAGAGCGCGCGGCGGCTTACGTCAGAGACGACCGCCTGCGCCACGGCTGCAGTGGGGGCGTGGCTCTGCAGCGTGCGATGTGCCGGCGTAGCATGATACTGCTCAATCGCATTCAGCCGCACGTCGAGCCGGCTGCGTTCGTTGAGTGTGGTGATGCAGTCGTCAATGCCCGCCTCAAAAAGCGCGTGGATGTGCTGCTTCGACGCGCTGGGCGCTACGACCAGCAGCAGAAGATGGTCACACTGCGCACGGATGCGAGCAATCGCTTCAAGGGATACGGGCGGGCAAAGTACAGCCAGGTCTACGTTGGGCGATATGGGGTGGAGCAGGTCGGCATCGGCTGATGCGACAAGAGTTACCGCATACTGACGACGCTGCAAGGCTTCATGCAGCGCGCGGCGGGTTTCGCCAGGTGGGCCAACGAGAAGGGTGTTCATACAGCTACGTAATAGTGGAAGAGGGAGGCGGTGCGCATCCACCAGGCACGGCAGCGTGTGCTATCTTACCTGGAATAAATCTTACTGGGGTAAAAAAGACGGATGGCGCGAGTAGCCGTTTCAGGTCGGTCAGGTAGAAGCTTTGTCTGGTTCAGTAGCGATTGATTGTTTTAGAACCTGTTTTGATTTCTTAATTTGGGCTCCGAGCGGCGGCGCTGGACTGGGGCCGAAGGTCATGCCCCTGGTGCAAATTGCCCCCGATGTCGACCCGTAGCCCCGGCTGCGAATCTCCATCGTGGTCCAATTTTCGCCTCAGCGGCGCTCGCTCTCGCCTGCAAACCAAAACCCAAACAGGCTCTAAAGAAGGCACGGCAGAAAGTACAGGTCAATACTCAATACAGATGGACTAAAGACGTATGCGTTCGAGGCGGTACAGCGGAATCTGCTATACGTTCGCCATACGCATTCGCCATACGCCTACAGTATCACATCTACAGTATCGGGGGGACGCAATGTACTGTGAAGCTACTTCAAAAGAAATAAAGCAGCTGGCAGATAGGTTGTCGCACAGGCTCCGGCTTCGCGTGTACGTATACGCCCTATCGGTGTGTGGGGCTGTCCCCGACGCAGTGGTTCACAGTTTCCCCACAGAAGGGGTGCGCAACATGCTGGCAGGCGAGCGAAAGGGGGATTTGCTTATTAAATGCACACTCGCACTGTTGTATGGTGTGCCGTCGCATGGGTGTACGCGTGCAACTCGGTAGCAGTGCTGTAGAAAATCCTGTAGAAGACAGAGGGCCGGGCGTCCTGATAGGGGAACGGCTTGGTCTTTTACGGCAGGCAGTTATCAGCTACTGACAGCGTTGAACAGCGCTGAGCGAGTCTTTTACCCCTTGCCATGTTTATCTAACCGGGCACAGCCATGCTGTCTCCTCGATCTGTACTCTGCCCATTTTCGCCGGGGTCCTCAACGTCAGCTGCGTTGCCGCAGGCGCTGGCGCTTGCGGGACGCGTGCAGGCCCCACTGCACATAACCCCCTGGCCAAACGCAAGTGTTGCCACGGAGGATGCGACTGAAGAAGCAGTACGCTCTGCGGTGCAGTCGATGGTGGTAGATGCGCCGCCGCCCCCGATGCTCCATACAGAGAGCTGGAAAGCAGATTCGTTCTCTGTTGAAGCATGGCTGGCATACACCGCCGATAACGACATTGACTTAGTCGTGCTTGCGCCCCCTGAGGGGTACTCGGCAGGACCGATCATGGCCTGCCAGGCCCTGCAGCCGATGATTATGCGTACTACCGCGGCGCTGCTCACGGTGGGAAGGGGGCAGCAGCGTACGTCGTTTCAGCATGTGCTTACGCCAACCGACATGACGCCCGAGTCGATCGCTACGCTGCACCACGCTGAGGCTGTTGCGGCAATGTACGATGCACGGCTTGACGTGCTGCACGGGCTGGCACAGCGTAAGTACGTGGCGCTCACCCCCACCGATCTGCTCGCGCTCGACGATGCCGCCATGGCGCCCCGTACCGCCAAGCGGCGGTTGCGTACATGGTACCGGCGCAATGCGCATCCGGCATACGCCAACCGCCTCGGGGCGCAGATGCACGTACAAGAGGGCGATCCCACTACAGCAATTCTTCGCGCCCTTCATACGCGGAAGAGCAGCCTTCTTGTTATGGCGGCGACGCAGCGTACCCCGCGTGAGGCGGGACTGAGCCCTATCACCGAAAAAGTACTGCGCCGAACCACCTGCTCGGTGCTTGTTACGCGTCCGCAGTACCGCAATCTGGTCGCACCTTCTGTAGGGGATTCCACCCAGTCGACAGTACCTGCTTCGTGAGATCCACTTCCGTGCAGCGTCATGAATAGCCTTATGATCGGGGTGGCAGACGATTAAACGGTCTGCCAGCTGCCCGGTATTGCGGCTTCCGTTGCAGCTTCCAGGTGGAAAGACGTGCCGAATAGGATCGTTAGTTTGGTGTCAAGGGAGCCAGTTTGGTGTCAGGGGATCCCCTACACTTTTTATTACATATACATTACACGTCCCACATGTATCGTCTGTCATAGTCCGGCCTGGAGTATTGGCACCTTGCGTACGTGCGACGTTTCACCCATCTTCTGCTCACCAGCGTGTTCGTTTCGTTTTATGTCTTCTTCCACTGCTACTGAGGCCCCTCGGGTTCATAAGGACGATGTGGAGGTCTTCTCGTATGACGAGCAGATCACCCGTCTTTTCGTGCTTGCCACCATCATATGGGGCGTTATAGGTATGGTTGTTGGGCTGCTTATGGCCTTGCAGCTGCCGTTTCCCGAAGCCAACCTGGGGGAGTATCTTTCGTTCGGGCGGCTGCGTCCTCTGCACACGAATGCAGTGATCTTTGCTTTCGCCGGCAACGCGATCTTTGCAGCGGTCTACTACTCTACGCAGCGCCTCTGTAAGACGCGCATGTACAGCGATTGGATGAGCCGTTTCCATTTCTGGGGGTGGCAGGCCATCATCGTGTCGGCAGCTATTACGCTTCCGTTGGGCTACACGACAAGCAAAGAGTATGCAGAACTGGAGTGGCCCATCAGTATCGCTATTGCGGTCGTTTGGATCGTGTTCGCGATCAACTTCTTTGCGACCCTCAAGTACCGTCGCGTAAAGCACATGTACGTGGCGCTCTGGTTCTATATCGCGACCATCATCACCGTTGCGGTGCTGCATGTGGGGAACAACCTGGCTATTCCGGTCGGTGCGTTAGAGAGCTATCCGATATACGCTGGCGTTCAGGATGCGATGGTGCAGTGGTGGTACGGACATAACGCAGTGGCTTTCTTTCTGACCACTCCGTTCCTGGGCTTGATGTACTACTTCCTGCCTAAAGCAGCGGAACGTCCGGTGTTCTCATACCGGCTCTCCATTGTTCACTTCTGGAGCCTGATCTTTATCTACATCTGGGCGGGGCCACATCACCTCGTTTACACTGCAGTGCCTGAGTGGGCTGCGACGCTGGGTATGATCTTTAGCGTTATGCTCTGGATGCCCAGCTGGGGGGGCATGATCAACGGCCTCTTTACCCTGCGCGGGGCCTGGCACAAACTGCGCGATAGCGTGGTGCTCAAGATGTTTGTCGTGGGGATCACGTTCTACGGGATGGCCACCTTTGAAGGACCCGCGCTCTCTGTGAAGAGCGTCAACGCCCTCACGCACTACACCGACTGGACGATTGGCCACGTCCACTCAGCTGCGCTGGGGTGGAACGGGTTTATGATCTTCGGGATGATCTACTGGCTCCTTCCCCGCCTGTGGCGCACGCCGCTCTGGAGCGATAAGCTGGCCAACGCGCACTTCTGGGTGGGCACGCTTGGCATCCTCATATATGTCATCGCGATGTACGTATCAGGCGTTACGCAGGGACTGATGTGGCGTGCCTTTGATGAAGCCGGGCGCCTGATGTATCCCGACTTTATGGAGACGGTTGTGCAGGTTATCCCCATGTACTGGGCTCGCTTCATTGGCGGAGCGCTCTACCTGGCCGGTACTCTCATGCTCGTTGTGAACGTGGTCATGACTATTCGCAATGCACCGGATACACTGCCCGATGCGGCGCAGGTATCGGCCCGCAAGCCTGTAAGCCTCGAAGCAAGCGGCGACGGCGCTGCCGTTGCTACCGCTGGTGGCGACGGTGCGACGCCCTCACCCAGCGTAGAAGGAGCCAAAGAGAGCAGCACTACGCAAGACGATGGGGATGATGACGACGATGATGCCCGTCCGGGTACAAAGCGAGTGCAGCTGCCCTCACCTGAAGATAGCTAAGTCGCGCCATCTACGCCTCCTGTTCATTCCATTTGTTGAAGCATCCTTGTTGACCTCATGAGCCGTTTTATCAAAAAAGATGGCATGCACCGAAGCCTCGAAGGGTGGCCCCTGGTGTTTACCGTCCTAACCACCGTTGCCATCCTGGTCGGTGGGTTGGTCCAGATCGTCCCGCTTATGTTGGCGGGCGATGCCGAAACCCGGATCGATACCGTCGAGCCCTTTACGCCTCTTGAACTGGCGGGGCGCGACCTCTACATCGCTGAAGGATGCGTGGGCTGCCACTCGCAGGCAGTGCGTCCCTTCCGCCACGAACTGGAGCGCTACGGCGAGTACCAGAAAGCGGGCGAAACGGTCTATGAGCGCCCCTTCCTGTGGGGCTCAAAGCGGACCGGGCCCGACCTGGCGCGTGTCGGCGGCAAGTACCCGCATCTGTGGCATGTGCGCCACATGGAAGACCCAACATCGACCAGTCCGGGCTCGATTATGCCTCCATACCCGTGGATGCTCGAAAAGGATGCTAACCTGGACGTGCTGCCCCGCAAGCTACGTGCCCTCCGAAGTCTTGGAACGCCCTACACCGACGACGAGGTCGCAAACGCCGTACAGATTGCACAGCAGCAGGCTGAGGAGATCGCGCGTGACATTGAGCAGCAGGGCGGGCCAGCCAATCTCGAATCCAAACAAATCGTTGCCCTGGTCGCCTACCTGCAACGGCTGGGTACAGACATCGACCGGGCTCCGGAAACTGCAGAGCAAGGGCACGATGCCGGATCTGCAATGGAAGAGCCTACGGCAGAGGCGCGAGACTGACACCCCCCCCAGAACCTGTTTTGATTTCTTAATTTGGGCTCCGAGCGGCGGCGCTGGACTGGGGCCGAAGGTCATGCCCCTGGTGCAAATTGCCCCCGATGTCGACCCGTAGCCCCGGCTACGAATCTCCATCGTGGTCCAATTTTCGCCTCAGCGGCGCTCGCTCTCGCCTGCAAACCAAAACCCAAACAGGCTCTTAGATCGCTGATACAGAAGCGCTGTTTCGATTGCTTCTATCCTTTATCCGCTCCAGCAATGTTTCTGACAACCTGGTTCTTACTCACCTGGAAAGATGTCATTCGCGCTCTCGATACCGGGCCGCTGGCCGAAATCGGGCTACTGGCGTTCTTTCTGGCGTTCATTATGATTTTGCTCTATGCCTTTTGGATGCCAAAAGACTTTCGAGAGCACGCCAAGCACATCCCGCTTGAAGACGATTCCTCCCCTAATCAGAACGGATCCTCCTCATGAGCCGCACAGATGAACCGCAAGACCGGGGCACCTCTTCGGGCAACGACGAAAAGTCGGTGCTCTACGGGGGCACCTCCGATGAACTGATGCAAGGCCATAGCTACGATGGCATCCAAGAGTACGACAATCCTATGCCAGGGTGGTGGGTCTGGCTCCTCTGGGCATCGGTCGCGTTCGCCATATTATACTTTGTGGGTATTACTTACTTTGACTGGATTAATACCTACGAAGACGACCTGGCAGAGAGCCTTGAAGAGCTCGAAATGATACGTCAGGCGCACGCTGAGACGGAAGGCGAGGGCTTTGAAGTGACCGAAGTCAATATCGAAGAAAACTACGTGGGCTTCGAAGAACACATTGCTTCAGGGCGAGAGACATACCAGCGTTTCTGTGCGTCGTGCCATGGCGATCAAGGAGAGGGCCTCATTGGGCCCAACCTTACCGACCAGCACTTTATGCACGGTGGTAGCAATGTGGACATCTTCCAGGTGCTCACTGACGGCGTAGCCGGACAGGGTATGCCGGGGTGGGAGAACTCCACTACACCCGAAGAGCGAGCCCAGCTTGTTGCCTTCATTCGCTCTATTGAGGGCACCGACCCGCCGGACGCGAAAGAACCAGAGGGCGAATTCGTCGAGCGCAGCTAACTTACGACTAACTTACGACCAGAGCCGCACCACGAATCGACACACAGGCGCGCAGTCCTCGCGCGCCACGCAGTAACCTGTACATACCCATGGCTCGCAACGAACGCTCTTTCATCGACGCCGACGACGTTGGCATTCTGGATTCGCCGGAAGCTGTGCTTTCGACGATGAACAAAGAAGGCGACCGGCGCTGGCTTTATCCTACACCTTCCAAAGGGTTCTACTACTGGTGGCGCCTGGCCGTCGGGTGGGGACTCATCGCGCTCTTCGTGAGCCTTCCGTGGATCACGATCAACGGGAAGCCCGCCGTATTGCTTGACCTAATGAGCCGCGAGTTTACGCTCTTTGGCACCACCTTCTACCCAACCGATACGCTGCTCCTGCTTGGCTTTGCGCTTGGCACGCTGGTGAGCATCATTCTCATTTCGGCGATCTTTGGGCGGATATGGTGCGGGTGGGGGTGCCCGCAGACGGTCTACCTGGAGTTCGTGTATCGGCCGATCGAGCGCTGGCTCGAAGGGGCCGAACATGTGCGGGCACGCCGCGATGAGGGGCCCCTCACCTTTGACAAGGCCTGGCGCAAAACAGCCAAATGGAGCGTATACGCAGTAATCTCTGTCGCCCTCGCCCACACGTTCGTATCCTACTTCGTAGGGTGGGAACGCCTGCTTACATGGATGCAGGGCGACCCGCGCGACCACTGGGGCTACTTTGTTATGATGGCAGGCACAACCGCGCTCATCCTGTTTGACTTCGGATTCTTCCGCGAGCAGATGTGCACCATCACGTGCCCCTACGCGCGCTTCCAGTCGGTCCTGCTCGACCCGCACTCGCTCATCGTATCGTACGACGAGGAACGTGGCGAACCGCGCGGGCGCGGCAAAGAGCGATCGGAACTGGGCGACTGCATCGACTGTGGAGCCTGCGTGCGTACGTGCCCAACAGGCATCGACATCCGCGACGGCCTCCAGATGGAGTGTGTCGCCTGCACGCAGTGTATCGATGCCTGCGATGATATCATGGATAAAATGGGCTGGGAGCCCGGGCTCATCAAGTATACGTCGGAGAAAGCGCTCGACGACGAAAAAACAAATATCGTACGGCCGCGCACGCTGCTCTACAGTGGGGTGCTGCTTGCCCTTACGGTCTTCTTTGTCGGCCTGCTCTGGACGCGCCCAACGTACGACGTAAACGTGGCCCGGGCTGTGGGCGAGCCCTTTATGGTTCTCCCAGACGACCGTGTAGCTAACCGCATCCGGGTTCGAGTGCGAAACCAGAGTGCCACCGAAGCCCGTTTCACCATAGGAGCCGAAGGCATCCCTGATGTGCAGGTGAACCCAGTCGGCCCCGGAGAAACGGTGCTGCAACCTCAAGAGATGCAGCGGACCGAAGCCTGGATCATCGTTCCTCCCGATGTGCTTGAGCGCGACCGGCGTGAGGTGACGATCGTCCTCTCGTTTGACGACGGAACCGAAGAACGCATCCCGTTCCCCATGCTTAGCCCGCACGGCTCTGAAGCCGAAGACGCAGAGGCGTTTGACCACGAGGCATCTCCGTAATAAGCGCGTTCCTCGATTCCTACCGACCACAACGTACCCATACCCCCATGCGCTTCCGAATCCCCCCACATATCGCCTGGCCCTCATTGGTCATATTCATCTTTGGCATTGGCATAAGCTCTGTGACATACACGGTCTACCAGGCACAGAAAGATGGAGGCGTGGCGATGGTAGATGACTACTACGCACAGGCTTCCGACTGGGACGCGCTCGCTTCCGCACGCGGTGCCGCTGAAAACTGGTCGAGTACCATATCATGGAGCGAGGATATGCCTCCGCGCCTGTTGCTCAACCTGCAAAATGCGGACGGCGAGCCGGTCTCGGTTGACGAGGGCACAATTGCGCTCCGCCAGCCGCATCAGGCCAAACCGTTCTTCGAAACCGGACTCAGCGAAGCCGAACCCGGACGCTACATCCACACCGTTCCCCTGCTGAATAATGGGCTGTGGGATGCCACCGTCCGCGGTACTGTGAACGACAGTCCTGTCGAGTACACAGTGCGCTTCGAGCATAGCAGGTAATGCAGCCTATGAGTACCTCTGTTAACGTAGAATCTGCTTCGGCGCCTTCGGAAGCTCTGGCTCCCGATACCCCCTGTACACACTGCGGACTGCCAGTAGGAAGCACGCCCGTTCACGACGCCGATGCACCGCAGGCAAATGTATTCTGCTGCACGGGCTGCCAGGCCGTCTACCATACGCTTCACGAAGCGGGCATGCACGACACCTACTACCGCCTATCGGGCATCGGACAAGAACGCAGTCCGCAACCCGCACAGGCCCGTCCCGACGAGCTGGTCTATGCCGAGCTGGGCACTGATGACTTTCTTGCTGAGCACGCTCCGCTCCGCGACGATGGCACACGCGCCATCACGCTTTTCGTAGACGGTGTGCACTGCGCCGCCTGCGTATGGCTGGTGGAGCGCCTTACCGATGCGTTTGGGGGCGTTACGGATGCCTTGCTCGATCTGCCGCGCGCTCGCTTGCACCTGGAGTGGGACCCGGAGCGCGTTTCGCTGCCCGAGGTGGCCGACTGGCTCTCTCAGTTTGGATACCGCGTGCATCCGCTGCGTCAGGACCAGCATCAGGCCCGTACCGCTGAAGAGCGCCGCCTGCTGCTTAAGGTAGGCATCTGCTGGGCGCTTGCTGGAAACGTAATGCTGCTTGCGCTGGCGCTCTATGCCGGACTCGACGCTGTCGACTCAACGCTCAACGCCGCTGCCCACTGGGTGAGCTTCGGGCTGGCTGTACCCGCGGTGCTCTACGGAGGCAGCGAGTTCGTACGGCGTGCATGGTCCTCGGTCAAGTGGGCCTGGCATCAGGGCACGGCGCGCCATCTGCATATGGATCTGCCCATTGCACTGGGCATCTGGGTGGGCTTTCTCGATAGCGTATGGGGCACCGTCTCAGGACGTGGCGAAGTGTGGTTCGACTCGATCACGGTTCTGATCGCCGCCGTCCTAACCGCCCGATGGCTGCAGCTACGCAGCCGCCGACTCGCCGGCGACGCCAGCGACCGCCTGCTTGCTCTGCTGCCGACGATGGCCCACCAGGTGGAGTCCGACGGGACGACCATACCTGTACGGGTTGATACGCTGCAGGCCGGAGACTGCGTGCGTGTGCGTCCGGGCGACACCATTCCGGTAGATGGCGTGGTGGAAGACGGGCGTTCGTCGGTCAACAACGCGGTACTCACCGGCGAGCACCAGCCCACCCCCGTCGAACCGGGCGATGAAGTTACCGGCGGCGCGACCAACCTCAGCACACCGCTCATCGTGCGCGTAACCGCGACGGGCGAAGCCTCCTCAATCGGGCAACTCCTGGCCTGGGTGCGCGAAGAGGCCCCGAAGTCGGCCCGCGTGGCGCATCTGGCCGATCGACTCACCGGGTACTTCGTGGCAGGCGTAGCCACGCTGGCCATCCTCACGGCGACCCTCTGGCTCATGTGGGCCCCCGACGAAGCCATGCGGCACGTCGTGGCGCTGCTCGTAATCACGTGTCCCTGTGCGCTTGGCATGGCTACGCCGCTCTCGCTCGCGGTGGCAACCGGGCAGGCTGCGCAGACAGGCATCTTCGTTAAGAGCGAGATCACCCTTGAGCGCTGTCAGGAGGTCGACGCGATTGTGCTCGACAAAACGGGTACGCTTACCGAAGGGAAGCTTGCGCTGCTGGATACGCACGGCGAGGCCGAAGCTGTAGCATGGGCGGCTGCTCTCGAAACAAACAGCAGCCATCCGGTCGCCCAGGCGCTTACCGCTGCGCATCCTGTAGACCCTGAAGTTGCTTCACGTATCAACGACATCGACCATATCGCTGGACGCGGACTGAGCGGCACTGTAGACGGACATCGTGTCGTTGTAGGGCGTCCCGACTGGATCACGCAAGAAGAAGAGGCCTCATGCGAGGAGCGTTTCCGCGCTGCTGTCCGCAATGCGGCCTCGAATGGGCATACACCGGTAGCGGTGGCGGTAGATGGCGTTGTGCAGGCCGTCTGCGTATTTGGCGATCGCCTGCGCCCTGAGGTGCCCGCCCTGGTGCAGAAGTGGCAGGAGGCCGGCCATCGCGTTATGATCCTCTCAGGCGACCACCCCGCCGTGGTCCGGCACGTGGCGGATAAGCTCAAGATTCCAGAAGAAGATGCCCGCGGGCACGTCTCTCCGGCCGAGAAACGCGCAGCCATTGAGCATCTACACGATGAAGGGTACACCATGGCGATGGTCGGCGACGGTGTGAATGACGCGGGCGCACTGCAGCAGGCCGATATAGGCATCGCAGTTGACGGAGGCGCAACACCCAGCCTCGTCGCCGCCGATGTATTCTTGACCCGCCAGGGACTTGCCCCGATTGACGACCTCTGCAACGGTGCGTCAAATACGATGCGGGTGATACGGGGCACCCTTACCTTTTCGTTGATGTATAATCTTGCCGGAGGTACCGCAGCAATGGCCGGGCTCGTCGGTCCGCTCGTGGCAGCAGTCGCAATGCCGGTAAGCTCATTGGTGGTTGTGACAGCCGCAATAACGCAGCGGAGCTTTGCCGTGAGCGGCGCTGCTCCGGCCCCCCGGTCGTCCGTGCCAGGGGATGCCTCAACGCCTCCCCATAACACCGACCGATCGCCTAAAATATCGCCAGCGCTCGATCACGTACCCGGACAGCCGAGTACCAAGCAGGCGGCATAGCCCTGCGCTGCTCTCCAATCAGACGAGACGTACCCATGAATATATTGTATGTCCTTGTTCCTCTGGCGCTTTTGCTTGCTGGTGCGGGCGTGGCGGCCTTTGTATGGTCGGTACGTACCGGACAATATGACGATGTGGAAACGCCGTCCATGCGTATCCTTATGGATGATGACATGCAGGCGCCAACATCCGAGTCCGAATCGGACCGACCAGCCTCGGAAAATTAGAATGTGAGGACGCGTTACGGTGGCGCTAAACGCAGCGCTGGTGGTTTGCGTGTGCTTTTGCACGTGGCGCACTTGGCTCGTATCCCTTAAACAAATATAACGATAAAACTGCTATGCCTTCAACAACTCAAACAGAGACCCCACCAAGTCCGCCGACGCCCGATGCTGCCCCGTCGGCCCCGCGCCCGCAAAAACCGACCGAGGGGCGCACGGTAGATGGCCGCATGACCGAGTTTCACTGGAGCGATTACGCCGGTGCCAATACCTACCGGCTGCAGATCAGCCCGACCGACTCGTTTGAGTCGCTCCATGTGGATTTTACGGTGGAAGACACCACCGTAACAGAGCTTTCGGGGCTGCTTCCAATCGACGGTTCGACATGGTACTGGCGCGTGCGCGCTGAAGACATCGCAAGCGACTGGAGCGACCCCGCCGCATTCACCGCCGGGCGTTCTGACGAAGAGTCGGCGCCGGGAGAGAAAAAGCAACGCGATGCGGATAAGTCTAAAGCTGCTGAGGCATCAGCCCGAGCAGCGAGCACGACAAAAGAGACTGAAGGAGAGGCTGAAGTGCCCTTTCATACGGCGCAGACGTCGTCGAAGTGGGTGATCATTGCCGCAGCCGTGATGGTATCGAGCTTCATTGCAACAGTGATTGCGATAGCAATGGCGCTGTAAGAGATGCGGATGTATCATACCGGCCTGGAGAAGAAGCGTTGGGCTTGTTCAGCCGTTTGTACGTCCATCCCCCATCTACCGGCCAAGCAGACAAAACGGGGAGATGCAGCGCAGTGCAAAAACGCGCCCCGCTACATCTACTCCGGGAGAGATCTACCGTAGATCCTCTGCAGCCCTCTGGTGAAAACGCTTCCGTGAAAACACTGGAAGTCGCCGGACACGGACGCCGGTTGCGCCGTTGTATATTGCGGACGTTACTATACACAAGACTCCGCAGAAAAACATGATCCAACGGCGCACCATAGGCATTGTCGGTGTTGGCAATGTAGGAAAAGCAGCGGCGTATGCGCTGTTCAACCAGCGGCTTGCCAGCGAAATCATCCTGCTCGACGTAGATCACGGTCGTGCAGAAGGCGAGGCCATGGACCTGATGCACGGGCAGATGCTCGTGGGCAACGTGTCGGCACGAGCGGGCCGATATCCCGACATGGCGGACGCGCAGTTGATCGTGATCTCAGCCGGCGCCAGCCAGCAGAGTCCCGGCGAAACGCGGCTGGAGTTGCTTGAGCGTAACGTGCGCATTTTTGAGCAGGTTGTCAACGAGCTCGACGAGCATGCTCCGAATGCTATGTTGGTTGTAGCAACCAACCCGGTCGACGTGCTCACGTACGTTACGCAGGAGCTCTCCGACCGCCCGGCCGAGCGGATTATTGGAACCGGCACGCTGCTCGATACGGCCCGCTTTCGGGCGCTTCTGGGGCGCCACTACGGCGTAGACCCGCGCTCGGTGCATGCGTACATCCTTGGCGAGCATGGCGACTCAGAGGTGCCAATCTGGAGCAACGCAACGATCGGGAACCAGCTCATCAAAGACGGCCCTGTTGTCGGCAAAGCGTTTGATGAGGACACCATGCACAAGATCTTTGAGGATGCGCGCGATGCCGCTTATCAGATTATTGAGCGCAAGGGCCACACCGATACAGCGATCGGCGTCGTGATTGCACGCATTGTGCGAGCGGTCGTTGAAGATCAGCGCAGCGTGCTTCCGGTAAGCGTGCAGACCAGTGGGGCCTACGGCATCGAAGACGTGTGCCTGAGCCTGCCCGCCGTAGTCGGTCGGCACGGCATTGATGGCCGCGTAACGCCGAAGCTGACCACCAAAGAGTACGACGGGCTGCATGCCTCAGCCGACGTTCTCAAGAAGAGTCGCGAAGGACTGTCGCTGTAGTGGGGATGTAGGAACGGTGAGGCAGAAAAGCAAGGAGACCCGACAACACGAAGCCCACAACGCAAAAAGCGAGGCGTGCCCAACAAGGCACAGACCTCGCTTTTTTCTATGTTTCTATGGGTGCTTGTGAAGCGTTACGACTGACTGGCCTCGTAAAGAATGCGTTTTTCCTCTTCACTCAGCGACTCGTAGCCGTGCTCGCTGATCTTATCAAGGATGCGGTCGACCTCATCCGTATTGGACGAGGAGGCAGTCGCGGTGCTGGTGCCGCGTTGCTTTGAGCTCTTCGTGCGTCGTTGAGAGCGGCTCTTGCGCTCCGAGGAGTCGCCCGTGTTGCCAGAAGACGAGGACGAAGACCCGACGTCGGGGTCGCCTCCGAGCCACATCTCAATGCGATCCAGGAAACTCATCTTCGGCGCGCTGGATGTTGAGGCCGTTCGGCTTCCACGTCCGTGGCGCTGCGCAGTGTACGAGCCGCGGCTACTGCCGCTATCATCAAAGAAGATGCGGGCCCACGAGGTTACGTCGATGCCTTTCTGCGATGCTCGTGCGCAGAGGAAGCCGGCAAGGGCCCCGCCCCAGTGAGCGGCAACAGCTACGCCTGATGAGGACATTGCCAGAAGCGCGTCGATAGCGAGAAAGCCGAGTACAAGGTAGAGCAGCTTGACCGTGCCCAGAAAGATAAGCGCGATCTTTTTATACGGATAGAGGATTGCCACGGCCATGATGACGCCGAGCACGGCTCCACTGGCGCCGTGAATGACGCTGCCAAAGAAGCCAGGCATGATCAGGCCAAACAGAAGAGAGAGCAGTCCACCACCTAATCCGCCAATCAGGTAGAGCGCAAGCAGCTCATGGGAGCCATGCATGCGCTCAAACTCCTTCCCGATCCAGTAGAGCCAGAGCATATTGAAGGCAATATGCAGTAGCCCAAAGAACCCGGGACCCAGGTGGAGGAAGTTGTATGTAACCAACTGCCAGGGCATGAGCACAGCGCCCGGCCAGATCGTGTTCAGGGCCAGAACGTTGTATACAAAGCTGTTAACTGGGTCGACCCACCGTAGAAACTGCCACGCGACATACAGCACCACGTTAATGGCGATGAGCGTGCGCAGCGCTTTCGGTTGCCGGTTATACCACAATTGAAACTGGTTCACAGCAGCGGTGACGATTGGGTTGCCAGAACAAATAGAGCAGAAAGGATGCGTCCGCATCCACAAAATGTATACCCTGCATGTAGACGAAGGTTTTACGCGTTGCCCCTGCAAAGAGGCATAACGGCGTAACTATTCGCCTATTAAGAAGAGCAGTCGCGCGTCAGTGGCCGTTGATCCACGCAGCCTACCAACGCATCTCCCGTTTCGGTCGCGTTGGAAGCTTGCCACGCCAGTACTGGATCAGCAAGAAGCCGAAGACCATTCCGCCCAGGTGAGCAAAGTTTGCCACACCAGTTTGTGTGCCCGATACGCCTGCGTAGAGTTCAAACACCCCGAGCGCAATAACGAGCCACTTCGCTTTGATGGGAAAAAGGAAGTAAAGGTAGATCGGCTGGTTGGGAAACATCATCCCGAATGCGAGCAGCACCCCGAATACACCGCCTGAAGCACCAATGGTTGGAACGTTGCTCTCGATAAACAGCAGGTGCGTAAGGGCAGCGCCAACTACACAGACGAAATAGAACGTCAGGAAGCGCTCCGATCCCCATTTGTTTTCGATCTGCACCCCGAACATCCATAAGATGAACATATTGAACAGGATGTGCATGAAGCTACCATGCAGGAAGCTGTACGAAACCAGCTGCCAGGGCCAGAACCCAGGCGTTTCGCCGCGAAAGAAGAGCGTAACGCCCTGCTCGGGCGCGCCGGGTGGGTACAGCGCCATGTAGTTGAGCACTGTGGTAAGCGCAGCCGTATCGCTCAGCGTGGCCTCAGCAACCACCCGTGCCATGAAGAAAAGCCCGTTCAGGATCAGCAGATTCTTGATAACCGGTGGGAATACCGAGAACTGCTGAGGAGGCTGGTAGTAATCTTGTCGTCGATTCATCGAGAGGGAAAGCCAGGGCGCGATCTGCGAATACACGAAGACGCGAAGCGCGTCGTTTCGGCTGTACCATGATGCCCCGTATGAGGTTCAACGCGCCGCCGGCTCAGGCCGAAGGCGGCCCAATCATCGCTGCATTTTCCCATCGAACCGTGGTAGTGTGGTTCTCTTCTTTTCAGATATGCATCTCGGGCGGGGTCCTGCCTCGGCTGACCGGCGCGAGGAACGCGACCTGGTTGCATGCCTGCAAGCGCAATTTGAAGCCACCTCGCACCTCTACCTGCTTGGCGATGTGTTCGAAGCATTCATCGAGCACCGGGCCTACGTGCAGAAAAATCGGATGCGGCTCTACGCGGAAATGGCGCGGTGGACGTCCAGCAGCCGCCCGGTTACCTACCTACTGGGCAACCACGACCCATGGCACATCGATTTTATGGACCACGAACTGGGTGTTCGCGTGATCGACGGTGCCTGGCGTGCTCGCCACTACGGACAGCCGCTCCACCTCATTCATGGGGATACGGTCGCATCCACCCATGGCGTATTAGGACAGTGGATGCGCGCGGCCATGCGTGATCCACGCGCGGTTGCCGCATATCGAACACTGCTGCCGGCCGACTGGGGGCTGGCACTCGCCGAGTGGGCCAGTCGCGCGCTGCATGGCCCGCCCGACCCGGAGGTCGTGCAGTCGCTGCGAGCATACGCAAAACATATGCTTACGTCTGCGCCGGTCAGTGCGGTGCTCATGGGCCACAGTCACATCCCCGAACTGACGCAGTGGGAGGCGGGTACCTACCTGAATACGGGGAACTGGTACGAAAAACGGACTTTTGTACGTTTAACTCATGATAGGTGGCACCTCATGCACTGGAACGGCACTGATGCGATCCCAATTAAAACAGCTCCGGTATCTTCACCTGCTGAAACCGGTACTTGAGCACCCGGTGCAGTACTGCAACGCTCAACAGGACCCGCAGTGCATAGGTGCAAGAAATCCACAAAGACCTAAAACGACTCTGTAAGCCCCTGCAGGCATGTTATCACAAAGGGCGGCGTGCGAGCCAGTGCAAGAGCCTATTTTGATTTCTTAATTTGGGCTCTGAACGGCTCCGCTGGGTTAGGGGCAAGGTCATGCCCGTGGTGCAGACTGTCCCCGATACACGGGCGTCAGTCGGGCTGTGCCCCTGTGTTGGCCCGTAGCCCCGAGTTTTGTTTTATGTAGCTGGCATGCTCCCCTACCGAGCGTTCCCGCCTCCCACTCTTACGCATACATTCGTTCCTTAACGAACGCTGTGACACCCCATGTCAGACCAGTGGTCATATTCCGACGGTGAATTGGAAGAGTACTTCGAGAACCCCGAGCGCCGTTCTTCCGATGATAGTTCCCCTACCAATGACAACCCGGCCGAGAAGCCCAAACAAGCGTCTTCCGGAGCGGGTGGGTCAGCCTCTGAAGATGGACCGCTCTGGGTCGGGTGGGCCGGGCGCTGGATTGAAAACCCGCGGCTGGCACAGGCGGTCTCCGTGCTTGGCGTGATCGCCGGGATCGGTCTGGCAGGGATTCTTCTTCTCGTTTCGATTTTCGCATCGCTTCGCGGAGACATCCCATCTACTCAGCGCCTCGAAAATCCGTCGGTCGATCTGGCAACCATCGCGTACACGTCAGATGGTGAAGAGCTTGCCCGGTATGCCAGGCAGAACCGGTCGTGGCTTCCGTATGATAGCATCGGGACAAACGTGATCAACGCGCTGGTTGCTACCGAAGACCATCGCTTCCACCGGCACTGGGGGGTCGATCTGCAGGGCGTGGCCGCCGCGGCGTTTAGCTCGCTTACAGGCAACCTGCGTGGTGCATCTACCATTTCGCAGCAACTGGCGCGCAACCTGTACGACGAAGAAGTAGGGCGTGAGGTGAGCATCACGCGCAAAGTCCGCGAGATGATCACTGCTGTGGAGCTGGAGCAGCGCTACACCAAGACGGAGATCATCGAGATGTATCTGAATACGGTGAGCTTTGGATTTAACGCCTACGGCATTGAAGCAGCAGCACGTACGTACTACGGAAAAGCCTCAAATGAACTGGCAGTGCCCGAAGCAGCCACCCTGGTCGGACTGCTCGCGGCGACGACCTACTATAACCCGGTGCGCAACCCCGGTAACGCGTTGCAGCGACGCAACACCGTTATGGGGCAGATGGCGCGCAATGGGTATATCAGCGCATCTGACCTTGAAACCTATCGTGACGAACCTGTTGGGGCCCAGTATTACTCAGCTGAGTTATACGCCAGTTTGGCACCATACTTTGCTGAACATGTGCGCCTGGAGCTGCAGCGCCTCACGCGCGACCCAGAGCACCCGCTCAGTGCTTACGATATGTACGGAGAGGGACTGCGCGTATATACTACGATTGATAGCCGGGTGCAGCAAGAAGCGCAGAACGCCGTTGATGAACAGATGTCGCGTCTTCAAGCCGTTGTGGACTACGAGTGGAGCAACGAACGCACGCGTCTGCTAAGCCGTGAGTTTGAGCCCTACCTGGAGCTTACACCTGGAGAAGACTACGAGCCATTTTCGCGCTTCTGGTCGACCAATACAAACCTGGTTAACGAGTACATACGCGGCACAGACCACTACCGTACGCTCGTTAACGAAGGCCGCGAAGATATGGAGGCCGTTGAGCATCTTCGGGCGAACGAAACGTTCATCGACTCTCTGCGCACCTTGCGCACGCGACTGGAAACCGGGCTCGTTGCGATGGACCCGCGAACGGGACAGGTCCGCGCGTGGGTAGGAGGACGCGAGTTTCGCGATGATCGGTACGATAAGGTCGGCATAGCCAAGCGGCAGCCGGGCTCTACCTTTAAGCCGTTTACGTACGTGACCGCTATCGACAATGGGTATTCCCCTTACGACACATTCGTCGATAGCACGTTTGTGTACCAGGACGTAGGGGCCGACACGACGTGGAGCCCGACAAACTTCAGCGGGTCCAGCGGGCAGGAGCTTACGATGACGCAGGCGCTGGCACGCTCGCTTAACACGATTACAGCACGAGTAGCGCTCGAACTGGGTCCGCAAGAGATCGTGCGGTACGCACACCGTATGGGAATTCGTAGCGAACTGGATGCCGTGCCGGCTATCTCGCTCGGAACGAGTGATGTGACGCTGCTTGAACTCGTTAATGCATACAGCACCCTGGCTAATGGTGGATTGCACTATGAGCCACAGACGATCGCACGAGTCGAAGACCGGTATGGCAATGTGCTCTGGGAGTCGCGTTCTGCTCCACAGGAGGCACTCTCTGAGCGCTCGGCATACACCGTCGTGGATATGATGCGCGGTGTTATCGACTATGGGACCGGCCAGCGCATTCGCACGCAGTTTGGGCTTGGTGATTACGACCTTGCCGGTAAGACGGGCACGACGCAGCGCAGCGCAGACGGCTGGTTCATCATGATGCATCCCGACCTGGTCATGGGATCCTGGGTGGGCTTCAACGACTCGCGCATCACGTTCCGCACGTCAACCTGGGGACAGGGGGGACGCAACGCGCTTTTTGTGGTCGGCGACTTCGCACGACGTGTTGCCAACTTAGGGGAAGAAGAAGGTGAAGAGAGCAGCCTGTTCTCACGAAACGCGCAGTTCCCTTTCGAAGATTACGCGCCAATGGGTCAGGAAGAAGAGGAAGAAGATGGTGCGGGACTGGGGTGGTAACAGGAATGGACCAGGTAAGCCTTCACCAAAAAAGTTGCCACTTAGAGTCTGTTTGGGTTTTGGTTTGCTGGCGAGAGCGAAGACCGCTGAGGCGAAAATTGGATCACGATGGAGGTTTGTAGCTGGGGCTACAGACCGACACGAGGGCGCAGCCCGACTGACGCAAGTATATCGGGGGCAATTTGCACCAGAGGCATGACCTTCGGCCCCAGCCCAGTAGAGCCGCTCGGAGCCCAAATTAAGAAATCAAAACAGGCTCTTCGGATGATTCGACTGCTCAACACAGCGCACTGCTGCACGTCAACCTTGGGGTAATGCTCATATGCCCCAACCTTAAGGGGATTCCACGAATGAGTCATTGCGAATGGGTCATTGCGAGCGTAGCAACGCAATCTCATTGCTGTTACGCTGGATGCAGCTGTTCAATCAACGGCCTGGAATCAACGGCCTGAAATCGCACTCCAGGAGTACTCGCTCGCCGTGCTCAGAGTACGACCTCGGTCGCATGCGCCGTCCTCGCAAGGACAATTTCGGACTATACCATTCGTGCGATGGAGCAATGGACTGTGTGTGCAGATGAGTTTTACATACAGAGCAAGGCCGGTGGTTGATATGTCTTACTCCTAATTCTGTATCGTTTGGCCGGAAATCAAGGGATTGCCTCCTCCGTGGGTTGCACATGACCGTGCTGCGTCGTAACGTTTATTGGACGCATGTTGTACGAGCGAACGTCTCCCTTAACGCTACGTTGGGAGTACATACCGCATATGTTCGTTAAGGCTACGACAGGGAGCACAAAACATAGATGCCCTATCTGATCGCCTTATTCGTAGCACACCCTCAGTCACTTACCTACAGCTTAAGGACCCGTGGACACCAAATCGCGCACCGTAGATATTCCCCGCAAGGAGCGCACGACCAAAAGCGATGATCCCATCGCTGTATGGCCGCTTATTAAAGCTGCCCTTGACAAGATCGAGGCAGATGAGCCTACTCGTGAGGCGGCAGAAGCAGCAATCGAATACAGCGACGGCTGCGCCGTACTGGCTAACTACCTCAACAGCCAGGCGAAGCGCGTGCACAAGATGGATTATCGGTTCAAAGTACCCCTGCTGGTGCTTGGAGCTGAACTCGCCCGCGAAGATGAGGGGTCGGAGACGATCTATGACCCCGAAGAAGGGGCGCTCTACTTCGAAACGGACGATCACCAATTCTCTTTTCACGTCTACAAAGACTGGACTGTCGATTGGGAAGAAGTAGCGGACTACGTCGAGTCTGGCTATGAGTGGATCGGCGTTGACAATCAGGTCTGGGCGCTCGACTGGCTCATGGACTACCTCGAAGTGCCCACCGATCAGTATATGGTCGACGATAGCGACGACGATGACGATATGGAGCGGTACAGTCGCATCTAAGTACGATGAAGGCGTATGCAGGTATATCCCTGTGCCTACCGAGACCCTGTGCGCGCGGCCCTGTGCCCGACGTTACATGCGCGTGCTCTGAATCGCCCTGATGCCGGTGCTCTATTTGATGCCGGTGCTCCATTGACGCATAGAGCATGTGCCCAAACACGCCACCATGTGCGCGTCTTTGGGTGGCACAGTGGCGGTTAATCAGGCATATTGCGCTTCCACTCGTTATGTGTTGAAGTGCCCCCCTCATATGCTACGCGTTATTGGATGCAACACTGCCTATGGATCGGGCGGTATCGGGCAGCATGTTGCCCACATGATCGAAGAAAGCCGCGCGTCGGGCGTGCTCCATCGGTACCTGCTTCCAGAAGGAAAGCCAGACGATCCCCTGGCACAATCCGTACAGGCCCCTGCATGGGTGTCTTATGCAGCAGCGTGCCCGCCCATTCGCTGGATGCCAGGATGGCGTAGCCATCTGTACAACGAAGCGTATGACCGCGCACTCGCTCGGGCTGTGCCAGACGAGGGAACGGCTTACATGGGGTTTGTCGGCAAGTCACTTCGCTCCTTCCGCGCGGCTCGCTCGAAAGGATACGACCGTCTGGAGCTCATTGCAGCCAACAGTCATGTCGATAATGTAGCGCGGCTCCACGAGCGAGCTGCCCAGCAGACAGGCATCCGCGATACGTGGCTCAATGCGGCGCAGCAGCGAAAGACGCGTGCCGAGTATGCCGCCGCGGACCGTATCTACGTCCATTCTAAATATGTTCGGCAGTCATTTCTTGACGCGGGCATCGCTGCGGAGAAGCTCATCCGTACACATCTGAAGCCCGCCGAGCGCTTCCAACCGCCCGCGCAGCGCCCGACTGACGATGTCTTTCGCCTTGTGTATGTCGGGCGCCTGGATGCTACCAAAGGCATTCCGCTGCTTGTTGAAGCATTTGCAACGTGGAACCACCCGGCTGCTGAGCTAACGCTGGTCGGAGGATGGGGCACGCCCACAATGCGCCGCTACATGCAGAACGTGCTTGCTGGCAACGATCGCATTACCGTGGCACCAGGCGATCCGCTTCCTGCACTACAGCAGGCAGATGCGTTCATCCATCCCAGCTATGAAGATGGATTTGGCTATGCCCCCGTTGAGGCGCTGGCATGTGGGGTACCTGTCATTGCGACCGCTGATACCGGGATGGCCGAGTACCTGACCGACGGGGTGAACGGCTACGTTGTGCCAACAGGAAGCGTTTCTGCAATTGTAGAGCGGCTTGACGCGCTTGCGCGCTGCCCGCTGGCTGATACACGTACGTTGCTTCCAGAGCCTGCATCAACATCGAGATCGGCTGCTCGTTGAGATTCCTGCTCTGGTATATCAGCTGCTGCCGGGTCCGCGGCTGTTTAAGCAGTGTTTGCAATGCAACGGCAGCCGAGACGCCAGCTATCGGTGCGCCAGCTATCGGTGCATGGAACGGGTGGGGTTGTCTGCGTCCAGGAACTGCCCGTGGAAGTTAAGCGGAATGGCCTGCGGTGCTGGAGCCCGGGCGATCTCCTCGAACGACGTAGCATCGAGCACGAGTAGAAAGGAGCGCTCGGCGTTGGCATCGAGCACTACAGAAAGCACGATGCCGTCGTCCTCGGCAGTGCCGTCGGGGTCGGATACGAAAACCGGCTCGCCCGGAAAGCAGTCGTCGGCGTGCCAGCGCTGTGCCGCGCCGGTGGTTACGTCGATCTTTACAAGCTCATCGGTAAAGTGCCCCGGTGTGCGGTTGCCTGATCCGTATGCATAGCGATACGGCTGCGTGTTACACCGGGCATAATGGATGCGTGGCACCTCAATCCCCACATCGCTGAGCCGCTCATGTGTGGCGGTGTGCTCACTCAGGTTGACCCGTATCCGCTCGGGGCGCGCCATCTCCACGTCTGTCCAACCGCTGCGCAGCGCATCCAGATACATACGGTCCACAATCTGCGCATCGGGATAGGCCGCGAGGTCGATGCAGATCGTGTTGCCCTCCTCAAAAGCATTGATGTGGTGGAAGGCAAACATTGGATCGGTCGGTACGGTGGTGACGCGCCGCCCGGTGTCGCGCTCGAAGACATGAATCTTCGTGCCGCGATCGGGCTGCCACTCGAAGTTCTCGATGAACGGGCGCCCGGTAAGCAGCACGTCGAGCGGATCAACGACGAGCGGGAAAGCCACGAGGGCCAGGTAACGCTCCGTCATCGCGAAGCTATGCATGTACGAAGGGCGACGTACAGCGTGGCTGCCCAGTTCGCGGCGTGTGCTGGTGGCGGCGTCGATGCGGTAGATGCGGTACGTGCTCGTCGGTTTTGAGAAGTCGACTACGTAGCTGAAGAGCGTGCCGTCGGGCAGCCGGTGCGGGTGTGCAGTGGTAAGCGGTCCGGTGAGCGTGTCGTCGTAGCGCTGCACGCCGAGGGTGTTGAGCGTGTACGGGTCGAAACGTACGGGCAGTGGCGTTTCGGTGAGCGCAACCCAGTCGCCTGCAAGCCGGTGGATGCTTACGTTGGCGTTGTCGGTGAGCTGCGGACGAAAGACGGTCATAACGCGCTCAAAGAGCGAGCGGCAGGGGTCGGTGGCAAAGGCCGACTGTGTAATCTCGTTCTCCGTCTCCGCTTCGTTGTATGCACTGCTTCGCAGGAAGCGGCTCCGGTAGGAGACCCCGCTTTCGGTGATGGTAAATGCATGCAGCAGAGCGAGTCCGTCGAACCAGTGGTTGTAGGTATCGTCGCCAACTTCGAAGCGCCCGGGTCCGTTGCGGACGAGCGTACCGCGGAGCCAGTCTGGCAGTGTGCCCTGTAATGGAAGCGGCTGCGATTCGGGATGCTCGGGTTGTGTGGTGAGTCCGAGCGCGTAGGGGGCAGTCATGGCAGCAGGAAGGTTGGAACAGGCAGGACAGAAAACGAAGGGCAGCAGGCAGTCCGAAAACGCGTCTGGGCAACCAACAGGAGCCACACCACCCGCCTGCAAGACCGGTTCCACAACGGGGCAAGACGTACCGGGCTCGTTGAGTACGCCAGAGGAGGCGCGGCGTGCGCATCCCTTCAGAATCCCTTATACCCCAGAACCTCTGATAGGAATGCCCGCCTGAGATTCCCGAAATGGCACTAATTTGCAGCGCGCCGGGCTGGTGTATTTCGCACGGCGCGCCAGATGAGCCAGAGCCCAAGAAGCACAGCCGGGATGCTGAGCAGCTGCCCCATATCGATGGGTAGCACGTTTACAAGATCAGAAACCGGTGCCTTGAAGAACTCGAGTCCAAAGCGTGCGGTGAAGATAAGCACCAGGAAGAGCCCCGAGAGAAATCCGTGCAGGGGAGTGCCGTCTTGTTCGCGGTGGTAGACGTAGAAGCGGTACGTCAGAAAGAGCACGACGAAAATGGTGCCATAGGCGAGGGCTTCGTAGAGCTGAACCGGGTGGCGGGGGATGGTGTCGATGCGTTCGAAGACGAAGGCCCACGGCACATCGGCGGGGAGTCCGTAGAGCTCGGAGTTAAAGACGTTGCCAATACGAATGAACATGCCGGCGAGGGCGGTCGGGATGACGACCCGGTCGGTGACCCAGAGGTACGGCTGTTTCTTTCGTGAGCGCGCATAGAAATAGAGCGCGATGATGATGCCGATGCCCCCGCCGTGGCTGGCGAGTCCGCCCTGGTGCACGTAAAAGATTTCGATGGGGTTGAGGATGTAGTACCCGAAGTTGTAAAACACGATGTGGCCGAGGCGTGCGCCGATGACTGCCCCGCCGATAACGTAGAAGAAGAGCGGCTCCAGGTCGGGAAGCGGGCGGTTCTCCCAGGTAAAGAAGCGGTACATCATCAGATAGCCGATGAGGAAGCCGGTGGTGAAGAGGAGTCCGTACCAGTGCACCTGGATGGCACCAAGTTCAAACAGCACGGGATCGACATCCCATCGGATCTGGGCGAGTACGGGCATGGGCGTAAGGCGGTAGCAGAGTAAACGAGTGGGCGAGACCGGACATGTACATCAGCAGGTACATCAACGGATGCAGTGCGGCGGAGCGTTCCGGAGGCTGCAAGGATATTCGGTGGCGGCACTGAGCAGCAGCATACTGTGGCTGCTTCAGCGTTCTTGGTACGTGCGTTTTTGGTACGTGCGGTCTTGTTGTGTGTAGTTCTTGTCTGGCTATTGTCGGGCCACTGTTAGACGCGTGTAGAGATTAGTAGATGCGTGCAGATACGTGCCTGCACGGTTGCTCTGTAGGTTGTTCTTTGGGTTTTGTCTGCTGACATGACGAGCTTTTCACGGGGGTTTTGTGAGATCCCCTACGTAGGCGTCGTTACAGGCCGATCTTTTCAGCGTTCTGTGCATTTCTATCTCTTGCCATTATGCTACCGCCCAAAGAATGCGGCAGCGCATCGTCTTGATCATCCAGGCATCTGTCATTTATGGAAACGACACTGACCGAAGTATCTCCCGTCGAATACGAGATGGAGGTAACAGCCTCCGCTGACGAGTTGAAAGACCGCGTGCGCGACGCGGTACGTGAGCAGCGCTCTCAGATGGACATCAAAGGGTTTCGCAAAGGCAAGGTGCCGGCCCCGATGGTCAAAAAAATGCATGGCCCGGTGCTTAGCATGCGTGTTGCCGAGCAGGTAACGCAGGATGCCTTTGAGACGATGCTCAACGACAACGAAGAGATCGAGATGATGGGGCAGCCCCAGATCTCGGAGATCGACTACGAGATTGATAGCGACCTGCGCACGGTGCTACGCTTTGGCGTGCGTCCTGAGGTTGAGCTGAAAGACCTGTCGGATGAGGAGGTGCGCATGCTCGTGCACGAGGTTACCGACGAGGACGTCGATAAAGAGATTGACAACATCCGCGAGCAGCAGGCCGACCTGATGCCGGTTGATGAGTCGGCTCAAGACGACGACTACGTAAATGTAGACCTGCAGCGCGTCGACCCGTCGACCGACACGCCGATTATTGGCGAGACCGACGAGGACGTGGGCTTTTTCCTCGACGATGAGCGCCTGCGCGAAGAGCTGCGCGATGCCATCGTAGGAAGTGAAGCCGGCGACACCGTACGGGCCCAGGTGCCCCCGCCGCCACATAGCGAGGAAGAAGAGACGCGCACGTTCGACATCACGATCAACGACGTGAAGCGCCGCGATCTGCCCCCGTTCGACGAGGAACTGGTGCGGCGCGTGACCGACGGAGCCATGGAAGATCCTGAGGAGTTCCGTGCAGAGATGCGTCGACGTATCGAGCAGTCGTACGAGCGCCAGTCGCGCGAGATGGTGCAGGGCGAAATCGTAGATCGCATGCTCGAGCTGCATACCGTGCCAGTGCCCCCCTCGGTCATAGAGTCCTTTCTGGATTCGTTCGAGGAAGAGGTCAAGGAAGAGAACGATGGAGAGCTGCCCGACGACTTTGACCGCACGCACTTCCGCCAGCAGAACCGGGGCGATGCCGAGCAGCAGGCCCGCTGGATGATCATCCGCGATGCGATCGTCGAAGACGCCGACATCGAAGTCACCGACGACGACCTGCGCGACTTCTTCAGCGAGCAGATGCAGGGACAGGACGATATCAGCGCGGATCAGATTCGCGGCTTCTATCAGTCGATGCCTCGCATGATGCAGCAGGTAGACCAGCAGATCCTAAGCCGCAAGGTGTACGATGAGTTGATTGATCGCTTTGATGTGCGTGAGCTGAGCCTGGAAGAGTTCCGCGAAGAGATGGAAGCGGAGCACGCCGCAGCGCACGACCACGCGCACCCCGATCATGATCACGACCACGCCGACGAAGACACGCCGTCGATTATCACGTAACGACGTATCACGCAGCGATGTGTTATGCAGCGATGTGTTGCGCGATGACGGCACAGGCTGTATAGATGCCATGTATCTTATCAAGGATACCTGCAGCATCATTCCTGCCCTGTTGCATGCCTGCAGCGCTGCGTGTGCGTTTGCACACGGGGCGCTGTGGAGTATCGTAACGAAGTGGCATGAATCAGGGCGTGCGCGCAATAGAGTCCGCCAGAGCCGGCAGATAGAGGAACCATCTAAAAGCTCCATAGGTTGGCGTTTGCCCGTCCGCCTTCCCCATCACTCGCCTCCCTAACCCAACATCCCCTTATGGTTGACGACTTTATTAAGTTTAGTAAGAGCCTAACGTCACTGCCTTCCAGCATCTACTCCGGTGGCATGGGCGATCAGCCCATGTCGGGACTGGTGCCCATGGTTGTGGAGCAAACGACGCGCGGCGAGCGGGCCTATGACATTTTCAGCCGCCTGCTCAAGGAGCGTATCGTCTTCATTGGCACGCCGATTAATGACCAGGTCGCCAACCTTACGGTTGCACAGCTGCTGTACCTGGCCAGCGACGACGCCGACCGTGATATCAACCTCTACATTAACTCGCCCGGTGGTGTAATCTACAGCGGGCTGGGCGTATACGATACCATGCAGTATGTGGACGCGCCTGTGGCCACCATCTGTGTCGGACTGGCGGCGTCCATGGGGTCGGTGCTGCTTGCTGCAGGCGAAGAAGGGCGCCGTGCCTGCCTGCCGAACTCGCGCGTTATGATCCACCAGCCGCTGGGTGGTGCTGAAGGACAGGCCTCCGACATCGAAATTCAGGCCCGCGAGATCCTCTGGCTCAAGCAGCGCCTCTTTGAGATCCTGGCCAACCACACCGGACAGGACTTCGATAAGGTGCAAGACGATTCTGACCGTAACTACTGGATGAGCGCTCAGGAAGCAGCCGATTACGGTTTGGTCGACAACGTGCTGGCTAAGCGCACGCTAAGCGATATCAAAGAGCAGAGCGAGGGAGCCGATACGCCCACGCTTGAAGAGGAAGATACAGAAGACGACGAGTAGCAGCCTGCGCTATACGCTACACGTACTGTGTACGATACATGCAAACGGCACCGCTCCCACTGTGGGGCGGTGCCGTTTCTGTGTTTTGGGTTTCTGTGTTTTGGGGATGCGTGCGTAGGTGCGCTTCGAGATGCTATCTACGAAAAGTCACGCTGTCCGAAGTAGTGCAACACGTACTTGATCTTGGATGCTTTGCCCTTGCCAAAGCCCGGCAGCTTTTTGATGCGCTTCTCGATTGTGCCGATGTCGGCGCCGTCGTTCCACATGTTAGCCGCGTCGCCATCGTACTCTTCGGCAATCATCTTGGCGACCTTCTGCGTGTTCTCGGCCATCTTGTTCGTGAAGCGGTGAACAGCCGGCTTCTCGGCAAAGATTGGCTGGAACTCGTCGAAGTCCATCGCAGCGATCGTTGCCATGTCGAGATGGCCGAGGCGCTCCTTCAGGCGCAGCGGTCCGGTAAAGGCATACTCGGCGCGCACGCGCTGGTCATAGAGCAAGCCGAGCAGGGCCGCGTTGGCATCAGCGCGGATGGCGTCGTCCTCCTCGGGGTCGCCGGTTAGGGTGCCTTCGTCCTTGTAGCGCTCCATCATGCGGACGAGTCCGCCCTGGAGGTCGCCGTAGTCGATGGGGGAAATAGATGGCATAGTTGGTTGGGGGTTGGTGCAGAATGATGCGAAGGGATTCGCCGGTGGCAAATTCGTACGGTGCCCAGCCCAGCGGCTACGCATCGTCGCGGAGCCAGCGGGCGGCGTCTTTGGCGAAGTAGGTGAGGATGCTGTCGGCGCCGGCCCGGCGGATGGCGGTGAGCGCTTCAAGGGCAGTCGCCTTTGTGTTTAGCCAGCCGTTCTGTCCAGCAGCGTGGATCATCGCGTACTCGCCGCTCACGTTGTATGCAGCTACGGGCACGTCGGCGGCCTGTTTGACACGGTAGATAATGTCGAGGTATGGTAGGGCCGGTTTCACCATGACCATGTCGGCGCCCTCCTGTAAGTCGAGCCGCAGTTCACGGAGCGCCTCGTCGCTGTTGGCCGGATCCATCTGGTAGGTGGCCTTGTCGGCAGGTACATCGTCGCGTTCGACGGGGGCTGAGTCGAGCGCATCGCGAAAGGGACCGTAGTACGCCGAGGCGTACTTGGCCGTGTACGACAGGATCGCGGTGTCCGTAAAGCCAGCCCTGTCCAGCGCCGCACGGAGCGCCCCAACGCGCCCGTCCATCATGTCGGAGGGGGCAATGACGTCGGCGCCGGCTTCGGCCTGCACGCAGGCGATTGCGCACATGCGCTCGACGGTGGCGTCGTTCGCAATGGCGCCGTCTTCGACGATGCCGTCGTGGCCGTCGGAGGAGTACGGGTCGAGCGCGGTGTCGGTCATGACGAGCAGTTCCGGGACAGCCTCCTTGAGGGCACGGATCGCACGGGGGTAGAGTCCATCGGGATCGGTGGCGGCAGAGGCGGTCGCATCCTTCTGCTGATCGGGAATGGCGGGGAAGAGCGCGATTCCGGGGATGCCGAGTTGATGGAGCGTTTCCGCTTCGCGCACCAGTCGGTCGGTGGTGTAGCGGTACTGGTTCGGCATCGAAGGCACCTCTTCCTGGGCATCGGTGCCTGCCATCACGAAAAGCGGCGCGATGAGGTGATCCGTCGAAAGGCGCGTTTCGCGATTGATGCGCCGCAGGTTCGCAGTGCGTCGCAGGCGGCGCGGGCGTTCAGGGAGATCCATAGTAGAAGATGATAATTTGACATGTGACGGTAGGGACGCATCGCAATGCGTCCACAAAGGCAAAATATGACAGGGACGCATCGCAATGCACCCATACAGAGAGAATAGGGCAAGGATGAAGTAGCGACACATTGCCGATGTGTCGCCTGTGGACCACGATCCACCCGTCCGGACAGGGCACCGCACCGACAAATTACAGCACGGCCTTGCGTTGCCAGGTGGTGCCCTCGGGGCTGTCCATTACCTCGATGCCCATGGCGTCGAGTTCATCGCGGATGGCATCGGCCCGGTCGTAGTCGCCAGATTCGCGCGCAGCAGCTCGTTCGTCGAGCAGGGCTTCGACCTTCGTAGCGAGGTCGTCATTCGCATCCGTGGCGGCGGCCTCCGCATTCCCCTGATGCCAGATGATGCCCAGCAGATCGTTCGTATCCACCAGCCATTCCTGTGCGGCGCGGGCCGTAGCGGTGTTCAGGTCATCGCCGAGTCCGTTGATGAACTTAACGCCTTCGAGTGCTTTCGCCAGCGCCTTCGGAGTGTTCAGGTCGTCGCACATGGCGGCGAGGGTCGCCTCGTAGCAGGCAGTCAGTGTATCCGAAGCGTGATCGGGCCCGCTGCGCTCCGACTGCAGCGCCTTCTCTACGCGATTGGCGGCATCCTGGTAGCGGCCAATGATGCGGGCACTGTCGGCGAGCGTCTTCCTCGTGAAGTTGAAAGGCTTGCGGTACTGGCCCGCCATGAGCGTGTAGCGCAAGGCCAGCGGATCCACGCCGCGTCCGCCCTCTTCCGGTGGATCGATCAGGTCGCGCACCGTGAAGAAGTTATCGGCTGATTTCGACATCTTCTCGCCCTCCACCTGCAGAAATCGGGTGTGGATCCAGTAGCGTACGGAGGTCTCGCCGGTCAGGGATTCGTTCTGGGCGATCTCGCACTCATGATGGGGAAACGCGAGATCTTCGCCGCCGGTGTGCAGGTCGAACGCATCGCCCAGGTATTCCATCGACATCGCCGAGCACTCGATGTGCCACCCGGGAAAGCCCCAGCCCCACGGACTGTGCCACTGCATGAGGTGGTCGGGGTCTTTCTTCCAGAGCGCAAAATCGCGCGGGTCGTTCTTGTCGGGATCTTGCACCGTATCGCGCGATGTCGCCTGCAGTTGGTCGGCAGCCTGGTTGCCCGAGAGCTTGCCATAATCGGGAAACGTGTCTACAGAAAAATAGACGCCCTGGTCGGTCTCGTAGGCATGTCCGCGCTCCATGAGGCGTTCTACAGCTTTGATCTGATGCGAGACGTGCTCGGTGGCGCGCGGACGCACGTCGGGCTCCAGCAGGTTGAGCGCGTTCCAGTCGTCGAGCAGCACCGCGGTGTAGTAGCGCGCCAGGTCATAGATGTTGGCAAAGCGCTGCCCCTCGCGCTCCAGTGCCGCAGCCATCTTATCCTCGCCCTCCGGGTCGACCAGGTCGTCCTGAGTGAGATGGCCCACATCGGTGACGTTGCTCACGAAGGTGGTGTCCCACCCGAGCGCCTGCGCGGTGCGGTTGATGAGATCGGCGGTGAGGAACGACCGGAAGTTGCCGATGTGCGCGTAAGTGTATACCGTAGGGCCGCATGCGTAAAAGCGAAGGTGCTCGTCTTCCAGTGGCTCGACGGGCTCTACCTGGCGGGTCAGCGAGTTGTAGAGGCGAAACGAGGGCACATCGGCCATAAGCATGCGGACGGTTGTTGGAAAGAGACCAAGATGACCTTACTGCGCCTGTGCTACAATGTGCCGCAGCGGCGGTTTAAGAACCTATGTTGGCAGAGGTTGCTGGTACAGCATCGTTGTTGGTACAACCAGCTCCCAAGCGGGCTACTGTCATGGCTCCTGCTGCGTCCAGAGGGCTGAGGAGGACGTACGCTGGGCGACCGCGGCATCGATAGCCTGCTTAACGCGGTCTACCACATATCCAATACCCAGCGCCCAGGCGCTCAGGCCGAACAGCAAAAGCGGCACGAGCGCTCCGTAGACAACAAGATGGATCATGCGGAGAGATGGGTCGAGCAGTGCAGCGCCGCCCAGAAATGCCCAGCCCGCGATCAACGAAGCGATGCCGGCGGCCGCAAACTTTCGGCCCAGTGGCCATCGTTCAGGCGCGCCCCAGATCCAGGTACGAATGCTCGACATAAGGAGTCCAACAAGCGCAAGTATGCCCCAAGCGCGCAGAATCCAGGGAATAATGTCGTCCTCGGTTAGCTGGATACTGACCGACTCTTCATCACGCTCTGTTGCCGGCTCGGTAGCAGGATCGATGAATCGCTCGACCAACGGCTCCACGCGCTCAATCAGTGCGTCGATTGTATCGGGATTTGACCGGGCCATCTCGTAGACCCCAACGAAACCAAGCCCGGCGAGCATGATGAGCATAAAGCCCCATACGAGAATTACGGGAGTAAGCTGCGTCCACCGTATGTAGTCCAGCCCCAGCTTGATGATAAGCGCCCCAAGGTAGATAACATCTTCCCTGTTAAGCATGCCTTAATGCAGTCTGAATGAGAAGAGGGCCCCTACTGGTCGCACAGCTTCACGTACGGACACGGGGCACTGCCCACATATGAGATACGCGCGTACGGGATAAACGCGGATTGTGCCCTCATCACCTGTGTGCGGTGCTGCATCAGTTCCTATGAAGCAGGCCGAGCCCCTGGAGGGGGATCGGAGTGCTCGCCTGTCGAGGCATTCTCGTGTTCATGCCCTTGTAATTTGTGATCGGCGTTGCACCGATCTCTATCGGGAGGCGCTTCTCCAAACCAGCGGGGCGGATCGTATCCTGACCCGCCGAGCGGGTGGCATCGTCCTACGCGGTAGATCGTCAGAATCAGGCCTTTTATGGCGCCGTACTTACGAAGCGCCTGCTCGGCATACGACGAACACGTAGGATGAAAGCGGCACGTAGGCGGCGTAAAAGGCGAAATCGCGTTCCGGTACACCCATAGCAGTCCCAGCAGCAGGTGGCGGGGCAACTGCCAGAGAGCGCGTCCAATTTGGTACACGGCTGTGCGTAGCGTCTCCATAGCGATCCTGTATACGCAAGCTCGATTCGTAGAGATTCGCCGATCTACCCAACAAAAAACCGCCTGTCCTCAAAGCGAGAACAGGCGGAGCTGTAGACGTGGGTGGTCAGCGCCGGTTTTACGCGGCAGGTGGGTTACTCGACCCGTACGCGTCGGCGCCCGATCTTGTAGCTACCGCTCTTGGCACGGATCTGCTTGACATATTCGCTGGGCACATCCACCGTGGTGTGGCCTGCGTGGATGTCGATACGCCCGATGGCGCTTCCAGGCATTTTGGTGGCGCTGGCCAGCGTACCCACGACCTGCCCGGGCCGCGTGTTGTTGCGTTTGCCGGTGTTCAGGCGCAGGCGCACCATGCCGTCTTCGTGCGAGGCAACGGGCTGGTCTGCTTTCTTGGGGGATGCAGAGCGGTTCGCCTTCGCGCGCTGCTTGCGAGCCACCTGAAGGGCGGCAGCGGCTACGTCGAGCGGATCGTGCCCCTCATCCGCCAGTGCATCTACGATAGCGCGCTCGCGTGAGGTGTTGTTGGATGCAATCCACTCAGACACCTCAGAACGCAGCTTCGCATCTCGATGCGTCTGCACATCCGATTCGGTCGGTACGTCGGTACGAACAATGGTTCGCTTGATGTGGCGCTCGGTGTGCTTCAGGCGCTTGTGGCGGTTTGGCGTAACGAGCGTAAGCGCCGTGCCTGAGCGTCCGGCGCGTCCGGTGCGGCCCACGCGGTGCACATACACCTGCGGGTCGCGCGGTAGGTTGTAGTTGAACACATGCGACACATGGTCGATGTCGAGTCCGCGAGCGGCCACGTTGGTGCCGACCAGAATGGTAATGGCGCCGCTCCGAAAGCGGTCAAGCATGCGCTGCCGCTCGGGCTGGTCCATCTCGCCGTTGAGCGCTCCGGCGTTGTATCCCTTCGACTGCAGCGTATCGGCGAGCCGGAAGGTATCGTTGCGGGTGCGTGCAAATACGATAGCGCTGGTGATGTCTTCTGTCTCCAGCAGGCGCATGAGCGCTGGCGTGCGGTCGCGCTTCGACACGGGGTAGTAGCGCTGTTCAATGCTGGATACGGTGCGCTCCTTCGGCTCCAGGCGGCATGACTCGGGATTGTTCAGCTGCTGCTTGGCGAGGCGCTGAAAGTCGTTCGACATCGTCGCCGAAAAGAAAGCCGTCTGCCGCTCGTCGGGGGTGGCGCCGAGGATGGCCTTTATGTCGTCGATAAAGCCCATGCTGAGCATCTCATCGGCCTCGTCGAGCACGGCGACCTGAACGTTGCTCAGGTCGAGGGCCTTCTTCCGGATAAGGTCGAGCATGCGTCCGGGCGTGCCCACAACCACATCAACGCCCTTCTTGAGACGACGAATCTGGCGCTGGTACGGCTGTCCGCCGTAGATCGGCAGGACGCGGATGTCCAGACGATTGCCATAGGCGTAGACGGCCTCGGCAACCTGTTTGGCGAGCTCACGGGTAGGGGTTACGACGATGCCGCGGAGCGTACCGGTGCCTTCACCGAGGGTGTGAAGCATCGGAAGTGCAAAGGCCGCGGTTTTACCCATGCCGGTCTGCGCCTGCCCGACGACGTCGCGTCCGGCCAGCTGTGCTGGAATCAGGGCTTCCTGGATGGGGGTAGGGGTGGTGTAGCCGCGTTCGCTCACGGTTTCGGCGAGTGAGGCGTTCAGCCCGAGGGCTGCGAAAGGGGTAGACATAAACAAGATGCATGTACAGAACGAGAAGCAGCCGGATGGGGCAGCGACCTCTTGCGAAATAATGATCCGCCACTTCGTCCTGTTTGCATAGATCTGCAAAAGACCTGCATAAGCCGGTGAGTCCGCACAGATGGGCGGGGCGTCGGCTCCTCCAATCGAGTCGGACGACCCAGGTGCGGAAACTCCATACATGTATAGCCGGCAGCGGCGTCAGGGATGTGGAGGGAGCGTCTGCATCCCGCGAACACCACGCAGATTCGAAGGGCTTCAATGCTGTATCAATGCAGCAAGAAAGCGCTTCACCACCCGCATAGTTGCTTCAGGGCTTGCACATCGGCGGCGGCGAGGGCCGTGCGAGCGCGGTTTTCGTCGGTGTTGACGGCGTGCATGACGGCCTGCTCATCGTCTACGTGGTCCAGTCCGAGCGCATGGCCCAGTTCGTGCGCAAGCGTCAGGCGAAGGTCGTTTCGGTCGTGAAAGTGGTAGACGGTGATGGAGTGCGCAAGCCGCTCGCCGGTCTGCTGCAGGGTGCGGACGCGATAGACCCCCTGGTTGAAGCTTTGCGCCTGGGCGAATCGCGCGTTGAAGCGACCGACTTCTACGTTCAGCGCCTCGGTTGCGCGGTTAGCACGGCGAACGTGCTCGTTGTACCGGTCACGCAGCGTGTTAACGGTGTGGGCCTCCTGCTCGACACGCCGCTGCATCTTGTCTATAGCGTTCTGATATCGCTCCAATCGGGCCTGGTAGGCCCCTGTGCGTTCGACCTCTCCGGCATTCCATGCATCGACCCGTTCGTTCTGGCGGGCAATCATACGGTTGAGGCGGTCGACCGAGCGGTCGTAGGCAGCAACGCGTGCATCCAGAGCCGTTCGCAGCGACTCCAGCTGGTCTGTCCGGGCTTCCTGCATGTCGCGGGCTTCAGCGAGCGAGCGTTCGGCTTGGCGCCGCGCCTCCCACTGCCCCTGCCGCTCGTCGTAGATCATCCGGATGAGAAGTTCGCCGGTTCCAGTTTCGGTAAAGAGAGGGCGGCTCGTTGGGGCCTCCCACATAGCAATGGCTTCGCGGATCGCCGTGCGCAGCGCGTCCGACGAGATGCCAAACTGCGGATCTACATCGCCGATCTGGTAGGTAAGAGGAAGCTCGCTGCAGCTGCCGATAGCACGTACGCTTGATTGCTGCTGTGCCTCTGCTTTCGGCGCCAGAACAGCGATAGCAAGCAGCAGGATCAGTCCAACGCAGGCCTCTTGAACAAAAGCCCGGTTCGAGCACATCGGGGCGGCAAGCGCCTGAGGCCGGGTAGGACGCGGGGGGAAGACCATAACGGATAGGGGGAGCGTGAAGGGATTGTTTTCACGAAGATGTGTGTCGTGCATCAACACGGTCAAAAAGTGCAAAAACTGCGCCTGTACATGTGCCTGTACAAATGCCTATACAAAGGAGAGAACACCTGCAAATAGTCCAGCCGTAGACGCTATAACGAATCAAGTACAACGAAGCAGGCGCAACGAAGCGGTTCGGACAGCGTACAGGAGCCCCCACTTGATTTGTTGCATAGATTCTTACTCTGCTGTGGCGCACGCTCTACTCAACCACGTTCAGTTTAACGACGACGGACTCGTGGCGGCTATCGCCCAAGACCATGCGTCTGGTACGGTGCTCATGGTTGCGTACATGAATGCCGATACCCTGCAAGAGACGCTCGATACCGGACGCATGGTGTACTGGAGTCGCTCGCGCCAGAAGGTGTGGCGCAAAGGCGAAACCAGTGGCAACGTGCAGCATGTGCACGAAGTACGTATCGACTGCGACGGCGACATGCTGCTCTTTAAGGTTGAGCAGGTCGGCAATGCAGCATGCCATACTGGACACCAGTCGTGCTTCTATCGCCGTGTGGAAGACGACGGTCTTGTCAACGACGGCACGAAGGTGTTCGACCCGGAGACCGTCTACGGATCGTAAGCTGCCCGTTCGCATCCCGCTAAATAGATCTTCTGCCCGCACGCAGATACGCCATGGCTACCCAAGACCGAACATGGATGCGCGACGCTGGGCTGCTTCTGGCTGCGCTGGTGCTCTGCCAGGGCGTAGGTGCGCTGGCAGGATACGTAACGCAAGGGCCGGTACAGAACTGGTATCCGACGCTCAATAAGCCGTTTTTTACGCCCCCCGACTGGCTCTTCGCGCCGGTCTGGATCACGCTCTATGCGATGATGGCTGTGGCCTGGTATCTGGTACTGCGGCAGGGCTGGGGGGATGCGCAGGTGCAACAGGCTACGTGGGCCTTCCTCGTACAGCTGGCGCTCAACGGCACATGGTCGTTTGTCTTCTTCGGCATGCAGTCCATCGCGGGTGGACTGGTCGTGATCATCGCGCTCTTGCTTGCGATTCGATGGACGCTCAAGCGCTTTCGTCCGCTTAGCAAGCCTGCGTTCTGGTTACTGATTCCGTATGTGTTCTGGACCATGTACGCAACGCTGCTCAACGGAACGCTCTGGATGATGAACTAATCGCTTTTCCCCTGTCTATTCTCCTATCTACCTGCGCTGCCAGCCATGCCCACAGCGACGCTCAACGGAGCCAAACTACACTTCGACACCCAAGGTAACGGTGCGCCTGTGGCCTTTCTGAACGGCATCATGATGACTACGGCATCGTGGCGTGCGCAGACGGCGGTGCTTGGCAGGCGCTACCGGTGCGTGCTGCACGACATGCGGGGCCAGCTGCGTAGCGAGAAGCCCGAGCGCATCACGCTGGATGATCACGTAGAGGACTTTCGGGCGCTGTTTGACTACCTTGCCATCGACTGTTGCCACGTGGTAGGCACGTCGTACGGCGGTGAGGTGGGGCTTCTCTTTGCAGCGGCATACCCTGAGCGCGTGCAGAGCCTGGCGGTTATCAGCGCGGTGAGCGAAGTTGGTCCGCGGCTACAGAGGCAGACGGAAGCGTGGGCTGCTGTAGCGCGAAGCTGTCCGGAGCAGCTATATGCTACCACGGTGCCCGACAATTATGCGTCGGACTTTCTGGGTGCACATCCCGATGCTGTAGAGTCTGGACGTGAACGACTGGCGGGGTATCCCGACGACTTCTTTCCGGCGTTTGCCCGGCTGGTGGATGCATTTCTCGCGCTCGACATCACCGACCGCCTGCCAGACATCGCCTGTCCGACGCTGGTACTGTGCGGTTCTGAGGATACGCTTAAGCCCGTCCGCTACAGCCGGCTCCTGGCCAAGGGCCTCCCGAACGCTACGTTTCTGACGGTGCCTGATGCGGGCCATGCGGTCGTTATCGAGCGCCCGGATGCCGTGAACACAGCGCTGCTTGGCTTTCTGGCGATGCATGAATGAGCGTTCAAGCGTTCAGGGATGCGAAAATCGACTACGATGCCAGTGTAGCGGCAGGTTGAGGGTGGGCCTCAATGCGGTCGCGCAGGGCATTCAGCATGCCGGAGAACATCACGCTGTGCGGCAGAGCCATCACGTACCAGTAGAGCGTACCCCACAGGCCACGCGGCTCGAAGAAGTTGATCTGCCGTACGACCGCCCGCCCCTCGCCATCGGGCTCCACTTCGTACTGCAGCCAGGCGCGTCCGGGCATCGTCATCTCGGCACGCAGACGAAGCAGATGGGGCGCCTCCACCTCCTCGGCACGCCAGAAGTCGACCGTGTCGCCAGCGCGCAACTCGGTGGGATGGCGTCGCCCCTGCCGGTAGCCGATGCCGCCCATGAGTTGGTCCAGATATCCGCGCAGCCGCCAGAGCGCATCGCCGTAGAGCCAGCCGGTCTCGCCGCCAAGCGACTGAATCACCGCGAAGGCGTCTTTGGGGGATGCTTCCACCTGTACCTGGCGCGTTTCCTTGAACATGCCTTGCGTCGTTTCCAGCGACACGCGTACCAGCCGTCCTTTTGGATGCGAAGATACAGCGCTGTTCCACACGGTTGGAATGTCGTTTGAGGCGTAGCGCCGCAACGCCAGCCGCACGGCCGCCTCGTACGAGATGGGCTCGACATCCGGGAAGAGGCGCCGCGCGACCGTCGGGTCATCAACGGTGACCTCGTTGTCGAGCCCTTCAATAAGGGGACGGGCAATCTGGTTTGAGATCGGCGTTACAAGTCCGACCCAGTGCGATGACAGACCAGGTGTAAGAAACGGGACGTTAACAATGGGGCGGTTCAGCCCGCGCACTTTGGCGTAACGCTGAAACATGTCGCCATAGGTAAGCACATCGGATCCCCCGATCTCGATGATGCGTCCGGCGCTTTTGGGCTGGTCGAGCGCATCTACCAGATATTGCAGCACGTTGCGGATGGCAATGGGCTGCGTGGGCGTCTGCACCCATTTGGGACAGATGAGCAGGGGCACGCGTTCGGTGAGGTAGCGAATGAGTTCGAACGAGAGGCTGCCCGACCCCACGATGACGGCCGCGCGAAATTCGGTAATGGGAATCGCCCCTTTGCGTAGCACGTCGCCGGTCTCCATGCGGCTTTTTAGGTGATGCGAGAGCTGGTCGCCCTTGGGCTGAATGCCGCCGAGGTAGATCATGCGCTCGACACCGGCAGCCTCGGCGGCCTCACGGATGTTGGTGGCCGCGCGACGGTCGCGCTCGGCAAACTCGCTGCCCGCCGCCAGCGAATGGATGAGGTAGTAAGCGGCGTCGATTCCTTCGAATACATCGCCCAGCGTTTCGGGCTTGAGCGCGTCGCCCGTGACGACCTCCACGCGGTCGCTCCAGGGCTGGGCTTCCAGGCGGGCGGCATCACGTACAAAGCAGCGAACCCGGTAGCCTTCACGCAGCAGACAGGGTACAAGTCGGCCTCCTACATATCCGGTTGCCCCGGTCACCAGGACGTGCTGAATAGCGTCAGACATTGCGCTTTGGGCTATTGAAGTGGGGGAATATCTACATAGGAGTGGAATGCATGCCCCGCGGTGCGGTTTGCATAGAGCGGTCTGTTCAGTAGAGACGGATGCAACGATGCTGTTTGTGAACAGCAGCCTACCGCGCTGGACAATGATCGGCGTTGCGCATTACAAAAATGTCCCATCTCGGAAGAACCTACACCGCGAAAATTTCATCTATGTACTCAGGACAGTAGCACTCTTGTATCGCATTCTTATCAAAAAAGCGCACGGTTTATTATGGCTGAAAACGTAGATGACACCAAAACGTGGCCTGAACTCGCAATTGGTCTGTACGACAAGCTGACGGGTCGCGGCGCAGAGATCTCGTATGAATTCGATAATTTTGAGCTGGAAGTGCCCAGTAAAGTAGGTGGTGACGCTGAGTATGCCAAGTGGAAGATGAACGGCACGCTCCGCATCCGCACCCGCGACGACGCATAGCGCGTCTGGGCGCATCGTGCACCCCTCTCATTCCTAAACCTGCCTGAATGGTATGGCTACTCCGCTCGATGTGCTCGGTGATCTGACGCTCACCGTTGACGATGATCGCATAGATGTACGGGGTGATGGTCGCCGCATTGTAATCGATGTGCCGTCGACCACCGCAGCGCGCAACGTGCTGCTGAAGTCACCGTATGGTGGCGATTCGCCTCAAGAAACGGCAACGTATGTGCATGAACTGCTCAGCGAAGTCGACCTTACACTCGACATTATGCTGAACCAGCAGCGCGTAGCGCGCCTCGGGGCTGACGCACGCCCCAACGCGGTGTCGCGCTTCCTGAACATGCCTGCTGTAGAGGTGCATCCGTCGGTTCCGGCCCGCGATACCGCGTCGCGTAATCCGATAGCTACAGCGCTCTTGCTTGTCACAGGTGTTCTGTTTGTCCTGTGGCTACTGCGAGGCGATGAGGATTGAACATGCGGTGAGCAGCGGTGGGTAACAGACGAGACCACACCACGACTAAATTACGACTGAACTGCAAAGGGGGTGGCCACCACAGGCCATCCCTTTCTGTTTGTTGATCTGTGTCTTAGAACCTGTTTTGATTTCTTAATTTGGGCTGCAATCGGCTCGGCGCTCCCCGGATGATTCCTGCAACGACGTGTGCCCGTTTTCAGACGAACCGGTCGCCGCAGCGTCTGTCGTCGACGGTGAAGCACTGGATGGGGCTGGCGCTACAGAGGGAGTAGATCGAGCGATGCCGCTCCGCCACCCGGCACGGAGCCCGATAAGCATCACGAGCGGAATGAGTCCGCTGTAGAGCACCTGGGGCCAGAATGGCCACCCGGCGAGCAGAACAAGGGCGCTGCCCGCTGTAGCGATCCAGTAGTAACGCAGGTATCGTTCAGAAAGGGCTGCCCGTCTCAGCAGGGCCGCAGCAACCAGATGGGTCGGCCAGGCCCAGAGTAGGTTTAGATTCTGATTGGTCACCTCATGCAAGCTAATAAACCACAGAAAGGCCATGAGGAGTCCGGCTGTGCCTGCAACGCCAAACAAGGCCCGGTCGAACGCATCGGCCCAGTCCACGGGTGCGTGGCGCTGCTTTGCTGTAAGCACGATACCCACACCAAGCAGTCCCCACATGACGGCTGCAGGCCAGGGAAAAGCATCTTGGGGATGCGTATAACCGTCGATCCAGAGCAGGGTGTCGGTTGCAGCGACCAGCGGGCGGCGCCCGGCGTCATCGTCGAGGTAGGCATGGTCGGCCGCATCCAACAGAAAATCCGGTAGAAACATAGCCTCGTACGCCGTAACCTCCCGGTCGACCTGCGGGCCGAGAGCGAGGTAGAAGCCGAAGGTGGTCCATGGACGGTCTGCTACGTACAGGTCGAGCATTTCGCGGAACGTATAGCCTGGAGCGGGGGCCTCCGACCAGTCGATCGCCTGGGGCCAGACTGCATCGCAGGCGTCTCGGATACGCGTGGAGCAGTTGTCGAACAGGAAGTCGTAGCGGTATACCCGGTTCTCAGGCTGGACGTTGGTGCGCAGGAACGCAATGAGCGCATCCCGCTGGGCGGGTGTTACGTTGAGCGTTTGTTCGATAACAGGGCGCCCGAGTTGCTCGTAGTGCCGCACGGCTGCCGAAAACGGAGCCACGCTCAAGTAGTAATCGAGCTGACCGTACAGGAATTTGGGTACGAACCAGCGGTCGAACTGAAAAGTGCCGTAGTTATAAAGCCGGTCGACGCCGCGTTCTGGGTCGCGCACGCGCAACGCACTGTGTCCGAACGCCTCGTAGACCGCGGGGCCCGGCAAGATGGTAATGAGCGTCACCTCGGCCTCGTTCGAGGACTCTGCTACGGCGGGCACTGCTGAGGTGGGCACTGCTGGGAGATGCGGGTCAGAACTGCCATTTGCGGCGGCAGGGGGCATCCATGCGGCTGCCATGCCGGTTAGCATCGTGCAAAACAGGCCAATGCCTATGTATCGAGAAACCCAGGCCATACGTCTTTCATTGTGATACGCGTCGTATACGGCGAATGTGAACGAGGGGGCAGCCAGACGGTTCGTGCGTATGCGGCGCGCATCGCTTCTACCAAGCTTCTGACAACACGCCTTTATCCTGTGGGACGTACCGAACGTGCACGCATTACTCTTTCGCGCCTCCGCGAGGCTATCGACCGCCCCGAAACCGAACTGCAGTACACAACGCCATACGAGCTGCTCGTAGCCGTTATCCTTTCGGCGCAGTGTACCGATGAACGCGTCAACAAGACCACGCCGGCGCTGTTCGCGGCGTTCCCAACCGTGGAAGACATGGCCGAGGCCGACCCCGACGACATCTACCCCTATATCAAGTCGGTCACGTTCCCAAATAACAAGTCGGGCTACCTGGCCAAGATGGCGCGCAAGGTGTGCAACGACTTTGACGGATCCATCCCGGAAACCGTTACCAATCTGCAGAAGCTGTCGGGCGTGGGGCGCAAGACCGCGCAGGTCGTGGTAAACGTAGCGTTCGACGTGGCTGCGCTGCCAGTGGATACGCATGTCTTTCGCGTAGCCAACCGCATCGGACTTGTACGGCGCGATGCCGACACACCTGCAAAAGTTGAGCGCCAGCTCAAGCGCGTCATCCCGCGCGAAGACTGGGGAGATGCGCACCATCTGCTCATCTTGCACGGGCGCTACACGTGCACGGCACGGAGCCCGTCGTGCGACGCGTGTCCGCTCACCGACATCTGCGATCACTACACGCGCTTGCAGCGCCTGCCCGACCCGCGTCCGGGACTGAGGGCCAACAAAGGCGATTACTACTGCCGCACCTGCGACTCTTACTTCGACACGCCCGATACCCACATAGACCGCTACGACATTAAACAGACGGCCTGTCCACGTTGCACCTCTATGATGGTCTTTCGCACACGCGACGGGAAACCGACCAAACAGCCGCTCGACTTTCGCGTGAATGGATAGAAGCAACAATGGATAGAGGCAACGCCGCGGCTGGCGCGTATTACCGACCGCATGCGCCAACAGCGGCGCACCGCCGTGCTACCGAATGGTTTTTAGACATACCAACCTGCTTATGACGCCTTCCAAAAAACATCTGCTGCTTATCCTCGATGGCTATGGCATTGCTGAAGACAAAGCGGTCAGCGCAATCGACACTGCCGATACGCCCTACATCGATGCGCTTTTTGACACGTACCCGCATGCCACCCTTACGGCTTCAGGGGAAGCAGTAGGATTGCCCGACGGACAGATGGGTAACTCCGAAGTCGGGCACATGAATCTCGGTGCGGGGCGCATTGTGTACCAGGAAATTACCCGCATCAACAAAGCGATCGACGACGAGTCGTTCTTTGAGAACGAGCCCCTGGTGGATGCGGTGCGCCATGCCAGAAAGAAAAACTCGAAGCTGCATCTGATGGGCTGCTTTTCGGATGGCGGGGTGCACAGCCATCTCGACCATCTGTACGCGCTTCTTGAACTGGCCGCGCGCGAGGGGCTCGATCGGCGTCAGGTGTGCGTGCATGCCTTCACCGACGGGCGCGACACCGATCCGCATGGGGGAACCGACTACATGTGGGAGTTTAAGCAGGAGGCCGAACGGGCCGGCGTCGGTCGTGTGGTTTCGATCATCGGGCGGTACTATGCGATGGATCGCGACGAGCGGTGGGAGCGCACCGAGCGCGCATACCGCTTACTTACCGAGGGCGAGGGCGAAACGTTTACCGATCCGGTAGATGCGCTTCATGCAAGCTACGACGACGGCATCACTGACGAGTTCGTAGAGCCGCGTGTCATTGACTACGGCGACCGCACCCGCAACCATATTGCCGATAACGATGCGGTCATCTTCTACAACTTTCGTGGCGACCGGGCGCGCCAGATTACACGCGCCTTCACCGAAGACGACTTTGACGGCTTCGACCGGGGCGAAAAGCTCGACCTGAAGTACGTGATCTTCTCGCCCTATGATGAAACGTTTGACCTGCCGGTAGCCTTTCCGAAGCTTAACCTTAAAGAAACGATCGGCGAGGTCGTGGCTGCACAGAGTGGCACTCAGCTTCGCGCTGCTGAAACTGAAAAGTATCCACACGTAACGTACTTCTTTAGCGGCGGGCGTGAAGAGCCGTTTGAAGGCGAAGATCGCATCCTCGTGCCGTCTCCGAAGGTGGCAACGTACGACCTGCAGCCCGAGATGAGCGCGCCTGAGCTATCGGCGCGCGTGGCCGAGGCGCTCGCTGAAAACGAGTACACGCTCGCTGTTGTCAACTTTGCAAATCCTGATATGGTGGGCCATACAGGCGACTTCGATGCTGCCGTGAAAGCGGTAGAAGCGGTAGATGCTGGCACGCGCACGGTCGTTGATGCGGCGCTGGAGGCAGGATACAGCGTGAGCATCATTGCGGACCATGGCAATGCCGACAAGCTCAGAAACGAGGATGGTAGTCCCAATACAGCACACACAACGGCACAGGTGCCACACATCATCATCAAAGACGACGTGGCAGACGTCCATGATGGCAAGCTGGGCGACGTTGCGCCTACAATCCTGGCTATGCTCGGCATTGAACGACCGCGTTCAATGACTGGATCGGTGCTCGTGTGATGCGGCATGCATCCCTGCCAAACAAACGTCCACACAAAACAAAAAAACGCCCGCTCCAGGGCTTCTCCTGGAGCGGGCGTTTTGTATGTGGTTGTGTATGTGGGGCGAGCGGCTGCGCAGCTGACGGCGGCGCCTGGCCATGAGACCGCTACTCAAACCGGATGTCGATAGGGAGGCGGGCTTGTACTGTGCCATGGGTACCCACGAGGCGTTCGAGGGCCTGTCTCTGTTCAAGCAACTCGCGCTCAATCGGGGTAGTCGTCAGGTTTGTAATCTGGTAGCGTACGCTGGCACTGAACGACTCGTTGAGCTGCTCAATGAACGTTTTCGGGCGGGGTAGGATGCGCACGTTGTACGGCCCCTCCCCCATTTCTGCCGCTTCTGCAGCACGCTGCACGGCCAGATTAAGTCCACCAATCTCGTCAACAAGCCCGACCTCTTGAGCGTCGCGACCCGACCAGACGCGCCCGTCGGCGATTGCTTCGACCTCAGCGCGGTCCATCCCGCGGCCGTCGGCAACGCGCTGCAGGAACGTGTCGTACACGCGCTCTACGCTGCGTTCAAGACGCTCTTGCTGGTCATCCCGAAACGGCTCGACGCCGGAGTAGATATCGGCGTAAGGGCTGGTGCGCACCGCATCAAACGTAACGCCGAGCTGATTTTCGAGGAAGCCGCGTGCGTTGAAGAAGAGCCCGAATACGCCAATGGAGCCGGTGATGGTGTTGTCCTGCGCCACGATGCTATTGGCTCCTGCAGCCAGGTAGTAGCCTCCCGATGCGGCAAAGTCGCCCATCGAAACGACGACAGGCTTCTCGGCGCCTGCGCGCTGCATCGCATTCCACATGATCTCGGAGGCCGCGGCGCTTCCGCCGGGTGAGTTGACGCGAACGACGATCGCCTTAACGTTGCTGTCGGTGCGGGCCTGGTCGAGCGCTTCAACGAACGTCTGTGAGCCAATGGCCTCGCTTCCGCCTCCGAACGGGTTGTCCTGGCTCTTGCCAGGCACGATGTTGCCTTCAGCATAGACAATGGCGACTGTGCCTTCATCAGAGGGCGTAAGGCTGACATCGCTCACCGGGACGCGTGCATATCGAGACACGTTAATGGTTTGCAGGTTGTTGGCTATGTTGAGGCGCTCTTTGATAGCGGCCTCAATTTCATTCGGGTAGAGGAGTCCGTCTACCAGACCCGCTTCAAGCGCGGCCTCGGCGCTGAGGATCGGATCCTCTGCGGCCAGACGCCGAATTTCGGCAGCATCCATCCCACGTCCGTCGCCTACGGCCTGGCTGAATACGGAATTTTGTGTATCCAGAAGCTCCTGGAGCTGTAAGCGATTCTCCGGCGATAGATCTTCGCGGGTGAAAGGCTCTACCGCGGACTTAAAGTCGCCGACGCGTACGATCTTGGGCTCAATGTCGAGGCGTTCAAGCGCATTGCTGAAGAACGGCTGTGGAAGGTAGAAGCCGTTCATCTGGAAGTCGGATACCGGTGGCACGAAGAGACTGTCGGCGGCGCTGGCGAGGTAGAAGGCCTGCTCGCCCATACCGGCGTCGGTGCCCGAAGCAAATACAGGCTTGCCGCTTTCTTTGAATGTTTCAATGCTCTCGCGAAGGTCCCCGAGCCGCGCCCACCCAGACGTCGATGATTCGATACGTAGCCAGACCGCGTCGATGCGGTCGTCGGCGGCGGCTTTGCGAAGTGCGCTGTTCACGTCGTTAAGGTCGAACCGGGGCGCATCCCCAAACGCTTGAGCAAAGGGATCCTGAACCGCGCGTTCTGGAATAGCTCCCTTAACGTCGATCGTCAATACAGAGTTAGGCTGAACCGAGGGGGTTGGGTCGGACGAGAGCGCAATTGCAAAAATGAATAGCACACCGAACGCAATGAGAGCACCCAGCGCGATGAGTGTGCCCAGCGCACTGGCAAGAAGCGTGGAAAGAAACCGCATAAGAACAAAAAAAGAGCCGCGTGAGCAAAAAAGAAGACGCATCTTACTGGTTCAAGGACCAGAAGACACGGGCAAGAGCCATCAGTTTAAATAGACAATAAACCGTGCTGCGTTGTGTATACGTGCAAGCACGACGTTCCGTTACAGGGTAGACTGCGCACACAACATGAAGAAACTCCCGTGGATACAGCCAAGTACGCAACGATACAGTATGTAGGTCACAAAATGCAACAAGCGCAGCGCTTTGCCGCGCTTTTTTGTGAAACGTTATGTGCTCGTGCTCTTAACGTACAGATGAAATGCGTTCAATCAGGCGTTCTGTAGATATCCGAGCCTCGAAACAATACAAAGAAATAGGTTCCATACACCACGGTTTTCTGCGATGAGATTGCAGGTGACACGCTGCCGGTACGTTGTATACGTGTACAGAGCACACGTATACAACGTAAGCACTAACGTTAGATGCAGGCTGGAACGGCTACGTGCGACCCGCTAACACCATATACCTACGTACTTCCATGTAATGTAAGATACCCCTGCAGAATGCGATCTGTATCGCATTGTTGCGCTGCGTAACGCGGCCCTGATTTCCACTTGCATTCGCTGTTTGTATGAAGCAACGATGCCTATGAGCGCGTCTACAAGTTCTGCATCATCTAACCGTTCGAGCGCCCCGCGCTCTGATGACCGTCCGCCCTTGAGCGAGCGAGAGCGTCATATCTTGCAGTTAGTCGTGCAGCACTTTATCGACACCGCCGGTCCGGTCGGGTCGCGGTCGCTGGCGCGTCAGTTCGACATTGGGCTGAGCCCGGCCTCGATCCGCAACACGATGGCCGACCTGGAAGACATGGGCTACCTCGACCATCCGTACACATCGGCGGGGCGGATGCCCACGCAGATGGGGTATCGTACCTTTGTGGACGAACTCATGCAGGCGCCGAAGCTCTCAGACGCCGACCGGCATGCCCTTAAGGGACAGCTGGCCCAGCTGGTGAGCGACACCGATGAGATGCTACGTGAAAGCACCAAGCTGCTCAGCAAGCTGTCGAACCTGCTCGGCATGGCGCTAAGTCCAAGCCTTTCCACAGCCATGCTGGAGCGGCTCGATATCGTGCCGCTGACAGGCCCCCGCTTGCTCTTTGTGTTAAACGTGAGTGGTGGACTGGTCAAGACCATCGTGCTTGAGTTTGAGGCCGACGTTGATCGGGCTGACCTCGACCGTGTCGTGTCGATGCTGAATGAGCGCCTGGCCGGGCTCACGCTGGCCGAGATTCGCGAGACGCACGAGGAGCGCGTACGTGGGATCGAGGATACCACCGGTATCGTCGATCTGGTGCGCGAGCAGTCGACACCGCTCTTTAGTGAGCCCCAGCAGAGGCGTTTGCAGATTGGCGGTGCACAAAACCTGCTCAACCAGCCCGAATTCCAGGAAACCGACGACGTGCGCCACTTCTTTGAGCTGCTCGAAGACGAGACGCTCATGGTGAATCTCCTCGAAGACCTGGGCGACATTGCACCGGATGCCGCTGGTAATACATACATCCGAATCGGAAGCGACAACGATAATGACGAGATGGCTTCGTATTCTGTTGTCGTGTCGCCCTACCGCATGGGAGATACCGTTGGGACACTGGGGCTCATGGGACCTACCCGTATGGATTATCGCCGGGCCGTGGCGCTTGTGCGTACCATGGCTAACGTGCTCAACCAGTCAGACCCCAGTGATGCAGCGTCTTAGGCGATATACCGCTACAGCATGACCGTATTCCAGAGCCTACTCCCTGAAAGGGCTGCAGCGCAGAAATGCCTGCTCGATCGGACAACCGCACAAGACTGGCGCGGAAGACCGGCATACAAGACACGAGCGACCGAATCGTTCAACACCGACACTACCCCGCTTTATGGCTGCCCACAACGTTTCAGACACAAACTCTTCAGAGAAAAATATGCCCGACACAAACGCTGCCGAATCATCGACCAACGTATCCGAAGATCCGCTGCTGAACGACGAGCCTGATCCGGCAGCCCCCGAAACGCCTCCCTCACAGAGCAGCGAGTCCACCGAAAGCGGCGAGGCGCAGGCGCGCATCGAAGCGCTTGAGGCAAAGGTGGAGGCGCTTGAAGCCGAGCGTGATGCTGTAAATGAGAAGTTTTTACGTAAGGCTGCCGAGCTTGAAAACGTGCGAAAGCGCCTCTCCAAGCAGGCCGAGCGGCAGTTTGAAGCTGGAAAGGCCGAGGCGATCAACGCAGTACTTGGCACGATAGACGATCTTCAGCGCTCTATGAATGCTGCCGAAGAGTTCAAGGAAGAAGACAAGCTCGAAGCTGCATACCGGTCGCTCCACGACGGACTCGAATTGGTCCACACGAACTTCCTGAGCGCTATGGGCGATATTGGCGTTGAGCGTATTGAGGCCGAGGGGCAGCCTTTCGACGAGCAAGAGCACGATGCAATGATGCAGCAGCCCGCCCCTGAAGACGTAGAGCCGGGTACCGTGCTACATGAGGTACGCGCTGGCTACCGCATGGGCGACCGGATTATTCGCCATGCGCAGGTCGTGGTTGCGAAGTAGCCCTATCACGCCGACACCTATACGTACAACTACATGCACACCGCCTTCGTGTAACACCGTCCTTGCACCGACAGGAGGCCAGGTATGCAGAGAGGATAACATCCTGAACAAGTCTGCACATCCTGGCATTCTAATTGTTGTACCACCTGCCGTGTGTAGATGCATGTGCGGTCTTCTGCGCCCCTCTGTCTTGCTTGTTTGCCTGATTTTCTACTACCCTTATGCCCGAAGATTACTACGACGTACTTGGCGTTTCACGCGATGCCTCGGAACGCGAAATCAAGAAAGCGTACCGGAAGAAAGCGATGAAGTATCACCCCGATCGCAATCCGGATGACGAAGAGGCAGAGCAGAAATTTAAGCAGGCTGCAGAGGCGTACGAAATCCTCTCTGATGAGGATACCCGGCGTCGCTACGATCGATACGGGCACGCAGGCCTCGGCCAGAACGGCAGCAGCACACGCCAGCGGGGCGGGTTCCAGGATATCAACGACATCTTCAGTGCGTTTGACGAGATCTTCGGCGGGCGCACCGGACGCGGGGGGCGTTCGCGCCGCACCAGCGGCCGTCCGGGGAGCGACCTGCGCGTGAAGCTGCCCCTTACGCTCAAGGAAATTGCTGAGGGCACGCAGAAGAACATCAAGGTACGTAAGTATGTGGCGTGCGACGACTGCGATGGCACCGGAGCAGAAGGCGGCGTCGACGGCGAAAACCACGTGATGTGCAGCGAGTGCGATGGCACCGGTGAGGTGCGCCAGGTGTCGCGCTCGGTCTTCGGCCAGTTCGTGAACGTGCAAGCCTGCCCAAAGTGCAACGGCGAAGGGCGCATCATTGAAAACCCGTGCGCGACATGCGATGGACAGGGACGCTACGAGGGGGAGGAGACGGTTACGGTTACGGTGCCGGCGGGAGTCAAAGAAGGCAACTACCTCACCATTTCGGATGCCGGAAATGCAGGTATTCGCGGAGGCCTTGCCGGCGACCTGCGCATTGAGATCAAAGAGAAGCCGCACGAGCACTTCGTGCGCGACGGCCTCGACATCTACTACGACCTGTACCTCTCTTTCCCAGATGCTGCCCTGGGTACTGAAGTTGAAGTGCCAACGCTGAAAGGACGCGCCCGCATCCAGATTGATAAAGGCGTGCAGCCCGGCAAGATTCTTCGGATGCGTGAACGCGGCATTCCCGATCTGAACGGCACCGGACGGGGAGACCAGATGATTCGTGTGCACGTGTGGACCCCTCAAGATCTGACGAACGAGGAGATCGATATGCTCGAAGCGTTACGTTCGCATCCCAATTTCGACCCTAATCCAGACAACCAGGCGCCGAAGAAGTCGTTCTTCCGTAAAGTGCGCGACGTCTTTTCCTGATGCGCACGCCGCCTGTTGTTTCTGCATCCCCCACTCATCACGCATATGCCCACGCGCACTGACGGTACGTCTCTCCGTACCACGCTTCGTAACCTTCCGTCTCCAGTCGTTGTTGTGACCACGCACCGTGCCGGCGATCCGCTTGGCATCACGATCGGCTCGTTTACCAGCGTATCGCTCGACCCGCCGCTCGTGAGCTTCAACGTGGCGCGCGATGCCCAGTCGCATGATGCGCTGATGCAGTCTGAGCAGTGCGCCATCCACATTCTGGACGAAACGCAGGTGGCCTTTGCCAACCACTTTGCCCGTCCCGACCTGACCTCTGACGAGCAGTTTGGTCCGGTTGCGTACACGACAGACGAAGGCGGCGTCCCCATACTACAGGGAAAAGCAGCGGTGCTACACGCGCGCGTCGAAGCAGCTCACCCGGCTGGCGACCACTCCATCTTCGTCGTTGAGGTGGAAACGATTACCCCCCGCGAGAACGCGACAGGCATCACGTACGTGCAGCGCGGTTATCACGCCGTGGGCCACGAGCTCGGCGGCACGGCGTTGTCGTCGGTGAAGGCGTCGTCTAACGGTTCGTCTTGAGCGCCCGGTGGGAAAAACGCAAAGTCGTAGCGTGCCGGATCGTCGGGACAGAGGCGCCGGCACGCATCCGTAAGACGACACACGGCCTTCCAATCGTTCGACTTACGCTCTACAAATCCCAGTGCCCTTGCCTGCCGCCCTGCATGCACATCCAGCGGGAGCATGAGCTGCTTCGGACGAAGGCGCGTCCATAGCCCAAAGTCGACCGGGCCGGGGCGCACCATCCATCGCAGGTACATATTCAGGCGTTTGCAGGCACTCTTTGCCTCGGGCCGCGCCAGATGCTTACGTAGCCGCTGCGGCGTGCCCGCGTTGATGTTCAGCATGGTGGTGCTAAATCCCTGAATGGCCGGTCCGAGTGGATACGGGTGTTCGGGGTCGCTGGGCAGGTGATCAGCGAAGATGTTTTCAACAGAGCCGTGGCGGGCCAGTGCATCGCTCAGGTTGCGCGTGAACCACAGCGCATCCACCGGCTGAAACGTGCGATGCTTGAACCCGTCGAGTGCATCCGCATCGCGGGCTGCGTCGAAGTGGGTTACAAAAGCATGCGGGCGGTAGTCCATCCGCTCGCACAGCTCTTCAAGCTTGTTGATGATGGTTGTGCGGCGCCCCCACGCCAACAGCGCTGCGTACAGTCCGATGATCTCCTGGTCACGCGGGTCGTCGAACCCATGCGGAATACCGATAGGGTCGTCGGCGATGAATGAGGGTTCTTCGTAGTGCGCAACCAGTCCGTTAAGGTAGGCGCGCAGTTCGTCAAACGAAGGCACAGTAAAGAGGGAACGAGTGAGAGAAACCAGAGAGGCCGTGGTGAGAGCGTGAGGGGGCGTAGCCTGCAAAGTGGCTACGCAATAAGCTCTGCAGCGCGAGCGATATCTACGTTTCCGCCGCTAAGCGTGACCCCGATGCGGCGCCCATTGCCCGGCACCGCGCCGTTGAAAAGCGCGGCCAGTGCCAGCGCTCCTGTTGGCTCCGTAACCAGCTTTGTGCGCGTCCACAGAAAGCGCATCGCATCGACGATAGCGGAGTCAGGCACGGTAACCATGTCGTCGGCGTAGCGGCGCACAAGCGGAAAGGTGTACTCGCCAAGCGACGGAGTGCGCGCACCATCTGCGATTGTGTCGGGGTGCTGTACCGCGTGGAGCGTACCTGTGTGAAAGGAACGCGTGGCATCGTCGCCGGCTTCGGGCTCTACGCCAACGACGGTGCAGTCGGGCTGTAGAGCCGCAGCCGCAATGCCGCATCCCGATAGCATTCCCCCTCCGCCGCAGCACACCAGGAGCACATCCAGGTCGGGCACCTGTTGCAGCAGCTCCCACCCCACCGTGCCCTGGCCGGCAATCACATGGGGATGGTCATACGGAGGCACAAGGGTAAGCCCACGCTCCTCGGCGAGCTGCGCGCCATACTCTTCGCGCACGGTCTGTTCGGGGTCGTAGGTAATGACCTCGGCGCCGTACCCGCGCGTAGCCTCCAGCTTAACGGTAGGAGCATTCTCGGGCATCAGAATCGTCGTGTCGATGCCCAGGATTTGCCCCGACAGCGCCACCGCCTGCGCGTGGTTCCCCGACGAGTAGGCGATCACGCCGCCAGCCTGCTGCTCGGGGGAAAGCTGACTGAGTGCGTTGTAGCCCCCGCGAATCTTAAACGCACCGATGCGCTGCAGATTTTCGCACTTCAGAAATACGTCCGCATCCACCCGTGCATCGAGCGAGCGCGACGTATACACGGGCGTTTTGTGCACCACGCCGCGCAGCCGGTTAGCAGCCCGGGCTACATCGGCGACGGTGACGGCATCATCAAGAGTAGGCATAGCGCAGAAACTGAATGAGCAGAAAACGACGGGTACTATCAATGCTTCGTGTTATCCAGAGTTCGACCGAACACGCTCCCCGTGTGGCTCGTTGAGCAGGCTGTTCGTTTCGCATCCAACTGCTGTACCTGCTATGATCCCCGTCTGGCTTACCGATACCGTAACCTCCGATTTAGGACGTGCGCTGCACTACACGCAGCTGTGGGGGCTGCAGGGCATGGAGCTGCGCACCGTAGGCGGCCCCGAAGACCGGGTGCCCGACGTCAACGAGCCGCAGATTCGTCAGCAGCTGGAAGCGAGCGAGTTTCTTTTAAGCAGCGTGGTGCCGTCTATCTTTGGCGGACCGGTGCACGACCGCATGATGTGGCTCAACGACCTGGCGCGTCTGCCCGAACTGCTGCGCTTCTGCGAACGCATGCGCTGTCCACGCTTTGTGACCGACCCGTTTGCTGCTACGCCGAACGATGACGACACTGCCCTCGACACCGCTGCCGACGCGCTGCGCCGGGCCGGGGAGCAGGCGGCCGAGTACAACGTGCTGATTGGCGTTAAAAACGACCCCGCCTCGTTGTGTCCGACTGGGCGCGACCTCGCGGTGCTTCTTGCGCTGGTCGACCATCCGAACGTGCGAGCTGCGTGGGATCCGGTGGCGGCGCTGCGGGCAGGAGAAGACCCCACTGCGGGGCTCAATGCGCTGTCGGGCCGCATCACGCTGGTACGCTGCAGCGACGGCCGCACCGAACGGGGGCAGTGGCACGACACGATCGTTGGCGAAGGAGACGTCGACTGGCCAACCCAGATCGAAATGCTCTACGAAGACGGCTTTCGCGGCCCGGTAAGCATGGAGGTGTACGCTGAGCCGCGCCCCAAAGCCGGCCTGCGAAGCGCCACCGCGCTCATTCGCATGCTCGACCGGCTTCACCCAGGGGGCTGAGGGTGCAAGTGCGGTGGTACTAATTACAACAGCCGTCGGATGGCTAACTACGACGCTGTATACAAAAAAGCCAACCGGGAGCAACCCGGTTGGCTTTTTGTGTCCAACGAAAGAAACTTCGTTGGTCTATTGCTCTGCGTACAGCTTTACACTATACAGCGTCGCCGTTTTCTCCGCTCTCATCAGTAAAGCTCGGAGGTAGCAGAACGCCATCGATCAGGTGGATGAAGCTGTCGAGCGCTTCGATGTCCACGTTATCGAGATCAATGCTCGCCTGGTCGCCATTGACGTTAATGCCGTTGAGGTCACCTTCATCGTCGAACGTGCCAGTGAAGGTCACGTCCTCGCCTTGAAGGGTTTCAACGCTCAACTCAGCATCTTCGTCGGCAAGTGCATCGACCAGCACGCCTGAGTCAACTGCGTCTGTGAGAACGTGGTACTGCAGGATTGCTTCCCGCTCTGAGAACGTAAACTCATTAAAGTTAGCGGCATCGAAGGCGTCGTTGGTCGGTGCAAACACCGTCCAGTCCAGCGTTTCATCTTCGAAGGCCGCGGCCAGTTCAGCTTCTCGTAGACGCTCACTCAGTGTTTGCGTAGCCCGTGTGACGTTAAGGCGGGTAGCCAGCGTGCGATTTTCAAGAAGCACATCATCAATGATGTGAAGCACACCGTTAACGGCCGGAAGGTCGACGGTTGTAACAGAAGCGTTGTTGATGAATGCTGCTTCTTCCTCACCAATTGAGACTGCTACCTCGTCGCCCTGGAGTGTTTCTACCAAGCCTTCTTCAAGGTCGTCGGAGCCGATTTCTTGGCCGGCAATTACGTGGTACTGCAATACATCCGTGAGCACATCCGGCTGGCCCAAGAGCAAGTCTACGTCGTAGTTGCTGAATGCGTTGTCGCTGGGCGCGAAGACAGTGAAAGAGCCGTCGCGGTTCGCGAGTGCCTCATCCAGACCGGTTGCGCCAAGCGCCGTCGTGAGCGTGCCGAGGCCGCCGGTGGAGGCAATTACTTCATCCATGGCCGGGCGGAACTCCTCAGGGAGCAGCAGGCCCGTAATGAAATGTGCAATTCCATTGCTGGAGCGCAGGTTAGTGTCTCCCAGGTTGATCGTAGCTTGGCCGCCATTGATGGTAATGGACTGGAGGTCGCCCTCTTCACTGAACGAGCCTTCAAAGATAATCGACTCGCCCTGACGCGTAGGGACAGAAACAGTTTCCTCGCCTCCATTGAGTTGTGCAACAAGCTCGGCAGCCGAGATGGATTCGCCGAGAACGTGATACTGCAGGATTTCGACGACATCCGCATCGTCCAATCCTTGAGCTTCGATGAGCGGCTGCAGCCCGCCAAGAGACTCTTCGGTCGGAATAAAGACGGTCAGGTCATCGGAGGGGTCGTCAAGGGCAGCCGTTACTCCAAACCCTTCAGTGGCATTGAAAAATGCCTGCGCAGGTACAAAGAACTCAGTCCGCTCGGCAATTGTACGGTTATTGAAAAGCAGACCATTGATAATGTGGACTGTCCCGTTAGTGACGTTCTGGTCAGACCGGAAATAGCCTATTCCGTTTACACTGCCGGCGGTCGCAGCCAGCTCCGACCCCTGAAGCGAGGTAAGCGTTTGGCCTTCGCCCAGGTCTGCGGTTGTAAACGGCTCGCTGACAACGTGGTGCTGAATTACATCAACAAGTAGGTCGGGGTTGCCAAGTAGTTTCTCAGCATCCCAGTTATTGAAGGTTGGATTGCCAGGAGCAAACACTGTCAGTGGTTCGCTGCCATCCAGTGTCTCAAGAAGGCTGGGTTCAGTTTCGGTGATCGCCGTCTCAAGTGTGGAAAGATAATCAGACTCTTCAACAAGCTCAGCTGCAGTCCGCTCAACAGGATCAACACCTGTCGAGATTTCGTCGGAATCGCAAGCTGATAGAAAAAGCAGAACCGCTCCAGCGAGCACAAACGAAAATAGTTTGCTCGTTATGGCGTTTCGAATGTTCATAATACTACGAGTATTGGATAGGATAAACGAGAGTGTAGACCCGCCTCTCAGGACGGCCCGAGATTGACTTCGAGATAGAGAACGCATGTAAAACGTAAAGCTCACCAGATAGGGGGTTCCAAAGGGTGATAGATAACCTCAGCCTATTAGCTTCAGGCCGAAAACGGTCGTGCGCATTCACCCAAGCACGAACAATGGAGATAAGATAGCCCAACAAGATCCGTCAATGTACTACTGTACTACCGGTGAAGCATTTACTTTTACATAATGTAATGTAGATAAATCGAAGGCCAATAGAAAGTGAGGGTTTCATGAGTCTTCCTTTGCGCTCTGCAGAACCGGTGCGAAGACGCGCTGCAGGCAAGAAAAAGTGCCATCGGTGCGAAAATTTTACTGCGATTAAGACTCGCAACGTCAGGGCCATGCCCTAACGGTTCCCGAGGCTATCATTCATCAAGACAGCATAGCCCGACCAAGATTGCAGACCAAGAGCCTGTTCGGGGCTTAGTTTGCAGTTCAAAAAAGCCACTTGGAGCCCAAATTAAGAAATTAGAACAGGCTCTTGAGAACAAAACGGCTCTAAGTGGCAACGTGCTGAAGCCACCTTCAAAAGAGTTGAGAAATCTGTTTTTACCACACAACGTATACGTGGCATAACATACGTATATGTAATGTATGTAGCGCGGGACGGATTTGAACCGTCGACCTCCGGGTTATGAATCCGACGCTCTAACCATCTGAGCTACCGCGCCATTCTAATTTGCAGTCCTATTCTATGAACCGTAGCCGCATTAAGGTTCCACGCTGCGTCGTGAAGAAGAAATGAGTGGGGCAGAGGGATGCGCACAGGGGTTCCATTCGTGCACGCTGTCTCGTATCATGTATATCTGTTTCTTTCTTGAATAACCCTTCGCCCGTACGGATGGCCTGGTCTGAAATCATTGGACAGGAGCGCGTGGTGGATATGCTTCGTCGCACGCTCTCAAGTAAGCGTGTGCCCCATGCATACCTGTTTCACGGCCCGCGAGGCACGGGTACGGTCCCGGCTGCGCTTGAGCTAGCGCGCGCGCTGCAGTGCACCGAGCAGGACGAAGAGGCATGCGACCGCTGCGCAGCCTGCCAGAAAACGCGCCGCATGGTGCATCCCGATGTACACGTCTTCTTTCCGTATCCGAAAGGCACAAGCGACGACGATGTGGCCAGGCGCATCAAACGAGTTGGAGAGGAGCCCTACGCTCCGGTCGATTACGTGCGCCGCCCGTCGCTTGAAGACCCCGAAAAGACCTCCAACAAACAGGTCATGTATCACATCGACCGCATGAAAGAGGAGGTGGTGCGGCCTATGACGTTCCACCCGGGCGAAGGAGATTACAAGATTGCGCTGCTCACCGATGCCGAATACATGAATACCTCGGCGGCGAATGCCTTCCTGAAGGTGCTCGAAGAACCGCCCTCGCAAACGGTGTTCATCCTGACAAGCAGCCGCGTTGATCAGATGCTGCCCACTATTGTGTCGCGCTGCCAGAAAGTGCGTTTCGACCCGCTTTCTCCAAGTGCAATTGCCGGAGCGCTTCAGGAACGCGAAGCCCTTCCATCTGGCGAGGCCTCTATGCTCGCTCGCATGGCCGATGGGTCGTATAGCCACGCCCTGCAGCTTAACGAGAGTACCCACCTGCGCGAGAGCCGCACGCTGGTACTCAACTTTCTGCGCGCGGCGTACACGCGCAAAACGGATGCCCTGAACGAACGGATCGACGCAATCGATCGGCTCGGACGCGAGCGGGTGAAGGGGGTGCTGCGCCTCATGATCCGGTGGGTGCGCGACCTTATGCTCTACCAGACACTGGGTGACGAGGCGCCGCTTGTGAACGTAGATCAGGCTGAAGCCGTGGCGAACTTCTGCCAGCATCTGCCCGATGCCGATCTGGAGGCGATGGTCTCGCGCGTGGAAGAGGCGCTGCATTTGGTCGGACGCAATGTGCGCACGCGGCTTGTGCTGATGAACCTGGCGCTTCAACTGGGTGCTGCTATGAAAGGCGGCACGAGCATCCCCGTCTACCAACCGCTTCCTGAACAGGCGCTTACATCTGCACTCTATGAGGCAGGGTAGCACATGCAGGGTACCTCATGCAGATTATGCCTTGCAAAACACAGCACAAAGCCATACTGAAGCTTTCCGTCTGCCGTAGGCGTCCGCTGTTGTATCGTTCGTATTGTGTGAAGTGGTGGACACTCTGTAGGAGGCGCGTGTATGTTATAGGTGCTTATATATCGCATCTGTAACAATGCGGTAGATGGCCCCGCTACAGGTTCGCTGTTTTCGAATGGCGATGAAAAGGGAATCTCGTGCCAGCGCGAGCATATGCCAGAACGTGCTATGTGCCCGTACTGAAACCGAGAGCTGTACCCGCAACTGTGATCCGGTGCTCCGCCTCTCGCCGTCTGCGCTCACTGTTCCATAGAATGGGAAGAGCCAGCCGCACCAGCGAGGTGTAGACACGACCTGTGAAGGCGCAAGCCTCGTACGGTCCGCCGGCAAGCCAGGAGACCTGCCTGTGGCGTGCATTCGTCACCTTCCTCCGGGAATAGAGGGAGCGGCGTTGGCCCACCTGTTTGACGTCTGGCGCTGTGAACCGCCGGGGTCTTCTTGCTGGTAGCGCATACCGTACCCACAGCCAACGGGTATGTGTAGCGCCTGCAGCATCTTCTGGGGCGACGACCCTCCCACATCAATGAGGCATGGTCGTTTCGTTCCGTCGTTTCTTTCTGTGGAGTGCCTTCGCGCTGATGACAGCGTCGGGATGCGTTGCCGGTGCCGCATCGGCCTCCGACCTTCCCCTCGCGCCGCGCGATACCGTCGACTGGGCGATCAACCTGCCCGAGCTGACGGTCACTGCCACACGTATCCCTACGACGGTGCACAACGCGCCGGCTTCCATCGCGCGCATTGACTCGACAGCGCTTGTGGCATCTGGCAGCGCAACGGTGGCTGATGTGCTGGAGCGCCGCTCATCCGTTCATATTCGCCGCGCCAGTGCTTACGGACTCGCCAGCGCGTCGTCGCGGGGAAGCGGTGCTTCGCAGACGCTCGTACTGCTCGACGGGCACCGCATCGCCAATCCGCAGCTCGGGCAGACAGATCTTTCGCTTATCCCTTCTGTGCTTCTGCAGTCGGTCGAGGTGATGCAGGGGCCCGCGGCGCCGCTCTACGGCAGCGACGGGATGGGCGGGGCGGTGCACTTGCGTACCCGGGCCCCCGCTAAGCCCGCGCTTGCCCTTACGACACGGGCTGGTGCCTTCGGGCAGCATGGCGGGGATCTGCTCGTCGGCGACCGTGCAGGCGACTGGAGTTGGGTGGCAGCAGCGCGCTACGAGCGCCTGCAAGGCGACTTTCCGTACGAAGATCGGGCACGCTTCCCAGCAGAAACAGTGCGCCGCGACAACGCCGACCGCACGCAGTACAGTGCTTTCGTGTCTACGCATACCGCCGCCACCGACCGTTCGCGCGTCGCGGCCCTGGTTACGGCTACGAACCGGGGACTCCCCGGAACGAGTAGCCTGGCGGCCAACACCGAACGGCAGCGCGACCGCAGCGCTCGCATGTGGGCACATCACCGGTGGCGCCTGGCTTCAGGCACGCTCACCACCCGTGGGTTTGCTCAGTACGATGCGATCCGCTACCGAAATCCGGAACAGAATATCGACGACACCGGACACACCTACGTGGCCAGCACCGAAGCCGAGTGGGAAGGCGGCGTAGCAGAGACGTGGAGGCTCAACACAGGCCTGTCGGCGCAGTCCAGCTGGGCGCGCCATCCCAGCCTGCGAAGTCAGGCTACACAGCAGCATGCCGGACTCGCCGTCAGCGCCGTCCGCACCGGCGACCGGGTGCGATGGTATCCGGCTGTACGCGTAGACGCATACCGCGTGCCCGAAGGCACGAACCGCGTCGCCACGGCTCCGCGCCTTGGCATCAACCTTACGCCGCTACCAGCGTATGACGGATTGCGCCTCAAGGCACATGTTGGGCGTGCCTTTCGGATGCCGACGCTCAACGATCGTTACTGGCAGCCCGGCGGCGTACCCGACCTGCGCCCCGAGCGCGGCTGGAGCGCCGACGCAGGCGTTCGATGGCAGCGGGCGTCCAGCCACACATCGCTTACGATCTTTGAGCAGCGCCATACCGATCGCATCGTCTGGACGCCCACCACGCAGGGCTTCTGGGCCCCGCAGAACGTGCAGCGCGTACGGACACGAGGCGTAGAGGCTGATGCAGCCACTACGATCCGCACGCTTCCGTATGTTGACATTACAACCGGGTTCAGCGCCGCATTTACCGATGCGCGCGACCGCTCGAATCCCGAATCGTCTTCATACAACCAGCCGCTACGCTACACCCCTCGAACGACCTTTACGCCCTACGTTACGGCGTCTGTAGGAGCGCTGGCGCTCGATGTGAACGTGCGTCGCATCGGGCGTCGCTACACGACCAGCGACGGCTCACGATCGCGTGCCCCGTACCTGACAGCCGACACGCAGCTTCGGGTGGAGCAGCAGTGGAACGATCTGTCTGTGCAGCTGCGCCTTCAGATTGAGAATCTGCTCAACACCGACTACACCCTGCTCAACGACCAACCGGTTCCGCCGCGACATGGCACCGTATCGCTCCGTGTGCAGCTATAAGAGAACCCTTTTGCAGAACAGAACACTTTTCTACCAAAACGGCGCATCCATCTTACATGTTTACATGGATGCTGCATTGATTCATGCCTTCTGTAACTCCTTTACGTCCTTATGATCAATCGTACAGCTTCATTACCCCTTGCTGCGCTGCTCCTGGCAGGGCTCCTATTTATCGCTGGATGCGACCTGACACCGCTTGACAGCGACACGATCAACGTTCAGACGTCTGATGTCGTCGTTGCCAACGCCGGCGCCTTTGGCGGGCAGAACAGCAGCTTCACCTTTATCGATCCCAACGTCGAAGAAGGAGGAGCCGTTACGCGCGGCGAAGGGGAATTTGCCTCGTATATTCAGAGTCACATTCTGCTTGATGAGCGGTATCTGGCAGTCTTTGGCGAAACCGCGTCGGTCGGTCTGTTTGACCTCGAAACGCAAGACCAGCTTGGCCTCGTTGAAGGCATTCCTAACCCGCGTTACACCATCTCCGATGGCGCCGTCGCATATGTTACCAGCAAAGACTTCAGCGGCGAAGGCCAGCCGGGGGTCTACGTGGTGGATGTAGCCAACCGGGCCGTTGTCGATACCACGTTGCTTGACAGAAATCCCGAGGGACTCACCGGAACGCAGAACCAGATCTACGTGACAACAGGTGAGCAGGATGGCGAAATTGTGGTCATCAACCGGGCCAACAATGAGATTGTAAACCGCATCGATCCGGAGTGCGACACGCCGCGCCAGGTGTACCGCACCGCCGAGGAAAATTTGGCTGTGGCCTGTACTGGAGCCACCATCTTCGATGAAGACTTTAACGTCGATGAAGACTTTAACGTCGTTGAAGAGACCGACGGAGCCATCCGGATCATTGATCGGGCCAACGGCGATATTCTCGCTCGCGAAGACCTGCCCGGACAGCTGACCTCGGCAAGCGCACAGCAGCGCGTGTTTTTCACTCGCATCCTTAATGAGATGTATGTAGTGCTTAATGGCAACACAGTCGTGCGTTACGACGCGAGCACGGGCAACCGGGAAGACATCGCCATCGACGGCCCTCCCATTGGAGCCATTGCAGTGGATGCCGTAAACGAAGTGCTTTATCTGGGACGCCCCGACGAGGACAATCCGTTTGGAGCAGCCGGCGTCGTTACCGTGAACGAGTTCGGAGGCGCCGAGCTCACGTCGTACGATGCTGGCATTGCACCCGGACACATTGCTCTTCGCATCACCCAAACCGAACAATAGTGAAGCGGCTATGCGGGGCCGGCACCGCAGTTCTGGCATGCACGCGATTGGCACAGCAAGGCATCGCGAACATAGGAGATACGCCCATGACGATAGACCGATGTTACTGCTACAACGTACCGTTTGCACACCTGCGCGACGTAGCGCGCGACACAGGTGCGCAGACGGTAGAGGCGCTGCAGGATGCGGTGTGCTTCGGGCACAACTGCAAGCTCTGCCATCCTTACGTGCGGCGCATGCTGCGAACCGGAACGGTGCAGTTTAATCACATCATTGAAGAGGTCGATGAGCCTGCCTCTGACATGCCCAGCCCCTGAATCTTTTATAGCATGCGTGTCGTGTGAGCGTCCGTACCTGACGTCTTTTAGCTCAAGCGAACTTGCGGCTTTATGGCAACACTGCTCTACATTTTTCCGCATCCTGACGACGAGTGCTTCGGGCCAGCGCCCGCGCTTGCGCAGCAACGCGCCGATGGACACGATGTGCATCTGCTTACCCTGACGCGGGGCGAAGCCACCAAGCAGCGCCACCGCCTCGGGTTCAACAAAGAGAAGATGGGGGCAGTGCGATACGGCGAGATGCAGAACGTGGCGCAGGCTCTCGACCTGACGTCTCTCAAGGTGCTCGACCTGCCCGACGGCGAGCTGGCCGATCTTTCGCCGCTGGCTATTGAAGCGCCTATCGAACGGGAGATTAGCCGTCTGCGTCCCGATATTGTCATCACATACGCCGTACACGGCATAAGCGGCCACCCTGACCATCTTGTTACCCATGCTGCGGTGAAGCGCGTCGTGTGCGCAGGAGACAGAGACAGGTCGACATCGGTTCGCCGCCTGGCCTTCTTCACACTGTTGGAAGAAGACGATGACCGTCCGGCTCATCTGACCGGGTCGCCCGATTCCGCGATCGACTGTGTTATTCCGGTGAACGACGCTGCCATCCAGGTGGCGCAAGAGGCCCTGCACTGCTATGAAACGTACATGCCCGTCATCGAAGAGCACCGCCCGTTACAGAGCGTGCAAGACGGGGTCTGCTTTGAGTGTTTTCAGGAGGCTCCCACGCCTCGCCTCACCGACCTGACGGCACATCTTCCCGTACGTCTCGCTGCAGCCCCTGCACTGAACTGACCAGCGGCCTTCCATGCTTACGTCTGCGCGGTACGTTCAGTGGCTGGGGGGCAAGATCGCGGCGCTGGCTGCGCTGGCATCGGCGGGCACGGCGCTGCTGGCTGGCGTGAGTGCCGGGCAGAGCCTGCTGATTGCTGCAGGTACAGCCGTAGCGAGCTATGCCGGGGTATGGTGGAACACCCACGCCCGCTTTCAGCGGATGCACGACATGCTGCACCATCTGCGCGCGCATCAGTTTGGGGCGCTTCAGGCCCCGCCCTCGCCTCGTGGCGATGAACTCGACGCGCTCGTGTGGGAGCTCTACCGCACGGCCCAGATGAGCGATCGCGAGATCGATGACATGCGCCAGATGGAAAGCTATCGCCGCGAGTTCATCGGAAACGTGTCGCACGAACTCAAAACGCCTATCTTTTCGATCCAGGGCTTTGCCGAAACACTTGCAGATGGAGCAGTCGACGACCCTGATGTGAACCGTACGTTCCTCCGTAAGATTATCCAGAACGCTACGCGTCTCGACCGTCTCGCGCGCGACCTTTCGGCGATTGCCCGGCTTGAGCAGGGCGAGATGGAGATGCAGATAACCCGTTTTAACGTCGGTACGCTCATGCGCGAGGTCGTCGAGACGCTTGAGCCAAAAGCCCAGAAGCAAGACATTACGCTGCGGATCGACGTATCTGAAGAAGAGGCGTTGCCTCCTGTGCAGGGCGACCGCGAACGCATCCGACAGGTGCTCGTGAACCTGACCGACAACGCCATTAAATATAACGAGCCAGGGGGATACGTGGCGCTTGCGGCCCGTGCGAGCGATGCCCTCGTAGAGGTAACGGTGCGCGACAACGGCATCGGGATTCCCGAGCGCCACCTGAGCCGGCTTACAGAGCGGTTCTACCGGGTCGACAAAAGTCGCGCCCGGCACCAGGGCGGGTCGGGACTGGGGCTTTCCATTGTGAAGCATATCCTGAACGCGCACGACGCCCACCTGCAGGTCAGGAGCGAGGTGGGAGAGGGATCTACCTTCACGTTTGTGCTACCGGTTGCGTAGGCGGCGTGCCAGGCGCTCAGCTTTCTCTTCGTGCGAGGGGTCGTCGGGCGCGTCCAGGTCATCAAGCAGAGGGCCGGGCGACGTAGACGTTTCAGCTGCATCACCCGCATCAAACTTACCAGACCTGTCAGGCCTGTCAGATGATGCGCCGTACGCAGCGTCCCATACGTCGCTGGTCACGATCGTTTCCAGATGCTGAATCCGCTTATTCAAGCGCTTGCGTTCGGCTTCCCACTCTTCGCGCAGTTCGTCCAGCTTCTCTTCTGTTTCTTCGGTCGAAGTGCCGATCTTGCGCTGTTCTTTTTTAAACTGCAGCCACTCCTCGAAAGCGCTGTAGATAAACACCGTAAAAACGAGCAGGACCCACCAGTATGAGCCCAGAAAGTCAAGCAGTTCAGCCATGGCGACCGTGTAGCTATTGTAGTACAGCGTAAAGCAAGTGTAAAACAAACGTGGGAACGCACCGCAATGCGCTCCCACGTCGACACAAGAATAAGAACGGTTGCGTACTATGCGACCGTTCCATCCAACAGGTCGCGATAGAAGCCAAGCGTCTGCTCGGCGATGGCCGTCCAGCTAAACATCTCAACGACGCGGGCGCGAGACTTCTCACCCATTGAAGCGCGCCGGTCGGGGTCGGCCATGAGCGTGTTGACCGCATGGGCCAGGTCGGCTGCGAAGGCATCGGGATCTTTGGGGTCGAAGTTGTCGCCTTCCTGCGCCTCGAAGGAGACCAGCAATCCCGTTTCGTCATCTACGACAACCTCCGGAATGCCCCCAACGGCAGAGGCAACCACTGGGGTGTGGCAGGCCATTGCCTCCAGGTTGATAATGCCAAACGGCTCGTAGACTGACGGACACACAAACAGCGAGGCATGCGAGTAGAGCGTGATGACCTCGTCTTTGGGTAGCATCTCGTTGATCCAGACGATCCGGTTACCCGATGTAGACCGCGCTTCTTCCACCAGCGTTGTCATCTCTTCTGCAATCTCGTCGGTATCGGGCGCACCAGCGCAGAGCACAACCTGCACATCGTCGTCCATGTCGTGGATGGCACGCACCAGGTGCAGAATGCCCTTCTGCCGCGTGATGCGCCCGACAAACAGCACATACGGCTGGTCGGGGTCTACGTCGTGCTTGCGCAGCACGTCGTCGTTGTGGCGCGGTTTGTACTGGTCGATGTCGATGCCATTGTAGATGGTGCGGATGCGCGAACGCGGTACATCGTAGAGCTCGTGCACGTCGTCTTGCATCGCAGACGAGACGGCGACCACGCCATCGGCGTTCTCGTAGGCTGTGCGCTCGACCCAGCTTGACCCGTGGTAGGCGGTGCCCAGCTGCTCGACTTTCCACGGACGGTGCGGCTCCAGCGAATGGGTCGACAGCACCAGCTTGGCGCCGGTCAGCTGCTTGGCCAGGCAGCCTGCCAGATGCGAATACCAGGTATGCCCGTGCACAATGTCAGCGTCTTGGACAGACCCGGCCATGATCACGTTGCGTGCCATCGCATCTAAAAACTTCTCGTGTCGGGGGTCCTGATGAGGCACGTCGGGGGCGGTAACACCCTGCACCTCCAGATTGCCCCCGGTGATGTCCTGTTCGCCAAAGCTAAGCACCTGCACGTGGTGCTCTCCGTCGTCGGCTGCAGCCATTTCGCGGGTCAGGTACTCGACGTGCACCCCTGCGCCGCCATACACATTAGGGGGGTACTCGTTGGTCAGGATGACAATATTCATACAGGTGGAAGGGTCGAATCCAAAAGAAAACGGGCAGAAAACAGGCAGAAAGCGGTTGGGGATGCGAGCGGGCAGCATACGTAGCGCATTCCTCTCGCACCTCCAGCGCATGAGCAGGTTAGATAATGGTACCGTCGGGAATGACGGCGTTCTTGGGAATGACGACAATGCCGTCGCGAATCATGTAGTTCTCGCCTTCGGCCTCATCTACGTTTTCGCGGTTCTTGATAATGCAGTTCTTCCCGATCGACGCATTTTTGTCGATGATGGCTCCCTCGATGTTCGACCCTTCGCCGATGCCTGGGCGAGCGGGCCCTTCGCGGCGCCCGATTCCTGCATCAGTCTGCCAGGGATAATGATCGGCGCCCATGAGCACGGTGTTGCTTACCTTGGTATCTTCGCTGATGTACGACCGGATGCCAACAACCGATTTTGTGATCTGGCTGTTGATGACAATGCTTCCTTCAGCAATGAGTGAGTTCTGCACGTACGAGCTCTGAACTTTGGCGGGTGGCAGCATACGGGCGTTGGTGTAGAGCGGGCGGTCGGGATCGTAGAGGTCGAAGTCGGGCTGATCTTTGGTTAACATCATGTTGGCCTCGAAAAACGACTCGATGGTCCCGATGTCGCTCCAGTAGCCGCCAAACGGATAGCTGGCTACGCGGTGTGCATCGATAGCACGCGGAATAATGCCATGCCCGAAGTCATGGTCGTCGGGATAGGCATCGAGCATCTCGCGCAGCAGTCCGGCCTCGAAAATGTAGATCCCCATAGAAGCCAGGTAGACACGATCCTGCTCCTGCATCTCTGCAGAAACCGGGCTGCTCTTGCCCTCAAGTTCATCGGGAGCAGGCTTTTCGGAGAACTCGGTAATGATCTGGTCCTCGTTGGTCTTCAGAATGCCAAACGAGGGGGCTTTTTCGGCTGTTACCGGAATGGTTCCGATCGTAATGTCGGCGTTGGTTTCCTGGTGATGGGCCAGCATCTTGGCATAGTCCATCGAGTAGAGCTGGTCGCCCGAGAGGATAAGCACCTGCTTGTGCTTGTAGCCCTCCATATGGTCGAGGCTACGGCGCACCGCATCTGCCGTGCCCTGAAACCAGTCTTTCGACGCCGGCGTCTGTTCGGCTGCGAGCATCGTGACAAAACCGTTGCTGAAGCGGTCGAACCGGTAGGCGCGTGCGATATGCCGGTTCAGGCTGGCTGAGTTAAACTGTGTAAGTACGAAGATGCGCTCGATGCCTGAGTTGAGGCTGGTCGAGATGGGCACGTCAATGAGACGATAGCGCCCAGCCAGAGGAACGGCCGGCTTAGCACGTAGCTTTGTGAGCGGATAGAGCCGGGTGCCAGCTCCGCCTCCTAAAATGACGCTGATGACATCTTTCGATATGTTCATGGGCATACAGGCTGTAATCGCGGGGAATGATGAGATGGGTTACCGTAACATGCGAAGTAGAAGGTTCAGGAGCAAGGTTAAAATCACACTTGCCACGATCATCGTGCCGATCGGTACGTAAATTCGAGTCGACTCGGTGCTGAATGAAAGGTCGCCAGGCAACCCACCCCAGTTGATGAAGGAGGTGCTGGCCCAGAGCAGTCCGCCCAGTAAGAGAAGCAGCAAGCCGGCCAGCATAAGCAGTCGTGCAACAGAAGAGGCATCCATCATGAAATCAGGTAGGTATCCGGGTGTCCGACTCGCATGTATCGTTGAATTTTCGTGGCACCTTCGCGGTACCGCTTCGTGTACATGATCCGTTACTTTTCGTGGTCTGACTGTACAGCGCCCATGACACTCACATACGTTCTTGTCGTTCTTCACATTGTTACGGCGTCGGCCTGGTTCGGGCTGGGGCTTCGCCTGGCGGGGAAAGCGCGAACCGTGCTTTCGTTGCAGGGACCTGCAGCAGCGGCTCTCGCTGAAGACACCCGCAGCACGGTCAAGTGGATGAACGGGTTTATCGTGCTCACCCTTATCTTTGCCTATACAAATTTTTTCTACGGAGGTGGGTTCTCAGGCTACCCGCCGCAGTACCACGCGTCGCTGACGCTCATGCTCGTGCTGGTTGGCGTGCAGTTTCTGCTGATTCGTCCCGGCTGGAACAGCCTGGCCGATGCAGTTGCCGAGGGAGCCGATGCAGCCAGCGAGGCGGCCGATGGCGCGCGCAAAAAAGTCGCGATTGGGACAGGCGTTGGGCACCTGCTCTGGCTGGTGTTGCTTATCCTGATGTACTTTGATCAGCTGATCCGCCCGTTCTTCGTATGATGTAACCGGCGCGGCGCACTCTGTGTAATTACCTCCAGGGGGAGAACAGGCTCTAAGGCATGAGGCTCTAAGGCGTGCCGCGTGCGATAAAAGCGCTCTCAAAACGGCTGCGTAGGACATCCCGCACTGCATTGGCTTCGTCGCGGCTCGCCATCGGACCCACACGAACGCGGTAGAGTGGTGCCTGCCACACGACGCGCACGGGGGCCTCTGCGTAGCGGCGCAGCGGCTCGGGCGGCGCGTCGGTAGCCTCCCACCAGGCCACTACTTGCTGCCAGGTCTGTTCGGCATCGGCACGGCTTTCGGCGCTACCTACCTGTACGTAAAAAGGACGCGCGGGCATCTCGTCAGCACGGGGCGTCTCTTCGTCTGACGGCTCGTCCGACTCCGAAAAGGGAGCTACCGACTGGCACCCGGCGAGGCCAAGTGCTGCCATAGCGAGCAAACACGTAGCCAGACAAAACTTTCTGTATCCAGAAGTGTGTAGCAGCGATCCGACACGGGTCATAGTGAAAGTCGACAAGTTGATAAGATTGCGTATTGATGAGATGGCGTCTGATAGAACCCCTGCGATAGAACCCCTGCGATAGAACCCCTGCGATAGAACCCCTGCGATAGAACCTATAAGAGGAAATCCGGCAGATAGAACACCGGTAAGAGCCCTCCATAGATGTTCATACATGGTGTTTTTAGGCGCGGTCTGCCAGGTCCGAGGAGGGGAGCTCAGGTAAATGGCACTCCACGATCCCCAAAGGGTTGCATAACGGTTGCATCGCATTGAGGCGGAGGCGCCGCCTGGGCTTGACCGTAGCGATATATATACGCATATTAGCGTAAAACCCACCCACGTATTACTCTAATCGTCTATCCCAAAATCATATGACTATCCTGCTTCATAGCCCTCGAATCTTGAGTGCCATCCTTGTGGCTGGTGCGCTGCTGTTTACGACGAGCGTGTCTGCACATGCGCAAGAACGCAGCACCGACGAGCCGCGCGTAAGTCCCAATGCGGAAGTGCATCAGACAATTGGCACGACCGATGTGCAAGTGACATACGGACGCCCGTCTGTGCGCGGGCGCACCATCTTCGGCAACCTCGTTCCTTACGGCGAGGTATGGCGCACCGGTGCCAACGAGGCAACGACCATTACGTTTGCCAGCGATGTACACGTGGAGGGCGAGCGGGTCGAGGCAGGGACCTACGCGCTATTCACGATTCCGGCGGATGACGATGCATGGACCGTTGTCCTCAACGCTGTCGCCAATCAGTGGGGAGCCTACAACTATGATGCAGAGGAAGACGTGTTACGCACCGACGTGATGCCATATGAGGCCGACACGTTCCGTGAGCAGATGAGCTTCTCGTTCGAAGCAGTAAGCGACACGTCGGCAACGCTGCTGATGCACTGGGCCGAGACTGCCCTTCCGGTTGAGCTTTCGGTAGCTGACGAAGAATAAACCGGCTCCTATTTCCTTCGCAAAGCAAAGGGCCCATGATCGCGATGTGTAAAACAAGAGGGATACGGGCGGGCATACTCTTTCTGTCCGTTTTTATCGCGACATGGGCCGCCGGTTGCGCGGCAGAAGAGCCTGATCCTGCTACCAATGTAGAAGCGTACATAGACGCCGTAATCGATGCGCACGGCGGCGATGTGCTGGATCGTGCTATCGTGACGTTTACATTTCGCGGGGCAGAGTTCACGCTGGAGCGAGAAGACGGTCGCTTCCATTACCGCCGTGCATACGCCGATTCGCTTGACCAGCGCGTGGTTGAGGGTATTACAAACGAGGATGTCTACCGGGTAGTAGAGGCCGATACCGTTGCGATCGATGCTGATACGCGTGGATCCATCGAGACCACGGTCAACTCAGTAGCCTACTTCGCACTGTTGCCCTATCCGCTACAGGACCCGCCCGTACAGGCCACGTATGCCGGCCTCGACACTGTTGGGGAGACGCGCTATCACCGTGTAGCGGTGACCTTTGGTCAAGGAGGCGGGGCCGACTACCAGGATGAGTTCCTCTACTGGTTCGATGCGAACACACATGCGATGGACTACATGGCCTACGCGTTCGGAGTTGGAGGCCCGGAAGAAGATCAGGGGACGCGCTTCAGAGAAGCATATAACGTACGCCGGATGGAAGGTGTGCGCTTTGCCGACTATCGTAACTACGTCTCCGAGTCGATCGAACCGGGAACGCTAAGCAGGTACCCGGCCCACTGGCGAGACGACGCGGTAGAGCTCGTGTCAACTGTCGAACTTGAGAACGTTGCGGTACAGCCGCTACCGTAGGCTACCGTAGCGGAAACGTAAGCACAGATGCCTAAGATGCCTATAGCGGAGTCAGATCCGCCTGCAACGTTTTGTCCGGCAGTACTTACTCTCAGAGCCTGTTTGGGTTTTGGTTTGTAGGCGAGAGCGAGCGCCGCTGAGGCGAAAATTGGACCCCGATGGCGGTTCGTAGCCGGGGCTACGGGCCGACATTGGGGGCAATTTGCACCAGGGGCATGACCTTCGGCCCCAGTCCAGCGCCGCCGCTCGGAGCCCAAATTAAGAAATCAAAACAGGTTCTCAGTCAAACGGCTCGGCCAGCATCTGCGTAAGGGTATCGATGCGGCTCTGAGACAGCAGCGGCTCGATGGCCTGAATGATCAGGCTGACGCACGTAGCGCGGTACATGAGCGGCCCATCGGGCATGCCGTTCCGAGCCGTTTGGCTCTGGATCTGCGTATTAAGAAGCGTCCAATGACACTTCATTTCAAGATACTGCACAGCAAGAGCCTGACGAATCTCATCGACAGAGTCCAGGTCGTCGAGCGTCTGGATGATCCGATTGCGCAGGCCCGACACGTAAGCACGGACAGCTCGCTTCTGCGCCAGCGTTCCGCTATCCCACTGGTCTAGTACCTGGCCCCACTGGGTATCGAGGGGGGATTCGAGGGCGTCGTGGACCCGCTCGTGTTGCTCTTCGGTGCTTATTTCAGTGGTTGGTGTAGCGTCCATATCGGGCTGATGAGCGAGCGCGCTTGTGGAGGAGGAAATACGTGTCTGTTCGAGGATGGACAGTGAGGCAATGCGACAATGCACGGACTGTGCGAGCGTTAGCTAATTTGTATTGCCTAGACTGCACATTTTTCTCAAATGAACGAGACACGCAAATGCTGCAAGGTACGAAGCCATATACCGAATTCATTACAGTCGCCTGGCAAACCGTGAAAAAAGAAGGTCTCATGTTGAGAACAAGTCCGCTGCATCTGTGAGCCGGGTTTCTTTGTGTTAACAGCGTGGTAGATAGGGTGCGTGGGAGGCATAATCTGCCTTCAGCATTTACTTGCGAGAAAGATGCGCTTACGAGAAAAGTGTCCCGTAGAAATACAATATAGAAACACAATAGAAACCTTTTAGCGAGACTTTTTCTGTTGTGGAACCTTGCTGTGCAGCCACTTCGTTACGTGTTCTGCATGCATCACAAATAATGTGCACTCGCCCTTGCGTGCGGTGCAACATAGCCCGCAGCATGGCATGCGCTCAAAACATGCGTTGCTAACGGGTCCGCTCTACTCACGATGCTTATTTGATATGGCTGAGCCATCCTCTTCTCGCTACTCTCCAGATGAACTCGTCGAGCCCTGGAATAAAATGTGCTCGCTTCTCGGAGCACAGACTCCCGACGAAGCCGTGTCTCGGGTTGAGACGTTGAAAGAGCAGCTCGACGCACTGGATGAACGCGACGACGTATCGGACGACCTCGTCACCCTGAGCGAATTTGAGCAGGTACTCACGCGTCTGCACAAAAAGATATCGAGTCTCCGCCAGCGCAATGACAAATTGGAGACACGCCTTGAGGAAGTGACCCGGTCAGGGGAGGATACGTCGGGTAACGCGCTGCTGGAAGCGCTGGATGCAGCAACCTACGAGACCGCTCTCGATCGTATCCAGACGCTGAAGCAACAGGCAAATGCGTTCTACGAAGATCGTCAGGCAGTTCTGGAGGCAGGGTACAACGATGCCACCGAAGTGGTCGCCGACGTGAAAACGCTGAAGCGCGAAAACGAGCGCCTCAACGAAGCACGGACCGAGAAACGCACGCGCCCCGACACCGAGGTCCTGCAAGCAGCGTCTTCGATCCGCGCTGTGCTCGGCATCTCAACGATTAGCGAAGCCGAAACCTTTGTAGAAAAGCTTGATCAGTTGAGCACGTCAGTGCGTCGCGCACTGGACCGCCTGGGCATGGACGTGCCCAAAACGCTTAGCATTGACCGGGCTGCAGATGTCTCCTCATTCCTGGAGGTGCTCACCGAGCAGATCAATCGTCTCGCTGAGGCTCCGCTACCCGATGAAGGTACGCTTGAAGCCCGCGAGACGCTCGACCAGATCGAGTCGATCCTCGGTATCGCGTCAGCCAACGATGCTCGTGAGATGGAGGAGATGGTGCGGCAGCTTACCGAAGATATGGAGATGCTGGCGCAGGAGCATGAAACGCTTGAAGAGCACGGCCTGAGTGCTGAGCAGGCCGTCTCCATGATTCAGAGCATGGATGAGCAGCTCGACGACCTCTACATACAGCACGATGTCAACGAGAAAAACGGCGACCTGCCTCCGGGACTGCAAGAGATGCTGGGCGTTGATTCGGTCGAAAAAGCCCAGGAGATTCTTGGACTTGCCGAGAGCATGGATACCAAGATCGAAAAGCTTTACGATGAGCAAGAGAAGCTTAGCGAGCTCGGTATCGATAGCATCGACGAGGCGGTGCGCATGATTCAGAACATGAATGAACAGCTTGCCGAGCTATATCGCAACGTTGAAGCACGTGCATCAGCGGCATCTCTCCCAGTCGAAAACCAGGATACCTTCCAACAGCTCGAGGCGCTCTACGCGCGACAAGAGAAACTGCAAGATGAACTGGGTATCTCTGATCCGGATGCCATCATTCAGATGGTAGAAGACATGAACGTGCAGCTTGAAACGCTCTACGAAGACCGTGACGAAACGAAGGGTGCCCCATTCGATGACGGCGATGAAGAGGGCACACGAAGCCCAGAACGACTGGATCGCCTTGTCGAGAGCATGGTCGATCAGCTTGAAGTGCTTTACCAAGAGAAGGAAACGCTCACCGACGAAGGATTCGAGTCGGCAGAAGAGGCAACAGAGCAGATCAATGAACTGCGCGATCAGGTTGAAACGCTCCGTTCGAAATACGAGAGCGAGATAGGCGGTTCACAGGCCTGGAAAACCTTGCAGGAGAAGCTGGACGTAGAAACACCGGAAGAAGTGTTGGACCGGCTCGATCAGTACGATGCCGAGCAATCACGCGCAGCGGCGGCATCAAACGGTGAAGAGACCGGCGCTGCTAAAGCGACAGCTGCCCCCGCATCCAGCGACGATGATACATCTGGCCAACCCACAGCCCCAGCAGCCAGTCCGACAGTGGAGCAACAGCCACATCCTGTATGGCATGCTGCGCCGTCCGTAGCTGACGCCGCCACCCGGCGTCAGTTGCCATCGCTCACCGCCGAGGAGCGCGATGATCTCGACTTTGCTGCTATCGCCGTTGATCACGATGGGCACGTTACGTCGCTCAACGATAAGGCGTACGCTCTGCCCCTGTTCGACCGCATGCGCTCACGGGAAGAAGCCCTCGATACCCACTTCTTCCTCGATCTGGCGCCAAGCACGGCTGCCGACTCGTTCTACGGACGTTTCTACGAAGGGCAGCGCCAACAACGGCTCGATGCGCGCTTCCTGCATCTCTTTGATGCAACGAGCTGGCGCGGACCGTTTGTCGCGCTGGTACATCTGTACTACGACTCTGAGACCGATACCTCATGGATTCTTCTGCGTACGTCTGACCAGTGACGGTCAGCCGCCCGGCGTACGGCTCCTTGTTTGCTGCACATGCTCCCTACTGCTATGAGTGATTCTGCAACTTCCGACCTATTCTCGTATCTTAAAGAAAAATCAGGTCGCATCTCCAAGGTGCGTTCCGAAGACGAGAAAACGATCTCGAAACAGGGCTCAACCAGCACGACGGAGGAAGCCGCGGAAGATGCCTCCAGAGGCGATGCCGATTCCAGTGCAGGAGATGAGGCAGATGGCACTGCGAATGCCTCCGATGCTGCAGATGGCACTGCGAATGCCTCCGATGCTGCAGAGGCTACCGATCTTGCCTTTGACGATCCGCTTGTCGGCGAAAAGCTGCGCGATGCTTCTGAAGAAGAACGCAATGCTGCTTCATTCGGTATCATTGAGCTTGACGATGAAGGAACTGTGCAATTTTTCAACCGATATGAGTCGGAGCTTAGCGGCGTAAATCCCGAGAAAGCACTCGGACAAAACTACTTCAACGAGTTGGCCCCGTGTAGCAACAACCGCATCTTTTATGGGCGCTTCCGGGAAGGCATCGCTTCTGGCGAGATGGATGAGCATTTCACTTACACGTTCACCTACAAAATGCGCCCGACGCTGGTAGATGTGCATCTGTATCGCGACGATGCAGGCCGTAACTGGATTATGGTGCGCAAGCGGTAATCTGCGTTAGGTGCGGGGCTGTGCATCCAGCCGGCATATTCATGCGATGCAATGAGCCGGTGTTGTTCGCGCAAACCACGTCCTTTTGTAGAGAGCTACTTCATAGAAGGCTACCTCCGAATCTGTCAAATCTATGCATATTGTTGTGCTCGGAGGGGGCATCGCAGGAATTACAACAGCAACACTGCTCCAGGCACGGGGACATTGCACCACGCTGCTGACGTCCTCTACCCCGCATCAGCAATACGGGGCCGATTACCTGCGCTTTGCGAGCCTCTACCCGGCAGCCTCCGTGATTCCGCACACGGTGCACGTCACAAACGAAGCACGCCATACACGCTGGAGCCAGCAGCTCTTCGACGTGTTCTGCGGACGTCCTGGCTGGGGCGTGCGTATCCAGCGCCATGCCGAACTCTTTGAAACGCCTCCATCTCGTCCTGATTATCTGGATACGCTACGCCGGCTGGCGCTCCTCCCTGAGGATGGACGCGGCTATCCAGGACTGCCACAGCGTGATGAAGCGTCTGGACTCTATGGGTGGTCGTTCGATATGACCTTCGTCGACGCGCCAACGTACATGCGTAAGCTGTATGCGCTGTATAGCGAACTGGGTGGATGCGTGCGGCGCCGGCACCTCACGCGCGAACGTCGCTCTGAGTGGCCCGGCGACCTGTGGGTAAACTGCCTCGGATACGCCGCGCCACATCTGTTTGAAGACAAGGCGCCGGCTGCATATCGCCACGGCCACCTCCTGCACGTGCGTCCACCTGCATCGGCTACGACGTGGCGCGAGGCGTCCCCCATTGCTTCATACAACTACGAGCCTGCTTACCACGTCTATCCAGCGCCAGGAAGCACACCCGGAGGAATATACTTCTATCCTCGTCAGTCAGCGTGGGTCGTAGGGGGAACAAAACATCCGGCTAATGAACACGGAGCGTACACAACGCCACTGCGCGAGCCCACGGTGCGTGTGCATGGCGTCGTTATACCCGAGGCCATGTGGGACCTGAACGCTGCACTTATCAGCTCTATGACGGGCGTAGACATTCGCTCTTTGCCTGTGCGTGTCGTGAGCGGGCTCCGGTACGTACGCGATCCAGAAGGCGATGGCATACGGTTATCTTGGGAGCATACCGGAGGGCGCCCCGTGGTTCATAATTACGGATATGGCGGAGCAGGCGTTACGTTATCATGGAGTGCAGCCTTGCATGTAGTCGGTATGATTGAGGCGAGAAGTAAATCTCCTGCATTACGATGCGTATATCATCCAATAGCTGAAACGCTTTGTAACGTATCTCAAAAGCTGTTAGAAGAAGCCCCCGATTCTGAGCAGTTTTAGTCATAATATTAGAAAATATAGTTAAATAAAGGTATATTGCCGGCACAGAGTTATCGAACTTATTGCAAAGTGGAGCATGTTTTGCTATAGTTAAATGTCGAACATACACACGCAAGGTTTGGAGTATTGCATTCTCCTATTCCGACCGTTGTTGTCAGTACATGTGAAAGACCACTTCGTCTACGGCGTTCTCCATGAAGCGCTTCGTTCGAAGCCACCACCCCCACTGGTCTCTGCCCCGCAATACAATAGCTATGGAAAACTCAGTCGACCGCGCCATTCGCTGGCTTACCCTCGCTGCCGGACTCGTTAGCGCGTTTATATACATTCTCTTCTTCTGGTTGTAGGCGTAATGCACAGCCAGGACGTTATACGTACCGCGACGGCACCTCCAAGCGTCTTTGAGGCGGGCCTTTCAGGTAGTTGCCTACCCGTGCAGATTGCAGCAATCACACAGTTGCACACGAACCCACCGTCGGAGACGGTCGTAAAGCACACGCATGTGTTTTCTTACGATACCCTCCGTCTATGAGCACGCTTCTTGTTGTTGGCGACCGCGTCTTGATCAAGCCCCGTGATGGCGAACAGAAAACCGATTCGGGCCTGTTGCTCCCGGCGACCGTGTCTGCTAAAGAAAATGTCAAAGGAGGACGCATCGTTAAGACCGGGCCGGGGTATCTGACGCCCAACCCGGAATACTCAGAGAGCGAAACCTGGAAGCAGACCGAACAGCCCGTTCGTTACCTCCCGCTTCAAGCCGAAGTCGGCGACTATGCCTTCTTCTTGCGTGAGAAGTCCACTGAGATTCGCTTTGAGGGCACAGACTACCTGATTGTACCGCATGCAGCTATCCTTGCACTGGTGCGCGATACACCCGACGAAGGCCGCTCAGACCTCACCGTCGATGAGCTGCTCGACACCGATGAGTAGACAAGCGGTCTACACGCCCATAGTTTGAGCGGTAGTAGATAGAGGCTACGTGATGAAGTAGCCTACGTGACAACCACTTATCATTTCATTGAACCGCTATCGTTTGAGCTTGCATGCCGGTGTGCAGCGCAATGCAGCGCAATGTAGCACAGAGCTCTTCCAGCAACAGCGAAACGCTGCCTTATAACGGCTGTCTTACGAGGGTTGCCTCCACCACACCCCGTCCTGGACTGGTGCCGGCGATGTTTTTTTGGAAGGGGAGACCTCGCTCGCTTTAGAAGGAGACGTCGGCCGGGGGGGACCCTGCTCTACAGCGGGGAGGTCAGTCAGGTACAACAGGTGCGTGGCGTATCGCCCAACAGAAAGCGCCGGCTGCTCCTCGGCTCGCTGCTGCACGCGCCGCCGCTCGGCCTCGTAAGCCCGAATCTTTTCGCGAACGCGTGCCGCCTCTGTCTCGATGCGTTCCACACGCTGCACGATGTACCGCTGCAGGCGCCGCTCCTCGGCTGGCGACAGCGAGTCTGGGATGGCATCAGCATAGGACTGCTTCAGGCTATTCCGCCACATCTGAATCCGGGCCTTCGTGGCGTCACTGATGCGGTGTATCGGCGCGACAGCCTCCGCACTCGCCTCGTAGGCCGTGCGAATGTTGTGGGCTTTAAGCTGCACTACATCGCGGTGGCGCACGCCGTCAACGACCCCCACTTCGCCGATAAAGTGGTATTTAAGCTTGTCGTAGAGCGCCTCGTCTCGCACCTCCTCCAACCGATCAGCACGGCGCTTTTCAACGGATGTCTTGACCTCCTTTTTCTGCTTGGCCAGGGTATCCAGCTCGCGCTCCATCGTTTCGATAAGCGCTGTGTACCGATCAATCTCGTGCTGAAGCCGCCGCTGGCGACGCACAATCGGATGATCGCGGTACCGGTACGCAGCTCCTCCCCCGAGCGCCGCAAGTCCGAGTCCTCCTATGACTACCCCGGCAACCGGGGCAAGGAGTCCGCCGAATACCACAGCCAGGCCGGTCGCAGCCACAAGCGTAGGCAGGAACCAGCGAGCCCACGCAGAGCGTGGAGCCGTGCGCGGGGCGGTCCGTTCGGCACGTCGTGTCTGCGCTGCTGCTGCACTCACAGAAGAAGTAGAGACTCCGGCTCCCGACACCACGTCCCCCAGTGAAGGAAGCTGGTCGGGCGTCGCGTAGCATGCAGTTTTTAGGGTGGATGCGAGCGGATCCAGAGCATCGGTAGCGTGGAGCGCATCGAAGAGAGGTGAGTCGTCGGGATCGTAGAAGTCGCTATCGCGAAAGAGCAGGTTCTCACCCGTATCAAACCGTTCCCAGAGCGCAGGGCGCGCAATGGTCGCATGCAGCGCGGTGTAGACCACCAGCCCGGCAAAGCGGTCGAGGCCGGGCCCGAAGTCTCGCTTGGTACGGTCGGGATGCTGGTAGTTGCGATGCCCCACCTCCGGGCTCTCACGCTCGTCGAGTGCGGGCACGTACATCGTGTCGTAGTCGACAAGCCGCAGCGTAGGAGTGCCTGCATTGTCTTGCACAAGCACATTGCCATGCTGCAGGTCGCCATGAGCGATCTGGATGTCTTCCAGTTCACTAATTAGATCGACCCACGCATCCACCAGTGCCTTGAGGGCCTCGGTATCGTCGCGATGCTTCCGTATCCAGGTGTTAAGAGCGGTGCCTTCGACCCACTCCATCTTGAGAAGTGGAAAGGTATCGCCTTCAACCCGGATACCCGGCTGCTGGTAGTCAAACGCGACAAGAGCAGGGAGCGGGTGGTCGGCAAGGTAAGACGCAACGGCCCGGTAGCGCGACCGCTGGTCAGACACGTCTGTCAGAAAGCACTTGGCGGCCCAGGTGCGTCCCGTCTCGGTCGTCATTGGAAAGACGACAGCGAAGGCCCCGCTGATGGGCTGGGGAAGACCAAGCACGTTGGTGCGGGGCGTCGCGTTTTGAAGCGTGTCGTCGAGGAACGCCGTTTCAGGAAATTGGATGGCCTCTTGGTAGGCACTTGGCGTAGGGTAGCCAGCCATAAGCAATTCAATCGGGCGCGGTGAAACGGACAGGTGAGCAGGAGCTACCGATGCGGCGTAAGCAGAAGGATTGTCGTATCGTCGTTGCGTAACCGCCCGGCTTCGCGGGCGCTGGAAACAGCGTCTGCAAATGAATCAGCATTCCACAAAAGGGCCTCAGCGGGACCTACGCGAAGCAGCCAGGCCGCGGCGGCATCGGTTGCAAGCAAGAAACGGTCGCCCGGCCTCCAGGTGCCGTGCTCAGTATGCACATCGGGCACGCTGTTTGGGGTGGTAGAAATAAGGGCAGGGCGGTGGTCGAACGCGTCAAGGTCGGTCTCGGGCCATGCAAGGTGGAGCGCATCGCCGCGCAGCTGAAACAGCACACAGTCGCCGACACAGGCCGCCTTCCATTCGCCACTGGCACGGCACTGCACATGCAGATATGTGGCGTAGGCCCCTTCTTCAGCTTTGGCGGCGACATACCAGGGACGCATCTCAAGACGCGGAGCGATCCGGTCGCGCCACGCGGCACGCCATGACTGCAGGGCACGTTCAGAGGGAGCAACGACGCCCTCGGATACAGCACGCTGGACCAGCTCGCGGGCCCAGGCCCGTGAGAACGCGGCTTCGGTGGCACCGTCGGCGACGGCTGCATGTACGGGCCATTCTGCGCTCGCGGCTGCACCTGCATCCTCGTTCTCATGCTCGGCATGTCCGGACTTAGGAACGCTCCAGACTTCTACATCGGCGGCAGGCATAGCGCGAGCGAGGGGCTTCGAGAAGGCAGCAGAAGAGAGGGGGCGCGGGGTCGTTATGGTACGTGTAAGCCGGCCACAGGCTTAGAGCCTGTTTGGGTTTTGGTTTGCAGGCGAGAGCGAGCGCCGCTGAGGCGAAAATTGGACCCCGATGGCGGTTCGTAGCCGGGGCTACGGGCCGACATCGTGGGCAATTTGCACCAGGGGCATGCCCTTCGGCCCCAGTCCAGCGCCGCCGCTCGGAGCCCAAATTAAGAAATCAAAACAGGTTCTTAGCGCAGGTTGCTTGGGCGCGTGCCAATTTCGAGGAAACGGACGAGCGCTACAGGGTCAGCGTTGAAAATAAATCCACGGGTGTCGAGGTTGACCGTGTAGCCTTCTTGTTCGGCTGCGGCGCGCATCGAGAAGGGGAGCGTGCTCGACATCTGGTAGAGCGTCTCGGCATACTCGTCAGTGCGCGGCAACTCGCCTGGTGAGGAAGGGAGTTCTACGGCAGGTGCTTCTGAGGAGGAGAGGTGCACGTTGAAGAGCAGCACCTCACCGTCGTCGGTCGCAAAGCTGCGGAGCTGCTGGGCATAGCGAAGCGGCTCGCCATCGGTGGCTTCGCCGTCGGTCACGTTCAGCACGACAGGCGGAAAGCTATGTGGGTGCTGGTCGATCCAGGTGCGTACCGACTGTGCGGCCAGGTCGAGCGCCTGGCACATGGGCGTGCCGTTCTTGGCATGCGGGTCGAACCAGACAGGCACCTTCACGCGCCGCTCCTCGGTGCGACCGTCGCCCGTATCAACCGTGCGCAAGCGCTCCTCCATGCGCTTGGGTCGTTCGGCAAGGTGACTGATAGGAATCAGTCCTGTGCTATTCTCTACAGACTCGGCAGGCTGAATGAGCGGCTGCACCCGCTGCCCATAGCCGATAACGCCAATGTGGAAGTAGTCACGTACGCCGTCTTCTTTCGCGCATCGCAGCACTAAGTTCTGCAGAAGACGGTTCACTGTATCTGAGAGCACGCGCGACTTGCTTGGTGCGGCGTCGCCTTTCTGTTCGGCACCGCCAAAACGGTCTTGCATCGAGGCAGACTGATCCAGCAGAAAAATGAAGGCGGTGGGCTGCTCACGGCTAATTTCCGCAGAGTATGCCATGTAAAAGACAGGATACTGTGATGCAGTGCAAACGAGAAGGCAAAGTAGAGTAGCGAGAAGCCGTTAACCTACAGGTCGTTGAGCAAGGCGCGCGCGTCCTCTTTCAGGTCGGGGTCGTCGTAATACACGTTGGGCATATCGAGCAGGATTTCGATCTGCTCGCGTGCCTTTTCGGGCTGGTCCATAACGGCATAGGTGCGTGCCAGTTCGTAGCGGTGCAAGATGCGATCCTCGATGTCCAACGCGGCCTTGAAATCTTCCACGGCCCGCTCGTACGATGCATCGGGAAGACCGCCGTAGACCGTGCGCACGATAGCACGCGACATGAATCCGAGGCTGGCTACCTCGCGGTTCCATTGCCCCCGGGCGTTCAGAGCGCCATCAAGCGATTCGTCAAGTTCGATAGCCCGATCGGCGTGGTACTTTACAGCGCGTGAGCGTTCGATCTGCTCACGCGTGCCAGCCTCAAGAGCGAGTCGTCCTTCGGCCATAGAGCGCACGAAATGAGCAAGGCCGTTGGTTGAGTCAGCCTCCAATGCCCGATTGGCCGTTTCCAGTCCCTGTTCGTACAGGGATGTTGAACCACGTTGTTCGCCCAGGTTTACCTCGGTCGCCGACAGGCGCCAGAGCACCTCTACATGATCCGGATAGTCGCCCAAGAGGGTATTCAGGCGCCCGAAGGCATCCATGAATTGCCCCTGCTTGCGCAACTCGTCGACCATGGCCAGCTCCCCTGCCAGCGTCTCGTCTTCGACATGATCTACGTTCTGGGCAACGGCTGGACCTGCAAGCAGGAGAGCCAGCATAACAGCTGGCATGGTGCTCAGCAGAGTGCCATATACAGAAAGGCGTGCAGCATGAACGGGCATAAGAAAAAAACCGGGTCGGTTGGTAGACTACAAGGGATGTAGTCCGACCCTGTTGAGCGTGGTGCGTTCCATGCCACCCGCTGAAGACGGAGAGGCACAGTTCTTACAGAAGCGACGTAGCGTATAATTCCATATCCCAACGCCTTCACGCAGGTAAAGCGCAACGATACGGTCATCGTTGAGCGTGAGCTCCAAGTTGACGTCTTCCTTGCCTCCCCACCAGCGAATGTGGGCAATTTTGGGAAGAGGGATGCGGCGCAGCACGCGTCCTGACCAGGTCCATCCCGAAAGCTCAATGTGGGTCCGATAGAGACGAGCGCGAGTTAGCCACAACGAACTGCCGAAGATAGAGCACGGGCTCTGAAGTAGGGGGGATGCAGCATCTGGCATAAAAGCGGAGGTGTTAGATGCCAAGCGGGTGGGAAAATCGAAAGATCATGCTTCAGTACTTAACTGTTGGCAACTTTTATTCCAGAAGCCATCTTGAAAAGCGTACTAACAGCTGTGTTACACAGTTGCCTGCCATAGCTTTCTACCAGATGATCTGCGGGTGGGTGGTGGGAGTAGATCCTGTTTCCACGCTGATAGAAAATGCATCCGCGTGTGGAAAAACGCAAGCGTAAGATGTAAAAAGGAAGCAGAAGCGGCGTTGTTACCTGTGCGAATCGGGCACAAGAGTATTTACTGTCACGGACGCAGGCGCCGCGCCCACTGTGCAGCAAGGGTCTCTGGGTCGGGTTCTTCTGTGGATTTTTCTGTGGGGTCCGGAAAGTCGAGGGGAGGAGCGTCGCCTTGCTGCATGCGATCCCAGGCTTCGTGGGTTACGATGGTCTCCAGGTGCTCGATACGAGTCGACAGCTTCGCTTGCGTTTTCTGGAGGGTATCTACGGCGCGCTGGAGGTTGTCCGTGCGTTCTTCAAGGTCGCTCTCAAGAGAGGCTACACGAGCGCGCAACGCTGAGGCAGCGGTCGCATCAGCGCGCGTCTCTACCCAGACGCGAAGAAGGTCGCGGGCAATGTATATGACAAGACCAAGCGCGATAAGGGTGTAGAGATTCATAGGTCCTCAAGATCAGGTAGGCATCTACATATACATACAGCTTGCACAAGCCAACACGTGCTTGCTGCATTGCCGGCGGGCAGCAAGTGCACGCGACGCTGCATAACTAAGCAGGCCTACAAAAGAATCTTCGAGTCTGTCACTGCAAGGAGCGCCGCGTCGGTTGCGAGCTCCCTCCTCGCGATGACAGGGTGTAAACGTATTTTCGCCGACTCACTTAGCTACATAGCTCGCGACATGCTTTCAGGTTCTTAGTCCTTCTGCTCGTAGAAGCGGATCCCGAGGACCGCCCCGAGACCTGCTACTGCAGCACCCCCGAAGATGTCGAACAAGATGTTGAAGGTGTAATAGTTGATGCCCCAGTTTTGCTCAAACGCGTGCAGGACCTCGCCGTCGGGGGGCTGCATTAAGCCGGGCGCAGGGTCGAATAGTGCCCCAATCGCAACAAGCACGAGCAGCACGAACTGCCGGGTTACGCCCATAACAAGGCCGGCTACGATGCCCATGCGAGCGCCCTCAATCATCGGAATAGCCTTTCCGGAGGCGGGCTCCCAGAGGCGAATGAGCAGAATGCCAACGGCAACAGCTCCCGCCATCCGCAAGAAAAGTGCATCCACAAGGATAAGTAGAAGTCCGATGCTGGCGCCAGCCACGAAGGCAGCTTTACGTTCGCTTGTCATGCAGGGAAAGAGGGCTAACTGATCAGGAAAGTGTCACAGAGTAACAAACAAGACACCGTATCCAAATGCGAATAGATTACCTGTGAGATCGTAACCGATCCGCGATTCCTACAGGTGTAAGCCAATGCATTGAACGAAACGGGTGCAGACCAAAAAGTGGTGGAGGCAACCCATCAGGGTGCCCCCACCACTACATCTGCAGGTAATCAATTGCAGGTAATCAATCCTGCGGGATTACCTGCGGAATTAATTGCAAGTCGCAAGCACTGTGTCTACAGCGTCCCGTCGATGCGCTCCAGCACGTCTTCGAGATGGATGCGCGTCATGCGATCCGAAACGCCGCTGTTGAGCGCATCGGCGACCTCGTCACGGAGCAGCCCAAGCTGGTCACGCACAAGCGGCCGCATGTCCGACTGACTGATGTGCAGGTCAGCATTCAGCGGTGGATCGTCGTTGCTCCCCACACGCAGGTTGCCGGAGCGCGGGGGCGACCAGTGGTCCGACTCAGCCTCGTGCAGCAGGTAGTGGGCTTGCTCCAAGTAAGCTCGTTGCAGGTTACGGCGATACGTATCGATCGATTCGCCCTGCTGCACCTCGCGCCAGATGGCCATGCGGGCATCGTCGAGCATGTCGGCAGGACGATAGGTATCGTCGCCCAGAAATGCCTCATGTTCGATCATGCGTGCCAGGCGCGCGTGGTTCAGGAGACGCTGCACAGCCAGTTCCTGATACGCACGAATGCGTTCTACGGCACCGGCGTGCTCAATGCGGCGCAGCAGATCCATGTCGAGGGCCCACTCGGGCGTGCTCAAGATGTGCTCATCAATGAACGCCATGGCCTTCTGCTGATACTCGGTCTCGATGGGCGTATAAACCGGCCCGCCTTCACCGTAGCGCTTGTGGTGTGTCCACGATCCGCCAATAGCCGATGCTGCGTGTTCGGCATAGCGATTCCACTGTGTCAGATTCTGCAGGTAGTGGGTCTCCAGTTCATAGTAGTCATCCCCCTGGGCGAGCACCCAGTCCATAAGGCTCTGGGTCGCAGTGCGCAGGTTACGCATCCCATAGTTGGCAGCCTCTACTGGATCCTCGGAGATGCCTTCGGTCATGCGATAGGGGTCCCACTCCACATCCATCCCGAACTGGGCGTAGGCCGAGCGATACCAGGGCTCGTCGGAGCGCTCCACGATCCATTCGTTGAGCGTGTCGAACTCTTCTTCGGGCGTGGTGGCTTCGGGAATGGGCCGGTATCCCCACATAATGGCAAACTCATCCCATAGGCCAATCTCGCGTTCCGGCGGCACGTTATCGCCCGGCTGGGCTACGTAGTTGTAGCGCGTGCGCCCAACCGACGAGGCTGAGTGGCCCATGCGTTCTACAAACTCGGGTGTACGTAGCGAGTCAACCGGGAAGACGAAATTGGCTCGCTGGTTGTGGGGCAAGCCCATAGCGTGCGCCATCTCGTGCGAGATCACATAGCGCAGAGCCTCGCCCATGTCCGCTTCGGAGAGTTCATTCGTCTGAAAGTCGGGGTTCGCTGTAGCCACCTGGCTGACGAGCCACCACCGCAGCCGCTCATCCAATCCGGCATACATGTTCATGTGGCCGCGGATCACCTCGCCCGAGCGCGGGTCGACTACGTCGCCGCCGGCGTTGGCGGAGCGCACCGGCGTGGCCACATAGCGGATCACGTTGTAGCGCGCATCCAGCAGGCTAAACTCGGGATCTTCCTCTTCGGTGGGAGCCACTCTCACATCCAGTGCGTTTTTGAATCCGGCCTTTTCAAAGGCACCCTCCCATTCCATGATGCCCTCTTTGAAATAGGGAATCCATTCTTCGGGCGTGGCGGGGTCGATGTACCAGACGATCGGATCCTTCGGCTCTACGAGTTCGCCACGCTCAAACGCCTCCATATCAGTCGGCTCCAGGCGATAGCGGCGCAAGTACTGATGGGGCCGCACGCCCTGAAAGTCGCGCGAGTAGTCGGTCTGCGTGACGGTGATATACGTGACGCGCTCATCGGCGAGACGCGGCATCATGGGCTCCTCGGGCAGCAGGATCATCGAGTGGTTGATCTCAAACGAGATCGTACCGCCACGCGTGTTGGACGGGGGATTGGTAGCATCGTACGACCGCACGGCCCGAATCTCGATGTTTTCGGGGAAGCTACGCGTAAACTCGAGCCAGCTACGGTCGCGGTCGTACCCGCGAACCCCTAAGTCTGAGCGCCGCTGCTGCGGAAACGAAAATGAGGGATGGTCGCCCATGTACAGGTCGGTTACGTCGATAACCGAGGCCCCGTCTTGTGTAAACTCAACGGGAAAGCTGGCAATGACCGGCGCAAAATTGGAGTTCTGAACGGCCAGATGGATGTTGTCGTCCTCATCGGCCGTGTTGCTGTACGACTGCGTGCGCAGATAGACGTGATCGCCGCGCTGCTCCCATTGTACCACCATGTTGGAGGTCATCCGGTCGCCGCCCCCGCGCGCAGCAAGCCCTTCCTGCGCCTTGGCATAGCGGCTCATCACCGCCATATCGCGCCCAAGCATCTCGTCGGGAATGGCAAAGAGGATGCGATCGTCAAGCTGGTAAACGGTAAAAAGCCCTTCGTCTGAGGAGGCCGCATCCAGGTCGGCGGGCGAGAGGTCTTGCGCCTGCAGCGGCACCGAGGGGGTGAGCAGCAACGCCAGGAGAATGAGGCCACCCAGCACCGGGGCCGTTGCGTGTCGTATCCAGTAAGCCATGATGATGAAGCAGTGAGGAAAGAGAAAGACAAACGGGTTATCTTAACTACGCCTTCGCATCCCCCAAACGCAATTCGTTGATGCGGCGGAGGCTGAGATTCATGGCATAGGGGGACGCCCATAGCACCACATGCCTGTAATGTTGGCTCTGTGCACGAGGTGGATCTTCGCTATGTGTGTAACAAAGCGGTTCGGTTTGCATTGGATTCACGATCGTATTTCAACTTGTTAAGCCGGTAGATACTGTGGGTCGAATCGGGGTATGGCTCTGTGCGCTGCTGTTCGCATGGGGAAGCATCGGAGGGGGCGCAGTGGATGCGCAGCGGATCGCCAAGTACGGCGCCGACTTTCTGGCCGGCGGGGTGGATGCGCGGGCACTTGGCATGGGCGGGGCCTACGTGGCACACGCCGATGAAGTCAGCGCAGGCTACTGGAATCCGGCCGGGCTGAGCCATCTTACGCATCCGGAGATCTCGTACATGCATGTGGAGCGCTTTGCGGGGGCTGTGTCGTTTGACTATGGAGCCGGAGCGTTTCCGATTAGCGAGCGCTCGTCGCTCGGGCTGTCGCTCTTCCGAAGCGGCGTCAACGATATTGTGAACACGCTTAACGCCTGGGATCCGGTGCTAAATCAGCCGCGCCCAAACTACGAGAGCCTCATCACCACCTTTTCGGCGGCGGACTGGGCGCTGTTCGTAAGCTACAGCCGGGCGCTCGATGAGGCGTGGTCGGTGGGAGTCAACTTCAAAGGCATCCGCCGCACCATTGGTGACTTTGCGGATGCGTGGGGCTACAGCATCGACGCAGGGGCGCAGTGGCGCTCCGATCGCTACCGCCTCGGCGTAACGGTGCAAGACCTGTCCACGATGCTGCAGAGCTGGAGCATCAACGAGGCTGCATTTGCGCTTGATGCGCACGACGACGAGAATCTGACGTTCAGTGAAGTGTTCGGGCAGGATCTGCCCACGGGCGGCACGGCGCTGGTGCTTCCGGTGGTGCGTCTCGGCTCCGGTGCGGTATGGCCGGTCGGACGGCATGCCGTTACGCTCGGGTTCGATACCGACATCGCGTTCGACGGGCAGCAGGCGTTTGTGCCAAACATCGGCGACGTGTCGTTTCATCCGCGTCTGGGCGGGGCCTTCTCATATGCCGGCGTCGCGGAGCTGCGCGCAGGCATCAGCCGGGTGCAGGTGGGCGAGGACATCGGGCTCGATATTACGCCATCGGTCGGCGCGGGGCTGACCCTCAACCAGGTGGCTATCGACTTTAGCTTTGGCGACTTTGCCGGGCTCACGGCGCAGGACCTGGGCTACTCCTACCGCATCTCGGCCCGCGTCCGGTTCGAACCACCGGGAGAGTAGGGACGAGTAGAAGAATCGAGGGATGGGAGGATGGATGAGTAACAGCTCCTGGGTTTGTTGTATGCAGCTCTATTTCCTGAAGCGCCGGAGACGTGTGCACTTGACACGTCTTTGACACATCGAGCACGGGGGGTGGCACAATTAACAACCGGGGGCGGTACAGCAAAGCAGTGTGTTATTTCCACTCATCTGCTTGACCTCCAAACACTATGGCTGCCTCCCCGAACCCTCTGTCCCCTGAAGTAGGAACCGATCGGCTGTATAACTTCTCGGCTGGACCCGGCACCCTGCCCACGTCTGTGCTGCAGGAAGTACGCGAGGAGCTGCCGGTATATCGCAACGTGGGCGCATCCATCATGGAGATTAGCCATCGCTCTGCTGCCTACGACGCGGTCGAGGAAGGCGCACGCCAGCACCTGCGTCGCCTGTTGGGGCTGGGCGATGACTGGCACATTCTCTTTCTGCAGGGCGGGGCGTCGATGCAATTCCATCAGGTGCCACTGAACTTCCTGCCCGAAGACGGCGTGGCCGACTACGTGCTAACCGGACGCTGGTCGGTGAAGGCGCTGCGTGAAGCGAAACGCATCGGGGAGGCGCGCACGGTCGCATCCAGCGAAGACGACGGGTTTACGACGATCCCCGACCGCGATACGTGGGACCTCTCGCCCAAGGCGGCCTATCTGCATATCACGTCGAACAATACCGTACACGGCACGCAGTTTTCAGGGGATCCGCAGGCGGAGGTGCCTATTGTGACCGATGCTTCCAGCGAGATCCTGAGCCGCCCGATGGATCTGGAGCCGTATGGGCTTATCTATGCCGGCGCGCAGAAGAACATGGGGCCGGCGGGAGTTACGCTGGTGCTGGTGCACGACGCGTTCCTACAGCAGCGGAAAGACCACCTGCCTACGATGCTCGACTACGGTACGCACGCCGAGCGCCGCTTCAACACGCCTCCGGTCTTTCCGATCTATGTCGTCGAGAAAGTGTTGCGGTGGCTCCTCGACCAGGGAGGCGTTGAGGCGATGCAGACGCTGAACCAGCAGAAGGCGTCGATGCTTTATGAGCGTGTTGATCGCACGGACTTCTACGAAGGCATTGTGGCTCCCGAAGCACGCTCAACGATGAATGCGGTCTTTACCCTGCATGATGAAGAGCTGGAGCCGCTGTTCCTGCAAAACGCAGCCAAAGCCGGACTGGTCAACCTGAAGGGGCACCGGTCGGTTGGAGGGCTACGAGCGTCGATGTACAACGCCCTTCCGGTCGAAGCCGTAGAGGCGCTCGTAGACTTTATGGACGATTTTGAGCGTACGCATGGATGAGGCCGAGCCTTCCGTTGAGCGAATACACCTTCTTGGATTTCCAGCGGTTGAGGAGCTCGACCTGGTTGGGCCATATGAGTGTCTGAACGTGTGGCATCAGGAAGCAGACGGGGTGCCGTGCCAGGTGGTGGCCGTGGAGCCGAGTTCGTTTCTTGGAGCGCACGGGCTACGCATCAGTCCGCACATGGCCCTTGCGGATGCGCCCGTCCCCGATCTGTTCATCGTGCCTGGCGGCGACGGCAGCCGTGCAGCGGCACAAAGCGAAGTCGTGCTGGAGCGGGTTCGAGCCTGCCTGGACGCCGGAGGCCTCGTGGCGTCGGTCTGCACGGGCGTGCGCATCTTGCACGCAGCCGGGGTGCTAACCGGACGCACCGTATCTACGCATCGGCTCGCGCACGACGAGGTGCGCAGCTGGAAAAACGTACAGCTCTCCCACAAACGCGTAACCCGCGACGGTCCGGTATGGACCGCCGCGGGCGTGGCGTCGGGGCTCGATCTGGCGCTGGCGCTCATTGAAGCGCTCGGTGGGCAGGATGCGCGTGCTGCCGTGGCACGCTACGTCGAGTATCCCCCGCAGTCGCTGTAGTCCCAGCGTAGTGAATCAGTGTCAGATGCCGCCGAACAAGCGCACATTGGTCTTGAGCTCGATACCGCCCAGGAGGCTCCAGTCGGTTAGTCCCGGACGTGTTTCGAAGGTGGTCTGGTGATACTGTCCCAGAAGCACGGGGCCTATTTCGAGCGAAGACACGCCGAGCTCGAAGTGGTAGCGCAGGGCCAGTCGCGTCATGCCGCTGGTGTTAGCACTTCCCGAGTCGGTAATGAATCCCCAGCTGCGGTCGCCGCGCACCCACAGGTCGGCCACAAGCGGCGCTGAGCCGAGGTCGAACGGACGCACCCAATTGGCCAGGGCACCGATGCCCAGCTGGCGAGTGTCGTCGGTACGCGTTTCGAAGATAGCGGGCTGATCCCGAAAGTACGTGGGGCCGGCGAGAATCCGATACGAGCCGTGTGCGCCTTCCACATCGAGGCCCATGAGCATCCGCAAGCGCTGGTCGCTCTTGCTCATGTTCTGCTGCTGGAACGGGGAGTCCTCAAGCACAGCATCAGCCATGATAAGAAACCCGTTCCGGTTTCCGATGCGCGTGGCGGCTTGCAGTCCGTACGGCACGTCGTGGTGATTCTGGTCGTTGAGGCCCAGGGTTGGCTGTGTGGCAGCCAGAAGACCAATCTGCAGCCAGAGGTCATCGCTGGTATGCCAGCGCATCTGTGTTTGGATGTCGCCGCGAATACGCTGTGCCCGGTAATCCTGATTTTGGTTGCGTGGGAGCGTGGCCCGGTTTGGCCCGGCGGTAAACCCGACGCGGGTGATCCACTCCATGCGTGCCGAGCGCGGACGGTCGCGATAGACGAACTGCTGGCGGGTTATGGGCGGGAGCGATCGGTCGAGCGAGACCGGTTGGAACATGGTCATCGAACGGGGAGCGAGGCGCGCAATGGGGGCCTCCTTGCGGATCGTGAGGTAGAACCGGACGCGCTCTCCACCCGGGGCTGTGCTCTGCAGCACACCCTGCACGGTTCGCGTGAGCGGAAGCTCCATGCGAGGGCGGTCGTCTTCGCCGTATGCGAGTTCGGTGCTTGCAAAGATGTCACCGGGCATCTCGCTGGCGTTCACCTGAGCCAGCACGCGCGTATCTGAGGCATGGTACCAGTCGTACACATCGATTACGGTCTGCTCTCCCGGAATTTCTTCAATCGAGGTGGTGCCGGTGGGGTAAGCCACGTCATAGAAATCGTCGTCGGGGGGACGCACGATGAACCGGGCCGACCGCTCACCGCGCAGTACAGACTCGGGAATGATCACTTCTACAATCTCGCTGTCGCGCGTGAGTGTGGCATGTTGCAGGTTTGCATCGAACCCACCCCGTGAATCTCGAAACGTAATTGAACCAGGCTCGCGTGGACCCCGGGGGATACGAATGATGCCGAGGCTGTCGGGCTCAGAAAGACCCTCCTGATACCACAGGCTGGGGGGCTGCACGACATCGGTTCCGCGCTGGATGTGGACGCGCACATCTTGCACAGAGGGCGCAACCGTACGAGGCGTCTGTGCCTGTGCTGTGTCCGGCGCAAGCGTTAACGCCATGCCGAGTACACCGAATAGCAGCACCAATGGGAGATAGCGTGCGTGCGGTCGTAGGCGAGCGAAGGAAAGGGGCTGGCGTTGTAAGCCAGAACGAATGTACGAAGGAAAGAGCGTGTTCATAGCAAAAGTACCTTGGGGGGAATAGAAGGCGAGGCGCATTAAGGAGCGCGTGCAACAGGCACGGCACCATTCACCGCGATCTACCTTCATGATACGTATTGTATGACCGCACGCTGTACGACCTTGACGCATCCCGTACCGACTAATGCACACAGCTACGCACAACGTTGGGAGAACGCCCCGTTCGCCGCAGGCGACAGTCTATGCGCCAAAAGAGACATGATACAGTGTCATTTGGAGCTTTGGGCTGGGGCAGGGGCGCTACGTCACCACGCTTCCTACTACGCAACGCGCCCGAGAGTGCAACTATCTAACCATTTCATGCTTGATTGGCGGTTCGTTCATCAAACCTGCTCAACTATTGTGTTAAGAAGTGACTTACCATTCACAAGATGACTTTCAAGTCACATACCGAACAAGACGTCAATGGCATCCGATACTGATTCTTCACTGTCGCGCCGCGAGCGTGAGCGCCAGATGCGCCGCGAGGCCATGCTGCGGGCAGCCGAGGTGGTTTTTGCACAGAAGGGATACACCCACGCTACGCTCGACGAGATTGCAGAGCGTGCTGAATTTGGGAAGGGCACCCTCTACAACTACTTCGAGGGCGGCAAAGAAGAAATTCTGTTTGCTGTGCTCGACACGGTCTACGACGAGATCCACGACCTGGTCACGTCGAGCTTTGCCGGAGCCTGCCATGAGCGTTCGCTGCGTACGTGTTATCACGACATGGCCACACGTGCCATCACGTTCTACCAGGAGCGTGAGGATCTCTTCGTGATCCTCATCAAAGAAGCCTATCGGATGTGCTTTAGCCACGACGATGAGAAGGTCGCGTACTTTCAACGACAGCGAGCACGCATTGTGGATGCACTGCTCCCGGCGCTTGAGCAGGCAGTAGACCAGGGGGCAATCCGTGATCTGCCATTGTACTCGGTAGCGCATATGCTCATCGAAAATGTAGATAGCCTCATCGTGCATCGGGCGGTGACCAACCATCATGCACCGTCTTCTGCGTGCGAACACGACACGATCTTGCAGGAGCCTGAGCAAGCCGCCGATTTTCTAACGGCGATGCTGTTCGACGGCATTGCCATCCGTGACGCATGATCTGCGATACCACCGCTGCGCCTCAGAACAGGTTCTTAGTATGGTAGCGCGGCGTCTTCTGCACAACGGTTCTCTTACTGCATTCTCTCAACGTTTCATGACCTCCTCTTCGAATCTACCTGGAACTGCTGTTGCATGCATCGCTGCGCTGATATGGGGAGCTGCTGTCGTGCCTGTATGGGGGCAGTCTGCGAGTGCCCAGCAAGACGCCTTACAGGATGTCGCTCAGGACCCCTCCGTGGAAGTGGCACCAGCGCCCGACCGCGACGACGAGGTGCCCGCCATGCTCTCGCTGGATGAAGCCGTGCAGATTGCACTGGTCAACAACTATACCCTTCGCAGTACACGTCTCGACGCTGACGAGGCAGAGCTTCAGGTGCGCGAGGCCTGGGGGGAGGTTTTTCCGAGCGTGACGCTGAACAGCAATTACACGCGCAATGTGCGATCCCCCAATCCGTTTGCGGGAAGCGAAGCGGGGGGGCTGTTTCAGTCGCTCGGGTTCCTGGACTGGCTCTCGTTCAACGAGCGCGCTCGCACCGATGGCGACCCGACAACCGAGCCGCTCTCGTTTCCCGAGTTCGAGGAACTGCAGCGTCAGGGACTGCGCGATGCCGGGATTACGCCCGACGACAGCGGCAACCCGTTTGCCGTTCCCAATCAGTTTGAAGCGGGGGTCACCATCTCACAAGTGCTCTTTAGCTCCTCTGCGTTCTCGGCGATCCGGGGCGCTTCGCGGCTGCGCGAGATCAATGAGCGCGGCACCGACCGGCAAGAGCAGCTGCTGATCGATGAGGTGCGCGAAGCTTACTACCAGGCAGTGCTGGCTGCGGAGAGCGCCCGTGTTACGCGGCAGAGCGTAGAGCGCGCTGAGCAGACGCTGCGCGATGCCGAGCGATCCGTTGAACAGGGCACGGCCCCCAAGTTCGACCGCTTGAGCGCCGAGGTGCAGGTCTCGAACCTGCGTGCCGAGCTCACCAATGCCGAGAACCAGGCCGAGCTGGCAGTGAACGCGCTGAAGAACACAATGGGCATCCCCATCGATACGCGTATTGTTCTTACGGATGATCTCGACGCGCCGCCTGAGCCAGAGATCATCGGTACGCTCACCATCGCGCAGGCGGTAGAGGAGGCCACGCGGCATCGCCCAGATCTGGAGCAGGCCCGCATCGCCGTAGAGCTGCGCGAGATCGACCGCAACATCACGCGTGGGGGGCTGCTCCCTACCGTGAGTGCATTTGCGAGCGCAAACTACATCGGGGCGGTGCCCGACAACCGTACAACAACCATCTCAGATCCTGCCGATCCGTTTGCCTTCGAGCAGGAAACGCGGGGCTTTTTCGACGACGCGTACTGGGACCCGGCGGTGAACGTCGGCATCCGCTTTAGCTGGAATATCTTTGACGGCAATCAGACGCGCCGTCAGGTGCAGCAGCGCTCCATTGCGGTGGAGCAGGCTCGTATAGAGCGGGAGCAGGCTCGTGAAGGTGTCAAGCTGGAGGTAGAGCAGGCGCTCCGCACCCTGCGCGCTGCGCAAGACCGCCTCCAGAGCCAGACGGAGAACGTAGACCGGGCCGATCTCAATTACGAGTTTGCGCAGCAGCGTCTTCGTGAAGGAGTGGCCCGGCCCATCGAAGAACGAGAGGCGTCGCAGCAGCTTGACCAGGCGCGCCTCAACCGGCTGCAGGCGGCCTTTGATTACGTGCGTGCGCTCAGCGCGCTTGAAACGGCGATCGGGCGTCCTATACGTGCAACGCCTGATGCGACATTCCAATTTTAACTGCTAAAGGGCCGATTCTGGCTCTGCGTTCGCTACGCCTGCCCCCTGCTTACAGCACTGTGACTCTACCATGCCACTACTTTATCTGCTAACCATGCCAAGAAGACTACCGCTTTTCGCGCTGCTTGCCGCGCTCGTTCTATGGACCGGCTGCACCGGCGACGATCTGATCGAGCCCGAAGATCAGGGCGTGCCGGTCGATGTGCTCGAAACCGAGCTGCAGACGTTTCGCGATCGCCTTGATCTTACAGGGACGCTTGACACCGACGACGATGCCACCCTCTCGGCCCAGGCGGCAGGCACACTGCAGTCGCGCCAGGCACTGGGCACGACGGTGGGAGCCGGTGCGGTTGTGGCGCGCATCGACCCGACCCAGGCGCGTACAGCGGTTCGACAGGCCGAAGCGCAGCTGCGCACCGCCCGCTCCGCATATGAACTTGCACAGGACAACTTTAATCGCCAAGAGCCGCTCTACCGCGACTCGGTGATCAGCGCGATTGAGTTCGAGAACGTACGCTCGCAGCTCGACCAGGCCGAAGCGCAGGTTGACCAGGCGGAGGCCGCGGTCGAACAGGCGCAAGATCAGCTCAACAACACGACGGTACGCGCGCCCTTTGCCGGCACTGTCGAACAGCACTTTGCCAAAACCGGTGAACAGCTCTCGCCCGGCATGCCTGTGCTTCGTATGGTAAGCACCGAACGGATGTACCTACAGGTTGGCGTTCCAGAGCGCTACATCAACGACATCGATCCCGATGCATCGGTTGACGTGCGTTTTCGGGCTCTTGGCGATGCTGTGCTGCAGGGTAGCATCCGTTTTGTAGGGCGCACTGTCGACGCACGCAGCCGCACGTTCAACGTAGAGGTGGAGCTTACAAATGGCGATCGGCAGCTGCATCCGGACATGGTAGGCCGTGTGCTCATGCCGCGCCAGCAGCTCGATGATGTGGTTGTGGTGCCGCGCCGGGCCATTGAGCGCGACGAAGACGGGTACCGTATGTATGTGGTGGTGGATGCGGACAGCGACGAACCCCGTATCGAAAGCCGCCTTATCCGCATGGGGCCCACCTCGCAAGGGCGCACGGCAGTTCTTGACGGCCTTTCCGCTGGCGAGTTGGTCGTCGTTACGGGCCAGAGCAACGTAGCGGAGGGCGACCGCCCCCGTATCATGCAGCGGCATGCCTCGCTCGACGACGCCATGCTCGACCCTGCGTCCACGCGCCGACCGGTGGCCGACACCCGGTAAGATACCCCCCCAACACGCTCAACGGAGCTTTCCGGCGTTCTTTCTGCGCTTTAATACACTGCTTTCATGCATATCAGCGATCTTTCCGTCTCCTTCCGCACCGCTGTCATGGTGCTCGTCGTGATTATCGTAGCGGGTGGGCTTACCAGCTACCTCACGATCCCGAAAGAGGCCAATCCCGACATCGAAATTCCGATCATCACCGTACAGACCATCTACCCGGGTGCGAGTCCGGCCGATGTTGAGCCGCTTGTTACCCAGACCATTGAGCGCGAGATACAGGGGCTGGAGGGCATCGACGAGATCCGGTCAGTGTCGGCTGAGGGCTTCTCAATCGTCTTTGTTGAATTCCTGCCGGGCACGTCAACAACCGATGCGTACCAGCGGGTGCGCGACGAGGTCGACCGCGCTCGCAACGACCTGCCCAGCGATGCCGAAGACCCAATCGTAGACGAGATCGACCTGTCGGACTTCCCGATTATGACGATCAACCTGGGCGCTGACTATCCGATTGCGCGACTGCAGCGAGTTGCCGAAAACCTGCAGGATGAGCTGGAGGCTGTGCCCGGCGTGCTTGAGGTAGATCTGATCGGTGATATCGAGCGCGAGGTGCGCGTCAACGTAGACCTGAACGCGCTTCATGGCTACAACCTCACGTACAACGACATCGTGTCGGCCATTCAGCGCGAGAACGTAAACGTGCCGGGCGGGTCGATCGATGTAGACCGTCTGAACTACCTCGTGCGCATAGATGGCGAGATCGACGAGCCGCGCGAGATCGAGGACTTCGTGATCACTGCCCCCGACGAAACGCCGGTCTACATCCGCGACGTAGCCGATGTGGACTTTAGTTTTAAAGACCGCGAATCATTTGCACGGCTGCGACAGGTTCAGATCGAACAGCCTGACGAATCGTATCGCGTTAACGAAGCCTGGGAAGACAGCGACCAGGTGATCAGCCTTGAGGTGAAGCAGCAGGCCGGCGAAAACATTCTTGAAACGGTCGACGGCGTGGTCGATGCGCTCGAAGGGTTCGCGTTTCCCAGCGGCACCACCTGGGTGATTACAGGCGATGAGAGCGAGAACGTACGCGACCTGATCTCTGATCTGGAGAACAACATCATTAGCGGACTGATCTTCGTCGTTCTGGTATTGCTGTTCTTTCTGGGTGTGCGCAACGCTACCCTGGTCGCCATTGCGGTACCGCTCTCCATGTTCGTCTCGTTTATGGTGCTTCAGGTTATGGGCGTTACCCTGAACTTCATTGTGCTCTTTACGCTGATCGTGGCTCTCGGCATCCTGGTCGACAATGCGATTGTGATCGTAGAGAATATCTACCGGCTCATGGATGAGGAAGAGATGGGGCCGATTGAGGCGGCCCGGCAGGGCGCAGCCGAGTTTGCAGGTTCTATTACCGTTGCTACGCTCACTACCTCGCTCACCTTTGCGCCGCTGCTGTTCTGGCCCGGCATCATCGGCGAGTTCATGGGCTTTCTGCCGCTTACACTTATTATCTCGCTACTGGCCTCGCTCTTCGTAGCGGTGTTCATCAGCCCAGCCACGATGGCTATCTTCGGGCGTGCCGATACCACGCCGAAGGGGCCGGGCCTGTCTCGTACCGGGTGGTACCTGGTGCTGGGGGGCGTCGCCCTGGGCGCTCTTACGCTGGCGCTGGCCAGCTGGCAGACGCTGCTGGTGCTCGCCATTGCAATACCGATAGCGTATGGCATCTTCATATATGCCTTCCAGCCCATCTCGGAGCGCTTCATGGAGCAGTTGCTTCCCCGCCTGCTCGACGAGCACCGTACGCTGCTAACATGGACCATGCAGCGCAACTACAACGCGCCGCGTGCTCACCTCAAAAATATGCTGGCCCTGGGTAGCCTCTCGGCTGGAGCGCTGCTTGCCATAGTCGGCGGCATCGTTGCCGGACTCACTGCCGGCGCTGACCTCTCTGTGCCGATTACAGAAGAAGCCCGTCTTTCTGTTGCGGGGCTGATCTTGTTCGTCCCGGCAACGGTGCTCATGCTGGTGGGCGTGCTCGGCGTGGTTGTGCACTCCGTGTTCGGGGTGATGCGGGGCGGGATGCTCTCTGTGCGGGCCGGACTCGGGCTCGCCGCCCTGTTTGCGCTGCTAATGGGACTTACCACGCTGGTGCAGCGTCCGGTGCCGCCTGCAGCGTTTGTTGCCGTACTCGGGCTGCCACTGGTCATTGCTGCACTCGGAGCGCTCGGTGCTGTGCTTCCGGCACCCCGGCTGCTGTCCGATAACCGCGCTGTTATGCTCAATGGATTTATGGGTACCGCATTTGCGATCTTCGCTGTATTCGCACTCGCGAACCCCGGCGGCGAGTTCTTCCCTGAGACCGATCCGAACCAGGTGCGTGTGGTGATGGAGGCGCCACTGGGTACCAACGTATACGCCAGCGAGGCCACTACGCGGCAGGCCGAAGAAACGCTCGTTCAGCTGCTCAACGAAGACGAGCGGGTCTTCGCCAATACCGAAACGATGCTGACCAATGTGGGCGTATCCGGCGGTGGCGAGTTTGGCGGCGGGCAGCCGCGGTCCGAGCTCTCACGTATCACGTTTAACCTGCGCGACTACGCCAACCGTGCCGAGTCGAGCCGGCAGACCCTGGCCCGGGTGCGCCAGGCCATCGCCGGTACGTTGCCCGACATTATCCTCGATATCCAGCGCGACGACATTGGACCGCCAACGGGGCCGCCAGTGAACATCGAGATCTCGGGGCCCGACTTCGACACAATCGCCGAGCTTTCGAACGAGGTGCAGCGCCTGCTCGCCCAGGGCGTAAGCGAAGGCACGCTCAGCGGACTCGTAGATATTCAGGACAATCTGGAACTGGCACGTCCGGAGCGGAGCATCGTGGTCGATCGCCAAGAGGCGGCGCGCTACGGACTCAGCACCGGGCAGATCGGTGAGACGGTGCGTACCGCTATCAACGGGATTGAGTCGAGCATCTATCGCGAAGACGAAGACGACTACGACATTACGGTCCGGCTTGCCCCTGAAGACCGCGCCAGTCTCGAAAGCCTGGAGAACCTGCGCATCATGTCGCCAACCACAGGCGATATGATTCCGCTGGCCAACGTGGCCGACTTTGCCGATGGCGAAGGGCTTGGCTCTATCACGCGGCTGAACCTGAACCGCGTGGCGGTGATCGAAGGACAGAATGCGCCAGGCTACTCCGGACAAGAGGTGCTGGCGCGCGTACAGGATTACCTGGCCGATTTCCGTGCTGAGGAGCTTCCGGAGGGCTACACCATGCAGTACACCGGCGAGCAGGAAGACCAGGACGAGGCCTTCGGGTTCTTGGTGCTGGCGTTGGCGGCCGGCACCATGCTCATCTTCCTCGTAACCGTTGCCAAGTTTAACTCTCTCTCGGCACCTATCATCGTGCTCCTCGCCATTGGGCTCAGTCAGGTGGGTGTGGTCTTTACGCTGGTGCTTAGCCAGACGCCGTTTAGCCTGATGGTCTTCATCGGGATTATCAGCCTGTTTGGTATTCTGGTGAACAACAACATCGTGCTGCTCGATTACATCCAGCAGCTACGCAACCAGGGGCTCAGCGACCAGGACTCCATTATCAAGGGCGGCGTAGACCGGCTGCGGCCGGTGCTGCTTACCGCGATGACGACGATTCTGGCGCTCATCCCGCTCACGTTCGGACTGAACGTTGACTTCGTGGGACTGCTGTCTGAGCTGGATCCGGCCTTCCAGCTGGGTTCAGAGAACACGCAGTTCTGGGGGCCCATGGGCACATCCATTATCGGCGGGCTGATTTTTGCGCTCTTCCTTACGCTGGTCATTGTGCCAACGATCTACTCCACGTTCGAGTCGCTCGGGCGCTGGATGGGGAGCCAGGTGCAGTCGACCTCGTAGCCGTTCGGTCCGTAGCTCTTTGGTCCGTAGCCGTTCGGGGCGTGGGATGCGGGGCGACCCGGCATTACGCGGGTGACTTCCGAGCGAAAGGCGAAGGGGGCGCGTACAGGTAGTTTCTCTTCTGGATGCGAACCGTTATCTTGGCGGCGATCGCATGTTCTCGAAGCCCTCTGACCCCCCGTATCCCTTATGAACTTTAAGATGCCGCACACACTGGCGCTCCTGTTCTTCCTGATGGTGGGCGCGCTGGCCCTTACCTGGGTCATTCCGCAGGGCGCGTTTGATACGGAACTGGTGGACGGGCGCGAGGTGGTGGTGCCAGGGACGTTTGAGGTGGCCGAGGAGGCGGAGACGCTGACGCCGGTCGACCTGTTTACAGCGATCCCGCAGGCGTTTGCCGATTCGCAGAACATCATTTTCTTTCTGTTTATCATCGGCGGCGTGCTGGCGGTCATTCGCAAGACCGGGACGATCGACGCGCTGCTGGGGCGACTGCTGGATGCGCTGGGGGGAAGCCCGGGTACGCTCATCTTCGTCACGATCTTTGTGTTCGCGCTTACGTCGAGCATCATGGGGGCGTCGGCGGAGTACATTCCGTTTGTGCTGATTCTGGCGGCGCTCTGCCGCACGATGAAGATGGATACGATGACGGCGGTGGGGATTATCGTAGCCGGATATGGCATCGGGTACGGCGCGGCGGCGTTTAACCAGTACACGGTGGTGGTGGCGCAGGGCGTAGCCGACTTGGATACATATTCGGGCTGGCAAGTGCGCATGGCGTTGCTTCTGCCGTTCGTGCTGGTGGGCACGCACCATGTCTACCGGTATGCCCGCGAGGTGCAACTCGACCCTTCGCGTAGCCTCGTGGCCGACCTGGATATGCCCGTTGAAGATGAGGTGCGTTCCGATAGCTACCCGTCGCTGCAGTGGACGCACATCGCTATTATGCTGTCGTTCCTGGGGGCGCTGGGTACGGCTGTGTTGGGCATCGCAAAGCTGGGCTGGTACCTGACGGAGCTGGGAGCCGCGTTTCTGATTCTGGGGGTGGTTGCGGCAGCGATCGGCCGCATTGGGCCGAGTGTAATGGCGAAAGAGTTTGTGGTGGGTGCGAAGGAGCTCACCGAAACTGCTTTACTGGTTGGGGTAGCGCGTGGCATCGCGCTTATTATGGAGGAAGGGGAGATCTTGCATACGATCGTGCATGGGCTTTCGGTACCGCTGGAGGTGGTGGGCCCTGAAGTGGCCGGCGTGGGCATGATGCTCATGCAGACCGTCTTGAACCTGTTTGTGCCGTCGGGAAGCGGACAAGCGTTTGTGACGATGCCGCTGCTGGCGCCGCTGAGCGATATTTTGGGGATGTCGCGCCAGATCGCCGTGCAGGCGTTTCTCTATGGCGATGGCTTTGCAAACATGATTGTGCCAACGAATGCGGTGCTGATGGGCATTCTGGGGATGGCGGGCATTCCATACGACCGGTGGTTTCGGTTCTGCATGCCGCTCGTGCTGAAGCTGATAGCTCTGGCGGCGGTGTGTATGGTGGGGATGGTGATGCTGGGCTTTTCTTAAGGCGAAAAGCGTTCGGTGAGCAGGGCTGTCCGGCTGCAGAGATGTGCAGCATCGGCTGCGTGCACTGAGAAGAGCAGGGCGCCTTCCGATGGCGCAATTGACAGAGCATCAGACGCTTTCGGGATAGTTCTCAGTACCGGAGCCCGACCAGGAAGAAGACGTTGCGTCCGGGCAGGGTACGTACGATCGGGGTGTCAACCGAGCCGCCGGGGCGGAGGCTCCAGTCGAAGGCATTGGCTCGGTCGAGCACGTTTACGACGTTGAGCTGCGCTTCTACGGTGAGGCCCGCGATGCGGCGCTCGGCCTGCAGGCCCAGGTCGACGCGCGAAAACGGCGCGAGCTGCTGGCGGCCGGGGCGGGTCAGGTCGGCCCCAATACGCGACTGCGCGGCATAGGTGTGGGTGGTGTAGTCGTAATAGGCACGGCGCAGCGCCCACGAGCGCCCCCAGATGCCCTGCCAGCTGCCGAGAGCATGTAGCCCATCAACGATCTGCACGCTCAGGTCACCTCCAATACGGACCGGCTGCTCCCAGGGCGCCGGTACGAAGCGATCTTCGAAGCGCCCGGCGTAGCGTCGCTGGCTGCGTTCCAGCTCGGCGCGTATGGTTGCATCCACACGGCGGCCCGAGCGCTGCACGCGCAGTGCCGTGCCGTACGCCCGCCCGGCCCCCGACGCCATGAAATCGGACTGCTGACGCGCTGTGGCGGTCTGGGCAGCCCGCACGTCCTGCAAGGGAATGGGATTAACGAGCGTAGCGAAGTCCAGGTGCAGCGTGTTAGGCTGCCACTTGTAGTAGGTTTCCCACTGTATCGACCAGTTCGAAGCCGGTTGGATGCGCAGGTCAGCGGCTGCATGGTAGGCACGAGGCGGAGTGAGCGATCCGTCGATCGGGAGCCAGAAGCGCATGCTGGGGACGGCCGCCATAGGCCCGTCATTGCTGATCTGCGCTTGCGTAACGTACTGCCGGTAGATTCCGCCTGCGAGGCGCGCTGCTATGCCGCCAACGGGACTGGTGCTACGGTCGTAGCGCAGCGCCAGGCGCGGTTCGGCGTATACCATCTGCTGGTCGGAAAGGTATGTAAGCCGGGTGCCAGCGGTAAGCGTCGTGCCCAGTCCAAGCGAGGCCTCGCCTTCGAGATGGCCAGTCAACTTCCAGGTGCGCACGTCGTGACTGATGCCTCCCACAAAGCGGTTGCGCAGGTGCACATGGCCGCGCCAGTAGGCAGAAGCCACAGCGGCACTCAGGCGATAGCGTGGGGAAAGGCTGACTTCGGCGAGAGCTCGGGCGCGCCATTCAGCGATCTCGTTCTCTTCGAGCGCGTGGTCGGATGTACCCGATAGTGGGGGGGCGACCTGTTCGAGTTGACCATCGGGGGGGCTCTCGGAGGGGGGGCTGCGCATCCCGAAGAACGAGTCGGAGCGGTGGCGGCTGCCATACACCTGCACCTGCCCGGAAAGGCGATCGGTGGCGAGCCAGTCGTGGCGGGCCTGCACCATCGTGTTGGTCCAGCCGGTGCGTCCTTGCGCGTCGAAGCGGCGCACACGGTCGCCCTCGGTTAGCAGGCTGCTGGCATCGGTGCGCATCCGGTTGCTGCCGTGGTACGCCGACACGTACAACTGATGAAAAGACGATAACTCCTGCTGTACAGCAGCATGCACATCCGAGAACTGGAGATCGGGAGCCGAGACATGATCTACGAGCTGGCCCATTGCGTCGCCATTGTTGACCCACCAGGTTGCGAGCATCGGGTCAGGGCGCGTCCAGGTCGATAGGCGGTGGCGTAGCGCCGGCGAACGATAGGCATTCCACACGCCGACGCGAGCAGTAGCCATGGCACGTCCGGTGCCGCTGCCCGTCTGATTCCACTGCGTCTCGGTCCGCATGTTTGCGCTTACAGGATCGACCGTGGCCGTGGCGTGGCGGGTCTGTGTGCGCGACAGGTCGTGCTCCGTTGCGATAACGCCTGCGGTGTAGCTGCCGTACCGTGCTGGAAAGCCGGCCTTGTGCACATCGATACGGCGCAAGGCTTGTGGACTGAAAGCAGAGAGCACACCGCCCACTGTGGTAGGCTCGCGGATCGGTACATCATCGAGTAGCATGGCGTGTTCGTTCTGGGCTCCGCCTTGCACGTGGAGGTCGGCCCGCGGCTGACTGAGCGTAACCCCGATTTGCCGGCTGGCACTGTGCATAATGTCGGGCGTGCCGGGAGCCGAAAGCGGACTGAGGTCTTCGCGGGGCATGGCGTTGGTGCCGAGGGCAAACGAAGGCAGACGCTGCTGCAGCCCATCGACCACAACGGGCTGGGAGCGTACAGGCTGCGGGGCCAGCGAGATGCGCACGCTCTTGCGTCCGGCCGGGGGCACCCACACGCTGTCGACAACGGCTTCGTATCCGACATGCGTAACAACGAGCTGGTGCGAGCCGGCGATGACGTCCGGAAAGCTGAATCGCCCCGAAGGGGTAGTAGCCATGCCAGTGGAGGCATCGGCCAGGAGCACATTGGCGTAAGGGAGCGGCGTCCCTGTTTCGCTGTCAACGACAGTGCCGATGAGGCGTCCGGTGGCTTCGGGCGCCTGAAAAGCATTCACGATCAGGTACGTGCCGTCGGAGGTAACCACATAGTCGACGCCGGTGTCACTGAGGAGGCAGTGGAGCAGTTCGCTGGTGGATGCGTTGCGGGCGCGGCAGTACACGCGCCGGTCGCGAACCAGCTCGTTTGAGTAGGCAATATCCTCGTTGGTCATATCCACGAAGCGCTGCAGGGCTTCGTCGAGAGGCACGTCACGTAGCGCCATGGTATAGCGCGGCTCTCCGTCATTGGGGGCTACCTGCTGGGCGAGAACAGGCCCGCTGCTCAGACTGGCAAGCAGCATGATTCCGATCAGTAGACGCAATGAGAGCACAGAAGAGCGGTGTATGAAGGTAGAAGAAGGTGCGGATCAGTCTCCTCGCAGAACGAGCAGTGGCAACAACAGCGGATCTGCAAGACACAGCCACAAATCATACCGGGAATGCGTCACTCAGATTCAGGGCGTGCTGAATCCGGGGCAACGAGTTCGTATCCCTGGCTGAGTGCACGGTATTGCAGACCTTGCACGGCTACGATATCACGCAAGATAGACTCCGGATCGCTTACCTGCCTGTAATGCAGCGTCATGGCATCGGTATCAGACTCAGGAACGCGAAGGTGGATCGGGAGGCCAAACTGAGCTTCTATGGCTCGCAAGATAACGGGCAGCGAGGCATTACGCACTGCAAATCCGCCATCGCGCCAGACTGCTGCTGTTTCGGTGGGTGTGTCTGTGGGGGTAGAGGGACCCGTGTTGGTACCTACAACGCGGCTATACTGTCCGGCCCGATTTAGCACGACGGGGTCGTAGCCCGGAGCTTCGCTGCGGAGCTGTACACGCCCTGAGGTAAGCGTGACCTCGGTGGTTGGGTGGTCCTGGGTCGTGTAGGCTTGTGCGTTGAACGTAGTGCCGAGAACGCCGATACGAGCGTTCGCCGTCTCGATCTGGAAGGGGCGGTCGGCCGGGGCCACAGTGAAAAAGGCCTCCCCACGCAGCGTGACGGTTCGCGTTTCAGCATCGATAAACGGAAGCGTGGAAAACCCACGGGCGTAGGTCAGGCGCGTGGCGCCGTTGAGGTCGACGGTGGATCCATCGGGAAGCGACACGGTGGTTTGCTCGCCAGCCATCGTCTCGATAGCCACCGGGCGGCTCCACCAGAAGACGGCCCCTATCAGAAGACAGGCAGCCAGAAGCGCACCGGCAACCCAGTTCCGGCGAGTCAACCGTTCAGATTGTTTAGAGCGGTTGGGGCGGCGCACTGGAGCGCGACTGGAAGCGCGACGGCCTGAGTGGTCGGGCGATGCAGCAGCGCTGCGGATGTTACCGGGAGCGTCATCAGAGAGGTTGCTGCTCGCATCTGCGTCGACCTGTTGGGCCACCTGTCGCCAGGCCTCCTCAGCCGAAAATGCATCGTCCGTAACGGCATCGGCACGGCCCAGCAGGCGCCAGACCGCAGCGTATTCCGCCCGGTCCTGGGGCGTATCGCTGTCCTGGCTGACTTCGTCGGGCAGCCGGCCGTCCGCATTGTTGGGGGACGAATCATCCGTATCCATAGCCAAAAGAACCTGGCAGGTGAAAAAAAGCGAGGCGTGCCGTTGAGTGCTCCATCAGGAAAGCTCCATCAGGAAAGCTCCATCAGGAAAGCTCCATCAGGAAAGCAAGTCGGGGCGGTGTTCGCGAAGGCGGGTGCGCAGGTGTTCAAGCGCGCGCACAATGTGGTTGTTTACGGTGTTGGGCGAGATCTCCATGATGTCAGCGATGGCTTCATGCGTCATGCCGTCGATACGGCGAAGCGTAAGTGCTTCGCGCTGGCGAGTTGGCAGCTCATCGATCCACCGGTCAAGGAGCGTGCGCAGAAGGTCGGCATCAAGTTCCGCATCGGGCGCAGGCGGGGCGCCTCCAAGTGCACCGGAAGGCACAGCTGTTTCGTGGGTCCGGCGCGTGCGCTCGTCGCGCTGCAGGTTGTAGACGCGGTTGCGCGCCATCTGGAAAACGTATGCAGTGAGCGAGTCAACGTCATCCAGTTCGGTGCGGATAGACCACAGCTTGGTGAAAGTCTCCTGCGTAATGTCGCGGGCTTTCTCATCCGATGCAACCATGCCTCGCACAAATCGGAAGATGCGGGGCGACAGCCGGTGGAAGATGGCTTCAAACGCATCGCGGTTAGAGGCGGAGAGCCGTTCGCATAATGCATCGATCGCTACGGTGTCGGCATCTGTACCAGCGGCATCGCTGCTGGGCCCGTTTGGGTCGTCGGAAGCATCGATGGGGGGGGGGAGTCCGACATCGCGGAGGCAGGCATAGGCAAGAAACGCTACGACGTCTTGGAGGGACGGCATTGGTACGACAGTGATGTCGATCGGTGCCCGGCTGCAAGAGCAGCTTATTTAACGGCGATGCCTATTTCAGAAGGCGATACACAGGGTAGCAAGAGACACGATGCTCTTGCAGTCAGGCACAGGCGGTGCGACAATACAATCCTACGCAACAATACAATTCCAAACACAGCGCGCCGAGCGCCTCCAGCGGAGTACGCCCGGCGCGCATATCTGGCAGCGAATCTACATGGCTATCGCTCTGATAGCATGCTTGATGCGAAAGTGCACTCGAAGTGCACTCGAAGTGCGGGTTACTCAACGCTCAGCGTTCCGCGCATGCTTCCCGCATGGGCTACGCAGTAGTACTCACCAAGCTCGTTAGCAAGCTCCTGCGTGAGCGTAAACGAAAAGCCGCCTTCGCCGTCGGGCACGAGGTTAACGTCGCTGTCGTCGGCAAACGTACCTTCGCCGGCATGTGTGAGCAGATTGGTTCCATTGCCGTCGTCAATAGCAAAGGGATGCGGTCCGCCGTTCACAATGTCGAAGGTATAGCGCGTGCCTACGCCAAGCGTAATTGGCGCGTTGTTTTCATTCAGTTCAACAACGTCTGCGGCGTCAGCGCCGTCTACGGCTGTGGCGAAGTAGGCGCTGGCTCCGTCGTTATCCAGCGTGATTGTGACGGCACTGTCTTCCTCCGCGAAGCTCGGCGGCAGCAGGAGTCCGTCGATCACGTGCAGGATGCCATTCGACGCAAAGTAGTCGAGGTTCGCTACGTCGAGCGTCGCCTGTGGGCCGTTTTCGCCGTCGTTGAACACGACCTGTTCGCCATCAAGCGCGATAGTGAGGGGTTCACCCTGGGCAGTTTCCAGCTCAACCTCGCCGCCCTCTTCGTCAAGCAAGGCGAGCAGGCTGGCGGAGTCGACTGCATCGGCAGCAAACACATGGTACTGCAATACCTCCTGAATCTCTTCTTCTGAGAATCCGCTCAGGTCGGCGGCTTCGAACGTGGCGTTGTTCGGGCCGAAGACGGTCCAGTTTTCAGCATCAACAAACGCTTCGACAAGACCGAAGTCAACAACCGCATTGTAGAGTTCCAGCGTTTCATCGACAAACCAGGCGGTGTTGGCCAGATTTTGGTTGCCAAGCAGCGCGCGGTCGAGCACGTGGATGACGCCGTTTTCGGCTTCGATGTCGGTTTGAATGACCTCGGAGCCTTCGATAAAGACGCCATCGTCGTTAACCACAACGGTGAGCTCTTCGCCGGCCAGCGTTGTTACGGTGTTCTCGCCTTCGTTGAGATCTGATGCTCTGATTTCGGCATCGGGAATCACGTGGTAGCCGAGCACATCACCGATTTCGGGCTGGTTGAGCAGCACATCGGTGTTGATCGGCGCGAAGCCGTCGTTGTTGGGCGCGAAGACGGTAAATGTGGCTTCTTCATTGGCCAATGGGTCAACGAGACCGGCCTCTTCCAGCGCGGCAAGCAGCGTCGAGAAGTCGTCGTTCCGCGACACAACATTAGCGATCGTATTAGCCGGACGCAGATCTTCAGGAAGCAGGATGCCGTCGATCACGTGCAGGATGCCATTCGACGCAAAGTAGTCGAGATTGTTAGCGTCGAGGGTTGCCTGTCCGTCGTTAAACACGACCTGTTCGCCATCAAGCGTAACGTTGATGGCTTCGCCAGTCAGCGTTTCGAGTTCCAGTTCGCCTTCACTTTCCAGCAGGCCGAGCAGGGAAGCAGCGTCGGTTGTTTGGCCGGCAAGTACGTGGTACTGCAGGATCTCTTGGATCTCTTCGCCAGAGAATCCGCTGAGGTCGGCTGCATCAAAGGCCGCGTTGTTCGGGCCAAATACGGTCCATTCCACGTCGCCCGCAAAGGCTTCACCGAGTTCGGCATCAACAACCGCGTTGTACAGGCTGCCCGTTTCGTTTACAAACCAGGCCACGTTAGCCAGATTCTGGTTGCCAAGCAGCGCGCGGTCGAGCACGTGAATGACGCCGTTGCCGGCTTCGATGTCGGTCTGAATGACTTCGGAGCCTTCGATGAAGACACCGCCATCGGTGACTTCAACCGTGAGCTCGTCGCCAGAGAACGTGGTTACGGTGTTTTCGCCTTCGTTGAGATCACCAGCGAAAAGAGCCTCGCCCTCAATCACATGATAGCCAAGCACTGAAGCGAGTGCCTCGTCCTGTCCGAGCAGCACGTCGGTGTTGATGGGCGTGAAGGCGGCTTCGTTGGGCGCGAAGACCGTGAACGTAGCCTCTTCATCGGTGAACGTATCAGCCAGTCCGGCAGTATCCAGCGCAGCGAAGAGGGTTGCAAAGTCGTCGCTATCGCCAACGATCTCTCCGATCGTCTGCTCAGGGTCGGGTTCAGGGGGCTCCGGGGTAACCGGGTCATCGCTATCGCACGCAGTGAGCCCAAGTGTGAGTGCAAAAATGAGAGCCAGCGACAGGAGTCGCGAGCCGCGAATTAGTCTGTGAAGCATGACAAACGGGTACTATGGGAAAAGATGAATCGTGCATGGTGCACGTATCCGATATGATGCTTCCGAATACGCACCCGATAGACACCGCGGCATCCCCCTAATAACCAGTGCCGAATGAAACGAAAACGTTATGGGCACGAAACGAACCTGTTACCTCGCCAGTCAGGCAGCAGAACGGGGCCACGAGTTTACGTGGCAGAGCAGCAAGAAAAGAAGATTTAAGCGGAGGTTGATCGCGCTTCTACGGGACGATCCGTATCTATTACGTGAGACCTGAAGAGACCTGACTGCCTGAATCAAACCGACTACTGTGTGTGCAGCATAGATCGTGTGATGCGTAACGCAGTGCGTGTAGACGATCCGGTAGCAGCTCCCCCTCAGGCGACGCGCTCGCTTTCCCCAAAATGACATACAGACCTGCCGATGCAGACCCGCACCGTTCATCTTGTTCAGATGCCTCACGCAGAAGGCCTACCGCTCCCCGAACATGCCACCGAGCAGAGCGCTGGAGCTGACCTGCGTGCCGCCATTCCCGACGCCAGCCCCATTACGCTTGCTTCGGGAGAGCGAACGCTCGTACCCACCGGTCTCCAGATCGCATTGCCCCCGGATTGCGAGGGGCAGGTGCGTCCACGAAGCGGGCTGGCGGTGCGGCATGGCGTTACGGTGATCAACGCGCCTGGCACCATCGATGCAGATTATCGGGGCGAGGTGAAAGTTGCGCTTGTGAATATAGGGCAGGAGCCATTTACGATAGAGCGGGGGATGCGCATCGCCCAGCTCGTGGTGGCGCGTTACGAGCGTATTGACTGGACGCCTGTTGAAACGCTCGATGCAACCGAACGAGGCAAAGGCGGATTCGGATCAACAGGAACCACATGACCGACAAAAGCTCCACCGTGTTACGGCAAGCACATGTGAGGAGTAAGCACATGTATGGGGGCGCACATGACGCCTGTGTGGGGCATCAGATGAGAAACAGAAACGCGTGCGCTGTGCAGCATTCTACTCTGCGTCTTCGGGAGGCGACGACGTGATGGGTTGCGGGGCGGCTCCGCTCGGGATCTCTGTTGGCTGGAAGCAGTCGCGGCAGCGGGGCTCGTACGCCTCAGTGGCGCCGAGCAGCACGCGGTCGTCGCCTGCCACGATGCGCTGAGAGTGATTCGCAGGCGCGCCGCACTGTACACAGATTGCGTGCAGCTTCGTAACGTGCTCCGCGATAGCCATGAGCTGCGGGATAGGCTCGAAGGGGTTCCCCTTGTAGTCTTGATCGAGCCCGGCCACGATTACGCGCACGCCGTCGGACGCCAGGGTCTGGCATACGTGCATCAGTTCGGGTCCGAAGAACTGCGCCTCGTCGATGCCCACGACGTCGGCCGCACGAGCGAGTAGCACGATCTGGTCGGCTGCGTTGACGGCGGTCGTTGGCATGGTGGTATCGTCGTGCGAGACCACCTCGTCGTCGCTGTACCGCGTGTCGAGGGCCGGTTTGAACGCCATGACCTGTTGCCGGGCAATGCGTGCGCGGCGCAGGCGGCGGATGAGTTCCTCGGTCTTTCCGCTGAACATTGATCCGCACACGACTTCGACCCATCCGGCATCGCGGCTTCGGTTTACGATATGAGGTTCCATGCTGCAGGGGCGGGGGACTGTAGTGAAAAGATACGATAAGCGAGGCTGCGCGGCAGGCCATCCGAGAGGTAGCCCTAATAGGCAATCCTAATAGGCAATCCTAATCAATCCAGGCAAGCAACCCGTCAGGTCAGGGGGATGCGGAGGCTACCCGGCGATCTCGACGGCCTCATCAAACTCGACGCCAACCAGCTCCGACACGCCGTTTTCTTGCATTGTAACGCCGTACATGCGATCGGCAAGAGCCATCGTGCGCTGGTTGTGTGTCACAAGAATAAACTGCGTGTCGTGCTCAAAGCGACGGATCAGGCTCATAAAACGCTCTACGTTTGTGTCGTCAAGGGGCGCGTCGACCTCATCCAGGATGCAAAACGGACTGGGCTTTACGAGATAGATCGCGAAGAGCAACGCAATGGCAGTGAGCGTTTTCTCTCCGCTTGAGAGCTGTTTGAGCGAACTGGGCTCCTTCCCGGGTGGTTTTGCGCGAATCTCAATCGGCGCGTCGAGCGGATCGTCCGCGTCCTCCAGCATCAGATCGGCCTGTGCGGCTTCGCCAAATAGATCCGAAAACAGCTTCCGGAAGCTGCCGCGTATGGACTCGTAGGTGTCTTCGAAACGCGCTGAGGCTTTGGTGTTGATCTCTGTAATGGTTTCGAGCAGCGTCTCCTCGGCTTCCTCCAGGTCTTCTTGCTGATCCACAAGAAAGTCGAGGCGCTCTTTTGTTTCGGCATACTCGTCGACTGCAAGCGGATTCACGTCGCCAAGCCGGTTACGTGACCCGCGAAGCGATCGTACTGTTGAGCGGGCGTCGTCGACATCGAAGTCTCCGGGAAGGTCGACTGCTTCTTCGTCAAGGTCGTGGTCGAAATCTTCCTCGATGTTTGCATGCAGTTCTTCGAGACGGGTATCGATCTGAGCGCGCCGTACGGCGGCTTTGTTCTCCTTTTCGACCGCAGATTCGCGTTCCTGGCGCAAGGAGCGCAGCGTTTGTTCGATCTCGTTGACCTGGGTACGTGTTGCCTCGACGGCTTCATCGGCCTTGTCGACGGCCTGCTGGTAGTCGGCCCGGGCTTCACGGGCGGCTTCAATCTTCTCATCAAGCTCGGTCTGCCGGTCGAGTGCGGTTTCGATTGTGCTGCCCAGCTGCTCGATGCGTGCTTCCCGATCGCTCATGCGCGCATCGATCTCTGTGCGCTGCTCCTGCAGGCGCTCCTGGTCGCGTTCGAGCGTTTCTACGCGGTTGCGCGCCTCCACGGCCTCCAGCTGAGCGCTGTTGTGTGCTTCCACGGCATCGCGCTCGGCCTGAGCAGCTTTTCCCAGCTTGGTTTCAGCAATTTGGCGTTCCTCGCGGAGCGTCTCTAACATCTCTTTTGCGTCTTGCACCTTAGCACGCAGCGTTTCGATGTTGCTACGCAGCGCGTCGAGCTCCTTGGCGCGCTCCGCAATGCGATTAGCCAACTCGTCGCGTCGCTCTTCGGCGGCTTCCCGCTCATAGGTAGCCTGCTCGTAGCGGGCCTCGGCCCGGTCGAAGGTGCGCTGGGCCTCGGTGACGGCCTGGCGGGCATCTTCAAGCTCGGTCTCGGCGCGCTGCAGATCCGACTGCGCCCCGTTGTATTCAGCCTTGAGGGTCTCGCACTCGGAATGAGCGTCTTCCCACTCAGCTCGGGCAGCGGCCAGCTGCTCACGGCGTCCGACCCGCGAGGCAACGGGCGACGTGTTCTCCTGGCGGCTGCCGCCCCGAAGACGCCCTTGCGCGTCGCACCATTCGCCCGTGGGAGCATAAACCGTTGTATCTTGCGAGGCGTCTTCTGCTGCTGAACGGGCGGCATCAAGATCGTCGGCTACAAAATGCCGATGCAGCAGCACGTCGGCCAGCGGCTTGTAGCGCGGTTCGGTGGTGCGCACCTGCGTGCGAAGCGAAACCGTCCCGTCAGGAGTCGCGTGCGGTTCGGGCGGAGTCGGAAGGCGATCGAGCACGATGAACGTGGCCTGTCCGGCTTCATCAGCTCGCAGCGTTTCGATGGCCGTCTCGGCGGCTTCGGTTGAGGCGACCACCACGCATGATGCCCAGTCGCCCAGTGCAGCGTCGAGCGCAACGCGGAGCTTGTCGTCGCACCCCAGAACATCAGCGACCGTGATGAGGTCGTCGAACGGCCCTTCAGAGGCCAGGTGCTGAATTGCATCCGAAAACTCGTCGTAGCTCGACACGAGTCCCTCAAGCAGCTCAACCTCGGTGGCGGCGGCATCGCGGCGGCGCTGGGCATCCTGGTAGGCCGCCTCGACGGATGCCAGGGTCTCTTTGCGCTCGTCAAAAGTCTGCCGGGCTTGCTCAAGGTCTTCTTCGGTAGCGGCCAGATCGGCCTCCGCGCTGTTCATTGCGGAGCGGGCCGACTGGGCGTGTTCGGCCCGCTCTGATGCGTTGGCAGCGAGCTCTGCCTGCTGTTCCTTGGCATGCTCCTGCGCCTCCCGAAGCAGGTCGAGCCGGTTGGTCTGTTGGTCGAGCGTGCGCTGGCGTTTCGACTGTTCGGTTTCGTGTTTATTGAGTCGGGCGCGCACCGACGCGAGGTCTTCGCGCAGCGTTTCGGCTTCTGCTTCTGCCTGGGCACGCCGCTCGGCAGCGTCTTCGAGGGCGGCCTCGGCGGATGTACGAGCCGGTCGGGCGTCGCTAAGCTGCGCATCTACCTGTTGGAGGCGTTCGTTAATCTCAGAGAGCCGGTCGGCATCGCGTTCTTGAGCGGTCTCCGCCTCGCGCCGGTCGTCGCGTGCCCGGGTGAGGCGTTCGCGCTGCAATCGCTGGTCCGACTCCAGTTCGCTGATCTGGGTGCGGTGGTCTTGCAGCGCCTGGCGCCGATCGGAGCGCGCGGCCTCACGCTCGTCTAAGGTGGTGCGGAGCGTGGCGTGCTTCTCTTCGGCTGTGTCGTGTTTCTCGTCGAGCGTATCGGCGCGCATCTGGGCCGCCTCTTGCTCCGCGACGATCTCGGTGCGCTGCGCCTGGAGGCGGTCGTACTCCGCCTGTGCCAGTTGAAGCTCTACCGTGTGCAGCTCCTCAGAGAGCTCCTTATGGCGTGCGGCCTTTTCAGCTTGCTTCTTGAGACGCTTCACCTGCGCGCCGATCTCCCCGGTGAGGTCGCGAATGCGCTCCAGGTCGTCCTGGGTGTTGTCGAGCTTACGCAGCGCCTGGCGGCGACGCATCTTGTAGCGGGTGATGCCCGCGGCCTCCTCAAACATCCGGCGGCGATCTTCGGTGCTGCCCGACACAATCTCATCGATCATCTTCAACTCGATCACCGAGTAGGCATCAGCCCCCATTCCGGTATCCATGAAGAGATCCGTAATGTCTTTCAGGCGGCACGTCGTGTCGTTCATCAGATACTCAGACGTGCCATCGCGGAAGAGGCGCCGCCCGATGGTCACCTCAGAGTATTCGGTCGGTAGCACGTTCCGGTTGTTTTCGATCGTGAGCTGCACCTCAGCCATGCCCAGCGGCTTGCGCGAGTCAGTGCCGTTGAAGATCACGTTCTGCATCTTTTCAGACCGCAGCACGGTGGGGCGCTGTTCGCCAATGGCCCAACGCACCGCATCTACGATGTTTGACTTCCCGCATCCATTTGGCCCAACAATAGCGGTAATGCCGGGGGCAAAGTCGACCTCTGTTGGGTCAGCGAAGCTCTTGAATCCATGAAGTGAAAGCGTGCGGAGATACATACGAAGGCAGAAGCAGTCATACAAAAGGGCGAGTCCAACGCTGCGGCTCGCCCTGGTGGATAAGGATTGAAGGTGCGGTTATATGCCAATGTAGACGCCCAGCGTGAAGGTGCGAAGCGAGGCGCTGCTGGGGAAGACGTTGCCAGATTCCTCGAACGGTTGTTCATCGACCGCACGGGCAATGTCGTTAAACCCGTGCATGTACCGTACCACCACGCCGATGGGACTGGGCCCGTCCTCAAAAGAGGCGCCGAAGCCCACGAGCCCGCTCACGTCGGTGCGCTCGTAGAACGAGGTGTTGGTGTTGACCTGCGTTTCGAGCGTTCCTCCGATGCTCTGTGTCTCAAACATTTTGAGGCCAAATGAACCGCCTGCGGTAGCAAAGAGATTCAGACGCCAGACTGCGGGCAGCTGGAGGCGTAGTTGCAGCGGCACTTCCAGATATGAAGCATTGTAGTTAACCTGTCCGGTGCCTTCCGAGACCGTAGTTCCACGCTCTGAAAAAAGAAGTTCGGGCTGCACCGCGATAGAGCCAGGCAGATCAACACGCATCACCCCTCCAAACATAACCGTGGTGCGGATGCCCGTCGACAGGTCGTCGGAGGTCGTAACCGTTGAGAAATTGGCGCCGAGCGTTCCGCCAAACGAAACCGACTGGGCAGACGCCAGGGGACTACACCAGAGGGCGGCTACGATAAAAAGAAGCCCTACGCGCTGTGTCATTTTGAAGAGGGATGGTTTGAAGTATAGCATCGCTTACACGTAGCATCGGGAAAAGGTGATCCGTCTCCAGACGACGGCCGGTGCGCAAAACGCAGCAATGATGCAGCAATGATAATGTAGATCCGGCAACGATAATGTATCGTGCCGTGTGCTATGGCGCCATATGCCCCGCAACATATGCCCCGCAACATATGCAGGTAGCTGTTGGACGGTGCCTGGTGGATGGTAGCGTCCGTTTGCGTTACGACCCTTGCGTTGCATGCGTCTAAATAAATGTAATATAGCAGATGTAGAAGGGTAGACAATCTGCAAGAAGTCAAGCAAAAGATAATCAAAGGGGGGGTATTCACTGTGATGTAATTGCGTTTATGATGCGATGGCGTATATCTTGTACATGTGTTACACATACGTTATTCGCAGTGTACCCGTTACGCCTGACGCTTACGGAGGCGATGTGCCGAAAGCTCACGCATGGAGGCAAAAGATAAACCCGTATACAAACCGCCTGGGCACACAGGGTTTACAGGGGGAGGGGATACGAGTATACAGGTGTACGGCAACGTACGGCCATGTTGTTGGATGGCATCGTTAGCGTTGTACCGGGCAGAGACAGACAAACGGCTTCCCGTCGTTCTTCGAATACCAAGTGTTTTCTGTTATGGATGAAAACGTTACGCAGCTTCTCGTTGATTACCAGCATGGCGACGGGGGTGCAAAAGATCGTCTGTGGGCAGCCGTATATGATGAACTGCGTCAGTTGGCACATCATCGCATGCGGCGGGAGCGCAAAGGACACACGCTCGGCACTACAGCCCTCGTGCACGAGTGCTACCTGAAGCTCATTGACCAGACACAGGTTGAGTGGGAGAGCCGTCTGCATTTCTATGCGATGGCCTCGCGCATCATGCGCAACATTCTGGTGGATTACGCGCGCCGCCGCACAGCGCAGAAACGTGGTGGCGGCGCACCGCACGTGCAGCTTGACAAGATACAGCTATCAGACAGCGAGGAAACGGCGCAGCTGTTTATTGCGCTCGACGATGCCCTTGCCCAGTTGGCTAAGATGGATGAGCGGCTCGCCAAAGTTGTTGAGTATCGATTTTTCGGCGGTATGACCGAAAAAGAGATCGCCGAACTGCTCGACCTGTCGCCCCGTACCGTGCGCCGCGACTGGCGCAAAGCCAAAGGATGGCTCGCCCGTGCAATGGACGAGTGACACCAGCCCTTCATGCTCCGCTAAGAATGCATGAACGAATGTGTGGGCGAATGAACAAGTAATGAACAAGCAAAATGTCTATGGTTTCATCTGTCCAGTCCTTCATTCCCCAATCTGGTGAACAGATATATTGGCTGCGACAGTGCTTCTTCGGATACGTCAGACCATGACCGCTCTGATACGGCATACGTAAACAGACCAGCCCGTTTCAATCCCCCGAACCTCGTATGTCTCTTGCTGAAACACACTGGCCGGTTCTTAGCGAGGTGTTAGACAAAGCACTGGACGCGCCGCGGAGACAGCGACAGGCCATCATCAGGGCGTCGTTTCCGGATGATCCCGAACTGTGCGCAGAAGCGCTGGCACTACTTCAGGCTGCAACCGAAGCGCCAAGCCTGCTCGACCACGATGCCTGGCAGTGTGCAGGCACATGGGTTGAGGAAGGAGGCGAAGACGCTGTTATCCCCGATAGTGGGCTTGCTGAAGGAACGCAGGTGGGGGCGTACACCATCGACGCACCGATCGGGGTGGGAGGAAGCAGCTACGTGTATGAGGCCCATCGCAGCGACGGACTGTTCGAGCAGGTTGTCGCTATAAAGGTGCTGCGTGGCGGGCAGCGGGCTAACTTCGGGCAGCGGTTCCTACGCGAGCGGAGCATTCTTGCCGCGCTCACCCATCCTTACATCGCACGGGTTTTCGATGGCGGTACTACACCCGACGGAGATCCATTCTTTGTAATGGAGCGTGTTGAGGGAACGCCGATTACGGAGTATTGCAATACCCATCAGCTTACGATCAAAGAGCGGCTGGAGCTGCTTTGTGATGTAATTGAAGCCGTACAGTATGCTCATCAGCACCTCATTGTGCATCGTGACCTGAAACCCTCTAACATACTGGTGACGGAGACAGGGCAGGTTCGCCTTCTCGACTTTGGGATCGCTAAAGTGCTTGAAGAATCGGGGCTTGCGGCTACGCTCGATCCATACGAAACGCAGGTCGGCACGTATCCGATGACGCCCGGGTACGCGGCGCCCGAGCAGATTGAGGAAGGGCCCATCAGCACCCGTACCGACGTGTATGCACTCGGACGCATATGCTATGAGCTTGTGTCGGGCTGCTCGCCGATTGAGGCGGATACTACAGCGCCATATGCGCTCATGCAGGCGGTATGTGAGGGCAACTTACGTACCATGTACCAGCGCTTCCATGGACTGTCTAAAGAGGAGCAGGCTGCAATTGCAGGAGAGCGCAGCACGAGCGTAGTGGCGCTAAGGCACGTGCTGCAAAGCGACCTGTGCGCCGTTCTTGGGCAGGCGCTGGCTCGTGACCCTGAACAGCGTTACGGCGCGGCGGCCGAACTCAGGCGCGACCTGGAGCATTACCTCAGCGATCGTCCCGTGCAAGCGCGTACATCTACGCCGCTTTACCGGGCCCGCACGTACATGCGGCGCAATCGTTGGGCAATCACCGGGGCGATGGCCGCTCTGCTCGTAGTCATCGGGTATGCCTTCACCGTCACGCTGTACTCGCAGCAGATGAAAGCCGAGCGCGACAAGTCGGAAGCCGTAACCACCTTTCTGACAGATCTTTTTGCCGCATCCGACCCGGTGCGTAACGCAACCGGCAGCCCCGACCTGACGGTCCGTGAGGTGCTCGACCGAGGGGCGATGCGCCTCGACGAAAACATGCGCGAGGCGCCCCAGGTGCGGGCTGATCTGCAGGGCACGCTCGCCCAAGTCTACAATAGCCTTGGGCTGTACAGCCAGGCCGAGCCGCTGCTTCGTGAAGCGCTCGCGACACAGGCTGAAGGTGGCGATGCCATTGCGCAGGCTCATACGAAGCGGGAGTTGGGCTACATGTTCTTTCGCACGGGCAACTATGAAGAGGCCGAGCGCTACCTCACCGATGCGCTTGCCAGTTTCGAGCGCGTGCACGGGGCAACGCACCCGGGAGCAGCACCTTACCTGAACACGCTGGCCCTTGTCTACAACTCCATGGGAAACGGCGTGCAATCGGAGACCCTCCTGCGCCGTGCGATTCAGCTTCAGGGTGAAGACAAACAGAGCAACAATGTCTACCTGCACAACCTCGCCATTGCACTACAGCAGCAGGGACGCTTCGAAGAGGCGTTTCCGCTGCACGAGGCAGCCATAAACATGCGCAGGGCACAATACGCAGCCGACCACCCCAATCTGGCTTCGGCGCTTGCGCGGTATGCGTACTCGCTTCACTTGAACGGAAATATGGAACAGGCCGCTACAGTGCATCAAGAGGCGCTCGATATGCGGCGCAATGTACTCCCCGATGTGCACCCGCATATCGCTTCTTCGCTGATCCGATACGGATGGCTTGAAGCGGAGCGGGGGAACGGCCAGCAGGCGGAGGCAATGGTGCGCGAGGGCATCGAGATGCTCACCCAGTTCGTGCCCGACTCACACTGGGAGGTGCAGGCAGGTTGGGGCATCGTAGGCGTTGCGCTCATCCAGCAAGGCCAGATTGCCGAGGGACGCACGTATCTGGTTCCGGTCTATCGCCAGTTCGAGGCCGCGTTTGGACCGGATGACTGGCGTACGCAGCGCGTCCGCGGGGTCTTGCTGCAGACAGGCGGCGTGCCCGATAGCGCGGCAGGGTAAGAAGTGATTCGGCACCCATGCGGATACGCACGTGGCCTGGTGGCGTAGCCGTATAATTAAATCAGGGGGATGCGAACGGTACGCATCCCCCTGATTCTGACAGGGTCTATGGCGGACACCTGTATGGCGCCTGTACGGAGCCGAAGCCTGGAATTTTGATCAGGGAAAGATGCCCATGTCAGAGTAGGACTTCGCGATCTTGTTTATCGCGCTGATAAAGGCCGCGGTACGCATGTCGACGTTGTGCTGCTCGCGTTCATTGCGGATCTCCTCATACGCGAACGTCATGGTATCTTCGAGGCCCGAGTTTACGAGGTCCTCCTCGCTGGCGCCAAAGCCGACGCGCTTGACCAGGTCTTCCATGAGCTGCTCATCGAAGCTCTGGTCGGTGAGCTCGTCGACGGCTCGCAGGATGCGCTCGGCATTGCGCTCCTCAAAGCGGCGGCTCATGCGGCCGTGGCGCACGTGCGACAGGTTGCGCAGCCACTCGAAGTACGACACGGTAACACCCCCGGCGTTCAGGTACACGTCAGGGATGATCAGCACGTTGCGCTCTTGCAAGATGGCATCGGCCTCGGCGGTAACCGGTCCGTTGGCGGCTTCGGCGATGATGCTGGCCTGGATGCGCGTTGCGTTTTCGGTGGTGATAACGCCTTCGAGGGCAGCGGGTACGAGAATGTCGCACTCGAGCTCCAGCGCGTCAAACGAGTTATCGATGTTTGTAGCACCCGGGAAGTCAAGGATCGACCCGGTCTCCTCGCGGTGTGCCACCACGTCGTAGATGTCGAGTCCGCTCGGGTCGTAGATGGCCCCCTCAATTTCGGCAATACCGACAATCTTGGCGCCTCCTTCGTCTTGCAGGATGCGGGCTGCATGGTAGCCGACGTTACCGATTCCCTGCACAACAACCGACTTGCCGGCGGTGCCTACGTCGAGGCCCAGTGCGTCCATGTCTTGCTTAAAGGCACAGGCTTCGCGGATGCCGTAGTATACGCCGCGTCCGGTTGCCTCGGTGCGACCGCGCACGCCCCCTTGCCCAACAGGCTTGCCCGTTACGCACCCGAGTGCGTTCAGGTCGTCGTCGGTCATCTGGTTGTAGGTATCCATGATCCAGGCCATCTCGCGTGGCCCGGTGCCGTAGTCAGGAGCCGGTACATCTACCCCGGCTCCGATAAAGTTTTTCCGAATCAGCTCAAACGTGTAGCGGCGCGTGATCCGCTCCAGCTCGTGCACAGAGTAGTCGCGGGCATCGATGCGCACCCCGCCCTTGGCGCCGCCAAACGGTACATCCACGATGGCGCACTTATAGCTCATGAGCGAAGCCAGCGCCATGACTTCATCCACGTTTACGTTCATGGCGTACCGGATGCCGCCTTTGGTCGGTTTCTTGTGGTGGCTGTGCTCAGCCCGGTATGCACGGATCACTTCGATGCTCCCGTCGTCGCGCTTGATAGGGAACTCGAAACGCACGATATTATCGCAGGCGCGTATCTGGTTCAGCACGCCTTCCGGATGATCGGTATGTACAGCAGCGGTATCGAACATACGGTTTACCTGAGCGGAAAACCCCTGTTCAGCCCCTGGGGTTGTATCGGTGGAAGCGGATTGCATAGATCAGAAGCAGAAAAGTGGTGCAGAAAAATACGAAAGCGCCGGTTGTAACTTGTTTTCCATGTAAACGGCTACGTACTACAACGGCAAGCCACCCCCCCGTAAATTGTAAGCGCTTCCAAAAATATTGTACATTCGTTTGCACGATGTTCGCGAAAAGAACGCATAGCGCGTAGCAACAGCGCGTGCTAAGCCGCCATCGATCTTTTTTAGCAGCCCCATAGATCCAGTGACTGATCCCGTACTCGCTCCTCTTCTTCTGATTGGCGCCTGTGCAGCGGTAGGGCTGTGGGTAGCCTGGCGCCTGCGTGTGCCCACGCTGCTCATTGTGATTCCCATCGGGGGCATTGTCGGACCGTTACTCGGGCTCATGCCTACGGCAACGCTGGCCTTCGAGGGGATGCGCACGCTCGTCATTGCTGTTGCAAGCATATGGCTCTTCGACGCCGGTCGGCAGATTCGTGCTGCAATGCGCAACGAAACGTCGCTGCCAGTGCCGATCGCCCCACGCCCGGAGGCCGCAGAGCAGTCGGAGGCAGAGAAGCGAGTAGAGCAGCAAGCCATAGAGCACAGCCTGCAATATGACACCCTGACGAGGCGTATGCGGTACGGGGTGCCTCTTCTACACGCCCTGTTGATCGCAGCGGCCGGATACGCTGTAATGCAGTGGTCCGTGTCGCTCGCGCTGTTGGCCGGTGGGGTGCTGGCCGTCCCCAGCAGCTATGCGCTTGGCGCCTTGCTCCGGCACACGCCACTTCCGGCATCCATGACAATCCCGCTACGCGTTGAGGCAGGGGCTGGCGGGGCAATCCTCTTGGGGCTTCTGCTGGTCGGTATAACAGTAACGCAGGTGGCCCACAGTCCCATTGCCGCGCCAGCTACCACGCAGGCAGAGCACCTGGCCCTCGGGATCGGACTCGACGTGTTTACTTCGCTGGGAATAGCCGGTGTGGCTGTGGCGCTCCTGCTTGGCGTTCTTCGCTGGGTGCAGCGCCCCAGACCCGTGCGGATCGTTGCCGTAGCGCTTCTGGTCTGGGCCGGCGTGTTTGGGGCCGACTACCTGCAGCATGGTCCTGGACTGCTCGTGCCGCTGCTGACAGGGGGATTCCTGGCATATCAGCCGTGGGTGCAGCCGACGCATGCACTTCGGATTCCGCCAGCGCTCTACCACGTTACCGCTGCTGTCGTAGGAATCATCATCGGAACGAACCTGGGTGCGAACGTCTGGGGTCTCTTTTCTATGCCTATGTTGTCGTTTGCTGCGGCAGCGCTGGTGGCACGTCCGGTGGCGCTGGGGCTGTTGTGGTGGGGCAGCAGACGCACGTGGCGTAGCCTGATCATGCTGGGGAGTTGGCACGCACGCGACGTGTTTCCCCTGGTCATTGCAGCTGCGGTGCTCCCCTTTGTACAGCACTGGTACCCGTCTGCAGAAGGAATGTGGCTTCCTGCCCTGATTTTTGTATCGGTAGCGGCGGGCACATATGCCGCCCTGTTTGGACCTGCGCTTACCCGGTGGCTGGTAAACCGCGCTTCGCATCCCCCTACGCTGCTCTTTGTTGGCGCTGGCTACCCGGTGCGGCGCCTGGCTTCGTTCCTGCAGCAGCGCGGCTTGCCTGTACAACTGGTCGACGACCGGGAGGACGCGGTAGCGGCAGCCCGGGCAATGGATCTTCCTGCTGCACGCCACGACCTGGAGGCACCCGAGGCCTACGATACATTGCCCCTGCATCGCGTAGACCGCGCCGTTATTATGCTGCCCGATACCGACCGGCTACACGATGCTGTTGCGCACGCATCCGGCAGTCTGCCCTGGGCCGACCGCGTGGTTATGCCGGTTCATGAGGAGAAGCCGTCGTTTCGGGCCGCGCCGGCTGCCCGCACGGCGCCAGTCTCGTATCAGTGGATGCGCACCGCACTTGAAAGCGGAGCCCAGTTCTACGCGTTTCGTCCGGCTGATATACTGCCTGGAGACGTGGAGCATGCTTCATACGAGGGGCCGGCACTCATGCAGGCATGCGAAACAGCCGATGCCACCCCGCTCTTCGTAATCCATGAAAACGGGGTGCTAACGGGCCCGCTAACGCAGCTTCCAGCTACGATGCGAGCAGCCGATCGCATTGTTCTGCTGATGCAGCCGCCCATGCAAGAAGATCATCAGAGGGGCGTCTGAAAAACGGGGGGGCGTGGTGCCACTCCAAAAGCCAGAATGGCTTGTATGCGTTACGATTCCGTATCGACATCGTGATGGGAAACAGGAGAGCAACGCGACTCATCCTATTGTGCGGTGTGCAAAAATAGGGCACACGACGCCTGCCGGCACAATGCTTTGGTCGGCACTACTGTGTATGTACCTCTTCGTCTACTTCAGTATATTGCACTGCACTTGCTTCATGTCAAACTCTTCTTCGCGCATTGATGCGGCTACACGGATTGTGCTCCTTATCGGCGACCCGGTGGAGCATTCGCTGTCGCCGCGCATCCACAACACAGCATTTGCGATACAGGACATCAACGCAATGTATGCGGCTACTCCCGTATCGTCGGAGGCGCTGTCCGATGCGGTCAATGGGATGCGAGCGCTTCAGATTCTGGGTGCCAACGTTACCATCCCCCATAAGGAAGCAATCGTGCCGCTGCTCGACTCGGTAAGTCCGCGTGCACGAGCAGTGGGGGCAGTAAATACGGTTGTAGCACAGGACGATGGAGAGCAGCTTACGCTCCATGGCGATAATACCGACGTGGCTGGCTTTCTGGCGCCGCTTTCCGGTCGTGCGGGGCTACACGGGGCGGATATGACTATTCTGGGGGCCGGTGGGGCAGCGCGTGCCGCGGCATATGCGTTGATCACCACCTATGCGCCGACCACGCTCACCGTGGCCGCCCGCCGCCCGGCGCAGGCCGAGGCGCTGCTCGACGTTATGCAGGCCTACGCCGATCCTGCAACAACGCTCGTGGCAGAGCCCCTGGAAGAGGCGGATGAGACGGTGCGCTGGAGCCGACTCGTTGTGAATGCGACGCCTGTGGGCATGGCTCCCCACGCAGATGACACCCCCTGGCCCCAAGCGGAGTGCTTCTCGCCGGACCATCTGGTTTACGATCTGGTTTATGCGCCACGCCCCACCCGCCTCTTGCGAGAGGCCGCTCGCGAAGGAGCAGACACGCAAGACGGTCTGGAGATGCTAATCGGGCAGGCAGCAGCTTCGTATGCGCTGTGGACCGACCGCTCGATGCCCACCGACCAGGTCCGCGACGAACTGCTCTCGATGCTCCCCACGGGTCCTGACGCGTAACCTCTGTGCTGCACGTGCACGAAATCCCACCTGGTTGCCCTTACGCCGCGCATTGCTATGTTGCTTCGATCTCCCGTTATTCGCCCCCGGCTGGCCCAGGCGCCGGGCCTGGTCGCTGGTTTCTCAACGCGATACGGCGGCGTAAGCAGCCCGCCATACGACTCGCTCAACGTAGGATCAGGCGTTGACGACGCTCCCGAGGCCGTTGCGGAGAACAAACGGCGCGTGTGCGACGCCCTCGGCATCGCCCCCGACCAGCTGGCCCGGGCGGGGCAGGTCCATGGCGCCACGGTGCGCAAGGTGGATGCGCCCGGGTATTACCCCGACTGCGACGCCCTCGTAACCACCACTCCCAATCTCTTTCTCTCTGTGGTAACAGCTGACTGCGCCGCGGTGCTTTGTGCCGATCTTGAGGCGGGCGTCGTGGCGGCCTGCCACTCGGGGTGGCGCGGCACGGTAGCAGGCATCCTGTCCAATACGCTTGAAGCGATGAAACGGCAGGGGGCCGCCTCCAAACGCATCCAAGCATATATCAGTCCATGCATCGGAGTGGATGCTTTTGAGGTGGGCCCGGACGTTGCCGCCCAGTTTGATGAGGCAGTTGTCGACACGACGTATGGCGAGCGTCCACATGTCGACCTGAAGCGTGCGCTGCACCGACAGCTACGTGCATCCGGCGTGCCCAAGGCACAGATTCAGGTGGATGCGCACTGCACCGCCTCCTCGAAAGGACTGTTCTCGCATCGTGCAAACGGGCCGGCGACCGGGCGCATGATGGGCGTCATCGGATATCGTTTCGAATCTCATGAATAAGGGCCTCGACGCATGCCTATCCTCACTTCCACCTACCGCGCCCCGATCGGACTTTCCGGCGGCCACGTGCAGACGGTGTTCTCGTCGGTCGCACGGTCGATTGCGTCGCCCTATGACCGTACCGAGCGTATCGACACCCCCGATGGCGATTTCCTGGAAGCGGCGTGGGCGCCGTCGGTGCCTACGCCAGCGCGTGGGGCTGCGGTGCTCACACATGGTCTCGAAGGCGACATCCACCGCCCCTACATGCGCGGGATGGCCCGTACGCTACGCCACGATGGGTGGGACGTGCTGGCGTGGAATCTGCGGGGGTGTGGTACGCAGCCCAATCGCACGCTGCCGACCTATCACAGCGGCAAGACCGAAGACCTTGCGTGTGTGGTGGAGCACGTGCAGTCGAGAGGGTACGACACCATCATGCTGGTGGGGTTCAGCCTCGGCGGCAACCTTACGCTCAAGTACCTGGGCGAGCGTGGGGTCATGACGCCCGCGTGTGTACGCCGGGCTGTCGCGATATCTACGCCCGTCGACCTTGAGCCCGCCGCCCGGCAGATTGACCGGTGGACGAACGCGCACTACACGTTCTATTTCCTGCGTAAGCTGCGTAAGACCATTCGGCGCAAGGCAGCGATGCATCCGGGTGCCGTATCTACGGCTCCGCTGCGCGAGATCCGTTCGCTTGTGGCATTCGATGATACCTACACGGCCCCCCTTAACGGATTCGCAAACGCCTCCACCTACTACCGCGAGGCGAGCAGCAAGCCGCTGCTAACGCAGATCGAGCGCCCGGTGCTGCTTGTAAGCGCCGCCAACGATCCGTTTCTGCCAGCGTCGAGCTACCCCTTCGCAGAGGCGCAAGACCACCCGCATCTCCATCTCGAAGTGCCCGACAGCGGGGGGCACGTGGGATTCGTGACGTTCTCGGAATCGGGTGTATACTGGTCGGAGATGCGGGCCGCGGCGTTCTTGCGGGGCGTGGCGTAGTGCTCTTAGAACCTGTTTTGATTTCTTGCTTTGGGCTCCGAGCCGCTCTGCTGGACTGGGGCCGAAGGGCCTGCTCGTGGTGCAATTGTCCCCGATATACTATGCGTCAGTCGGGCTGCGCCCTCGTGTCGGCCCGTAGCCCCGGCTTAGATGACCCAGACATCAGATAAGCGAGTGCGACTGTCCACCGTCTATGTTGATGCAGGCGCCGGTGACGAGGCTCGCGCGCTCGGAGACCAGAAACGCCACCGCATCTGCAACCTCCTCAGCACGCCCAAAGCGTCCAATCGGTAGATTTTCCTCTACAAACGCCTGCATCGCTTCTGGATTCTCCTTGACACGGCGATCCCAGCTGCCGCCGGGAAAGCGAATAGAGCCGGGCGCTACCGTGTTCACGCGAATGCCTTCGGGAGCCAACTCCTGGGCCATGACCTTGCCCATGCTGATGAGGGCCGACTTCGTTGTATTGTAGAGCGTAAGTCCGGCCCCGCCGAGCTCGCGTCCGTAGATGGAGCTGATATAGCAGATCGATCCGCCGCCCGCGTTCCGGATGTGTGGAATAGCCGCACGGCTGGCGCGGACATGTGACTTCAGGTTCAGGTCGATGATGGCGTCCCAGTCGTCATCGGAGAGCTCCATGAAGTCGCCCCGCAGGTTACCGCCCACGTTGCCTACATAGATATCAACGCCCCCGAGCGCTTTGGCAGCCTTTTCGACAAAAGCACCCGGCGCATCGGACTGTGTAAGATCGGTGGCCTCGGTGTATACCGAGACCCCGTACGCATCACGGATGTGCGTAGCCGTCTCATTCAGGTCATCTTCGGAGCGAGCACAGATGCCCACGGCACAGCCTTCTCGCGCGAGGGCCTCCGCGATATACTTTCCGATGCCCCGGCTGGCTCCGGTTATGAGCGCGACCTTGTCGTTCAGGTGCAGGTCCATAGCGTTGAAGTTGGGTTGGGTGAAGGAAGAACGTCGTGCGTCACACGGCTTCCCAACGGAGGCGCGGCTTCAAAGGATGCATCCTGTGCGCGGCTGCATCGTAAGGCACATGTGTGCGTACCTCCGTGTGAGCAAGACTTGAGCACGCGACGTACCATGACTTCTCATGCACTTATGGATTCGTCCGTTCACGCTATGGCTGATGCCTCCTCCAACGCCTCCCCAACCGATACATCTGCATCGGACCGCGACGCCTCGTTCGAGCACGACCTGGCTCGGCTCGAAGAGTTGGTTGACCAGCTCGAAAATGATCCACCGCCTCTTGACGATGCGCTTGACGCATACGAAGAGGGCGTGACGCTGGCTCAGCGCTGTCTGGGTCGCCTCGATGAGGCTGAACAGCGCATGCAGGAGCTGGATTTGGATCGATAGCAGGCTCTGCAGCATGCACGCTGAATAGCAGCCACGCGAACAGTGCCTGTTCTGACGGCGCCTATCCTGGAAGGGTCGTGGTCTGTATTCTGGTCTGTATTGTGTTTTGTATTGTGAGCTATATGATTATGGCCTGTATGCACCAGAGTGCAGGGGAGGTCGGCGAGAGCAGTCGCCTGAGCGATGTGTTGCTATCACCAAAAAGGGAGGCCGCTTGTTAGGCAGCCTCCCTGTATAATGGGCACGAGCGTTACGCATCCTCCTGCCTCCTGCGGCGCGTAAGCAACGCTGCAGCCCGGTGCCGCACGAAGATGTTATAGCTCAGCCTGTGTGCCAGCGATACTGACGAAGCATTTTTGCGTCTTTGGTGCGTTTCATGATGGTACCGCATTCCTGGCAGTAGAACACGACTTCGCGCACCGGAGCCGAGATGCCGAGCATAAAGTAGAAACCAGCCCAGATGGAGTATCGTGGCTCAGCGACCACGCGCGGATGGGTAATGTCGTTGCCGCATGAGCACTCCTGGGGCGTGGACGTTGCCATGGCGGCCGGAGCGGTGTCGACTTCGGCGGCGGCGCGCTCCTTGATGCGCTCCTTGATGCGGTCAGGGCTCAGGATATCGGGACGCGAGGCCGCCTCTTCATGGTCGGCCACGAAAACGTAGTAGTCGGCCGAGAGGCGTCCGGCGCCGAAGGCAAAGACGACGGCAAGCAGAAACAGCACGAGGGCCGAGAACTCAAGCGACTGCCCGGCTGTGAGGAGTCCTTCCTGGATGTGGACCAGCGAGACCGCTCCGATCAGGACCGGGATCTGAATCAGTGCGGCAAAGCGGGTTAGCAGGCCGACAGCGAGCAGCGCCCCGCCAAGCAGGTGGGCAAACGTGACGTAGTGCACCAGTGCAGCAGACGCGAGCGAAAACTCCGATAGATCAACCAGTGCAGCGATCCCGTCGGCATGCGAGATAAAAAGGAGTCCACGCACGAACAGTCCGATGCCCAGGTAGACACGGATTACGTCGATCACGATGTCGGGGTTGTCTCGAATCCAGGCGACCCATTGCTGTATGCGATTCATGGCAGGTTTTCAGTCTTGAGCAGGCATTCACGATTTCTCTGTGAGCCGTTTAAGTAAACTCCATAATAGGTGTTGCTTAAACCCACTATCAAAAGGGAACAGATTACGGCTTCTGGACATCTTCGCGCTATCTGCACGCTGTTCTTTGGATGGCGGTCTATCGTCTTCGGCAGGCGGTACTGGTACAGGCGGTGCCGGCATGGGCCCGCATGCAGCGTCGCATGCGACACAGGGCCCTGGTCTGCAACCCCGGCCAGAAATAGGCTTACAAAAGGCATGCACAGCACTCGTGTAGATCCGTAGATCATAGATTGTATGCCGTATTCTGCTCTGTTTCCAGCCCTTCCTGACTCCGCACGCCTGTGGGTGCACGTTGCAGGCCATGACGTTACGCCGCAAGCCCAGAAAGCAGTGGTCGATGTGCTGCAGTCCTTTTTCGAAACATGGGATTCGCATGGTCGTCCGGTAACAGGTCAGGCGGCGTGGCGCGATGATCAATTTCTGTTTGTGGCTGCTCACATCGACGCTCCGGGGCAGTCGATATCAGGCTGTGCGACCGATGCGCTTGTGCAAACGGTTGACCAGGCGGCCCACATGCAAGAGATCAGCTGGGCTTCGGCTCTTACGGTGGTGTACCGCCCCCCCGAAGGCGGCGTATCGGTTGTACCCCGGACTGCGTTTGCCGATCTCGCCAGTCAGGAAGCCGTCGACGCTACCACCCCGGTGTTCGACCCGAGCATCACCGAACTCCGTGCCCTGCGCAGCGGAGCCTTCGAGCAGCCTGCCGGCTCCACCTGGCACGCTCGCGCATTCTCTCTCGCCTACCCGGCTTAAAGAAAAGCTATGTACCGTCGTATTCTACCGCTCTTTCTCGTCTTGCTTTTGTTGCCGATGGCGGCAGACGCACAGCGTTACATCGACCAGTTTGCTGTTGCGGATCTGCTGAACATCCAGAACGAAAATCTGGACGCGCTGCCTGAGGTTTACTACGAATACTATGTGTTCGACGAACCGCGTAAGAACACAGTCATTGCCCGCGCTGCGATGTACCGTGAGCTGGGCGAGGGCGACATGGAGTTGGGGCGCAAGCGCTCGCAGCTTGTGGAGCTCATCAACCGGACCTCGTTGGGACAGCTTGCGCTGGGCGACACGGTGATTGTGCCGACGGAGTTTGAGGTGGACTTCCGTGCGTATTCGCCGTTTCCGCGCTACTACCCGGGAGCCCGCAACGAAGACAAGCTCTTCATCATCCACAAAGAGGTGCAGGCGTTTGCTGCATATGAGTACGGCGTGCTGCAGCGGTGGGGCATTATAAATACAGGCGACCCCGAGGAGTACCCAACGCCCAACGGACGCTTCAACTTCAACTGGAAAGAAGAGTACCGCGTCTCCAGTCTGAGTCCACCTGGTGAGGACTGGGAGATGTACTGGGTGTTTAACTTTCACGACGCCCGGGGCATTCACATCCACCAGTACCCAATGCCAACCGGGGGACCCACCAGCCGCGGCTGTGTGCGTATGATCGACACCGATGCCGAGTGGGTCTACAACTGGGCCGATGCCTGGACGACGTCGGCCGGGGGCACTAACGTGCAGTCGCGTCAGGGTCGTCTCTTGGAGCCGGGCTCTATGGTGCTCGTGCTGGGCGATGACCCTGAGGGCGATCCTGACCTGTTTGATTACGGGCGCCGCTATCCGGTGTTGAACCGCGTCACGCTTCCGCAGGACCCGTACGACGTAGAGCCAGGCACCAACCAGCAGCGCATCACCGATCGGTGGCAGAGCAGCCGGTAGGGAGGAGTCGGGCCGGTTTTTAGAACCTGTTTTGATTTCTTAATTTGGGCTCCGAGCGGCGGCGCTGGACTGGGGCCGAAGGTCATGCCCCTGGTGCAAATTGCCCCCGATGTCGGCCCGTAGCCCCGGCTACGAACCTCCATCGTGGTCCAATTTTTGCCGCAGCGGCGCTCGCTCTCGCCTACAAACCAAAACCCAAACAGGCTCGCAGAACAACACCCTTCAATGCAGAGCGGGAGCGCCCCGATCAGGGGACGCTCCCGCTTGCATGTTGTGTTTGGGCTTTCGAAAAGCCCGTGGTATAGATCTGGTTAGACCTGTTCCACCGGCTGGCGGTACATCGTGTTGACGTAGTCGATAACCATGCGTTTGGCCGAGAACGGTGCGGGAAGGCCGGTTATCGCTTTGCGCATACGGCTGACCCACGCCGTTGGGATGCCGTCGGCGTTGCGGTTGTAGAAGTCGGGGACGACCGACGTTTCGAGCTGCGTGTAGAGCGACTCGGCGTCGCGGGCGTCTTCCTTCTTCTGCCCCTCGGGGCCTCGGGGAGAAAACACGCCCGTGGCTTCTGGACCGATAGCCCATCCGTTTTCGCCGTTGTAACCTTCCGGCCACCAGCCATCGAGCACCGACAGGTTGAGCCCGCCATGCGCGGCGATCTTCTGCCCGCTGGTACCGCTGGCCTCCATGGGACGACGCGGGTTATTGAGCCAGACGTCGGATCCGGAGACGAGCATGCGTCCGATCTCCATGTTGTAGTTTTCGAGCATGAGCACGCGGCCCTTGAAGCCCGTTTCCTGGCTGATCTGGTAGATCCGCTTGATGAATGCCTGCCCGCCTGCGTCGTCGGGGTGGGCTTTCCCGGCAAACAGGATCTGAATCGGGCGGTCGCTATCGGCAAACAGCTTGCGGGCCCGCTCAATATCGGTAAAGATGAGCGGAGCGCGTTTGTAGGTGGCAAACCGTCGCGCGAAACCGATGGTAAGTGCATCGGGGTCGAGATCGGGCTTCATAGTTAGCGACTGCCGCTCTACGTGATCGGCGGCGTAGTTCAAGAGCCGCTCGCGAAGCTTACAGCGATAGGCCCAGAGGGTAGCGTCGTCGAGCTCGCCGAGGGGCGCCCAGAAGTCTTGCTCCTGGCGTTCGTGCGCCCAGTTGCCTGATACGTTTGCCGCGATGAAGTCGCGCGCCGGGGCGGCGGTCCAGGTAGGCAGATGTACGCCATTGGTGATCGATCCGATGGGGACCTCCTCGACGTCGCGGTCGGGGTACATATCTTGCCACTGCTGCTGCGCCACGCGTCCATTGATCTTAGACACGCCGTTTGCTGCGCGTGAGAGGTTCAGTCCGAGCACGGTCATGACGAACTCTTCGGTTTTGTCGTCGGGGTCGACCCGGCCATAGGGAGCAAGCTCATCCACGTCGAGCGGGTGCTCGCTAGCGTAGCCGGTCATCTCCGTATTGAAGAGCTCGGGAGCGAAGCGGTCGTGTCCGGCAGGAACGGGCGTGTGCGTGGTGAAGACCACCGAATCGCGCACGGCTGCTTCGGCCTCGGTGTGACTGGCGCCGGTTTCCATGTGCTCGCGCATCAGCTCAAACATGAGGAAGGCGCAGTGGCCCTCGTTGGCATGGTACACATCGGGCTGATTGCCGAGGGCGCGGAGCAGGCGCAGCCCACCTACGCCAAGTACGAGCTCCTGGCGAATGCGCTCGCGGTCGCCGCCCTGATAGAGGCGCCGTGTAAGGCCACGCAGCGGTTGGGGATTGCCTTCGTGGTCGGTGTCGAGCAGGTAGAGCGACACGTGTCCCAGCTTCGCCTCCCAGGCTTGCACCTGAACGCTCGTATCCCCGATGGGGACCGATACGCGCAGGGGTTCTACGTCAGGATTGGTGACAAGCGAAAGGGGTTGCTTTTCGGGGTCGAGTGGCGGATAGTTCGCCTGCTGGTTGCCTTTTTCGTCGAATGACTGGTGGAAGTACCCCTCGCGAAGGAGCAGTCCTACAGCGGTGAAGGGCAGGCCGAGGTCGGCAGCGGCTTTGGTATGGTCGCCTGCCAGCACGCCAAGCCCACCGGAGTAGAGCGGCATGCTCTCGTGCAGGCCGTACTCCATGCAGAAGTACGCCGTTTCGGGGGCGTCGTCGATCTCCGCTGGGGCCTTCATATAGGCGTTGAAGGCCTCGTAGACAGCGTCGACCTCACGGGTCAGTTCGGGGTCGGAAAGGCGCTCAGAATCGGCAGCACGGAGCGCGGCAAGCGGGCTATTGCCAGCGGCAGCGAAGGCGTCCGGGTGCACCGTTTTAAACAGCTTGCGGGCCCGGGGCGTCCACGTCCACCATAAGTTGTTGGCAATGGCTTCGAGTTTTTCCGTTGTGGTCATAAAGCAGAAATAATGGGAAACAGAATGGCGTAAAAGAGCCGATACTACGTAGCGGCGTACACCTTAAGAGCCCGAATGTGCCCACGAGGGGAGCGTGTGGCCGCATGCAGCATGGTTTCAGCGAGTTCTTTCGGCGCAATCCACGTTGACGGGTCGCTGTCGGGCATGGATTTGCGGTTGGCCGGGGTATCGACGACTCCCATCGGGTAGAGCGTCGACACGCGCACGCCGGCCTCGCTGTATTCGGCGCGTAGCGACTTGAGGTAGGCAGCGACAGCAGCTTTGGATGCGGCATAAAGCCCCATACCGGCGCCGCCATTCTCGGCAGCAGGCGCCGACACCCCCAGCAGAAAGCTATGGTTGCGGGTCTGCAGGTGCGGAAGGGCAGCCCGCGCCGTGTTGAAGAGCGTACGCATGTTGATGTCCATCATCTGCGCGTAGTCGTCGTCGGTGGCCTCGGTGGCGTCCTGCATGGCGAATCCGCCAGCAATAGCGAGGACAGCATCGGGCGGGGCCAGCGACTCCGATAGCTCTGCAAAGGCCTGCCGGGCGTCGTCGATGTCGGTCAGATCTGCACGGCCGAGGTGGGCATCGGGATAGGTGTCGCGCATCGACGCGAGGGCATCTGCGTCGTAGTCGAGCAAGCCGAGCTGCCAGCCGGCATCGGCAAAGACGCGGGCTGCAGCCGATCCAATGGCACCAGCGGCGCCGGTAATCGCAACAGTAGGCATGAGAGGAACAGGGGGGTTGTGAAGAAGACGGTGGAAGGCAGTTGGTGGCTGCTATGCAGATGAACGCGGCCCGATCCAGACGGCTGCGCTGTGTTCGGGGAGCTGCACGGTGGGGTCGGAGCTACGCAGTGGCGCCGAGCGGTCGGCGGGCCATACGGGCGCGTACGTTGAGGCACTCAGGTCCAGCGCAGGAAGCGTTACGGCCGACAGCGTGCCAGCGGTGTTAAAGGCAATGATGGCTTCATCGGAGTCGGTGCGTCGGCGAAATACGGCTTGTCGCTCGGTAGCCTGGATTGCCGATACGGAGCCCGTGCGTAGCACCGGATAGCGGTTACGCAGCGCGGTAGCCTGCTGGTAGAACGAAAGAAGGCTGTCATTCCAGCGCGCCTCGTCGTTCCACGGGAAGGCCTCGCGGCAGTACGGGTCGCCTGCGCTGCTCATGCCAATCTCGTCGCCGTAGTAGATACAAGGAGCCCCGGGCATGGTCATCTGAAAAAGCACGGCGAGCTTCATCGCAGCCACGTTATTGCCCAGGGTATGCAGCATACGAGGGGTGTCGTGGCTGTCGAGAACGTTGAGCTGAGCCTGCTGAATGGACTCAGGATAGCGCGTAAATACGCTCATCACTTCGCGTACGAACTCCGTGCCCGTGCGTGGCACAAAGTCGAAGTGTTCGTGATCAAACCCGCGCAGGGTGTTGGGCGCCACGAATCCAAACAGCGAATCGGTAAGCGGATAGTTCATAACCCCGTCGAACTGGTCGCCCTGCAACCAGCGGTCAGCGGGGGTCCATATCTCTCCACAGATGTACGCATCGGGGTCTGTGGATTTCACCCTGTCGCGAAACGTGCGCCAGAAGTCGTCATCGTTGATCTCATTTGGCACGTCGAGGCGCCAGCCGTCAACGCCCTGTTCGATCCAGTGCGTGGCCACATCAAGGATAAACGCACGCACGGGCGGGTGATCGGTGTTGAGCTTCGGAAGCGCCCGGAGCCCGGCCCATCCATCGTAATTGGCCGGTGCGCTGTCGTTGTACGGGCGCAGGGGCATGTCGTGCAGGTGAAACCAGTCGGTATAGGGCGAGTCGGGGCCGTTTTCGAGGACGTGATGGAACGGCCAGAACCCGCGGCTGGCGTGGTTGAACACGCCGTCGAGCACGATCCGGATATCGCGCTTATGCGCTGCATCGAGGAGCGTATGGAAGGCTTCATCTCCTCCAAGAAGGGGATCGACCGTGTAGTAGTCGTAGGTGTGGTAGCGATGATTGGCCGCCGAGGCAAAAATCGGATTCAGGTAGAGCGCCGTTATGCCCAGCTCCTGCAGATAGTCAAGGTGCTGCGCGATGCCATAGAGGTCGCCCCCCTGAAAGCCCTGTGCCTCAGGCGGATGGCCCCAGGGTTTCAGGGTGACGGTGCCGTGCGCATCCACCTGACCACTTCGTGCAAAGCGATCAGGAAAGATCTGATAGAAAACGGCGTTCTTGACCCAGTCGGGCGTTGTAGGCATGCGTTGCTTAGAGAGCGTGGAGGGAGAGCGCTGAAGCGCGGGTAGCACGCGCACAGGGTGTAATGAAGCGTAGACTGCCGAGGTTAAGCCGTAGGAGGATTCATATCAGCGTTTGGAGTGGGGGGGTTGCTGAGCACGGTGCGGTCGAGCGCCGGCAGCGTATCGGCCAGCCGAGAGGAATCGACCTGATCGGGGAGCCGCAGCGTTGCGCCGAGCGTCTCGTAAGGCTCGTCAACGGTAAATCCGGGTCCATCGGTCGCAATCTCAAACAGGATGCCCGCCGTGCGGGTTGGACTACGAAAGTAGATTGACTTGAAATAGACGCGGTCGCGTACTGGGCTGACCTCCAGGCCTTCGCTCAATAGATGCTCGCGCCAGGCGCGCTGGGCATCTGCATCAGCGACGCGAAAGGCGACGTGGTGTACGACGCCGGGCCCGTTGTATCCGTTGTTCGGGGGAATGCGGGACGAAAGGTCAACATAGCACCCAGGAGGCGTGCGGGGCGACTGGAGCGAGCGCTGTGTCGGGGCTTGCAGGCGACGCATCCCTCTGTGCTCGGCTACGATAGACCATCCAAACACGTCAGTGAAAAACGCAGTGGTGGCGTCTATGTCCGGCGTCGGAAGCGTAATGCTGTGCAGGCCCCGAAGCACGTTATGCGATTCGAAGGGCTGTGCCGGTATCCACGGCGTGGCCGTTCCGTCGTTCGACGGGACGATGCCGAGTGAGAGCAGGTCGTGCGCCTGGAAGCGGATAACCGGATCGCCAAATCGATGGGTGCACACAGGTGTGTAGCCGAGTTCGCTAAGGCGACGGCGCCAGAACGAGAGCGCTTCGGGACGCGTGGCAAACAGGATCGGAGATGCTGTGCCCCGTCCGGTCTGTCCCGGCAACGAACGGGGCCACGCAAAGACAGTCAGGAGCGACCCTGGACTTCCCTTCGCATCGCCGAAGTATAGGTGGTGCGTGGTCGGGTCATCCAGGTTTACGGTTGCCTTAACCATACGCAGCCCAAGGATACCGGCATAGAAATCGATACTGGACTGTGCCATACCAGTAACAGCGGTAATATGATGAAGACCGGCAAGAGGGGCAGGCATAGGCAGAGACAGGGTTAGCAGAAGGGAGAGATCAAATCTACAGAGACGTATGGATGAAATAAAGGCACGGTACAGGGGGCGCTATGTTTTGCATAGTGATATTGTGCATAATGATGCGCGCTATGGATGCGCGCGGCCAGCATCTTGTTGCAGGGCTCTATTGCAGGGCTCTATTGCAGCGTCCCTGTTCAAGTTTATTGAGGGTCTACCGAAGGAGCCTCCGAGGCTGAATCGTCGGCTGGAGATTGCTTGATAGGCACGACAGCAAGCGTGCAACGACTTACGCAGACAAGGCGGTCCGATGCGTCACGGATTTTTACGTCCCACACCTGCGTAGTGCGCCCCACATGCAGCGATTCTGCCACAGCATACACATCGCCACTGGATACAGCACGCACGTGGTTGGCATTGATCTCAACGCCGACAGCGGTGTAGTCGTTAGGTGCAGCCAGGTAGCCGCCCACGCTGGCTACGCTCTCTGCCAGCACCACGCTTACGCCGCCGTGCAACTGCCCAAACGGCTGGTGATGATCGGGCGTGACGGGCATGGTTGCCTCGACCCGATCGGCCGCTGTGTGGGTAAAGGTGATGCCGAGGAGCGCGGCGGCACCTCCTACAGAAGAAGGAAGCGGCTTGTCAGGCATGGAGCTAAGAGCGCAAAGAGGAAAGCGATGGCAGAACGCACTTGTAGAATAGCCGTGCTGCCGGTGACGTGCAAGCCTGGCCAAGAGACGGGAAGGAATGCGCCCCGTAAAATCCGATGGTAGCGTCAAAAGGAGAAAGGGATGCCTTCAGAAAGAAGACATCCCTCGTTTCATGGTGTAGGCTGCATGGCACGAACTCATCCGGATACGCGTGAGACACAGCCACAACGCGGCCTCCAAACGCTCACCACGGACGCGTTTCCGCCAGCACGTAGAACCTGTTCTTCTCGACACGATGGGGTACCCTACCGCCCATCGCCATTACTCGCTGTCGGATTCGGAACGTTTCCCGCCGTCTGCACAATCAGGCGCATGTCTTCCCGGTCGGGCAGGCGGAACGTTTCTTCACCGATCAAAACCTGTACGTCGTCGGCATTGGCGATGCGAGCAAAGACGGATTCTGAGTAGTGCGTCTCTACAATTTCCATGATCTCGTCGCCGAGATCGCGTGTGCGGGTTTCTACGGTAAGGGGCCGGATGCCCTGGTTGTCGATGTTGAGGCGGACCTCGCTGGCCGATGCCATGCTGGTTGTACTGCCCGTGAAGCCGTAAAACACGAGACTCCACCGGTCGCGGTCAGTTGTCGGATTGGAGGTGTAGCGAGCCATGTAGGCCCCATAATCACCTGCGTAGGTATCGATCCACAGGTCGTTCATCTCTTCAAAGGCAACACGGTACTCGCCGGTAATATCGCTGACCTCTTCCGAGATCTGTGCTGAAGAAGTAGGCGCCCAGAAGAGAGCGAGAGCTATGACGAGAGGGAGTATCCGACAAGTCATATCGCAGAAGGGGTTGGTGTAACGGTAGCGTACAGCCTCTTTTTAAGCTGATGAAAGCGCTTTTTATTAGTCTCCTTAGTTGTTAAGCATTGATAAAGACAATGATCCGATAGCGCAAAAACAGATAAGCCAGTGGCGCATGGGCAGGAAAAAGAGACCGATAAACCGTTACCGTCCCGACACAAATAACAGAGGGAGTGAACAGCGCACTCCAGAGCATCATTGTGGAAGCACTTGGATGTTAGATGAAAAGCCACTCGGTGTCCCTTTCTGCCGTTACTGCTTTTGACTTCTACTTTTGACTAACAGTATGTCTTGTTATGACGATAGATGAGCAAGCCCGTACAGCCATTGAGGGTATCGGCCTGGACCGCACCGAACTATTAATTGGTGCAAAAGCAATCGCCCAGGAGATCATCGAAGAAAGCAAGTCCACTGATCGTCCGCTGCAGGGCATGGTCTACGACGTGTGGGGCCTTTACAACGACGGGACGCCCAAATGCAGCTTCGCGACCAATAATGACGGCGACCTGGTGTTTACCGCACAGTTCCACACCGACGAAAACGACGTTCACGAAGTGAAACGACGGGCCATATCCCCCGATACGCTCAAACAGCTGTGCAATCCCCGCGGATAAGCCCAACACGTATGGCATGTGAAGTGCGGCGCCGCTGAACTGTAGGCGGCGGTTATCGTTTGCATGGGAGCATAATGTGAACCTGTTTTTCTCACGATCCGGTAGCGTCTTGTCTGACAGATCTGTTATCGTTTGTACGTTAGGCCGCGTGCCCTATGAGGCTACGTGGACGCTACAACAGCATATTCAGGATGCGCTTATTGCTGCCAAGCGAGCTACACCGCCGCGCATCCCCCCGAACGTATTGCTTCTCCTTGAGCATCCGCACACGTACACATTGGGCAAAAGTGGGGATGCGGACCATCTGCTTCTGTCGGACGAAGCGCTCGCTGCGCACGGGGCCACGTTTCATCATATTGACCGCGGCGGCGATATCACCTACCACGGTCCGGGCCAGCTCGTGGGCTATCCGCTCTTTGATCTCGACCGCTTTGCGACAGATCTGGGGTGGTACCTGCGCACGCTCGAAGAGGTGATTATCCGTACGTGTGCCGATTACGGGGTGAAAGGAACACGGGTCGAAGGCCGTACCGGGGCCTGGGTCGGTCCGGATGCACAGGGCCCCGAGCGCAAGATCTGTGCAATGGGACTGCGGTGCAGCCGCTGGGTTACGATGCATGGCTTCGCGTTCAACGTAGACCCCGAGCTGGACTACTTCGGCCACATCGTTCCGTGTGGGATACGCGACCGTGGCGTCACCTCGCTGGTCCAGGAGCAGCCCCGCGACGTTGGGGTCGACGCTGTAGCGCCCATGCTGCTCGAACACATGGCGACCTGTTTCGAAGCCGACCTGCTGCCGTTGCAGCCTGCCGAATCATACGCCTACCTGCGCGACTGGCTGCCGGCCGAAGCGGGAGCAACGCTGGATGCGCTGGAGCAAGCAGAAAACGTCGCCTCTGAACAGACCTCTGGATGAGCTGCTCATCGCGTCAGCGCACGGTGTTTCACAGCAAGCCCGTTTGGAATCCGACGTGCGGGTTTCTATGTTAGCGGCACGACAACCTGATTCCGATTTCGCACTCGCAACGGTACCCTGACATGGCTGACTTCGACAACGAAAACTTTACGCTCCGCCTGCTCACCGAGACGCTGTTCTACGATACAGAGTATGGCATCGTGGGGGTGCTGAGTCTGGTCGACCCGGAAAAGCGGCGTGAGCAGTACCTGGCTTCGTATTCACCAGAAGACGACGCTTTCCTGATTGAGGAGGCGACGGACTGGGAAGACGACATAGAAAGCGATGAGGAGGAAGAGGTGGCGTACGCGCTGGCTATAGATAGCGTAGACCATGGCACTTACGACCTCCCCGAGGAGGCCGCAATTGAACTGCTTACCCTGGCTGCTCAGAAGGGACTGCTGCCGAGTTTTACGCCGTACTACGAAGATATGTCGTGAGCGCGGAAGAAGAGACACGTAACAAAGAGAGTACTTCCAATATAGGAAAGCCCGCTCAGGCCGAGAAGACCTGGGCGGGCTTTCTGCATATACATGTCCGTGGACACGGCCAGCGTGTGCCAGGTGGTATGTCAATGCGTTGTGCGGGTGCTACGCGCTGGCAGGAGCGCCCTTCAGCACGCGTATCAGTCCTTCGCCGACGCCCGTAGCCGAGGCCGGGTTCTGGCCGGTAACGAGGCGGTCGTCAATGACCACGTTGGGTTCGAAGTCGTCGGCCGTCTCGACCGTGGCGCCGCGCTCTTCAAGCGTGGTCTGAAGCAAGAACGGAACGACGTCGTCAAGCTCCATCGCGCGCTCTTCGCTGTCGGTGAAGCACGCGATGCGCTTCCCGTCAACGAGGTGTGAGCCGTCGGAGAGGGTTACATTCACAAGGCCAGACGGTCCGTGACAGACAGCTCCTACGGCGCCGCCATCTTCATAGATCTCGGCAGTCAGTTCCGCAAGATTCGTGTCATTCGGGAAGTCCCACACCGTGCCGTGCCCCCCTGCAAAGTAGATGGCGTCGTAGTCGTCAGCACGGGCGTTCTCGGCCGCTTTTGTCTGCTGAAGAGCGTCTGTTACCGCCTCATCATCGAGGAAAGCTGCGTTAGCCGGGTCGTCAAGATCATGGCTCGACGGGTCCATGGGCACATCGCCGCCCTGCGGACTGATGAAGTCGATCTCGAATCCAGCATCCACAAGCACGTGGTAAGGGTGGGCGACCTCAGAGAGAAAGTATCCGGTCTTGTTGCCGGTATCTCCCAGTTCGCTGTGACTCGTTAAGATAAACGCAATGCGATTGGTAGCCATAACAGGTTGTGTGTTTGGATAGATTGCAATTCGTAATATGTCAAGGTAGTTAACGAAAGGAATAGAGCAACGTTGGGCAGCATGCGACTTTGTTGCATGCGTGCATCTGATGTCAACCGTTTCCTGAGATCGTGAGATCGACGGTCGCCCGCGATACACAATACATGCGCGAATTCTGTTCACGAGTCGAACGACGAGCGTTACCTGCAGGGTTGCTTCTCTCTCCGCATTCGTCTATAGTATATCGATGTTGTCGCACCGCTAAACACCAAATAAAGACGTGTGTGCGTATCCTCCTTGTTTCCCACCGCGAACCGGTTTTTGCTTATGCCCCTCCGTTATCTGCCTTTCTACGTGGCGTTGTCCGTGATCATCATGGTCATTGGCGCCGCGCCTGTAGCTGCGCAAGAAGCACCGTACACGATTACCGGTACGGTTATCGACGGGGCGTTAGACGAGCCCCTGCCGGGAGCAAGCGTACAGGTTGTGGGGACCTCACTCGGAGCAGCGACAGACGCCGAGGGGGGGTACCGGGTTAGTGGACGCCTGGAGCCAGGCACGTATACGCTGCGCTACACCTTCGTGGGATACCGGGCCGCCGAGCGCGAGGTTACGCTCTCCGACGTTGAGACTGTGGAGGTCGACCCCGTGCGTCTGCAGACAGATCTAATTCGCGGCGAAGAGATCGTCGTAACTGGTACGGGTGTGCCGACCGAGCGGCGCCAGTTGGGCAACGCGATCTCTACAGTCGATGCGGGGGAGCTCGAACAGAGCGGCGCCTCCTCGATCGACCGAGCGCTGCAGGGGAAGATTGCCGGTGCGCAGATACAGCAGAACTCGGGCAACCCTGCAGGGGGCATCTCGGTCCGGCTGCGGGGCACGAGCACCGTGCTCGGAAGCGCAGACCCGCTCTACATCGTCGACGGTGTGATCATCAGCAACGACGCGCCCGAACTTATCGACCTCGGAGGCGGCGCGCAGAACCGGCTGGTCGACATCAACCCGAACGACATCGAGCGTATCGAGGTCGTGAAGGGGGCGGCTGCCGCCGCGCTCTACGGGTCGCGCGCCAACAGTGGGGTGGTGCAGATCTTCACCAAGCGCGGACAGGAAGGAGCGCCGCGGGTATCGTTCACCACACGCATTCAGACGGAGGCCATCCGCAATACGCTCGATGTAAACACCGCACAGAATGAGCAGGGCCAGTTTCTCGACAACAGCGGCAATCCGCTTCCCGATGGCGAGCAGCGCTGGGACTGGCAGGACTTCATTTTTGACCGGGCCTACGGCACCGAGCAGTCGCTTTCTATTTCGGGAGGCGCCGCCGACACCCGGTACAGCGTATCAGGGGCTCACTTTGCCAATCAGGGCATCGTGGAGGGCAATAGCTTTCGCCGGCTGAACGCACGCCTTCGCATCGACCAGACGCTTACCCCCTGGGCGTCGATCTCTGGGAGTGCCAGCTACACGCGCAGCACCACACAGGATGTGCCCAATGGCGGACTCAATGCAAACTACGGGGCGCTTACCGGATTTATCTTTGGCCCGAACACGTTTGATCCGCGTCCCAATGAGCTGGGGCAATACCCGAATCAAGGCATCCTGGCCAATCCTGTAGAGGTGGCCGAGCGTTTTGATTTTGAGCAGGCGACCGACCGGTTTATCGGAAGCACCACGCTTAACCTTACGCCTACCGATAACCTTAGCATCGACTACGTGCTCGGGCTCGATACGCACGATCAGCGCGCTACCGCATTCATTCCGCGGGGTACCTCAGCCCCCGGCTTCGCTGGCGGATTTGCGCGTCGAAGCACGCGCAACCAGCTGCAGGTGAACAACGACCTCAACATCCGCTACACCACCACCCTGACGCCCACGCTCGAATCCACCACCCTGATTGGTGGCACGCTGCAGTACGAGGAGGCAACCACGTTTAGCGCCCAGGCGCAAGACCTGAGTCCGGTGTCGGAGGTTGTGCAGAGCGGCACCTCCTCGCGCGAGATCGGCGAGATTCGGAGCGAGCGTGCCATCTACGGCGTGTTCGCGCAAGAAACGCTGGGCTGGAACGACCGCCTCTTTGTGACCGGCGCGGGCCGCTTCGACGCGTCCTCGTCGTTTGGCGAGGGCGAGCGCTGGCAGTTCTACCCGAAAGCGAGTCTCTCGTATATCCTCTCGGAGCACACGTTCTGGACCGACGCCGGCCTTGCCGAGGCCATACCCAGCTTCAAGCTGCGCGGCTCGATCGGCTTCTCGGGCGGACTCACCTCGATTGGGGCGTTCGATCGCTTCACCAACTTCCCGCCGCAGTCGTACATCGGGCAGCCCGGCGTACAGCCCTCGTCGCAACTGGGCGCGCTGGGCGCGCGTCCGGAGCGGCAACGTGAGATCGAGATCGGCGCTGACTTCAGTCTGCTGCAAGATCGCATTGCCGTCGAAGCTACGTACTACACGCAGCGCACTGAAGACCTGCTGCTCAACCGATCGCTCGCCCCCACGTCGGGCTTCTTGAGTCGCCTGCAGAACGTAGGCACGCTCACCAACCAGGGCATCGAGCTGCTTATCCGCGGCCTGCCCATCAGTCAAGAGAATCTGCAGTGGACCTCCACCCTCACCTTTAGCCGTAACCGTAACAAGGTGAATGGCCTCGAAGAAGATGTGCTGATCTTCCCCGAGTCGTTTGGACTGGTGGGGGCGATCAACGGAGAGCCGCTCGGGATCTACTACGGGTCGGCATTTGCACGCGACGACGCCGGCAACGTGCTCGACCGAAACGGCAATATCCTCGAAGAAGACGGCAACGGACGCTGGGGGATGCGCGACGGCACGCCCATGCAGACGGGCGATGGCGTACCCGCACGCGCCGACGAAAGCCAGATCATCGGCGATCCGAATCCGGACTTTATCGCTTCCTGGACCAATGAAGTCCGTTTCCGTAATCTGGACCTGCGCATGCAGTGGGACGCTGTCGTCGGGCAGGATGTGTTCAACTTCACACGCCGCCTGGCTGCGCTGAGTGCCTTCGGAACGCTCGACGACTATCAGCGCGAGCTGGAGGGCGACCTGCCTGTCGGATACACGGGCAGCGCCTTCGGCATCTTCGAGCACTGGGTCGAAGACGGCTCTTTCCTGAAGCTGCGTGAGGTAAGCGCTGCCTACACACTGCGCCTGGCGAGTGCACCGGTCGAACGCGTGCGCATCAGCCTTACCGGACGCAATCTGCTCTCGATCGACGGGTACAGCGGCTACGATCCTGAGGTCAATGTGGCCGGGCAGCGTACCAACGTGCGTAACTTTGACTTTGTCGAGGTGCCCATCCCGCGCACGTTCTCGCTTGGCGTAACCGCTACGTTTTAACCCCACCGCCCCGAATCCCTCTGGCCGCTACCACGCACTCTGTTTATGTTACCTATGTTTGCTTTCTCCTCTCTGCGCGCCCCCCTTACTGCGTTCTGCCTCCTTCTTCTGGTTACGGGATGCGACCTGAATATCGTTAATCCCAACGAGCCCTCTGAGGAGCAGGTCCTAACCACGACCGAGGGCATCGAGGCTCTGGCCGTGGGGATGCAAGAGTACTATGCAACCCAGACGCTGGCACCGGTTCTGCTTACCACCGGCACCACGAGTCGCGAGGTGGCGGTTAACAACACCTTCGCGAACCTTGTCAACTTGGAGGCGGGCGGCGCCGACCTGCCAACAAACAATGCCAACATCCTGCAGCTCTGGTCGCGCAACTACCGCGTGGTGCAGATGGCCGAAGACATTACGGAGGCCACGCCCGATCTGCCCTTCGATGCCGGGACGGAAAGCGGACTGCTCAGCCTGGCCGATCTTTTTAAGGCGATGGCGCTGGGCAACATCGCGCAGGGCTTTGAGCAGGGGCCGCTAACAACCGACCGCGAGAATAACACGACGTTTGAGCCGGGTGAGGCACTGTTTGAAGACGCCATCACACGCCTTGAAGACGCACTCGCGCGCCTCAACGCAACCCCGCCGTCCGATGCCTTTCTTGCTAACATCGTAGCACCCGGTATCGACCTGCGCAACACGCTGCAGGCCTATCGGGCACGCTATCTGCTGTTTGCGGGTCGTTTTGGGGATGCGATCGCTGCTGCCGAAGCCGTTAACCCCGATGCTACTTCCACATTTCCGTTCGACGACCAGAGCCCGAATCCCGTATGGGATAACGTCTTCCTAACACCGAACTATGCACCGCGCGAGGACTTCGGTTCTGTTGAAACAGAGCCGACAGATGCCCGTCGTGACTTTTTCCTGACCGGTGATACAGGGGGCAGCGCGGTGAATGACCTCCCTGTGCGCACGCTTGCCGGGTTCTTCGGGAGTGCATCCGCCTCGATTCCGCTTTACATGCCGGGCGAGATGGATCTGATTCGAGCGGAGGCGCTCGTGCAGACGGGTAATCTCGCGGATGCCGTCGCAGCGCTGAATGCAGTGCGCACGCAAGCCCCCGAAAACGACCCCCTCGGCGTAGGGGCCGATCTCGATCCATACGGTGGTCCGCTTACAGCAGAAGCGCTGCTGGAGGCGATTCATCAAGAGCGTCGGGCGGAGCTTTTCTTGCAGGGCGTGGCGCTTGAGGATATGCGTCGCCTGGGGCCCTCCGACCCAGACCCCACCGACCCGTTTGCCCGCAGCCGCAACTTCTACCCATATCCCAACCAGGAGCGCCAGAACAACCCCAATACCCCCACCGATCCTGCGATTTAGACACGGTCTGAGATGCAATCTCAGGTGTAATCTCAAGTGCAATTGGCAACGGCCTGCGCTACGCTCGTCGCTTGCGCTCCCACTTCACGATTACAACCCCGGAAGAACCGCTCACCTCGTCATTGCGAGGAGCGCAGCGGAGATCTCGGGATCTTCACCCCCCCTTCCGGCTCCGCCGGTAGAAGAGGAGTTTGGGGAGTAGAGTTCTGCAAAAGGGGTCGTAGAAAGAGCCCATCAAGTCCCCCACGGAGGAGGGGGATTTAGGGGGATGGACCGTGACGTGCCAATCTCATGCGGTTCTGTTCGGGACGGGCTGCCATGATAGAACGCGCGAGATCGCCGTTTAACGGTAAGCACATACTCGTACTGAGAAATGCCGTCTGTACGGGCATGGAGAGCCCCCGGCTCGGAGGCCGGGGTGACTTTGGTTTTGGAAGGTCGGTGCTGTAATGGCATCAACGCACTGTTCAGAACACATCCACAACAAGTCATCCCAGGCGCAGCGAAGACCCGGGATCTTCACCCGCCGAGGACCACCCCGCCCTGCGGGCACCCCTCCTTTCCGGCTGTGCCGGTAGGAAGGGAGTTTGTGGGAGTGGAGTTCTGCAAAAGGGGTCGTAGAAAGAGCCCATCAAGTCCCCCTTCGGCGAAAGGGGAGATGAACGGAAGGGTATCGCCTCCAATCGCTCCCCTGGAGAGGGGAGCTGTCGCGCGAGCGACTGAGGGGTGGACCGGGTGGGCCGCCGTGCTCTCTCATCGCATGGTATGCTGGGGATATGAGTGATCCCGAAAGTTTTCGGAACAGGTTTGGAGTTACCCGGCTATGGCTGCCTTAGCCCGGGGGCAGGAGCGGAGCAGATATCCCGGGCGGTGTTCGAGTCCCGCTAAACAGAATATCCCTTGGACGAGGGGGAGAAACCCGACACGAGCCTGTAGGGCGACTGATGGAGCAAAGCGGAATAAGGGAGAGGGGGTTCGAACAAGACAAACCTACATTCCACGATATCCTTATCACTTAGCGTCTACCCACTACCCTTAAAAGATATCCTCACCTTGTCATTGCGAGGACGCAGGACGAAGCAATCTCATACAGTTCTGTTCGGGGCGGGCTGCCATGATGAGACGTAGAGATCGCCACGTCAGTCGCTGGCGCTCTTTCCTCGCGATGACAAACTTGGGAGACTCTGACACCGTGGCGACCTTGCAGGGCGTGCTGCCCTTCCCGACCGCTGGGGACGCGGGCAGTCTTCGTATTCGAAAATGGCGGCTCTACGGATACGGAAGACCCCGGCTCGGGGGCCGGGGTGACTTGGTGGTCGAGGGGCAGTATTGTGAAGGGATAAGCGTGCTCTCCAGAATAGCCCCACAAGAGCAAGTCATCCCGGGCGCAGCAGAGCGGAGACCCGGGATCTTTATCCAACTCAGGACCAACCCCGCCCTGCGGGCATCCCTTCGTTCTACGCGTGCTCCGGCTGGGCGTCTGAGGTGGTGAGATGGGCAAGCATGTCCTTCGTCATGGCTGACATGTCGTAGGCAGGCGCCCAGCCCCAGTCGGTGCGGGCCGCCGAGTCGTCGATCGTGGCCGGCCAGTTGTCAGCAATCGCCTGGCGACCATCCGGCGCATATGTTACCGCGAACCCGCTTGCCCCGTGCGCCTCCAGATGATCCGCCAGCTCCCCTGCGCTGAAGCTGAACGCCGTCAGGTTGTAGCTCTCGCGCACGGTCAGCGCCTCCGCATCCGCTGCCATCAGGTCGAGCGTGGCGCGGATCGCATCGGGCATGTACATCATCGGCAGGCGCGTATCCGGACGCAGGTAGCAGGCGTAGGGCTCACCGGTAGCGGCAGCGCGGTACATGTCAACGGCATAATCAGTCGTGCCACCGCCCGGCTCGGTCTGGTAGCTGATCAGCCCCGGATAGCGCAGGCTTCGCACATCCACCCCAAACCGCTGATGGTAGTAGCGGCACAGCAGCTCGCCGCTGCGCTTCGTGATGCCGTACATGGTCGTTGGGTTCAGCACGGCCTCCTGCGGCGTTTCGTGGCGCGGCGTCGATGGCCCGAACACCGCGATTGAACTGGGCCAGAACAGCTTCAAGGCGTGCTCGCGCGACAGGTCGAGCATATGCTTGAGTCCGTTCATGTTCACGTCCCACGCTCGATCAGGGTGCTCCTCGCCCGTAGCCGACAGCAGACTGGCCAGGTGGTAAACCGTCGTAATCCCATGTGCCTCAATCACCGACGCAAGCGCATCACGGTCGCGCACGTCGGCCGTCACGTGCGGCCCCTTCACACCACCGCCCGGCGCACGCAGGTCAAGTCCGACCACTGCATCCGCCCCCCGGTCTGCACGCAGCCGTGCTATCAGCTCACTCCCAATCTGTCCGTTCGCACCCGTAACAAGGATTGTCCCCATAACACACCGTGAACCCGTAGTTCGTTGTATTGCTTCAACTGATATACGCAGGCTCCTTCCGCAAGGTCGAATACCCGCACACGCGATACTCCAAAACGGCAGCCCTCCCTACACGTTCGGAACCGCTTCCACTATTCGCGCAATGTTCCATGGTTAGGGGCACAAGGATACAGGCATAGAGGGATGCGTACGGGTGGCGATGGCACGCGGCCTGGGCTATGTCATCCGGCCCAGCGTCTCAATAAGATGGTGTGCATCTGCTACGCGGGCCCGGGCCTCGTCCCGGTCATTGGGGATGCCCGCTCCGAAGGCCTGATCGCTGTAGAGCGCCACCACCCCGTGTTGCGCCAGCGCGTCGAGCGAGCGGGCGTGGTCGTACGGCATCGCCTCGGGCCAGGTGAGCTGGCTGGCCAGGTACGTCACATCGTGACTCACAGGCGGCGCCTCATTGTGCTGCGCGCGGTAGGCCGCCTTGAGCGCCTTCTCGACGGCGAGATGCGCCATCACGGCGGCATGGCGTACGAATCCCCTTTGCAACAGATGCTCGGCGGCCCGCAGATCCTGCTGGCTCTGCCGCCACCACGTATCGCCCGATGCCTGTAGATGGATGGTCGCCATGATCGTAGCGGTTGGGTAGCAGCGGTTGTTCAGCAGCTTAATCGAGAGGCGCAGCAGCTGGACTGCTTTCAAGCACCACGCCGGGCTCCAGCGGACGGATGCAGACGCGGTCGCCCGGCTGGAAAGAGAAGCGGTTGGAGGTGTGTACCAGGTACTCGCTGTCGTTGCAGGCCACGCGGTAGGTGATGTCGTGCCCTTTAAACGCACGCTCAATTACCTCACCGGACGTGCGCGGGTCGGGGTCGGCCACGTCGTTGGGTGCAGCCAGAGTGAGGTGCTCGGGACGCAGCGACACCAGCACGCGCCCCGACGCCTCCCGGTTCAGCGGCAGGCGTCCGATCGGCGTGTCGGCATGCGCACCGTCGGCATCGGACATCAGCAGGTTGGTGCGTCCTAAGAACTGTGCCACGAAGAGAGTGCGCGGCTGGTAGTAGACCTCCTCGGGCGTGCCCACTTGCTCAATGCGCCCCTGCCGCATCACCGCAACGCGGTCGGCAAACGAAAGCGCCTCCTCCTGATCGTGTGTTACAAGCACAGCGCTGAGCCCGTTGTCTTTTAGCAGCGTACGTACTTCCTGGCGCGTACCCTGGCGCAGCAGCGCATCCAGATTGGAAAACGGTTCGTCGAGCAGGATGAGCTCCGGCTTCGGCGCCAGCGTACGGGCCAGCGCCACGCGCTGCTGCTGCCCGCCCGACAGGTGGTGCGGACTCCGGTCGGCGTAGGACTGCAGGCCCACCATCTGAAGCGCTTTGCGAGCGCGTCCTTCTTTGTCTTCGAGGTCGTGATAGCGCAGCCCGAACAGCACATTGTCGAGCACGCTCAGATGCGGAAAGAGCGCATAGTCCTGAAAGACGAGTCCGATGCCTCGCTGCTCGGCGGGGACGTGTGTGTCGTCGCTGGCGAGCGTGCGGTTGCGCATCTGCACGCGGCCCGAGGAGCAGCGTTCGAATCCCGCAATGCACCGTAGCATGGTCGTCTTGCCGCACCCGCTGGGTCCGAGGATCGCCAGGATCTCGCCGTCGTGCACCGTAAACGAGACCCGGTCGACCGCAGGCGGGGCCTCGGTCTCGTAGTGCTTGGTGATGCGGTCAACGGTGAGGATCGGGTCGGTCATAGTAGGCACAGCCGGTAGACATCCGGCATGTAAACATCATCCTGTGAACATGCGGATTGCATTTTGTTTACAGGAGACTTACGGAGCAGATGCAGCATGCGTTTTACGACTCGTTGATTTTTCGCGAACCAGCAGGAGTCCAACAAAGGCCGCGGAGAACGCCATAATAGCGAGGGCATAGGGCGCAGCCGAGGCGAACATAGCCTCGTTGGCATAGCTCCACACGTTGAGCGCCACGGTTTCGAATCCCATAGGCGAGAGTAGAAACGTGATCGGCAGCTCTTTCATTGCGGAGAGGAAGACAAACGCAATGCTCACGGTAATACCCGGACGCAGCAGCGGGAGCGTAACGCTGGCGAACGCCTGCAGAGGCGTGCGTCCGAGCGAGCGGGCCGCTTCTTCGATGTTTGGGGGCGCCTGGTACATGGAGCTGCGGATGGGCCCGATGGCTTCGGCCATGAAGTGCAACGCATACGCCACGATGAGGAGTCCGAGCGTCTGGTACGCAAACGGCAGCACCTGCAGCGTAAACACGATGAGCGCCAGCGCAAACGCCAGCGGTGGTGTGGCGTAGCCAAGATACGCCACGCGTTCGAGTCCGGAGGTAAGCTGCGAAGGCATGCGCACGCTGAGGTAGGCCACGGGAATCGCGAGCGTAGCCGCAAGGAGCGCAGCAGGCGCCGAGGCCGAGAACGAATCCCAGAGCGCCGAAGCGAGTCCGCCCCAGGGCACCCCAACGTCGACCGACGCGCCCATCCAGTAGATGATGGTAGCTACCGGTACCACAACCGAGACAAGTCCAACCGCTCCCACAAACCCGTAGGCGGGCGTTGTCCAACGGCCGAGGCGAAGCGGCGTAGCCTGGCGCCCGGTGCCGGTGCCAATGCGGTGGTAGAGGAGTCCCTTAAGCAGGCGCGCCTCCAGAAAGAGCACGGCGATGGTCAGCGCCAGCAGCATGAGCGCAAGCCAGGCAGCGTAGATGCGATCGTAGGAGGCGGCGTACTGCAGATAGAGCGCATAGCTGAACGTTTCGAAGCGCATCAACGAAACGACCCCGAAGTCGCCAATTACGTGCAGCCCCACCAGGAGTCCGCCCGCGAGGAATGCTGGACGTAGCTGCGGCAGCACCACGCGCAGAAAGACCTGCCAGCGCGGATAGCCAAGCGCCTGCGCCGACTCCTCGATGGCCGGGTCGAGTCCGAGCAGCGCGGTGCGCAGGTTCAGGAAGAGATACGGGAACGTGCCCAGGCTAAGCGCCACCCAAGCGCCTGTGTACCCGCTGAGGCGGTCCAAAGGGAGTCCGATTGTTTCCGCGATCACGCCCTGGCTGCCGGTAGCGCCCAGGAGGGCGTAGGCCATCACGTATCCGGGAATAGCCAGGGGCAGCACGCCGAGCCAGGTGAGCGCCCGCTTGCCGGGGAGATCGGTGCGCGTGGTGAGCCAGGCCAGCGGGAATGCGAGCAGCACGGTGCCGGCGAGCACCCCGCCCGTGAGCGCGAGCGTATTCCAGAGCAGCTCCAGGTTACGCATCCGCACAACGAGCGCATAAAGCTCGCTCGCATCCGCCTGAAATGCGCGGATGAGCAGGTAGCCCAGAGGGATGAGCACGCCGACCATCACAAACGCGACCGGTAGGAGCAGATACCACCGGTCGCGTAGCTGATCGCGCCACAACGTACGCCAGTACTCAGGAATCACAGGAGTGCAGAGAGCCTATCGAGAAGAGGCGATGGGGACTACAGGAGTCCTTCGTCACGAAGCAGGTCGAGCGCACGGTCGATGTCGCGCAGCTCTTCGAGGTCGAAGTCGGGACTCGCCTGTAGCGCCTCGCGAACGGGGAGCATGTAGGCAGGTACCTCGACGCCTTCGATGACCGGGTATTCGTTTAGGGTTTCAGCGGTGAAGGTCTGCGCCTCGGTGTCGAGCAGGAAACGCAGGAAATCTTCGGCGTCATCGGGTCGGCTGCTGGTCTGCAGCACACCCGCACCGGTAACGAGCGCGAGGTTGCCTACATCGCCATCGGCAAAGCGGTAGATGTCGACGGGAGCGTCGGGGTCGGCATCGGCTTCATCGACACGGTGATCGCCGTAGCGCACGCGCAGCACGTAGTAGTGGTTGGTGAGTCCGGCGTCGATCTCGCCGGCTTCGAGTGCCTGAATGATGGGCGTGTTGGAGGCGTAGTTGCCGGGATCCAGGTTGGCACGCATATCTGAAAGCCACTGTCGGGCGGTCTCCTCATCTTCTACCGTACGCAGCGCCGTGATGAAATCCTGAAAGCTGGAGTAGGTGGGCGTCCACCCGATGCGTCCGGCCAGCGGTTCGTACTGGGGCAGGTCGAGGATGGAGTCGGGCAGGTCGGCAGGATCTACGCGCTCGGTGTTGTAGGCGAGCACCCGAAAGCGCGCGGTGAGCGGCACCCACTGAGCGCTGCCAGGAGCGAAGAAGTCCGGTCGGTCGATCAGGTCGTCGGAGAGGGGGCGCAGGCGGTCTTCACGAACGGCATTGCCGAGGGCGCCAGCGGTGTTCGCCCAGAACACGTCGGCTGGACTCCGGTCGCCTTCTTCGGCGAGCGCGGCCAGCATCTGGGCGTCGGATCCGTAGCGCACGCTGATGGGCACGTCGTGCTCGGCCCGATACTGCTCGACGAGCGGCTCGACGAGCGCTTTGCTGCGCCCGGTATAGATAACAAGCTCGTCGTCGCTGCTTTCGCATCCGGTGAGTGCAACGCTACCGATGAGCAGCGCCCCGATGAGGCTCCAGAGGGTCCCGGAATAGTTCATAGGTGAGGAGAGTATGTTCAAATGCGTGATTTAGATTCATTCTAAAGAAGCACCCATTCATAAGACAGAGACCTGCCGGGAGATCCTCTTGATTTGCACGAATTTCCATATGGTCTCATGCTGACAAGTGGGGCAGGGGGAAGCATAGGCTCCGTAGGAGACTGTTCCACTTCTGCCGGCAGGAGCCGGCATCCGCTCAAGGTGACATGACTGTAGAGCACGTCTTGTAGAGCGCGTCATGCTGCAGGGTGTGTCATGGTGAGCGGACGGCGAAGCCGGGAGTCGAACCATCCCCGGCTTGGTGGACAGGCTCCTGCGCGTGCAAGGTCGTGGCGAGGCTGCGTGTTTCACAAGAGCAGCCCGTCTCGAACAGTGGCGCATGAGATTGCGTCGTCCTGCGTCCTTGCAATGACAAGGTGTGGGTATCTTTCGGGGTTGTCATCGCGAGGAAGGAGCACCAGCGCGACGAATCCCCACAAACTCCCCTCCTACCGGTGGAGCCGGAAAGGAGGGGGCCGCAGGGCGGGGTGGTCCTTTTCCGGAGAGAGATCTTGGGGCCGTGCTCCGCACGGGATGACTTGTGCTGTGAGGCATACCATCGTGTCCACACTCGTAGACGCCGAGGCATCGCCGGTGTCTCCGGACGGCAAGAGACCGTCAGATGCAGGTGTGCCCATACGGTCTACGCACACCACAAATCACATCACAAATGTAGCAAACCCGTCGGGCACCGGCAGGGTGTGAATCTCTGCGTCGGTCTATTCAGTTTGTACAAGCTGTAGCTGCTTGCACTCTATTGCTGTATCTGCCGTATGCCCACCCCCGAAGACACCACGTCGCTTCCGTCGCTGCCCGATCTGCCGCCGGATGCGCCCTCCGCGCCGCTGCAAGATGTCGAGAACCAGTTCGACCTCGTCTCCGAGTTCACCCCGATGGGCGACCAGCCCCAAGCGATTGACGAACTCAACGACGGCCTGAAGCGGGGCGATCGTCATCAGACGCTGCTTGGCGGGACGGGTACGGGCAAGACTTTCACCATTGCAAACGTCATCGAGGAGGCGAACCGGCCTACGCTGGTGATGAGCCACAACAAGACGCTCGCGGCGCAGCTCTATGGCGAACTCAAGCAGTTCTTTCCGAACAACGCGGTCGAGTACTTTATCTCGTACTACGACTACTACCAGCCCGAATCGTACATCGTGCCCAGCGACACGTACATCGAAAAAGATGTCGCCATCAACGACCGCATTGAGCGGCTGCGGCTGCGGGCGACGAGCGAGCTGATCTCAGGCCGCAGCGATGTGATCGTGGTGGCGAGCGTGTCGTGCATCTACGGACTCGGCTCGCCCGATGAGTTCCGCAAGGAGATCATCCAGCTGGCACCGGGCATGGAGGTGGAGCGCGATGTGCTGCTCCGCCGCTTCGTGGATCTCTTCTACAGCCGCAACGACATCGAATTTCAGCCGGGCACCTTCCGCGTGCGCGGCGATGTGGTGGACATCTTCCCGGCATACTTCGAGGACCGGGCCTTCCGCATCGAGTTCTGGGGGGATGAGATCGATCGCATCAGTCTGATTGACCCAACCGACGGGACCGAGGTCAATGCGCTCGACGAGCACTTGACTCTCTATCCCGCGCAGATCTTTGTGACGCCGGAAGATCGTCTGGCATCCGCCATTGATAGCATTAAAGAGGAGCTGCGCTGGCGGCTGGCGGTGCTGCGTGAGGAGGGCAAGATGGTGGAGGCGCAGCGCCTGGAGCAGCGCACCATGTTCGACTTGGAGATGATGCAGGAGGTGGGCTACTGCTCGGGCATCGAGAACTACAGCCGCCACCTCACCAACCGCGAACCGGGCGAGCGTCCATACTGCCTCCTTGACTATTTCCCCGATGACTTCCTGATGGTGATGGACGAGAGCCACGTCACGATTCCGCAGGTGCGTGCCATGTACAACGGCGACCGCGCCCGCAAGCTGAAGCTGGTGGAGCACGGCTTCCGGCTGCCCTCGGCGCTGGATAACCGTCCGCTTACGTTTGAGGAGTTCGAGGAGATGCAGAATCAGGTGATCTACATGAGCGCCACGCCGAGCGACTACGAGCTGGAGCAGAGCGGCGGGGCGTTTGTCGATCAGGTGGTGCGTCCCACCGGCATCCCCGATCCCGAGATTGATATTCGTCCGACCGACACGCAGATCGACGACCTGCTCGAAGAGATCCGCAAGCGTAGCGAGAAGAACGAGCGCGTGCTGGTAACGACTCTCACGAAGCGCATGACCGAGGACCTCGCTGACTACCTCGACAGCAACGGCGTGCGCGTGCGCTGGATGCACTCTGACCTCGACGCGCTGGAACGAGTCGACATCATCCGCGGGCTGCGCCTGGGCGAGTACGATGTGCTCGTGGGCGTGAACCTGTTGCGCGAGGGACTCGACCTGCCGGAGGTGAGCCTCGTGGCTATTCTGGATGCGGACAAAGAGGGTTTCCTACGGAGCGAAACGTCGCTGATCCAGACCGCCGGGCGCGCTGCACGGAATGTGGACGGCCAGGTGATTCTGTATGCGGACGAGATCACCGGCTCCATGCAGCGGATGATCGACGAGACCGAGCGCCGCCGCGAGATCCAACTCGCCTACAACGAAGAGCACGACATCACGCCCGAGCCGATCAAGAAGTCGATCGACGAGATCCACCGCGGCACGGCCATCGCCGACGAGAAGAAGCGCGACGACCGCGAGCCCTCCAATCGCAAGCACTACGGACGTCCCGAGCAGCTCACGAGTACCGTTTCCGACCCGGTGGTGAAGTACCTGACCGACGACCAGAAGAAAGATCTCATCGAGCAGATGAAGACGGAGATGGAGGAGGCCGCCGAGGATCTCGACTTCGAACGCGCCGCCGAACTGCGTGACAGCATCCAGGAGCTAAAAGCACAGCTGGAGGCGTCGGATTGAGGCAACGGACCCGCGCGCTTCTTTCGTAGCATTACGGTGCTAAAGACACCCCTCCTACCGGCAAGATCCGGCATCCGCTCAAGGTGACATGTTGTAGAGCGTGTCTTGTGGAGCATGTCATGATACAGGGCGTGTCATGGTGAGCGGACGGCGAAGCCGGGAGTCGAACCATCCCCTGCTTGGTAGGCAGGGCCCAGCGGGGTCAGGGGGGGCTTGTACGTTTCGTCATGGCAGCCCGCCTCGAACAGGATCGCATGAGATTGGCACGTCATGGTCCATCCCCCTAAATCCCCCTCCTCCGAGGGGGACTTGATGGGCTCCTTCTACGGCCCGTTTCGTAGAATTATAGGTAGCGGTAAGATGTTAAGTGACGCTTCGGTTGTACCGTGCGATAAACAGCCGGGTCGTCAAGTGCAGCATGCGTTCAGACTCGGAGGCCGCTCGGACTCGGAGGCTGCTCGTGTCTGACGCACATAGCGAGCCAACCGCTGCCGAAGCAGGCCAAAGAACCGTTCGACATGCGAACACTCGCCGCTGGCTTTGCCTACTTGCTCATGCTTGGGATCGTCCTTGAACACCGGCTGATACGCGGTCCAGAAATCGCTGAAGCTCTGTGCCGCACGATAAGACGCAGGGATTCGGCTCCAGAGCCGAGCACAGGTCCGAGCGCTCCGGTCTCCAATCACAAACGCTACGACTTGCCGGGTGCGCCGACATAGAGCAACCCATAGCCATCGCTTATTGGAACGCTTTTGGACGTAGGTCCAACATTCATCAAGTTCAAGCAGGTCATCGGCTTGGCCGGGCTCTACTTCGTCGGCGACTGCGTCGAGGAGGCGTCCCTTTTTTTGAGCCACCGCGAAAGCGTCGGACGGCTGACCCCAAAGATCCGCTCTACAGCGCGCATTGAGCCGCGCTCGTGGTAGGCCTGAAGAATGCGTTTTTTCTCTTCCTCGGAGTAGCCTCGGGGCGTCGGATCGATCACGCCGTAGGCCCCGCAGTCCTTGCAATGATACTGCTGATTGCCGCAGACATTCTTGCCGTTTTTGACGATGTTGGCGCTTTCACACTTCCGGCACTGGTAGGTTATGGTCTCTTCAATCATCGGTCGAAAATCAATCGGTCGAAGAGCGACTTGAACGAAAGTCACAACACGCATCCGAACTGTATCGCTCGTATCATTTAATGTTTGCCCGCTACCGAATTATAGTACCAAAACGCCCCTTCTACCGGCGCAGCCGGAAAGGAGGGGGGCCGAAGGGCGGGGAGCCAGGACATCGGAAAGTAGAATGGGTGCACAGATGAAGCTACACAGCCGACAATCACTGAAGCAACGCCGCAAAGAGCTCCGCAACAACGCAACGCCTGCGGAGGCTCAGTTGTGGAGTGCGCTAAAAAAGAGACAGCTTGCCGGACGCAAGTTCAGACGCCAGCATAGCATTGGTCCATACATTGTAGATTTCTACTGTCCAGGTGAGCGTCTTGTGATCGAATTGGATGGCGCCACGCACGATGGTCCACTCCGCAGCGAATACGATGCGGAGCGACAAGCGTATTTGGAAACGAAAGGTATTCGCGTTATTCGTTTTGAGAACAAGCAGGTGTTTAAGAACCTGTTTTGATTCCTTAATTTGGGCTCCCAGCGGCGGCGCTGGACTGGGGCCGAAGGGCATGCCCCTGGTGCAAATTGCCCCCGATGTCGGCCCATAGCCCCGGCTACGAACCGCCATCGGGGTCCAATTTTCGCCTCAGCGGCGCTCGCTCTCGCCTGCAAACCAAAACCCAAACAGGCTCTAAGGATGAAGAGGGTGTGTTGGCGTATATCAGAAAGCAGTTTCATGACTGATGGGAATCAAACCCCCTCTGTCTACCGAGCTTCGCCGCAGGCGTGATCCTGTGGACATCTCCCCCTTCGCGAAGGGGGAGAGTTTTGAAGTGCACGGTTATTTGAAACTTATGAGGGCTGAGCTTCAACGCGACAAACCCCAAAACTCCCCTCCTACCGGCGCGAGCCGGAGAGGAGGGGTGCCTGCAGGGCGGGGTGGTCCTTTCTCGGATAAAGATCCCGGGTCTTCGCTCCGCCCCGCTCGGGATGACTTATGTTGTGGGGCTGTTTTGAAAAGCACATTCGCGTCTCTATGACACTGACCTCCCAAAATCAAGTCCCCCCAGTCTTGACCCAGGATCTCCCGATACTCGTAGAGGCACCATTCCCAACACGAGCACATGCTTGCCGTGAAGCGGGAATCTTGGCAGCCCCGCTCCGAACAGCAACGCATGAGATTGCCACGCCGCTATCGCTCCTCGCCATGAAAAGGTGCATTGATTATTCGAGGCCTACGAGAGATGAAGGCCAACGCGACGAACCCGAAAACTCCCCTCCTACCGGCGCGAGCCGGAGAGGAGGGGTGCCCGCAGGGCGGGGTGGTCCTGGGCGGGTGAAGATCCCGGGTCTGCGCTACGCTCCGCCCGGGATGACTTGCTGTTGTGGGGCTGTTTTGAAAAGCACGTTTGCCTCTTTATAACACGAACCTCCCGAAACCAAGTCACCCCGGCCCCCGAGCCGGGGTCTCCCGATGCCCGTAGAGACACCATTTTTCAATGCGGGCACATGCCTGCTGTGGAGCGAGAATCTTGGCCAGGCCGCCCGGCATACCCGTGTCCCAGGAGTACTCGGTCGCGGTGCTCCCAGCGCTGCGCTCCTGATCCCGGGCTAAGAAGACCCCGAACGCAGGACACCCATAGCCGGGAATCGCTCGCATCCCCGGCTATCTGTCAGAACGCATCCCGCTACCCCTCCTTCCGCAGCCGTGCCCCGAACGCTCCGTCGGTGCCGTGCGCGACCGGATCTGCGTGCAGAAACCCATCCTGCTGCACCGCGGGCGGGATGCGCACCGGCGGCACAAGCGTCAGCTCCGGGTGACGCCCCAGCGCCGCTTCTACGCGCGCCTCGTTCTCCTCCGGAAGCAGCGAGCACGTGCTGTAGACCAGTACGCCCCCCGGCGGCAAGAGCCCCACCGCCGCATCCAATAGCGTATCCTGCAGCGCCGTCAGCGTCTCCACATCCTGCGGCGAGCGGCGCCAGCGCAGATCCGCCCGGCGGCCCAGCACGCCAGTCCCCGTGCACGGCACATCCAGCAGCACATGCGTCGGCGCCTCCGGCAGATCCTCCGGCGTAAGCGTGCGCGCATCCGCCACGTGCGTCGTCACCAGATCCGTGTTGTCGTGCTGTTTCAGCGACGCCTCCAGTTTCTCGATCCGATGTGCGCTCTGGTCGTTCGCCCATAGCACCCCGCGCCCCTGCATCCGGCGCGCCGCGTAGAGCGTCTTCGTGCCCGGCGCGGCACAAAGATCCAGCACCACGTTGCCCGGCGACGGATCCAGCAGGTTCACCACCAGCGCTGCGCCCTCCCCCTGCACCACCACGCGCCCCGCATCCAGCCAGCCCGCCTGCACCAGCGGCTGCAGTGTCTCCAGGCGCACCATATCCGGCACGTACGGCGACGGTACCCAGTCGACGCCCAGCGCATCCAGCTCCGACGGCGCCACGTCCAGCAGGTGCACCGCGAACTGCGGACGCGCATTCAGCCGCTGCACCAGCGCCCGCGTGGCCGCCACGCCCCGTGCCTCCGCCCAGCGCTTCACCAGCCACGTCGGCATCGACGACCGAATCGCCAGGTCGCGCAGCCGGTCGCCTGTATCCGGCTGCGGCAGGGCGTCGCGCTGCCGGTCGGCTGTGCGCAGCACCCCGTTCACCAGCCCCGCCACGCGCTCGCCCACCACGTCCTTCGCCAGCTCCACATACTGATGCACCGCCGCCCGCGCCGGCGTCGCCTGAAAGAGCAGCTCGTAGAGCCCCATCTTCAGGATGCGCGTCACCGGCGGCTCCAGCTCGTTCGGGTTGCCGTGGTAGAGCTGCGTAACCAGAAACCAGAGCCAGCGCTGCTGACGCGTGACCCCCGCCACCACGTCGCGCGCCTGACGCCGCTCGCGGGGCGTGCCCGGCAGGTCCACCTCGTCCACATACGCATCCGTCTGGTCAATACGCGCCAGCGCCCGATAGGCCAGCGCCCGCGCCGAAGAAACGGTCGAATCAGTCATCGCTACAGGAAATTGTTCACAGAACATCATGCCAACGAACCGCCCCCTCGTGCGTTGCACCCGCCGCACATAAGACGGATCCGCCGGGGCGAGCGCATAGAACAGGGGGATGCGAACCGCTCCGCCCGCAGCAGCAGATGGGCCGCATCCACCCAGACCCACCTGCCGCCGTACGAACCATCGCCCGCGCGACAGGTCCCCACGCATCCCCCATAGCCTGACACGCGAGTAGTCCCCTTCATCTACCACCCTACCCCCGATGACCGACACCCTCTGGCCGCTGATGCGCACGCATCTCTTCGACACGCCCTCGACGCACGAAGCCTTCAACCCGTACCGCGACCGCCACCCCGAGCTCGACCGCCCCGACGCCCCGGCGATCCGCCGCGCCAACCTGCGGGCCTACTTCGACGCGCTGCAGCAGCCCCGCCTCTTCATGATGGCCGAGGCGCCCGGACCCTGGGGCTGCCGCTTCACCGGTGTGCCCATCACCAGCGAAGACCAGATGCTCGACCCCGACTTCCCACTCTCGGGCGACCGCACCAGCACCGCCGACGCGCCGCATACCGAGTACAGCGGATCCATCTTCTGGCGCGTGATGACGCCGGCCTTCCCGCACTTCTTCATCTGGAACAGTGTGCCCCTGCATCCGCACGACGAGGGCGAGCCGCTCACCATTCGCACCCCGCGCCGCACCGAGGTGCGCGCCTGGCAAGACCTCACGCAAGAATTGCTCGACGCCCTTCAGCCCGACCGCATCGTCGCCATCGGACGCAAGGCCGAGCGCGCCTTCACCGAGCTAAACGCCGACCCCACCTACGTCCGCCACCCCTCGCATGGCGGCGCCAAAAAGTTTGCCACCGGCATGAACACCATCCTGACAGAGATGGGCCTGGCTACTGCCGAGTGATGGCAGACGACCGCTCCGAGAAAGCAGCGCCCTGCATGGCTCAACCCCCTCTATCTGCCGAGCTTCGCCGAAGGCATGATCCTGTGGACATCGTCCCCCTTTGCTAAGAGGGAGAGTTTTGAAGTGCATGATTATTCGAGGCTTACGAGAGATGAGCGCCAACGCGACGAACCCTCAAAACTCCCCTCCTACCGGCGCAGCCGGAAAGGAGGGGTGCCCGAAGGGCGGGGTGGTCCTGTTCGGATAAAGATCCCGGGTCTCCGCTGCGCTGCGCCCGGGATGACTTACGTTGTGGAACTGTTCTGGAAAGCACGTTCATCTCTTCACAGCTCTGACCTCCCACCACCAAGTCGCCCCGGGCTCGACCCGGGGTCTTCCGTATCCGTAGAGCCGCCACGCTACAGAACGAAGACTGCCCGTATCCCCGGCGATTGGCAAAGGTAGCACGCCCTGTAAGTGTAAGGTCGCCACGGTGTGAGAGTCTCCCAAGTTTGTCATCGCGAGGAAGAAGCGCCAGCGACTGACGCGGCGATCTCGTGCGTCGCACTATGGCAGCCCGCCCCGAGCAGAACCGCATGAGATTGCACCCCAGGAGCACTTCCTCCCTACGGTCAGGGCGCCACGTCGCTATTGCTCCTCGCAATGACAAGGTGAATGATTATTACAAGCGTACGAGAGCTGAACACCAACGCGACGAACCCCCGGAAACTCCCCTCCTACCGGCGTCAGCCGGAAAGGAGGGGTGCCCGAAGGGCGGGGTGGTCCTTTCCCGGATAAAGATTCCGAGTCTCCGCTGTACTGCGCCCGGGATATCCGCACCCCAGGAGTACTCGGTCGCGGTGCTCCCAGCGCTTCGCTCCTGATCCCGGGCTATGGGAAGGGCAACGCCTTTTGCAAGGCTGTCATGGTGTGAGAATCTCCCGAGATTGCCGCGCTCCCTCCGGTCGCTCGCAATGACATGATGTGAGAATTTCCTAGGGTACGACTCTGTGCCCCCGGCCACCGCAAACCTCACCGCCCCAACAACAAACCCTACACCACATCCACCCTCACATACAGCTATACCGCCACACCTACTCTGCCCCTCCACACACAATTCAACGAAACCGCAACGCATGTACCTGCTATACGATACGGCATTGTTTGTGCGGTATACCATATGCACACAGCACACCGCACCCCGAACCTGCTTCCATTCCCAGCGTTGGGGGCACCCGAAAGCAAAGACAGACAGCGGATGGCGCCCCCGTTCGCTGCCCCCCGATTCATTCCCTTCTTGGATACGAGCCCCGGCTCTGCTGCATGAGCACGTTTCGCGACTTATTTCGGTACCTGAAGGTCTACCGCCGGTATATCGGGCGGCGGATGTATCTCCTTTTCTTCCTGACCATCGCCACGGCCTTCGCGCAGGGATTCGGGATCACCCTGCTCCTTCCCCTGCTCCGCGCGTCTGACAAGGGCGGCGGACAGGCGGAAGACATGGGCACGGCCGAGCAACTGCTCTACGATATGCTGGGCTGGATGGGCATTGCCGATTCGATGGTAGGCATTCTGGTGTTTATCGCGCTGGTGTTTATCGCCAAGGGAGGACTCTCCTTTGCTCAAGGGGCATACAAAGGCTACTTGCAGTCCCGGCTGCTACGGGAGCTGAAAACGAAGCTCTTTGATGCGTACAGCCGAATGAACTACCGGTACTATATCAAGAAAAACGCCGGCCATTTCATCAACGTGATAAATGGACAGGTAAGCGGGTTTTTCGCTTCGTTTAATAGCCTGATTGGCTTCCTCACCCAAGTGGTCACCGCAGCCAGCTATTTCGGGTTTGCGTTCTTTATCGCGTGGAACTTTGCGCTGATGGCCATCGGAGTGGGGCTGGTCATACTCTTTCTTTTCAAGTATCTCAACGTCTATGTCCGGCGTCTCTCGCGTATGTCCTCGCGGGAGATGAGTGAGATGAACAAGCTGCTCGTGCAGTCACTCCAGTCGCTGAAGTACATCATCTCCACGAATCAGACCCCGCATCTGCGGTCGGGGGTCGTCAATAGCGTCAACCGGCTCACCAGCTATATCTTCAAGCAGCGCGTGGCCGGGGCGTTTACGGGGGCGCTCAAGGAGCCGGTATCAGTGCTTTTAATTATCGGACTGATCATCATTCAGGTAGCGGTCTTTGAGGATCCCATTGCGCCGATCTTTGTCGCGCTCCTGCTCTTCCACCGCGGCATGCAGGCAATGATGTCTATCCAGAGCGGCTGGCAGAGCACGATGGATAAGATCGGGGCGCTGGAGATGGTGGATGATGAGTTTAATGCAGTGCGGAAGAATGAGGAGCCGGATGGAAACCGGGTTATTAAGGGCCTCGATCGGTCGATTGAACTCAGTAATGTGTCATTTGCATACGGCGACGATGAGCAGGCACTCAAGGACATTAGCCTGACCATTCCCGCCAATACCACGGTGGCACTGGTCGGAGAATCGGGGGCCGGGAAGTCTACCCTGGTGGATATCCTCACGCTCCTCCTCAAACCGCAAGAGGGTACCGTTCATATTGATGGAATTCCCGGATCCGAGATCGATCTCTCCTCATGGCGCTCTCAGATCGGCTATGTATCGCAAGAGACGGTGGTCTTTGACGATACGATTGCCAGCAACATCTCGCTCTGGAAGGGTGATTACAGTGGCGATCCAGAGCATCGCGAGAAGGTGCAGCACGCAGCCAAGGAGGCATACGCACATAATTTCATAAAAGACCTGCCGAATGGATACGAGACAATGGTGGGCGACCGCGGCGTGCGGCTCTCGGGCGGACAGCGCCAGCGGCTCTTTGTGGCCCGTGAGCTCTTTAAGCGACCGAACCTGCTCATCCTTGACGAGGCGACGAGTGCGCTGGATACAGAGTCGGAACGCTACATCCAGAGCAGTATTGACGCCCTTAAAGGCGAAATGACGGTTGTAATCATTGCCCACCGCCTCTCCACCATTAAAAACGTCGACCATGTGTACGTGCTCGACGAAGGCCGCCTGCTTGAGGAGGGCCCGTACGAAGAACTCCGCCAGCACGACGGCTCGCGCTTCAGGGAGATGGTGGAGATGCAGCGGTTGTAGTGCGGTGTTGAAGGCGTTTCACACAGAGGTTGCCGAGGACGTAAGCGATTCCCCGGCTACGACCTTTCGTACTGAGTCCCTTCTCCCCTGGGGAGAAGGACAGGATGAGGGGAATATTCCTTCCGCCTGAAGCCTATACGCAGGTCTGGCCCCCCTCACTCCTTTTCCCCAAAGCTGGCAACTCATGCTATCCCAGATGCATGTGTCTGTCACCTAACAGCGGAGGTGCCCCCCGGCGTGGGGTCCCTTTTGTCTTGATACAAAAGGGACTGAAAAAATCAAGGCGGTGAAGAGACCGGCTGATGCTCCTCCGGGCGCTGCTAAAATCATCGAACTCGCTCCGCTCAAACACCGATGATTTTGGCTGCAGCGCCGCTCTGGAGCATCCGAGACGCCGTTCTCTTCAAGGCCGAGATGTCTCTCAGTTGAATGGTTCAGCGGTAAAAGACACGTTTTCTGCGAACAATCAGAACCTGCGTTAAGGTACCGGGACCCTCACCCCGTAGCCCACTTTTACAGAAAAGCATCGCGTGTCAAAACTCCCCTCCTACCGGCGCCAGCCGGAAAGGAGGGGTGCCCGGAGGGCGGGGTGGTCTCTAACACAATTAGCACCTACATTCTCTTAATCCAACACGCTTCATGAATCTCCCCTTCCAAACCATCTTCGTCACCGGCGGCTGTGGATTCATTGGGTCGGCCCTCGTGCGGCACCTCCTTCGCACGACCGAGGCGCAGGTCGTGAACGTAGATGCACTCACCTATGCCGGACATCCCTCCACAGTCGCGCCGGTCGCGGATTCGGAGCGCTACACGTTCATCCAGGCCGACATTGCCGATCGGGATGCCATGCGTCAAGCGTTCGACACATACCAGCCCGATGCGGTGATGCATCTGGCGGCAGAGTCGCATGTGGACCGCTCCATTGACGGCTCGGATGCGTTTTTGCAGACGAACATTGTGGGCACGCACACGCTGCTGGAAGTGACTCGTGCGTATCTGCAGGAGGCGGATGTGGATACAGCGGAGCGCTTTCGGTTTCTGCATGTCTCGACCGACGAGGTGTACGGCGAGTTGGGCGATACGGGGTACTTCACCGAAGAGACGCCCTACGACCCGCGATCGCCCTACTCGGCCACGAAAGCGGCATCGGATCACCTCGTGCGCGCCTGGCACCACACCTACGGCGTGCCCGCGCTCATGACCAACTGCTCGAATAACTACGGACCCTACCAGTATCCGGAGAAGCTGATGCCGGTGGTGATTCTGAAGGCCCTACAGCAGGAGCCCATTCCGGTCTACGGCACCGGCGAGAACGTGCGTGACTGGCTGTTTGTGGAGGATCATGCGCGCGCGCTGTGCCGGGTGCTGTCAGACGGCTCCGTCGGCGAAACCTACAACATTGGCGGACACAACGAGAAGCAGAACATCGACGTTGTTCACACAATCTGTGACCTCTTAGACGTCATGCAGCCGGTATCGGACTTGTCTTCGTACCGCGATCTCATTACCTTCGTAACCGATCGTCCCGGCCACGACCACCGCTATGCGATCGATGCCTCGAAAATTGAGCGCGAACTGGGCTGGACGCCTGACGAGGACTTCGCAAGCGGTCTCCAGAAGACCGTGCAGTGGTACCTGTCCAACATCGACTGGTGCGAGACGGTGACGGCGGATACGTATGATCTGGGGCGGTTGGGGACAGCGGGTTGATATATTTCAAACCTACCCCTTCGGGCTTCGCTGAAGACCTGATCCTCTGGATATCTCCCCCTTGGAAAAGGGGGAGAAACCCGAAGGGAGAGGGGGTTTGATCTAATGAGCGGTGATTAAAGCATCCATACCAAAAAAACACGATTGGGGGTGCGCATGAAGTTACACAACCGAAAATCACTGAAGCAACGCCGCAAAGAGCTCCGCAACAATGCCACACCCGCTGAAGTCCAGTTGTGGAGTGCGCTAAAAAAGAGACAGCTCGCCGGACGCAAGTTCAGACGCCAGCATAGCATTGGGCCATACATCGTGGATTTCTACTGTCCAGGTGAGCGTCTTGCCGTTGAGTTAGATGGTGCCTCGCACGACGACCCGCTTCGTAGCGAATATGACGCAGAGCGACAGACATATTTAGAGGCAAAAGACATTCGTGTCATTCGTTTTGAGAACAAGCAGGTGTTTGAGGATGAAGAGGGTGTGTTGGCGTATATCAGAAAGCAGTTTCATGACTGATGGGAATCAAACCCCCTCTGTCTACCGACATCTCCCCCTTGGTTAAGGGGGAGAGTTTTGCGGTGTAGATTGCTCCTAAATCATTGAAAACCCAACACCAACGCGACGAACCTCCAAACTCCCCTCCTACCGGCGTAGCCGGAAAGGAGGGGTGCCCGAAGGGCGGGGTGGTCTCTAACACAATTAGCACCTACATTCTTTGAATCCACCAACACACTTCATGAAAGGCATTATCCTCGCCGGTGGCAGCGGCACACGACTTTACCCGGTAACCCACGCGGTCTCGAAGCAATTGCTTCCGGTGCACGACAAACCGATGATCTATTACCCGCTTTCCGTGCTGATGCTGGCGGGGATTCGGGATATTCTGATTATTACCACGCCGCACGACCAGGAGGCGTTTCAGCGCTTGCTGGGCGATGGGTCGCACATCGGAGTGAACCTGCAGTACGAAGTACAGCCGGAGCCGAAGGGGCTTGCGCAGGCCTTTACGATCGGAGCCGACTTTATTGGTAAAGACGACGTCGCGCTTATTCTGGGCGATAATATCTTCTACGGACAGGGATTTGGCCCCATTCTGCAAGAGACGGTTGCCGACTTAGATGGGGCAACGGTTTTCGGCTATCGCGTGCGCGACCCCGAGCGTTTCGGAGTCGTTGAGGTGAATTCGAATGGGCGGGCGCTGTCGATTGAGGAGAAGCCCGAGAACCCTAAAAGCAACATTGCGGTAACCGGGCTGTACTTTTATGATAACCGCGTCGTGGACATTGCGCAGAGGGTTGAGCCCTCGGATCGTGGCGAGCTGGAGATCACGTCGGTAAATAAGCGATATCTACAGGACGACACGTTGCACGTGCGTACATTAGGACGCGGCTATGCCTGGCTCGATACCGGTACCCATGAGGCGATGAGTGAAGCCTCGCGCTTCGTGGAGATTATCGAGCGGCGCCAGGGCTTGAAGATTGCCTGTATCGAAGAGGTGGCTTGGCGGCAGGGGTGGATTGATGATGCTAAGCTTGAAGAGCTTGCTTATCAACTCCAGAAGAGTGGATATGGAGCGTACCTCGAACAGCTTTTGCAATAACCGGCAGGCTTGCTTGATAAGCAAAGATATAAAATATGATTACCCGTATCCGGCAGTCTGCTGGAAAACAGTTGAACCGATGGGCCGAAGCGTTCGGATACCATCGGAATGGAGGATTCCATTTTGAACCAATCAGCGAAGAGAAGGTCTTTTGCATCGGACGCAACAAGACGGGCACTACTTCCCTTAAAATCGCACTAAAAGAATTCGGATACATTGTAGGAAGTCAACGAAAAGCGGAGCGTTTGCTTGAGGCATACAAACAGCGCAACTTCAAACCATTTATAGAGCTCTGCAAGACAGCAGAAGCGTTTCAAGATGTTCCTTTCAGCTGGCCATATACATATGTTGTAATGGATCAGGCTTTTCCGGAGAGTAAGTTCATCTTGACAGTTCGCGATTCTGCGGAAGAGCATTATCAGTCATGGGTACGATCAATCACAACGGTTGGGCCTTGACCGCCTCCCCACGCCACAGGAGCTTAAGGAAGACCCATATGTATACGAGGGATGGTCGTACGAGCAGAAGAAAGCAATGCAACCGAAGTCTGATAGTGACCTGTACAGCCGTGAGGACTTTATTCACTTGTACAATACGCACAACGAGCAGGTGAAAACGTACTTTGCGCATCGGCCGGACGACCTGCTGGTACTGAATATCGGTGATTCTGGCGCGTATCATGATCTCTGTACATTCTTAGGCAAAGAGCCTGTGCGTGATACGATGCCTTGGAAAAATAAAACTCAACCCTCATGATTCCCGTTACCAAACCTTATCTACCGCCCCGGGAGCAGTACCAGAAGCTTATCGACCAGGTCTGGGCGCGCAACTGGCTCACCAACAACGGACCGCTGGTTCAGAAGCTGGAAGATCGCCTCAAGACCTATCTTGATCTGCCACATCTCCTCTTTGTTGGTAACGGCACGGTTGCTCTCCAGATTGCCATCAAGGCGCTGGAGCTACAAGGAGAGGTGATCACGACGCCGTTCTCGTATGTGGCCACGACCAGCAGTGTCGTGTGGGAAGGCTGCACACCGGTCTTTGTGGATATCGACCCCAAAACGCTGAACATTGATCCACGCAAGATCAAGGCGCACGTTACGGAGGATACCTCGGCCATCCTCGCCACGCATTGCTTTGGGAATCCCTGCGATATCGATGCAATCCGAGATATTGCAGATCGGCATGACCTGAAGGTCATCTACGACGCGGCGCACTGTTTTGGGACGACCTACAAGGGAAAGAGCGTGTTTGCGTATGGGGACATCAGCGCAACCAGCTTTCATGCAACGAAGCTCTATCACACGGTAGAAGGAGGAGCGGTAACAACGCAAGATCCTGAGCTTGCTGAGCGGATGGCATACATGCGCAACTTTGGCCATGACGGACCGGCCAAGTTCAACGGTGTGGGCATCAACGGTAAGAACTCCGAGATGCACGCGGCAATGGGACTCTGTGTACTTGATGCTATCGATGAGATCCTGGCCCGTCGGAAAGCACAATGTGCTTATTACGACGAGCAACTGGCCCCGCTCAATCTGGAGCGTCCAGAGCCTATTGAAGGAGCCTCGGTGAACCACGCTTATTACCCTGTGCTCTTTAACAGCTATGAAGCGATGAACACGACTATGCAGGCGCTACAAGCGAACGACATCAGCCCGCGGCGATACTTTTACCCGTCGCTTTCCTCGCTAGACTACGTGCCTGAGGCCAACACCCCGGTTTCGGATGATGTGGCGGAGCGGGTGCTTTGCCTGCCGCTGTATCATACGTTGCATAGAAACGAACAGAAGACCATTTCCGAGATTATTCGAGATGCGCTTCAGGGCCTCGCAACCGGTGTAGCCATTCAGCCTTAAAGCCGAACCTCTCCCCACCTATGAGTTCTTTATCATGATCCGGTCGTTTATTTTAGGTAATCCCCGTTCGGGCACATCGCTCCTGCGTATCATGCTGAACAGTCATCCACAGATTGCAGCTCCGCCGGAGTGTGGGTTTCTGCAATGGTGGCATGAAGAGTATGGAGACTGGTCAGCGAGTGACGGTCATGATAATAGCCAGATCAGGGCATTTGCACGTGATGTGCTTCAAAGCAAAAAAATGGAGACCTGGGATCTGTCCGAAGAGGCGCTCATTGACGCGCTGAAAGACGAACGACCTACTTCTTACGGACAGGCCTGTGCTGTGGTCTACCGCGTTTGGCACCAGCAGACGGTTTCGGATACGGACTCAGTGCACGACTCGCCTCAGGCAATTGTAGATAAAAATAACTACTACATTAATCACCTAAAGCAAATCGATGCGGTGTGGCCGGAAGCCCGGTATATCTTCTTGACGCGAGACGGACGCGACGTAGCAGCCTCATACAAAGATCTTCAGGATATAGACACGGATTCGCCCTATGCCCCTGACTTGCCAACTGCTATTCCTGAGATAGCAGAAGAGTGGGTAGCAAACAATGAACGCGTGATGGCTTTCCTGGCACAAAAGTCAGAAGAACAGTGGGTCCATCTCCGGTACGAGGACCTTGTTCGTAACCCCGAGGAACGGTTGCGCGCTTTGTTGAGCCTGATGGAAGTGCCGTACAAGAAACGTGTCACGGCATACTACAAACACAATGATGAGCCCAATGCAACGCTGGACTGGAAGGAGCGCACGCTTCAGCCACCAGATCCTTCGCGGATTGGACGCTATCAAGACACGCTAACTCCGCGGGAGGTGCAGCAGTTTGAGCGGAGGGCCGCCTCACTGCTTCAACGTTTTGGATACTAAGATAAATCCACTTAAATATCGGATAGCAGTCAGAAGCGGTTTTTAAAGACAAGCTTATACAAGGAAAACCTACATAAATGGACGAGTTGACGTTTGAAGACTTTAAGGCGGAGTACCAGCGTGTGCCTGTGGAAGAATACCCCAACCGGGTCTGTGAGACTATGCCGGATCCGGTCGTATCGGTGCATGTCGGTACGTATCAGCATGCGAACTTCATTCGCGATTGCATCGAGGGGGTCCTCATGCAAGAGACAGACTTTCCTTTCGAGATTGTGATTGGCGAAGATGAGTCCGATGACGGTACAAGAGAGATCTGCAAGGAATACGCAGACCGTCATCCTGAAAAGATCCGCCTTTTGCTCCACCGTCGTGAAAACAACATTGCAATCCATGGGCGCCCAACGCCGAAGTTTCAGCAGACCTACTCACGCTTTCTGTGTAGGGGTAAGTACATTGCGATCTGTCAAGGTGACGACTACTGGACGGACCCGCTAAAACTGCAGAAGCAGGTAGACTTTTTGGAAGCGAATCCAGAATATGTGCTCTCACACCACGATGCATCGATTATTGATGCTGATGGAAAGCAGTTATCAGCGTCCAAGCTTCCTGATGACAACAAACGAGACTTTTCACGTGAAGAACTAATGGAAGGTGCATGGGTTTTGACCCTAACTCTCGTCTATCGTAATAACGTGGTTAACAGATACCCAAAGAACTTTTACGATGTGTTGAACAGCGATACTTTCCTGATAAGTTTACTTGGTCAGCATGGAAAGGGATACTTTCAAAGGAATATCGCGCCTGCTATGTATCGCGTTCATTCCAAAAGTATATGGAGTTCGCGTACCTCTCTGCGAAAAGCTAAAACACATGTAAATACATTCAGCTGTCTCAAAGATTATTATAAAGACATAGACGAGAGTATATCAATACGGTACAAAAAGTGGGTTATTGACCTTAAAAAAGATATATACAACATGTATGTGGAAAAAATTAATTACAAAGGTGCTTTTTGGACATGGTTATTCATCGTAAGCTACTATGTGAAGAATAAAGAGTATCGCCAAGCTATAAGCTTTTTCAAGCAATGCCATATTCTTTTAGGACATATGCTAAAAAGATTTCCCAAACTGTAGTTGATCCACTGCTTGAAATAAGAGATATCAACCCTAACGGTTATCGCACTCTTACTTATTTATACATTGACCTCCTCCACACACCATCCTCTTCATGAAAGGCATCATCCTCGCCGGTGGAAGCGGCACGCGTCTATACCCCGTGACTCACGCGGTGTCGAAGCAGCTTTTGCCGGTACACGACAAGCCGATGATCTACTACCCGCTTTCGGTGCTAATGCTGTCCGGGATTCGGGACATTCTGATCATCACCACGCCGTACGACCAAGAAGCATTTCAGCGCTTGCTGGGCGACGGATCGCACATCGGGGTGAATCTGCAGTACGCCGTCCAACCGGAGCCGAAGGGACTTGCGCAAGCGTTCACGATCGGAGCCGACTTTATTGGCGACGACGATGTAGCGCTTATTCTGGGCGATAATATTTTCTACGGACAGGGGTTTGGCCCCATTCTGAAAGACACGGTTGCCGACTTAGATGGTGCAACGGTTTTCGGCTACCGCGTGCGTGATCCCGAGCGCTTTGGTGTGGTCGAGGTGAATTCGGATGGACAGGCGCTGTCGATTGAGGAGAAGCCGGACAACCCCAAGAGCAACATTGCAGTAACTGGACTGTATTTCTACGATAACCGCGTCGTGGACAACGCGCAGACCGTTGAGCCCTCTGATCGTGGCGAACTGGAAATTACGTCCTTGAATAGGCGATACCTGAATGACGATGCACTGCACGTGCGTACGTTGGGGCGCGGTTACGCCTGGCTCGATACTGGTACGCATGAAGCGATGAGCGAGGCCTCTCGATTTGTGGAGATTATTGAGCGGCGCCAAGGGTTGAAGATTGCTTGCATCGAAGAGGTGGCCTGGCGGCACGGATGGATTGGGGATGCCGAACTCAAAGAGCTCGCAGGCCGACTGAAGAAGAGCGGTTATGGGATTTACTTAGACAAACTGCTGAAGTCGTAGTAGAGATGAAACCACGTATCATTGAACTTCCCAAAATCAAAGATCCTCGAGGTAACCTCACGTTTCTTCAGCATCCTGATCATCTGCCCTTTCCGATAGAGCGTGTGTTCTGGACGTATGATGTTCCTGGCGGAGAGACGCGAGGTGGACATGCTTATTACACACAGAAAGAATTTGTCATCGCACTCAGCGGGAGCTTTGATGTCGTTGTGAGAAACGCAGATGGGTCCACCAATTCATTTCAAATGAACCGCTCATACTATGGCCTGTATCTTCCTGAATTGACTTGGCGCCACATGGAGAACTTTTCTACAAATGCTTTCTCAGTGCATGTTTCAGATTCCACATACAAGGAAGATGATTACATACGCGATTGGGACGTGTACAAGAAGCAATTAGCATTAGCATGAGAGAAACGACTGTATTTGATTGTCCGTCGGTCCAGTTGCCCAAGGTCCATGATAAGACGGGTAATATCGTCGCGATTAACAACGGAGAAGAAGTTCCTTTTGCAGTACAGCGTGTTTACTATCTGTACGATGTACCCGGAGGGGAGTCTCGTGGTGGCCATGCGCACAAGGAATTAAGGCAGCTTATCGTGGCTGGGAGTGGATCGTTTGATGTAGTCATAGACGACGGAAGAAATCGAAAATCGGTAACGCTAAATCGGCCTAATTACGGCTTGCTTATTGTGCCTGGGATATGGCGTGAGTTAGTGAACTTCTCTTCTGGGGCCGTCTGCCTTGTGCTTGCTTCCCATAAATACGACGAGAATGACTATATTCGTAATTACGACACATTCCAAGCTTACGCATCATCTCTATGATTCACGAAACGGCAGATGTGCAATCTGCAGATATTGGGGAAGGCACAACCATCTGGCAGTTCTGCGTAGTTTTGCCTGGCGCACAGATTGGAGCCTGTTGCAATATCAATTGCCACGTTTTTATTGAAAACGACGTCGTGATAGGTGACAATGTGACCGTGAAGAGTGGAGTGCAGATATGGGATGGGGTAACTTTGGAGCATAACGTCTTTGTTGGTCCGAATGTGACCTTCACAAATGATGCAAACCCTCGTTCGGGCAACTACCCTGAGAAATTCGAAGAAGTGAAGGTCGAACGGGGTGCCAGTATTGGAGCGAATGCAACTATCCTCGGAGGAGTTACAATTGGACGATACGCCATGGTGGGTGCTGGAAGTGTGGTAACAAAGAACATCCCTCCCTTCACGCTCTGGTATGGGAATCCAGCGGTTCACAGAGGATATGTAACCAGGCAAGGCAAAGTCCTATCGTTGGATCTGGAGGACAACGAAGGTAATCGGTTTAATATAAAGGGGGTAGAGCCTCGTCCTGCCGAGGTATGATTACCTTTTATCGCTCTACCAACCAGGCGTTTACAGTCTCTAACTCTTTACATTAAGGCCATTTGTTGATGAAGGTTTATCAGTGCATACACAAGTATGGTCCACATATCCCCGCATTTGAGGAACGAAACAACATACCATCACGGGATCTCAGTTTTGCGGAACTGCGTGATTTGATCATTGCGGATGGATATGCATCCACATACGTACTCAAGCCCGCGTTAGAAGGTAGGCACGACGAAGTGTTTTTTACGCTATGGGACTACAAACGCTTACAGTATAAGTGGGCTGAAGAGAACGGGTTAGAGACAAAAGACTTGCGCGCAATCAAGAAAGCTCAAATAGAAGCGTTTTCTCCAGACGTATTTTACAACCACTCTCCACGGTATGACGATAACTTCGTTGAGTGTTTAGGTGATGACCTCATCAAGGTTTGTTGGGACGCAGTCATTAAAGAATATCCATGGCACCACAACGAATATGACGCACGCGTCACGCTCTTTGAGCCGTACGTGAAGTACTGGAGAAGCAAAAATATGCAGGCGAGCTTACTAACGCCAGCCTACGTTCCTTCTTGGAAGAAGTATGAGCAACCGCAGCGAGACAGGGATATTGATGTTCTGTTCTATGGCCAGTACACAAATACCTTTTTCTCCGAGCGCAACGAGATCATTGAACAGTTACTGGAGTGGCAGAAAGGTGCAGATTACAATGTGCACGTTCACCTGCAGGGGGTTCCTGGCAAAAAGCCCCTTTTCAATGTGAGGGGCTTACGACGACTTACAAGGTGGGTTGATCAAGTTCCCAATGCCGTAAGAGAGTATGCAAGGGGTCCAATCTACGGTGAAAACCTATACCGGACTATAGGCAAGTCGAAAGTTGTAGTAAATGCTTTTACAGACTACAATGGGCTGTTTAAGGATAATATGAGAACGTATGAAGGAATCGGAATGGGAGCACTGCTGGTTGGGCAAGATGGAATATATCCTAACTTTATCGACACCCAAGAAGACGTGCTGACGTACAAAAACAAGGAAGAGATGACAAAGAAAATAGGATATGCGCTTTCTCATCCAGAGAAGCAAGGAGAAATGGCACATAGAGCACATTCCAAAATGAAAGACCAATGCTCAAAAGAAGAGCAATGGAATCAGTTCTGCAGTGTGGTAGAGTCAGTTAAAAGATAACGCTTTAAATTCCATTATGCTGGCGCTATCCACTTTACGGGACTTTACGAGAATGAACTGTCGGGTTGAACCATCACATGGCATAATGCAGCGATCAATACATAACACTCCACTGAAATGATCGACTTTCTCAACCTGGAGGCGATTAACGCCACATACAGAACTGAACTTCACAAGGCCGCCCGCCGCGTGATCGAATCGGGGTGGTATCTGCTTGGCAGCGAGGTGGGCGCATTTGAGGATGAGTTCGCGCAGTTCGTAGGCGCGTCTCAGGTCATTGGTGTTGGAAACGGACTGGATGCCCTGCGGGTCATTCTTCGCGCCTACAAAGAGCTTGGCCTGATGGAAGAGGGTGACGAGGTAATCGTACCGGCCAATACGTATATTGCATCGATTCTGGCGATTACAGACAATGATCTAACGCCTGTTCTTGTGGAGCCGGATCCGGCATCCTACAACATCGATCCGTCTCGTATCGAGGCCAAGATCACGGATCGAACGCGTGCGGTGATGATCGTCCATCTGTACGGGCAGAACGCCTACACAGACCAGATCGGCGAACTGTGCGAGACCCACGACCTCAAGCTGATCGAGGACGCTGCGCAGTCGCACGGGGCGTACTTTCAGGAAGCCCGCACAGGAGTACTGGGAGATGCCGCCGGGTTCAGTTTCTATCCGGGGAAGAACCTGGGGGCACTGGGGGATGCGGGGGCAATTACCACAGATGATGACGAGCTGGCCGAGACATGCCGCACACTGGCCAACTATGGGTCGGAGGTGAAGTACGAAAACAAGTATCAGGGCTACAACACGCGTCTTGATGAGATGCAGGCTGCCTTCCTCCGTGTACGATTGCAGCATCTCCCCGAGGAGAACCAGCGCCGTCGCGAGATTGCGCAACAGTACCTGAGCGGGATTGAGCATCCTGATGTGACCCTCCCGACGGTATATGACTTCAGTACATTCGCCGATGGCCCCGTTACTGCTGACCCATCTACCACACCGGTAACTGATCTGGATTCCCACGTATGGCACCTCTTTGTGTCGCGTCATCCAGAACGGGATGAGCTTCGGGCGTATCTTGATGAGCAAGGCGTTCAGACCCTTATTCATTACCCGATTCCTCCACATCATCAGGAGGCTTATGCAGACTGGAAGGAGAAGGACCTTCCAATCACCGAGCAGATTCATGAAGAGGTGTTCAGCTTACCTATGGGACCGCATCTCACGGATGCTGAAGTGAGTGAGGTCATCGAGGCCGTCAATAGCTATCCTGCTGCAGAGTAAACCGCTTGTACGTATGTCGTCAGAAGTAGAAATGCTGGACTTCTGAGAATTAGCTCAATTCTGAGTTGGTCGGTGCATATACAGAACTCGCTGTTATCAAAAATCAGCCACACGGGGTGGTGGGAGATAATCGAATCGCTTTCGGGTTCTGTATGTAAACTCAGAAAGATAATCTAAAATTCAACTTGCACTTGAGATACTTTATTAAATTTTTCCTCCGAAATAGTTCAAGCATCAGTTAGCTACAATTATTGACCGCAGAAATAAGCAGATGAATACAAGTCGACTCCCTAATTTTATATGCATTGGAGCTATGAAGAGCGGAACTGTAAGTCTTCATAGATACCTTGATGCACATCCAGACATTTGCATGTCTTCACCGAAGGAGACCAATTTCTTTGGTACACGTAATACAAAAAGTTTAGATTGGTATCAGGGGTGTTTCGGAAATGAAGCTAGGCTCTGTTTGAAAAGTCTTGGATTGGGTATCTTAACGACTGCCGTACCAGTTTCTGATCACCAACTTCTGTTTTCCGATGCGCCGCTACGAACTCACCGACACACAGTGGGACCTGATCGAGGATCTGTTTCCCGAGCAGACCATGGGGCGGCCTCGCCTCGACGATCGTAGGCTGTTCAATGGCATTCTGTGGATTCTTTGCTCCGGGGCGGCGTGGCGCGACCTGCCCGAGCGGTACGGCAAGTGGCAGACGGTTTATTCGCGCTTTCGTCGGTGGGAAGCGATTGGCTTGTTCGACCGGATCCTTGACCGGCTGCAGATTGAACTCGACGAACACGGATTGATCGACTACGCGACTTGGATGGTTGACTCGACCTCCGTTCGAGCCAGCCGAGCTGCTGCGGGAGCGCCCAAGAAAAAAGGGGCTCGTGCGAGGCCCTTGGACGCTCGCGAGGCGGTTTGACCACCAAAATCCACCTTGTGTGTGACTCAGGCGGGGTGCCGCTAACTGCCTGTCTCTCTGCGGGCCAGCGCCACGACGGGCCTCATCTGAAGCCGCTGATGAACACGGTACGCATTCCGCGTCGCCAGCCGGGCCGCCCGCGCACACGTCCCGACATGCTGGTTGCCGACCGGGGATACGATGCCCAGCACATCCGGCACTATCTGCGGCGGCGTGGGATCCAAGCGATGATCCCGGAACGGCGCCCCGGAAGAGGGCGCAAGCGGCGCCGAAAGGGACGACCTCCGGTATTTGACAAGGGGATGTACGCAAAGCGAAACGTGATTGAGCGACTGATCGGCTGGCTCAAAGAGTGTCGCCGGCTCGCCACCCGCTATGAGAAGTATGCTCGGTGCTACTTGGCCATGGTCAAACTGGCGTTCACCCGACGCTGCTTTCGAAAACTCGAGTTTTCAAACACTGCCTAGAATCTACGGAGAAACAAGTCCTCAATATAGCCAATATCCGGGGATTGACGGCGTACCAAGGCGGATGTATGAACTGCTTCCAGACATAAAGTTGATCTACTTGGTGCGGGATCCTATTGATCGAGCCGTATCACACTATTTGCACAATTGGGTAAACCGAAATGAGGTGGCTAATGCTTCAATTGACAAAACTTTGAACCCACCTGAAAACAGTTGGCAGGTCAACACGAGCCGATACCATTTTCAACTCTTACAGTATTTCGACTACTATCCGATCGATAGAATCCTCGTTGTGGAGTCTGAACGGCTCCGGAGTGAGCGTTCCAAAGTGATGTCAGAAATATTTGAATTTATCGGTGTCAGTCCAGACCTAGAAAGCAACGCACTTGATCAGGAGTACCACAAGACGTCAGATAAGGCTCGTTTAACAGGTGTTGGTGATTTTCTAATCAAATCATCATTCGGACAAACTGTAAAAGATGTTGGAAAGAGCATAATGCCCCAATCAGCTATCGAATACATTAAGCAGCGTGTTTGGGAAGATGCTAAGAAGCCACAACCAAGAAGAGAAACCCTCAATAAGGTTAAGAGCTATCTGCAAGAGGACGTAGAAAAGCTCAGAGCCTTAACGGGCAAATCTTTTGACTCTTGGTCACTGTGACCCCGTGTGGAGGAAGTAGGCAGAGTATTGAAGCAGCAGATAGTTATCCTTTTGATAAGTAATCCTACCTCCCTGTATGCCTGAAGAAGTAGAAATGATGGACTTTGAGACATTCAAAGAGCGCTATGAGAAGGTGCCCGTTGAGGAGTATCCAAACAACGTACGCGAGGCAGTCCCTGACCCCGTAGTTTCGGTTCACCTCCTGACCTACAACCATGCCGATTACATACGGGAAGCGATTGAGAGCGTCCTCATGCAGGACGTAGACTTCCCCATGGAGATCGTCTTAGGCGACGACGACTCCTCCGACGGTACGCGTGAGATCTGCATTGAATACGCCGAGCAGCACCCCGACCTGATTCGCCTGCAACTCCACCACCGCGAAAACAACATTCACCTGCACGGCGGGCCTACGCATCTCTTCCAATACTGGTATAATACACTCAGTGCGCGAGGTGACTATATTGCGATTCTATCAGGCGATGATTACTGGAGAGATTTCCTAAAGCTGCAGAAGCAGTACACATTCTTGAAAGCAAATCCTAAGTATGCACTCAGTTTTCATGACTTCTGTGAGATCAATAGTAATAGCAGAGTTACTGCCGATTCAAAATTACCTAAAAAAAACAAGAACAACTTTTCAAAAGAAGATCTAATGGGATGGAGATACATTTTGCCGTCAACTTACTTTCTGCTAAATGTATTTGAGGAGATTCCCGATATAGCGGTAGCATGCCTACATGAAGATGTTCTAACTGTTGCTTTGTTAGGTGAATCTGGTGCAGGCGCATATCAAGATGAAGTGAAGCCTACAGCTTATCGCGTCCATGATAGAAGTATATGGAAATTGCGTTCCAGTCTGGAAAAAAATAGAACACTGGGCCAAACCAATAAAGAACTAAGCACCTATTTTAGAAACAGGAATTTAGATGTATCAAAAAAATACAACATAAAGTATATAAGAAAATTATCGAATATAATGATGATTCATTTAGATAATGGACATTGCAAGAAATATTTCCATATTATGGTCATGGTGTTGGATAGGTATATGAGATTTGGTCAGTTTAGTAAAATGTTAGTTTTTTTGTTGAAGGCTTTGATTCGCCCGATTTACAAGGTAGTTATGAAGATATAAAAATAGACAATCTATATAATTAGGTTTTCTATGATCGTTTGTTTGTAGCATGCCTGCTGTCGGATTTGACACAGGGGGAATTCCTAACATGGTACGTCTAGGCGAGACAGGCTGGCTGAGGTGGAAAGCACACGGGAGTTCCGAAGCGTAATCATAGAAGGACTATCAAATGACACTGATTGCAACCGTATGAGTACACAGTGCCGCGAAGTGGTAGAAACTAAATACACCCTGAAGATCCAAGCCCAGCGCTACCGCGAGTTATATGAACAGATGATAGAAGACGCATAGTAACAGGCAAAAGGATGGTTAGGTAGAAGTTCAATGGCAAACAATTGCCACATAGGCGACATCATCGCGTTCCGCCCCCCCTCTGTCTCCATGGCAATCGCATGTTAAGCAAACCACTGCGGAAAGACCGGATAGCCGTATTTCCGAACCGGCTTTGTGGAGTTTCCAGGCGGGTGTTTCGGTCAGTTCAGTGCCTCAAAATTAATAAGATGCAATCACCTTGTCACTTAACATCTATCCACTACCGATGATTACTCGCATTGCCTTCTGAAATACCGGTGTGAGCCCCGTCCCATTGGTCAAAAACACATTGTATAAAAACGTTTGGCTCATGTTAGCTCGCAGCTGAACAATTTTGGCTTAGTGGACCTAACCCGGTTTGGTGGACATTCCTTCACTTTACTCACGAACCGGAATGACCCATGCCACGAACCCGCCGCCCTTACCCTTAAGACGTTCGAGACCGGATTGTCGAACTGGCTCGCAACGGGCGCACGCCCTCGGAGCTGGCCGACGAGTGCGAGCCCACTGAACAGACCATTCGAAACTGGATGAAGCAGGCCGACCGCGACGATGGCAAAACCGCCGATCGGCTTTCCACGGATGAACGTGAGGAGCTCGGCGCCTTGCGCAAGAAGCTCCGTCAGATGAAGCAAGAGCGGGATATTTTAGCAAAAGCGACGGCTTGGTTCGCTCGGGAGACCGGAGATGTGTCGCCAAAATCTTCCGATTCATAAGAGCGCACCGAGCCGAATTCCCAATCAGCGTTATGTGCAGAGTTCTGAATGTCTCCACCAGTGGCTACTACGCATGGCGCACTCGCCCGCCCTCAAAGCGAGACCGAAAAGATGCAATGTTGACCGAAAAAACCCATGACATTCATGACCGGTCACGCGGGACCTACGGCGCGCCTCGCGTCCACGCCGCTTTGCAATCAAAAGGTATCCGCGTGGGCAAAAAGCGCGTAGCTCGCTTGATGAAAGCAGCGGGCCTCATGGGCGTAAGCCGCCGCAGAGAGCCTGCTACGACGATCCGGCACACATCGGCGCGCCCAGCTCCAGACCTCGTGGAGTGCGACTTTACCGCCGAGAAGCCCGACCAGCTTTGTGTGGCGGATATCACGTACGTGCCAACCGATGCGGGCTTTCTCTATCTCGCCGGCGTCCTCGACGTGTTTAGTCGCCGTGTGACGCAGAGATTTCTGCGTAGGCTGATCGATGACCAATCAATTGCGAACGGAGTTGGTGATGCGGGCGTTAGACATGGCGGCTCAGCAACGCAGGCCAGAAAAAACGGTCCATTACTCCGAGCAGGGCTCGCAGTATTTTGGAGCGCTTCACAGCGCTGTCGAGACGCCGGTGTACGCCCCTCCATGGGCTCGGTCGGAGACTGCTACGACAATGCCATGTGCGAGTCGTTCTTTGCTACGCTCGAATGTGAGCTTATCGAACGGACCTCCTATCCAACCCGAAAAGAAGCGCGCCTTAGCGTCTTCGACTTCATCGAAGGCTGGTACAATTCCCGCCGGTTACACTCGGCCCTCGGCTATCAGTCGCCGATCCGCTACGAAACAGCGTACCATTCGCAGAACGATCACAACCCCAAAAACACGCCCCTCGACAAAACTCAATCCCTCGTCGCGGCGTGAAAGCCGCGCGGTGTTCACTAAAGCGGGTCAACTCCACCTTCTGTTGATATCCCAGAACTCAAAGAGTCACCACCACTGTATATCGATTTCTTATACCGTCATCTCCACCGTTTGGAGTTCTGCTCGGGAGAAGAAGGACGATGGTGCGAGAAAACGCCCATGAATGTCCATTTTGTTGACCAATTGATCAACTTCTTCGGTGAAGGGTTTCGTTTTATCAACCTCGTAAGAGATGGGCGGGATGTAGTCACGTCTCGGCATCCTGAGCATCCGTCAAGCTATTGGGTCCCGCCTTCACGGTGGATCCGGGACGTGGAGGCAGGTCGTCGTCATGAAGGGAGGCAGCAGGTCTTGACCATTCGTTATGAGGATTTGGTGGATGACTATCTGGATACTTTGGAGAAGATCTGCCGCTTTATTGACGAACCCTGCTCACGTGCCTTTGAGGCCTACCCAGATACAGCCACAGTGCAAAGCAGTGGGGCCTGGTTCAAGGAGGCATCCAGCGTTACCAAGCGATCAGAGCAGCGGTGGAAGAAACCTGAACACAAAGACGTTATTCATAAATTTATGAGTGACGAAAGGGTGGTAGGCCTTCTAAAGCATTACGGTTATCTGCAATCATAAAATACCATGCTGAATTAGCATGGAAAATCATATCTCTTAGTCAGAATTCAATACCAGAGTGATTGGGAAGACAAAAAAGGGACTCATACGAATCATTAATCGGATCCGTCCTGCTGACCCTGAAAAGGCAATCGTTGTGGCGGGATCTCCTCGATCAGGAACGACTTGGTTATCAGAACTGCTTCAAGCACTTCCGGGATATAAATTCCTTAATGAGCCACTGCTACTTCCCAATAGTCCCATGGCTCGTGATCTTGGACTGGAATGGCGAACGCACATTCAGCCCAACGAAGAACATGCCGACATACAACTGTTTTTCGAACAAGTGCTGTCAGGGCAAATATCACATGGACCGCTTTGGCACTACAAATCATCCACATCAATAGGCCGACTGATTGAGCATGCTTCAAGCCGAGAGATCGTCATCAAATTTTGCCGAGCGGGTCGCCTTCTCCACTGGCTACATCAGACGTTTCAACCACGAGGAATTGTGTTGTTAATACGTCACCCGTGTGCGGTCATAGCTTCTATGATGACACATGGCGGCTGGAGTGATGGGAAATTTGAGATTGACTTTAAAGGATCAAGCGCATTCGGAGGTAGACTTCCAGAAAGTATCAAAAATAGATTCTCGGGGGTTTTTGAGAAAGTCGAGACTAAGTTGGATGTTATGGCTACGACTTGGGCGTTAGACTATTTTATTCCTCTTATTGAGCATGCAAATTGTGCAGGTGAGAAAAAGTATCCATGGGTCCTTGTCCCCTACGAACGACTGGTTCTCGACGGCGCCAGTGAAATGAAGCGAGTATTTGATTACCTTGATGCCGAAGTTCCTGAATCCCTTGAAGAAAAGCTTGATTCAGCGTCGGCGTATGCATCGAATGATCTATCAGTCACAGATGAGTATAGGCAACTTTCGAAGTGGAAGACACAGCTTTCCCCCGATCAAGTTAATCGCATTTTAGAGATTGTATCTGCCTTTCATCTCGACTTTTATACAAGAGAGGTTGAGCCCGACTACGATCAGTTATCAGCTATGCAAACCAAATGGCAAGTGGAGTAGAAAAAAGTGGCACGATTGTCGTACGGCCGCGAGGCGGTCTCTGTAACCGAATGCAAGTCATCGCAGCGACTCATACGATAGCTGCCCAACTTAGCAAGCGTGCAGAAATTGTATGGGTCGTCGATTGGGAGATGGGTGCTCGTTATGACGAATTATTTGAGCCCATTGAAGACATGCCTTTAACTACATACCGGTGGATGGGAGCAGAACGGGAAGGCTCAATACTCGAGCGAGCCCGTGCATCGTACTACTCTGTTGCTCAGCGACGACCAATTCGGTGGCTAAATCGGCAACTGCGGCGTCTTGAGTTTGATCTCATTATCGGAAATGAAGATACAAAAGGTCGGCTCACTGAAAGTAAAATAGCAGCCATACAGCGCTCAAAAAAGGCTCTCATGGTCACAAACCATGAGTTCATTAAGCCCGACATCGCCTATGCATCCCTTTTTACGCTACAACCTAAGTTGAAAGAGTTGGTAGACGTCGCCGTGAAAGATATCACCGACCACACAATAGGCGTTCACATCCGTCGTGGAGACCATGGCCGTGCCATCAAACAAAGCCCTGAAAATGCGTTCCGGCGGGTAATGGAAGAGGAGATCAAGAAAAATCCAAACGTGACTTTTTTCTTGGCAACTGACTCTGCAGAGACGAAAAAATCGTTTCAGAAAGAGTTCAGTGACCGTATCCTTTCAAACGATGTACCCTTGACACGAAAAAGTGCAAGCGGTCTCCAAGGGGCGATCATTGACCTTTATGGTCTTGCGCGTACTAAAAAAATATTGGGATCTCAGGTGTCTACCTTCTCAAGCATGGCAGCGAAGATAGGCGAGATACCGCTTGTGCGTGTCTCGTCATAAAGACCACGGTCTAACTTTGTTAATCAAGGTCGCTGAGCCACACTATTATCGACTCCTGCAATTGCAAGCCATTCGGACATAAGGTTATTGGAAAGTATGGAATACGAACTATCATTCCCGTCTAACTGCAGAGGCTTGCGTCAGCATATCGTAAGAATGGCTGTGAACACTATAGCTCCTACATCGCTTGATGAAACCATTATCATTGCAAGTACGGGGCGTTCAGGATCAACGTGGATAGGGGAAATGATGCGTGAGCTGAAAGGATACCGCTACCTTAATGAGCCGTTTATGCATACACCTCTCAGAAAGCGAACTCATGTTGGATTCGCTGAAAAAGCACCTCAAGAAGTATGCGAATGGGTCGGCCAATCATTACGAGGCGAAATCTATGATTTTTGGAGATGGAGATTTGAGCATGAAAACCCAATAGAGCGAGCCTGGGAGTTTGTCGCGAATCGAAGAGTTGCGGTTAAGTTTACGCGCGCTCTGCGTATGATGTGGTGGATTAGCAACGCATTTAGAGTGCGCGGGACTGTGCTGCTCATTCGTCATCCCTGTGCTGTTGTGAGTTCCATGCTTCGACACGGTGGATGGGACGAGAATCATATGCGAAATAGAGGTGCTTCAGTCGCTGACCGGGTGTTGGGCCGTAATCTGCCAGAGGACGTAGTCAAACGTTTTGGTCCAGCAATAAACAGGGTGGACTCACGATATGAAATGCTTGCTCACTTGTGGGGGTTGGACTATCACATGGCTTTTTTTCATAAGCAACCAAGCTTATATCCATGGATATTGGTTCCTTACGAGCGAATTGTGACACGTGAAGAAGATGAGTTGTATCGGATAGCAAATGCATTAGGCGTACAAGTTACAGACGGGATGCGTGAGCGTCTGAACGTTGCTTCTTCATCAGCTTCGATAGATGTTGATACGAGTTCTAAATACCAGCAGCTAACAAAATGGAAGTCGCATCTTTCGGATGAAGAAACCTCCCGTATTCTAAAAATAGCACATTCGTACGGATTTGACATGTACAAAGAGGATCCCAACCCTGAATATGAGATGCTCAGAGAACTGCAACATCCAGACCACGCCTGGAACTGACAGTAATAGTTTTTTGACAGTAGCTAACAGATAACATGCCAGACGTTTCCGTCATCATCCCCACGTACAATCGACTTGACTTCCTCAAAACAGCTATAGCCAGCTGCTTTGACGGAAACGACGGCATTGATATTGAGGTCGTAGTTGTGGATGATGGAAGCACGGATGGCACTTGCGAGTGGCTCCGAGAACAAGGAGACACACGAGTTCAGCCTATTTTTCAAGAGCACAAAGGGGCGCAGCATGCGCGTAATAATGGGTTAGATCAAGCTGATGGAGCCACAATTAAATTTCTGGATAGCGACGACTATTTGTACCCCAGTGTCCTGGAGAAACAGTATAATGCTTTAACAGAGACAGAAGCCGACGTCTGTTACGGGCCTATCGACATCACAGATGGGGAAAGCGTCGTGCAGGATCGTCGAATCCATCCTCCAGTTGATGATCTCATGGGAGCTGTTGCTCGTGGCAGAATCACGACGTACCCTCATGTCTTTCTCTACAAGAGGAGTACAGCAGTGTCTGGGCGATGGCGAACTGAGGTCCCCTTTCATCAAGATACAGCGTATGTGTTAGATCTTGGTGTCCACGCGCCCACGTGTGTGCGCTGTGAGGTGTGCGTGGGGATACACCGTGCGCACGATGGAAAGCGAATAACCACAACTGCAAAAGCGGTGTCGTCCACAAAAAACATACGCTACAAGTTCGCCCTTCTGAAAGAAGCTTTCGACCGACGGTCGGAAACAGGAAACATGCGTCCAGGGGTTAAGCAAGACGTCCTTAGCGGCATGTGGACGGAAGCTCACAAGATTGCCATTTCTTCTTTCGATGACTTTAGAGAAATGTGGTCAATCCTACAAAGTATCGATCCAACCTTTAGACCCTACCGAAGTAGCCTCTTGTTGAAAATGCTTGATACATATATCGGCGTAGAACAGGTAGAGAGTATTATCAATCCACTTAGGTTAGTTAAACAAAAAGTGCGTACGTAAGGCATGAAATCTAATATTCAAAGGCAATTTCTCTCATCACGTGTTCTCTCATGCAACATAGAAGACACTATTATTTTGGCAGGGGCACCGCGCTCGGGGACCACCTGGCTTCTTGAAGTCTTGTCTCATGCAGAGGGGTATAGAGTGATGAATGAGGCCATTGAGCCGTCGCGCTATCCCGCTGTTCAGGAAGCGGGTCTTGGATGGAGAACGTATCTTCCTCCAGAAGAGGAACCGGAACAGACGAAGCGTTTTTTTGAACGTGTGCTTTCGGGTAGGCACCCAGAACCCGAACGTTGGAAATTCCAACACACACTTGCTTGGGAGGGCCATTGAGTTTGCCTTAAACAGAAAGCTCCTAATCAAATTTGTTCGTGCAAACAGACTTCTTCCCTGGATTGCTAATAACTTCGACACGAAAGGAATTATCTTACTTGTGCGTCATCCCTGTGCAGTTGTAGCCTCTATGCTCAAAATGAACTGGTTCAGCGAAGCAGTTCTTGAGAAGCGCTTTGGGAAAGATAGAGCAAATCAAGCTGCACAAGGGGAACTCCCTGAAGAAATCTTAGAAAGGTTCAGATCTGCCCTTCATCTTAATTCCCGATGCGAGGTGCTTGCTGCACTCTGGGCCCTCGATCATGTAATACTACTTGATGACCAAGCGTATGGTAATACTCTCTCGTTTCTAACGGTGTACTATGAGAATCTCGTTAGGTATCCCAAACAAGAAATTAAAAGAATCACAACCTACCTTGATATCCCAGAAAACGAAGAAATGTACGATCAGATTGGTGTTCCTTCATCTTCTGTCTGGAAAGATGGCGAGGTACTTGAAGACCGGAATCAACTTTCGAAATGGAAGAACAAACTCACTGCAAAACAGCAAGATGATATACTGTCTACCGTGAATGACTTCGATTTGGGGTTTTTATACGGCAATGATATCTTTCCAAAATCTGAGGTAGGATAATGAACGCTAATAATTTTCTCGGAGAACTACAAAAGACATGCTCAAAGAGCAAGGCTTTAACCAAGGTTGCGCTCAAAGTACGAAACCAATGTGATGCGGTCATTGCCAATTACATTGGGAAAACAAACGAGGGGACAGAAAGTGGGGAGCATTGGTTTCTGAAGAAGTATGTCGGTTCAGGACCAGCAACGCTATTTGATGTAGGAGCAAACCGGGGAGACTGGACGAGGGCAGCAAAACGTATTAATGAAGAAGTAACTATATTCAGTTATGAACCAGATCCGCGTGTTGCTCCACAGTACAGAGCCTCAGTTCCCGCGGAGGAAAAAATTACCTTTCACGAATTAGCTCTTGGAAAAGATACGGGAGAGCTTTCCTTTTTCTTGAGTGAGGACTCTACGGAGCTTTCTACAGCCGATCCGATACCAGGCGGAAGATATGAATCGTTAAGCGTCAATGTCTCTACGCTTGATAATGAAGTTGAACGATACGACATCGATTGTATTGACCTCTTAAAAATCGATGTGGAGGGCCATGAATCTGCTGTGCTACAGGGTGCTACTGATGTGCTCTCCAGTGGAAGAGTCGGTTGTATACAGTTCGAGTACGGAAGAAACTGGATGACAGCGGGAGCTACGCTTACCAATGTATGCATGACATTGCAAGCTCATGATTTCCACGTTTTCTTGCTTAGGCCTAATTGCCTAATGAAAATCAACCTGAGTTCGATAGGGGAGTACTTTTCGTACTCGAACTTTATTGCTGTTCATGAACATGAAATGAGTGAAATAGGGCCTCTCGTTGCTCAAAACAGCTTGTTCGGCTAACTCTATGGATAATCAGCCAACGATTCTATTTCTATGTACTCAAGAGTACTTAAGCCGTGAGCGTAAGGGCTTAGTCGAAGCGTTAGAACATTACGCAGAGGTGGATTGCCTAAGTAGGTTTCAGCCATCAATCTCAAAACTCAAAGCAACTGAAAGCCTTGATGTTGATCTAATACTCTACCCTGATATACACCGCTCTTATCTGCCAGAAGGGCTCATCAGTTTGGATTGTCCAACGGCGTGTTTGCATATAGATACGTACTCAGCCTCTGCTAACCGAGCTCGGATGTCACTCTTGTTTGACTGGACGCTAGTTTGTCATCCCGGATATCCAGATCGTTTTGAGAAAAGAGGACATCCAGAAGTAGCGTTATTTCCGCATGCTGTCCGTAAGAACTTCTATGATACACCACTTCCAGACAAAACAATTGACGTTGCAATGGTAGGACGGATGGACGGAAAAGATTACTCGTACCGACGTGCTTGCATGAGACACGTACAAGAACTGGGAGTGACGACAAACGATGTTGAGAAATACTATAACTATGCGCAGATGGCCGATCTGTACAGGAAGGCAAAGATCGGTTTGAATATTAGCCGGGATAGCCATCTGGAGGACGCCAACTTACGCTGCTTCGAGGTAATGGCTGGCGGTGCCCTCCTTTTTACCCCGACTCCAACAGAACTGACAGAACTGAATCTTGAGGAAGACAAGCACTTTGTCACCTTTACCTCAAAGGATGACCTATCAGAAAAAGTCACATACTATGTCAAAAACAATAGAGAACGCAGGGAAATAGCCGAGAACGGAAGAGAAGAAGCACTCCGCCGATTCACATACGACACATGGGCGGAGCGAATCGTGGACCGAATCCAGAAAGGCATCCCGCTTCAAGCCCCTGCGCGCAGCATGGATACAGGTGATGTTGAAAGCATATACGTAGACTACTTCAGCAAGCGAGGCAAAGTAGACAAAACATTGTACCATCTTCGAAAGCAGCGCATCGCAGGTACTTCAGCATTTCGGTTCGTCAAATCAGTCGGACAGGCAGCGAAAGCTACTGCTCGAAAGTGGCAACAGGTATTCTCATAAGTTAATCCATTCTCTCGCAATACAACCCCCATGAATATACTCGTGGTTACGAACACACCGCACGACCCAAATCAGGGAAGTGGCTATGTAATTACAGGATATACAGAGGGGCTACGGAAACGTGGACATACGATCGACGCTTATGGACCAGAGCAGTGGTTATGGAACGACGTAAAACGAGCGCGTCGGTATTTGTATCCGCTCATGATTGCCGTTCATGGCATGCAGTGGGTGAGGTGCCGCAACTACGATCTTGTTGAACTGTGGGGCGCGGAGTGTTGGTTGCTGGCACTACTCCTTCGGAAAGTGTACCCTGAAATCCCAATTGTCCATCACTCAAATGGAATCGAGCAGCACCGAGTCGAAGTGCAACGAAAGTCTCCCACATCTGATATTCAGAACGTGAGATGGTTTCAGTGGGATCTTTCGCATTTGCATGATTGGGGCCTAAAAGCCACTGATGCGATTGTCACAGTGAGTTCCTATGACCTTCCCTTTCTACAGGAACGCAGCTACGTTGGACAAGAAAACTGCCACGCAATTCCCAATCCGCTTCCTGATCTGTTCTTGGATCGAGATGTGCAATTCACGCGCGATCGTCGTATCGGGTACTGTGGCTCGTGGATGGCTCGAAAGGGAACAGCCATGATGAAGAAGGACATTGCTTCGTTCTTACGAAGTTACCCGGACTGGACGTTCAGCGTTGTCGGCGTGGGAAACGAAGATATTGCCGTGCAATTCCCGACAGATGTACGAGACCAGATGGAGGTCATCCCATTCTTGGAACGCAAGAAGCTGACGGCATGGTACGAGGGCTTGGCCATATTCGTGCTACCGTCAATCTATGAGAGTTTCGGGCTTGTGATGGCTGAGGCAATGGCCTGCGGAGCCGCATTAGTTGCAACAAACGTAGGATTTGCGCATGGGCTCAACCATGAAAAAGAAGCGATCATCTTACCTGAAAAGACATCGCCGCATCTGCGCGATGCACTGAGCCGTCTGGCCTCCGATGAAGCCTTGCGCTGCCGCCTCGCCCGAAACGGATATGAAAGCGTGCAATCGCTTCGGTGGGATGATGCGGTAGACCAACTGGAGTCCATATACAAAAACATCGTTGCTAAAAAGAAAACGGCTACGTCTTCGCTTTGAAAACCCGCCTCATCCACATCACCCCCGAACTCCCTCCGACCGTAGGCGGGATCGCTGACTACACCGGAATCCTATCGCAGCGGCTGGTGGAAGTCTCGGATGGGGCCGTAGAGCCGGTGCTGGTCCGGGCAGGAAAAGCGTCTGGCACACCGCCCGAGGTGGACTTTCGGTGCGTGGACCATGGGGGCTCGTACTCGGCTGAGGCCTTAAGCGCAACCATACAGCAGCTTACCAACGAAGCCAGTGGGCCTGCCGTAGTTCTGCTTGAATACTCCGGCTACGGCTACGCCCCACGGGGTGCCCCGCTCTGGCTGCTGCATGCATTACAGCAAGCCTGTGGTGAGAACGGTGTACCGTTGATTACGATGTTTCATGAACTGTACGCCACCGGTCCGCCCTGGACCAGCGCGTTCTGGCTGTCACCCGTACAGCGATATGTAGCTGCCCAACTGGCGCAGTTGAGCGATGCCGTTGTCACAAATCGAGCGAAGTCTGCGACCTGGCTTCGTAATTATATGTCTTCAGAAACGCTCGTTCGCATACAGCCGGTGTTCTCGAACGTGGGAGAGCCCGAGCACATGCCCTCCTGGGAGGACCGTCAACCGTATGCGGTGGTGTTTGGAGGGCAAGGGATGAAAACGCGTTTTTACAATGCCCTACAGCCTTCGCACCTGCATGAGATTCGCAACCTGGGAATCCGACAGATCGTTGATGTAGGTTCACCGGGGGCCGCACCAGCAGCAATCTACGGGACACCCATTGAAGAGCGTGGCATTCAGCCCGCCGAATCGATCAGCGAATTGCTGTCTGAGGCATGGGCTGGGCTACTGTACTATCCTGTCGATTACCTGACCAAATCGGGGATTTGGAGCGGATACGTGGCGCACGGCGTACCCACACTTGTTTTTTCAGACCAGCGTTCAACCGCGGTATTAGAAAATGGTGAGCATCTCATTCGGATAAAGTGTGGTTCGACTTCTGTGTCCGAAATACTACTTCGGCATGTAGGACAGAGGGCCTGGAGGTGGTACCAAACTCACGCCTGCTCGTGGAAAGCTGCGAACACAATCTATGAGCTTATTCATACAGTCACTTTTCGTAATCATGGCAGCTAAAGTTAACGTGCTCCCAGAAAAAATTAGACCTGGTCTTACTTGGAGGCGTTTGAAAAGTGGACTCAAGAAACCTTTGACTGTAACTCGCAACCTCGCTTTCTGGTGGCGGGACTCAATCTCAGAAGAGCGGCATATCTTTGTGGTTGGCCCTCCTCGAAGCGGCACTACACTTATTAAAAACGTCTTGCGAGCACATTCTGCCGTTTGTAGCATTGATGATGAGACTTTTTTCTTTTTCCGACGAAACTATATTGCTTTCCGCCATCCAGAAGTCGAGGATGAAAAGATGCAATCGCTTATTAAAAGAGCCCGTACTTCTGTAGAACTCTTCGACAGCTTCGCGGAGTATATCAAACAGAAGCGAGGAAGCTCTATCTTTTTAGAAAAGACACCAGAACATGCACTCCACATTGCGTATCTGCTCGAACATTTTCCTAAGTCAAAAATCGTGTTTGTTGTACGAGACCCCCGTGATGGATTCCGTTCTGCAAAGCAAAATCCAGCATACTGGAACAGTTTACCGAAGGGAGATCCTCTTCGTGCTTATGCAGAGACGTGGAGACAGAGCATAAGGAGAGGACAAGAACACAAGGATTCTGACCGTCTTCATTTTACAAACTACGAGAGATTCTGCACGAATCCAGAAAAAGAGCTCCGGTCTTGTAACAGCTTCTTAGGAATAGAGAGCGAGAAAGACAGGCAGTTAGATCCAAAGACATACAGCAAAACCAAAGTTAAAAACCAAAAAGGACATACGCGACTTTCAGAGCCAATCTCAACAAAGACGATAGGAAAGTGGCGAGATGAGTTGTCTGAGAAAGAAGTCGCGCGGGTTGAGGGCATTGCCCTTAATGAAATGATCGCCTTCGGTTATGAACCAGCCTGCTAATGACTATGCACATCCTCCTCGAAAGCCGTCCCTTCTACCCCTCCGTCGGCGGTATGGAAACTGTCGCGCACCAACTGGCTGAAGCATGGCAAAGCCAGATGCATACTGTGAAGGTAATTACACAGACACCGTTGGACAATGCTGAGCCGCTGGTCACGCTTGATGTAGTGCGGCAGCCCTCGCTGGCTACATGGTGGCAACTTCTGCAGGAAGCTGACATTTTCGTGCAGAGCGGCATCTCTCTCAAGTCGCTCCCACTTGGACTGCTTTCAGGGACGCCTGTTGCCTTTATCCACCACAACATGCTGCCGATCGGTAGCGACACGGTAGGCATACGCAATCAACTGAAGCGCTGGGCTGCGCACCTGGGTCCGAACATTGCCGTAAGCAGTGCCGTGGCGCAGGACCTGCCGTCTGGTTGTACCACCGTTATCCACAACCCCTTCGAGCCGTACTTCAGATCTACTGAAGCCCCCGGCGACCCGCATCACCTGCTGTTTGTGGGGCGTCTGGTCTCTGTCAAAGGGGCCGATGTGGCGCTATACGCGCTCTCTCAACTGGATGCATCATACACGTTGACAATCTGCGGTGACGGGCCTGAGCGGAGCGAACTGGAGCAACTGGCGATGACACTTGGCATTGGCGATCGAGTGACGTTTGAGGGATGGGTTGATCATGACGAATTGCGCTTACACGCCCGGCGTGCCAGTATCCAGCTCGTACCGTCTCGTTACGAGCCCTTCGGGATTGTTGCCCTCGAAGCCATCGCCGCCGGGTGTGCAGTCGTAGCCTCCGACACCGGCGGCCTTTCCGAAGCCGTTGGTCCCTGTGGCATTCTGGTTCCGCCCGATAATCCTGCGGCGCTGGCCGAAAGTATCGAGCGCGCCGCATCCACCCGCAAGGACCTGTTAGCGTCTCGCGATGAGCACCTGGCCCGTTTTGATATTGATGTGATTGCTGAGCAGTATCTGGAGGTCTTTCGGCGGGTGATGGGGTAGGTGGAGTTGATGTTTTCAGGTGGTGGGATTCGGGCTTGCACTGGAGGATAACTTGCAACCGGTAGTTGTATGCCCCTCATCCTGTCCTTCTCCCCTCGGGAGAAGGGACTTGGTGGTGTGGGTTTTTCGGCTTCTTGCGCTCTCTTGCGGGGAGTTGCTGGGCAGGCAAAAAGAGCAAAACATTTCAACTGAAGTCTCCCTCTCCCGTGGGGAGAGGGAACAAGGGTGAGGGGGTTCAGACTTTCGTCAAAGCATGGCTTACGACCGGCAGGAATATGCCCCTAATCTTGTCCTTTTCACCGAGGGAGAAGAGTCTTGATAGTGAGGGGTTTGAGACCTTCGAACAAGACAGCGACCTCTTGTAGGATCATGCTGCACGTTTGCCATGAAAGTGCTGTTGAGGTGGCACAGACTACAGACCGAAACGATGGCCATGAATGGGAAAAATAAAAAAGCACGCAAACGACGGCGGAACTTGCGCAAACAGCAAACCGGAGCCGAGAAGAAGCTGTGGGCCGCACTGCGAAATCGGCAGGTGGACGGGCGCAAGTTTCGGCGGCAACACTCTATTGGGCCGTTCATCGTTGACTTCTACTGCCACCAGGAGCGGCTCATTATTGAAGTTGATGGAGCGGTTCACGATGATCCCTATCGTGCGACGTATGATTCCGAGCGGCAACAGATGTTGGAGGCCGGGGGCTACCGTGTGCTGCGGTTTACGAATGCAATGGTGCGAGATCACTATGATGAAGTGGTTGCGCGTATTGGGGAGGCGTTTGTTGGGTAGTCGATGCCCATTGTGATGAAGATTCCAGCCTGCAAGAACGCAGAGGCTCTGCTTGAAAGACGTATTCCCCTCATCCTGTCCTTCTCCCCTAAGGAGAAGGGACTTGGTGGTGTGGGTTTTCGGCTTCTTGCGCTCTCTTGCGGGGAGTTGCTGGATAAGAAACGGAAAACAAAACCTTACAAACAAAGTCCTCCTCTCCCTGGGGGAGAGGAGACAGAGGTGAGGGGGTTCAGACTTTCGTCAAAGCATGGCTTACGGCAGGAATATGCCCCTCATCCTGTCCTTCTCCCCAGGGGAGAAGGGACTTTATGGTGTGGGTTTTTTTGGGCTTCTTGTGCTCTCTTTCGGGGATTTGCTGGGCAGGGAAAAAGAGCAAAACCTTTCAACCAAAGTTCTCCTCTCCCCCGGGGAGAGGAGTTAGAGGTGAGGGGATTCCAGGCTGCAAGAGGGCAACACTTTTGAGATGTGCCCCTCATCCTGTCTTCTGATCACGGCCCTAAAGTTTCACGAGCGGATCAACCCGACGCTCAAGGAATACACGCGACAGCACAGGGCACAACATGCTCTGTGTGCTACCAGTTCAGCAAATAATACTTATGCCTCAAGCACGTACATATCGGCCCGATACGGCACTGCATCGAAAAAGAACCGCACCAACTCCTGGGTGGGTGTGGATGCTCGGTTTGTTTGCGGTGCTTATTGTTTTGCAGGGAGCCCTGCGAAAGTGGTTTTTTCCAGGGCTGTCGACCCCGCTATATCTGGCTAAAGATGTTGCATTGGTGGGTGCCCTGATTCTGTTTGGGATGCAGCAAAGATTTCGCCTACCCCGTTCGATCCGTAATACACTCCTTCCGGCGCTCTGGGGGGGATTTGCATTTGTGGTACTCTTGCAGATCTTCAACCCTAACTTTCCCTCGCTGGCTGGTAGCGCAATGGGAGCACGCGCGTACATCATGTACACACCGCTGCTTATTCTCATGCCAATGCTGCTGGAACGCATAAAGCGTCCCGAGCACTGGATGCTCGGGATTGGGCTTGGCGTAATCGTACCCGTACTGATACTGGGCATCTATCAGTATAACCAGCCCATCGATGCCTGGATCAACCAGTATGTCTCCGATGAGCAACAACTGGCTTCCGTTGCAGGACGTCCCCGCATTGCAGGCACGTTCAGCTATATTGGAGGAATGGCCACGTTCCTTTCGTTTAGTCTCATGCTAAGCGGAGCAATGCTTCTGGCCGGTCTGCGGTACAGTCACCGGCTCTATACCTATCTGGGAGCCGGATTATTGGCGCTCTCGCTGATTGTTGCTCCAATGAACGGATCCCGTGGCGTTGTTTTAGGGGTGCTGGTTCCGCTCCCCCTTGTTTTCTATGCCATATTCAAAGGAAACCGGGGACTCTCTGTTGTGGCAATACTTTCAGTTCTCGCTCTGGTGGGAACGCTCGTGATTTCAGAAAGTCCATGGGCAAGCCAGGGGTGGGATGCGCTTCAAGAGCGTATGGCCACGGCCAGCGACCGGGATACGAGAGTCCAGACTATTCTAATGGATCCTATTCAGAAGTTGGAAATTGGCGGTATTCTGGGATACGGAGCCGGAGCGACTCACCAGGCAGCAGGTGCTCTGGCACCAGGCGGACGCGTTAACGTGGGGGTTCATTACGAAGGGGAACTGGGACGTGTAATTATTGAGCTTGGATTCGTCGCTGCATTCTTTTTCGTTCTGTTGAAAGCCTATCTGGCCTGGATCGCCTGGCAGGCGATGATCCGCGCTGCAACTCCGTGGGAAACGCTTCTGGGTATCCTCGTATTCAGTTGGTTGTTTTTGAGTGTAGGATCAGGCATGATTGTGTTTCATCACATCAGCGGTTCGATCTATTGGCTTTGTGCCGGAATCGCTGTATGGCTGTGGAGCCGACAAGAGGTGCGTCTGAAAGTACGTCGTTCTATGCAACAGGCGTCCACCTCGTAGATGGCTTCGCGCATCCTGATTACCCATCCCAACCGGCAGCACTCACACCAGTTGGCGCTGGCGCTCCATGATCGGCAGCGCCTGGCCGGGTACTGGACGGGCGTGCCTGCCCGCCCACTCACCACGCAGGCGCTCCTGCGTCCGCTGGCACGTCGACTCGAAAAACACGCGCTTTTGCCGCTTCCTGAGCACCGGGTGCGACACAACATTGTGTCGCCTGTGCTGCGCCGCGTCGTGCAGACGTTGCTCCCGCATGCCTGGGCGGTGCGGGGTGTGCATCAGAGCATGGCCTGGTTCGACCGCTGGTGCGCGTCCCGCCTTGACACAGTAGAAGCCGACGCCGTTATCTGCTACGAAAACGCGGCGCTGCACACGTTTCGGGCTGCGCACGAACGGGGCATGACCACCATTCTGGATGCGGCGAGCTTTCACCATGCGTGGCAAGACCGCCACTTCAACTACCCGGAGTCCGATGCCGCTCATGCGCGCATCACAGCCCACAAAGGCAAGGAAATCGCTGAAGCCGATCATGTGCTCACGGTCTCGGAGCTGGCGCGGCAGAGTTACATTGAAGGCGGGGTGTCCCCCGAGCAGGTGACGGCAATTCCGGTGGGGTGTGATTTGTCACGGTTCGCGCAGGCAGAGGAGTCACAAGGTATAGCTCCCGAAACGCCCTTCACGTTTATCTTTGCCGGACATGCCGGGCGACGCAAGGGGATCGACACGCTCATTGATGCATCGGCCCAGCTTGACCGGCAGGGCGTTTCGCATCGTGTGTGGGTGGCGGGCGGTGAAGACCCGGGGATCCCGTGGGAGGATGCGCCATCGCTCTCACGACTCGGACGGCTGTCGCAAGAGCACCTGGCCGAGCGGTTTCGTCACGCGGATGCGCTGGTCCTCCCTTCGCGCCACGACTCGTTCGGGATGGTCGTGGTTGAGGCACTGGCCACGGGGTGTCCTGTGCTTTTGAGTGAGCAAACGGGAGCGAAACAGGCGATAACCCCTGGCGAATCGGGCTGGGTACTACCCGCCGAAGACACGGCAGCCTGGGTTGAGCAGATGGCCTGGTGTGTGGCACACCCTGAGCAGGTGCACAACATGGCTTCTGAAGCGCACGCCGCCGCACAGCACTACACATGGGACCGCTACCGCAGCCGGGTGGCGTCGTTTTTGGAGGGGTATCTGGAGGATGGTGGGTGAGGAGACAGAGGTGTGGGAATTCGAGTTTTCGGGAGGATGGAGCCTATATGAGAGATGTACACCCCTCATCCTGTCCTTCTCTCCCGACAGCTGTCGGGAGAAGGGACTTTATAGTGTGAGGTTTTCGGCTTCTGGTGCTCTCTTGCGAGGAGTTACTGGACGAGGAAAAGAAGAACAGAATCTCCCAAGCTGAGTCTCCCTCTCCCCGGGGGAGAGGGAACAAGGGTGAGGGGATTCGGCCTGCAAGAAGAGCAGGAGCTGCGAACGAGTAGGAGCGTGCCTCTCATCCTGACTGCCACAGACCCGTTCTTCCACAGTTGTAGGGGGAGGAAACAGAGGTATGGGAATTCGGAATTGCAAGAGCGCAGAGGCTTGCTACGGAAGATGTACACCTCTCATCCTGTCCTTCTCTCCTCGTACGTGTTTAGCGACGTGCCGTCCAGGGGACGTGCAGTGCCATTCGCCCCACAGATTGCCGGGGACGCAAGCGGTCCCCGGCTATGGGTTTCCTTAGCCCGGGATCAGGAGCGAAGCGGATATCCCGGGCGATCATTGAGGCCCGCTAAACAGATACCTCCCCGGGGGAGAGGGAATAAGGGTGAGGGGATTCAGACTTGCAAGGAGGCAGGAGCTACGAGTGGTAGAAATATACCCCTCATCCTGTCCTTCTCCCCTGGGGAGAAGGGACTTGGTGGTGTTGGGTTTTCGGCTTCTCGCACTCTCTTGCGAGGAGTTACTGGATGAGGAAAAGAAGAGCAGAACCTTTCAACTGAAGTCTCCCTCTCCCGGGCTAGTCTATGCACACAACCTGGAATAGCTGTGGGCGTCGAATATAGGCTGGTGTTCATTTTTGCCTTGATGCAAAAACGAACCAAAAAGATCAAGGCTGGAAGAACTGGGCCTGACTGCGCCCTCCAGTCCGCTACAATTGATCAAACTCACTCGCAGGCTCGTTCAAACAGGATCAATTGTCGGGCGCGTCCCTCTGGGCTTCGTCCGGGCGGCCCACTTCTTCGAGGCCGGAAGGGCTTCATACCGCGGGGAGAGGGAACAAGGGTGAGGGGAATCAGGCGATCAAGAAAAGCACGACCCATAACGCCAAAGACGCACACCAACGACATCGCATTCCACCTATCATACCTCCAATTCCCGTGACTATTCTCCACGTCATGCCAAACGTATCGCGTGCGTTTGGCGGACCCACCGAATCGCTTATCGGATATGCCCGCGCAGCAGCCACACAGGACCTCACGGTTGAGGTAGCCGCGCCAGCGGTGGCGGCCAAGGATCGAGATTGGCTGCAGGAGGCCCTGCCCGATACAACACGGGTGCACGCGTTTGCCTCCGTCGGGCGTCATGCCTGGGTGGTTGCGCCGGGACTGTGGGCATGGCTGGTCCGCCATGCATGCCGCTATGATGTGATTCATGTGCATGGGCTATTTAACCCGGTGAGCAGCCTGTCCGCGCGCATCGCGGTCGCCTCCACCACTCCAACGGTGATGCGTCCGTTTGGCACGCTTTCGCGCTACACGTTCTCGCGGCGGTCTACGCTCAAGCAGCTCTACTTTCGGCTACTGGATCGTCCGGCGCTGCAACGGGCCGATGCCATACACTTTACGACCGAGGCCGAACGCGAGGAGGCGAGCCGGTTCGATCTGGCGCTGGAGGGGCGCTCCCACATCGTACCCCCGCCGTGGCGCGGTGATGTAGTCCGCTCGGGCGCGGATACAACCACGCATCCCACGGTGCTATTCATGTCGCGGCTGCACCCGAAGAAGAACGTGAAGGGACTGCTGGAGGCGTGGGCGCAGGTCGTTGCTTCGCATCCTGATGCAGAACTCATTGTGGCCGGATCTGGGGCCGAAGCATATGTCCAGTCGCTCCACGAGACGGTAGCGGCATTGGATCTGCACGACAACGTGTCCTTCGCGGGATTTGTGACGGGGACCGAGAAGCAGCGTCTGTTGGCCTCCAGCTGGGCATTTGCGCTGCCTTCGCACCAGGAAAACTTCGGCGTGGCGGTGCTGGAGGCGGTGGCAGCGGGCCTCCCTGTGGTGATTTCTGATGCGGTGCAGTTGCGTGCGTTTGTGGAGGCCCATGACCTTGGTCTCATCACCGACCGGACGCCCGACACCATTGCGGAAGCGCTGCAAGAGGTGCTGGCGCGTCCGGATTGGCGGGCCATCTGTGCCACCCGCGGCCCTGAGGCGGTGGCGGAGACGTTTAGCCTGGAGGTGGTGGGGCAGCGGTTGGTAGAGATGTACCGGGCGGTGCAGGGGCGAGTAGAGCTACGGGAGTGAGTGATATACCCCTCATCCTGTCCTTCTCCCCTGGGGAGAAGGGACTTGGTGGTGTTGGGTTTTTGCTTCTCCTGCTTTTGTGTGGTGTATCGTTGGTGAGGGAGGCGCGTCATTCAAGAAGTGTATGGTACAGACCACTCCACCCCGCCCTTCGCCTTCAAAAAACCTGTCATGGTGAGCGAAGGCCGACGGAGGAGGGCCATGTGGCCGCCGAATGGCATTCGGTGGAACCATCTCCTCGGCGTTCAGCAGGCGCTGCCCGATCGAGCGGCCCTGCTCATTTGGGAGGGGGTTTAAGCGAGTCGCAATGATGTAGACCACTTAGCATCTTACCGCTACCAAAGATTCTTTTGTGGGTCCACTTAGCTCAGCGGGAACCGGAAGAGGGGGGCTTGTTTTTGGTACACACGGTAGCCGCTCATGCTAACGCCAGTACATATATCGCCTGTACCAACCTTTGCACGCCCCATGGATATTGAAGCGCTCAGTGACGAAGAATTTGCCCGGCGGGGAAATGCGCTGTTTGCGAGAAACGTCCGGCCCCATGTAAACATGGAGAACGATGCACACTTGTTTGTGGCGATAGATATTGAGACGGGAGCGTATGCGGTTGATTCGGACGCGATGGAGGCTACACGCCAGCTTGTGGAGCAATGTCCCAATGCCCGCGGACGTATCTGGTATCGCCGTGTCGGCTCCGAAAGCACGTACCGGATAGGTTAGTATTGGCGTCTGACATCACATCAAATATCAAAACCAAGGAGTCACCTCTTACAAAGACATGGCTATAGTCGGGCGGGTTAACCGTCACAAAGAAATCATAGTGCATTTCAGCATTGTGTCAGATGAAGCAGAGCACAGCGTGGAAGCTCTTCTGGACACAGGATTTAATGGTTTCGTTGCTTTGCCCGATGACGTTGTGTCGGAGCATAATCTTTTGTTGCTCGGGCGAGAAAAGGTGATACTGGCAGATGGGTCATCTCGCATCGTACGGAAATATGAAGCAAGGATCCGATTTGCTGGAAAGACGAGACGCGTAGAAGTCATTGGGGCTGGCGAGTCGCTGGTCGGTATGAGTATGCTCTGGATGCACGAAGTCCATATCTCGTGTGTGCTTGACGGTGATGTTAATCTCGTCCGGCTCCAGTTGGAGTAGCCCCTTGTTCTTCGCGCTCACGCTAAAAACACATGAGTAGAGGTTGAAATGGCGAATGGGGAGAAGCCATCTCCCGGCATGCTGGTGTGAGAAAGGAAGGAAAGACCGCCCAAGCAGAGTCTCCCTCTCTTCCGACAGCTGTCGGAAAGAGGGAACAAGGGTGAGGGGGTTCATTCATGCGGGCAGGCGGAGCCTACATGAATGATGTACGCCCCTCATCCTGCTTGCCCTGGACACCGATCCAGGGTCCTTCTCTCCCGACAGATGTCGGGAAGAAGGGACCCTTTGGTGATACGTCTTCACTTCCTGTGCTTTCTTACAGGCAACAGTGGGCCAGGAGGAAAAGGGAAAATCTTCAAATCGAGTCCTCCTCTCCCGCGGGGAGAGGAGACAGAGGTGAGGGGAATTGGACCTTCAAGAAGAGCAAGAGCCACAGGTGGAAAGAATCCCCCCTCATCCTGCGTGTCTTGGGTTCTTGCATTCCCGGCGCGATCTCGAATCCACCCCTCAGTCGCTGCGCGCCAGCTCCCCTCTCCAGGGGAGCGGATTTAGGGCGTCTTCCCTCACGCAACCGATGTCTCCTGTGCCTCCGCAAACAGCGTATCCCAAAGTGTGTGCACGCGGCGCTGGTAGGCGGAGGGGCCGAAGTGGGCACGCACAGCCTCCTGATCGACAGACGGTGGATCCTGAAGTATCTTCTGAATAGCGTCGTGCAGCGCATCGTGATCGGTCGGGTCCACAAGTGCGCCAAAGCGTCCGTGCTGGAGTGCTTCTGCTGTGCCGTCGGCAGTGCTTCCGATGACGGGAATGCCGCACGCCAGCGCTTCGAGCACCACAAGCCCGAATCCTTCCCCCTGACTGGGCATGACGTACGCATCCGCCAGACGAAAGTGGTCGGCTTTTTCGGATTCGGAGACGTATCCGGCAAACACCACATGGTCGCGGATGCCAAGCTGTTTGGCTTTGGATAGGAGGCGGTTGCGGTCGGGTCCCTTGCCGGCAATCAGGTAAGTGAGCGAAGGATGTGCATCCAGGAGGGCGGGCAGCACGTCAAGCACCTGGTCAAACCCCTTCGCCCGCTCGCGCCCAACTAACCGGCCCATGGTCATAATCACAGGGCCGTCGAGCCCATATCGGGTGATAAGGTTCGGGCATTTGGGACCCGGTGAGAGTCCAGAGAAGTCAATCGTATTGGGCACCACATGCCCGCGCTCAGAGGCTACGCCACTCCACGTAGTAAACCGCTCTTTCGTAACCTCGGCCACGCTGATGAAGTGATCAATGAGAGGCACCATCCAGTTCACGAGTCGCCGATGACTGGGTGTCCAGGCGTCTACGCCGTGAATGTGGAGCACGACCGGCGCTCCGGTTACTGCTTTTGCGGCGAGGGCGGGGGGCACGAGATGCAGATGCCCGCACCAGATCGCATCGAAGGCACGGTCGCGCATCAGTAAGCGCGTCAGGGCCCGGAGGTAGGCCCCGGTTCCGCCCAAACCATCGGTACAGCGGGTCAATGTCCGGGGAAGGGGGTGGGTGATAGGCTCCGGCTGGAGCAGCGGGAGGGCCACAATTTCATGTACTGAAGGATACGCAGACAGGGCATGCAAGAAGTGCCGGTTTGCGGTAGCGATGCCGCCGTATCCGCCAAACGCATCGGTATAGAGAGCAAGGACGCGCATAGATGAGAGGTAAGTGCACAGATATACGGATCCGTGCTACGAAGTTGAGAAGATGTGTGTTCGATGCGGGGGGTGCTGCGCATCAACGACGATACGTGCGGGCACAAAACGCCGACTGCTCAGCAGAACGGATGCACGGGATGAATATTCCTGCCGCGAATCCCTATGGGCTACAATCAGTTACGAGGCAGGGAGTCATTTGTCACGTATTGTTATCACACATCGTTGCATCGCATGAATCAGTCTCTGGCCCGCTGGCTGCGCGTGTGGCGCTTTCGGCTCAAGACATTTTTAGGGACGCGTCCAGCGCTGTACTTTGCCGTGTATCGTTTCCGGTCGGGGCACGATCGGCTCTTGGTGGATGCGGAGACGGATCTCTGTATAGAGGGGTTTCCGCGCTCGGCCAACAGTTTCACTGTAAGCGCAATCACGGCTGCGCAACCTGAGCCGATCAATACGGCGGACCATACGCATGTGGCAGCGAATGCAATGCGGGCCTGCGAGTTGGGCGTGCCGACGCTGGTGCTCATTCGTGATCCCAAAGACGCGGTTATCTCGCTCACAGCGCTGGGATACCAGACGCGGGGCACCTCGTCTGAGGCTGCTGTCGGGGCACCGCCAATCCCCTTTGCGCTACAGGTTGAGGCGTGGATCGCGTTCTATGAAGCGTTAGAGGCATATCGGGGGCAGTACGTGATGGCTCCGTTTGAGGCGGTGATTCAGGATGTGGGCCCTGTTGTGCGTCGCATCAACGCCCGGTTTGGAACGGATTTCGTGCCGTTTGAGCACACCGATGAGAACGTCGCGGCGTTGCACGAGCAACGCGGCTATCACGCCGGGCCGAGCGAGCAGCGTGCGGCCATTAAGAACGCCGTGCGTGCATCTTTTGATGAGGCCCTCGACACGCAGTCCGTGCTCCGTGCGCGGCTCTTAGTGGCAGAACGTCTCCACCAGCGCTGGCTTGATCGATCTTCATTGCATCTCTCTTCCTGACGCGTATGAACGCTCCTTCGCCTGCACAGAAAGTCCGTGATATGCCCTGGCTCTTGGGGCTGGAGATGCGACGGCGTCTCCTCTACCCGCTGGTGCGGATGCAGTTTGCATGGCAGGGTATCACATGGAAGCCCGGCTGGCGCATCTTCGGACGTCCCATCATTCAGAAACATCGAGGTAGCCGGATTGAAGCGGGTCCGGGACTGGTGTTGCGCTCGTGGGCCCGGTCGAATCCACTGGCGCCTGTCCACCCTGTCGTGCTCGCCACGCGGAGCGCCGATGCTGAGATCGTGATGGGCGAGGAATGTGGCTTTACGGGTGCGACGATTGTGGCCGCCTCTCGCATCACGATGGGTGATCGCGTGCAGGTGGGTGGGAACGCGCAGGTAGTGGATACCGACTTTCACCCGCTCACGCCGGAAGGGCGGGCTGCCGACTTCAACGCCGGGTCCACGCGACCCATTGTCATCGAGGATGATGTCTTCATTGGCATGAACGCGCTGGTCTTGAAGGGGGTGACGCTTGGTGCGGGATGTGTTGTGGGGGGCGGAAGCGTTGTCTCACGCGATGTGCCCCCTCGCACCATCGTAGCCGGGAACCCGGCAAAGGTCGTCCGTGAGCTGCGGGAGGGGGAGTGAGCGAGGTTGGAGGTTGAGAAGGGGGCAGTGGCTTTGCACAGGGGAGGTATTCCCCTCATCCTGTCCTTCTCCCTTGGGGAGAAGGGACTTGATCGTGTTGGGTTTGTGGCTTCCCGCAGTTTCTTGCGAGGAGTTACTGGACGGGAAAAGAAGAAAAAAGCCCACCAGTAGAGTTTCCCTCTCCCCGCGGGGAAGGGAACAAGGGTGAGGGGGGAGAGCCTGCGGAAGAACAAGCGCTTGGGGGTAGAGAATGGGGTGAGCGATTTACAGCATTATCTCGAACTAGGAAACCCATAGTCGGAGACTGCTTTCGTGTCCGGCGGTCTGTGGGCATCCACCCCTCAGTCGCTAGCGCGAGAGCTCCTCTCTCCAGGGGAGCGGTTGGGGGACTGCTCCTTTACCTCACACTTCAACGTCATCCTGACCCACGACGACCGTCGGGGGAAGGATCTCATCGCCGTCCTTTCATGTGTGGCATCGGCCTTTGGGTGTGAAATCTGGATCCTGGATCAAGTTCAGCCAGCCCTGGACGCCGATTGGGAAGGCGGTGCAGTGAAAGGAAACGAAAAGGTTTCAGTAGAGGAACAACGTAGGCGCTACGGTCCGAATTTGGCTTCAGCCCTTCGTCGGCTATCAGCGCCTTGTTATGGACTGGCTTATTCGCTTTCTGATTGCATCTCACCCGCACGCAACAACCTGACAACTTCCGATACGATCTTACTACGCACCTCCTCGCTCAACAGGCCGGCTTGACCCTCAAACAAATCAGTGTTCGCCGTGAATAGCTTTCCCGGTCGCGCGTAGCTCACCCTCTGCAGACTTCCCTCTCGAAAATTCTCTTCCGTCAATTCGACGGCATTTGGATCCGCATACGGGTTGCTGGTGACCTGGCAGAGCACGTAATCGCCCCGGCTCACGCTTGCCAGCACGACGGCCGGGCGGAGCTTCGAGCGAGACAGGTCCGAAAACGGGAACGAGATGAGAACTACTGCTCCGGCTGAAGGTGCTTCCATGCCTCGTCCTCTTCTTTTTGATTCCAGTCCTCGGCGAGTGTGTCTTCGCTGAGCAGAGCCGTTTCACTCACGTCGCGCGTGTCGGCTCCGGGCTCATCCTCCAACACGGTGATAAGCACGCGCTGTGAGGCATGAAGTGTAAGCGGCTCCAGAAGGCGAATGTGTCCGTGCTCATCAACCACCGCTTCGACTGTTTTCGGCATTGCTTTCTTAAGCGCTGTTCGATTGAATACTCAATGGTCTAACCTATTTAGAGTCGACTCGGTTCGCTGTACATAACTGGTGGATGACTGCACTGGGAGGGTCCCGTAGCCAGGTGCCTTGTGTCGACCACTGTTGGCACCGTTTGCATCTCCGTCGGTCTGTGCGCATCCCCCCTCAGCCGCTGAAGCGACAGCCCCCCTCTCCAGGGGAGTGACTGATACCACGCCTTGCCGTTTGTTTTCCCCTTTCCCAATTGCTGTTGGAAGAGAAAAGTGATCTACCCCAGTAAATAATTCGGTAGCGAAAGAATCGTGGGTATAGCCGCAGCAGCCCCGTAGATGCGATTTGTGAGTGTGCGCTTGATTCGCTCCTCTGACGCGGTGAGATCAGAAGTGGTAACGCTCCGGTCTTCTGATTGCGCAATGAGCTCCACAATGCCTTCCGCCTGCTTATCATCCACCCCAAACTCTTCCACGAGACGGCGTTTTGACTTTAGCGTGTCGATCGGCATGGCTTGGCACAAGCATGTTTGGAATTCATGATGGGTAGATAACGCTGAAATGAACACGCAGTTCGGTACGGGTCGTTCTGGCAGGTACACGAGATGTCATTGCGAGGAACGCTAACAACGACGCGTTGTGGCTGCAGTGAACGAGTACTTCTGGGTGCAATCTGGTGCCGTTACGATCAAACGGCGGCATGAGATCGCCGGATCAGTCGCAGGCTCCCTCCTCGCGATGACAAGACGTATATATTTTTTATGGTCGTATCTTTCCTCAGCCGTTGGCGCGACCGCTCCCCTCTCCAGGGTACGTGTTTAGTGTATACTCAAGAGATTCTTTTGGCTTGTAGCACAAGGTGCCATGTCCAACTTCGATGGGCACGTTCATTTTTGCCTTGATGCAAAAACGAACCAAAAAGATCAAGGCTGGAAGAACTGGGCCTGACTGCGCCCTTTGGTCCGCTAAAATTGATCAAACTCACTCGCAGGCTCGCTTAAACAGGATCAATTTTCGGGCGCGTCCCTCCGGTCTTCGTCCGGGCGGCCCACTTCTTCGAGGCCGAACGGGCTTCATACACGGGTCCATACCGCGGAGAGGGCCACGGGGAGGCGTGAAGCCTGTAACCTAAACCACTCCAACCGTCTGGTTGACCTTGCTTTAGCGACTTCCCAGCCCAGAGAGCGAGAGTTGCTGATGGCAATTAGGACCAAAGATCGCACCATAGCCCGGGATCAGGGGCGAAGCGTATATCCAGGGCGATCGTTGAAGTCCGCTAAACAGATACCTCCAGGGAAGCGAATGGGGGCTCCTTCCTGTCACTACAACGTCATCCTGACGCCGAGGCGGAAGGATCTCGGCGCTGTTCTCGCACGTTGGCATCGCCTTCAGGTACGGGCACGCCTTGCCTGTCCCAGACTTGATCCGGGATCTGGATGACTAAATTGCGAGTTTGTTCGTGGAGAAAGTCTTACTTTCCCACCGTGGATCTCTGAATATCAAGTCGCCCTGGCCCCGCCTGCCCGGACTCCGCCTGTACTGAACTTGATTCAGTAATACGGGGACTCGGGGCTTTCCCATAGCCGTATGAGCAGCCGCCTCCAACGCGATTAATCGCCTGTCGTTGAGCGATAATCTCAGGAAAACCGCTGTTTGAATACAGAGTGGGCCTACCACAACTTCAGAGGTCAAGATCCCGGCTCTGCGGCGCGGGGCGCCTTGTCCGGGATGACTTGATTGTGGGCTTGTTAGTGAGGGAAATCTTCCTTTCTTACCGTACGCCTATCACGACCATGGTACAGGATCTGCGCAGATGTCGTCGTACAGGTCACGCCAGGTTGGATTCAGCGAAGTGACCAACTCCAGTTTCCACGCTCGATGCCATCGTTTGACCTGCTTCTCACGGGTGATTGCCTCTTGGATATCAGCGTGGGCCTCCACGTACACAAGGCGGCGTAGTCGGTATTTCTGCACAAAGCGCGCCCCGTCCCCCTGACGGTGTTGGGTGACCCGTCGGACCAGATTGCTGGTCACGCCGACGTAGAGTGTGCCTTCTTTCCGATTGGTCATGATGTAAACGTATCCACGGCGTGCCATGTACCTGGGAGCATCTTTGTTTCTTGTCGCTGTTGTACTTGGAATGCGGGGTCCACTGTAAGTCACACTGGGATTATCACAACTTCAAAGCATCAGATCCTGGCTTTGCGCGCCTTGCCTGTCCCGGACTTGATCCGGGATCTGGATGACTTGGTTCAGGGTTTATTCTATGATCCGAAAATATAGCCTGCTTATACGACAAACCCATCATCATAAGTCGCCCCGGGCTTGACCCGGGGTCTCCCCATATCCGTAGGTGCAGCAAGCTTCAACTCGGGTACACGCTCATCGTTGAGCGATAATCTCAGGAAAACCGCTGTTTTAATACAGAGCGGGCCTACCACAACTTCAGAGGGCAAGATCCCGGCTCTGCGGCGCTGGGGCGCCTTGTCCGGGATGACTTGTATTGTGGGTTTGTTAGTGAATGTATGTTTGTTTGTAGAGGAAGTCCTACTTTCCTAACGTGAGTCTTTCAATAGCAAGTTACTTCGGATCTCCGCGCGGTTTGGGATGACTAATGCGTGGGTTTTTCCTCTGGAGTGCAAACTATTTCTCTTACATCGCCACTCTTCCAGCGTAAGTCGCCCCGGGCTTGACCCGGGGTCTCCCCATATCCGTAGGTGCAACAAGCTTCAACCCGGGTACACGCTCATCGTTGAGCGATAATCTCAGGAAAACCGCTGTTTTAATACAGAGCGGGCCTACCACAACTTCAGAGGGCAAGATCCCGGCTCTGCGGCGCTGGGGCGCCTTGTCCGGGATGACTTGTATTGTGGGTTTGTTAGTGAATGTATGTTTGTTTGTAGAGGAAGTCCTACTTTCCTAACGTGAGTCTTTCAATAGCAAGTTACTTCGGATCTCCGCGCGGTTTGGGATAACGAATGTAGGTGCTCAATTCCCTAAAACCGCCGCGGCTGGAACGGCATGCCCCATCGGATACCCAGCGCAGGTGCAACGAACAAATCAATGCCCTGCTCTGCGTCGTCGATGCGAAGCAAACGAAGCTGCGCATCCAAAAAGAGTGTAGGCAACAACTCGTAGCCTACGTGCACATCCAACCCGTCTTCCACCTGACGAATGCCCTCCAGCATACGCACCCGGTCGCTGAAGCGCGTATCGGTAGAGCGGCGGAGATCCGCGCCTACGTTTTGGTCGTCGGTGCCGCGTCCGCGCCAAGTGCGGTGGTACCAGAGCCCGGCCCGCCACCGGTGCTGCGGACGGTAGTCCAGTCGAGCCGACACGTCGTAGCTATTGGGACCGGCGCTGTGTCCGATACCATCGCCCCAGTGAGAAAAGCGGTCGAAGGTAAAGCGTCCGGCATAGAAGAAGGGGCGGATGCGGCTGCCTTCCACGCGCATCGACCAGGCGGAGGCGCGGCCCGGTGCCAGGTGAATGCCAACGAGTCCGGCCCACTGGTTCTTCCAGTGATCGGTGCCCAGATGCTGAAGCGACCAGTCGTTCAGCGCCAGCTGGGTGTATGCAGAGAGTCCATCAGTGGGACGCCATTGTGCATCGAATCCGGTAATCACATTATGCGGGCCGCTTGCTGCTGCCTCCACCGTGCGCACCAGCATAATCGGATTCAGGTAGGTTGCCTGAACGGCTTTCGGCGGAGCATTGGGGGATGAGCGCCGGTCGAAGACAGTAGCCTCGAAGAGGCCGAGCGTGAGGCGCTCGCTTACGTTGTACGCCAGCCGGTGGAAGGCGGCATAGCGGCGGGGCTGGACCGCATCCCCCACACCACGCTGACTTGGAATACGAGTAGCATCAATGAAGCGCGCAAACATGGTTGTGTATGCGAAGGCTCCGTACGTCGCCTGAATCTGCAGTTGCTCGTAGGGCGATGCATAATTAGAGAGGATCAGACTGTTCATTCCGTGGCCCCAGTGCCGGTCGGTGCGTCCAAACTGGATATCAACCGGATCGGCGTCGAATCCGACAATGCCTGTTGCATCAAAATAGTCATAGATCGTTGCCTGTGGACTTTGGAGCACGAACCCGATGCGAGGGGCTGAGCCCTTACGTCCGCCATTGTTGATCTCGAATGCATTCCGCAGGTCTTGTTGTTGGTTTTCGGTGACACGGGTGTCGAAGTAAACGCGTCCGAGGTGCCCCGCCGCACGTACGCCGCGGGTGTTACGCCAAGCGAGGTCGGCGGCGCGCGGGTCGCTGCCGGTGTGGCTGATGGGGCCGACGTATCCGTAGTAGATGGGGTCGAAGGTGACGCGGTAGCCATCGCCGTCGGCGTGAACGAGATTCTGTCCGTTTGGGTAGAGCGCGCTCCACCGCCGGTTTAGCCACTGCGCGCCGGGCGCGGGTTCTTCATGGCGGAGCCGGTCGATCGTGCGTTGTTTAGCAGCAGAGACCGGGCCCTGCGCCGCCAGCGAATCCAGCAGCGCCTGGGCATGCTCGGCGCGGAGCGGGCGGTGAAAGGAGGCGGCCCCGGGTAGCGCGCCGCGCGTCTGGTACCGGTCGATGAGAAGATGCAGGTCGCTATTGATGAACGGCAGTCCGCTCTGCTGGGCCGTGGCCACAGACGCGTTCATCCAGAAGAGGCATCCAACGAGAGCGACGAGTCCGCAGCGGAGGAGGGCAGGCATGGGCGGGGTGAGTACGGCTGGATACGAGACGGCTGGTGGTGTACGCAAGGTACGGCTCGCATCCGTTAAAATACAGGGCACGGGGATTGGGTGCGATCCGGCGGGGTAGGCGGAGAGCGATGCACCTGGGATGGTCGCCAGCCGGCAGTATGTGCTCGTGTTGACGGCTGTTGCCTTTCTGGGTATGGGGAGACCCCGGGTCAAGCCCGGGGTGACTTGATTTTGAAGGGAGCCGCTAAGAACCTGTTTTGATTTCTTACTTTGGGCTGCGAGCGGTTTCGCTGGGCTGCAAATTGTCCCCAATCTCGGCCCGTAACCCCGGCTACGAACCTCGATTGTGGTCCAATTTTCGCCTCACCGGCCCTCGCTCTCGCCTGCAAACCAAAACCCAAACAGGTTCTAAAATAGAATGCAAGGTCCGATGCAGAGCAAAACCCACAATACAAGTCATCCCGGGCGCAGCGGAGCGGAGACCCGGGATCTTTATCCGACCAGGACCACCCCGCCCTTCGGGGCCCCTCCTTTCTGGCGACCAGGTCCAGAACCTCTTTAGCAACCTACTCTACCACTTTGGAGCCCTTGCTTTCCCGAGACAGATTGGGATCAGAGAACGAGCGTTGAAACAAAAAGGCTGCGATAATGGGCCCAAGCCCAAGAATCAAGGAAACTAACCCTCCGAGATTAGCCCCGATAGATAGCAAGTATGTACCTGATATGAGCGCAGTGATACCGAGAGCAAACCCGAACCACTGTCCCCGCGAAAGAAGCTGGACCAACTGATTGTCGTAATCGTGGCGATGTGTCTGCTCGCGCTGTGCCATCGAGAGAATACGTTCCGCAGCATCTGGGACGACATCGTTGTAGCCTTCCAAAACAGAGGGTGGAGGAAGCGGTCCAGAAAATTGTTGTGCTTGAAGGAGACGAACTCTGGACGCTTCGGTGTTTTTTGCTGAGGCATCGCTGGTTTCTACAGAGCTAAGTAAGTCGGCAAAAACGCATTTACACCTTGTCATCGCGAGGAGGGAGCTTGCGACCGACGCGGCGATCTCATGCGTCGGTTAGAGCGGTTTATCCTGCGTATAAGGCACAAGATTGCCACGTCGCTGGCGCTCCTCGCAATGACATAATCAAAGGTTCTTTTGTGGGACTATTCAGATGCTTCTGGAGAGGGGCTTTCTTCTGGAATCTCAGACTGCGATGCATCATGTTCTTCTGAAGAGGGCATGCATCAAATAGGTTGTGAACAGGTGTCTTTTTCAGATGCATTCTTCGTTTCGACTGTGATCACGTGAGAGGCACTACGGGAAAGGTCGTCTCCTACACGGCTCCAGTCTTCATGCAGCGCTTCGGCATCGGACGATCGACGCTTCCTCGAAAGCAGATCGACATGGCCTGAAACATCAAGGATGCTTCCCATACCCCACAGAAAAGAGCGGAGTCGCTCTCTTGAGACTTTTGGAAGTAAGTCCATAGCTACATGAATACATTGCATAATACTGTTGGTATACAACTTATAGCTCTTCTCGCGGCTGAGGATTCACGAGTCTACAGAACTATGATGGAGCACATGAGATCGCCTTGCAGGAGTACTCGCTCGCTACGCTCACACCACCACGTCAGTCGCTTTACGCCCCTTCCTCGTGATGAGAATCCTGAGAAACACTCACACGTTGCGACACCTTAATCGCAGCGGAGCCCGGGGGATCTTTGCACGACCAAGGACCACCCCGCCCTTCGGGCATCCCTCCTTTCCGGCTGCGCCGGTAGGAGGGGACTCTTTGGCACTGCAGTTCTGCAAAAGGGGCGCAGAAGGAGCCGATCAAGTCCCCCTCAGAGGAAGGGGATTTAGGGGGAGGGATCGTGACGTATCAATCTCATGCGTTGCTGTTCGAGACGGGCTGCCATGGTGCAACGCATGAGACTGCCGCGTCGGACATGCACGCCAGCCACGCGCTGGCGTTTTCCGTAGGGGGACACTCGAATTATCATCGCGACCCGAGCACGCCCAGCTCGGTCGCGACCTCCGTAAATGCCTCAATGGCGCGATCGAGGTGGTTGCGGTCGTGGGCGGCGGACATCTGCACGCGGATGCGCGCTTCGCCCTTGGGCACCACTGGGTAGCTGAAGCTGATCACGTAGATGCCGCGCTCCAGCAGCGCGTCGGCCATTTCGGCGCTGGGCTTGGCCTCGTACAGCATGATTGGTACGATCGGGTGGTCGCCCGGCTTGATGTCGAACCCGCGCTCGGTCATCTCCTGGCGGAAGTAGCGCGTGTTCTCCCACAGCTGCTCGCGGCGCTTGGCACTGTCGGTGAGCATATCGAGCACCGTCAGGCTTGCATTGGCGATCATCGGCGCCACCGCATTCGAGAAGAGGTACGGACGCGATTTCTGGCGCAGCAGGTCTACAATCGGCTGCTGGGCGGTGGTGAATCCGCCCGTGGCGCCGCCCAGGGCTTTGCCCAGCGTCGACGTGATGATGTCTACATCGTGGAGCGCGCCCTTGGCCTCCGAGGCCCCGCGTCCGCCTTCGCCCATAAACCCGGTGGCATGGCACTCATCTACCATAACAAGCGCATCGTACGCATCCGCCAGCGCGCATATTTCGTCGAGCTTCGCCACGTCGCCATCCATCGAAAAGACGCCGTCGGTGGCAATCAGGCGGATGCCTGCATCCTGTGTCTCCTGAAGCTGTGTCTCCAGATCATCCATGTCGCTGTGCTGGTAGACGTAGCGGTCGGCCTTGCACAGACGGATGCCGTCGATGATGGAGGCGTGGTTCAGCCGGTCGCTGATGATGGCGTCGCCTGGACCCAGAAGCGTTTCGAAGAGGCCCGTATTCGCATCGAAGCAAGAATTGTAGAGGATGGTGTCGTCCTTCTCGTGAAAGCTGGACAGGGCATCCTCCAGCTCCTTATGCACCGTCTGTGTGCCGCAGATAAATCGGACGCTCGCTACACCAAAGCCATACTCATCTACACCGTTTTTGGCGGACTGCATGATGGCGGGGTGGTTGGCCAGTCCGAGGTAGTTGTTGGCGCAGAAGTTAATCACATCGCCCGAGGCCACAGAAATGTCGGCATCTTGCTGCGAGGTGATGACACGCTCCTCTTTGTAGAGGCCGTCGTCTTTGATCTGTTGCAGTTCGGATTCGAAGGCGGAGAGGTCAGACATAGAGCTTGGGTTTACTTCAATGGGCAAGGGGGTATAAGGTAGGCGTGCAGGGGGGCGTTCGCAAATGAAAGGTGTGCTATTGCAGGGGAGCTAAAATGGGGCAACTTCAGTGTCCAGGTCCACTGCAGAGCAAGCCCCCACAACGCAAGTCATCCCGGACGAAGCGGAGCCCCGGATCGTTGCTCGGCTAAGGACCACCCCGCCCTTCGGGCACCCCTCCTTTCCGGCTGCGCCGGTAGGAGGGGAGCCTGACACTGTAATTCTGTGAAAGAGTCGTGGGGCCCCATCAAGTCCCCTCAGAGGGGGATTTAGGAGGAGGGGTTGCGACGTGCTAATCTCATGCGACGCTTTTCAGGACGGGCACGCTGTTAGCAGATACCTGCTCCAGATTTTCGCTTGACGGCAAGTACATACTCGTACCGGAAACGATCGTCTGTACGGATATGAGGAGACCCCGGCTCGGAGGCCGGGGTGACTTCGCTTTGGGAAGTCAGTGGTGTAAAGAGATGAACGTGCTTTCCAGAACAGCTCTACAGCATAAGTCATTCCGGGCGAAGCGGAGCCCCGGATCGTTGCTCAACTAAGGACCACCCCGCCCTTCGGGCACCCCTCCTTTCCGGCTGCGCCGGTAGGAGGGGACTCTGTAGCGTGCGAATCATGCATGGTGTCGCAGAAGACTGCCAAGTCCACCCGCCTTCCATCACAAGTCATCCTGACGCTGCATGTGAAAGGACCTGAGCGCCGTCCCTGCACGCCTACAGGCATCGAGTGGAGTGGGCTGCTCTGGTGGAACGCACGAGATCGCCGCGTCCGTTGCCGGCGCTCCCTCCTTGCGACGCCCCCCCCAGGAATACTCTCACCATGTCATTCCGAGGAGCGTAGCGACGTGGCGCCCCGACCGTAGGGAGGAAGTGCTCCTGGGGTGCAATCTCATGCGTCGCTGTTTGGGGCGGACTACCATGATGGAACGCGCGATATCGCTGCGTCCATCGCTTATGCTCTCTCCGCGCGATGAGAACCTCGGAAGATTTTCACGCCACGATACATGGCAACCTGGCCCCTCCGCCTCCTCCGATGCTCGCGCATCGGTAGGAGACGGAGGGCGTCTCAATCAACGGAACGCGTTTCTGCGATTACGACAGGTTAGCGTAGAACCGGAAGCGCCACTCATCCAACGTGATATTCCACTGCGGATCGATCTTGCGGCGCTGGTCGGCCCAGTGCGGGAAGCGGTGGTCGGGCATCGACACCTGACTGAAGAAGTGCCGTGTCGAGATGTGAAACGGACGGTAGGCGTCGTCGGCGTGGCGCACGTAGTAGGCTACATGCAGCGCCTGCTGCCAGCTGTCCAGCTGCGTGTCCGGCTGCAGGTTCATATAGAACGCGCGCCGAGGCATGTTGTAGTTAAAGGCACTGAACTGGCGCTGGTCGAGTACAACTCCTTCGTAGGTCGACTGGCCCCGGTACTCCGTTTCAACGCGGTTGCGAACGACCCACGCCACCAGCTCCTGCTCGTGCGGCTTCTTCGTTTCCGAAAAAACAGCCCGGGCGAGCCACAGCGTGGCGTCATCGATCTCGGGCAGGTGCTCAATAGAAGGACGTACGTCGTCGCTGCCGTTCCGGTATGCAGTGGAAAGGAGCTCGTGCGGGTCTTCAGATGCAAAAGAAGTGGCGGATGCATCTGACTCCGCAGAAAAAGAAGGAAGGGCGGACAGGCTCGGGCCTCCGGTAGACACCATCAGGGCTAACGAGGCACAGGCGATACCTGTGGAAGCTATTTTCGTATATGTGCTCATGCGTATGAGAACGCTATTCGTAGGATTCGAAGCCATGTCTCAAAAACAAGACATGCATGCCATGGAATTTATCCATACATGCTTACGTATTTGCAGGGCAGAACATAAGGCAGGGCGGTCAACAGTCCCTGTAGTACGAGGTTTCCCTTTTCTGTTTTAGGTAAATGCATGCATTACAATGTACTATCCTCATTCACCCTAAATTTGATCTTATGGATTGCGCCGCGTTCGCCGTAGATTGATCATGCGTTAACCCCGCCTTGACAGTGGTAACGCATAGATTTGCTGCGTATATAGTGTGTACTTTTTACTCGAAGCGCTTTCGATTTCCATGCCCACGCCCTCAACAATGACCATCGTAGTCGACGAAAACATCCCGCTCGCCCGCGAGGCGTTTGGTACGATCGGCACCGTTCTGCCGGTGGCCGGACGCGCCATAACCACCGATCATATCCGCTCGGCCGACGCGCTTCTCGTGCGCAGTGTCACACCCGTAAACGAAGCGCTCCTGCAGCAGCACTCGCTCGATTTTGTCGGCTCGGCCACCATCGGCACCGATCACATCGACCAGGACCTCCTGCAGCGGCGCGGCATTCCGTTTGCCCATGCGCCCGGCTCCAATGCGGACAGCGTGGCGGACTACGTGATCGCGGCGCTCTTGCGCCATGCGGCCGCGCAGGGCGTATCGTTGCCTGACCGTACCGTCGGCGTTATCGGACATGGCAATACGGGGGCGCGGGTGGCGCGCCGCTGCGCAGCGCTCGGCTGTCACGTGCTACGCAACGATCCCCCGCTGGCCGAGGCGCATCCGGGCGGCGACCACCCGTTCGTGTCGCTGACGGAGCTGCTGCGCGCGGCCGATATCGTGTCGCTGCACGTGCCGCTTACGAAAACGGGTGCGCATCCGACCGTCCGCCTGGTTGACGCCGGTGTGCTTGCCGCTATGCAGCCAGGCACCTGGCTCGTGAACACCGCACGCGGCGACGTCATCGATCCACACGCGGTGGCGCAGGCGCTGGACAGCAACCACCTGGGCGCCGCGCTCTTCGACGTGTGGCCCAACGAGCCGACGCCCGATCCCGAACTGGTTGCCCGCACAGCCCTTGCCACCCCCCACATCGCCGGATATGCCTACGACGGCAAGGTGCGCGGCACGCACATGCTCTACGAGGCGCTCTGCAGAACATGCGGCAAGCCGGCTACGTGGACGCCCGAATCGGCCCTCGCCGAACATGCCCCCGAGAGCTGGCACTGCACCCCGCCCGATCCGAACACGTTTCGCACTCAGTACCTCCACATGCTGGCCCGGCAGACCTATGCGATCGCCGATGACGATCGCCGCATGCGGGCCCTCCCTGCGCATCCCCCCGAAACCCGCGGCAAACAGTTTGCTGCGCTGCGCCGCGACTACCCCGTACGCCGCGAAATGCAGCGCTACCATGTCCGCCACACCGCCGTTCCCAACGCCCTGCACGGCGCAGTTACGGGCGGACTCACCATGCAACTTGCAGCTACGTAGCCGACCCGCTACGCAGAAGCCAGGCGGGGTGCCTTCACGAAAGCGTTCCACTTCATAAGAACGCCTGCGCCCTGCTCGTGGTATTGCCTTTCGATAATGCTTCAGTCGCTTTCTGAATCTTTCAAAGCCATTCCGTATTATGGATGCACACGATCACTACACCCGCTGGCGCTGGCAGGCGCCGCTCGGATTGCTCGCCGTGGGCACCGGCGCCAGCCTGTTCGGGCATGCGACCCTGAAAAAAGCCGACCCGAAGTCCTCCACACTGTCGTGGATCGTGGCCGGAACCGGCAGCCTGGTTGTACTTAACGCCGGACTCTGTTTATTTGCGGATGCGACCAAGCATCGCACGCACTACGAGCGGATGCGCGACGAGGAGGCTGTGCGTTCGTAGTACAAGGGGCGCACAGGCGTATCGCCTGCGTTCCCTCGCCCGTTCATCGCTGTACCCGTACCTAACGCCTCGAAGCCTGTGAGCCTTACCGTTGTTGCCAACCGCGTCCCCATCCGCCAATCAGACGACGGAGAGTGGGTCCCCTCTGTGGGCGGGCTCTCCACTGCGCTGCTCCCGGTGCTGCGTCAGCGCGGCGGCGCCTGGATCGGGATGGGCGAAGATCCGGATCTGCCCGAACGCCAGCTCTTCCCCGCGGACGACCCCGACTTCACCGTACGCCGCGTGCCGCTCAGCAAGGACGAACTCGACGGCTACTACTACGGCATGGCCAACCGCGTGCTCTGGCCCGTGTCGCACTACATGATTCAGCACTTCGAGCCGAATCCGGACTTCATGGAGATCTACCGGGCGGTGAACAAGCGCTTTGCTGACGCGGTCGTGGAGGAGGTCGCCGAAGATGACCAGCAGATCTGGCTGCAAGACTACCACCTGATGCTGGCGCCGCAGCACATCCGCAAGGCGCGTCCCAATGCCACGCTCGGCCACTTCTGGCACATCCCGTGGCCAGCCATGGAGGTCTTTCGCATCCTGCCGTGGGCCCGCGAGCTGCTGCGCGGCATGCTGCACTGCGACCTGGTGGGCGTGCACGTTGAGGAGTACGTCGATAACTTCCTGGAGAGCGCCCGCGTACTGCTTGGCGCCGAAATCGAGGGGCAGACCATCCACTACGAAGGACGCACCACCCGCGTCGAGGCGCATCCCATCGGCATCGAGGTCGAGCGCTTTAAGCAGATGGCCGCATCTGATGAGGTAACGGAAAAAGCGGCTCGCCTGCGCGAGCGGCTGGGCACCGAGCACATCGTGATTGGCATTGACCGGCTCGACTACACCAAAGGCGTGCTCTCGCGTCTGGAAGCGTTTGAGCGCTTCCTCGAAGACAATCCCGAATACCACGGCTCGGTCAGCTTCTACCAGATCGCCACCCCCAGCCGCACACAGGTCGACTCCTACCAGCAGCTGAAGCGCGAGGTGGATGAGGTGGTGGGACGCATCAACGGACAGTTTGCCCGCGATAACTGGGTGCCGGTTAACTACCGCTATCGCACCTACACGCAGTTTGAGCTGTGCGCCTTCTACCGCGCGGCCGATGCTGCGCTTATCACGCCGCTCCGCGACGGCATGAATGTCGTAACGCAGGAGTTCATCACCGCTACAGAAAACGGGGCGCTTATTCTGAGCGAACTGACCGGCGCGGCTTACCTGCTTCCCGAAGCCATTCAGGTGAATCCTTACGACCGCGACGGACTCGCTGCCTCCATCCGCATGGCGCTCGAAATGGATGAGGAGGAGCGCACTACACGGCTGAAGGGCCTGAAATCGACCGTTGAAAAGCTCGATGTGCAGCGCTGGGCTCGCGGCTTCCTGGATTCGCTGCAGCAGTAAGGAACCGTCCCCACTGTCGAACTGCTGCTTCCCGCCTCGCTTACCTTCTGACTTGTCCTGGCTTCTCCTATGAGTACTCCTCCACGCGTTGATTCGCCGCTTTTCTTTCTGGATTACGATGGCACGCTGGCTCCGATTGTAGACGACCCGGATGCTGCCTACCCGCATCCCGACGTGCCGGCGGTGGTGCAGGCGCTGCGTGAGCGCTATCCGCTGTGGATCATCACCGGGCGCGACCTGCGCAGTCTGGGCCGCCTCTTTCCGGCCAATGTGCCCGCTATTGGGCTGCATGGCGCGCAGTACGGCACCACCGATACCGCCGAACCGCCGTCGTTCAACGATGAAACGGTAGAGGCGCTCTCGCAGATGCAGGCGAACGTGCCCTCGGTAGAGGGGCTGCATCTCGAAGCAAAGCCGCCCACGTTTGCCGTGCACTACCGCAAAGCGCGCGACGCCGACGATGCGCGCCGCCGCCTGCGGGCGTGGGTCGACACGGCGCCTGACTTCCTGGAGGCGATCTGGGGCAAGAAGGTCGTGGAGCTGCGCCACCAGGACCACACCAAGGGGCGGGCGGTGCGCGAGGTGGCCGATGAGCATCCTGGTCGCACGCCGGTCTACCTCGGCGACGACGTGACCGACGAAGACGCGTTTAGCGCGCTCGCGGACTACGACGCCTGCACCGTAAAGGTCGGCCCCGGTGATACAGCCGCCGACTACCGCCTCGATGATGTGGAGGCCGTCGTCGATTATCTGAAGCGGTATATCGACTGATAGCACCTGACGCCTATGCAGCCCAAACGGGTAGCCAGAAAACGGACAGTCAAAAGCGCGCATCGTCGATCCAGCTCACTGCCAAACTCGCGCGCAACCGGACACCCGTGAACGACCACCTGTAAACAAGACGCAACAGAGTCCCGTGCGGACAGGCATTGTGTGAACACCGCTCCAGGCTGAGGGTGTTAATCATTGGGTGTAACGTCACACTGCATCAGCAGACAGGCGGATGCATCCCCAATAGCCCACGCAACGCTCAACATGCCCACTGCACCGATGAGTACCTATGCCCACCCCGACGTACTGGTCGACACCGACTGGGTCGCCGATCACATTGACGATACCGACTCGGTTCGTATTGTAGAGGCCAACGAAGACGTATTGCTCTACGAAACCGGACACATTCCCAACGCGGTGAAGCTCGACTGGCACACCGAACTGCAAGACCCCGTACAGCGCGACTTCATCGATGAGGAGGCATTTGCCCGACTCTGTGAGAAGAAAGGTATCGGGCCTGACACCACTGTTGTATTCTATGGTGACAAGAACAATTGGTGGGCCTGCTACGCCTTCTGGGTATTCCGGCTGTACGGACACGAACCGCTGCACATCATGGATGGCGGACGTGCCAAGTGGGAAGCCGAAGACCGATCGATGACGACGGATGCGCCTGACCTGCCTGTTGTCTCCTACCCGGCGCCAGAGGGGCCCGATCTCTCGATTCGTGCCTTCCGCGACGAGGTGCTTGCCCACCAAGAAACGGGCGGTCCGATGGTAGATGTACGCTCGCCCGAGGAGTTTCGCGGTGAGGTGACGCACCTGCCCGGACTCCCCGAAGAGAGCTCCATGCGCGGCGGACACATTCCTGGTGCGCGGAATGTGCCGTGGTCGACGGCGGTCGACGACGATGGCACGTTCAAGCCACGCGAGGAACTGGAGACCATCTACCAGCAGCGTGAAGGACTGAACCCCGATGACGATACCATCGCGTACTGTCGCATTGGCGAGCGATCGAGCCACACGTGGTTTGTGCTGAAGTACCTGCTCGGTTTCGACCAAGTGAAAAACTACGACGGCTCGTGGACGGAGTGGGGGAACCTTGTTGGTATGCCCATCGAGAAAGGCGATGCCGAGCCGGCTGAAGCCTTGAAGTAGGCACCCAGGCCTGTCGCATCTCATCCCCATACGGCCTCATACGGTATACTCGTACGGTACAAACTCGCAACGGACTATGAGCTCTTTCCAGGACATCGCCGCCGGATTTCAGATGGTAGACCGCGACACGCGGCTCGACCTGCTTCTGGAGTATGCAGGCAAGCTGCCGCCGCTGCCTGAAGCTTATCAGGAGCTTCGCGATGCCGGGATGAACATGGTGCACGAGTGCCAGTCGCCCGTCTTCCTGCGTCCGGAGGTGCGCGACGGCACCGTGCGGGTCATTGCACACGTGCCGCGCAACGCCCCCACGGCGCGGGCATTCGTGTCGATTCTGCACGAGGCGTTTGATGGTGCCACCCCCGAAGCGGTCGCCAATGCAACCGATTACCCGTTGCGCGACCTGGGCCTGTCGGAACTGCTGGGGGCCCAGCGGACTCAGGGGCTCTCAGCGATCTACCAGCGCATGAAGCACGCCGTCGCCGAACGCACGCACAGTCCGATCAAGGCCGACAGCGAAGACCCGGCGTCCGCATCCTGAACATGGATGCTCTTATCATTTGGAGGACAAGCGGGCAGAGAGGCGCCCCGGGGGCTGCCGGCGTGTGTCTGCTGGAACGTAGTTACTGCACGCGCAGCATGGCATCTGTGCTACGCACCACATCGAGCAGCTCCGCGAGCATCATTGCCGTAGCGCCCCACACCGTGTGCCCCTCCACGTCATAAAACGGCACATCGATCTGAGTGCCATGGAGCGTCCACGTTTCTACAGTACGCGTGCCCGGGTGAAGCAGATGCGGGATACGTGTGGGGAGCAGCGCTTCGACCTCGTTCTCCTGCGGCGTTGTCTGTGGCGTGTAGGGTAGCATGCCCACAAAAGGGTGTGCACAAAATCCGGATGGGGGAATGTAGAGCGGCGTCAACGCACCGAGAATCGACACCTCCTCGGGCGGCAGTCCCACCTCTTCCTGCGCTTCACGAAGCGCGGTCTCGCATTCCGTTTCGCCCGGCTCGCAGCGTCCACCCGGAAACGAAATTTGGCCGGGATGATGAGCGAGGTTGCTTCGCCGGATGGTAAGCAGCACCGTGGGAATGCCCTGGTCATCAGGGTAGAGCAGCGCAAGCACGCCGGCGTCGGTGCAGTCGACCTCATCGGTCGGGATGCCCCGCTGACCGACATCATAACGGGGGGCCATGGTGCGCTGTGCTCCGAAGCCGGGAAGCGGCTTGCTCAGGCGCTCGCGCAGCGCATCCACGAAATGGTCAAACGTAGGCATGGAGATGTCGGGCAGCGCGTAAGAGGGCGGATTGATGCATACTCGTATGGGAGGGGGAAGACAGGGTTCTGCTCGGAGCAGGAACGGCTGCCCCTACAGGCATGGGGATACCCTGGCCCCCTGGATTGGCGTCCAGGGCCGGCAGGGGCTGGGGGGACCTGGTACCGAAAGATCGATGCTGTAGAGGAGGAAGTGTTCTGTCCGTAACAGATTCACAACAACAAGTTATCCCGAGCGCAGCGGAGCGAAGACCCGAGATCTTTATCCGACTCAGGACCACCCGGCCCTACGGGCACCCGTCCTTTCCGGCTGCGCCGGTAGGAGGGGAGTTTCGGAAGTTGTGCCCAGCGTGTAGGGGAACGCACGAGGTCGCCGCGCTAGCAACTTCTATTCACCAAGACAGGCTTGAAGAGAGCATCCCCCTCACTGCCAAACGCATCACCGATCCCACAACAAAAAAACGCCCCGGCCGCCGTGAGGCCGCCGGGGCGTGGTGGGAGGCACTCAAGACGGATTCGAGGCAATCCGTCTACCTCCCAGGTTTACAACGTGTGCCAGGACCCATTTATTGGATCGAAATCTGGCGTGGCTTGCTTTCTTCCGCCTTTGGCACCGTAATCTTCAGGACGCCGTCTTCGTACACCGCTTCAATGCTGCTTTCCTGAATCGACTGCGGGAGCGTGAAGGAGCGGTGGAAGTGGCCAAAGGCGCGCTCTACGCGTACAAACTCATCATCTTCATTGCGCGCTTCGTGGCGCCGCTCACCACTTACCGTGAGCTGCCGCTCTTGCATGTTAATCTTCAGATCGTCCTTCGACATGCCCGGCAGATCGAGGTGGATCTCGTAGTTGTCGGCAGTCTCGACCATGTCGGTCCGAGGGGCCCACATGCGTGTGGTGCTTTCGCTACGGTCGCCATTGCCCTCGGATGTAGGGAAGAGGCGGTTGAACACCTGGTCAATTTCGTTCTGCAGGGTGCGCAGGCTGCGGTTCGGGGTGCGGGTAATGTTCGTCATAGTAATCACCTTGTGGGTTCTTTTTGTGTAGACTGTAATGGAAGGAGTGCAGAGTACATCACCTTCAACTCTGCACTCATCTATACATGCAACCCCTGTACCAGAAGGGCTCAGGCAGGAAAAACAGTCGAGGAGGCTGACAACGAGACAGCCTGCCTGTCAGTTGTGACAGGCAGGCCGGGTGTTGGTCTGACAACGTGAAAGACGGACTGTCAGAGTTATAGCATGCAGCAGGATACGGGATGTCAGGGTGACACGGCATGGCGGGGCGCGCGCAAAGACACGCGATGCGGGTGGCAGCGTGCGCATCCCTCAAACACCCGTGCATCCCCTACGCATCTAGCGGCTGCGCAGGCTGTACGGTACCCGCCACCGTGCCGAGTCCGATGCGGAAGCCATCGCCTTGCGCCCATCCGCGCATGACGACGCGGTCGCCGTCTTGCAGGAAGGAGCGCTCGGAGCCGTCGGGTAGCTGAATGGGCTTGGTGCCGCGCCAGGCCAGCTCCAGCATGCTGCCGTAGCTGTTTTCGGTGGGGCCGCTGATCGTGCCCGAGGCCATCAGGTCGCCGGGGCGCACGTTGCAGCCGTTTACGGTATGGTGCGCCAGCTGCTGACGCATCGACCAGTACATGTAGTTGAAGTTGGTCTGGCAGATCGTGTGCGGGGCGTCGAGCTCGGGCGTTTGCAACTGCACTTCGAGCTTGATGTCGAAGTTCGCGTGGTCGTTAGGTTGCAGATAATCGAGCGGCACAGGATCCTGATCGGGGCCGTCGGTACGGAAGGGTTCGAGCGCGTCGAGCGGAGTGATCCAGGGGGAGACGGTGGTGGCAAAGCTCTTGCCGAGGAACGGCCCGAGGGGTACGTACTCCCATTTCTGGATGTCGCGGGCGCTCCAGTCGTTGACGAGCGAGAGGCCGAAGATATGCGACTCGGCATCGGCTGCGCGGATGGGCGTGCCAAGTGCGTTGCCGGTGCCGACATAGAAGCCCATTTCGAGCTCAAAGTCGAGCAGCTGACTGGCCCCGTAGGTTGGGGGCGCATCGTCGTCGGGCTTGCGCTGGCCGCACGGGCGATGCACCGGCGTTTCGCTTACGATCACCGAGCTGGCGCGTCCGTGATAGCCCACCGGCAGGTGCAGCCAGTTGGGCTTGAGCGCATTTTCCGGCCCGCGAAACATGGTGCCGATATTGGTGGCGTGCTCGCGCGAGGAGTAGAAGTCGGTGTAGTCGCCGATCTCGGCGGGCAGGAGCATCGACACATCTTCTTGCGGATGCAGCACGCGGGTGCGCAGCGACGCGTTGTCGCGCAGGGTGGAGGTGTCTTTGTGAAGCAGGTGGTGCAGGGTGCTGCGTGTGGCACGCCAGGCGGGCTGTCCAAGCGCCATGAACGCGTTCAGCGCATCGGCGCGGAAGGGATGCACATCCGGGGCGAGGGCTTCGTGGTCGAAGAGGCCCTCGTTGGCCAGCGCAGCAAGGTCAACGACCTGATCACCGATGGCCACGCCCACGCGGGGGTCGGCATCGGGACGGGGGCGGAAGACGCCGTAGGGCAGGTGTTGAATCGGAAAAGGGTGATCGGCCGGCACGTCGATGAACGAGGCGTCGGCAGCGGGGATGAGGTAGGCAGACATAAAGGCGTTGCTTGGGAGGGTAGGCGTACGAGACAAGATTGTGGGGGGGCGCAGTCCGAAGCGGGCTTACGGGCGGCTACATGAGCCCAAGCGCCCGCAGGTCGTCGACGGGCTCCTCAAAGCTGCAGCTGCCAAACGAGTGCGCGAGGGTAGAGCGGGCGTATGAGATGTCTTCGACCGACGCAGAAAGCGGTCCCCACTGCATCCCTTCCTGCGTGAAGGTAAACGTCTCCTCGTTTTCTTCGCGGAGGATGGCCGCGATGCCGTCGGCATCCAGGTCATGCTGCAGCGCAAAGACGGCGGCTCCGAACACATTGAAGAAGCCGTGGCGCATCACCTCGAGATTGTCGTCGTAATGGCGGGCCGGGTGGTGCAGTCCAGCGGTTGCTTTGAACCGTACGCTGGCGTCGCGGCACGCGGCGATGGCAGTGGCCACGTGCTCGACCGAGGGAAAGAGCCCAGCCTCCATGCCGCCACAGCGGATCTTGAGACCGATTACGCTGCGTTCGGGGACCGGCTGATCGGCGTTGGCATCGGCGAAGGCGCTCAGTAGTTTGGGCAAGCGGGCAGTGGTCTGATCGGTAAGCGGCACCTCGAAAAAGATGTCGAGGTGGGGCAGTCCGTGACGGGCCAGGTGCGTGTCGACCGCTGCAAGAAAGTCGCGTACGGCAGTTAGGTCGGGGGCATCGAGCAGAGAGGCCGGGAGCCGCACTTCCATGACATCGGGGCGCACGCGGCTGCGATGATCTTCGACACACTGGTCGATGTGGTCGAGGTCGGCTGTAAACGCTTCCAGAAATGCTTCAGGCGTGGCGCCACCGGTGCCCAGCACCGAAAATCCGACTGGTGGATTGTGCGCGATTGCTTGCCGAAAGGGGCGCAGCTCTTCAAGGCGGCGTGTGGGAATAACGAAGCGGTTCAGCATCCAGCGCTCCGGCTCGCCCCGGTAGCTCAGGAAGCGCTCCATTGCGTCGGTAAGCCGCAGGTCGGCCGGCGGAAACATACCGGCGTAGTCCACGATGCGCTGCATGAACGCCCGCAGTCCGGGCGCAATAATAGTGTCGTCGGGATGCGGGTGCGATTCCATAAGCGGGGGTTCTACGGTAGGCGGAGAGCATATCGAAAAGGGAGCAGTAGCGCTACACACAGGCAAGAACTCGCGTAGTGGCCGAGCAGGACCGCTACGCAGGACTTCTGCACACGTCTGTACAGAGAACAGACTTCCTGAGGCAGGTAGCCCGCAAGCAGGTAACCCGCAAGCCAGGCCACGGTCAGCGTATAAACGCTTCCGTTACAAGTAAACCGTTCACATCAGGATAAAAGCAAGCCCGCCGTAAAAACAAGGATGCGAAAGGGCAATACTTCACGAATGAATCCCGTTTACATGCTTGCAACTGCTTCTATCGACTCGTTAAATTACATTTATATTCCTACATTGCTGCAAGTCGTTCAAAACGACACAGGTGGCAGCAACGTTGGGGCACCCCTTTGATGATATCCTTGGCTTGAACCAAACCCACTATGAAGACGCAACGTCGGTATTCCATGTACTCATTTCTCTGCGTCGTAATGATGGCGGGGGTTCTGCTTGCCGGTTGTGCGGTTGGCGATCCCAACATCAACGAGGCAGAGAGTGCGCTTGAAGACGGCAACTACGATGCAGCGCTTGAGAGCGTAGAGCGTGCGCTTGAAGAGAACCCCGAGAACGCGGAGGCTTTCCTGACACGAGCCCGAATCTTTGAGGCCCAGGCTGAAGAAGCAGCGATGCCAGAAGAGCGCGTTCAGTTGTACGAACAGGTTGCTGAAGCCCGCCAGCAGGCTGCGGAGTTGAGCCCCGATGCTCGTTCCCAGGTTGAGTCGCAGCGTCAGTTCTCGTACATCGATCTGATGCAGCGCGGTGCCGAAAGCTTCAACGACGCACAGGAAGCTCAGGACCCCGAGCTGTTTCGGGAGACGGCTTCGTTCTTCACCAGCGCCCGTCTTATCGCTCCCGACTCCAGCGATGCGTACACCAACGAAGCGTTTGCCCTGCTGAATGCGGGGGACCGTGAAGAGGTCGTTCCGGTGCTTGAGCGAGCCATCGAAACGAACCAGGATACAGCCGACGTGGACTTGTACTCCATTCTGAGTAGTCTCTACCTGCAGTTTGGTCAGGAAGAAGAAGCCCTGGACCTTCTTGATGAGGCCGTGCAGTTCTACCCGCAGAACCAGGAGGTGCAGGAGCTGCGTCTTAATGCCTTTACAGCCGCAGGCGAAATGGATCGCGCGCTCGATGCCTATCGCGAGCAAGTAGAGCAGAATCCGGACAACGCGATCTTCCGGTACAACTACGGATCGTTGCTGCTGAACGACGAGCAGTATGAGGAGGCGGCTGAGCAGCTCGAACGCGCTGCCGAACTCAATCCTGACGACGGAAGTATTTTCTTCAACCTCGGTGCAGCCTATGTGAACCAGGCAGCCGACCGTGACGATCAGATCAGTGCGGTCGAAACGGAGGTGCAGGAAGAAGGCCGGGAGCTGACCGATGAAGAAGATGCCCGCCTGGAAGAACTGGCCGGTGAGCGTCGCGAGCTTATCGAACAGGCCATTGGTCCTTTTGAGCAGGCGTTCGACATGATGGACGAGGGCGATGAGAACTTTGGTGTTGTATGCCGCGAGCTCTACCGCGCTTACGTGCTGGTAGACCGTACCGACGATGCCGTCGCCATTGAGTCGTGCTTTGACGAGCTCGAAGGCGAACAGCCTGACATGGGCGAGCCCCAGGGTCAGTAACAGCTAAAAAACAGCGTGATAAACAGCGCGAACAAACAACGGACAGAAACCGGCCCTTCGTGCGTGCACAGATCCTGACAGATCCTGCACGCCCCGGCCTGCGCTGTGCTCGCTTCTCTCAGATAGCCCCGGGTCTCGATGCGAGGTCGGGGCTATCTGTGTTTAGAGCCTGTTTGGGCGATGCTAAAACCAAGATGCATTCTGCGGTGGGCTGCCTATGCAACGCGCCAGGCACCGCACTCCCGTCTGCAACGAGCAGCCTCATGCTCATTCGTTCTCTGTACACCAACCTTGAGTTTTTCTATGGATGCCGATCCCTCTACCCGTCAGTTTGGTACCAACGCGATCCACGCCGGCCAGCAGCCCGACCCCTCGACTGGGGCGGTCATGACACCCATCTACCAGTCGTCGACCTATGTGCAGAGCGCACCCGGCGAACACCAGGGCTACGAGTACTCGCGCGTTTCGAACCCGACGCGCACCGCGCTTGAAGGAAATCTGGCTGCGCTCGAAGGGGCCACCCACGGCATCGCCTTTGCCTCGGGCGTAGCCGGTATCGACGCCATCATGAAAGGCCTGCGTCCGGGTGATCATGTTATCTCGACCAACGACCTGTACGGCGGCAGCTTTCGCCTCTTCACGAAAGTGTTTGAGCCGTTTGGCATCGAGTTTTCGTTTGTGGACATGAGCGACCTCGCGAACGTTGAGGACGCCATCACCGACGATACCGCTATGATCTGGGTCGAAACGCCGACGAATCCCCTCATGCGGCTCGTCGACATCGAAGCGGTATGCGACATTGCGGATGCGCACGATATCGATGTAACGGTCGATAACACGTTTGCAACGCCGTATCTGCAGCAGCCGCTCGATCTGGGCGCCGACATGGTGCTCCATTCGGCAACGAAGTACCTGGGCGGGCACTCCGACATCATTCTGGGGGCGGTGTGTACCAGCAGCGAGGAGTGGGCAGAGAAGCTGCGCTTTCAGGTGAAAAGCGCGGGCGCCTCTCCCGGCCCGATGGACTGCTTTCTGGCGCTGCGTGGCACCAAAACGCTGCATGTGCGCATGGATCGCCACTGCGACAACGCTCGCGCCCTGGCGCTCTTCCTCGACGGGCACCCCAAAGTAGACACGGTGCTCTACCCGGGGTTGCAGTCGCATACCGGCCATGACATTGCTGCGAAGCAGATGAGCGACTTTGGCGGTATGATCGCGTTTACGCTCACCGACGACAGCATGGATGCGGCGAAGACGGTGCTGTCAAACACCGATGTGTTCTTGCTTGCCGAGAGCCTGGGGGGCGTAGAGAGCCTGATCGAGCATCCGGCGTCGATGACCCACGCGTCCATCCCGGCTGAGGAGCGCGCTAAGATCGGACTGACCGACTCGCTGATTCGACTGTCGGTCGGCATCGAAGATATCAACGACCTGCGGGCCGACCTGGAGCAGGCGATCGAACGGGTCTGATAATGCGTGAGTATGGTCGGAGGTGCAATAGAAGTGGAGACGTCCCGTTGGGGCGTCTCCACGAGTTTTGTGGGTACGTTGAGGCTCCTGTACGAGGTGACGGTCACCAGCCGATGGTGCCTGGCCCGCCTTTGAAGGGGCCGACTACATCGCTCGTGATCCAGCCGCCATAGAACGAGCCCTGCTGCGCATCCACCTGCTCGTCGCCGACATAGCAGGCGTCCATCTTGTGGGCATAGAAAGCCACGTATCCGGCAATCGCCTTAAACCGACGGGTAGGAGATGGGTACGCCCACGCTGTCTGAGCCGCGTGGCGGTCGCCTACAGCAACGTCGTAGTACCGTGCGCGCCCTTTGAACTCGCAGTGCGAGGTGCGCCCGGCGTCCTGCAGCACGCCGTCGGCGATGGCTTCAGGAGGCACGTAGTACACCGGCGGGTGGCTGGTCTCCAGCACGCGGTAGGCACCGGTCGTGTCCACAATCGTAGCTTCGTTGAAGACAATCCGGATGCGCCGATCAGTCGACTCAAGCGCGGGCGGGCGGGGGTAGTCCCAGACCGACTCCTGGCCGGGTCCGGGTTCGGTGCGTTCAGGCATGGGAGCTGGGCGGAGCGAGGAGTGTGTCGGCGAAAGCATTCAGCTCATCGTGGAGCGGCCGGTCGGCCGTCAGGGGCGGCATGTCGGGCCAGTGGTTGGGCGCAGGAGGAGCGGGGCCGGTAGCACGGTCGTCGCGCTGCAAGTGGCGCAGCTGCAGCGCCGCCAGCGCATGAATCGATAGAATACGTGCCACGTGTGGGGTCTGCTCATAAGCAGTTCGGGCCGCAAGGGCCCCCATCGACACGATATCCTGGTTGCCGCCATTGGTCGGGATGGAGCTGGTTGCCGTCATCTGTGCGCGCTGGCGCAGCTCGGCAACGAGCGCTGTAGCAGTGAGCTGAGCGCCTGCAAAACCATGTGTTGCGCCGGGGGTCCAGGCCAGCAGCGGCGGGGCCCCCCCGTTGTGGGCGGGCGTAAGCAGCAGGTCGAGCTGCCGCTCCATCAGCACGCCGATCTGCGTAAGGGCGGCATTGAGCGCATCCGCAGCGAACGCAATCTGCTGTCCCTGAAAGTTCCCCCCGTGTATGGCGCGGGGCGGTTCATGAAAGAGCAAGGGGTTGTCGGATACGCCGTTGAGTTCGGTTTTGGTGATGCGGGTGGCATACCCGATCTGGTCGCGGCAGGCCCCGAGCACCTGCGGGGCGCATCGAAGCGAGTAGATCTCCTGAAGCGGGCGATTGTCGCCCGGTGCAGAGTCTCCGTTTTCTGCCGCCTCTCGGATGACCGTTGCGCTTTCTACTTGCGCGCGGTGCCCCCGAGCCTCGTGCAGAGCCGGGTCGAGAGGTTCGAGCGAGGCACCCAGCAGACGGAATATCCACCCGGTATGCGTTTCGGCGTGCACGAGCAGGCGCTGTGCTCGCGCGCAGGCCAGCGCCAGGTAAGCCGTCATGAACGAAGTGCCATTCACAATGCCGAGTGCATCGCGGGCATCCAGCGCAACCGGCTCGATGCCTGCCGCTTCAAGCGCCGCCTCTGCCGGAACGCGCTGACCCTCTGGATCGAGACAGGTGCCGGCCCCGGTAAGAACACGAGCCACGAATGCAAGCGGCGTAAGGTCGCCGCTCGCTCCGACCGATCCAATGCTGGGAATAGCCGGTGTAATGGATGCGTTAATCAAGTCGCGCAGTGCATGCAGCACCGGCCGTCGGATGCCCGAATGGCCCTGCGACAGCGCGTGCAGGCGCAGCAACAACATCGCTCGCGTGACAGATCGCGGCATGAGCGGACCCGTACCGGTGGTGAGGTGAGCCACGAGGCTCTGGGCACGCTCCTGGGAGGTCGGAGCTGAATCGTGCTGCACAAGGGGGCCAAACCCCGTTGTAACGCCATACAACGGAGCCTCCTGCGCACGCAGTGTTTCCAGTGTTGCGCGGGCCTGTTGACAGGCTGTTTCTGCAGCCGACGTGAGCACAACAGCCGATGAGGACGACGTAGAAAACTGCTCAACAACAGCCGGGGGAAGCGTGACGTTGGGGCCCAGTGCAAGGGGGTCTTCCTGAGAAGCAGAGGAGGACGAATTGCTCATTGCGAGATGGAGGCGGCGTGAGATGTGAGACGCTTGTGGAGTTGCTCGCGCAGCAGGTCGCGGTTGGAGGCGCCTTTCGGGGTCGTGGGCCAGTCGTCAGGAGAGAGCACGAGCGTGTGGTTAAGTCGCGCATGGAGCGAGCCGAGGTGTGCCCCGATTTTACTGGTGCTTGGAGGCGAAGTGGAGTCGTCCCAGCAGAGGGCAACAGCGATGGAGGTGCCGTCGGGCGAGAAGAGAAAGGCGTCGTGGGCAGCGTCGAAGGCTTCCTTAAGCGTTGCTTCGAACTGGCTGGCAGGTACCATACGTCCGTTTGCCAGCTTGAACGAGTCATCTTTGCGTCCGCGAAAGTAGAGGCCATCGCGTTTTCGCTTGGCGCGATCGCCGGTGGCAACCCATCGGTCGGGGTCTAACCGGACGAGCCCCTCGGTCGTCCACGTTCCGAAGCAGGCATTTTGCCCCTGAAAGAGGAGTTCGCCGTCGTCGGCAATGCGGACCGAACAGCCAAGAGGCTGCCCGAGGTAGTTAGCTGCCCATATGCCAGAGTCGCCAAGTGCAATGCCGGGGCTGGCCTCGGTCTGTCCGTAGCCGACCCGCAGCGAAGAGCCGTCGAGGGCGTCGGCGAGTGGAGCGCTGATGGGGGCGCCGCCAACGATGCCCCCCTGGAGCTGGCTCACAAAGCCGGGCCCTTCGTCATGGGCAAGGAGGCGCTGCATAGTCAGAGGAACGGCGGAGAGATGCGTAGCGCCCCACGCATCGCGTAGCGCAAGAATGGACTCGGCGTCACGTCCGCCCTCGGGATCGCGAATGACCTCGGCTCCAGAAAGCAGGGCCGGCATCAGGTCGAGCACCAGTCCAAAGGCATGGTGCCATGGCAGCACCGAAACCACGCGGGCGTGCTTCAAGCAGAAGTACGGCAGGTGGGTGGCGAGTACCGAGAGCACGTTAGCATCTGACAGCGCGTACCAGGTTCCTTCGGTAGTCGTACCGGACGTGCGTAGCAGGAACCGGGCATCGGGCGTGCGATCATGCCGCGCTGTGCGCAGTGCATGAGGCGGCCGGAGGGGCCCTGCGCATCCGTCTGGCATCCAGTTATGGGGCGAGTCGGACGACGGGTGGATGAGCGCGCGTGCATCGAGCGTGTCGACGAGCGCTTCAGCGCCTTCAGGGGGGGCGAGCGCAACAGTGAGCCGCTGCCAGATAGCTGCAACGAGTACCTGGAGGAAAGCAGCAGATGGCGGCATGGCGATGACGATGCGGTCGCCGGCCTGTAGCTCCGCTGCCCGAAACGCCTGCAGCCAGAGCCGCGAGCCCGTCCAGATAGACGCTGCCGGGGTAATGGCATCGTTATCAATGACCGCTGGTACAGCACAGTCGCGCAGCCGGTTATACAGCAGGTCGTGCCAGGGGTTGGCATCGCTGGTCGTGGCACGCTCAAGGGCTGCGCGACAGGCTTGCTCAGCACGCGGGGCGCGGACAGCCATGGTTCCGCTGCGTTGGGAGTTGCCAGAAGAGCAGTTACAACGCGTCATTGCGTACGGGGCAAGCACATGAATGGAAGCTTAGTATGCGTATAACTAATAGACCTGCATACCGAGGTAGCGTTCGGAACGGAGGATCAGGTCGCCCCGATGTTACAGTAGTTTCGCACCGGACAGGCATGAGGGGTAGGCGGGAGCTATGTACCTATGGCCACATGCGTGCTTGCTTTTGCACCTACTGTTTGCGCTTGATGTTAGGCCCGCTCGTGTAGATGCCGAAGCCTGTTGTGCCTCTGCACTTGTTGCTTGGCTCAGGCCTGCAGACGCCACAGCCGAGATGTGCGCTCTGGGTGGAAGTGCAATCGTCATTAAAACTTCTTAACCATGATCCAGTTATCGCCCCGGCTGTCACGATAGAGGTGAATGGTAACCAGTGTGGGGCGCATGCGATACGTGTAGGTGTATGTAAACGTCTCGTCGAGCATGTCTTTACGAATCCCCTTCTTGAAGCGGCCCCGGAAGAGCCGGTTGTTTGTGCAGGGAGCGATCTCCGTAAAGAAGTTCTTCCCGACCGCGTCCTCTGGATCTACGCCGCTCAGCTCTGACTCGTAGGCATTGAAGAAAAGGATCTGCCCCTCGTCGGTAATTTTGATAATGCCAAAGTCAGCCCGGTTCAGGTCATCACCGCTGCTGCGTCCGAGCTTTGCGTCAAGGTCATCGCCCTCAAACGTTAGGTCAACGCGCTCGCCGGCTTCTGCATCGGACGAATCTGCGGACCCGTTGAGTGAGGTCGCTTGTTTTTTCGCTTCAGGAGAGTTCTGTTCGTCGGAGGCCATAGGTGTGCCGACTGGTGCAAAAAAGTGTGATACGGGCGCTTCTGGGTGTTGCCGGTGCGTGAGCGCGCGGATGGGATTGACAGGGTAAAATTAGATACCGTACTGCATAATATCAAGACTTCTCAACCTGAAGTCAATGCTGTGCGTTCCGTAAACGGCCTCTTGTTTCGCCAAGTACACCGCAAGTATTACACCGCTTTCCCTGTCTGAAGCGTCCAAAACGAGAAACGCATCAATTTGACGACGCGTTGAATGAGTGGTCTTAAAAGTTCATAAGGGGCTGACGGGTTTGCTCGGGTTTGCCCTGTGACCTTGCCCATACGGTATAGTTTGACCGTATACACAACTTGTTACATAGCTTGTTACGCAGCGCGTGAGCGATCTTCGTATTCGGCTAAGGCGTACTACACTGGTTCAGACGCTGCCTGGCATGCTGATTAGGCATGCTGTTTGGCATTCTGGCACACAGTCTCGGACCGGTGCTACGCAGCCATCCACCAGGATGTACGTGACGAGATAGCCGCAAAAACACAACCGAAAGTACAATCCGAAAATATAACCTGTTAGAACAAAACTGAATTACTTGACGACCCTCACGGACGACCTTGCTGCATGAGCTGTTACAGCCTGGTGTATGGGTCCTCCTACAGGCAACATACTTCCTCAATTGCCACAAACACTCTACTAATATGAATCGATCACTTCGTGTTGGGTCGGTGGCGGGCATCGGCATTTTTCTGCACTGGACGTTCTTGCTTTTGGTGGCGGGGCTTGTAGCGTTCCTGTATTACCAGGGTGAAAGCCTGCAAACAACGCTCTATATTCTTGGACTGGTCGGAGGACTTTTTGGATGTGTGGTGCTGCATGAACTCGGGCATGCGCTCACGGCTAAATACTTCTCGATACCTACGCAGAGCATCACGCTCTATCCGATTGGAGGGATGGCGCGTTTAGAAGAGCTGCCTGAGGATCCCATGAAGGAGTTCTGGATTGCTGTTGCGGGGCCGCTCGTAAACGTAGCAATCGCTGTTGTGCTGGTGGCAATCCTGATTCCACTGGGTGCCCCGCTCGGCATTAACGCCGCCTACACCGTCAACGCGCATCTGCTTACTACCCTGCTCTGGCTGAACGTAGGGCTTGCGGTGTTTAACATGTTGCCTGCCTTTCCAATGGACGGAGGGCGCGTGCTGCGTGCTCTTCTGGCTATGCGTCAGGATTATGCACGTGCCACCCGCACCGCGGCACGCGTCGGACAGTTTATGGCGGTCCTCTTCGGATTCATAGGGATCATCAGCTTTAACTTCATTCTGCTGTTTATCGCGCTCTTCGTGTATGTCGGCGCTCAACAAGAGTCGCAGCATGCAGAGTTCCGGGCGGTTGCCCGCGACACCCCGGTGCGCAAAGCCATGATGACACGCTTCGGAGTGCTGCCGCCCGACGCGACCCTGGGCGACGCGGTCGACGAGCTTCTCGCGGGGACTGACCATGACTTCCCTATCGTAGACGAGGGCCGCGTGGTCGGTATGCTAAGTCGCCAGCAGCTCATCGAGGCGCTGCGCAAGCACGGCCGCGCCCACCCGGTGCGCGACATTGCCGATGCGAAGTGCACATCGCTACCCGTCGACGCTATGCTCGACGAGGCGTTTCGCCAGATGCAACAGAGCGATTGCTCGACCGTGCCAGTGGTGGACAACGGCGAACTGGTCGGACTGCTCACCCTTGAGAATGTAGGGGAGCTTATTATGGTTACATCTGCCTTGCAAGTGCGCGATACCGAAAAAATTGACCGCGACCCTGCCTCTCCGACCCCCACCTCACGTACCTGACAGGCTCGTGGTGCGTTAGAGCAGTGTGTTAGAGATTTGGCGTCCCCCCACCGGTACATACCAGCAACAACATGCAAGTAACAGGTAGTGGGAGCGCTTTCATTCGCAGATAGATAACGCAGGTAGGTGTTCTTTGCCGCGCTGTATCAGTACGTTGGTAATCTACAGGTTTTCCCTCATCAATCTTTTCCCTGCATATGCATCGTCGCACAAAGATCGTCGTCACCCTCGGGCCTGCCAGTAACGACCCTGAGACCATCGAACGGCTCATCGCTGCAGGCATGGATGTGGCTCGCATGAACTTCTCACACGGTAGCCACGAGGAGCATGCCGGGCGTATCCAGATGGTGCGCGAGGCCGCACAGGCACAAGGGCGTGTCGTGCCTATTCTGCAGGATCTGCAAGGCCCGAAGATCCGCGTGGGACAAGTGCAAGATGGCTGCATATTTATCAACGAGGGCGAGACCATCACGCTCACGAGCGACCCGATTGACATCGGCACGCCCGAACGTGTACAGATTGACTACGCGACGCTTGCTGAAGATGCCGACGTTGGCGGGCGCATTTTACTCGATGACGGACTGCTCGAGCTCGAGATTACCGAGATCAGGGATGGGGGCGATGTCGTAACTCGCGTGGTCGAAGGCGGTCCGCTACGCTCACGAAAAGGAGTTAACCTGCCTAATATCCGTACGTCTACGCCGTCGCTCACCGAAAAAGATATTAAGGATCTTGAGTTTGGACTGGAGGTCGGCGTGGATCTCATCGCTCTTTCTTTTGTGCGCACGCGCGGCGACGTAGCCGAGCTGCAGCGCCGCATCCGCGAGGCGGGAAAGAGCACACCGGTCATCTCAAAGATTGAGAAGCCCGAAGCGGTGCGTAATATCGACGCTATTCTCGAAGAGACCGACGGCATTATGGTTGCCCGTGGCGACCTGGGCATTGAGATGCCCATGGAGCAAGTGCCGGGCACCCAGAAGGGACTGATCAGCAAGAGCCTCTCGGTGGCTAAGCCCGTCATTACAGCCACGCAGATGCTCGAAAGCATGATCGAGAATCCGCGCCCCACGCGCGCTGAGGCAAGCGACGTAGCGAACGCCGTGCTTGACGGGAGCGATGCCGTCATGCTCTCAGGCGAAACTGCGGTCGGGAACGACCCGGTGCGCGTTGTGCGTGCTATGGACAAGATCATTCGCCAGGCCGAAGCGCATTGGCGTACGGGCCGCCGGGCGCTCGTGCAGGCTCCCGACCAGCTGGAACGCACCGATAGCGTTACCGAGTCGGTGAGCTTTACCGCCTGCCGGCTGGCCGAACAGGTAGGAGCAAAGGCTATCGCTTGCCTCACAAACTCGGGGGCGACAGCACGCTCCATATCCCGCCACCGCCCCAGCATGCCTATCTATGCCTTCACGGACAACGAGCGCGTCGTAGGCCGACTGGGCGTTCTATGGGGAACAGAAAGCTTTCACGTTCCCTTCCAAAAAGATACGGACCGTGGCATCGCACAGGTGCACCGTGTGCTTAAGGAACAGGGCCTTGTTGAGCCGGGTGAGCTCATCGTGATGACAGCAGGCATGCCGCTCCCTGCTCGGGGCCGTACAAACATGGTGCACGTAAGCCGCATGGATTAGGCAGCGTCTGAAAACTCTTCGCGGGCTGCGCGCCGTTGGATCGCACGCCTCAGCATCGCTGGTTTCCATTGCTGTAGCCACGCTATAGCTGCTTCAACTGCCTTGCTGAGAGTGCCTCCCGGCCGACGCTCGCCTGCACGCTTACTTCTCAGCTAAGCAGCTGGCCGCAGGGTGCAGGGCGTTTGGCCTTGGAGCCTGTTTGGGTTTTGGGGGGCAGTCCAGCGGAGCCGTACGGAGCCCAAATGAAGCAATCAAAGCAGGCTCTTAATCGGTACTTCCTCCTCGTAACATCGTTGAACGCGTCGCATGGCTTCCCTGCGCTGGCTCATTACAGGCGGCTTCGTACTGCTGATTGGCATGCTCATGGCAGGCTGCAGCACCGATTCAGTTGTGGGAAGCCGCGTCGATAACTTTCGGGCGTACTACAACACCTTCTATAACGCCGAGCAAGACTTCGAAACCGGACTTGAGTCCGTGCAGGAGCGCACGCGGGCGCTTGAGCCCGATCGTTTCGTCGCTGTCTTTCCTGAGCCCGATGCGCGTGTAAACCGCCAGGCGTTTGAACAAGCCATCGAGCGAGCAGCTGATATCCTGCGTGATCACCCACGGTCGAAGTGGGTTGACGATGCTCTCATGCTGATCGGGCAGTCGTACTTCTATCTTGGCGAGTGGGGCGCTGCTGCCGAAAAGTTCAATGAGATCATTGCGCTAAGCGATGATCGTGCTGCAGAAGCCCAGTTCTGGCTGGCTCGAACGCGGGTCAGTCAGGGGGATGCGGAGCGCGCTGCTGAGCAAGTGCGCACGAGTATCGAACAGGGAAGTCTGCAAGAGCCGTGGGCGAGCAAGCTCTGGCTCGTGCAGGCCGAGCTGGACACCCGGCAGGGAGCCTGGCGCGAAGCGCTGCAGGCGCTTGACCGGGCCCTGGAGGGAGACGTGCCGCGTACCGAGGCGGCCCGTGCCCAATTGATGCGTGCACAGATCTTTGAGGTGCGGTCGGACTACCGGGCGGCCACACGAGCCTACCGCGCAGCGGCCGAGTCGCGCGAGTTTGAGGTCCAGTTGGCTGGACGCATGGGGGCGCTTCGCGCCGAAGCACACACGAGCAGCGACCTCAGTCTCGTGCGCCGAACCGACCTTCTGGCGCGTGACGATCGCAACGCAGAGCAGCGCGACCAACTTCGACTCTTGGAGGCCTATGTACAGGAGCTGCAACAGCGCCCCAACGCTGCACTTAACGCCTACCAGGCCCTGCTTCATGGCGAAGAGCCTGTCGCCCGTGAACTACAGGGCCGCGCTTATTACCGCGTGGGCATGATGTATCGCAATACATGGAGCGACTACGAGACCGCGGCAGCCTACTTCGACTCGTCGGCAACCGCCCTGGGCCAACAAGAAGTCGAGACCTACCAGGCGCGCCCCGCCACGGCGCTGCCTAACGTGCGGGCGCTTGCCGAGCGCTACCAGCGGGTTGCTGCTCCCAGCGCACGCATCGCACGCTACGACTCGCTGCTGGCCCTCGGTGAACTGCCGCCACAGGAGTTTCAGGAACGGATCGATCAGATCGCAGAAGCGCGCCGTGCTGAACAGGCTGAACAGGTCACTGGGAGCCAGTCCGAGCAACAAGATACGCGGTTCGGAGTCGACGGAGCAGAGCCGTCTAATCGTGTAGGGGCTGACGCGTCTGAGCTCACGATCGATGCAGCCAGTGAGGAGGCTGGATTTCTGTTCCATCGCGACCCGCAGCGGATGCAAGAAGGACAGCGCTCGTTCCGGCGTCAGTGGGGGGATCGCGACCGTGAACCGTTCTGGCGCATCCGAGATATATCGCCTGACGTCAGTTCTGTCGAGCAGCCCGCCATTGTAGACCGCGAGGCAGGAGCAGCCGAGATGGTCCAGCGGGAGGCCGGCACGGAGGAACCTGCAGAAGGTCAGGTGTCATCTGCATCCGATACAGCAGCAGACCGCGAAGCCTTCCAACGCGCCCAACAGGCAGGACTCAACGTAGATGAGGTGCCACGCACCGAAGAAGCACAGGAAGAGATGCGATCCGAGCGCGTGTGGGCATGGTACGAGCTTGGCAACGCGCTCTTCCTGAACGTCTCACAGCCCGACTCGGCGCTATTCTGGTATGAGCGCGTGCTCAACGAGGCGCCCACCCACCCGGTTAATGAGCGCGCCCAATATGCCCGAGCAGAGGCGCTTGATGCAGCGGGACGCCCCGAAGAAGCGCGCAACCAATATCGGGCGCTTGCAGAACAAGAGAGCACGTCAATATTCGCCTTGCAGTCACGCATGCGGCTTGGCGAGGCGCCGGTGGCAGAGCGCTCCGACAGCGTGCGCCAGGCCCACCAAGATTACGAAGAAGCCCGAACGCTTGGCGAGAACCAAGAGTGGGACAGCGCCCTGCACCGTCTTGCAGACCTGGCGCGTGCCTATCCGCAGGATAGCGATATAACCCCTCGTGTTCTCTGGTCGGTCGGGCAGTTCTACCTGGAGCTCCACAGGCGAGACAGCACTGCGGCAGAAGCACAGCTCGAACAGCTTGTGGAAGCGCTCGGCATCCCCGACGCCGAAACAGAAGCGGCAGATCGCGAAGAGCGTAGCATGCAGCAAGCAGGTCCGCCCCAGCAGATCGTTCCCTCTGATGAGAGCGAATCCGACGACGGTGGGCAGCCGCATCGCGCGCTGCAAGCGCTCATGCAGCATCTGGCCACCACCTTTCCGGAGACCTCCCAGGCGCGCCGTGCTGAACGGTTGGTGCGCGCCCTGCAGTCAGAGGAAGAAGTACCACCGGCACGCAGCACCGAACGAGCGCCCCAGCCGACCGGTGAAGACGCTCCAGAAGAGGACGATCGTCTGACTCAGGGACTCCCTACGCCCAGCACCACCCCCGATTCGAGCGACGGCTCCGACGAAAATTGACGATAGCGACCTGGCTGGTTACCCCTGTAGACGCGCTACAGGTTACACGTGGTGACTGAGCGAACTTCTTTTCAGAGGGGGGCTCCTGCATCCACCTTGACATGCGGACTGAGAACCTGTTTTGATTTCTTAATTTGGGCTACGAGCGGCTCTGCGGGGGGGCAAACCAAAACCCAAACAGGTTCTGAAATCTCCAATTCGAAATGCGAATTGACCTGGTCAGTACGTTAACTCAGATAGCGCGTCAGAACGTTTGACTGGAATGCGGTGTTGAATCATACTGAAACGTATCCGTTAGGCCTCTCTGTATGCTATCGGCGGTATGCCAGATTGTGTGTGCCAGATTGGCCGTTTTGCGCCAGGACGTGCTTTACGGAACCCCCCTGAAGAGGGCGGGGTTGAGGCACGCCGCTATCGCTGGCACGGTGGTTCTCTTGCATCGTTACTCGTTCGCATCCGCATGGAAAACCAGAAAAACGCTTCGCCATCTCCCAAAAAATCTTCTGAAAACAAGCGCTCCGGTTCGGGGCGCGGTCGTTCATCCATCCTGTACTGGATATATGGGGCGGTTTTTCTGGCATTGGGCATTCACCTGCTGCTGTACTGGAGCGGGGAAGACCCTGTCAAGATAAGTTACAGTACATTTCTGGACTACGTGGAGTCGGGATATGTAGAGCGCGTCGAGGTGGTAAACGACCGGTCGATTGAGGGGCGATACACTGAAGAAGCCGTCAAAGAGCGCGCGGTGTCGTTGCAGGTCGACAACGAAGAACAGGTCGACGTTGGTGACGAAGAGGCCGAGGTGCGGCGCTTCGTGACAACCAAGCCTGCCGACCACGATCTCACCGATTTCTTGCGTGCCCACAACGCGGAGGCCCGTGCTGCTGATGCGTCGGAAGTGGAATTTGCCTCGCGCACCGAAGAAAGCTGGTTCGGGAGCATCTTCTTCTGGTTAGTTCTCCTTGGGCTCCTGGTTGTCTTCTGGATCTATCTGTTCCGTCGCATGAACCCGGGATCCCAGATGATGAACATCGGAAAGAACAAGGCCAAGCTCTTCGATGCGTCGGAAAATCATTCTGTTGTGTTCGACGACGTAGCTGGGCTTGAAGAGGCCAAAGAAGAGGTTGCCGAGATTGTCCACTTCTTGAGAGATCCAGAGCGCTTCACGCGCCTCGGGGGTACCCTTCCGAAAGGAGTGTTGCTCGTTGGCCCGCCCGGCACCGGTAAAACGCTTATGGCACGAGCCGTGGCAGGAGAAGCAGGAGTCCCCTTCTTCTCGATATCAGGGTCCGACTTCGTGGAAATGTTTGTCGGCGTGGGGGCTTCCCGGGTGCGCGACCTGTTCAAGACCGCAAAAGAAAAAGCCCCCTGCATCATCTTCATCGACGAGATGGATGCAGTAGGACGGACGCGTGGCGCAAGTAATAACCCTGGCGGAAACGACGAACGAGAGAATACGCTCAACCAACTCCTTGTCGAGATGGACGGCTTCGACTCTGACGAAGGCGTTATCATCATTGGAGCCACCAACCGGCCCGATGTACTCGACTCTGCGCTGCTTCGTCCCGGACGATTCGACCGTCAGATTATGGTTGATAAGCCGGACCGGCGCGCTCGTGTCGAGATCTTCGACGTGCATGTAAAGTCGCTACTGCTTGGCGGAGATGTGGATGTAGAAGTGCTGGCGCGGCAGACCCCGGGATTTGCAGGGGCCGAGATTGCAAACGTCTGTAACGAGGCGGCGCTCCTTGCAGCCCGTAAGGACAAAGAATGTGTCGAGATGGTCGACTTCGAGCAGGCGATCGACCGTGTCGTAGCGGGTCTTGAGAAGAAGAATAAGATCATCGCACCGGAAGAGCGTCGGATCATCGCCTTTCATGAGGCAGGGCATGCGATCACCGGGTGGTTTCTGGAGCACACCGACCCTGTCGTGAAAGTCTCCATCGTCCCGCGTGGTCTCTCTGCACTGGGCTATGCACAGCACCTCCCCGAAGAGCGGTATCTATACTCGCGAAACGCGCTTATCGACCGTATGACCATGGCGATCGGCGGACGTGTCGCTGAGGAGATCGTATTTGGAGACGTAACAACGGGGGCTCAGAACGATCTGGAGCGCATCACGAAGATGGCTTACGCTATGGTCGTAGACTATGGCATGAGTGCGAAGGTCGGCCAGGTAAGCTTTAATCTCTCCAGAGAAGACGACCGGCCGGTCTTTAATCGTCCTTACTCAGACTCAACTGCTCAGGTTATTGATGAAGAGGTGCGCAACCTTATCAGCGAGGCCCATCGGCGGGCTCATGCGCTGCTCACACAAAAGCGAGGCCTGCTGGATGAAATGGCTCATGCGCTGCTTGATCAGGAAGTGCTCGGACCGGAAGACCTGGTCAAACTACTGGGGGAGCGCCCACATGGTGCCTATCCTACTGCAGAAAACAGTGGCGACACCGCTCCTACACAGCAACATCCAAGCCCCGAAGCATATCCTGACGCACCATCGGTCAGGGCACCCGGTCCTTCTGAGGACGGGGCCACGCCAGATGCCTCAACCGACACAGGAAAAAAAGATTAGCCATGCTGCTCATGCTGTATGCGGGATATAAGACGGAGGCTGTGCCGCTCTTCGGAGTCCAAGTCCTAAGCAGACATATTAACCTCTCTTCCACCATGCTACTGCGAGCGGTTACAGCAGCCGCGTGTTTTCTTCTGGTGTGAGCGTGTCCGATCGCACTGGGAAAGGCGGGATGTGCCTGAGAAATGTCTTGACCAGGAGAACGACTACCCCAAATCTATTCGGTCCCAAGAAGTTGAAACGGTTCTCGAATGCGCTCCGAATGTGTAAAACAAGAAAGAGAGCAATGGAGACGCAGTGAACCCTACTGCCTATGGAGCAAATGCACACGGACCACACAAAATAAAGAAACCCGTTTGTGTATTGGCAGTTACGCCACGATGTAGAAACGCAGCGAGCAAAATGCTTGCATGCCAAAGGCCCAGCTGTGCCTACAAAGGCGAGCCCCCTCGCCTTTTTTTGTGGATAGACTGGAATAAATGATCGATACACCGATATGTACCGGTTCTCATTCTTTGGGTGCAGTGAGAGGCGTTTGGCCCCGTTTCGGGTGTTTTAACGATCTCTTTGCTATTGAGCCTGAACAATGCTCGCCTTGCCCCTTAAGTTCATAGCCTGTAGAAACAGGTTCGCCGCTCCTTATGCGGCATGCGCTGATGTAATCGATTAACTGCGACGGTACCGTGCCTACAATACAGCAACTGATCCGTAAAGGACGTTCGTCTAAGCCGAAGAAAAAGACGGCACCTGCCCTTGAGAACTCTCCGCAGCGCCGCGGCGTCTGCACCCGGGTGTACACCACAACGCCGAAAAAGCCGAACTCGGCGCTTCGGAAGGTGGCTCGTGTGCGGCTGACCAACGGCAACGAGGTGACTGCATACATCCCCGGAGAGGGGCACAATTTGCAAGAGCACTCTATTGTGCTCGTGCGTGGTGGCCGTGTGAAAGACTTGCCGGGTGTAAAGTACCACATCGTTCGTGGTGCGCTGGATGCGGCTGGTGTCGAAGACCGGCGTCAGGGGCGTTCGAAGTACGGCACAAAGAAGCCTCGTAGTTAACTGTAGCAGAGTGGCTGGTATCCTACTGGGGTAGTGAGTCGCTCATTTGTTAAACAATGCATAGGTGTTATGGCTCGCGATAAGGCCGCAAAAAAACGCACGACCCTCCCGGATCCCATATACCGTGACGACCTGGTCTCGCGGTTTGTGAACTCGATCATGCGCGACGGCAAGAAGAGTCTTGCGCAGCGCATCGTGTACGATACATTCGACGTGATCGAAGAGCGCACCGGTGAGGAAGGTATTGAGGTGTTCAAGAAAGCGGTGAACAGCGTAGCTCCGCTTGTTGAGGTGCGCAGCCGCCGCGTAGGAGGTGCCACCTACCAGGTGCCCATTGAGGTGCGCCCCGAGCGCCGCGTCACGCTGGCATTTCGCTGGATTATTCAATATGCTCGTGCACGCAAAGAGAAAAGCATGGTCAACCGCCTTGCCAGTGAGCTGATTAACGCAGCTCGTGGCGAAGGGGGAGCCGTCAAGAAGAAAGACGACACGCATCGGATGGCCGAGTCGAATAAGGCGTTTGCCCACTTCCGGTTCTAATTCATGGAGGTGTGCCCCTGCTGCCAGGCATCGATCTGGTCTGCAGGAGGCACGAATCATGGCCTCGGTCGGCCTCCTGAGCACGCAACAAAAAATTTGTTATGGCTACGAAAAGCAACGAGAGCTTCCCGCTCGACAAGACACGTAATATAGGTATTGCCGCGCACATTGATGCTGGCAAAACGACCCTTACGGAACGTATCCTGTTCTACACAGGGCGCATTCACCGCATGGGCGAAACCCATGAGGGCGCCTCTCAGATGGACTGGATGGACCAAGAGAAGGAGCGCGGAATCACGATTACCAGTGCAGCTACAACCTGCTACTGGGATGGTCACCGCATCAACATCATCGATACGCCCGGTCACGTTGACTTCACAGTAGAGGTCGAGCGTTCCCTGCGCGTACTTGATGGTGCGATTGCCCTCTTCTGTGCTGTTGGTGGCGTAGAGCCGCAGTCGGAGACGGTGTGGCGCCAGATGGACAAGTACAGCGTGCCCCGCATTGCGTTCGTTAACAAGATGGACCGCACGGGCGCTGACTTCGAGAACGTTGTCGGCATGATGGAAGACCGCCTTAGCGCGAACCCGATTCCGGTGCAATATCCAATCGGAGCCGGCGAAACCTTTAAGGGCGTCATTGACCTGATTGAAAATCAGGCTGTCATCTACGACGAAAGCTCGCAGGGTGCCAACTGGGATATCATCGACATTCCAGACGATCTGAAAGGGGATGCCAAAAAATGGCGCATCCGCATGCTGGAGGCCGTTGCTGAATACGACGACGAGCTCCTAATGAAGTATCTCGATGGCGAAGAGATTCAGCCAGAAGAGATCCATAAAGTGATTCGTAAAGCGACTCTGGCGCGCGATATCACGCCGGTGTTCTGTGGAACAGCTCTCAAAAACAAGGGCGTACAGCGTCTCTTGGATGCTGTGCCGCGGTATCTGCCGAGCCCTGATGATGTGCCGCCCGTTGAGGGATTTCACCCGCGCGACAAAGAAGAGAAGCTGATGCGTGCTCCTAAGGAAGATGAGCCGTTCAGTGCTGTCGCATTCAAAATCGCTACGGATCCTTACGTTGGTAAGATTACGTTCATCCGCGTGTATAGCGGAACGTTGGAGACCGGAACCAAGGTGTACAACGCAACCGCCGATGAAACAGAGCGCGTTGGCCGCTTGATGTTCATGCACTCCAACGACCGCGAGGACGTTGACATAGTGCGTGCGGGTGACATCGCTGCGGCGGTGGGCCCGAAAAACTTGAAGACAGGCGACACCATTTGCGATCCCGACCACCCCGTGGTTCTGGAGTCGATGGACTTCCCTGAGCCGGTCATTCGCATTGCGATTGAGCCGAAAACGAAGGCTGACCGTGACAAGCTTACCAGCGGTCTTGTGAAGCTCGCCGAAGAAGACCCAACGTTCAATGTGTCGACCGACGAAGAAACCGGTCAGACACTGATTGCAGGGATGGGCGAGCTGCACCTCGAAATCATTGTAGACCGCCTGAAGCGAGAGTTTAAGGTGGAGGCAAACGTTGGCCGCCCTCAGGTAGCCTACCGCGAAGCAATTACAAAGACAGTCGACGAGCACTACGTTCTCAAGAAGCAGACAGGTGGTCGCGGCCAGTTCGCCGAAGTCTACATGGAAGTCGGTCCGAACGAAGAAGGGGCCGGGTTCGAGTTTGTGGATGAGATTGTTGGCGGATCCATTCCGCGTGAGTTTATCCCCTCTGTTGAGAAGGGAATTAAGAGCTCAATGGATCAGGGGCCTATTGCAGGCTATCCGATCGAAGGCGTGAAAGTGCGTCTCTACGACGGAGAGTACCACGACGTGGACTCCGACCAGAACTCATTCGAGATTGCTGGCCGTCTTGGCTTCCGTGATGCGGCACGACGTGCCAATCCTGTTCTCATGGAGCCGATTATGAAGGTCGAGGTCATCACTCCGGACGAGTACATGGGGGATGTGATCGGCGACCTGAATAGTCGCCGCGGACGAATCGGCAAGATGGGCCAGCGCAACGATGCACAGGTTATCAATGCGCTTGTGCCGCTCTCCGAAATGTTTGGGTACTCGACTGATCTGCGTTCAATCACGCAGGGACGTGCCATCTACACGATGCAGTTCGAGACCTACGAAGCGGTGCCCAATGCGATCGCGAAAGAACTTACCGATGAAGACGCTGTCGACGCGGCAGCGTAACACCCACATACGTCACACTGTAAAACGAGACACACAAGCTTATTATGGCGAAGGAGGTATTTGAGCGGAAGAAGCCGCACGTAAACATCGGAACGATTGGGCACGTGGACCACGGCAAGACGACGCTGACGGCAGCGATCACGAAGGTGCTCGCGGAGCAGGTTGGCGGCGCAGCCGAGCGGACGTTCGACTCGATCGACAACGCGCCGGAAGAGCGCGAGCGTGGCATTACGATTGCCACGAGTCACGTTGAGTACGAGACCGAAGATCGGCACTACGCCCACGTGGACTGCCCCGGCCACGCCGACTACGTCAAGAACATGGTGACGGGCGCGGCGCAGATGGACGGCGCGATTCTCGTGGTAGCGGCCACCGACGGCCCGATGCCGCAGACGCGTGAGCACATCCTCCTGGCGCGCCAGGTCGGCGTGCCGTACCTGGTGGTGTTCATGAACAAGGTTGACCTCGTCGACGACGAGGAGCTTCTGGAGCTGGTGGACATGGAGGTGCGCGACCTGCTCTCCAGCTACGAGTTTCCGGGCGACGAGATTCCGGTGATTCGCGGCTCGGCGCTGAAGGCGCTGGAAAGCGACGCCGACGCGGAGGCGAAGATCATGGAACTGATGGAAGCGGTCGATAGCTACATTCCGACGCCGGAGCGCGACGTTGACAAGCCGTTCTTGATGCCGGTAGAAGACATCTTCTCGATCACCGGGCGCGGCACGGTCGTGACCGGCCGGATTGAGCGCGGCCGCATCGAGACGGGCGACGACGTGGACATCGTGGGGATTGAAGAGGAGAAGCTGACCTCGACGATCACCGGGATTGAGATGTTCAACAAGACCTTGGACGAAGGCGAAGCCGGCGACAACGCGGGCTTGCTGCTGCGCGGCATCAAGAAAGAAGAGGTTTCGCGCGGGATGGTTGTTGCGGAGCCGGGTTCGGTGACGCCGCACAAGGAGTTTGAGTGTGAGGTATACGTGCTGTCGAAAGACGAGGGCGGGCGCCACACGCCGTTCTTCCCGGGGTATCGCCCACAGTTTTACTTCCGCACGACGGACGTGACGGGGGACATCAACCTGGAGGAAGGGGTTGAGATGGTGATGCCGGGCGACAACGCGACGTTCACGGTGAAGCTGATCCAGCCGGTGGCTCTGGAAGAGGGGCTGCGGTTTGCGATCCGCGAAGGCGGCCACACGGTCGGCGCCGGTGTCGTTACCGAAATCCTCGACTAAGAAGAGAACCTGTACCCTATACAGCCGCAAGGCCATTTTGGGCCTTGCGGTGTTCATCTGCATCTGCTGAAACAAACTGACTGTAATGGCCACCCAGCAAAAGATACGTATTAAGCTGAAGTCATACGATCACATGCTGATCGACAAGAGCGCCGAGAAGATTATTCGGACGGTCAAGTCGACAGGTGCTGTGGTCAGCGGCCCGATTCCGTTGCCAACCAAGAAAAAGGTTTACACGGTACTGCGGGGCCCGCACGTAGACAAAAAGAGCCGTGAACAGTTTGAGCGGCGTCATCACAAACGCCTCATCGACATCCTCTCGTCGAACAGCGAGACGGTAGATGCCCTCATGAAGCTTGAGCTTCCCAGTGGGGTAGATGTTGAAATCAAAGTGTGATGCGAATAGCTCAGGTCGCCTCAGGCAGGCGGGTAGCGTCCTTGCAATTACCCTGCTTGTGTGTACATCCCTCCTAACGACTGGATGTACCAACGTCTCAAAAGAAGAACAACTTGAGGCGCTTGAAGGAAAGTGGAAAATCTCTGAGATGCTAACAACCCCACGTGGCGACTTTACAGAGACGCTACGCTCCCGGTACGACGAAGGGCCTACTTTGACCTTCCAGACCTCCGGCTCCCCACAGTTTGTGTTGCGTGGAGTACCATCGGATGCGACTCAAGCATCCCTCAACGCGCAAGGAAGCGTTGAGATTATAGCAGCGAACGAACTTGTGCTTGCTATCGAAAGCGAACGCGAAACGGTGTGGGCGTTTGACTTTGAAACGGGAACGCGGCTAACGCTTCGAGCACGACCCGGTCCCTTTGGGCCAGCGCCTGTGCTCGCTGCACTGCTTCCTGCCTTTAGTTGGACTGAAAACGACGGGGCAACGCTCCTGCTTGAGCGCTTGCCTGATTAGGGCTGCCAACGCTGCAGCGCCTCCAAGTTAAAACATTTTTTGATCGGCATAATTGACTCGACGGACTGTCATGAGTAGTGGACTGATTGGCAAAAAGATAGGAATGACCAGCATCTTTGACGATGCAGGCAACAACATTGCCTGCACGGTCATCGAGGCCGGCCCCAACATTGTGACCCAGGTAAAGACTGCCGATGGGCCCGATGGGTACGACGCCGTACAGCTTGCTTTTGACAGTAAGCCAGAGAAAAACACGACGAAGGCGCTGCAGGGGCATTTTGCAAGCGCCGGCTCTGAACCCAAGCGCAAACTGGTCGAATTCGCTCCTGCAGACGAGGAGCTCGACCGCGGCGACGCCTTGCATCCGGATGACGTATTCGAGGAAGGCGAGGTAATCGACGTAGTCGGAATCTCGAAAGGAAAGGGATTTCAGGGCGTTGTGAAGCGCCATGGATTTTCGGGTGTAGGAATGCGTACGCACGGCCAGTCCGACCAGCAGCGTCATCCTGGATCGATTGGTGCTTCCGCCGACCCTTCACGCGTCTTTAAAGGGATGCGGATGGGCGGCCGCATGGGCAATGACCGTACCATGATCAAGAACCTGGAAGTTGTGCGGATCCTTCCCGACCACAACGCGATCCTCGTGAAAGGGTCTGTACCAGGTGCGAAAAACAGCTACGTCGAGCTTCACAAAAAATAACGGCTTGCCGGTAAACAGCGGTACACACTGGTCGTACCGCATCGAGTGATTGCATCTTCTGCACAAGAACCGAACCATGGATCTCGAAATTATACAAGAAGACGGCGTAGCCTCAGGCGAAACGGTAGCGCTTGATCCTACCGTTTTTGACATCGAACCCAATGACCATGTCATATGGCTTGATGTGAAACGGATTCAAGCGAACAAGCGCCAAGGCACGCACAAGACCAAAGAACGTAGCGACGTGCGCGGAAGTGGACGTAAGCTGTATCGCCAGAAAGGCACGGGTAATGCGCGTGCTGGTGATGCCAAGTCGCCCATCCGCCAAACGGGTGGACGGTCCCATGGCCCGCGCCCGCGCTCGTATCACCAAAAGGTGAATAAAAAGACGTCGCGTCTGGCTCGGCGCTCGGCCCTCTCATACAAGGCACAGAACGAGAGCCTGTATGTGGTCGAAGACTTTAGCATGGACCGGCCAAGCACGAAAGACCTGCGCGAGCTGCTCTCGCTGCATGACCTGACTGACACAAAGGTGCTCGTCGTGACCGCCGATCTCGAGAAGGAGATCTACCTCTCGGCCCGCAACCTCAACAAGGTAAGCGTGCGCGAAGTGCAGAGCCTCTCGACAATCGACGTATTAGATGCCGACGCTGTGCTCCTGCAACATGGAGCTCTTGACTACCTGACCGACCTGCTATCTGTGGATCCGGCAACTGCGTAACCTGCCGGTGCCGCTGCGCCCTATCATGCTGAAACCAGTTGACCTATGAGCAACCGCATTCTAATTGAACCGCACCTTACAGAGAAGGCGACCGAGCAGATGTACGAAGGAAAGTACTCCTTCGTCGTCAACCTCGGAGCAAGCAAACCGCAGATTCGAGCTGCTATTGAGCGGCGCTATCCCGGTGTGCGTATCAAGAAAATCCGCACGCAGATTGTGCCTGGAAAACGCCGCCGCCAGTTTCGCCAGGGGTCAATGATTGAAGGGCGAACATCCGGATTCAAGAAAGCCATTGTGGAAGTTGATCCGGAAGGCGAGCAGATCGACTTCTTTGAAGATGTGTAATTGATGCGCCTCGCATCCACTACAAACTGAATGGATCACGCAGGCGCACGAGCCCTGCACAAGTATAGCAACTGCCTTATGTCGATTAAAAAGTCAAAACCAAATATAAACAGCCAGCGCCAGCGCTCGGTGTCCGGCTTCGACGAGATTACTGAGACGAAGCCAGAAAAGAGCCTGTTGGAGCCGCTCAAGAAGTCGGGTGGCCGCAACAATCAGGGACGCATGACTATGCGTTACCGGGGGGGCGGCCATAAGCGCCGCTACCGCAAGATTGACTTTAAGCGCCAGAAAGACAACATCCCGGCTCGTGTGGCAACTGTTGAGTACGATCCAAACAGGTCGGCTCGCATTGCTCTTCTCGTGTATGCCGACGGGGAAAAGCGCTACATTATTGCTCCTGATGGGATTGAGGTGGGAACGACCGTAATAAGCGGTCCGGCAGCTCCGCCTGACCTTGGCAATTGCCTCCCGCTCTCCAACATGCCGCTTGGTACTGTTGTGCATGCCATCGAAATGAAGCCTGGTAAAGGCGCACAGATGGCGCGCGCTGCGGGTACTGAAGCGCGCCTTACCGCTCGCGAAGGCGACTTCGCGACGCTGCAGCTGCCTTCAGGTGAGACGCGGGTTGTGCCGGCAGAATGCCGCGCCACGGTAGGAACGACCAGCAACGTTGACCACATGAACATCATGCTCGGCAAAGCCGGGCGGAAGCGCTGGCTCGGACGTCGTCCACGTACACGGGGTGTCGCAATGAACCCGGTTGACCACCCGATGGGTGGTGGTGAGGGGCGTGCCTCAGGAGGCCACCCGCGCTCTCGAAAGGGGGTGCCTGCCAAGGGCTACAAGACCCGCAAGCGCAACAAGACATCCAACAAATACATCATTCGGCGGCGGACCGAGCGCAAGAAGCGCCGATAGAAACTGCCGCTACCGCACGCTACCGACTGATTACACCAGCCAATTATTATGCCTCGCTCACTACGCAAGGGCCCTTACGTCTACTACAAGCTACAACGCAAGGTAGACGCGCTCAACGAGTCCCAGAAAAAGAAGGTCATCAAAACGTGGAGCCGCGACTCCATTATCACGCCAGACTTTGTGGGGCATACTTTTGCAGTACACAACGGTCGGCAGTTCATCCCAGTATATGTGTCAGAAAACATGGTTGGCCATAAACTGGGAGAGTTTGCGCCTACCCGGACCTTTAAGGGACACGCAAAATCGAAGGTTGACAAGCGAACACGCCGCGCCTAACAGAGGCAGCGTGCATGTACCAACGAGAGGCCCTGCGCCCACAAACTGAAAAGCATTATGGAAGCACGAGCTGTACAAAAATACATTCGGAACTCGCCGATGAAAGTGCGGCGCGTCATCAACTTGGTGCGTGACCGCTCGGTGCCAGAAGCGATCAACATCCTCAGCTTTATGCCTCAGAAACCAACAGAGATTGTCGAAAAGACAATCCGGTCTGCGGTGTTTAACCTGATGGATAAGCATGACGAGCGCTTCGATGAGAGCGAGTTAGTCATCAAAGAAATTCGCGCCGACGAAGGGCCTACTTTCAAGCGGTTCAAAGCAGCCGCTCGCGGGCGGGCGAAGCCAATTCGCAAGCGTACCACCCACCTGACGGTTGTTGTGGAAGTGCGTGAGCGCGAGCCCGTTGCGTAGCTGCGCTGAACGCATTGCGTTCACTCGTCAGCTGTCGATCGCTACATTTGTATAGGAAAACGAGGTATCACCCTTGGGTCAAAAAACACATCCAATCGGATTTCGGCTCGGTATCATTCGTGGTTGGGATTCCAACTGGTATTCCGAGCAGAACCTGCAAGAAAACATAGAGGAAGACCACAGAATTCGCGAGTACCTGGACGCGCGTCTGCGTCGTGCCGGGCTAAGCCGCGCTGTGATCGAACGCACTCCGAAGCGCGTGATCCTGACGCTGCATACGAGCCGCCCTGGCGTCGTGATTGGCCGCGGGGGAAGCGAGGTCGAGAAACTGCGTGAAGAGCTAAAGCGGTTGACTGGAAAGGACATCCAGATCAATATTAGCGAGATTAAGAGCCCAGAGCTCGACGCAACGCTCGTGGCGAAGAATATCGCTCAGCAGCTTGAAGGACGTATCTCGTACCGACGCGCGATGAAGCAGGCCATGACCTCGGCCATGCGGATGGGCGCGGAAGGAATACGTATCCGCGTTGCAGGACGCCTTGGAGGTGCAGAGATGGGACGTATCGAAGAGTACCTTGAAGGCCGCGTTCCCCTCCATACGATCCGTGCCGATATCGACTTTGCGAAAGCGACGGCACTCACCATCTATGGCACTATCGGTGTAAAAGTGTGGATTCACCGTGGTGAAATCCTCGGCAAGCCCGATCTCAGCCCGAATGTGCAGGCCCAGCAGCGCAAGCAGAAGCAGAGCGGACGCTCACGTGGTCGCCGTCGTCGAAATCGCAATTGATCGATCACCACTGCAACTACCGAAGACGCAGTGGCGCAGCCGCACGAGCCCATTGTGCTGCCGAAAGTCTCTTGAAATGAATCAGGTGCTGTCGAGTATAGCTCGGACAGCAGCAACCCCGAACTACTATGCTTCAACCTAAGCGAACAAAACACCGAAAAGTACAACGCCGGCAAGGCCTTAAAAAGGGCAATGCACAGCGTGGAACGCGTATCAACTTTGGCGACTTCGGGCTGAAAGCGCTCGAGATAGGCCAGATATCCAGTCGGCAGATTGAGGCTGCTCGTGTAGCAATCAATCGCCACATGAAGCGCGCCGGTAAGGTATGGATTCGGATCTTCCCCGATAAGCCCGTAACAAAGAAGCCTGCTGAAACGCGGATGGGTAAGGGGAAAGGTGCTCCTGAATTCTACGTAGCTCCTGTAAACCCTGGCCAGGTGCTCTTTGAAGTAGGTGGTGGCGTGTCTCGCGAGGTTGCAAAAGAGGCTCTCCGTCTTGGCAAGCACAAGCTTCCTATAAAAACGAAGTTTGTCGTTCGCCCGACGTACCGTGGCCCCGATGAAGCGTAGCCGATATATAGGCCTCGCATCGCCTCCCCCTGTATTCAAAACATCTGTGTTGTCATGAAAGCCAAAGACATTCGTGACCTTAGTATTGCCGAAATAGAGGCGCGCATTGTGGAGGAAGAAGACCAGCTTGAGCGTCTTCGCTTTCGCCACTCCGTACACGGGCGTCTCGAGAATCCAATGATTCTGCGCACGAAGCGCCGTTTCGTAGCCCGCCTTAAAACCATACTGACTGAAAAGAAAGCAGAGGCCACCGCGTAGATGAACCGGCCTGTGCTCTTTTCCAAGACCCTGACTCCCCGATATGACTGATACGCCTGACATCGAAGCGCTCGACGCTGAAGCAACAGATTCTGATGCCTCTTCAGAAGCGCGCAACGCTCGCAAAGAACGCGTTGGCATCGTTGTGAGCACGAAGATGGATAAGACCATCGCCGTAAACGTGCGTCGCCAGAAGAAGCATCCCATGTACGGAAAGTACCTGGAGCGCTCAACCAAGATGCTTGCCCATGACGAAGACGAAGTGGCCGAAGAAGGCGACATCGTGCGCATCATGGAAACGCGTCCACTGAGCAAGCGCAAGCGCTGGCGCCTCACGAAAATTATCGAGCGTGCCGAGTAAGTCCCGCGGAGCCTCCATGTTGCGAGGCCTGCGAAACCACGCTAGGCCTGCGAAAACGGCTTCAGCATGAGTGCTGGAGCCTCTCGCGCAGACCATGCAGTGCGTTCTCTGTAAAGCGAGGCGACACTGCACCATGTACCTCTTCTTCATATTTGACTGTGTGACAAGCGATGATTCAGCAGGAATCACGACTTAAAGTAGCCGACAATAGCGGTGCAAAGGAAGTGCAATGCATCCGAGTCCTTGGAAGTAGCGGACGCCGCTACGCGAGCCTTGGAGATCGCATCATTGTATCTGTTAAATCAGCCATCCCTGGCGGAACGGTAGGGAAAGGAGAGGTCAGCCCGGCCGTTGTGGTACGGACACGCAAAGAGGTGGGGCGAAGCGACGGGTCCTACATTCGCTTTGACGAAAATGCGGCTGTGCTTATCAACGAGCAGGGCGAGCCGGTCGGTACCCGTGTATTCGGCCCGGTAGCCCGAGAACTGCGCGAAAAGCAGTTCATGCGCATCGTGTCGCTGGCTCCTGAAGTGCTGTAAGCAGCCCTCTGCCCCTGCTTGCGTGCCTGCACAAGTGCTTACACAGGCGGCATCCTGGCCGTCTACGTGCTCCGAGTGCAGTTTCGCCAATAGGCACGGAAAGGTGTGCACCGGACACGTAGAGTGCGATGAGAAGCGCCTGGGTGTTGTTAAGGCACTTGCACCATCGGTACTATAATATACAACTTGAGATACTATTATGCCTCGTACATCGAACAAGCAGCGGAAGCTGCACATCAAGAAAGGCGACATGGTCATGTTGAACAAGACCATAACGTCTGCCTCCTCGGCTGGAGAAGATCGTGAAAAGGGATACGTGGGCAAAGTGCTTCGCGTATTCCCAGAGCGTGAGCGCGCGATCGTTGAGGGTGTAAACATGCGCATCTACCACGAGAAGCCCAGCCAGCAGAACCAGTCAGGCGGACGTGTAGAGCGTGAAGCACCTGTTCATGTTTCAAACTTGAACCCCGTTGATGAAAACGGCGATCCGACCCGTGTGGGCCGCAAGCGAATCGAAGACCCAGAAACCGGCAAAGGCCACTGGGTACGGTACGCGAAAACGACGGGCCAGGAACTTGACGACTAAGCAACCCACGTGAAACGAAGATGCAGTAGGAACCCACCTGCCTTCGAGCTCATTCTCAACATCTGCAATAGGCTCGCGCCTGGGTGTATTGTGCAGCGAATTAATTGACATAAAGCGACGTCATGCCAGACTCTCCACGACTTAAAGAGAAGTACCAAAACGAAGTTTTGCCCGCGCTCGTAGAGCGATTTGGGTATGACAACGTGATGCGCGCTCCGCGCCTGAAAAAGATCTGTATCAACAAAGGAGTAGGAGAGGCTGAAGAAACGCCGAAACTGCTTGACGATGCGGTCGAACAACTTCGCTCCATCACTGGTCAGCACCCAGAGGTCACCCGCGCGAAAAAGAGTATCTCGAACTTCGGGATTCGCGAAGGCGTGCCGGTGGGAGTTCGTGTTACATTGCGCACAGCGCGAATGTACGAATTTCTCGATCGCCTGGTAACGCTTGCGCTACCCAACGTGCGTGACTTTCAGGGCATACCTGATCGCAGCTTCGACGGACACGGAAACTACTCGCTTGGCATTAAAGACCAGACGATCTTTCCTGAGATCAATGTAGACAACGTAGACCGCGTAAGCGGGATGGACGTAACGTTCGTGACGACTGCCGAGACCGATGAGGAGGCTTACGCGCTCCTGAAAGAGCTTGGCATGCCTTTCGTGCGCCGTGAAGAAGATGAAGCTGTTGCCGCATAGGGGCGGATGACTGCTGGCAGATAGCTTTACTAAATAGCTTTCTGTTGCTTGCCTGTGCCCATACGAGCCCTTGCTCGTTTGCAGCCCCACAACGCACTTGCCGACGAGTTTGCTGAATACACACGAGCCCAACAACTATGGCTAAGAAAAGCTGGATCGCGCGCGAAGAGAAGCGCCGCGAAACCTACGAAAAGTACAAAGAAAAGCGACGCAAGCTAAAGGAGGAAGGCCGCTGGGTTGAGCTACAGAAGCTCCCTCGCGATGCCAGCCCTGTGCGTCAGAACAATCGCTGCCCTATTTCGGGGCGCACACGCGGCTACATGCGTGAGTTTGGCGTTTCCCGGATTGTATTTCGTGAACTTGCCCTGTCGGGTAAGATCCCTGGAATACGGAAGTCCAGCTGGTAGCGCCACCCCATACTGCACCGGTCATGCATCTGTGCATGCCCTACTGCGGCGCGTTTCCTTGCGCGTATGCTTTATGACCAATAGAGACGGACTGACATACAATGAGCGGAATTTCTGATCCTGTAGCCGACTATATGGCGCGCATTCGTAATGCGCAGCAGGCCAACCACGAGTACGTGGAGATCCCTGCCTCGAACCTTAAGCGAGCCATCACCCAGATCTTGATGGAGAAGGGGTACATTAAAAACTACCTCAACATTGATGATGGCAAACAAGGCCGGCTCCGCATTTACTTGAAGTACGATCGTTCGGGAACGCCTGCGATTCAGATGCTGAAGCGCGTATCGAAGCCCGGACTTCGCGAGTACGCTAAGTCGACCGAACTGCCACGTGTGAAAAACGGGCTTGGCATTGCCATTCTGTCAACCTCACGCGGGGTGATGAGCGACAAGGAAGCACGTCGCTTTGGCGTAGGCGGTGAAGTGATCGGCCACGTATTTTAGATCTGCGCTTTTGAAGCGTCTGTACCTGCTCAATTTGAAATGAAGGTGTATCCATGGCTCGTATAGGTAGTAAGCCCATTACATTTGGCAACGACGTGTCGGTGTCAGTCAGTGACACAAACGTCGTGACGGTCAAAGGCCCGAAAGGAGAACTGACCCAGCAGATTGACCCTGAAATGTCGATCGCTGTAGAAGACGATAACATCGTTGTAAACCGTCCGACAGATCAGAAGCGCCACCGGTCCATGCACGGCATGTCCCGGTCGCTGATTGAGAATATGGTGACGGGGGTGACACAGGGCTACAAGAAAGAGCTCACGATCAAAGGAGTCGGTTATCGTGCAAGCCTGAGCGGCGACACGCTCGAACTGGCCCTTGGGTTCTCCCATCCGATATTTTTCCTGCCGCCCGAAGAGGTGGATCTGGAAGTAGAGTCAGGTCGGGGGAAAGACGACACCATCAAAATTGAAGGCATCGACAAACAGCTTGTCGGTCAGGTTGCTGCCAAGATTCGCGACCTGCGTCCGCCAGAGCCTTACAAAGGCAAAGGCGTTCGTTACACTGATGAGCATGTGCCGCTGAAGGCCGGAAAAACCGCTGCACGATAGTACCCCGATAGGTCATCGGCGAACAGGTCGCAGAGACGCCGTCGACTCCGTTGGATGCTGGCGCACTACGGCGCACGACAGACAGCTCCAAACGGACCTCTGATAGCAGCCTGCTGCACTCACATGCCACCGCATTGAACAAAATAGTACAGTACAAGCATGGCTAAAGGCAAAGAAAAAACGCGAACGCGCCGCAAGCGCATTCATAAAAACATTCGACAGACCATCCAGGGGAGCTCGATTCGCCCGCGGCTGTCGGTGTACCGCTCCAACAAGTACATCTACGCGCAGCTGATTGACGACTGGGCAGGTCATACGCTTGCCTCTGCTTCGACCCGAGACGACGACATTGACGCTGAAAATCCTGTCGATGCAAGTCATGAAGTCGGCCGCATGCTTGCTGAGCGTGCAAAAGATGCTGGTATCGAGCGCGCCGTATTTGACCGGAGCGGATACAAGTATCATGGTCGTGTAAAAGCACTTGCCGAAGGAGCACGCGAAGGCGGCCTGCATCTGTAAATCTACTCCCGCACACGAATACCTGTAGAACAGTAGCCAATTATGGCCAAAGGAAAGAAAAGACGGAAGCGCTCCAACGGAAACAGCCGACAAGAGAACTGGGTCGATCGCCTGGTTGCGATCAACCGGGTCTCGAAAGTGGTGAAAGGGGGACGCCGGTTCTCCTTCAACGCGATTGTAGTGGTTGGCAACGAGAATGGGCTCGTTGGAGCCGGTCTCGGAAAGGCAAACCAGGTAGCCAGCGCGATCTCGAAAGGGAACGAGGATGCCAAGAAAAACTTGGTCCGCGTCCCGATCCGAGATGGCACAATTCCACACAAAGTAATTGGGCGCCAGGACTCTGGTAAAGTGCTTCTGAAGCCTGCAGCACCGGGCACCGGTGTGATTGCGGGCGGAGGCGTGCGTGCTGTGCTTGAATGCGCAGGACTCAGCAATGTGCTCTCCAAGTCGATTGGGACGAGCAACCCGCACAACCAGGTGAAAGCCACAATCAATGCCCTCGAATCGCTTGAAGACGCAATTGAGGTTGCCCGTCGCCGTGGCGTCCCGCTTGAGAAAGTATTCAACGGGTAATCCCTCGATATCTCCACCCTGGCCTGCACAGCTGCACACAAACTTATGTCTACGCTTAAAATCACACAGGTGCGAAGCTTGAACAGCCGCCCTGAAAGGCAGCGTCGAACGATGAAAGCGCTGGGACTGCGTCGCCCTCATGACACAGTCGAACACCAAGACACTCCGCAGATCCGTGGTATGCTTGCAAAAGTGAACCACTTGGTCTCCATTGAAGAGTCTGAGGAAGTGTAGAGCTGCCTCCACAGAGATGACCTTCAACGCATTTGGCGGTTACCCAGCGAGGCTTCCCTCACTGCTTTCTGTTCGTCCGTTATTCCATCATGTGCTAATGCTTCCGCATTGGCGTTGAGTATATACTGATATGGATCTTAGTAACCTATCCCCTGCTGAAGGGGCCACACAAAAGAAAAAACGACTGGGCCGTGGTGTCGGTTCTGGACGAGGCGGCCACAGCTCGACCCGAGGCACAAAAGGACAGTCGAGCCGGTCGGGTAGCAAGAACCGCCCGCTTTGGTTTGAGGGCGGCCAGATGCCCTTGCATCGTCGCGTGCCAAAGTTCGGGTTCAACAACCCGTTCCCGACCGAGTACAGCATCATCAACATCGAGCGTATCGCTCGCCTGCTTGGTGAAGGTGTGCTCAGTGCAGACACACCTATCACTCCTGACGTCCTTGAAGACGCCGGTGCAGTGCGTAGTGCTGAACGCGTCAAGATCCTCGGAGAAGGGGAGATTGATGTATCGATCGATGTGCAAGCGCATGCGTTCAGCAGTGCCGCTAAGCGTAAGATCGAGGATGCCGGTGGCACCACTGCCCTCGTCGCGTAAACAACGTCCACACCCATCGGTGGTCGTGTTGTTTGCAGATACACGCTCACCAGAGAACGCCCCTTCGTATGGCTGGTCTTGCCGAAAGCTTTCGTAACATCTGGAAAGTCGAAGAGCTTCGACAGCGTATTATGTATACGCTCGGGCTCTTCGTCGTTTATCGCATTGGTGCCTATGTCACCCTTCCAGGGGTGGATGCACAAGTTCTCTCCGATGTAACTGCACAAGGCGGCGATGCCGGTTTGTTCGGTTTCCTCGATATGTTTGTAGGAGGAGCTTTCCTACAAGCGGGAATTTTTGCCCTGGGTATCATGCCGTACATCACGGCCGCTATTATCATTCAGCTGATGGGGGCGGTCGTACCGTACTTCCAGAAGCTGAAGCGGGAAGGCGAAGAGGGGCGCCGAAAAATCACTCAGATTACCCGGTACCTGACGGTTGGTATTACATCGCTGCAGTCCATCGGGTACGCGATCAATCTGCAGTACGGTGCTACAGGAAGTGCCATCGTTATTGGCCCAACCCTGTTTATGGTAACGACCGTGATCGTGCTTACCTCAGGAACGGTGTTCGTCATGTGGCTTGGCGAGCGCATTTCCGAAGACGGTATTGGAAATGGTATCTCGCTCCTCATTACAATCGGAATTATCGCGTTCCTGCCGAACGCGGTCATCAACGAGTTCAACCTCACGAATAACTTCTTTATCTTCCTGCTGGAGATTGGCATGTGGACGCTCATCACGGGCGGAATTGTGTTGGTCTCTCAAGGAATACGCCGGATACCGGTGCAATATGCGAAGCGTGTGGTTGGGCGAAAAGTATACGGAGGTACAACACAGTACTTACCGATCCGCGTGAACGCTGCAGGCGTGATGCCGATTATCTTTGCTCAGTCGATCATGTTCATCCCGTCGACGGTAGCAGCCTTCTTCCCTGAGAGCCCGCTGATGCAAAACATGGGCGCCTGGTTCTCTGATATATCAGGGTTTGGGTATTCGTTCGTCTTCTTCTTCATGACGTTCTTCTTTACCTACTTCTATACGGCCATCACAGTAAACCCGAAAGAGATGGCTGATACTATGAAGCGCCAAGGTGGCTTCATTCCGGGAATTCGCCCTGGTAAGCAGACAAGCGAGTTTATCGACAACATTCTGACGCGTGTCACGCTACCCGGATCGATCTTCCTTGGCTTTGTAGCTATCCTGCCTGCCTTCGCGATGCAGGCCGGTGTCTCGCAAGGCTTCGCAATGTTCTTCGGAGGAACGAGCCTGCTCATTATCGTGCAGGTAACCTTGGATACCCTTCAGCAGATAGAAAGCCACCTGCTCATGCGTCACTACGACGGCTTCATGAAGAGTGGCAAGATGCGCGGACGACGCGGATGACATGAATTGGACCACGTACCTTCCCGGTTTTATACAACGCCACATGGTTCACTTGAAGAGCGAACGTGAGATCGATCACCTGCGTGCAAGCGCTGACCTTGTGGGGCGCACCCTCGGTGAGATCGGAAAACACGTGGAACCCGGAATCACGCCATTGGAGCTTGACGCGATCGCGGAAGACTTCATTCGCGACCACGGAGCCGAGCCAGCGTTCAAAGGCCACAAGGCCGGCAGCAACGTTTTTCCTGCTACGCTCTGTGTCTCTCTTAACGACGCGGTTGTTCACGGTATTCCGGACAGTGAGCCGCTTCAAGAAGGCGACTTGCTCTCGATTGATTGCGGAGTTGTTCTCGACGGATTTATCGGCGACAGCGCCTACACATTTGCTGTTGGCGAAATATCGCAAGAAAAGCGAGCGCTCTGCAATGTGACGTACAAGGGGCTTCTTGCAGGCATCGAAAGCGCCCAACCTGGCAACCGAACGGGAGACATTGGACATGCTGTTGAGTCGGAATGTAGCGGGTATGGCATCGTAAAAGCCCTCTGTGGGCACGGCGTTGGACGAAGTCTCTGGGAAGAGCCCCAGGTGCCGAACTATGGCACCCCTGGTACGGGGCGTCGACTAAAACCTGGGCTCGTTATCTGCATTGAACCCATGATAAACGTTGGCGTCGGCGAAGTGACCACAGACGCCGACGGCTGGACGGTACGCACAGCGGATGGCAGTGCCTCAGCCCACTATGAGCATATGATTGCTATCCGAGAAGATGGATACGAGGTGCTCAGCACCTTCGATTACATTGAGGACGTATACAGCCCCCCATACACACTGACTGTTTCAGAATCAGCATAACCCATGGCCAAAGAAGAAGCCATCGAACAAGACGGAGAAGTCCTTGAGGCCCTCCCTAATGCGCAGTTTCGCGTAGAGCTGGAAAACGGGCACGAGATCCTCGGCCTGCTCTCTGGCAAGATGCGTATGAACTACATTAAGATCCTGCCAGGAGACCGCGTTAAAGTGGAGCTCTCGCCTTACGATCTCTCTAAAGGCCGCATTGTCTACCGCTACAAGTAGCGCGATAGGCGCAATAGAATCTGCTTGGAAGCTCACTTGCATTGTGTGTGGCGGCTTCGCGTAACCTACTTTCCCTGCTCTGCACTACAAGATGCCGAGCAGCCCTGCCCTTGCTATGCCCTGCTCTCAACCTCTGACCTGATTAAGTACTGAAATCTTATGCCACGAATTGCCGGAGTCGATATTCCCGAAAACAAGCGCAGCGAAATCGCGCTCACCGATATCTTTGGTGTGGGGCGCTCACGCGCGAAAGAGATTCTCGAACGTGCCGACGTTGAGAAAGACAAACTGCCGCGTAAATGGTCTGACGCTGAGACGCGTGAGGTGCGCCGTCTCATCGAAGAAGAGTACGTCGTAGAAGGGCAACTGCGCACCGAGGTGCAGATGAACATCAAGCGTCTGATGGAAATCGGATGCTACCGAGGCCAGCGCCATCGCAAAGGGCTTCCTGTGCGTGGGCAGCGTACCCAGACCAATGCACGTACCCGCAAAGGGAAGCGTAAGACCGTTGCTGGTAAGAAAACGGCTCCACGCAAGTAACCTGGCAAGCATGGCGGTATGAGATAGTATGCCAGCAAGCGTGCTGGTACGTCTCAGGCTCATACACTACAGGCCAACTGCTCCTTCTCTTAACACTGGATAACCCTCTGATATGGCAAAGAAAAAAGGCAAACGCGGAAAAGGAAAACGAAACGTTCGCAAGAAAAACGTTGTCGTTGAATCGAACGGACGGGCCTACATCAAGTCGACGTTCAACAACGTTATTATAACTCTCACTGACCAGTATGGCAACACGATCTCGTGGGCCAGCGCTGGCAAGATGGGATTCAAAGGTAGCCGCAAAAATACCCCCTACGCTGCACAACGTGCTGGCCAGGCTGCAGCACAAGAGGCCTACGACCTCGGACTGCGACGTGTAGATGTGTATGTGAAGGGGCCTGGTTCGGGGCGTGAGGGGGCTGTGCGTGCGCTCTCTGACGTTGGGCTTGAAGTTGCCACGATCCGCGACGTTACGCCACTCCCGCACAACGGATGCCGCCCTCCAAAGCGTCGCCGCGTGTGATCAAGACCGTCCATCGCATCTGCCAGGCCACTTGGCTCAGCATATGCATGGATCGTTGGCGACCGAGACGCCTCCGCGTTACCATCGCCCTGTCTTTGCGTAGTGGGATGCCGCATGTCCCACTTTGCTGAACATCTGTATTTTACTGTACACCAAGATATACAAAAAAGCGTCACATGGCTCGATACCGAGGCCCCAAACAAAAAGTAGCCCGCCGATTCAAAGAACCAATCTTTGGGCCCAGTAAAGCACTGGAGCGTAAGCCGTATCCCCCAGGACAGCATGGTCGTGGGCGCCGTCGCCGAGAGAGTGAGTACGCGGTTCAGCTCAAAGAGAAGCAGAAAGCAAAGTACACATACGGGATGCTTGAACGCCAGTTCAAGAACCTCTTCAACCGCGCAACGCGGAAGCGAGGCGTTACCGGAGATGTGCTGCTGCAGATGCTCGAAATGCGGCTCGACAATATTGTCTTCCGCATGGGATTCGGACGCACACGCCGCCAGGCGCGTCAATTTGTGAACCACGGCCATATGCTGGTCAACGACCGTCCGGTTGACATTCCCTCTTATGAGGTAAGCGTAGATGATGTCATTGAGGTCCGGCCTCGCAGCAAGACCATCGAACCAATCCAAGAAAACACCGAGCGCCAGCGCCGTGTTTTTCCCTGGCTTGAAGTAGACCACGGAAATGCGAAAGGTCGCGTCATCCGCACGCCTGAAGTGGATGAGATCCCCGAAAATATAGAAGCCCAACTGATTGTGGAGCTCTACTCCAAGTAACAGTTTCATCTTTTCAGTCTGGATGAGGTACACATAGGCCGTAGCGGCCGCTCACCTGTGTGCCTGTACCACGCTCCGCACCGCCTTTGTATAAAACACCGACTTGAGCGTATGAATAACTTTGGGATCCAAATGCCGGAAGCGGTCCACGTAGAAGACGCTTCCGACACGACCGGACAGTTCGTTATCGAGCCGCTTGAACGAGGCTTCGGCATTACTATTGGCAATGCCCTGCGCCGCGTTCTATTGTCCTCCATGCGTGGGCAGGCCATTACCGCAATAAAGATCGACGGAGTCCAGCACGAGTTCTCGACGATCCCGGGGGTGACTGAAGACGTTTCGGACATTATCCTCAACCTCAAAGGCGTACGCCTGAAGTCAGAGGAAATGCACGAAGCGCACATTCACTTGACGCTCGAAGGACCTGGCAACTGGACTGGCGCTGATCTGCAAGATGCAACCAGCGAGTTTGAGATCTTGAACCCGGATCATCATATCGCTACGCTTGCTGAAGATGCAACGGTCAACGTCGACCTTCGCATCGGATACGGGCGCGGATACGTCCCTTCCGATGAGAATAAGCGCGAAGATGACCCCATTGGGGTCATCGCGATAGACTCGATCTTCACGCCGATCAAGAACGTGAAGTACTCGGTCAAGCCGATGCGTATCGGAGAGAAGATCGATTACGAGGAGCTCACTCTTGAAGTAGATACCGACGGCTCAATCACGCCCGAAGAAGGGCTGACACGCGCCGCCGCTATCTTGCGTGATCACATTCAGTTCTTCATTCAGCTCGACGAGGAGCCTGAGCCGGTTGTTGAAGAGCAGGAAGTCGACGAAGAAGTCAAGCGCATTCGCGAACTGCTGGCACAGCCCGTCGACGAATTGGATCTATCGGTTCGTTCGCACAACTGCCTGAAGGCGGCAAGCATCAAGAACATTGGTGACCTGGTGCGTCGTGAAGAGAGCGAGATGCTCAAGTTCCGTAACTTCGGACGCAAGTCGCTGCAAGAGTTGGTTGAAGTGCTCGACGACCGTGGGCTACACTTCGGAATGAATGTCGAAGAGTATCTGGAAGAACAGTCAGGCAGCTAACGCTACTGAACGAGATTGCCCGTGTACCGCACAGGCCCTCGCGTAATACACGATTACTTTTGGTTTATAGATTGTCATGAGACACCGCACAAAACGCCACAAGCTAGGGCGCACCAGCGCGCACCGCAAACGGACCCTGCAGGCGCTCTCAAACGCGCTGATTGAGCACAAACGGATCCGCACCACCATTGCCAAAGCAAAGGCGATGCGCCCGTTTGTTGAGCCGCTCATCACGCGAGCAAAAACAGACAACGAGCACAACCGCCGCCAGGTCTTCCGCTACCTGCAAGACAAGAAAGCTGTAACCACGCTCTTTGACGAAATCGCAGAGCAAGTAGGCGATCGCCCCGGCGGGTACGTGCGTATCATCAAGCTGGGCCAGCGCAACAACGGTGGCACCGAGATGGCGCTCGTTGAGCTTGTCGACTACAACGATGTTCCCCCGTCAACAGCAGGCGGAAGCAGCAGCGGGTCGCGCACGCGCCGCGGTAGCGGTAAGGGAAGCCGTGACGATGATGAAGAGTAGTACTCCGTGTCGTGTAGGTAGCAGGTAAAAGTTTATTATACAGGCGAGACACACCTCGTCTGGATCCCTGCTTAGCCGACCACAACGACGTCAAAAAAACAAAAGCGAGATGGAAGCAAAACCGCTTCTGTCTCGCTTTTCTCGTTGGAACCGGTTGCTCGGCGGAAGCGCGAGTGTGTCTTCTCCTAACAGAGCGCTTCGTATGAATCCCGCGAACACAAGCATCGTATAGAATAGCAACGCATCTATACTCACGGGGTTATACAGCATTTTATGATTCAAGCCTCCTCCGTTCTGAAAGAGGCCAACATCTCTATTGAGCCGAAATTTGAGGCTCGTCTGGAGCGCCTACTTGCGCACTGCCGTACGCATCTGCCCAACGTAGACGAAGACATGGTCCGGCGTGCGTTCCGTCTTAGCTACTGGGCGCATCGGCACCACTGGCGGGCTTCGGGGGAGCGCTACATTGCGCATCCAATGGAGGTTGCAGACATTGTGGCGCGCGATATAGGTCTTGACGATGTAAGCGTAGCGGCTGCGCTCTTGCATGACGTTGTTGAGGATACCGACCTTTCGATTGGCCTCATCCGTGAAGAGTTTGGCGATACGCTCGCAACGATCATCGACGGACTTACCAAGATTAGCGGGGTATTTGCGAGTCGAGAGCTTGGCCAGGCAGAGAACGTGCGTAAGCTCATGCTTTCGATGGCGACCGACCTGCGCGTCATCCTGGTTAAATTCGCTGACCGGCTGCACAACATGCGCACGATCGAGGCGCTTCCTAAAGAGAAGCAACTCAAGAAGGCAAGCGAAACGAAAGAGCTCTTCGCCCCGCTTGCGCATCGCTTTGGACTCTTCGCGGTCAAAAGCGAGCTCGAAGACCTGTCGCTGAAGGTACTCGACCCCGATTCATATCACCACATCCTGAACAGCCTGGCCGACCGAAAAGAGGAGCGGGAGGCGTACATCGCATACTTCACCGAGCCGCTGAAACAGCGCCTTGAGGCAGAGGGCTTTACGTTTGATATTTATGGGCGGGTCAAGAATATCTACTCCATTCATCGGAAGATGAAGCGGCAGAATAAACCGCTTGAAGAGATCTACGATATTTTTGCGATTCGCGTTGTGCTTGATGAAAGCGGAAAGAAAGGGCGGGAGGACTGCTGGCGAATCTACTCCATTGTCACCGATCTTTACAAGCCGCTCCCAGAGCGCTTTCGAGATTTTATATCGGTTCCCAAGTCGAACGGCTACCAGAGCTTGCACACTACGGTGCTTGGCCCAAAAGGGCGGCGCGTAGAGGTACAGGTACGCACGAAAGAGATGCACGAAGTGGCCGAGCGCGGTGTGGCTGCGCACTGGAAATACAAAGAGGGGGGCGACCGTTCGGATGAGGAGATGGACCAGTTCCTCGACTGGGTTCGCGACCTGCTCGACAGTCCCAAGCCTGAACAGGCAACAGAGTTTGTCGAGGAGTTTCAGCTGAATCTGTACGACGAAGAGATTTACGTCTTCACCCCAATGGGCGACCTCATGACGCTTCCACAGGGGGCAACGCCCGTCGATTTTGCTTTCAAGGTGCACACCGAAGTGGGCATGCAGTGCATCGGTGCAAAGGTCAACGGCAAGATGGTGCCCCTTTCGCGCGAGCTGGCAAGCGGCGATCAGGTAGAGGTAATTACCTCAAAAAAGCAATCACCCAATCCGGACTGGATCAACTTTGTCGTTACGCACAAAGCGCGCAGCCGCATTCGCCACTGGACCAATGAGAAGCGCCGCAAAACCTCGAAGCTCGGCCGCGAGATCTGGGAGAAAGAGGCGCGTCGCGCTAACGTAGAGATTAGCGACCAAGACCTTCAAGAGGTAGCGCACGAGCTTAAGTTTCCGGATCTTCAGCAGCTGTTCTACGAGATCGGAAGCGGGCTCTACGAGCCTCAGAAGCTTATCGACCGGATCAAACTGGGAGCCAAGAACGACGAAGCTGCTGCCAAAGAGGCTGACGAAGAGGAGCTCCGAAAGAAGTACGAGCGGTTTTTGGATGCGGCTCAGACGTCGGGCAAGCAGGCCCTACTTATCAACGGTGAGCTGCAGACCGATCTGGCTGTGAACTATGCAGCCTGCTGCAATCCGATTCCGGGGGACGAGGTCTTCGGCTACGTGAGTCGCTCTGGGTCGATCAACATCCATCGCTCCAACTGTCCAAATGCGCCCGATCTGCTTGCAAATCACCCCGACCGTATCCTCGAGGTAGACTGGAGCCATCAGAACGATGTGCAGTTTGGCGCAGCCCTGCGTCTTGTCGGGGAAGACCGAGTCGGAATGGTTAATGACCTGACAACCGTGATTTCCAAGAACTTAAAGACGAATATTCGGTCTATAACTATTGACTCGGAGGATGGTATCTTTTCAGGGACGATCGTACTTCATGTGAGCGACTTGGAGCACTTAAAGCGCCTCATGGAACGCCTGAAGCGGATTGACGGCATTCACGGGGTCTATCGTTTTGAAGAATAACCTACCTTAATAGTTATGCGCCTGCCTTGCGTAGCAGGCATTCTACCTGCAGTATGTTAGCCCAACTCATCGATTCAGTCTCACAAGCTACGTTGGTACCATGGCAGAACGTACTGAAACCATCACAAAAAAAGATATTGCGCGTCGTGTTGCGCAGGAGATGGATACCCCCGTCTATAAGAGCGAGCCGTGGGTCAACGCGGTGCTTGACGCGATGGGCGACTTCCTTGCCGAGGCTGATCCAGAGGTGCGCATTGAGCTGCGCGACTTTGGCGTGTTCGAGGTGAAGAAAACGAAAGCAAAGCCCAAGGCACGCAATCCCAAAACCAACGAGACTGTGTTCGTGCACAGCCGGCGAAAGACCCACTTTCGTCCAGGCAAACGTATCCGTGAGGTGCTCCAGACCCCCTTGCATGAACTGGGCTACGAAATTCCAGAAGGCAGTGCCGATAAGCACCTCGACGAGGAGGATGAGTAGGACAACGGCCTGCAGGAGCATGCAGATCGGCGATAGCAGGCTGGTACCAACCCGATATCAATCATGTAGCGTCTACAGATACGCCAAACCATAGGCGCTACCAGAGCGCCTGTCCTTGCTTCGTCATGTTCATTGTGGGCACCGTGTTAATCATGTGCATTGCGAAGCCTCTCGTCGACGTTGCCATATCACGTATCAGCCATATCACGTATCAACTACGTCCGGTTAGCCCTACACCACCGTGCTTGAACACCGTGCTTGAAACCCCACCACGTCTTGTTGGCATCGACTACGGCACCAAACGAGTAGGAATTGCGCTCTCAGATCCGCTCCACATGGTGGCACGTCCACATCGCACCGTACCCCCTTCGGTGCTCATAGATGAGCTGCAAGCTATCCACAGCAAGCACGGGATTGCACGCATTGTCGTTGGCTGGCCCTTGGAGCCAGATGGTACCGCCGGAGCAATGACCGAGGCTGTACAGGATTGCATCGATGCGATTCGGGAGGTGCTGCCCTCGGTGCTCGTCGATAAACGCGACGAACGCAATACATCAGAGCTGGCCCAGCAGGCACTCAGCGATGCGGGGGTACGGCAGCCCGGCCGGTACGACAAGGGCCGGGTGGATGCAGCAGCCGCGGCGCTTATCCTGCAGGACTTCCTTGATGAGTAGGAAGGACTAACAGAAAGGACGAGCAGGAAGCATGGTGCCCCAAAGTCGCCGCTGTAGCTACGCGCCTCATGATCGTTTTTCTCGCTCATCCAAAATACGATGCGCAACGGTGCGCGCCAGGTCAGGCGCGTTTCCCCAGGCCCGGTTATTGGCGATGAGATAGAGGGTGGTATCTTGCTGCTCAGCCTGAAAAGCCAGCGCGGTGGCGTCAAGCACCATATCGCGGGCCTGTCTGGTTTCAGAGAGGGCTGGCACGGGCTTGTCGAACGGATAGGCGTGTTTGAACGCTTCGGCATAGGGCATGTCGCGCGGCGTGAGCAGGCGACTTACAACCGTGCTGTCGCCCTGCGTAAAGCGTCCCCCACAGCGGTTCCACTGTTCACGAATCATAGGGAGCCAGTTCCAGTGGCTGAAGACGTGTCCGAGACCGCGGGTGTTAAGCCAGTCAAAATAGACAGGCTGCAAGAGATGGCCAGAGCGTATTTCGAGGTGTGTGGGGACCTCGGTAGGCACCGCGCTGAAAAACGAATCAAGCTCCTCCGCAAATGCATGAGGCGGCGGGCTGTCGCGCTTGCGCTGATACTCCTGCTGAAAAATAATACCCGCCAGGCGATTATCGAGGAGCGTACGGGCAGGATCCAGAAACGTATCTACATACGCCTCCGCATCGAGATAGTCAGCGTTCGTCGTGTATCGGGGTCCGTTGCTGGTGTTGGAACGAAGCGTGCGTGCGCTGAAGCGCTGAGGGGCTTTGAGCAAGAACCGCGCACTCCCGGGGGCCGCGTCGGCATAACGCTTCAGCGTGTGAAACGTACGCGTGGGGTCCCCTGCGTCGTGCAAGGGGTGGTAGAACGTAAAGTCGATCTCCAGCACCGAGAAATGATCGAAGTAGTGCGGCGCGTAAGAGATCGGGACCTTGTCGATGGTATAAGACTCCCCGCCAAGGGTGCGCGACTGCGAGGTCGTTTCTGAAGCAGCCTCCTCAGGATACACCTGGCCGATCCAGCCTGCGTACCGATCGCTGGCGGTCCCAAATCGGACGCGAGGGTGCACGTGGTGAAAGACGTACGCATCGGTCTGGTCGCGAAGTACATCGAGGGAGGCGTCAGACATAGTCAGACGTATCGGTTAAATGAAGCAGACGGTGAGGAAATTAAGAGGCTGTACCGGCTATCGGCACAAATCAGGCATCCGGGTCCGCCTCGATGACGGCGTGGATCTTTGCGTAGGTATCGCTAAGCGACTCAGGAATCACTTTCGTCTGGCCGGTCGCGGGCATGAAGTTCGTATCTCCACTCCAGCGAGGCACTACATGCATATGTAGATGCTCCGGAATGCCGGCCCCGGCGGCACGTCCTACATTAATCCCCATGTTAAATCCTTCGGGGTGAAGCGCCTCGCGGAGCCACTTCACGCACCGATTGGCCGCCTGCGCGAGCGCGCTTCGCTCAGCATCTGTCAGGGCATCGTATTCAGCAACAACCCGGTAGGGCAAGATGAGCAGGTGGCCGTTGTTGTATGGATGCAGGTTCATAATGACGAATACCTGTTCGCCACGCCATAGAATCAGATTCTCGCGGTCGTTATCCTGGCGTGCCAGATGCGAGAAGATAGACTCGCCCGCATCCAGATCTGGACGATCATTTGCATTCTCAACATACGCCGCACGCCAGGGGCTCCAAAGCCGGTCCATACAAAGAAGAAACTCAGTGAGAAAAAACCACAGGGGTAAACTTCGTCAGTAGGGTACGGTTCAGGGGGATGCGAACGTCCCCGCTTTCTCCACCCTGCGCTCCGCATCCGTATGATTTATGCCGACCTGCATGCCCACACCACCGCTTCAGACGGACGGCTTGCCCCCGACGAGCTGGTGGCAGCTGCCTGTGATGCAGGGATAGAGGTACTGGCCGTGACAGATCATGACACCGTTGCCGGGATAGAGGCCGCCCAGAAAGCGGCAGCGTCGACGTCGCTTACCGTTGTGGCAGGAGTAGAGTGCACGGTGCATTTTAAAGGGCACGGACTGCACCTGCTCGGATATGGCATTGACCCGAACGACGCGGCACTGCGTAGTCACTTTGATGCTTACAAAACAGCCCGCCGCACCCGGGGCCAAGAAATCGTGCAGTGCCTCCGCGAGAAGTGCGGTCTATCTATCTCCTGGGAGGACGTAACCGAGCAAGTTCCCGAAGAGATTGTTGCGCGTCCGCACATTGCGGCGGCCCTGAAGCAGGCAGGGGTGGTGGATACGGTTAACGAGGCGTTTGAGCGGTACCTGGGCGACGGAGAGCCGGGCTATGTACCCCTGCCTACTGTTGATGCAGTTGCCGTGATGCATCAGATACAGGCTGCTGGAGGCGTGGCATCGATCGCGCATCCGGGGCACTGGCTGCCAGGCACCGTGCTCCGCGGCATGATCAAGGCGGGTCTTGACGCACTTGAGTGCGTACACCCATCCCACGATGCCTCGCTCGAAGCCTACTACCGGAATCGCGCCCGGTCGCACGGGTTGCACGTAACGGGCGGATCCGACTTTCACGGCCCGCTGACCGAGAGTCGGTATCCGGGACGCACCGGACTTTCGCGACGTGGCTGGGAACGAATCGCATCAGCCTGCACGTAACAGCTTCTGCATTCTTATCGACCATCAGCTGCATACAATATGCCCAACCGCATCGAAGGACGCCACATCGTTGAGGACGCTAACTTTGGAATCATCGTAAGCCGTTTCAACGAGCTCATTACAGAGCAGCTTCTTGAGGGCGCGCTCGGTGCCTTACGTCGGCACGGAGCCGATGTCAGCGAAACGACTGTGGCCTACTGCCCGGGAGCGCTTGAAATACCGGTACTTGCCAAAAAAATGGCAACCTCAGGGCAATACGACGCCATTATTACGCTTGGGGCTGTTATCCGTGGAGCCACACCTCACTTTGACTATGTGTGCTCGGGAGTAACCAGTGGAAACATGACCGTTTCCGTAGACACCGGAGTCCCTGTAATCTTCGGCGTGATCACGACGGATACAATTGAGCAGGCTATTGAACGGGCCGGTACGAAAGCTGGAAATAAGGGCGAAGAGGCTGCACTCGCAGCGATCGAGATGGTTGATGTTAACGCACAGCTCGATGCTTCATGACAGCTTCCCATGAGTGATTTGTGAACTCGGAACACCGATAGGGGGGCAGCGTCAATGTGTATGCCTTGACGGAGAGTCTGCTGTGCCAGATTAAGACTCGGAAAGCTTCAAGCTACAAGATAGCTTTAAAAGCAATGCACAGCGGCTTCACGGTAAGCGCCTTGCAAAAAAGCAGAGTGCCTTGTATCGTGTTTATTCCGTGAGCGCAACATGGTGATCGTAGCTCAGTTGGTTAGAGCGCCAGGTTGTGGTCCTGGAGGCCGAGGGTTCAAATCCCTCCGGTCACCCTTACATACTGAAATGCCGCGTTCGTCTAGTCTGGTCTAGGACGCCGCCCTTTCACGGCGGTAACACGGGTTCGAATCCCGTACGCGGTACCAGAAAGCGCCTTGACCTGCACGTCAAGGCGCTTTTTTCGTTGGTAACAGGCACATCTTTCAGCATGCATACCCCTACGTGACCACCCGTCGCTGAGTCCGTCCTCTAACCAAGGCATGTTTTAGACGAACGGTGCCCCGATATATCTGTATCCGCCTCGCCGGATATCCCCGGTCGGGCCACCGGCATGTTTCTTTATCGCCTGAAATTGCGCTGCTGCTGTGCATACTGCACATCACACATGTCGCACACCACGTACAGGGTAGTATTACAAAAAAGAGACTCACCTTCTTGCATTACGTTACGATGACATGTACTATGTTATATAGCAATCAAATATAGAGTCTGATGTTGCTTCTGCAAAGCACGCGCATCGTTGCGGAAAATCTGCTTCTGTAGTGCTCTGGCAGACTCGCACACTTTCGCCACCCCCCTCACGCATTCGAGCGCACGCTATGGAGCTGGCTCCGCTCACGGTTCTCAATAAGACCTATTCTATCAAGCGTACGCTTGGTGATCCGGGTCCTTTCGATATTAAGTATCTCGGCCAAGACGTAAACTCGAAAGAGCAGTTCGTTATCCGCGAGTACTTCCCTGTTAACTCGGCTAAACGCGAGTCGGGAAAGACATCCATTGAAGTCACGGGAGGCGAAGATGCTGAGTCGCTCTTTGATTCCGGACTGGGGTACTTCCGCAAGGAGTCTGAGGTGCTGGCCGGGCTCAGTCATGAGGCCCTGCCAGGCAACATTGATGTATTCGAGGCGAACGGTACGGTGTACCGGGCGCGTCCGCATCAGCAGAGCATGTCGCTTTCGAAGGGGCTTGAAAACAAAGGGCGTCTTCCTGAGAAGGCGGCTCTGATGATCATGGTGCCAATTCTTGAGGCGCTCCATGTAGCGCACGAGGCCGGCCTCTACCACGGTGGCGTATCCCCGGAAACGATCCGCCTGCTTGGGGAAGGGAACGTGCTGCTCACAGGCTTTCGAGGAGCCCAGATCCAGATCGCGCGCACCTCTGACCAGCTCGACCTGGTGCGCCAGCCGGGTTACAGCGCTATTGAGCAGTATACGCCACGGGCTAACCAGGGGCCCTGGACCGATGTGTATGCTGCTGCGGCTACGATCTGCAACATGGTTACCGGCCAGCCGATCCCAGAGGCCAGCGAGCGGCTCGAAGGGGAAGACCCCCTCGAAGCCCTCTTGCAAGATGCCGAGGTGTCGCTTTCTCCGGGCGTGCGCGAGGTGTTGATCGAGGCACTCGTCGTTGATCCGTCTAAGCGTCTTCAGTCTGTTGATGCGTTGCGCAAGGCGTTGGTCGAATCGTCGGAGCGTTACGACAGCACCGAAGCATCCTACGCGATCATCCCGGTGGAGGCTGACGCCGAGATCGAAGAAGAGATCGAAGAAGACGATGAAGAGATCGAAGTGCTCACCACGGCAAGTGGGGGGCAACCCGCACGGGCGCAGAAGACAAAAGAAGAATCGTCGAGCATGTCGACGGCCCTGCTTATCGGTATTCCACTGCTTCTGATTGGTCTCGGCGGAGGAATCTGGTTCGCTTCTGGTGGTGACGATGCAGGGCCAACAGGGACCTACGCCGACTACCGGGCCAATGCCGATTCGCTCTTTGCCGAGGCCGAGTACGACCAGGCCGAAAACCTCTACAACCAGGCGCTGCAGGTCCGTCCAGAGGACGAGTACGTGCTGGACCAGCTCCGCAGCATCAGTGAGCTGCAGGAAGAGGGCGAACTGGCCCGTTATCGCCAGCACATGGAACGGGGCGAAGAGCTCTTTGAACGTGCGAATAGCTTCCTTGAAAGCGAGAACTTCGAGGAAGCAAACCGGATCTATGGCCAGGCAATGGCCGCGTTCTACAACGCGCTCGACCAGCAGCCCGGCGATGAGGACGCCGAGATGATGATCGCAGAGGTAGGTGAACAGCAGCGCAATCTGATTCAGGCGCGTAGTGGCGGTGGAGACGAGGGCGGCAGTTCCTTTGGTCCGGATGAGCTCTACGACTTCTACATCACACAGGCTGAGGAGCAGTTTAGCGCAGGCAACCTTGGGGCGGCACAGCGCAACTACGAAAACGCATTGGAATACCGCGCCGGCGATCCATTTGCACAAGACCGCCTGTCTACCGTGCAGAGTCAACTGGCCGAGCGAGAGTCAGAAAGCGAGTTCCAGCGCCACCTCGACCGCGCCGAGCGCTTCATGCAGACCGGACGGTATGCCGATGCCCAGGAGGCTTTTGAGCAAGCCGTTCAGATTAACCCTGACCATGCCGAGCTGCAAGACATGATGAGCCAGAACGAGCAGCTTCTGGCTGAACAGCAACAGCAACTTGAGCAGTTTGATCAGATTCGTGCACAGGCCGATGAGGCGCTGCAAGAGGGCAACTACGAGGAGGCGGTGCAGCTCTACCGGCAGGCCTACGAGATCAATCCCGACGACGATGAGATCGTTGCGCGGCTGCAGCAGGCCCAGCGCGAGTACGAGGAAGTTCAGATGGCTGAGGCGCGCCGCCAGCGTGAAGCACAGCGTAGCGAACAGGATGAAGAAACAGGCGAACGCATCTATACGGTGGTCGACGAAGAGCCATCGCCGGTTGGAGGGCTCGCGGCACTCACACGCAACGCCTCGTACCCTGAGCGTGCCCAGCGCCGTGGGGTTGAAGGCCGAGTGTATATTCAGGCGATTGTCAATCCTGATGGATCGGTACGCGAAGCCGATCTTATTCGAGGCATCGGCTATGGATGCGATCGCGAAGCGCTGCGCGTAGTGCGCAATGCTGAATTCGAACCCGCACGCGTGAGCGGACGTGCCGTTGCGGCACGTACGACCGTCTGGGTTCAGTTCAGCTTGAGTAACTAACCGTATGCAGTAAAGCCTGCTTGCGCGGAAGTATAGGAACCCACATATGTTGAGCAGCCCTCTTCGGGAGTTCGCGAAGGGGGCTGTTCGCATTTACAAGCCCCGTGTTGCTCCACACGTCTCGCATCCCAAAAGATATGTCTGCGCATTGCATACTGCGCATTGCATACTGCACACGGCTTGAACGTAACAGAGCACCCTTGCCCCCGAACACCTGTTCTGCAATGCGCGTTGCAAGAAGCAGCACACATAGACATACATAGACGGATCTACGACCTGCTCCACCACGCACAATGGCCTATTCTTTCCAGTACACGGCGTGGGACGACGCCCGGCATGGAGACCAACGTCCGCTTTTTGACCAGCTCAACGAGCTCTTTCAGGAGCTCTTGCAGCACACCGCCGGTGATGCGGGCGAGGCGCTGCAGTGGCTTACACAGCTTGATGAGCAGTATGGCCTGACCGAGGGGTATGACGAGGGCATTGGCGACTTTGTCGAAGAGCTCAAACGGCGCGGCTACCTGCGCGATGATGAAGACGGCCAGGTTGTCCAGATCACGGCGCGCACCGAGCGTGCGCTGCGCGAGCGGGCGCTGGAGCGTGTCTTTAAAGACCTGCGCAAGGACGGGCGGGGGAACCACCGTACGCCCCATCCGGGCCAGGGCGAAGAACGGCTGCCGGAAACGCGCCGATGGTCGTTTGGCGATGACGTGAATCGCCTTGACGTGACAGGTACGCTGGCTAACTCGTTTCGGCGCAGTGGCATCGGGGCGGACTGGCACCTCAGCGAGGACGATTTTCGCGTGCACGAGACCGACCACCAGTCGACCATGGCAACCGTGCTCATGATCGACCTGTCGCACTCGATGATCCTGTATGGAGAAGATCGCATTACGCCCGCACGGAAGACCGCTCTCGCGCTTGCCGAGCTCATCAAAACGCGCTATCCAGACGACACATTAGATATTGTGGCGTTTGGCAACGAAGCCTGGGAGGTCGACCTGAAAGACCTTCCGTATCTGGAGGTGGGGCCCTACTACACGAACACGCGGGCCGGGCTGCAGCGAGCGCGTGATATCTTGCATCGCCGCAAGAATCGCAACAAGCAGATCTTCATGATTACCGATGGCAAGCCCAGCTGTCATATCGAAAACGGGCGGATGTACCGAAACGCGTTTGGACTCGATCGCCGTATCGTGAACAAGGTGCTCGACGAAGGCATGATGTGCCGCCGCGAGGGCATCACCATCACCACCTTTATGGTGGCGCGCGATCCGCAACTGCAAAACTTCGTGCGCGACCTCACCGAAGCCAACCACGGACGCGCCTACTACGCGTCGCTCGACGACCTGGGCAGCTTCCTATTTGAGGATTACGTTCGCAATCGCCGTACCCACCTGCGGTAGCGCTTTACTATTCGGGGGGATGCGAGTCGCCGGTGTCTTGGTTGCATGCGGTTCGCTTCCCCCATGCTTTTGTCTCTACAACCCCCTGTTCTATGGCAGAGCACGCTCCTTTCCGTCCGAAGCAAAGCCTCGGGCAGAACTTCATGCACGACCCCAACATGATCCGCAAGATTGTAGATGCGTTACAGGCGCCCCCTGACGCGCATGTTGTGGAGATTGGGCCGGGCACGGGGGCGCTAACGGAACTGCTGCACGCGCGCTACGACACGTTCACCGCGCTTGAGGTTGACGACCGGGCCGTTGCATACCTGAACCAGAAGCTTCCGGCCGTTGACGTGCGTCAGGAGGACGCGCTGAACGCAAACTGGCCTGCCCTGGCCGAAGAGAAAGGAGGGCCGGTCTACGTCATTAGCAACACCCCGTACTACCTCACCAGCCAGCTGCTTTTTGCGCTTGTGGATGCGCGGTCGCATGTGGCAGAAGCCGTGCTTACGATGCAGAAAGAAGTGGCGGAGCGTCTGGTTGCAGACCCCCGCACAAAAGCGTACGGAATCCTGAGCGTGATCATGCAGCTGTATGCCGCGCCCGAGCACCTCTTCAACATATCACGGCACGTGTTCAGTCCGCAACCGAACGTAACAAGCGCGGCGGTCCGGTGCGTTTACGGTACCGCATCGGCTCCTGGGGTCGACCCGAAGTGGCTGCGTACGCTGGTACGAGCGGCCTTTAACCAGCGTCGTAAGATGCTCCGAAACAGTTTAAGCCCGTGGTCGAAAGATATTGGCGTATCCCTTCCGAACGACTGGGGCCGCCGTCGTGCTGAGGCGCTTGCCCCCGAAGACTTCGTAGAGCTGGCCCGTTCGCTTGATGCCGACAGCCATGCCAGTGCATCGTCCCCGAAACTTCATGAATGAGTAGACCGCATCCTATGAATCGTCCTGCTACTACGGAGGCTTCCTCTCAGAGACGGCTGGGAATGCTTGAGATCGATGCTGACTTCGTTGAGGATGTAGCCGTGCTGGTCGAGGCGGACCAGCATGGCATGGTGCTGAACTTGACATCTGACCTGCACCCGGCTGATCTGGCTCAGCTTCTGGGGCGGCTTTCGGAGGAGCAGGCGTACAAGGTGTTTGCCTGGCTTCCCGACGCGCAGGCGAGCGACGTGCTCGTTGAGCTGACAGATGGGCAGCGCGCTGCCGTACTTCAAGACCTGCAGGCCGAGCGCCTTCGCGTGCTCATCGACGCACTCGACACCGATGACGCTGCGGACGTGCTCAACGACATGTCCGATGCCCAGGCCCTCGACGTTCTCCCCGATCTTGAGGATACGCACGACGTTGCTGCGCTCCTCGAATACGACGAGGAGAGCGCCGGCGGCATCATGGCCCGCGAGTTTGTGTCCGTCCCACCGACCTGGACGCTTGAGCATGTGATTGAGGCCGTGCGTGCGCACGCTACAGACATCGACGACATCTACTCGGTTTTCGTGCTTGGAGACAACGATCGGCTGGAGGGGGTGGTCTCACTCAAAGACCTGATGCTTGCCCCTGCTGAAGACCCGGTGCGCACGGTGATGCACGAGGACTTTATCTCGGTGCCAACTGACATAGACCGCGAGGAAGTTGCCCGCATCATGGAGCGGTACGACCTGGTCTCGATGCCGGTTGTTGATTCAACGGGTGGGATGGTTGGGCGGATCACGATTGACGACGTCGTTGATGTGATTCGTGAGGAAGCTGAAGAAGACATCCAGATCATGAGCGGGGGGTCGGGCATCGAGCAGCCCGATGACACCGTGTGGCGGGTAAGTCGAGGGCGGCTGCCCTGGCTGCTGGTTGGGCTGTTTGGGGCCGGGCTCTCCGGCTCCGTGATCGGTGGGTTTGAGGTGGCGCTGGAGCAAGCGGTCGTGCTTGCCATGTTCATCCCGATCGTAACGGCGATGGGAGGCAACGCCGCCGTACAGAGTGCGGCGATCGCCGTGCAGGGGCTTTCGTCGGGCGACTTGTGGATGGGAGACATAGGCGCGCGCATCCTGAAAGAGATGGTCGTGGCTCTGATAAACGGCGTCGTGCTTGCTGCGTTGCTCTGCATCGCCGTCTTCGTCTTCCAGCTTGGCGACGTGCCCCTCTTGGCCCTGACGCTTGGAGCTACCATGCTCACCGTGATTGTACTGGCTACGACCAACGGAGCGCTGGTTCCTTTCGCATTGAAGTGGCTGGGCATCGACCCGGCCAGTGCGATGGGGCCGTTTGTGACTACCCTGAACGACATCATTGGACTTACAGTCTACTTCATCTATGCGACCACGCTCTACCTCGGGTAGTCGTATCGGGCAAGCACTCTGTAGAACAGAGATGTTCGCAGGGCATGGTCAAACCTGAGTGAGCGACCTGCCTGTGCCGGTAAGTCTGTGCAAATTCCCCATATAGCTGACGATACCTGACCCCGATCTGCTCAACAAGCACATCGGGGTTTTCAGTTGCATAGGTGCTATTTGTCTGTGTTTGGGAGAAGAGTTCAAATGGGTTTACTGACGTTTGATTCAGATCTTCTTTGAAGATCTTTGAGTTAATTTTGTGTTAATCGGGTCTCTTTGCGCCTACAGTTCCTCAGTAACATACGGTTCAGTACACGCGCCCTTGATAATGGCGAAGGTTCTGGGTATTAATGTTAATGTGAATGCATAGCGTATTGGTAACTTCAGAATTAACTAAGCTTAGATTGATCACTTTACAAAACTTGTAAATCGTCAATCTTCTAACGCATCTACATGAAAGCACAAAGCATATGCGTTTTCATCAGCTGTCTTTAGCTTGCTTTGGAAAAAGCTGGCAGATGTTTTGAAAGGAGTTGGCAATGTGTTGCGGATTCTTTTGAGTGAGGCACGTTAGTTGCTGTCGCTCATCACTTTTTCGTTCGATAAAGAAATCAACATCATGAATAGATTAGCTACAAAGCTCTTATGCGGGCTGACGGTGCTGCTATTGGCGCCGGGGCTCGTGTTCGCACAGGAAGAGGGTACAGTAGTAGGTACCGTATCAGAAGCAGATACTGGGGAGCTTCTGCCAGGAGCCACGGTGCAGATTGAGGCACTTGGAATTGGAGCCGCTACAGGATCTGACGGTACCTACACGGTAAGAGCACCTGAAGGCACATACACGTTAGCGGTCTCTTTTGTGGGATTTGAGCGTGTTGAGCGTGAGGTAGAAATTATCGCTGGAGAGACGATTACAGCAGATTTCGAGCTCGATGTGTCTGAGTCACAGCTCGGTGAGATTGTGGTTCAGGGATATGGAGTGACGCGCCGCCGTGTGGAATCAGGGTCAGTTGGACGTGTTAGTTCAGAAGACATTGAAACGGTAACATCACGGAGTGCAGATGCAGCGGTTCAAGGACGTATTGCTGGTGCCCGCGTTACGTCGGCCAGTGGGCAGCCTGGCGCCGGTCTTCAGTTTCAGATACGTGGCTCAGGATCCATCACCGCTGGAGAAGATCCGCTGATCATCGTTGACGGAGTCCAGTTCTCCAATACCAGCCAGTTGGGGTTTGCGAACGGAAACCCTCTCAATGCGATTAATCCGGGGGACATTGAGTCAATCGAGGTTCTCAAGGATGCATCCGCGAAGTCTATTTATGGAGCCCAGGCTGCTAACGGGGTGGTTTTAATTACTACCAAGCGTGGACAGCCCGGCCCAACTGAGATCTCATTCAGCACTCAGATAGGAACGGTTGATCAAATCGAAGACTTTGATGTTCTCAGTGGTCCGCAGTGGGCAGAGAACCGGATTGAGTCGTTTGTCAACTTCCAAGTTGATCGCTTTGGTGACACGGAGGCTGTGCGTGAAAGTGCTCGTAATGCAGCGGCAGGGGCTTTTGGTGACCCCGACGATCCCGACTTGCTCAATACCAACTGGCAAGATGCTGTTTTCCAGACGGGCCTCACGCAGAGCTACAACATGTCGCTGCGTGGTGGCGATGAGCGAACCTCCTTCTTTATTTCGGGGCGTTTTACGCGGGATGAAGGTCAAATCATAGAGTCATACTTCCGCCAGGGTGGATTGCGAGCTAATCTGGATCATCAGGCCACAAGCCGTATCTCGTTGGAGTCGAGTATCAACCTGACGACAACAGACATTAGCGGTACAATTTCAGATGGGCCATTTATCAATAGTCCATTCTGGTCGGCTCAGTTTATCCAACCAACGCTTTCTATCTACAATGAGCCGGGAAATCCGGATAGCGGATTTGCCTTTTTTGGAGGTACATTTGATCGGAATCCAGTAGCTCAGGAAACGTTCAATACGCGCGAATCAAACGCGAACCAAATTGTTGCCAGTGCAGCTGCGAATGTTGAGTGGGGCGAGGGTCTTTTCTCTCGTACATATGTAGGACTTCAGCACGAAGATACAGGTGAAGAGAGCTATCTCGATCCGCGACTTCCTGAGAATCAAGGTGTTGGCGGAAGCCTTACTGTATTTGCTGATCGTCGCACGAGCTTCAACATCAGTCAAAGTTTGACCTTTGACCGCGTCTTTGATCAAACGCATGCTTTTACCGGGTTGTTAGGCGCCGAGTATAAGCAGGAAGCTTTTGAATTAAACGGTGCCAACGGCAGAGGATTTCCAAACTTTCTTTTCCGGACCCTTCAGAGCGCAGCCGAACCGAACAGCGTGAACTCCGCCCGTTCTCGCTACCGCGTCCAGAGCGGATTTGCAAACGGTGAGTACACATACGACGACACGTACCAGCTTCGTGGTACGCTCCGTTACGATGGATCTTCTCGCTTCGGTGCGGAAAACCGTTGGGGACTGTTTGGCACTGTGTCTGGCTTCTGGCGCATCTCGAATGAGTCTTTCATGGATGACATCGGGTTTGTCGATAACCTGCAGCTTCGTGCCGGATATGGAGTCACTGGAAACAGTGAAATTGGTAACTTCGCCGCGCGCCAGCTCTTTATCGGAAGTGGTGAGTACGGGGCGCGTCCCGGGATTCGTCCGTCCAGCCTTGGCAACACGTTGCTGACATGGGAAGAGAACAAAGAGACAAATATAGGTCTCAGTTTCTCAATCTTGAATCGCCGCATCAGTGGAGAATTCGATGTGTATCGTAGCGACCGCCAAGAACTCCTCCTTGGTCGGAGCCTGCCGGCCGATAGCGGTTTCGGGAGCATTACCGAAAACGTAGGCGAAGTCCGTAACGAGGGAATTGAATTGGAGCTGTCGACGTTGAATCTGGATGTTGGTGGCTTCCAGTGGAGCACCGACTTCAACATCGCCTTTGAGCGTTCAGAGGTTCTCTCACTGACGGATGATCAAGACGAGATCACATCAGGTGGGCTCGTATTCGAAGTTGGTGAACCTGTCGGGCAGTACCGTCAGCCGCTGTACGCCGGCGTCAATCCGGCTAATGGTCGTCCCATGTACTATGATGAAGACGGTAACCTCACGTACATCCCCAGCGCTTCTGATGAGCAGCTGGTGGGTAACTTGCAGCCCGACTTCTTTGGAGGGCTCACGAATCGCTTCTCGTACGGCGGATTAGCGCTAAGCGTATTTATCCAGTATGATTATGGACGAACGACGCTCAACAACAATGCATTCTTTTCAGACGTGTCGAGCTTTGACTTTAACAGCTCGACCCGTGTGCTTGACCGCTGGCAAGAACCGGGCGATGTTACGGCAGTGCCGAAATTGTACCGTGGTGCTTACCTCGATGGAGCAAGTGAAGGCATCTTCTCAACGCGCTTCATGGAAGACGCTTCGTACATTCGCTTGAAAGAAGTTCGTCTTTCGTATCAGATTCCTACAGAGCTTCTGAATGCCGCTCAGTTGAGTCGTGCATCAGTCTTCCTGCAAGGAGAGAATCTGGCAACGATCACGGACTTTACGGGACCTGACCCAGAAGTCATCGGAACTGCGCTTGGCCAGTTTCCACAGTCGCGTCGCATTACGGCTGGGCTGCAAGTGACCTTTTAGCAGATAGGAGCTGAGAAGGCGTAGACCGATGTGCCATGACTGGGGGCAAGAGACAAGCTGAGCAACTACTTGCTTGTTCTACTCTTGCCTCCATCAGGCACACCATTTCTTCTTCAGCTTCCTTCCTGTTTCTCAACATATAACTAATACCCACTATTATGATGAAGCGTATATCGCTACTAACAATGTCTGTGGCGCTTTTGCTGACCGTTGCGGCTTGCGACCTGATATCAATCGATGAGGTTGAGCCCGAGCAAAGTGTTTCCCCAGAACAGGCGCTTGAATCCGTCGAAGGATTTGAGTCTCTCCTTATTTCCACATATGATCGTCTGCAACAGGTAACCCGTTACGGTCAGCAGTTTATGCTGTATCCTGATGCTCTTGCTGACGGGATCAACGCTACACAGCAGAATTCAAACAGATATCCTAACCCTGTATCGAATACACAGGGCGCGCACCTGAATACCTGGGGAAACCCGTACGCAGCGATCAACGAGACAAATCTGATTCTTGCTCAGATTGACGACATTGAGATCACGGCTGTAAATCCAGAAGCCGTCCGCAATCGAATTGAGGGAGAAGCTCGGTTCTTGCGAGCCCTAAACTACTTTGATCTGGCACGCACAAAAGGATACGAACCAGGCCGTGAAGTGGGCGGGTTCAATCTTGCTGCTCCGCTGCGTCTGACGCCGACGCGAAGCTCAGAAGACGCCGTGGTGCTGCCACGTGCCACTAACCAAGAGGTATACAACCAGGTGGTTGCTGATCTTGACGAATCTATCGCTTTGCTTAGCAGCGCGGAAGAAGGTGGGCAGGTAAACAATAAAAACTTTGCAACACCTGCGGCTGCTCATGCACTTCGTGCGCGTGTCGCTCTCTATCTGGAAGACTGGGGCACTGCAGCAAGTGAAGCACAGAATGCGCTTGATGCCTCAGGGCTTTCGCTCGTACCAGCCGATGGTTTTGTAGGCGCATGGACAGGCACTACACACCCCGAGTCGATTTTGGAGATGCCAATGACCGCAGGGACGGATGGCGATGCAACAAGCGCAAACGGCGCTCTTGATGCACTGACCATTGGTGATGAAGGACAACAGTTCAGCTTTGAGGTCATTCCAACACAGGATGTTCGGAGCCTACATGAGCCTTCTGACGTGCGTCTGGAGCTCTTTGTCGATGGGTTTAAAGATGGTGAAGGGCCAGTGGTATACCTCAATAAGTTCCCTGGAGCTATCGCACAAAATGTAGATCCTATTCCGCTTATCCGAGTGGCCGAGATGCACCTGATACGTGCTGAAGCGCTGTATGAGGAGGGAGATGAAGCCGGCGCTCGGTCTGAACTTAACGCTTTGCGCAGTGCGCGAAATGCTTCTGATATTACAGCCTCGGGTTCCGATCTGCTTGACGCTATAATGGATGAGCGTCGCATTGAGCTTCTATTTGAGGGACATCGCTTCTTCGATTTGAAGCGCCGAGGCATGGACATTCCTAAGCCTCAAGAGCAGCGTGCGCTCAATGATCTGCCAGCAGACAACTTTCGTATTCTGGCCCCGATACCAAACTCGCAGTTTATTGAATTTGGGTTGGAGCAGAATCCTGGCTACTAATATCAAAAAGCGATGGGAGAGTGTGCTTGGCCAGTAAGCTGCTGGCCCAAGCACACGCCTTCCAAGCGCTGAGTTCCTTTTCCGTTATCAAAGACCTATTACATAGATAATCCATGAACGTTAAACGATACATACATCTTATTGGGGCTGCTCTCATTGCAAGCAGCGTCGTGCTCACTGGATGCTTTGATGAGATAGGCGGTGCATTCGATGATACTCCGCAGTTAGAATTTGAGCAGGTAAGCGGTAGTTATTCTGTTCAGTTGCTTGATGGTGCTGGCACTCTCGGTCTACAGGTAAACCTCATTGGTCCTCAGCAAGACCAAGACATTCAAGCAAGTGTGGTTGTAAACGAAGAAGAGACTTCCGCTCAGGAAGGTGTTCATTACAGCTTTCCTAATGGAACAGACTTCACAATTCCAGCTGGAGAAAGCTTTGGGCAGGTTGCAGTTCAGGTGCTGAATGCAGAACTTCCGCCGGGAAGTGCAAGAGCGCTCACCATTGAGCTACAGGATGTAGCAAGTGGGGAAATCATTGCAGCCGAAAATCTCAAAACGTTCTCAATCGTATCGGTTGCGCGCTCCGCTGATGTTCAGGTATCTCCCAACATCGCAATAGGAAACGTTGCTTCATCCGAAACTGAAACGTCCTTTGCAGTTATTGAGAATACGGGAACGCGTGCTACTGAGGTACAAGATGTAACCTTAGAAGGAGCAGAGTTCACCTTTGATGGTTTCTTTGTACCATCTTCGGGCGAGGAAGGGCTCGAAGCAGGAGACGAACTTGCCCCCCCCTTCAGCCTTGCTCCAGGCGAGGCAGCACTGGTTCAGGTGACATATAACCCTTCGGCAGTGGGAATATACGACGGAACCGTTAGCTTCGACGTAACAAATGAATCGCCCGAACCCACGACGAAATCAATCGCCCTCTCTGCTCGGTCCATTGGAGAAATTAGCTTTTCAGAAGCTACTCTTGACTTCGAGGCGGTCGTAGGAGAGACCGAGGAGGTCGTCATAAATGTCGTAAACAGTGGAACCGAGCCTGTGGATCTGTCGGCGCCATCCTTTTTTGAAGGGGCGACGCCAGGATCTGAAGTCTTCGACCTTGAGTCCCCAACCTTTCCGCTCACTGTCGCCCCAACGGGTGAGGAAGAAGAAGGAGAAGAGATTGTGATCTCATTTTCTCCAACAGCTTCTGGAACTGCGACAGGGACGTTCGAACTTGACGTGGACGATGGGTTTAATCCAGTCAGTACAGTGACGTTTGAGCTTTCAGGCGTTGCGACTGAGGAGTAAAGAGTTAAAAGGCTTTCTTCTCTTTTAGGAGTTATGCTGTAAGGCGAATACGGAAAGGGCACTGCGCCGGAAACGGCGTGGTGCCCTTTTTTCTGAGGGGATAATCCGTAGCCACATATCCTCCTTTCCTGCTACTATACCAAAACTATTGTTCTGAACAAAAAGGACCCACGTCCAAACCAGAGCCTGCAGCCTCGTGTGTGCATAAAGAAAAGGTGAACACTTTGTTGGGGCGCTTGTATCATCCGTGAGAAAAAGCACAAAGCACTTGATATCTATGTGGGTCCGTATCCTCTACTCTCTATTTGTTTTGGTGGGGCTGTATGTCATAGGTGTATTTGATGCGCAGGCCAGCGATCCAAGATGTACTGCAGAGAACCTCATATCTGAAACAGATCCAGATATGGAAAGGCGCCTACAAGAAGCAAAGAAACTTGTCGAAGAGGGCAGCCCCGAACAGGTTATTGTGATGCTCACCTCCCGAGAAGATAAAAGAGGACAATCTGCTTCTCCGTACATATCTGCTCGACATGGGAGCAAGGCTTTCTGGTTAATCACCGCCAAGCAACAGGTAGGGAAGCCTTCAGAGGCAGATCGTGTAATGCGGAATTATGTCCTGCACTCAGGTCCATGCGTCGACGTGCGTGTTGCTGATCAGCTTCTGTGGTCTGATAGAGAGGGTATGCTATCACCTCAACAACAAGTCGCTGCCTATCATACCATTACAAACCGTGTAAGAGACGATCTCTTTGAATGGGAACGTGGTGTAGTTGAAAAATATATGGCACAGGTTATTCCCCTTCTTTCAGAGAGCGAAAGGTCTCGTGTCATATTAAATTCCGAAGATCGGGCAAAAGACTGGCAATTTAGCAAGAACGCATCAGAGTACCTTCTCGGGTGGTGGGAGAAAAAAGACCTGTTGCTTTCGACAGAATATAACGAACGCACGGCTGAACACATTGGACGTGTTCGGAAAGCAACGACAAACTACCAATCTCGAAATGATCCACGTGGGTTTGATGACCGTGGTGCGGTGTACGTGCAGTATGGTGCTCCCCAGCGTAAGAGTGAAATTCGATTTGACGATACCCAGTTTATTCAGGAGATTATTCAGCTTGGAAGTCGAGTTTCTCACGGGTCATTCCCCCGAAATGAGATCTGGTCGTATCCCCATCTTGGAACCTATGGTCGATTTTTGTTCATCCAACGTGGCGATGGATACGAGCAAGCAGAAGTAACAGACTTAATCCCAAGCGAATTGCAACGTGGGTTCAACCACTCGCGTGTAGGCCAGCGAAAATCAATGATTGCTCTGCGGGCCCTTCGTCACATCTATCGCCGTATTGCAATGCACTACGGTGACTTTGGGAATCTTTACAGCGATATCGATTCCTTCCTGTCCTACCAAGAGGCGGTACAGGCGCTGCCCGGCGCTGCCGGAGTTGACGACTCTGGGCAGACAGTTCTCCAATCCTTGACGGACGGCCCTAATGATATTGCCCGTACTCCAGGGGGAGGGGTTCAATGGCCTTCAAACGTGCTGCGCAAGACAATACGCAACAGTATAGTAGAAGACAGAAACACGCGCCGAGAGCGCACAAAAACATTGCCCACGCAATACAGCAGTGTTCTTTCGGCTAATGAAAAGCTTCCAGTAATCGCACGGACAGCACGCTTTTTAAATAACGAAGGAGGTACTCGCGTAGATATATACTGGCAAGTCGGAGTCGAAGCAGATAGTAGAAAGCGGCACTTGATTGAATTCACCTCACGCACTTATAGCGAAACATTTACGCTGGCTGATACGGAAAGAGAGGCATTTGAGATAGAGCACAGTAGCGACACGGAATGGTTGACAGGTCCTCACACGTCCGCCCTAAATGCTCCAGATTCTGTCTACCACATAGCAATGCAGTGGAGTCAGCTAAGCCTGGAGCCAAATAGATATCATGCATCTGCAGACCAGGCTCGTATCAAAACCGTGCGTATAGACTCGCTGCGTTCCTTACACACTGATGGGCGGTTTGAGATGAGCGACCTGAAGCCCCTGAAGAGCGATTTGTCTGGAGATATAGACTTCGCAAATCAGAGTCCACTCATATCAACGACATTGCAAAGCGGGTATCCCCTTCCTATCTATTTCGAACTGTACAACCTCTCCCTTAACCAGCAAGACCGTACTACCTACACGGTACAGTACGAAGTGGAATATGTAGAAGAGCGTAGCGGAGTTCGGGGCTTTTTCTTCGGGGATCACAGCCAGAGAACATCTACTGAGCTGACCTATGAAGGGGAAGATACCCGCACTAACGAGTACGTTATCATACCAATCAATGAATTCGACCGAGGAAACGATGCAGAGATAGAAATCACAGTGCGTGTTACTGATGATGTTGCTGGCCACACTGTAGAGCGTCCACTCCTTATTACACTGCGCCCTGGCTCTTAGAGCCTGTTTGGGTTTTGGTTTGCAGTCCAGCGCCGCCGCTCGGAGCCCAAATTAAGAAATCAAAACAGGTTCTTAGCCTAAATCAGGATGTCTCTTTGACAATTAGAGGGTTCACGACGCACGCGCTGCGAATTAGATCTTGTCCGAAATCCGTAATGATCGTGGTCGAGAACAGGTCTTTAATCCTCATTTCGTCTTCAGTAGATGCAATCTACATTCAAACAGTTGACGTTTGGGTCGTGTCTTGGTAAAAATATATCAGTCATAAGCAGTCCATATAGCTTTTTTCTGCAATACGGACTGTGTTGTAGCCGCGCTTAGTGTCAAACAAGGAGCATATATGTACGCTCAGTTGTCGCGCCGACTCCCTTCCAGCATCAATGCCTGTCTACGACAGATATGTAGATAGGCGGTCGCCGGCTTCCCTCGGTCAGCTTTCGCGCGCTTCTCTCCGGCTAGCCAACTGTTAACAGATGGCTATTGCCTCAGTGCGCTTTAGTGCCAAAGAGCAGTACCCCATCGAGGTGAACACACGGGCACCTATGTCTGACACAGCGTCGTTCGTCGCCCATTCCTATGGAATACAATCCCGACCCATGCACAAGTTTTTATCTCAGTTTATAACCGGAGTCTTGGTGCTTTTTATGGCACCCGGACTCGTAGTAGCCCAGAGCGGCACGGTGGCTGGAACAGTCACTGATGCTGAGACGGGCGAGCCCTTGCCGGGCGCAAACGTTGTAATTGCCGGCACTGAAATCGGAACCCCAACCGATGTTGACGGAACGTTTCGATTACAGAATGTACCCGCAGGCGACCAGATCGTCCGTGCTACCTTTGTCGGATACTTCCAGAATGAGCAAGATGTCACCGTAGAAGAAGGAACCGTCACGGAGATCGATTTCCAGATGGATCCCGACCTGGCCGACCTTGGCGAGGTCGTTGTAACCGGTCTGGGTATACAGCGTGATCGAGGACAGGCGCAGGTATCGGTGGGTCGCATCGACGCCGATGACCTCTCTGACCGGGCCAGCTTCCAGGACGTTTCGCAGCTCATCGGAGGCAATGTGGCCGGTGTAAACGTGCAGTCTGCTTCTGGAAATATCGGTGGAGGCATCCGATTCAACGTACGCGGAGGTGGCGGACTGGGTGGCGATGGCCAGCCTGCTATCTACATTGATGGCGTGCGCATCGACAACTCAGAAGTCGCCGGATTTGGCGGCGGTGGGCAGGGGATCTCGACCCTTGCCGACTTGAACCCCAATGACATTGAGTCGATCGATGTGGTGCGCGGACCTGCTGGAGCGGCCATCTATGGCACCGAAGGAGCCAACGGCGTTGTGCTCATCACGACCAAAAGCGGCTCGTTCTCTGCTGAACCCACGTTTGATCTGCAGTACAGGGGAACGTTTGGCTTTAACGAGCAGGGGGATCAGACCTTTGATCCTGATGTTTTCGACGACGGTGAGATCAACCGTGGCGACCTGGCCAATGACCTGTTTCGCCGTGGTGGAATCCAGCAGCATCAGGTGAGCATCTCAGGCGGAACCGAGTCGGTGCGCTACTACGCTTCCGTTGATAATCGCCAAGAAGACGGCGCGCTGCCAAATAACTCGGGCGACCGTACCAATCTGCGCGCCAACTTTGAGGCTTTCCCTGTCGACGAACTCAGTGTACGGGCCAGCGCAGGATATACGGCTAACGTGCTGAATCGTCCTGAGAATGACAACAGCATTCAGGGATCCGTTGGCGAGACGCTTCTTGGCCCGACGCCCTACTTCCTCACCGACAGCCTGGCTATCTTCAACATTGAAGATGTGCAGCGTGTGAACCGCTTTGTTGGGTCGGTGCGAGCTGAGTACACACCCATTGAAAACCTCACATTCACAGGGTCGGCCGGATACGATGCCTCTACACGACGCCAGGACCGCACGCGTCCTGTTGGGTTCAGCTATCCGGGCATTGGTACCACCGGCGAACGCAACTTCTTCAATCGCAACAATGAGCAGCTAAATGCTGATCTGCAGGCGCAGTACAGCTACGAGCCGATTTCAGGGGTTGCAGCTACCAGCCTCATCGGAGGACAGTTTACGCAGCAGACCCTGCGCACCTCGTTTGGAACCGCTCAGGAGTTTGCGACCGATGTGATCACAAATATCGGCGCCGGAGATGACTTCACAACGCTGGATGAGAACTTCCTCAATGAGCGAACGGGAGGCATCTTCGCGCAACAGGAGCTCGTCTTCGGAGATACGTACTTCCTTACGGGGCAGCTGCGTCGCGACGTGGCTACCGCCCTTGGTGAAGGCGTAACAAACGTGTGGTATCCAAGTGCAAGCGCTGCAGTGCGTCTGGATCGGTTTGACGCTATCCCAGAAGTCTTCACGCTCCTGCGTCCACGTGTGGCATACGGAGCCACCGGGAACCTGCCAGGCATTGTAGATGGGGAGGCACTGCGTTATAACGCAAGAGCCTCTGGGTTTGGAGCCGGAGCGACAATCGGTTCTGTTGGAAACCCGCAGCTCGTTCCCGAGCGCGTCCAGGAAGTTGAGGCAGGCATTGATGCTGACCTCTTAGACCAGTACTCCATTGAGGCGACGTACTACTACAGCTTCGCTAACAACTCGATTATCGACCAGCCGCTGGCGCCGTCTACCGGATTCGGAGCAGGAACGCTTCCGAGTAACGTAGGAGGCATCGAAACGCAAGGCATAGAACTGGGCGTTGGGCTTACCCCACTCCTTCGGGAAAACGCACGCCTGGATCTGAACCTGACCTATGCCTACCAGACAAGTGAAGTTACCGACACGGGCGAAGTCGAAAATATCTTCGACGGGTTCGACGTAAATGTCATCCGCGAAGGCCTTCCCCGCAGCGCGTTCTTCATTGAGGAAGTAATCGGGGCGCAGTTTGATGACCAGGGCGTATACATTGGCCCAGAAGCAACTGCGGAGCGTCAGGTGCTCGGTCAGCCTATTCCTGAACACACAGGAGGCCTGCGGTTCAACCTTACGCTCTTCCAGAACCTCTCGGTCTCGGGACTCGCTGAGGTTGCGCTTGGACATCAAGTGTACAACAACACGCTGCGCTTTGCTGCCTTCGATGGCACAAATGCAGAGCGTAACCGCCTGGTTGGAGACCTTGGGGAATTGACTCCGGGTACCGATGAATACCGGACGACAGCTGAAGCGCTTGCGCGTACGAACCCCAACTTCCAGGGCAACTTCATTGAAGACGCTGATTATCTCAAAATGCGCGAGCTGAGCGTCAACTATGACTTCAGTAGCCTCATTCAGGAGGCGAATGTCGCCGGGGTCAGCACGCTGCGTCTGGGCGTGTCTGCTCGTAATCTGTTCACCGTTACCGGATACAGTGGAGCCGACCCCGAAGTAAACTTCGCCGGATCGCGCTCGCTGAGCCGTGGACAGGACTTCCTCACACTCCCCACGCCACGGCAGTTCACGGTAAACGTGACAGTCGGGTTTTAAACGAGGTCTGCGACTGCTGCTACAGGCCGCCTGAAAAGGCGGCCCGGCAGCTTCCTCCATTAGCCATGTGTTACCCATAGTCTTACAGTAGATCCATGAGAACACTCTTATATACTACCGCTGTAGCCTTGCTGTTAGCATTTACAGCATGCGATACGCTGGTAGAAGACGTCGACGACCCCATTAACACGGCATCGGATGAGGCCCTGAACAGTGCTGATCAGGTCGATTTCTTGATCAGCGGCGTAGAAGGACGCTTTGCGTCTACCCACGACCGTACCGGACTCCTCACCAGTATCCTGTCAGACCAGTTCATATTTGGCGGATCCGGAGCTACGTTTCCGACCTATCGCCAGCTCGACGAAGCAGACATCAACCTGGATAACAACTCGGTTGATGGAAGCCTCGTGCAGCTTGGTGAATATCGCTTCCTTGCTGACGAACTGCTCCGCCGAGCCGAAGCGATCGATGGCCTGTCTCCTGCTGAAGGGGGGTGGCCAGAAGGAGAGGCCGATCCGGCCCGCGCACGCATGCTCTTCAATGCCCACTTTCATGGCGCCCTCGCGCGGTATTTCTGGGCTGCGTTCTATGGACGCGATGCACAGGAGGGGGGAGGCGTAATTAGCGAACTCGATTCGCCGGAAGATACACAACGAGGTGAGTTCGTGCCATCAGACGAGCTATACCAGCGAGCTACCAACCGCCTCGAAGAAGAGGCCCTGCCGCGCGCAGCCAGCTTTCTGGGAGAAGGCACAGGCTATGATAGCCGGGTCATACATACCATCTTAGCGCGCATCGCGCTCTTCCAGGGAGACCTTGATGCAGCACGTTCATACGCGGAGAGTGGACTGGCTGAAGGCGATGCGCCCTTCCAGGCGCAGTATCTCGACCGGACAGGTGGCGGCGCTAACTTCTGGTTTGACGCCGGAGGACCCGGCCGCGTGCAGACGCTTGCTGCCCCACGATTCTTTAGCGAAGAGGACTACCTCAACGAAGACCTTGAGGCAGCAGAGGCAAACCGCATCCCCGTGGTGCCAAACTTTGATGGAAGTGGAAACCTGCTGGGGCATCGTCAGGGGCTCTACAATGAGCGTGGTGCCTCAATCGATTTCGCTACATGGCAGGAAAATGAGCTAATCCTGGCCGAGATCGAGCTGCGTCAGGGTAACGGTGACCCACTGGCACGTATCAACGCTGTACGCGCCAGCCATGGGCTTGACGATCTCGCAGAGGCTACACTTGATGTGCTGTTTACGGAGCGCGACAAAGAGCTCTTTACGCTCGGCTATCGCCTGGTTGACCAGCGTCGCATCACCGAGCAGGGGATCGATGTAGATGAAGACCTGCACGGCTGGCACCGCGATGCGGACGCATGGTGGTACCTCCCCATCACGCTCGCAGAACGCAACGACAATCCTAACTTTTAGGCGTCGGTGAGCAATCCATACCGTGCTGTATGAACGAAGGCCTCCTGATAGATCAGGGGGCCTTCTGTGTTTGTATCAATCACAATTGGCCATCATTGACGGGTAGCAGTCCAGAGCAAGCTCCAGGAAGATATCCTTGTAGGGGGGATAAACAGGCGCTAAGAGCCTGTTTGGGTTTTGGTTTGCAGGCGAGAGCGAGCGCCGCTGAGGCGAAAATTGGACCCCGATGGCGGTTCGTAGCCGGGGCTACGGGCCGACATCGGGGGCAATTTGCACCAGGGGCATGCCCTTCGGCCCCAGCCCAGCGCCGCCGCTCGGAGCCCAAATTAAGAAATCAAAACAGGTTCTAAGCCCTCCGAAAAGCATTTGGGCGGTGAAAACCAGGACTGGCAGTACAGTAGACGTGGAAAGAAGACTCCATGAACGCCGTGTTATCTAAGCATTGCCTTTGCATCTGTGTACACTAATGCGTTCTTTAAGAGTCCGGACAAGTGAAACACGTAGTAAATTGCATATGCAAACTGTTTCATCTGCCGGAGCGTCATGTGCGTTGCGATTTGCGAGATGCTGCACGTACGACGTACCACCTGTCCCCCAATGCTGCGTATTCATTACGTGCGTTGCTTGAACACTTGTAACCATAAAACTCTACAGGCGCTCTTATGCCAGATTGATCTGGCTATGTGAGGGGACGCAAAAGGGTGTTCAAAAGCTTCGAGACTATGCAGTGTGAGGTCGATACCAGATCTGAGGCAGTGCATATCTTAAGTGCATATCCAAGCGTCCGTAGAGTCTTGCGTCTCGCGTGTCAAGCAACAGGTGCTTACTGCACCCCGCGCTTTACCCATCGTTTTTTCGGTCAGACAGAGGACATTACATCATGAGTAAATTAGCTACAAGGCTCTTGTGCGGGCTTGCGGTGCTGCTTTTAGCACCCGGGCTTGTCTTTGCACAAGACGGAACGATCACCGGTACGGTGATAGATGGCGAAACCGGGGAGCCGCTCCCGGGCGCGACTGTACAGATCCCCGAAACAGGTGATGGTGCCGCAACTGACGCTGATGGCGGATACACGCTCAGCGTTGCTGCAGGTACGTACACGTTGTCGGCTACGTTCGTAGGGTACAGCCCCGTAGAGCGAGATGTCGAAGTTGTGGCTGGAGAAACTGTCACTGTAGACATCACGCTCGAAGTTGCTCCTGAGCAGCTCGGTGAAGTTGTCGTACAGGGGCTTGGCCTCGGCCAAGACCGTGGACGCTCTCGCGTATCTATTGGGCGCGTTGACGCGTCCGACATTGCCGAGCGTGCCAGCTTCGACAATGTGTCGCAACTCATCTCCGGAAACGTTGCCGGCGTGAGCGCGCAGGCTTCTTCCGGTAACATCGGTGGCGGCATTCGCTTCAACGTACGCGGCGGCGGTGGCCTCGGTGGCGACGGACAGCCGGCCATCTACATTGATGGCACGCGCGTCGACAACAATGAGATCGTTGGCTTTGGCGCTGGTGGGCAGGGCGTTTCGCCGCTTGCCGACCTGAACCCGGCCGATATCGAGAACATCGATATCATCCGTGGGCCAGCCGGTGCAGCCATCTACGGTACAGATGGATCCAACGGTGTTGTGCTGATCACAACGAAAGGAGGATCGTTCTCCGCCGATCCGACACTCAACGTTGAGTATCGCGGAACCGCAGGCTGGAGTGAGCAAGAAAACGAGTACTCCTCCCGCAACCATGTCACGGCCGACGATGCCAACGCGCTCTTCGGAACCGGGTCGCTCCAGGAGCACCAGGTTGCCGTGTCGGGTGGTGCTGATTTCGCCCGCTTCTATGCGTCGGTCAACCACCGCATGGAAGAAGGCACGATCGCCAACAACGAAGGTGAGCGTACCAACCTGCGCGCCAACTTTGAAGCCTTCCCAACCGATGACTTCTCGCTTCGCGCAAGCGCTGGATACACAATCAACGAACTGCAGCGCCCTGACAACGACAACAACGTGCAGGGATGGCTCGGCAACACGCTGCTGCTTCCGGTCCCCTACCTCTTTACGGACAGCCTCGCGATTGCCAACCTCCAAGACGTTCAGAAAATCAATCGCTTCAACGGCTCGCTCCGTGCAAGCTGGGAGCCGATTGAGAATCTGAATCTGCAGGCGACAGGTGGATTCGATACCTCGACGCGCCGCCAAGACCGTACGCGTCCGCCCGGATTTGCTTACGCAGGCATTGGCACAGATGGTGAACGCAACATATTCACCCGTCAGAATGATAACTTTAACTTCGACGCCCAGGCGAGCTACGCCTATGGTATCACAGACGGACTGCAGGCTACGACACTCCTTGGTGGCCAGTATACGGACGTCACGCGTCGTACTTCATTCAGCACTACCCGTGGATTCGGTAACCAGTTGATTACCGACATCGGGTCTGGCGATGAGCTCTTTAACATTGGTGAAGGGCTGACGAACACGCGTACCAGTGGTATCTTCCTGCAGCAAGAGCTCGTGTTTAACGACACATATACCGTCACCGGTATGCTGCGCCGTGACGTAGCTACGGCACTTGGCGAAGATGTATCCGATGTCTACTACCCAAGTGTTACCGGTTCGGTAACGCTGTCGAACTTTGACTGGACGCCGGACTTCTTCACGTTCCTCTCGGCACGTGCAGCCTACGGAGAAACCGGTCAGCTGCCGGGTGTGCTTGACGCGCAGTCGCTTCGTTTCTCAGCCACTGTTGCTGACTTTGGTGCAGGTGCATCAATCTCATCGGTTGGTAACCCTGAGATCGTTCCTGAGCGGATTCAGGAGCTTGAGCTCGGCATCGACGCCGATATTTCGGATCGCTACTCCTTCGAAGGTACCTACTGGTACAACTGGGCCGGCGACTCCATTATCGATGCCCCGCTTGCATCCTCAACCGGATTTGGCTTTCAGTCACTTCCCGCTAACGTCGGAAGCATCGAGAGCCAGGGAGTAGAGGTTACGCTTGGTGCCACGCCGCTCCTGTCGGAAACGGCTCGCGTCGACCTGACCTTTACCTACGGATACCAGTGGTCGGAAGTGCAGGATCTGGGTCCAGATCGGGATGAGATCTTTGGTGGGTTCAACCGCAACGTGCTCCGCCCCGGATCGCCCCGTCAGGCTTTCTTCCTCGTACCGGTTACCGGTGCACTGTTTGACGCCAATGGCGAATTTGCCGGTCCCGAGACGGGATCCCGCGAAGTCGTTGGGCAGCCGATTCCTGAGCACACAGGCGGATTCCGCGTCAACGCAACGCTCTTCAGCAACCTGAGCGTGAGCGCCTTTGCTGAGTACGCCCTGGGTCACCAGGTACTCAACAACACCGCTGGGTTTGGTGCCGGTACCGGAGGATACCCTATCCGCAACGAGCTGCAGGCCCAGCTTGGCGAACTAACGCCGGGCACCGCCGAATACATCGACGTTGCGAACCGGTTGGCCCAGACAAACTCCAACTTCGACTCCAACTTCGTCGAAGATGCAGATTGGCTCAAGCTGCGCGAAGTATCGGTCCGGTACAACTTCAGCGATCTGATTCAGCGTAGTGGATCTGCGCCGATTCAGAACCTGACCGTTGGACTGGCGGCACGGAATCTGTTCACAATCACCGAATACTCCGGTCCCGACCCTGAAGTGAACTTCACTGGGGGCCGTGGTCTGATTCGCGGACAGGATTTCCTGACGCTTCCGAACTCGCGTCAATTCCAGGTTAATGTTACGCTTGGATTCTAAACGCTTCACTCGTGAAGCCCTGTTGAGATGGGCGTTGTCCGGTGCCGCACCCGATGTGCGGCACCGGCACCCATCCCACACCCAAGCACTCTTACGTACCCAACCTATTTGGATATGAAACGCATACGACTACTTACCCTTTTCATAGCGCTGTTTGCGTTCGTAAGCTTAACCGCTTGCGACTCGATCGTGGATGATACCATCGATCCGATTTCCAGCGCTGGCGACGAAGCCCTGAATGATCCAGATGAGGTAGACTTCCTTATCAATGGTATTCGGGCACGTAGCAACAACGTGCAAGACAATCTGAGCGTACAGACCAGCCTGATTTCCGACCAGTTCATTTTTGGCGGAGCAAACGGTGGAGGGGCAACCTTTCCAACGTTCCGCGACCTGATGCGCGGGCTGCCTGCAGACACCAACCCGCTGAATAATAACTCGGTGGATGGTACGCAGAACCACCTCGGACAGTACCGCTTCCTCGCAGATAACCTGTTATCTCGGGCAGAGAACCTTGGCGCCGAGGCCTTCGGAGGAACAGATGACCCACGCTGGCAGGCTGCGCAGTTCGCTGGTAACTTCCACGGAGGCATTGCCCGCTACTACTGGGCAGCCTACTTCGGTGAGACCCAGCGTAGCGGCGGCGGTGTGATCTCTGAGATTGATAGTCCAGCCGATGAAGAACGCTCAGAGTTCATTCCTTCAGCACAGATGTACGATCTGGCTGTAGAGAAGCTCGATAATGCGCTTCCTTTTGCTTCAGAATACGAAGCAAAGGTCATTAACTCGGTGAAAGCCCGTATTGCTCTCTTCCAAGACGATGTGAGCGCTGCAGAATCTTTTGCTGAGAATGGTCTGGAACCCGGTGACGCGCCGTTCCAGAATCAGTACGTTGACCGTTCCGGAAACCAGTCCAACACATGGGACACACAGGGAGGTATTGGACGTGCACAAACCGTTCCCGCACCACGCTTCTTCTATAACGATGAGTACCTCGGTGGAGATTTCGATGCGGCTGAATCTGCACGTATCCCGTTGATCGACCCCGACGCTGTTGGAATTCCAGCCGACTTCGGTGAGGTAACCGAAGCTGGGCTTCTAAATCGCGAAGCAGTACACCCGATTCGCTTCGACCTGGGGCTGGCCGTCGGTGATACGCCGCTGCTCCCCCTACAAGGGCGCTACCCCGATGCAGGTGCGGACATCAATTTCATCACCTGGCAGGAAAACCACCTGATGCTGGCCGAAGCTGCTGAACGCAGCGGAGATAGCGCGGGCGCTCTTGGACTGGTGAACGAAGTCCGTGACTCATACGGAGTTGATACAATCGATTCCGCTGACTACGATGGGCTCAATACCATCTTCGTGGAACGTGACAAGGTCACCTTCACGACGGGCATCCGCCTGGTTGATCAGCGCCGTGCCACGGAGTTTGGCCTCGACGCAGAAGGGCTGGACCTCGACCTGCACGGCTGGCACCTCGACGAAACCGTCTGGTGGTACCTGCCGATCACGCTGGCTGAGCGCCTTAACAACCCGAACCTCCCGAATGAGCTTCCCTGATGCGCGTAGCACATAGATAGCTACCGCACGAACTCCCGTTCGTGAGTGCATAACTGCACGGAGCAAGCCCTCTGCCCTGAAAAGCAGAGGGCTTGCTCTATTTATGTATGCTCATTATGTATACTCATTATGTACACTCACTGGGTATCCTCGTGTGGGTGGACTTCCTTGTGCACTGAAAAAAGAAAACAGACTCGTCCACTTTGCAAAGAAACGGATAACAGAACGGTTGTGTTATATTCAAACAAAAGGTAGAGCGGTTCAATGGTAAGTAATTGTCGTGTAGCTGACACAATCGGATCCGGCTCAACCCCCTCTGTCTATCGAGCTTTGCCGCAGGCGTGATCCTGTGGACATCCCCCCTTGGACAAGGGAGAGAAACCCGACACGAGCCCGCAAGGCGACTGATGGAGCGAAGCGGAATAAGGGAGAAGGGGTTCGAACAAGACAAACCTGCAGTGTCTGATAGCTTTATCACTTAGCGTCTACCCACTACCAAACAAGAGCTGCTTAAGCAAATGCCCCCCAAATGCCTCAATAACGCTGGAGGGGTGGACGAGCACACGCGGGTGATTTATCTGAAGCAGGCCGCGCGATACGTTATGGATATGATGCAACACACAGACAACTTGGATATCCTTTTTCAGAAGTATGTGCACATGGCGGCACATGTCCTATGTGTCTTGGCTCTGGTGAGTGCTGTAGGACTATCCATCGTTCCATATCAGAGCTCGGGGCAGACCACGGATGCGCTGTCTGGGCTCCGTATAGACGGCACTATAGCAGCAACGGGTATCGACGCCGTACACGATGGGCGCTACGAGCAAGGGGCCCGGCTGCTGGCATCGGTCTTTGAAGAAGACCGACGCTTTACTACAGATCAAGGTGCCGTGGGGTACTGGCTGGGGCATGCACTCTACGAGATGGGAGCCGATCGGGGAGCACTGCGCGTGTGGCACCAGACGATCACTGCGCTGAGTACCGAAGATCCAGAGTGGATTGCCCCGGCGGATGCGCTCATCCGCACCACGTTTGCAACCCGTACCCACACCTACTACGAAGTCGCAACGCAGACATACCTTACCCTGCTTGAACAGGCAGAAAAGAGCGAACAGCTGGAAGGGGGCGTAAGAGAAAAGATACTTCAGCATGTGCTGGAAGCAGCATTCATCCTGCCTGCTCAGATCAAACAGCGCATCGGAATCGACCCCGCCACAGCCCCGAAAGAGACCACCGATCTGACATTGGACACAGAGGCAGGGCAGATCCTGACCGCCTGGTGGCGCACGCAAGACGCCCGTGTGGCAAGTCCTTCCAACGAGCGGCTGATGGAGCATTTAACCCGGGTAGCCCACGCACGCGACGCGTACATGACCGATGGGTATGTTGATGCGCGCGGACGGGTCTACATCCGGCTGGGTCCCCCGCCGATCACGCTCGACGTTACCTTTGCTGACAACCCAGATATTCAGCGCGAGATCATCCGGTTCTCAAATACGATCTCCTCGTTCGATTTCTCGCCGGGGCTCTACTGGGAGTACGACAACATCGGCACGGAAGCCCACTTCCTGTTCGTTGAGGCACGGGAGGATGTGTACGAGCCGGCCACCGTGCTCGATATGATACCCCGCCAGATACGAAGCAACTTTACAGGACAGAACAGGCGGGCTCGTCAGAACACCTATTCGTTTCTGCGGAGCATGGAGGTCGCGCTCCGGCAGCTCTCCGTCTACAACCCGCGTTACATGGAGCGCTATGCCGAAGTTGAAAATTATATCGCATATCTCCAGACAGGTGGAGGTATCAACTTTGAGACGCCTGCCGAGCAGGCAGTACGCGTAAACCAGCAAAGCACAAGAGAAGACCACCGGCTCCAGCGCGTGCGCCGAGAATCGGTCGGAGCCAGTCGCTCACGTATCGAAGAGGAACAGGTGCCGATAGAGGTTGAAAAGCGCTGGGCACGCTTCCTGGATGAGGACGGCCACACACGCACCGAAATGTACTGGAGCGCGCCAGCCGATGACCTTGACCCGGTCGACGTAATCGATACCTCGGTATTAGACGTTGACGCGTCTATGCTGCCTGCACATTCGCGGATCGTAACCAGCATGCGCGTTGAGGATCGTGACCATCGTGCCGGGCTACGAGTGCAGCGAAGCGTTGAGGTGACCTCGGCGAGTGAGACCATCGATGGCTGGATCATCCCGCAGACCATCGCCACACAGTCGACCACCGATCCGTTTCATGTGGGTATGCAGTGGGACCAACGCCTGGGCGCTACATCTGAAGAGGCGGGCGACTTCCTGCTACGACAGGCAACGGCCCGCGTAGATACGCTGCGTAGCTTGCATGCGGGTGCAGATAGGCTAGAGATGAGTGACATCAAGCCCGTGTGGGCAAATGCTGATTCGCTTGTGGCCGGCACCGCATATAGCGACCTGACACCCTACGCACGTCGGCAGGTCAGCACGACAACACCGATAGGACTCTATTTCGAGATCTACCATCTGCAGGCTGATGCCGACGGACAAGCACGCTATACCGTTGATCTTGAAGTAGACCGTGCACAGCCGCGTAGAGGGGTGGCCCGGTGGCTGCGAAGCGACGAATCGCTCCAAACAACCACGACCACGACAAACGAAACCGACCGTACGCGGGTCGATGAGCTGTTTCTGATTGACATTAGCGCATGGGAAAACATCGCGGCGCGCGAAGAAGTCACCATCACCGTGCGTGTAACCGACGAAGTGCGGGGCGACACGCGCGAGCGTTCCCTCAGGCTCGATCTGGAAGAGGCTCAGTAGTTAGCGTCGGAGTATCCGGTGCTTTGCAGGAGGCTACGCATTCACCTGTACCGGTGAGCAGGGACTCACAACATGGCGACGGTTTTCTGGAAACGAGAGCGCTGATGCAGGCATTGTGCACGGTACCTACGATACCTGTGTTGCAAATAGTGCAAAAGACCTTTTCCTAAACCGAATACTGCGTGATGATACGTCTCTTGCATCCGCGCACGTGGCTGCTGCTTGTTGGGATAAGTCTTCTCCTTCTGGGAAGCGTGCTCGGTTGCTCCGATGCCGGGTCCTCGGAGTCAGGTGAGGAGCACGCGGACACTCAAGAAGAGCCGTCGCTGGCTGTGGCAGCGGTAGACGTGCGCCCGTGCACGCTCACGCAGCGCATCTCAGCGTCGAACCCGGTTGAGGCCATTCGCACCGTCCGCCCGGCCTCGCCCACCACGGGCACAGTCCGCCGGGTGCACGTCACCGAAGGCGACCGGGTGCGGGCGGGCGACCTGCTCGCCGAATTAGATGTGCGTGAGCAGCAGGCCGAACTGCAGCGGGCCCAGGCGCGCCTGAGCCGCGAACAGGCGGCCTACGAGCGCGTCCGCCAGCTGCGCGATCGCGATTTTAGCAGCCAGCAGGAATACGAGTCGCAGAAAGCAGAACGCGACGTTGCGGCCAGCGAGGTTGATCTCTGGGAAACCCGGGTCGAGATGGGGCAGATTCGTGCCACTACCGACGCGGTCGTAACGGCGCGCCACACCGAACCGGGCGAGGCAGTTTCTTCGAACGACGCGCTCTTTGCACTGGCTGATGTTTCAACGCTGGTTGTGCGCGTCGGCGTTTCGGAGCGCCATATTCCGCGCATGGAGGCCGGGCAGCCGGTGGAATTGCGGCTCGACGCCTATCCCGACGATGTCTTTGGGGGAACGGTGCGCCGCATCTTCCCGCATGCCGACAATGACCGCCGCGTACGCGTAGAGATCGCGCTCGATGACGACGCCCGCGAGCGGGCCCGTCCGGGCTTCCTGGCGCGTCTTCAGCTAACGGTAGACGAGCGCGCCGGTGTGCATGCCGTACCCTCCGAGGCCCTGCTCGGCTCCGGAAGCGACCCGGCTGTGTTTGTGATTGCCAACGACACGCTGGAGCGCCGCTCCGTGACCCGAGGCGTCGACCGGGGCGGCTGGACGGAGATCCGAGAGGGGCTCCGCGATGGAGAGCGGGTTGTGGCGTCTAACCCGGCTACCCTGCAGCCCGGCACGCGCGTCCGTATCAGCACCCTGATCGCGCATCCCTCTGACCCCGACGACGTGCCCGGTGCTGTAGACCGCGATGCAACCGCCTCGACTGCTGCCGACGAATAACGCAATCGATTGCTGCTATGGATTCTGATGCTTCGAGCAACGGCACACCGAGCAACGAGACACCGCCTGAGGCCAACGGGCATGTCGACGCGGGAAAGCGCGGCGGGGTCTCTTCGTGGGCCATCCGGCGGCCCATCGGTACCATCTCGCTCGCGGCGGTCGTGGTCGTGCTAGGGTTCTTCTCCTTGGACCGCCTGCCTATCAACCTGCTGCCCGATATCGTCTATCCGCAGATTCGGGTGACGGTTAACTATCCGGGTACCGCGCCCGAGGTTATGGAGCAGCAGATTACGCGGGTGCTGGAGCGCAATCTGGCAGCTACCGAGAACCTGTCGGATCTCACCAGCCGGGCCTCGGAGGGCCGCACGAACGTCAACCTGTTCTTTGAGCTCGGTACCGACCTCGACGTGGCCCTGCAAGACGCCTCGCGCAACCTGGAGCGTGCCCGCACACAGATGCCGCCCGATATCAATCCGCCGCGTATCTACAAGCAAGACCCGACCGATGAGCCGGTCTACGAGGCCGGGTTTAGCTCCGACACGCGTACGCCCCTGCAGGTGCGCGACTGGCTGGACAACGAGCTGGCCCCGCAGATCCTGAGCGTGTCGGGCGTGGGCGCTGCCGAGGTGGCGGGCGGACTCGTGCGCGAGATGCAGGTGCTTCTCGATCAGGAGCGCATGGCCTACTACGGCTTCACCGTGTCGCATGTGACCGATGCCATCGCCGCCGAAAACACCGAGCTCGCGGCCGGGCAGGTGACCTCGAAGACCTTCGACGTCATGGCGAAGACCGACGGTCGCTTTGAGTCAGCCGAAGACATTGCTGCGATCCTGCTCACTATTCCGGGGACATCCGACCGTATCCCCCTGAGCGAGATTGCCGAGGTCGAAGACACCCACCAGGAGCAGCGCCTCTTCGTTCGCCTCAACGGCACGCCCGCCACACGGCTCTCCGTTATGAAACTGCCGGATGCGAACACGGCGGCAGTGGTCGAGGAGGTACGCAGCGAACTGGAGCGCCTCGAACAGAGCGGGTTCATCCCCGACGACACCCAGTTTGAGGCGACGACCGATCAGGCATTCTTTGTGCGCAGCTCGCTGAACGCCGTGAGCTCGGCTGCCCTGCTCGGGGGGGTGCTCGCGATGCTCGTTGTGCTGCTCTTCCTGGGCAGCCTGCGAAAGAGCTTCGTGATCGGCCTCTCCATTCCCATCGCCATCCTCGCTACCTTTGTCATGATGGGCGTTGGAGGGCTTACGCTCAACGTGATGAGCCTGGGTGGGCTGGCCCTCGGCGTGGGACTCCTGCTCGACAACTCCATCGTCATGCTCGAAAACATCTCGCGGCACCGCGAGGAGCTCAAGAAGGGGGATACGGACGCTGCGCACGAGGGGGCACGCGAGGTTGCATCGGCGGTTGTTGCTTCTACCATGACTAACCTGGCAGCTGTGGTGCCGTTTCTGCTCATCACCGGACTCACCGCGCTGATCTTTGAGGAGCTCGTCCTCACGATCTCGTTTGCCATTGTCGCTTCGCTGGGAGCAGCGCTTACGCTGGTGCCGATGGGCGCGGCGCTGCTGGCCTCGGTGCGGTTCGAGAGCGGACTTGACAAGTCGGCCTTCTACCAGGGATTTAACCGGTGGATACGGCACCTGACCGGCCAGTACAAATCGTTATTGCGTGGGGTGCTACGGTATCGCTGGTTGGCGGTGGGCGCCGGTGTAGCGCTGCTGGCTGGAACGTACGTGTTGACCGGGGAGCTGGGCAACGAGTTCCTTCCGCCAGTGGATGATGGAAGCGTAGGCGCGTACGTGCGCCTGCCGCCGGGTACGACGCCCGAGGTGCTGAACGAGGCCTCGCGCGAGGTCGAGTCGGTGCTCGAAGAGATGCCTCATGTTGAAAACATGTTTGCACTTATCGGCGGGCACCTCTCGGGGGGAGTCATCTCTGAGCGCCCCGGCACGGCGCGATGGACCATCCAGCTGACGCCCGCTTCTGAGCGCGACATGCCAGCGACCGAGTGGGTGCGGCAGGCCGAAGAGCGCCTGAGCCGGCTCAACCTGCCGGGGGGACGCGCCTCAGCCTCGCCGCCAAGCCTGCCGGGGATTCGCACCTCCATGGCTGGCGCCGACGTATCGGTTGCTGTCGTAGGCGACGACCCAGCACAGCTCGACGAAATCGGACGCGACATCATGGATCGCGCTGCCAACATTGAGGGCCTCACCAACTTTGAGCTGGCACGCGACGATCGGAGTCCGCTACTCTCTGCACAGGTTGATCGTGAGCGAGCTGCTTCGCTTGGCCTGAACGTGTCGGAAGTCGGAGAGGCACTGCGCACGGCGGTAGACGGCACGGTACCCACACGCTTCAGTACCGGGTCGGCCGAGTATGACATCCGCGTTAAGCTGCCGCGCAGCCACAGCACCACGCCCGACGAGCTCGGCAATCTGCTCATCTTTCGGGAAGACGCCTCGCCAGTGCCGCTCAGCGAAGTTGCCTCGTTCACCCTGGGCGAAGGGCCGGCCCACATCACCCGTGAAAATCAGGCGCGCGTGTCGCGCGTCAACGGCGATGTAAACCGCGGGGTAACCGATGTGCGCACCGTAAATGAGGAGCTGCGAGAGAACCTATCCGACCTGGAGCTGCCCGAAGGGTATAGCCTGATCTTTGGTGGGGAAGAGGAAGCCATCGAGGAAACGAACCGCACGCTCATGCTGGTTACGCTGCTGGCGCTCTTTCTCGTGTTTGTCGTGATGGCCGTGCAGTACGAGCGGGTCGCGAATCCGCTTGTGATCCTCACGGCGGTGCCCCTCGCGCTGATTGGTGTAGGAGGCATGCTCTACCTTACGAGCACCCCGTTTAGTGCCCCAGTCCTGCTCGGAGTCATCTTGCTGGTTGGTATTGTCGTGAACAACGCGATCCTGCTCGTCGAGTATATCGAGATCGGACGCAGCGAGCAGTCGCTGGATATGGTAGAAGCCGTGGTCGAAGCAGGCGGTGTTCGCTTCCGCCCGATCCTGATGACGACGCTCACAACGGTCTGCGGGATGCTGCCCCTGGCGATCGGAATCGGGGCCGGCGCCGAGCTGATGCAGCCCCTGGCGCTCGCCGTGGTGGGCGGGCTGCTGGTCGCAATGGCGCTCACGCTCTTTATCGTTCCGTGCCTCTACTGCATCATCATCGGATGGGCCGAGCGGATACAGACCTGGCTGGTTGGAACCCCGGCACCGGCAGCCGGCGACGGGCGCTCTACCGGACCGGTACCTACGCCCGCTGCTCCCGAAGAAGAAAAGACATGAGGCAGATGCGTTGAAGCAGGCGATGCGGGACTTGTGCCTAGCTGCACGGCGCTTACAGCACATACTCAAACAACGTAAGCAGCACAGCGATGAATCCGGCAACGGCGAACATCCACTGCAAGGTCTGGCGGCGCATCCTCTCCATCTCAAGACGCAGTTCCCCGATCTTTGTATCGAGATGCCCTTCGGATGCCTGGATCTTCGCTTCGAGCCGTTCTTCGGATGCCTGGATCTTCGCTTCCAGCTCTTCCCGCAGCGTGTCAATTTGATTGGCCAGGCGATGCTCAGCGGAGACAATACGGTCGGTATTTGCTTCTATCTTGGCAAGAAGCCGCTCCTCAACCGCTTCCATCTGGAGCGAGAGCTCACGCCGTGCGGCCTCGATGTCACTGGCCGTGGCACCACGCTCCTCGGATTGAGCGATGAGCTCCACGATGCCTTCCGCTTGCCGCTCATCCAGGCCGTACTCTTCAACCAGACGGCGTTTCGATTTAAGGGTGTCGATCGGCATAGTGCAGAGGGGGGATGTTGAGCATCACATCATTACAAACGCTCGTTTCCGCACAGAGGTTCACCTCAGCCCTTGCGTCCGGTTTGCGTGCCGAAAGCCCTTCTGAAGGGAGCCTGCGATTCCTAATAAGGGCGACCTGTAACGATAGATAGCGCCCTTACACGCATGATTCCGCATGCTTGCCTCTCATCGTTCCTGCTGTATTATGTGCCGACTGTACGGGCTGCACGCTTCGCATCCGACCGCCGCTACGTGCGAGCTCCTGGATGCGCAGAACGCGCTCATCGACCAGAACCAACAAGATGCGCGCGGACTCGCTAATCCACATGGATGGGGGATGGCCCAGGTGCACAACGGTACGGCTGCGTGCTGCCGGCAGGTTGGGCCTGCATCGGAAAGCGCAGATTATCGGAGCGAGGCGCTTTCCCTACGGGGCACAACGCTGATGGCCCATGTGCGTCGGGCTACGGTCGGAACGCCTGCCCCAGAAAATACGCATCCGTTCCGGCATGGCGATACGCTGCTGATCCACAACGGACATATCCCTGCGTTTGACCGGGTGCGTCCGCGGCTGAGAGAGCGGCTGAGCGCAGATCGCCGTGCTGCCATTCAGGGCGGTACCGACAGCGAACATGTGCTGGCGTTGCTTCTACATTTGCGCAACGAAGCGCCCGAGGCTTCGTCCATTGAGGTCACGCGCCGGGCTGTGCTGCACGTGCAGCGGTGGTGTCGTGAAGTCGAGGCTTCTGTATGCGCAGGCGTGTCGGAGCGGTCGTTTGCCGACCTGGAGTCGCTGCCCGACGATGTACTGCATGGCACGCTCGCACTCAACCTTCTCTGGAACGACGGCTCCGTCTTGGCCGGATCTCGCCTCAACCGCACGCTCTGGCGTGTGGGGCGCGACGCACCGCACTGGTGTCCCATATGCAACACCACACACACCAGCGCGGCCCCGCACGGGTATCGTGCCACTGTGCTCGCGTCCGAGCGTATCACCGACGAAGACTGGCGAGCTGTGCCTAACGGGGTGGTCTTTCAGTCCGTCATGCACGGGGATGCAACCGGTCGATTTCGCTACGAACCTCTGCGTCTGGCATGAAACGCCTCTGGGTAGTACCCTCCTGCGTTGCCCAGCACCGCCTCGAATCCCCTTTACATACACACAGCACACCTACCACGCTATGACACTTAACAAAACCCAGCAGGCTCTCTGCAACGATAGTCCATTCGACTACAGCGCACTGCAGGCACTCTTTCTAAACTGCACGCTCAAACCTTCTCCAGCGTCCTCGCACACGCGGCGCCTGATCGATGTGTCGGCGGCGATCATGCGCGAAAACGACGTGGCGGTGGATATCGTGCGTCCGGTTAACCTTGACCTGGCGCCGGGGGTCTACAAAGACATGAAGGAGCACGGTGCGGCGGTCGATGACTGGCCTGCGCTCTACGCAAAGGTGCAAGCGGCAGACATTCTGGTGCTGGGGTCGCCAATCTGGCTGGGCGAAAAGTCATCGGTCTGCCAGCAGGTGATTGAGCGGCTCTATGCCACCTCGGCTGAGCTCAACAGCCGGGGCCAGTATGCCTACTACGACCGTGTGGGTGGATGTCTCATCACAGGCAACGAGGATGGCATCAAGCACTGTTCGATGGGCATTCTGTACGCGCTTCAGCATCTGGGATACGTGATTCCACCACAGGCCGATGCCGGGTGGATCGGTGAAGCCGGGCCCGGACTCAGCTACGGGGATGCGCGTGACGACGGCACGCGCGCTGGCGAGGACAACGACTTCACGCAGCGAAACACCACGTTCATGACGTGGAATCTGATGCACATGGCCCACATGATCAAGGAAGCCGGTGGCATTCCGGCTCACGGCAATCAGCGCTCGGAGTGGGAAGCCGGGTGCCGATTCGACCCCCCCAACCCCGAACACCGGTAGCTGCATACGTGTGCGTTTCGTGCGAGTGCAGAATACCTCTTTTCTACATTCCGCTTCTCTGAGGGAGATTTCATGAGCGCGGCCTATGGGATCTTACGCCCTGAGAAGCGAAGGTAGGATGGACGGGGAAACGCTCGCTCCCCCTGACCCTTCATGGGGTACATCACTGGTTGTGCGCTGTAGACCGCCCGCCAGAGCAAGCGCATGTATAACAGAGATGATGTTCAGATCTTCACCAAAGCGTCGTGTCGAGCGTTCTGTCATAGTCGAAGACAGTCCCTATTATAACACGCGTCATAAAACGTGCGTCTTGGCCACACCTACAGTCTGCCGACTATGTTTAGCCTGCCAATCACCGATCCGGTTCTTGTTTTTGCTACGGTGATGCTCATCGTGCTCCTGGCTCCGATTCTGTTTCGGCGGCTGGGGTTGCCCGGTATTGTGGGGCTCATCGTCGCAGGGGCAGTCGTCGGGCCCAACGCGATCGGTCTGCTGGAGCGGGGAGACACGTTCGAACTGCTGGGTACGGTTGGCCTGCTCTACCTGATGTTCACGGCGGGGCTGTCGATGGACCTGAACCAGTTTGCGCAGCAGAAGTCGCGTAGCTTCGTGTTCGGGCTTATCTCATTTCTGATGCCACAGCTGCTGGCGCTGGGCATTGGTATGGGATTGCTCGGATGGGACATTATGACGGCCCTGCTGGTGGGAGCAGTTGTGGGCTCGCATACGCTTCTGGCGTATCCCATCGCGGAGCGGCTGGGTATTACGAAGAACCCGGCCGTGACCATGACAATGGGAGGGACCATGGTGACCGATCTTGTGTCGCTTCTCATACTTGCTATTGTCTCGGCTCTGGTTTCGGGCGAGAGTGGCGTGCTGTTCTGGATCCAGTTTGCAACGCTGGTGGTGGCATACGGACTCGTGATCTTCTTCGTGCTTCCACGCATAGGACGATGGTTCTTCCAGGGCTCTGATCGCCAGGCCGACATGGAGTTCATCTTTCTGCTGGCAATCGTATTCGTTGCGGCCTACGCTGCCGAACTGGTCTACCTCGCGCCCATTATTGGGGCGTTCATGACGGGTATTGCTCTCAACCGTCTGGTGCCTGAGCGCAGCGCGCTCATGCTGCGTATCAAGTTTGTGGGGGATGCGCTGTTTATCCCCTTCTTCCTGATCTCGGTCGGCATGCTGGTGGATGCGGCGGTGCTCGTGCAGGGATTCGACGTGTGGATTATGGCCATTGTGCTCACTTTTATGGTGTGGGCAGGTAAGTTTATCGCTGCACAGGGCGTGCAATGGATCTACGGCTACTCGAGCACGGAGCGCTGGGTGATCTTCGGACTGTCAACACCGCAGGCCGCTGCAACGCTGGCCGTTACGCTTATCGGGTTTGAGATCGGGCTCTTTGATGAGGCACTGGTCAATGCAGTCATTCTGCTCATCGTTGCGACCAGTGTGCTCGGGCCATCCCTCGTCGAGAAGTACGGGCGCGAGCTCGCTCTACAGGCAGAACGTGAAGCCTATTCCCCGTCGGAGGTGCTACAGCGCATCATGGTCCCGCTGTCGAATCCGGAGTCGGCCGATGATCTGATGGACGTGGCCGTTCTGCTGCGCTCGGGGACCTCCGATGAGCCCATCTATCCGACCACTGTGGTGCGAGATGGGCCCAATGTAGAGGAGGGGGTAGCCCGGGGCGAGTCGATTCTGAGCAAGGCCGTCATCCAGGCAGCCGCTGCTGAAGTGCCGGTTGTACCGAGTACACGAGTCGACTATAACGTGGTCGACGGCATGGTGCGGGCCATCAAAGAGGAGCGAATCTCCACGGTCGTTATCGGATGGCAGGGCACAAGCTCGGCACGTGAGTACATCTTTGGAAGCATTCTCGACCAGCTGCTGGAGCGCACCCGTCAGATGGTTATTGTGAGCCGCTTCAAGCAGCCGATGAACACCCATACGCGCATGGTGCTGGCCGTGCCGCCCTACGCCGACCGCGAATCTGGCTTTGGGGATGCCATGCGCGCCCTCAAGGTGCTCTGTAATCAGGCCGGACTCGAACTGGTGGTGGTCGCTGCCGAAGCGTCAATGCGCCCGCTCGCAAAACGTATCGATGCGACCAAACCCTCACTTCCCTGGTCATCGGTCGCAATCGACCGCTGGGCGCAACTGGTCGCGAAACTGGATGAGACTGTAGAACCGGAAGACCTGCTGGTGCTTATGAATGAACGCGAGGGGTCGATTGCCTGGCGGCCTGGACTCGACCGGCTGCCGGGGCTCATCGCGCAGCGATTCGAAGAGCATACGTTTCTGACAGCCTACATGTCTGAAGAAGCCTTCCGGCCCGGACAGTCCGGGCGTCTCGAACGGGTTGATCCGGCTGTGCTTGCAGAGGCCGTGCGCCCCGAGTGCGTTGTTATGGGCGTACAGCAAGAAACGACGTCCGACGTGCTGCGTCACATCATGCGCTGCGCGCTGGGCGATCGGCCCGACACTATTGAGGCGGTTATTCCCAAGCTGATCGACGCGGATGGCTACGCGCCCGAGCTGCGCCCCGGCGTGGTGCTGTATGCGGCGCACACGCGCCACGTCGAGACGACCTCGCTGCTGGTGGGCATCAGCGCAGACGGCGTATCGCCGAAGCAGACCAGCCAGCCGGCCCACATTGTGCTGGTGCTGCTCGTGCCACGCTCGGTGCCGACCGATGCGTACCTGCAGCGCCTGGCTGCAGCAGCAGAGCTCATTCAGACCGAGGAGATCGTTGAGGCGCTACGCACCGCTGAAACGTCTAAAGGTGCCCGCAAGCTGCTGCTGGAGCATACTCGGACCGTGCCAGTGGAGGGCTAACACGTGTCTTGCAATGCGTGCTGCAGGTTCTTAACACACAGCGAGTTTACCTGTGAGCCTATCGTGCGTGCTGCACGGCGAGCACATCGGCAAGCACGCCGCCAGCAGTCACATTGGGGCCCGCGCCAGGTCCTTGTACGGTGAGGGGCGATTCGTTGTAGCGGGCCGTGGTTATGCTGAACAGGTTATCCTGGCCCTTCAGACGCCCAAAGTCGGTATCCGAAGGCACTGCCTCTACCCCGACGCGGATGCCCGAACCGGGAGCCCATTCGCCAATGTACTGCAGCACTGCGTCACGAGCGGCCGCCTCTTCGACCCGATCCTGCCACTGGGCGTTCACCGTGCCGAGGCGTCTGCGAAAAGCGAGATGCGGAAGATCGCGAAGGCTGTCGGGCACGAGCGACTCCACCTCCACGGCATCACGCTCAATCGATGCCCCCGCCGCACGCGCCAGAATCAGAAACTTGCGGGCCACGTCTTCGCCGGAAAGGTCGTCGCGCACATCCGGTTCGGCGTAGCCCTTTCGAATCGCCGTCTCTACCGCCTCGCTGAAAGAATCGCCCCTGCGCATCCGGCTGAACACAAACGTGAGGGTGCCCGACACCACACCGCGAATGGTCTGGATACGATCGCCGGTGGCGTGCAGATCGCGTACCGTGCGCACCACGGGCAGTCCGGCACCGACGGTGGTCTCATAGCGATACTGCACGTTCTGCTGCGCGGCGGTTGTATGCAGCCGGTCGAATACGTGCTGGGAGCGGGTGTTAGCGAGCTTGCTTGGTGTGACGACGTGGATGCCCGCCTCCAGCAACGTAGCGTAGTGGTCGGCCACATCCGGGTGGCCGGTGGCGTCTACAAAGGCAAGCGGACGCGGGGCATGCTTGATGAGGCGCTCCAGCACGGCGGGCCAGTGCAGCGTGCTGCCGTGTTCAAGATGATGGGCTACGGCGCTCGGTGTAGGATGCGGGGGCGTCCAGGCGGCGTGGGTAGAGGTGCAGGCGCCGATCAGGCGTGGACGCTCCGCATCCTCCTGTAACTCGCTGAGCTGGTAGAGCAACGCGGTGCCTACCGATCCTACGCCCGCCAGGTAAAGGGAGAGCGGGGCGGTGGTGCGTTTGGCGGTCTGTTTTGGATGCAGGGCGGTGCGTGATATTGGCATAGAGAGACGTAAATAACGATGCGAGCAAAAATTAGTGAGCCGCAGCAGGGGAGGCATGTGCGTTCCGCCACTGGGTAATCATTGCGTTCAGATCCTCCAGTTCAATGAGGAACGCGTCGTGTCCATGGGGAGACGATAGCACCTGTAGGTCGGCGTTTGGCAGATGCGTGGCCAGCTCCTCCTGTTCGGTAAGTGGATACAGCACATCCGAGTCGATGCCGATGACCAGAGCGGGCTGCTTGATGCGGGTCAGCACATCGGGGTAGGAGCCGCGCCCGCGCGACACGTCGTGCGCATCCATCTGCTGAGTGAGGTGCACGTAGCAGCTGGGATCAAAGCGTTTCACAAGCTTCTCGCCCTGGTAGCGCAGATAGCTCTCCACAGCAAAGGGCGGGGTGGATGCCCCATTTTTGGACTGACGTGTGCGCCCAAATCGCTCCTGAAACGAGGCATGCGAGCGATACGACACCATCGCCATGGCGCGTGCTGCCGCGAGTCCGTTACGCGGTGGATCGTTCAGGGCATATGCGCCGTCGTTCCACTTCGGGTCCGCATAGATAGCCTGGCGCTGGGCCTCGCTCCACCCGATCTGCCAGGGCGTGTGGCGACCGCCCACGGCGATGGGCACGATGCGTTCTACCAGCGGATCGCCTGCGTCAGTGCGCTCGAAGGTCCACTCCAGCACATGCATGCCGCCCATCGACCCGCCGATGGCGCAGCGCACGCGACGTACGCCCAGGTGGTTGAGCAGGTGACGGTGCAAGGCAACAGTGTCGCGCGGAGTGAAAGCGGGAACGTCGGCACCGTACGGGTCGTCGGTTTCAGGGGGAGACGTAACAGGAGACACCGAGCCGTAGGGGGAGCCGGGCACGTTCGCACAGAGGATAAAGTCGCGCTCCGGGTCGAGGGCCCGTCCGGTGCCCAACAGGGCCCCCCACCAGTCGTCGACATTTGTATCTCCCGTGAGCGCGTGGCAGACGATCACGGCATTGGTACCCGAGGCATTGAGGTCCCCCCAGGTCCGGTAGGCGATGGGCACATCATGGAGTGTGGTGCCCGCTTCGGTGGTAAAGGCCGGGTGGATGTACGTAGAAGGCATGGCACTGGCTGGATTAGAACCACCCACGGCAGCGGAGCGCCCCTCGAAGAGACCACTCCGCTGCGTGCGTGAGGTAAAGAGGGCGCGATTACGCGGCAACCGGCAGCTTCGCCAGGGCCTGCGCAAAGTCGGCGGTGATGTCGTCGATATGCTCGATGCCGACGGACACGCGCACCAGGTCGGGCTCCACACCAGAGGCTTTTTGTTCTTCTTCGGTGAGCTGCTGGTGCGTGGTAGAGGCCGGGTGGATGACGAGCGTTTTAGCGTCGCCCACGTTGGCGAGGTGGCTGGCCAGTTCTACGTTTTCGACGAACGTCTTTCCGGCTTCGGCGCCGCCTTTCACGCCAAAGCTAAGCACGGCTCCGTATCCATTCTGCAGATAGCGATTGGCCCGCTCGTGATACGGATGGTCTTCGAGTCCCGGATAGCTGACCCAGTCGACGGCGTCGTGGTCCTGGAGCCAGTGGGCCAGCGCGAGGGCATTGTCGGCGCTGCGCTGCACGCGAAGCGAGAGCGTTTCGAGGCCCTGAAGCAAGAGAAACGACCCAAACGGATTCTGGGCTGGACCGAAGTCGCGCAGGCCCTCCACGCGAGCACGAATGGCGAATGCTACGTTGGCGCCGAGCACGCCGTCGGGACCAAACGTCTCCCAGAACTTGAGTCCGTGGTAGTTGGGATTTGGTTCGGTGAACTCGGGGAACCGTCCGTTATTCCACGGAAACGTGCCTGCATCTACAATAACCCCGCCGATGGTGGTGCCATGCCCACCGATCCACTTCGTAGCGCTCTCGGTGACGATGTCAGCGCCATGGTCGATGGGGCGGCAGAGGTAGCCCGCCGCTCCGAACGTGTTATCGACGACGAGCGGGACGCCGTGGTCGTGCGCAATGTCGGCGATGCGCTCGAAGTCGGGAATATTGAAGCGGGGGTTGCCGATCGCTTCGAGGTATACTGCCTTCGTGTTCTCGTCGATCAGCGACGCGATGGAGTCGGGGTCATCGCCATCGGCAAAGCGGCCCTCGATACCCAGCCGCGGCAGCGCATTTTTGAGCTGGTTGTACGTACCGCCGTACAGGTAACTAGTGGCTACGATGTTGTCGCCTGCCTTGGCCAGCGCGTTAAACGTGAGGAACTGTGCTGACTGTCCGCTCGCGGTAGCCACAGCAGCAACGCCGCCTTCGAGAGCAGCCACGCGCTTTTCGAACACGTCGTTCGTGGGGTTCATGATGCGCGTGTAGATGTTGCCGAACTCCTTCAGCGCAAAGAGGTCGGCGCCGTGCTCGGCATCATCGAAGGTGTACGACGTGCTGGCGTAGATAGGAACAGCGCGGGCGTTGGTCGCCGGGTCGGGCTCCTGCCCGGCGTGCAGCTGTAGCGTTTCGAAGCGCGGTGTGCGCTTGGAAGAGGGTTCGGGCGAGGACGCGGCGGTTGAATGTCCGTTTGTGCTCATGGCTCTGGGGGTTGGAATCGAGAAAATCGAGAGCCATCCAGAAGACCAGAGCGAGCGGGGCGGAGCGCGGAGTCCGGATTCGAGATCTGCCAGTGCGGCGGGAAATGAAAGATCCCCAACCGCAAGGAGCAGATGGGGAATCGTGCACGACGCTACAGCAAGCTGTAGGGAAACGCACTTCCACTCATCTTCCCTCGCGTAATGCGAGGTAGGAGGTAGCACCTTTCCACAGCCAAGGCTGTGGCGGTTGCCAGGGTTTCGCAGGGCCTACTCCCTCCACCCTTCTGGATGAATGTGCTAACAACAATATGTCATAGTGCTAACAAGTGTAAAAAGCACATGTAAGGAAAGTCAAGTGCTGCAATGTGAAGAAAAAGATACGAAGACAAAAAGGAAGGCACTCATGACTGCTTATGGACCTGAGCGGATGGGCGTACAGGGTTTTTGAGGGTAGAGCGCTGTACAAAACAGTGAAGCATCGGTCAACAGCCCCGATCCGGTGGCATGTCGCGGAACCGTGGGGCGAAGAAGGCTTACTGTATTCTTGCAAAAACACTGCCCCGTGGCTCAATTGGCAGAGCATCTGGTTCTGGTCCAGAGGGTTGATGGTTCGAGTCCATCCGGGGCAGCATTCTTTTCTCACCTCTCTATTGACACTGCTACGCGGCCGAGCCGTAGCACTCAATCTGTGGCCTTCGACCCATAGCTCATCTTTGCCTGTGAGGTCTCTTTCAGGTTTCCCTGTCTGCTTGATTCCTGCGCATACGCCAAGAAATCTGTGCGTCGCAGGCCTCGGTCCTGTCGGGGGTTGATCTTTGGGGAGGCAGATGGATGCAGTTCAGAATGAGGGGCCGAGTGATATGCGAACTACATACGGACCGGCAGGCGCCGATGTCATGATGGCCATGCGCATGGGACCGATGAAGGTGTTGGTTCCAAGGATGAGTCCACCTCCGTGATCAAACGCAGCAGGGTCTGCGACGAACGTCCATGTATCGGGCGTGCGGGCAGCGTTCCACTGAGCTTTTACGTACGCATCATCCCAGACCTGGACCTGGAAGGCGGCCCCGATTTGTTGCAGATGAGGGCCGCTCTTCTGTTGCACCTGATAGCCAAGCAGTGGAAACTGGCGCTCTGCCCATACCCCGTGCGAAAAAGCGCCGCCCGTGCGATACATGTAGTGCAGAGGTGGAGTGCCGCGTAGCGTATGCCCGAGGGTCGCATGGCTGTGAAAGCTGAGCGTGGATGTAAGAGCCAGGGCACTTGTCGCATCAGCTGTTGCCTGTGTCAGTGTTTGATTGCCGAGAATGGAAGCGTCGGCAGCCTCAAGGGAGGCGGCAATGCGGAAGCCTCGTTGGGGAAAGATCGCATCGTTGAGCGTGTCGAGGTACATGGTAGCACGCGCCTGCACCAAGTGATCGCGTGTGGCAGCCTCGGAAGCGCCGACCTCGGACACCTGGTCATACCATTCGGGCTGAACGCTGAACGCAAGGCCAATGGTGTTTGCCAGCACCGCGCTTGCGCGGAGCTCAGTTTGAAGACGTTTGGTACGCACCGTGCTGACTCGGTCAGATCCCTCGAACAGATCGATCGGTGCACGTTCGGCCACGATGCCCACTTGCAGGAGCCGCGCCTGGATGTTGAACCTCGGGACGATAAGCGCAGGGAGGGCATATCGTCCGCTAAGGCGTTGGGCAGTGCCCAGGCGAAGGGTGCCTTGCCATCCGGTGCCGCCCCCAAGGCGGGTTGGGAGCGTGACGTTAGCGCCAATGGAAGCCCCGTATGCACTGTCGTAGCGCAGTCCTATATTTAGATTCCCTTCATTGCGTCCAACAGTAGAAAAGACCAGGTCGACATAGCCGTCGGGGCGTGGACGCAAGCGGTAGAGCACCCGTTCGAACAGGTCGGTGCCAAATACGCGCGTTGTGGCGTGCTCAATTTCGGAAACCGTGTAGGTACCTGGTACGCGCAGCCCAAGGATGTCACGTACGCGCTGTTCAAGGAATGGGTCGATGTCCTCAAAGGCGATAGAAGCAACCCGAACCGTGTCTGCACTTGCTTCAAGGTCGCTCTGTGGTGGCTGCGCACCGCCTGCTATTTCAAGCAGAGAATCGACCGCTGCACGCTGGTTCTCAACGGATCGGCGTCCGCGTGTTACAAGTGAATCGACGGCTCCGAAGCTAAACAGATCGTATTCGTCGATATCGGGTTCGAAAACAAGATCACACCGATCCCGCTGTGCATGTGTCGACTCGACCATGCGAAAGCCCACAACCTGACGCATCACATCGGTAAGCGTGCGAAGGTTTTCAGCAGATTGCAAGTCATCGCCAACATCAGAGCAGAGCACCAGATCGGCGCCAAGACGGCGGGTGTCTTCGGCGGGCAGGTTACGGGTAACGCCGCCATCGACGAGCATCTGCCCGTTTCGTTCTACAGGGGTAAAGACAGACGGAATGGCGATACTCGCGCGAATGGCCTGCGGGAGGTAGCCGGTCGTTAGTGGTACCGCATCGCCCGTTTCAAGATCAGTGGCAACAGCGACAAACGCGCGGGGCAGCTGCGTGAAGTCATCTACCGGATGCGATGGTACGAGCAGGCGGGTGAGGAGCGCTGTGATGCGCTGGCCCCGCACGAGTCCTGTGGGGAGGCGTACGCCATCGCCTGAGAAGGGCAGCTGCACAAGCAGCCGTTCGTCGTAGTATCGCTGTTCAAGAAGCCGCTGGCGCCGTGGTGGCGTGTCGCTGAACACCTCAAGCCAGTCCCGCTCACGTGCGATCTCCTCTAACTGACGCGAAGAATATCCGGTTGCGTACAGTCCGCCGATCACAGCGCCCATGCTCGTCCCTGCTACCACGTCTGCCGAAACGCCGGCTGTTTCAAGAGCCTTCAGCACGCCGATGTGTGCGAATCCTTTTGCACCGCCTCCGCTCAGCGCAATGCCAATAGTCACTTCTTCATGTTCGGGATGCGGAAACAGCAGGGGAGCGGGCTGGCTGTGGACCTGAGGAGAAAAAATGACCATCAGTAGGCCAGCAAGCAAGGCGGAGAGCCGGACCGTATGCTGACATGCGATGCGGGGCGCATCCACCATAATAAAGCAGGGCGTAAAAAACGTGAGCAAGAACATCAGCAGCAATGCAAAAGCGGCTTCCCTGCATCATACAGAGAAGCCGCCTGATTGTACAGCCGTTGGAGGCATCATAATGCCGCCCTGCGCTCTAAAATGTAGTTTTCACACCGACCAGGAAGGTGCGGGGCATGCCGGGGCGCACACCAGCCGGACGCCGGGCAACGGCGTACTCGTTGTCGGTGAGGTTGCGCAGGCTCCCGAACAGACGGGTGTTCGCGGAGATGGCATACTCGGCAGAGAAGTCCATCACGAAGAAGCTGTCGATTTGCTCATTCGGAGCGGGGGTGCCACTGCCTGCTACGGTGCGGACCTCGTCTACAAAGCGTCCGGTAAGGCGCATGCTGAGTCCGCGAAGTCCGTCAACGCCTATGTTAGCGGCGAGCTGATTTTCGGGGAGATAGGGGAGCTTGAATCCCTCCTCAACTTCGCCCCAGGCTCCGAAGTCGCTATCGAAGGTCGTCTGGAATTCCGCGTTGTTGTACGTATACGTCAGTTCCAGCGGAATAGAGAACGAAGCGTTCAGAGGCAGTCCGAGGTTGTACCCGCCAGTGAACTCAACGCCGAAGACGCGGGCGTCGCCCCCGTTAAAGGTGTCGCCGGAAGGATCGCCCCCGATGGCTGCAAGATCGCGTCCGAGCAGGTTCGAGTAGTCGTTATAAAAGCCAACGATTTCAGCACGGAGCCCCTGCGCTTCGTAGCGCGTCCCCAGCTCGTAGTTGACGCTGTTCTCAGATTGTGCGCCAGGGTTGGATCCGGGCACGGCAAATCCGCGGTGCACACCAGCGAACAGGCTCCAGGCCGGGTTTACGTCATAGTCGATGCCGATACCCGGAATCCAGACCGTACCGGCATTCTGGCGCGTGCCGGTAGGCGGAGTTGTGCGGGCACGCCCTTCTTCTGTATCGGTAGCCCACTCTGTGCGGTTCAGTTCGAAATCTTCGACACGGAGTCCGGGTGTAACCGTGAGGGGGCCACGTTCCAGCGTATACTGTACGTATCCAGCGAGGGCGGTTGCATCCTGAACGCGATTACTTTCCTCGCCGGGAATGCCCTCGCGCTGCAGCTCCATGACGCCGCGCGCACCCATGCGGTAGTCATCCTCCCACTGGAAGCGGTCGATCTCATCCTGGTGGTAGCGGCCGCCCACTTCAACGTCATGCGCAAAGCTGCCGGTTTCGAACTGCAGTCCAATGGCCGTCTGAATCCCCTGGGAGTAGTACTCGCGGTTGTTGTTCTTAACGAGCAAGCTGCCGCCGGTCTGATCCCCCCGCGTAATGGCGAGTTCATCGGCATAGGTGTCGGGATTGGCAAGAATGCTGCCGATGCCAACGCCGTTCACCGAATCCAACTTATACCAGTTGCGCTGAAAATCGATACGGTACAGCGTTGTCGTAATATCAAGGTTGGCTGTTGGCTGAATGACGTGTTGGGCCTGCAGGCGGTTATGCTCCGTATCCATGACGTCATTCTGTGACCCGGCATACCGGGAAAACGGAGCACGCTCGAAGTCGTCCTGCGTCAGCCCGAGGTAGGTCTCGTTCGAGGTCTCGGTGGTGCGCGATGCCGTGAGGGTAAGAGACTGCGGGAGGCGTGCGTCGGGGCTTGTGTTGACGCGTGCCTTGGCGAGGTAGTCCTGCTTGTCAAAGCCGGTGCTGTAGTCCAGTCCGGCGTTGGCATTGGCAAACCCGTCGATGGATTTGAATCCGTCGGCCCGTGATTGGAAGGTTTCGACCAGATAGCCGAAGTTTTCGAATGAGTCGCCTACATGCGCATGGAACTGGCGCTCCTGGTCGCTACCGGCCAGGGCATTGATGCGGCCTCCAAACTCATCAGGGATGGGAGTCGACAGAAAGTTGAGGGCGCCTCCGGTTGTAAAGGGACCTGTCTTGATCTGACTCGATCCTTTACGGATCTCTACTGCGTAGGCGCGACCCATCGTGGGAAAATAGTAGGCGGCTGGGGCGGAGTAGGGAGCCGGAGCGGCCAGCACACCGTCTTCCATCACGGTGATCTTGCTGGTGCGCTCGGCACCGGTGCCACGCATCCCAATGTTAGGCCGCAGTCCGTAGCCTTCCTCATCAACGGTATAGACTCCGGGTACGCTGTCGAGCAGGCGGTGGATGTCGGTGTATTCGTGTATGCCAAGCTCTTGTGGACCGATATATTGGGCCGATCCGGGAATGCCGTCGAGGTTGCGAAGGACGCCGGTGAGCGAGGCGCGGCGCACGAGCACCTCAGAGAGCGTAACAGCCGAAGGCGCAAGCGTAATGGAGAGCGTTTCTGTGGCGCCACTGGCTACTGTTACAGTTTCTGTAGCGCGTTCGAATCCCACCGAGGAAACTTCGATCTGATACGTGCCAGGCGTCAGCGAGAGAGTGAATGTGCCCTCCGCATCGGTGGCGGTTCCTGCCGATGTGCCTTCGTTGGATGTGGGCTTGGCAATGACGTTAGCCCCGGGAAGCGGTGTGCTGTCTGTCTCTTGCACGGTTCCGCTCAGGGTTGCTGTGTTGCCGTTCTGTCCATACGCGGGAAACGCCCCGGTGCCAATCCCAGCCCATCCGATCACCAGTGCTATGGCGACAACGAGACGTTTCCACGCGTAACTCTGTCTGCTCGTATTCATAAGTTAGATACTTATCAAAAAAACGTAGTGGTAAAAGAGCGGGCAGTCCGTCTTACGTTTACGTTGATTGGAACGGAAGACCCGTTGTTTTCGACGATTCGATTTCAACATAAGCCTTAATTTAGACTGAGTCTACATAAGGATAAGTAAAAGATATGAAGGATGTGGTAAGAACGTGCGTAGTACGTTACTGCGGAAACGGGTGTGCATTGAACATCCTGAACGCTGTACCACAGCTCGCAAAGCTTCTGACGCACCAACACGCCTTGATCTATGACTATTGCTCCTGTAACGAGCGCCGACGATTTTGAGCAAGCGCGCGCTATCCGAACCGAGGTGTTTATTGAAGAACAAGCGTGTCCGCCCGAAGAAGAGTGGGATGGCCACGACGATACGGCGCGGCACGTACTTGCACGGCTGGAGGATAGCACACCCGTTGGCACCGCGCGCTGGCGCACGGTGCCGCATGATGAGGGGTTAGCCGCAAAGCTTGAGCGCTTTGCTGTACGGGCCCCGTATCGGAGCGAGGGCATTGGTACGCTCCTTGTGCAGTACGTTATGGAGGATGCGCGGCAAGCCGGATTTGAAACGCAGAAATTGCATGCGCAGGCTCACCTTGAAACGTACTATGCCCGCTTCGGCTTTGTCTCGACAGGCGAGCGCTTCACCGAAGCGGGCATACCCCATGTAGCGATGGTCCGGACCAGCACGTCTTCTTCCGCTAAACGCTCAGGCTCCTCGTTGGCGGTAGGCGGAACTGGCGAAGCGTCGTCGTAAGACGCATTACGCCATATGGAACGGACTAAACAATGCTGGAACGGTCCATTCAGGGCCTACTCCTGGTCGTTGGGATCGGACAGCGGGATAACTTCCGGGTTCACGCGAAGTTGGGCCTGGCCCTTGAGTTCGTCAAGCGCAGTGTCGAAGGCTTCCTGTTCCTGGTCTTGCATAAGCGCCTGGCGGGCCTGGTCGGTATCCATGGGCTCGCCGTAGTCAACCAGCTGAATGACGTGGAAGCCGAACTGGGTGCGTACGGGTTCCTGCACGAGCTCTCCATCCTCTTCGAGAGCAAACACAGCATCAGCGAAAGGCTCAACCATGCGGTCGCGGGTGAAGTATCCAAGGTCCCCCCCACGCTCGCCGGTGGGACCATCGCTGTACTCGCCGGCCAGCTCTTCAAAGTCGGCGCCGTCGTTGAGCTGATCAATGAGGTCTTGGGCACGCTGGCGCGCATCCGCAACCTCCTCTTCGGGAGCACCCTCGTCGACACGAATCAGAATGTGGCGAGCACGCAGGTTGCGCTGTTCAACAGCGTATGCCTCAACCTCTTCGTCAGAGGGCTCGGCGGAGGCTTCGGCGGCCAGCTCATCGCGAAGCTGCCGTACCTGCGCCTGCTCGGCGATCATGCTTCGCAGCGAGTCGATGGTGATACCGGCCGTGTCGAGTGCATCTTGAAACTCCTCTTCACTCGGAAACTGGCTGCGCTGTTGCTCCATCTGCTGGTCAACGAGACCGGGATCGGCTTCAACGCCGCGTGCCTGGGCCTCGCCCCGTAGCACATGGTCACCCACGTACTGGTCGAGCATCATGCGATGCAGCTCATTCATCTGATCGCCGCTTTGCTGAGGCGGCATCGACTGCATGGCAAACTGCATCTGCTGCTGAAACTCGTCGGTCCGCAGCGTATCGGTGCCGTAGTCAGACGAGACGATCGCTGCAACTTCGGGGTCGCTGATGTCCGATTCAATGGGGTAGGCGTCGCCGTTTTCGCCGTTTGCGCCGTTGGATGCGCCGTTTTCACCGCATCCGACGAGTACGAGCAAAAGCGCCAGGAACCCGCCTAATATGCCAGACGAGCGCCGTAGAGAACGTAGAGTAGTCATAAGTCAATCTGTTACCAAAAGTATACTAACCGGGCATTGCGATGCCAAGCTACAGAACGGTTGCATGCACGCTATGCACACGCCGGTGTTTCTGCGTAGGCGGGCTGCCACCTGGCTGCGGGGGCTTGCTCTCATCCAAATCTGAAAGCGCTCTTCTATAAAATGCAGGTTAATGCGAAACTCGAGACGTGAGCGTAGGTCTTTTTTGTAGAGAAGCAAAAAAACAGTTTGCACATGATAGCAAGTCCCTTCGAGGCGCTGGCCCACTCCCGCCCTCCCCCCTATGGGTCAGCGCCTCTTCTATATGCTGTCGGTATTTCTATACATCTATACAGGTGATAGCAACAGGCTACAGCGGCACAAGTCACTCTCAAATCACTGTAACGTGATGCTGTAGACGAGGCCTTCGCCCTGAGGCGGGACCCAGCCAATCAGCGCTATGCCGTTGTCGAGGGCCAGGGCGGCACCGAAGTCGATCCGCCCCACATCGATAAAGCGGCGCTGGTGCCAGGTCCCTTCATCGTCGCGTTGAAACGTGTACACAACGCGATCGATGTTCACGTCCTGCCGGAGCTGTTCGTCGTATCCGGTTACCAGCGCCCAGTCTTCTTCTATAGCTACTGCCGACCCGAAGGCACCGTCGGCAAACGGGCGGTCGGGGCGCAGCACAGCGGTCTTACGCCAGGCTCCGGTAGGGGCGCGGTTGTAGAGGGTGGCGCGCCCCGAGTTATCGGATTCGGCACGGCTTTCTCCGACAATAAGCTGATCGCCGTGCAGGTCAAGAGGAAGAAAGAAGTCGTCGCGCTCAGCCAGAATTGCGGTGGAGGTCCATTCTGGAGAGGCAGTGCTGGGGCGCTCAAACAGGTGGACAGCACCGGGCTGGCGCGCGAAGTACGTTGAGGCGGCTACGGCTACCCGCGTTCCGTCTACAGCCAGCGATCCGCCAAGCACGCCGCGCCCGAGGTCGCGGTCGGAGGTGAGTCGCGCCTCGCGCTGCCATTGATCGGTCTCCGCATCATACCGAAATACATATACGGATCCGTCAAAGCGGCCCTGGAAGTCGCCGGTGGTAGAGACAAACGCGCGGTCTCCGCTCAGCGCGAGATCTGCTCCAAAGGGGCCTTCCTGGAGATTGACATCGCCTGTGAGCATAGCGGTCTGCGTCCAGGTGGAATCGCTGCGGCGCTCGAAGACAAAAGCGGCATTCGACTGTGGATCGGCAAAGAACTCGCTGCTTGCGCCGATGAGTACCCGGTCGTCTTGAAGGGATACGGCGCTGCCAAAGAACGCATTCTCGCGGCAGGGGGTAGGGGTAAGGCGTGCAATGGGAGTCCACTGCCCCCACTCCGGATCGCGCTCGTACAGATAGGCAGCGCCCGATTGTATGCCGCACACCTGCTCACTTGGGGCCCCGATCACAGCATAGTTGCCATCTATATCGACGGATTCGCCAAACCCCAGCGCTTCGACCGAGTCGGGTGGAGCCAGCGTGGTGATCTGCGCTCCGGCCGGTAACGCGCCCAGCCCAAGCAGTCCGACGAAAAGCAGGAGGGATCGAAGGCGAGGGAAGCAGGAAGCAAACAGACGCATAGGCATGGGCATGGAAGCAGGTCTATGTGGCATCGATGGCCATAACGTGCTCGCTGAGCGCCTCCCAGTCGGGATAGAGTTCGGCAAGCTGGGCATCAAGCTGCTGGTAGCGCTCGGTGAGTTTGTGCATCTCACCGTCTTCAAGGGCATCGGGTTGCGCCATCTGCGCCTCGAGCTCCTCTTTTTGTGCTTCCAGCTCCATGATTTCCGTTTCCGTTGCTTCCATCTTCTGGCGCACCTGGTACGAGTTGAGGTCCGCAAACGCGTCGTCGGGGCGCTGTGGCTCGTGCTCAGAAGTAGGTGTCGTGTCGGCGCCTGACGTTTCGGAGGAGGCGTTCTGCGGAGCCGTGCCGTTCGAAGACGGTGTCGACGCGGAAGGTTCGGGGTTGAGTGCGGCTGCGGAGCCGTGCTCAATCTGCCACTGCATCTCGGAGTAGCTGCCGTGAAACACGCGCACGTCGCCGTTTCCTACGCGCCACACGTGCGAGCAGACCTCATCGAGAAAGTAGCGGTCGTGGCTCACGATAATGCAGGTGCCGCTGTACTGCTGGATCGCGTCGATGAGCACATCTTTCGACTGGATGTCGAGGTGGTTCGTAGGCTCGTCAAGAATCAGTACGTTTGCGGGCGAGAGCAGCGTGCAGGCCAGCGCCACCCGGCTTTTCTCGCCCCCTGAAAGCACGCGAATCTCCTTGAATACGTCGTCGCCCGTGAACAAGAACGCGCCGAGCAGGGTGCGGAGCGTGGTGTCGGGGGTGCTTGGGGATACGCCACGCACGGTCTCTATGATAGTCGCATCCATCGGAAGCGCGTCGGCCTGGTGCTGGGCAAAGTGCGCGAGCTGTACGTTGTGTCCCTCGCTGCGCTCGCCCTCAAAGGCCTCCGTACCCCGCAAGATGCGCGCGAGCGTGGACTTTCCCGCCCCGTTGGGGCCGACCAGTGCAATCGTGTCGCCGCGCTCTACCGCAAGCGGACCCGCATCGTCAAAGACACGCACGGGGCCGTTTTCGCCGGCATACGTTTTCGAGAACGAGGAGAGCTCCAGGGCCACGCGCCCGGACCGTGGCGGGTCGGGGAAGCGAAACGAGATTCGGTCTTCGGTGTCGGGGGGAGGCGGGATGCGCTCCATCTTCTCCAGCTTCTTGATTCGGCTCTGTACCTGCGCGGCCTTCGAGGCGTTGTAGCGAAAGCGCGAGATAAACTCCTCGATTTCGTTGATGCGCTTCTGCTGGTTTTCGTACTCAGAGCGCCACTGTGCCCGTCGCTCCTCCCGTTCCTCCAGGTAATACGAGTAAGAGCCGTCGTACAGGCTGAGCCGCCCGCGCGTCAGTTCGGCGATCTGCGTGACCATCCGGTCAAGCACGTAGCGGTCGTGGCTCACCAGCACCACCGTGCCGCTGTACGACTCCAGGTACGTTTCAAGCCATGCGATGCTGTCGATGTCGAGATGGTTAGTCGGCTCGTCAAGCAGCAGGACGTCGGGGCGTTGCAGAAGCAGCTTCGCCAGCGCTACGCGCATGCGCCATCCCCCGGAAAACGAACGGAGGGGGCGCTCCATGTCGTCGGGAGCAAAGCCCAGTCCGGCCAGCGTGGCCTCAGTCTGCGAGCGGATGCGGTGGGCATCGCGGGTGTTGAGCTGCTCCTGCACCCGGCTGAGGCGGTCGAGCAGCTTCGCGTAGCGGTCGCTCTCGTAGTCGGTGGCCTGCTCCAGCTGCCTGGTGATCTTCTCCTCGCGCGCCTCAAGGGCAAGCACTTCGTCGAAAGCCTGCAGGGCCGCGTCTCGCACGGTCGCGTCGCCGGGCTGCTCGTTCAGGCTCTGCTCTAGGTACCCGATCGTGGTTGCACCGCGGTCTACACGCCCCGACTCCACCTCCTGCTCGCCCGTAATCACGCGCAAGAGCGTGGATTTGCCTGCCCCGTTCGGGCCGACCAGTCCAATGCGCTGCCCCTCATCGGGGATGGCCCACGATAGGTCGGTGAAGATCGGGGTGCCGCCGAAGATAACGGAGACGTTCTGCAGGTGAATCATGAGCGCGGGGGCAGTTGGGTACGCGGTGTTGTCTGCCGGGCAGGGCAGCGGGTAACATCAGAAAAGCCCCACCGCGTTGCCACACGGGCAGCACAGGTGGGGCACAAGGGATGCAAGCAGCACACGCGGACGATCAGGGGAGAAGAACCTCTTCTTTGACAATGTGGGTAGCCGCCCAGAGCCTTTCGACGTCCACTGTTATCTATGCATCTGTAAAGCACCTGATGCACAGCCGCCGTGGCGCGATGAGGGTGCGTCTCCGCACGCCGGGCGGTGAGGCCTGCCGGCCAGTCCTGGAGGTAAGCTCCCTGAGGTATAGGTTGCAGATTCTTCTTTATCCAAATATCGCAGCGCGTGTGGCTGCTTGCGGATAAACCTGTACCTATGGGGCGGGCGTACGTTTCGAACGGCGAGACAAGGTTCTGTGTATGTGTCGATGCTGCAGCGGGAGATCACGGCTCGCAGACACCGTATAACACATCCTGTTCGGCTACGGGTTAGCATGCAAGCACTGCCCGTACGCGTCCCCCTACCGCCTGCTTTACCCCTTTTCGATCGCTCCGGTACGCTATGGCTTCGCAACGAACCGCTCGCCTCTTTCTACTTGCAGCTACGTTCATCGTGGCTGTGTGCATGGTGGTGCCGTACGGCACGTGGGCGATCTATCCGTTTCAGCTTGTGGGCACGCTTGTGCACGAGGCCGGACATGCGCTGGCCGCCGTTGGTACCGGGGGAACGGTGGATCGCTTTGTGGTACGCCTGGATACCAGCGGGTATGTGGGCTACAGAGGCGGATTTCCCTTGATCGCAACGTCTGCCGGATATCTGGCGTCGGTCGGTGTGGGGGCGGCGCTGCTCATGGCGGGCGCGGTACAGAAGCGGTCTCGGGCAACGCTTCTCGTTATGGCTGCAGGGCTGCTTATCGTGACCGTCGTGTTTAGCGGATACGGGGCGTCGCTCTTGGCGTTTGGGGCGTTCGTCGTCGGCCTCGTGCTGATCGACCGGGCCCATGCGTGGTCGCGAACACGCACGGGCGCTCCGACGGGCGACCCGAAGAGCGAATCGAAGCGCACGGCGGTACGCTCTCCGCTCACGTGGCTGCTGTACAGCGGCGGATTGCTGCTGATGGGCGGGGCGCTCGTCTACATGTTCGCTACCCGCGGGCTGGTTTCGTGGATGGTGGGCGGACTGGCGGCGCTGGTGCTGCTATTGGTTGCGACCTACGCCTCCCCACGATGGCAGCAGGGCGCGGTCATCTTTCTGGGGGTGCAGCTCGCGCTTGATGGACTCAACAGCATCCAGACGCTCTGGACCCTGACCCGATCGGGGCATCCGCACAACGATGCGGTAACCATGGCGGAGCTGACCGGGCTGCCGGCGGAGTTCTGGGCGCTTACGTGGGGACTGCTGGGCGTGGTGGTTGTCGGTATCGCGTTCGTGCGGTACTGGCGCCGGTGAATCGCTCCCGTAACGGAACCGGTTGCCGTATTGCGGTATCACTCCTTTGCTACAGGGTTCGCTACACGGGCTCGGGCTTAGGATAGGCAGTTGCATGGGGGGACGGCTTTCGCGTCGACCCACTCACATATCCATCCCTGCATACACCAGCGAAGCATGCAGCGCTGGCATCATGCCGACCCCTATACCGGCCACTCCTGCTGGGTCCAGGCCTGGTCCCAGAACATCCACTCGTAGCGGATGCTGGTCTGGAATGCAGTCGTGGCCCGCTCGCGGGCAGCCTCATCGGCTGCATCGGCAAAGCGCTGCAGGCGATTCAGCAGATTCGCCATGTACTCGTTGAACTCCGGGTCGCGGTACATGGCCAGCCAGTCGGCATAGGGGTGGTCGTTGGGAATAGCGCCCATCGCTGCTTCCATGCGCTGCCCCAGTTCGATGTAAAGCCACGGGCGGGGCGTGAGCGCGGCCACGGCCTCTACAAGTGTACCGCGCTGGGCGGTGCTGATCATATGATCCTGATACGCACGGTTGCTGGGCGTCAGCGTAAGCGCGGCGATGTCGTCGGCGTCGTAGCCGAGCTGCTCCCCGTATCCGGCATGCAGTTCGCCTTCTACAACCAGCGCGAGCCGGGCCGCGTCGATGAACCAGAGCTTGTCGTCGGGATCGGGGCAGCGGGTCGAGATGAGTGCTGCTGCATCCGAAAAGGCCTCCAGGTAGCGGGCGTCTTGCATCTGGTAGAAGCGAAAGCGCTCCGCCTCCAGCGTGCCCTCAGCCAGTGCATGCACGAACGGATGGTCGAACGAGGCGCCCCAGCTATCGCGGGAGGCATCTACACAGGCCGCGGCAAACGGCGGCACCGGGTAGGCGCGGTCTACGGATACGTCGGAGAACGAGAGATCGGTGGTAACAGACATAAGGCGTGCTTGCAGTTGGATGCGTAGGGATACCAGCAAGCGAAGCCAGGAAATGCTGCACTACGGTGTGTAGCACAGACGGTGTAAGAAGCTTCCTTCCGCCGGTACGAACCGGATCAAGTTCAAGGGATCATCTCAGCCCGACCGTCTGTGCAGCGTGGTTTGACGACCACCGTCCGCTCACACAGCCGGGCACTCCCAGCTTTGCTCACTTTAAAGCATACGCATTGCGTGGCAGGTTTGCAACCATCACCTTCCATGAAGGTGCTACTGGCCTATCAACCCTGAATGGCCGGGTATAGACGAGCATTTCCCCTCCATCCTACCCTTCCTCCTCAGGGAGGCTAGTCTATGCACACAACTTCGAATAGCTTTGGGCGTCAAACATAGGCTGGTGTCCATTTTTGCCTTGATGCAGACGAGCGAAGCGACTCACGACCGTAGGGAGCTAAAAACGAACCAGACGAGCCGCAGGCGACTCACGAAGTAAAAAAATCAAGGCTGGACAAACTGGGCCTGACTGCGCCCTCCGGTCCGCTACAATTGATCAAACTCACTCGCGCCCCAAGAGCACTCGGTCACTGCGTTTCCAGCGCAGGCTCGCTCAAACAGGATCAATTTTCGGGCGCGCCCCTCCAGGCTTTGTCCGGGCGGCCCACTTCTTCGAGGCCGGAAGGGCTGCATGCCGCGGGGAGGCGTGAATCCTGTAAATTAAATATCCCCAAACCGATGATCTGAATGCGGATTCAATGGCACGGACGATCCAGTCGATATAGCAAAGGGAGAAATGGTTGAACAAGTGGTGAAGCAAACAAACTTCTTGCTAACAAATTATCAGAGAGAAAGTTAGGTGCAAGGACTAGACCAGGGAGGAAGGAACCATAAGACGCTCTCATGAAGTCTCCCTCAGAGGAGCTACGGCTTATACACAACGCATGAGAGCCATACAATGGTTGATTTGTGTACCGAAGAACCCTCCAAATGGACTGCCCTGCGGAGTTCGCGGGCATGAGATTGCACCCCAGGAGCACTTCCTCCCTACGGTCGTCACGCCGCGCTCCGCTCGCAATGACAAGAGAGCAGGGACATCTCACTTCTTGTCATCGCGAGGAAGGAGCCTGCGACCGACGCGGCGATCTCATGCGTCAGTTGAAGCGGTTTACCCTGCTTATAAGGCACACGATTGCCGCTAAGGCACAAGATTGCCGCGTCGCTGGCGCTCATCGCAATGACATACTCAAAGATTCTTTTGTGGGCCTACTTAGCTCAGAGGGGGGGGGGATTTAGGGGGAGGGATTCCACACCCACAAAACACCAAAAAATTGTCCTTGACACAGCACTACAACCTCACAGCACTACAACCTCGGGGTGGGCATCATGCTCGGCGGCATGAGCACAAGGGGATGCGGCTGATGCTCGATCATAAGGCGCAGGTACTCGATCATCGGATCGTCGCGGTCGAGTGTGGGTGGGTCGGGGCGCAGCCAGCTGTCGATAGGAGCGGGAATGAACCGCCCGAAACCGAAGAATCCGCTGATGGCGTTCACCTCCTGGACGGCGGTTCGTGCAGGGTTGAGACCGGCTGCGCGGTGGGCGGCCCCGATCGCCGTGTCGAGTCCGCCGAGGGCGTCTACGAGATCGCGATCTTGCGCGGCGGGGCCGGTCCACACGCGGCCTTCGGCGGCATCGCGCACCTGATCTTCGGACAGGCCGCGGCCCTCAGCCACGCGCGCAACGAAGTCATCGTAGAGCGCCATGATCTGGGCTTCGGCCCGCTCGCGCTCATTGTCGGTCAGCGGACGCGTAGGAATCTGCACCCCCAGCAGAGGCAGCTGGTAGCCGGTAAAGAGGTCGGCACGGTCGCCGCGCTGTACCACGTCGTAGTCGAAGCCGGCGCGCTCGCTGAAGCCGTCGTCGTAGAACCATCCGGCCACAACGCCGATAGAGCCGGTGAGCGTGGTCGGGCTGGCGTACACCTCGTCGCCATACATCGACACCCAGTAGCCGCCCGAGGCCGCGACCTGTCCCTGACTGATAATAACAGGCTTCTCCTTGGATGCATCGCGGAGCGCTTCGGCGACGAGGTCGGCTGCGAGCGGATCGCCGCCGGGCGAGTCGACCCGAAACACGATAGCGCGTACGTCGCTGCGTTCGGCGGCGTCGCGGATAGTTTGGCGGAGGGCACGGGCGCGCATCCCGCTGTCGAGCGATGTGCCACCGATGCCGTAGACAATGGCAACCACCGGCGGCGCACCCCACTCGCGTGTGGCAGTCTGAATTTCGTTGAGGTCGCTCGACGAGAGGGCTGAGGTCGCTGTCCCGGCGTGCTCGCTCAGCAGTTCGCTACCATCCTCCCAGCGGCCCGTTGCATCTATCAGACCGGCCCCTTCAGCCTCGCGAGCCCACAGAATGGTCTGCGTATCGACCAGCGCGTCGAAGGCGTCGGCGGTAAGTCCGCGCGCGTCGATCACATCGCCTCGCACGGTTTCGTAGAACGCGTCGACATAGTCCTGGCGCTGCTCGCGCTCGGCCTCCGAGAAGTCGGTGCGGGCGAACGATTCAAGGGCAGACTTATGCGAGAAGAGCCGCCAGTCGTCGACCTGCAGCCCGATCCGGTCGAGCGTTTCGGCAAAGAATGTCTGGCTGGCGGCGTAGCCTGGCAGGGTGAGGCGCCCGGTGGCATCCATGATCACGTGGTCGGCCACGCTGGCAATGTGATAGGTGTTCATGCCGGCATTGTCGATGTATACGAGCACCGTTTTGCCGTGCGCCTGCAGGATTTTGAGGGATTCGCGCAGCTCCCAGGCGAGCGCAGGTTGGATCTGCAGGCCCGACAGGTTCAGCGCGACCTGGCGTACGCGGTCGGACGCGGCGGCCTGGTCGATACCACGCAGGATCTCGTAGAAGCGCGGGGGCGCGTCGCCCGAAAACGAGGCGAGCCGGCTCTGCTGGTAGCGAACCGGCCCTGTGAGTTCAAGGGCGACGTGGGAGCGGCCGCGGTCAACGGCGTCGCTGATTGCGCTGGGTACGTGCGAGCCGAGCCGGATGCCATACGTGCTGGAGGCGTAGTCCTGCTCGGTATCGAAGCGTGCCTGACTGCTCGCACCCAGACGGCCCAGGCTCAGGCGGAGTCCGGCTGTAAAGGTTTCATTTTCAAAGTAACGGCCGACCACCTCCAACCCAGAGATAATTTCAGCGGATGCGCCTACGCTCCACGGGGCGTCTTGAATGGCATTGCCTTCGCGGAGGGCGGCATCGGCGAAGACGGTGAGGCGGGGCGAACCCAGCGGACGCACGCCTACTTCGGCGACGAACTCGCGATCGCTCGTTTCGAGCCCGATGTTGTAGACACCGCCGATAGAGAGGTAACGGCTCGGGCGCGACACAAAGCCTGTTGTGAGGCGGTTCACGCGTCCGAGAGCCCGGCTGTCGCCGGTAAAGCCTTGGTAGCCTACGCCCACAGCAAACCGCCGATCGCCGCCTGCAAGTCCAACATGGTAGCCGGTGGACTGCAGTCCAGCTGCACGGATTCGCGTAACAGAGCTGCTGAATCCGCCGAGCGAGGTGAACGCGCCCCAGTTCTGGACCGAGCCATGGTCGCGTCCGTCGGTCGACCAGCGCAGCTGCAGGCTGTTCGCTTGCATGGCGGGCAGCGCCGGGTTGGCAAAGCCGAGCAGGCCTTCATCGAATGCGGCGGGCGGGGCCGACAGGAAGTCGTACTGCGCGTAGTACGACGCCATCGGCTGCGCCTGGGCGGAGGGCGATGCTACAGAGAAAGACAGAACTGCAATCAGGGCAAGCCCGATAGAGCGAAGGAAACGCATGGCAGCAGAGGGCGATGAGGCTAAAAGAGACGTATCGCACCGTCAGGATACGAAACGCCCTGCTTGCATGTCAATGGCATATCAATGATTTGCTGCCCCAGCGCGTAACAAGTCCGGAAACGGATGGGGGACTCTGCGCCTGCGCGATAGCAGGTGCCGGGACGCCTGCAGGCTGTGGAGGCGGCATTGGGATGCGCGTAGCAGCACATGCGCCCCGCATCCTCCCTGAATACGCTTCTGGGCAGATGCGGGGGCGGCGCCAGTCCAGGAGGCTGCCACAGCAGGATACAACGACGAGCTACTGCGCTTCTACTTCAATGCCGATGTTCTGAACGTCGTCTACGCCGATGCGGTCGACTTCCTCGCCGTCTTCGGTAATGATGATGTAGTAGGCGGGCGTGTCGTCTCCGGCATCGTCGGCGGCCACTACTTCTACATCGCTGATGTCGTCGGCGTCTTCGCCCGAGAGGAAGTCGACGACGGCTGCGGTTTCGCGGATTTCCACGACGGTGCCGGAGTGCGCGTTGACAAAGGCATTGCGGGTCACGTCGGTGTTGTCGGTGGGAACGACTTTAGCGTGCCACCAGAGGTCGCCATCCACGACCGTCGGGATAGGCTCGACGACGCTAAACTGGCCCGAGGAGCGGGCGGTGTCCCAGTCGGTGCGGGTATCTTCGGCGCGGACGATGCCCATGGCGCGTTCGGGGCCGAGCAGGGTTTCGGTGCCGGTTTCGAAGAATCGCATTTCGCCGGTGTGGCTATCGAAGAACCAGACTTCGTCGAGGCCGCGCGTGTCGAGGCCGGCGGGCTCCATGGCATAGACGTAGCTCATGCGTTCGCCCTGCAGGTCGATGACGAAGGGCTGGCTGTTGCCTGCGCCAGCGGGCAGGGCGGCGGGTTCGACCACGCCTTCGTAGGTGCCAATGGCGGGCATCACGTTGAGAATGCCGCCCCGGTACTGCAGCGATTCGGCGTAGCGGCTGGCGTTGTACAGCGGGAAGAGCCGCTGGCCGTCGAGGACATCGGAGGCGCGGGCTTCATCGGGGGTGAAGTGCTCGATGGTGCCATCCTGGTGGACAAGCGCAACGCCTTCCCAGGTAGGGGTAGTGTGGGGGATCGGCAGAAGGTGCCACTCGTGGCCGGTTTTCGGGAAGGCCATGTAGGCTTCGCCGTCGTGCGTAAACTCGATGGGATCGTCGTGATACTGCACCCAGAAGTCCGATTTCTTGAGCTGCCAGTCGGCGGAGCGATGCAGTATCATGTTCTGTCCGTACGTGAACAGTTGCTCGTCGAACGCCTGCATCTCGCGGTCTTCCATGGCCGTCATATCGCTGAGCAGCACGCCCCGCTGGTTGCCCTGAAGCCGGTTCCGGAATTGGTCGGGCTGAATGGGATAGCTCCACGTGAGGCGCCCGTCTTCCATGCGAGCAATGTCAGAGACGCCCAGCTGGTGCTGCCGGTACGAGACGCTGCCGCGGGTCTGAATGTCGGCGACGGCCTGCGGCACGATGCGGGGATTTTCTTCATTGGCCCGTGGGAATTCAGCTTCGGCGGTGGCCTGCTCCATAGCGTCGGTTGCCAGGTGCCGGTCCTCAAACGCCCCGCCCAGGGTGCCGAGCGTGATGGCCAGTAGCACGCCCACGGCAACGGCCACCCCGAAAAGAGAGCCCTTGACATCGCGAGAAGAGACGTCTGCTTTCTTAACGTTGAAAGGGGGAAGCAGGTAGAGCACGAGCCCGGCCAGGAGCGGGAGCCCCAGCACGTAGAGGGCACTCGGACTGTAGGCGATGCCGTAGATGACCGGGTGGAAGAGGGGGCGGAGTCCCCAGATCACCGCGCCCAGCAGGGCTATGATGAGAAGCCGGGTACCAACGCGAGCAAGATTCATGTCCGTTGCGGATGTGTTGCTCATCTCTGCACGGTCGCACATTTGCCATAGGAGGGCAGACGATGCAGCGGCACACTCCGCCGCCGAATACACTGAATTGGTGGAATGGGGCTATGTTTGTTAAGAAAATGTGGAGGCAAATTGAGAATCTGTTTGGATTTCTTAATTTGGGCTCCGAGCGGCGGCGCTGGACTGGGGCCGAAGGTCATGCCCCTGGTGCAATTGCCCCCGATGTCGCCCCGTAGCCCCGGCTACGAATCTCCATCGTGGTCCAATTTTCGCCTCAGCGGCGCTCGCTCTCGCCTGCAAACCAAAACCCAAACAGGCTCAAAGAACCCCGAACAAGCTCTGGCTCTCAGTACCACATCGGGGCAATGCGCTCCAGAGCGCGTTTGCTGACCTGGCGATTCTGGGTTTCTACGGCGTCGCGGCGCTCGACCTGAAAGGATCGCTCGGTGTCGTGCAGGGTGGGTGTAAGTGCGCCTTCGGCTTTGTGAGACCACCGGTCGAGCCACGAAGAGGGCAGGTCGGTGGGCAGCGGAGCGTCAAGCAGGCGATGCGCAAGGAGCGCCCAGATACGCACGGTGGCATCGGGCTGATAGCCGCCACCAAGCGTGAAGAGCGCTCGCCCTTCGGTGTGCGATTCAGAGAGGGCAATCAGGCGCTGAAAGACGGTATCGTACGCATGGGTTGTAAGCAACAGGTCGGCCAGGGGATCGCTGAAGTGCGCATCTGCGCCACACTGCACCACCAGTACGTCTGGTGCATAGCGCTCGATGGCAAACGGTACCACCCGCTCGAACGTCTCCAGGTAGCTTTCGTCCTCGGTAAACGGCTCAAGGGGGATGTTCAGCGCACTGCCCTCCCCGGCGCCTCGCCCCATTTCGTGGATATGCCCCGTGCCCGGAAAGAGGTAGCGCCCCGACTCGTGCAGGCTCAGCGTAAGGACGCCGGGATCGGTGGCATGCACGGCCTGCACGCCATCGCCGTGGTGCACATCGATGTCGATGTAGGCCACGCGCATCTCTTCGCGGCGCAGCGCCTGAATGGCGATCGACAGGTCGTTGTAGACGCAGAAGCCCGAGGCTTTGCGCGGGTGGGCATGGTGCAGCCCGCCGCCCAGTTGAAGTACGCGACCGGTAGAGCCATTAGCAATCAGGCGGGCGCCGTGCAGCGCCCCACCACAGAGCGCCCGAGCTGCGGCATCCATGCCGTCGAAGGTGGGCACGTCGGCAGTGTTGAGCCCGAAGTCGCGCACGGTGGCGGGCAGGTCGCCTGTAGAGCAGCGTTCGACCGCTTCGACAAACGCTTCGTCGTGCACGGTGCAGACCTCTTCGCGTGTAGCCGGGGGCGGCGCGGTGAACGATACATTAACCGGAAGCGCCTCCAGCAGGCTACACAGCATCTGCTGCCGGTTGGGGCTGAACGGGTGCTCGGGGCCGAAGAAATAGTCGAGGTAGGTGTCGTCGAAGAGCAGGGGCGTAGGCATGCGCAGGGCGGGCTGGATGCAGGAATATGAGGACCGGGAAGGCGCTACAGCATCATGTACCCGTGGGCTTGTCAAGCGGCCAGCGAACGGCAAACCCCTCTTCGCGAAGCGCCGCCGCTAACGGGCGAACATTCATGGTGTCGACCCGCAAGATGACGTTCAGGTACGATGCCGGTGTGTCATCCTCCGACGGTTCGTAGTAGCTAAGCACCGAGTGGATGTCGAGTCCCTCTTCAGCCACACGTGCAGTGAGCGCGGCCAGCTTTCCGGGCTTGTCGGGCAGGGCCACCGCGAGGCGACTGCCCGGCTTTTCAAGGCCGGTCAGGCGGAGCACGGCGTCGAGCAGGTCGGTGCCGGTAATGATCCCTACGAGCGCATCGCCCTCCATAACTGGCAGGGCCCCGATGCGCTCGGTGCGAAGCGTATGGGCCGCCTCCTCGACCGGGTCGCGAGGCCCGGCGGTGATTGGGGGCTTAGACATTACGGTGTACACAGCGTCGTTGCGAGCAACCGGCTTGTCGGTGAGGGCGCTGGTGGCGTACCGGATGTCGCGATCGGTGAGTATGCCAACCAGTGCATCTTTTGCATCCATAACCGGCAGGTGCCGAATGCTGTGCTCATGCATCTGGTCGAAAGCGGCGCTAATGGAGTCCGTGGCCTGAATGGTGACCACCGGGCGGTGCATGATGTCTTGAATGAGCATAGCAGAGACGGGGAAGGTACAGGAGCAAAACGTTAGCAGGTGTACATGCTCCCATTATACCAAACGACAGGGATAGGACGCAATAGAGAAGTGAACTACAGACATGAACTGTGCCGGGACATTCAGAATGTGCCACGGGGGCTGTAGAAGAATAGGAGGGCCTCTTACGCCAACGTAAGCTCCATCGACAGATCCAGCGCGGTAACCGAGTGCGTAAGCGCGCCCGAGGAGATGGCGTCGACGCCGGTGGCGGCGATGGGAGCAACGGTGTTGAGCGTGACGTTGCCGGAGGCTTCGGTGCGGCACTGTCCGTCTACGCGGTTCACAGCAGTCTGGAGCATCGACACATCTACGGAGCCGTCGTCGTGAAGAGACGCCATGTTATCGAGCAGCAGGATGTTGGCACCGCCATGGGCGAGTGCGGCGTCGAGCTCGTCGAGGGTGCGTACCTCCAACTCAATGCGAAGGTTCAGGCTGTGGGTATCGCGGTAGCTGCGAGCCGCGTCGAGTGCAGCAGCGACGCCGCCGGCTGCGGCGATGTGGTTGTCTTTGATCAGAAACAGGTCGTGCAGCCCGATCCGGTGGTTTGTGCCGCCGCCCAGACGCACCGCCCACTTATCGAGAGCGCGTAGTCCAGGAGCGGTCTTGCGGGTGTCGAGGATGTCGGGCGCGTGCGGGCGAGCGGCTTCGACCATGCGGTGGGTGGCGGTGGCAATGCCGCTCATGCGCTGCATCACGTTGAGCGCAAGGCGCTCGGCGGTAAGAAGCGCAGCGGCAGGGCCGCGTAGCGTACCCACAACGGTGCCGGGGGCAACGCGGTCGCCATCGGAGACGCACCAGTGGGGCGACACGTCGGAGCTGCTCTGCCGGAAGATGCGTGCAGCCACGTAGAGTCCGGCCACCGTGCCGGGGGCTTTGGCCTGCAGGGTGGCTCGGGCGGTAGCGCCTGCCGGTACGGTAGCAGCAGTGGTTACGTCGCCCGAGCCCACGTCTTCGCGCAGGGCACGGGTAATGAGGTCGTTGAGGTCGGCGTCGGAGAGGTACGGGGGGAGCGTCGACATCCGAACAGAGGCAGGTGAGGAGAGAAGCAGGCAAAGAGAGAGTTACGTGGGCAAGACCGATGCGAATGCGCGGTGTACGCGATCAGGCAGCCGAATGGGACGGCGCGTGTCCGCATCCATAAAACAGAGCGTGGTATGCCCGGATGCAACGCGGCAGTCGTCGTCGAGGCGTTTAACGACGTAGTCAATGGGGATGCGCACGGTGGGCATCTGGCCGAAATGCGCCTCAATGGCGAGCAGGTCGTCGTAGTAGGCCGGTGCATGGTACTGCACCGACACGTTAATGACGGGCATGATGATGCCGTCGTCTTCGAGCGTGCGGTAGGCGAGGCCGAGTTCGCGCATGGCTTCGGTGCGCGCCATCTCGAAGTAGTCAACGTAGTGCGTGTGGTAGACCACGCTCATGGGGTCGCACTCGCGGTATCGAACGCGGTGGGTGTGGGTGTAGACGTGCGCGACGTCGTCCATAGCAGCAGGGGCGCAGCAGCGAGCGAAATCAGGCGGGGGGCGCGGCAATTACGCAGCGTCGGCCGGCGTGGGCGATGCCTGCGGGGCGCGCTGGTCGTAGGCGCCGATGCGGTCGAGCCGGGCCAGGCGCTGGTCGAGCAGGGCATCGGTCGGGATGTTTTCGAGGGTGTTAAGGGCGGCGCCGATGGCGTTACCGACCGCGTTGAAGGCGGCTTCGGTGTTGCGATGCGCACCGCCAACGGGCTCGGGCACGATCTCGTCGATTACGTTCACATCGATTAAGTCGGTAGCTGTGAGCTTGAGCGCACGGGCGGCGTCTTCCTTGTAGTCCCACGAGCGCCACAGAATCTGCGAGCAGCTCTCGGGTGCGATAACTGAGTACCATGCGTTTTCGAGCATGAGCACGCGGTCGCCCACGCCCAGCCCGAGGGCACCGCCCGAAGCCCCCTCTCCAATGATTACAACGATGATGGGAACGGGCAGGCGGGCCATCTCGAAGAGGTTGCGCGCAATGGCTTCGGCCTGGCCCCGCTTCTCGGCTTCGAGTCCCGGATATGCGCCCGGCGTGTCGAGCAGCGTAACGACCGGCTTGTTGAACTTAGCTGCCAGCTTCATGAGGCGCTCTGCCTTGCGATACCCTTCGGGGTTGGGCATCCCAAAGCGGCGGAACTTACGCTCTTTGGTGTCGCGCCCCTTCTGGTGGCCAATGACCATCACCGTACGGTCGCGATGCCCATACCGCGCGCCCTGAAACTGCGCAAATCCGCCTACGATGGCGCGGTCGTCTCCAAAGCGCCGGTCGCCATGCAGCTCTAGGAAGTCCTCGGTAAGCGCTTTGATGTGGTCAAGCGTATACGGACGATTCGGATGCCGGGCAATCTGCACCCGTTGCCAGCGCGTCAGGTTGCGGTAGATCGAAACCCGAAGCTGCTCGACGCGCTCCTCCAGGGCTTCGATTTCGGCAGTGAGGTCTTCAGCGTGGTCTCTGTTGAGCGTCCGCATCTCATCGAGCTTCTGCTCCAGCTCGTGCAGCGGTTTCTCAAAATCAAGGAGGTACGTGTCGTCGGCCATGGTCCGGCGGGTTTATCAGCAACAACGAATGCAGGGGTTTAACATGCAGGTTGCGTATGTAAAAGGCAATGCACAGGAGGGGTTCGCGTAACAGATTGGCTACGTTCGCATATGATTTGGCTATATTTTGGCGGATGCGCGGGCTTATGCTTGCACGAAGCTGGCTTCTCATGCATCTACCGCCCCTGCTTGCTCGTAGGAGCGATGCTCGTTTTGCGAAGGGGCTCTACAGAAAACGGGGGCCTTTCGCGCGTGTAGCCCATTCGCTTCATGCTCAGTCTATGGGCGTGCAGGGGCCATGGGTGTGCAGGGGTGTTCACGCGTGTGCACACGGGTTAAGAACTCACACGCTTTCGCATCCGACTCGTAGCCCACATTGAGAAAGCAAACAGGTTCTTAAAGGGCCCGCATTAGAAGGGGCTGCTATCGTTGCTCGTTTTCCTCGTCTGTTTCTTCTGGTTTTTCTGATTGCATGCCCACGTTCTCACTGCTCCAGGACGTTCGTCCTACCCTCAAGCTTGCCGCGCCGGTCGTTGCAGCGCAGATGGCGCTGGCGTCGCTCGGGTTCGTCGACACCGTAATGGTAGGCCGTCTTGGATCCGAAGCCCTGGCGGCGGTGGCCCTGGGCAACTCCGTGTTCTTCTTCCTCTTTATCGTGACCTCCGGTGTGCTGCAGGCGGTCAACCCGATGGTGGCACAGGCCCACGGAGCAGGCGACCGGGCGCCCATCGTGCGCAGCGTGCGGCAGGCCCTCTGGCTGGGTACGGTGCTGGGCGTGCTGGCGATGGGCGTGCTGTGGTTTATTGAGCCGGTGCTGCTGTGGGCCGGGCAGGAACCCGCAACCGTGACGGCGGCCGTCGCTTACTTGCGGGCTATGCTGTGGGGACTCATACCGGCGCTGTGGTTTGTCGGGATGCGCGGGTTCGTAGAGGCGCTGGGGCATCCGCTGCCGGTAACGGTAATTGCCGCTGTCGGGGTTGGCGTGAACGTCGTGGCTAACGGATTCCTGATGTATGGCTGGGGCCCCGTGCCGGCCCTTGGCATTGTGGGTACCGGCTGGGCCAGCGTGCTCGTGTTCTGGGCGATCTTTGCCATGCTTGCGCTCTTCGTTTACCGCGTGCCTCCGTTTGCCGACTACGCGATCTTTGCTGCCCTGCGTACGCCCGACCCCACCTACTTTGTGGAGCTGCTGCGCATTGGGGGGCCTATCGGCATTGCGCGGGGCGTAGAGGCCGGCTTGTTCACGATCACGGCGCTCATGGCCGGACTGCTCGGCGCCGAGGTGCTTGCGGCGCACCAGATCGCCCTGCAGTGTGCTTCGCTTGCGTTTATGGTGCCACTCGGCATTGGGATTGCCGGGTCGGTGCGCGTAGGGCAGGCGGCCGGACGTGACGATGCGGCCGGGGCCCGGCGGGCCGGCTTCACGGCTATGGGCTGCGCCACCGCTACCATGATGGGATCGGCGTTGCTGTTTTGGCTCTTCCCCGATGCAATCGTCTCCTTCTTCATCGATCCAGCCGCCCCCGAAAACCAGGCCGTTGCCCCACTGGCTGCGTCGCTGCTGCTTATTGCAGCAGTCTTTCAGGTGTTCGATGGTGTGCAAGTAGCCGCGGGAAGCGCCTTGCATGGACTCAAAGACACCCGCATCCCCATGGTAATCGCTTTTCTCACGTACTGGGGCATCGGACTAACCAGCGGATACCTGTTTGGTGTTGTAGGGGATGCGGGGGCCCATGGGCTCTGGTGGGGACTCGTGCTTGGATTGGTTGCCGCTTCGATATGGCTTACGCTGCGCTTCCACCAGAATGTAGAACACGCCGTTGAAACGCGCGACATCACCGCCTCTTCAACGCCGCATGCATGAGCCGACTGTCCCATCTCTGGCGTTGCAAGGACTTCCAAGACTGTACTGCGTGGCGTAGACGTCTGTGCGGGCCATCTCAGGGCATCTTGAAAGGGTGTTTACTTATTGACACCGCTTCCATACCTTAACTTCTGCAGGTTTGGAGCCTGTTTGGGTTTTGGTTTGCAGGCGAAAGCGAGCGCCTTGGCCGGAGAGAGAACGTACTCCGGAAAAGCCAAAGTAGAAAGACAAGCTCCAAGAAATAATCGTGGCGCCATTGCTTTAGTGGCGTACGTATCGCGTCTTTTGTATCTTGGTTTTGCGGCTTTCCAGCTACCCTATGCCATATCAGCTTACCATACATCCCGCCGATGCCTCGCCTGCCTCGGCTTCCACGTCATTACTTTTTGATCAACAGACGGTTACGATAGGGCGGGCGAAAAGTAACGACGTGGTGGTGCTCGACCCGAAAGTGAGTAAGGAGCACGCAACCATTGAACTGGCCGCAACCGGCCACCACGTGGTGCGCGACCGCAAGAGCAAAAACGCCACGTTCATCGATGAGAAGCGCGTTGCGCCCCCGACCCCGACGCTACTGGTCCCCAACGCCGAAATCCAGGTAGGCGATACGGTCATCACATATACGCCTCTGGTGCCAGCTACCGCTGAACGTACCAGTGAGGCGTCTCGTGCTGAAGACGATGCAGAAAGCAGGTCGTGGCATAAGCAAGCCGATGCGCTGGCTGATCGTCTCATTGCATTGATTCGTGAGGTTGATGCTGGAGCGGGGGCGAACGGCGAAAGCATCGAACGTGCAAACCTGGAGGGGGTGGTAGATCATCTGCGCGCACGTCCAGCAGCATGGACGGCGCTTCAGCAAATCGTGGCTTCGAGTCCATCTCTCGCCGATCGCCGTGAGGAGAGAGAGGGACAGCCCCGAGACGATCGGCTGCAGGAGGGCATGTCGGGCGGAGATGGTTCTGAGCAGGAATCTGAGCAAGACGCATCTGAGCAAGACGCATGGGGGGCGTTGCCATCGATTATGAACGATGTGCTTTCGCTTCCGTCTGTGCTATGGGAGCATCTCGATACGCCGCCCCCTGTGCGGGACAACATTTTCCTGCGCGCATCCACGCCCGATGGGGTGCGCAGCGCGCTGGAAGAGCGCAGAGAGCACGGGGGCGATGAGCTATTCATGCAGCTATGCCGTGCGCTGCAGTACGTGGTTGTACACCATTACGCGCTGCTGCACGGGTATCAGGACAGCATCGAAGAAGGGGGGCAGGCGCTGCTGCGACGCATCAGCCCGCGCGAATCCGTTCCGAATCCAGGCAAAACAGGGGTCTTCATGCGTGTATTCGGGGGCAAAGACAGCGATGTGGGATGGGAGCGGCTGGAGCGACAGTGGCGCAAGCTCTACCATAGCGACTGGGGGCATGTAGAGCAAAAGCTGTTTCGACCTGCTTTCCTGAGCACGTATCAGGCGCATATGCAGGCCCCCCGGGATGCACCGAAATCACCGCTGTACCGCGATAAAAAGGCTGACGAACAAGAGAATGCGTCCTAACCAGCAGGTGCGCTGCCACGGATGCGCTATGCAGAAGAGAGGCAAGACGAGAAACAAAGTATGCTTGTAACGCATTTGTTTGAAGAGTCACTTTAGCATCCGCTTGCAGTTCTCGGTGAAGCCTTTCCGAAATCAGGTTAAGTTTGGTGGAAAGTCTTGCAGAGCGGTGGCGTTCGGAGAGGCTACGATGTATGTTACGTATCCGTTTGACGCGAACGCTGCGTATCCTTTGAGCAACTTTACCTGAAAGGCATATCGCGTTACAGTCAAACCTCATACGTTAAAGGAGTCGGGCCTATCACATTGTGCGATTGCATTTGCATTGTACGATTGCATTGTAGATGTGCACGATCTCCTACGGCGCTCCGGTAGTCCCTTGCATATACCGTAGTTATGGCACAGATATTTCCAAAACAAGCAAACACACTCCCGCTGTTGTCTCTCGGGGCATCGGTTTTTGGGTTTGTCGTCGTGGTATTCCTCGTGTGGTATTACTTCTCACCTGAGTTCACGGATGTGGGGTATCGCCCTGAGCAGCCCGTAGAGTTCAGCCATGAGTTTCATGCTGGTCAGCTCGAAATGGACTGCCGGTATTGTCACAACTGGGTCGAGGAAGCCTCGCACTCTAACGTGCCAGCCACGCAAACCTGCATGAACTGCCACAATCAGATCAAGACAGACTCGCCGCAGCTTCAGACGGTGCGTGATAGCTGGGAGAACGACGTCCCGATTCAGTGGGTGAAGGTGCACCATCTTCCAGACTATGCACACTTTAGCCATGCTTCGCACGTGAAAGCAGGGGTGGGCTGTGAGACGTGCCATGGTCGTATTGACCAGATGGAAGTAGTTGCGCAGACAGAGCCGCTCTCTATGGGCTGGTGTCTGGAGTGCCACCGGCAGCCTGAGCTCTACCTGCGTCCTACCGAGGAGGTGACGACCATGGGCTACGTGCAGCCAGCTGACTTTGTGGACCGCAACCTTGAGAAGGTGCGCCGCGAAGGGATTCAGCCGCCTACAAACTGCTCGGCCTGTCACTACTAAACCGGCTGGCACCCTCGAACTGGCAAGCTGTAGGCCGCTGTGCCCATAACGGATCCGCCGGTAGCGGAGCTGTCCGATAACTAAGGCGCCTCTTACGCGCTTTGCCACTTTTCTTTACGAACGGTTTTACCCCATCGATTTCCATGATCGAGCTTGACGTCTTAAACGATCATTCGGCGAAGTCTCGCGATGAAGAGTCGGGTCCCCATTTTTGGCGGAGTCCGGTACAGATGGATGCGCCCACGGGCTCCAACTCGGGCGATGAGTTTCGCGATGGCATGAGTTCGCCCCCCGACGGCGCCTCGCGCCGGCAGTTTCTCCAGCTCATGGGGGCTGCTATGGCTATGGGCGGATTGACCGCGTGCCGCCGCCCGGTCGAGAAGATCCTTCCCTATGCACGAAAGCCTGAGGAGGTGATTCCAGGCGTTCCGAACGAATACGCCAGCGCGATGCCCTTCCGCGGGATCGTGCGGCCGCTTCTCGTAAAGAGTAGCGACGGACGCCCTACAAAGGTCGACGGCAACCCAGACCACCCGTACAGTCAGGGGGCAACGAGTCCGTACGAAATTGCGTCGGTGCTCAACCTGTACGACCCCGACCGTTCGCGCCGCGTCCTTGAGGATGGAGGCAATGCCTCATGGGGCGACTTCATGAGCTTCTGTCGCTCGCTCGGCGACCGGGCCGATACGCAGTCTGTTGCCGTTATGGCGCCGCCTACGTCGTCGCCAACGATGCAGGCGATGCGAGAGCGCATAGAGAGTCGCTTCCCCAACTTGCAATGGGTAACATACGCCGCTGAAGGCGACGATACCGTTGCACAGGGCATGCAGTTGGCGTTTGGCCAGCCGTTGCGTCCTGAGTATGACTTCGGGGCCGCTGATGTCATCCTCAGCCTGGATGCTGACTTTCTTGATGGCACTGCGCCCAACTTCCTCCACAACAGCCAGTCGTTTGCGGAGCACCGTCGCGTAGAAGACCCGAGCGACGACATGAGCCGCCTGTATGCGGTTGAGAGTGCGTATAGCATCACCGGCGGCATGGCCGACAATCGCCTGCGGATGCAGGCGCGCCGGATCCCTCATTTTGTGACGGCGCTGGCTGCCGAGCTTGGCGTGAATGTCACCCCCACAGGCAGCCTTACAGCGAACGAGCAGCGCTACGTTCAAGAAATTGCGCGCGACCTGCAGGAAGCAGGTCCGCAGAGCGTTGTGGTGGCTGGCGAGACGCAGTCGCCTGAGATCCACGCGCTCGCTATGGCCATTAACGAACAGCTTGGTGGCCTTGGCGAAACCGTTTCGTTCTTCGACACGGAGGACGAGGCCCCCACGGCGCAGAGCGACGCGCTCGACGCGCTGGTGGCAGACATGAATAACCGCGATATCGATACGCTCATTATGCTGGGCGTGAACCCGATGTACAACGCCCCGGCTTCGCTTGGCTTTGCGGAAGCAGCCGAGCGTGTGGGTACCGTTGTGCATGCCGGGCTGCATGTCGACGAAACGGCGCGGGCTGCCGACTGGCACGTGCCACAGGCCCACTACCTCGAAGCCTGGAGCGATGGGCGCAGCTACGACGGCACGCTTTCCATCATCCAGCCGCTGATCGACCCGCTCTACGAAGATGCGCACTCCCTCCTTGAGGTTGCGAATGCTCTCGCAACCGGTACCGACGCCGCTGGGTACGACCTGGTGCGCGACGTGTGGCGTGAGCGCGTAGAAAACGACTTTGAGCGCACGTGGCGCCGGGCGCTGCACGACGGATACTTGGAAGGCAGCCAGTATGCTTCGGTGGTGCCAGCAGACGTGTCGCTTCCCGAGTCTGTTGATACCTACAGCGAAGACGGTTACGAGGTCGTTTTCCGCCTTGACCCGACCTTGCTGGACGGGCGCTTCTCGAACAATGCGTGGATGCAGGAACTGCCCGACCCGACAACAAAAATTGTGTGGGACAACGTGGCTCTCATGAGCCCAGCGACTGCCGAAGACCTCGACGTAGAGGTCACGTACGACGCCGGCGTGTTTCGCGCCGATCGTATTGAGATCGAAGCCAACGGCGCATCGGTTACGCTTCCTGCCTGGATTCAGCCCGGTTTTCCCGATGGCTCCATAGGAGTTACACTGGGATATGGTCGTTCGCTCTCCACGCGCCGCTCGAAGCGCCGCACTCCGTTCTGGAATACCGACGAGTACTCCGACATCTACGGCGACGGCCCGCTGGCAGGGGGCGTAAACGAAGATGGCACGCCATACACACCGGTTGGAACCAACGTATCACCGATTCGAAGCAACAACGGCCGGGTCGCGTCGGGGGCCACAATCACGAAGGTGGACTCCGGCTACAAGATCGTGTCGACCCAGGAGCATGGCTCCATGGAAGGGCGCCCGATTGCGCGCTGGTCGACGCTTGAAGAGCACCGCAACGACCCTGAGCGCATCCGCGAGATGGGCGAGCCGGTGCCGGGCTACCGCGAAGACTCTTACGAAGAATATCCCGAGCTGTGGGAAGACGACCACCCGTCTGAGCAGCCCGAGATGAAGGATAACTGGTACTATGATAACCAGTGGGGCATGGTCGTTGACCTCAACACCTGCACCGGCTGTAATGCCTGCGTCATTGCTTGTACAAGCGAAAACAACGTGCAGGTGGTTGGCAAAGAAGAAGTGGGCAACGGCCGCCACATGTACTGGATGCGTATGGATCGCTACTATGTGAGCGAGGATGCAAACGACGAGAGTCCAGAGATGGTCATGCAGCCGGTAACCTGCCAGCACTGCGAGAATGCGCCGTGCGAGTCGGTCTGTCCGGTAGCAGCAACGGTACACTCGCCCGACGGCACAAACCAGATGGTTTACAACCGTTGCATCGGCACGCGTTACTGCTCAAACAACTGCCCGTACAAGGTGCGTCGCTTCAACTACTACAACTGGGTAGGTACGCTGCCTACGCAGGTGCAGATGGCGCAGAACCCGCGTGTAACGGTTCGTTCGCGTGGCGTGATGGAGAAGTGCACCTTCTGCATCCACCGCGTGCGATCCACGCAGCGCCAGGCGCGCAACGAAGATCGTCCGATGCAGACCGACGAGGTCCAGACGGCATGCCAGCAAGCCTGCCCAACCAACGCAATTACCTTTGGCGATCTGAACGATCCCGAAAGCGAGCTCGTGCAGAAGCGCGATAACAGCCGACGCTACGAAATGCTCGACTACCTGAATGTAAAACCGCGTCTCTCCTATCTGGGGCGCGTCCGGAATCCAAACCCGCGACTGGCAGATGCAGAAGCACCTGCTGAGACGGCGTAACCTCCGGCCTCCACGCTCACCCTGTTGAATCAAGCGTAGAAATCCGTGGAAAAGCGTACCGAACATAGTGAGGGGCCTGCCGAAGGCAGCGAGAATTTTCACGAGCGGCCCCGGCTCGTAAAGGGCGGTCTCTCCTTTAGCGATGTGACCGAGCTGGTTTCGTACCATGCCGAGCGGAAAACGCCGACGGCCTGGTACGCTGCCTTTGCCGTGGCTTCAACTGGAGCTATGATGCTGATCGCCATGCTGGCCTATCAGGTCTATAACGGCGTCGGCGTCTGGGGCAACAACCAGCCTATTGCCTGGGGATGGCCCATTGTGAACTTCGTTTTCTGGGTCGGTATCGGGCACGCCGGAACGCTTATTTCGGCGATCCTCTTTCTCTTCCGACAGCAGTGGCGCACCTCAATTAACCGCGCTGCGGAGGCGATGACGATCTTCGCGGTGATGTGTGCGCTCATCTTCCCGACCTTTCACGTAGGTCGCGTATGGGCCATCTACTGGACGCTGCCCATCCCAAACCAGATGGAGATGTGGCCGCAGTTCAAGAGTCCGCTGCTGTGGGACGTGTTCGCTGTTTCGAGCTACTTCCTCGTATCGCTGGTCTTCTGGTACGTCGGTATGGTGCCAGACCTGGCCACCTTCCGCGACCGCGCTAAAGGGTTCTTCCGCAAGCGCATCCTCGGCTTCCTGTCGCTTGGATGGACGGGCGCGAACCGCCACTGGCGCAACTATGAGAAAGCATACTTGCTGCTTGCCGGTCTCGCCACGCCGCTCGTGCTGTCGGTGCACTCCGTTGTCTCCTTTGACTTCGCTGTCTCGATTCTACCAGGGTGGCACACCACGATCTTCCCGCCCTACTTTGTGGCGGGGGCTATCTTCTCTGGGTTTGCAATGGTAGTGACCTTGCTCGTCATTGCTCGGAAGATCTACAGTCTGGAAAACCTGATTACGCTCGATCACCTCGAAAAGATGAACATTATCATCTTGGTGACGGGTACGATTGTGGGGTTTGCTTACATCACGGAGTTCTTCATTGCCTGGTACTCGCAGCTTGAGTACGAGCAGTACGCGTTCTTGAATCGTGCCTTTGGGCCCTATGCCTGGGCATACTGGATCATGATGACGTGTAACCTGGTCTCGCCACAGCTCTTCTGGTTTAAGAAGCTACGCCGGTCGATCCCAGTTATGTTTGGCCTCTCCATCCTCGTGAACATCGGGATGTGGTTTGAGCGCTTCGTAATCACGATTACCTCGCTTCACCGCGATTTCCTGCCGAGCTCGTGGGGCTACTACACACCCACAATGATCGACGTCCTCACCTTTGTGGGAACCTTCGGTCTGTTCTTTACGCTCTTCCTGCTGTTCCTCCGCTTCATCCCGATTGTGGCTATGGCCGAGGTCAAGACGGCAATGCCTGAGTCAGACCCGCACTACTACGACGCAGAAGGCGACGGACATGCCCCTGCTGCACAGGACAACACGCCGTACATCAAGCCCTCGCAAGGCTACCGTAACTACCGTGGCGGTAAGCAAGATGGAGGCGACATGCCCGATGACGATACAACAAACGGCGCAGCCTAAGGCAGACTTGCTGGACGTGCTCTGCTCTACTGACGAACCGAACACCATCTTACCATGACACTGATCCAGGAAATCAAGGCCTCGATGGGCATCTACGATGGTGCCGAAGAGGGCCCATACGGAATGCTCGCCGAATTTCCAAACCCCGGCGTGCTTCTGCATGCTGCTGAGGCGACGCGCGAGGCTGGGTATCGGCAGTTCGATACGCACAGCCCGTTCCCTATCCACGGCATGGACGACGCCATGGGACTCGGGAACTCCAAAGTGGGCTACTTCACGTTTGTGGGCGGACTCACCGGATGCGCAGGCGGCTACCTTATGATGTGGTGGATGAGCGCGGTTGACTACCCGCTCAACATCAGTGGAAAGCCTTTCTTTTCGCTGGAGCCCTCTGTGCCAATCATGTTTGAGCTGACTATTGTAGTGGCCGCTGTAGCTACCGTAGGAGCCATGCTGGCACTGAACGGCCTGCCGCGTCCGTACAACCCCTTGTTCTATTCAGAGCGCTTCAGCAAGGTGACCGACGACCGATTCTTCCTGCACATTGCAGCAAGCGATGAGCAGTTTGATGAAGAGGAGACCGCTGCCCTGCTGCGTGACCTTGGAGCTGAATACATTGAAATCATATATGATGACGAGGCTGTCGAGGCGTGAGACAACGCTGGCGCCCTCGCCCTCCTTCATGGCTGACCCTAACCTGCACAGTCGTATGCGTACCCTCCTTCTTTCCTTAGCTGCCCTTGCGCTGATCCTTACGGGATGCCGGGGTATGGAATCGGATAAGCCACCGATTCACCCGAACCTGGACATGGACTACCAGGAGCGCTTTAATGCGCAAGAGGCAAACCCTTTCTTTGCTGATAATGCTGCAATGCGGAAGCCTGTGCCCGGAACGGTAGCGCGCGGGTTCCTGCGCGAAAATTCTGTCCTATACACTGGCCGCGATGAGGAAGGCACATTCGTTGAAACGACTCCGGTAAATGTGACGCGGGCGCTTCTCGAGCGGGGTAAAGAGCGCTACGAGATCTACTGTTCGGTATGTCATGGCATTGCGGGTGATGGTCAAGGTATCATCATGACGGGTGATTACGGGTATACGCCCGCCCCCACTTTTCATAGTGACCGTCTTCGCGATGAAGAGCCCGATGGTCACCTCTACGACGTCGTGACGAATGGCGTGCGTAGCATGCCTGGCTATGCGCAGCAGATCGCTGTCAAAGATCGCTGGGCAATCGTTTCGTACATGCGCGCCCTGCAGCGCAGTCAAGAAGCACGTGAAGGCGACCTGAGTGAGAGCGCTTTACAGCAGATTGCTGACGGGCAGAGCGCTAATATCTCTATCGACTAAATCACGCGTACTGCGCCTCGCATCACGCCATACTCCATAGATCGCGGCCCCTCCGTCGAACTCCAGACCGCTACGTTATGTCAGACCCTGAATCGCGCTCATCCTCTTTGCTCACGTGGCTCATTGATCCGCTGCGTTCCACCTCCGAATCGGCTCCCCCGGAGTTCCAGTTCACCGGAGATCGCCGCGTTTGGCTGGTCCCGGCTGCAATCGGGTTGGTGCTGCTCGCGATCAGTGCTCTTGGGTGGCTGGTCAATCCCGAGCAGTTCTACGTTTCGTATCTGACCGGTTGGACGTTCTGCTTTACGATTAGCATCGGTGCGCTTTTCTTCCTCTACTTTAACCATCTCACGAAGGCAGGGTGGAACGTTGTCGTAAACCGAATCAACGAGTCGCTACTGTGGGCCTTCCCAATGCTGGCGATCTTGTTCATCCCTATCCTCTTTGGGATGGAGGAGATCTACAACTGGGCACAGCCCGAGCGCTTTATCGAAGGGCATCCAAACTACGACGAAATCATTGCAGGTAAGGAGGCCTACCTGAACATGACGTTCTGGTCGATCCGGATGGTCTCCTACTTCTTGCTCCTGTCGCTACTCTCGTACAAGCTGTACGCAACTTCTGTCAAGCAAGACGTGACCGGCGACGCCAGCCTGGTCAAAGAGCTCCGCTTTACAAGCGCATGGGGACTGCCGCTAACAGCTGTAATCACCGCCTTTGCAAGCTACGACATCCTGATGTCGATGGATGCGCACTGGTACTCTACCATATTTGGCGTTTATATCTTTGCAGGGGGGATGCTGGCGTTCCTCGCGCTCACGATCATTACGGCGACGAGCTTGCAGCGTAGCGGTATGCTCAACGATACGATCACGCCAGAGCACTACCATGACCTTGGAAAATATCTCTTCGGGTTCACCGTCTTCTGGGCGTATATTGCATACAGCCAGTACCTGCTAATCTGGTATGCGGGCATTCCGGAAGTGACGATATTCTATCGCATCCGGCTCGAATACGGATGGGAGTGGCATAGTGCGATGCTTCTGCTTATGCACTTCGTCATCCCCTTCCTGATTTTGCTTCCGCGTATCACAAAGCGCATTCCTGTATTCCTTGGCATCATGGCCGTATGGCTCTTCGGGATGCATTGGTTTGACCTGCACTGGTTGAGCGTGCCTTACATAAACGATGCAGGAGGCTTCCACTGGCTCGATTTTACGACCTGGTTGGGGCTCCTCGGGCTCTTCCTGGCTGCTGCCCTCTACCGGCTTAGCCGCCATGCGCTCGTTCCGTACAAACACCCGTATTTGCGCGAGTCGATGCACTTTGAAAATGTGTAGCCTGTAAAGAGCGCGCAGGTAGGCGCTCTGCTCAAAACCAAACACTTTGTTTTTATCTTCGTGTTTGCTTTCGACCCTGTAGTAAACAATGACGTATCAGATAATCCTGATATGCTGAAAAGCCCCCCTATAACACAATGAGTACTCAACCTTCATCTGGCGCTCCTGTGCTTATTGCTCCCCGCGAAGCAGCAGTCGTAGACGGAAAGAACGTTCGTTTCGAATGGGATGCAGAAGGGGAAGCCGATGGATACATTCTCCAGGTGGCTGAGTCTGCACGATTTGACGCTATCGTTCTGGAGGAGGAAACCGGTACCCACACGGCTGTTCGAGTCGCAGACTTTTTCCCTACCAATGAAGAGACGTTCTTCTGGCGTATCCTCACTATCAAGGGCGAAGCGATAACAACCGGAGATCGTGTAGAGAGCTTCGTAGCCGCTGACGCGGAAACTGCCCGTGCATATGGGGGCCTCCCCGAAAAAGAAGAAGGCATGGGTCCGGCAGTAGAGCTGGTGCGCTCCACAAAAGAAGAGATTCCCGAACGCGTTGTGTCACCCGAAGCGCAGTTTGAGCGTGAGCGCGAAGTGGGCGTGGCAGAAGAAGGTGTTGCTGCAGGACAGATTGCAGGCATCGCTGTAGCGATCATTGTTGTGATTACTATTGCCGTGTTTGTTCTCTTTGCCTGGACAAGCGTAGAGCAGCAGCAAGCTCGGCAGACGGCAGTGGCAACACAGTCGTCTGTGGCTGAGCAGACAAACACGGAGGGGCGACGCCAGATTTCCGGATACGAGGTAGTTGACGAAGAAGAAGGACGGTATCGCATCCCGATTGATCGGGCCATCGACATTATTGTCGAAGAACATACCCAAGAGCAAAACGGCGAAGACGGGTAGTAAACCTGGTAGCTGTGTGCATCTATCCGGAATTCAATGGCCGGATCGCTTGCTCTGGCCAACTCGGTGCTACGTGCTGAGTAAAAAGACCCTCTCACTTCGTTACAGAGGCGCTCCGACCTCTAAGAACCTGTCTCGATTTTGGTTTGACGGCGGGAGCGAGCGCCGGTATAGCGAAACGAGAACCAAAATAGAGGTTTGTAGCCGGGGGTATGGGTCGAAATCGGGGGCTTGTTGCAGCCCATCGGAGCTGCTCGGAGCCCAAATTAAGAAATCAAAACAGGCTCTGAAGCCCTCTACCAAAGCCTTATTGCCTCTTGTTTGATCTGGTAGTGAAGTGAGTGCGTGCACTGCAACCATGTGGTAAAGTGTACGTTACGTAGGTATGTCAACACCGCTACAGGTAGTGGCCTCATCTTCCCGTGTGTAAAGCCTATGCACAACTTCATCCACCGATGCGTCTTCTACAGCTTCCTGCTCATCTTTACGATGGGTGTTGCAGTTGAGTCGGCAGATGCACAGCGGACCGGACAGCATCGCGAAGAATACGAGGGAGTCGGTATTGATCGTAAGCACGGCGAAGTCGTGCCTGGCGATCTGACGTTCCACGACCACACCGGTAAAGAAGTTACGCTCTCAGAGTACTTTGACGACGAGCGCCCGGTACTGCTTAACCTGGTATATCATGAGTGTCCTATGCTATGTGGGCTCATGATGAATGGAGTTACAGAGACGCTCCGTTCCTTAGACTGGACACCCGGCGAGGAGTATACGGTGCTTACCGTAAGCTTCAATCCGGAAGAGACGCCTGAAATTGCACGAGAGCAGCGCGATCGGTATCTGCAACAGTTAGATCGGCCCCGTGCAGATGCGGGATGGCACTTTTTGACAGGCGATGCGGAAAACATAGACGCGCTGACCGATGCTGTTGGCTTCAACGTGCGCTGGATTGAGTCCAAACAAGAGTTTGCTCATCCTACCACGTACGTGTTCTTGAGCGGCGATGGAAGCGTGTCGCAGTACATACACGGCATGCAGCTTCCCGAGCGTGATACGCGACAGGCACTGGTCGAAGCCTCTGCCGGGAAAGTCGGATCGCCGATGGATCTGGTAATGCTATACTGCTTTCAGTTTGACCCAGAAGCAAACACCTATACAGCCGATGCCTTCAACTTGATGAAGATTGCTTCTGGACTTACCGTTGTTGTGCTTGGAGGCATGCTTTATGTCTTCTGGCGTCGCGAAAACGAGCAGGTTAACGAACAGCTTAACGACTCGTTTTCGATTCCGAAACCGCAGAGTGGATAACGCTGACTGTACACCCCTTGCTCTCGGGTCTCCCCCTTTTACTTCTGTAATCCGTTTCTTTCTATCATGAATGATTCAGGCTCCTTCTGGCTTCCTGAGGCCGCTTCTACCGTAGCTGCCGAAATCGACGGTCTGTTTTACTTCGTCTACTGGGCAAGTGCAATCATCTTTGTCGGCGTAGTTGCGGCGATGGTGTACTTTGCGTATAAGTATCGGCGCCGCGATCCAAACGATCGGCCTGAGCTGGTTGAGGAAAGCCGTCTTCTTGAAATATCATGGATTGTGATCCCCACTATCCTTGTCCTTCTTGTATTCACATGGGGGTTCCAGGCCTATATCACACTGGGCACGGCTCCTCCCAATGCCTATGAAATCCAGGGCGAGGCATACTCGTACGGGTGGAGCTTTGTCTATCCGAATGGCGCTGAAACAACAGATGAACTGAACGTACCGGCCGACCGGCCTGTAAAAATTAATCTCAGTAGCCGAGACGGCGACGTACTCCATAGCTTCTTTGTCCCGCAGTTCCGGGTGAAGCAAGATGTGCTTCCTAATCGCTATTCGGCAGTATGGTTTGAAGCAAACCAGACAGGCACGTTCGAATTGTTCTGTACTGAATACTGCGGAACCGGACACTCAGCGATGATCGCTGACGTAAACGTCATGCAACAAGACGAATTCGACGAATGGGTCGATGGTGCTGTGCTCGACGAAGATGCCATGTCGCTTCCTGAGTTGGGGCAACTTCAGTTCCAGCGGAACGGATGCCAGGGCTGCCACAGCATCGACGGATCCGATGGCGTAGGCCCAACAATGCAGGGGCTTTACGGGCGTGACCGCAACTTGCAAGACGGTCGTACGGTCGAAGCAGATGAGAACTATCTGCGCCAGATGATCGTCGAACCCACCTCGCAAGTCGTCGAAGGATACCGTGCCGGTATCATGCCATCGTTTGCGCACCTTGATGAGCGTCAGGTAACATCGCTTGTGGAGTACATCAAGTCGCTCGAAGACGAGTAGTCGAACCTAAGCCATAGCGCCCCTATCCCAACACCCCTCACACCCACGAACGCGAACTGATTATGGAAGCGGCAGCACGCGCAGCATCCGACAAGCATTCGGAGCCTAAAACATACCTCAACCACGAAACCAGTGTGTGGGAGTGGTTGACGACGAAAGACCACAAGAAGATCGGGATCATGTACCTGGTCTCGCTAGCCGTGGTCTTCCTGGTAGCAGGACTTCTGGCTATGGCTGTACGGCTTGAGCTGATGTCGCCCGACTTCAGCATTATGTCGGCCGACCAGTACAACCAGACCTTCACGCTGCACGGCATCATGATGGTTTTTCTGTTCATCGTGCCGTCGATTCCAGCCATTCTGGGTAACTTTGTGCTGCCGCTTCAGATTGGGGCGAAAGATGTTGCGTTTCCCAGGCTTAACCTGGCCAGTTGGTACGTGTACATGGCTGGCGGCATCCTGACAGTTGCTGCGCTGCTCATTGGGCAGCTGGATACAGGGTGGACGTTCTACACGCCTTATTCGTCGCAGCAGGGGAGCGCCGTCATCTTCATGACTGCGGCTATTTTCATCTCTGGGTTCGCATCAATCTTCACCGGGCTGAACTTTATCGTCACCATCCATAAGATGCGTGCGCCGGGGATGACCTGGAACCGGTTGCCGCTATTCATCTGGGGCCTTTATGCAACAAGTATTGTGCAGGTGCTGGCCACGCCAGTCATCGGCATCACGATGATTCTGCTGATTTTGGAGCAGACGCTGCAGATTGGAATCTTCGATCCTGCACTTGGGGGCGACCCGATTTTGTTCCAGCACTTCTTCTGGTTCTACTCACACCCGGCGGTGTACATCATGATTCTGCCGGCCTTTGGCATCATCAGTGAGCTGATCGCAACGTTCAGCCGCCAGCGTATCTTTGGCTACCGAGCCATCGCGCTGTCGTCTGTTGCGATTGCAATGCTCGGATTTCTCGTGTGGGGGCACCACATGTTCGTGTCTGGTCAGTCGGCGATCTCGTCGATCGTCTTCTCGCTGATTACCTACCTGATTGGTATTCCATCCGGCATTAAGATCTTCAACTGGGTGGCTACCATGTATAAGGGGTCTGTTTGGCTGCAGACACCGATGCTATATGCACTGAGCTTCCTGTTCCTGTTCACCATTGGTGGACTCACCGGCATTATGGTCGGTGTGCTTGCAGTAGACGTGCACCTGCACGACACGTACTTCGTGGTGGGACACTTCCACTACGTTATGATGGGGGGCTCGGTAATGGCGCTTCTGGGAGGCATGCACTACTGGTGGCCAAAGATAACAGGACGCATGTATAGCGAGATGCTTGGTAAGATCGCGGCCGGGCTGATCTTTATCGGCTTCAACGTCACGTTCTTCACGCAGCTCGTTCTCGGAAGCCAGGGCATGCCGCGTCGCTACTACGAGTACGTGGATCGCTTTGCAGGATTGCATCAGCTGTCTACGATCGGCTCCTTCATTCTCGCAGCCGGACTCTTCCTCGTGCTTGGCTATGCTCTGCACTCGCTGTTTTACGGCAAGCGGGCTCCACAGAACCCATGGGCAGCGGCTACGCTTGAGTGGACCAACGTTGCGGCGGTACCGGACCCACACAACTTCACGAGCACGCCGCTGGTAACGCGCGGGCCATATGACTTCCACAAGGCCGATGAGATATTCGGTGGAGGCGATGGTCAGGCAAGTGGGGATGGAGCAGGCATTGACGAAGATCTTCTTTATCCTCCCGAAGCAGCGCCTGCAGCACCCGGCGACGAGCCGAAGCAGTAGCGCAATGTACTGATCACGGGGGCGTCGTGTAGCGCCTCTGTGTTCTCATGTTGATTTCCCGACTTACGCAGCTTATCCGATGTCTACCGAAACAGCACCGGCTACAGACCACGTCGATACGGCGCACGACGACCATCCGCCGCACCTTCAGCACCACTTCGTATCCTCCGAGCAGCAGTTTGACTCAGCCAAGCTGGGGATGTGGCTCTTCCTGGTTACTGAGATACTGCTGTTCTCTGCGCTGTTTGTCGCTTATGCCGTCTACCGAAACTGGAACCCGGTCGCTTTTGTGGAGGCGAGCGCCACGCTCGACTGGCAGCTTGGCTTCGTGAACACGCTGGTTCTGCTGACTTCGTCGTTCACGGTTGCCCTCTCCATCCACTACATCCAGAAGAATGATGTACAGAAGTCGGTAATAAGTCTGCTTTCCACCCTGGCTCTCGCCGGTGTTTTCCTGGTGATTAAGTACTTCGAGTACATGGCAAAATTCGAGGTGGGCATTTTCCCGGGCGAAGCATTTAATCCGACAGGAAGTTACGAGTATCTTGCTGCCATTCAGTACGTGCCACAGTTCTTCAGCATCTATTTCGTAATGACCGGCATACACGGTGTGCACGTTTTAATCGGGATGGGGCTGATTGCATGGATGGCTTCGCGTGCCTACCGTGGTCACTTTAGTGATGAGTACTACACGCCCATAGAGCTTACTGGCCTGTACTGGCATATCGTAGATATCGTCTGGATTTTCCTGTTCCCTCTGCTTTACCTGGTGTAAACCTATGCAAGCAGATCAGAAAGGCACTTCGAGCGCGCAGTGCACGCACGCGCAGGCGCTCGCATGGCCGATACAACGTTGCCTAACTTAATGCACTTTGCTTCCCCGTTATGGCCCACGACTCTGGTAACCACGGACATCACATCATCCCCATTCCAACACTCACCAAGACCTTTGCGGGGTTGATTGCACTTACGCTTATTACAGTAGGATTGGCCCAGTTTAACCTGGGCATATTCGAAGTGCCCGCCGCGCTCGGCCTCGCGAGCAGCAAAACAGCACTCGTCGTTATGATCTTCATGGCTTTGAAATACGACAACCCGGTCAATACGTTGACCTTCACAGTAGGGGTGCTGTTCGTCGCGGTTTTTGTCACGTTCACGCTCCTTGATACCGTATTCCGTGGTGATCTTGATAACGTCGACCCGATGACAATACAAGAACGTGAACAGCTCCTACAGGAGCTGGAACAAGAAGCCAACCCGAATGCCGAAGAACTCCCCGAGTCGAGCGACAACGCTTAACAAGCTATCTGCAGGCTTTGCTTGACTTTATTGGCTCAAACGCAACGATCTGCATAGCATCCCCTGTTTCAGCATAATATAGGAGCGGGCGTCGAATCTTCATAATGCGACGCCCGTTTTCTTTGTAGGTATCATCGATCTGCAAAATGATAGATCGGGAGCAGCATATACAGGCTTACAGGATCATGTGCGACAAGCGTACTTCTGAAGTGGTAGTGGGCGACGCGTCCTTGCTGGTAAAGACTATACATACGGCTTTGCTATGTACTACATTGCAAGCCAAGCATCAAGGAAACAATCGATCGAATGGGCTTGTCGCTCCACAGTAGCGTGCAGCGCCCTGCATCCAAAAAGCCGTGATGCGGCTCCTTAACACCCTCGTGCAACTGGTTTTCAACTGACCGTTCTCTCATGCATGTGCTCTTTATCGCTCTGGTTGGGCCGATTCTCTTCTTTCTCCTGACATGGGTACTGGCTACAGCCTACCGATTGTATTTCCCTGAGAAGCCACTGTCTTTTGAGAGCGATTCCATTGTGCTATGGGATGAGCGCACCCGTGAAGAAAAGAGCGTCCCTGTTGGAGCACAAGACATACGAGAACGGCAGCGCCGCAGTCAGTACCTGCGCAAGACCTCGCCAGACTACCGGTATGCCTGGGGAGATTCGGATGGTTTTCCTGAGGCCTGGCGGGAAAACATACGTATGCGTCGTAACTGACGACAACCCATCGCACGACGGCTGACCTGTACGTCTGCAACTCACAATTTTTGTTTTGCCAAGAACCTGTTTGAATGAAGGTTACCGAACACCTTGACCGCGCCTCTAATCCACTTATCTCTTACGAAATCATTCCGCCGCGTCGTGGCGGATCGGCCGATCAGATGCTCCAGGTTGTAGAGCAGCTCCAGCCGTACGAACCACCGTTTATTGACGTGACGAGTCACTCGGCTGAGGTTTCCTATAAGCCAATGCCTGATGGCACCTGGAAACGGTGCGTAAAGCGCAAGCGGCCCGGTACGCTTGGGCTTTGTGCAGCGATCGAGGCACGCTACAATATCGATACGGTACCCCACATCCTGTGTAAAGGGTTTACCCGCGAGGAAACCGAGGATGCTCTGATCGAGCTTAACTACCTGGGCATTGATAACGTGCTTGCCATACGTGGGGATGATAAGGGCGTACAGAAAGATCTGCCGCCCGATCGCTCGCGGAATGAGTACGCCATCGACCTCGTTGAACAGATCCAGGATATGAACGAGGGGGAGTATCTGGAAGATCTGATGGATGCACAGCCGACTAACTTCTGCATAGGGGTCGGAGGCTATCCAGAGAAGCATTTCCAGGCCCCCAACTTAGCATGGGATATCATGCACCTGAAGCAAAAAGTGGAAGCAGGTGCCGATTACGTTGTTACGCAGATGTTCTTCGACAACGACTACTTTTTTCGTTTTGTGGAAGAGTGCCGCGATGTCGGCATTGATGTTCCTATTATTCCGGGCATAAAGATCATTACACGGAAGCGGCATCTTCGCTCGCTCCCAACCCACTTCCACACAGACATCCCGGAAGAGCTAGCTGCTGAAATTGAAGCGGCAGAAACCGACACGGAGGTAAAGCACCTGGGCATTGAATGGGCTATACAGCAGTCGGAAGAGCTTCTCTCCAGTGGAATCCCCTGCTTGCACTTTTATATCATGTCAAGCGCAGAGGTTGTCAAAGAGGTAGTTGAACCGCTGCGTGAGATGGCCTGACCAAAAGAAGTTCAACGCCCTCGACAGATGCGAGACGGATAGTTGATGCATTCAATACATACGGCATCTGTAAAACCAAGAAAGCCCGGAGATCCGGGCTTTCTTGGTTAGGTGGCAGTACAGAAGCGTGCCCTGAACTGGCTAAAATTGCGGGCAGGGGAGTGGCACAATAAAGTCAGCGGTGTGCATCCTGATCCTTGCGGCGAAGCTGGGCCTTGTATTTTTTCAGTTGACGACGCAACTGATCTGCGCAGTCCTTCGCTGCATCCTCATGATTGCCAGCCTCGCCAGTCGCAGTCAGGCGCTTCTGGTAAACATCTAGTCGGGCCTCGACAGTTTTCTCTTCAGCTGGGCTGTTGTTCTTCCCAAGCACGACCTCCGCATTGATGATGCCGTCATAGTAGCGTTCAAGCTTGCGAATCCGATCTTCGACACGGGCTTGCACCTGTGAGCTTACAGTCACATGGCGCGTGGTAAGTTGGAGGTTCATAAGGCACAACAAAGCTTATGAGAGCAAACAGATAAGTGAAAGCAAATGCAGCAGTCAAAGTATATAGCCAGACAGCAGGGTAACAATGATGCAGAGACATCTGCTGCCCACTGCTATTCTACTGCACTATTCCACTGCGCATTTGAGTCATGAACAGGCGGCGTTAAGGGTATGGTACGTCGCCGTTACCGGACACGCGCAGGGGATAGAAGTGTTGCAGCCTAAGAACAACCTTGCCAGGCATAGCCTGCAAGAACTAGAGGCACTCTATCCGAGAACCGAGCGGCTATGGCAAGATAAAGATACAAGGGGTAAGAGCCGGGTAAAAAGCATGGGTCGGTGGACGCATGCCCCAGAGGTGCAATCAGGGGCCGCCGTCAAACCATGCCAGATATCGATCTTCAAGGCGGCGCATCTCTGTCTGCCCCTCCTCTGTCTTATCAGAGTAACCAACAAGGTGAAGCAAGCCATGCACCGCATAGCGAGCCACTTCACGGGCTGCTGTCGTATCAAACTCAGTATGTCGCTCCTGTGCTGTCTCCACATCTACGTAGATCTCTCCTTCAGTAGGACCTTCGGGCTCGCTTAAATTAAAGGCGAGCACATCCGTATTATAGTCGTGCTCCAGGTATTCTACGTTGAGACGCCGAACGAGATCGTGGCCACCGAGGATAACAGTCACGTGGCCTATCTCTGCCTCCTCTTCTGCGCCCACATGCGTAAGCAGCGCAACCAGATCGTGATCTGCAACAGGAAGTTCGGGCAGTACAGGGGTCGTCTCAATCGTAATCATATGACGCAGATTAAGTAGCAAGTAGTAAATACACGATAGCCGACCCCGATTGCCATTCTTTTGCCATTCTTTGTTGAGCGGCGGCAGCAGTATACCAGAATGTTTGCCCATTGCTTTTTCTAATCAGGGCATTGGAATACCGTGGCAGCATCTACAACCAGCACACAGTATGCGAGAAGGTTCAGATGCTGCCCAATGTTCAAGCACCTGCCCGTAAATCTATGTGCAAGTCTACAGATGGGACTCAACCGAAGTGGTCGATTCCGGCGATATAGAAAAGTTATCGGAGGGGGATGCTGTGCCATCCATGCCATCTATATCCGCTTCATCATTCTCAGACTCATCCACCTGAACACTGACAGCGTGGACCCCTTTGGGGCCGTCGTTCAATTCAAACTGCACAGACTGTCCGGTATGTAGCGTTTTGAAATCGTCGTCAGAATCGATCTGCGAGTAATGGACGAACACATCCTCGCCTCCGTTTGGATGATTAATAAACCCGTATCCCTTTTTGGCATCGAACCATTTTACTGTACTCTGCTCCATAATATTTTACAGCCAAGCCTTCATGTGAAAACGTGCGCGACACTACCGTAGGAGGATTCGCATTCTCCACCTGTGATAGTATAAATCTGTTGTAGTTCAGCAGCAGCATATCTCATGGCCATTTCTACTCCGCGGAGTGCTGCTGTGTGGGAGCACTTCGACACATGAGCCTCACGTTATCGAATATATAGTGCAGAGATGTACCCTGTCAAGTGATTCGTGAAATGAATCGCTCATTGGGCGGTACGAACTGCCCATTTCCACGCATGTGGAGCATGGAGGACTTATCCAGTCGGTGTAACGTGCTTAGGGATTAGGAACAGGTTGACCCTCAGGCATGCTTGGCAGCGTTGGGTCAGGTACCATGTCTTCTGTTGCATCAGGGGCAGGGGCGTCAGTAAGACCGTAGTCACGCAAGATGTCCTGTGGGATGTCGTAAGGTAGATCCTGCCGCAGACCGTCGAAAGTCTGGTCAAACGCCTGCACGCGATCGGGCCGATCGGCCTCGATGTAGCTCATTCGTACAGACCCAGCAAAGCGTAGCGCGAACAGGAAGTCCTGTGTGTCGGTGGCGGTGCGCAGCTCGTCGAAGACAAGCGGCTCAAGCCCAATCATGATCTCGGCAACGCGATCGGTGGCGCCCAGCGCTTCGTAGGCCTGTGCCATGAGCACGTAGCTCTGCAAGTTGCCCGCAACTGTTTCGAAGGGGACCTGCTCACTGAAACGGTCGAGGAAGGCGCGCACCTCATCGTGTTCGCCGCTGTTGGCCCACTGTTCAGCAGCGTGTGTAAAGAAGAGCCGGTAGCCATCGGCCATGCGCCGGGCATTCTCGTCGTGATAGACGGACGGATCCGCGAGGCCACGGAAGCGGAAGTTCTGCATCCGGTCGATTGTGATGTCGGGCACCACGCGCCCAAACCGTACGTCATGTTGCACGGGGACCACCCGGTAGGCCTGTCCCTCAAGCTGCAGGTAGTCGTCCAGATTCAGGCGTCCGCCCTGGGCGACGGTCACAGCAAAGTATACAGGTCGCTCCCAGCCTTGCTGGGCGTTTGTGCGTATAATATCGAAGACCGCGAGGTCTGCGATCTGGAGCATGTTGCTCTGCTGGTCGAACGGACGTCCCTCTAGGCGCCAGTTCATGGGGGAGGCGATGCGTGTCGAATCAGACGGGTGGACCGTTCCGGTAGTCAGTGCCGCCTCCGGATCGACATCGATCGATACGTCTTGAGCCTGCCAGGCACGTGGACGTAGCTGTTCGACCTGGCTGTCTGAGAAAGAGAAGGGGAGGGGGGCTGAATCGCGTGCGTGCTGGTTTTTAAGCTGCGAGATGTACCAGGACGTGTTAAGCAGGGATAGGTTAACGACACGTACATCACGGCGCACCCCCTCAACTTCCTGTAGATACCAGAGTGGGAAGGTGTCGTTATCGCCGTTGGTGAAGAGAATAGCATTCTCGTCTACGCTATGTAGCATGTTATAGGCGTAGTCGTACGCCAGGTAACGCCCCGAGCGGTCGTGGTTCTCGTAGTTTTGAGAGAGCATCCAACCAGGCACAGCGAGGAGTAACACCCCACCGGCCACGGCCATGGTGATCAGGCGTTTTGCGCGCGGTAAGGCATCCCGAATAGAGTCTTTGAGCAGGTGGATAAGTCCGGTAGCCCCAAGACCGACCCATAGGCTAAACGCGAAGAAACTACCGGCATAGGAGTAGTCACGCTCGCGGGGTTGCAGCGGCGTTTGGTTCAGGTATAGGATGATCCCTATACTTGTGATGAAGAAGAGGACACCGAGGGCAGTGGCACGCCTCCAGTCATGGGTGGCATGGTAGAAGATGCCAAACAGTCCGAGCAAGAGCGGTAAGGCAAAGTATACGCTGCGCCCCGCGTGCTCACTGGGGGTAGCGTGTTCAGGGGGAGCAGCGGCAATTTCGGGATCGAGCAACGATATCCCTGTTGCGGCGGGTGCATCCTGGGTATCGGCAGCACGGCCGGCAAAGTTCCAGAGGAAGTACCGCGTGTACATGTGCCCAACCTGGTACCGGAGAAAGAAGTCGAGGTCGGAGTTGTAGCGGTCATAGACCTGCCCATGACGCGGATCGGGTGACCAGCGACGCGGGAAGAGCTTCTCGTTGTCCTGTTCTACGCGCCCCAGTCGGTCGTTGTACGAGGGCCCTGAGAAGAGCGGACGGTTGCCGTACTGTTCGCGCGACATGTACGAGATGAATGCCTCTAGCGACGACGGGTTGTTCTGATCGATCGGTGGATCGATATCGCTCCGGATTGGGATGAGAGCGTACGAGGAATAGCCAATCAGAGCGAGCGTTACGTACAAAAAGAGCAGGTTGGCCACGCGCATCTGCTTTGCGTGTGTGGTATACAGCCCATACGTGATGGCAGCCACAATCGCAGCAAGTGAAAAGAAGGGAGCGTTTGTCGCAGCAAGGAGCCCTGGAAGTCCCTGAATGATTCCTGGATACAGGAGCAGGAAGATACCCGACGAGATACCGCCGGCAAGCGCGAGATACTGCAGGCGGGTTGCGAAAGCCCATTCAGGGTTGTCGTAGCGCTGGAAAAACACGATGAGCGCGACAAAGAAGAGCGAGAGCAGGCTCAGGAGGTGAACGCCGATAGCAAGTCCGTAGAGATACGCGATCACAAGGAGCCAGCGCTCCGACGGCGAGCCCAGCAGGTGCTTTACGCCGCGAGCCAGGTCGCGATCTTCAGCGCGGGCGTACTCGCTCCATTTCATGGCCAGCCATACGCAGAGCGCTGTAAAGAACGTTGAGAGGGCATACGTCTCAGCTTCTGCTGCGTTGAACCAGAACGAGTCAGAAACGGCGAGCGTCAGAGCGCCTACGAGTCCTCCGACGTAAGCGCGGATGCGCACGTCACTGCTCCAACTGTTGAACGGCCCCTGCCACTCGCGAACGAGATGTTGGATGATAAGGTACGTGAGCAGCACCGCGAACGCGCTCGATACCACCGAGATGAGGTTGATGGAAAGCGCTACATATGCGGCTGGCACGAACATCGACACGAGCCGACCCACCAGCATGTAAAAGGGAGTGCCTGGAGGGTGAGGAATCTGGAGTGTGTTCGACACGGCAATACGCTCGCCCGGATCCCAGAATGATACCGTAGGAGCTACGGTGAGCGCGTACAGAACAAGAGCAAACGTAAACAGAGCGGCCGGGATAATCCGGTCGAGACGCGACCAGTTCATGTAGGAGGCTGTAACTACGGAATTAGCGATAACAGGCAGTGCAGTTGTGCGCGATAGGCGCGTGTGTCAAGGGCGCAACATTGCCGGGCAGTGTGGCAAAAGGAGGTAGACTGCACGGCAGAACGTGTAGCTTAGTGCATATGCAAAGCGTAGAAGTCAATGCAGCGGAAGAGTCGCGGATCCAAACCGGTGGTAGCAAAGCGGTCGAAGAGGCAGAAGTTCAGTAAGGCTTTCGCTGTGATGCCTCATCAGAGGGGGCCACGTTGGCAGACCAGGCATATCAGACACGGTATCAGACACAGTACGTGCAGAGATTGGGAAGTGAATGGAAGAGGAGGGCGTTTTTTCGTTTACCCCTTCACTCTTTAATCCCTCTATTCCTCAACAGCGGATGCGGCGTGGATATTAGGAGCGGGTATTATTCGTATCCTGCTACAACGATTACGCATTCACCGCGGACTTTCGATTGGCTTGCGTAGTACTTGCGCAGTTCCTCCAGAGAGCCGCGGCGCATCTCCTCGTGGACTTTAGTGAGTTCGCGAGCAACCGCTGCATCCCGGCTGGATGCAAACGCGTGCCCTAAGTCGCTCAAGGTGCGCACAAGGCGGTAGGGCGATTCATAGAATACAAGCGTGCGCGGCTCACTGCTGAGGGTTTCAAGACGCGAAGAGCGCCCTTTTTTACGTGGTAGAAATCCCTCAAATACAAATCGGTCTGACGGAAGCCCGCTGGCCGTGAGGGCAGGCACAAAAGCTGTGGCACCGGGGAGGGCCGACACGGGAACGCCGGCCTCGTGGCAAGCGCGTGCCAGGTAAAACCCTGGATCAGAGATACCGGGGCTTCCTGCATCGGTGATGAGCGCAACGTCATGGCCCACGCGCATGCGCTGTACCAGATGCGGAGTCTTGTCATGCTCGTTGTGCGCGTGGAAGCTTGTGGTGGGGGTGTCAATGCCGTAGTGATTGAGCAATACCCCCGATGTGCGTGTATCCTCGCAGGCAATCAAGTCAGCTTGTTTGAGCTGGTCAACGGCCCGGTAGGTCATATCGGCGAGGTTGCCGATGGGGGTAGGAACAAGGTACAGCATATAGCAGGCGAAATATGGCAGGCAAAGCGTAGTACAGAAGACGAACGTCTCGGATGGGCGCGGCTCAGAGCATGATCCACGCATGGACCGGTTTACCACGACGGCTCGTCGCGGGGATCGCTCGGAGTGTCGGACTCCGGGTGTGGGGTGTCATCGTTGTCGCCTTTAACCAATGAGGCTGCTATTGCTCCTCCGATGCCGCCAAAGACAGCCCAGAGAATGGCGCCCATGATAAGCCCTACGATCATGGCACCGAGTCCTGGTTCTTGCATGGCCTGTTCCTGGCCCTGCATCATCTGCTCAAACTCTTCGCCAAAGAACCCCTGTATGATGGATTCCCCGTCGAGACTGAGCGGACGCAGGATCCAGTCGAAGAGTCCGCCTAAGAGCGAGCCTACGATGCCGGCGCCGGCACCAAGCGTGGCGCCTTCGACCGGGTCGATGGCGGTGCGGGTGGTTGTAACGTAGTGCCACGAGGCAACGCCCCCACCCAGCACGACGCCGAGACAACATAGCACGTTGATGAGCGAGAGGTACGATGTGCTCAGGATGCCGACGACCACGCCACCAATAAAGATCGATTGGATACGCATAGAAAAGGGCGGTTTAATGGAAAAAGAGGCGGATGATGGCGAACAAGACAAGCCTGCAGTGGCTGATAGCTTTGTCACTTAGCGTCTACCCACTACCCAATCAGGGATTATGCCAGGTCCGGTTGTCCCGTTGCTGCACTGTGTGTCTGCACTGTGTGTCTGCACTGTGTGTCTGCACTGTGTGTCTGCACTGTGTGTCTGCACTGTGTGTCTGCACTGTGTGTCTGCACTGTGTGTCTGCACTGTGTGTCTGCGCGCCACCGGATCTGGCTATGAAAGGGCTGTGGACCGGTGGAGAGGGATGAGCGGCTGGGCGTTCTGGTCGCCCAGCTTCCCGTTATCCACGCCTTCACCCTTCCAGACGCCTATACATTAACACATTAACGAGGCACGCGGGGGTAGGGTTACGTTATGCATCAGGCGTTTCTGATGGGGGGGTATCTTCGTGGCCCCAGGGAGCCGGAGGCGGATCGATGGGTTCTGAGAGGTCGAAGTCGACACGCCAGCTCCAGTCTTCGCCTCGTACGGTGCCGTAGCTATACCGCGTACCCGGCTCAATGTCCAGCCGCCACCCACGCCAGATGCCGGTCTCCTCGGTACGTTCTTCTGAGAGAAACTCCTGTCGAGTTGCCGTGCCCGCATCTTCTGTAAACCCGCCATACATCGTGTTCTCGTCAGGTGCGCCGTCGGGGGTACGGTGGTCGTGGCGAATCTCGAGGCTATGCTCATGCCGTGTTAGGATCCACGTGCGGGAGCGGTCCCACCCCTCGTCGGTTTCGATGTGAAAGGGAATCTCGATGCGGTCGTCCTCGCACACGCGCCAGTGAGCAATGAGCATCTCATCGCCATCGAGCATCTCGTCGCCTTCGGGTTCGCGCTCAAGTGCACCGGGATAGGCATTGCCACACTGGGCGCGCATCCGCTCCCAGTATGCATCCTGTGCAGACTCTGCTTGAGCATTGGTTTCTACATCTGCAGGAGCATCTGTAGCGGCATCGTATTCAGGAGAGGGCGCATCCGCCTCGCATCCCAAAAGCAGAAAAAGAGCTACAAGGCTTATCGTGAAGGCGTAGCGTAACGGGGGCATGTAAAAGTCGGGGATAGGAGAAAAAATAAGCACGTACAGGGTGCGTTGCTTCACAGAATGCATGCGCTCAACATACAACGCATCACGACAGAAATGCAGAGGCAGGCATAGTATTGAATTAAAGATTCAATGCAGGGGCCAGTAGACGGGCTCCAGGCGGGCTACGGGCCACAGGGAAGGTCGTTTTCGTTGCGCATGAGACAACGCGTTATGGGGCAGGTGGAAACAGTGATATATGCGTTGTATCCTAATAAACATTGATGCTCTCCAATTGTGCACTGTTTGATGGATTCACTTGACTGGCACCGCGTGGCCTACGCAGAGTTTGCGTTTGCCACGGTTACGCTCATTATTGTGCCGCTGGCACTGCTTCTTGCTTCGGTGAAACGCCCCGATGTGCGCAAGCGCATGTTGGCATACTGGCGGGCTGCAGCGCTTCTGGGCATTACGGTCTACCTTTGGATTGCTGAGATGACGATTGGGTTTGTGACGAGCGTGGCTGCGCGGGCAATCATTCCACTGGTGCTGTGGCGAGGCGATATTGGAGCTTTGTGGACGAACCCGCTTCCTGAACCTACCTCGTGGCAGGCGCGCGTCTACCGGGTATGGTGGTACTTCGTTGTGGTCTACTCGATTGCCGGGCTGCTGTCGATGCTTCCGCTGCTGTCGTGTGCGGTTACGGGGGATGCGAGCGCAGCATGCCAGGCATGGTACGGGCCGCCTCAGGCGTACAGCGCTCTTTTACATGACGCTGCAGATCCCTGGCTGCTTGGTCGGTGGGCGCTGGCTGCCCTTAGCCTGTACGCGCTGTATCTGATGGCGACTATGTACCGCCTACGCCAACGCACGCCATCTGAGATGCCCTCATCATAAGCAGGTAGAAATAGGGGTAGTGGGTAGACGCTAAGTGATAAGGCTATCAGACACTACAGGTTTGTCTTGTTCGAACCCCCTCTCCCTTTGGGCTTCTCCCCCTTGTCCAAGGGGGAGATGTCGGTAGACAGAGGGGGTTGAGCCGGATCCGATAGTGTCAGCTACACGACAATCACTTATCATTGAACCGCTACCAAAATAGGCAAGTAGAAGCAGGCAAATCGCTACACGGTGCTGCTCGGCGCCGCGATGCCGCATGTCGTGACTTGTACCGCGACCTGTACCGGAGGAAGCGTATTCAGACACTGCGTGCATCCGAGAATTACGCGCTATCATTGCGTGCTATCCCCGTGCTATACCCTGTAGAAAGCGTGCGCGCAAATTAGGATGAATACGAACGCGCACCTGCCTTTGGAGCGAGCTTTTAGGAACCGTACGCCAGATCCTAATTTTCAGATAACGTACGTACCCTCATTCCCCTCTTGGTCGTCTTTCTATGCTTGGTACAGTAGGCGAACTCTTCATTATCACCGCCTTCGTGGCCTGTGCGCTGTCGGGTATCACGTTTTTCTGGGCAGCGCAGGCGAGTATTGGTGCCGAAAAACGGTTATGGACGCTGGCCGGGCGCTGGTCCTGGGGCGCGATGACGGCCGGCGTGCTCGTTGCTTCGGGTATCCTGTGGTATCTGCTGCTAACGCATCAGTACCAGTACGCGTACGTGTACCAGCAGACGTCAAACGAACTTCCGCTGCGGTATTTGATTTCGGCGTTCTGGGCCGGACAGGAAGGGTCGTTCCTGTTCTGGGGAATCATGATGTGCGTAACCGGGGGGCTGCTCATCAGCTACGTGAAGCGCCGTTATGAAGCGCCCGTCATGGCTGTTGTTGCGCTCTGCCAGTTTGCATTGCTCTCGATGGTCGTAGGGCTTCAGTTCGGGAGCATGCCGATCGGCGCGTCTCCGTTTATGACGCTCGCCGAGAAATTTCCGACTGCGCCGATCTTTCAGGATAACCCGCATTTCATCCCTGCTGACGGACAGGGCTTGAACGACTTGCTACAGAACCCGTGGATGACGATTCATCCTCCAGTGCTATTCATGGGGTTTGCTTCTATGGTTGTGCCTTTCGCCTTTGCGATATCGGCGCTCTGGAAGCGTAAATATACACAGTGGGTACGCCCTGCGCTTCCTTGGACGATCTTTGCCATTCTGATGCTTGGCGTGGGCATCGCCATGGGCGGCTACTGGGCGTACGTTACGCTCTCGTTTGGCGGCTACTGGGCGTGGGATCCGGTCGAAAACTCATCGCTCGTACCATGGCTTCTGGGCGTGGCCGCTCTTCACACCATGCTGGTTCAGAAAAAAAGCGGGTCAAGCCATAAGGCCGCGCTCATCCTGAGCATTCTGGCGTACATCTTTGTGGTGTACTCCACGTTTCTGACTCGTAGCGGCATCCTTGGGGATGTGTCAGTACACTCCTTTGTGGATCTCGGGCTCTACAACCAGTTGCTTATCTGGATCGTGGGGATGGGGTTGCTGGGCTTGGGTATGTTTGCCTGGCGCTATAACGAGCTCCCTGAGCCGGAGAAGGAGCCGCGTATCATCTCGCGTGAGTTCATGATCTTCTCGGGCGCCATGATCCTTACAGCAATCAGTGCTGTGGTCATTCTGGGCACGAGTACGCCTATTCTCGGGCATATTTTCCACGAATCCCCCTCAACTGTGCCGATTGAGTTCTACAACCGGTGGACCCTTCCGCTTGCGCTGGGGCTGGTGTTCTTGGCCGGTGTTGGACAGCTCATGTGGTGGAGCAAGATGGGCGTGCAACAGCTCAACCGTGTCGTAATCAAGCCGCTCGCTGCAGCTGCTGCAGCGACGATTGCGATTCTGGTGCTTACGCCCTTCGCGGAGCAGACGGTGATTCTGCCCGCCGACGTGCCTGCCCAAGAGTTCGCGCAAGCCAGCTTCACGGAAGGCTTCGGGGTCTTCTGGGATACGTACGGCTATGCCCTCATGCTGCTGATGCTCATATTTGGTTCGTTCTTTTCGCTTTTCGGAAATGGAGCTGTGCTCTGGCGCATCGGGCGCGGAAACCCGCGTATGGCCGGTGGGGCGGTTACGCACATCGGGTTCGCCATCATGATGCTGGGAATCGTTGCGTCGAGCGCATTCGACCGCCCTCTTCCACTACTTGACCAGATTCGCACAACCGCCGATATCGAGAATAACGCGCGCGAGAACTTTGTGCTGGCTCGTGGTGAAACCCGTGTCGTAAGTGGGTACCAGGTTACGTATCGCGACCGTCAGGTGAACGACTATGGGCGTGATGAATACATGCTCGATGTTACCGACCGGCAGGGCCGTAGCTACACGCTGACTCCCGAGGCGTATCAGGCCGACGATGGCCAGTGGTTCATGCATCCCGGCGTGAAGAAATTCTTTGAGCAAGACCTGTTTGTCGCTGTAACGCCACGTGCTGCTACAGGAATTGACGATGATCCCGATGTAACCGGCGGCGAGTTTCAACTGGCTCGGGGCGATTCGACGGTCATCGGCAATGATGAATATGCAATCGCGTTCAAGGGATTCGACATGGAGGTGCCCGAACACGACCTCTCTGCTGATACCCGATTGGCAGTAGCGGCTGTTATTGAGATGACAGACCTTGAAACGAATGAGATGCGTCGCCTCGATCCCGTTTACATGGTGACGAACGACAATCAGGAGCGGTACGTGGAAGCTCATATTGAAGACTGGGGAATCCGGCTCGCCTTCACCGATATGGATGTGGACACAGGGCGCGCTAACTTTGCTATTGATGGCGTCGATGTGATGCCCGACGACTGGGTTGTGGTTCAGGCCAGCGTGAAACCCCTCATTAGTCTGGTGTGGATCGGCTTTATCATGCTCTCAGTCGGGTTCGTGATCGCCCTGGTACGCCGCGTGCAAGACGTGCGAAGCCGGTGATGCGAAGCCGGTGATGCGAAGCCGGTGATGCGAAGCCGGTGATGCGAAGCCGGTGATGCGAAGCCGGTGATGCGAAGCCGGTGATGCGAAGCTGGTGATAGGCATGTGGCTTGCTCACTCTCGGCAGCTGGGATGCGTATGCTCTCTCCCTGTAATAAATGCCTGCATACCGGCTCACGACTGGACTGTCGCTACAGACAAGGCAGACGCAGTTAATACCAGAGGGTATAAAGGCACGACGAGACGTGGGGTCATAAGGCTGTAGGATACGTAGGATGCAAAGCGCCTTGGGGTACGAGATGTAATTCTGCTTTGCCTTGAATTCACCGACGTCCCGGGAATACGCCGGTAGTCTCATTGTACCATGTAACGTAATCGTACACTACACGCGCTGCTTCTTATGGCTGCTTCACCACCTCCAGTACTTGGCCGCCCCCGGTTATACCGGGTCATTCAGGGGGGGGTATTTGTCACGATGTCGGTGGTGATCGTGCTCGGTTTCCTCCGTGAGATACCGCAACTCGCCATCATCGAAGAATCGGCACGTAGCCTTTATTTCCACGTGCCCATGTGGTTTACTCTGATGGGGGCAACGCTTGTGTCAGCTTACCATTCAGCACAGTATTTGCGCACAGGAAGCATCGTGCGCGACATCCGTGCGCGTGAGGCGGCACGCCTGGCTATTGCGTTCGGGATTCTCGGGCTCATAACCGGTATGGTGTGGGCACGCTTCACCTGGTACGAAGGCACCGGCAAGTGGTGGAACTGGGATCCGAAGCAGAGCATGGCACTTGTGCTTATGCTTATCTATGGCGCTTATTTTGCGCTGCGGTCGAGCGTAGAGTCCGATGCCATGCGAGGGCGTATCGCGGCGGTATACAATCTGTTTGCTTTCGTGACAATGCCGTTTTTGCTCTACATCCTGCCGAACCAGATGGCAAGCTTGCACCCCGGTGCCGATGGCAGCCCCGCGCTCTCACAGACGGATCTGGCTCCATCTATGCGGTGGATCTTCTATCCGTCGGTGCTTGCTTTCTTTGGGCTGTTCTGGATGATGTACACACAGCGCGTGCGACTGGCTGTCGTCGAATGGCGTGAGCGCGCTTCGGCACTGCTTACTCCCTCCCGCTAAGCATCTTGCGGCTGCCATTTCCTGCTGATAGACCTCCCCCGTATGACAATCCACCCTGTTGAGTCTGCTGCTGACGTGATAACCCGCGACACGATGTGGACCGAAACGCCTATGCCAACAGCAGAGCCCGATGCGCTCGAAAAAGTCATGACGGCCGATGGTAAGATCTATGTTGTCGTGGCGGTACTGCTCATTGTGTGGATCGGTATTATGGTCTATCTCTACCGGACCGACCAAAAAATTGATAGGCTGGAACGCCGCGTAGACGACTCGATTTCAGAGGATACGTGATGGACGTATCTGCCCTTTTACTCCAACAGTTTCTAATTTTCCATGCGTCCTAAAAAGATTATCGGCTTCATGCTTATGATTGGCTTCGGAGCCCTGCTGTTCTTCAACTTTGGAAGTCAGGTTGGCGGCTACATGGGCTTTGCTGAAGCCGAAGCCAGTGGTTCGAAAGCTCATGTTGTGGGCGACTGGGTTAAAGAACAGCCAACCAATTACGATACGGAGCGCAACGTCTTTACTTTCCACATGCGTGATGAGGCAGGCGTTGTTCGTGAGGTGCAGTACAACGATCCTAAGCCGGCTAACTTCGAAGAGGCCGAGCAACTCGTTATTGAAGGCTACGCCGGCGACGACGTGTTTATCGCCGACTATATTCTGGTGAAGTGCCCGTCGAAGTACAACGACGAGCGCGGCCTGCAAGAACAGGCTGACGCTTCTGCAATGCCGTGAATGCGCTTGGCTGTCGCACCTCCTCCATCCATAGACCAAATCAGCGCTGTGCCTACTCCTGTTCCACCTTGTCCTGATACACCAAACTGTGAGCGCGTACAGCGCACATTCGAAGCCGCTCCTAAACGGGTTTACCAGGCAGCCCTTGCAGCCCTTGCTGATCTGAATCCTACTTCCTGCGAAACCGATCCCGATAACCATTCGGCCCAGGCGGTATACCGCGTAGCCTTTGTTTTTAACGACGATGTCCACATCGCCGTACGCCCGTCAGATAACGGAGGAAGCACGCTGTATATCCGTAGTGCAAGTCGGGTCGGTTACAGTGATCTCGGTGTTAATGAGCGCCGCGTGCGCCGCTTCTTCAGAGCACTGGCTCATCACTTCTAAGAACCTGTACAGCCTGTATCGAAATACCTGGCACTACCACCGAAGCGTAGTTCAAAGTGAAGCCTTGGCAAGGTAAAGGTGAACTGCGAACATGAAGGTATCTCACCGATCCGGTCGTGATCAGAACCGGGTAGGGCAACAACACTTCAGCCTCAGCACGTTCTGCCATGCTCCTATGCAGGGAGCGTCCAGAGCGACCGGGTGGCCGACGCCTTATGGCGTTCAGGCGTAGGTGTCTCGCGCAGGTGATACGTGAGATCACCCGGCAACGGGCGATGTAGCACACGGTCGTGAAAGAAACGCAGCGCAGACTCGGCTTCTTCACATGTGGCCGTTGTGGCTACAAACGAGAGAAAGGCAGCGACATGGTTGGCGTCCAGCCGATAAAGCGGCTTGGAGTCGTAAAAGCGCAGATAGCGATCAATCCAGTACATCGTAGCCGGCTCTTCATGGAGCGGAGCATCGCTCATCCGGTATAGGGCGCGTGCCTGGCGCATCAGTGCATCGTGATGCTGGATCGTGGATGTTACGGTGCGGAGCGCCTGGGCAGCGCGTGAACTGCCTTCAGGGAGGCGGTAGGAGTCAGGACTCATGGGAACGTTGCTCACGTGACAGGGACAAAAGAAGTAGTAGGCAGCGTAGATATGCAGAGAACTACCATGTGTAGCATAGCATATGTTTCGCACTTCCGTGTGCGTGTTGTTGCCCCAGACAGGTGAGAAAACATCGCCTCTTGAGGTGCGCCACTGGAGCATGTGCCTGTCCGCTTTCAATCGTATCCTTACCGTATCCGGTGCTGCAATGCCTACGTTTACCCCTCTGGGAACCGCTTCAGCCGTGCCTGCACACGGACGCCATCTCTCGGCAGCTCTTCTTACACATCGCGGACGCCATGTGCTGTTTGATTGTGGAGAGGGAACGCAGTACCGGCTCCGTGCTGCCGATATATCGATTTCGCGCATCGATGTGATTGCGATTACGCATCTGCATGGCGACCACTCTTACGGGCTGCCTGGACTGCTCTCATCGATGGCGATGCATCAGCGTACGCATCCACTTGTATGCATTGGACCGCCCGAACTTGCCACCTGGCTCAGGGCAACACCCGGAGCGTCTCCAGATGATCTTCCCTTTGCATGTATGCTGCGCACAACATCTCCGCCCCCGGCATCTACCACGGTATGGAAAAGCCCTGATGCATGGATCGAGGCTCGCGCACTTGAGCATCGCGTGCCGGTGATGGGCTATCGATGGACGACCCGCACACGTGTTGGGCAGTTGGATGCGGAACGAGCACGCACCCTCGGAGTCACGCACCCGCCCGACTTTGGACGGTTGAAAGCAGGTCGTACCGTAACACTCGACGACGGCACACGCATCCGACCCGATCAGGTGCTTGGGCCCCCACGTCCGGGTGTATCTTGTGCCTACGTAACCGACACGCGCCCGTGTGCAGGGAGTCGTGCACTGGCATCGAGCGCCGACCTGGTCTACCACGACGCGACGTTTGCAGATGATCATGCGGCACGCGCGCAGGAAACAGGGCATAGCACAGCTTCGCAAGCAGCGCAGATTGCACGCGAGGCCGGTGCAGAGCACCTGCTCCTCGGGCACCTGAGTGCCCGGTACGAGAACTGGACGCCCCTCGAAGCCGAGGCGCGGCGCATCCACCCAAATACCGATGGTGCTGTAGAGATGCAGTCGTACCACGTCGGTGCGCTGTAAGATCAGTTACACAAGGAAGCGAAAGGCTTCAACACATCTTGTGAAATACGGTGCAAGGGCAGACGTACACGCTCGCAATCCGTAACGGCAGTGTGATTGCCAAAGCATTTCGTGCTTACACACGCAACCCGCTGTCACCGAAAAGAGTTGATAGGATGATATGTGCAGTGCATGCTGTTGTGTGTTGCACCACGTAGATTCGTAAAAGACACCCTGGCTCGTGGCCTCAAGCTCGCAAACTTCAAACGGTTCGGATCAACCGCATCGTAATCAGCGCGACGGCTCATCTGGTGATGCGGCTAACCTGTCGGACGCCGATGATGCGTACAAGGGAAAAGAAGAGCCCTCCGACAAAGAGCGTTTCAACCAGATGGATAGTCGTCTGGTAACGCGTATCGGAAAATACCTGAAGCCGTACGCCGGGTGGGTCGTGCTCGCGCTGCTGATCACTCTGGTTGCGGCCATGCTTGGCCCATTGCGCCCGCTGCTTATCCAGATCGCCATTGACCAGTACATTGTCGACGGCGGAGGAAGCGCTGATGGAATTCAAGGATGGATTATTGGACAGGCCGAGTCGCTCGGTGCATGGGGAGTAACAGGGCTGCAGGCCATTGTCCTGTTTCTGCTTGTGGCACTTCTTACAGAAGGTGTGTTTGCCTTCATTAAGAACTACATGACGCAGTGGATCGGGCAGCGTGCTATCTACGACCTGCGTACAACCGTCTTCGACTTCGTTCTGCGCCAGCCGCTCAAATTTTTCGACCGTACGCCCGTAGGGCGCCTCATTACGCGTACTACCAGCGACGTTGAGGCGCTTAGCGACGTGCTATCCTCGGGGGTGGTCGTGATTCTGGGTGATCTCTTTCGGCTGGTGTTCATTACCTACTTCATGTTCGCGATCAACCCCACCCTGGCGATTGTAACGCTTACGGTGATGCCGCTCATGGTGTGGGTTACGTTCTGGTTTCGGAACCACGTGCGCACGCACTACCGCGAAACCCGAAAGCAGATCTCGCGACTCAACTCCTTTATTCAGGAGCACGTTACGGGGATGAGCATCGTGCAGCTCTTCAACCGCGAGCAGGAAGAGATGCGACGCTTCAAGCAGATTAACGATGACCATCGCAACGCACAGATCCAGACGATCTTTTACTTTGCTATCTTCTGGCCTGCGGTGCAGATTATCGCTGATGTGGCCGTAGCCGCGGTGCTTTGGTTTGGGGGACTGCAGGCTATGGTGAGTCCGGCCCTCACTCTGGGGGTGCTTATTGCGTTCATCCAGTACGCGCGGCAGTTCTTTGAGCCGATTCGGGAGCTCTCGAACCAGTATAACACGCTACAGCGCGCTATGGCTGGAGCCGAGCGTATCTTTGGATTGCTCGACGACGACAAAGCCCTGGAAGAGCACGACGCCCCTGTCGAGCTCGATGCAATCAAGGGGCGCATCACGTTCGAGAACATGTGGTTCACCTACGACGACGTGGATCGCGTGGATGCGCCTGCATCCGTCGAGTCGGTCGAATGGGTGTTGCGCGACATCTCCTTCACCGTTGAGCCGGGCGATACGGCTGCGATTGTGGGCGCTACCGGCGCCGGGAAGTCTACCGTGATGAATGTGCTGCTGCGCTTCTACGACATTCAGCATGGACGTATTCTTCTTGATGGCGTCGACATTCGCGAGCTGCGACTGCGCGACCTGCGTCGCCACATTGGCATGGTGCTGCAGGATGTGTTCTTGTTCTCGGGTACGGTCGAACAGAACCTGACCCTTGGCAACGACAACATATCGCGCGAGGCGATCGAAGAGGCCGTGCACATGGTACAGGCCGATCGCTTCATTGAACAGCTGCCAGACGGCTATCAGCAAGATGTGAAGGAGCGGGGCGCTTCGCTCTCGCACGGACAGCGACAGCTGCTGGCGTTCGTGCGGGCGCTGCTCTATCGTCCTGAGGTGATGGTTCTTGACGAAGCGACGTCAAGCGTGGATACCGAAACAGAAACGCTTATTCAGAATGCGCTGGAGGCCATTACGGAAGATCGTACTACCATTGCCATCGCGCACCGCCTGTCTACCATTCGTGATGCCGATCAGATTCTGGTGATGCACAAGGGCGAACTACGCGAGCAGGGTACCCACGACGAGCTGCTCAAGGTCGACGGACTCTACCGCCGCCTCTACGAAATGCAGTACCGTGAGCAGGAGCCTGCAGGAGTCCAGGAGTCCGTCCAGGCTTGATTGCAAAGCTCTCTGCGGAGGGAGACCCTGCATGGTACGAACTGTCGAGGAGGCCTTTCAGGTAGTGCTGTTCAGGGTAGTGCTGTTCAGGGTAGTGCTGTTCAGGGTAGTGCTGTTCAGGGTAGTGCTGTTCAGGGTAGTGCTATTTCAGAGGGATGCCGCAAGACATTCAGAGGCATCACACCCGTTTCTGCAGAGTCGAAGCAGGTGTTTCCACGGCAGGGTGGGCAACCGCGGCTGTTTCATCCAGACCCCGTGATTCTGAAGACGCGGCCAGCGGCGGAGCGGTCCGAAAGAACACGTCGGGGTAGACCTCCGGGACTGACAGCACACCCAGTATCACGCGCAGCGTTTTTACTTCCAGGCCAGGCTGCGTGAGAGCACGTAACAACTGGTGCGCTACGGGCGAGAGCGCGCTCCGCGTCCGGGTCGGATGCTGTAGGAGACGGCTGTCGCGCAGAACCGCCCCTGATCGAGCATCAACCATCTGCACCGTGATGCGCTGACAGGTCTGTGCACCGAGTTCGCTGACGGCCTGACTGAGCAGGCGAGCAAGAACAGGTTGGATCGTCTCCCAGTAGGCAGCAGGCCGATCCCAGCGCATAGCACGCATCACGGTTGAGGGGGCTGTGTAGAACGGCACCGGAGACCGATCGACCCGTGACGGGTGGAGCAACGCGTGCAGGCGTCGGCCATGACGTCCAAAAGCGTCTACAAGCCAGCGCCGTGATATCGTCTGCAGGTGGCCCAGTGAATCGTATCCCTGTTCAGTTAGCGCCTCCAGCATATCAAGCGGATAGCCGAGCTCAAGTAGCCGTTCCGTGCGAAACCGGTAGAGGAGCGAGGCGGTGTCGTCATGTCCGAGACGCATCAGCGTGCCCGGTTCAGCACATAGTGCACCGAGGCGGGCTGCGGGCCGGTCGGGGGCGAGTGCTGCCTGTACGCGCAGCGTTTCCAGGTGGTGGCACAGCTGCTCCGTATCCACCGGATCAAAATACAGCGTACCCGGCTGTACCGAGGCGATACGCGGCGTGTGTGCGTTAAGGCCCTGCATCACGTCAACCCAGACGGCCGACTCGGTTCGCGGATCGCGCGCTAAGAAGCGGACATCGGACGCACGTTCTTGAGCATGCGAGAGCGACATGCCCGCCACGACGCCAGCACGCTGTGCTGCGGGCGTTGCCGCCACAACCTGTTCCGACTCGGTAGCTGCGACCCCGGCATCGGATGTGCGTCCGTGCTGGGCATGCAGGTAGTTCAGCGACCATGCGGGATACTCGGGTACGTAAAGGCAGCCGATCATGAGAAAAAGAGGCTATGAGTAAAAAAAGAAATAGGCTCGCAGGGCGAAGACCAGTCAGTTCTTAAACGCGACGAATGTCGAGTACGGCAACGACCACCCCTTGAATGCGAACGCGCTCGGCGGGGTACTGGGTAGGCGTGTATGCGCTGTTTTGTGGAATCAGATGCACGGTGCTTTTCTCGAACCGAACCGTTTTCAGCGTGCCGCCGTCGCCGTCAATCCAGACCGCGCAGATGTCGCCATTGGTTGCTTCCTGGGTCGATCGTACTACGACAAGGGCGCCCTCGGCGAGCCCTGCATCCACCATCGAGTCGCCGTCAACCCGCAAAAAGTAGTCGCCCGGTTTGAGCGAGATCGGCACCAGGTCTTCCAGCCCCTCGACCAGATCCACGTGTTCGCCGGCCACATCCGAGAGCGGGCCTGCAGGAATGCGGCCGAGCATCATCCACCCCTCGTCGACGAATCGGCGGGCCCGATCAGTCAGCGAGAGCCGAAGTGGGCCTCGCGATCCGGAGCGCTCGCGCACGATGAAGCCTTTCTTCTCGATCCACCGAAGCTGCTCGTAGGCCGTTGTGGGAGAACTCCACCCGAAATAGTCGGCAATCTCCGTTCCGGTGGGGGCACGGCTGTACATCCCCATGTAGTCGGCAATGAACGTCACAATCTGTTCCTGCCGTGTTGTAAGACTGCTCATGCAGCTAAAAACCGTAAGAGTAAGAGGGCCGATACGAGATGGTGCAGTAGAGACGGCACGATAGAGACTACGTAGTCCGTTGTGGTGCGCAGTTCACAACCACCGTAATCAGTTACGGTGGTATGATATGAACCAGAAACGAAGTATGCAAATGCCAATCGCCATCAAGAGCACAGGAGCACGAGATACAGCCCTAACACGCAGTCCCAAATAAGAAAAGGCCCACTCGTGCAGGAGTGGACCTTTGCATTGCTCTAAACCAGTATGATCAGAGTTATCCGGGGAGTACGTCGCGTACCGGTGCAGGCAGCTCAACGGGGCGGCCGGTTTCAAACGAGATCCATACGATTGAAGCCGATCCACGTGCAACGACGGTATCCGGTGCGGACGCTGTCGTTACGCGGTAGTACGTCTGGATGCTGGAGCGTCCGGGCACGTCAGACAGCAGCTCAATCCGCACCGTTGCAGGATGCGTAACCGGACGCTTGTACGCGCATGCCGTGTGCGCCACAACCGGGCCGGCCGCGCCCCCCATCCACCCTGTATCTGGAATGCGATTCAGCCACTCGACCCGCGTCTGCTCAAAGTACTGGATGAACCGGATGTTATTCACGTGCTGAAAAGCATCCATGTCGCCCCACCGTACCGGAATGGTGGCCGTGTACATGGATGTAGCATCGTCGGGAATGTCAACGCGGGGCTTGGGCATAGAACGGGGGTAAACGATAAGAAAGTAGGGGTACAGAGGGATGCGCCACGGGTGCGCCTTTCCGAAGGAGCGTCGCGTGGAGCAGAGTCCCTGACCAGCGGAGTTGGTAGGCTGCCTAATAAAGCGAGGTATCGAACGTACGGCGGTGTGTCTTCGTTACCGGATGGTCGGGCCCGAGCAGAGTAAAGAGTGCCACACACGCTCTGCGGGCGCCGTCATCGTCGAGAGAGCGGTCTTCGCGCACGACATCGATAAAGTGCGACAGCGCATCGTCGAACTCCTCCTTGCGCAGTGCAGCAAGCGCCTCGCGATACGTGTCGGCCGTGTCGGTATCGGGCAGGTCCGGATCACGCGTAAGCAGGCGTCCGAGCGTCTGCACCGTTTCGCGCTGCTGACGAAGCGCCGGATCCGCCACATCGAGCGTGTCGATAAGCGTGAGTGCCCGATCGGGGGCGTCGAACACCAGCGCGTTGGCTAACAGCAGCAGCGTTTCTGGAGAGGCCTCGTCGCTTTCTGCAAGAGGAGCCAGCAGCTCGGCAGCCTCCTCGCGGCGTCCGTCGCGTAGCGCAGCCTGCGCTTTGCTGAGCGTCTCCTTCTCCTCGCTGGGCAGATGCTCATCCAGCCACTGCTCGATAGCATGCCGGGGCAGCGCACCTGTAAACTCAGCCTCCACGGTACCATCCACAAACAGCTTCACTGCTGGGATGCCGCGCACGCCATACTGACGGGCCAGGTCGTTATGGTCGTCCACGTTCACTTTTACAAGCGTCCAGTCGTCGCGCTCGGCATCGAGCTGCTCCAGCGTGGGGCCAAGCTGCCGGCAGGGCCCGCACCATGGTGCCCAGAAGTCTACCAGTACAGGCGTGGTACGGCTCGCTTCAATGACGTCGGTCGAGAAGTCGGATGCAGTCGTTTCCATAGCAGCAACAGATAGATGAACGAAATGGAATACACTGCATTAGACGAGAGACATGCAGAATTGCTTCTTTGTTTGGCGATTTCTCATAGTTGACTTCTCATAGTTGACTTCTCATAGTTGACTTCTCATAGTTGACTTCTCATAGTTGACTTCTCATAGTTGACTTCTCATAGTTGGCTTCTCATAGTCGCAGGCTCGTTTCAGGTAACCCCGCTACATCCATGTCCTTTGAAGAAGCCGAAGCTCGTATCGTTACGCACATGAACGAAGACCACGCCGATGCCCTGCGGTTGTACGTGCGTGCCTTCACCGAGCACGCCGGCAAAGGGCGCGCCGGTGAGGAGATCCGGATGCTCGGGCTGGATGCGCAGGGTATGACGCTGCACGTGCCGGAAGCAGAAGGGCGTGTTCGTATCCCTTTTGACCCTCCGCTCAGCGACCCCAGCGAGGCTCGCGACCGGCTGGTAGCGCTCGTGCAGGAAGCCCGCGCCGCGTTGGATGCGTCGTAGCACGATGCATGATGTATCACGCATCCATCACGATGTCAAGATCTAACTTAAGGTCTCATTCTGCACAGCAGAAAACGTATATCAGAAACCGTTGGGTGCGTACGAGCTAAGTGCGCAGACAGGCGTGCTGTACGTGGTAAGCACTGCACATCTCAGGCGCAACCCTGGACTTGCCCGTACGTTACGTATTGTGAAAGGGGGGGCAAAGTAACGCGTATATATTGCAGTGCCCTCGCCGTTGTACTTTACAGTTTTCTTCTGTGCGCTTATGTGGTCCTGGATTCACACGTTAACCGGTGGCTGGCTCATAGGAGCCACGTCATACGATATCTCACCCAAGTCGGCGCGCGAACGCGTGCAACGTGGCGCATCCTACCTTGACTCGGTTAACCCACACTGGTATCGCTCGGTCGATCCGGTTACGCTTGAGTTGTCGGATGGCTCGCACTGCGTGTTGGGACAGATGCACGGCGACTATCGGCTTGGGCTTGGTCGATCGCACCTGTTGAACATGGGGTCGAGTCCGCGCGCAAGTCTGTCGCCCGTGGCATACGGCTTTCAGGCAACCGATACAGGCGACGACGACATCACCGCGCATGACTACGACCTGCTCACTGCCGCCTGGGCAGAAGCAGTGCGCATGCGCCATGCCACCGACGAAGGGTCGCCGTTCGACGACCATGCGAAGGCCGGTCTATCAACAGGAGTATAATGGCACGAAGGTGTACTTTCTCTTTACATATTTCTTGCACACGTCGTGGTCTTATGTCTGCTGAACGTCGCGCCCGATACATAGCGCTTCAGCTTCTGAGCGTCGTTTTGGGAGCTATTCTTATGACCAGTTGCTCATTTCTGGATGATAACGATCGTGCCTTGAAGTCAGAGGGGGTTACCGCTACGGTTATCAACGATGAGGTACTCACGATCGTGAACAAACGCGACGCACGCATCTGGATCTTCCCGGTAAACAGGGATGCTACGGTTGCCATTAACTGGATACCTTGGGTTGGCCCGGGTGGCATTGCGCCGGGCCAACGGCAGACGGTGCCCTTTGATGAGATCGCTGGAGGGGCCCCTGCTGCCAGCATCGAGGTCTTCTGGTGGGAGGCGGTCTTCGAGAGCGGTGAGCAAGTCCCTGGTTCCATCCAGTCCTTTACCGTTGCCCTCTAAGAGCCTGTTTGGGGGTTGGTTTGCAGGCGAGAGCGAGCGCCGCTGAGGCGAAAATTGGACCACGATGGCGATTCGTAGCCGGGGCTACGGGCCGACATCGGGGGCAATTTGCACCAGGGGCATGACCTTCGGCCCCAGTCCAGCGCCGCCGCTCGGAGCCCAAATTAAGAAATCAAAACAGGTTCTTAGAAGATATTGCTGCGGGGTCGGACATTGACCCAGCTCACCGACCTTGTTCAACCTACGTCCACTGCATCGTTGCGTGCCCCAAGCAATTCAGAGACCATCATCCATCTGCAAAGCGCACTGGACGTACCGAGTGCTCATGAGCCCGTCAAGTGCTTGCAAAACGAACTACGCAGCGGTGGGATTTGGATAGCCTGTTTTGTATGCTGTAAACAACTTGCATCCCACACACGAAGCCGTTTGCTGTATGACCTCCGTTACCCGTATGCGCCTGGGCTCCCTGCTGGGGCTCGTTCTCCTTTTGATCAGCCTGGGATGGGCTACACCTCCCGCACAGGCTCAGTCTGAAAACGACCTGACGTCGGCCTACGAGCGGGCCGAGTCGTTGCTGAGCTGGAACCTACAAGACAAGGTATACCGCGCCTCCGTATCCCCGCAATGGTTTGGAGACGACCAGTTCTGGTACCGCCTCCACGTTGCTGAGGGCCACGAGTTCATCCGTGTCGACCCGCATGCCCCAGCACAGACCGCCGCGTTCGATCATGAGCAGCTGGCGAGTGCAATCGAGGGCGTGCTGCAGGAAACCGACGAAGAGGCCTCTGTGGAGCCGTACGACCTGCCGTTTCGCTCGTTTGAGTATGTCGATGATGAGTCGGCTATTGTGTTTACGCACAACGAACAGCGCTGGCAGTGCGATATCAGCGCCTACACGTGCGAAATCATGGGCGACGATCCGGCAGCCGACCTGCCACGCCATATCGAATCGCCCAACGGCGAGCGTGCAGCATACATCAAAGACCACAACCTGTGGATGCGTGACCTGAACACAGGCGAGGATGTACAGCTCACCACCAATGGCGAAGAGCACTACGGCTACGCAACCGACTCGCAGGGCTGGCGGCGCTCTGACATGCCCATCTTGAAGTGGTCGCCCGACGGGACACGCATCGCAACGTACCGCCTCGACGAACGCGACACTCCGCTCATGCACCTGCTGCGCACGCAGGAAGGGCGTCCGGAACTCGACGCCTGGCCGTACGCCATTCCGGGCGACCCAGATGACGAAGTGCCGTTGCTCGAACGCGTCGTCATTGACGTGGAAGAGGCCGATGTGACACTCCTCGACATGGAGCCTAATCACCAGCGCACCTCCAGCTGCTGCGGGCTTTCACGCGGTCAGGAACTGGCCGATGTGGAGTGGAGCGCCGACGGACAGAGACTCGCTGTGGTGTCGACATCGCGCGACTACAACACCGTGACGCTGCAGGTGGCAGATGCAGAAACGGGATCCGTCGAAAGCATCTATGGCGAGACCGATGCGCCCTTTTTCGAGTCGAACCTGCAGTCGCGTGGCGTCCCCAATTGGCGGGTGTTGCACGACCAGAATGCCTTTATCTGGTTCACACGCGCCGACGGATGGGGTCACCTCTACCTGCACGACCTGAACACAGGCGAGCGCATCAACGAGATCACGCAGGGCAACTGGAACGTGATGGATGTGCTGCATGTGGACGCTGAGGCGGAGACGGTGACGTTTTCTGCTGTCGGACGCGAAGACGGCCGGGATGTCTACTTCACGCATCTCTACCGCGTGAATCTTGATGGTACCGACCTGGAGCTGCTCGCTCCAGAAGATGCCGACCACACGATTCATGTATCGCCGAGTGGTCAGTACGTTGTCGACACTTACTCAACGTACAATACCGCTCCGCAGTCTGTCCTGCGCAATGCCGCCGGTCAGGTTGTGCTGGCACTTGAAGAAGCTGAAACGACCGCCCTCACCGAAGAAACGCTCTGGCAGCCTCCGGAGCACTTTACCGCCCTGGCGCGCGACGGCGAGACCGAGCTGCACGGCTACCTCTACAAGCCTTCCAATTTTGACCCAGAGCAGTCGTACCCCATCGTAAACTCCATCTACCCGGGTCCGCAAACCGGGAGCATGGGCACGCGCAGCTTCTCAACGAGCCGCCGCGGACAGGCTCATGCACTGGCTGAACTCGGCTTCATTGTGGTTCAGGTGGATGCGCTGGGTACACCGCTTCGATCAAAGGATTTCCATACCGCCTGGTATGGCGATATGGCCGACAACGGTCTTCCAGATCAGCGGGCCGTGATGGAGCAGCTTGCTGAGCGTCACGACTGGATTGATCTGAGCCGCGTGGGCATGTACGGGCACTCTGGTGGCGGATTTGCTACGGCAGCTGCGCTCTTCGATCATCCCGATTTCTTTCATGTTGGCGTGTCAGGGGCAGGCAACCACGACAATCGGGGCTACACCTACTACTGGGGCGAGAAGTATCAGGGGCTCCTCCACGAGGCCGAAAACGGCGACACCTTCACGAACCAGGCCAACCAGCTGCGTGTTGAGAACCTGCATGGGCACCTGCTGCTGTCTTATGGCACGCTCGACGACAACGTGCATCCCAATATGACCTTGCAGGTTATTGACGCTCTCATCGAGCACAATAAAGATTTTGATCTGATCGTGATGCCGAATCGCAATCATGGCTACGCGAATGAGCCTTACGTGCTGCGCCGCACGTGGGACTACTTCGTGGAGCACCTGCTTGGCGAAACGCCGCCTGCTGAATACACCATCGAACGGTAGTTCTGAGCTGTTTATACATCACTCTAACACCGATACAATCCGCCCGGTGCCTCCTTGTGGTGCATCGGGCGGATTGCTGTTTTCTTGCTGTTTCCCAAAAAGTGCCCGTAGCGATTGAAAGCAGCTAATCTACGGGTTCTTTGAGGGCGAAAGCCACTCCTACGGAAAGACAAAAGCGGTAACCAGGCCGCCGACAATAGCAAGTGCCCCGAGACCAAAACACACCACCCAGAACGGAATCTGCTGCACCAGGTGCATAAGTCCATAGATGGCTACATAGCCAACCACGGCGGCGGTACCGATAGCAACGAGAGCCGCCGACAGGCTGAGTCCTGGCAGTCCCCCTGCACTCATCACCGTCATAGCGCCTGCGGCAAGGCTGGCAGGAATAGATAGCAGAAACGAAAGCCGCAGTGCCGACTCGCCTTCAAAACGGCGAAAGAGCATCACGCTAACCGTCGTTCCAGAGCGTGACACTCCGGGCAGAATGGTAAAGCCTTGAAAGAAGCCAACGATTACAGCGTCAAGAAAAGTCGGCGTTTCGCGCAGGCCCAACTCAATAGCTTCTGCCTTAAGCTGTACGATGCCCGTCACGACAAGCAGAAGCCCGATCAGCGCAATGAACAGTCCGCCCCCAAGTTCTGAGACAATCGACACAGCAAACAGGTACAGCGGGATGCCAACGACGCCTGTCATGGCCGATGCAAGTACGATAAAAGACGTCACAGACTGCTCTTGTGAGAATGCGTTTGCGGGACGCCAGGCTGGCAGGGCGTCTACGGCTTCGCGAATGGTGTCACGGTAGTAGAGCGCTGCAGCTGCAGTGGTGCCGATCTGGACGAAGAGCGCCAGCTGCAGCGCCTGCTCTGGGTCGCCTCCGACCAACTGGAGGGCGATTGCCACATTGCCCTGGCTGGATACCGGAAGCCACTCCACCAGGCCCTGTACGACGCCAGCAACCAGGGCAATTAGCCATTCTCCTGTAAGCACGAAACGGTGTATCTGTTATGAATAGAGTTGGTTGGACATCGTCTAACTAAAGCAGCAGGGAGTGACAACACCACCTGCAACCGCCGAATTTAGGGCTAATTTAGCTATACGATAGAGTAGCAAGGACGGCGACCGGTGTGCTGTTGGATCAGCGCTGAACTCCGTGATACGACCGAAGGAACCGAGCGCTACGTTGCATCTCACCGTTCTTGAGCAGTCGCTCTCAAAACAGCTTCTCTCAACCACCCCCTTAAACGACCAATGGCCCTGCGTAGTCGCAGAGCCATTGACCAATCTGAAACATGTAGAGCGCAGGCTTTGAATCTTTGTCGCTAGACGCTCACTGCTTTGGTTCGCGGTTTATTCTTCGGTAGCACGTTGGGCGCCACCTGGAGCCGGTTTGTCAGATGATGGGGGCGTGCTGGGACCCGACGAAGGGCTCGGGCCCGAGCTTACCGATCCATTGCCTCCATCGCTAAGGCCAGAAATATCGTCGAAGGTCTCTTGGTCGCCCGTTCCAGCGGGAGCCTCGCCTTCTTCAACGTCGAAGGTGAGTTCGTCTTCCTCCTCTTTGTGCTTGAGCGTAACCGTGTCACCCGGGGTGATGCGGTCATGCAGGATGTCTTCCGCCATCGGGTCTTCCACATACTTCTGGATGGCCCGGCGCAGCGGACGCGCACCATACTTCGGGTCGAAGCCCTTATCTGTCAAGAATGACTTGGCGCTCTGATCGATCTTGATGGTGAGCCCAAGCTCTTGAGCGCGATCAAAGAGGTCATCAGACATGATGTCGATGATTTCAAAGATGTCGTCACGCTCCAGCGCGTGGAAGACAATCACATCGTCGATACGGTTCAGGAACTCAGGGTTAAAGACGTTCTTGAGCGCATCCTCTACGGTGCTCTTCATCGTCTGGTAGTTCATCGTCTCGCCAGAAGACTGCGAGAAGCCGATGCCTTTCCCAAGACTCTTGATGTCGTTGGCCCCGATGTTCGAGGTCATGATGATAATGGTATTGCGGAAGTCAACCCGCCGGCCGAGTCCATCGGTCAGCACACCGTCATCCAGCACCTGAAGCAGGATATTGAAGACATCGGGGTGCGCTTTCTCGATCTCATCGAGGAGGATGACCGAGTACGGCTTGCGTCGTACCTTCTCGGTAAGCTGACCGCCTTCTTCGTAACCTACATATCCGGGAGGGGCCCCCACGAGTCGGCTTACGGCAAACTTCTCCATGTACTCGCTCATGTCAATGCGGATGAGCGAGTCCTGAGAGTCAAACAGATATTCGGTAAGCACCTTGGCCAGCTCGGTCTTTCCTACGCCTGTTGGGCCGAGGAAGATAAACGAACCGATGGGCTTCTCTGGATCCTTGAGTCCAGCTCGCGTGCGGCGGATGGCTTTCGAGAGCTTCTTAATGGCTTCGTCCTGCCCAACCACACGGTCTTTGAGCGCGTCTTCCATCTCCAGAAGCTTGCGCTGCTCCGGCTCAGAGATCTTGTCAACCGGAATACCTGTCATCATCGCCACAACCTCAGCGATGTTTTGGGTGGTCACGTCGTGGATCTGCGTCTCCGAATCTTTCTCCCACTGACGCTTTGCCTCTTCGAGCTTCTCCTGTAGCTTTTTCTCGCTGTCGCGCAGACGGGCAGCTTCTTCGAAACGCTGGCTTTTGACGACCTGGTTCTTCTCTTCGCGAACTGATTCAATCTCTTCTTCCAGATCGAGAATTTCTTGCGGCACCTCGATGTTTGAGAGGTGCACCCGTGCGCCGGCTTCATCAACTACATCGATCGCCTTGTCGGGCAAGAAGCGCTCCGTGATGTAACGGTCGCTCAGCTGCACGGCGAGTTTGACCGCCTCATCGGAATAGCGAACGTTGTGATGCTCCTCGTAATATTTTTTGATGTTCTTGAGGATGTTGATCGTCTCTTCTGGAGTCGAAGGGTCAACCAAGATCTTCTGGAAGCGACGATCAAGTGCACCGTCCTTCTCAATGTTTTGCCGGTACTCATCAAGCGTTGTGGCGCCGATGCATTGCAGGTCGCCACGGGCTAGGGCCGGCTTGATCATATTCGACGCATCGAGGCTTCCCGAAGCCCCCCCTGCGCCTACGATCGTGTGGATCTCATCGATGAAGAGGACAACCTCAGGGTTCTTCTCGAGCTCTTTCATGACAGCTTTCATGCGCTCCTCGAACTGGCCGCGGTACTTGGTACCGGCGACAAGCGAGGCCAGGTCAAGCGTCACGATGCGCTTCTCGTAGAGCACGCGGCTTACCTTGCGCTCGACGATGCGCATCGCCAACCCTTCGGCAATGGCTGTCTTTCCAACGCCGGGCTCACCGATGAGCACCGGGTTGTTCTTTTTGCGGCGGCTGAGAACCTGAGCAACCCGTTCAATCTCTTTCTGGCGCCCGATAATCGGGTCCAGGCTGCCCTCTTCGGCCAGCTCAGTGAGATCACGGCCAAAATTGTCCAGTACTGGTGTTTTGCTCTTTTCCATTTTGCCTCCTTCTTTTCCGTATCCAGAAGATAGTCCACCTCCTCCTGAGCCACCACCGCTTCCCGTGGTAGATGAAGAGGCCTTCCCGCTAATGATCGAGTCGAGTTCGTTGCGCACGGCGTCGTAAGTCACTGAAAAACCCTGTTGGAGAATCTGAGCGGCGATGTTCTCATTGTCACGAAGCAAACTGAGAAGCAGATGTTCGGTCCCAATTACATCGCTTTTGTAAAGCTTGGCCTCCAGGTAGGTAATCTTCAACACTTTCTCGGCCTGCTTGGTAAGCGGTATGTTGCCTACCGAGAGCGCGCCCCCCTGACTGCGTACTGTCTCTTCGACAGACTTTTTCAGCTTCAGCAGGTCGCATCCCAGGTTGCGTAAGATCTTGATCGCAATCCCTTCGCCCTCGCGGATAATACCCAGCAGAAGGTGTTCAGTACCGATATAGTCGTGTCCGAGCCGGATAGCCTCCTCGCGGCTGTAGGAGATCACGTCGCGAACCCGGTTTGAGAAGTTGCCTTCCATACAAGTTATAAGAACCGTGAGGATGTGCCCTGTCTACGGGCACGAAAGCATGCGAAAAGGGAGCAGCGAGGCAGGCCTGCGTGAAGAGCAGTACGTGCAAAGTGTCATTAACAGGGGCTGTGCCCAGGGGCACCGCCATGTAGTGCTGTCTGCATTTGCAATAGTCATGTGCAGCAGCATGGTGTTATGGGTAGGGCGGGACACGTACGGCTGTCCTGTGCCTGAACTACACTCCCCTGTAAATCTAAAAGGCTTTCGCTTTACAGACCTGCGTACAGAAGCTTTGAGGTGTGCAAGCCACTAAGGTGGTGCGATAGACACCACACGATAGGGCGCACACCAACCCAGCGTAGTCGGTGTGCGGTACCATACCTTTCATATACTGTTCCTCTGACTGCGAGAGGCAGGGGGGAATTGTCAACTTAAAGATACTTCCTCCCAAAAATATCTCTTCCAATGATATCTCTTCCAACGATACCTACTCTACGTCTCAAGGGAGTCTGCGTAGATCGGACACCGGTTCGCTTAGGCCTGGAAACCTATCGCTGTAGCACATTGCCGTAGCACAGTGTAGCACAGTTGCAGCAATGCCACCGAACAGTAAGCTGTAACGCAAGCTACAACGTAGTCTGTTCGACGCCGGGTGGACGTCAGGTAGATGTCTGGTGGGGTCTACGAAGCGAAGCTTGATCCACATCCGCAGGTTTCAGTTGCATTGGGGTTGTCGAATGTAAACCCGCGTGCGTCGAGCCCATCGTGATAGTCGATGGTCGTGCCCATAAGGTAGAGGCCATGGCGCTTATCCATGAAGACCGGGATACCGTCAACGTCGAACTCTTGATCTTTGTCGCGCTTCTTATCGAAGCCGAGCACATAGCTCATTCCTGAGCAGCCCCCGCCCTTTACGCCAACGCGCAGCCCATATCCCTCAGGAATTTTCTTTGTGCGCATGATTTTGCGGATTTCGCTGGCTGCCGTATCGCTCATCGCAATAGGAGCCTGAGTCTGAGTAGCCATGGTTACACGTATGAGTTTGATACAACGGGTGATGTGTATATGGGACACACTCAAACGGTACCGCAAAAAGCACAGTTCCATGGCGGCATGCGTTATCTTTTCTCGATGCGCCTGCTGCGCACTGAATAGGTGCACGCATAGCTGCCGTAGTTGAAGCGCGTAGAGAGAAGTCGTATTACGCCGTACCACGCCGTATCACGTTGTATCACAAAGGACGGGCAAGAACGACCGTGGTACGGTGGCGGGCGGTATCTCCGGTCGCCCATGCTTGTGCCTCAAGCAGAACGATGTAAATGCCCATCCGAACGATATGGCCGTCGTCGCTCCGCCCGTCCCAGAGCACTTCGCCTTCGGTTCCGGCAAGCACGCGCTCATCTACCGTGCGTACCAGCCGCCCGTGTGCGTCGAAAATGCGTAGCTGCACCCAGTCGGGCTGGAAAGACAGAGCATACTGGATGCGGGTTGCGTGGTCGCGTTCAGGGGCGAAAGGCGACGGCGAAGCCTGCAGCGGCGTATCGATTGGCGTAGCAGGGGGAGGACCCACGCTGTTCGTGCGTCCGGGCGTGCCTCCCTCAGGGTGCGCACTGCTTGTCCAGTTGGTCGGGTCGTTTGCAGGTGCCGTAAGGCTGATGCGCTCCAGAGCTACGCCCCGGCTGTCTTGCAGGCCTGGCGCATGCCAGTCGGGACTGTAATCAACGGTAGCGACGAACCGTCCGTCGGCGCGGTGCAGGCGGAGCCGGTCGTCTTGCACGCGCAGTCCGAGCCGCGATCGAGGCACGGCTACGAGGGTCACAGAAGGAGCAGCGCTCTCGCTCCACTGTGCGGGAAACGATTGCTCCAGCGCAGTGGGCCCATCATCGTCGGCGTGGCGCTCGGCGTAGATGACAGCGTACGCTCCGGGTTCCACGTGCTGGCGGCCGATATCAAGCTGTAAGGTGTCGGCCTCGCCCCACTCGCGTGGACGATTCGTTTTGAACAGCCCCTGGAGCGAGATCCAGCGCCCGGTGGTGTTGACCAGCTCCACGTACTCGGGCTGGTTGGGCCGTCCGTCGAAGTCGTCTTGGAGCGGACGGTACATGATCTCGTTGATCGCAAGATCGCCACGGTGGGGGACATACGAGAGCGGAATCGTGTGGGTGGTGCTGTTCCCGCTCCAGTCGCTGACCCCGGCAACCGTGAGTTCGCGTGCATGCTGGGCAGCGTTGTAGAAAAGCCGCACGGTTTGCGCATCCAACTGCACGGCAGATGACGGATATTCGTCGTTGAACGTGGCTGTACTTAGAGAGGCCGGGTTGAGTGGCTGATCAAAGGTTACGTCGATGCGCGTGCGCTCCGCATCCACCTGAGCAAATACAGGACGCGGCGGTACGGTGTCGGGCGCGAATACGCTGTTGGCGGCGCCGGGCGTTCCGCCATCAGGATGGGTGCTGCTTGCCCAGTTGAATGCGGCCTGACCGGGCGCGGCCGGGTCGATGCGCTCCAGCGAAACGTCGTTTGTGCCGCCCCATGAGGGAGCGTACGCAACTTCGTCGACCACTGTGGTGCCGTGGCGGATGATTACGGCATCGCCCCCGTTACGCAGAGCCCGGAATCCGCCCGGAGCCACGTACGGAACGTCTGGAAAGCGCGCTTCAAACAAAGCAGGGTCGCGTACGATAACGAGGTAGCCGCCGCCTTCCAGCCAGAACGGCTCGGTCGCGATCGGCACGAATTCGCGGTGGCCATTCGCATAAGAGAGCGTGCTGATGTCGACGGCTTCATCGGAGCGGTTGTAGAGCTCTATGTATTCGTTTTGATGCGGCTGCGGCGCATACATGACCTCATTGATGATCACATCCGGCGGGGACGCGGCTGCGCACAGGGAGAACAGTCCGACGAGTGTACCCAGCGTGCCTGTGGCGATGGAAAACAGCGCGTAGAAAGATCGGATAGGCATAAGCGCAGCATAGCAGGTGAGTCTCTCCGTACCTGTATTGAAGACACCACCCGGAGTATGCTTCTAACACTCTGGCTAATGCTTCATTGAAACTACATGTTTTGGGGTGTACCACATGCACTGCAAAAAGCAAAAAGACGAGCGACGCTGTGGGGCGCCGCCCGTCTGTGATGGGCTCTCATAGCCGGGATGTGTCTTGCCAGATGCCACCTATGCTGGTGTCATGCCGGGCGGCTGGGTTGGCACGCGGTCTTTAGAGAGGTTGCGTTCGAGATGCCGGACCAGCACGGTGCGCATGAGGCGTACGGTGGGCAGCAGCGCGGTTTCGTCGATGTCGAAGCACTGGTGATGCAGCGGGTACTTTGTGGCTGGGCCCGAAGCGGTGCCGACGCGCACGAAAGCGCCCGGAACGTGCTTCAGGTAGTTTGCAAAGTCCTCACCGCCCATGCTGTTCTGAGCAATGCGGTGCACGGCCTGCGGGCCAAACTCATCACTGATGGTGTCGGCGGTGTGTTCAATGAGCATCGGGTCGTTCATGACAGGGGGCGACCCGTCTTCGAAGTCGAGTTCGATGGATGCGCCGGTCTGTGTACTCCAGAGCTGCGTGAGGTCCTCCATCTTGTCACGCAGGCGAGCGCGGTCGTTGGGCTGCGTGGTGCGCAGCGTGCCCCCAAAAGAGGCCCGTTCGGGAATTACGTTGTGTGCCTGGCTGCCGTCGAGTTTGCATACGGTGAGCACAGCCGGATTGCGAGCGTCGGTGATGCGTCCTGAAAGCTGGTAGAACGTGTTCATGAGCTGGTGCGCAACCCACACGGTGTCGATCCCTTCTTGCGGACGCGCAGAGTGGCCGCTTCCGTCTTGCCGCACATGCACATCAAACCGATCGGACGACGCGGTGGCGGCGCCGGCGATGAGTCCGTAGCGGCCCACTGAGAGGCTGGGGTCTACATGCACAGCGTAGACGGCGCCGACCCCGTCGAGCACGCCGGCATCGATCATGAGCGGGGCGCCGCTGGGAAGGCCCTCCTCGTTGGGCTGGAAGAAGACGCGCACGCGCCCGGGCAGTTCATCCTTTCGACGTTGCAGAGCCAGCGCAATGCCGATCCCCATGGCGGTATGCGCATCATGGCCGCACAGATGAGCTACTCCCTGACGCTGCGATCGATACGGTACGTCATGCTTCTGGTCTTGCGTGGGCAGCGCGTCAATGTCGGCGCGGTAGGCCACGAGGGGCTGCGTGGGATCGTTCGGCCCGATATCGACAAACAACCCCGTACCTGCAATGGGGCCCCGCACCGTCATGCCATACGCCTGCAGCGTTTTGCTGATGAAGCGGCTGGTGGCGTGCTCGTTCATGCCCACCTCTGGATTCTTGTGCAGATGCCGGCGAATGCCGATAAGCAGCGACGCCAGACTGGTGTCTTGCTCCAGCACGTCACGCAGTACATCAGGCAAGTGGGCGGGATCTGACGGTATCCAGGAAGACATAGATGCAGGCGGTTATGATGAGTCAACACGAACAGATAATACAAATACGCCTGTTTACACCGATCCATACGATCATAGATTCAGGCCAGTCAGGCAGATCGGGAGGCGTTACCGTTGCGTGCCACCGATGTAGTTTATATGTGTTCGTGCAGTGCGTGTCGATCGGTCTGCAGCGCCCCCAAAATGCCGCTCCGTAATCGGGCAAAGACATGCGCGCTCCGCCACACGCTCTACGCGTGGCATGCGCGTCCTGCCAGGCCTCAGCTATGCGAGTCCCTGCCGTTTGCGGAAGAACCACTCACTGCCGAGCAGCGCAACGATCAGGAGCAGCAGCGGCCAGGCGTGGGCAAGGGCGTAGGCGCTACGTTCGGTTGTTGCTGTCTCTACGAATTGGGGATGCGTACGGAGCTGCTCGGGCAGCTGCTCAGCGTCTTCCAAGAAAAGCACGGTGCCGCCACTGCGCGTGGCGATCTGCTCCATCAGTTCGACATTGGCGCGTGTATCCTGACGCTCGATGTTGGGGGCGTCGATCTCAAATCCGCCAGCGTCGGTGCCGAGGTCGGTGCCGTTGCGCACGGCGGTGGCTGTGTAGGTATACGACCCGGCGGGTAGCGTGCCCGCATCCAGTTGGTACTGCCCGCCGCCCACATGCTGCATCGTAAAGGGCAGCTCTTCTTCATCGTCGGTGATGGTGAGCGAGACTGCGGCATCGGATACCGGCTCGCCGCGTCCGTCAAGCACGCGGCCTGAGAAGGTGACCGCCTCGGTGCCTGCGAATACAGGGGCATCGGGGCGGATGCGTACGGGGGTGTCGACATCGGTGCTTGCCCAGCGCGCCAGGTTGGTGACGAGCGTAGGCCAGAGCGCTGCCGCTTCGGAGCGAGACGCGGGCAGGGTCGTCCAGCGCCAGGTGCGGTAGCTGCTCACCAGCGCGCTGCGCTGCCGATCGCGCTGTAGGGTGGCGAGAAGCGGGGCACCTCCTTCGGTCTCCAGCAGGACGCGCGCACCGGGGCGGATGTCCGCAGCGCCACCCGCGCCCAGCACAGGAGGCAGCCCGGCCCAGGCTTCGGATGGGTCCAGGTCGCCCCATGCCGGATGCGTGCGTGCATCAGACGTGGGGGTGGGGCGTACTTCACGGGCGGGGGCCGGGCTCCACTGTACGGGGAGGCGCGTGCCGGTCAGGTTGGCAAGCCGGTTCGTATCCACCTGCGGCCCCCAGAAGACAAGTAAGGGCTGCGTATCTACCCAGGAGCGTACGGCCTCGACAGCACGGGTTGGCGTATCGGCGGTGGGAAAGCCCACGAGCAAGACCACGTCGGGCGCCTCGTCGGCGGTGGCGAGCGGGGTCAGAAGATCGCCTTGCGGCGCGGCAATGGTTGCGGAGACCTCCCATTCGGGGTTTCGGTCGAGGGCGCGCCGCAGCGCTCCGACATCAGGAAAGGCCGACCCGGCTACGATCCATGCTGTGCGGGCGCGGTCTTCGATCTGTACCGTAGTTGATTGCGTGTTGGTGGCGTCGGTCGCCTGGTCGGGCAGGTTGCTCACGGTAACGGTGAGCGTGTGAGGGCCGGGTTCATCGGGGGTGTACGAAAGCGGAACGGGCTGGTCGGCAGTGCCCTCGGGCAGTGTGATCTGCCGCTCGTCGAGCACGGTGTCGTTGCGGCGGAGGGTAACAGTTACCGATTCGCCGCGGGCATCGATGCTGCGGATGCGTGCTTCGACGGGATGCGGGGTGTCAACGTAGCCAACCTCGTTGGTGCGCAGGCGCCGCACCTGCACGTCGCGCTGCGGGAGCGTATCGCCCACCACAACCGGGTAGATTGGCACCCCGGCCGCTTCGGCTGCTTGCAGAGGCAGGGGGCCGCTGTTATGCTGGCCGTCAGAGATCAGCGCAATGGCGTTGAGCGGGGTATCGGTGTGGGGGGCATACTGCAGTGGCACCTCGCGAAGGGCTGCGGTGATGTTGGTGCGCGTGCCGTCGTAGGCCGGTGTGGCGTTGGGACGCATATCGGCGTCGAAGGGATACGCACGCGGAGCTGCGTCGAGGGTGCTGGTCCAGGTAGCAAGCAGCGCATCCATCTGGTCGGATACAGGCGCTCCGGTTGTGTCGATGCCGGTGTGCTGCATGCTAAGCGAGTTGTCGAGCGCAACGGCGAGCTGCGGTGGACGCGTGGTGGTCTGCTCGCTTGCCCAGAACGGCTCCAGCAGAAGAGCAGCGATGAGGAAGAGGGAAGCGGCACGCAGCGCGCCGAGTCCCCACTGCCACCCCCGCGATAGCGTAGGGCGCGTGTTGGCATAGCTCCATGCAGCAAGTCCTACGGCTCCGAGCGCAATAAGCAGGAGCCACCATCCGGATGCACTAAGCGTGAGCATGCGTTAAACAGAACAGTCAGCAAAAACGAAACCGGGTAGGTGCCCGGGAGCCTCCAGCGGGTACAAGCGGCGTGTGGAATGCGTTTGAGGGCAGTCCCAGAGGCATGTCGATACCAGACCTCGAGTCAGGCATACGGGATATACGGAATGAGCAGATACGCCATGTATCCCCCAAACGCCAGCAGCAGCACGGCACCCTGCCAGCGCCCCAGCCGCAGCGTAGGGCGAGCCAGCACGTAGAGCAGCGCGCCCACTACAAGCATAACGGGCATGTGCAGGCGTATGGATTCGGCATCGACCCCGAGGGGCTGTACGCTCGACACGGCCCCTACTACAAAGAGCACATTCAGGATGTTGCTCCCCAAGATGTTTCCGATAGAGAGCCCCTCTTCTCGATTCACAGCCCCGACGACGGAGGCGGCCAGCTCGGGCAGGCTCGTGCCGATGGCAACAATGGTGAGGCCGATAACGACTTCTGGGATCGCATAGAGGCGGGCAATCGAGACGGCGTTATCGACCATGAGGTGCGCGCCGAGTGCGAGTCCAATCATGCCGCCTATGATGCGTATGCCCTCGCGTGGCAGCGAGGGGGAAGACGATGCAGAGGAAAGAGCCGGGTCGTCGATAATCTCGGCACGGCCTCGGGCCTGGCTGGTATAGAATAGGTAGGCCAAAAACGAGACAAGTCCGGCCACGAGCACAATGCCGTTCCACCGCTGCAGCGTGCCGTCGAGGGCAAACGCCACGAAGAGCAGCATCGTGGCCATCATGATGAGGTACTCCTTGTGCAGCGTAGCCCGGGCAATGCGTATCGGAGCAAGAAGCGCTACGATGCCCAGAATGAGAGCGATGTTTGCGATGTTAGAGCCTACGATGTTGCCAACCGCGATGCTATCTTCGCGGGCAATGACGGCAAAGAGGTTAACGAGAAACTCAGGCAGGGAGGTACCAAGTGCCACAATGGTGAGTCCGACAATAAGCGGACGAATGCCAAAGTAGAGCGCCAGCCGCGAGGATCCGTTTACCATCCACTCGGCGCCAAAGTAGAGAACGATTAGCCCTATTGTGAACAGGCTCAGGTGCAGGAGCATGAAGCGTAGCAGCAGACGGGTCGATGAAGCGAATGGGGCTACTCTGCAACCAGGTCAGAGCTGTTGAAGAATGCAGGCAGCAGGTCGGCTGGAGACGAGCGCTCGGGCACGTCTGTGTGACGGTCCATGTAGATCGTGGCATCGGCAGCCCGCTCAGCCAGCACCTGGCGGCAGGCGCCGCAGGGAGAGCCTCCGGGTGCTTTCGGACACGACAGGTAGAGCGTGGTGATGTCGGTGTACCCGTATGCATATGCTGTGCTGAGCGCATTTCGCTCGGCACAGAGAATGCGGTGCCAGTCAGGATGCTCTACGTTAACACCGGGAAGGGCGGTATCGCCATCGTGCACGAGCACAGCGCCAACGGGGAAGTGCGACTCCGGGATGTGCGCATGCTGTGCGACCCGGTGGGCAGCCTCCACTCCGTCTGCTACCGACGCCGGACAGGGAACGGTAGGGTCGACAGCTGGGCCCAGCGACGCAGGCGGCGCACCGCGCCAGTAGCTCGCAAGCGTGTCCTCTTCGATGACAGACAGCTCTGCACCATTGAAGCCGTCGAGTGCCTGTAGGTACGTGCGATCGCCAGCAGCAAGCGGACGCGAGGCGACGACGCCTGCCACGGCACCGGAGCAGGCCAGGCTGTATGCTGTTGTAACAGCGTTGCCGAGTGCTGAGATGCTCAGTGAATACGAAGCACTCTCGATGCGCACCCCCGGAATCCACCGCCCATCATCAAGCACGACCAGCACGCTGCGGGGCTGTTTCGAGAAGGGCACATACGCCCGATTCAGCAGCCTGTGGAGGTGTTCGCGCGCCGACGACAGAAGCGGACGAGTCACGGTGTGGAAACGCAATGGGTAGGGCAGGTGAAAAGGATTGCATCTATCGTTGCTTATCCGTAAGGTTCCTACTATCTGATTCGTTGATACGAATTGAAAGCAGCAACGTCACCACATGCGCGAGCATAGATTGGGAGGAAATGCTGAGAAGCGATACTGAGAAGCAACGCGCAGCGGTTATCGCCAATCGACCATCTGCAAACCGTTCATCGGGCGCAGCCCCCGTTCATCCAAAACCATTTGGGGGGTGTGCGTGACAGGTGCTATATTGCTCGTGTGTGACCTCAGAAGCCGAACATTCCCAGCATCGCGCTCTCTGCCACAATCCATTTCGCCCGTACCGTTATGACTCAACCATTGATCGAACACCTGCTCCAGTGGGTCCAAGACCTGATCCTGTTTATCATGGACATCGTGCTGCCTCTCGCACATATCATCATGTAGCCGCTCGTTATGTAGCCGCTTATCATAGCCGTATCGTATCACAGATACGTGTTTGTGAACGCAACCATGGGTGAAAAGGCAGAGGGAGGCCGAAGAACGCTCCAATTTTATGCCGACGCATGTGGAGCAGGCATTGCCGCGTAGGGGTAGCAGTGCCCTGCACTGTGAAGGTGAGAGGCAGAAGGGGGCATGCGGGCACACGTGGCGGAAGCCGCGGTACGTCAATACAGAGTCAATACAGACGGGATACACCCGTCCTGTTCGCATGCTCATGACCTGTCCGCACCGCCATGGCCAACCACCTTGCACAATCCGAGAGCCCGTACCTGCTCCAGCACAAGAACAACCCCGTCGACTGGTACCCGTGGGGCGATGAGGCCTTTCAGAAGGCGAAGGCCGAAGACAAGCCCGTCTTTCTGTCGATCGGCTACGCCACCTGCCACTGGTGCCACGTGATGGCCCACGAGTCGTTTGAGGACGACGCCGTTGCCGCGCGCATGAACGAACTGTTTGTGCCGATCAAGGTCGATCGCGAGGAGCGCCCCGACATCGACCAGCTCTACATGAGCGTCTGCCAGATGATGCGTGGCAACGGCGGGTGGCCCCTCAACGTGCTGCTTACGCCCGACAAACGCCCGTTCTATGCAGCCACCTATCTGCCTAAGCAGGGCCGCATGGGCCGCATGGGAATGATGGACCTGATGGATCGCATCGAGGCGCTGTGGACTCAGGAACGCCCGAAGCTGGAGCAGGAGGCTGAGAAGATCGTGGACCTGCTGGAGCAAGAAGGCGATACCGACACGGTCGACGACACGCCCGGGCCCAGCCTCCTCGAAAGCAGCGTGCAGCAGTTCTCGCGCCAGTTTGACCGCACGCACGGCGGGTTCGGGGGCGCACCAAAGTTTCCAATGCCGCATACACCGCTCTTCCTCACGACCTACGGCGCGGCTACCGGCACCGACTATGCCGTAGAGATGGCAACCACCACGCTGCGCCATATCGTGCGCGGCGGCATCAACGACCACGTCGGCGGCGGCATCCATCGCTACGCCACCGACGCCATCTGGCGGCTGCCGCACTTCGAAAAGATGCTCTACGATCAGGGGCTGCTTCTTATGGCTTTGTCGGATGCGCACCGCATCGCCCCGGATGCCGGCTGGGATGTCCATATCGACGACATCGTGACCTACCTTACGCGCGATCTCTTAGACGAAACGGGCGCCTTCTACTCGGCAGAAGACGCGGACAGCGAAGATCTTGAGACGGGCGAGTCGCGCGAAGGGGCGTTCTATACGTGGACGATAGACGCAATCCGGGAGCATCTTGATGCGGATACGGCTTCGCGTTTCGCAACGGTCTACAGCATGCAGGAGCAAGGCAACTTCAAGGAAGAAGCGACGGGCGAGCGCACCGGCGAAAACGTGCTCGACCGCGCCGACGACTGGCCTGCACTGGCTGATAAGCTCGACACGACGCCTGAGGCGCTCCGCACCGAGATGGAGGCCGCCTGCCAGACGCTGTTCGACGTGCGCGAGGAGCGCCCGCGCCCGTTCCTCGACGACAAGATCCTAACGGACTGGAACGGTCTGCTGCTGGCCGGGCTTTCCCGGGCCGGGCGGTTTGTAGATGCGGCCTACCTGGCACCGGCCAAGCGCGTGGCTGCATTCCTGTGCGATACGATGCGCACCGACGACGGGCGGCTGCTCCATCGTTACCGCAACGGCACCGCTGGCATCAACGCGACGCTCACCGACTATGCTTACCTGGCATGGGGGCTGCTCGATCTGTATGACGCCACGCTCAACACACGCTGGCTTGGCGAAGCACGCCGCCTGGCTCATACGCTCTGCCGCGACTTTGCCGATGCAGAGCGCGGCGGCTTCTACATGGCGCCTGAAACGGCCGAGGACGTGATCGTTCGTCAGCAGGCGATCTCGGGGGGCGCGCGGCCCTCAGGCACCGGCGTCGCTGTCTACGTGCTGCACCGTCTCTACCGGATGCTGGGCACGACCGCGTTTGCCGAAACCGCCGAGCAGGCCCTGCAGCGTGCCGGACGCCGGATGCGCTCGCAGCCTACCCAGCACGTAACGCTGCTCTGGGCCCTGCACCACTGGCACCATACCGGGCGCGAAATCGTGCTTGCCGGCGATCCCTCCGACGATGCATACCGCAGGCTACTGGAGACGGTGCGTGCGCATCAGACGCCCGAAGACGTGGTCGTGCATCGCCCGCCCGCCGATGACCACGAGCTATTCGACTGGGCTTCCTACCTGACGCATCAGCCGCCGAAAGACGGCACGGCGACTGCTTACGTGTGCGAAGGCTTCACCTGCGATGCCCCGACCACCGGTCCCGAGACGCTGGCTGAACAGCTGAGTAGTGTATGAAAAGCAACCGTGCAGCCCGCAGAGCGTTTTCAGACGCTGCCTAAAACGGCAGCGCAGCGGCCCTCGGGCCGAGGAGGACTACACCGGCCACGCTTGTGCTGAACTTGATTCAGTACGCTCGACGATGAGACCAGGCGGCAAGGAACCCTTGTGTGGTTGTGAAACGTTGCACGCGCCGTTCGTTTAGGGGGTGACTGTTCGGTCTGATCCTGCCTCTGTTTTTCTCCTGGCTCTTCCCTGCCCTATGTACATAGACGGCCATCTCGACCTTGCCTTTAATGCCGTCGTTCACAAGCGCGACCTTACCCGCGGCGTAAAAGCCGTTCGTGCAGATGAGGCGCGCACGCACCAGGAGCTGCTGGTAACGCTGCCTGAGCTACGCCGGGCTCAGGTGGGTATTGTGTTTGGTACGCTCTTCGCCATTCCCCGTACGGCCTTGCAGTACGAGGGCGACGCGCCCCCGAAGTGGAAAGCAAAGCTCAGCTACGCCACCCCCGACGAGGCTCATGCGCTTGCCGTAGACCAGCTGGAGTGCTACGAACAGTGGGAAGAGGAGGGGCACATCCGTATTCTGCGCAGTCAGAGCGACCTGCAGGGCCATCTCGCGGCCTGGGAGGGCGGCGATCGCACCACCGGGCTTGTGATGCTCATGGAGGGAGCCGATCCGATCCGTACGCCGGACGAACTCACGTGGTGGGTCGACCGCGGACTCCGGATGGTCGGGCCGGCTTGGCGCAGTACCCGCTACGCTGGCGGCACCGGGGCGCCCGGACCGCTAACTCCGGCGGGCAAGGATCTCGTTCGGGCGATGATTGCGCACGACATCCCGCTCGACGTGAGCCACCTCTCCAACGAGAGCTTCTGGGACGCGATGGACCTCGACCCGCAGTACGTACTGGCAAGCCACAGCAACGCCCGCGCGATCAATCCCGGCGATCGGCAGATGAGCGACGATATGATTCGCGCAGTTGGAGCATCGGGCGGAGTGGTCGGTATCGTGCTTGGAGATGTTTTCCTGCATCCCGATCATGCAACTCAGCCGGTCGCCCTGCGCGACGTGCGCCGCCACGCCGAACATATCGCTGGCCTGATCGGGTGGGATCAGGTGGCAGTGGGGAGCGACTTCGATGGCGGATTTGGCGTGCAGGAGACTCCTGAAGCGTTGTCGCGCGGCGCCGATTTCTCGAAGCTCGGTAAGGTGGCGCCTGCAGCAGCGCGAAGCGGCTTCCTCGGCGGCAACTGGCTGCGCTTTCTGCGACGGGTGCTCCCGTAGCGCACGGCGTCTCGCATCCCACAAACCGGATACCGGTATCTCTACACATATCCTATAACACCCCTACTTAATTATGAGTGCACAGCAGCCTGTTACCCTTCTCTGTCTTGCCAGCTATGAAAAAGGCGCGGCCTTCCTGCGCGAAGCCAAAGCGCAGGGGGCCCGTGTCCTTTTTGTTACGACCGAGAAGCTCCGAGAGGCCGACTGGCCCTGGGAGGCAATCGACGAGGTCTACTACGTGCCCGATTTCTCGAATGAAGACGACCTCATTCATAGCATCAGCTACGTGGCGCGCTCCGAAAAAATAGATCGGATTGTGCCCCTCGATGAGTTTGACCTGTACAACGCTGCGCTGCTGCGCGAGCATCTGCGCCTGCCGGGGATGGGACAGACCGCGGTGCGCTACTTCCGCGATAAGCTCGCCATGCGCATGAAGGCGCGAGAGGCAGGGGTGCGCGTGCCCGACTTTGTGCCTGTGATTAACTACGACGGCATTCGGGATTTTATGGACCGATGCCCACGCCCGTGGATTCTTAAGCCGCGCAGCGAAGCGTCGGCGATTGGCATCAAGAAAATCCATGACCCTGAGGTGCTCTGGCGCACCCTCGATGAGCTGGGCGACCGGCAGTCGCATTTTCTGCTGGAGCAGTTCGTTCCGGGGGATGTCTACCATGTCGATTCGCTCGTGAGCAACGGAGCGGTCGTCTTTGCTGAAGCGCATCGCTACGCCAACGCGCCGTTCGACGTGATGCACGGCGGTGGCATCTTCGCCAGTCGCACCCTCGACCGCACCGGCGACGAAGCCGACACCTGTCGCATGCTCAATGAGCAGCTCATCCGCGACTTTGGGATGCGCCACGGTGCGGTGCATACCGAGTTCATTCGCGGACGCGATGACGGCGCGTTCTACTTTCTCGAAACCGCTGCACGTGTTGGCGGCGCTCATATTGCGGAAATGGTCGAAGCGTCTACCGGCATCAACCTGTGGGCGCAGTGGGCCCGCATCGAGGTGCAGCGCGCTCGCAACAACGCGTATGCGCTTCCCGAGCGGGTGCACGACTACGCTGGCATTCTCATCTCGCTGGCCCGGCAGGAGCGTCCCGACCTTTCGGGTTACGAGGACGAGGCGATCGCGTGGCGAATGGAGAAGAAGCACCACGCCGGACTCATTGTGCGTGCCGGCACGCCCGACCGTGTCGATGCTCTGCTGCATGAGTATATGACCCGCTTCTACGAAGACTTCCACACGGCGATGCCCGCGCCCGAAACCTCTGACGATGTATAGCAGGGGGCTGCAGGAGGCTCGGGGCGTGCGCCAGGTGGCAGAGGGCGCGTGCTTTGGGGGACCGCCGTAATTTTAGATGGAGGACTTGCCTCTCTGGAAGCGTTTCCGGATGCTGTACAAGTACATGCGGTGCGTGCTGCTTTGGCCGCGCATCCGCCCGTCTGCTCCTCCTACGCAAACCAGCACTCCACGTATGCGCGACGTTTATATCGTAGCTGCCCATCGTACACCTATCGGACGCTTCGGCGGATCTCTCAAAAAACACTCGCCGGTCGACCTGGCCGCCCATGCCATGAAAGGCACCCTCGAGTCCGCCGATGTCGACGGCGGAGCGCTTGACATTTACGTGTTCGGCAACGTACTTCGGGGCGGACACGGCCAGCTCGTGCCGCGCCAAGCAGCGATTCAGGCCGGCATCCCTAAGACTATCGACGGCTATGCGGTCGATATGGTCTGCGCCTCAAGCATGATGAGCATGATCAACGGCGCGACCATGATTAAGGCGGGTGAGGCAAATCTGGTGCTCGCCGGCGGCACCGAGGCGATGTCAGACACCGGCTTCTACCTTTCGTCGAAGGCGCGCTGGGGCTACAAGTATCTGCCCGGAGACATGGAGCAGGTAACCGACCTCATGTACCGCGACGGACTCAGTGATCCGTTTTCCGGCGATGCCATGGGCGACCAGACCGAGCGCCTTGCTGCCGAGCACGGCATCACGCGGGCCGAGCTCGACCAGGTTGCGGCCGCGTCGCACCAGCGAGCGGCACAGGCCCACGACGAAGGCGCGTTCGACAGCGAGCTGCTGCCTATCGAGTACCGCACCCGCAAAGGCACCGATACGCTCGACCGCGACGAAGGCGTGCGTCCCGACACCACGACCGAGTCGCTTGGCAACCTGCGCCCGGCATTCACCGAAGAGGGCGTGCTCACCGCCGGCAACAGCAGCCAGATTAGCGACGGCGCTGCCGCTCTTCTGCTCGCCAGCAAAGACGCGGTGGAGGCCCACGGGCTCACCCCGCTGGCCAAAATCACCGAGAGCAGCTGGGCCGCGGGCGAGTCGTGGCGCTTCCCCGAAGCCCCCATCCCGGCGGTCGAGAAGGTTCTCGCCAAGAGCGAGACCGAGATCGGCGACTACGACCTCTTCGAGAACAACGAGGCGTTTGCAATCAACAACCTGCTCTTTCAGCGGATGCTCAACGTACCGACCGACCGCCTGAACGTGCATGGCGGTGCCATCGCACTGGGGCACCCCATCGGGGCATCCGGCTCGCGCATCGTGGTCACCCTGCTTCATGCGCTTATCCAGCGCGACGCAGAGCGTGGACTCGCGTCTATCTGCCATGGCACGGGCGGCGGCGTAGCCGTTGCGATCGAGCGCGCCTAACCGGCGCATCCTGCCAGACCGGTCTTATTACAAAGGCCCTACTGTATGCTGTAAATGAGCGGAGGCCCCGTGCTCGGCATGAGCGCGGCGCCTCCGCTTTCTTTATGGATCCGCTTCTCGTGCTGCAACGGGCTACGCTGTTTCAAGAGCGAGGCGTCCGCCCATCGCCGATACCTCAACAGAGGGGCCGCCCCCCATGAACGCGCCCGAGGCACGCCGGGCCGTCTTCGTGGCAAGCGGAAGCGACGCCGGCGTCTCAAGCACCTGCGCTTCAACATCGAGCTGGCACGGGTGTGCCAGGCGCATCGTGAGGTCAGCACCCGGGGCGTGCACGCGAGCAGAGGCTGGGGGCAGATGGATGCGACCCGTTCCGCCATGCACATTCGCCTGTAGCGAACCTGCAAGCGACACCGCCCGGATCGAGCCGCCGTGTGCGGTAAGCTGAAGCGCTCCCTTCATCGCGCGCAAGTCGGTCGATGCCGCAGCCGTCCACAGCCGCGTCTCATCGGCCGCGATGTCTTTGAGCTGCACGCTCCGTCCGGCGCCGCGCACCGACAGCACAGAGCCCTCGACGTCTGATATGTTGACGGTTCCGTTGAACGCCTTCACGTCGAGTCGCCCCTGCACATCCCGTATGTCAATAGCACCGCCCGCACATTCTGCGGTGATCTGGCCCCGCACGCCTTCCATATCGATTGATCCGCCCGGTGCCCGCAGGTCGGCATGCGTGCCGGGGGGCATTCGAATGTGCAGGGTAACGGGCCAGGCGCCGCTTTCCTGGGTGCGCCACCACGATGCATGCTTCTGCTGGCGGCGCATGTCCGTCTGGATGCGAACGGTTTCTTCGGCGGCACGGGTGGTCAGGTTCAGACGGTTGAGCAGCGTTTCGAGCTCCTCGGGCGGGGCATCGCTCCGAATCTCGACGGCCAGCTCGTTGGCATCGTGACTCCGCACGACGATGCGGACGTTGGGCACGTGCACGAAGAGAGGACGAGGGGTAGCAGCCGCAAACGTGTACGAGTGCGCAACGTCGAGGGTAGACATAAGGAAACGGTCAAATCACAAAACATGAGTACAGAGGGCAGTATGAACCCGGTACAAGGCCAATATACACGCCAAAATAATTATTCTAAAACCGCTTTCAGAGATAAGTCAGACATAAGGCTGTAAAGAACCTCGTACACGAACACAATCGTGCAGCATAATCGTACAGGGTGATGCGTGAACGTACTGACCGCACTAAACTGTAGAAACCGTTCTCCTGCATGACTCCCTTTCCTGACTCGTTCTATGCCCGATCTGCCCTTCACGTTGCACCCGAACTGCTTGGCCACCTGTTGGTCTACGCTCCAGAAGACGGTCCGCGCCGCGTAGGGCGCATTGTTGAGACGGAGGCCTATACGGAAGACGACCCGGCGTTTCATGGGTGGAACGCACGCGACCCCGAGACCGGCGAGCTGCAGCGCACCAGCCGCACCGCGGATCTGTTCGGTCCGCCCGGGCGCTCGTACGTCTACCTGATCTACGGCATGTACTGGCTTCTGAATGTCGTTACCGAGCCTGACGGCATCGGCGGGGGCGTGCTGATTCGTGCGGTTGAGCCGGTAGAGGGCATTGACGCGATGCGCCCGCATCGCCCGGCGGCCCGGCGCGACGTAGATCTCACCAATGGGCCGGGCAAGCTCACACAGGCGTTTGGCATCGACGACGAGGCGTACCACAACGTGCCGCTCACTGCACCGCCGCTCTACTTCGCTCATGCCGCCGACGACCCTGCCCCCGAGATTGTCGAGAGCCCGCGCATCGGCATCTCAAAAGGAACGGAGCGTCCCTGGCGCTTTTCGGTAGAGGGGAACCCGTACGTGTCGGTGAAGCCGTAAAGGAGCAGCTGCAAAGAAACAGGCAAGCCGGTTTGTTACGCATCCGGGCCCATAAGCGTGAGCATGAGCGTGCGGCGGCCGCCGTGGTCGCGGTGCTCACAGAGGTAGAGTCCCTGCCAGGTGCCCAGCGCCAGCGTGCCATTGGATACAGGCAGCCACATCCCGGGCCCAATCAGCACCGCTTTGATGTGGGCGGGCATGTCGTCGGATCCCTCTAAGGTATGCTCGTAGTAGGGCTGGTTCTCGGGAACCATCTCGTTCAGGTGCCGCTCCAGATCGCCCCGCACGTCCGGGCTTGCGGCTTCGTTGAGAGCGATCGAGGCCGAGGTATGCTGGATAAACACGTGCAGCATCCCTTGCGACATCTGCGCCAGTTCGGGGAGCGCGTCGGTTACCGCATCGGTGATGAGATGCACCCCGCGTGGGTGCGGGTCAAGTGTGAGGGGACGTTGGGTCCAGTGCATGGCGGGCGCGGGAAGAGACCGAAAGAAAGCGGGCAATGAAAGCAGGCAATGAGAGAAACGGCGAGGTGCGTTGCAGCGTCGCTACTCCGCATCTGGCGGATACAGATCGACCCAGACCGGGAAGTGGTCGCTGGCCCATCCGGCGGTGTCGCGGTTGAGCGGACGCCAGACGCCGGACTCCTCCACATCCAGAGAGCGAGACGGAAGCACGTAGTCCACGCGTCGTCCCCATTCCGCAGTGTGGTCGGGGTCCAGATCTGGAAAAGCCTGAACGCCCTCCTGTGCAGCCACCGGCTGCGTATCGTTTACGCGCATGTGATTTAAGATCTGCTCGATGGCACCATCCAAGCTACTCCCCCCGTCTGGATCCGCATTCTGATCGCCCATAATTACGAAGGGCGCCCCTGAAGGCAGTCCGCCTGTCTGTGTGGAGTCGTCATAGATGTAGGGGGCCCCGTCGATATAGTCAGCCCAGAAGCGAATTTCGTCGTAGTTGCGCAGTTTGTTTCGGTTTTCGGGGCCGTCGAAGGCAGGCGGAGTTGGGTGGCTGGCCAGCACGTGTAGCACAGATCCGTTGGGCAGTGTAACCGGCACATCCCAGTGGCTCTTCGAACTCAGGCGAAACTCTGCCCATGCGTCGTCTTCGTACCAGGGCAGGCCGGTTTCGGGATCGGTAGGACGGCGCGCGCCGGGCATGTCGCTCCATGTAAAGAGGCGAAAGGTGCGCACCTGGTCGTGCTGGATAGAGAGACCGTCGCGCACGAACAGGGCCATGGCGTACTGTCCGGGAAAGGTGCCAAATCCCCATGCGTCTTCGCCGTAGGCCCGGCCTTCATCGTTCTGAGGGGGCGGCTCCGTATCGGACGGCGCTTGGGGGATGTCGGGCACCGTTGTGACCACGTCGCCATCGCGGTTCAGATCGTATCCGCTTGCCTCGCCGGTGTTGGTCGGCGCCATGAACGCCTGAAACGAGATGCCCTCCAGCGACTCCGCTTGCGGAGGGGCCAGATAGTTTTCAGCAAAACGGCGTGCGTTCTGTCCCTCTGGTTCGCCATCCCGATAGCCGGGAGCGCCCGGCTCATCGTACGTCATTTCCTGGATGAGGAGAATATCCGGCTGCAGGCGCTGGATGATCGCTGCCGCACGCTGCATGCGAGCATGGTCGGTGCGGCGCAGGTCGTCGGTACGGATGTCTTCGATGTTGTACGTCATGACACGGATCGGCTCTGGCGATTCAGAGGACGACCCTCCGCATCCAACAAGCCCAAACAGCCCAATGAGCACGAGGCTCACACTGATGAGATGAACAGGCAGTCGGTTCATAGTGAAAAACAAAGCGTGTAAAAAGATGGTGGGGGGCGCGACGGGCGCTGGGGGCCGGTACGAGCCGGAAGCGGTTACAGTTGCGTCTTGCAGGGACTGGGCGGTCTACAGGTCGCCCAGGCGCGGACACAGGCGTGCAGTGCTTTAAGCGTCGACAGCTTAGGCGTCGACAGCAGGAGGCGTAGCGAGATAGGCAGCCAGCTCGTCAAACGAGACGGCCTCCTGCTCGCCGGTTGCCATCGTTTTAACCTGTGCGGCGCCATCGGCCAGTTCGTTTCCGCCAATGATTACGCTATACGGCGCGTCCTGGCGGTTCGCTTCGCGCATCTGGGCTTTGAGCGAACGGCCCTTCAGGTCGTGGGCGGCGTGGATGCCACGCTTACGCAGCGCGTGCACGGTCTTAAAGACCCAGGCTTCGGCGTCGGCCCCAAGTGCAGCAAAAAACACACGGGGGCGTTCCGCATCGGGGTAGTCGTAGTCGTGGGCATCGAGTGCAAGGAAGAGCCGCTCCATGCCTGCGGCAAACCCACAGGCAGGCAGCGGGCCGTCGTGGCCGAGCTCGGCTGCGAGACCGTCGTAGCGTCCGCCGCCGGCCAGTGCGCTCTGCGCGCCGAGCGCGTCGTGCTCAAGCTCGAAAGCCGTGTGCGAGTAGTAGTCGAGTCCACGCACGAGCATGGGCGCCTCCTCAAAGTCGATATCCAGATCACTCAGGTGCTGCTTTACAGCGTCGTAGTGCGACAGGGCCTCCGTATCCACAAATTCGCGAAGTGTGGGCGCCTCCTGCAGCAGGGCCTGCTCGTGCTCAACTTTTGTGTCGAGGATACGCAGGGGGTTGCTCTGCAGGCGGCGCTGACTCGTCTCTGACAGCTCGCTCTTGTAAGGCGTGAGGTACTCGACGAGCGCCTCGCGAAAAGCCGCCCGGTGTTCAGGGTCGCCAAGGGTGTTCAGGCGGAGGCGCATGCCCTGTAGCCCGAACGCCTCGTAAGCAGCCATCATGACGGCGATGGTCTCGGCATCGGCACGCGGCTCGTCGGCCCCGATGATCTCGGCCCCGAACTGGTGAAACTGCCGGTAGCGTCCCTTCTGCGGCTGTTCGGCGCGAAAGCAGGGACCGATGTAGAAAAGCTTTTGGACACCTCCACGTTGCTCCAGGTGGTGCTCAAGGAAGGCACGAGTAACAGGAGCGGTGATTTCAGGACGCAGCACGTAGTTGGTACCGCTGCGCTCAAAGGCAAACATCTCCTTGCTCACAATGTCGGTGTGCTCGCCGACCCCTCGTGCTACGAGCTCGGTAGGTTCGAGCATGGGCGTGCGAATCTCCTCCAAGTTGTGGCGCTGCATGACCGCACGCAGCGTATCTTCTACATGACACCACTCATGCGCAGCCGCGATGCGTGTGCCGCCGATGGTGTAGGCATCAGGGAGAATGTCGAAGGTGCCTTTGATGTGCTGAAACGTGCTCACGTGCAAATAGGGGTTGATGGAGAAACAGGTAGGGCGAGAAATAAGCGTTGAGGAGGCAGGGACGCATGCATCCTTCAAAAAAGAGCGTACCGTGAAGAAGTCCGTCTTTGGGGCCGTCACCGGGCCAGTTATCGGGTGGGACAGACGGCCAGAGAGGAGGCCAGGCGAGACTACCAGGGGCGGCGGGCTACCGGAGATACACAGCCATAGAGCAGAGCCGCCGGAGCCGGAGCAGCTGCGAAACAGTTAGCGGCGCAGTGCCGCTTCCGCGTCCTGCAACGTGTTCATAACGGCTTCTGGGGTTGACGCTGCAGTGAGTGCCTTTCGAATGGATCCGCGATTGACGAGGCGCGAAATGCGTCCTAACACTTTTATGTGCAGGGAGGCATCGTTTTCCGGGCCTACGAGCAGCAGTATAAGTTCGACCGGTTGGTCGTCGATGGCGTCGAAGGGCACCGGGGGAGTGGCAGTTGCAAATGCAGCGACCGTTTCAGACACGGCGCTTGTCTTAGCATGGGGAAGTCCTAACCCTTTGCCAACCCCCGTAGACATCGTGTTTTCGCGGTTAAAAATGGCGTTGCGCACCTCAGAAAGCTCATCGATTGACGGGTGTCCGTCGAGTAAGTCAATCAGTGCATTGATAGCCTCTTTCTTCGTAGGAGCGTTCATCCCGATCTGTATTCGATCGGCATGGAGCAGTTGATTGATATCGGGAATAGACACAGGGAAGAAGCAAGCGCATCGGTGAGAGGAACACGAGGATAATACAGCAAACTCGTATGCGTCTCGCTGTGCGCGGTTCAAACAGAGCGTACCGACGTATGTGCTCGCCGGAGCGACAGGCGGCCTGTAATCCTGCAGGTTATGTGGTCTGGAAGGCGGCGAGGCGCGACGCTACGGGCTTCAGGTGATCGGGGTGTACAGACTTGATCAGCGCACGGGCCAGGATTTCGGCCGGGTCAATGAGCGGAACCATATCCATGTCGGCGGCAAGTGGAGCCAGGGGGAGTTCGGTACAGCCCAGCACAACGGCATCGGCGCCCTTGTCGATAAGGTGGGCAATGGCGTCGAGCAGGTTCTGCTTGGCCTGAGGCGTAGCCGGGTGGCTCTGTGCTTTGAGTCCAAAAGTGGTATCGAAAATCGTAGTGTTGACGCGCTCTCGCATGGGCGGGTCAGGCGTCACAACGTTGAAGCCGGCGGCTTCAAGGGGGGCGCGGTGAAGCTGAAGATCGTACACGGCCTGGGTGGAAAGCGTGCCTACAGTGTCGATATGCGGCATGGTCGCTTGCATGAACTGCACGGTCTCCTCAATCATATGCAGGAGGCGCACGTCATGTCCGGTGCTGCGCACCTCGTCGACGAGCGTGTCGAAGATGGCTGGCGCGTGGGCCGTGTTGCAGGGCATCCCTGCAACTACGGCGCCGGCGGCATCCAGCGCACGAAGTATGTCGGCCAGGGCGTAGGCCGGGTTGGTATCTGTCTCATCGAAGAGAAACGTGCTCCGGTCAACAATGCGCTCCGGATAAGAGAGCAATGCAACCGGCAGGTGGCCATGGTCAGATGATGCGTTGGTTTGCTCGATGATCTTATCCACCAGATCGACGCCAGCATGAGGACCCATGCCGCCAATAACGCCGATAACTTTCTTGGGGGACACGGACATGTTGGATGCAGACATACAGCACGAAACCAGTACGGAAAAAAACGAACGCGATGTCTTACGACCCCTCATCCTGAATGTGCCGCAGGGCTCTTTTAATGCTGTAAAGGTACAGAGCAGGGCAGTGTGCAGACTCTAAGCGGCGGCTGCACGGGGCATACGTTAAATTGTACGGGCATACATAAAAAAGCGCGACAACAGATATTCTGCTGTCGCGCTCGTTTCGGGTATAGCGTAGCCTCGGCATGTCTGTACATGTCCGACAGTACATGCGCGGTACCATGCCATCCAGTGTTATGAGGATCGGTGTTACGAGGACGCGCTCAGGCGTTCCAGTTCGCCAATGTTAACGCCGCGCAGCGCTTCATCAATGCGTTCGGGCGACGTGCTGCGTCCAGACACTTTAACGATAAACCGCTGCTGAACCAGCACAGTTTTCTCGCCCTGTCCGCGATTGGTATCGAACTTCTCATGCATGCGATGTCCGTTGTGCGTGCCCGTGCGTTCGAATCCGCTGGTTGATTCGCGGTCGATCTCCATCATCATCATGCCGAGCCCCAGCATGTTCAGTCCAGGAGCACCTCCAACGTCGGTAATCTCAATAGAGATACGCTCACGGTTGCTGCCCTGGAAGTCGGCTTTGGCATTGACGAGTGTGAAGTTGCCCATTTGATTGCGCTCGCCGCCGCGGTCTGTCTCTTCAAGGCCTGCCACCTGGGCAGGAATCAGGTCGCGAAGTACGCGAAAGTCGACCGGCTCAACGGGTTCGCGGTCGCCGTTTGTCTGCATCTCCTGCATGGAGCGCGTCAGTTCTTCGGCGCCGGCCTGCATTTCCTGGGCAGACTGCGCAAGCTGTGAGAAAGAATTCCGGGTTTCCTCATCGCAACCAACAAGTACGGTGAAGAGGGCGGCAGTAAGAATCCAAATGGAAGCTATGCGGAATGTATACATGACGAAAGTATCGGGTACGGTAGGGGGAACAAAATGCCGGGCGGTTGGCCCTGCTATGCGGGGCAAATGCCCGTATCTGGCAAACTACTTCTTGCTACTTCTTGAGCGCGCCGCTTCATGTTTGCTTTCTGGGTATGCCCAAACCTATTCAGAAGAAACACCATGGCACTGGTACTATGTGAGGCGTAAGAATAAAGCACAAGAGGACAGGACACGGGACGCAGATGCAAAAAAGCGACGGCTCAATTCTGTGTTTGAGCAAATATGCCGGCCCCCAAACGTATTTTTGCCGACTTACTTAAAGCGGATGCGTATGCCAAAAAAGGTAGATGGATGTGGAAATAGACGGGATGTGGAGAGCGTGTAGGAGAGACTTGTGGCGGTTATGTTGCAGGCGCGTACACCTTGAATCCGCATTGATATTGTAAATCCTTTTCGAAAGCCCTGTGAGAAGTGTTCAGATCCGAACCATGCGATGGATTTTGGGTTGCTAATGTGCGGAGCGCGTAGTACCGTATCGCATGTAAGTGCGACACAACACGTGCTTGAACGCAGTTCTATTGCCCGGTCGTCTAATGGCAGGACAGCGGCCTTTGGAGCCGTTAGTGGGGGTTCGAATCCTCCCCGGGCAACTCTCCCTCTGCTACGCTTCTATTCTTGACATCCTGTGCGCCAAGCGGTGTACAGGATGTTTGCATGTCAGGTGTACTGCCCGAAGCGCTGGTGCAGCTACATCTACTCACCTGCTTTTATGGCCGATTCCATGCCCATGACCACTGCACCCCAAGAAAACCCCGTTGCCATATACGGCGGCCGCTCTAACCCGGCTCTCGCGCGTAGCATTGCTGAAAGCTATGGCACCTCGCTCGGCGAACTTACGATTCAGGAGTTTGCCGATGGCGAGATCTACGTTCGCTACGAGTCCTCTATACGAGGAGCTGATCTTTTTATTATCCAGAGCACCTGCCCGAGCGCAGAAAACTGGATTGAACTCCTCATGCTTATCGATGCGGCACAGCGCGCCTCGGCCGCTCGCGTAACGGCGGTCATCCCGTACTTCGGATACGCACGTCAGGATCGGAAAGACCAGCCACGTGTCTCGATTGCGTCAAAGCTGATGGCGAACCTGCTTACGACAGCAGGCATCGACCGCATTCTCACGATGGAGCTGCACGCGCCCCAGATCCAGGGCTTTTTCGACGTACCCGTAGACCACCTGTACGGGTCGGGCGTTCTGATCGACTATCTCGAAGGACTCAACATGGAGAACTTCGTGCTTGTGGCGCCTGACGTTGGCGCGTTGAAGATGGTTCGGGCCTACGCCAAGAAGCTCGGAGCAAGCATCGCATTGATCGACAAGCGGCGTCCGCGTCCGAACGAGGCGCGCGTCATGAACATCATTGGCGATGTCGAAGGCAAGAACGTGATTCTCATTGACGACATTGTGGACACCGCTGGTACGCTTACCCGTGCAGCGGAAGCGCTACGCGACGCCGGCGCACTCGACATCATGGCCGCCTGTACCCACGGGCTGCTCTCCGGTCCTGCCTACGACCGCATCGAAGATTCGCCGATCGAGCGGCTCATTATTACCGATACCATCCCGCTGGAGCGCTCGTCGGACTCGGTTGAGGTGGTGAGTGTAGCGCCGCTTTTTGCGAAAGCAATTCGTCATATCTACACCGACCGGTCGGTGTCGACCCTGTTTAAGGATTGATGCATGGTTTTTTCGGCTGGTACGGGGGCTTTGGAGTCACACTCCGCTGCTTTTAACAGCCCTTTGTTGGAAACAGCGGAACCGGTAGCCCCCACCGCTGCTTTCCATTCCTCTGCACACACCGCATGCACGTTTGCCCAAGGGCGTTCGTGATGATGCGGTGCGCGCCCCGCCTGATTGTACGACATTATACGGTATACGGTACTTCAACCCATGGATGCCCCAACCCTCAACGCTGCGCCTCGCGAAACTGGAAAGAAAGCTACGCGAGCTGTGCGCGACAGCAATAACGTGCCTTGCATTCTGTATGGACGCGACACCGACCCGGTGCCGTTTCAAGTCAGTGTGCACGAGCTGAATCGCCTGATCTATTCACGCCAAACCAGTGTCGTCGACGTGTCGATGGACGATGACAGCTGGTCGTGTGTCCTCAAAGATTACACGCTACACCCCATCTCGGACGTCCCTGAGCACGCGGACTTTCAAGTGCTTCGCGAAGGGCGGCGTGTTACGCTCACCGTTCCGGTGCGTTACGAGGGTATCCCGGAAGGCCAGAAAGAGGGAGGAGACACGCAGATCCTGGTTCGCGAAATCACGATCTCGTGCCTGCCCAAAAACATTCCTTCAGAGATCAAGGTCGACATCTCAGGGCTTGATATTGGGGAAGCCATTCACCTGTACGATCTTGACCAGGAAGCTTACCGGTACAAGATGGCCCAGGGACAGACGCTCGTCACTGTTGTGGCTCCGCACCTCGAAGCAGTCGCAACAACGGAAGAGGAAGAAGAACTCGAAGACGAAGAGCTTCCAGAAGGCGAAGAAGTCGAAGGTGCTGCCGAAGAGGAAGGCGAAGAAGCCGAAGAGGCACCCGCAGCATAACGACCCCTACATTTCATTACACACCGTACCGCCCGCACTGCGTGACGCAGTGGGGGCGGTGCGCGTTTAGGAAGTGTCTGAAAGCGGATCGCTCATGCTTGCAGACCAAACACCAAGCAGGCCCTTCAAGAAAAAGGCCCTTCAAAGCGGTTGCATGCGCGACTGCTTCCTGACAAACCCCGTGCGCCTGCGTCAATTGCGTCTGCGTCAACACCTTGCGCATGGCCTTGCTCTCTGCTGGTAACCTACCTCGCTCCCAATCTACTCCGCCCTGTGCCATGGCAGACACCCCTGATTTTCTGATTGTTGGACTCGGTAACCCTGGTCCGGAATACACCGACACGCGTCACAATATAGGAATGCAGGTCGTAGACCTGCTGGCAAAGCGTTTTGATGCCTCGCTGCAGAACGTGACCGAAGCATCGGCCCGTACAGGACAGGGACGTCACAAGGGCGTAGAGATAGCTCTTGCTCAGCCGCTTACGTACATGAACCGCAGCGGGCGTGCTGTGAAGGCGCTGCTCGACCGGTTCGCGCTTGCTCCGAAAGCCCTTCTGGTGATCGTAGACGACCTGCATCTGGACACCGGGCAGCTTCGCCTACGTCCGGGGGGGAGCAGTGGTGGACACAACGGGGTGTCGGACATTGCAAACCAGATTGGCACGACCGACTTTCCGCGTTTGCGTATCGGGATTGGAAAAGACTACGCACGGGGCGAACAGGCCGACTACGTGCTCAGTCCGTTCTCCGCGCAGCAACAGCCTTTGATCGAAGAGGCACGCATTCGGGCGGGCAATGCTGCGCTCTGTGCAGCCACGAAAGGACTCGATGCTGCGATGAACCGTTATAACGGGTAGCTACGCTGCGCATCCCCCAGAACCGTAAAAAATATACGGGCAGCGCAGGATGCAGGCAGGATCGGGGCAGAAGGCAGGCCGCAATCAGCGGAATGGGGCAGCCACAGGCCAGTATGATGCGGCGCCAATCCTATATTTTGTTGAATCATTGCAAGAAAGCAGCGTGCCCGTTGTTTGTGGGCACTGTGTCCGCTACATTAGAAACAACCCAAACAAGGGTGCGCATGGCAGCATAGCGCGCGGCCCCCGCATGGCAGCGCTTCCATTGTGCCAAAGCACGCCCCTCCTGATCGACTCCCAGATGCTGAATAGCTGCACTCCGATATGGCGAAGGTAGACGTCTCGATGCCCAAGATGGGCGAGAGTATTACAGAAGGTACGGTCATTGTCTGGCATAAACAGCCCGGCGATGAGGTAGAGCAAGACGAAACGCTGCTCGAGATTGGCACCGACAAGGTCGACACCGAGGTGCCCTCTCCGGCAGCCGGTGTGCTCGACGAGATCCTGGTCGAGGAAGGCGATACCGTTGAGGTGGGTACGATCATTGCCCGTCTTGAAACGGAGGCCAAGGCCGCAGGCGATGCCGCTCCATCCGGCGAAGCCCCCGATGAAGCCGGTGCTTCTGAGGAGGCAGCCGCCCCCGACGAGCCCGCTGCTGAAACGAGTGCGGCGCCCGAGGCGTCTGCTGCAGCACCTGCTGCAGATGCTGGAGACGACGAACCGAGCGGTGCTCCTGCAGGAGACACCGAAGACGTGAAGGTCGTCATGCCCAAGATGGGAGAGAGCATCACTGAGGGGACGATCATTGCCTGGTTCAAAGATGTGGGCGATCCGATTGACCTCGACGAAACGCTGCTCGAGATTGGCACCGACAAGGTCGACACCGAAGTGCCCTCTCCGGCAGCTGGTGTGCTGAAAGAGCGGCTCGTCGAGGAAGGAGATACCGTTGAGGTGGGCACCGTCATCGCCGTAGTTGGCGCCGAGGCCAGTGCTTCCGACGGAAGCCCGACCAGTACATCCGCCCCGGATACGGAAAGCGTACCTGATGGAGGCGACACAGCGCCCTCTGCACGCCGTACCGAACCCGAACCGGTAACCGACCACGGACGCCCGCCTGAGCCTGTCGAAGATGACGGACGTCCCATTCAGCGACGCGGTGAAGACGGACAGTTCTTTTCGCCGCTGGTGCGCTCCATCGCTGAAACGGAGGGACTTAGCATGAGCGAACTGGAGTCGATCGATGGCTCGGGCCGCGAGGGACGCGTAACGAAAGACGATGTGCTCGGCTACCTTGAGTCGCGTGAGCTTGAAGGCGCCCGCGAAGAGGCCACATCGGGCGACAGCGCGCCCGTCAAAGAGGCGACTCCCGCTCAGCCCACGCCGACCCGCAAAGCCTCTGCATCGTCTGCTCCAGAACGCGGCGTCTACAAAGTCGAGGCTGGCCCCAGTGAAGAGGAGCTCAAGCAGCAGTATGGCGATCGCATCGAAGTGGTCGAGATGGACCGGATGCGCAAGATCACGGCCGAGCATATGGTGCGCTCCAAAGCCACCTCGGCCCATGTTACCTCCTTTGCGGAGGCCGATGTAACGGGCCTCGTCAGGTTTCGCAATCGCCACAAAGAGGCGTTCCAGGAGCGGGAGGGGGCGAAGCTCACGTTCACGCCGTTCTTTGTACGGGCGGCTGTTGAAGCGCTGCGCGACCATCCGACGCTTAACGCCTCGGTAGAGGGTGACAAGATTGTACAGAAGAAAGACTATCACATTGGCATTGCCGTTGCCATTGGGAAGAAAGGACTGCTCGCGCCGGTTATTCGGAATGCAGGCGACCTGAATGTGTCTGGGCTGGCTCGCAAGATGGCCGATACGGCACAGCGCGCCCGCTCGAAGCAGCTGCAGCCCGATGAACTGCAAGGGGGTACCTTCACAGTGACGAACATCGGCTCGCTTGGCTCGCTGATGGGTACGCCAGTCATCAACCAGCCGCAGGTCGGGATTCTGGCTACCGGCGCCATTAAGAAGCGCCCGGTTGTTGTAGAAGACCCCGAAATGGGCGATGTGATTGCTGTGCGTCATATGATGTACCTGTCGCTCTCTTACGACCACCGCATTGTCGACGGCTCGCTCGGTTCCAGCTTCCTGCATCGCTGCGTGGAAGTGCTCGAATCGTATGCTGCCGACGATGAGCTGTAAAGCAGTAGCTAACATTCTGTAACAGCTCTATAGCCGTTTTATAGTAGCCGAACACCCGCTCTCAGAAAAGAGCGGGTGTTCTTTTTTTGCGGGAACGGGCTTTTCGGAGCGGTGCCGCGCGCAGTGCATCTTATGGTGGATCTCACAGTGCATTCCACAGTGCATTTCACAGTGCATCCAATAATGCATCCATCACGACGGTAGCGCGTTAGCTTTGTGATGTACATCCTTGCTGCGTTTACTGCTTCGTCTGGACTGCTGCACTTATGCCGCCTGATGCTTCCGACGCCCCGCTCGAGCTATCGCTTCGCGAGCTGCGCCACCATCTCGACATCTTCTTTAACGAGTACCTGAGCGATAAAAGCGACGAGACGGTTGGCACGTATCGCCGCTCGCTAAACACCTTTCAGAAGTGGTACATCCGCCAGAAGGGGCGATTTCAGTTTACCGAAGACGACATCCGGGCCTACAAACAGTACCTGGCTGACGAGCGCGAGCTCAGCCAGGTGTCGGTCTCTACGTATCTCACAGCCCTGCGGCGTCTCTGCCAGTACCTGGTCGACACCGGCCGGCTCGAAATAAATCCGGCCAAGGCGGTGAAAGGCAACCGCCGCCCCGACTCGCACACGCGCAAAGTGCTCACAGAATCCGATATTGAGGCGCTCCTTGACGTACTGGGCAGCACAACGCCCATTGACAAGCGCGACACGGCGATTGTTTACTGCATGCTCTATGCGGGCATGAGCGAGATCGAACTGGTACGGGCCGATGTCGGCGATGTTGAGCATACGCTTATGGGACCGGTGCTTCGGGTGCAGGGGAAGGGCCGCACGGTTAAAGACGAGCAGGTGCCGCTCGACCCGCCCGTTTTGGAGCGCATCGAAGCATACATGCGAGCCCGCGAGCGTCCGCACCCCGATGCTCCGCTCTTTATCTCGCACGGACGCCGATCGGCAGGCAAGCGCCTTAAGACACGATCGATCCGCGGGCGTATCAACCAGCACCTGAAAGCAGCAGAGATCAAGCGTCCGGGCATTACCCCCCATAGCCTCACGCATACTGCCGCACTCATCTGGCTAAATCGCGGGATGCCCCTGGAGCAGGTGAAAGAGCGCATGCGCCATGGCACCCTCGACACAACCATGATCTATTACAAGAAGCAAGGGCTTCTCAAGCGCGATCCGGAGGAGCTACGCGAAATGGGCCTGTAAGAGCTGCACAAGAGGCAGCACATTATACCGGTTGTGTAGGATTGTATAGAGGTAGACGACCGACCGAGCACAACGTCTGTGCATCCCCAAAGGCCGAAAGCTGACTGATGGAGGCCGACTGACGAAGTGAGTTCGGTTTCTTGCAGAGCAGCGATCCCGCGGCACGATCAGGTTTAGTAGTAGGGGGATGCGCACGTTCTGCCGCGCTGAATGATTATCACGGGTCTTTGAAAGACATCTCTCAAGACGGACCCAGCTGCAGGCTAATCTGGTGAAGTCCGCCAAACGAAGACCACGACGTATACGCGTAATCGGCTCGAAGGGGGCCAGCGGCGATTCCAAATCCGCCGCCGAAGCCCGCCCAGTCGAGGCGGTCGTTCAGCACGAGTTCGCGGCTGCGGCGGTGGTTATAGCCTGTGCGTAGCGTGAGCACATCGCCGAGATAGACCTCTACTCCGAAAGTGAGGTGAGCCAACGCCTGCCCGGCTGTTCCCTCGTCGGGAAGCACGGTGCCTGCGTTATGCAAGTCATAGCCTGTAAGCGACAGCTGCACGGGCACATGAGAGAGCTTCTTAGCTACGCCGATGCGCCAGTCGAAAGGGAGCGAAGTACGCTCGGTGCCAAAGCTGCTGAACGCGCGCCCTACATGGTGCACAGATGTGGCGACAGACCACCGACTTTCCGGCCAATGGGCGTAGAGACCAGCATCAATCGCTGCGGCGGTGGCCCGGGCAGACTCGATTGCCGAGTAGAGAAGATGCACGTTGACCCCGTACCGCAGGCGATCGGTCGCGCGTGCAGCCAGTCCGGCTGTCAGGGCTACGTCGCGCGCCTGAAAGTCGCCAGTGGGTACGCCCGCCGCGTCACGCCCGTCAAACGTACCCCAGTCCACATAACGCACCCCGGCACTGACGGTCGCCACCGACTCGACATGGTAGCTGTACGCGAGGGTACCTACCTGGCTGTCGGCAATGAAATCCGTGTACGAAGCCAGCAGGTGTCCGCCCGAAGCGGTGCTGGCCAGGGCCGGGTTGTAGTAGAAGGCTGTCGCGTCATCATCAGAAACGGCAGTCAGGCTACTGCCCAGCGCGGCCCCTCGCGCAGAGGGATCGAGACGCAGAAACCCGAACTCAGAAAGCGATCCTCCAAGCTGGGCATAGGCTGCGCCCACGCCGCTTCCGGCACATGCAAGCAGCCCGCAGAGCAGTATCCATACGACACGGAGAGAAATAGACATACAGCCTCAAAACAGAAATTACGGCAATAGCGGTGCGGGCGGAAAACACAGGGTGCCTATAGACAGAAAGCGCGAACCTTGTGTGGTATTTTGGTCGCTGCAACGTGTCTATAACTTGCAGGATGGCGCCCTGTTGCCCGTACCTGCTCCATAGCCTATCGCATTCTATCGCATGCACTGCCTTTGGTAGAGGGAACGCAGGGAACACGACGCCTTGATACAGGGCACATAAAAGAGCATATGTAAAACAAAGAATAGCGGGGCCTGCCTGTGGGGAACGGACGGGTGTTGGTTGCGTGCCATCACGGCACAGCAGATGGAAGCCCGGAGCTAGCACCAGGAATCAAAACGAGCTTCTGAGAGCGAAACGCTCGCTGTTCTGTGTGTGGCGCCTTCGAGTGCTGTAATGGCCTCTGCGGCGTCTCCTGAACTATTCGCTGACGTACCTACGTTCTTCCTTCCCCTCTATGTTTGAGTGGCTAACCAACCTGTTTGGCGATCCAAACAAGCGCAAGCTAAAGAAAATCTGGCCGATCGTTGACGAGATCAACGAAATCTATGATGGCCTTCAAGACCTCACCGAAGAGGAGCTGCGTGGCAAAACGGATGCCTTCAAGAAACAGCTACGCGACGCCGTTGCTGACATTGAGGCCCGCCAAGAAGAAATCCATGAGCGCCTGCGCAAGGCGCCGAGTGCAGCCACTGCTGAGCTCATGCGTGAGGCAGACGTTGTCGGAGATGGCCAGCCTGCATCATCTGAGTTTGACAGAGAGCCGCTCTCCCTTGATGAGCGCGAAGACCTCTACGATGAGCTCGATGAGCTCGAAGAGGAGTGGCTTGCTATCACAGAAGAAGAGATGGATGCGCTTTTGCCTGAGGCGTTTGCAGTCATGAAAGAGACCTGCCGCCGCATGCTGGGTGAAACCTGGCAGGCTGGTGGTACCAAGGTTGAATGGGACATGGTGCCGTACGATGTGCAGCTTCTGGGGGGCGTGGTGCTGCACCGTGGCAACATCGCGGAGATGAAGACCGGTGAAGGAAAAACGCTGGTTGCGATCTTGCCCCTTTACCTGAACGCACTTGCAGAGCGCGGCTGTCACCTGGTTACGGTAAACCCGTACCTGGCAGAGCGCGACGCGGAGTGGATGAAGCCGCTCTTCGAGTACCATGGCCTCACGGTAGACGTAATCGACCGGTACAAGCCCCACTCGCCCGAACGCCGCGCCGCGTATCAGTCCGACATCACGTACGGCACGAACAACGAGTTTGGGTTTGACTACCTGCGCGACAACTCGTTTGTGGTGCGTCCCGACCAGTTGCAGCAGCGCCGGCATCACTTTGCCATCATTGACGAGATCGACTCGGTCTTGATTGATGAGGCACGTACCCCGCTTATCATCAGTGGTCCGGTGCCCGACCAGGAAAATGACCAGTATCAGGAATGGCGTGATCCTGTCGAAAAGGTAGTAAGTGCGCAGAAGCGACTGGTGAAGCAGCTCACACGCGAGGCGCGCGATCTGCTACAGAAACGAGACCAGGCCCAAGAGGCAGGTGACAAGAAAGAGGCCCGTGAGCTCGAAGAAGACGCCGGACTGGCGCTGCTTCGCGCCTCACGCGGGTATCCCCGCCTCGATGATCTGCAGTCGCTACTGCAAGAGCAAGGCGTGGAGCGACTCCGCCAAAAGACGGAGTACTTCTACCTGCAGGAGAACGCAAAGAATATGCCCTTTGTGGATCAGGAGCTCTACTTTGCGCTTGACGAGAAGCAGCGGAGCGTAGAGCTTACGGCCAAAGGGCGGCAGTACATCGCGAAAATCATGGGGGAAACAGAAGACCTCTTTGTTCTCCCCGTAATCGGCGAAGAAATCGCCGAGCTTGAAGAGGTCCATGACGAGCGCGTGCGCAAGTTGGAGGAAGAGATGCGTAGCCGCACCGACCTCTCGAGCGAGAAGCGTGACAAACAGCTCGTGAGCAAGAAGCAGGACATGCAGACCGAGCTGCAGGAGAAAAAACGTGAGCTCTACAACACGTACTCCGAACGTGCTGAGGTGCTACACGCCATTGAGCAGCTCCTGAAGGCGTTTACGCTGTACGAGCGCGACATGGAGTATATCGTGCAAGATGACAAGGTGCAGATCGTGGACGAGCACACCGGTCGTGTGCTTGATGGACGCCGCTACTCGCAGGGATTGCACCAGGCGATCGAGGCAAAAGAAGAGGTTGAGGTGCAGTCAGCCACGCAGACATACGCGTCGGTTACGCTGCAGAACTACTTCCGCATGTACGACAAGCTTTCGGGCATGACGGGTACGGCTGAGACCGAAGCCGAAGAGTTTGGCGAGATCTACGACCTGGAGGTTATCGTTGTACCGACCAACGAGCCCATTCGCCGCGACGACAAAGACGACCTGGTCTTTCGGACCCGACGCGAGAAGTACAACGCCGTCATCGACAAAGTCAAAGAATACAATGAAAAAGGCCAGCCTGTGTTGGTCGGTACTGCTTCGGTTGAGGTGTCGGAGCAGATCAGCCGCATGATGAAGCGCGAAGGGCTGCGTCATAACGTGCTGAACGCCAAGCAGGATCGGGCCAAGCAAGAGTCGCAGATCGTTGCCGAGGCCGGGCAGAGAGGCGCAATCACCATTGCGACCAACATGGCAGGTCGTGGTACCGACATCAAGATATCAGACGAGGTACGCGAGCTCGGCGGACTCGCCATTGTGGGCTCCGAGCGCCACGAAAGCCGCCGTATCGACTTGCAGCTGCGTGGCCGTTCCGGGCGCCAGGGCGATCCGGGAGAGAGCCAGTTCTACGTCTCGCTCGAAGACGACCTGATGCGCATGTTTGGCTCCGACCGCGTGGCCAAAGTCATGGACCGCATGAACCTTGAGGAAGGTGCCGTGATCACGCACCCGTGGATCAACAAGAGCATCAAGCGGGCACAGAGCAAGGTCGAGCAGAACAACTACGCCATTCGTAAGCGTCAGCTGGAGTATGACGATGTGCTGAACGCACAGCGTGAGGTCATCTACAAACGCCGTCGCCAGGCGCTCACAGGCGAGCGCTTTCACGGGCAGATGCTCTCGATGCTCTATGAGCTTAGCGAGGCGATTGTGGAGCAGTACTACGGCGAAGGAAATATCGCCGGGCTGCGCGAAGAGCTGCTCCGCGTGCTTGCCTTCGACTTTGAGATTGACCGCGAAACCTTCGTGATGCTGGGCGAAGATGGCGTTGCAATGCGCGTCTTCGAAGAAGCGAGCGAACACTATCAGCAGAAGCGACAGGCGCTGGCTACCCCCTTCTACAACCGTTTGAAAGCACTCAAAGAAGAGCGCGGCGAAGATACGCCCAACCAAGTGTATGTCGACTTCACCGACGGACAGCGCCTGCTGCGCGCTGTTGCTGATGTTGAAGATGCGCTTGACACAGACGGCGAAGAGATCAACGATGCGCTTGAACGTACCGCCATGCTCTCCACGATCGACAGCAAATGGACGGAGCACCTGCGCGAGCTTGACGAGCTCAAGGAAGGCATCGGGCTGCGCTCCTATGGGCGTAAAGATCCCGTTGTGGAGTACAAGATGGAGGCCTTTGATCTCTTTGCTGATATGATGGAAGAGATCGGGAAAGATGTTGTATCGCTGGCCTTCCGCTCCGGACCCATTGTCGACGATGGCACCCCACAGAGCGGTGCGAGCGAGCCGAAGAGTCGTCTCGACCGCCGCCGCGCAAAAACGCAGCACGACTCGGCTGAACCCTCGTATGGCGTTAAAGCCGGACAGGGGCAGGGGAGCGACAGCGCCGCCGACCGCGATCCTTCTGTTGATAAGCAGGCTCCCGTCACCGTTGCTGATGAGCCCGGACGCAACGACGTGGTCAAAATCCGCAACAACAGCACGGGCGAGACTGCAGAGATGAAGTACAAATACGCCAAGAAGAAGATCAAGAAGGGCTGGTCGATGATCTCATAGAGCGAATGCGCGGACGCGGAGCAACGCGCTGGTCAACGTGACGGATTTATTCTTGTGTTGTAGGGTACTTGTGTTGTAAACTGTACGTACACGTACATTCTGCCGAGTGGTAGGCTGGCACACGCCTGTTGAGGTGTGTCGTTCTTGCGAAGCTCCGCAGGTCTGCAACCGGCCCGCTGTGCAAAGACCGGGCGTAGTCTGGTCTGTACAAGGCGTAGGCTGCAGCACGTGCCAGTACGGTTCTTGACCAATGTTCTGATTTTATGCTCCGGTCCTTATACGTCAAGGATTACGCCCTCATCGAAGAGCTGGAGGTTACCTTCGATAGCGGGTTAAACATTATTACAGGAGAAACAGGCGCCGGGAAGTCCATTCTAATGGGGGCGCTCAGCATGATTCTTGGCGACCGAGCCTCGACAGACCGCCTTCGTGGCGGATCCAAAAAGGCAATAATCGAAGGTGTCTTCGACGAGGCGGACACGGCCCCCATTCGTACGCTGCTCAGCGATAAAGAAATCGATATTGAGCCGCTGCCTCGCATCATACTGCGACGCCAGCTCACGGACTATGGCAGCCGTGCATTCATCAATGACACACCGGCAACGCTCGACGTGATGCGAGCCGTATCTGCCGAGCTTATCGACTTGCACGGACAGCACGAGCATCAGTCGCTGCTGAACGTCGATACCCATCTCGAAATGGTTGACGGTTTTGGTGGGCTGAGCGGGCTGATCGATCAGTACCGTGAACGTTACCAGAAGGTGTCGAATCTCGTCCGGGAACGTACAGAACTCGCAGAGCGCAAACGCGAGCTGAGTCAGCAGCGCGAGCTGTACGAATTCCAGATTGAAGAGATCGATGCGGTGGACCCACAGCCTGGAGAAGAGGAGGAGCTCAAGGCAGAACGGCGCGTCCTGGAGAATGCCGAACACCTGTATGCGTCTACCTCGCGCCTCTACGATATGCTCTATACCGATGAGCACGCGGTGCATGATAAGATTGTCGTGGCGCGTAACGAACTGCAAGACCTGGCGCGCATAGACAGTGCCTTCGACGAGCAGCTCGACGAGATCAAGTCGGCTCAGATCATTATCAGCGAGTTAGCCAGCTTTCTGCAGGACTACAACGCCCACGTTGAGTTTGACCCCGATCGCTTGCAGAACATTCGCGAGCGCATCGGCGAACTGGAGCGGCTGAAGCGCAAGTACGGGGGCACGCTCGAAGCGGTCCTTAAGCACCGCAAGGAGATCGGTGAAAAGTACGCCCTGGCGAACGATTTCTCGGGTGCTCTGGAGCGACTCGATGAGAAGATTGAGGAGGCCCAGGCACGTCTCTCAGACGCTGCAAAACGGCTCTCTGTGAAACGCCGCGAGGTAGCCGCACGGGTGGAACGCGCGGTAGAACGTGAGCTCAGCACACTCGGAATGCCAGACAGTCAATTCGAAGTCCGATTCACCCGCACGCCAGATGCAGAGGGCTGGGTACGGCTTGACGAGACCCGGTACCGGGCCTTCAGGCATGGAATTGATCAGGTAGAGTTCTATATTTCAACCAATGTGGGCGTAGATCCCAAACCCCTGGTGCAGGTGGCCTCTGGGGGCGAAATCAGCCGTATTATGCTGGCGCTAAAAACGATTCTCGCAAAGAGTGAACGCCTCCCTATTCTGGTGTTTGATGAGATCGACACCGGTATTTCTGGAAGCATGGCCCGTCGCGTAGGCAAGAGCATGTACAACCTGGCACGCTACCATCAGATCATTACTATTACGCACCTCCCACAGATCGCCGCATTGGGGGATGTCCACTTTCGTGTCGAGAAAGAGGTGGTGGACGAGCGAACGCGCAGCACGATCGTCCGTCTGAGCGACGAAGAGCAGGCTGAACAGGTTGCCTCGCTGATCAGCGGAACCGATGTAACCGATGCAGCGCTAACAAACGCACGCGAGCTCATGCAGGCGCGCCCAGATGGATAGCGGTGGCCGCATAGGTAAGCTCGGGAAAGATCCGCGGTCAGGCAGATCACAAGAGACCACGAGGCAATGTCCCATATCTGTGTTGTCAGAGCACATGCTTACCCTGTTGTATTCTTGTTTTTAAATAGGGTAGTGGATAGACGCTAAATGATAAAGCAATTGACAGCAGCTCTCTCTTCTTCGAACCCCCTCTCCCTACGGGTTTCTCCCCCTTGGCCAAGGGGGAGATGTCGGCAGACAGAGGGGGTTTGAGCAGATTGCGATGATGTAAACCACAGGCAATCATTTAACATTGAACCGCTACCTTAAATAGTATACACGATAGCAGGTATAGCGTTTGAGCGCGGGCTGTCATATGTTGAAGGGCAGTACTGTTGAGAGACGAGACTACAAAGGAGCGACAAGTGTACTATCGCGATGCAGGCGTCGTCATAGCCAGAACCGCACAGCCTAACCCTTCTTTTCTTACCCCTACCCTTGCTAATCAACCGCGCAGACTATGGCAAACAGACCAATTACCTTTGGTACCGACGGATGGCGTGCAATCATTGCAGATGCGTACACCTTTGAGAATCTTGACCGCGTAGCCTGTGCCGCAGCTCGGTGGGTGCTGGATGCGTACGGCTCCGACGCCGCCGTTATGATTGGTCATGACACCCGGTTTATGGGGGATGCATTTGCGGGGCGCGTCGCCCGGCGCCTGGCGCAGGCCGGGGTGCAGGTGCATCTCGCGAATAGCTTCGTTGCTACACCTGCTATCAGTTGGGGAACGCTCGCTGTTGGAGCGGATGCTGGCATAGCGATCACAGCCAGCCATAATCCGCCAACGTATAACGGGTTTAAACTCAAAGCCGACTTCGGGGGGCCGGCGCCGCCTGATATGGTCAAAGATGTTGAGGCACGCATCCCCTCAATCGAAGTGCCGGATACGCTCCCTGCACTCGACACGTATCGCGATAGCGGGAAGATCGTGCGCATCAACCTGCGCGACCAGTATCTGGATGCACTCCGTGAGGTGCTCGACATCGACGCGATCAAGCAGTCAGGACTGCGCATCGGGCATGATCCGATGTATGGAGCGGGGCAGGGGCTTATTACTGGACTGCTTGGCGATGATCAGGTGACGACCGTACGCCACGAAGTAAACCCCGGATTCCACGGCGTGGCTCCAGAGCCGATCGAACGGAACCTGGACCCTCTCGCTGACCTCGTGAAGACACACAACCTGGATGTAGGACTTGCCAACGATGGCGACGCCGACCGCATCGGCATGTACGACGAACAGGGAGCGTATGTCAGCTCACACCTCATTCTCTCGCTCCTGGTTAAGTATCTGCATCAGGAACGGGGACTCCGCGGGACGGTCGTCAAGACGTTTTCGACGACGCATATGTTAGATAAGATGGCGGACGCGTACGGTCTCGAGATTGAAACTACCCCAATTGGATTCAAACATATCGCACCCAAGATGGCTGAGGGGCATGTGCTGGTAGGGGGGGAAGAGTCAGGGGGAATTGCGGCAAAAGGACACATCCCCGAGCGCGATGGAGCCTACATTGGGCTGTTGATGGTGGAAATGATGGTTAAGCGTGGTAAGACGCTTTCAGCCCTTGTGCAGGAACTGTACGATGAGTTTGGCTCCCATTACACCTATCGCGACGACCTGCACATCACCGATGCGCAGAAGCAGGCGGCACTGAAGCGACTCTCGGACGATGGGGGGCTTGACACCATAAGCGGCCATCCGGTGACGGAGCTTCAGACGCTTGATGGGTTCAAACACATGGTGAGCAAAGGCTGGCTGCTTATCCGGCCTTCGGGCACGGAGCCCGTGCTGCGCGTCTATTCAGAGGCTGACACGTACGAGGCAGCGCGCGGACTCGTGAAAGACGCGAGTCGCCAGCTCGGTTTGGAGGACGCTGCTTAGCTTAATGATAGCCTTACCGGGGCGGCACCAGGGCGGGCCTATCTATATTGCTCGCCAGAGGGCCGCTCGGATGGGGGCGCCTCAGGCGGGCGCAGGTACGCTGGCAGCCCCTGCATTGGTTGCATTGGTGGTGGGGCGCCGGGTAGCGTCTTGCGTGCGTGCCGCATTCAATACGTGTTGAATGATGCTCTGGTGGTGACTTGAATGAATCCGAGCAAAGCGCAGCCACTCCGATGCTTTCAGTGACCCAAATGCCGGGTGAGGGATTCGGGCGCTCCCGTCCGAAAGGTGGGGCACATAGGTTTTCAATGCCTCAAACTGTGCTCGACTGTCTTCATACATCTCGCGCAGTCCACTGCGCTGTAGATCGGAAGGAGGTGATACGGAGTCTGGGGCCTCGGCTTCTATGTCGCCAAACGAGCCTTCGTGCAGCACCCGGGCGCCGATCGCATTCGGTTCTCCCTCATGTACAGTAGGCCCTCGGTCGAGCGCCGCCATCCGTGCGGCCTTGAGCGACTTGCTGTTCGATAACAGAATATGATACAGATGATCTGCAGCCGACCACTGTGAGATCGTTTCATGAACGCTGAAAAGAACGTCATGGGGCGCATCGAGCAGCGCCTCTACAGCGTCGTAAAAACCGCGCAGCATGCTGTACTCGTCCGACATAATAATGGCCGGATCACTTGAATAGGGAACCATAGGTCTACAATAAAACAACAAACATTCGATGCACGTCGACTTCGGTCGGTGCATGTTATCTTCACCGAAATCCTGTACTATAATCGAAGATCGTGTGCAGGGATCCGGGTTTAATCTAAAAAAAGCTGCTACTCATCCACAATATATGCCGGTTCGCTTCTTTGCAGGCTACGTTATAGGTTGTTTAAGAGTATACAACAGAAACAATCCCACTATCTTGAGACATCCAACAAACTTCTCTTATGGCTGAACAAGGATCAGGAGGAAATGTCATTGCTGCGCTGGCCAGTGTGCTCATTGCTGGACTAGGCCAGTTGGTTCAGGGTCGCCTGATTGCTGCGGCAGTGCATTTTGTGCTTGCTGCTACCGTCTGGGCGCTTTCCTTTGGCACATTCGGGTGGATTGTCCACATCTATTCAGCGTACAATGCCGCAACATGGTCAAAATAGGGATCCGGAGCATCTGTACTTCCTGGACGCACTTATCATGGCTGTTATGAAGTCCCGCACATCGCGGGCACTCATTTTTTAGGAACCCTGCTTTTAGGAGCCCTGCACATCATCGAATACATCAGTAATGATCCATACCCCGTCAGGGAGCAGACATGGGTTTGATAATCAAAGAGTCGGATAAGAGAAAAAAGAAAGGTGTTGCATCTAAACGCAAAAACGGCCGGCTCGCTTAGCGAACCGACCGTTGTATAGTAGCGGGGGCAGGATTCGAACCTGCGACCTTCGGGTTATGAGCCCGATGAGCTACCAAACTGCTCTACCCCGCGATCATTAAGTAGGCTGCGCTTCGTTTCCTTTGCTGCAGCGTAGTAATAGACACAACACAAACGGCTTTGTTCTCTCGGTAGTCACGATTCATATCTCTTTTGCAGAAATCTGTAGCACACGCGAAAAAACGATTACGCAAGTGCATTTTCCGCGTGCATTGACTACTCTGCATCCGTCTATACTTTCCCTGTTTCCTACGCTGTTTCCGCATGGCCGATCTGCACCCGTTCCGCGCTGTACGTCCTAATCCTAATGCAATCACTGAGGTTTGTTCTGCGCCGTACGATGTGGTGAGCACCCAGGAGGCGCGCCAACTTGCTCTGGGGCGCTCCCGATCGTTCTTCCGCGTCATACGTCCCGAGGTAGAACTGCCCGACACCGACGATCCGCACGCCCCAGAAGTCTATCAGCGCGGGGCCGCTAACATGAAAGGGTTTATCGAGGCGGACTATACAGTACGCGAGGAGTCTCCTGCGCTGTATGTGTATCGTGTCGATACAGGTACGCGCATGCAGACCGGTATTTTTGGATGTGTGTCGGTGCAAGACTACGACGAGGGAGTTATCGTAAAGCATGAGGAGACCCGCCCGGATAAGGTGCACGACCGTGCGCGTCATATCGAACTGCAGCAAGCCCATGCCGAGCCGGTCATGCTTACCTACGAAGGACGGGGATCGGTGGATGAGTTGGTGAACAAGACCGTTGAACAAGCACCCCTGTACGATTTTCACGATGGCGACACGCAGCATACACTCTGGCGTGTAGAGACCCCCGATAAGTGGAAACAGGCCTTTGCAGATGTCAAGCGGCTTTATATCGCAGATGGACATCATCGCTGCAAAGCTGCGAGTCGCGTTGCGCAATCATATGCAGAAAGCAGCGCCGATCGTCCGGAGGCGCATGTCTTTCCCGCTGTGCTGTTTCCGATGCGCGACATGCACGTCATGGCCTATAATCGTATCCTATCAGGACTGAGTCTTGCCCCGGGTACATTTCTGGATCGCCTTGCAGATCGATATACGCTGGATCGAAACGTTTCGTACGACACGCCGCGCCAGAAGGGGCACGTCTGCATTTATGCGCTGGGCGAGTGGCATGACCTCACGCTCCCTGAAGCAGCAGGACCGCGCACCGTTGATACCCTCGATGTAACCCGGCTTACCGAAGGGGTGCTGGCCCCCATTCTGAACGTAACCAATCCGCGCAGTGACGACCGGTTGGGATACGTCGGCGGCATTGCAGGGACGCAAGCGCTCAAGAAAAAAGTTGATGGAGGCGAAGCGGAGGTCGCCATCTCGATGTACCCAACCGCGATTGAGGAACTGGCAGCCGTGTCAGACGAAGGTGACCTGATGCCCCCCAAGTCTACCTGGTTCGAGCCGAAGCTCATCAGCGGCATGCTCGTGCATACGTTTTAAGCATCATCTGATTAACGCGGTGTGCAAGTTTTCCATTATCCTTTTGGGCGCATATCCCCCTTTGTGGCTACGCGACATTTCCCCCTTCGCGAAGGGGGAAATCCCGAACAGCGTGAGGGAATGGGGGATGTGAGGACCGCGCATCCTCTGACAAGGCGGCGATCAACAAAGGAAGAAGGAAACCTGCACATGCCGTTAAGTAAGTATCATTTGACCCGCTGTCGGGAGCGAGGCACGCTCGGAGAGCATCCCAGCGGTCCTTTTTCCCCCGTGGCTTCCAGGTGCAAAGTTCGGTTACGCTTAATTTGTTTGGATCTATTTAATGGATTCGCCCCATTTTAGTGCAAAATAAGGGGCCGGTCGCTTTTGCTGTAGTCTCAGTACTTTCCTATGAAGACCCAGAGAGTGTGACAGCAAAAAAAAGAGAAGTTGTCCTAACTATGCAAATTATATCGCATATAGGGGTGAGCAACCCAAAAAGCTGTGCGCGTATCGCACATCAGGGCGTCCCACACAGCTACCCCCTATTTTGCACAAGACCGTACAAAACTATGCGAACACACGGACAACAGATGATACGACTTTCACTCGCAACCCTTGCTTTGGCACTTGTATTCACGGGATGCGACCTCTTTGGGTCGAGCGACGACGATCCCGAAGCCAGTGAGGTAATTGTCATAGGAACAGAGGTCGATGCTGACTTTCTAAACACTGGGCGCTTTGGACTTTCGGCTACGCCACTTGATGTAGAAGGATCTGCAATCCTGAACGAGAACATTCAGGCTGAAGTCGAACTGCGTCCCGCATCCAACCAGGCTTCGGTTGAATTGGAACAGAGCATCGACATCGTCGCCAGCGTTGAGGTAGAACGGGTACGTCGCCCTTCGGGCAACGACCTGGTCGTTCCGGTCAATCTCGACGGAAGCGGTAGCATGTCGTGGACAGATCCCGACCGCAACCGTGTAGAGGCTGCAAAGGCGTTTTACGACGAACTGGAAACCATTAATGTCCCGTTTGAATCGGGGGTGTACGAGTTTCCGGGTTTCAACCAGGCTCCTGACTTCTCCTTCACGCGGGTCTACCAGGATCTAACGAATGATGTTGATGCCCTTCGCAATGCCGTTGACGATGCAAGAGCCTCGGGAGGCACTCCCATGTGGGAGTCGCTTGCTGAGTTGCTCATCTACTCCGAAGATCAGCGTCCCAATAACCAGTTTGAGAAAGCCATTGTGCTGCTTGGCGATGGTGCTCCTAACGGAGGCCTCGTGCCGCGCGACAGCGTTTGCAACGACGCGAACCGCAAAAACTCGCCGATCTTCGGCGTTGGGTTTGGCCCGGCCTCCGACGTGTCAAACTCGGCAAACAGCAGCGCCGTGGAGAACATGCGCTACATTTCTGACTGCACGGGCGGTACATACATCGGAGTGCCCGACGACGACGTAGAGTCGGCCTTTGCAGGCGCGTTCACAGGTTTTGCAACGGGTACGTCGCAAGGATCACTGTCTTTTGCAGTGCAGGTTGAGTCGGGCCTCGATGAGATCCGTAACCAGGGCATTCAGCGCCTGGAAGGCACCCTGCGTATTACTTCGGGCGGATCAACAGTAGAAGGCCCCTTCCTCTTTGGAGTGCCGGAACCTTCTGCCTCGGGTACCTTCATTCTTCGTTAAGGCGTAGCACCGCCTTCATGGCGAAGCCTTGCGTGGCGAAGCCTTGCGTGTACCTGGATTGGCTACAAAAAAGAGCAGCCGAGGTCTTCCATATTGGAAGCAACTCGGCTGCTCTTTTTGTTTGCTTCTGTATGTGAGGGTGTTATTCGCCGTCAACAAGCCACAGGTCGATCTCACGCTTATCTATATTGGCGCTTACAATGCGAACATGTACCGTGTCGCCCGGTCGGTAGGTCGTTCCCTTGTTCTTGCCACGCATGGTGTACGTGTCTTCATCGTAAACGTAGTAATCATCATCCATGTCGCGGACGTGAGCGAGGCCCTCAACGAGCAGGTCGTTCAATTCAACGAACACGCCAAACTTCGTGACGCCACTGACGACGCCCTCGAAGGTATCACCAATGTGAGCCTGTGCATACTCCACCTGCTTGAGCTTCACCGATTCGCGCTCGGCCTGTTCAGCGTCACGTTCTTTTTCGGAGCAGTACTCGCAGTGGTCATCCAACGCACCTACGTCTACAGCCGACCCGCCGCTGAGATACCGTTTCAAGAGGCGATGTACGATCAGGTCGGGATACCGCCGAATTGGACTGGTAAAGTGAGTGTAGTAAGAAAAGTTGAGTCCGAAGTGACCGATATTCTTCGTGGAATAGACGGCTTTAGACATCGCCCGGAGCGCAGCCCGCGTAATCACGACCTGTTCGGGTTCGTCTTTGATTTCATCGATAAGGGCGCCCAGGTCGCCGGGCGTCACGTTGCCGTCAGTCAAGGGGAGTTCATGGCCAAAGACCTCCACGTATGAAGAAAGCTTTTGGATGCGCTCCGAATCAGGCGTGTCGTGCACCCGGTACACGAATGGTTTAGGATCGTCGGTATCGGCGACGTGACGTGCAGCGGTGCGGTTGGCAAGGAGCATAAACTCCTCAACAAGCCGATTCGCAGGCATCCGCTCCTTAACTACGATGTCAACGGGATGGCCTTTATCGTCAAGCATGACCTTTACCTCATCGGTGCCAAAGTCAATGCCTCCCTCGCTCATGCGATTCTTAGTAAGGATGGACGAGAGCGAGTAGGCTCGTTTTACCGGCAGCGCTACATCGTCTTCTGCATTGTCGCCGTTAATGAACGCCTGGGCTTCGTCGTACGTCAGGCGCCGCTTCGAGTGGATAACCGTTTCACTGAACTCGTAGTCCACAACCTTACCTTGCGTATCAATCTCCATGATGCAGGAGAACGCGAGGGTATCTTCGTGCGGACGAAGCGAACAGACTTGGTTCGACAGCTTTTCGGGAAGCATCGGTATGGTGCGGTCAACCAGATATACGCTGGTTGCGCGGGTAATCGCTTCTTCGTCGATTGCTGTATCCGGCTTTACATAGTGGCTCACATCAGCGATGTGGACGCCCACTTCCCAGGTTCCATTCTGGGTTTTCTCGATATGGATTGCGTCATCGAAATCCTTAGCATCCTCAGGATCGATCGTGAAGATTTGCTTCTCGCGCAGGTCAAGGCGCCTGTCAATCTCCTTTTCCGGGATTGAGGTTGAGATCGCATCGGCCTCACGCTGTACCGGATCGGGAAAGTCGGTACGCACGTCCATGCTCATAGCCAGCGACAGCACCTGCACGTTGGGGTCATCCGCTGCACCCAGCACGTTCAGGATGCGCCCCTCTGGCGAAGCCCGTCGGTCGGTGAATCGGTCGATTGAGACCACAACCTTATCACCGTTCGAGGCGCCGTTGTAGGCATCTTTGGGCACAAACACATCCTGCAGGATGCGGTTGTCATCGGGCTGCACGATAGCATGAGAGCCCTGCGGACGGAACGTACCGACTACGCGGGTGCGTCGCCGTTCTTCTACTTCAAGAACCTCGCATTCTCGTTTCTTGTCGGGCTTCGACTGTGCACCTACGGCTACGCGTACGAGGTCGCCGTGAAGTGCCGTACCCATGTTGGATTCGCGAATGAAGTATTCTTCGCCGGTGTCGGCATCTTCGACGAAACCGAAGCCACGCGGGTGAGCGCTGAGAATGCCGATTGTACCGCGCTCGATCTTCTTATGATGGAACCTTTCCCCATCGCGCTCAATCAACTCGGCTTCGACAAGCCGTTCGAGCGTGCGTCCAAATTGGAGAAAGCGCTGGTTATCATCAAGCTCCAGCTCCTGAGCGATCTCATGGTCGCGAAAAGAGGTATCGGAGTGCTCCTCTAAAAAAGAGAGGATCGCCTGGCGCATGGGGGAGGGAGAAACAGAAGTAGACAATAGAGTACAGGGTGCTATGACAAAAACGATAACAAGGGGCAGGCAATCGGCATACAGAGACGACGCGCTGTGTGGCGTTGCTCGAAGCTATGCGCCTGCTAAAAAGACAGTAGTTTACAGAAAGTAGCAGTTTACGGGTCGACGCCCGAGTCCTCGACCTCCTCAAAAGTAATGACAGGCTCAGAGGAAACGTCGGGCGGGTCGAGTACAGGAGGCGGGTCGGCTGGGGATTCGGAGCGTCCCGTTACACGGCGCCAGAGCGACCCCCAGGTGTTGAACTGCGTTTGGTAAAATAGCCCGATTCCCGTCGTGCTGGTCAGCGTCTGACCGCGGGTAAGGTCGTCGCCTGCGCGACGATAGAAGACTTCCATAGACACCTGGCTGCTCAATCGAACCTCAACAGCGAACTCGCCCTGTGGACCAGCTTGTTGGGTACGCAGTTCATCATTACTTGTATACACGCCTTCGCCGCGAATGATTAGCCGTTCATCTAAAAGGCGTAAGGCCACCCCGTAAATGATGTCAAGGTCGTCTGTTGTTTCGCCCTGCACTCCCACATTAATGTCCACATTGGGCAGTGCTTCGCTCAAATACCGGTTGAGCTGGCTGGAGACAAGCTGTGACACGCTGTTGAAGGCAAGCTGTCCGCCGGTATCAGCCAGGCGACCTGGCTCCCCAGACTCCGACCCCGTACCTGCGATGTTCTCTGTGGTAAGGAGAAACGTGTTCGTGAGCAGCACGCTGGTCGCAAACTCCGTCATGCGATCCTCCTGGTTCAGCAGCGCGTCAAAGGTCTGCGCCCCGATGCGCTGGTCTCGCTGGTCGCGGTCGAGCGAAAGGCTGAGAGCAACCTCGGGCGTCTCCACCCGTCCGGTGATGTCAAGATCGATCACCACAGGAATGCGTGCGCTGCGTTCCGAAAAGCCGGGAAGGCCTGCCGGAGAGGCGCGGGTACGGAATGCTGCTTCAATATCAAGTTCGGCGTTTATCGGATCCCCATCCCACGAAAGCGAGCCCTGGTTGATGCTAAAGCGTCGCACAAATACTTCGCCAGCGGTAAAGAGGTAGGTGCCACCTACCACGTCGAGCGATCCAAATATTGAGAACTCTCCGTCTTCGCGCTGTAGCTGGACGCGCCCGGTGCCCTCGGTGGTGATCACGTCTCCGACGAGCGCGTCGAACACGATATGCAGGCGCCCTCCACGCGTAGCCTGAATGTTCAGGTCGATCTCCATTCCATCCAAGAACGAGGCCTCGCCCTCTGGGCGGTCGGCGAAGATGTTCGCACGGCGCGTTAGCTGCTCCCAGTCGAGCATCTGACTCGTAGAGTCTGCGTAGATCAGAAATCCGCTTGTCGGGTCGCCCTCGCCCTCCGTAACGGGGATGTACACCTCAGTATCAGAAGAGGTGCGGGCATCGTCAGATATAAGGCGTGTGTTCGACAGGGGGCCCTGCAACTGAAGCGGTCCGGAGGCGCGTATAAAACCGTAAAACGGCAGGTCGTCGGCGCGTGCTACGTCCATGATCGTCAGCTCATCGACCGTGCTCCGTAGGTCAAAAGAGAAAAACTGATAGTCGTTGAAAAGCACGCTCCCACCGATTTCAGCACGCCCCTCGTCCCGGTCTTCAAGTATCGCATCGTTGAGGTGAATGCCCGCCCGGTCGACCGATACCGGGCCGGCAAGCGTATAGGCCAGGTTGAACCGGGGGATGGTAAACGAGCCATCGACTTCCATGTCGGCGTCGAAGACGGGTCGCTCCCAGCGCCCGGTAATCGAGGACGATCCACGCGTGTATCCTTTAATGTCGCGCATCACATCACCAAAGACGAAGTCGAAGAAGAACAGGTCGGCCCGCTCCACGTCGAGTTGTAGGTCGATCCATTCGTCTTCTTCCCATGCAGGGGCGTCCTGCGATACACGCAGCCGTCCGGCGAGCGCAAGCTGGTTTTCGACGATCTGCTGGATGCCACCAGGAACGAGTGCCTGTCGGGCATCGGCGGGGACCTCAACGTCGGGGGTAGGGGCCAGGGCCAGGTCGAGCTCAAGGTCGGGAGCACCTATAACGTAATGAGCGCCCACGGTCAGGTCACCCAGCAAGCGCCGATCAAACGACCATTCGTCGACGCGCAGGTCCCCGCCTCCGACAGGGGTACGCCATGTGCCGCTGAGTTGCAGGTTGCCGTTCACGAGTCCCCCCAGCGGCTGTGACCATCCGGCCAGCTGCGAGAGGGGGAGCAGCTGTACGTTATAAAACTCGACGTTGAGGGCATCCTCCTCCTCAGGCGAGAATGCTCCGTCAATCACGATAGACTGGGTGGCGTCGTCGCCGGCAAGCGGAGCGTCGCTGGTCAGCTCCAGCGGGGCCCCCACAACACGGTTGCTGTAGAGCGTCCACGAGCTGGGGCGAACCGAGCGCCACTGGTGGTCACCCGCCTCGGCGCTGATATACTGCACAACCAGTTCGTTGCGCGTGTCGAAGGCACGCAGGTCGATCTCAGCCTGAATAGGACCGGTCTGTCCGCGCTCAACTGTTTCAAATAAGACGGAGCCCCGTCGCTCCTCGTAGCTGCCCCGCACGAGCGGTTCAAAAAGCGACGCAACCGGTGTGTCGATCTGATCGGCATAGCTGTTCACGAAGATCGAGAGGCGGTCAGGAAGACGGTCCGCATCGTCGGCGCCAACGCGCAGTTCGACATCGAGGTTGTCAGCACGTACCGAACCTGCGCGTAGCGCATCGGTGTTTAGCCGGGTCGTGCTGTTCATGGAGTCGGGCGCCGCATACACATTGGCCTGTAGATGCGTGTCACCGGCTACCTGGGGCAGCGCCGGCATCCACGCGTGTAACACGTCGGGGCGGTGGATGCGCAAGGTGCCACTGAACGAAAACGGACCGTCGGCTGCACCGGGAGGACGCCACATCGGGGCCGCAGGCTGCGCGGCTTCGACCGCAGATTCGACCGCAGCATCTATCTCACCAGGCGCGGTACCCTCTACGGCGTGCTCATACGCGATCGTCTCCGCCACGGCGCGTACCCATGCCGGGAGTAGCGAGGCACGGGGCCGGGTCCAGCCTGACCCACCGGCCGAAACGGAAAGCACATCGCCGCCGATAACGAGACGAGGCCCCCCCGCTTGCTGCCCCGTTTCGGGGTCGAGGGCTACATGCATCGTATGAGAGGGAATCGTGCGAGGTGCAGCCTCGGGCTGGTCTTCCGTGGGGTAGGGACGGACCGCCGACGTATCTACGTTAACCGACAGTGTGCCTTGTTCGATCGCATCGATACGTGTGCGTGCCTGCAGGTCGATCGTACCCGTGAGGGTCGTTTCTTGCCAGGGTCCCGCCCAGGGGCTCACGTCGAAGCGGCGGGTTTCGATCGAGGTCTCGATTTCAGTGATGCCGTCTTGGGGAACTATGCGCCACTCGGCGATCAACTCCTGGCCAGTGGCCTGGGTGAGCGCCGCCGTTCCCTGAAGCGTTCCTCGGCTGAAGCCTAACGTGCCGCTAAGCGCATCCACCGCGCCTCCAGCAAGGACGGAGGGAGACAATTCCACCTCCGCACGTGCCGTCGCTGAAGAGCGCGACGTGCCGGAGCCCTCCAGGTCGAGCGTGCCGGTAAGGCGCGTAATATCGGGTACGGTGCCGGGGGCAATCTCGTGAAGAGCCAGGTCGGTGGCCGTCAGCGTACCATCGTAAGCCAGGGGCGCGTCGGTGGCCCAGTCGACATTCATCGCAGCCACAACGTCGCCTGCCGCCGAGGTTATGTCAAGTTCGGTCTGCCCCGAGGCCGAAGCCGCCCGCCAGGCAGCCAACTGGTCTACCGTTTCGGCAGCGCGTACCTGTCCCTGCACATACACCTCGCCCGATAGCGGAAGCGCAGCGGGGCCGTTTTCTGGAAGGGGATCTGCCGACCAGGACTGCGCAACGGCCTGTGTCAGGTTCTCGACACGGAGGGCGGCCTCTACGTCCAGGTCGTGGGGAAACCCGAGTGCGGTGCCTTCAACAGAGAGGGTGGTGCCTCCTTGCTGCACACGCATCGTTTCGACGATGAGTGATGAGAGCGGGCCTCGCACAGCAGCATCGAGCGTTACGGGCTCCTGGTTCGGGACACGCGGGAAGACGGCCCCCCACTCGCCAAAGTCGAGCGGGCCGGCCTGCACGGCGGCTGAGAAGGGCTGATCGGCGTCTGCGCCCCGCTCCCACGTGCCCTCTACGCGAAGCTCCGAGCGGTCGGTCGTCAGAACCGTTGGGTCGAGTGCCCAGCCTGCATCGGTGCGAGACAGGCGCCCGGCAAAGCGTTCGACCGTGAGGTCAGTGTCGGGGTGATGCAGGCGCTCCAGTTCAATGTCGGCATAGCGCCCCGCGTCGCTCCACTGCAGGTTCAGGGCGGCGTCGGGGAGGTGGAACGTGCTGTTCCAGAAGTCGGTGAGCCAGCCGCTTGCGATGGCATCCGGCACCGTGCCTTCATTCCGTGTCGTGATGTGCGTATCGTGCAGGTGGATGCGAGGCATCAGCAGGTTGAGCGACGAGCCGTCTGCAGACCCCGATTCGGCATCGCGCTCGCGACGGTCCGTTTCCGGATCGGCAGGAGCGAAGGCGCGCGTCAGTGAGATGCCGTGCTCAGTGCGAACGGCTACCGCGTGGGTTGTGTGCACGTCGATACGCTGCAGCGCAAGCGTGCGGTTGAGCAGTGCCGACCAGGTGGGACGCAGCACAATCGAGTCGGCCCGCGCAACGACATGCCCTTCTGGGCTGCGCACCTGCACGTCGCTTGCGAAGAGGGTCTGCACGAAGTTGCCATCGAGCCGGTCGATGTGGAGGCTCCCTGCAAACTGTGCGTTAAACTGCCGCTCCAACTGCATGCGTACGCCATCCCGCCCGACCTCTGTGCGGGTCAGTCCAAAGAACACGACGATCCCCAGCAGGATCAGGGACAGCACGGCGGTAACCACCAGGCGGAACCAGGAAGACGAACGATCGCTGCTCACACACGAAGCCAGGTTAGAACGGGTATGCTTGGAGTAGCATACACGTCACATTCGGCATTTGGATTCGTCAGGATCTGCAGAGATACGGGCTTTGGTGCCTTATGCAAGCGATTGTTGCACGAAATCCCAGGCGCGCTTTACAGCAGGCTTTGCGCAGTCGTCGGCCACATATGGGTCGGCCAGTGCCTTCAGAAGCACGAAGCGGATGCGCCCGTCTTTGGTTTTTTTATCGTGGCGCATGGCCGTCCACAGCGCGTCGAAGTCGAGGTGCGACACATCAGGGAGAGGCAGGCGGGTAAGCAGCGTATCGAGGCGTTCGCGGTCGAGGGCATCGCTATGACGCTGCCACGACAGATAGAGTGCGGCCCGCATCCCGATAGCAACGGCTTCGCCGTGCGCAACGGTGCCGTACCCGGCGACCTGTTCGATGGCGTGGGCAAAAGTATGCCCGAAGTTGAGGTAGGCGCGCTTGCCGGCTTCGCGCTCATCGTGGCCAACGACCCGTGCTTTCACGGCCATGGCCTGTCGAATAGCCGGCACTGTTGCTTCCAGGCTATGGTGCCCAAGAATATCGACCAGGTGCTCATCCAGATAGGCAACGAGTGCGGCATCGGCAATGAGACCATGCTTGATCGTTTCTGCCATGCCGTTAATCCACTCGCGAGCTGGCAGCGTGAGCAGCGTTTCGGGGTCTACGAGCACGCCATGGGGCTGGTAGAAGCTACCAATCAAGTTCTTGCCGACGGCGTGGTTGATTCCGGTCTTCCCGCCGATTGAGCTGTCGACCTGTGCAAGCAGCGAAGTCGGCAGATGCACGAGCGGAACGCCGCGCAGAAGCGTGGCTGCTGCGAATCCCCCTAAATCGCCAACAACGCCGCCGCCAAGTGTGCAGACAGGGGTGCTGCGTTCAAGGCCAATGGGCAGCAGCGCGTCGTAGAGCATCTCCAGCCGTTCCAGCGACTTGCTTGACTCGCCGGGTGGAACGACCACCACATGGGGCACCCATTCGTCTGCTTCAAACGCATGCACGAGTGGACTGCGGTAATGAGCCGCCACATTCTCGTCGGTGACAATGACGACGTCGGGGCCGTGCAAGCCGAGGGTACGTAGGTGAGCGGGCACGTCGGCCAGCGAGACGAAGTCGATGTCGTACGTACGTGAGTCCGCCGGCACGGTGAGCGAGTCAGGGTGCAGATCTGAGGATGATGTGGGCATAGCGCGGAGACAGGTGGATAGAAGAGCGGGGAGACAGAGTACCCTTGAAATAGAAAACGCCTCGTGCTGCCCAAAAGAGCAGCGCGAGGCGTGTGGCGGTCCGGACGGGACTCGAACCCGCGACCTCTGCCGTGACAGGGCAGCATTCTAACCAACTGAACTACCGGACCGTGCTGAAGCGTATCCAGAAAAGGATATCTACGGGGCTTTGTTCCAGGCTGCGAATCTAAGTTTCAGGGAAGGGCACGCAGCGAGTAACGCAGCGCTCATGCAAAGCGATCGTTTTGCCAGGTCTGCTTTACTTAGGTCGTGTCTGAGGTAGTATCTGAAAAGCAAGCGCGCATCTCGCGGAGCGTGTTCAGACGCTGCTCAGTCAAACACCCAGGCGCAGCCCGGATATGACTGCCCCTCGTGCGTCAGCGCTGCGGTTGCCGGAAAGATATCGCCACGCATGGAGTCGTGGCACGGGGTGGGTTCAACCGTGAGCGTTACGGGCGCCCCATCTACAGTGAAGCGATAGCGCGTGGCACCATTGAGCGATTCTGCATCAGGAGCGGGTCCTGCATGCTCGGTCATGCCATAGTTGAGCAGCGTCATGAGCGAGTCACCGTGTGTCAGTGTCACCATCCAGCCGGGTTCGTTGCCAGCGGCACGCACGTCAACGCCGGCGTCTTTGGCATCGGCCCAGGGTCCTTCGGGAGTGCGCTCTGAGCAGCTGTCGTAAGACGCGTCATCTACAACCAGCCGAGCTTCATCTTCGCGGCTCCAGTAGGTTACGGATGGACCGTCGTAACGCGCTCCCGAAGCGGACTCGACCAGGGTGGCTACCCGCGTTTCGCCGGGCAGATGCAGTTGCACGCGGTTATCGGCTTCGCGGGTCACTGCAAACGACATATCGATGGTGCAGGTGTACATGCGGGGCGTGTCGAAGGCGGTAGCTTCGGCGTCTCGGGCGGACTCACTGCACTGCGTCCAGCCAGCTGTTGCAAGCAGGGCCCCGATAAAAACGAGCGCGATGCGGAGCGTCATAGTGTGTTGTGGGGTGTGTTGTAGGGGCGGGTGATGTGGAAACGGGCTGTGGGATGACTGCAGGCGTACCACGAGGCAGACGAAACCGGCGTGTTCTCAGCGTCCGCGTCCTGACTCGATTCAGCCCAACGTATTTGCCCAACCTACTCTTGCCACACATAGTCAAACAGGAGCACCGCGGCCGTGATCGTTGCGCCGGCAAAGCCAACCAGGGTGAGCAGCTCGTCCTGGGCGGTTATCCAGGTGCCGCCCGTAAGCGCAACGCGCGTCGCTTCCACAACAGAGAGCAGAAGGGGCATCAGCACGGGCAGCAGGAGCACGGGCAGCAGCGGGCCCCTCTGCGTTGCTTGGGCAATGAGGGCGCCCAGCAGCGTGGTAGCCCCCGAAAGCCCCAGCGCGCCCAGCACCAGCGTCACAAAAAGCAGTCCGGGTTCTTGCACCGATACGTTGAGCACGAAGATGAAGAGCAGCACCGCGACGGTGTTCAGGCCAAACACAAGTAATAGTGTAAACAGAAGCTTTCCGGCAAAGACCATGCTTCCGCGCACATGCAGCTGAAGAAGCAAAAGCGTACCCGACTCGGCTTCGCTCACGAACGTACGCCCCAGTCCGATAGATGCAGAGAAAAGAATTACGATCCACAGCAGGGCCGACTGTACGGGAGGACGCAGCGTCTCCTGTCCGACGGCAAAGAGCACGAGCGCCAGCGTCGAGAGTACAAACAGTCCCAACACGTTCAACGCTACGCGCTGCCGCAGCTCAATCTGTACGTCCTTTTGGAATACCGCCCAGGTACCAGCCAGCCAATCCGTCATGCAAAGATGCGTTGTTTGGTGATGTATTGTTTGGTGCGTTTGCCAGGTTCACGGCTTGGGGCGGAGCGAGCCAGGTTCAACATAACCCCTGCTGCATCGTATAGCACGAGCACTACATGGCGCGGTGCCTGTATCAGCTATGCGTATTACCTTATGCGTTGCCTGTGATACTACACCGATGCCCCATGCTTACGTTGCGCCTATTCACCATCTTCGATTCTGTATGACCTCCGATACTTGTCTCGGCACCCTGCTTGGCACCGCTGTGGGCGACGCACTCGGCATGCCTGTAGAAGGCCTCAGCCATCAGAACATTCGCACCTACTATAAAGGGATCAAAGAGTACCGCGACGATGATAAGCGGGGCGACTTCGATGCCGGACAGTGGACCGACGATACGCAGTTTACGTTTGCGGTAGCGCGAGTGGTGGCGACGGCAGCTCCCGCGCAGTGGCCCGCTGAAGTGGCTATGGAGTACACCTCCCTTCAAGATAAGGCGCGGCGCTGGGGGCCCACGACCCGGGCTGCCATTGAGCGCCTGGCGACCGGCACGCCTCCGCTTGAAGCCGGTAGCGCCGAGCGACCTACCGACGGCGCCGCCATGCGCGCGGCCCCGCTTGGCCTCTGGTGGGCGGCTACCGATGCTGATCGTAACGCGGCCTTCTCTGCCATCTCCAACATCCTGCGCGTCACGCACGCGCACCCTGCGGCGCTGGCCGCCGGGTGGGGACAGGCTGCTGCTACACGCTACTGCGCCACCCGCGCCACCCATCCGTTGGAGGACTTCGACTCTGCTGACTTCTGGTCGCATCTGGTGGATGCGACCGCCTGGGGGGAGTCGCAGCTGGGCAGCGATACCCGCGTGTCTGATCGGCTCAAGCGGCTCAGCAACCAGCTTCACGAATTTCCGCTTGACCTGCGCGATGAGTGCAACGGTGCAGGCATTGCAGCCGATGAGGCGTGGCCTTTTGCAGCGGCCATGGTCGCACGGGCTCCCGAACTGCTCGAAAACACGCTGCTTTCGGGCATCAACGTGGGGGGCGATGCCGATACGACCGGTGCTATGATGGGTGCTCTGCTTGGCACCTTGCACGGGTGGAATGCGTTTCCCGATGAGTGGAAAAACGGACTCGAAGCCACCGATCACCTCCGCCAGCAAGCCCAGACCTTCGCCAAAAGCATCTTGCGTTCTGCGTCTGCAGTCTGACTCGCACCTGTCGCCCACGCTCCGCATCCCCCTGCCCCTACCTTTGTATGCCTACAACTGATCATGCCGACCTGCGCAGCCTCCGCAACGCCTTCGTGCGTCCCGGCCCCGACGATGCAGTAGAGCTGCGTGCTTTTACGCACGGGCTCATGCCGAAGCGCGTGCCCGATATGCTGCAGCGCTTTGCTGAAGACTGGAGCCAGCGCGGCGTGGACGCTTGGAACGCGGTGCCAAATCATTGGCAGCCCGACGACCCAGAGCCCGACGATGTGGGGTGGTGGGCCCTCCCAATGTTTCTGGGGGATGCGTTCATTGCGCCGCTGCTGGGGGCGCCGCACGGCACCTGCATCATGCAGCCCCACGTGCATTGGACGATGCAGTGCCTGCTCTCTGCGCCTGAAGTCATCGGGCGCGGAAGCGAGGTGGTGTTGGTTGACAGCGCGTTTCCGTCGGTGCGGCACAGCGTACATCGGTGGCAGGCGCTCAACGGACTCGAACCGTCGGTTGTCACGCGTCCAGGAAGCGGGCATGTGGAGGTTGAGCATGTCATCGACCGCATGGGGGCCGACACGGCGATGGTGGTGCTGAGTCATGTAGGCTTTACGACCGGACAACGCATTCCCGACCATGCGCTCCGTGCCGTGGCCGACGCCGCGCATGCGCACGACGCGCTCTTCGTGATCGACGGCTATCACAGCGCCTGCACCTTCCCGATCGACGTTGTAGCGCTCGGGGCCGATGTCTACATGGGCGGACTGCTCAAGGAAGGCTGCGGGTCGTCGGGTAACGGGTTTGTGTATCTCCGTGAGGGCCTCGACCTGACGCCCCGCCTTACGGGCTGGTTTGGGAATGCCGAGCCGTTTGCGTTTCACGATACGCCGTCGCCGCATCCCGACGTGCGGCGACGCTTCCTGGGCGGTACCACCGCTGTGGCGTCGCTTTACCACGCGGTGGAAGGGGTGCGCCTGCTGCTCGATGCAGGGCTCGATACCGTGCATGCCCACACGCAGCGCCTGAGCCAGATCGTGGTTGACCGGGCTGGCGCGGCTCCGTTTTCTATGCGCTCGCCCCACCATGCCGACGAGCGCAGCGCGCTGCTTGTGCTGGAGGTCCCCGACGCTTACCAGCTCTGTGAGTATCTGAAGACCCGCCGCATCTACACCGATAGCCGTAAGAACCGGTTTATTCGCATGGCGCCGTTTGTGTGGAATACAGCTTCGGAAATGCACCACGCCCTCGATGTGCTCACAGATGCGATCGAGAGCAAGGCCTACTGCGACTTCACGCCCGAACCCGCCGGACCGGTTACATAACCGGCGTCTGTGCGGTTAGCGTCTCCTCACACAGCCGGAGTCCTCACTTCAGGATTTGCCTTCCTCTTCCGGGGTTTCTTGAGGCTGTTGCGAAGGGGGCTGTGTAGAGAGTTCCTCGCTGGGTTTTTCAGAGGGATGCGTGGGCGTCCAGTTGAACAGCGCGGCCATGGCCTCGAACAGCTCCGGATGTTGGCGCTTCATGGCATTGGGCTCTTCAAAGAAGTGCTCGACAGCTACAGCGAAAAACTCTGACGGTGCGGTGGCAGCATACGGGTCGAGCATCGAGGTGCCCTGTTCCACCTTGCGCATCTCCGTGCGGATGAGCGACTGCCAGGCCTCGGCCGAGCGGCCGTCTACAAACGAGGGCACCCCATCGGGGCCGGTATTGTCAAAGTCGAACAGGTGGGCCAGCTCGTGCAGCACTACATTGTTGCCATCGCCGGGGTGCATCCAGCTGGCCCGCACCGAGGGGGCAGACATGATGAGGGGGCCCTGCTCGTGAGCCATGCCGTCGTATCCAGCATCGCGCCCCCCACCGTACTCGTCGTCGAAGTGGGCCGGGTAGAAGAGAATCGAGCGCGTGCCCGGAAGCTCCCAGTCGGGGTGGCCGTGCAGCAGCAGAGCTGCTCCGGCAGCCACACTCAGGCAGAGCTCCTCGGTCGCAGATACGCCCCGGATGCCCTCAAAGTCGAACTCCTCCCTCAGAAAGCGCACGTCCTGCTCGAAGCGGGCTTTGCCCTCGGTATCGAGCGCTGCGTAGGGCGGTACATGGCGCTGCATCCAGCGGCGCCACGATTCGGGTACGCCCTGCCGTGCCCAGCGCCAGCGCCTATAGGGTGTGCGCAGGCTTACGTACAGCACGACCCCCGCCGCCACGCCCCCAACCAGCGCGCCCCATGGGTGCACCTGCGCCCCGATCGCAGCCAGACCGCCGCCCAGAATAAGCGCCAGTCCAGCCGCTGTCCAGATCGTTGAGGAGCGAATAATGCGCATAAGAGATATAGTGTGGCACAAAGATCGCGGGCACATTCTATACGGCGGGACAGTCGCATTATTCCCGCGGTCCCTGCCTGCCCGACTGCCTGCTCGAAGACGCGTCGTTGCAGCACACCCAGCAACATGGTGCTCCCAGAATGATCCTTGTTTGCAAGATTTGTTTACAAGAAAAGACAGAAGCGGCGTATGTAGACGAAGAACAGATGAGCGCGCCCTTCAGAACGGTACAGGAAAGAACAATCAAGAACGTGCCGTGTACATGACTGCTGCAATGTAGCCATTGACAAGATCGTCACATCCACCCACACCGAACCGACAGTTAACGTATGGGCGTCATGAATAAGCTCCGGGAAAACACCGGAGTCATCCTTTGGATACTCGTTATTTCGTTTGGCGTCATCTGGACGCTGCAAGACTCCGACGTGTTTAACACGGTTGGGCAGCCTACGGGCAACATTGCGGTGGTGAACGGTGCTGACATCACGTACCAGGAGTTCCAGCAGGCCGTAGAACAACAGATGCAGCAGGTGCGCCAGCAGGTGCAGGGCGATGTCACGCCGCAGATGCAAGACATCGTGCGTGAGCAGACCTACACGCAGCTGGTTAACGCACAGCTCATCCAGCAAGAGATGGATCGTCTGGGCATCCAGGTAACCGATGAGGAGGTCATGGACATGGTCTATGGCGATAATCCGCATCCGGTTATTCAGCAGCAGTTTGCTGACGAGACCGGCCAGGTCGATCAGCAATTGATCGCGAACCTGGCGCGGAATCCTGAGCTGCGTGAGAGCTGGCTGCAGCTGGAGCAGTTCCTGCGCGACGAACGGCGCGAGAACAAGATGAATACGCTCCTGCAGTCAACGGTGCACGTGTCGAACCGCGACGTGGAAGACGTCCACTTCCGCCAGAATGCCCGTGCCGACGTGCGGTACGTGGCGTTGAACTACGCATCGGTAAGCCGCGACCAGGTTGATCTGTCGGAGTCGGAGCTGCGCGACTATTACAATGCAAATCGTGAAGACTTTAGCCGCGAGCGCACCTACGAGGTGCAGTATGCTACGCTTCTGAAAGAGCCAACCGCTGAAGACTCGGTTGCAGTCGTCCAAGATCTGGAAGATCTGCGCGCCGGGCTTGAGGCGGCCGACGACGTGGAGTCGTTTCTGCAGCGTAACGGATCAGCAGTGCCGTATAACGACAGCTTCGTGACCGAAGAAGAGCTGAGTGCGCCGCTTGCCGAGGCCGTATTTGAAGACCTGACCCCTGGGCGCGTAACGGATCCGGTTTTTGCCGACGGATTCGCGCAGATGGCTCGCATCATGGATGCGCGCCCCGAAGAAGGTGAGGTGCAGCTTGCGATTATGGCACTGAACGTGCGCCCGAGCCTCGCCACGCTGCGTGAGTACGAGGACCGGATGGACGACGTTGCGTTCTACTCAGATTCGGGAGACTTCGAGGAAGAGGCCGCCCGTCAGAACGTGCCGGTGCAGCGCATGACCGTTGAAGATGGGGACGATACGTTCCCCGAGGTTGGACAGAGCCGGGCGTTGCGCGACTTCCTGAGCGCAGCCAGCCGCGGTGATATTAGCGAAGTGATTGAGCTCGACAACCAGTTTATTGTGGCACGCCTTGCATCGGTCCAGCAGGCAGGATACCGCGACTTTGAGGACGTGCGCAGCCAGATTGAGCCGCGCGTGCTTCGTGAGAAGCGCCAGGCCGTACAGGTTGAGCGCATGCAAGATGCCTTGCGCGGGGCCGCCTCGCTTGAGGAACTCGCTGAGTCGCTCGGCACGCAGCTACGCACCCGCTCGGTGTCGTTCGAAGACGATGTGATCCCAGGACTTGGACGCGACCCGATGTTTACGGGAACGGTCTTCGGCCTGGAAGAAGGCGAGCGCTCAGACGTGGTAGGCGGCGCCAACGCGGCCTACGTGGTTGAAGTTGGATCGTGGGATCGCCCCGGTGAGCTCAGCAGCAGCGAGCGCGAGCAGCTCCACCAGCAGCTCCTGGCTCAGCGCCAGCAACGTGTTGTAGAACAGTGGATCGAGTCGCTCCGCGATGCAGCTGATATCCGCGACAATCGCGGGCAGTACTTCTGATCGCTCTCCCATACAAAACCTATTTAGCGCAGCACGCACGGCCACACCGTACGCATTGCGCGTGAACACAGGCAGCTCCTCGATTGACTGAGGGGCTGCTTTTTTATTGGTTTCGTGGTTGGAAGCTCTCGGCGCAAAACCTAAAGTCCATCCGTCTTGCCACTCGTGACGATGATGTTTATCCGTCAGACATTGCACTTCGGCTGAATCTGCCTGTGGGCTGTTCTGGTACATATCCCGTGTTCGTTGGAATACATAGCGTAAGGCGTTTCAAAAGAAGCAATGACCCACGTTGTCTGGTACAAGCGCGACCTGCGGGTGCGCGACCATCGTCCGCTTATCGAAGCGGCGGCGCGCGGGCCCGTGCTGCCGCTGTACGTGGCCGAACCGGGCATTGCGGCGGCGGACGACTTCTTGCCGCGCCATTGGACGCTGATTCGTGAGGCCCTCCGGGCGCTACGCCGGTCGCTGTCGCAGCGCGGGCAGCCGCTCGTTGTGCGGTGCGGGCGTCTTCCTGATGTGTTCGAGCAGCTCCGGCAGCAGATCGGGGCGTTCCACCTCTGGGCCCATCAGGAAACGGGCAATCGACGTACCTTCAACCGCGACCTGCGGGTGCGCAGGTGGGCGAAGGCGCACCGCATCCCTCTGACCGAATATCCCTGCCGCGGCGTGGTGCGCGGGTTGCGCGATCGCGACACGTGGTCGGACCGGTGGGAGACCTACATGCGCCGCATGCCGCGGCCTGCTCCCGACACGCTACGGGCGGCTCCTGGCGACCTGGATCCCGGACGGCTTCCGACGCACCGCGAGATGGGGCTGGCGCCGTGCACAGCTGCCGTGCAGGCGCTGAGCGAGGACCACGCGCACCGCCTGCTGCACTCGTTTCTCCACGAGCGCGGACAGCGCTACCGCCGGCGCATGTCAAGTCCGCTTACCGGCGCGCGGAGCTGCTCGCGCCTCTCGGTGCACCTTGCGTATGGCACGCTGAGCATCCGGCAGACGGTACACGCCCTGCGCGAGCGCCAGATGGAGCTGGAGGGGGCCACGTTTTCGGGGGCGGCAGCATGGCGCAAGTCGTTGTCGTCGTTCGACAGCCGACTGCACTGGCACGGCCATTTTATGCAGAAGCTGGAAGATGCGCCACGAATCGAGCATGAGAGCTACATCCCAGCCTTTGACGCGCTACGTGCCGACGATTTCGACGTTGCGCTGTACCACGCCTGGAAGCACGGACAGACGGGATTCCCCATGGTGGACGCGTGCATGCGGTGTCTGCAACGCACCGGCTGGCTTAACTTTCGGATGCGTGCGATGCTCTGTTCGTTTGCCGCCTACGACTGCTGGCTCGACTGGCGCCGGTTTGCGCCCTACTACGGCGGACTCATGGCTGACTATGAGCCGGGCATCCACTACCCGCAGGTGCAGATGCAGGCGGGCACAACGGGTATCAACCGGCTACGTATCTACAACCCGGTGAAGCAGGGGCAGGAGCACGACCCCGAGGCGGTCTTTATCCGCCGCTGGGTACCGGAGCTGGCTTCTATCGACAACAATGCGCTGGTGCACGCGCCCTGGGAGATGTCTGCTTTTGAGCAGCAGGCCTATGGTTGCGTGCTCGGGCGCGACTACCCCGAGCGGGTGGTCGACCACCTGAAGGCGTACCACTATGCCCGCGAGCAGATCGAGACGCTACGCGAGGAGCCGCACATTCAGGAGCAGGCCGACCGGATTGTAGCCCAGCACGGAAGCCGGCGACGTCGCTAATCCGTCCTACCCACCCATATCCAGATCCGGTGCCCTGCCAAAAAGCGATACCGCGGTGCTGCAACCGAATGAGGGGATTAGAGGGGATTACGCCTCGCCTGCAGCCCACTCTGTTACGACGTTGATCTCGTTGTGCAGGGTGCGGTGCACAGGGCACTTGTTGGCAATCTCAAAGAGCCGTTCGCGCTGCTCTTTTGAGAGGTCGCCTGTTACGGTGAGGGCACGCGTAAAGCGGTCTACCTTGCCGTTCTCCGACTCGCAATCGGCACAGTCCTTTGCGTGGATTTTGTTGTGGCGTACTGCCACGTGCGCATCCTCGAGCGGCCAGCCTTTTCGGCGGGCGTACATCTGCAGCGTCATCGTGGTACAGGCGGCGAGGCCGGCGCTCAAAAACTCGTACGGGGTAGGTCCGGTATCGTCGCCCCCGACCGAAGCGGGTTCATCGCCCACGAGTGCGTGCTGGCGCGCCTGCATGGGCGTGCGATAGCCCTCGGGACCGGTAACGGCGGTTACGCCCTCTTCGGGCGCCTCGGGGGTGTCATCGGGGGCATTGGTGGGCGACGTGGCATCGAGGTAGCGTACGGCCCAGGCCGTAAGCACATGCGCTACGTAGGTTGCGTCGTTCGGATCGCTCAGCAGGTGGTCGGCCTGGTCGAGCGAGATGTAGCTCTTGGGGTGCTTGGCGGCTTTGTAGATAGCAGCGGCGTTTTCAACGCCCACGATCGCATCAGTAGGACTATGGAAGATGAGTAGAGGGCGCCCCAGATTGCCGATCGTGCTGCTCATCTGCTGCGCTTCCAGGTCGTCCAGAAACTGCTTCTTGATGGTGAACGACCGTCCGGCCAAGGTAACAGACGCCTCGCCCTGTTCGGTGATCGTGTCGATGTGGTCGTCGAGCAGGTGGGTCACATGATCGGGCTCGGCGGGGGCTCCGATGGTAGCAATGGCCTGCGCAGAAGGAATGTCATGCGCCGCCTGCAGCACCGCTGCACCGCCCAGCGAGTGTCCCACGAGAAGCGCCGGCGCCTCGTATCCCTCTTCCAAAAACCGGGCGGCAGCCACCAGGTCCTGGGCATTCGACGAAAAGTTGGTGTCGGCGAAGTCCCCCTGACTCTCCCCGAGCCCGGTGAAGTCAAAGCGCAGTACGGCAAAGCCCCGGTCGCACAGCGCCTTGCTGATGGTGCGCGCTGCGCGCAGGTCTTTTGAGCACGTAAAGCAGTGTGCAAAGAGCGCATACGCGGTGGGCGCGCCGCTCGGCGTGTCAAGTCGAGCGGCCAGTTCGTCGCCACGATCGTTCGTGAAGGTCAGTCGTTCGGTAGCCATAGCGTAGAGAAGGCAGGAAAGAGGAAAGTAGGATGCGAAGATCTACAGCGCTGCTGGTAGTACAGGCACACCGCCACCGGATACGTTGTGGGGCGGTGCCGGCTGTTACGACCTGCTTGCGACCGGGCGCGCAAGCGTCATGGGAAGCTATCACAGGGAGCTATTCGATCGTTTCGAAGCGGGTGTACGGGTGCAGCACTTTGGGCAGGGCGATAGTGCCGGCTTCGGTCTGATACTGTTCGATAAGCGCTGCCAGCACGCGGGGGAGCGCGAGTCCGCTCCCGTTCAGGGTATGCACGAGCTGTGGCTTCGCATCGGGCTCGGGGCGGTAGCGGATCTGCATGCGGCGGGCCTGAAACGCTTCAAAGTTTGAGATCGACGACACCTCCAGCCAGCGCTCCTGTCCGGCGCTCCACACCTCCAGGTCGTACTTCTTGGCCTGCGTAAAGCCCATGTCACCAGTGCACATAAGCAGGCGTCGGTATGGCAGTCCCAGCGCCTGGAGCAGCCCTTCGGCGTCGGCACACATCGCCTCCAGCGCGCGGTAGCTTTCGTCGGGCGGTACAAACTGCACGAGCTCAACCTTGTCGAACTGGTGCATGCGGTTGAGTCCGCGCACGTGGGCGCCGTACGACCCCGCTTCACGGCGAAAGCACGGCGTATAGGCGCAGTACTTTCGGGGCAGATCCTCGCTCGACAGAATCTCGTCGCGGTGCATGTTCGTGACAGGCACCTCGGCGGTCGGAATCGGGAAGAAACCTTCGCGTGGGATCTCGTACATCAGGTCCTCCTTGTCAGGCAGCTGTCCGGTGCCACGCGCGCTGTCTTCGTTGATGAAGAGCGGCGGCTGCACTTCGGTGTATCCATTTTCGTGAGCCTGATCCAGAAAGAACTGGGTGAGCGCGCGCTGCAGCCGGGCGCCCTTGCCGACGTAGATCGGAAAGCCCGCGCCCGTCACTTTGGCGCCGCGCTCAAAGTCGACAATCCCAAGCGCCTCGATCAGCTCCCAGTGGGGCTGGGCCTCAAAGTCGAACGTCGGCTTTTCGCCGACCTCTTCCTCGACCTCGTTGTCGTCTTCGGCGGCGCCGACCGGCACGCTCCGATGGGGAATATTCGGAAGCTGGAGCAGCATGCGCCGGGTGAGTGTCTCCTTTTCGCGCACCTGGTCGTCGAGCGTACTGATTTTTTCCTTCAGCGCGCTGGTTTCGTCGATGCGCTCCTGGGCTTCTTCTTGCTTGCCCTCCCGCATCAGCGCACCAATCTGCTTCGAGACGCGGTTCGAGCGCGCCTGTGCCTCCTGCAGCTCCGTAATCAGCGTGCGGCGCTCTTCGTCGACCTCCAGCAGCGCGTCGACCTGCTCGGGACGCTCTTCGCCTTTGGCGCGGATGGCTTCGCGCACGCGGTTCGGGTGGGCACGGACAAAATCAAGGTCAAGCATAAGGGATGCGGGTCGGGGTTCGCGAAATAGCAAGTAGACAGCAAAACCAAAAAGGCGTAGTCAGGCGGATGTGCTACGCATCCCTAAGAACGCCAATACGATGCGAAAAGGCAGCCTATCGCTGTTAAGAAGCTGTTTGGATGCGTGGCAAGAACGTGCAGAGACAGAGGCTACGATGCAACTCCAAGCTCCTCGCCGACTGAACGGAGTGCGGTACGCAGCGGCGTGGGCCGATAGCCCAGTTCAGTTTCTGCTTTCAGGGTGATAAACCCCGTGCGCGGCGGACGCGGCACGGCATCTTCGAAGAAGTCGCTGGTGACGGGGGTGATCAGGCGGGCGTCGTAGTCGCACACCTCGGCGACGGTGGTTGCCAGATCGTAAATCGACACGAGTTCGCGTCCGGATACGTGGTACACGCCGGTCTTCTCAAGGTGCAGCACGCGCTCAATCCCGCGAGCCAGGTCGTTCACGTAGGTGGGCGTGCGCCACTGGTCGGTGACGATGTGTACGGGTTCGCCTGCTTCCAGCTGCTGCATCAGCCACGTGACAATGGTGCCGCGTCCGAGGCTCGTGCCTGTGCCGTATACCAGCACGGTGCGCACGATGGCCCACTTGGCGATGCCAGATGCCCGCACGGCGTTCTCGCCAGCCAGCTTCGAGCGCCCGTAGTAGTTAACCGGATTCGGGCGGGCGTCTTCCCTGTAGGGGCCGTCTTCACCGTCGAACACAAAATCGGTGGATACCTGCACCAGACGCGTGCCGTGGCGCCGGCAGGCGTCGGCGAGGTACTCTACGGCAGTGGCGTTGGTAGCCCAGCAGGCATCTTTGTCTTCCGCACATCCGTCGACATCCGTCATGGCGGCACAGTTGACGAGCACGTTGGGTGTGAAGTCGTCGAAGAGGGCATCGATATCGCCGGTGCGGGTAATGTCGAGGGGGGCATATCCACACGAGCCGGTGTCAAAGCGGGGCGCGTCGTCGCGGGCAGTGGCCAGCACGTCGTACTCAGGAAGCTGGCTCAGGCGCTTCGTGAGCGCCTGCCCGAGCAGTCCGTTGGCGCCTGTGATAAGTACGCGGTTGTACAGCATAGCGATAGACGTACAGTCAAGGAGTTGCGGGCACGCATCCCAGAAAGCATACGGAATGCGTGTTCAACCGTTTGGAGGACAGGGGGGCGTTAAGAACCTGGAAACGTCAGAACCGGATGTAATAGCGGAGTCCGACGCTTCCGCCAAGTACAGGTTGCAGGGAAGGTAACGCTTCTATGCGGGGGCTGGCATGCAGGTAGATCTCTATACGCTCCGTATAGAAATTGAGTCCGACGCGTGCGCCAAGGCCGGTAACGACCCGCGAGCGGGCATCCAGGTCGCGGAGCCCGGCAAATGCGCTGGGTCCGATAAACCACCAGAGCGGTGCTTCGGGCAACGGGCGTTCACGGAGTAGGTGTCCGTGAAAGACGGTCTGGTCGCGGAAGTTCGTGTCGAGGCTAAGCACGCCGGCCCAGAGGCCGGGCACGTAGGTTTTGGCCGTGAAGCCACCGGGCTGTCCGGCCTGTGCACCTATGCCAATGGAGCCGGGCGCGCGCTGCGCCAGGAGCGGAGCGGCGAGAAAGGCAAGGCTGCTGCTGAGAAGCAACGTCATCAGAAAGATCCGCATGGCACGGCTCTGTGCTACTCAGTGTCTCGGTTGGCGGTGCCCACCGCGTTAAGCATGTCGGCCTGCAGGTGGTTGGCCTCGTCGAGCGAAAGGCGACCGGCGAGCACCAGGCGCACATCCCGGCGCTTGCCTGCCGCCTTAAAGCGGGCTTCCTGTTCGGGCGTTTCGGCGACCACCTGCGGCACCTCAATGGGATGGCCGTCTTCGCTTAGCGCAACGAATGTATAGAAGGCGCGGTTGCATTTGCGTCGAGTAGCATCGCGCGGGTTTTCGGCCCACACGTTCAGTTCTACCTCCATCGACGTGCGAAACGCCCGATTTACCTGGCTTTCGACCACCACGACGTTCCCCTCACGGATGGGTCGCTGAAACTCGACGTTGTCGACCGAGGCGGTGACGCACACGCGACGGGCATGGCGCTGGGCTGAGATGGCCGCGCACTTATCCATCAGATGCAGCAGGCGTCCGCCCATCATGTTACCCAGCCCATTGGTGTCGTTGGGCAAAACGATCTCGGTCATGGTGCAGTGCGAGTTCGCAACGGTGTGATTGGCCGACATGGCGTTGGGGCGTTAAGGGGAAATATGTGAGCTGTTGCATGGTGGGCGCCTGGCAAAGCAGGTGGCGCATGCGAAGGGCATCCGCAGCGTTCTGTGCCGCCCGCATCGCGCTATCTGCTGGTGTAAACGTATATAGCGCACAATCAGGCACTGTTTTTGTCTTAAAGACACAACAGAAAACAGCCGCCTTCCGCGGTGTGCGAAAGACGGCTGTTCGGAAAGCGGTGGGGGAGGGATTCGAACCCCCGGTACCCGTGAGGGTACTCCGGTTTTCGAGACCGGTGCGTTCAACCAGGCTCCGCCACCCCACCGGAGCATGTCTAAATGTTCGATCATGCTGTACCTGTGCTCTCAGGCGACGTTCCTGCATCATGCTCAAATTACGATGAACGGCGATCGCAACAGATAACGGCTTGGGCGCTTGCCCCGTAGCTAATGGAGTAAATTCGGCTACCGCGTAGGTCCGTGCGTCCATCCGTCTCTGACTCCTGTGATCTCCTACATCTAACCAATGCGATAAATAGCATCCCCTACAACGGTGAGAGGCTTACATAGGTATCCAGATTGAGTAGAATATACCGAACCCGGAGCAGTCGGTGTAATAGTTTGTCGCCCCTTTTTATTCTTGGTGCTTTTGTAGCGCTTTGTTCATCGATGTGTGAAAAGTGCAACGTTTTTTTGTCAGTACCTGTATGTCTTATGTATTCGACTTTCGGCCGGCTCGTTGGCGCTGTTCTTCTTGTGCTCCCCCTGCTTCTCTTCATGGGGTGTGATGGAGACACCGGGGTAAGCGACCCCGAAACGGATCCGGGTCCGCAAACCGGAACGGTAATCGGTGTGGTGACAGCCGCCGATGGCGAGACGCCTATCCAGGGGGTTACCGTCGGACTGGCGACGGACGAGGCGGCAGATGCTGCACAGTCCGGGAATGCTCTGCGTCCTCTTAATACAGTGCTCAGCCCCGTCTTCGCAGTACAGACCGACGGCCCGACGACGACAACCGACGCAGACGGAGCCTTTACGCTTGAGGATGTACCGACGGGAGAGCAGACGCTCATCGCGAAGCGGGGTGTCTTCGAGGCTACGTTTACCGTAACCGTCCCCCTCAACGACGTGATTGCCGTCGATGAGGTCGATCTCGACAGCGTACAGCCTCTCGGCTATGTACCCGGCGAATACGATAGCATCGAAGACGTCGTGCTCGGGCTGGGCAATGAGGATGTCGATGAGCTGAGTCCGGAGAGCCTGGGCGATGCAGATCTTCTTGGCGACTATGCCATGGTTTTTGTTAACTGTGGGAGCGATTCGTTTACCGAGGAACGGGCCGCTGTGCTGGCCGACTATGTAAACCAGGGCGGCACGCTCTATATCTCAGATCTCGAAGCGCCGTACGTGGAAGCGCTCTTTCCCGACGAGATCTCGTTCACGAACGACTCGTTTGCCGAAGAGCTTGAGGGACGCGTAACTGCGCAGTCGCTTCGCGACTGGATTCGGCGTGGGGAACTTACAATCACCTACGATGCCCCAAGCTGGAGCCGCATCACCAACCTGGAGGGCGACGCGGAGGTGCTCGTCCACGGACAGCCCTCGCAGCTCGAGGAGGGCAACGAGCCCCTCGCCATTACGTTCAGCCTCGGCAGTGGACGCGTGGTCTACACCACATTTCACAATACCGTAGGACTGAACATAGAGCAAGAGAGCGTGCTTCGTTACTACATCTACCTGGATAGTTAAAGCTTGCTTTGAGCAGTTCGCGGTTGCGTGTCACGTGCTTCCGCACCAGTTAACGCGGTGTGCAAGTTTTCCATTATCCTTTTGGGCGCATATCCCCCTTTGTGGCTACGCGACATTTCCCCCTTCGCGAAGGGGGAAATCCCGAACAGCGTGAGGGAATGGGGGATGTGAGGACCGCGCATTCTGCGACAAGGCGGTGATCAACAAAGGAGGAAGGAAACCTGCACATGCCGTCAGTTAAGACAAATGACTCAAACAAAAAGCGGCTGCCTCACAGTGTTGAGGCAGCCGTTTTGGTATGGTTCGTTTAGAAGAGGCATACATTGTACCCGATCACGGAAGCTAAAGCGACAGGTCTTGTAAAACGCTTTCGCTGAATTGTCCCACCTTCAACCGATTGGGTACTTCTGCGTCGGGATCTTGAAAATACATTTTCCGAGTTTCGGGGTGAATGCCAAACAATCGGGGCGTATCGATCCATTCGAAAAGTACATCCCCATCCAGGTTTACGGCAGCGAGCCGCCAGTTCGTAACAGAGCCGTCTTCACCGAACTCTTCAAGATCATTGTATTGGAGAAGAAGAACATCATCCGTCAGCCAAAAAACATCCGTAACAAAAGAATGCTCTAACATAAAACCGAACCATTCCTCGCGGGAAGATAATTGATCGGGTTTGGGATTTCTAAAGGTTTGGAGCGGAAAGTCAAGTCGTTCTACGAGTTCTCCGTCTATGTCGTAGATAAACAGTGAAGGAAGCACCCTAAAAGTGGCAGCAATGCGATCATTTCGGATGTCAACATTCGATATTTCCCCGAGCGTAAAAAGCAGACCGCCGTATTCGCCAAGAGGAATGGGGTGCGGAAAAAAGCTCTGTTTCACCTCCCCATCCTCTACACTGAAGCGATGAAGCAATGGGCTTGCACCGCCGCCTTCAACCTGGGCTGCACCGACCATTAGCACATCATCGGTACCTGGCAGAAGCGCTACCTCATGCGTTCCCGCTGGTGCTACTACGCGCGTATGCCGATTTAAAAAAGTACCATCCTGATCAAAAAGGCTGAGATTCCCAGTTAGTGCATCCGGCACAACGTAGGATCCACTCGAAAGTTGGATAGCTGGGGCTGGGAACCGTAGTGCACCAGGCGCTTCGCCGCCCGGCTCGCCCATTTGCATCAGCAGAGTACCGTCCAAGTCATAGATGCGGATCTGTGATTCATCGGCAACAATGAGCCGATCGCCGTCTACACGGATCTTGGGATTGACGACAAAAGCATCTTCCGTCTCTTCAATTTCTATGGTGTGCTCCCACTCAAAGGCACGTTGAGGTTCATCCGTGTCCTAAGCATAAAGGATGCCACTACCAAGAAAAAATATAAGTATGAATACGCGCACTACTTTATTCATTTTGGTTATAGTATAAAGTTAGCTTAATCATTTGAACGTAAGGTAGCCGTGGCCGACCAGGACCACGGCTACCTCAAAGCGAGCAATAATTCAAGAATTATGAGAGCTTTACGCCCGCCACGATGGATCTTCTTGTTCACTCGGTCCACTGCCACCCGATCCTGGGCACGAGCCCAGGCAACACATATCTGTTGCACAGGCCATACTAAAACACGTCATAGTATTCCCAATCACACCAAGTTGATATCTACAGGTGTCTACGTTGACTACGTTAGTTTCCAAGCTACATACTTGATCCTTATCTTCACCAAACTCAACTACTGAAGGATTGACGTTTTCAAGAACGATGACGGTATGACTGGCCTCGGACGGATTAACGATCTCTTCTTCACTACTTGCAAACCCTAAAAGACATATCGAACAAATTATTACCAATGAGAGATTTACTACAGCTGAAGTTTTCATAGGTTTGAGGTTGTCTTCGTTGGAATTGAATTATTGACATTATATGAAACAGAGGGGGGGGTGAAAGGCGATAATGTAAACTAAATGTTACGATCTATGATCAGAAAGTCTTTCATTCGTAGGAGACAATTTAATTGAAAGTACCCCAAACGGACCTGCTATTCAACATGTAAAGCCCCCTTAAGATTATCAGAACCGGGATGTATCGCACATCCGTAGAGGTAGAGCCGTTGGATTTCAACGGCTACCAAAAATCATCACAAAACCGATATCAATTCGGCACCACGCACCGTCAATTCCGAAAAGAGGACGCGCCACATATCGATCGCAACACAAAAAACAAGAGCAACGCATGGCACTATTCAAAGGCACCTACCGGATTGAATCGGCCCGGCACCCGACGTGGGATTATCGATCGCCCGGATGGTATTTCGTCACGATATGCACGCACCAGCGCACCCTTTTTTTCGGGACGATCCAGAAGGGCATCATGGGGTTATCGGAGGCGGGGTGTGTCGTTGCCGAAGAATGGCAACGGACCCCACAGGTACGCCCGTATGTGATGTTAGATGCATGGGTGGTCATGCCCAATCATTTTCACGGGTTGATCGGTATTCGGTCGGATTCGCCCGGTGTTTCACCCAATGTAGAGACGCCACGGCGAGGCGTCTCTACCGACAAAACTCCAACCCTGCATGCCCATTCGTTGGGCGCAATCATTGGCCAAATTAAATCCGCCTGCACCAAACGCATCCGGCGGGCTGGGCAACCCGATTTCGCATGGCAATCCCGGTATCACGACCGCATTGTACGTAACGAACGCGAATTCCACGCCATCCGCCAGTACATCGTAAACAACCCGGCGCAATGGACCCAGGACCGGTTGTATTCGCCCTGAATCGAGAATGCTACGGCTACGGGACAATCCCCTAAATGAGAGGCGGCATCACGCAGGCGAACCTGGGAACGAAAAAGGTCGTTGGAAACTAACTGACAATCAAATTCAACCATGCATGGCTGTGTCCATCTTCACATAAAGGGCACTCGCAGAGGTCTTGGTTCGGATTCTCCGTTCTTCCACAACCATCTTCAACATCATGGCGCATGACCGCATCACCAAAGATCCGGATGTGATGTTCGGGAAGCCTGTCATTAAGGGCACCCGGATTCCCGTGGAGCACGTTCTTCGCAAATTGGGAGCGGGGCAGACCGTCGCATCGATTCTCGAGGACCATCCTCATCTGGCGCAAGAAGATATTTTTGCCGCCGTCCGCTTCGCAGCAGATTATGTGGCAGATGAGACGGTAGTCCCTGTTGCGGAAGAGTCGCCATGAAGCTACTGGCACATGAATGCTGCGATGCCGGACTTGTTAAAGCCCTTCGCGATGAAGGTTACGACGTGACGTACGTCCTGGAATCCATGCGTGGGGCCTCTGACATCGAAGTGCTCCAACAAGCATGGAATGAGAAACGCATCCTGCTAACGGAGGATAAAGATTTTGGGACACTTGTCTACCGATTGGGTCGTCCCATGCAGGGAATTATCCTGTTGCGCTTTGCCCCAGAGGAGCGGGCGCTCAAAATATCTCAGCTACGAGCGCTGCTCAGCCGCGACCCTGAACGCCTAAGCGCATCTTTCGTGGTATTGGACGCCGAGAAAGCACGCATCCGCCCGCTGACCTGAACACAGATCACCCCACGCGCCCCCGCACCCAATCGGCTACCCCGTCAAGCGCAGCGGTGAGCTTGTCGCCGTGGCGTCCGCCTGCGGATGCGAATGTCGGACGGCCGCCGCCCCCGCCACCCAGTTTGCGGCCCAGATCGCCCACCAGGTCGCCCGCTTTGATGTCGTGTGCCGCCATTACATCGTCGGCAACAGAAGCCACCACGTACACTTTCTCGCTTTCGGGATCGGTGCTGCCGAGCACGCCCACGGCTCCAGCGCCCAGGCGATCGCGTAGCTGCTGCCCCAGGTCCTGCAGCAGATCCATATCCGCTTCGCCAATGGTCCCCGTGGCGACGGTGATGCCGTTCACCTCGGTGGCCTCTGCAATGATGCGGTCCAGGTGCTGCGCTAACTGGCCACGCTGCAAGTCCTGCACCTGCTCACGCAAGGCATCGCGCTCGGCCTTCAGCGCGGCGATTTCTGCATCGAGCGGACGCTGCAATCCCTGAAACTGTTTGCGGGCCTGATCTAACGCTTCCAACTCCTGCTCGACAAAATCGACCGCGGCATCCCCCGCCACCGCCTCAATCCGTCGGATGCCCGAAGCCACCGAGCCTTCCGAGAGCAGTCGCACAATGCCGATCTCTCCGGTCGCGTCGACGTGCGTGCCGCCGCAGAGCTCCATCGAGAAATCCGGGTCGAAGGTGATGACGCGCACCTCGTCGCCGTACTTCTCGTCGAACAGCGCCGTGGCGCCGCGCTCCATCGCTTCGTCCATCGGCACGCCGCGCTCTTCCTGCTGTGGGATGTTGCGCTGCACGGCCTGGTTGATCTGCACCTCCATAGCGCGGAGTTCGTCGTCGGTGACGGCCTCGAAGTGACTGAAGTCAAACCGCAGCCGGTCGGGCGCCACGAGCGAGCCTTTCTGCTGCACGTGGTTGCCCAGCGTGCGGCGCAGCACCGCGTGCAAGAGGTGCGTGGCGGTGTGGTGCTTCTTGATGTGCTGGCGGCGCGCGGCGTCGACGGTGGCCTCAACGGGTGCGTCGAGCGATTCGGGGAGGCGCTCCACCATGTGCACAATGCGATCGCCGATACGCTGCGTGTCGAGCACGCGCACGGTATCATCGCCCACAGTGAGCGTGCCGGTATCACCGACCTGACCGCCGCTCTCGCTGTAGAAGGGCGTACGATCCAACTCGATCTGCGCGGCGGCATCGGCATCTTCGTCAGACACCGTACGCACAGCACGCACTACGGCGTCGTCGATGCTGAGCGCATCGTATCCGACAAACGCCGAGCGCGGGCCATCGGACACCGTGTGCCAGTCGCCGTCGGTGTCGCCTGTGCCGCCAAACTGCGAGGCCGCACGGGCACGCTCCTTCTGGCGCTGCATGAGGCGCTCGTAGCCGTCCATGTCCACAGTCAGACCTTCCTCACGCGCCATGAGCTGCGTCAGGTCGATCGGGAAACCGTAGGTGTCGTGGAGCAGGAATGCGACTTCGCCCGCCAGCGCACCTTCTTCGGCTGTGGTGACAAACGCCTCGGCAATCGCCGTCCGGTCGTCGTGGTCGACGTAGGCATTGGTGAGCAGATGCATCGCCTTCGCATCCCCCTGTAGCGATTTGAGAGCAGCTTTCGCATCCTCCTGTGCCTGGTGGACATGCGGTACAAGCCCGGCGAAGAAGTCGAGTCCGGTGCCGAGCGTTTCCAGAAAGCTCTCCTCTTCGGAGCGAATGACCTTTTGGAGGTAGCTCTGTTTTTCGTCGATCTCGGGGAAGGCATCGCCCATGGCCTCAGTGAGCGCGGGCAGCAGCGCATGCAAGAACGGCTCGCGCAGTCCGAGTGTCTGATAGCCGTAGCGCACGGCGCGGCGCAAGATGCGACGGATGACATAGCCGCGTCCCACGTTGCCGGGGGTTACGCCGTCGAGAATAGCAAAGGCAATAGCGCGGATGTGGTCCACAATCACGCGCAGCGCAATGCGCACCGCCTCCACCTCGTCGGCATCGTCAAGCGCGATGTCGTTGTAGCCGCGTACGGCCTCACGGGGCGACGCATTGGCCACCGCCTGCAGGAGCGGCTCGAACAGGTCGATGTCGTACGTACTGTCTTTGCCCTGCAGCACCGCCGCAATGCGCTCAAAGCCCATGCCCGTGTCAATGTGCTGGTTGTCGAGCAGCTTCAGCGAACCGTCTGGCTGCGCATCGTACTGCATGAACACGAGATTCCAGATCTCAATGACCTTCGGGTGGTCCTTATTGACGAGCGTCTTGCCGTCCACCGCCGCGCGTTCCTCGTCGGTGCGCATATCCACATGCACCTCCGAGCACGGCCCGCACGGACCCGTGTCGCCCATCATCCAGAAGTTTTCTTTCGAGGGCTCATACAGAATGTGCGCTTCCGGAATGGTCGTCTCCTCTGCCCAGAGCGTGGCGGCCTCCTCGTCGGCCTCCAGTCCGAGTGCGTCGTCGCCTTCGTGGACGGTGGCGTACAGCCGCTCCGGCTCCAGGCCCCACTCATCCACCAACAGCTCCCACGCCCAGCGGATGGCCTCGCGCTTGAAGTAGTCGCCGAAGCTCCAGTTGCCGAGCATCTCAAAGAACGTATGATGGTAGGTGTCGTGGCCCACCTCATCCAGATCGTTGTGCTTCCCCGACACCCGCAGGCACTTCTGCGTATCGGCAGCACGCGAATAATCACGGGTGCCGGTGCCCAAAAACACATCCTTAAACTGATTCATGCCGGCGTTGGTGAAGAGCAGCGTGCTATCGCCCCCCGGCACAATGGAGGCGCTGGGAACGATGGCGTGGTCTTTCTCCGCAAAGAAATCGAGGAATTGCTGGCGAATGGCCGAAGCGGAGCGGTTGGGGGTAGACATAGACAGAACAGCCGGGTCAAAGAGTGCGAGATAACGGGATGGCCCAGGGGGATGCGAAGCCCTGCGCCCAGGCGAATGATAGGTATCCCGGCTCCGGGGGCTCCGTTCCACAAAGACAGGATGGGTGCCGCAGGCGAAAGGCCTTCATCACTCGGATGTGTGGGTGCGGCTTGTGGGGGACGCTGTGGCACCGGGGATGCAAGCCGACCTCGGCGATAGGTTTCCTTAGCTCGGGATCAGGAGCGAAGCGTATATCCCGGGCGCTCATCGAGGCCGGCTAAACAGATATTAAGGCAAAAGCCCCCCGCCGTTAGGAAGCCATTTAGAGACAGGAGAGAACAGGTTCTGTTGCTGAAGGCCCGGGCAGTGTAGGTCAGATGCCCGGGTCGAAATCAGCCTGCGTTTCTGGCGAGAAGATTAGCGCGCCGAGGGGGGGAACGACGACAGAAGCCGAGGCCGGCTGCCCGAGATACGGATGGCTCTCGGCCTGTACCGTTCCGGCATTGCCCACGCCGCTGCCGCCGTAGACATCCGCATCGCTGTTCAGGCGCTCAGTCCACATTCCCGTAGTAGGCAGCCCGATGCGGTAGTCCGTTCGCGCCACCGGTGTCATGTTCAGCACAAACACCAGCACCTGGTCGTCGCGTCTGCGCAGATAGCTGATCACGCTCTGGTCGCGGTCGCCGTAGTGAATCCACTCAAAGCCGCTCTCGGTGTCGTTCCAGAGTGCCGGACGGCCCTGGTAGAGGGTGTTGAGGTCGCGGACCCACTGCTGAAGGCCCGCATGCAGCCGCTTGTCGGTCAGGTCCCAGGCGAGGGGTTGGTCGTGGTTCCACTCATGGTGCTGCCCGAACTCGTTGCCCATGAACGAGAGCACCTTGCCGGGGTGGCCGTACTGGTGCGTATAGAGCACCCGCAGGTTGGCGGCATTCTGCCAGTCGTCGCCCGGCATCTTGCCCCACATCGATTCCTTACCGTGCACCACCTCGTCGTGCGAGAACGGAAGCATGAACTGCTCGGTAAAGGCCCAGCTGAGCGTCCACGTAAAATCGCCATGGTGGTACTTGCGGTGGATGGGCTCCTTCTCGAAGTACTCCAGCGTGTCGTTCATCCACCCCATATTCCATTTGTAGAGGAAGCCGAGCCCGCCCATATCCACCGGTTTGGTGACACCCGGAAAGGCCGTCGACTCCTCGGCGATGGTCATAGCGCCGGGAAAGTGCTTGTAGACCTGCGTGTTGGCATCCTGCAGCAGACGAATCGCCTCCAGGTTTTCGCGTCCGCCATGAACATTGGGCGTCCAGTTTTCGCCGCGCGAATAGTCGCGGTAGAGCATCGAGGCAACCGCATCCACCCGGAGCCCGTCGATGTGGTAGCGGTCGAGCCAGAAGAGCGCGTTGCCGATCAGGAAGTTGCGCACGCCGTTGCGCCCATAGTCAAAGACGTACGTGCCCCAGTCGGGGTGATTGCGCATCTGCGGATCGTCGTAAGCGAAGAGATGGGTGCCGTCGAAGTAGGTCAGTCCCTGTGGGTCGGTAGCGAAGTGCGCCGGCACCCAGTCCATCAGCACTCCGATTCCATTCTGATGCAGGGTGTCTACAAGGTACATGAAGTCCTGCGGCGACCCGTAGCGGAAGGTGGGGGCGTAGTAGCCCAGGGTCTGGTAGCCCCAGGAGCCGTAGTACGGGTGCTCGGCTACGGGCATGAGCTCGACGTGGGTGTAGCCCATATCCGTCACGTATTCCGCGAGCGGCTCAGCGATATTGCGGTACGAGAACGATTCGCCGGGGGCCTGGTGGCGCCACGACCCGAGGTGCAGCTCATAGATAGAGACCGGCGCGTCGAGCGTGTCGGGGCCGTTGCGAGCAGCCATCCAGTCGCTGTCGTTCCAGGTGTAGTCGTCTAAGTCGGTGACAATCGAGGAGATGCCCGCGTACGTGTTTTCGGCAGGCGGCTCCATCGCGAACGCGAACGGATCGGTGCGGTCGAGCGCTTCTCCGTTGGCGTTAATGCGATACTTGTACCGCGCACCGGGACGCGCCGAGCGCAGGTAGACCTCCCAGAGTCCGCCCCCGGCGTCACGGAGCGGATGCGCTTCCGACGACCAGTCGTTGAAGTCGCCCATCACCGATACCGAGTCGGCATTGGGGGCCCAGACGCGAAACCAGGTACCGGCCGGGTTGACCTGCGCGCCCATCCAGGTATAGCACTGGTAGTCGGTGCCTTCATTCCAGAGATAGCGTTGGTCGGCAGTAAGACGCGGCATAGACGGACGCGGTTAGGCAAAAAGGAATCGGTATGGGACCAACCAAGATACACGCTGCGCATCCATTGTCAACTCTGGCACGTGGAGCGCAGCCTCAGCCGCGGCTACAGTACCCCCTAACACCACCCGTGCGAAGCCTGTCCGCTGCAATCTATGGAATAGAGCGACGCCTGGTGGCATAGGAGCAACGCGGAAGAAACGATCTTGCGGGGGAGTGGCTTCAAGGATTGTCTTTACATCTGTTTGACTGAACCTTCCTACTTCATGCTCCATCGACTTATCGCCGCGTGTGCGGTGGCCGCCCTGTTATTTACTGGGTGTGCCTCCTCGCAGTCTGCGGTTTCCGACGATAACGATCAACCACCAACTTCTTCGTATGACGAAATTGTAACAGGCGCTGAATCCGACGAAGGGCTCTTCACGGCCCACACAAAAGACGATCAGCTCTACTACGAAATCCCCGACTCGCTGCTCGGCCGTGAGATGTTGATGGTGTCGCGCATTGCGCAGACCGCCAACAACATTGGATTTGGGGGCGAGAAGGCCAACACGCAGGTGCTGCGCTGGGAGCGCAACCGCGACAAGGTGTTGCTGCGGCGCGTAAGCTACGACAACGTGGCCGACCCTGACCTCCCGATCTACGGAGCGGTGCGCAACGCCAACTTTGAACCGATCATTATGGCGTTCGATATTGAGGCGCATAACGCCGATAGTTCGGCTGTCGTCATTGACACAACACCGCTCTTTACGACCGATGTGCCTGCGCTCGGCCTGCAGCAGAGCCGCCGCCAGCAGTATCAGGTGCGCCGCCTGGATGCGGAGCGCACGTTCTTGGAGCGTGCAGCCAGCTATCCTGAAAACATTGAGGTGCGCAACGTGCTCACGTACGATGCGCAGGAGCCGCCCTCGAACGGCTCAACCAACTCCATCTCGCTGAAGATGAACCACTCCATGGTGCTGCTCCCCGAGGAGCCGATGCAGGCGCGCCTCTGCGACGACCGGGTCGGCTACTTTAGCGTAAACCAGGTTGATTTCGGGCGCGAGGAGCATCGGGCTGTAGAGCGCTGCTACATCACGCGCTGGCGTCTGGAGCCGTCGGATCCCGAAGCGTACGCCGATGGTGAGCTGGTAGAGCCGGTGGAGCCGATTGTGTTCTACATCGATTCGAATACGCCGGAGCGCTACCGCGAACACCTGAAGCAGGGCGTTGACGACTGGCAGGTTGCTTTTGAAGCAGCCGGTTTCAAGAACGCCATCATGGCGAAAGACCCGCCTACCGAAGAGGAAGACCCGGAGTTTAGTCCGGAAGACATTCGCTACTCGGTCATCCGATACTTCCCGTCTGAGATCCCCAATGCGTACGGTCCACACGTGCACGATCCGCGCAGTGGCGAGATCCTGAAAAGCCACATCGGCTGGTACCACAACGTGGCAAATCTGCTGCGCAACTGGTACTTCATCCAGACCGCACCGGCGAACCCCGACGCTCGCACTGTCGACTTTGACGACGATGTGATGGGCGAGTTGATTCGCTTCGTGTCGGCGCACGAAGTTGGGCATACGCTGGGGCTGCCGCACAACTGGGGCTCCTCGCATGCCGTGCCGGTCGACTCGCTGCGTTCGCCAACCTACATGGCGGAGAACGGTACCGCCGCTTCGATCATGGACTATGCGCGCTTCAACTACATCGCGCAGCCCGAAGACGGGGTGGAGCACTTCGACCCCAAAGTGGGGCCGTACGACGAATGGTCGATCGAGTGGGGCTACCGGCTGCTGCCGGAGCACGACTCGCCCGACGCAGAACGTGAAACGCTGAACGCGTGGATCGTAGAACGCGCCGACGACCCGCGCTACTTCTACGGGGGGTCCAATCCGCTGGGAGCCGACCCGCGTTCGCAGCGTGAGGCGCTGGGCGACGATAACATGGAAGCAGGCGAGCTGGGCATCGCCAACCTGCAGCGTATCGTGCCGAATCTGATGTCATGGACCGCCCGCGATGGCGAGCTCTACGATCAGATGGGCGAGCTGTATGGCGAGGTTGTGACGCAGTGGAACCGATATCTGGGCCACGTGACCACCAATCTGGGCGGCGTGTTCGAAACGCACAAGTCGTACGATCAGGATGGGTTGGTCTACGAGGTGGTGCCGCCCGAGCAGCAGCAGCGCGCTATGGAGTTTCTGAATACCTACGCGTTTGAAACGCCTGAGTGGCTGATCGATGAAGAGGTGCTGCGGCGCATTGAAGGCAGTGGCGCGATCGAACGGATCCGCAACATACAGGTGGGCGTGGTCGACGATGTGCTCGACCCGATGCGCATGGCGCGTCTCATTGAGGCCGAAGCGATGCACGGCGCCAACGAGGTCTACACCGCGCTCGACCTGCTCGAAGGGCTACGCAGTGGCGTGTGGACCGAGCTCGCACAGGGCGAGGCTATCGATGCCTACCGCCGGGCTTTGCAGCGAGGTTATCTTGACCGGATGCACTACCTGCTCAACGAAGAGCCCGACATGCCATCGGGCCCCATCGTGGAGTTCTTCAACCTGACGCCGGTCGACGTGGCGCAGTCTGACATCCGCCCGTATGTGCGGGGCGAGCTGCGTACGCTGGAAGGCGAGATCCAGCGCGCGCTCAACCGCACGCCCGACCGGGCGACGGAGCTGCACCTGCAGGATGCGCTCGACCGCATCGCAAAGATGCTGGATGCGTAGCGTCCTGAACATCGCTGGCATACTACGGCGCCCCTCGTGCTTCTGGCAGGAGGGGCGCTTTTTGGTAGCGGCTCAATGGTAAGTGATTGCCATGTTAGGTTACTTCATCACGGTTCGCTGAAACCCCCTCTGTCTTCGAGCTTCGCCGCAGGCGTGATCCTGTGGACATCTCCCCCTTGGATAAGGGGGAGAAACCCGTAGGGAGAGGGGTTTCGACTGATAGGAGACTCCGGTGGCCAATTGCTTGATCACTTAGAGCCTGTTTGGGTTTTGGTTTGTAGGCGAGAGCGAGCGCCGCTGAGGCGAAAATTGGACCCCGATGGCGGTTCGTAGCCGGGGCTACGGGCCGACATTGGGGGCAATTTGCACCAGGGGCATGCCCTTCGGCCCCAGTCCAGCGCCGCCGCTCGGAGCCCAAATTAAGAAATCAAAACAGGTTCTTAGCGTCTATCCACTGCCCGCTTTTTTATGGATGCGGGGCTGTTCAGGGGCTGCTATGATGGAACGCGCGAGATCGCCACGTGGCGCTGGAGGGCATTGGCCTATGTGGGGGGAAGGATGCGAACACGCACTGCGCGAGGTTTGGAGAGGCGAGCGCGAACGGGTCGCCTGCAGTAAGGGGCATGCTGACGAGGATTAGCCTCCGAAAAGCAAGCGAACCACATACACCGAAGCGACCACCCCTACCGCATCCGCAAAAAGCCCAGCAGGCACGGCGTGGCGGGTGCGGCGGATGTTTACGGCGCCGAAGTAGACGGCGATGACATAGAACGTGGTTTCGGTGGAGCCGAACATGGTGGCAACCATCTTGACGATGAGGGCGTCTTCGCCGAACTGCTCGATCATGTCGGCGACGAGAGCGGCCGAGCCGGAGCCGGTGAGCGGGCGCATGATGGCCATGGGAAGCACTTCGGCGGGAATGCCAACGAGTCCGAGCACGGGGTCGAGCAGGTCCACGAAGAAGTCCATGGCACCCGAGGCACGAAACATGCCGATTGCAAAGAGGATGGCTACGAGATAGGGGATGATCATAACGGCGATCTCGAAGCCTTCTTTGGCGCCTTCGACAAAGACCTCGTAGACGCGCACGCCCTTGATGAGTCCGTACAGCGGAAAGCCGACGAGGATGGCGGGGAGCACGAAGTAAGAGAGGATGCTAACGGTGCTGCGAATAAGCTCAAGCATGTCGGTGTGTTGAGGGCGGGTGGGGCAGGAACGGCAGGGGGATGCGGTGCGGAAGCGGCTATGGCGACTGCTTCATCTGCTTCATCGGATTGGTATCGGCGAAGCGCTTCATGCGGCTCAGGTAGACGGCCCCGGCGATACCGGCGACGGTGGTAATGGCTGTAGCGATGGTGATGGAGAAGACCAGTTCGTTGACCTGCAGTCCCATAATGGCGATGAGCAAGACCGGGGGCACGAGCTGGACGCTCGACGTGTTCAGTGCCAGGAGCATGACCATGGAGTTGGTGGCGGTTTCTTCGGTCGGGTTCTCTTTTTGCAGCTGCTCCATGGCCTTGATGCCGAGCGGGGTGGCGGCATTGCCGAGCCCGAACACGTTGGCGAGCAGGTTCAGCGAGATTGTGCCCAGCGCCGGGTGGTCTTTGGGGAGATCCGGGAAGAGCGGGCGCAGCACAGGCTGCACGAAGCGCGTGAGCGACTGGATGAGCCCGCCTTCCTCGCCGATCTTGAGGAGCCCGAGCACGAGCGCCAGCACGCCGATGAGCCCGAGCGCCAGCGAAGCAGCGGTTTCGGCGAAGCTGAGCGCGGCAGCGGCGATGTCGTTCAGCTTGCGAAAGTGTACCGGTTCGAAGGTGAGCGCGGCCTGCACGGAGGCATTGGACATATCGACAAAGCGGGCCTCGGCGCGAATCGGGTCTCCGGTGTCGTCGCCATAGAACGCGCGCATATCTTGCCAGGGCTGCGGCAGCTCCGTTCCGCTTCCGAACACGACCTGGTTGCCATCTTGCGTCTGCACGAGGCGTCCGTCGTAGCGCGGCTCGGGCGGGGTCGTGTCGGGGTAGAACGTATGGAAGGCGGTGGTATCGAGGTGAACGGTGACGGCCTGGCGCCGCGCACCGGGGTCGTACGTATCGGGAAAGGTGACGGTGACCTCGAAGGCGTCGCCGTTGCGATGGCGGTCGGTCGAGAGCTCCCGGACATCGGTCGAGAGGGCAAACACCAGGCTGAAAATGATGAGCCCGGCCCAGATGTAGTTGAGCATGGGTGGTGGCGTGGGGAATGCGTGGCATGACGAACAGCACACAGCATACGGAACGATGCCCCACAAGCGCTACCGGGGTGGCAAGGTCCGGCCTACGATTTGTTCAGAAGAGAACGTGCTGGTGTGTTCGGGGCGCATAGGATCGTGACAAGCGCGGGGACGGTGTTGGGGCCTTTCGCCTGGAGGTGCCTGTCATCTGGAGGCGCCAGGATGCCAGTGTCGTGGCTGTACGCGTACCCCCGTCCAAGCCGTACCTCGGCGCGTCCTTGTACGGAAACGCGGATAGCGGTGCTGAAACTCCCCCGTAGCTGGTTGACGGCAGAGAGTCGGTTGAAGAAGCCCTCGTTGGCGCTGAGTACGGAGAGGCGCCCGCGCATCCGTGCGTAGAGATCGGCCGCTGTAGATGTCGCCCCCTTCCACAACGTCAATGCCCTTGCAGGAATGCACATCCCTGCAAGGGCATCAGCGTTAACGATGATTTTGAAGATGACGCCACGGGGTTACCGCACAACGGTGACGCGCTGGGTCTCGGTGTGGCCTGTGGTCTGCATGCGCAGGAAGTACGTGCCGCTCGCCAGGCGGCTCACGTCAAGCACCTGCTCCGTGCGCCCCTCCGCATCGGCGTTCACCACCGTCTGCACCCGGCGGCCCAACAGGTCGTAGAGGTCGATCCGCACCGCCTGCCGTTCCGGCACTGCAAAGCGCACGGTGGCCTGATGGCGTGCCGGGTTCGGATACGTGGGCAAGAGCTCCGCCTGGGTCACCTGCCGCGCAATCGTCACCGTCTCGCTCAAGGACGCGGTGCCGCCCGTGTCGACCTGGCGCAGGCGATACGAGAGGCTGTCCGCCGCATAGGGCAGGTGCGCATCTTCGAAGCGGTAAGATTGGGGGGCGTCGGTGGTGCCCGCGCCATTTAGGCGCGCGATCGTTTCCCACGTTCCCCCGGTAGAGACGTCCGACCCGGGCGTCTCCATTACGGATCCATTCACGGATCCATTCACGGGTCCATCGGCAGATCCCACCGCGCGCTGCACCTCAAACCCGGCGTTGTCGGTTTCGGAGAGGGTCTGCCACTGCACGGTGACGGATTCGGGGCCGGAGCGCTGCGCTTCGAATCCCGCCAGTTCGACCGGGAGGGGGTTGCCCGCGTCGCTGCTTCCAATCGCGAACTGGCTAAAGCCCACGAGGTCCTGCACCGCTACGAGGATACGATCTTCGTCCAGCACCAGACGTGCGCCGCTGAACGTATCGACGGCGTTCCACGTCTGCCCACCGTCATCGGACTTGTAGAGCATGAGCGCGCTGAAGTCCCCAATCCCGGAGAGGCTGCTCGCGTCGAAGACGAGGTCGTAGGTCGGGGCCGCGCTGAGCGACGCATCGACCGTCCATGTCACCGGGGCCACGTTATCGGGCAGATCCGGGCTCTCCGGCGTCTCCTCCGTGCGGGTGAAGGTGAGATCGCCACTGGCCGCGTCCCGGAGCAGGAGCAGCCCGCCAAAGCCGGTCGGCTCGACGTAGCCGACCAGACCCGTAGCGCCGGTGATCGGGTCGCTGGTGGCGGCGATGGTGCTCAGTTCGTAGGCCCCCAGGTCGGGGAAGAGCCCAAAGCGGCGGGCATCGCCGGCAAGGTCGGTCGTGACATCCTCGGCGATGCCGCCTGTCTCGAACGGCGCAAACGTGCCGCGTGCAATCGCGGGGGAGCCGGCGGTGAGGCGCACATCGCCCGCATCAGCATCGGCAAAAAGCGGATCGGCGTCGAGGTTGTTTCCGCCGTCGGTGTTAGCACCCCCTCCAATGCCCGAGCCGTTCACCCCGCCCTCAATCAGTGTGTGCACAAGGGTGGGCGTGGCATCTTCATTGTAGATCTCGTTGCCATCGTTGGCATCGTTGCCCCACAAGATGGTGTTCGTAACCACTGGGCTGCTCGTGCCAAAGCTACCATTGTTGAAGATCGCCCCGCCGGCGCTTGCAGCGTTGCCCGTGAAGGACGCGTTCGTAACCTGCGGGTTGCTCGTCCCATCGGCACCATTGTTGAAGATCGCTCCGCCGTCGGAGCCTGCAGAGTTGCGCGTGAAGGTCGCATTTGTAATCTGCGGGCTGCTCGTGCCGTCGAAGCTGCCATCGTTGTAGATCGCCCCGCCGAATTCTGCGGAGTTGCCCGTGAAGGTGAGTCCCGTAAGCGCCGGGCTACACGCGTTGCCGGTGCTCTCGCCGTCGCAGAAAAGCCCTCCTCCTACGTTATTGGGAAAGCTGTCGTTGGCGTTCCCGCCGGTGATGGTGAGGCCATCCAGCACCGTGTCGGTCGTGATGTTTGCGTTGACATCTGGGCCAATCGCATCGCCCCCGTTAAAGACGAGCACGTGGTAGGCATTGCCGGAGTCGTCACTTTCGTCGTCGTTGAGGTTGCCGGAGAGGATGGTTGCGTTAGCGGATAGGTTGCGGCTGTCCAGCGCGTCTTCCACCTCCGACACGTCGCTGAACGTTTCGCTTCCGCTCCACCCCCCGTAGATCTTGAGCCCATCCTGGGCGCCGGTAATCTCGAAGGTGGCCGTGCGGGAGTTGCCGGCATCAAGTCGTTTGCTGGGTACATACGTTCCAGCAGCCATCACGGTGACGTCGTTGCCCGTAGCTATGTCCAATGCGTCTTGCAGGTCGGTGAACGCGTCGTCCCAAGAGGCGCCGGTGTCGCCCCCCGAGGCCGAAGCATCCACGTACAGGATGCTGGGGGCGTTATCGTAGAGCGCAATCTCTTGGGGGGCGGTTTGGCCGTCAAGCGTGAATGTCTCGCTGGAGGGCTCTTCTGCGCGGGCCGTCCACGGCCCAGCCGGACCCGGACGCTCCGCGAGGCCCACCGTGCTGGGGTTCGGCACGGTCACATCGCTATAGCTGAGGGCCAGATCCGCCGCCCCCGTATTGCTGGCATCTGCATTGCCCGGCACCGCGCCCCACACGAGATTCGTCCGCTCAGTTTCTCCTTGTGGCAAGGCGTCTCCGTCGAACACATCGGCGGTGGCGTCGCCATAGCGGTAGAGGGTGAAGCGCTCGGTGGTGCTCGTTACGGTCGCGGTGAGGGCTTGCCCATCGGTTCCGATGGTTCCTTCGGTTTCCGGAGCGACCACCACACTTTCCTGCCCGAGCGGGGCGCCGCTGGCGGTCCACTGCGGATCGCCTTCAAACGTTGCATTCCGCCCGCCCGTGAGGTCATATGCCGTGATGCCGTCGTGATCTGCATCAAAGCGCTGGCTTGTCTGCGCCGCGTCGAAGCGATACGAAGCGACCAGCCCCGCCGTATTCGCCGGAATGGTCTGGTGCATTGTTGCCTGAATGTCGGTTTGGCTGCGCGCCTCCGTCCACATCCGCAGCTCGTCGAGCTCCACCGGAAGCCGGTCGCTGCCATCGGGCCGCTGCGCGAAAGACCACGCGCCGTCGTTGACGTTGAGCGTGCCTACGTCCGTACGCTCGTCTTGCAGTATCCCATCGAGGTAGACCTGCTGGACACTGTTACCGTCGTAGGTCACGGCCACGTGCTGCCACGTGTCAAACGCCACGTCCGCGGCGTACGTGTTGTCATTGGCCCAGTGGGCGACCTCAATGGATTGATCCGTGACCGCAATGCCGAGCAGGCGATTCTCCGACTGCGATTCCGAGCCTTTCCAGAGGTACCAGCCCTGGCGGTCTGCGCCCGAGGCGCTGCCATCGACCTTCGCCCAGAAGGCGATCGTCCACGGCGCGTTGCCAGAGAGGTCGGGATGGGCCTCGGCTGTGGCCCCGTCGTTGGTGCCGTCGAAGGCGAGGGCGGTGCCGGAGCCGTACGGCGCTTCGAGGAGGGCCCAGTCGGATGTGGCGTTGGCGGGGTCGGTGGCATCGGTGCCGCCGCCCTCGACGGTGTAGCTATCGGTGTCGAGCGTGGCGGTCAAGTCGAGCAGGCCGGGGTCAGCAAAGGCGTCTCGCTCGTAGGCGATCTGGACAGTGGCCGTGCCTTCAGCAGGCACGTCTACTGTCCAGGTGCCATCGCTGACGGTGCCTTCGCCGGAGATCGTTGTAGCAGATACCTCTGCGGGCAGTCCCAGGTCGACGTCGGCCCCGGTAACGCCTACGGTACCAAGATTAGCAAGTTGCATCGTGCCGGTTGCTGCAGCGGGGTGGGCCGTCAGGCGCAGTCGCGCATTGCCGAGGGTACTCTCGTACGCGCCGAGACTAGCGGTACCGTTCTGGATGCGCGCATCTCCCAACAGATCGGTGGTCACGGTTTCGGCGACCCCGCCAGGTTCGAAAGGTGCATTCGTGCCTGCATTAACCGCTGGAGCCCCCTCCAGGAGACGGAGGCCGTCGTCGATAGTCCCGAAAACGCCATCGTTGCCTGCCGGATTGCCGCCATTTACAAAGAACGGATCCGTGTCGAGGTTGTCTCCGCCATCCGTATTGTCAGTTCCTTCAACGCGGCTTCCGTTCACCCCATTCTCAATGAGGGTGTGCGATACCGTGGGAGCAGCGCCTTCGTTAAACATCTCACTGCCCCTACTGGCATTGTTGTCCCACAGGATTGCATTCACAATCTGCGGATTGCTCGTACCCGTGCCATTGACAAGATTGTAGAGAGCACCTCCGTCGTTGCTTGCATCGTTGCGCGTGAAGGTTACATTTATGAACTGTGGATCACTTATGCCATCATCACCCCCACTCCAAACGGCGCCTCCGTCGCTGCCTGCGGTGTTGCCGGTGAACACACTGCTCGTGATGAGGGGGCTACTCACCCCATCAAAAACACCGGAGTTGAATATCGCACCGCCGTTACTGCCGGCTGTGTTGCCTTCAAACACGCTATTTGTGATTTCTGGACTGCTTATCCCGTCATCGAACCCCGCATTGAAGACGGCGCCGCCGCTTTCGCTTGCCGTGTTGTTTATGAAGAATGTACCTGTGACACGCACGCTGCTTTCGCCATTGCGGCCCTGTGCGTAAATCGCCGCCCCATTTTCAGAAGAATTGTCCGTGAGCACGCTATTTGCGATACGCGGATTGCTTTCCCCACTGCTTCCATTGGCGTAGATCGCGCCCCCACGCCTGTCTGCGACATTGCCGGTGAACGTAGCGTTAGTAATCTGCGGGCTGCTTGTGCCGTTGGAGGGGCCCCCGCTGTAGATCGCCCCGCCCTCAAGACTTGCGGAGTTCCCGGTGAAGGTGAGTTTGGTAAGCACTGGACTGCACGCGTTGTTGGCGCCCTGGCCGTCGCAGTAAAGCCCTCCTCCGCGGCTACCGGTCGAGTCGTTGCCATTAGCATTACCGCCGGTAATCACGAGGCCATCCAGCACCGTGTCATTCATGATGGTTCCGCCAGAGGTACCATCGAGATACACCACCGTGTAACTGTTAGAGCCGCCAATGTCCGAAGCATCCTCGGTGATGCCGTTGGCGTTCGTATTGTCATTATTGTCAATGTCGCCGGATAGTACGGTGGGATTCGCCTCCAGGTCGCGGCTATCGAGTTTACTTTCCACATCGCTGATGTCCGTGAACGACTCGGCGCCACCCCAGCCGCCATATATCTTCAGACCGTCTTGGTCGCCGGTGATCGCAAAGCGCGCGTTGCGGTCGGATTCGTCATCAGTTGGCAGATAGCGCCCGGTGGCAATCACAATCACATCGTTCCCCGTGGTGCGGTTGAGCGCATCCTGTAGATTCGTAAACGCGTCGTCGAACGACGAGCCGTCGTTTTCGCCAGCTGTAGCGCTTTCATTTACATAGTAGATCGGGCCGGAATACGGGGCCTTGCGCTCATAGGCCCCAAGGCTGACAGTGCCGTTCTGAATGCGCGCCTCGCCCAACAGGTCAGTATCGACGCTTGAAGGCACGGCGCTATTATCCCCCGAATCCAGAGCCGGTGAACCGCTCTGCAGGCGCAGGCCGTCGTCCTCGGTGCCGAATGCCCCATCTTCTCCCGCGGGAGTATCTGCCTCGACAAAGCCAGGATCAACACCAAGGTTACCGCCGCCGTCAATGTTGTTGCTGTTTCCCCCAACGCCGGGACCATTGACACCGCCTTCGATAAGCGTGTGGCGGAGCGTTGGGGTAGCACCGAAGTTGTAGATTTCATCACCGCTACCGGCAGTGTTATTCCACAAGATCGCGTTGGTTATTACGGGGGTAGACTCATCACCGTATATCGCCCCCCCGTTCGTGTTTGCGCTGTTGCGGGTAAATGTCGTATTTATGATCTGGGGCTGACTTGTACCGCCAAGGGACGCCGTGTTGTACATCCCTCCCCCATTGGCACCTGCCGTGTTACCGGTAAAGATCGCGTTTATAACCCGGGGGCTGCTTGTGCCGCGCACCCCAATGTTGTAGAGTCCCCCCCCGAAGCGTCCGGCAGTGTTGCCAGCAAAGACAATATTTGTGAACTGCGGACTGCATTCGTTGTCGTTGCCGTTACCATCACAGTATGCCCCCCCGCCGGCCCCATTAGACCTTGGGCTGGATATGCGGATGTCATTGGCTTGCCCACCTGTAATAACAAGACCGTCGAGCACGGTACCCGTTGTGATCGTGCCGCCCGTCGTACCGTCCAGGTATACCACCGTGTAGCTGTTTTCGCCCTGGATGTCACTTGCATCTTCGGTAATGCCGCTCGTGGTAATGTCGTCGCCATCAATGTCTCCAGAGAGTACGGTTGGGTTCTGGCCCAGGTCGCGACCGGCCAGATTGTTTTCCACCTCGGCGATGCTACCGAATGAAGTACTGCCCGTCCACCCGCCGTAGACCCGTAGCCCATCCTGATTTCCAGTAATCTCAAATCGCGCGTCGCGGTCGGAGGCATTGCTTGTTGGCAGATAGCGCCCGGCCGCAATCACGATCACGTCGCTTCCCCCGGCCGTACTTAGCGCACCTTGCAGGGAAATGGCATCGCCGCTGCCGAACGAGGATCCGTCGTTGCTCGCGTCGCCGGTCTCCGTGACGTGGTAGACGGTTTGTGCCTGCGCAGTTGTGGGTGCGATGTACATGCCTACCAGAAGGACGAGCAGGCTCAAGACCCCCATCCAGTTCAATCCGCCCATCACCTGGACGAGCATGCCGTCTCTTGATTCGATGGGCCGGGTAGGGTCGTCCGCTACTGATGAGGTATTTTGTAACGTGGAGGTCATAGGGCAGGGGGATGCAGAGCACAGAGATCAATGCGGTAGCAACGTGCTCCAAAAGAGAAGCAGAGGGCCGCCGTTCGCGCATCCCCATAGTAGCCATTTATTCCCTTAACCGCTTTGGCATATGTGTCAAATGGTTCGTGATGTGTCTCAACTTAGCTCAAAATGATGAATATTAAGTGATTGAAATGTTAGATGGGTACTATTTACATACTTGATGCCGGTCTCAACATGCTGACTGGAATTGCTCTCTTAGGCCTCCGTTGGTTCTTCGTCCCGGTAGAAGTCCACGACCCTCTCTGCTTTGGCGGGGCCGACCACATCGGCAAGGGCCTCCGCATCCGCCTGCCTAACCTGCTGCACCGACCCGAATGCTTTGAGCAGCGTCTGTGCGGTCTTTTCGCCGATGCCGTGGATGTCGAGAAGCTCAGAGCGCAATGTTTTCTTCTTGCGACGCTTGCGCTGGTATGTGACGGCAAAGCGGTGGGCCTCGTTGCGCAGGTTCTGCAGCAGCTTCAGCGATGGGTGGTCTTTGCCCAGGTAGAGTGGGTCGGGGTCGCCGGGTTGAAAGATTTCTTCGAGCCGCTTGGCGATGCCGATGACCGGAAATAGGCCGTAGACATCCAGCTCCTTGAGCACGTTTACAGTGCTTGAGAGCTGTCCCTTGCCGCCATCCACCACAAGCAGGTCGGGCCAGGGGCCGCCTTCGTTCGCCATGCGTTTGTAGCGGCGGCGCACGACCTCGCGCATCGACTTGAAGTCGTCGGGGGTGCCGTCTTCCACAGAGCGGATCTTGTACGTGCGGTATTCGCTTTTGCGCGGCGTGCCGTTCAGGAAGACAACGCACGAGGCCACAGTTTCGGTGCCACCCAGGTGCGAGATGTCGATCCCATCGATGCGTTTGGGGAGATCGTCCATCTGTAGCGTTTCGCCCAGCTGTTTGACGGCTTCGGGAATGCGGTCGCGCTCGCGCTTCATGCGCTGCAGCTTATACTCGTTCACGAGCAGTTTGGCGTTGGAGCACGCCATCCGCACGAGGCTGGCCTTCTCGCCGCGTTGCGGCACGCGAATGGGCACCTGCCGTCCCTTTTTCTGGCGCAGGAGCTCTTCCAGTGGTACGGTGTCTTGGGTGGGGTGCTCGTTGGGGTCAACGGCCAAGAGCACCTCGTTCGGGTAGAAATGGGCGGATGCGTAGTAGTCCTCAATCAGCGAAAGCATCAGCTCCTCATCCGTGCGACCCTCGATCTGATGCAGATACGTGTGGCGTCGGCCGATCATCTTGCCTTCACGCACACGAAAGAGCGTCCCACAGCCCACGCCCTCGGCGCGATCGACATGGAGCCCGAAGATGTCGCGGTCTTCGAAGTCCTGGCTGACGATCTTCTGCCGCTCGGAATACGTCTCCAGCGCCTGAATCTGATCGCGCAGGCGAGCGGCCTCCTCGAAGTCCAAGTTGGCAGACGCTGCTTCCATCTGCTCCTTGAGATGCGAGGTGAGCGCCTTCGTGTGTCCGTTCAGCAGTTGCTCGACCTGATCGATGGTTTCCTGGTAGTCTTCTTCCGACTGCTCACCCACGCACGGACCCTGACAATTCTCGATGTGATACTGCAGGCAGACTTCGTGCTTGCCTGCTTCGACTTTCTTTCTGGAGAGGTCGAGCTTGCAGGTGCGCAGCTGAAAGACCGATCGAATGGCGTCCATCATTTGGTTGAGCTGCTTCACGTCGGTGTACGGACCGAAGTACTTCGAGCCGTCGTTGCGCACCGAGCGCGTTTTGAAGACGCGGGGGAAGCGCTCGTTCTTGATGCAGATGTACGGATAGGTCTTGTCGTCGCGTAGGTTGACGTTGTAGCGCGGCTGCAGCTCCTTAATAAGGTTGTTTTCGAGGATGAGCGCCTCCACCTCGGTATCGGTTACGATCACCTCCACATCGGCGATCTTCTTCACCATCACCTCAATGCGCCCTGAGCGCTTGCGCCCCTGCTGAAAGTATGAGCGCACGCGGGTTCGCAGGCTTTTGGCTTTGCCCACGTAGAGCACGGAGCCCTTGTCGTCAAGGTGCTTGTACACCCCGGGCTCGCGGGGCAGGTGGTCGAGCTTTTTCTGGAGGACGTCGGTCATGGGGCGAGACATCGTTATATATACAGCGCCGCTATAAAACGGCTATTGAAAGCTGCATGATTCGGGTGTAGCGTACGTATCTTGCAACCGATAGAGGCCTGCATGCTACACCGGTGCGTGGTCTATTGAGTGACGAGTTGGTGACTTGCTACCTTGCCGCGTAAGAGTACTGCGGGCATCTGGAAGAAAAAAACAGCGATGGGGGGCGCTAATCCTGAAGTGATGGGCCTTATCAGAGGGACGAATAGGTTATTTCGTGCGTTGCTTTGCTCGGCTCCAGATCAGGTCTGGGGCAGGTGAACGTAGTGAATAAAGATCTCCTACACGTACGGCACGGTCCCCCACCCGGCGGGCACCTACCACCCGAGGAGGAGCTGGATCGACGCGCTCCAGGCCCTGGTGGCCTCTGTGTGCACTCTGAAATGTGTGCATTCTGAAAGCACTTTTGGTTTGATCGATGTCGTGCAGCTCGTAGCCAAATGAGAGGGGCACCCACCAAAGATTAAACCTGGCAGGTCTTATGAGCCCTGCCAGGTTTTTTAGTGGCGGATGTTTGCGTCTACGTGAGCGGTTTCTAAAAGTCAACGAACAGCGGGGCATCGGGGCCGAGTGGGATACCGAAAAAGATCCAGACGGCGAGTATGATGGTGCCAATAAGACCAAACGCGATAGAGTATGGCAGCATGACAGCGATGATGCTTCCAATGCCTGCATTCTTGTCGTAGCGCTGCGCGAAGACAATGATTAGGGGGAAGTACGGTAGCAGCGGCGTTAAAATGTTAGTGAAGGAGTCGCCGATGCGATACGCGGCCTGTGTGAGTTCAGGCGAGTAGCCCATCAGCATCAGCATAGGCACGAAGGTGGGACCCATGATTGCCCACTTGGCAGAGGCGCTTCCGACAAACAGGTTGATAAACGCAGACACAAAGATAAACGCAATGATCAGAGGAATTCCGCTCAGACCCACCGAAGTCTCAAGCAGCTCCAGAAACTCGGCGCCTTTGATCGCGACGACCATATCGAGGTTTGACCAGCTGAACATCGCCACGAAGTGCGCTGCTGCAAAAGCGAGTACGATGTAGACCCCGAGGTCAGACATCGTCTCCGACATCATATCAGTGACATCCTTGTCTCGCTTGATTTTCTCGGTGACGAGTCCATAGACGAGTCCGGGCAAGAAGAAGATCACGACCATGAGTCCGACGATGGCGTTGAACGCGGGTTCAAACCCACCTTCAGGGCCGCGCAGCGCCCCGCCTTCTGGAATAATTAGGAGCGCAGCGCCGGCGATTGCGGCAAAGAAAGTGACGGAGCCCCACAGGAGGCCTTTGCGCTCGGTATCCGTGAGGTCGTCTGAGGTGCTTTCGTCTTCCTCAAAGTCCTCGGGTGGCTCGTAGTCTCCGAGATAAGGCTCCACCACGTAGTCGGTGATGAGCCACCCAACGATCACGAACGCAGGCACGAGCGCTACGATGAGGTAGTAGTTGGCCAGCGCGGTAACGACGTATTGGGGTTCAATGACATGGGCGGCCGGTTCGGTGAACGAGGCCAGCAATACGTCGAGGGCCGAAGGAAGCAAGTTTGCACTAAACCCGGCTGATACCCCTGCAAAAGCGGCGGCGAGTCCGGCAAGAGGATGGCGCCCAGCACCATAGAAAAGGAGGGCACCGAGGGGGATAACGACAACGTATCCGGCGTCAACGGCCATATTCGACATGATGCCTGTGAACACGATGGTCATCGTGAGCAGAGCGTTGGGCACGGCGCGCATGAACGACCCAAGGGCAGCGCCGATAAACCCGGATTTGTCAGCTACGCCGATGCCAAGCATCACCACCAGCACCAGACCCAGCGGGGGAAAGTCGGCGAAGGTATCCGCCATATCGGTAAAGAGGCGCTGGATGTTGTCGCCTGAGAAGAGGCTTTCGACCGTGATGATCTCACCGGTACGGGGGTGCTCTACGCTTACGCCCAGAGCGCTTACGATAAGCGACACTAGCATGGTGATGCCAATGAAGATAAAGAAGAGCGTAACGGGCTCTGGGAGCGCATTACCGGTACGCTCAACCATGTTTAGAAAACGCTCTGAAAGCCCAGAAGGCTGATCGGCGTCGGTCTCAGGGGATGCTTCGGTAGGAGGAGTGCGATCGGCCATGCGATGAGAGCGACTCGTGTGAGAAAATCATACAGGTTATGCAAGAGGCTGAATTCCTACGTACGGACAAGTACAAGGAAGACAGGCACCCTAACGTACAAACCCGACAGGATAATTACACACCGTATTGCAATGAGATAGGCCGTGGAAGATGATACAGCGGATAATACAATAGGAAAGCGCTGTCGCGAGAGGCGACAACGCTTCATAAAAACAGACAGGACGTGCAGCCAGGGCTGCTGTATAGTGTTCAGGCAACCTTGAGCGATGTGCTAAAAAAGTGCGCGAATCTCTTCAAACTTGTCGCGTTCGAACGAAAGGCTGTACTTTTCCGGTTCGTTTTCGTCGCCAACGGCGGTGAGCGGCTCGATATCGGATTTCTGAACCGTTTCGATGAACTTCTTAGGCTCGCACCCAAGCTCAGCTGCAAAGTCAGCAGCTGTAGCGGCGTAAATTCCTCCGTAGGTTTTGATATCGCCCGATGAGAAGTTATCTTCTCCTTTTGGTTTAAAGCTTACGCCCCGCATAGGATAACATGGCTGTGATGATCATGTAGTTACAGCATATAGCACTGAAAAACCTCTTGAGAGTTTCTACTACACCTGCAACGTTGCAGGTCGCGAACGATTGATGGAATGCGTACCTTTATGCTTCTGTAGTCCTCGGGTATACCGAGGGCACGCCGAAAACGGAGCGCACCGGACCGGTGCACGACGGTACCTGTGCACCGAATAGGTGCCATGTGGCTGTCAAACCGGTGGTTGACGAACCGGGTGCCGATGCCTACCTTTCACTGTGGTACACATTACGGGAAGCCAAACAGATGGGATCTTCAAAAGAACCAACCTCCGACATGGTTACCAGCATTGCCGCCCAGCTCATGATTTTGTATGACCAGGCTATGAGCGAGAAAAACCCCGAAGCAGCGCGGGCGTATGCGCTTGCGCTCAACCTGCTTCGGCGTGAGACAAAGGGGGTGAAAATCTCTTTTGACGGTCCACCTCCTACGTTGCGACGCATCCCGACCGTTCATTTCCCCGAAGACCTTGCCGACCGTCTACCGCCCAAGTACCGTCCGGAAACAACCGAGTAGTACCAGCTACCGGGTCTTTCGGTCTACGGGGCGATCGACAAGAGGACGCCGTGAGGGTGCGTTTCAGTACTTTTCAGTACGTGGCTTCGGGCCTGGCTACTGGTCGGACACACGCTCCGTGCGTTCGTCGGATGCAGGCGCTGCCGGATTCTCTGCCGGGTTGGATGCTTCGGGAACCGGAGTGCCGAACATGCGCAGGGCAACCGACAGGAGGATGGCGCCCAAGATGAGCGAAGCCCACCACGGGAATCCAAATCCAGCAGGGATAGTGCCCAGGGCAAGTGCAATAAAGCCGACGCTTAGCGCATAGGGCAGCTGCGTGCGTACGTGGTCGATGTGGTCGCATCCCGATGCCATTGACGACAGGATCGTAGTGTCAGAGATCGGGGAGCAGTGGTCGCCCCATACCGAGCCTGCCAGCACACACGACACTGCCGAGTACATGATGTGATAGTTGGTCGGATCCGCCATGTTGTTAGCTTGCAGCACCGCCCACACAAGAGGAATGACGAGCGGCATCAGAATGCCCATGGTGCCCCAGCTTGACCCTGTCGCGAAGGCGGTAGCAGCAGCAAGCACGAAGATAATAGCCGGTACGATGCCGGGATGCAGCGTTGTGCCGAGAATAGAGACCAGGTAATCGGCTGTGTGAAGCACCTCTGTAATGTCGGAGAGCGCCCAGGCCAGCACAAGAATGATCATCGCGAACAGCATGGACTTGAGCCCGCTGTACCAGGCGTCGACGGTTTCTTCGAGTGAGAGCAGCTGCTGGCCGATTGAAAGCGCAGCCGCAGCGATCACGCCGAGCAGCGACCCCCATAGCAGGGCTGTGTATGAGTCGGCTGCACCGATAATCTCGCGGATTGAAGCCTCGCTTCCCGCAGCGTCAACGCCTGTCCAGTACAGTCCGGCAAGCACGCTCCCCACCAGTACCACAATAGGGACTACAGCATTCAGTGCACGAAGTGGAATGCCCTCTTTGGGAGCCATCTCATCGTTGTCTTCCGCAGCGGCCTCGTCCAATTTAGCGTTGGGACTTGCCACTTGACCGGTGGTGCGCGCTCGGATCTCGGCGCGGGCCATCGGGCCGAAGTCGCGGTTCGAGTTGGCAACAACAAAAACGAAGTAGAGCGCCAGCCACGGGTAGAAGCTGTAAGCGAGCGAGCTTAGAAAGATCGAATAGGCCCCTTCGTTGAATCCGTCAATGGCCTCAACGGCCGTTCCAACCAGTCCGACCTGGTAGCCAATCCATGTTGTTACAAGAGCGACACAGGCGATAGGAGCGGCGGTTGAGTCAACGATGTATGCGAGCTTCTCGCGCGACACCTTAAGCCGGTCGGTTACCGGGCGCATGGTGTTGCCTACGACAAGCGTGTTGGCGTAGTCGTCGAAGAACATCCCCACGCCAAGCGTACCGGTAGCCAGTTGGGCACGTCGAGGCGTATTGGCCCAGGTTACGAGCCGCTCAACGATGCCATAGGTACCGCCGTTCTTGGAGATAATGCCCACCATCCCGCCGATCATCAGCGAGAAAAGGATGATTGCGACGTGCGATTCGTTGGCGAGTGCGCCAAGCACATAGATTTCAAGCGTTTCGAGGAGTCCAACAAATAAGCCGGAGATTGAAAACCCGGCGGCCATCCAGGCGCCTACCCAGATGCCAAGAAAGAGGGCTGGCACCACGCGTTTGAAGGCGAGCGCCATACCGATGGCCAGCAGCGGGGGAAGAATAGAGAGCCAGGCCGGAATCGCTCGTGAGCGGGCCTGGTCAAGCGTCTGTCCCCCTTGCACGAGCCGCACATCGAGAGCACCCGTGTCGCGCACGACAAGCCCTTCGGCGATCCACCCGCCATCGTCAGGTTCAAGCGTGGCTGAGGCCGAACCGACCTGCACCCGGGCCCCTGGCGTGAGGGCGTCGTCGGGGTCGTCGACGCGGATGTCGAAGGCGATGCCGTTTAGCACGACGCGGGGCGCTTCGACCGACTGGGCATGGGCGGGCGGAGCGTTCACAAGCAGGGCACTGAAGCAGCAGGCTGCAAGAAAGGCGAGCAGCAGGCGACCCGAAGGCAAAGAGGCAGGAAGCATAAAGTAGCGTACAGAGACGGGGCAGCAGAGAAACTACGCAGTGGTACCAAAGATGCGGTCGCCCGCATCGCCCAGACCCGGGCGGATGAAGGCGTTCTCGTCGAGCTCGCGGTCGAGGGTTGCGGCAACGATGCGAACATCCGGATGCGCCTCGTGAAGCGCACGTATGCCTTCAGGAGCTGCCACGAGGCACGCGAAGGTAAAGCGCTTAGCGCCTTCCTGTTTGAGGTGGGTAATCGCTTGCGTGGCGCTTCCGCCCGTTGCCAGCATGGGATCGACAACGAACACCTGAGCGCGGTCGACGCTATCGGGAATGTTCGCGTAGTAGTCGACCGGCTGGTGGGTGTCTTCGTCGCGATGCATGCCCAGATGTCCGACGCGTGCCTCCGGCACAAAGCGTACGAATCCGTCTACCATCCCGAGGCCCGCTCGCATAATCGGCACGACGATCACTTCCTCAGCAATGGCATAGCCTGTGGTTGACTCCAGCGGGGTCTCAATGGCGACCTCAGCCAGGTCGATCGGGCGAAGCGCCTCGTATGCGAGTACAGCCGCCGCATCCGACACGGTCTTGCGGAACAGCCCGTGTGCGGTGGTGCGGTCGCGCAGGAGCGTCAGGTCGCGCTTGAGCAGCGGATGGTCAACAACGGTGAGCGTGTCAATGTGAGAGACATCCATACCAGTACGTGCGTGTGGAATGTGAAGAGCGAATGTGCCAGGTACGGCTTAATCGTCATCAGACGCACTGATCTCGGTAGCGCCGCCGTTTTCCCAGGGCCGTCGCTCGAAGTAGCTGTCGGTTAGCTCGGTCAGCTTGCCTGAAAGCGCGATCAGTGCGATCAGGTTGGGCACCACCACCAGGCCAAGCGCGATATCGCCAATGGTCCATATCGTGGTAAGTGCGGTAATGGCTCCAGTGAAGTTCATGATCACGAAGATGACCTTGTAGGGCAGCACGGCGCTATCACCGAAGAGGTAGTGCGCACAGCGGTCGCCGTAGTAGCTCCACGATATTGAGGTGGAGATGGCAAACAGGATGACGCTAAGAATCACAATGTATCCTCCCCAGTCGCCAAGGGGAGACAGACCGCGCTGAAAGGCGAGTTGGGTAAGCGGGGCGCCGTTGCGCACACCGCCGCCGTAGAGGGATTCGTAGTTGGTGCCATCCTGGGCAATCGCGATGTTGTCGGACGGGTGGATGGTTCCCGTGAACGGCTCTGAGAGGTCGGCGTCTTCCGCGCAAGGACCCGTGCACTCAATAAAGAGGCGATCAACGACTGCTTCGTTCCAAGCGAGTGCGGGTTCGCCTTCGGGCACGCGCTGCACGCCGTCTTCGACGCGTATGCGTTCAGGGGCGTCCTCAGTGAAGAGTCCCCCCTCGTCTTGCACGCGATACGATATGTTACCCGAATCCAGATCGAACTGTGTTGGCACCGGATCGCCCCATACGCCGGTTACCAGAATGACCATGGCTGTTAGCGTACAGATGATAATGGTGTCGATAAACGGCTCCAGCAGAGCCACAACGCCCTCCGACGACGGCTCGTTGGTCTTTGCTGCCGAGTGCGCAATGGGGGCCGAGCCCTGTCCGGCCTCGTTAGAGAAGAGGCCGCGTCGCACACCGTACATAAGGGTAAGTAAGAAAACCCCTGTTCCTGTACCTGCAACTCCCGCCGACGGATTGAATGCTTCAGTGAATACGCTGGCGAAGGTAGGCAGGAGTTGGTCGTAGTTAAGCGCCAGAATAACAACAGCGCCCAGCACGTAGATGCCAGCCATGACGGGGGCTACGATGCCCGTTACTTTACCAATGCGGGTAATGCCTCCCAGAATGACGAGGGCAATGACGGAGGCCACAACGAGCCCTGTAATCCAGGGCTCAATGCCAAAGTCGGCACGCATCGTATCGGCAACGGTGTTTGATTGCACCGCGTTGCCGGTCAAGAACGACGTGGCGATGAGCATAATCGCGAAGAAGACGGCTGCGGGCTTCCAGGCGCTACCCAGTCCGCGTTCGATGTAGTACATCGGACCTCCAGACACGGAGCCCATCCATGATTTGAGGCCTTCGGTTTCTTCACGCACGTCGCGGTAGAACTGAGCCAGCGTCACTTCGCTGTACTTGGTAGCCATCCCTACGAACGCAGTAACCCACATCCAGAACAGGGCACCGGGGCCGCCAAAATGGATAGCGAGAGCGACCCCTGCGATGTTACCGATTCCGACTGTGGCAGACAGGGCCGTGGTTAATGCTTGAAAGTGGGGCACGTCGCCCGGGTCGTCGGGATTGTCGTATTTGCCGGTGGTGACCCAGAACCCGTGTGCGAGCTTCCGAAACTGGATAAAGCCCAGTTGAAACGTAAGGTAGAACCCGGTACCCAGAAGGAGAATGACAACCCAGGGAATCATCTGGCCGTCGCCCACAGGGACGCCGTACGACCAGACCAGGTCGTTTAAGAACTCAACGGTGCGCTGAAACCACATAAAGCAGACAAAGACAAATGGAGAAAACACACAAAATCAGGGTGCGCCGGACGGCTACAGCAGGCTGCGTGCCTGCAGAGGCATGGCGCCTGCTAAGATACGTGGCGCACGGTGCCTGGGTAGAAAGTACGACGGCATACGGCTGTGCCGATGCACACCGCTCTGGCAAAAAGAGCAAACAGAGCGTCCTCACTACCCATCGCAACCGATATACAGGAGACGCTCGAGCGGGATACGCTTCGGTGAGAGACGCACGGCATACGTACACCTGTTTCAGTTGGAAAGAGCACGGGTAGAGACACGGTGGGCGTTTGAAGAACGCAGTTAGATTGCCGGATGCATTATAACGGGCAGCAGGCTATCTCGCAAGTCTGAATCATACAGAAAGCGGTTCCGGAAGTGTTATTGGAGCCGAGAGTCCGACGAATCAAGCAAAATGGAAGACAGGACGCCGTGCAAGACTGCGTTCATATCAAGACGTCTGTGCTTCATGCGCACTGTTTGTGCACGCTGGGGGTACCAGACACGCCTGCTTGTGCGCGTGGTGGGCTCAATCTGAACCTGCACCTCAGCTATCTACTTCGGCTATGCAAATCAGGTATGTACCCGGACTTCCCCTCTCGACTTTTCCGGGAAAGCGCAGTAAAACGCTGTTCTGGCTACTCGATAACCCCGCGCTCAGCCAGCGACGTGTGGGTGGTACCTGCAATGATGATATGATCGTGCACGGGAATCCCCATCAGCTTGCCGGCTTCAACCAGTTGACGGGTGATGCGGACGTCTTGCCGGCTCGGCTCGGGGTTGCCTGAAGGGTGATTGTGAAGACAGATGACTGAAGCCGCGTTGTCGAGAATAGCCTGCTCGAAAACAGCCCGTGGCTCCACAATGCTTACCGCAAGTCCACCCTCGCTCACGGTATAATCGCTGATAATTGTGTTTGCTGTGTTGAGGTGAACCACCTTGAAGATCTCTTTCTTTAGGTCGCGCATGAGAGGACCGTAAACCGCGGCAACGTCGTCGGGGCATCCGACCTGGACCTCGTTTCCGGCGCGCTGCGAGGCGGCACGCCGCCCTGCCTCAAAGGCGGCCATGAGCCGCGCTGCCTTCGCCGGACCAACACCGCTCACGCGCACGAACTCCTTGAGTGGACGCCGCGACACGTCGAAGAGCGACCCGAAGGCCTGCAGGAGCGTCTGCCCCAGTTGCACGGCCGACACGGGTCCGTCGCTGGTGCGGGTGCCCGACCCCAGCAATATCGCCAGAATCTCGGCATCCGAGAGCCCAGACGGTCCGCCCTGAATCAGCTTTTCGCGGGGGCGGTCAGAAGGGTCCCATTTGTGAATGGGCGTCTGGTAGGCAAGGATGGGCTCACCGGGCTGGTTGTTGCGCGATGTAGCGGGGGATGCCGAAGCTGCCTGACGAGACCTCGAAGGGTCGCGATTGGACGCAGAATGGGGGGAATCGGCCATAGCGAGTAGCACAGAATGTGGAACGCAAACAGGACGTTTCGATGACACGCGGGATGCGTGCACCGCAACGTCCTGTGCGAAGGGAGACGGAGGCTCTCGGGAGCTACAGCCAGGGGGTACAGCGATTGTGGCGCGGAGCTACTCGGGCACCAGTTCGGTGAGCAGGTGAGCGTTGCTCGGGCTGTTGCGCACGTGCCGCAGCAGTGCTTGCATGGCTTCGACCGGATGGCGCGAGTTGAGGGCGCGGAAAAGCTGGTTGTGCTTGCGGAGGCGCACATCGCCCAGAAGACGCTCCTCGTTGCGTGTGCCGCTCTCGCGTACGTTGATTGCCGGATAGATCCGCTTCTCTGCCAGACGGCGGTCGAGCACGATTTCTGCGTTACCGGTGCCTTTGAACTCTTCAAAGATCACGTCATCCATGCGGCTGCCGGTTTCGACAAGCGCAGTCGCGATGATCGTAAGCGAGCCGCCGCCTTCAATGTTGCGTGCGGCCCCAAAGATCTGACGCGGCACCTTGAGCGCCTCAGCATCAAGTCCGCCGCTCAAGGTGCGCCCGCTGCCGTCGACAAAGAGGTTAAAGGTACGCCCAAGACGTGTAAGCGAGTCAAGGAGCATGACGACATCCTTGCCCTTCTCAACGAGCCGCTTCGAGTACTCCATCGCCAGCGTTGACACGCGCACGTGGTTGTCTTCGCCGCGGTCGTTCGAGGAGGCAAACACTTCCGCCTGTGTAGAGCGGCGGAAGTCGGTAACCTCTTCGGGGCGCTCATCAATGAGCAGCGCGATCAGGTCCACCTCCTTGTGGTTCTTCGTGATGCCATCCGCGATCTGCTTCAGCAGCACCGTCTTTCCGGCACGTGGCGGCGCCACAATGAGCGCCCGTTGCCCTTTGCCAAGCGGGGCAACCAGGTCCATGATACGCATCGACGCATCCTCCGGACCTGTTACCAGGTTAAGCTTCTCTTCGGGGTAGATGATAGCGCCCTTGTCGAAGCTGTCTTTCTGGGCCCATTCTTTCGGAGGCAAGCCCATGACGGTATCGATCCAGCCCACCTGCATGCCGCCCTTGCGACCAGGCTTGAGCGACCCTTCAACCACAACGCCATCGCGAAGGTTAAATTTGCGGATGAGTGGCGGGGGCATAAACGGGTCGTCGTCATCTTTGGGAAGCGACGGGTGTATCTCGCGCATAAACCCGTATTTTTTCTTACCGATGAGTTCAAGGATGCGCTTAAACTTTTTATCGGACATAAGTTAGGGGTTGTGAAGTTCGGTGAAGACTGCAGCCCGTTCATGCAAGCTGCGTGGAGATAAAGGAATGACGGTGCAGGATGCGCGCAGCGTCAAAAAAACATAAGATAAACAGATAGATACGGCGCGCAGCAAGCAAGAGAGTGCTTGCATCAGGTCGTAGACGTTGTGCCGTGCTTGTGCTGTGCCGGATAAGGCCGGCTTACGTCGCCGTTTACAAGCGTCTGGAGACGCTGCTCGCAAAGCCGCTCATTGTTGCACCGTACACATGGCATGGCGCATTTCGTACGGTTCGTACATGGTTCGTACAATGCGTGGGACACAGTGCCCGTGCGTGCCATACATACCATACGGTACGTTAAGGAAAGCGTGTAAAAGGAGGAGGGCCTCAAGGGGGGTTCGGGCTTGACGGGTCTGCATGCGAAGCAAACCGCCCGAAACGACCGACAGATCTTCATTCCGCGACGAGTGTAGAGACGACCGCCGCAGCAAGTGTAACTCCTTGCAAGAAGACAAGCAACAATACATAACCCGAAACGCAGCCCCCCGAAAAGGGTTTCCCGACACGCATCCCACAGAAAAACTCCACCGTTTCTTGCTGTGACGGGTCCGGATGCAATACCCCGTCAGAATCCAATGCGGTCAGAGGGTACCGCATGTTGTCGTCGAGGCAGTAGTAAGACTGCATAAGAAAGACTGCATAAGACTGCATAAGACGGCCGCGGTCAACCGTTGTGGTCACCCCCCGGCTAACTGCTGCCGTCAAACAACGACCGCCCACAGGCATTTGAGCAGCACAATGTTTCTGGCGCCCCCACTCGTATCTCCCACCAACCGCTCGTACCGTTGACCCCTACCGACCTGCACCGCTCCGTGACCGGCCCAGCTGACGCCCCTGCTGTGCTGCTTCTGCACGGCTGGGGCAGCTCCACCACCCACATGCAGCCGCTGGCCGACCGCCTGTCTGCTCGCTACCGCACCCACTGCATCGACCTGCCTGGCCATGGCCATTCGCCGCCGCCGCCCGAACCTTGGGGCGTACCCGAGCACGCGGCACTCGTGGCTGCATACATCGACGACGAAATAGATGACGAAACCGACGCCTCGCTACCGGTAATCGGACACTCGAACGGCGGACGCATCGCGCTCTACATGGCCAGCCACGCGCCTTACACCGAGTACATCCGGCAGCTCGTACTGCTTGCGCCCTCGGGCATCAAGCCCCACCGGGCGCTGTCTACGCGGATAAAGAGCACGGTCGCCCGTACGGTCAAAACGCCGTTCACGTGGCTGCCCGAGCCGCTGCAAGCGCCCGCCCTCGACTGGCTGCATCACTCGCTGCTCTGGCAGGCGCTGGGCTCGTCCGACTACAACGCCCTCTCAGGCGTGATGCGGGATACCTTCGTTCGTACTGTAACCCATCATCTCGATGACGATGTGCACCGCATCAACGTGCCCACCCTCGTCTTTCGGGGGGAAGACGATACGGCGATCTCTGACCGGCAGGTGCAGTACCTGATCGATCACATCCCGGATGCCGGACGCGTGGACTTGCCGGGCGGACACTATGCGCATCTGCAGGCGCTGGATACCGTGGCTGCGGCTGTGCAGCACCTCCTTGCGCATCCCCACCCTGCCTCTTCGTAACCCGCGCACCTCGTAACCCACCCTCCTGGTCGTGTCTACCTTTTTCATCGGTCTCGGTATCCTGCTCACACTCGCCTTTGGCGGATGGCGCGCCTGGCGGCGGCTCCGCTTCTTCCTGCATATCTTTCAGCTGGAGACATATAAAATCGACCGCTACGTTAGCTGGTGTCAGAGCCCGGGCATGCGCTCGGTGTCGTACGGGTGGTCGCATCTGGCCGGGGCCCTCGCGCTTGGTGGTGCCGGCGCGGCCTATGCAGCGGGCTTCCCGTGGGGGGCTGCCGGGGGACTTCTCGCATGCTGGCCGCTCCTTTTTATCTCCTCACGCCGCTACCGCCGCAATGCCGAGAAGAAGCCGCTCGCTTTCACCGATCGCATGAGGCGCCTGTCCACCACGGCAGGCATGCTCATGACGCTGCTCGTGGGCGCGGGGGTGGGACTGGGGTACGCCTGGGACCCCCCCGGTGCTATCATAGGAGGGATTGCGGGGCTCTTCCTGGCCGATCTGGGCGGACCGCTCTGGGTGGCGCTTGCGGCGCTGATCATGACGCCCGTCGAAAACGCGATTCAGGAGGGATACAAACGCCAGGCGCGCACACGGCTCGACGCGCTCGACCACTTGCATGTCATTGGCATCACCGGGTCGTACGGCAAGACCAGCACCAAGCACATCGTGGCCGAACTGCTCGGGCAGTCCTACAACGTGCTGGCTACGCCCGGCTCCTACAACACGCCCATGGGCATCTGTATCGTCGTTAACAACAAGCTGCGCCCCGAGCATCAGGTACTGGTGCTGGAGATGGGGGTGCGCTACCCCGGCGATATCAAGGAGCTGTGCGACATCGCTACGCCCGACGCCAGCGTGGTGACCTCCGTCGGCATCGCACACCTCGAAACGATGGGATCGGTGGAGGCCATCGCCGAGGAGAAAGCCTCGATCATCGACCATACCGCCCGCGGCGGCCCCGTTGTGCTGAATGCCGATAACGCCCATGTCGATGCGATGGCCGATCGGGCCGATGGACCTGTGTGGCGGGTCTCTGCTGAGGGCAATCCAGAGGCCGACATCGTGGCTACGGATGTCCGCTACAGCACGAACGGGCTCGCCTGCATGGTTCGCGATGAGGAGGGGCGTACCGCCGCTTTCGACACGCGCCTGCTGGGCAAGCACAACGTCACAAATCTGCTGCTGGCCGTGGCGCTCGGGCGCTCCATGGGCATGCGCTTGCGGCAGATGGCCCACGCCGCGCGCCGCCTGGAGCCGGTGGAGCACCGCCTGAAGCTGCGCACCGAGAACGGCATCACCATCATCGACGACGCCTTTAACAGCAACCCGGTAGGAGCGCGCAATGCAGTTGACCTGCTCGATGAGATCGAAGGCGGGCAGCGCTACATCGTTACGCCAGGGATGGTCGAGATGGGCGCGCAGGAAGATGAGGCCAACTACGCCCTCGGACAGCACATCGCCACGCGCAACGTCGACGGGGTCTACCTGGTCGGCGCTGCCCAGACCGAGGCGCTCCGGCAGGGACTTCAAGATGGAGGCTTTCCCGATGACCGCATCCACACGCACGACACGCTCTTCGGCGCGCAGGACGCGCTCACCACGCGCCTGCAGTCGGGCGACATCGTGCTCTACGAAAACGACCTGCCCGATCAGTACGAGCCGGTCGGGGCGTAGGTGCAGGAAGCAGTGGTCGAAGGCGGGTGCACCCTGTAGAGCGGCGCAGCACTGCTACAGCACACGCATGTCCCTTCGCTCCGCGAACTTTTGCGAAAACGAGGGCGAAGCGTTCGCCTCTGCCCAGATCGCTTTGTAGCGTATGCATCCCCGCGGTGCTGCTCCCCCGCCTTCTGATTGCTTCTACCACGCTACGCATCCCCCTGGATATGCCTGATATAGCTGATATGCTCGACAAAGAACGCGCGCTCTGGTCCTCTGGATACGAGGCCATTGCCGGACTCGACGAGGCCGGGCGCGGTTGCCTCGCGGGGCCGGTTGTGGCGGCGGCGGTCATTCTGCCGAAGGATGTCGACCTGCCGATGGTGGCCGACAGCAAGACGCTCTCGGCGAAGAAGCGCGTCGCAGCACGCGAGGCGATCGAAGCCCAGGCGCAGAGCGTTGCCATTGGCATCTGCTCGCCGCAAGAGATCGACCGCCTGAATATCCTGCAGGCGGCGCTGCACGCCATGCGCCGGGCTACCGACGACTGCGTGCCCCGCCCCGACTACCTGCTCATCGACGGCAACAAAGCCTTCCCCGATGCGCCGTGTCCGCACGAGACCGTCGTCAAAGGCGATGCCAGCAGCCTCTCGATTGCAGCCGCCTCGATCATTGCCAAGACCGAGCGCGATGCCATGATGCACGCGCTGCACGAAGAGCACCCCGAGTACGGGTGGGATACCAACGTCGGCTACCCCACCAAAGCCCACTACGCCGCGCTCGACGCCCACGGCATCACGTCGTACCACCGCCAGTCGTTCAAGCTCTCGCGCACCGGGTAGCCCCTCCCGCCTGGTAGACCCTCCCACTAAATAGGTCGCCGAAAATACATTTAGAATCTGTTTTGATATGCCGTTAGAGGCGGCTGAGGGCCAATCGTAGCGACGCGAGCCGGACCATGGCGGCACTCGTCTCGGCCAGGCGCTCGTACTCCTTCGCAAGTCGCCGCCAGCCCCCCAACCAGCCGAGTGTTCGTTCGACAATCCAGCGCTTCGGCTCGACGGAGAAGCCCGGCTCTTCGGAGTCGGATTCGGTGATCTCAAGCCGAAGCCCAAGCGCTTCCTCAAGGTCGTCTTCGAGATCGCCGCGGTAGGCCTTGTCAGCGAAGACCGCTTCAAGACGTTCGCTTCGCTGTTCAGCCCGTTCAATGAGCTTGAAGGCGTGCTGGCTTTCGTGCTCATTGGCGGCGTGAATGCCGACGGCCCACGTCCAGCCCTGCGTGTCCGTGAGTATGTGCCGTTTGCGCCCTTTGACTTTTTTATTGCCGTCAAAGCCGCACAGACCGCCTGAGCGGGTGATCGAAACCGATTGGCAGTCAATAATTACCACGCTGGGCTCGGGTTCGCGCCCGGCTTCTCGCCGTGCGCCTCGCCGGGCTATGCTGAGCAGACGTGCGATTACGCCGCGCTGTTTCCACGTTCGGAAGTAGTAGTACACCGTCTGCCACGGCGCAAATCCACCAGGCAACATTCGCCACTGACATCCCGTTTTGACCACGTAGAAAATCGCATCCAGAATGTCGCGGCGCAGGTCATGTTGGCGGTGGCGCGAGGTATTGAGAACCGCTTTAATGTTGTGCCATTGGGAGTCCGTCAAATCGGAGCTATAGTCTTTGCGCATAGCTTCGGTGTCGCTTTCGGTGAAACGTCTGTTCACCACCGAAAACGAGGCGGACTCCCGTTCGTTTTCACTCGCGACGTGTGAAATCAAAACAGGTTCTTACACTTTGTCATCGCGAGGAGGGAGCTTACGACCGACGCGGCGATCTCATGCGTTCCTTGCAAAGGGTTTACCCTGCTTATAAAGCACAAGATTGCACTCCAAGAGCACTTCCTCGCTGCGCTCACAGCGCCGCGTCGCTAACGCTCCTCGCAATGACATACTCGAAAGGTTCTTTCTTGAGTCTACTTAGGCAGGGCCTCATCCGGGCAGAGCCCCCTGCTGGGGTAGCATCAGAGGGATGCGGAGCGATGCCGCTTCGTGTGTCGCTGCCTCAGCCCCATCACCCACCTGCGTCGTGCCTGCAGATGCGGCCCGTGCGAGAGCTCTATTGTCAACGCACCCCCATCACGCGCAGGGGATGCCCGCTGCTTCGGTTAGCGGGTGCCTGGCAGGTGGAGGCTGTGCCAGAGGTGAGGGCCGTCCAGGCCCGAAGTGCGCCGAACCATCCCCGGCTTCGAGGGCAGAAGCGCTGCGGGATGATCTGCGTGCTCCACCACGCGCAGGACGACACGCAGGTGTGCTACTCCGCAGGCCCCTCTACCACCTCAATCTCAATATCGACCACGCCCGCGTCGATCATGTTCAGGGCCTCGGCGGCGCGGCGCGAGAGATCCAGGATGCGCTCCTGCTTCTGCGGACCGCGGTCGTTGATCATGACGGTAACGGTATCTCCGGTAAAGCGCCGCGTTACCTTCACGTACGTACCAAACGGCAGCGTGCGGTGCGAAGCCGTGAGCCGCTCGGGGTCGTACGGCTGTCCGCTGGCGGTGGGGCGTCCTTCCAGGTGGGGTGCGTAGTAGCTGGCTTTGCCACTGGTGCGAAGCGTGTCGGACGATGACAGGTCAGGCGGCGCTTGTGCAAGCGCCGGGCCCGACGTCATGAACAGGCCGAGCATCATCAGCAGTACGGTAACAAAGGCGGGGCGGATCATAGAAGGCAAACAGGTTCGGTTCAGGAGAAGGCAAAAGCGGTGCGTTTAGCAGGTGCGCTTAGCAAGACCGCCTCACCACGAGGTGGCGTTGCTGTCGGAGTCAGGGTCGGGTGCGCGTTCGGATGACGACCCGTTGAGCACCTCGATCTCCACCTCAGCGAGCCCGTCGCGTACCATGTTAATCTCGCGTGCAGCGCGCTGCGACAGGTCGATGATGCGTCCGCGCACAAAGGGGCCCCGGTCGTTGATGCGTACGGTGACCTGCTCGCCGGTGTCGAGCCGCGTAACACGAACCATGGTGTCGAAGGGTAGCGTGCGGTGGGCGGCCGTCAGCTCGCTGTTGCGAAAGGTTTCGCCGTTGGCGGTGGTGCGGCCGTCGAACTTATCGGCGTAGTAGCTGGCCATGCCGGTGTCGGTGGCGCCTGTACCGGTTCCCATAGGCGCAGCACCGGCGCACCCGGTCAGGGCAAGCAGGAAGACCGCAAGCAGGCTGAGGCGAAAGGGGGTGTGCGGCATGAGACACATGAGGCAGAACAGACAGCAGAAAATAGGGGGGGCGAGCACTACACCGTAGGTTGTTAACGTTACGTCAACATATGGCTTTGACACGCGCTCAGTCGAGCACCTCCAGGCGTACGTCAACTATGCCAGCATGGATCATGTTCAGCGCTTCGGCGGCGCGGCGCGACAGGTCCACGACGCGTTCTTGCTGCTGTGGGCCGCGGTCGTTGATGCGCACGGTGACCTGGTCGCCCGTATCTACGCGGGTAACGCGCACCATGGTGCCAAAGGGCAGCGTGCGATGCGCGGCCGTGAGCTTGCTGCCATCGTAGATCTCGCCACTGGCGGTAGGGTTGCCCTCCAGGCGGTCAGCGTAGTAGCTGGCCTTGCCGTCGGCCTGCGGGTGCAGGTCCGACCCCGGCTGGGCGTTCATGCATCCGGCCAGGCTGAGCGCGGTGAGGCCAAGGACAAGCATTGCAACTGCATAGCGGGCCGACGCACGCGCGGCGAAGGCTCGTGCGTCGGGCGCGAAAGCGCGGATCGTGACAAAGCACATAGAAGAACAGATATTGGATCGTGACCAGGTACGCGAGCGGTGCACAGACGGTGCGCCTACAGAATATAACAGCCGTAATCACAACGTGCCACCGGAGTTCGAGACGATCTGTTGAACGACCGATGCGCCCCGAATCCGCAAACACCCACCCCCCATTTGCGTACATGACGCACATAGCTTCTGATAATGAGCGCGGGTCGATATGGAGCGTCGTGAGCTTGCCGTGGAAGGCATGGACTGCGCTGGGTGTGCACGTAGCGTAGCGGGGGCGATTGAGCAGATTAAGGGCGTGCGGGATGCAGACGTGCGCCTCATGGCCGGAACGGTGGTCGTGGAGGCCGAGCCAGATTCCGCACCATGGGATGCCGTTGCCGATGCGATTACGCGGGCGGGCTATACCGTAGTCGACGCTGACCCCAGGGCCTCGCGCCTGTCGACGGAGTCGCACACGCGCCGCTCGATGGGACTGCTTGCGGGGGTTGCAGCGGCGGTGCTGGCGATGGCGGTGCTGGGCCACGGCCACGGCATCTTCCACTGGATTGAGCAGGCGGTGCCCTGGCCGCTGGGCGTGGCGGTGACGCTCGGACTGGGATATCCGGTCTTTAAGAAGGTGGCGGTAGCGGCGTGGGGCAAGCGCGTTATTGCGCACACGCTCATGGCTGTGGGCGTGGCCGCGGCACTCGCGACGGGCGAGTGGGTCACGGCGCTGATCATCGTGATCTTTATGCGGTTGGGCGACCACGTAGAATTGTTCACGACAAGCCGGGCGCGCGATGCGCTGCGCACGCTGGTGCACCAGGCGCCTCAGGAGGCGCGTGTAGAGCGAGGCGACACCACCGAGCAGGTTATGATCGGCCACGTGCGCCCCGGCGATGTCGTGCAGGTGCGGCCGGGTGAGAAGATTCCGGTCGACGGCACGGTACTCGACGGGCATGCGACGATCAACCAGGCCGCGATCACCGGCGAGAGCATGCCGGTTGAGGCGCAGCCGGGCGATGCGGTGTTTGCCGCGACGGTAGCGCAGGGCGGGCGCCTGCGCATCCGCGCCGAGGAGATCGGCGAAGATACGACGTTCGGGCGCGTGGTGCAGATGGTCGAGCAGGCCGAGGCGCATCGCGGACGCCTACAGCAGTGGGCGGATCGGTTTTCGGGCTACTACCTGCCGTTTGTGGCGCTGGTAGCGGCCGCCACATATCTGATTGGCGGCAGCATTATGGCGACGGTGGCGGTGCTCGTGGTGGCCTGCTCGTGCGCATTCGCGCTGGCTACGCCCGTGGCCATGCTGGCCGCAATCGGCACGTCGGCCCGGCAGGGGGTGCTTATTAAGGGCGGCCGGTACATTGAGGCGCTGGCCCAGGCGGATACGCTGCTGATCGACAAGACCGGCACGCTCACGCTGGGCGAGCCGCGCATCACCGAGGTGATGTGCATGAACGGCCGCCCCGAAGATGACCTGCTGCGCCTGGCTGCGGCGGCAGAGCAGCACTCCGAGCATCCGCTGGCAACGGCGGTGCGGCGCGAGGCGGGGCATCGTCAGGTGGACGTGCCGTGGCCTGCAGACTTCGAGGCGGTGCCCGGACATGGCGTGCGTGCCCGCGTAGATGGACAGCGCGTGGTGGTAGGTAATCCCAAACTGGTAGCGGGCACTGAGGCCATCGGCACCCACCGGGCCGGACAGACGCCCCTCTATGTCGAGGTCGATGGCGAGCTGGCGGGGGTCTTGTGGGCAGCGGATGCGGAGCGGGCCGGCGTGCATGCTGCGCTGCAGACACTGCAGAACCGTTTCAAGCATGTAGAGATGCTGACAGGCGACAACGAAGCGACCGCCGCCGCGCTGGCGGAGCGCTTTGGCGTGTCGTACCAGGCAGGGCTGCTTCCCGATGACAAGATCGACGCCGTTCGGGCGCATCAGGAAGCCGGACGCACGGTGGTGATGATCGGCGACGGCGTAAACGATGCGCCTGCGCTCGCTCAGGCGGATGTGGGCATCGCGATGGGCACAGTTGGCACCGATGTGGCGATCGATGCCGCACATATCGTGCTGATGCGCGACGACTGGTCGCTCGTGCCTACGGTGATCGACATCGCCGACCGGGCGCTGGGCGTGGTAAAGAGCAATCTGATGTTGACGGCGGTCTACAACGTGCTGGCGCTCGGGGTGGCAGCCGTCGGTTACCTGCCGCCGGTGCTGGCCGCGGCGATGCACTCGATTCCCGACCTGGGGATCCTGGCGAACTCCTCGCGCCTGCTCCGCCGTGACGCAGCCCGTACTTCCGATGAAGCGGTGGAGTCCTCAGGGCATGAGCATGCAGAGCGCCATCCCGTGTCTCCCGTGGAGCATGACCGCGAGAGGCATGACCACGGGTAGGAAGGGCGTCTGTAGCAGATGGGCCCTACTACGCGTGGCATGGCGTTGCATCTGGCAGACGCCATCCAGCCGCGTAGCCGGTCTTTGTTCAGCATGACCGTCTGGGAGAGCCTTCATTCGTTTGCGCAGGGATGTCTCGAACATATCACTGCCTGCGCCGCAACAACTGCAACGGAACGTCGACAAAGCGGGTATCAATGGACCGGTTGTTCTGGCACGAGCGTTTGCACCCTATACTCTCTTTTATGATAGCGCCTTTTACTTATGTCCTGGATTCGCAGCACGCTTTCGCATCCGACTACACGCTGGGTTGCGGGGGGACTCCTCGCACTGGGCGGCTGGGCGTTCTACCAGAGCACCGAGGCACAGGCACAGCAGGGGCCATCGGTCCCAGACACCGCCTCTACTGCGCCGGCTGCTGATGCAGATGAGGGAGCGCCCTCTGAGTCAGCACAGATGGGGCCGGATGTTATGGAGTCGGTCTCGCACGATGGCGCGCCCTACCGGGAGTCCGGGCCGGTAGACCGCGCCTCGTCGGACCGTGTGGAGGCGCTGGTGCAGCGCCGCCTGCAGGCTGAGCGCAACCACCTCTGGCGCGTAGCCGCCTGGGGCGGGGCGAACGTAATCGGGGGGCTGGCCCTTGCAGCAACACACGACCGCACCGGTCAGGCCGATTGGTGGGGATTCGCCACGCAGTCGGCGGCCTGGGGCGCGGTGAACGTGGGCATTGCTACGGTTGGACTGCTGGGCTCGCGCAACGTGCCGAGCACCCGCCGCGCTGCGTTCGATGCTGAGCGCAGCTACCACGACATCCTGCTGGTGAACATGGGGCTGAATGTTGGCTACTCCGCCGTCGGTAGCGCAATGGTCATTGCCAGCTACAACGGAGTCGACAGCGCCTCGTCGTGGCGCGGGCATGGCACGGCGCTCATCCTGCAGGGGGCCGGACTCCTGCTGCTGGATACGATTGCCTGGGCGGGGGCGCGCACGCGGCTGACCGATCTGCTCGCCCTGCCGGGATCGCTATCTGCTCAGGTTGCTCCCACCGGTGCATCTGTGACGTGGCGCCTGTAATAAGGTATATCCTGTATAGTAACGCCTGCACAGCATAATGGCCGTGCCACGGCTGGGCGACGGCTTGCTGCGTTCGTAAAAAGTACGTGCCTCCACGTATCACTTCTTGTGGAGAGAGATAGACGCAGGCCCCTCTTACGTCTCTATGCGGAAAAAACGACCATGCAGACATAGGGAAAAGCACACAATGGTCTGTCACGTAGAGGCGTTCTTGGGAAGCGCTTCGAAGTCGTGATTATCGAAGTCGTGATTATCCATGCAAGCGTGCTGTTACGCTGCGCCAGCAAGCGGAGGCGTAGTATGGAGAAGAACTGTGGGATACGCGGTATGCTGATCGTAGAGAAAGAGAGCGTCCCGCATCCTCCCGAATCTCCATAAATCCGGTCTTTCGTTTAAGCAGTTAGAAAAGATCGAATTGCAAAGCTCGTCCGGCCTTTGTATACGTTTGTGTACGTAGTGTAAAGAACCATCGCATTTGTTTTACCAGACGCCAACGTGTGCTATGTACGATGCAATTTTGTACCCAACCGATGGAAGTGCAGGAGCAGAGGCCGTTCTGGCGCACTGTCGCACGCTGGCAGAGACGTACGGAGCTACCGTGCACGTGCTCTACGTTGCGGAGCGACAGCCGCACGGACTGGGCACCGACCCCGAGGTGAAGAGCCACGGCGGGATGGTCGGTGATCCGAAAGGCGGAGGCCCCGGTATGGTGGGGATCCGGAAGAAAAGCGAAGAGGTCCTCACGACCATTCAGGAGTACGGAAAGGAGCTTGTTAACTACGTTGCTGACCAGCTTGGCGATGTGCAGGTAGCGACAGAGGTCAGGCAGGGCAATCCGTACAAGGTCATCCTCGACTACGCAGAAAAACACGACATCGACCTGATCGTGATGGGCACCCACGGCCGAACCGGACTCGACCGGTACCTGATCGGGAGCGTAACCGAAAAGGTCGTTCGGATGTCTGACGTGCCTGTCCTGACGGTGCGCCGGAAGGATGAGTAGGGATAGTTAGAACAGGGAAGGTGCGTTGCGGAGTGCGTGGTGCTCTGGGTATGGTGCTTTCAGAGCAATTCGACGCCGGTGCCGATCTTCAGGACCTGCTCGCCGGTGGCTACCATGGGCAGGCGGCGCATGCGCCAGACGATGCCGCTCGTGGGGGCCTCGACGACCTCTTTCGTTGCGCCAAACACATCCGTGACGGAAAAGAGCCGGTCGCCGGGCTCTACACGATCGCCCAGGTCGACCGCGAGGTCAATCAGACCGCCCCGAGAGGTATACACGTTTGCGAATCCGGTAGCACGCACCTGCGCGTACGGAACCTTGGGCTGGCCGTCGATGAAGCCGTAGTGGGCAAGAACGTTGAGCACGCCTTGCACGCCCACGTCGATAGAGGGGGCGTCCCAGCCGACAGTACCGCCCAGCTCGGGATCGATTAGCGGGATGCCATCGTCGGGCGCGGCCCGTGCGAGCTGTCCGTTAGGCCCCTTTTCGTCGAGGATATGCTCCGTACCGAATACGCGGGCGAGCTCAAAGCACCTTGCGTGCAGGCGGTGGTTGGGGCCGCATCGCACACGCACCTCATTGATCATGCGCTTGGTGCCGCCCTGGTGCAGGTCGATGCCCAGATCGGCGCGCCGCACGCCGTGCTCGTAGACGAGATGCGCCAGCCGCTCGCTGCTGGAGCCGTCGGGGGCGCCCGGAAACGCGCGGTTGAGCTTGGTGTCGTCGAGCGGATTGCGATGCTGGGCACGCTGGAAGCCGTGGTAGTTGAGAATGCCTACAACGAGGATGTGTCCCGCCATTTCAGTGGGCGACAGCTGCTGCATCACCTCGCGGACGACCGCCAGCCCGTTCAGCTCATCGCCGTCGCTCCCCGCTTGAATGTACAGCGTGGGTCCGTCATCGACACCGTTCACGGCGGCGACCGGGAGGCCAAAGGGCGCACCGTCGCGCGTTTCGCCCGCGCGAAGGAAGCCGGTGTCCATCTCGCCGGGCGCTGCCTGTGCGGTTCCAAACTCAAGCATTATATTTCTCTGTGTTCATGCATAAAAAACAACACGATCTCAACAGAAGTCACCCAAAGCACGATTCCAGGAAAATGGGAAAAGCGGGTTGGCATTCTGCTGCGACGCAGCTTAGCGAAGCAGATTGGCGACGGATCCGGCCGGTTTGTTGGCTGGGGGGAAGGGATGCAGGCGTAGCTGTGTGCTACCAGAATCTCCCCATCATGCCCCCGGCTCCTTGCGGATCTCGTCGAAGGTCATCTCGATAATGCGCGGATCGATGCCGTTGTAGATAGCGCTCATGAACTGCATGGTGCGCTGGGCGGCCTCCTCGAAGACGAAGTGCGGTGAGGCAAACTCACAGCGCACAAAATTAGGCGCGATGCCGCCGCGATAGACAAACGTGCAGGTGTCGAACTCACAGTCTTCGAAATGCTTTCCGTCAACGATGATCTGCGTGCCGTGAAAGCGCTGGCCCTCCACGGGCTCGCGTTTGGAATCGGAATAACCGTTTTGTGTGCTCATGGTACGGTCTTGGAATAATTGAGGGATGCGTCCGAAGTCGGGCAGCGTCTGTTGCCTGCTATGTGCGGCCGCTGCGCAATTGGGTACGGAAACGGACCCTACGGGCGAACGTTGCGTGCGTCTGAAGGAAGAGGCCCATCAAGTGGGTCGAGCCCTCTCAGCCCCAATAGACCAGAGGCCTTGTGTCGTGCCTGAATCGCCCCGCAAGATCATTCACCTGGATATGGACGCGTTCTACGCGTCTATCGAGCAGCGCGATTACCCCAACCGGTACGCAGGCCAGCCGATTGCCGTGGGGGGACGTCCGCCCCGGGGCGTAGTGATGACCGCCAGCTACGAGGCGCGTCCGTACGGAATCCACTCGGCCCAGCCGTCTGTGGAGGCGGCCCGCCGGTGCCCCGACCTGATCTTTGTGCCGCCGCGCATGGACGTCTACAAAGACGAATCGCGTGCCATCCGTCAGATCCTTCAGCGTTACACCGATCTCATCGAGCCCGTCTCGCTTGATGAAGCATATCTCGACGTAACAACGCCTAAGCAGGGGCCACCCTCGGGTACCCTCATCGCGCAGGCGATCCGCAAGGCGCTGCGTACCGAGCGGGGCCTGACCGCCTCGGCAGGCGTGGCCCCCAACAAGTTCGTCGCCAAGGTGGCCTCTGATTGGGAGAAGCCCGATGGCTGCACGGTGGTGCGGCCAGGCGAGATGCAGTCGTTTATCGCGCAGCTCCCCATCGAGTCGTTTCGGGGGGTAGGTCCGGTAACGACGGAAGCCATGAAGACGATGGACATCCACACCGGGGCTGATCTGCAGCAGGTCGAAGAGCGGGAACTGGTACGGCGTTTCGGGAAGCGCGGACGGTGGTTTGCGGCGATGGCTCGTGGCGACGACACGCGGCCGGTGCGTCCGAACCGGGAGCGGAAGTCCGTTGGTGCCGAGCGGACGTTCTCCACCGACCTCGCCGACCCCGACGCGATGCTGCGCCGCCTGGAGCCGATCGCGGAGCGTGTGGCCCGTCGGCTTCGTCGCGCCGAGCGCCAGGGCCGCACGGTTACGCTGAAGATGAAGACCCACCGGCATGAGGTCCTGACGCGGCAGACCACGCTGCAGCGTCCGGTCGCCTCCGCCGAGGTGCTCATGCAGTGGGCCGAACGCCTTCTCCTGGAGCCCCAGCCCCCGGAAGCGCCGCTTCGGCTCCTGGGCCTGACCGTCTCATCGCTGCTGCCTGAGGACACGGCCGGCGTGCAGCTGGAATTGGCGTTCTCGTGAAAGGTGCAGGGGATTCTCGTGGAGCTACCCGCACGAACCGGCGCGCCAATCACGCGGTCTTTCACGAGCCGAAGACGCCCCGTTGTGTCAAATACGATCGATACCCGCAACGCGCCTTATCTTTTCAGGAGGGGGCAGGTGAATGCGATGCGTGTGCCGCTGTCACCGACACCTTTTCGCGTTTTCCTCAACAGTCGCCCGATGCCTGCAGGAGATCTGGGCCCGTACCAGTTGGCATCGATGCACTGTAGTCAATAAATCGCGTTACACGATAGATGTACGCAGTCGTCGCCAGCCCCTGTTCGGCGGCTGCATACATGCGAGGCCGCCCGTAACGGGCGATACACCCATTTCGGACTGGTGGCCACACGGGCATGGCAAATCTGCATGGGAAGCGAGACGGCTTGTTTGGATACGTCTTTCCAGACGGCGGGGCAGGAACGGTGATCTAAGAGCCTGTTTTGATTTTTTTAATTTGGGCTACGAGCGGCTCCGCCGGGCTGGGGCCGAAGGTCATGCCCCAGGTGCAAATTGTCCTCAATCTTGGCCCGTAGCCTCGCTACAAACCGCGATCGGAGTCCAATTTTCGCCTCAGCGGCGCTCACTCTCGCCAGCAAACCAAAACCCAAACAGGCTCTGATTCAGTGCTCTCCGACTCCGAGGTCTATCTCCGCGTGGGCGAAGGCATCATGCTCACCTCGGCCTCAAGCCCCGCGATGATGGGTCTATCTCCGCGTGTGCGGAGGCATCCGTAAGGCAATGCCATCATCGGCACGCCCTGCGGGTCTATCTCCGCGTGTGCGGAGGCATCTGCAGTGGGCTTAAGTTTGGCGCGTGCGTCCTGGGTCTATCTCCGCGTGTGCGGAGGCATCGGGGCTTTATTGTTGGAGGTGTAGGCAGGCGAAGGTCTATCTCCGCGTGTGCGGAGGCATCGTCCTAAACCCTGATAAATGGTATTATCGGGAAGGTCTATCTCCGCGTGTGCGGAGGCATCCGTGTGCTGGGTCGTCTTCTAAAAGATCGCCCGGGTCTATCTCCGCGTGTGCGGAGGCATCCCTCCGTCCGCGCCCTGAAAACGGTCTGGCAACGGTCTATCTCCGCGTGTGCGGAGGCATCGGACACCTGGTGCGCTGCCGGGAACTCTGCTGCGGTCTATCTCCGCGTGTGCGGAGGCATCCTTCTGGCCAATCCAGCACGCCACGCCACCACGGGTCTATCTCCGCGTGTGCGGAGGCATCAGGTGCTCGAAGCCGACGAACTGGAGGAGCGCAGGTCTATCTCCGCGTGTGCGGAGGCATCGTTTCCCGGGGTGTTTCCCGGCGTTTCCGCCTGGGTCTATCTCCGCGTGTGCGGAGGCATCAGCGGCCCGGCGCGTGGCATCGGCTTCGTGGGCGGTCTATCTCCGCGTGTGCGGAGGCATCGTACACGGACGCGCTGGACTTGCTTTCCAGTGAGGTCTATCTCCGCGTGTGCGGAGGCATCGGTTGCTGCTCGTGTTGGAATCGTACGCAAAGAGGTCTATCTCCGCGTGTGCGGAGGCATCCAAATCGTTTTATCTTGCTGTACAACGGACACGGGTCTATCTCCGCGTGTGCGGAGGCATCTAGGTCTGATCTCTACCGCGCCGGGGTGTCGACGGTCTATCTCCGCGTGTGCGGAGGCATCAGTGACTCGCGCTTCGTGCCGGGGCGATCGGCAGGTCTATCTCCGCGTGTGCGGAGGCATCACGGGTGGGGCGTGTACGAGAAAGTCAATATAGGGTCTATCTCCGCGTGTGCGGAGGCATCAAGGCAACTTACTAAGCTATGCGAGGCCTATGAGGTCTATCTCCGCGTGTGCGGAGGCATCGGCGGTGAACCGACAGGACAGAGCATGGTCGAGGGTCTATCTCCGCGTGTGCGGAGGCATCCACCTCAATCCGCGGCTATCCCAAGGCAAGCGCGGTCTATCTCCGCGTGTGCGGAGGCATCCGTTTGCTGTGCAGGTTGAGCCCGTCGAACCGGGGTCTATCTCCGCGTGTGCGGAGGCATCCTGCACTGCGCTACGGGCTTCCGACAGAGCCAGGGTCTATCTCCGCGTGTGCGGAGGCATCGCAGCGCAGGCACGCCAAACACGCGGCGGTACGGGTCTATCTCCGCGTGTGCGGAGGCATCACCGGAAAGTAGGTCGTGTGGGAACCGTGTCCGGGTCTATCTCCGCGTGTGCGGAGGCATCGGGTGCCTATGGCTGAAGTGGTGCGCCGTGCGAGGTCTATCTCCGCGTGTGCGGAGGCATCCAACCGCAAACCCGTTCGCGCCAACGGTTTCACGGTCTATCTCCGCGTGTGCGGAGGCATCGTGGTCGCCGAGTGACCTCGAAAAGTGGTGGGAGGTCTATCTCCGCGTGTGCGGAGGCATCCGTGGCGGCCTCATCGAGGCGTATGTAGTCCGGGGTCTATCTCCGCGTGTGCGGAGGCATCTCAACCTTACGCCGAACTAATGCAGAAAGCATAGGTCTATCTCCGCGTGTGCGGAGGCATCACTCAACAAAGTGCCCGGCGGTTACGCTGTAGGGGTCTATCTCCGCGTGTGCGGAGGCATCCTATAGCCGTAGAGTCTTGGGCCGGACGTGTCGGGTCTATCTCCGCGTGTGCGGAGGCATCGTAAGGCGTGGCTTTCTACGCGGGACGGAGATGGGTCTATCTCCGCGTGTGCGGAGGCATCCGTGTGCTGGGTCGTCTTCTAAAAGATCGCCCGGGTCTATCTCCGCGTGTGCGGAGGCATCAACGCCTGCAGCTACAACCCACGGCTACAAGCGGGTCTATCTCCGCGTGTGCGGAGGCATCATCATTTTAGGGGCAGGCCCGGCGGCGGTGACAGGTCTATCTCCGCGTGTGCGGAGGCATCAATATTTTACTCATGGGTTGAATGTTGAGATATGGTCTATCTCCGCGTGTGCGGAGGCATCTTATAATATACGTCGAGATCCGTCGCGCTGATGGGTCTATCTCCGCGTGTGCGGAGGCATCGTTTCCCGGCGCTGTTCAGGTACAAACAATCGCGGTCTATCTCCGCGTGTGCGGAGGCATCCGCCTCAACAAGCCTGCAGACAAAAAAATAAGGGGTCTATCTCCGCGTGTGCGGAGGCATCGCCGCGCATACTCATCAAATCCGCGCACCCCCGGGTCTATCTCCGCGTGTGCGGAGGCATCCCTACCTATGGGTAGCAGCATCACGCTACACACGGTCTATCTCCGCGTGTGCGGAGGCATCGCAACGCTATACTCACCCGGATCAAGATCCAAAGGTCTATCTCCGCGTGTGCGGAGGCATCTTTGCCCGGTCGGCTGTTAAAGCAGAAAACAGAGGTCTATCTCCGCGTGTGCGGAGGCATCTGCGCATAACGAACCGTCATACTGAACAATCAGGGTCTATCTCCGCGTGTGCGGAGGCATCATCGCCCCGGGCACACGTAGCGAACCCGGGGTAGGTCTATCTCCGCGTGTGCGGAGGCATCAACAACTTACAAAGCGTATACCGACTAAACATAGGTCTATCTCCGCGTGTGCGGAGGCATCGGGAAAGGCGTTTCCTGCACATAGATCCCCGCGGGTCTATCTCCGCGTGTGCGGAGGCATCGTTTGCGATGAGTTAAGCCGCTTCCGAGACGGGGGTCTATCTCCGCGTGTGCGGAGGCATCTCGCTTCCAATGCGCTCCAACGCCACAAGTGCAGGTCTATCTCCGCGTGTGCGGAGGCATCTTCGGTATCGCCTTCGCAACAATGGCAATACAGGGTCTATCTCCGCGTGTGCGGAGGCATCTTGCGATCCGTATACCGCACCTAATTTCTGCACGGTCTATCTCCGCGTGTGCGGAGGCATCGATGACCTGATCCGGCTCGTCAACTACAACAAGGGTCTATCTCCGCGTGTGCGGAGGCATCGATATGCGCGTACTGTGGCAAGCGCCGGGCCGCGGTCTATCTCCGCGTGTGCGGAGGCATCAGCTAACCGTCACGTGACGTCAATTTAAGGTGGGGTCTATCTCCGCGTGTGCGGAGGCATCGACGCCGCGAAGGGATTCGACTTCGAGCGCCTGGGTCTATCTCCGCGTGTGCGGAGGCATCAAAAAAGCCCCGGCGCGAACCGGGGCATTAAACGGTCTATCTCCGCGTGTGCGGAGGCATCCTTACGTAGGGCTTTCATATCAGCAGCGGTGACGGTCTATCTCCGCGTGTGCGGAGGCATCGGGAGGCTCATGAGCGCGCAATATCACGTCCGGGGTCTATCTCCGCGTGTGCGGAGGCATCGTAAATATCGATGTCCCTGTTGGCGAGTACAGCGGGTCTATCTCCGCGTGTGCGGAGGCATCGTAACGCCGTAGGGTAGACACCCCAATGCCCAGGGTCTATCTCCGCGTGTGCGGAGGCATCCCTCGCTGGAAAGCATTGTGACAGGAGCATCGGGGTCTATCTCCGCGTGTGCGGAGGCATCCCGACCTTACACTGGACTTCCGCGATCCGAGGGGGTCTATCTCCGCGTGTGCGGAGGCATCAACAAAGCAATCAAAATCGGCCACCGGCAGACAGGTCTATCTCCGCGTGTGCGGAGGCATCCCTGGGTCGGCCACTATGCGTGGGGTGCGCCCGGGTCTATCTCCGCGTGTGCGGAGGCATCGCAAGATACTTTGTGCGGAGATCTTCATACCGGGGTCTATCTCCGCGTGTGCGGAGGCATCTAAGCGCTCCTCTATTGCGCCCCGGATAGCAGGGGTCTATCTCCGCGTGTGCGGAGGCATCCGTGGGGCTTTTGGCGTTTGGGGGTGCGTCATGTGGTCTATCTCCGCGTGTGCGGAGGCATCCCTTGCTTCTTTTGGATCGGATAGGTTTCTATTTGGTCTATCTCCGCGTGTGCGGAGGCATCCCACATCTTGTCGGGGCCAACGGTGAAGCACAGAGGTCTATCTCCGCGTGTGCGGAGGCATCCGCCAACCACCCGCATCGACGCCCGCAATTTCAGGGTCTATCTCCGCGTGTGCGGAGGCATCCCGTCACGGGCCATTTCGTCGGCAATTATAGTGGGGTCTATCTCCGCGTGTGCGGAGGCATCCTGCGACAGGAAGCGGGCGATCTATGTAGCGTTGGGTCTATCTCCGCGTGTGCGGAGGCATCCGTAACGCCGTAGGGTAGACACCCCAATGCCCAGGGTCTATCTCCGCGTGTGCGGAGGCATCCCCTGCGTCATCCTGACGCAGGTTTGATATCGTTGATAGTATATGGGACAGCCAATCCGTTGTCAAGACCCCGCATTCTGCCAAATTGGCGCCTCTTTACTTTCCTCGCCCTTCTGCCTATCTTCGTATTCCAATCGTCGCCTCCATTCTTTTATCTTCCTGTCTATTGCATGCACGGACCGCCCTCTCCTTCTGATGTGTGGGCCAAACTCACCCACGAAAACAACGATCGCTCTGGCTCGGTCACCGCCTGGAATACGCTCTGGGCCCACTCGGCGGATGTCGCGGCGGTCACCGAGGCACTGCTCACGCGCACCCTGCTGGGCCCCCGCCTGGCCCGCCTGGCGGGGCGGGAGCAGCTTTCGCCGGTGCACATTGCCCGCCTCTCGGCCTTCGCCGCCCTCCACGATGCCGGTAAGGTGAACCACGGCTTCCAGAATCGCGCCTTCGGTCACACCCCCGAAGCCGATCACGTGACCCCGGTCCTCAACCTGTTGGAAACCGACGATGTGGCTTCATGGCTGGAGGCGATGGGCATCATGGAGATCGTGCATCAGGGGTGGATGGCTGACCTCGATGTCCTTGAAGAGATGCTCCTGGCCACCTGGGCGCATCACGGCACGCCGGTGCAGCCCGCCTCCCCCAACCTGCGACTCTGGAATCCGAACAATATCCGCGATCCGGCTGCCAACCTCAAGCAACTGGCCGAATACGTCCGCCAGTGGTTTCCGAAGGCGTTCGACGGCACCGCGCCTCCGTTTCCGGATGCGCCCCGCTTCCAACACGCGTACAACGGACTCCTCACCCTGGCCGACTGGATCGGCTCCGATAACGAGCGGTTCTTTCCGTTCGTCACCGACCGCTCCGATCCGATGCCCGATTCGCGCAAGCGAGCTGCTGCCGCCATCGAAACGCTCTTCCTGGAGGGCGAGGCCCTGCGCATCCAGCTGCCCGAATCGGTGGGATTCGATCGCATTCTCGAAGAGCCCACCTGGACGCCCCACCCGGTGCAGCAGGCGTGCTACGACCTGCCGATTCACGACAGCGGCAGCCTCACCATCCTCGAATCCGACACCGGCTCCGGCAAAACCGAAGCCGCCCTCGCGCGGTACGTCCGGCTCTTTCAGGCCGGGCAGGTGGATGCGATGTACTTTGCCGTGCCCACGCGCAGCGCCGCCACCCAGCTGCACGGACGCGTTGAGGCCACCATCAAACGCGTTTTTGGGGATTCGGAGCGGCGTCCCCCGGTCGTGCAGGCGGTGCCGGGCTACATCAAGGCCGACGATCGCGAGGCCATGCGGCTGCCGGGCTTCGCGGTGCGCTGGGACGACGAGGATGAGACGATGCAGTATCGCGGCTGGGCCGCCGAATCCCCCAAACGCTATCTGGCCGGTCCCATTGTGGTGGGCACCGTCGATCAGGTGCTGCTCTCTGCGCTGCAGGTGTCCCATGCGCACATGCGGAGCGCCGCGCTCCTCAGGCACTTTCTGGTCGTCGACGAGGTGCACGCCTCGGACGTGTACATGACGGCGCTCATGGATCGCGTGCTCGATCAGCACTTGTACGCAGGGGGCCATGCGCTTATGATGTCGGCCACGCTCGGCTCAGCAGCCCGTACGCATCTCACCACGGCGAATCGTACGGATCCCCCCGACCCCGAGACCGCCGAAACTGAAGACTACCCGCTGCTCACACACGTAGCCGCCGATCGGCGCGATCCTACGTCGGTGCATGCGGCCTCGGTGAGCAGCGCCAAAACGGTTCAGCCTACACTTCACCCCATTGCGAACGCCCCCGAAACGCTGGCCGAGCGTGCAGCGCAGTACGCCAACCAGGGTGCGCGCGTGCTCATCATTCGGAACCTGGTTGATGACTGCGTAGCCACGCAGCGGGCAGTGGAGGCGATGGCTCCCTCTCGGCATCTGTTTGGATGCGACGGCATTGCGGCACCCCACCACTCCCGATTCGCCCCCGACGACCGCGCCCGCCTCGATGCATCCATTCAGGCGACCTTCGGGAAAGACGCCGACCGTACCGGAGGATGCATCGCCGTGGCCACGCAAACGGTGGAGCAGAGCCTCGACATCGACGCCGATATTCTGCTTACCGATCTGTGCCCGATAGATGTGCTTTTGCAGCGCATCGGGCGGCTGCATCGGCACAGGCGGGCCCGTCCCGACGGATTCGAAACGGCCCGCTGCGAGGTGCTCGTGCCGCCGGAGCGCGATCTGGGCGCGGCCATCACCGGGGAGGGCAAAGGCATCCAGGGCGATCATGGGCTCGGGACCGTGTATCAGGATCTCCGCATGCTCGAAGCGACCTGGCAGGTGCTTGACGACGAGGCGCTACAGCGCTGGCGCATCCCCGATCACAACCGGCTGTTGGTGGAACGGGCCACGCACCCCGACCGGCTGCATCGCATCGTGGAGCAGGCTGAGGGCAATGCCTGGGCGCGCCACGAGCGCTGGGTGATGGGCGAGGAGATGGCGAATCAGCAGCATGCTACGTACAACACGATTGACTTTGCGACCCCATACTCCGAAAACGGCTTCCCGGATGACAGTGAGCGCATCATGACCCGCCTGGGCGAGCCGGACTACCGCATCCACCTGCCCGAGCCGCTTCGTGGTCCGTTCGGATCTGACATCAGCGAGGTAAGCCTGCCGCAGTGGCGTTTCGACGACCCGCCCGAGACCGACGAAGCTGAGTCGGCCCGTTCGTTCGAAGGCGGCTTCCGGTTTACCATTGCCGGACAGACATTTCGGTATGATCGGTTTGGGATTGCGGATGCGTGAGATGTTTGAGCACAATCACGATACCTTGAATCCCTGCTCAACTATCCAAGCTGATCGGTGGGAATGGCAGGACCCGTGTAGTCAACGGCACCGACAACAGCATCGAGCTGGGTTTCAGGAAACGGAGAGACTGGACGAATCATGAGTCCGTTAGCAGTTGTGACCAGTTCAAGCTGCTGGCCGGTAGACCAACCATAGCGGATGCACACATCGTCAGGGAGAACGATGGAGCCGTCGCTGGCAAGTGTGGTGTGTGCAGGCATGAGTATTCTTGTGCTTGGATAGGTAAGCTTAGGCACATTGTTGTTAAGACATCGCTCAAACCGGGTCCGTTCCTTTGCATGGGAGCGGCGCTGTTCACTCGCATGGATTGGCTGGACCTCGCTCACCAAATGTCATCTTGAGCGGAGCGGCTCCGTCTAAAAGACGTGGAGTCCTGACACGAGCGTAGCGACTGATGAGCGTAGCGAATAAAGATCTCCCTCGAAATGAGCAGGGCCGCTCGATCGATCAGAGCCTGCTGAACGTCGGGGAGATGGTTCGGCGTGCTCCGGGCTGGGCCCGTCGCGTGCTCACCATGACAGATTTCTTGGAGGTGGACAGACACAGAGTTTGGCACGGTCCAAACTTGTCATCGCGAGGAGGGAGCCCTGCGACTGCCGCGGCGCTGTGAGCGGTAGCGAACGAGTACTCTTGGGGTGCGATCTCATGCCGTTGATTGGGCGGCTACACCTGGCCTGATAGCATGAGATTGCGTCGCTGCGCTCGCAATGACATGGTTGTGGATTTTTCTCGGTACGTTAGGTAGCCATGCGTTACCCGAAGATTGACCTGTGACAGCGCAGTAGCCCAGGAATTACGACGAGACAGTACGCTCCCAAAATGTTCCCGACACAAAATGTCGCGTTGGAAGAGAGGTGTTTGTATGCTACGCTCACGTATCCAGCAGCATCACAAAACCATCGCTGTCCCCAGACCTGTTTCTGTTCACGAAAAACAAACGTCCATCAAGGTTATGTTTTCACGCTGATTAAGGTCATATAAACGTCCTTCCTGTCCGCCCATTGCGCACTACTCGTTTTCTAATCCGCTACATGTATGCCGTATTCCCTGCTTGACGAGCCACTTTTCCGCATCCGCCTACCTGACGGCACACACGCCGGGGCGACCCTACCGGAGGTGCTGGCCCATCTTGCTACCGATGACATTGCCTCGTTCGAGGCCCTGCAGCCCCATCAACAGCAGCCGTGGTACAGCCTGCTGGTGCAACTCGGCGCGCTGACGCTGGCCCGCACGGCCCACGAGAATCTGCCCGACACGCCACGCGAATGGCATACCGCTCTTCGAGCACTAGCTGACGGCGATGCCCAGGCGTGGCAGCTCGTGACCGACGACCCGGCGCAGCCCGCCTTCATGCAGCCACCAATTCCCGAGGGCAGCCTGGAAGATGCAAGCTACAAAGACGACCGGCCTACTCCAGATCAGTTAGATATGCTGATCACGTCCAAAAATCATGATCTGAAAGCATTTCGAATCAACAAGCCTAATCCCGAACATTGGGTTTATGCGCTTGTGACGCTTCAAACAATGGAAGGGTATCTTGGAGTCGGTAACTACGGCATTGTGCGTATGAACGGTGGCCTTGGCAATCGTCCACTTGTGGGGGTAGTGCCCGATCTGGCGTGGGGCCCGCGCTTCCGGCGCGATGTGCAGGTTCTGGAGGATGCGCGACGGGATCTGCTCGACCGCTACGATGCACACGGACCCATGCTGCTCTGGACCGAGCCGTGGGGCGGCGCGAAAGATGAAGCGATTCCCTTGTATGACTGCGATCCGTACTTCGTGGAGATCTGCCGCCGCATCCGCTTTACCACCAACGATGACGGATCGCTCCGCTGCTGGCGGGCCAATACAAAAGGACAGCGACTTGACGCGCCCGATAGCCTCAACGGCATGACCGGCGACCCGTGGACGCCTATCGACAAAGGCGAGGGAAAAGCGCTTACGCTGGGCGAAGCAGGATTTACCTATCAGAAGCTGCACGACATCCTGCTGGGCAAAAACTACGAGCGTCCGCCTGCGCTGCAGTTTCAGTCGGGCGAAACCGAGGCCATGTATCTGGTAGCTCGCACCCTGGTGCGCGGGCAGGGCAAGACCGATGGGCTGCATCACCGCATTGTGCCCGTGCCGTCGTCGGTAGCTACACGCCTGCATCAAAAGACTGAGCGCGACCAGCTCGCAAAGCGCGCTAAGATGCGCATCGAAAAAGCAGCGACGGTACGCAGCAAGGTGCTCTATCCGGTGCTAAGCGCGGTGCTAACCGGGCGGCCCGACGAGCGGCCCGACAGCGACCAGCTTGCGCCGTGGATGGATGCGTTCGACCGGGCCGTGGACGCCCGCTTCTTCGAGCGGCTCTGGGCCTCGGTCGAGATGGATCAGCAAGATGCACAGGCCGACTGGCAGCAGCTCTTGCGCGACGAGGCGCAGACGCAGTTCGACGATGCCAAAGACCACGCACCGCAGTCCGCCACCCGCTACTGGCGCGCCCACAGCAGCGCGGAATCCATCTTCCGGGGCGCGCTTTGGACCCACCTGCCCGAGACCTTTGCGGATCCCCACGCCGCTGCGCACACCGGGTAATCCCTGCATCTTCGATATCTCCTCGCCTCTTTCCCCAATGTTTTATGCCCGATACCTCGATCTCATCAACTGACACCCGTAACGCAGATGCATCTACTTCTGTGGAACGCCCCAATTTGGCATCCGCGGTAGGCCGCGCGGCGGGAATGCTTGATCCCGAAAACGGCAGTCTCTCCAACGGTGATCGTGCAGCGCTGCGTCGCATCAATACGGATGCGCCCGTAACACCGGCCCTGTGGAAAGTGCTGCATCACCTCGGCATTCCTGAGCCCGATCCGCAGTACGGGACCTCCGACGCCGCCGTTGCGCGCTATGAGCGCCGGTGGGGACTCTTGCTCATGGGCATGGCCCACTGTGCAGGCTTGCATGACTACGAGGTGCCGCTCGGCAAGGCGCTTGCCCTGGCGGGCTGGTCAGAGCTTCGCTTCACCCGTCTGATGGAGGCTGACGACGAGACGCTCCCGAAGCTTCTTCGCCGCATGGCCCAGTATCTGGCCAGCAAAGACCAGGCAGCCAATTGGGCTGATGTCGCCTTCCTGCTGTTCACGCGCGGCGATGGCGGGCACAAGGTGCGGCTTCGCATCGCCCGCGCCTACTACAGCACGCTCTACCAGCAAGAACAAGACGACTCCTGATACCCGGCGGCATGCTTCTGCCGCCTGAGAATCTCTTTTACGCGAACCGATACGCCTTCTATGTTTATTCAGCTTCACACCCTCACATCCTATCCTTCGGCACTGCTCAACCGCGACGACGCCGGGTTTGCTAAAACCCTTCCATTCGGTGGCACCACCCGCACCCGCGTCTCTTCGCAGTGCCTGAAATACCACTGGCGCAACTTCGACGGACCCGAGTCCATCCGCAACGCGGGCGAAGACATGTCCATCCGCTCGCGCGAGACCTTTCAGCGCCGCGTAGCGCAGCCGCTTATTGACGAGGGGCACCCGGCTCCGCTCGTGCGCGCTGTCACGTTTGCGCTAAAAGAACGGCTGCTGTCGGATAAGAAGGCCGGGAAGCGGGATACGAAGAACATCATCGACCCCGGCGAAGATGACAATCCGTGGGAGGCCATCCACACCAACCAGATCGTCGTGCTGGGCGCGCCAGAGGTGCGCTACCTGCGCGAGGTAGCTGCCGAGAAAATCAATGCCGCCCGCGAGGAGCTGTCGGTGTTTTGGGACGACGATCCCGACCTCGACAAGGATACCGTGAGCGATGCGGCCGACCTGATGCGCGACATCTCCAAGCGCGACCTCAAGAAAAACCTCAAAGGGCTGCACATGGCCTCGGGGCTCGACGCCTCGCTCTTTGGGCGCATGGCCACGAGCGACGTGCTGGCCCGCGGCGATGCGGCGATCCACGTAGCGCACGCCTTCACCACGCATCCCCAGGAAGCGGAGAGCGACTACTTCTCGGCCGTCGACGAACTGCGCCGCGACGAGCCCGAAGCCAGCGGCGAGCTCGGCGCCGGGCACATCAACACCAAAGAACTTACAAGCGGACTGTTTTACAGCTATGTCGTGGTTGACGTCCCGCTCCTTGTCTCAAACCTCGAAGGCATCGACCGAAGCGACTGGCAGGAGGCCGACCGCGAACTGGCGTCGGAGGTGATGCGCCGCTTTGTGCACCTGATGACCACCGTGTCGCCCGGAGCCATGCTCGGCTCCACCGCCCCGTACTCGCACGCGCAGTGCCTGCTCGCCGAATCGGGCACCGCCCAGCCGCGCACGCTGGCCAACGCCTTCCAGTCCGCCGTGCCCCGTAAGGATGTGCTGAAGCACAGCTACGATGCGCTGTCCGATTATCTGCAGGACATGGACGGCATGTACGGCCACGAAAACGCCCGGCGCCTTGCCGCTATGGGTCCGACCAACGGGCTGGTAGACGCTACGGGCGTCGACCACACCCATACGGTGCCCGAAGTTGCACAGTGGGCGGCCGGGCAGGTTGAAAACGCATAGCGCATTCGTATCCGCCGTTCTCTTTGCATCAACCTGCATTTATATGGATACGCTTATTCTTCGCTTCGATGCGCCGCTCATCAGCTTCGGTGCGCCGATTGTAGACAGCCACGGGGTGATCCAGCCGTACCCGGCGCTGTCGATGATGACGGGGCTTATTGGCAACGCGCTGGGCATCGACCACCGCGAGTCGGACCGGCTGCAGCGCCTGCAACAGCGTCTGCGCTACGCATCGCGCCGCGACCGCAAGGGGCGGCAGATTCAGGACTACCAGACGGTAAACCTGGGCGCGCCCTACATGGATGACAAGCGGGCCTGGACCACACGGGGCACGCTTGACACGCGCAAGGGCGGCTCCGCCAGCAGCGGCACACACATCCGCCAGCGCGACTACTGGGCCGACGCGGTGCATACCGTGGCCTGCACGCTCGACCCGGCGGATGAAGCCCCAACCCTTGACGAGGTCGAAGCCGCGCTGCATCACCCGGCGCGCCCGCTTTTCCTGGGACGCAAGCCGTGTCTCCCAGCGGGCGATCTCGTGGTTGAGCGGCGTGCGGCCTCCAGTCTGGTGGATGCGCTGCGCCACGCCCCCCTGCACGACCGGGCCGACCACCAGGGCGACCCCGACGCCACGTATCCCGCCTGGTGGCCCGCAGGTGTGCAATCCGACTCCGCCACGCCCAATGCCACCCGCCGTCCCGTCACCGACCAGCGCGACTGGACCAACCAGATCCATGTCGGCCAGCGCTGGATTGCGGCGGGGGATCTTTCTGTTGATGACGATGCTCTTTCCTCAAACGCTTCCTCTGCATGATTACGCATCCATGGGCAAAATTGAAGCGCGAAGACGACCGAGACAGAACGAGTCCAGTCGTGGACTGGCATCCGCTGGTGGCACACTCGGCTGAAGTGGCGGCCTGTCTCGAAATGCTGCTTCGCCATACCATGATTGGAACACGCATGGCGTATCTGATGGGGCAGGACGCTCTTACGGAGACGCAGATTCAGCGCTTCGGCGCACTTGCCGCTCTGCATGATGCGGGCAAGGTGAATCAAGGGTTTCAGAACCGCGCCTTTGGCGGCGAGCCAATCTGCGATCATGTGACGCCCATAGTGGGGATGCTTGATTCAGAAGAGCACTGGGAAACCATTGAGGATGCGCTTCAGCTTTCCGACATGCATCCCTGGTTTGGCGATATGTGGGACACGATGGACTGGCTTCATACGACGTGGAGTCATCACGGATCACTCGTGGAAGTAAAGCCTCCGAAGAAAGGGTTATGGCCTCCAAAAGCAGTGAACCGACTGTCAGACGTTGGGGAGTGGACGCGTGAATGGTACCCAAAAGCGTTTGGAGATGCGCCGCCGTTCACTCGCCCCGAAGTGCAGCATCTGTTCAACGGCGCGCTCACCTTGGCCGACTGGATCGGGTCTGACACAACCTTCTTCGGGTTTAATGCGACGCGTATCAACCCTGCTACGGCGATTGGCGATGCACGCGAGGATGCACGTGAGGCTTTTAGTGCACTCGGTCTGACACTGAACACCGATGTAGATGCCTCGCTGTCTACGATTTTGGGGGGATACGATCCGTACGAGGTGCAAACAGCGGTGCAAGAGCTTCCGACGAGCAAAGAGGGTACCCTGTCGATTCTGGAATCGGCTACCGGATCTGGAAAGACGGAAGCTGCACTCGGACGATACGCACGGCTGCTCAAGGAAGGCCTCGTCGACAGCATGTACTTTGCCGTTCCCACCCGTGCCGCAGCCAAACAGCTTCAGCACCGCGTCAAAGAGGCGCGCGACGCCATGTTTGGCACCGATCACCCCCCGGTGCACCTGGCCGTACCGGGCTATCTGAAGGTGGATGACGTGGAGGGGACGCGATTTGGCTGGCAGGTGCGCTGGGATGAAAACGTCGATAATCGGGGATGGGCCGCCGAATCCAGCAAGCGCTACATGGCATCGCCCATCGCCGTGGGTACCATCGACCAGGTGCTGCTCACTACGCTCCGTGTGCGGCATGCGCATCTTCGGCTTGCCGGCTTGGCACGTAGCTTTCTGGTAGTGGATGAGGTGCACGCATCCAGCACGTATATGAACGAATTGTTGCACAATGTGCTTACGTTGCATCAGCAGATGGGCGGACACGCGCTGCTGATGTCGGCCACCCTTGGGTCCAGCGCCCGAGCCACCTTCACCGGCGAAGATCCGCCTTCTTTCGAGGAAGCTCAAACGCAGCACTACCCGCTTGTAAGCCATGTCAATGGCGGGACTGTCACCGATCCAAAGGAGCCTCCACCTCCCACAGGTGATGAAAAACAAGTCGCGCTTGACCTTGCCCCGTTGATGCGTGCCCCCGAAGCAATTGCCCGTCGTGCTGAAGCCGCGGCTGCAGAAGGCGCTCATGTCCTTATCATTCGAAATACTGTGAACGAGTGCCAGCGCGTGTTCGACGAGATCGATTCGCAGTATGCGTTTACCATTCCCACGGAAAATGGCCTTATTTCTGCCCCGCATCACTCCCGCTACTGCGCGCACGATCGTGAGCAGTTAGACAAGCAGATCGAGCGCATCTACGGAAAGAACGAGGTGGACGGTCAGCCCTCGCGTTCCCATGACGGCGGCATCATAACCGTTGCCACGCAGACGGTCGAGCAGTCGCTCGATATTGACTCCGATCTGCTAATCACCGACCTCTGCCCAATGGATGTGCTATTGCAGCGTATTGGGCGTCTGCACCGGCACGACCGTACGGGGCAACGTCCCGCTGGATACGAAACGGCGCGGTGCGTGGTACTTACGCCTTCGCATCGAAGCATTGCACATACGATTAAGCCTGACACGGGGACAGGCCACCCAGGTCCCGGACTGGGATCGGTGTACGACGACCTGCGCATCATTGAGGCCACCTGGCAGGCATTAGAAGAACGCAATACCATCTCTATTCCGCGCGATAACCGCACGCTCGTCGAAGAGGCTACGCATCCCGACGTACTAACCCATATCGAGCAATCTGATTCACGCTGGGCGGCGCACGTCACCTACCTGCGCACGGGCCGACGTGAGGAAATTCTCGGCGCAAAGAACGCTAAACTGTCCTGGAAAAAGCCGTTTGTGGATGATGCAAATGGCTTTTCAGGTGAGCGATTTGCGACGCGCCTTGGAGAACAAGACATTGTTGTGGCGCTGCCAGAGCCTATGCAAACGCCCTTCGGGAAAACGGTGGAAGAGATGACTCTTTCGCCGTACCTGTTTGGACCAGGCCAGCGCCCGGAAAACGGAGTAGCAACGCATGTACACCCTGTGTCCGAAGGTTTCGGGTTTACATTTGCAGACACCTCGTTCACCTACACCAACTGTGGCATTCAAAAACGATCTTCGACATGAATCTACTCGACGACCCGGTATTTACTGTAGAAACCAGCACTGGCCACGAAATGTGCAGCCTGCCCCGCATCTATGTGCTGCTGTGCAATGATGCGGTGGAGTCGTTTGCCAAGCTGCAAGCACATCAGAAACAAGCCTGGCACTGCTTCCTGGCCCAGCTTGGCGCCATCGCCACGGAAAACCGCGATCTGCCTGAAACCGAAGCGGGCTGGCGCGAGGCACTGGCAGCCCTAACGGTACCCGAGGCCTGGAATCTGTACACCGAAGATCTAAGCAAGCCCGCATTCATGCAGCCACCGGTGCCCGAGGGGACGCTGGACGGGTGGAAGGAAATCCATCCGACCGAATACGATGTGCCGGTTCTCTCGAAAAGCCACGCACTCAAAATGCGCCGGTTGCATACACCCACAGATGAGCACTGGATTTACCTGTTAGTGAACGTGCAAACTACAGGGTTTTACTCACCGGGTGGACGCCGTACTGTACGTATGAATGGAAGCTACGGAAGTCGACCCTTCTTTGGACTGACCCCAAGCCTTCGGCTGGGGCCTTGGATTATGCACGAAATCAAGGTGCTCAATACACACGTGGATCGTATTGAAGAAAAGTACGGCTTCAAACGAGAGATATCCCCTTTACTTTGGACACAGTCATGGAGTGGAAACGGAAGCCTGGATCTTGCCCGACTTCATCCACTGTTTATTGACTGCCCACGTCGAATCCGAAAAGGGGAGGCATGGATGAAGAAAAGTACAGATGCCGAACGCGTTACGGGCGACGTCAAAGGGCAGACGGGTGATCCCTGGGCACCAGTCAACATTAGCGAAGATAAAGTGCTTAATCCGAGCCGTCGTGACTTTGAGTACCGTCGGCTCCGCGACATTATTTTTGGCGATACCTACGAGCGTCCCATCAGTTTTGCTGAGGCTACCAAGGGGTACATCGTTTGTCGCGCGGTAACAGGAGAGCAAGGAGGACGTGTAAACGACCTGCAGCGCATCATTCCCTTTTCCAACCGCCGCAGAGGCTGGGATAAGATTGAAAGAGAGTCAAAGCGTCGCGTCCAGAAAGCGGAAACCGCCGAGAGCATTTTCTCCCATGCGCTGGGTTGGATCTTCTGCGAGGATGCCGATGAAGGCACCAGCAGTGGTATCCCAGACGCAATGATGGCTGCTCGAAACCGCCAGATCAGTGCCCTCCACGCCCGCATCGACCAGCGTTTCTTTGATCGGCTCTTCGAAGCGCCTGACATGAAGGACGAGGAGCGCCAGACGTTCTGGGAAACCATTCTGGTTGAGGCTTTGCAAACAAAGTTCAGAGAGGCAAAAGAGCTTTCTCCGAACAAACACCGATGGAAGCGGCTGGCCAAGGCACAATCGGTCTTCGACAACCGAGCCCGAGCAGCATTCACGTATGCCAATCAATTCGACAACGAATCAGCCTATGTCTAAATCCGAGAACCAAACCGAGGCGCTCTATGATGTCTACACCAACATGAGGTCCGGTGAGCAGGCTGAACTGCGCCGGGGCACGCCGGGTGAGCCGTTCTGGCGTTTACTCTCATCGATCGGGAAGGCAGATGCGCATACCGATGATTTGCCGAAGTGGCAACTCATCATCCAGTGCATTGCCATCAGTGGATACAGCAGCACACGCTTCGGCAAAGCCCTGAAGCAGGCCGGGTACTCGCAGGCACGTCTGAAGCGGCTCCTCGAAGCCGACGACGACCTACTCCCCGGTATTCTGCGCCGCACGGCCAGGCAGCTTAAAAGCGCAAACCAGAAGGCGAACTGGAATGACATCCGCCGCCTCCTTTTTGACTACAAAGGCAAAGACGCTGAACGCATGCGCCTGCGTATTGCCCAGGACTATTACACCCACGACAATACATCAAACGATACAGCGCACGATACCGACGAGTAACCAGCCAACGTACATTCCTTTATCACCCATACACATACACGACCTATGAGTACGTCCAACACCCAATTTTTGCAGTTTCACTTGCTCACGTCCTACCCCGGTGTCTTGCTTAACCGTGACGATGCAGGTTTCGCAAAAAGCCTCCCGTTTGGCAATGCGACGCGTACCCGCGTTTCCTCTCAGTCGCTCAAGTACCACTGGCGCAAATACGACGGCAAGCATGCTCTCCGTAAGGCGGGTGATATGGCCATTCGGTCGCGGCGCACGTTCCGGCAGAAGATCGCGGAGCCGCTTATTCAAGAAGGATATGACACTACGCTCGCCGCCGCTGTAACTCATGCGATTTCCAAAGCCGTGCTGAGCGGAGAAACGACGAAGGGTAAGCTGAAAAGCAATGCTCGTACCGTGCTGGATTCGGACAAACCCCTGAAAGAGACCGAGCTTTCGCAGCTTGTTGTCCTTGGCAATCCCGAAGTGAAATATCTCCGCGAGGTAGCTGAAGAGTCGCTGATTCGACTGGCTGATGACGATAGTTATAGCGAGGACAGCGCCGCCCAAACAAGTAAAGCCATCGCAGATGCTATTGCGATTGATGACGTGAGTAGTAATTTAGCCGCCCTTGGCAACGCCATGGGCATCGACGCAGCCATGCACGGGCGCATGGTGACCAGCGATGTGATGGCCCAGGGCGATGCGGCGGTGCACGTAGCACACGCCATCACGACTCACGCTCAGCAGCGTGAGGATGACTACTTCACCGCCGTCGACGACCTCCAAGACGAAACAACCGGCGGCACCGAAGCCGGAAGCGCACATATCAACGTGAAGCAGCTTACCAGCGGGCTGTTCTACAGCTACGTCGTTGTCGATCTACCGCTTCTGGTGAGCAACCTGGAAGGGTGTGAGCGAGAGGAGTGGCGAGAGCAAGACTTCACGCTCACAAAAGATGTACTGCGCCGCTTTCTGTACACCATCACCACCGCCTCGCCGGGAGCCAAGCTCAGTTCAACGGCCCCCTACGCCAAAGCCGAGTTCGTAATGGTTGAGTCGGGTGACGAGCAGCCCCGCACGCTTGCCAATGCCTTCCGGCAGGCTGTCACGCCAAACGGAAAAGACCTGACGGACGCAAGTGTTGAGGCGCTTACCGATTACACCGAGCGCATGGATGACATGTATGGCGCAAAGGAAGACCGGATCTGCGCAACGACAGCAGAAGTCGATCAGCTTCCCGCATCCAAACACCCGCTTCCCGACGTAGCAGACTGGATCGAAGCGCAAATCGATGACACGCGCACAAATGGCCAAATCCAATGAAGATTGCACTCCTACGTTTTGACGCGCCCATGATGAGCTTTGGCGCGCCGATTGTCAGCGAAGAAGGACTCATCCAGCCGTTTCCGGCCCTGTCGATGATGACGGGGCTGCTGGCGAATGCGCTGGGCTACGACCGTCGCGAACCTGAAAAGCACGAGCGCCTACAGCGTGGTCTTTCCTATGCCGTGCGCGAAGACGTGCCCGGCGAAAAGATCGTGGACTACCAGACTGCATGGCTCGGCTCTAGCGAAGACCGCCCAGACCACGATGGTCATCTTCTTGCTAAAGGGAAAACAAACAATCATGCATGGACCACATGGGGGCACTTAGATCAGCGTGCCGGAAGTGATGCCTCTAAAGGCACGGTCCAACGCAACAGAGAATACTGGGCGGGCGCCGTGTACACCGTGGCCTTACATGTCAATCACCTTTCCACTGAACAAATTGCACATGCACTGCAAAAGCCGGAACGGCCGCTATTCATCGGGCGCCAGCCGTGCCTCCCAGGTGTGCGCATGTATCAGGGAATTGTTCACGCGGATTCGCCTGCTGCTGCGCTCCAGGATCCGGAGACCTTTGCCAAAGACGCAGATGGAAATGCCTTAACGCCAACTCGCATCTGGCATACATGTGAGGCCGATGCCTCCGGAAATGTTACGCCTGTTACGGATGCTCGCGACTGGGCCAATCAAATCCACGTAGGCGAACGGCATGTCCGCGAAGAATCTCTCGCTGATGACTGGTTTCAGGCCATTGACACCCTTCATTCCTCTTCCAACGAATCCTAAAATACAATGTCTACGACTACCGCCACCGCCTCCCTACACATGATCCAGTTCGAGCTGGATGCGAAAGGGCTGACCACGCTCGGACGCATGCTCGGCCTCCCTCTGCGGCAGACCGATACCAACTACCTGGTGCACTGCGCGCTGGGTGAGCTATTTCAGGACCAGGCGCCCAAACCCTATAGCGTCGAAAACGATGGCTCGCCCGGACGCCAGGTGCAGGTGCTGGGATATACCGATGTGGATGATGAAACTCTGCACTCCCTGGCGCAGGGCTTCGCCTCCCCCACGGTCTACCAGATCGGCCAATGGGAGCGCCTCGCCTCGAAGCCGATGCCCGAGACCTTTCCCGAAGGCATGCGTCTCGGATTCGAACTGCGCGCCTGTCCGGTGATCCGCAAATCCTCGGCGGGCAGCGGCACCAACAAAAAGGGCGACGAGCGCACCTGGAACGCCGGCCAAGAGCTCGACGCCTTTCTGGCACGGCAGTGGACCAGTGACGAATCGCTCGACCGCGAACCCGTCTATGTTGAGTGGCTACAGCGCCAGTTCAATGCGCGCGGAGGGGCCGAACTGCTCGACGCCGGGGTGGAGCGCTTCTCGATTGAACGAATGGTCCGCCGCACACAGACGAACTCGAACGGCGACCGCACCGCCCACACCGTGAAGCGCCCCGACGTGACGCTCAGTGGCACCCTTACCGTCACCGACAGCGACGCCTTTCAGGCGCTCCTTCGCTCCGGGATCGGACGCCACAAGAGCTTTGGCTTTGGGATGCTGAAGGTGCGGCGCGCGTGATGAATCAAGGTGGGGAAGGGCGAACGTGTGGATAAGAGTGCATGTGCAATCCCATTCTTCCACCCCTCCACTCCTCCATTCTTCCATCCCTCAACTCTTATGCCCCTCAAAGGACGCCTCGGACTCGAAACCGCTCGCATTCCTCATGCCGATCGGCACGGACTCATGTGGTTGGAGCGTGGACGGTTGGCTGTGGAGGCCGGGAATCTTGTGTTCACCACCGCCGGATTCTATGACATTGATGCGGGGGCCTACGACATTCCGTTTCAGCAGATCTCGAACCTGCTGCTCGGGCCGGGCACTGTTATCAGTCACGATGCCCTGCGCCTGCTGGCGCGTCAGCAAACCGGAGTGCTCGCGGTCGGATCGCGAGGCGTGCGGCTCTATGCGGCCAGCATGCCGTTCGGCCCCGATCGGGCCAAGCGCGCCCGCAAACATGCCGAACTGTGGGCCGATGAAGATACGCGCATCGACATCGCCCGGCACATGTACGCGATTCGGATGGGCGGGGAACTGCCCAAGTATCACCGCGACCTCGACAGCCTGCGCGGTATGGAGGGCAGCCGCATGAAGAAAGTCTACCGTAACCTCGCCAACCAGCACGGTATCAACTGGGACGGACGTCGATACGATCGCCACGATCCGGACTCCGACGACGCCATCAACAAAGCAATCAACCACGCCTCCACCGCCATGTACGCTGCTGCGCGCGTGGCCGTAGCGGTAACAGGAGCCGTGCCGCAGCTTGGGTTTATCCACGAATCATCGGGACACGCCTTCGCGCTTGATATTGCCGACATGATGCGCAGCACCGTCACGTTGCCCATTGCCTTTCGCGCCACAAAACGGCATAACCAGCGCGGACGTACCAACATCGAGGCAACGACCCGCAAGCTGGCCGGGCGCACGCTGCATAAAGACGATATTATTCCGACCATGATCGATCGTATCAAAGAGGTGCTCGATGTCGATGACCGTAGCCGTAACGCGTAACACCCCCGACCGCTTCGATGGCTTTCTGTGCTCGTGCATGCAAGCCGTAGCGCCCGGTGTGTACGTAGCGCCACGCATGAAAAAAGCCGTCCGCGAACGCGTGTGGCGCGTGATGCTCAATTGGAACGAGTTGCTGCCGGAGGATGCCGGGGTGGTCTTTTTCTGGAAGAGCCGCACGGCCCCCTCGGGCATGGCGATTCGGTTCTTGGGCTGGCCCAAGAAAGAGTTTGTGGAGGCGGAGGGCCTGTGGCTTACCGTACGCGACCTGACGGCAGCCCACCACGTCGATGAAATCATGGAGTTGGCTGATGTCGACGAACCCCCGATGGATGCCGACGACCCGCGCCTGTGGCACGCGTCCGACGCCTCCAACACCGAAAACGAAGCGTAAAATAGGCGGATGCGAAGGGGAGACGTCCCATGGGTGGTATGCGCCATCCTGGCAGCTTAGAGCATCTTGACAATGGGTTCGTTGATCTGTATACTCTACAGCAATGCTGCGCCCCGACATAGTGGCGCAGGGATGCCTCCGCCCACGCGGAGATAGACCCGCTGCAGCTATTGGCGCGAAAGGCTACAATGCGATGCCTCCGCCCACGCGGAGATAGACCCTGTGGCGAGTGCTCCCTACGGTCGCGCAGTAGGATGCCTCCGCCCACGCGGAGATAGACCCGCCGCCCGCGATCGCGCCCTTTGGCCCCCCTGGATGCCTCCGCCCACGCGGAGATAGACCTGGGCTACCTGCTGCATGGCTACAAAGACCCGGGATGCCTCCGCCCACGCGGAGATAGACCTGGCACACGATGTCACCACACGGGCGCGGGGCCGATGCCTCCGCCCACGCGGAGATAGACCCCGGCTTGTTATTTTGCCGTGGCGCATGCCCATGATGCCTCCGCCCACGCGGAGATAGACCTTTTCGAGAGGAGCGCGTTCAAGACATTATTGCGATGCCTCCGCCCACGCGGAGATAGACCGCGATGCGCAGTTTAAAGCGTTCGCTATTGCGTGATGCCTCCGCCCACGCGGAGATAGACCGATACAGCACTTACAAACACGCAAACAAGACACGATGCCTCCGCCCACGCGGAGATAGACCCCAGCTTCGACACAGCGTCTACGTCACTCATCGGATGCCTCCGCCCACGCGGAGATAGACCGTGGATAGGCGTGTAGCTGGCAGAGCACCACCTGATGCCTCCGCCCACGCGGAGATAGACCCAGATTTTGGGCCTGCTATGCGCAGCGTTACGCGATGCCTCCGCCCACGCGGAGATAGACCCGAGCGCTTGCAGAAGAAATACGATGCGCTTGAGATGCCTCCGCCCACGCGGAGATAGACCCATAAGCGCGGTAAGGCACTTGACATCGTGGTACGATGCCTCCGCCCACGCGGAGATAGACCCTCTACAAAGAAAAGAGTCCGACGTTATTTTTGGATGCCTCCGCCCACGCGGAGATAGACCCGCATCTTTTACTGTAGCCTATCAAGACAATGAGATGCCTCCGCCCACGCGGAGATAGACCCGTCATTTTTTCAGCGACCTCGGAGGATAAAGTGATGCCTCCGCCCACGCGGAGATAGACCCGGATTGTGCGCCGCGACAAGGTATAGAAATCTGATGCCTCCGCCCACGCGGAGATAGACCCGTCTGGTAGCCTGCAGGGGGGCTGATTCAGCGATGCCTCCGCCCACGCGGAGATAGACCGATACCTCAGATGAGAGCGGGCGGGTCACACCTGATGCCTCCGCCCACGCGGAGATAGACCCGAGACGGTGCGCGACCAGATGCGCTACCTGCGGATGCCTCCGCCCACGCGGAGATAGACCTACACTTTTTCGCACCCCCGCCACGTCGGCGACGATGCCTCCGCCCACGCGGAGATAGACCTGCCGGAGGCACCTGCCCCGACAAGCGGTTGCGGATGCCTCCGCCCACGCGGAGATAGACCTAGTATGGGGGCATAAAAAACCCCCCCACGGAGGATGCCTCCGCCCACGCGGAGATAGACCCCGGGTGCGGGGCCGTCACCCATGCCCCGTGTGGATGCCTCCGCCCACGCGGAGATAGACCCGAGCGCTTGCAGAAGAAATACGATGCGCTTGAGATGCCTCCGCCCACGCGGAGATAGACCCATAAGCGCGGTAAGGCACTTGACATCGTGGTACGATGCCTCCGCCCACGCGGAGATAGACCTAGTGTAGTGTCAGCCGTCAATGTGTGGGTAAAGTCGTCGTAGTTTGATGCGTGCATCTTCGGTCCGGAAGTGCCAGTTTGCCACCGTGCCGTTTTCGTTGCGTCGCTTTGACCAAGCCAATGCTTCTTCCTTCATGGCTTTCTTTTCCGGAATGCGGCGCGAGAGGCACTGTCGGGCCATTGCGCTGTTTTCGATCTCCGCCATGTTCAGCCAACTTCCGTGCTCCGGCGTGTAGTGAAGTTCGAGTTGCTGGGCTAACGAGCGAGCCTCTTCTGGAGGAAACGCCTCATAGAAGCTCGATAAGCCATGCGTGTTCAAATTGTCCATGACCAAGACAACTCGGTCGACATCGGGGTAGTGCTGTTCGAGGAGGCGTTTCATGCAGTGGGCCCAGTCTATTTTGGTCCGCCGTTCTCGAATCATCACCGTGCGCCACCCTGCCAGCGGTTCAAAGAACATAAACAGGTTCACCACTCCATTTCGCTCGTAGTGGTAGTCGTGGCGCTTCGGCTTGCCGGATTCCATCGGGAGCGGCTTCCGGACCTCTTTGATCAACTGGCGCGGCATCTCGTCCATGCAGACCACCGGCCTTTCCGGGTCGTAGGGGCGCTTGTAGACGGAAAGCACGTCTTCCATCTTCGCCACGAAGTTTGCGTTTTGCTCCGGTGGGATCACCCATTGCTGGTTCTGGTGAGGCTTGAGCTGGTTTTTTTTAGCGTTTGTCGGACCGTTTCGTGGGACAGGTCTTCCACGACGTTCAGTTCAACCATCCGGTCTGCCAGAAGGCGCAGGCTCCACTGGCTGCGGCCGTCGGGGGCTTCAGAACAGGCCAGACGGATCAGCTCTGCTTCCTGCTCCCCGTCGAGCTTGCGGTCGTATTCGCGGTCTGGGGACTTTCGCTCAACGCAGCCGGTAAGGCCGCGCTCGCTGAAGCGTTGCCGGATCCCCGCAACCGTGCTGGAGGCCACTTCCAGCGCTTCGGCCGTGCGATCGTCTGTCCAAGCCGGCCCGTCTGGACCTTCGTCCACCTTCAGTAAAACACGAACGCGCGCCTGCTCAGCTGCTGGACGCTCCCCGCGCCCGAGGCGTTCGAGGAGATGGGACCGCTGCTCTTCAGTGAGTTCGACTCGGTATTTCTTGGTGGGCATGGCATTGGGCGACAAGCGTTCAAAGAGCGACTCTCAACAATATACTAAACAGAGATCACAGATTCACGCCTGACAGTACACTAGCGCCCTATGCAGAAGATGGTGATGGTCTGTGATGCCTCCGCCCACGCGGAGATAGACCGATTATGGCGGCCCGACACAGCGCAGCATCCCGGATGCCTCCGCCCACGCGGAGATAGACCTTACCTTTGACGATAGCCTAACCTTTGACGATAGCCTAGACGGGCAGCTCGGATGCCTCCGCCCACGCGGAGATAGACCCGCAGGTTCGCAGGACGGGCAGGGCACCACAAAGATGCCTCCGCCCACGCGGAGATAGACCATGCTTTCATCGAAAGTCCGCGGGCAAGATGGTGATGACTCCGCCCACGCGGAGATAGACCCTGGGCGAAACCTGCGGCGAATACCTCTCGAAGGATGACTCCGCCCACGCGGAGATAGACCGCGCTGGCCAGGTCTAACAAGCCAAAGTCAGCGGATGACTCCGCCCACGCGGAGATAGACCCCGATCGGAGCTGCCTGTCGCGGAGTTTGATTCGATGACTCCGCCCACGCGGAGATAGACCCTGCAGTCACAGAAGAGTTTGAGACCGGGATTGGATGACTCCGCCCACGCGGAGATAGACCGAGAAAGGACCTACAGCATTACGAGCTACGCGAGATGACTCCGCCCACGCGGAGATAGACCGCGCGCATCAGATCCGGCACAAGCCAAGCCCACGATGACTCCGCCCACGCGGAGATAGACCTCTCAGCGTCTATTCACAGCGTGTAAAAACCGCGATGACTCCGCCCACGCGGAGATAGCCCTCGCACGTAAGGAGTTGCCTTCCTTACGCTTTGGATGCCTCCGCCCACGCGGAGATAGACCCAAGCCTCTCACAACCCCAGAACGCCCGTCACCGCTCTTCAAAGAGCGCGGTGAGCGTTTCGATGGTGAAGTCGGGCGTGCGGTCTGGGGCGAGGTCGGTGGGAACTGGCGGTTTGGTGACCAGGATGCTCGACAGCCCCGCCCGGCGCGCTCCTCGAATATCGGTGTCTGGGTTGTCGCCGATCATGACGATGCGGGCATCGGAGGCAAGTCCGGCACAGGCCATCTCGAAGATAAGCGGCTCGGGCTTGCCGGCGATCGTCGGGGCCACGCCCGTGGCTGCCTCAAGCGCCTGCAGCAGCGCACCCGCCCCCAGGTCTCGCCCCGATGGCGTCGGAAAGGAGGTGTCCGGGTTGGTCCCCACAAACCGGACCCCGTGTCGGATGTGATCCATCGCGCGCTGCAGGTCCAGGTAGGTCGTGGCGCGGTCGGCGCCCACAACGACGGCCTCGGGCGCGGTGCTCGTGATGGCAATGCCCGCGGACTGCAGCGCCTCGCGTGCCCCTTCGCTCCCCACCACATCGGCCCGGGCAACGCCGTCCTGCGCCAGAAAGCGCGCTGCGGCCGACCCAGACGTCACGATCGACGACAGGGATAGGGAGAGTCCAGCCTCTGCAAAGCGCTGCTTCAGCGCCGTGCGGGGCAGGCGCGGGTTGTTGGTCAGGATGCGAACGGTCTTGCCGCGTTCCATAAGCTGCGCCACCGCGTCAAGGGCTTCTGGAATCGGCTCCTCGCTGAGATAGAGCACTCCGTCCAGGTCAAGCAGAAATACGTCGAATTGATCGGCAATCATGGGCAGAACGTGGTTGGAAAGAAAAAAGGGGTGTGCGTACTCGGTGCCACTGGCCAGACGGATAGACCAGACAGATAGACCAGACGGGGAGGCCGGGCGCACGCCAGGAACGCTACAGGCAGGCGCCACGAGCAGACGATACAGGCAAACGATATCCGAACGGGCCCCTCTGCAGCGTCGTTTCCCGGATGCAGGCAAACAGATGTTGCGAAATGAATCTGCCCGGTAACAACTGCGAAGGCAAGGCAGAGGCTGAAGCGAACGGGCTGTGTCGCGGTGGGTTGGAAGAAACACATTTGGAAGAAACGCATGCCGCCCGCATCCCAACAAACCTACCGCGCTTTATGACCGACGCTGCCTCCGACGATCTCTCGGGTGACCTCCCTGAGGATCCCTCCGATGATTCCGCTGCTGCCACGCTCAAGGTGCTGCTGACAGATACGCTGCGCGCGTACAGCGAGGACCGGGCCGAGCGGCTGGGGGCGGCGGTGGCGTACTATGCGGTCTTCTCGCTCGCGCCGCTGCTGGTGTTGGCGCTCGCGATAGTTCGGCTGGCGTACGGGCGGCAGTCGATGCAGGCACAGGCTGCCATCCTCGACCAGGTCGAGGGCGTTGTGGGGCCGGCCGGACGCACACTTGTGGAAGGGATCCTGCAGGAGGCCGCGGTGTCGCCCGCGCAGGGCACCTGGGCGGTGCTCCTGGGTAGCGCGCTGCTGATTGTGGCCGCCACGGCGTTCTTCGCGCGCCTGCAAGACGCGATGAACACAATCTGGGACGCTACGCCCACGTATACCGGCGTGTGGGGACTGCTGCGGAGCCGGCTGCTCTCGCTGCTGCTGGTGCTGGCTGTGGGGGCCGGACTGCTCGCGAGTCTTGTGCTCAATGCTGTGCTCAGCGGAATGATCGCTACGCTGGGGGGCGCTACCGGACTCTACCTGCTGGAGCGGTTCGGTACGCTTGTGCTTCTGGCGGGGCTCTGTGCCCTGCTCTTCCGGCTGCTTCCCGATACCGATGTAGCATGGGCCGACGTGTGGGCAGGTGCAATAGGTACAGCCCTGCTCATTAGCCTGGGCACCAGCGGGATGGCCTGGTATCTGGGGCAGGCCACGGTAGCCTCGGCCTACGGCGCCGCCGGAGCACTCGCGGCGCTGCTGCTGTGGATCTACTACGTGGCGCAGATCTTCTTTCTGGGGGCCGAGTTCACGAGCGTCTACGCCGCCCATCGCCGATCAGAACGCAGTCAGATGGATGCGCCGGAGCTGGCTGCGCACGGCACGCCGGCTGCCAACCTCTCCGCATCCGCCCCCCCTGAGAGCGCACCCGCTTCAGGACGGGTATGGCCCGCGCGTCTGGGATGGGTCATACTCGGAGCCCTGATCGCCATCTTCTGGAAGCGATAGTCCTTCACGGAGCAGTTGGCGCTCCGCATCCTCCAAAACAGACCAAAACAACCACTCGAACGAAACCTACCGGACGCACACGATGCCGCACGATACCGACTGGCCCCTGCACGCAAGTGCACTCCGGTTCTTTGATCTCGAAACAACCGGGCTGCGTCCCGACCGGGGCGCGCGCATCACCGAGGCCGCGGTGCTCGACCATCAAACGACCTGCCTGTACTGGCAACGCACCGCCAACCGGCCCGTGGCCGCGCCGCTCGACCGGCTGCTGCGCTGTTTTGCGGATGCGGTCGTTGTCGGCCACAACCTCGCGTTTGATTTTCGCTTCCTGACGTATGAAGCCGAGCGGCAGCACCAGGCATCGTTTACCCTCCGCTACATCGACACCCTGTCGCTGGCCCGCGCCGCGCGCCTGGACGCCCAGTTGGGGCTGCCCGATCTGGCGCTTGAAACGCTGGCGCGGCGCCTCGTCGGCCGCGAGGAGGCCTCCGGGTGGACCTTCCACACGGCTCGGGGCGATGCTGTAGCTACGCGGGCCGTGCTCTGGGCGCTTGCTAACCGCCTGAACATAGAGACCCTCGCCGATGCCGGGTTGCAGCGCATGGCCTGGGCCCCTTGAACGCATCCCTTTCGAGCGCCCCCCTTTCGAGCGCACCCGTTTGGGCGCACCATCTGCCCCAACTCGCATTCGCGGGCGCTCTTTTGTAGCATACGTACTTGTAGCATACGTACATTCGCGCTGCCCATCGCTTCAACGACCCGCCGCCCATGCCCACGCCCCTGCAGAACCGCTTTCTCGATGCGCTCCACGCCGCCTCCTTTGGCGATGCGGAGGTCTACCTGTCGAACGAAGAGCGCGAGGAGCTGGAGCGCGGAGGCGCCTTTAAGGAGGTGGCCCGCGAAAAGCTGCCGCGCATCGAGCGGGCCCTCTGGTGGGCGCAGGCTACGTCGGTGGCCGCGCTCGTTCTGCTCGTGGCCAGCGCACTGCTCACCACGCTGGCCCACACCGGCACAGCACTCACCACAACGCCATTCGCCAACGCCTTCTCCATTGTACTGTGGCCGGTGCTGTTCAGCCTCGCAGCGGCATTTAACCTGTGGCGCGCCGTGCGCCTCACCCAGAAACGGCTACTCTGCGAGGTCATCCTCGAAACCGGAGGAGGCAGCCGGTAGAGCAGTCAGGGGGAAGCGAGGCGCAGGCCAGCAGGCAACGTATGGGCGAGTCGCGCATAGTATATATGTCTCATCAAAGAGATGTCTTTTCACTGCCACTGCTCACGTTTCCCCATTCGCATGCGCATTGCGTCGCTACTTCCCGCCGCCACCGAGTGGGTTGCCGTTATGGACGCGCTCGACCAGCTGGTGGGGCGCTCGCACGAATGCGACTTTCCGCCTTCGGTTACATCGCTCCCGGTGCTCACCGCGCCCACGTATCCCGAGGAGACGGGATCGCGGGCCATCCACGAGGCGGTGCAACGCCGGGTGCAAGAAGGACTGAGCCTCTACGACGTAAACCTGGACCGCCTGGCGAATCTGCAGCCCGACGTGGTGCTCACGCAAGCCCAGTGCGAGGTCTGCGCTGCGTCGCTATCCGACATCGAGGGCGACCTGCACCGCTACATGAACGACCGGGCAGAGGCGCCGCCCGAGCTCTTTTCGATGGAGCCAGACACGTTTAAGGCGGTGCTCGATACCGCCCTGCGCATGGGACGCCTGCTGGGCCGCACCGAATCCATCATGCGATGGATCGGCGCGCGCGAGAAAGAGCTGCGCGCCCTGCACGAAGCGATCGGCCTGGAGCGCCGTACCAACCCCGAGTCGCTGCCCACCGTTGCCTGCATCGAGTGGATGGATCCGCTCATGGCAGCCGGGCACTGGACGCCCGACGTGGTAGCGCAGGGTGGCGGACACGCGCTCCTGGCAGAGCCGGGCGATGCGTCGCGCACGATCACGTGGCAGGCCCTCGCCGATGCAGATCCGGATGTGCTCTTCGTGATGCCGTGTGGATTTGCCCTCAGCGAAACGGCCCGCGACTGGGACGCGCTCGCCGCGCATCCCGTATGGCCTACCCTGCGCGCCGTGCAGGCGGGCCGCGTTTTTGTGTTCGACGGCAACGCCTACTTCAATCGTCCGGGCCCGCGTCTCTACCGGGCCGTTGAGCTTGTGGCCGAGGCGCTGTATCCGGAAAACGACCGTGCCGGGGCTGTACCCGCCCGCCCCGACGAGATGCAGCGTGGACGGCCGTCTGCTGCTGAAACGCCTGCGTAACCGATTGGAGGCAACCCGGGCAATGCACCGATTCAGTGCACCGTTGCAATGCATATGCAATGCATAGATCCGGTGCATAAGCAAACATAAGCAAACAGTAAGCAAAGAAGCGTCTGGGCTCGTCTGCCTACGTTTTCCACGGTCGAATCGGGATCAATGCCAATTTAGAGCCTGTTTGGGTTTTGGTTTTCCAATCGCCCAAGAGGCGCCGCCCCCGTGCGGAGCTGTCCCAAGTGTACATCCTTTATCTTTTTAGTTAGCACCCTTGTCCATGAAACGATCGGAGTTTAGTTACGACTACCCTAAAGAACTCATTGCCGAGTACCCCGCGGAGCCCCGCGACTCCTGCCGCCTTATGGTGGTGAACCGCGAAGACAAAACCGTTGAGCATACTGTGTTCAACAAACTGCCCGATTACTTCAAGGAGGGCGACGTGATTGTCGTCAACAACACCAAGGTGTATCCGGCCCGGCTATTTGGTAAGAAAAAGAAGACCGGCGCAAGCATTGAGGTCTTTCTGCTGCGCGAGCTGAACCCGGAGAGCCGGCTGTGGGACGTGATGGTCGACCCGGCGCGGAAGATCCGGATTGGCAACAAGCTCTACTTCGACCGCGAGCTCTCGGCGGAGGTCATCGACAACACCACCTCGCGCGGACGCACCCTGCGCTTGCACTTCACGGGGACGAACGAGGAGCTGTATGCCAAAATTCGCGAGCTGGGCGAAACGCCTCTGCCGCCGTACATCAACCGCGAGGTGGAAGAAGAAGACCGCGATCGCTATCAGACCATCTTTGCCGAGCATCGCGGCGCAGTCGCAGCGCCTACGGCCGGGTTGCACTTTACACCTGAGCTCATTCAGCGCCTCAAAGACAAGGGCGTGCACGTGGCTGAGGTCACGCTGCATGTGGGACGCGGCACGTTCCGCCCCGTTGGAGTAGAAGACCTGACCAAGCACCGCATGGACTCGGAGCAGTACACGATTCCAGAAGAGACGGCTGAAGCGGTGAACCGCGCGCTGCGGAGCGAAGAGAACACGGTAACAGCCATTGGCACAACTGTGGTGCGGACCATAGAGTCGAGCCTGTCGGCAAACCAGGAACTGAAAGCCGACTCCAGTTGGACCGACCTGTTCATCTATCCTCCGTACGATTTCCAGATCACCGATCAGATGGTTACGAACTTCCACCGCCCGGAGAGCACCCTTATCATGATGGTTTCTGCCTTTGCCGGGTACGACTTCACGATGGAGTTTTACCAGGAAGCCTTCGACGAAGAGTATCAGCTGTTCTCATTTGGGGATGCTATGCTGATCCGCTAAGCAACCGCTACGATAAGAAGGAATGCTGTGCGTACGTGCAGCAAGTCCTTGTTGGCGCCACGGTCCGATCGCAAGCGCGGTGCTTCTGCTGCAGGATTTAGCTGCGGAGCACCGCGCTCCGCGTTTAACGACGAGCCTTCAGCCACACGGGCATGCAGCAGTGGTGCGTCTGCTGCAAACAGGTCGGTACGAACGCGCCCGTAGTTTACTTCTAACCGGTTAGACGTTCTGTGCATGCCCGAGTGGATTTTTGACCTTGACGTATGGGTTGATTGGATGCTGGCCCTTCCGCCATTCTGGGGGTACGTTATCGTGCTCACCATCGCTTACGGCGAAAACGTGATGCCGCCTATCCCCGGAGATATGATCGTTGTGCTTGGCGGCTACCTGGCCGGGCTCGGACATCTGAACTTCGAGACGGTCGTGCTGCTTTCCACGATCGGAGGAGCTGTCGGCTTTATGAACATGTATGTCATCGGGCGGGTGCTGGGCACACGCATCCTCGAGAACGAGCGCTACACGTGGGTGCCACGAGAAAGCATCGGACGCGTGCAGCGGTGGATACATCGGTACGGGTATGGCGTCGTGGCTGCAAACCGCTTTCTAAGTGGGGCCCGATCGGTCATATCAATCGCCGTTGGTATCTCTAAGATGTCGGCCTGGAAAACGCTCTTCTTTGCTACGTTGAGCGCGTTTGTGTGGACGCTCATCATTGCGTATGCCGGGTATACCGTCGGCGACAACTGGCCGGTAGTGGCAGAGTACCTTGAAGCCTATGGGCGCATAATTATTGGACTCCTGGGTCTTGCCGTTCTGGTGTGGGGGATACGCAAGTATATGCAGAAGCAGTGAGCGTGGCCCGGGCGGAGGAAGTAAATCTTTCACGCACAGCACATTGTTTGTGTGGAAACAGAAAGCGGGTTCTGCATATTGAAGCACCGCAAATAAGCTGACGTAGCTCAACTGGTAGAGCAGCTCACTTGTAATGAGCAGGTTGGGGGTTCAAGTCCCTTCGTCAGCTCTACTGTCAGTCTTCACGAGGAGCGCACGCAAGGAACCTTGCGAAGCTGTGCTGCTTTTCATAGTCTGGCATTCGCTGACTAGCAAGCGGTGCATGGCTTGCCAGTTTCCGAGATGTGCAGGTGAGTCTGCCACTGCAGATTTCACGCAGAGTACAGCAACACAGGCGCCGTACTCACTTATAATTGCCTCTGAAAACGAAGCAGTAAAATATAGCGCGATGTTCGCGAGCGGTACTCCCGAGGCCTGTTCGTGAGTGAGCGCAAACACGTATGGGCAGGTAGCGAAGCGGTCAAACGCAGCAGACTGTAAATCTGCCGGCTATGCCTTCGTAGGTTCGAATCCTACCCTGCCCACTATTTTTAAAGTTGACCAGCGGGAGTAGCTCAACTGGTAGAGCATCAGCCTTCCAAGCTGAGGGTCGCGGGTTCGAATCCCGTCTCCCGCTCAATACATAAGATGTCATAAAGTACCCCTGTCGCTTTCTTGAATGATGCGCGCTGCGCAGGCAGGGAAAGCGCTAGGCAGGGATCTGCACATCAGTCTGCCGCCTTAGCTCAGAGGTAGAGCACTTCCATGGTAAGGAAGGGGTCCCCGGTTCAAATCCGGGAGGCGGCTCACCATGCGTCGGCATCGACCGCGCGCTTGTTGTGCACGGCATTACGCACTGCGCTGCGTTTCGCACCGCATTTGCATTGATGCGTGCGCATGCCCTTTTTAGGCAGAGAACCCTATATCACCCTCAACTTCAGGAAAACATACGACGGTTATGGCGAAGGAGGTATTTGAGCGGAAGAAGCCGCACGTAAACATCGGAACGATTGGGCACGTGGACCACGGCAAGACGACGCTGACGGCAGCGATCACGAAGGTGCTCGCGGAGCAGGTTGGCGGCGCAGCCGAGCGGACGTTCGACTCGATCGACAACGCGCCGGAAGAGCGCGAGCGTGGCATTACGATTGCCACGAGCCACGTTGAGTACGAGACCGAAGATCGGCACTACGCCCACGTGGACTGCCCCGGCCACGCCGACTACGTCAAGAACATGGTGACGGGCGCGGCGCAGATGGACGGCGCGATTCTCGTGGTAGCGGCCACCGACGGCCCGATGCCGCAGACGCGTGAGCACATCCTCCTGGCGCGCCAGGTCGGCGTGCCGTACCTGGTGGTGTTCATGAACAAGGTTGACCTCGTCGACGACGAGGAGCTTCTGGAGCTGGTGGACATGGAGGTGCGCGACCTGCTCTCCAGCTACGAGTTTCCGGGCGACGAGATTCCGGTGATTCGCGGCTCGGCGCTGAAGGCGCTGGAAAGCGACGCCGACGCGGAGGCGAAGATCATGGAACTGATGGAAGCGGTCGATAGCTACATTCCGACGCCGGAGCGCGACGTTGACAAGCCGTTCTTGATGCCGGTAGAAGACATCTTCTCGATCACCGGGCGCGGCACGGTCGTGACCGGCCGGATTGAGCGCGGCCGCATCGAGACGGGCGACGACGTGGACATCGTGGGGATTGAAGAGGAGAAGCTGACCTCGACGATCACCGGGATTGAGATGTTCAACAAGACCTTGGACGAAGGCGAAGCCGGCGACAACGCGGGCTTGCTGCTGCGCGGCATCAAGAAAGAAGAGGTTTCGCGCGGGATGGTTGTTGCGGAGCCGGGTTCGGTGACGCCGCACAAGGAGTTTGAGTGTGAGGTATACGTGCTGTCGAAAGACGAGGGCGGGCGCCACACGCCGTTCTTCCCGGGGTATCGCCCACAGTTTTACTTCCGCACGACGGACGTGACGGGGGACATCAACCTGGAGGAAGGGGTTGAGATGGTGATGCCGGGCGACAACGCGACGTTCACGGTGAAGCTGATCCAGCCGGTGGCTCTGGAAGAGGGGCTGCGGTTTGCGATCCGCGAAGGCGGCCACACGGTCGGCGCCGGTGTCGTTACCGAAATCCTCGACTAAGAAAAAACATTGCATAATCTGGGAGTCTTGCCGCAGGCAAGGCTCCCGACACACGGGCGTAGCTCAATTGGCAGAGCAGCGGTCTCCAAAACCGCCGGTTGCGGGTTCAAGTCCTGCCGCCCGTGCAGCCGATACGGAGTATTTTCCTTTGAACCCGGGCTGTCATTCGAAAAGACAGTCTCGCAGACACCCCACACATTATGACGTGGATTCGTGAATACCTCCAGGAAGTCGTGTCTGAGATGCGCAAGGTGAGCTGGCCAAGCCGCGATGAGCTTGTCAGTAGCACCCTGATTACCCTCCTGGGTACGGTCATGATCTCTGGGTATATCTTCGTGGCTGACCAGATCATCAGTACCATTATGGATCTGATCTATTAAGCGAATACGGCATCTTTAGACGGTGCATACCACCCTTTAATCGTGTGCATCGCTACGGAATCCCCCGTTTCGCATCCCTCTCGTTTTTGCTCGTCACGAATACCCAGTCTCCATGCCAAGCGGAAACGCCCCAAAAAAATGGTTTGTGCTCCGTACATTTTCGGGTCACGAAAAGAAGGTGCGACGCTTCCTGGAGAGCGAGTTAGAGCGCTTGGATATAGAAGACCTCGTGGATGAGGTGCTCATTCCTACAGAAACGGTCTTCGAGATGCGGGGTGGCAAAAAGAAGACGAAGGAAAAGACCTTCTTTCCGGGCTACATCCTGCTTCATGCTGACCTGACTGACAAGCTTCAGCACACGGTAACGGGGCTTCCATCTGTAATCGGATTTTTGACCTCCGGCACGGGCGATGAACCAACGCCGCTGCGTCCCGACGAGGTGCAGCGCATCCTTGGGCGCATGGACCGCGCCGAAGAGATGGGCGAGCAGCCCGAAATACCATTCAAAGTTGGGGATCCTGTAAAGGTCGTAGATGGCCCGTTCGACAGCTTTAACGGGTTTGTCGAAGAAGTCTATCCTGAAAAAATGAAGGTTCGCGTTATGGTATCTATCTTCGGCCGTAAAACTCCAGTCGAGCTTGATTACCTGCAGGTAGAACACGAAGAGTAAAGCTGCCTGTGCGAGATGCGACGCATGCGTATCCGAAGCAACACACCTTCGGTCTCATGCGCAGCGCGACGAAAAACGTTTCGCCCGCGTTTACTGCGCGGGTGTTTTTGTGTGTACTCTTGTGCAAACCTACCCTCACAAACGAAGCTGCGGGAGTCAATCAGACGCCTGAACCGCACAGATTCTTATGGCAAAGCAAGTAAATACGCAGATTAAGCTGCAAATCAAGGCCGGACAGGCCAACCCTGCACCGCCCATTGGCCCTGCGCTCGGGCAGCACGGGGTGAACATCATGGAGTTCTGCAAGAAGTTTAATGCAGAAACGCAGGACCAGATGGGCCTGTTGCTCCCGGTTGTTATCACCGTGTACGCCGACCGGTCGTTCGACTTCATCGTTAAGAGTCCGCCTGCCTCCGTACTCCTGAAAGAGGTTGCCGGCATCGAAAGCGGCGCAGGCGACCCGCTTCGCCAGAAAGTGGCGACGGTCTCGTGGGATGACTGCCGCGCCATCGCCGAGCGCAAGATGGAAGATCTGAACGCGCACACCGTTGAGCAGGGGGCGCACATGATTGCAGGCACAGCTCGATCAATGGGAATCAAGGTGAGCGACAAGCCTGAAGAAGGGTAAGTCCCGATGGCGAACCCACCGCTGATCCGGTGATCGCTGCACGCACGCTAATTTAACCACGCGGGAGCCTGTTGATTGGACAGGCGCACGTACCGCACAACCTACGCTACTATGGCAAAAAAAGGAAAACGATACACCGACGCTGAAGCAGCGGTCGAAAAAGCCGCGGATAGCATATCCTCGCTTTCAGACGCTGCCGAGCTCGCGAAGAAAACGGCTACAGCCGGATTCGACGAATCTATTGACCTGGACGTACGCCTCGGCGTAGACCCCCGGCATGCTGATCAGATGGTGCGAGGCGCTGTTGTGCTTCCGCACGGAACAGGAAAAGAGACTACCGTGCTGGTGCTTGCCAACGAAAGCAAGCAGGCCGAAGCTGAAGAAGCAGGAGCCGACTACGTAGGGCTCGACGAGTACGTTGAACGGATCCAGAATGAGAACTGGCTCGACTTTGACGTTGTGATCGCAACGCCCGACGTTATGGCTCAGGTCGGGCGCCTCGGTCGGATCCTCGGCCCGCGCGGACTCATGCCGAACCCGAAAAGCGGTACGGTAACGATGAACGTTGCCGAAACGGTCGAAGAAGTGAAGTCAGGCAAGATAGAGTTTCGTGTTGACAAGCACGGCAACCTGCACGCATCGATCGGCAAAGCCTCGTTCGCCACAGAAGAGCTGGCTGAGAATGCGCGAGCCTTCTTGAAAGAAGTCGTGCGCCTGCGTCCGGTGTCGGCAAAAGGGCTCTACCTCCGCTCTATTACGCTTTCAGCCACGATGGGGCCACCTGTCCCGGTTGGGCGAAGCATGATCCTGACGGAAACGCGCTAATGTAGCGGCTGATGTGGCCGTTCTCCTCTTCGTGGTCCTTGTTACCTTTGCACCCCTTGTGATATGCCTTTAACGCGTGCCAAAAAAGCTGAGATTATCGACGGTCTTGGCGAGCAGTTCGAATCTGCTTCAATCATCTACCTGACCAACTTCGCCGGACTCACGGTTGCGGAAACGAACGAGCTTCGCGCTCGCTTTCGTGAAGCAGGTGTCGACTACACCGTGTGCAAGAATACGCTTGCACAGCTTGCTATTGACCGTGTCGACAACACCGACATTGAGGTGCTCAGCGAGCACTTTAGCGGGCCAACGGCCGTTGCTTTCAGTGACGACCCGGCCAAGCCTGCCCGTGTCATCAAAGACTTTCTCGAAGACAACGAGTCGGAGCGCCCCGAACTCAAGATTGCCTATATCGAAGGCGATCTGTACGAGGGCCCCGATGCGTTGGATGCCCTCTCCAAGCTGAAGTCACGCGAGGAGCTTGTGGCCGACATCGTGGGGCTGCTGATGGCGCCCGCACAGAACATCGCCGGTGCACTTACCGGACCAGGCAGCCAGCTGGCTGGTGCGATCAAGAGCATGGCCGAAGGCGACGACGCGTAACAGCGGCGTCTGCCTCATCAGCATACGGATTGCTAAGATCCAGAAAGCAGTATGTGGTCTTGCTTACGCGAGCCGAGTACTCCTTTCAGCATTCATATTCTCCCTTAATATGCAGCGCAGTGCCCTCCTTACCGGGTGCACAGACCGCTGCAGGAAACCGATACAGACTTACCTATGGCAGACATCAAAGAACTCGCAGAACAGCTTGTTGGCCTTACCATTCAGGAAGCCAGTGAGCTTGCTAACTATCTCGAAGAAGAGTACGACATCAAGCCCGCTTCGGCAGGCGTCGCTGTTGCTGCTCCAGGAGCCGCCGGAGGCGACGGAGAAGGTGGCGAAGAGAAAACAGAATTCGACGTCGTACTGACGGGCGTAAGCGGAAACAAGATTGCCGTGATTAAAGAAGTCCGTTCCATTACCGGACTTGGCCTCAAAGAAGCTAAAGCGGTGGTCGACGAAGCCCCCAGCCCGGTCAAAGAAGCCGTTTCGCGCGAAGAGGCCGACGAACTCAAAGCGCAGCTCGAAGAAGCTGGCGGCGAAGTTGAACTCAAGTAACGCAACGTCGATCTGTTTTCGAGTCGGCAACGACTTGCCCCTTGAGGTGCCCAAAAGGACAGATCCTACACGTTCCTTGCAGAGTACAGGAGCCGGTCCCAAGCGGGGTCGGCTCCTGTTGTATGTGCCTATTGATAAATGCCTTTAATGCAGCCATAGCGATGCAAACCAAACGACGCTGCGACGTGTTACACGACGACGCGCAGCCCGCGAAGAGTTTTCAGACGCCTGGCAGAGCCTCCACCAATGGAGCGAGTCAAAGAAAGGGCCCACCTGTGCTGGATAAACATTCAGACGCCGGGGCGTACGAACTTACCACCGGAATCCCAGCCTTCCTCGTGCGCTCTTGGATTTGCACCTCCAAGCCATAGCACATGAATTTTGTGTGCTCATAAAGTGAAGGTAGCGCGATATATTAATGTATTGAAGATTAAAAATAGAATCTGAAACAACTATAAGATCCGGCTGTATTCATCTTTGCTGTCATTCGCGAACCCTCGCGTGTGGTGCCGCAAGTGCTAATTCAGCGTCCTGTTTTGCTGTGCGGCTTATCTTCTGTAGACGAACGCCCCTTGGTGTTGAAGCATCTGTCGCCATTACCGTTCGGCTCGATCTACTTTCGGGTATCGTACCGATGGGTACATAGCCTTGCATTTCTCATCTGCCTTGAAGGCTCCGAAAAGGAGTCCCCAGGCTATGTTAGAACGGAACAGGCCATCAGCAACGCTTCATGCGCCATGCATCAATCCGCAACGCGATGACTGGCAACACGCCCGCGTGTATTCCCCAACTGTTTAAGGAGTTACTCCGCTTATGCCCACTCTGCTCAGCGGTGACATTGTCACCAACGGTCACCTGGAAGAACTTCCAGAACGTGAATCTTTTGCCCGCATCCCTACGGTGTGGGACTATCCGGACTTTCTGGACATCCAGCTGAAAAGCTTTCACGACTTTGTGCAAGACGACGTCCCGCCGGAAGACCGAGAAGACGACGAAGGGCTGCAGGCCGTCTTTAACGAGCATTTTCCTATCCAAGACAGTCGCAGCCGCTACACGCTCGAGTTCATAAACTATGGACTGGATGCTCCCAAGCACACCATTGAGGAGTGCATCGCGCAAGGCCTTACGTTTTCAGTGCCGTTAAAGGCAACGCTTCGCCTATCCAGCAAAGAGGAAGACGGCGACGACGAGGCTATCGAAGCCATCGAACAAGAGGTGTACCTCGGCACGCTCCCATTCATGACGGATCGGGGAACGTTCATTGTGAACGGTGCTGAGCGCGTCATTGTAGCGCAGCTTCACCGGAGTCCAGGGCTCTTCTTCGGTACCGACATTCACTCGAACGGTACGCAGCTGTTCTCCGCACGCGTGATTCCCTTCCGCGGGTCGTGGATGGAGTTTTCGACGGATATCCGAAACGTGCTCTGGGCGTACATCGATCGGAAGAAAAAGGTGCCGGTTACAACCCTGCTGCGCGCCCTCGGGATCTCGTCAGACGATGAGATTATTAATCTCTTTGACCTGGCCGACACAGCCGAGTTCAGTAGCGAAGAGGACTTCAACGAGTATGTAGACCGCGAGCTCGCTACCTCGGTTACGATCGAACGAAAGATCGAGATCGTCGATGAGGACACCGGCGAGGTCGTTGAGGAAGAAATTGAACGTGAGGTGGTGCTTCCTGCCGAGCATGTGCTCGAAGAGGAAGACTGGGAAACGCTGAGCGAGTACGACATCTCGCGCATGTACTTGGTGCGTGAGGAACGTGAAGAAGACGAGCTCGACATGAGTACGCTCGTCGAAACGCTCAAGAAAGACCCGTCGCACAATGAAGAGGAAGCGCTCCGCGAGATCTACCGCCAGCTGCGTGGATCCGAAGCCCCCGATCTCGACTCCGCCCGCAATGCGCTCGACCGCCTCTTCTTTTCAGATAAGCGGTATGATCTGGGTGATGTAGGACGCCATCGCATCAACAGTCGCCTGCAGATCGATGTCGATCCAGATACAACCGTCTTGACACTTGACGACGTCGTCGGGATTGTGCAGGAGCTCATCAAGCTCAAGAACGGACAGACAACGCCCGATGACATTGATCACCTGAGCAACCGCCGCGTCAAAACTGTGGGAGAGCAGCTTGGGTCGCAGTTCTCGCTCGGCCTGGCCCGCATGTCGCGGACCATTAAGGAGCGCATGAATCTGCGCGATGCCGACAAGTTTACGCCGCAAGATCTGGTAAACGCCCGCACTATTTCGAGCGTGATCAACACGTTCTTCGGGACGAACCAGTTGAGCCAGTTCATGGACCAGACCAATCCGCTGGCCGAGCTTACAAACAAGCGCCGCCTGTCGGCTCTTGGTCCGGGTGGACTGACGCGTGAACGTGCAGGGTTTGAGGTGCGCGATGTGCACTATACGCACTACGGACGCCTCTGCCCGATTGAAACGCCTGAGGGGCCCAACATTGGGCTAATATCCTCGCTTTGTGTTCATGGAGTGATCAACGAGTTTGGCTTCATTGAGACGCCATACCGCGTTGTGAAAGACGGCATTGTGACCGAAGAAGTTGAATACCTCGCGGCAGACCAAGAAGACCGTCATATCATTGCGCAGGCGAATGCGCCAATCGATAAGGACGGAAACTTCCAGACCGACCAGGTTACCTGCCGCTATCGCGGCGATTTCCCCATCGTACCGCCTGAAGAGGTGGAGTACATGGACGTTGCCCCGAACCAGATTGTGTCGCCCTCAGCCAGCCTCGTCCCGTTCCTCTCGCATGACGATGCCAACCGTGCGCTGATGGGATCGAACATGCAGCGTCAGGGCGTGCCCCTGCTGCGCAGCGATTCGCCCATCGTGGGTACCGGGCTCGAAGGGCGTGCCGCGAAAGATTCGCGAGCCGTTATCGTGGCTGAAGGAAAAGGCGAGGTCGAATATGTGGATGCGGAGCGCATCGTTGTTCGTTACGACGAAGACGCTGAAAAAGACGACCTGACGTTTGGCGAGCCGGTACGCGAGTACAAGCTCGTGAAGTTCCGTCGCACCAACCAAGACACGTGCATGAACCAGAAGCCGATCGTACAGGTCGGTGACAAGGTCGAAGAAGGCACGGTCATGACTGAAGGTTTTGCCACCGAGAAAGGGGAGCTTGCCCTTGGTAAGAACGTACTCTGTGCCTTCATGCCGTGGCACGGATACAACTTTGAGGATGCCATCGTAATCAGCGAGCGCCTCGTTGCCGACGACGTGTACACTTCCGTGCATATCGAAGAGTTTGAGCACGAAGTGCGCGACACCAAGCGTGGCGAGGAAGAGCTTACACGTGAGATCCCGAACGTTTCGGAAGAAGCAACCAAAGACCTCGACGAACGGGGTATTATCCGCGTTGGCGCCGAAGTGAACCCGGGCGACATTATCGTCGGAAAGATCACACCGAAAGGCGAAACCGATCCGACACCGGAAGAGAAGCTTCTGCGTGCGATCTTTGGCGACAAAGCAGGCGACGTGAAAGATGCTTCGTTGAAGGCCAAGCCCGGCATGGATGGCGTCGTGATCGACACGAAGCTCTTCAGTCGCCGTCAGCTCGACCCGGCGTCGAAGAAAATGGAAGAGAAGCGTCTCGAAGCGATCGAAGAGAAGCATACCCGTGCGGTGGCCGATCTTGACAAACGCTTCTGGGATAAATTCTTCAACCTTGTAGGTGGAGAGGCCAGCGGAGGTATCAAAGACCGCGATGGCAACGACGTGCTCACCAAAGGAGCGGAGCTTACGCGTTCTGCGCTCGACAGCGTAGAGCCACAAGACCTGAGCACAAAAGCGCAGTTCACCGACCACGACGATCTCAATGCGAAAGTTGCCGCGTTGCTGCGTAACTACAAAGTGCGCCGCCGAGAGATCGACGGTAAGCACAAGCGTGAGAAGCACCAGGTCGAGATGGGCGACGAGTTGCCCGCTGGCATCGTGCAGATGGCGAAGGTATACGTGGCGCGAAAGCGCAAAATATCAGTCGGTGATAAGATGGCCGGACGCCACGGTAACAAGGGGGTTATCGCTAAGGTCGTGCCAGTTGAAGATATGCCCCACCTTGACGATGGAACGCCCGTCGACATTGTTTTGAATCCGTTGGGTGTGCCCTCGCGCATGAACCTCGGCCAGATCTACGAAACGCTCTTGGGATGGGCGGGGGACAAGCTCGGCAAGAAGTTCGCCACACCGATCTTCGATGGGGCCACGATGGACGACATCGCGGACAAGCTGGAAGAGGCCGGGCTTCCACGCGACGGCAAAGCACAACTCATTGACGGACAGACGGGCGAGCCGTTTGATGAGAAAACAACGGTTGGGCAGATCTACATGATGAAGCTCAGCCACCTGATCGACGATAAGATGCACGCCCGCTCCATTGGCCCCTACAGCCTCATCACGCAGCAGCCGCTGGGCGGAAAAGCGCAGTTTGGCGGCCAGCGGCTTGGCGAAATGGAGGTCTGGGCGCTCTATGCGTACGGAGCTTCGCATACCCTGCAAGAAATGCTGACTTACAAGTCGGATGACGTGCAGGGCCGCTCGCGTGCCTACGAGTCGATCGTCAAAGGTAAGAACATGCCTTCCCCGAGCGTACCAGAAAGCTTCAACGTCCTGGTACGCGAGCTTCAGGGACTGGGCCTCGAAGTCGGACTCGAGTAGTCATTAATGCAGCATGGGGCATGCAGCGGTCTGCCCGATCCGACTGCATGCCCTCGCTGCGCATCTCCCAGCACGGGCCCATAGCTGCCACTTTCAAATAGCACACGCTACATGCCTTACGGAAACTCAAAGGACATCGAAAAGGACTTCAACAAGATCTCGATCAGCCTGGCGTCGCCAGAGGATATTCTGGAGCGCTCTTATGGCGAGGTGCTGAAGCCTGAAACCATCAACTACCGGTCGTTCAAGCCGGAAATGGGTGGCCTCTTCTGCGAGAAAATCTTTGGTCCGGTTAAAGACTACGAGTGCCACTGCGGCAAATACAAGCGCATTCGCTACAAAGGCATCATCTGCGACCGTTGTGGCGTGGAGGTGACACGCAAAGCGGTGCGCCGCGAGCGCATGGGCCACATCAAGCTCAGCGTGCCCGTAGTCCACATCTGGTACTTTAAGACGCTGCCTAACAAGATTGGCCACCTGCTCGGCCTCAAGTCGAAAGACCTGGAGAAGGTCACCTACTACGAGCAGTACATTGTCATCCAGCCCGGTACCGCGAAGCGCCTGGGTGTGGAGCAGAACCAGCTGCTTACCGAAGAGGAGTACTTCAACATCCTCTACCAGATTCGGGAAGACAACAACCGCTTGCCCGATGACGACCCCGAGAAGTTCATAGCCATGATCGGGGGCGAAGCTGTAGAAACTATGCTGAAGCGTCTTGACCTTCCGACGCTGGCGCAGGAACTGCGCTATCAGGTCAAAACCGAAACCAGTCAGCAGCGCAAGGCCAAAGCGCTGAAGCGCCTGAACGTGGTCCAGGGCTTTATCGATGCGAACAAGCGTACGGAAAACCGCCCAGAATGGATGGTGATGCGGGTGATTCCGGTCATCCCACCGGAGCTGCGCCCGCTGGTGCCACTCGATGGCGGACGATTTGCAACAAGCGATCTGAACGATCTGTACCGCCGCGTTATCATCCGCAATAACCGCCTGAAGCGCCTGATCGACATCAAGGCGCCCGAGGTGATCCTGCGGAACGAGAAGCGCATGCTGCAGGAAGCCGTCGACTCGCTCTTCGACAACAGCCGTAAGTCCAATTCGGTACGCGGCTCTTCAAACCGCCCGCTGAAGAGCCTCAGCGACATGCTGAAAGGCAAGCAGGGGCGCTTCCGTCAGAACCTGCTTGGGAAGCGCGTTGACTACTCCGGACGTTCGGTCATCGTGATCGGCCCCGACCTGGAGCTGCACCAGTGCGGCATCCCCAAAGAGATGGCCGTCGAGCTCTTCAAGCCGTTCATCATCCGCCGCCTCATCGAGCGCGGCATCGTGAAGACGGTCAAGAGTGCGAAGAAGTATGTCGAAAAACGAACGGCGGCAGTGTGGGATATCCTGGAGAAAGTTATCCAGGGGCGCCCTGTACTGCTCAACCGTGCGCCCACGCTTCACCGTCTCGGAATTCAGGCCTTCCAGCCGGTGCTGACCGAAGGCAAAGCGATTCAGCTGCATCCACTGGTCTGTACTGCGTACAACGCGGACTTCGACGGTGACCAGATGGCTGTGCACGTGCCGCTATCGCACGAAGCCTGCCTCGAAAGCATGATTCTCATGCTGTCGAGCCATAACATCTTGAGTCCGGCCAACGGTTCGCCGCTCACGGTGCCCACGCAGGACATGATTCTCGGCCTCTACTACATGACGAAGGCCAAGGATGGCGAAAAAGGGGAAGGGCGCCGCTTTTCCTCGGTGGATGAAATACGCCAGGCCTTCGACCAGGGGATTGTTGCTACGCACGCCAAGATCGAAATGCGTGATCCACAGAACCCTGGCGAGATCATCAATACGACGGTAGGACGCGCGCTCTTCAACGAGATCGTACCCGAGGGCGTCCCGTACGTCAACGAGGTGCTCACGAAGAAGCACATGCGTCCGATCATCTCGCGCATTCTGAAAACAGTAGGCTTTGAGAAGACAGCCAAGTTCCTGGATGCGATGAAGCGTCTTGGATACGGACGGTCTACCACCTCAGGTATCACGTTCTCGCTCTCCGATATCGTCGTCCCCGATAAGAAGGAGCAGTTGGTTGAAGATGCGAACAAGGAGGTCGACAAAGTCCAGTCGAACTACGAAATGGGCTTTACGACCGACAACGAGCGCTACAACCAGGTTATTGACATCTGGACGCAGACCAATAACCAGGTGTCTGAAGTGCTCTTTGAAACCCTGAAAGAACACCGCGACGGGTTCAACGCTATCTTTATGATGGCCGACTCCGGCGCGCGTGGCTCGAAAGAGCAGATTCGTCAGCTGGGCGGAATGCGTGGCCTCATGGCGAAGCCGCAGAAAAACGTTGGGGAAGGAGGCGGTGAGATCATTGAAAACCCCATCCTCTCTAACTTCAAGGAGGGCCTGTCGGTGCTTGAGTACTTCATCTCAACACACGGGGCGCGTAAGGGCCTGGCCGATACCGCGCTGAAAACGGCTGATGCCGGCTACCTGACGCGTCGTCTGGTCGATGTCTCACAAGATGTGACAATCAATGAGCACGACTGTGGAACGCTACGCGGCATCACAATCTCGGCGTTAACAGATAACGAAGAAGTCGTCGTTCCGCTGAGCAAGCGCATCCTCGGCCGCGTTACGGTACACGACGTGTACGATCCGCAGACCGACGAGCTTATTGTTGGTGCGAACGAACTCATCAACGAGACGACTGCGCAACGCATCGCCGAAACCTCTATCGAAGAGATTGAGATCCGCTCGGTACTCACCTGCGAATCGGAGCGAGGCGTGTGTACGCTGTGCTACGGCCGTAACCTGGGTACAAACCGGATGGTCGAAGTCGGCGAGTCGGTTGGTGTTGTCGCCGCGCAGTCCATTGGCGAACCCGGTACGCAGCTCACGCTCCGTACCTTTCACATCGGTGGCGCCGCCAGTGCGGTTGCATCTGAAAGCACCTTGCAAGCAAAATCGGATGGAACGGTCGCCTTCCAGAACCTGCGTACCGTATCCTACGACTCGGGCGAGGGAGCGCAAGAAATCGTGCTCACCCGTCAGGGCGAAATTATCGTGCTTGATGAAGAAGACCGCGAGGTGAACAGCTACGTGGTTCCATACGGCGCCGAACTCATGGTCGAAGAAGGCGATGAGATCGAGAAAGGCGCTGTACTGGCCAGCTGGGATCCGTACAACAGCGTCATCCTTTCTGAGGTCGATGGAGAAGTTGCCTTCGAAGACATGATCGAAGGCACCACCTACCGCGAAGAGACTGATGACCAGACCGGGCACAAAGAGAAGGTCATCACCGAAAGCCGTAAGCGGACGCTTACGCCGGCTGTGATCATACAGCTTGATTCGGACGGAGATGATTCGGACGAGCGTGAGTATAACATGCCGGTGCAAGCACGCATCCAGGTTGACGCCGGAGACACGGTACAGGCCGGTGAAGTGCTTGCCAAAATCCCGCGCCAGACCGTAAAGCAGAGTGATATTACGGGTGGACTTCCGCGTGTTACAGAGCTCTTCGAGGCCCGCACTCCGTCAGATCCGGCGGTCGTTACTGAAATCGACGGTATTGTGAGCTTCGGAGACCGCAAGCGTGGTAAGCAGGAGGTGATTATCTCCAGCCGCGAAGACGAGATGACGAAGACGTATATGGTCTCGCTCTCGAAGCATATGCTGGTTCACGAAAACGACTTCGTGAAAGCGGGCGACCAACTCTGTGATGGAACGGTCGCTCCGCACGATATCCTGAAGATTAAGGGGCCGCGTGCAGTGCAAGAGTACCTGCTGAACGAAATCCAGGAGGTGTACCGCCTACAGGGTGTGGAAATCGACGACAAGCACATTGAGGTTGTCGTGCGTCAGATGATGAAGCGTGTCAGCATTGTGGAGCCGGGCGACACGCACTTCCTCGAAGAGGATACGGTCGACCGCCACAAGATGGCACGCATCAACGACGACCTGCACGACAAGTTCGTCGTGACCGACCCGAGTAGCTCCGATCGTGTCAAGATCGGTGAGGTAGTCAGCCGCCGTCGCCTGCGCGAGCTCAATTCCGAGCTGAAGCGCAACGACGAGCCTGAGATCCAGGTGCGCTCTGCGCGTCCAGCTGTCGGGCGTCCGGTTCTGCTTGGTATCACCAAAGCGGCACTGGCAACCGACTCGTTCGTCTCGGCTGCGTCCTTCCAGGAAACCACTAAGGTGCTTACCAACTCGGCCATTCGTGCAGAGGAAGATCCACTGCATGGACTCAAAGAGAACGTGGTTGTCGGGCATCCGATTCCCGCGGGTACTGGACAGCGTCAGTACCGCGACATCGTGGTTGGGTCGAAGTCCGAACTCGAAGAACTGCAGGCCGCCATCGGTGGCGACGGTTCATCGGGAGATGGCGCTCCGACGAAGGAAGAGCTGGAGTCGTCGGTTAAGTCGACGAACAAGTAAGTCGACTTCCCCGCGCTCCTGTGCGAACATGCATATATGACCGAAACGCCCCGTCATCTTCGTGATGGCGGGGCGTTCTGGTTTGGGATACGCGACCGCAGAGCGTTTTCGGACACTGCCTAACATGTATGCTGATTCACGTGCCATATATTGACCTGCTGGCCGTCCTTGGTATCGGGGCGGTTATCGGAAGTATTGTTTACAAGATGAGGTGGCTAACGCCGGCGGGAGCGCTGCTCGGTGGCCTATTTGGGGCGCATGCCGTCGTGCAAGGAGGAGCAGCCTGGGCGGTGCCGCTCCTCGCATTTGTGGCATCGGGGAGTCTGATCGGGCGTCTTTTCAACAAGGCACCCGCAGACGTCATGAACAAAGATGAGGGGCCGCGAACCGCTGTGCAGGTGATGGCCAATGGCGGCTGGGCCTGGGCAGCACTGGCACTTACCCCCTGGATTGGAGCCGAGTGGACGTACCCCGCTTTTGCAGGAAGTCTGGCCGCTGCTACAGCAGACACGTGGGGCACAGAGATAGGTACGCGATGGCGCTCCAGCGCATGGTCGCTACGCAGTGGGCAACGGGTGCAAGCGGGCGTCTCGGGCGCCGTATCAAGTGCTGGGACGGTAGCAGGCGTGGTGGGGGCTGGGACCATCGGTGTTCTTGCAGCGGTGCTGGGCAGCCTATCGGCAGCTGCAGCAGCATGGATCACGCTCGGAGGCATCGTGGGAAGTCTGGTAGACAGCATACTCGGGGCAACCCTCCAGGCGCAGTATGCCAGTGCAGATGGTGGAGATCGTACGGATGCCCCGGAGTCTCAGAATGCCACCCTTGTGCAGGGGAGCACGCATATCGCAAACAACAGCGTAAATGGAATAGCAACGCTGGTCGGTACCTTCTTCGGACTCGCAAGTGCTCTTCTCAGGTTGTAGGGGCCATCAAATGGGTATTATTTACCTCTGTAAGGACGGTTGCTGAAGGTTCAAATACAGGCATCCAATTAACCTTTACAGCACGTACTGATGCAGTTCTTCCTGATAAGAAGAGTCTTGGCCTATCTGTCACTATGGAGTCACGTAAAGCCATGACATGACCCGATTGAAGAAAAACCAGACGGATTTGATATGCGATTTTATCCGATACGCAGGATGAGTATGGTAAAATCGTAAACAATATCCTTTGCTCAAAATAAAACAACGAAGCTACATAAAGTGGTATATTTACCCCATTAAGTAGGTTGGAATAGACAAAAAGTGTAGATATTGACACGGATCGTTAATTATTTGGCACGTTTGGACAAGTTTGACACCCCACATTTGGCTATTGTGGGATACGCTTGTAACGCATATATAACACCGTCCCCACAGTATGCCCAATTGCGACACACCTCGGCTGTTACATTTTGTAACAAATAACCTGGCCGGTCCGGAACGTATCCTCAGCAGCGTATTAGGCGCTTCTGCGCTTCTGGTCCTTCTGCTGCTCCCGGTTCAGGCGCATGCGCAGCAGCCGGTTCCGCTCCCGCTCTTGCAGGAAAGCGGGATTGAGGCCTCTAACGGAACGTTTGAGAATCGAGTAGAAATTACATGGCCTGAGTTGGGGCCCGACTCGTCGCAGGTTGATCTTCAGATCTATCGCGACACGGAGGTGAACGGCACGATTAGCGAGAGCGCTACGCGCATAGGCACGGCAGCCAGCGATGCAACGCTCTTCTCTGATACTGATGGATTCGCAGGGGTGGTGTACGAATACTGCCTGATCGCCGACGATGGCATCAGCGAAGCCGGACCGTTCTGCGACTCGGGATACCGTGAGCTTAACCCCCCTGCAAACACAACGGCCAGCGACCGAAATCGCGTCGGAGAGATTGAGGTCGTGTGGGACGACCGCTCCGCCGTCAACGATGCATATCGCATAACACGGGATGGCACAGAAGTGGCGCGACTGCAGCCGGGGGCGCGCCAGTTTGTCGATGTGATGCAAGACCGTGCAAGCGTAGCCGTCGATATCTACCCGAGCATTAGTGACGGCGATCCCTTTCCTAACCTGGACGAACAAGTTCCCGTAACCAGCGGGCTGAGCGACCAGATCGTGGGAGTTTCGTTGCCCATTGCTATCTTTGATAGGGAAACGTTCTTCCCAGTACGCCATCATGCTACGCTAACAGTCAATGAAGCTGGAGTCTATACCTTTAGCATCTCAGAGGATGCGCGACGCCTGCTAATCAATGGCGACGTTATCGTCGAGAAGCAAAATTCACCGCCTGCATCTGGCTCAATCTCGCTGGGCGAGGGGACCCACACCATCATGGTTGAGTCGCTTCAGGACGTGTACGGGCGGCAGGGTGTAATCTGGGAAGGGCCAGGCATTGAGGAGCAAGAGCTATCTCCTGCCGTGCTCTCCTTGCCCGACGACGGCATGCAGCGCACGCATGGGATGTCGTACGACTACTACGAAGCCCCTGGTCTGATGGGGCAGGCGACCCTTCCAGACTTCGACGAGATTGAAGCCATCGCATCAGGTATTACGGCAGGCGTGCAGCCCCCTGCGGTGCCTAACAATGATGATTACGTAGTCTATCACAGGGCTACGTTGAGCGTACCCGAGACAGGAGATTATCAGTTTGAGTATGCTTCGGCCACTGGGTTTGGCCTGGAGCTCAACCACGTAGCCATGATTCGCATCAACGGAGAGATCATCGGCGAACAAGAGGGCGGAAGCCTGTTCGCATCGGCAGTGCTGCAGGCTGGTACGCATGACTTTGAGCTAATCTACGGTCAGGAGGGTGATGAGAATTTCTTGCCTCGACCCGTTCCTGACCTGACGTGGAACGGACCGTCGTTTGAAGGACGCGCTTTTCCAATGGAAGTCGTTTCCGTCGACCGGGTGCCGCATGAGTACTGCGTTACGGCGATTGAAGACGACATCTACACCTCCGAATCCGACTGTGCGGTGGGCCGCTCGGGCGTTGCGCTGCCCCCGCTGAACGTACGTGCTTCCGACGGTCAGTACGACGATCGCATCTTCCTTACGTGGGAGCCGGATGGAGCCAACACCGGCTTCGAGATCACCCGCTCACCGCTCGGCTCGAATGAACAGGACGTGCTCGCAACAACAATCCCCGATGCGCGGACCTTCAGCGATGAGACTGCCGAACTCGGCGTGGAATACGAGTACTGCGTGCGCACCCAGACCGTTGAAGGATTTGTATCGCGCGCGGCATGCGACACAGGCATTCGGGGGCGTCTACCCACTCCTGGTGAGGTAACTGCGTCCGTAAACGAGCACGACGACCGCATTGAACTGACATGGAACGACCGGGCAACAGCTGAAGATGCCTACCATGTCTACCGGCGTCCCCTCGGCGCATCCAGCCGTGTGTTTAGCCTGGCGGATGCGGTGCCGGGGGCCAGCTACGAGTACACCGCAGGCGGATTCATCGGACTGCCCGACTTCGATGCGCTGCGTCCCGACGCGATGGGCGTGGTGCCTGAAATTACAGCCGATCCGGCTCCCGATAACGATCCCTTTGCGCTTCGTTACCGGGCCGTGCTCGACATCGACGAAGCCGATACCTACGCATTCACGATAGAATCGAATGGCCCTGCTCAGGTATGGATCGAGGACGAGCTGGTTGCTGAAGGCGGGATACAGGGCGGACCAACCCCGCAGAACATCGGGCTGTCGATTCCGATTGAGCTGGAGGCACGCCCCTACGCAATGCGCGTAGAGTACGTCCACACCGTAGGAACGCCTGAACTGAGCCTGACCTGGGCGCGCGGTGGGGATTCGCCCGAACCGCTGGTAGGCGACGTGCTACGTCCCGATCTGGGCGAGCAGGTGTCCACGCTTGGCGCAGGACGCACAGCGTTCACCGATAACGACGCTGAACCGGGCCTGCCGTACGTCTACCACGTTGTTGCTGTGGCTATGGACGGGGGGCTTTCCACGCCGGGGGTAGACTGGGGACAGCGCAGCGAGGTGCTCGCGCCTTCCGTTGTCACGGCGACCGACAGTACGCATGAGGATCGCGTGGCCCTGCAGTGGGATACCGATGCCACGCAGGCAGCTATTCACCGCATCTATCGCGACGGCGAGCGCATCCAGACGCTCTCGGTACCTGAAAACCAGTTCGAGGATCGCGGCGCCACAGCCGACACGCAGCACACATATTGCATCGAGGCCGTCACCGACCTGGGCGTCGTCTCAGACCAGGTGTGCGATACGGGAAGCCGCCACCTGCTGCCGCCTACCGACTTGCAAGCCAGCGATGGCAGTGAAGAACGGGTGGTGCGCCTCATTTGGACCAACAACTCGGCTGTGGCCGACTCCACACACATCTACCGCGACGGGACGCCGCTTGAGGTGATCCCGGCGTCGCGTACCGAATATACCGATGCAACGTCTACGCCCGGTACAGAGCATGCGTATCGCATCTACCAGCGCAGCGAAGCCCCGGGCCGGTCGGGCGAGATAGAAGCGACGGGGTCGCGTGCATTCAACGCACCGGAAGAGCTTACGGCGAGTGCAGGCACCTTCGAAGAAAAAATTGAACTGACGTGGGTCGATGCATCGCGCGCCGAAGACGGCTATCGGGTGTATCGTGGTCTCAATGGCGAAGCCGAAGCCGAACTCGTGGCCGAACTCGACAAGAATACCACCACATACACCGATACCGAAGGCATTGGCGTAGGGGCTGAGTACACCTACACGGTGATTCCCTTTGATGCGTATGGCGAGTCCTCGTCTGCTCGTGCTACCGGATTTACGCTCCTCCAGCCCCCTGTCTCGTTGCGAGCGTCTACGGGATACGAAGGCCGGATTGTGCTTTCGTGGGATGACGTGTCGACCGTAAACACAGGCTACCGGATCGAGAAGAACGGACAGTTGCTTGCCGAAGGACTGGCCGCTGAAAGCTCGTCATTCATCCATGACACCGTTGACGGAATTGGCGAGCACACGTACTGTGTGCAGACCGTTGGGGCCGGAGGCGCGCGTTCCGAAGAGACGTGTGCAGAGGGGCAGGGCATTCCCGTTTTAGGTCGAGGCCAACAGATCTTCGGTAGACAGGCCGACGCATTTGCGTTCGTTGATGTTGAGGGTAATATATCCATAGATGTCGTTTATGTAGACGGCGTATCGGGCGTACTTGGCTGGTATCGAAACGACGGGGAAGACAGATTCAATCGGCAAAATCCAATAGCCGAAGACATCGGGAGCAGCCCTGTTATCGCTACTGGAGACGTTAGTGGTAACGGGCGGGAAGATATCCTCGTTGCTTCAGAGACAAGTGGAGGCGTACGGTACTTTGAAAACAATGGAGGGGGCAATTTCACAGAGCAACCGATAATCGCTGAGGTCAGCGAACTGGATGAGTCCTGGGATCCAGAAACGACAGCTATCAATGATATTGAGCTCGCAGATCTAAATGAAAGTGGCGCATTAGACCTTCTGGTTGCATATCGGGTCTCCTCGGAATCCTCGGTTAAGATATTCAAAAATAGCCCAACCGGAACGTTTGCATTTGATAGCTCCATTATCACATCGGTCGGCCCAGACAGAGTGCCCATCGAGATACATGTAGCCGATATATATAGCGGGGGACGACCGGACCTGGTCATTTGGCACAAGGAAGGAGACACAGATTGGCTGTTTACATATAAAAACGAATCCAGCAGAGACAGGATTGCCATCAGCCGGGCGGGCAGTCAAGTCTACGAGGGTAGTAGGGAGACCCAGGTGGTGACTCAGGTGGACATTGCAGACTTCGACGGCAATGGCTTTCCCGATGTACTGATTGCTACAAATGAGATTACCATACTCAAATATAATGGTGGGCTCGAGAGGCGATATAGCACCGGTAGCACCAACACCTACGATGTTGAAAATCAGGAGGTCGCTATAGGGGCGCTTGCCGTTGGCGATGTGAACGGCAATGGACGCAATGACATTGTTGCAAGCCTTGAAGCTGAAGAAGAGAACGGGCAGCTTGTCTGGTATAAAAATCAGATTGGAACACCTGAAGAAAGTAATGCGCTCTTTGAACGAGATGAGCTGCTCAGGCGCTCAGAGCTTAATACCGTTATTGCGCTGCGTGAACCCAGCGTGACCAGTCCCAGATTAGCATCAAGCGGAGACGATGGCATCCGAATCAATTCCGGCCGTCTGGGAGGATCATCTTTCAGCATCATTGACCCAGACATAGAGGCACCGTCTAACGTAAACGCCGCCAACGGCACGCGTGAAAGCCAGGTGCGCATCCGGTGGGATGACGTGTCCAACGTGGATGGATACCGCATCTATCGTGACGGAAGCGACATTGGAACCGTCGGTGCCTCGGATACAAACTTCGACGACAACGATGCGCGTCCGGGGTTGGTCTCGGAGTACTGCGTCGAGGCGTTCGCCAGCGATGCTGTTTCTGCACGGGCCTGCGACTACGGGTACCGTCCGCCCGATGGAGCGCTTACGGGGCGCATTGCCACCCTGCAGAGCAGCGGTGTGCAAGACGTAGACGTATGCGTGCTGCCATCTCCTGGACGGTCGTTGCAGCTGGATGGCGTTGAGGGCACAGCCGTTACGCGTAGCCCGGTCGTTCTAAATGAGGGAGACTTCACTATCTCGTTCTGGGTGAAGCGTACGGCCCGCGATGCGAGTCAGTATGTGGTAACACAGGGAGAAGCGAGCGGCAATCAAGGATTAAACATTGGATTCCGATCTGCAGACACGTTCACCCTGGCATTCTGGGGCAATGATCTCAACGTAACTACGTCGCCAAGTACAGAATGGGAGCACTGGGCCGTCACGTATGAGCGAGACAGCGGGCAACGATCCATCTACCGCGATGGCGAAGAGGTAGCAAGCGACCTATCCAATGGCCGATATGAAGGCGACGGGCCGATCTACATCGGCAGCCGATTTGCAGAAGCGAATTATTTCCAGGGGCTCATTGACGAGGTGCGGGTCTGGGACCACGTGCGCTCTGAAGACGAGATCCGTACGAATCGCTTCCAGGGCCTAACAGGCGCGGAACGCGGACTCCAGGCATACTGGCCCGTAGAGCAGGGAACGGGTGCTGCGCTGGCCGATCCCACCGACACTGAGGGGCAAGGCTATGCCGTGTTTCAGGGAGGAGCGTATCGGAGCGAAGTCGCAGCGCCGTTGGAGGTATGTGCCCGTACCGATGACCAGGGCAACTACGAGATCGCCGGTATCCGGTACGGCAACGAAACAACCTTTCAGGTAACACCCTCGCGGGAAAGCCGTGAGTTTGACCCAGCCCGCACCGAGATCACGCTGAGTACGGGCAATCCGGTTCAAAACGAAGTCGGGTTCACCGATATATCCAGCTACACGCTGGAAGGAAGCGTACAGGTTGCCGGATCGCAGTGCTTCGTTCCCGATCTGCCCATTGCCCTCGACGGTGAGGTGGCTGGCCAAACAGACAGCGACGGATTCTACTCGCTTGCTGCAGAGTCGGGGTCGTATACTCTGGCTCCGAATCCCGAAGGCGTTCAAACCCCTGAAGACGAAAATGAACCTCGCTTCTTCCGGGTAGCCGGTGCGAGCGGAGACGAAGCGTACGAGATCGACGTGAACGACAACCAGGCGGGGCTGGACTTTGTCGAGACTACGCAACGCACACTGCGGGGCGTGGCCGGCGGGGGGAGCTGCGGCATCGACATCGGGGTCGTTGATCTTCTCATTGAATCGGAAGATCAGTGCTTCAGCCGCACTATTTCGATCGACACGGGGTCAGACCCTGAGTACGTGATCGACGATCTTCCACCGCTGACGTATAACGTGAGCGTGGCAAACGTCAGCGACGTGCCAAACGGGCTCAGCAAAACCGACATCCTGAGCTTCTTCGAGAACGCGTTCGGAACGCAGCAAGTCGACCTGACAGCTACCAGCGATACGCTCGATGTAACCTACCGGGCTCCGCTTGCTGTGTCGTTCGAAGGCTTGCCCGAGCGCACCCCACAGTGCAGCGGTGGCCTCACGATTGAGAACCGAACGGTAGCCAATGTGCCCGTGCTTGAGCAGAGCGGCGACGAGATTCCGTATCAGATCCTCGTCGCTGAAGACTATGGCGACGCAGGGCGCTGTCCGGTTGCTGAAGGAGAAGTGCAGGTGTTTGATGAGTGGAGGGGCACGGAAAACGAACCGCGTGTCCTCGAAATTGAGGATGGTGTGGCGCAAGACACAACCGTGGCCCGAGAACCATCGTTCACCTCGCGTGAGGTCGACGGGGTAGATCGTACCTTCCAACAGGCCCTGACCGCGTCGGCGGATGTAGACGGGCGGACCGCAACGTCGACCACCTGGGCCCTCATTGAAGGCCGCCGCACTCGCGAAGGGACTGACTTTGTATCGGGACAGACCGGCCCCATCCCGCTCCAGATTCTGCGCAACCCTCCTGGTGATGGCTCCTCTTCATTTGTTGAGGAAGGCGCTCGCTTCTGCCGTACCGTTGGCACAACAACCACGCTAACGAAAGGCCTAAAACAGGAAGCATCGATTTCAGGAGGAGCTGAGTTCTACAAAGGACTTGGTTTCGTGACAAAAACAGAACTGACAACCGAGCTGGGGGTCAGTTTTGAACTCACCTGGGAGGCGGTGAATAAGTTTGGATCGCGTATCTGTGCGCAGTCCAAGGAACGCTTCTCTACATCTACAAATCCGGTGCTGACCGGGGAGCAGGGGGATGTCTTCATCGGAACAGCGGTGAACATGCTCTTTGCGGAGACGGATGTGCTCGAGCAGACCGATACAGGGAGCTGTGAGCTGGAGCGGTTTACGGAAGTGGGCTACGAGCCTGAAGAGTTCGACACCATCTATGCCTTCTCGCGCTTCCACATTGAAAACAGCCTGCTCCCGCGCCTGAGCGATCTGATGGACGACGCACGCCGACAGGCAGATGCAGGTAACACAGAGGCAGCGGCCCGCCTCGCTGAGCTCCAGGCTGACTCCTCAGCTTGGATGGGGCATCTGCTTTACAACGATAGCCTGAAGACAGAAGCAGCACTCGTTGAAAATCGTTCATTCGATGCAGGGGCTAACTACACCTTCTCAAGCACCAGTGAAAGTAACTTTGACTGGTCGTTTGAGACCTCCATCAAGGCAAAACTGGACGCCTTTGTTGGGTTTGAAGTGACAGAGTCTGGCGTCGGTATTAAGGGCAAGTTTACGGCGTCCAGCGCGCTGCGACAGGCCGTGAACGCAGGCGTGTCTACGCAAGATACGCGTACGGTCGGCTATACACTGTCGGATGGCGACGTAGGCGACTACTTCACGGTCGACATCAAAGACGACCCGGTCTACAACACACCGGTGTTCGACCTGCGTGGTGGGCAGAGCAGCTGTCCGGTAGAGGGGCCCATCACCCGCCTCGATGGCACCGAGATCGACGGTACTGTGCCGCGCTACAAAGCCGTGCTTCAGGCAAACGGCTCGCCCATTCGAGAGGGCGTTCCCCCCGACGAGCCGGCGGTGTTCGAGCTCACGCTGACCAACGACAGTCCGAGCGGTGAAGCAGCCAGCTACGAGATCCGGCAGATCCATTCCAGCAATCCGAATGGCGCCCGGCTCTCACTGAACGGAAACGGACTCGGCGGAGCCCTTGAATACTACCTCGAACCCGGCGAAGACGGCTCGCAGCGCGTCACGCTGGAGGTAGCGCGTGGAGCCACGGGCTACCGCTACGAGGATCTCCAGATCATGATGTACCCGCCCTGCGAGCGCTCGCTCTGGCAGAACGGAGCCGACCTGCAGATGGCCGACACGCTTAGCGTAAGCGTTCAGTTCGAAGCGCCCTGCACCGACGTTGATCTGTTCCGTCCACGAGAAAACTGGACGGTGAACGCTGCCGATGACGACCTCGAAACCATCCTCAGCAACTTTAGCCTCACCGATCCGCGCGAGCTGCAAGAGGTGGGGCTGCAGCACCGCCGTGCCGGTCAGGAAGGCTGGACCGACGCATTCCGGGTAGAGGCCGACGAAGTGCGTGCCTCGGGTAACCGGATGACCGGTCCAAGCGAGCGCTACGAGCTCGTCAGTGCCTGGCAAGAGGTTACCAACCTGCCCGATGGCGAGTATGAGCTGCGCGCGTACTCGTTCTGCGACGGGGCTGACCGACGCGTCTATTCGCCGCCGGCTCTGGGCCAGATCGACACCAAACGCCCCGAGGTGCTTGCTACGCCTGAACCGTCGAACCAGGTGCTCTCCTTCGGAGGCACGGTGTCGGTCCAGTTCGACGAGCAGATCGACTGTGGGTCGGTCGTTACTGAAGGCGAATCCCCGACGCTTGTGCTGCTGGATCAAGCCGGCGAGCGCATCGCCATCAACGCTCAGTGCACCGGAGACCAGATCGTGATCGAACCGCGTGAGGCCGGAGGCTACAACGCATACGAAGCGCAGATCCTGACCGCAGAGGTGCGCGGTACCGTTGACATAGAAGGTGAGATGGTGCCCGGCGTAACCGATCCTGCAGGAAACCCGCTCGACACCGCCGATCCGCTCTCCGACACCGAGACGTGGAGCTTCGATGTGCGGCGCCAGCAGTTTGCCTGGCAGCGCTCCGCCACAACCGCAGAGGTTGAGTTTCAGAGTACAGGCCTCTTTGAAGAGGTCCTCACCAATGGAAGTCCTGAGCCGGTTGTGTATGCGCTCGAAAGCGATACCTACGGCACCGACTGGATGAACCATTCCTGGCTGACGCTCGACGAGCCCACGGGCACGCTCCCTGCAGGCCAGCAGCGGGCCATCACATTCAACGTGTCAGACGCACTTGAAAAAGGAACCTATCAGGACCGCATTCGCGCCAATTCGGCTGTGGGTGGGCAGGAGCTCGACGTTACAGCCGAGGTTACCTGCACGGCTCCCTTTGGGACGCCTCCGATGGGGGCTGCGTACACGATGAATGCCACCGCTCGCCTCGTCATCCCGGAAACGCTTGGTGGCGACGGGGTCTCTACAACAGCTGGCGACAAGGTCGCTGCGTTTGTGGGGAGCCAGCTGCGTGGCGTGGCCTCGCTTGAGCCTGTCGACGGTGGCACCGGGCAGACGACCTACCGGGCCTTCCTGAACATCGCGAGCGACCGGCAAGCAGGCGAAACAGTAACCTTCCAGATCTGGGATAGCGAACAGTGCACGGTCTTTCAGGCGGCTGAAACCTATCCGTTCCAGGCCAACAACGTGCTGGGGGATGCAACCGCCCCTATCACATTCACAGCTACCGATGCATCTATGCAGTCGGTGCCTCTGGCTGAAGGGTGGACCTGGATCTCAGTGAATACAGAGACCGAAGATGGAAACTCGGTTAACCAGGTGCTCTCGACGCTCATCCCTGAAGAAGACGACCTCGTTAAGAGCCAGACGGCCTTTAGCCAGTTTGAAGGAAGCCAGAATACCTGGGTTGGTTCGTTGAGCACGATCGAGCCGGGAGCCGGCTACCTGATCCAGTTGGCTGAAACCAGCACGCTCTTCTTGCTCGGTGAGCCGGTGGCTGCTGACCAGCCCATTGACCTTACCGCCGGATGGAACTGGGTCGGTTTCCTGCCACAGCAGGCCATGCCGATCAACCATGCGCTGAAGGACCTTGAGCCTGCTCCTGAGCCGGGCGACATCATCAAGAGTCAGACGGCCTTTGCGCAGTACGTCAACGAAAACGTAGGCTGGCTCGGGTCGCTCGAAACGCTGCATCCGGGGCGGGGGTACTTCGTGCGGCTTGCCGAAGAGGCAACCCTCACGTATCCCACTGAACCACCCACACAGACCACCGTGCGGGTACGCGCCGTGGGGGAATCGGCGCCCGATACCGCACCCTCCAGCGAAGGACCACGCCTCATGGCCGAGGTGCCGGTCCTCTTCAGTGCCGATGCCGCGATGGCATCTGCCTCCGAAGACGAAGCAGCACGCATGCAGCGCACCGTCTCTGACGCCATGCCAGAGTGGACCGTCGTGCCGGCCGATTACGAGACAAGCATGGCAGTCGTAGCCACGCTGCAGTCCGATGGAACGACGCTCTCAGATCCGCGGACCCGCCTCGGCGCATTCGTCGACGGAAATCTGCGTGGCGTGGCGCGTCCGCAGCAGGTGCAGCAGAGGCAGGGGGATGCGTACCGAGCTTTCCTGACGGTGCACGGTGATCTCGGCTCCGACCAAGAGGTTACCTTCCGGCTCTTCAACCCGCACACCGGACAGGTGCACGAGCGCGTGCGCCTGTTGGGTGGAATAGAGGGCGTAGATGACACCGTGCCTGCTGAGCGCCTGCCGAGCAGCATCGCGTTCCAGAGCAACCAGCCGCTGGGTACCGTGGGCCAGCCGGTGCGATTCAACGTGGGTGATCTGCCTGACGACTGGGGGCCTGGCGAGTTTGTGCTGGAGCAGAACTTCCCCAATCCGGTGCGCTCAACCACTACGCTACGGTTTGCGATTCCGGAAGAAGATCACGTTACGGTTGAGCTGTACGACCTGCTCGGACGGCGCGTGCAAACCATCGCCGATGAGTCGATGCGCGGTGGATGGCACGAGATTCCATTCGACGCGAGTCGTCTGGCCAGCGGCGTCTACTTCTATCGCCTGAGCGTGGGCGACTACCGCGCCTCCGAGAAGATGACCATCGTGCGGTAGGCTTCCGCTGTCCTGAATCGGGCGTATGTCGCATCTGGCATGCGCCTGAAATCAGGGTCGATTCGTTTGTACCCATCTGCACCCCCGTTTGACTCCGTGCCTCGTCATGCTTAGCTGTTACCGCACCCCCAGTCGGATCTGCCGCCACCCGGCTGGACCTTCCCTCGCTGGCCGCTACCTGATTGGCAGCGCGCTTCTACTGGGCCTTCTGCTCAGCCTTCTGATCACGGCTGTGCCGCCTGTACATGCCCAAGAGTCGGGCTGGACGGTCAACCCCTCGTCCTACGAGCACACGATGACCGCAACGGTGGCTGTCACCCTGGATGGGCAACCAGCGCCCGGTGCAGAGCTTGGGGCATTTATTAATGGAGACGTGCGCGGTACAGCTACTGCTACAGAAGGAGCAGGAAGCGACGGGCAGGCGCTGCATTTCATTACCATCCACGGCAATGTCGAATCTACCGGGGTGGAACTCCGGCTCTACAATCCCGAGTCCGATTCGGTACACACAACGAGTGCATCGTTTCCGTTTGCGATTGACGGGATCGTCGGATCGCCCTCAAATCCGTTTGAGGCTGTATTCGGAGCCGTGTCTATTCCCGACGTGGCAGCCTGGGAGGTGGATCCGAGCGACTATGAGCATACCATGACGCTCACCGCCAGCGTGCATGTAGACGCGACCGACCAGTCGGGCGGGCTCGCCGACGATCGCCTCGCGGCGTTCTCGCCAGCAGGTACCGTGCGGGGTGTAGCTGAGCCGGTGGCTGTAGGAGATGCCTTCCTCTTCTTCCTGACTGTGCATGGCAACGCCAGCGATGCCGGGCGCACGCTCCCGATGCAGTTTTACGACACCGTCACCGATACGGTCTACGCGGTTCAGGAAGATCTTGTATTCGAAATCAACGCCGTCACTGGGAGTCCGTCGCAGCCCGTTGAGCTGGTTGCGGTTGAAACGTCTTCTGACGATGAAGGAGCTGACGACGAAGACCCTGCTGATGAAGATCCTGGTGATGAAGAGCCTAGCCCCGATGATCCCGAAGACTCCGACGATACCGAAGCGGCGCCCACCCTTGATATCGTAACCGTAGCCCCGAATCCAACAACAACGACCTCAGAGGTCGTCGTCGCTGCAAATCACACGTTTCCGGTGCGTCTTGCCCTCTACGACACCCTCGGGCGCGAGGTCGCAGTGCTCTATGAAGGAGCGCTTCCTGGTGGACAGGCGCAGCGCGTTCCGTTGCCGGCACAACGATTCGCCAGCGGCATGTACTGGCTGCACCTCACCAGCTCCGCCGGACGCCCCGCAACCCGTTCGGTTGTCATCGCCCGGTAGAACGCGTTAGCATGGAGTGGACACATCACAAAAGCAAAGCATGGCGTATGGGAGCACACGCCTCGACACAGATCTGAGCATCCCGTATCAAAAATTGGGCCGTGGCTTGTTTTAGGAGGATAGGTTCCGTTTCTTATAGGTGTTGATCGTCCTTCTGTTGTCCTTACCTGCTCGCACCCCCCATGTCCTGGTATAAAAAGCTGCACTGGCAAATCATTATCGGCCTCATTCTGGGGCTTGTGTACGGCGTCGTTGGAGCGGCAATGGGATGGGAGCAGTTCACTGCGCACTGGATTGCACCGTTCGGCACCATCTTCCTGAACATGCTGCAGGTTATTGCGGTGCCGCTAATCCTGGCCTCGCTCGTCGTGGGCGTGGCCTCGCTGGCCGATCTGAACAAGCTCTCACGCATCGGGGGAAAGACGATCGGACTCTACCTGCTAACAACGGTGATCGCTCTCGTTGTAGGGCTCACGCTTGTCAATACTATGCAGCCGGGCGGCGCCGTGCCCCCCGAAATGCAACAGCAGCTTGAAGAAACCTACCGCGCCGATGTCGACGATCGCGAGGCGTTTGCACAAGACGCTGCCGATCGGGGACCGCTACAGCCGTTCGTCGACATGGTGCCGTCGAATTTCTTCTCGGCGGCCTCCGACAACAGCAACATGCTGCAGGTGGTATTCGCCGCGCTCTTCATCGGCATCGGGCTGATGCTTATACCCGGCAAGCAGTCCAAACCCCTCCTTGACTTCTTCGAAAGCCTGAACGCGCTTATCATCAAGCTCGTAGAGCTGATCATGCTCACCGCGCCCATCGGGGTGTTTGGGCTGCTGGCGGATGCGATCGTGTCGATTGCTGCTGACAGTCCAACGCAGCTTGCGCCGCTGCTGGGCGCGCTCGGATACTACTGTCTGGCGGTAGCGTTAGGACTCTTCATCATGATGTTCTTCGTGTATCCGATCTTCATGAAGCTCTTCACTCGCAAGAGCATCCCGGAATACTACAAAGCCATTGCGCCCGCACAGCTTGTGGCGTTCTCGACCTCGTCGAGCGGGGCCACACTTCCAGTCACCATGGAGGTGAGCGAGAAAAACCTCGGGGTATCGAAAGAGATCTCCTCGTTCGTGCTACCGCTCGGGGCCACGATTAACATGGACGGTACGGCACTCTACCAGGCCATAGCTGCGGTCTTCATCGCGCAGGTCATTGGGCTGGATCTTGCGCTTTCGCAGCAGCTAAACATCATTCTCATTGCTGTGCTGGCATCCATCGGCACCGCCGGGGTGCCCAGCGCAGGCATCGTTATGCTGGTTGTGATCCTCGAATCGGTCGGTGTGCCCGCAGCCGGAATCGCCCTTATCCTCGGCGTTGACCGCCCGCTCGACATGCTGCGCACCGTCAACAATATCACCGGCGACACGATGGTCGCTTCCGTTGTCGCTGAAAGCGAAGGCGCACTGCGCGACGTAGACGAATCCATGTACGTGAGCCTGGGTGACAACGGCGAGTTGGGGGGGGCGGGCGAAGCCTCCGAAGAAGCCACAGACGACGCAGCGCTCTCGAAAGATGCGTAACGAGAAGGGGGCACAGCAGTAAGGAGGTGTACTCCTAATTCTCGATAGGCGTAACCCAAAGATGCGTTACATGATGTACTTGCGCGTACTGCTCGGGAGCGTACTGCTTGTCCTTCTCGGAAGCACAGCGGCCGCAGAGCCCGCCGTGGTTGATCGTGAAGCCGATCCTGCCCCTGTGCATGCAGCGGAGCCGGGTCCTGTGCATGCCGACGAGGCACTGCTGCTAACCCGTAGCGCTCCAGCACAGCATCACCTGCACGCGGCACACGAAGCCCTGCATCGCTACCGGATCGACACCGCCCATGCGCACCTCGACACCCTCGCCGCGCATTCCGATGGCTACTGGGCCGCCCCCCACGGGCGTGCCCTTGTTGCGCTCTTTCAGGCCTTTATAACCGAGGAAGACACCTACTTTGAGCAGGTCGAGACGCACGCCAATGCCCTGCGCGATGCTCTCAACCAGGCCCCCGACAGCGGGAGCCCGTGGATAGCGCACATGCAGGGCGAGGCCGACCTGATGCGTGCGCTCGTTGCAGCACGCGAAGGAAGCTATATCCGCGCGGCCTGGCGCGCCCGCTCGGCCTTCCGTACGCTGCGCCGCAACACCGAACGCTACCCGGACTTCGCAGAGAGCCGCCTTGGGGTGGGGCTGATGCGCTACACCATTGGGGTGCTGCCCGGGCGCTATCAGCGGGTGTTGCGCGTTATCGGGTTTCAGGGGGATGCGGAGCGCGGGCTTGCTGACCTGCACAACGCCGCCGAAGCAAGTACCGTCAACGCGGTGTTTGCTGAGGCTGCCACCGGGCTGATGCGCAATGCCGTAGAACGCGATACGGACGCGGCCATTCCCCATCTTGCGACCGCCTACGAGCGCTACCCAGACAGTCCGCTCTGGGCCTACGTCTACGGGTTTGCCCTGATGGAAAACCGACAGGTAGACCGGGCCTACGAGGTGCTCGCCCATGGACTTGAACAGGTGGAGGCGGGGGCTGCCCCCGTTTCGTTTTTGCACTTCTTTCGGGGGCGTGTCGCGTTTGCTCGCGAGGACTACCGGGCTGCGCAAGACGCCCTGCGCACGTACATCGATCGCCATGCCGGCCGGGCACTTATGCCCCCGGCGCATCTCTATCTTGGACTGGCTACCGAGCTCGTCGACGGGTGGGAAGCCGCGCAACCGTACTACGAGCAGGTTTCGGACGACCGCGAGTTCGACGAAGATGCGGCGCTGGAGCGCTGGGCAGAGCGACGGCTGCAGGGGCCGATGTCGGAGGTCGACCGTGCTCTGCTGGCTGCTCGCAATGCCTACGACGCTGCGCAGTACGAGACTGCCCTGGAGCGACTCCGTGCACTCCTCAGCCAGCACACGCTCTGTGAGGAGCAACGGGCTGAGGCCCACTATCGTAAGGGACGGGTGTATCAGGCGCAGCGTGCATTCAATAGTGCACTGGCGCATTACGCATCCGCCCGCTCCCACACCGACCGTGCCTCCAATGCACAATGGGGCGCCTGGTCGTGGTATCACGCCGGAACGGTGTACCGTGAACAGAGGCGCCCTGGCGTGGCGGCACATGCTTTTGAAGCTGCCATGGACTGGCCTACGCCGTACGATTACCACGAAGGGCTACACCAGGCCGCCCGCATCGCCCTCTCTCGACTTTGACGCTTAACGCATGCACTGGATCGACGGGCTGATCATCGCTACGTACCTCGTGGGGGCACTTGCCCTTGGGGCGTACCTGTCGCGGCGCGCCTCGCAATCGCTTGAGGATTTCTTTATCTCGGGGCGCTCGCTTCCATGGTGGCTGGCTGGCACCTCGATGGCCGCCACCACGTTCTCGATCGATACCCCGCTCTACGTAGCAGGCGTGGTTGGCGAGCGCGGGGTAGCAGGCAACTGGGAGTGGTGGGCCTTTGGGGTCGGGCATGTCGCTCTTATCTACGTCTTCGCGCGCCTCTGGCGTCGCAGCGAGGTCGTGACCGATGCCGAGCTCATTGAGATGCGTTACGGAGGGCGCCCGGCGGCTATCTTGCGCGTGGTGAAGGCTTTTCTCTTTGCCGTACCTATCAACTGTATCGGCATCGGGTACATCATGCTCGCGGCCCTCAAAGTGATGGAAGCGCTCTCCTTCTGGGAACTCATGGGCATCCCCACCGGCGGTACGTTACTGGGCATCGACCCCAAGATGCTTTCGGTGCTGGTGCTGCTGGTGTTTGTGCTTTTGTATGCCGGGCTTGCCGGACTCTGGGGCGTGGTGGCAACCGACTTTGTGCAGTTTGTGCTTGCTCTGGCCGGGGCCATTCTGGTGGCGTGGTTTGCCATTCGCAGCCCCGAAGTGGGCGGGCTACAGGGGCTCGTGACCCAGGCGCAAGACGTAACCGATTTCGACGTACTCGCCTTCGTTCCGTTTGAAGTCGGGTGGGATGACGGGCTGCGGGTAGGGTGGAGTGCCTTTGCAGGCATTTCGGCGTCCACGTTCTTTGCGTATGTCTTCGTGCAGTGGTGGACCTTCCGGCGCTCCGACGGCGGCGGCGAGTTTATTCAGCGCCTGGCAGCCTCACGCGATGAGCAGAATGCCGAGTGGGCGGCCTGGCTCTTCAATATTATGCACTATGTGATACGCACCTGGCCCTGGGTCCTTGTGGCGCTCGCAGCACTGGTCATCTATCCCGACCTCGAAGATCCTGAAATGGGATACCCCATGCTTATGCTCGACTACCTGCCAGTCGGCGTGCTGGGGCTGGCGGTCGCCTCGCTCTTGGCTGCGTTCATGAGTACCGTATCGACGCAGATTAACTGGGGCGCTTCGTACCTGACGCACGACGTCTACGCCCGGTTCATGCGTCCGAAGGCCAGCGAGAGCGAACTGGTGCTGGCCGGACGCGTAGCTTCGCTGATCATTGCGACGGTCGGGGCTGTGGCTGCGTTCTATGCCGAGAGCGTGGCAACAGTCTTCCGGCTCGTCATTGCTATCGGCACCGGGCCGGGGGTCGTGCTCATCCTGCGCTGGTTCTGGTGGCGCATCAACGCATGGGCTGAGCTCTCGGCGATGTGTGCTGGATTTATGATCGGCGTGGCTACCACGCTCTATCCCGGAGCGATTATCGAGGACTTCGGGCTGCGCCTGCTGGTGATTACCGTGCTCACCGGTGCGGTGTGGATTACCGTGATGTACACAACCGCCCCCGAATCCCCCCAGACCCTGCGCCGCTTCTACCGGATGGCACGCCCGGGAGGACCCGGCTGGGTGCGGCAGCGCACAGAGACGGGCATCGCCCCGGCGGCGTCGCTGCGGCGTAGCGTGCTCAGCACCATCGCGGCGGTCGGACTGCTCTTCGGGGTTATGTTTGCTGTAGGAGGTGCGCTGCTGCTGCGGCCAGGGGTGGCTGTCGGATGCGCGGTCGTTGCGGCGATATCAGGGTACCTGCTTTACCGGCAACGGCAAGCCGCACCGCCGCCGGTGCCGATTGCCGATAAAAACACGCAGGCCGAGTAGGGGCCGTGCCAGAAGCAGCGTTAAGAAACAACGTTAGCAGATGCAGCTTGCCTCCTCGCGACGTGCGCCTCTCACATGTCGGATGAAACGCAAGATGAAACGTAAGTAGAGTGGAAAAGAACAGGCTTTGCACACTCCACGTCTCGCATCTGGAAACACCCATTTTGATATGTAGGTTTAGCACATGCTAACTTTCTTCCGGTCAATACACGCTCCATGTCTACGATCGACGATCTACCCCTTTTTCCGCTTGGCCTGGTGCTATACCCGAACGAGCAGGTGCCCCTGCATATCTTTGAAGAGCGCTACAAGGACCTGATGACGTTCTGCACGACGCACGACGTGCCGTTTGGTATTGTGCTGGCGCACGAAGGGAACCTGGCATCGGTAGGGTGTACCGCATACATCAAGCGGATCTTAAAGCGGTACGAAAACGGAAGCGCTGACCTGATCGCTGAGGGCGACGAGCGCTTCCAGATTGAAGAGGTGTACGACGACCGGGCGTCCTACTACACGGCCGATGTGACGCTGCTCGAAGATACCTCAACCGCGATCGACGAAGCCACGCGCGAGCGCATGATCACGCAGCACATGAAGCTGCTGGAGCTGGCCGGTCGCACCGTACGCCCCGATCTCTACCAGACCGACCGGCGCCTGTCGTTCGTACTGGCACAGAACGCAGGCCTTTCGCTTGAGCAGAAGCAGGAGGTGCTGCAGCTTTCCAATGAAATTGAGCGCGTCAACTACCTGGTTGAACACTTCGAGCGGCTCATCCCACAAGTTGAAGAGCAGGAAGACGTGCAGCGCCGTGTAAAGTCAAACGGGCACTTCAAAGACTTTCCGCCCGAGCATCTATAGAATCGGAAGGCAGAACCGGCAGCACGTGAAGCGGTCAGTCACCCTGCTCGAACAGATCGCCAGAGCTTGACGGGCGGTCGCGCTCGAAATGCTCGTAGGCACGGGCAAGGGCCACCCGCCCACGCGGAGTGCGCTCTATGAATCCCTCCTGGATCAGGTAGGGCTCGTAGACTTCCTCGATCGTCCCCGACTCCTCGCCGACCGACACCGCAAGGTTCTTGAGTCCGGTAGGACCGCCGCTGAAGTTGTCAATCAACGTTAGGAGGATGCGGGTATCCATGTCGTCGAGCCCGGCTTCGTCCACGTCGAGCGCATTCAGGGCGTGATCGGCGATTGTCTTCGTAATCTCGCCGTCGCCGTCGACCTCTGCAAAGTCGCGTGTGCGGCGCAGCAGGCGGTTGGATACGCGCGGAGTGCCCCGGCTGCGGCGGGCGATCTCGTACGCGCCGTCTTCAGTGATCGGGACGTCGAGAATGCGCGCGGAGCGCTGGGTAATAGACTGCAACAGATCGGCTGTGTAGTAGTCGTAGCGAAAGTCGATACCGAAGCGTGCTCGCAGGGGAGACGTAAGCAGCCCCTTACGCGTGGTTGCCCCCACCAGCGTAAACGGCGGCAGCGAGATCTGAACTGTTCGGGCGTTTGGCCCCGAGTCGATGACGATGTCGATGCGGTAGTCCTCCATGGCGGAATACAGATACTCCTCGACTACCGAGCTGAGGCGGTGGATCTCGTCGATAAAGAGCACATCGCCCTCCTCCAAATTGGTGAGCACCCCTGCCACGTCGGCTGGCTTTTCGAGCACCGGGCCGCTGGTCGTGCGAATACGAGCCCCCATCTCGTTCGCCACGATATGAGCAAGCGTCGTTTTGCCCAGGCCCGGCGGCCCCGAGAGCAGCACATGGTCGAGCGTCTCGCCGCGCTGTAGCGCTGCGGTCATAAACACCTGCAGGTTCTTCTTGATCTTCGCCTGTCCGATAAACTCGTCGAGACGCTGCGGACGCAGCATGGATTCGATATCGGATTCGGAGGCGTTCGCTGTATCGGGCTGAAGAGCCGAAGAGCGCGATTCGGGCATAGAGGGATACGGAAGGCAGTCAGCAAGACAGACGAAAACGATGCGGCGACGTGTTGTTCAAGCCCATGAGCGGGTCCAGAGTTTCTGCGCGCGAGCGCTACAAATACGCAACAGGTAAACCGCAGGCAAACCAGCCGTATGCAGCACGAGATATAACCACAGGGAATAACCGGGTCGCAGAGAGCGGACCGAGCAGAAAAAGCTGTTTACAGCAAAATGCGCCGATGATCGCGTAAAAAATGTACAACAGGATTGGGGGGCCCGTTGACGTTGGCAGGCATTCATGCTTATAATAGAAAAGCATAAGCGGAATGATTTTTGCCAAGCCGCGCAGATCAATGTGTGGCGTGGTGTCCCTTAGAAGACCTATGTCTTTATGCTTGAACTGCATCAAAAGCAAGAGCTCCAGCAGAAGCTATCGCCACAGCAGATACAGTACATCAAGCTGTTGCAGCTAAACACGCTCGACCTGGAGCAGCGTATCAAAGACGAGATGGCTGAAAATCCGCTGCTTGAAGAGGGGGTCGAAGACGAAGAGCTCGAAAGCCGCGAGGAGGCAGAGACCGAGCAGGAGATGGAAAACGAGCTGGAAACCGACGATCCTGAGGAAGAGGAGTTCGATCTCGACGAGCTGCTCAACAATCCTGACGACCTGTACGGCTACAAGGCCAACCCAAACCGGGGCGACGAAGACGACGAGTACCGGCGTCAGATGCGTGCCTCTACGTCGCTTGCTGAAGAGCTTAACGAACAGCTCTCGCTCTTGAACCTCGACGAGAAGGAGGCGCTCATTGCCGATCAGATCGTTGGGTCAATTGATGAGGATGGGTATCTGCGCCGTGAGGTGGAGTCGATCATCGACGACATTTTGTTTAACCAGAACGTAGAGGTAACGGAGGAAGACGTTGAGCAGGTGCTGAAGCAGGTGCAGTCGCTCGACCCGGCCGGTATTGCAGCACGCGACCTGCAGGAGTGCTTGCTCATTCAGCTCCGCCGCATGCCTGCCGATATCGAAGGGCGCGACCTGGCCATCGAGATGCTGGAGGAGCACTACAAGGCATTTACGATGAAGCACTTTGGCAAGCTTAAGAAGCGGATGGGCGTCGAAGACCGGGCCCTCAAGACCGCGTTTGATCTTATTCAACAGCGGCTCGATCCGAAGCCGGGAGAAGGGACGTTCTCGGAAGAGACCAACTACATCACGCCCGACTTCACCGTCCGCTACGTAGACAGCGATTTCATCATCACGCTTAACGGACAGAACGCCCCCGACATACGCATCTCACGCCACTACCGGCGCATGCTCGAAAAGATGAAGGCCGAGCAAGAGAGCGAGAAAGAGACGTCGTCTGTCGACAAGGAAACCAAGTCATTTCTCAAGAACAAGTTTGAGTCGGCACGCTGGTTCATCAACTCCATCAACCAGCGGCGCCACACCATGACGCTCGTCATGGATGCGATCGTGCAGCTGCAGGAAGACTTCTTTCGCTACGGCGAAGGGCACCTGAAGCCGATGATTTTGCAGGACGTTGCCGACATCATCGACATGGACATCTCTACGGTCAGCCGCGTGGTGAACGGGAAGTATGTGCAGACGGAGTTTGGTGTGTACGAGTTGAAGTACTTCTTCTCAGAAGGGCTGGAGACGGTTGATGGCGAGGAGGTGTCGAACAAAGAGGTGAAAGCAATCCTACAGCAGATTGTAGACGACGAGGATAAAACCGATCCGATGTCGGACCAGGCGCTGGCTGATAAGCTGGAGGAGCGCGGCTTTAAAATTGCCCGGCGCACGGTGTCGAAGTACCGTAAGCAGCTGGGCATTCCGGTGGCGCGCCTGCGCAAAGAGATTGTGCTGGAAGAGGATGAATCCTGAAGAGCAGCGAACGGTGCACCTGCGGCACCCTCTGCGGAATGGCGCGTCGTATGCGGCGTGGCGTCGGATCTTTCAGGGCAGCGCCCCCGTCACGCATCCCCCATACCCCGTAGTTCTTTTCTTCTTGACAAAAACAGGTGGTTGCAATGAACGGTGCCAAGATTCTTATGCTTGTGGGCGATTTCGTGGAGGACTACGAAGTGATGGTGCCTTTTCAGGCGCTTCAGATGGTCGGCCACGACGTGCATGCGGTGTGTCCGGAGAAGGCAGAGGGCGATACGGTGAAAACCGCCGTGCACGATTTTGAGGGCGACCAGACGTACACGGAGAAGCCCGGCCACAATTTCGCGCTTAACGCAACGTTTGACGATGTCGACCCGGCAGATTACGACGCGCTGGTGATTCCGGGCGGGCGGGCGCCGGAGTACATTCGTCTCAACGAAGAGGTGCTGGCAATGGTGCGCCACTTCGACGAAGCCGATAAGCCGATTGCGGCGGTCTGTCATGGCGCGCAGGTGCTGGCGGCAGCGGGCGTCATCGACGGCAAGCGGTGCGCGGCCTATCCGGCCTGCCAGCCTGAAGTAGAACGCGCAGGCGGCGTATACACTGATATTGCGGCCGACGAGGTAACGGTTGACGGGCAGCTTGTTACCGCGCCGGCCTGGCCGGCTCATCCGAAGTGGCTGGCAGCCTTCCTTGAGGTGCTGGGCACGCAGATCAAGCACCGTGAGCCGGTGGCAGCCTGATTAGCAGGCATAGCATTTTTGTAGATGGGCGGGTCTGCTCCATGGTGAGCAGACTCGCTTTTTTTGTGGTGATTCGTGAGGCGGGGCGCTTCTCTACGATGCCGTCATTGTAGCGGCTTGCGGTATGTTCAGACGACTCGGACCCGGTCATCAGGCTTCGGAGGGGGGAGAGGTCAATGACAAGCCTACTACTTAGATGCTACATAGCCAACGGATAACGATAGAGAAGTGAAGTATGCGCTATCTGTATATCCAATTCTTCTGGATTCGCCACTATGTTATCTAAATATTATGCCACTGTTATAGGTGGGTAATCCCTACGTGAAAAGGTGAGTGATCACAGCATCTTTGCAGATGTTGTGGGGTGGGTCGCCTTATTGTAAGAGCGGATTCATCGCCCGCAAGTCTGTGTATGCACCACACAAGGCTTTGCGGCTCGCTACCTTCCACAGATCCTCTTTTATCGTCATGCGACATTGGATTACGACTTTTCTTTTACTTGTGTTGTTGCCTACAGCGGCGATGGCACAGGGCCTTACCACCGCAACGCTGCGGGGGGAGGTGCAAGATGCATCAGGCGAAGTGCTGCCTGGCGCTAACGTCATTGCTGTACACGAGCCCAGCGGTACAGAGTACGGCACGTCGACCCGGTCCGACGGCACATACGTGCTGCGCGGCATGCGCGTAGGTGGCCCGTACACGGTAACAGCCAGCTTCGTCGGCTACCAGGCGGTTCGGGAAACAGAGATCAACTTGCAGCTTGGCGAAGCCCAGACGCTCAACTTCGCGCTCCAGGAAGCCTCGGAGGAGCTCGACGAAGTGCGAGTTATCGGCGAACGAGACCGCACGATTAGCTCTGATCGCACAGGCGCTCGCACCAACGTGTCGCGCGTTGAGGTGGAGCGCACGCCGTCTATCCAGCGCTCACTCTCCGACTTCTCGCGCCTCTCGCCACAGTCCACCGGAAGCGGACTCGGGCTGGCCGGCCGGGAAGCACGGCTCTCCAGCATCACCGTTGATGGCGCGACCTTCAACGACGTGTTCGGACTCGGCGGCACCGGCGGTACGCCCGGTGGCCAGGCTGGAACCGAACCCTTTAGCCTCGATGCGATCGAGGAGTTTAACATCGACGTGGCTCCATACGACGTACGCTACGGCAACTTCGTAGGAGGACGCATCAACGCGGTGACGCGGAGCGGCTCCAACACCTTCGAAGGCTCAGCCTACTACCTGGGACGCAACGAACAATTTGTAGGCGGTGGCCCGGCAGGGACGGATTTTCCGGAGTTCAGTGAGCAGTTTGTTGGAGGACGCCTTGGCGGCCCCATCATTGAAGATAAGCTCTTCTTCTTTGTCTCGGGTGAGTACGAAGAAGAAACCAGTCCGACCACGACCGGCCTTGCCGGGAGCGGACAGGCAAACATCTTTCCGATTGGGAGCGATCGCGTCTCCGACATCGCCTCGATTGCAAGCAATCAGTACGGCATGCAGCCGGGCGGATTCGATCCGTTCACCGGGCAGGAAGACAACATCAAGCTGCTTGCGCGCCTGGACTGGAACATCAACGCAAACAACCAGCTCACGCTGCGTAACAATTATGTAGATGCAGCGCGTGACCGGGGGGTAGGACGGAGCACCAACACCTACTCGCTCGACTCGCAGGGCTATCAGCAGCGCCACACGCAGAACACGACCACGCTGGAGCTGCAGTCGTCTATCGGCGCCAACATGTACAACGAACTGCGCCTGAACTACCAGCGCATTCGGGATGAAGGCGACTTCGGTAACTTCGGACAGCCGCAGGTCGATGTGCAGATCTTCGAAGATCCAAACGAGACCGACGTAAACGCCCGCACCCGTACCGTTCGTCTGGGTACCGAGCGCTTCCGTCATGCGAATCAGCTGGACCAGGACGTGTTTGAGCTGACCAACGACTTTACCATCGATCTGGGCAGCCACGAACTAACGTTTGGAACGAACAACCAGCTGTATAGCTGGAAGAACCTGTTCATCCAGGACTTCTTCGGCACCTATACGTTCGCCCCGATCGAGTTTACCGAGACCACCCAGGTCGGAAACCGTACGTTCGAAGCGGGCGACTTCATTGACGGACGCGAAGCGTTTGCGCTCGGGCTGCCGTCGCGCTACCAGTACAGCTACTCCCGCATCCCCGGCAACCCGCGCGCCGAAGTGAACCCAAGCGCGCTGCAGCTGGGCTTCTATGCGCAAGATGAGTGGCGCGTGACCAGCGACCTGCGCTTCCGTATCGGACTGCGAGCCGACGTGCCTATCTTCGACGATAAGCCGTTCGATAATCCGCAGGCTGAGGATGCCTTTGGGCAGAATACCTCAGAGGTGCCTACGGGCAACATCCTGTGGCAGCCGCGTCTGGGCTTCAACTGGGATGCCACCGGCGACCAGACCACGCAGGTACGTGGTGGAATCGGCGTGTTCGCCGGCCAGCCGCCCTTCGTGATGATCTCGAATCAGTACACAAACACGGGTGTCGACTTTGCCCGCGTCGATGTGCGCCAGACGCAGAGCGCGACCAATCCGGCGTTCGACGACCAGGGCATCCGGATGCCCGACCTCGATAACCTGGACGACAACTTCGTGCAGCCCGGCAACCCGGACTTCCCCGAAGATCTTGCGCTGCCTATCGCAGCTACGTCCGAGATCAACCTTACCGACCCGGACTTCAAGTATCCGAGTTCGCTGCGCCTCAACCTTGCCGTTGATCAGCAGCTTCCACTCGGCCTGATTGGTACGGTTGAAGGGCTCTACTCCTCGGCGATCAACGACATCGACTACCGCAACATTAACCTTGAGGTAGACGATAGCGTGCCCACACCGATTGATGGGCGCCCGATCTATCGCCGCATTGATGACGGTCCGAACGCCAACTTCACGGACGCGATCTTGCTTACCAATACCAACGAAGGCTACGAGTACAGCTTCTCGGTATCGCTGCAGCGCCCCTTGCAGGGCACCGGCTTCGGCGGGCAGGTTGCGTACACGTTCAGTGATGCGTTCAACATCACCGACGCTACGTCGAGCCGCGCGATCTCGAATTACCGGTTTACCGCGTCGTTCGACCACAATAACCGGGAGCTCGGACGCTCCGACTTTGTGAATCGCCACAATGTCCTGGCCAATGTGTCGTACGCGTTCGACTTCGACCGCTACACTACGGTCTTGTCGGCTGTCTATAACGGACGCTCGGGAAGCCCCTTCAGCTACGTGTATGCGGGCGACATTCAGAACATCGGTAACAGCTTTGGCAACCTGGTCTACGTGCCCGAGCAGGAAACCGATATCTTCCTGGAGTCGCAGAACTGGCAGGCGCTCAACAGCTTCATCAATCGCGATGACGCTCTGAGCAGCCAGCGCGGCCAGATCTTCGATCGGAATACCGCCTTCACCGAATGGAATCATCAGCTGGACCTGCGTTTCACGCAGCAGTTTGAAACCTTCGGCGATCAGCGTGTCGAGGTCTCGGCTACGGTCATTAACTTCCTGAATCTGATCAACTCAGACTGGGGCGTGCGCAGCACGGCCTTTCAGGGCACCGACCTGATGAACTTCCAGGGCTTCATTACCGAGGACGACATCGGAGACGAAGTGGCCGGACGCACCGTGCAGGCGAGCGACGTGGGCAAGTACCGCGTTACGTTCGACTCCAGCAACCGCACGCGCGAAGATGTCCTCAACGTAAATGACGACCTCTCGCGCTGGCAGCTACAGCTGGGCGTGCGCTACACGTTCTAAGTAGAGCTGTAGCCTGGCTCCCCAAGGCTGTATGTCTCGGAGCGCATGCCTTGTGCATCGCTCCGGGCCCAACCACGAAGCGGACGTCTGCATTGCGCAGGCGTCCGCTTTTTTGTTGAGGGCGTTATCTATCGGTAGAGATCTGGGCGGATGCGGGCACGCACAGCCCTGCCGCATAATCAGCGCAACGACGAAAAAATAGCGATGGAGCGAGCGGGTAGGCTACATAAGAGAGACCAACAACAGATTGAGAAACAGGACGCGTGCTGCGGAAGGTATACGGGCATGACACGAGAGATGCAGCCAGGTGTCGTGTTATAGGCGACACAGAGCTTCGGGGCGGTTACTCACCGGATTCCGGTTGCCCGCCTGACACGTACAGGTCGGTGCGGCGGGGGAAAGGCGAGTCAGCACCGTACGCGTCGGGCAGGTAGCCCAGCGGCACGAGGTCGGCAATGCGACGAAAGGCAAAAGCGCCGTACACGGTCATAGCGTAGGGTTCGAGCGACTTCCCCCACCGGTCTACTTCGACGGGCCGTCTGTTTAGCTCGACCTGCGAGGGCTGGTACGCCCGTGGACGACGAGGCGTGCCTCCGCGCCAGGCGACGAACGCCTGCGACTCGGGGGCCTCGTGGTAGCGCACCATCAGGCGGCCGCGAAAGCGAACTGCAAAGGTGGAGTCTTCGGTTGGCTCCACGATCCGCGTGGCTCGCGCGCGAAACTGGGGCTGGCTACGGGGCGGGCGGTTCATGTGAGAGAGACGCACGCGGTGCATCGCAAACCCCTCCTCCGACACGCGGTCGTAGAGCAGCGCCAGCATAAAATGGCGAAAGGAGCCCCGAAACGCCTCCTCGCGCTGCTGGCGCCACCGCTCGGCCTCCTGCTCAGACGAAGGCGTCAGTAGCTCAAAGAACGGCTCGCCGTCCCAGCGAAGAATGCTGCCTCGCGACTCAAACTCGTCGAGGTGGTAGCGGATGCGATAGCCCAGCGCCCGGTTTTCAATGACGAGCGGCGCAGACGCATCGGCCTGAAACGGGCCCCACCAGCTGCGGGAGAAGCGCAGGACCTCCGGGTTCAGAAGCGTAACCTCATCGGCGTACTCCGACGTGCCGATGAAGAGCTCCTCGAAGCGCTGCAGGCTGCGCCGCCACGACCGGGAGCGTTCGGCTTCAACCGTGATCGCATCGAGCGCTACGGTAGACGGGGTAAGCTGGAGATGTAACGTATGGCGGGCGCCGCCGCGCAGCACCAGGTCGCGCTGTTCCGACTCAAACCCTACCATGCTGATATACAGGCAGTGCGCGCCTCGGGCCCGCGTGGTAAACGAGAACGCACCGCTGCGATCGGTAGCGGTGCCGGTGGTCGTTCCGGCGAGGAAGATGTGCACACCAGGCAAGGGGGCACCTGTTTCGGCATGTACCACCGTGCCCTGAAAGACAACCGGCACAGGCGCGTCGTGCTGCTGTGCAATGGCCGTCTGGCATACGACAATACATACGACAATACACGCGGCGAGGCCCCACAGGGCGGTGCGCAGTGCAGTACGCAGTGCAGTACGCAGGGCGTTTCGGGCTCGTATCCTGATAGTCATCGCTTCCCCCTCCGGGCCGTAGACCCCCTGTCTACCCCGATCTCACCAGGTTCACTGAGTGTGCACAATATAGGGACATTACCGACTGCTGTCAAGCGTCTCGTAAGTCCAGTGGTCTGCACCCCCACATAAAAAACCGCCCGGCACACAGGGCACCAGGCGGCGGAGAGCAGAAAGGTAGCTCTCAGAGGAGTATCAGTGGGAATTGACGCCCACGCTTCAGGTCCCCACCTGATCCTACAATGCGTGAGCGCCCCTCTATACCGGCACGCCCCCCGGACCGGACAACCGGCGTCCGGGTGAGTGCCTCGCGCGCCAGATATCCGTAGGGCGAGAGACGGGCGCGCGGGCGATGACCAATCCTGCACGGGGAAGCAGCCGCAGCGGGTCTGCACGGTATATCGGGACCGGTACGTGCGTGCGCATCTCCTTGAACCTGCCCCCTGAACCGGGCCGTGTGCGCCATGCTGCCCTATGCCTTCTTGAGGAGTGCGCCTACTTCATCGAGCGAGAGGCGGATGAGCGTGGGCGTGCCGCCGGGATCGACGTACGGCACCTCGCAGTCCCAGAGCGCCCTGAGGAAGGCGCGGCGTTCTTCGGAGGCCCATCCGGACACGTCGCGCAGCGCCTGACGGCTGGCCAGGGTGCGGGCCCAGGCTTTGCGGCGCGTTTCGGTGGCCGACTCGGGGGCATCGTTGTTGGTGTTCAGCAGCGCCCGAAAAGCATCGACGGCGGCCTCGGTGTCGAGCTTGGGCGGCACCCCGCGCAGCGCCACGGTGCGTCCGCTCATGGCGGCGGCGTCGAAGCCCAGGTGGGCAAGCTCCCCCTGCAGCGCCTGAAAGCGGTCGGCCTCCTGCGCCGATAGGTCGATTGTTTCGGCAAAGAGCAGCTGCTGCGACTCGCCCGACTCATTCTGCAGGCGATGCAGGTAGCGCTCATACACGATGCGCCGGTGTGCCGCACGCGGATCCACGACCATCAGCCCGGCCTCAATTGGCACCAGCAGGTAGCGGTCGTGCAAGACCCACACCGGCCCCTGCCCGGGCGTCCCCTCCGAACCGGCCTCACCGGCCTCGGCCGCGTCGGCCGGACGGTACAGACGGTCGGTTAGGTCGCCCAGGTTGCGCGCCGGGGTGCTTTGGGATGAAGAGGCGGGCTGGGGGGATGCGGAACGCGACGGCGCAGGCGATGAATCATCGCGCGACGAGGAAGGGCGTGTTCTGCTGAAGGATACCGGGGCAGGCCGTGCGGAAGAAGAGCCGCTGCCCAACGAATCATCGCGCGGCGCAGAGTCTCCGTCTGGATCCAGCTCGGGTGTGGTAAGCTGCTCCTTCAGCGCGCCGCGAATGCTGCTGCGTAGCAGGCCGTATACCCCGCTTTCATCTTCAAACTTGACCTCCGCCTTGGTCGGGTGCACGTTTACATCAACGCGCTTCGGGTCGAGCTCCAGAAAGAGCGTAAAGAACGGAAACGCCTTCTCGGGCAGCCAATCGCCGTAGGCTTTGCGGACGGCGTGGCTCAGGTAGCGGTCGCGGATGTAGCGGTCGTTGACGAATAGAAACTGGTCGTCGCGCGAGGCCTTGAACTGCTGCGGGTTGTCGACGAGTCCCCACACGTGCAGGTAGCTCGACGCGTCGGAGACGGGCACGAGCGAGGCGGCGCGCTCCTCGGTCCAGAGCTGACGGACGCGAAAGCGCAGGCGTTCGATCTTGTCGTTGGCCGTGGCAGCCTCGCACTGCACGATGGAGCGGTCGTCGTGGTAGAGCTCCATGTGCACGCCGGGGTGGGCGAGTGCCTGCTGGTAGACGGTGTCGGAGATGTGCTTCATCTCGGTGCCCGGCGTTTTCAGGAAGTTGCGCCGCGCCGGCACGTTGTAGAAGAGGTTGCGGACGGAGATGGTGGTGCCGGCGGGTGTGGCGCATGGGCGGTGTGTCTCCAGCGACCCGCCGTGTACCTGCACGAGCGTGCCAACGTCATCTTCGACGCGGCGCGTCTTAAGCTCGACCTGCGCCACCGCCCCGATCGAGGCCAGCGCCTCGCCCCGAAAGCCGAGGGTGCGGATGCGCTCCAGGTCGTCGATACCACGAATCTTGCTGGTAGCGTGGCGGTCGAAGCAGCGTCGGGCGTCGTTCCGGTTCATGCCACAGCCGTCGTCGGTCACCTGAATGAGCGCGCGCCCGGCCTCTTTTACGCGCACCACAATGCGCTCGGCACCGGCATCGAGCGCGTTCTCGACCAGCTCTTTCACGACCGAAGCCGGACGCTGCACGACCTCGCCGGCGGCAATCTTGTTTGCGAGTACATCGGGCAGCTGACGAATGAGCCCAGCCGTATCGGAAGCGTCGGTCATGCGAAGAGCGGTTACAGCGACAGATAGACAAAGAGGGTGAAGGCGAGCAGCCCGAGCAGGTAGAGCAGGTCCATAGGACTGCGCTTGCGGTCGCGGCGCCCGGTACGCATCCGGCGGCGGATGTCGTCGTCGTCGGAGGGGTCGTAGCGCCGGGGTTCATACTCAAAGCTGCGCGGCCCTCGGCCGGCGGAAAAGAGGCCCATGAAGGATGATGCCGTTGGTGGAACGTGTATGTGCTTGTGGTATGGCGGTAAAACTGCCCGATGTTTACGGACGTTCCGCGACGAGCCTACGCCAGCTACGCGCCGGGCCACATGGCAGACCTAAGACCCCGCACAGGCCGCTCAATGTAACACACTCGCCAGGTATACCTGGAGTCCCATCCATATCCGGGCTGCTCTCGTAGGGTACAGTGAGCATCATCCCCCCTTCACACTGCTTCTTCCGATGGATATACACGCAATACCCGCAGCGGCTCTTTTCTGTGTACTCGCGCTCGGCCTGGCCGGGTTTGGAACTGCGGCGCTTTCTGAAGAGGTCATTCGCGTGGGCAATTTCTCGGCAGGTAACACCGAGCGCGGCTTTCCGGCGGGGTGGACGCCCATCACGTTTGGCAATGTCGATACGCCAACGACCTATACCGTGCAGCGTATGGACGACACGCTTGTCGTAAAGGCAGAGAGCGACGGCGGGGCCTCGGGGCTGGCTACGGAGCGCCGCATCAACCCGAACACGCATCCGGTGGTGGTGTGGCGCTGGCAGGTCAGCAATGTGCTCGAATCGGGCAGTGTCTACGAGAAGAAGGGCGATGACTACCCCGCCCGCATCTACATCACGTTTGACTACGACCGCAGCAACCTGAGCCTCGGGCAGCGCGTCCGGCTTCGCGGGGCTGACTTTCTGGGATACGACAACCTGCCCACCCGCGCTCTCAACTACATCTGGGCCAACCAGGCGCCGGTCGGTGAGCCGGTCGTAAACCCGTACACCAGCCTGGTGATGATGCTGCCCACGCAGAGCGGCTGGGCACAGACCGGGCAGTGGATCGAGGAGGTGCGTCACCTGGGTCACGACTACCGCCGCGCGTTCGACGATGCCGGGGAAGCGCTGCCCGAGGTGAACGGGGTAGCCATCATGACCGATACGGATGATACCGGCGAGTCGGCCACCGCCTACTACGGCGACATCCTGTTCATGACCGAAGAAGCCGCTGCCGGGCGCTACGGGGCAGACGTGCTGTCGGACATCCAGCAGTCGCGCTCGCGGTAGCATGCCGAGCATATCGCGGCATAGCAGCTGCACGGGGCGGAGCTGAGACGAGCCATGAACCGGTGACCGAAAGCGCATCCTTTTTGTCCGTGCGCCGCCTGGATGTCCGCCTGCGTGGCCTCTACGGAGAAGAGCAGGGCTGTGGTGTACGCATCGGGGCGGGCGGGCCAGATGCCGAGGCCACGCATCCCAAAGATAAGAAATCAAAGCAGGCCCTTAAAACATAGAAACGCCGAAGCAGCGAGGGCTGCGCCGACGTTGCGTGTTTCAGCATGTGTCTACGAAATGTGCCCAAGAGAGGACTCGAACCTCCACGGCCGCAATGGCCACTGGCTCCTGAAGCCAGCGCGTCTACCAATTCCGCCACTTGGGCAAGTGCGGATGTCTGCCGTTGGGTGCAGACATGGGCGTGATAGTCTGATTAGGGACGTAGGTTCCACCGTGCTGCGCGAAGGTCTCGTAAATCGGCCAAAAGGCGGCGGTGCGTGGAACCTACGCGCTCGGCTGATCCGTACGGACGCTACCCCGCGGGTTGGTGCCGATATCGGCCTGAACCGTGCGGCTCGCTGTTGCTTTCTGCTTGCCGTAGATCTTGCATGACTGTTGCCAAACGTTTTCGGTGGGAGGCTGCCCACCGCCTTGCCGATCATCCGAGCCTGTGCCGCAACCTGCACGGCCACTCGTACACCTGCTGGATCGAACTCGACGGCACGCCAGGTCCGTCGCAGATGCTGATCGATTTTCAGGAGGTGAAGCGCGTCGTGTCGCCCCTGATCGACGCGTGGGACCACTGCACGTACGTGAATCGGGACGACACCGCGCTGCGCAAAGCCCTGGCCACGCTCGGGGTAAAGTACTACGTTTTGGATGGGCGAAGCACCACCGAGGCGCTGGCCGACTACGTGGCGCGCTATCTGTGCACACACGGCTTTGCCATGCTGCAAGCGCACGGCGTGACGGATGTGCAGGTGCGCGTGCAGGAGACGGAGACCTGCTACGCCACCACCCGCGCCACCGTCGCCGACTACGCCGATACGCCGGCGCCAGATCTGGAGGCCTCGCTCGTGGAGGCAGAGGCGGTGGCAGGGTGAGGATTTGTGCACGTCTCTCTTGACATCTGGAGGCGTGCGGTTGTACATTGGCTTTGACTTCTCACCTCATGCAAAGCCCCTCACGCAATCATGCAAAGAGAATCTGCCGGGCGCGTCATTAGCACCATTCTTCGGCACGACGATAAGCGCACCAGCTACAAAATTGCCCTGCTGCGGAGCATCAATGATGTGGTGCTCAACTATCCTACGTTGAATGCAGACGGGCACGACGTTGCGCTTCCGCTCTCCGCTCTTGCCGAGCGGTGGATTGCCTATTACTGGCCCTTCGTTGATGCGGAACGTCCCATCTGGCAGGGCAGCCGCTATATGCGTGGCGGCACGTTAACAAACGACATCACCTTTCGGCCCGAACTCAGCGTGCTCTATCAGCGCTGGGTGGATGCGCACGGCGGTGCCCAGCCCGCCGATGGATTCCTGCTTTTGGATGACATGCGCGTAGCCCGCAAACGTGCCGCGCTCTCCGCGTCTATTCAGGCGCAGTACCGGAAAACCCGGCGCAAAATCGCACGGCGTGCCCTTCCCATGCCGATCCGGTATGCTGGCCCCGAAGAATGGACTGTTTTTGACAGACCGGTGCGCTTCCGCCAGCTAAAAGGGCGGATGCGCGTACTGCCAAACACTTCCCCTGATGCCAAATGCCTTGTTGTTTCTGCTGACCTGTGGGACACGTTTCGTCGGCTCTCGTTGTGGATTGAGGCGCTCTGTATCCACGAATGGTGCCTGTTCACAGAAACCGTCGACCAGCCGGATGCTGGGGGAGACCGTGGTACCATCTATACCCTTCTCACGGCCCGCCCGGATAGCCGGGTCGCGCTCACCTGGGAGCGCAATCACATCAACGTGTTAATGATGGAAGGTCATGTCTTTACCTGCCCATGGTCCGAAAAGAAACTTCGGACCGGTAGCGATTATGCGGTCGACCACCTCGTTCCCCTCGCGGTCTACCCGATTAATGAGCTGTGGAATCTGGTTCCTACCGATCCGGCGTTCAACAGCAATAAAAAACAGGATCGCCTTCCAACACCGGACCGCCTCCAGACAGCACGCCCACACCTTACTGATGCCTACGCGCACTACACGCAGCAGTCCGCTCTGGCAACTGCACTTCGCAACGACGTAGCGCCCCGATTCTCAGAAGCGGACCTTCACGGCGACTCATTTCCTGCGTCGGTAACGCATGCCACAACCCGGTTTATCACGCAGGTTGCTCAGGCTCGCAACTGGGCTCGTTTTTAGCAGACCGTACCGGAGTAAAGCCCCCATCTTGTTATGCCGAATCCGTCAAACCCCAACGTTCATCTCACGGCAAAGGAACGCGACCGATCTTCATATCCCACTCGCCGCCTGCTCTCCATGAACCGGATTGAGGGGCGCGTGCTCGACTTTGGATGCGGATTTGGCGCCGATGTCGATTTTCTGACGCAGAAAGGATATGACGTAACCGGCTACGATCCGCACTACGCACCGGAGAAACCAGAAGGACGCTTCGACACGATTCTGTGTCACTACGTGCTGAATGTGCTGATGCGTCGTGCCCAGGCCCGCGTGCTCATGGAGGTGTCTGAACTGCTGAAACCGTCTGGAAGCGCCTATTTCACCGTGCGCCGCGATGTGAAGCGTCCAGGATTTCGCACGCACTATGTGCATCGCAAACCCACGTATCAGTGCAACGTCGTTCTTCCTTATGAAAGCGTACTGCGCACCGAGTTCTGCGAGATCTACGGCTATCGGCACTACAACCAGCGGGATACAACCGGGGACTGCCCGTTCTGCGATCCTGATCCAGAGCGCGAACTGATCACCGAATCCGCCCAGGCCTACGCCATCTACGACAAATATCCCGTATCCGACGGACACGCCCTGATTCTGCCGAAACGTCACGTAGAGTCGTATTTCGATCTACATCCCGCCGAACAAACTGCCTGCTGGATGCTTGTGCAGCGCGTACAGGAACTGATGACTGGGCGCCACCAGCCAGACGGATTCAACGTGGGGATCAACACCGGTGCAGCAGCCGGGCAGACCGTGCCCCACGCCCACATTCACATCATCCCCCGCTACGAAGGCGATGGCGCGAATCCCACCGGCGGCGTGCGGGGGGTGATTCCGGGGCGGGCAGATTATACGGACGTTACGTAGGCGCTTGCGTGCTCATCTTTCTTTTGGTAGATTTCGCCCTGCTCCCCCTCGTATAGAAATTATGCTTCGCCCGCCTGCTCCAGCACAAATTCGTACAGCGCATCGCCGATCCGGAAACCCGTGCTAATGAGCCGGTCGAGAACAGCGGTTAAGTCATCAATCAACCCTTCCTCTTTTGCGAGAAGCAGTACACCGAGCATTCCCGAGAGGGCAACGCCCCGAGCATCCGCGACCCGACGACCGAGCGCTTCATCCATGAGTAGAATGTCGGCTTCACGCTCAAGCGCCAATACGATTGCTTCACTTTCCCCGGCATCTAAGGTGCTGCGAAGCTGACGAACCGCTGCCTGCTCCGATACGGGTTCAACACGGAGCCACGATGCATTCACAAAGGTGTCTACTCCTGCTCGCTTCTTATCGGGCTTAATGATCTCCCGGTGCACGGCTTCAGGAACTAAAATATCACCGTAGAGACGGGGAAGCCACTCGGTCTCTCGGATTCGTGCCAGTGCGATCAGTGGTCCCGCATTGCTGACAACCGTCATTTCGAAGAGGCATCTATCTTTTTCCGAATGGTCTTTACCTGCGCTCTCAACTCATTGGGGCTCTCGGTGAAATAGGCGATTCCGTGTTGATCCAGAAGATCGATGAACTCGGCTTTTGACAGCCCCAATACCTCTGCGGCTTTCCCTGAAGAGATCCGCTCCTCACGAAAGAGCTCCAACGCAATCAGTTTTTTGAGCTGGGGACCAAGTTCATCCTCGGACACCTCAAGGGCGCTCAGCAGATCGTGCGGTACGTTTAACTCTACTTGAACGGTGTCTTTCATGGCAATCAACCGAAACAAAATGGACAGGGCTTTTTCGGTGGACTTTCCTAAAACCCACAGGCCTCGTTTGTATAACGATGATAGAAGACGAAATGTGCCTCGTCTATTATCCGGCAGCGTGTTCAGGCGTGCGGAGCGTGATTCCAGGACAGGCAGATTACACGGGCTCTACGTGAACGTATGCAGACGGGGCCGTCGCGCGGTAGACGTTTTGCCTCGCGATGCATAGATTGTGCGGCGCAGCGCTCGTGCCGCTCGTTTTGATATTTACCTGACTGCCCCCAGATGCTATGGATGCCCGCCCGTCTCCGATCTCCAATGATGAGGGCCGGCTGGCTGTCGTCTGTCACCTGCTCTCCTTTGCCGGGTTCGTCTTTCCATTCGGAAATATTCTGGGGCCGCTGGCGATCTACCTGATCAAAAAAGACGAGTCGGCATACGTGCGGCATCATGCGTCGGAAGCCCTCAACTTCCAGATTAACATGACGGTCTACACGATTATATCGGCGCTGCTCCTCTTTTTATTGATCGGCTTCGTCTTGCTCCCTGTCGTGCTGGCGATCGACATTATACTGACGGTCGTGGCTGCCGTGCGGGCCTCCAACGAGGTCTGGTACACCTATCCGCTGACCATCCGGTTGTTCGATTAGGCAGCGTATGAAAACGCTCCGCGGGCTACCCGATCCGGGCACGCGGGGGCTTCGCCGTACCTGTAGAGAGGACAGCTTCAGTGCAAGCAGAGAGGTTCACCCACAGGGATTTCTCCTGCAGAGATCGGTTTACAGACGCACGGTTGATCTCCTCTGAGGGGGAGAGCTTCCGAAGGGCGAGGCGGTCCAGGACGGGGGAGTCCTTGCTGGGAGCGCTGCTCTTGTGAGCGGACCTCTTCTTATACCAGATACTTTGAATCACTATACAAATTGACTGGTTTTTAAGAGGCATTCTGCCTGGACAAGAATAGGATCCTTTCCGTTTGATGTACAACCTTCCTGAGATTTCCGAGTCGGTCGAGGAACTGGACCAATTGGTCCGTAAAGAGAAAGACGCTCAGATCCAGCGTCGTTTCCACATGCTTCTTTTGCTGCGAAGCGGGGAGGCCACCAATCGAAGCGCGGTAGCCCGCCAGTTAGGCGTGCATCGCCACACGGTGGCGGATTGGCTTGCGCTCTATGAAGAAGGCGGCCTTGAGAAGATCCAAGAGGTCGGCGAGCCCGGCCCGGATCCGGGCCAGAAGTCGATTCCGGACAAGGCGATGGAGGCGCTGAAAGAGCGGTTAGCCGCGCCTGGTGGCTTTACGAGCTACAAAGAGATTCAACAATGGCTCGCCGAAGAGCATGGCGTGGAACTGTGCTACTCGACGGTCCACGGCATCGTGCGGTACGACCTCGGAGCGAAGCCGAAGACCCCGCGCCCGAGCCACCCTAAAAAAAACAGCAGGACCAAATAACGCTTCAGGAGGAGCTTCCCACCTGTCTTTCCGGTCTTGAGGAACAGGCGCGCCGTCCCCTGCGCCTGTTTTGCCAGGACGAGTGCCGGATCGGGCGGATGCCTATTTTGCGTCATAAAATTACCTTGCCGGGCGTAAAGCCGATCCAGACGGCTCAACCCGCCTACGAGTATTTCTACGTGTACGGCGCCGTTGAGCCACTGGCCGGGCAGCGGTTTTTCACTGAGCATGAACGCCTCAATAGCGAGTGCTTCCAGGACTTTTTAAACCGGTTTGCCCGGCGGTTCCCCTGCAGCCACAACGTGATGATTTTAGATAACGGCCGGTTCCACAAAGCCAATAAGCTCGCGGTCCCAGAGAATGTCACCCTCGTGTTTTTGCCGCCCTATAGCCCCGAACTCAATCCGGTAGAACGGTTGTGGCAGGACCTGAAGGATGCTATCGGGGGGACATTCTACAAGTACCTGGCCGATTTGCGCCAACAGACCCGAACGGTTCTGTCTCGATACACCGATGAAGCGGTCGCTTCATTGACCGGATACGACTATCTGCTGGAGGCCACACGTGTAGCATTATCATAGGCACTTGGTATTAGGTGGGAGGGCACAGCGGCTGTCGGGGCGCCAGGCAAAGCCTCTCTTGTGCAACCTTACCCCACCACAAGCCGCTCGGCTTCTTCCTGCAGCGTGGTGCGGCCCAGCGCTTCGCCGATGAGCGTGGCCGACGTGGCGTCGACGATGCGCACGTTGACGTAGTCGCCCTTCTCGTAGTCCTCGCGGTCGAACACCACCATCTTGTTCGTGTCGGTGCGCCCGCAGAGCTGGGCGTCGCTCTTCTTGCTGGGGCCCTCCACGAGCACGGTATGTGTGCGCCCGATCTCGTTGGCGTTGCGTACCTCCGAGATGCTGCGCTGCAGCGTGATGATCTCCTCCAGGCGGCGCTGCTTTACGTCTTCGGGTACGTCGTCGTCGAGCTTGCGGGCCGCGTACGTATCCGGACGCTCGCTGTACTTGAACATGTAGGCGTGGTCGTATTCCACCTCGCGCATGAGGGAGAGCGTGTCCTGGTGCTGCGCCTCCGTCTCGCCGCAGAATCCGGCAATGATGTCGGTCGAGAGCGAGATGCCCGGACACAGCGCCTTGGCGCGCTCCACCAGCTCCAGGTACTGCTCGCGGCTGTAGGTGCGGCGCATGCGGTCGAGCACCTCGGTGTTGCCGTGCTGCACCGGCAGGTGGATGTAGTTGCACACGTTGTGCCGCTTGGCGTGCACCTGCAGCAGCTCATCGGAGCAGTCCTTTGGGTGACTCGTGGAGTAGCGCACCCGCAGCTCGGGCGAGACCTGACTGACGCGGTCGAGCAGCTCTGCAAACGACACGTCGGTGCCGTCGTCGTCGGTGTAGTGATACGAGTTTACGTTCTGCCCCAGCACCGTCACCTCTTTGTAGCCCTGGTCGACCAGCTCCTGGCACTCGCGCAGGATGGTGGATACGGGCCGGCTGCGCTCGCGTCCGCGCGTGAAGGGCACCACGCAGAAGGCGCACATGTTGTCGCAGCCGCGCATAATGGAGACGAACGCCGAGATGCCATTCGAATCGTAGCGGACGGGCGAGAGGTCGGCGTAGGTCTCTTCTTTGGAGAGCTGCACATTCACCGCGGCCTGTCCGGTCGAGTCGGCTTCGGCGAGCAGGCGTGGCAGGTCGCGGTAGGCATCGGGGCCCACCACCAGGTCGACACGCTTTTCCTGCTCCAGCAGCTTCTCCCGCAGGCGCTCGGCCATACAGCCCAGCACCCCGATCATCATGGGCGCATCGCGCTTGCGCTTCTTGGCGCGCAGCATGTCGAGGCGGCGGCGCACCTTCTGCTCCGCATTCTCGCGGATGGCACAGGTATTGATGAGCGCCACGTCGGCCTCGTCAACGTCGTGGGTCAGGCCGTAGCCGTTGTTCTTAAGGACCGACGCCACGATCTCCGAGTCCGATACGTTCATCTGACAGCCATACGTTTCCAGATACACCTGCCGCGCCCCTTGCACCTCGTGCCCGGCCATCTTCGGACGGTCAAGGTCGTCGGTGTCGATGGCGTCGTTTTCCTGGGCGTGCTCGCGGCGCAGCTCGGTATCCAGAATGTTGATGTCTTGAATCGGCTCCATAGGAAAAAGAGGTTGATAGACGTCAGGCAGTGGGCAACAGCACAGTACAGCACAGTACGGGCTCTTTTTGACAGTGCAATCTTTCTGTACGCTACCTTCCAGATACGGTTCAGTTGTGCACGTCCACCTCGCCCCTCACACCCGTGCACAGCATGCCGGAGGGGCGTCTTGATCTATATGCGCAGTAATGCGTAGAAATGATTAAATACAGCGTGTTTTCACAACTCCGTCCCCCAACGCTATGGCTTCCTCTGCACGCCCCCGGCTCTTCTCCAGCACCGCTCCCCGGCGTCTCGTAGCCGCAGGCATGCTATGGGGACTTCTCATTGTGCTTGTGGCGACCGGGTGCCAGAGCACCAGCTCCTCGCACACGTTCTACCCGGAGTCGATTGCTGATCAGTACCTGCCGCGCGACCGCCAGGTTGAGGCGCACCCCGACTCGGTGCGCATCCTCACGATCGTAGAGCGCGACGACAAGCTCGTCTTCGAGATGGAGCAGAGCTACCAGCGCATGCATCAGTCATGGTCGAGCACGTTCGACCTGCTCTCGGCCGGACGGCGCCCGGCGCGTCCGCTCACCTACGCTACGCTCTGGAGCAAGGAGCTTTCGCTGGCCGCACTGGATGCACGCGAGGGCGTGTCGACGCTCACGCAAGACGCCGCCCGCGAGCGCATTGAGGCCGAGCGCGATGCCCACAATGAAACGGTACAGATCGACCTCTACTGGTTTACCGGCCCCCGCCAAACGCCGCCCTCGCTGCTTCGCGCCAACGCACAGCTGCGTGCCCAGAACGGCATGCGCGAAGACTACCGGCCCCGCGAGGTACGCAACCTGCCCATCCGCGACGTGCTGCTGCCCAGTGGCGATCGTGTGCTCTATCGTCGCATCATCCTGGTCTTCGACCGCATGGTCGACGACCACGACATCCTCTCCGACATCAACCAGCTGAAGCTCCGCGTCACTCCCAGCGGCGCCACGCGCCTGCAGTTCGCCTGGTCGTGGCCCGACGAACCCGCCGCAACCACGGCCACGCGATAGAGCATAGTTCAAACGAGCAGTGTTCGGAGGGATGCGCAGTAACATGCCCCACCAACCGTTCGTCTTGGGCCTCCGTACGGTTCGGTTCTACACGATAGCTTGGCCTCATCGACGCACACCCGTCGCCTGCATGCCCGTCTGTCACGATGTCGCCGGCTCGGCCTCCAGGCGTCGTTCCAGCATGGGCTGCAGGTACTCCCACACGTTCTCGGCCACGATCTCCTGTCCCTCGGCGGTGGGGTGAATGCCATCGGACTGGTTGAGGTGGGGCTCGCCCGCTACGCCCTCCAGCACAAACGGAATGAGCGTAACCGCGTTGCGCGCCTCCGCTACCGCAGGAAAAACCTGGCGGAACTGATCGGTGTACTCCTGTCCCAGGTTCGGCGGCACCTGCATCCCGGCCAGGAGCACCTTCGCCTCCGGATAGCGCGCAAGCGTCGTGTCGACCATCGCGCTCAGGTTCTGCTGCGTGGTGCTTGGGTCGATGCCCCGGAGTCCGTCGTTGCCGCCCAGTTCCAGCACTACAATGTCGACGGGCGTGCGCAGAAGCCACGGCAGCCGCCGGAGCCCTCCTGCGGTGGTCTCGCCGCTGAGTCCGGCATTGGTGACGTGCACGTCGTACCCGGCACGGTCGGCTTTAGCTTGCAGATGAGCGGGAAACGCCTGCTCGGAGTCGAGTCCATATCCGGCAGCGATGCTGTTGCCGACCACGAGCACGTGCAGAGCCGCGTTTTCGACCTCGCGCGTCTGCACGTCGGTATCGGTGCGATCTTGCGCACGGGAGGCTGTATCTGCGATCACGGTATCTGCCGGCTCGTTAGAGGCGTCGGTCTGATTGGAACGATCCGGTCCGCATCCCACAAGCCATAGAACACTCAAACCGACGAGAAGGTATAGACGCCACGATTTCATAATGCGGAGGTTTATCTGTGAGAAACGGCGCCCCGTATGCACCTGCCTTTAACTGTGGAAGTTTCGTGCCTATGCCCAGCGACCCGGTACTTCGCGTTGCGAACGTGACCCAGACGTTTGAGAGTGGATCCAAGACGCTGACGGTGCTCGACGATGTGTCGTTCGAGATCGAGGCGGGGACCTCGTGCGCTATTGTAGGGCCGTCGGGAAGCGGCAAGACGACCCTGCTGGGACTGTGCGCCGGGCTCGACCGTCCGACTGAGGGCACGGTGGAGCTCTGCGAAACCGACCTGGGCCCGCTCGACGAGGACGAACGGGCGGCGGTGCGGAATCAGCATGTAGGGTTTGTTTTTCAGACGTTTCGGCTCTTGCCTACGCTGACGGCGATCGAGAACGTGATGGTGCCTGCGGAGCTACGCGGTGCTACGGGCGCGCGTTCGCAGGCGCGCGAACTGCTCGACCGGGTGGGGCTGGGCGATCGCCTCGACCACTACCCGTCGCAGCTTTCGGGGGGCGAGCAGCAGCGGGTGGCGCTGGCGCGGGCGTTCATCAACACACCCAGCATCCTGTTTGCGGATGAGCCGACGGGCAACCTGGACGAGGAGACCGCCGCCACCATTGAGGATCTGCTCTTCGATCTGAATGCCACCTCGGGCACCACGCTCGTGCTCGTCACCCACGACCTGGAGCTTGCGGACCGTACGCAGCGCCAGCTCCGGCTGCGCCGCGGGAAGGTGGTGGATGCAGACGGCGTGCCGGTGGGGGGAGCCAAGAAGGGGAGCAAGAAAGAGATCAGCCCTGCGTAACATTGTTGTAGCGCGCCTCTCTCGCATGCGCCGCGCCCGCGATCTCAAGAACCCTTTGCAAACAAGTCGATCCCCTCTCTGGTAGAGACGCATGAACGCATCCGCCTTACTGTGCATTGGGGTGGCTGACTGCTCTGCATCCTCTTGTCTTTCCTTCGGTTTTCTATGCCAACTTCTGATCCGTCGTACAACCTTCTTGCGTCGCGCAGCCAGCCGCTTGATGCGATCTTCTCGCCAACCAATGTGGCCGTGATCGGCGCGAGCGAGAAGGCAGGCAGCGTAGGCCGTACGCTCCTCTGGAACCTGATCAGCAATCCGTTTGGCGGCACCGTCTTCCCGATTAACCCCAAGCGCGACAGCGTGCTGGGCATCCGGGCCTACGACAGCATCGACGACGTGCCCGAAGCCGTCGACCTGGCGGTCATCGCCACGCCTGCGCACACGGTGCCGAGCATCGTGAAGGAATGCGGCGAGGCCGGCGTGCCCGGTGTCATTATCATCTCGGCTGGATTCCGCGAGGTGAGCGATGAAGGCGCTGCGCTGGAGCAGGAGATCGCGTCGCACGTCGCCAACTACAACATGCGCATCGTCGGGCCCAACTGCCTGGGCATCATGCGTCCCAAGACCGGACTCAACTCCACCTTTGCCGGGGCCATGGCTAACGAAGGCAACGTAGCTTTTGTGAGCCAGAGCGGCGCGCTCTTAACGTCGATTCTGGACTGGAGCTTCAGCGAGAACGTTGGCTTTAGCGCGTTTGTCTCTATCGGCTCGATGCTCGATGTGGACTGGGGCGACATTATCTACTACCTGGGCGACGACTCGGCTACGGAGAGCATTGTGCTCTACATGGAGTCGATCGGCAATGCGCGGTCGTTCATCTCGGCAGCGCGCGACGTGGCGCAGAGCAAGCCGATCATCGTCATCAAGGCGGGGCGCACTGGTGCTGCCGCCGAGGCGGCTGCCTCGCATACCGGCACCCTCGCCGGGAGCGACGCCGTGCTCGACGCCGCCTTTCGCCGCACCGGCGTCTTGCGTGTCGACGACATCAACGACCTGTTCTACATGGCCGAGGTGCTCGCCAAGCAGCCGCGTCCGGACGGGCCCAACCTTAGCATTGTGACCAATGCGGGCGGGCCGGGCGTGCTGGCGACCGACGCGCTCATCAACGGCGGCGGGCAGCTTACCGAGCTCTCCGAGGATACCACCGACGCACTGAACGAGCGCCTGCCTGCAGCCTGGAGCGGAAGCAACCCTATCGACATCCTGGGCGATGCGAGTCCGCAGCGCTATGCCGACGTCCTTGAAATCGCTGCCGACGACGAGAACAGCGACGGTCTCCTGGTGGTGCTTACGCCGCAGGCCATGACCGAGCCCAGCAAGACCGCCGAGTTGCTGCGTCCGTACGCTCGGGGCAACAAGAAACCGATCCTGGCCAGCTGGATGGGCGGCGATGCGGTGCGGCGTGGCGTCAATATTCTGAACCAGGCCGGCCTGCCCACCTTTGCCTATCCTGACACGGCTGCGCGGGTCTTCAACAACATGTGGCGCTACAGCTACAACCTGCGCGCCCTCTACGAAACGCCCCGCCTGCCCGCCGACGGCGCCGACGGCCCCAACCGGGAAGCCGCTGCCAGCCTGGTCGAAAAGGCCCACCAGAGCAGCGGTACCATCATGACGGAGTATGACTCCAAGAAGCTGTTGGAGGCCTACAATATTCCCTCCGTCGACACCCGTATCGCCGAAGACGAAGCCAGCGCCGTTGAGGCAGCTGCATCGATTGGCTATCCGGTTGTAGTGAAGCTACACTCCACCACCATCACCCACAAGACCGACGTAGGCGGCGTGAAGCTGAACCTGCATTCGGCAGAGGCGGTGCGCAATGCCTTCCAGCAGATCAAGAATGGCGTGCCCGCCGACGGATTTGACGGTGTCACCGTGCAGGAGATGGTAGATACCGACGGCTACGAACTGATTATCGGCAGCAGCGTCGACGCCCAGCTCGGCCCGGTGTTGCTCTTTGGCACCGGCGGCTCGCTCGTTGAAGTATTCGAGGATCGCGCGCTCGGACTGCCTCCGCTCAACACGACGCTCGCTCGCCGCATGATGGAGCAGACGCGCATCTACGAAGCCCTTCAGGGCGTGCGCGGCCGCGAATCCGTTGACATGGAGGGGCTGGCGGCGCTTATGGTCCGCTTCAGCCAGCTCGTTGTAGAGCAGCCTCGCATCAAGGAGATCGACATCAACCCGCTGCTGGCCGATGGCGACCGTCTGGTGGCACTGGATGCGCGCGTGGTGCTGCATCCCACCGGCACATCCGACGACGAACTGCCACAGCCCGCTATTCGTCCGTACCCGCACCAGTACGAAAGCACCTGGTCGACCAAGAGCGGGCGCGACGTGCAGATTCGCCCGATCCGCCCGGAAGACGAACCGAAGCTGGTCGACTTCCACAAGGCGCTTTCGGAGCGGAGCGTCTACCTGCGCTACGCCAGCCTTATGAAGCTCGACCAGCGGGTAGCCCACGAGCGGCTTTCGCGGATCTGCTTCATCGACTACGACCGCGAGATGGCGCTGGTCGTGGAGCGCCCCGACCCCGACGAGGACGAGCCTGCTGTGGTAGGTGTGGGGCGCCTCACGCAACGCCCAGGCCACAACGAAGCCGAGTTTGCGATGCTTGTCATCGATACCGTGCAGCGTGAAGGCATTGGCACGGAGCTGCTCCGCCGCCTGGTTGAGATTGGTCAGGATGAAGGTTTGGACCGCATCACCGCCGATATCTTGAAACAGAACCGCGCCATGCAGCGCGTCTGTGAGAAGATCGGCTTCGAGATCATCTATCCCGATGACCACGCCGATGAGATGGTGAAGGCGGTGCTGGAGTTGGAGTAGCAGATCGCTTACGGTTTGGGATTCCGCCTCGTAGGGACACGGCGCGTGCCGTGTCCCTACGTACGTGTTTGGGGGTGGCTAACAGGGATGTGGTTTGCTGGGTTGTTACGTCTGTTTATCTGTTGGATGAGGAGAAATCTGTTGACTTTGTTTTGCTGCCCCTTTCACTCCTCTGGCACATACCGGTACACACTGAAGTCCTCGTCGCTGTAGATAAACGCCGCAGTCGAATTGCTCGCAACTTCAGTTGCAGAAACTGGCAGGTCCAACCTGCCCACGAAGTCATTGTCCTCCCAGTCATAGACATAAAGCCGATCGCGACGGTATATACCATGCCGATCTCCCCGTCCTTCGAGGATCTTATACAGGCGTGTTGACTGACCGGGGACACCAGTTGCACTATGAAATAGCACGTCTACGCTGTCGGGGGGCAATGATAATACTGCTCCATCTTGTCCCGTAACCGTATTGTGATCGCGTACATCAGTAACATCTTCATAAGCAATACGCCCGACGAACGTATCTTCTTTAAGGTTGTGAATGAAGTGAAGCGGGAGATATTGCGTACTGAATATCATGTATTCGCCGTGGTAGGCAATATCCCCAGCCGCGAGCATCACATTTTGAAAGTCACGTTGCATATCGATGGTATCGCGTGCGGGGACAGAGTACGCACTTCCATCTGTTGCAAAGCGCAGGAGTAAAATGTCAGGGTCGTGCATGTTGAACGCCAGCAACTCGTTCTCCGCAGCTGTCAGACGTGCAGGTATTTTGGGAAGTCTAATGTCTTTAATCTCTTCGGGTTTAGATGCGTTAAAATGAAGCACGCGAGGCTGATTAGCCCCCAATAAGAACACGTTGTTATCCGGATCAATGGTTAAGTTGAAGAGCCGCTCCATTTCTCCAGGCCCTTGCCCACGTGGTATAGCTATCTGATGAACCAGTGACTTCTCCTTCAGATCGTAGATAAACACTTCATTCTCATACAGTTCTCCCCATACTAAGAACCGGTCGTTTGCATCGAACGAACCGTAAAGATAATCGACAGGAAGATGAAGATTGGCAAGAGGAGTGAGCCCGGCAGAGTCGAACGTGTACGAACCGCCAGCCTGCTCCTCGGATGTACAACCGAGGAGGAGTAGGCTGGCGATAAGTAAATGCAGTGCTTTTTTCACGGTTTAAGGAGGTTAGGGAGTGATAGTAACAGGCTCACCTAACCAAATCCTAACCCTATCTCCAAGGTCCGCCGCCGCACACCAATCAAAAGCTGGTGGACAATCGAAAGAAGCAACTGATGCATCAGTTAAGGCTACTGACGCAGCACAACTTGTAGAAATCATAGGCGATTCCGCCTCTGGCGCACCTACACTGAGTGCCGTGGTAAGTAATACTAAGCTTAAAACTAAACCAAATATTTTGGCTCATGTTAGCTCGCGGCTGAACAATTTTGGCTTAGATTTTTGCAAGGCTATAGCCAACGTGTTTTCATCGATGTGTTTTCATCGATGTGTTTTCATCGATGTGTTTTCATCGATGTGTTTCCATCGATGTGTTTCCAAGAACAAGCGCTTTGCCCGCTGCAATGATTGGCTTCCCGATTGATGAGCTTCTGAGCGAGGACGAGTGTTATCAGTATCTGAAGCGGTCGCTTCACCCGGAGGGCCTGTCCTGTCCGAACGGACATGCCCTGCCTGACGACCAGGCTCCCCACGATCGCCGTCGGGCCCCGGTGTTGGACTACCGGTGCCGAGAATGTGGGTCGGTGTTCAACATTTTCACCGGTACGGTCTGGTCAAAGACCCAGTACGACTGCGCTACCATTGTGATGCTTCTTCGAGGATTTGCAAAGGGCATTCCGACCAAATGGTTGACCGATGAGATGGATTTGGCCTACCCGTCCGTGCTGAAGCGACGTCACCGGATTCAAGAGGCGGTTCAGAACGGAGAACGCGTCGGGCTTCCTGAAAGACGTCCTCAAGGGCTTCCTGAAAATCGTCCAGAAGGGCCAGAAGAGGATTCAGAAGAGGGGGCTGAACCCTCGGATCAGGAAGTTGAAGTCGATGAGATGTATCAACATGCGGGGGAAAAAAGGAGATCCGCATCGCGATCCCAATGATCCCCCGCGACAGCGAGCGAACAAGCAGCGCGGACGAGGAACGTATGCCAATGACTGCGTACCGATTGTCGGGCTGGTCGGTCGTGAGACTGGATCGGCCCGCTTCCAAGTTTGCCCCGACACAACAACCGCAACGCTCCAGGAGGTCGTTACTGAAGAAACTGGTGAAGAGGCGCTCATTTACACCGATGAAAATCGTTCGTACCTATGGCTTGAAGATGAGGAGGAACCGCGAGAACGGATGGCGATCAACCACTCCACCGGTTGGGCGGCCGACCGGGATGGAGATGGAATTCGGGAGGTGCACGTGAATACGATCGAAGGCATCTGGACCGGCTTACGGAACCGACTGCGGCTGTTTCGAGGCGTACACAAAGACTACCTATCCGGGTATGTCGCGATGTTTGAGTTAGCCTTCAACCACGACCATGTGAGTCCTGATATCCTACAGCGGATGTGTGGACTGTAAGCTTCATCACAGACTTAACATGAGCCAATATTTTATACATGAGAGCTTTGATTTTATGATCAATGTAGGAAGAAGCGCATACTGAGATGCTTTGCACCATGCTGTTAGTAACATCCCCCCCACGGTTGGTTGTCAAGTCAATAATGTAACGAAAATTTGAGGATGATTTGTCGGAACGCCTATTTGTTGCGGAATAAGGTTCGACTGCTTTAGCAAGTCTACGCGGCAACGAATCGAGACCTGCATCGACTAATGCTCATGCCATGCAGCGCGTTTGCGAAAAGATTGGCTTCGAGATCATCTATCCCGATGACCACGCCGATGAGATGGTGAAGGCGGTGCTGAAGCCGGCGTAACGCTGCGCTGCCGGTCTGGCATTTCCGTTCGTGGGGGGACACGGCGCTGTGTCCCCTACGAAGGAATCCTCAGTGTGCAGCCTGCCGTATGTTGCATCCATCCGGGCGCCGCTACTGCCCGCACCCTCGCATCCCGATTCACAGATACCCATGCTCATCGTATGACCCGTGCCCTTCCGATTCGCGACATTACCCTGCACGTTCGCGACACCGAAACCGACGGTCCGCCCCTGCTGATGGGGCCCAGCTACCTGCTCACGCATCGCGTCTTCGACACGCTTATCGATGCGCTTAAGGACGACTATCGCTGCATCACGTGGGACTGGCGTGGACAGGGGGCCTCGGGGGTGCCCGACGATGGCTACGGTATTCCAAGCCTGGCTGCCGACGTAACGGCGCTCATGGATGAACTCGACATCGAGCAGGCCACCTACCTCGGGCACTCGATGGGGGGATATGTGGGCTTTCGGCTCCTGCTCGACCAGCCGGAGCGTATCTCGCGGGCGGTGCTCATGAACACGCAGGCGCAGGCCGAGTCGACGCTGGGCCGTATGAAGTACAACGCACTCCTCAAGATCGTGGAGACCACCGGGTACGGACCGGTCATCGACCAGGTGGTGCCGCTGCTCTTTGGCGCGTCGTACCGCGAGGAACACCCTGAAGCTATGCAGGAGTGGCGTGCCCTCATGAAGGGCAACTCGACGACCGGCACCGCCCGACTCGGTCGCTCCATCTTCGGGCGCGATAGCGTCCTGAGCGAGCTTGGCACCATCCCAACCTCCGTGCTGCTGGTGGCTGGCTCCGAGGACGAGGTCGTTCCCCTCGACAATGTGCGTGCCACCAACGATGCGCTGCCCAACAGCACGTTCGTGATTGCCCCGGGTAGTGGACACAGCACCCCGGTCGAGCATCCCGATACCGCTCTCGATGCCATCCACCGTTTCTTTGAAGAGACTGAGGCTGTGTAGGTAGGCTTGCCATGCTTGATATCCTGTCCTTGGTGTGCTGCCCTGCGTTAGTCGCTCCGGCGCCGAGACCTGGACTACCCCGCCCTTCGGGCACTCCTCCTTACTGGGCACGGGCCCGGTAAGAGGGAAAGCTACGTCGCAGGGTTCTTAGCTCTACTTTTCATTTCACCATATCGTCCTGAGCGGGGCGTCGCATACGGGTATCATATGGGTAGCATACGGGCATACTGAGGGGCCAACAACCGCTGCCGGGGCGCTGTACAATAGCATGCACTGGACCCCTCACAAACAGCGCTTTGCTATGCAACGCATTGCGGACATACAATCCCTTATCGACGGCATTGTACACTGGGAGACCCAGCAAGCCCCTAACGGTGCGGACCTGACCGTAGACGAGGTCTTTCGCGTGACGGGTCCGGGCCAGCTGGACTTTGGCGGGAGCGAGTTTGCCGAGGCGCCGCGCGAGCGCCTTGCCCCCACGAAGTCTGCCCCCGGCGACAGCTACGGCTGGTGGCGGCTCGACCAGGGGACGTACATCGTCCGTTACAACGAGGGGCTGCAGCTTGCAGACAACCAGCACGCCCGGCTCACGCCGCTGCGCCGCCTCCTGCTGGCCGGGGCCGACCACGCCACCCGTGTGCTGAACGAGACCGAACGTCCCCTCGAAATGCTGCTGACGGTAGGCGCGGGGGGCTGTGACCTGAAAGAAAATTGCCGAATCTCGCGGGTAGAGGTATTCACGGCTGCATAGGACGACACGCACACCGAACAAATGGGCTGCGCGTGAGGAGCTGGAAGCAAGCCGGGGCGCACCGCACGGCTGGGTGGGGCGTAGCGCAACGGCAGGACGTGCAGGTCTGAGACGGATGCCTGGAGCGGGCAGGACGTGCGCATCCCTTCAGTGCCTATTGCAGAACAACCCTTGGGTGGCTTAGCTGCGATGCCGGAAGGCGAAGGCGATGGCAAAAAAAAGTGCCTGCACCAGAATAATGGCGGCACCGCTGGGCCAGTCGAGATAGAACGAGAGGAAGAGTCCGCCTACGGCGGTGGTGGCGCCTACGGCCATGCCGGCGAGCGTCATGACGGCGAAGGAGCGGGCATGCAGCCGGGCGGTCGCGGCCGGGATGACGAGGAATGCGGCGACGAGGATGGCCCCTACGAGCTTGACGGCAGCCACGATCGTGACGGCGATGCAGGTAACGAGGATCAGGTCGTCGCGGCGTACGGGCACGCCGTCGGCGCGGGCGAGGGTGCGGTCGAAGGTCGCGTAGGCCCATCGGGGCCAGAGCGGAGCGAGGGCAGCGGTGCCAGCTGTGAGCACAAGCAGTGCAGCCACATCGAACGACTCCACGGCGAGGATCGAACCAAACAGGTAGGTGAAGGCGTCGGCGGTGTACTGCTGCCGATACGAGAGGAGCACCACGCCAAGGGCGATAGCTACGGCGAAGAGAATGCCGATGGCCGTGTCGTTGGTGAGGGCGCCACGATCGCTGATCCAAGTGATGGCCCACCCTACGAGCACGGTAAAGGGTACCGCTACCCAGAGCGGCTCCGCACCAAGCAGGAGTCCGAGTGCTACGCCGCCGAACGCAGCGTGCGAGAGGCCCACGCCCAGAAAGCTCATGCGGCGCTGGACCACGAACGCGCCGTAGTAGCTGGCCAGAAGGCCAAGGCAGACGCCCACGATGAGCGCGCGCTGCATGAACGGGTACTGGAGTGCTTCAATCATGAGCGGGGCCTCCTCCTTGCAGCATAGCGTGGGCGTGTCCGACGTGCCCGAAGGCTTCGCGTAGCGGGTTGGCGCCAAGGGCTTCTTCGGGCGGTCCGTAGCTCACGCAGCGCTTGTCGAGCAGCAGCACGCTGGTGGCGTGGTGGTAGGCCGCGTTCCAGTCGTGCGTTACCATCACGATAGTGGCGCCGTGCTGGGCCTGGTAGGCGTCGAGCAGCTCGTAGAGATCGGCGGCGCCGGTGGCATCTACGCCGGTGGCGGGTTCGTCGAGCAAGAGCAGCTCGGGCTCGTGCACAAGACAGCGCGCCAGGTAGACCCGCTGCAGCTGTCCGCCTGAGAGGTCGCTGAGCAGCGAGGTTGCAAACGAGGCCGCGCCTACGGTGTCGAGTGCGGCGCGGGCCCGCTCGGTGGCGCGCTGCGAGCGCCAGAACGGCCACTGGTGCGCGAGTCCGGAGCAGACCAGGTCGAGCGCTTCAGCGGGAAAGGTGCGGTCGAGCGTTTTCACCTGGGGCACGTACCCGATGCGCGGCGCATCGCGCCCGGTTGTGTGGCCGAGCACACGCACGCGCCCCTCCGTCGGCTCAATGAGTCCGAGCAGCACGTGCAGCAGTGTGGTTTTGCCGGCGCCATTGGGACCGACGACCGCGACGAACGACGCAGGGTCGACCGTAAGCGACACGTCGCGCAGGGCCGTCTGCGCACCCCGCTGCACGGTCAGACGATCGATCTGAATGGGCGGAGGCGAGGCGGCCATGGCAGCGGGGGCGGCAGCGGAGACGAGAAGAGACGCAAGCGGGCTACACAGGTAAGAAGCTACGCGGTAGCCGGGACGGTTTCTCCGTCGGCGGTGCGTAGGGGATACGACGCTTCGATGTCGCCATCGGCCATGCGACGCAGGGTGCGACGCAGCAGGCGGCGTCGGAAGGCGCTCAGGTGGTCGGTGAAGAGTACGCCCTCAAGGTGGTCGTACTCGTGTTGCACCACGCGGGCCAGCATATCGCTCATCTCATACGACTGCTCCTCGAAGTCGCGGTCGAGGTACTCGACCTGCACGCGATCGGGACGCCGAACGCTTTCGCGCACATCCGGAATCGAGAGGCAGCCCTCTTCAAACTTCGACGTGGCGCTGCTCTCCCAGGTAATTTCAGGGTTGATGAACACCATCGGCTGGTCGGGTACCTCAATGCCCTCGGCCCGCAGATCGTCGGCAATAGGCAGCAGGTCGACCACAAAAATGCGCTCGGTGCGTCCTACCTGGGGCGCGGCCAGCCCCAGCCCGTTGGCCGCGCGCATCGTGTCGATCATGTTATCGATAAGCGTCTGCACCGCCTCGGTATTTTCGGTAACCGGTTCGGTGTCGCGCCGCAGGGCGTCGTGGCCAAATACGTAAATGGGCAGAATCATCAGGGGGGTGAAAGCTGGTGCTCATAAAAAACGCAGAGACGATACCGCCACGGCCGTGCCTGGGGCCGGTGATATCTGTAGACTAATACCTACAGCACAGGCAGTAGATTCGCGGCCGACGGTAGAGCCCCTATGCACGCCCGTAATCGTCCTCAAGGCGAATGATGTCATCTTCGAGGCAGAGCCCGAGCTGCGTCTCGATAAAGACAAACGGCTCGTCGTTTGGATTGGTGACGCGGTGCACGTCGCCGATGTCGATGACAACGGCATCGCCAACCTCCATCTCTACGATTTCGTCGTTGAGCGTCACTTCAGCAGCGCCCTGCACGGCCACCCAGTGCTCTTTGCGATGCTCGTGCTTCTGTAACGACAAGCGCTGCCCCGGGTGCACCACAATGCGCTTTACGCGATAGCCCGGCTCGTTCAAGTACTCCTCCCAGCGTCCCCACGGACGGTTGTCGGCATCCAGTAGCATAAGTCAAAAACAGGTTAGGTTAAAAAAATACAGTCATAAAAACAGATTCGGGTGGTGCAGTATCGGTGAAGCAAGATCCCCGTGCAAGGGGGCGGCTTCGTTCTTTCGATGAAAATAAAGAGGGATGCGCGGGATTGGTGGGGCAACGGGGCGTTTCTGCCGTGCTTCTGCATCGCTGCGGCCTCACAGAAAAGGCCTCTCGGGTGCATAGGCTGTTGCCGGGGGACAGGTTTTCGCGTGCCCGGAGCAAAATAGACCCGGAGCGCGCCGAGCCCTCTCCTGCTCAGCTGGCGGACACGTGCCGGATGCAAGGCGCTGCCGTGTGTGTAGAGACGTGCGCCTGTGAGTAGCCCTGCCAGACTTGTAGGAGACCTTTCTACGTCTGCCGACGGGCGTCGGCATACGCTCAAGGTGACATCGGGCGTGCATTTTCCGGAGTTTTTACTGTGAGGAAGCAGTACAAGCGACTGACGTGCCGCTGTGTGCCCCTGATTTAGGCTGTCGCGCGATCCTTTCATCAGAACAAGTCACCCCGGCCACCGAGCCTGGGTCCCCTCATTCTCGACCGCCACTGATTCCCCTCCTACCGGGCGCGAGTCTGGAAAGGAGGGAGGCCGAAGGGCGGGGTGGGCCAGGCCGGGGTAGTCGCGTAGCCTGGCAGTCACGTAGGGGGGCTGTTTAGCTTGCAGCGTAGGAGCGCACGCCGGCGGTATCCACCATCAGGTCAAACAGTTCGGTGTTGCGCACAAAACTGCCGAGCGTGTCGCTGCCCGGACCGATTGCCAGCAGGGGCACATAGTCGGAGGTGTGCATGCTCCCGATCCAGTTCACTGCAGTGTAGTTAGCCTGCAGCGCCGACAGCACCGCCGAGGGGCGGCTGCGCGGACGGTAGGCGGCTTCGTACTCGCCACGTAGTGCCTGCTGCAAGATCTCGGCCTCCTCAGTCGAGAGGTCAATGCTGCTTGCCGCAGCGATTCGCTCCTGAATCGCGTTTACCGAGCTGTTGTCGTCAAGCTCGCGAAAGGCCCACTCGTTAGAGCGCTCAAAGTCGGCAATGCGGTCGAACATCGGGTTGGAGTCGTTGTAGCCGTCGCCGATGCCGTTGAGTCCAGGATTGGCGTTGCCGTGGTCGGTCGTGATGATGACGAGCGTGTCATCGCGGTTTTCTACAAAGTCAAGCACCGTACCGACGGCATCATCAAAAGCGACCTGGTCGTAGATGAGTCCGGCTGTATCGTTGGAATGCGCGGCGTGGTCGACGCGCCCGCCCTCAACCTGCAAGATGAACCCTTCCTCGTGGCGTGCCAGGCGCTGCAGGGCGGCGTCGGTCATTTCGGCCAGAGAGGGAACGGCACGCCGCAGCGAGCTGATGTTCTGGCGGTCGATTTCGTACGGCAGGTGGCTGTCGTAGAAGATGCCGAGCGTTTTTTCCGCATCGGCTACGCCTCCGAGGTCATTGCGATCGCGAATAACCCGGTAGCCCGCGTCGGTATACCCTGCGTAGAGATTGCGTCCGTCGTCACGCCGGTCGGGGGCAAAGTGGCGTCCGCCCCCGCCCATGAGAACATCGTACCCGCGCTCCAGGTACTGCGTGGCAATTTCGTCTTCCATCCACCGGCGCGGCACGCTGGCCCCGAATCCAGCGGGTGTTGCATGCGTGATGCGGGTGGTGGTTACGAGCCCGGTAGCCTTGCCCGCATCCCGAAAAATCTCACAGATGGTGCGGTAGGACTCGTCACTGGGCGAGGTGTTAACCTGCGTGTTGTTGATGCGATGGCCCGATCCCCAGGCCGACGCCGACGCAGCCGACCCGGTTACAAGCGAGTTCAGCGAGGCGACATCCATATACGCCTGCCGGTCGTAGGACTGATTGCGGTAGAGGTCGACCCAGTGAGAGGTGCGGTCGTGGTGGCGTTGCAGGAAGTGGTCGGCCATGGTGAGCGTACCCTGGCTCATGCCATCGACCACCAGAAAAATGACATTCTTCGCATCGCCGGTGACGTCGGCTCGTGGACGTACGGCGCCCTCGGCGGCGGTGCCGTTGCTGCCCCACAGCCCCATGCCAAGCGCTGCCGACGACAGCGCAGTGCGTTTCAGGAAGTCCCGGCGTCCGAGCGTGGACTGCTCAGAGGTAGAGTTGTCTGAAGAAGATGGTGTCGAAGAGGCTTCGGTGGGTGAGGCATGGGGGTCGGAGTGGTCAGTGTAGGCCATAGAGAGGAGGCTTTCAGAAAACTACATACAGGGAGGAAGCCCGCACAGCGCCAGAGGGACATAATATATGCCAGCGCGGGACGCGTTATGTATGACGAATGCCACGCGTGGATTTACGTTTCGGGTTGTGGCTATGTTAAATATGAGGAGTTAAATGTGGGGGCGCTGAACGGGGGAAGTGTACCGTGCTCATGCAAAACTCCTGTGCGATACAGATGCGATACATAGAGGCGCCGAACTTTCCCCCTGTGCATCGGGTTATTTATCGTTGGCTACCGCCCACATGTTGACAATACGCGTACTTTGACCTGACACTTTCCATTATGGCCACGGCTGAGAAGAAAACCACAATCACGGATCAGCTGCGCGCGCTCATTCGCCTGCAGCACATTGACAATCGCATTGACCGTATTCAGAAACTACGCGGCGACCTGCCCGAAGAGATTGAGGATCTTGAAGACGAGCGGGCTGGCCTGCAGACGCGGCTCGACAACTATGAGCAAGAGCTCAAAGAGGCCAAAGTAAACAAGCGTCAGTCCGAAACCGATATTAAAGAGGCTGAGGGGCTGGTTGACAAGTACGAGGAACAGCAGATGCAGGTGCGTAACAACCGTGAGTACGACGCGCTCACGAGCGAGATCGAAACGCAGAAAGAGCGCATTGCAGAAGCACGCGAAACCATTGAGCGGGCTGAGAAAACAATTGCCGCAAACGGATCGGCCATCGAAGACACGAAGGAGAGTCTCGAAGACCTCGACAGCATTCTCGAAGAGAAGCGTGAGAAGCTTGACGAGGTAGTAGCCGACACGGAGGCTGAAGAGAGTGCGCTTGAAGAGGTGCGCGCCGAGGCAGAGGAGCAGGTTGACGAGCGCTACCTGACTGCCTACTCGAAGCTGCGCGATCGCCTGCGCGACGGACGGGCAGTGGTGCCGCTGCACCGGGGCGCCGCTGCTGGATTCGCCGTACCTCCGCAGCGCCAGGTTGAGATCCGCAAGCGCAAGCGCGTGATCGTCTGTGAGCACACGGGGCGCATCATCGTCGACAAGGAGCTGTACGAAGAGACTGCGGAAGAAACCAACGAGAACCTGGATCTCGATACGGGAATCGATACAGCTATGTAAGCCGTCGGGTAACCGGATCAGGCAATAGATACAACCAGAAGCAAAACCAGAAGCAAAACAAGGCCGGCACGATAGCACGTTTTGGTGTGCGCTCCAGAGCATCGCTCCGTCGCCCTTCGGGGGGGCGGTGAGGAAAGTCCGAACACCACAGGGCACTGTGCTTCCTAACCGGAAGGCGTGCGGCTGCTGAGGCAGCGGCACGACGGCACGTGCAACAGAAAGCTGACCCGCCGATGGCCGCGGCGTATGCTGCGGCACAGGCAAGGGGTGCAAAGGTGAGGTAAGAGCTCACCGGCACAGGGGGTGACCTCTGTGGCCAGGCAAACCCCACAGGGTGCAAGGCCAAGCAGCGTCGCACCGCAGCTTCGGCTGTGGATACAGCGGCCCGCTGAATCCGCGACGCGGGTAGGCCGCTTGAGCATGCGAGCAATCGCATGTCCAGATAGATGGTGCTTCCAGTGCCCCAGCCGTTGCGGCCGGTAGGGCGCTGCATACAGAATTCGGCTTATCGGGGCGCATACCGCCGCATGTCATTGTGAAAGGAGGGCCGCCTCTTGGCCTAAGGGGGCGGCCCTTCTTCTTATGGTAGCATGCGTATGCTGCCGAGGAGCGTCTGGTAAGACGTGTGATGGACTCATTCTGCTTTCACCAACGGCTCTGGCCTTGATGGATGAAGTCTGTGTACTCTTGAGGTAACCTTTGCGCTTCATAACAGCAGGACCGAAGACCGCGCCCCAATGCCAGGTTACCCCAGCCCCGCACTTCGACTGTGCTGAACTTGATTCAGTAATCAGGGGACTCAGCGTGTCCGTGTCTGTAGAAATAACAGCCTGCAGTATGAGCACGTAGTCGGCGTGAGGCGGCAATTCTGTGCAGGTTTCTACCAATAGGTTAATCTGCCATAGGCCAGTCTGCCTCAAGCAGAGATGCGCGAGATTGTGCTCCTCGATCTTCTACCGGAGACCAGCCCGAAAAGAAGGGAGGTCCGAAGGGCACGGTGGTCCTGCCGGGGAGGGTGGTCTTACGAGCATGGGCTTGTATGTGCGGGCGCTCGGTTCTCAAGTTGTGGACAGTACCCGTATGGGCCGCGCTGCTAACCCTGTGGCCAATCTTCATCCACCGCGTTTACCAGCCTCAGATCTAAGTCCGGTATTTCGCTTCGCGCAAGGCGGCATGGTAGGGTAGGTAAACCAGGGCGTAGGTAAACCAGAAAACCCTTCCTCCCGAATCGGAAGGAAGGGTTCTGTAAAAGTGGGCAGTGGCTGTGTGCTCCTTCGTGCGCAGGCTCATGTGCGCAGGACGCAGCTGCGCGAGAGGCAAGCGCGCGATGAAGGGCAGGTCTGGGAAAGGCAGGCCTGCTGTGTCCGCTGCGTGCGCAGGGAGACGCTGCAGGGGGGCGCGTACGCAGTACATGCCCGGTAGACTGTCAGGTCAGCGCCCGCGCGCTACACGCTCTGTTGGTTGAGATAGCCCCTACTCATTATCCGGGAGAGGTGCCGGACCGTCGCCGCCAGGAGCAGCAGGCATCTGCTGTTGCTGCTGCTGAGGCGCCTGCTGCTGGATGATACTTTCCTCGGGGCCCTGCGTCTGGATCAGGAAGTTGATCAGGATACAGAGGACAATAAAGGCTGTACCCAGCACCCAGGTTACCTTTTCAAGCAAGTCGGGAGCTTGACGCGTACCCAGCACCTGCCGGGTGGCCCCACCAGAAGCAATACCGGCGAGTCCCCCGCCCTGTCCGCTCTGCAAAAGAATAACAATCACCATCACAACCGCAATCAAGGTGATGATGCCGAGGGTGACAAAAAACAGAAACGACATTACAGCCTTACAATTCGTGTGTAAAATCAGCGTTTTACAGTCAAGAGCAGCGATGCCCGCCTGCCCGCACTGGTTTTTTAAATCGGACGTGCTATTATCGCGTATCCGTTACATGCAGCACATTCGTATGACAAAGCGGCCCGCTTGTTCACGGATTTGTTGTCTCTCGCTCAAAAGTTCGCATCCGCCTGCTCCAGAACGTAGTGCACGCGGTTCAGCGCAGTGATGGTTTTCATGTCAGACAAGGTTCCGTTGCGTGCGCGAGCCACAGCCTCTGTGAAAGGCAAACGCACGGGCTCTATAAACTCATCGTCTGTGAGTTCCATGTCTCCCTGCGTCAGGCCCCGCGCGATGCATACGTGAATCATCTCGTTGCTGTATCCGATGCACGGATAGAAGGCGCCAACGTGGGTAAGCGTATCCGCGCGAATTCCTGTTTCTTCCTTGAGCTCGCGCCGGCCCACATCTTCAGGCGATTCGTTGTCGCTGTCGAACTTGCCGGCAGGCACCTCCAGAAAGGAGCGCCCTGTTGGAAAGCGAAACTGCCGCACAAGCACGGTGGAGCCGTCTTCAAAGATCGGAACGATTGCCACAGCACCAGGATGGTCGATCCATTCGCGGGTAGCGCTGCGACCGTCGGGCAGCCGTACCTCGTCGCGATAGACATGAAGTAGCTTGCCGTTCAGTAGCTCTTCGGAGGAAAGGGAAGTCTCGGTAAGATCGGCCATGGGACAAGATTTCGGAGGCAACGAGAAATAAAAGGGGGATGCGGAGCGTGCCGACCGCCTGATTACGCTTTACAGGGAGATACCAGGCGCCGGGTCTACGTGCTGAAGCGCAACAACGGTGCTCGCGGCAGCAAGAGCGGCTGTTTCGGTGCGCAGGCGGCGGGGACCTAAGTGCGCGACCCGAGCGCCTGCGCGCTCGGCAAGCGCGACCTCCCGCCTGGTGAATCCGCCTTCGGGGCCCACGGCAAGTAAAACGCCCTGCCGAGGTCGCGTAGACAGGGCCTCCGGAAGACTCATGCGGTCGGGACCGGCTTCGTGAAGGCAGATAGGAGCCTGCCGCGGATGCCGGGCGATAGCTTGAGACAGTGAGCAAGGCGCAGCAAGCGCAGGTAAGCGCGAACGTCCGCACTGCTTGAGCGCGGCGGTCATAATGTTCTGCAGCCGGTCGCGACGCAGACGCGATCGTTCGGTACGCTCTGTAACCAGAGGAATAAGCGTTGTGATGCCGAGCTCTACCGCCTTCTCAACCAGCGTCTCATACCGGCTGCGCTTCTTAACAAGTCCGACCGCAAGCACAAACGGACGGCGCGGCTCGCCCACCTCACGCCGGGTCTCTACCACGGTCCCCATCGCTTTCTGGGTGTCGGTCTGTTCCAGTCGTACCCGGTGCCACCCGCCTATGCCATCAACGACTATAATGTCATCGCCTACGTCGTAGCGCAGCGCGCGCACCGCATGCCGGGTCTCGTCTGGAGAGAGAACGACGCGAACGCCGTGGAACTGTTCAGGGGAGGCGTAGAAGGCGGTGGTCATGAGATACCGGTACGTTGCAGGGGCAGTGGATAAAGAGTTTGTACTGGCTACCTAAGATGCCGGCATAGCATCTACAAGGGCTGTCCTTTTACATGTATGTGCTTCACATGCATGTGGCGTAGCATGCAGCGACATACAGTGGAATGCAATGAGAGCGCACGCAGGTCGGTTTCCACTGGCACTCTGCATCCAGCGAGAAAGATCGTGTCTGAAGAAAGGGGCCACCGATCGGAGCCCAAATTAAGAAATCAAAACAGGTTCTTAGAAGCACCACCGTCGAATGCTACGAGACGGACCCTGACTCCCATCCTTCTGAGAATACCCGTTCATCGGGCAGACCGTAGTCTGCGAGGGTGTCGAGCGTGTCTACCACCATCTGAGGCACGCCGCATACGTATACGTGGGCGTTCTCCCAATCCGCGCCGTACGTATCCAGGTGCGACTGTACAAACCCTGTGCGACCCGGCCATTCGACATCCGACAGCACGTAGTGCACCGAGAGCCGGTCGTGCTCAGCAGCAAGCAGATCGAGCGTTTCGCGGTAGAGCAGCGTTTCAGGGCGCTTCTCGCCATGCACAAACGTGATGTGCCCGCTCCCTTCAGTCAGGTACTGGCGCGCCATGCTCAGCAGTGGGGTAATCCCTGTACCTGTAGACAGAAAGACGATATCGCGGTTTAGGTCGCGAAGCTGCAGGTTGCCCGAGAGGGGCATAACAGGCACCGTGTCGCCCACGCTTCGCTCATCCATCCACGTCGAGCAGGTGCCGTCGTCATAGCGCTTAATCGCAAGCACAAGCGCATTCGTCCCCGGTTGGTTGACTGGAGAGTAGGGGCGCACCACGGGCGGACTCCGGTCGGGTATCACGATACTGGTATGCTGGCCGGGTTTAAAGCTGAATGTATGGTCATCAGCACGCAGCACGTACTGGGTGGTGCGTGGCGTAAGCGCGTGGCGCGATACGAGAACGGTCTCAACAGTATCCAAGGTAGTATCAAAACGAGTTCAACAGAACGTGAGGGTGCGCGAGCACGGTACGCCAACCAGACGCGACGTAAACTACCCGTGCACGCTGTTCTGCCAATGAACTGGAGCGACACGGGTTGCGCCCCCAAACTGTATGTAGATGTTCCGTTAACATCAAGACGGCTCAATACAGATCGATACAGGGAAATATAGATAGATGCAGAGCGTGCTTGCTTAAGCAGGCAACACGTGAGCACACAACATAAGAAAGCCCGACTCAAGATGAGCCGGGCTCCGAAGCTATATGTACAGATTGCCCTGTACAGATTGTATAGAAAGGGCGTGCCGTGTGGCCGAACCCTGCTACAACCTACACACGCTCCACGTTGACCGCATTGAGGCCTTTGGGCGTTTCCTCAACTTCAAACGCGACCTCGTCGTTGTCCTCAAGCGGACCGACGGTGTCCACGTCAACGATGTTAGAGTGGTGGACAAACACATCTTTGGTTCCGTCGTGCGGGGCAATGAATCCAAAGCCCTTTTCGGTACTGAACCATTTAACTGTTCCTTGTGGCATATCGGTGTTGGTGTTGATGATTGTACGGCGCTGCGGAGGGCAATTAGCAACCTTCCGACATGCCGTAGCGTAAAGTAACTCTTGACTATAGCCTTAACATAAGGCTATAACGTATGTTCGCGTTTCATGCGTATCTTTAATGCCGTGGAGCGCGTCTACACACGTATTCCACGAACATTCTGCCGAAAAGTAGCTCGCACCATTATGCAAGATGCGATGCAAGATGCGATGCAAGATGCGATGCAAGATGCGATGCAAGACGCGCCTACAGTGTGGATCACAGGCGCCTCGTCGGGTATCGGAGCAGCGCTTGCCCGGACCTGGAGTCAGCAGGGGGCGCGGCTGATCCTCTCAGCCCGACGCGAGGAGGCCCTGCAGGCTGTAAAGTCGAACTGTGCCAATTCAGATCAACATACGGTGATCCCGCTCGACCTTGCCGATCCCGATTCGCTATATGCGGCTGTCGACGCAGCAACAGAGGCGCACGACACCATCGATGTGCTCATTAACAACGGCGGCATCAGCCAGCGGTCGCGGGCGCAAGATACCGAAGTTGAGGTGGTACGGCGCATCATGGAGGTGAACTTCTTCGGGGCCGTCACGCTTACGAAAGCGCTCCTGCCGCACTTCATCGAGCAAGGGGCGGGGCACATCGGGGTGGTAAGCAGTGTGGTCGGCACCTTCAGCACGCCCGGACGCACCGCGTACGCAGCGTCGAAGCATGCGCTGCATGGCTACTTTGACGGCCTGCGTGCCGAGGTGTACGATGCCGGACTGCGCGTTACGCTCATCTGTCCGGGATACGTGCGTACCAATGTGTCGCGCAACGCGCTCACCGCCGATGGGTCGCGTTACGGACAGATGTCTGACTCGATCCGCAACGGCATCACTCCTGAAGCGTGTGCCACGGCCATCATTCGTGCGCTAAAAGAGGAGCGTGACGAGGTCTACATCGGGGGCATCGAGACCTACGCGGTCTATCTGAAGCGGCTGTCGCCCGCGCTTTTCAACCGTATCATCCGGCTCGTAGACACGACGTAAGCTGCCAGGTAGGGGCTGAACGTACGCGTGCAGCCCAGGGGAGCCGCTCGGAGCCCAAATTAAGAAATCAAAACAGGCTCTAAAACAGCTAAACTCAAGCGTCGGCTCGGGGCCAGGAGGTGTCTTTGGGAAGTGGGTCTTGCGGCGCCTGCAGCTTCAGTTCGTCGGGAACGTCATTGACCTGTGTGTCAGGGTTCACCACAGCTACAAGCGGAAGCGCAAGCGCGGTAAAGAACTTCCCCATTGCCGCAATCAGAAACTCCTGCTGCAGCTCCACAAAGTCAGGCTCAAACCGTCCCTCCTCATCCAGGTGCCCCTCAATGTCGAGATACAGCACACGCGGCCAGTCCGGAAACTCGTCCTGCGCGCGTTTCAGCAGCCCGAAGATGTCGTACGCGGCAGTCTCAAAGTCGTCGGTCTCCGACACCACATGATACAGCGAGATGGTGTTGTCAAAGTTCATGTGGATGCCCGGGGCATCGGGCTTGTTGTACTCCGGCACGAAGTCCGGCATCTCTTGCTCAGGCATATACTGGGATGGGTTGGGGATGCGTACGTACGGCGATCAGGGGAAAAATCTAATGCATGCGCCGGAGCATGGATTCCCAGAAGACGTTAAGACGCCTTCTGAAGGCGTATGCGTGTCAGGATAGTCCCTCGCGCTGTCAGATAGCATCTGCGCATCTCCCTGTACCTCCCTGCACCTACGTGTCCTGTTTGCGAGAGACCTGACTGGGCGGGTAGCCGAAGTGTGTGCTGAACTGTCCGCTAAACGATGCCAGGCTCTCGTACCCAATGGCATAGGCCACTTCGGTTACCGACCCTTCACCGGTGGCGAGTAGGTCATGAGCGCGCTTCATGCGCACCTCGCGGATGAGTGAGGCCGGCGAGGGGGCCTTGTTGGTGCGGGCACGGCGGTAGAGCGTACTCCGGCTCATCATCATTTCTTTGGCCAGATCATCGACATCGAAATCGATATCGGTGATGTTAGCTTCGATGATTGCTCGGGCGTTCTGCTCGAAATCGGAGCGTTTGCTCTCTGATTCAGGAGCAGGCGCCTCGTTCTGCGTCGACCGTCCCTTCGAACCATTCTCAGGTGGCGGTGAAGAAGCATCCGCATCATCTCCAGAGACCGAGCCTGGCGTGGAGGGGCGAGAGTGAGACGAGGAGGGTTCTTCGAGTGAGGCTGTAGCCACGGACCTGCGCTGCAGGCGGCGACGCAAGCGGTGCATCCAGTCCAGCACGCCGCGTATGCGCATCTCCAGCACGTTGGGGTCAAACGGCTTCGTGATATAGTCACGAGCGCCCGCCGAAAGGCCGCGCAGCTCGGCCCTGGTGTCGGAGCGTGCCGTGACCATGATAATCGGAATGGCTTCAGTGTCTGGATGGTCGCGGAGCGCTTCGGCCATATCGATGCCGTCCGTTCCCGGCATCATAACGTCGGCCAGAATGATATCGGGCAGATGGCGCTTGGCCTTCTGCACCCCCTCTTCGCCGTTGGCAGCCTCAATGATGCGGAAGTCTTCCTCCAGAATTGAGCGCACGTACGCTCGCATATCGGGGTTATCGTCAGCAACGAGAATGAGGGGGGCTGTAGAGGGCGTCGGGGGATGAGTGGCGCGCATGCTGTCTCCCGAGCTAACCGACCGACGCACTACAGGCGGTGCGAGGGGATAAGGAGCAGCATGTGCCGTTTCGGAGGTGTCAGGTGCGCCATCGCCAGATGCGCCGTCGCCAGACATCCCGACTTCCGTAGAGAGCGGGGCTGCATCATCAGCAGAACCACTGGCAGAAGGAGGTTCAGGAAGAGCGTCTTTGCCCCGAGGAAGGGTTACAGTAAATGTAGTACCCTCCCCCAGGGCACTCTCGACATCGATTGTGCCCCCATGAGCCTCCACGAGGTCGCGCGTCAGGGCGAGTCCGATACCGGCGCCCTCGCGGGCTCGCGTCGATGAAGCATCGACCTGGCGGAAGCGTTCAAAGATAGCACGCTGGTCTTCTTCAGCGATCCCGATTCCGGTATCTTGAACAGAAAGGCGCGTTTCGGTTGCTGTTTCTTGAATCTCAATATCGATTGTTCCACCGTCGGGCGTAAACTTGATGGCATTGGTGAGCAGGTTCGAGACGACCTGTTCGATATGCTCGGCATCGGCATACGCTGTTTTAGCTTCGACAGGGGGAGGCGTGTGCTGCACGCTCAATGCGAGTCCGTTGGACTGAGCCAGACGCTCAAATCCCTCGGCTACCTGCTTCATCTTCGCGCCCAGTTCGCAAGGGCGAGCCTGGATGGTGAACGTACCGGCTTCAAGCTCAGACAGGTGGAGCAGTTGCTGCACAAGGTTGAGAAGGCGCTGGGCGTTGCGCTCAACCATGCTGAGCGTCTGCTGCGCCGGATCGTCGGGCGTGGACCGCCTGAGCAACTGCTCTATAGGTCCCAGGATAAGCGTAAGCGGCGTTCGCAGTTCGTGACTGATGTTGGCAAAGAAGCGCGACTTGGCTGCATCGAGAGAGCGAAGCGCCTCGGCTTGCTTGGCCAGCTGCTTGTTCTTCTGGCGAACCTCGACCGTGCGGTCGTTGATAATGGTTTCCAACTGGCGCTGGCGCCGACGCAGGGTTGCCGTGCGCCAGTGAACACTTCCTATAACAAGTGCCACCGCCCCGAATCCATACAGTACATAGGCCCACCACGTAAGGTACCAGGGCGAAGCTACATGGAATGCCATGGAAGCGATCTCGGTAACCTGCCCTCGTGCAGTGCGGGCCTGCATTTCGAACGTGTAGCTGCCCGGAGATAGGTTGGTAAAGTCGCGCTGGGCGCTCGTTGTCCATGCCGACCAGGCGTCGCTGAGTCCGCGCAGGCGGACCCGGTACTCGGTGGAAGCGGGCAGCGTATAGCTCGGGGCTGCATACCGGATGCGAATGCTGTTGTCGTCATGAGCCACCTTGTGCGGGCTGGGGCCACCGGTCTGGGCCGTTCCCCAGAGGGGGGCGTCAGCTGGTAGGCTCGACACGCTCCGGATAAGCCCGGAGACAGACGGTGGATCATCCTGTTCTGGCACGTACCGGAGCAGGCTGCGGTTAGTCGCCAGCCAGACGACATCACCTTCTGCATGCACCGCACGGATGATATGACGGCTGATGCGTTGCAGCGATCGTGACTGCCAGTTCCAGTCCTGATTGGCACCTCTCGTCCACCATCCGAATCCTGCATTTGTGTTGCCCCACCAGCGCCCGGTGCCATCCTCAGCGAGCAAGACGCTTGTTGAGGCAAGGTCACTCGCAACAAAGGGTACATCGTCAAGTGGCGTAAACCGTTCGTCTTCCTCGCTGAACTGAGACGTCTGCTCAGGCGAATAGAAGAGGACCGTGTTATCAAAGCGGAAGGGCATGATGTGGCCTTCCGGAAGCCCGTCTTCAGGGGGGAAGAGCCGTTCATTCTGGACACGACCGTCGGCATCTACTGTAAAGCGCATGACGCCTGAATACCGGGTGCCAACCCATAACGTCGAGTCGTTGGCCCAGGCCTGCCGGCTGAAGTTCCCGGTGTCCTCGCGCAGCGTGGAGCGACTGCGCCAGGAAGCAGCTGCAGAATCATAAAAGAAGCGTTCTATGCCTCTTGTTGTAGATACGTACAGTTCATCCGGGTTTTGTGGAGGGGAAGAGATGCGGAAGGCGTGGATTCCCTGAAATTCGAAGTCTGCGCCCATGCCCGTTTCGCGCTGCCACTCACCCACAGATCGCGCGGTTCCGATTATCAAGCTGTTGTTGTGTTGGTGAAGGGCCCACACTTGGGTTGAAGGGGCATGCTTCTGAACCCGTGCAGGTTCACCCACAGCAGCAGCGGGTTCTACCGTTCCGATGCCGCTATTTGTGCTTATGGTGATCATGCCATCGTGGCGTACAACGTCAGTGACAGTCTCTTCAGTATTGTCTTCGAAGAATGTGCTGAGGGGGACGCCCCAGTCAACACGTCGCAAGCCGCCGTCAAGCGTGACCCATATGCCGCCTTCGTGGTCCTCATATGTGCCCAGCACAGGCTGATTCGGGAAAGGCCAATGGCGAATCAGGTCTCCATTGGGATCAATGATGAACAGACCATTTCTGATAGTTGAAATGGCGAAGTTGCTGTCCGAGAGACGTTTCATGTCATAGATGAGGGCGTTCTCGATGCGGTTCTCGAACGAGATATTGAGGCGTTCAACAGAAGTCCCATCCCACACATAGAAGCGATTGGAGGTGGTTCCTATCAGCATCGAGTTATCACCGTAAGAAACGATATCTCGAATGGTGTTACGCCGTCCATCAGGAAGTGAAGGCACCTCAAATCCGACAACGCGGTGCAAGGAGTCGGGTGCAACGTGGTAGAGTCTCCGTCCGAACGCAACGTACGCGGTGTCACGGATAGCGACCAGTGGAAAAGCGTCTCGGTCTTCCTCGCGGGCTAAGAAGTCCATGGTTTTCGTTTCCACTGACCATCGGTACACACCCTGGAAAGTGTGAAAGAAGATATGCGACCCGGCCGTAACGACTTCCCAGATGTCCCCCACATCTTCGGGACCAGCGTCTACCTTGTTGCGCAGTGATACGTAGCGCAACAGGCCGTCCTCGGTCCGTTCCATGTACCCCATTTCATCTTGCGCCCCCACGTAGACACGTCCGTCAGGGCTCGTCGCCAGACCGCGTACGATAGACCGGTTGGAGACGGGGAAGAGCTCCCAGCGTGTACCATCGAAGGTGAGCACCCCATCGGTATTTGCGAAGTAGAGAATACCCGTGCTATCCTGTAGGGCGCTCCAGTTTTGAGCGTTCGCTCCGTAATCGTCGGCGACATACTGCTCAACCAGCGGCATACCAGCTTCAGGGTGTGCCCAGTGTGAGATGGGTGGAGAAACGGCCTGCGCGGTGCTGTATCGGGGCATAACGACCGTAACACAGAGCATCAGGATACCCCAGAGTGTGGCGTAGGCGGTCGTTTCTTGAAAAGAGGGGGTATTATGACGCATACAGAACGGTAAGAGGACGCTGTAGGTCAGAAATTAGGTCATGTGCACTGTGCCGATGCCGGTCATAGAAGATTGCTAAAACAGCGGCTCCGGCCGAGAGGTGCGTGTTACAGCAAGCAGGTGCGTGGGGACTATGTGGTGGGTGTCTGGTGCAACACACAAGTGCTTAAGAGTATCTACACGAAGCAGGTTGCATGGTTCAAAGCGGAAGCCCGCCATTGTACAGGCACAGAGCCGTGTTCTGACCTGTGAGCCTACTCTTGCCGCATTTGCACACATCTTTCGTGCACATGCAAACGCTAAGGTGGTCAACCTAAGGCTTCGGTGCTGTAACCAACTGGCGACATATTGGGAGAGAAGAGCCAAGAGGAGAGGTCTCAGGCGTAGAGTTGGCGCATTGTGTCGATAACAGTGTCGACGTCGTTTGATGAAACGTCGCGATGGGTTGTGAGGCGTACGGTTTGAGGGCCGAATGGAGTGACCCCAATATCGGCCTGGTGGAGCGTTTCGGCTACGGCTTCTGCGGTTGTCCCCTCCACCTCAACCATAACAATGTTCGTCTCTACGGTCTCCAGGTCGACCGAAAAAACAGACAGGTTGTTAAAAGCTGTTGCAAGAGTGCGTGCATGCTTGTGGTCGGTCAACAGCTGGCTGCGATGGTGGGCAATCGCATAGCGTCCGGCCGCTGCCAGGATGCCTGCCTGACGCATCCCGCCGCCTAACCGTTTGCGAACGCGACGGGCCTGATCAATAAGCGATTGCGTGCCTGCGAGCACCGAGCCAACCGGGGCGCCAAGCCCTTTAGAGAGAGCTACCCAGACCAGATCGAACGGTGCAGCATATTCCGCTTCGGCATGGCCTGAGGCCACAGATGCATTCCACAGGCGGGCCCCATCCAGGAGGAGGCGCAGGCCGTGTTTTTCTGCAACGTCGGCGATAGCATGCACACGCTCTAATGGATATACGCGGCCGCCCGCTTTATTAGCCGTGTTCTCGATCGCAACGAGAGTTGACCGTGCAAAGACAGCTCCCTCTGGACGAATAGCAGCCTCGGTAGCGCTGGGGGTGAGAAGTCCGTCGGGACTGTGGACCGGGTGCAGTTGAATCCCGGAGAGGGCGCTGGCCGCGCCCGTCTCGTAGTTGTAAATGTGGCTCGTTGCATCCAGAATGACCTCGTCGCCGGGCGTGGTGAGCACATGCAAGGCAATCTGGTTGGCCATGGTGCCAGACGGCACGAATAGCGCCTCCTCTTTTCCAAGTAGAGCAGCCACTTCGTGCTGCAGCTGATTGACCGTTGGGTCTTCCCCATACACATCATCGCCCACTTCGGCCCGGGCCATTGCCTGGCGCATGTCGGGAGAGGGGCGGGTAACGGTGTCACTGCGAAGGTCAATCATGTCGTGCAAAGGGGGCGCAAGAAGAGAAAAACGGTGGCAGCTTACTATCTAACCGGCTTACTGTGTTAAGTGGTAGGGGAAACCCGTAAGCAGCTGGGACGCGGCGTGCACCTGCACCGGCATGCACTGCCTACCATCCGTGCTGTGCCATACGCTGCTCAATGATTGTAGTGTAGCGGTGCATAACCTGTGGCGTTCGCGATCGGGGGGCTGGAAGGCAGGCCGCCAATCCTGCAGCCTGGCGCCGCGTAAGCGCATCGGCCGACACGGCGAAGTGGTAGTCCGCTGCTGCGGAAACACCGTATATGCCAGGGCCCCACTCTACCACGTTCACATACAGATGCAAAATGCGCTCTTTTGCGAGAATCAGCTCTGCCAGATAGGTAAGAGGCACCTCTATAGCCTTACGGAGATAAGACCGATGGGTCGTCATAAACAGGTTCTTGACCAGCTGCTGCGTGATCGTTGACCCGCCACGCAGGCGCTGTCCTTGATCATGCTCAGCACGTGCTTCCTGGATCGCCGCCCAGTCAATGCCCCCATGGGTGAAGAACCGGCCGTCTTCAGCGGCAACGACCGCACGTGGTACATGCGGACTTACAGTATTTGGCGACACAGGACGGTAGACCCGCGTGTATGGCTCTGTGCTAAACTGGGCCTCCACCGCGCGCTGAAGCTGGACCCCGGTAATCGGGGGCATCACAGTCGTGTAGGCAATAAGCGCCAGGGTACAGCCCACTACATACAGTCCTGCAGCGCCCAAAAGAACATAGGCCACGCGCTTGGCAAGGTGCAAGGCGTAGCCTATGAGAGTTCGAGAGCGTGTCATGTTTGACGCTGCCGGGTTAGCGGGAGATGTCAAGAATCTTCAGCGTCACTTTGCCAGCAGGTACCTTAATGTCAACCTCGTCGCCCTCTTCCTGGCCTAAGAGCCCCTTACCGACGGGGCTCTCAACAGAGATCTTGCCTTCAGACACATCGGCCTCTTGCTCGTTGACAAGAGTGTAGGTCTGTTTGGCACCGGTGTTAAGGTTCTCAACGGTTACCTTAGAAAGGATGTACGCTTTACTGTCATCGACCTCGCTTTCATCGACGACACGGGCCCGTGAGATCGTGTCTTCAAGCTTAGAGATGCGCGCCTCAAGTTTGCCCTGTTCTTCCTTCGCCGCGTCGTATTCGGCGTTTTCCGAAAGGTCTCCTTTGGCACGTGCTTCAGCAATGGCATCGGCAATGCGAGCACGTTCTTTCGTCTTCAAGAAGTGTAGTTCATCCTTGAGTTCTTGAAAGCCCTCTTCAGTTAAATATACGGTCTTTTTAGCACTCATAAATACAGCAGTCACATCATTTAAGGGTACGTCTACAAAGACAGACCGCCACAGCCGTGGAGAGCCACGGGAGCGGCGGTCTGCAGTATGTTTATCGTATCGCGCAGTTATTCGGCTATATGTGCGTAAAGTTCCTTAATAATAAGGTGATCTGGCGTAAGAGATGCGACCGGGTAGGGGACAAGGAGCAAGCAGAACGCCTTGCGCTGGTATCACCAGCCTCCGTGGCTCTGTCCGGATGAGGAAGGAGAAGAGGTAGAGGGTTCTGAAGCGGTCGCGGAGGGAATCCGCCGCGCTGTCCAGTATCGCTCGGCCCAGTACGGTTCGTCAATGTGGGAGATCATGACGCCGTTGCTCGAAGATGCATGTACAAACCGGCCCCCCTCAATGTGTACGCCCACATGGTTTGTCTTGTCCAGGTAAAAGAAGACAAGGTCGCCGGGCTGCAGGTTGCGCTTTCGTACCCGTGTGCCTGTGCGGGCCTGCGCCTGTGTAGTACGTGGCAGACGCACCCCGCTTACGTCGCGGTAGAGCGTCTGCACCAGTGCAGAACAGTCGATACCGCGCCGCGACGTGCCCCCCCATCGATGGGGAACGCCTTCCCACTGAGTGGCAGCGGTCTCCCATCGGTCCACGACAGAAGGGGAGGCCGAAGCCGGGTTGGTGCTCACGGTAGACGAAGAGCCGCATCCAACAGCAAACATGGTGAGCGTCAGCGTGAGTAACACACCTGAAAAGAGCGCAGCCGGTCCGATCTGGTAGCGGTGACATGTGCGCATAGAACCTGATACATTAGGAGGGGAAACTTGTATACCCACACGGATGACTCATCCAGTAGGGGGATCCCAATAAGAGTAGTTTTTCTATGCTAAAGTATCTGACCAAAGGTGTTCAGAAGGTAAACGTGCCTGAGTTGGAAGAACGTATGCCTCTCCAGCAAGCGGCTACTTTCCCCCGTGTGTTAGACTGTACGTTGAGTGGCTTGTACAGACGCAAGCAAACGTAAATAGACGTAATACGACCAGTATTCTACGTGCTGCTGTACGCATAGTGCAACGAAACGTTGCTCGAGCATCAGCGGGTGGATCACGCGAAAATGCAGGAGGTACGTTAACATACGTTCTTGTTCTACATTGTATAGACAACCGACCCACCGGTTATGCCTTACCCTGAAGCCATGGTCAAGCCCATGCGTGCCGAGCTTACACGTCTGGGTGTTGAAGAACTTACCGATGCCGATGCCGTCGATGCAGCATTTGACGAAGATGGCACCACGCTGCTGATTATCAACTCAGTATGCGGATGTGCAGCAGGCAATGCGCGCCCTGCGGTGTCAATGGCGACCCAGCTCGATGCCCAGCCCGACCGCTATGTCACGGTGTTTGCCGGTCAAGATCTGGAGGCCACCGAGCAAGCCCGCGCACACCTTCCTGGCATCCCTCCATCATCGCCATTTATCGCGCTCTTCAAAGATGGGCAGCCCGTATATGTGATCGAGCGCAAGCACATCGAAGGGCGAAGCGCAAATGCCATTGCCAACGACCTGAAGACGGCCTTTGAGGCGTACTGCAATGGAGACGTCTCCAACGACGCCCCAACCAGTCCGACCCCGAGTGCCTCGGGACGTCCGAATGTGCCTTCCAGCTTTCGTTCCATCTCGTAAGTAGGGCGCCGGTATTGCTTGCGGTGTCTGCGGTGCATTTGTTGGATGCGTGGCGCTACAAAACAACGCGACCCGCTTGCCTCTTTTGGGGCAGCGGGTCGCTCTATGCAGCGGGCTACAGAGCAGAACGAGGCGTTGAGCAGAAGGCGTTGAGAGCCCCCGGACCTCTTCTGGTACTGCTTGTTCTGGTATTGATTGCTATAGATTGATTGCTACAGGATGTACTGACTCAAGTCGCGGTCGGTAGCAATTGAGCTCAATCGTTTCTTAACGAGGTCGGCGTCGATTACGATATCCGTATCCTGAAGCTTATCCGGTACGTCATACAGGATGTCTTCAAGCAGTGTAGTGAGTACGGTATGCAGGCGACGGGCGCCAATGTTTTCAACCTCGGCATTGACCTGAGCCGCCACGCGGGCGATCTCGCGGATCCCTTCGTCCTCAAACGTGATGTTGACATTCTCAGAAGCCAAGAGCGCACGGTACTGCTTAAGAAGCGCGTTCTTAGGCTCTTGAAGGATGCGGTAGAAGTCGCCTTCGTCGAGGTTGTTCAGTTCGACGCGGATGGGAAAGCGCCCCTGCAGCTCGGGAATCAGGTCGCTGGGCTTGGAGACATGGAACGCGCCGCTGGCCACAAACAGGATGTGGTCGGTCTTCACCATGCCATGCTTGGTCTGAACGTTCGACCCTTCCACAATAGGCAGCAGGTCGCGCTGCACACCCTGGCGAGACACGCCTTGCCCGGCACCGCCCTGGTCGCGACGGCCGCTGTCAGAAGCCACCTTATCGATCTCATCAATAAAGACCATGCCGGTCTCCTGAACACGGGTGAGCGCGTCTTCCTTGACCTGATCCATGTCGATCAGCTTCTGCGCCTCCTCCTGCGTCAGGATTTCGCGGGCCTCATCAACCGTAACGCGTTTCTTTTTGCGGTTCTTGCCGCCAAGGTTACCGAACAGCTCCTGCAGGTTAACGCCCATCTCCTCCATTCCCATGGGACCGAAGACCTGCATCATGGGCGACGACTGATCACTTGATACCTCAATCTCGATTTCGCGCTCATCAAGATCGCCATTGGCGAGCTTATCGCGAAACTTCTGGCGGGTACGCTGGCGCAGGTTGTCTTCTGCGGCTTCGGTATCGGGGGATGAAGAGTCGCCGTTGGCGTTACCGTTGGAATCACCGTCATCGTCGCTCAACTGGAGCACAAACCCGGGACCGTTTACATCAGTGGTACTTGAAGAGCGGCTCTTGCTGGATTCGGGGGGCGGGATCAGAATGTCAAGAATGCGCTGTTCGGCGCGTTCTTGTGCTTTTTCTTGGACCGCCTCTTTGTGCTCTTCTTGCACGAGGTTAACAGCGATGTCGGCCAGGTCGCGAATCATGCTCTCCACGTCGCGTCCTACATAGCCAACCTCAGTAAACTTCGAGGCCTCTACTTTGATGAATGGCGCGCGGGCCAGGCGGGCCAGGCGGCGTGCGATCTCCGTCTTTCCAACGCCAGTCGGCCCAATCATGATAATGTTGTTGGGCATGATTTCGTCGCGCATCTCCTCGGGCGCGTTGCGGCGCCGCCAGCGATTGCGTAGGGCAATAGCCACGTTCTTCTTGGCCTTGTCTTGCCCGATGATATATTGATCTAACTCCTCGACAATCTGGCGAGGTGTTAGTTCGTCCAGAGAAGGTTGGGTTGCCATAAAAAGCCTAAAGTAATCGGAATAGAAGCAGTGCGAGACAGGAAAAGACGCTGCGGCATGCCGTTCGTGCACAGGTGCAAATACGTGCCTGCCGCAGCGTCTCTTAGACAGTTGTGCCAGCGCGCATGCGTGGCATGCACGGTGCGCTATGCATTCGAATTATGCATTCGCATCGACGCCATCTGGCGTCTCCGTGGCATCCTCGGCATAGTCTTCGTTAGCGTAGTTCTCATCAGTGTAGTCGTCATCGTCATACTCGCCGGTCGCATACTCGTCGAGGCTTGATCGCTCAACCGGGTCGTACGTTTCTTGAGGCGACGGTTCGGATTCATTCACGCCGTTGCTGTAACTCCCGAACGTGCGGTCGCGATAATAGTCGTCGAGAATCTCCTGTACATCCTCGTGCTCTTCGTTGACGATGAGCACCGTGTAGTCATACGGGTAACCGTCCCGCTTTTCCAGCCAGACAGCACCAGCGGCTTCGAGGTCGCTCACAAGTGCTTTCGGGTCGTATCCTTCGCCAAGCTCTTCCGAAATCTTCCGGAGGAGCGGCGTAAGGTAGACCTCGTCGTACTGCCCAAAAAACTCTTCGGTGACCTCAATCGTGGCCCGCAGCATCGGGTCGTCGATGGGCTTCCGCTCTTCAGGAGGAGAGCTGGCACGGGTGCGCCGACGGCTGGGGCGGTTGGCGCGCTCGCGCGAATTGAGCGTATCGCGCGCATCAGAGCCCAGCATATTTCGGGCGTCGAGGTAGGCCTCCTCTTCAAGGTACGGGGCAAGCACATCGCTCTGTGGGGGATGCACCGCTGCGACCAATGGACGAATGCCGCGCTCACGCACAGCCCGGATCAGGGGGAGGTAAGGGCGGTCGCCCGTTACGATAACAATTGAGCTAATATCAGACCGCTCGTGCAGCAGGTGGATCGCGTCTATCGTCAGGTGCTGCTCCGAGGCGTTTAGTTGGGCACCGGTTGGCGTAGACTGCGGGGCAAACCCATGCTCGTACAAGTCGGTTTCAGCTTCGCCAGCTACGTGGTCGGGAAGCGTTGCAAAGTCGGCATAGGCCCGGGCGTATACGGTGGGCGTATCATCGCCTTCTTCGAGATAGCGGCGCACTTTATCGATGATGCGCATGGCCAGTTCGTGAGGGGCCCGTTTGGTATCTTGTGCATGAAGGACCGTGTACACATTGTCGTAGTCAACAAACAGCGCCGCACGTGGGGATGAGGCGCCCGTCTGGCTTCTTGCTATAGTTGACATACTTATTCGTTTCTGGTTTGTGATTTATCTATCTTTATATGATGCCGGTGCAAGGGGCACCGGTTTGTTGCGTATGCAGCTGGGCTCGTTCATTACTGCAAGGCGTTCGGGAGCTCGTTTCTGAGCTGTAGGTGGGGAACGCACAGGCCGAGGCATGCTGCTCGGAAAGAGAAGCCCAATCGGCATGAGAAGCTCAAAACGCAGCGTGTTGGGCTACGCGCCTGAGTCGTCAGATGCCAGGTCGAGAATCGTGCGGTGGTGGTTTGTGTAGATGCAGATGTCAGCGGCCTGGCTCAGGCCTTCTTCGACGAGGGTATGAGCATCGAGGTCGGGTGCATGCTTCTTCATCGCTCGTACAGCGGCCAGAGCGAACGACCCTCCTGACCCGATGGCGATAACGTCATCGTCGGGTTCTATGACGTCGCCGCTCCCGCTCAACACGAGAAGGCGGTCGTTAGACGCTACGGCAAGCAGGGCCTCCAGGCGACGCAGGTAGCGGTCAGTGCGCCAGTCTTTGGCCAGTTCGACCGCTGCTCGAGTCACGTTGCCGCCATACTCTTCCAGTTTTTCTTCGAAGCGCTCAAATAGCGTGAACGCATCTGCTGTAGAGCCGGCAAAGCCCGCTAAAATCTCATCATTATACAGTGTGCGTACCTTCTCGGCCTTGTGTTTCATCACCGTTTCCCCCATGGTGGCCTGGCCGTCGGAGCCCATAGCAATCTGGTTGTTATGGCGAACGCCGACAACGGTAGTACCATGTAGGGAAGATGGATCAGACATATAATGGAGGGTAAGGCGTTATGGAAAAAACGTGTGTGCGGAATAGTACATGTAATACATTGCCCACCTGCTGCAGTTCGGTAACTTAGCGCGGATATTGCGCCAGTATGTTAACGATCTGGTCTTGCATCGTGCGTAGCGGACGCGTGCTCCCTACATGGTTGTTTGCAAGAACAGCAAACGCAAAAGGAGTGCCTTCAAAGGAGGTGACATAGCCCGCCAGGGCGCTGTTGTTCGAGAACGTTCCAGTCTTAGCGCGCACATTCCCGCGTGCAGCTGCGGCCCGCTGAAAGCGAAACTGTAGCGTGCCGTCGCGCCCGCCCACGGGAAGGGAGCGAAGGAATGCGCGACGTATATCCGAATCGGGGTGGTCATGCATGTAGACAAGCACCCGCACCAGAGCCTCGGCAGATACGAGGTTGTAGCGTGAGAGGCCGGATCCGTCAACCAGGCGTGTGCGCTCGGGTGCCCCACCAGCACGGTGGATGAGACCACGGACCAGATGCAGGCCGCGCTCTCGGGAGCTTGTTACGGACAGGGAGTCGCCGTGGGCCATGGCTCCCAGCGTATGCAAGAGCTGCTCGGCATAAAGGTTGTCGCTGTCCTGGTTTACCGTCTGTACCAGCTCCGACAACGGGGGCGAGTGGACCGAGGCCAGTGTGTCGTACGGAGCGGGTGGAGCATCAAGAAGCCGTACGGTTGTGGCACCGTCACGAACCGATATGCCTGCTTGGTCCAGCGTTTCAGTGAATACATAGGCAGAGAACAGGGTCGGGTTGTCAATGCTCACCCGAAACTGGGTGGACCGCCCCGTGGGGATAGTGCCCTGCACATGAATGGTGTTTTGGCCGAGATCGCGCTCAAACCGTCGCCAGAGCTGTTGCCCGCGTTGCCCGCGCTCCAGTTGATGGCCAACTGTGACGTACGAGGTGTTGTGAGGGAGCCAGCGGACCCGAACGTTGTCGCTTCCCTGAAGGGCGTCGAGCGTGATGCGGACAACGTTGCCGTAGTACGAAAGCGCGCTGCTCTGGGCGGCATAGCCATACGGAATGTCGTCCCAGCTCCACCCGGGTGCCATGCTGGGCATGTCAAAGAGCGAGTCGTCGCCGATAACCTGGCCGCTTACCTCCTCAATGCCCATGCGCGAGAGGCCCTGTGCCCAGTTGGTAAAGATGGATGAGGTAGCGCGGTGCTGGCCGAGCGAGGGGTCGCCGGCGCCATGCAATACAAGATCGCCGCGGACCTGCCCGCCTTCAACCGGCCCTGTTGTAGTGAGCACAGTTTCATATCGAAACGCCGGCCCGAGTAGCTCAAGGGCCGCTGCTGAGGTAAGGACCTTAACCGTTGAGGCCGGTATCATGCTGGCCTGTCCGCGATAGTCTACAACAGGCTCTCCGGTATCCAGATTGACTACCATTACGCTCCAGGTACCGCCTGAATCATGACCCTCGACGGTGGCACGAATCGTGTCGCGCATCTGGGACTGCCACGAGTACTGGCTAACCGCAGGGGCTACATCCACCAAGACAAACAGGGCGGCGATGAGTAGCGTGGAGATGCAGTGTTGAGAAACTATCCTCATAAGAAAAAAGCGATATATCTGAGTCAGAGAGTAATGACGTAGAAAAGGGATGCAGTAATAGATAGAAAGATAACTCGTCTGGCACACGCCATGACATTTCAGAACCTGTTTTGATTTTTTTTTGCTTTGGGCTCCGAGGCGCTTCATTCGCGTACCACGACAGATCGGTTTCGCATCCATAAACCCGTATCAATGCTATTAGATGCGTTGCAGATAGATGCATCGTGCATAGATAAATGCGCTGCAAATAGATCGGGTGCAGAGCGCGCAGCAATGCGGATAGTACCGCAGGGAGATCAGAGGCAAACGACAGAAGAGACCAAGGCAGAAGCGTCTGAAGAAGAGACCTATGTTGGGCTTACCAGCCGAGGTGGCCGGAAAGCTTTGGCGCGTTTACCGTAGTGGTGGGATGGTATCGGCGGTGGCAAGGTCGTACGAGGCCGGCCGGGCACGCAGCACAAACGCATGGTCGAGATTGTATAGGGCAACAGCAGGACGTATAACAATAGTGAGGTCGTTGCGACCCTGCCGCGGGGCGACGTGTTCAATCGTTCCGATAGGCCATCCACTGGGAAAGACGCCGCTATGTCCGCTCGTTACGACACGCTGCCCGTCTTCCACCGGCTCGGTCTTGACGACATGCTGCATCGAAAGCTCGTTGAGATGATCGCCCTCCCAGCGGATAATTCCCTCTGCGCCAATCGATTCAACTTTTCCGGGGACGCGAAAGTCGGTATTTAGGAACGGCATGACGCGTGAAAAACGGCTTCCTACGAAGAGGACCGTTCCTACAATACCTTCTGGCGTTACGACGGGCATGTCTGGTTCGACGCCGTGCTGGCGTCCCACATCAATAGTGAGAAGGTTCTGTTGGCGCGTTAGGTCTTTTTGGAGCACGCGTGCTGCTACGAGCAGGGTGTCAGACAGCGTGGTGTCGGCACGGGTCTGCAGGGTGAGCATTGCCTCGAGTTCACGGTTGCGGTGGCGCACGTCGCGCGAGCGAGCGACCTCGCCCGCCAGTTCGATGTTGCGGGCGCGTAGCGCCTCGTTCTCCTGAAGCGCGTTCACGTAGCGCCCCATCCATGCAAACTGGTTGTCGAGGCGAGCAGTTACCTCCATCCCATAGGTGCGCAGCGCCTGGTTCATCGGACGGTTGGCCGTGAACAGAATCGTGAAGGCCAGAAGCAAGAGTCCGAGAAAGACGCCCCAGTCACGCAGCTTGTCCCATTGAGAGGAATCCATTTATCTGGGGTATTGGCCGAGAAACCCTACGCTATGGCTACAGGATGCCACGATAAGATGCTACACGAGCACACGTTTGTACTGCTCCAGATTTTCGAGGACTTTACCGGTGCCGCGCACAACGGCCGTCAGCGGATTTTCGGCTACATACACAGGAAGCTCTACGCGGTCGCGCAGCATCTCGTCGAGGCCATGCAGCATAGCTCCGCCTCCCGTAAGCATAATGCCCCGCTCAAGCACGTCGGCGCCGAGCTCAGGAGGGGTGCGCTCCAGGCAGCGCAGCACGCCCGCCGCGATCTGGTCGAGGTTGTCGCGCAAGGCTTCGCGTACGTTGACGGATGAGATGGACCGATCTTTGGGGATGCCGCTCACAAGGTCGCGACCGCGCACTGAAAGCTCCAGTTCCGTTTCGAGCTCGATGGCGCTCCCAATCTCGCATTTGATGCGCTCTGCGGTGCGGGAGCCGATCAGCAGGTTGTGATTGCGCTTGAAGTACTGCACGACGGACTTGTCGATCTCGTTGCCCCCTACGCGAATGGACTCATCGATCACGATGCCCGAGAGCGCGATCACTGCAATCTCGGTGGTGCCGCCCCCGATGTCGACCACCATGTTTCCGACGGCTTCGCTTACGTCAAGTCCGATCCCAATAGCTGCTGCCATAGGTTCGGAGATGAGGTGCACCTTTTTGGCCCCGGCATGCTCGGCCGAATCCCGCACGGCCCGCTTTTCCACTTCGGTAATGCCGCTGGGCACGCAGACCACCATAGAACGAATAGACGTAAACCAGTTACGCCGTACCTTCTGCATGAGACCGCGGATCATCTGTTCGGCGACCTTGAAGTCGGCGATTACGCCGTCTTTAAGCGGCCAGATGGTTTCGATATCCTTGTGGGTGCGCTCATGCATCTGCAGCGCTTCGTGGCCAATTTCGCGCACCTCACGCGTGCTGTGGTCAACGGCGACAATACTGGGCTCATTGAGCACGATGTCCTGGCCGCGAATATAAATCAGCGTATTGGCCGTGCCCAGGTCAATAGCTACGTCTTGCGTGAAGTTGAAAAACATAAAGGAAGAGAGCGTTCAGTATGATAGGGGAACCAGGTGGGGAGCGTGGAACACAGACCGACATGCTCAACGCCCGTGGTTTAATGCAGTCACTGTATTCGTTCTTCCCATGCGCTGCAGGGAGAAAAGATTCCAGCAGGGCGTGCAGCAAGGGTCAGTGGCAGAAGTTTCGCTCGCCCGTGCATACCATAGCGATGTCGTGCGCATCGGCGGCGGCGATAACCTCATCGTCGCGAATGGACCCACCAGGTTGAATAGCACCGGAAATGCCGTGAGCGGCGGCAGCTTCAAGGCCATCAGCAAAGGGAAAGAAGGCGTCTGAGGCGATTACCGCGTCGTCGAGCGAGAGGGATTCGTTGCGCGCCTTCTGCACAGCGATCTCGGACGCGTCGACCCGGCTCATCTGCCCCGCGCCAATCCCCAGGGTGCGTCCGTTGCGGGCGTATACGATGGCGTTGCTTTTTACGTGTTTAACCACACGCCAGGCAAAGTGGAGGTCGGCCCACATCGCATCGTTCGGAGCCTTCTCGGTAACGACCTGCCACGCAGAGCGGCTTTCAGCCAGCGGGGCCGATACCGGATTCCGATCTTGCACCAGGAGTCCGCCAATCACTGAGCGTACTTGCAGGCGCGGATCGTTACGTAGCGCACCGGTCTGCTTGAGGATGCGGCGTTTCTTCTTCTCTTGGAGCAAGGCAAGCACGCCGTCTTCAAATTCGGGGGCAATGACAACCTCTGTGTAGATCGAGTTGATCGCTTCGGCAGTGGCGCGGTCAAGTGCCTGGTTCACCACTACGATACCTCCAAACGGAGATTTGGTGTCGGTCTCGAAGGCACGCGTATACGCGTCGAGCAGCGTGTCGGCGGTGGCCACTCCACAGGGATTGGTGTGCTTCAGGATGGCACAGGTTGGCCCGTCAGACTGAAACTCGTCGATCAGGGCCAGGGCGCCGTGCACGTCGATCATGTTGTTGTACGACAGGGGCTTGCCGTGCAGCGGTTTTACGAACGAGAAGGGCGTTCCGTAGAGCGCTGCGCGCTGGTGTGGATTCTCACCGTAACGGAGCGACTGGGTTTTGCCTTCGACCGCAATGTACGGCTCGGGCAGTGCATCGTCGCTGTGGGGACTGCCCAGGTAGTCGGCGATAGCCGTATCGTACGAGGCGGTAGCTGCAAAAGCGCGTCCGGCCAGGCTTCGACGAAGCGGTGCAGGCAGAGCGCCGTCGTGCTCGTTCAGCACTTGGATGACGTCATCGTACTGGTCGGTATGCGACACGACGCCGACGTGCCGGTAGTTCTTTGCGGCTGCACGGAGCATTGTGGGGCCGCCAATGTCGATAAACTCAAGCAGCTCTTCCTCACTGAGGTCGCCCCGGTGGCGCGCCTGCTGAAACGGATAGAGCGAGCACACGACCAGGTCGATCGGTGCAATATCGTGCGCGTCGAGCTCGTCAAGGTCATCCTCACGGTCGCGCCGTGCCAGCAGTCCAGCATGAATAGCAGGATGCAACGTCTTTACGCGCCCGTCGAACATCTCCGGCGCGCCGGCTACGTCCGATACGTCGGTAACGGGCAGGCCTGCATCGCGCAGCGTACGGGCCGTTCCGCCCGTTGAGATCAGCTCTACGTTGTAATCGTGCAAGGTCTCGGCCAGCGGGATCAGTCCGCTCTTATCGTATACCGAAAGCAGTGCGCGGCGGATGCGGGGCGGAGCGTCTTCGTTAGCCATTTCGGTAGATGCAGGTCGGGTAGAAGCCATTCGGAGACTCAGGAGGATGAAAGAGAAAAATCGTTTTGCAGCGTGACCGTGCGTTTCTCGACATTGACTGTGCCAAGCGCAAACGCGCGCAGCACGGCCGGGTAGAGCTGGTGTTCTACCTGCAGCACGCGTTTCTGGAGCGTGTTGGCCGTGTCGTCGGGGCGTACCGGGACGGGGCGTTGCGCTACAATCGGTCCACTGTCATAGGCAGCGTCGACCAGATGCACGGTTACGCCGGTCCAGTGCACGCCATAGTCGAGCACAGCCTCGTGCACATGGGAGCCGTACATCCCTTTGCCGCCAAACGCAGGAAGGAGCGAAGGGTGGATATTTGTAATACGCTCTGGATAGGCCTTTAGTACAGCGGCGGGAATTTTCTTCAGGTACCCGGCGAGTGCAACAAGCGAGGGGGCCCACGTCGAGAGCGTGGCCCGCATGGCTTCGCCAAACGCTTCAGTCGTGTCGTAGGCCTTCGGGTCCAAGACCGCGGTGGGGATGTCGTGCCGGGCCGCACGGTCGAGCGCGCCCGCCGTAGCCCGATCGCTCAGGCACCCTACTATCGTAGCAGGAAGCATGCCGGATTCGGCGGCGTCGATGATGGCTTGCATGTTCGTTCCGCCTCCAGAAGCACAGACGGCGATGCGAAATTCGTTCATGGGGCGCGTGCAGACGAGACGAAAAGGGAGGGTTGCATCCCAAAGAAGAATGCAGACGTTGAAAGACAACGGTTTTCTGACAGTAGCCTTCTACAACAGTCTTCTGTAGATCCGTGTCTTGTTTAAAGGGAAGTACTGCAGCGCAGAAGTGCCACTGCTGAGGTCCAGGTTACGTATCAATTTGCCTAATATTGCGATACGAACGTAGATGACGTGCAAAAAATAGCCTGGAAGCGCTACCTATGTGCATCGGGGTAGCATGTGAGCGTCTGCGTGGTGTTGGTCAGGTGGAGGCGCACGGGCACGCCCATCGGGAAACTGTGGCGGGGAAGCAGGTGGCCGTATGGCACATGCGAAAGCACTGGATAGGGACGGCCGCCGAAGTAGTCGATGAAGACATCGCGCATCGAGAGGGGCGGCGGCGTTACCGTCTCAGGCGTGGAGAAGCGCCCGAGCACGACGCCAGCAAGGGCATCAAGCACGCCAGCGAGCTCCAGGTGCATAAGCATGCGATCTACTGCATAGGGAGGTTCCTGCACGTCTTCCAAGAGCAACACAGCACCGCGCAGGTCGGGCATGAAGGGAGTGCCCAGCAGACGGGTCAAAATAGATAGCGTGCCGCCAAGCAAAAGGCCCGTAGCGGTGCCGGGCGAGAGCGTTTCAGGAGGTGGATCCCTGTCGGAGCGCATGTCGCTCCAAGTCATCGTGTAGGGACGGGGGGCGCTTACCTGGAATATTTCGCGGCACATAGCAGGGGAAAGCTGGTGCCACTCGGTGAGCACTGGACCTGAGATGCTGGGCCATCCGAGGCGATGCCAGCAGGCCAGTTGCAGCGCCGTGATGTCGCTGTACCCGACAATCCAGCGCGGCGTAGCGTTACGTAGGGCATCCCAGTCAAGATGAGGAAGAAGCCGCAACGAGCCATAGCCGCCGCGTGCACAGAGCACCGCGTCAATGTCGGGGGTGCAAAGGGCGTCTGTAAGGGCGGCAGCGCGCGGGGCGTCGGGCATAGACAGGTAGCCATGCGGATGGCTCGGCACATAAGCTCGGTCAACGTTCCAGTCGCGCTGTAGGGCGTGCATGCCAGCGATGTACGTGCCGGGTGTGCGCGGCGCGCTGGCCGGAGCGACGACGTGGACCCGCGCCCCGGCACGCAGCAGAGGCATCGATACAGGCAGGGCAGGCATGCAGTGGGGAAATGGGTAGTGAGGTAGGTGTGTAGCAGAGAAGCGTATGGTCACGACGGCCGTGGCGCAGCGCGCTCAGTTGTCGGAACTGCCAGCGTTTTTCCGTGAGCCCTTCGCGCTCTGGCCACGCGAAGGCGGGCCTGGTGCATCCGGCTGAGGAGACAGGTCGTCTTCACCGGTTTCTTGCTCCATCTTTTTGATGCGCTTACGGTCGCGCAGTCGCGATGGCACCATGGCGAGCGATCCCACGATCACGCCGAGCACAAACGTGAAGGCAAGCACCAGGGCAGCGGATCCTTCGGTGCTAAAGAACAGCAGGTATACACGAATGGGCTGGGTGTTCTGGAGCGTAAATAGAACGGCTACCAGGAAAACCACAATAGCTCCCACAACGGCAAATCGTGTGCGAATCGAAGAGAAGTCGGGCATATCAGGCGGTAAGATAACCAGTGAGAGCAACGCGGGTTAGCAGGGACTGTACCCTACGTATCCCCAAAGATAGGGGATAAGACAAAGCGGATGCAAACAGCGGGCCCTGAGTCTTATAATTCTCGTCACAATTAGGTAAGATGCGATCTCTGTCGCATCGCGCGCGTAGTGAATATTCCTTTGCTACCAGAAGGTAGTGTCGTAGGTTGTTTTGAGATCTATCTGCTATATTTATGGACACCCAGACCAAGCCCCGGCTGGACATCTCTACGAGCAAGCGCCGCTACGACGAGGCGCAGCATCGCATTCCCGGAGGGGTGAACTCCCCGGCGCGGGCATTCAAAAGCGTGGGCGGTACGCCGCTCTTCATTGACCACGCTGAGGGCGCGTACATGACCGACGTTGATGGCAATCGCTATATCGACTACATCGGGTCGTGGGGGCCGATGCTCTTCGGCCACGCACACCCGGATGTAGTGCGCGCTGTTCAGGAGGCGGCCACGTCTTCTACGTCGTTTGGCGCTCCAACTGAGATCGAGATTGAAGTCGCCGAGCTGGTCTGTGAACTGGTGCCTTCCGTCGAGAAGGTCCGAATGGTGAACTCGGGTACCGAAGCCACCATGAGCGCAGCGCGCGTGGCACGTGGGTACACGGGCCGCGACAAGATCATCAAGTTTGCGGGTAACTACCATGGCCACGGCGATTTCTTCTTGATCGCCGCAGGGAGCGGACCGCTCTCACTCGGCGAACCAAACTCGCCGGGCGTCACCGACGGCAATGCCAAAGACACACTCTTGGCACGCTACAACGATGCCGAGCATGTGCGCGAGCTTGCGGAGTCGTACGAGGGCGAGGTGGCCTGCATTATTGTGGAGCCGATTGCAGGCAACATGGGGTGCATTCCGCCCGAACCCGGCTTCCTCGAAGAGCTCCGCACCATCTGTGACGAGCACGGTATCGTCCTCATCTTCGACGAGGTCATGACCGGATTTCGTGTGGCGCCGGGCGGTGCGCAGGAGCGTTACGGCGTTACGCCCGACATGACGACGCTGGGCAAGATCATCGGCGGGGGGCTGCCAGTGGGCGCATATGGGGGGAAGAAAGAGATCATGGACCACGTTTCGCCCGAGGGGCCGGTCTACCAGGCTGGTACGCTCAGTGGCAATCCGCTTGCGATGCGAGCTGGGCACACGGTGCTCTCAAAGATTGCCAACGAAAAGGAGACGATCTATCCGCAACTGGAGCGCTACAGTGAGGCGCTGGAAGAAGGCACCCGCGAGAACCTGGAGGCGCTCGGTCTCTCATATTACACCACACGTGTAGGTGCGATGGGCACCCTTTTCTTCTCTAAAGAGCGCGTGACCGACCTCGATGGAGCCAAGGCCTGTGATACGGAGGCCTACGCGGACTACTTCCACGCGATGCTGGAAGAAGGTGTCTACATGGCGCCTTCGCAGTTTGAGGCGTACTTCTTTGGGACAAAGCATGGAGAGGACGAACTGGAAGCTACGCTTGCAGCACAACGTGCGGCACTGAAGCGTATACACTAAATAACGCCAAATACCCTGTCAGGGAGAGGAGGCTCCCCACAGTAAACCAAAACCCAAACAGGTTCCAAAAAAGGGCCGATCCGGAGAAGTCCAGGTCGGCCCTTTTGTTTGTATGGAGTGTGTTTGTTTAGGGCTGTTTGAGGCGCGCGCGCGAGGCTGAGCGTGTGTGAAAGCAGTCCGCGGGGCACGCTTTTGACAAGTAAGTGTCTTCTGGGCGGGGGCATTATGGGGTACTGTGCAGATTACCTGAGCGCTGTGTCAGGGCGTCCACATACGGATGCCGCGTTCCTTGGTACCTGAGAGCACATAGCGTCCATCGGGAGAGAAATCGATTGCGCTAACCCCTTCGCCGCTTTCGCCCTCAAAGAGATAGCCGAGGCTGCCGTCTTCCACCTTCCAGAGGCACACGTTCAGGTTACTTGTTCCAGAGATCGCAAACTGACCGTCTGGAGAAAAGGAAACGGCGATCACCAGTCCTTCGTGACGGTCGAACGTGCGCAGCAGTTTTCCTGACGATGCGTCCCAGAGGCGAGCGGTCATATCGTCGCTTCCTGAGAGCACGTACTGGCCATCGGGCGAGAACGCGACCGAGAACACATAGGCAGCATTCCAGTCGCTGGTGTCGAGCTCCATGACCTGTCCGCCAGACTTGACGTCCCAGATGCGCAGAGCGCCCTGGCCTGTACCGGTAACGATACGTGAGCCATCGGGCGAGAATGCAGCGGAGAAAACGGGCTCTTCGTGCTCATCGAACGTATACTCGGGCTCTCCGGATTTGACATCCCAGATGCGGAGCGTCCCCCCCTGGCCTGCTCCGCCCAGAACGCGGTTTCCGTCGGGAGAGAAACAGGCTGTCAGGACTGAGTTAGGGGAGGTTTCGAGGTTATGGTGCAGGGCGCCTGTTTCGAGGTCCCACAGCTGCAGGGTGCTTTCAGAAGTGAGGGTAAGGAGCATCGATCCATCTGATGAAAGGTCAACGGCTATCGGGTGTCCATCAAGGCCATTGATGGTCTGGACGTCGTCGCCCGATACCACTTCCCACACTTTGGCTTCGCCATCGCTTCCGCCGCCGAGTGCATACTGGCCGTCGGGCGAAAACGAGACGGCATTGACCCAGTCGGCTGTGCCTTCGAGGCTACGCACAATGCTGAGGTTCTGTCGCTGTGTTCCAGAGGCAGGGGCTGCTGCTCCTGTATCTGGGGAGGCGGTTGACCCATCATCGGGCACGTCTTTGGACTGGAAGATCTGCGTCTGGGCGGGTTGGTCGCCCGAGCCGCCTTCGTCGCCAAGCCGGATGGGGCCGGCTTCGGGGGCGCTTTCGCTTCCATCAGAGGGGGTGGGGATGTCCACATACTCCCCTGGGTCCTGATTACGCAGCGCCTCGGCGAGATCATCGCAAGAGGAAAACCGGTCGTCGACGTCCTTCATGAGACACTTAGCAACGACCTGCTCCAGCCATTCTGGGATTTCTGGGCGAATCTGTCGTGGGGGTTTGTATGGCTCGTGGAGCACCTTGTACACAACACTCATAGGGTGCCCTCCGGAGTGCGGTAGTTCTCCTGTGATGGCCTCATAGAGTACAACACCGAGGCTGTAGAGGTCGCTTCGCGGCTCCACCTCGGTACCACGCGCCTGTTCTGGACTCATGTATTCGGGCGTGCCGAGGACCGTACCCGTCTGCGTGAGGCGGGCCTCCGACGAAGCGTATGCAATACCGAAATCCATCAAAACCGGCCGGCCGATATCGGTGATCATGACGTTTGAGCCTTTTACGTCACGATGAATCATGTCTTTCTTGTGCGCATAGGCAAGCGCATCAGCGATGGGCGTGATGATCGAAACAGCCTCATCGCAGGGAAGACGCCCGTCTTCCTGAATCATCTCGTGGAGGTCGCGCCCGCTCAGGTACTCCATCGCCATGAAGTGGACCCCGTTGGTCTCGCCCTCATCGATAATCGTGACGATGTGTGGATGGTTAAGTCGGGCAGCGGAGCGCGCCTCGCGATGGAAGCGCTCCAGCATTTTCTTGTCGTGCGAAACGCCTTGAGGAAGCACCTTCAGCGCAATATCGCGCCCAAGGCTGCGCTGCTTGGCTTTATAGACAATAGCCATGCCGCCGCGGCCAAGCTCTTTCTCAATCTCATAGTTCTCGTTGAGCGCCTCACGAACCAGCGTTTCCGGGTTTCGGATGCTGGTTGTTGTGGTTGGGGGATCCTCCAGCCATTCTTTGCAATGCTTACATTTCCGCGCTGCAGCCAGGATTTCCTCGTTGCAGTACGGGCAGCGCTTGGTAGCTTCAGACATAGGGTAATGAGTCGTTGGAGAAAGACCATCCCCCCACCAATCAACAGGGGGCCATGCGTATGGCAGAGCGAATGTTTATCGTCGTCGTAATACGCCAGATCGTTCCCCGAGTGGCATCGGCATACAGATTGCTGAGAACGACCTGGGCGTGCACACTGGGCGTAAGTGCGCTGGTGTAAGTGGTACGTGTATTGGTGCGGGTGTGACGTAGACTGTCCGAAACAGCTCTGCGCTGAGGTCGCAAGCCGAAGAGCCTCAGCGCGTGCACGAGAGGGACTTATACTTCGTACTGGAGGACGAGCTCACCCATCTGGATGGTGTCTTCGTTCTGAAGCTCAACGGTCTCCTCAGGCGGCACTTCTTCCTCGTTAACCCGCGTCGGGTTTGTCGTGCTCTTGTTGCGAAGGAGGATTTCGTTATCGCTTGTCTTCTGAATAATTTCAGCCTGGATACGGGAGACGGTACGGTAGGTGTCGCCCAGCTGAATGTGAGCAAAGGCGCGTTCTCCTTTCACGTCTGCACGACCGATCGTGACCACATTGCCATCGTCCTCTTCACGCGGGAAGCCAGCAATACGGAATTCGCGCCCCTTATCGGGTCCTGATATAATGACCAGTTTGCCAGGGATGAACTTCATCGTTTTCGGGGGAGCCTTAAATTTAAGCGTTTCGGGACTCTCGGGCTTGTTTGCAACCGAGCTACTCGACTCCGATTTGATGCGTGGTACCGGGCGGTCGGGTGACGGCTCGTCTTTTTCGTCTGGGAAGAGAGTGCCGTCGCTACCCTGGGCTCCTTCATCTCTGTCCTGCAGTTCCGTATCCTGAACACCGAGGTCTTCATTAGCGGGCTTGACGGACTCAGCTGCTTTCTTGGCCGCCTCTTCAGCTTCTTTTGCTTCTTTCTCGCGTTGCTTTCTGATCTCCTCGGAAGCTTTTTCATCACGCTTCCAGAGGTAGAAGCCAGCACCACCAACAACAAGAGCAATGATGAGCCCGATGATTCCGAGAACAGTGAAGGGATCAAAGTCGCTCTCAACGGCGCGAGATCCGCCCTGGGCGACATCGTCAACAGCCGACCGCGAGCTTTCAATGATAAAGGGCTCGCGATTGAATGCGCTAATCGAAACCAGACCTGCTACCTCCAGCTGCTGGCCCTCTTCAGGAGCACCGCCTGACGAAAACCGAATGCGGATCTCGTCGCCTGCTTCAGACGCCATGATATAGTTTTGAATGCTGTCGCCTTCACCGTCTACGAGTCGCTCAACGGTGCCTTGGACGGTCACCTCGGCGTCGTTGTACTGACCGGGGTTATCCAAAATATCACTAATTGACGTCTGGGCGTGAACGGGGGATGTCCCGATAAAGGCCAAGAACGCTACGGCCAACCAAGCAAATCTCATTGTGCAAAGGGGGCGAGAATGAAGGAATATACGTTAGGGGTAAACATGGTCGCAGAGTCACAAAAAGTGCCGGGCGCTGACTCATACGTGCAAGCGTGGTACGGCTACACGATAGGTAATAGAAGGGACGGGGTCAATTGCCTCGTATGCCGACGCGTACAACACCGATCCATTCATTGTCGTTGTACATCGGCCAGACGACCTCATAGGTGCTCCGTCCGTTGTATTCAATTTCGTGATGATAGAGCGCCGGGGTTTGGGAGGTACGCCGCCATATATCGTCACCGTACTCCAGTCCACTTCGCGCGAACTGTTCGCTATGTACAAGAGACTCCCGAGCATCCTGAATCGCAAAGTAAGATAGAATATCGCTTTCTTTAAAAAATGTCGAAAACCTTTCCATTAGGGCATCAGCCAGGTAGGCGCCGCTCAGCAGGCTGGCCACAGCGCTGCCGGTTGCAGTGTAGGACCGTGACAGCTGTTGGTCAACAAGTCTGTTCCAGCGCCGCTCGCTCTGAATGTCGCTCAGCAGGTTTTCAAGGAAGACATTCTCTTCTGATGACGTCTGGGAGACAAACTGAACGACGAAGTAGCCAGCATCGATTGGGGAGATCAGCCAGGCTCTGTCCGGGTCTTGGGTTGATTGCAGCATGGTAACGTTTCCAGAGAGCCGCTCCAGGTCGGTCATCGAGGGCGGAGCAATCGTCCCGGAGTCATAAAAGATGACGTCAGAGCGTGCATCGCGGGTCATCATGTAGACGCCAATCACAAAGTCGGGAAAGCGGATGCGCTCAGTCTCGCTTCGGACGTGGCGCACAATCCGATCGGAGGTGACTCCCTCAAAAAGGATGTTACCGTGGTGGGCGATCGGGCTCAGCATCTGACCCCGCACAGTGATCAGGCTTGAGAGTACCGTTTCAGGGGTTGGGTTTCGGATAGCAAGCCGTTTGGCAATGTCGAAAGCTCGGTTAAACCGGGTGGTGATCATGTAGAGCTCTTTAAGGTCTTCCGCCGCCTCGTCCCACTGCACGTATGACTGGTTGTCATCCCAATTGTTTACGATGGACTCGTAAGCACGAATCGCAGGTTCGTGATTTTCGGTTGCATAGGCAGCCGTCCCGCAAAGATAGTTAAGCCGAAAGGTCTGACTGCTGTACTGGCTGTACTGCCGGCAGTACCGGTGAGCACTTGCCATGGATGAGCGATCAACCAGCCGACCGACCCAGCTGGAGAGGGCTGTCGCAATGCGACCACTAAACCCGCTCAGGCTGCTGGCAGACATGTGCTCGTTCTGCGTGATCGATGTAAGAAAGTCAGGGACCTGTGTTACATCGCCTCCGTTCTGCGTGTGCTGAAACCAGGCCCCGTACACATCATTCAGTGCAGATTTTGCGCGGGGTACTGGGCAGCGCTGAATCGTTACGTTGACGATGTCAAGAGCACGCTCAAAGCTGTTAGCAGCAAGAAGGTCGTCTACGCTTTCGAGCTGTACCTCGACAAAGTTTTCGCAGACGGCTTCGACAGAAGGCCCCTCCGAGAAAGAAGAGGCAGAAGCATGCGCCGCAGCGATAGGGAGGCTGCCTGCTATGAGAGCAGCAAGACACAATACGTAGGTTGGTAAGCGTGAGTGCATGGTGGTCAGGTTAGGCAGTGCGCCAAAGAGGTAAAGCATGGTTCGTGTGACGAGCGGGAGGTACCGAGTTGTGTACTAAGGTCATGCCATTTCTTCGGCAGGAGGGAAAGCATAGGTGCGTACGCGGCCCAAATTCCGAGAAATCGTACCGGCCTCGGCCATCACAACGGAGATGTTATCGGTAGATCCAGCGTGGTAGGCAAGCGAAACCAGCGACTCGGCGGCAGTTTGCAGGTTCTCCGTACCTATCATGTAAGACGCAAACATCTGCTCCTGGTTATCCATTTTGTCGACAATAAGCCCGTCGGAACACAACAAAAACCCGTCGCCCTCTGAAAGTTCAAAGTAAGAAGACTCAGTTGGGAAAAAGTCGGGGCTGTCGTTGCCGCCGTCCAGTGTCTTGTTAATAATGTGCCCGTACTGCCGCACAAACTTGGGGTCAAGCTCGTCGGTGTTGGCCTGCTTGCGAAACTCCTCAAGGTAGGAATGGTCCGTCGTTACCTGGCGCATTTGGCCACTATGAAGATAATAGACCCGGCTGTCGCCCATATTTCCAACAACGAAACGGTCCTGGAAGCCCAGTACACACGTTAAGGTGGTCCCCATGCCTTGGAGGCTGGGTTCCTCATCAATAACGGAGCGAATGGCCTCCTGCGCCTCTTCGTACACGTCGGAAAGAATTTCTTTCAGATCCTCAGGAGCTGTCTGATACTGAAACCGCTCCTCCAGATACGTCTGGATGCGTTCCAGAACGGACTGGCTTGCAATTTGGCCACCTGCCGTTCCTCCCATCCCATCAGCCACCGCGAGAAAGAAGGCGTCTGGATGCGGATAGAGTTGTAGAATGTCGTCCTGGTTGACTTCGCGACGTCCAGGATACGTGGTGCCGTGAGCAGAGATCGGGAGCATTATGTGCAGAGAGAGTCTTCAGCAACTATCAAGTAAGGTGTGGGCTACGTCGTACGGAGACCGGTGCATGCACACGGGCATCATCGTAAAGTGCCTAAGCGTGCAGATCCCGAAAGGGCATCGTACATAATGGCGGCGTTTGTAAGGTATACAAAAACCGTGCATGAGAACTATCTTCAAAAGGGCTGCCTTCAAAAGGGCTGCCTGTAAAACACCACGCACACAAGTTGGCAGGTGTCAGTTGTGCGTCAGTCAGTACACAAAAGCCAGATACACAAAGAGGGTGTCGTACAAGGCCCAGCCTCAGGTGAGGGCGGATGCAGAAGATGCAGAACAGGACCGGCATTGCTCATCATCGGCGATTTGCATGATACCCTGCTCTGGGATAATAAACAATCTGAGCAGCACACAAAAACAAAAAGAACAGCCAATGGATACTGGAGCACGTGCTACAGTGCTATCTCTGCACTATTTGCATGCTCTGCTGCGGTAAAACAACGTCGCAGAAGCTGCGAAGTCTGTACTTGCTTGAGCGCACTAAAAAGTGTACGCAATAGAGGGCCAATGGGCAAGCGCAGTTGGGTTAGATCTTCTTATGAATGTACGGGTGGTATGCAGAGGATGTAATAATGTGCCATCCTGTGGCGTATTCGCACGGAAGTAGAACAAAGCAGGCGTACAGAAATGCGCAACATATCGAAATGAGAGTGGGAAGAAATAGAAATCACTGCCGGATAGCATCTGAAAAGGCTGTGCCGGTGAACGTCCGCTTGGGCACCCTGCGAAAGAAAGACAGGCATGCGTCTCTTCGCAATGGCGTTACGGCGCGGTACAATATCGTCCGAACCGCACGGATGGCCAAGCATACACGCTGTGCAACTATCATAGCTTCGCGGAATCCCACTCAAGCTCTGCACCGTCTGCTCCATGAACGACAACACGACCCTGTATCTGATTGATGCGATGGCTCTTGCCTACCGGGCCCATTACATCTTCATCAAACGCCCCCTCATCAACTCGAAGGGTGAAAACACTTCAGCTGCATACGGCTTCACCAATTCGCTGCTCAAGCTCATCAGCGAACATGAAATGGAGCATATCGCTGTCGTGTTTGACGTGCCCAGCCAAGACGGTACGTTCCGCGAAGATATCTACGAAGACTACAAAGCGCACCGCGACCCGCCGCCCGACGAGCTGCTCGAAAACCTGCCGCGCATCAAGTCGATCGTTCGTGCGATGGATATTCCCGTTGCCGAGGTGGAAGGCGTAGAGGCTGATGACGTAATCGGTACGCTTGCCCGCGACGCCGAGCAAGACGGGGCAAACGTCGTCATCGTGTCGCCCGACAAGGATTTCAAGCAGCTCCTGTCGCCCGCTATCTCAATGTATAAGCCGGCACGGGGCGATCAAGACTTCGAGCACATTACGGCGGAGAGCTTCCGCGAAGATATGGGGCTCGACCCCGCGCAGTTCGTCGACATGCTGGCGCTCTGGGGCGACTCCTCCGACAACGTACCGGGCGTACCACTTATCGGGGAAAAAACGTCGCAGAAGCTCCTTCGTGAGTATCCCGACGTGGAAGCAGTCATTGCACACGCCGACGAGGTGGGCGGAAAGCGCGGCCAGAACCTCAAAGAGTTCGCGGATCAGGCCCGCATGAGTCGTAAGCTCGTGCAGATCAAAACCGACGTCGACTTCGGTCTCGACTGGCACCAGCTGCGCCAGGCCAATCCAGACATGAATGAGCTGCGGCGTCTTTTTGAAGTGTTCGAGTTTGAGTCGCTTCTCGACCGCGTAGATCTGAACGGAGACGGCAAAGACACATCCGTCTCCAGTAGCGACACTCCCGACGATGGGGGCGATGCTCTTTCGTTCGATTTTGGCCCCTACGAAGCGGTGAAGGAGCTCGATCCCGATACGGTTACCTACGGCTTCGTTCAGCACCGCCAGGAGCTTGAGGCGTTCGCGGAGACGCTGGCTGAGCACGACCGCTATGCGTTTGATACCGAAACCACCTCGACCGATTCGATGATTGCGTCGCTGGTGGGAATGTCCTTCGCCTGGACGCCGCACGAGGCTACCTACGTACCCACACCGCTGCCCGACGGCACGTCCACGCAAGAGGTGCTCGATGTGCTGCGTCCGGTTCTTGAGCAGCATAGCACGATCATCGGGCACAACCTCAAGTACGACCTGGTCGTGATGCGCCGCCACGGGGTCGATGTGCAGGGCGATCTCTTCGACACGATGATTGCACACTACCTCCTGCATCCCGAACAGGGGCAGAGCCTGAACGATGTGGCACGTTCGCTCCTGAACTACAAGATGGAGCCGATCGAGAACCTGATCGGTTCGGGGCGCTCGCAGGTTACAATGCGCGATGTCGATATTGCGGATGCGGCACGCTACGCCTGCGAAGACGCCGACATCAGCTTACAGCTTACCGGTCCGCTCGAGGAGTCGCTTCGCGAGATTGACCTGTGGCCGATCGCCACTGAGATGGAGTTTCCGCTTGTTCGAGTGCTCGCCGAGATGGAGCACACGGGCATCCGCGTCGACACCGACGTACTCGATGCTATCTCAGAGCGCCTCGCCGACGAGCTCGATGAGATCAGCAGCCAGATCTACGAGCTGGCAGGCACCGAATTCAACATCAACTCGACCCAGCAACTTGGCGAGGTGCTGTTTGAAAAGCTCGACCTGCCGGTTATCACCAAAACCTCGACCGGGCGCCCCTCCACCAAAGAGAGCGTGCTCGAAGAGCTCTCCACGCAGCACGACCTGCCCGGACTCGTGCTTGACTGGCGCAAGACCTACAAGCTGAAGAGCACCTACCTCGATAGCCTCGGCGAACTGGTGCATCCGGAAACGCAGCGCATCCACACGAGCTTCAACCAGGCGCGGACGGCCACGGGGCGCCTCTCGTCGTCGGACCCGAACCTGCAGAACATTCCGATTCGCACGCCCGTCGGACGCGAGATTCGCAAAGCGTTTGTGCCACGCGAAGGCTGGCAGCTCATGGCAGCGGACTATGCGCAGATTGAGCTGCGCATCCTGGCATCAATGAGTGGCGACGAGGCCATGCAAGAGACCTTCCGCGACGGGGGCGACATTCACACCGACGCCGCGGCTCGCGTTTACGGCATCGACCCCGGCGACGTGACACGCGATCAGCGGCGTAAAGCCAAAGAGGTCAACTACGGCATCCCGTACGGCGTGTCCCCATGGGGGCTCGCGCAGCGCCTTCGCACCTCGGTCGAGGAGGCTCAGGAGCTGATCGACCAGTATCGCAAGTCCTACCCAGGGGTTGCCTCCCTCCTGAACCAGCTCGTCGAAAAGGCGCGCGACAAGGGCTACGCTGAAACGCTACGCGGACGCCGACGCCCGATTCCGGATCTTACGGCCAGCAACTCCAATCGCCGTGGCGCCGCTGAGCGTATTGCCGTAAATATGCCGATCCAGGGCACCCAGGCGGATATGATCAAGATTGCCATGAACCGTGTTGATGAGCGGATCCGGCAGGGCGAGCTCGAAAGCAATATGCTGCTTCAGGTGCACGATGAGCTTGTGTTCGACATTGCACCCGGCGAAGAGGAGGTCATGACCACCCTCGTTGAGACCGAGATGAAGGCTGCGCTTCCGCTCGATGGCGTGCCAGTCGCTGTCGACATTGCACTCGGTAAAAACTGGCTGGAGGCGCATTAATATTTCTAAGAGCCTGTTTGGGTTTTGGTTTGGAGGCGAGAGCGAGCGCCGCTGCGGCGAAAATTGGACTACGATGGCGGTTCGTAGCCGGGGCTACGGGCCGACATTGGGGGCAATTTGCACCAGGGGCATGACCTTCGGCCCCAGTCCAGCGCCGCCGCTCGGAGCCCAAATTAAGAAATCAAAACAGGCTCTAAACAGGAACAGAGCACCTATCACAGAGCACTTGTCCCGGAACGCGGGCATGTGCCCGTTCGTGCAGCACAACCGTTCTTCTCTACTCACGACCCGCTTTCGTATGAGCACCGCTGTTTCGCCATCGCCCGTCTCGGTAGACGGCTTCTCGTTCGTGCAGGAATCCGGCGGCATCCAGCAGTATGAGCTGGAGGCTAACGGACTGCAAGTTCTGCTGTATCCGATTGATGCTGCGCCGGTTACGAGCGTTATGATTACCTACCACGTAGGGAGTCGCAACGAGCAGACCGGGCACACCGGCGCCACGCATATGCTGGAGCACCTGATGTTTAAAGGCACCGACCGCTTCCACAAGGAGCACGGCACCTCGATCTTTGACGTGCTGCAGCGCGTGGGCGCGGAGGTCAACGCCTCTACCTGGACCGACCGCACCAACTATTACGAGATGTTGCCGCGTGAGCATGTGGGCATGGCGCTCGACATTGAGGCGGACCGGATGCGCAACGCGCGCCTGGCCCCCGACGATGTGGAGTCGGAGCGGACGGTCATTCTGAATGAGTTCGATCGCGGGCAAAACGAGCCCACGCGCCGGCTCTTCGATGCGGTGTGGAGCGCAGCATACGTGGCGCATCCGTACCACCACCCGACCATTGGCTGGCGCAGCGACATCGAGACGATGCAGCCGGAGGACCTGCGTCACTTTTACGACACGTTCTACTGGCCCAATAACGCCACGCTGAGTCTCATCGGGTCGGTCGATGTGGAGGCCGATCTGCAGGCTGTGGCCGATCACTTTGGCACCATCGATGCAGCTCCACATGACATTCCGGAGGTAACCACCCGCGAGCCCGAGCAGCGCGGGCAGCGCCGCGTGAATGTGCACCAGGATGGTGAGCTCGGGGCGATCTTGTCGAGCTACAAGGTGCCGCACGGACGCTCGGAAGAGGCCGATGCGCTCGACGTGCTGGCGCGCATCCTGGCATCGGGCAAAAGCAGTCGCCTCTACCGCCGGTGCACCGACAAGGAGCTGACTACCGACGTGTTCGCGTTCAACTTTCGGATGCGCGATCCCAGCCTCTTCTCGCTGTTTGCGTTTCTCACCCCGTCGTCAACGCACGACGATGTGGAGGCTGCACTTGAAGAAGAGATCGAGCGCATCCAACAAGAAGGCGTGACTGAGGATGAGGTGGCACGTGCGCAGCGCCAGCTGGTCGCTAAAGAAGCCTACGGGCGCGACGGGCCGTATCGCATTGCCTCGCAGCTCAATGAGGCTATCGCCGTGGGCGACTGGACGCTCTACACCGGGTACCTCGACCGCATCCGCGCGGTGACGCCCGATGCCGTGCAGCAGGTGGCCCAGGCGCATCTGCACACAACCCAGAACACCATTGGCTGGTACGTGCCGGATGCGTAGCCCCACGGCAACAGCCCCACGGTAACAGCCCCACGGTAACAGCCCCACGGTAACAGCCCCACGGCAACGCGCTGGGTGCCTGCCGATTTTTTTCGTTTTGACTTGCTCTATCTGCTCTACCTGTATGGATCGCTCAACGCTTTCGTATGCCGACCGTGTGCATGACCGCCCGGTTGGGCCGTGTCGTTTGCTCACCTTGAAAATGCCGGTTAGTGGTTTTGTGTCGTGGCGCGGCTCGTTCCGCACTCATCCCGAATTGGGGGCCCACGACGATCTGGTGCAACGCCTGATGGTGGGCATGCTCGATAAGGGGACTGCCACGCACGACCGATTCGAGCTCGCCGCGCTGCTGGAAGAGTGCGGCGCCCAGCTCTCGCTATCGAGCGACGGACTGTACGTGGACGTGTCGGGACAGGCCCTCACGGACGATCTGCCTACGGTGCTCAACGCGGGAGCTGACATGCTGCAGCGTTCGTCGTTTCCCAAAAACGAGTATCCGAAGGTGCAGGCTCAGGCACTGGCCGACGTGCAGCGCTCAATGCAGAACACCTCATCGCACGCGTCGCGGGCACTCATGCAGCGGCTTTTCTCGGTTGACCATCCAAACTACAGTCGCCCGTTTGAGGATGAGCTGCAGGGCCTGCAGCAGGTTACCCGTGAGCAGGCGCAGGCGTACCACCAGGACCACGTTACGCCGCACGCCTTCACGCTGGTCGTAGCTGGCGACCTGTCTCACGACGCCGTTGAGTCGGCCGTCCGCGATGCGTTTGGCGCTTGGAGCGGCACGGCGCCGGCTCCGACGCATGCCACTGAGGCCACAGCCTGTGCGCCGGGCACAGCCACCGTTCCGATGGCCGACCGCGACAACATCGACGTGCGCATGGGGCACGCGCTCCCCATGCGCCGCGACGACGATGACTACCTGCCGCTCTACCTGGGAAACTACATCTTGGGCGGTAACTTCTCCGCGCGCCTGATGGCGACCGTCCGCGATGAGCTCGGCCTCACCTACGGCATCCGGTCAGGGCTCTCGGGTATTAGCACCGAGTACGACGGCAGCTGGACGATCGGCGTGACGCTAAGCAGCGAGGCGCTCCAGCACGGGCTCGACGCTACGCGCCAGGTCGTCCGCGACTTTGTGGAGGGCGGGGTCACCGAAGAAGAGCTCGACGCCAAGAAAACGACTATCACCGGCTCCTATAAAGTAGGTCTGGCCACGACAAAGCGCGTTGCGCAGTCGCTCTTGACCAACGCCGAACGCGGCTTTCCGGTGAGCTACCTCGACGAGTTCCCCGAGCGCATCCGCGCTGTTACGCTCAATGAGGTCAACGACGCCATCCAGACGCACCTCGACCCCAATGCGCTGCATACGGTGATGGCCGGGAGCGTGCCGGAGACGGTCGATGAGGCGGCGTAAGTCTGTGAGCGAAGGTGAGGGGCCTTAGAACCTGTTTTGATTTCACACGTCGCGAGTGAAAACGAACGGGAGTCCGCCTCGTTTTCGGTGGTGAACAGACGTTTCACCGAAAGCGACACCGAAGCTATGCGCAAAGACTATAGCTCCGATTTGACGGACTCCCAATGGCACAACATTAAAGCGGTTCTCAATACCTCGCGCCACCGCCAACATGACCTGCGCCGCGACATTCTGGATGCGATTTTCTACGTGGTCAAAACGGGATGTCAGTGGCGAATGTTGCCTGGTGGATTTGCGCCGTGGCAGACGGTGTACTACTACTTCCGAACGTGGAAACAGCGCGGCGTAATCGCACGTCTGCTCAGCATAGCCCGGCGAGGCGCACGGCGAGAAGCCGGGCGCGAACCCGAGCCCAGCGTGGTAATTATTGACTGCCAATCGGTTTCGATCACCCGCTCAGGCGGTCTGTGCGGCTTTGACGGCAATAAAAAAGTCAAAGGGCGCAAACGGCACATACTCACGGACACGCAGGGCTGGACGTGGGCCGTCGGCATTCACGCCGCCAATGAGCACGAAAGCCAGCACGCCTTCAAGCTCATTGAACGGGCTGAACAGCGAAGCGAACGTCTTGAAGCGGTCTTCGCTGACAAGGCCTACCGCGGCGATCTCGAAGACGACCTTGAGGAAGCGCTTGGGCTTCGGCTTGAGATCACCGAATCCGACTCCGAAGAGCCGGGCTTCTCCGTCGAGCCGAAGCGCTGGATTGTCGAACGAACACTCGGCTGGTTGGGGGGCTGGCGGCGACTTGCGAAGGAGTACGAGCGCCTGGCCGAGACGAGTGCCGCCATGGTCCGGCTCGCGTCGCTACGATTGGCCCTCAGCCGCCTCTAACGGCATATCAAAACAGATTCTTATACTCAGATCAGATCAAGCACCTCCTACAACCCCACCGCAACCCCCTCACGCCGCGGGTCGGCGCTGCCGTGGTAGGTGGCGGTGCCGTCGCTGTCGTAGTGGACATGCACGCCGTGGGCGCGGCCCCAGCGGCTGCGCACGTTCAGCGGCCAGCCGCGAGCCTCCAGGTTTTCCCGCACATCTTGCGGAAAGCCGTGGCGCTCCAGCCACATCGTGTTCGGCTTCCACTGATGGTGAAAACGCGGGGCCGTGATGGCCTGCTCGATATCCATCTCATGATCAATCACATTCATGATCACCTGAAACACCGTCGTGATGATCGTGGACCCGCCCGGCGAGCCAATCACAAGCTGCAAGCGCCCGTCGGGGTTTTCCACGATCGTAGGCGTCATCGAGGAGAGCATCCGCTTGTTTGGGGCCACCGCATTGCGTTCGGATCCGAGCAGGCCAAACTGATTGGGCACGCCTGGCTTCAGGCTGAAGTCATCCATCTCGTTGTTCAGGAAAAACCCGGCGCCATCCACCACTACCTTCGAGCCGTACGCGCTGTTAATTGTCGTCGTTACGCTCACGGCTTGTCCGTCAGCATCCACGACCGAGTAGTGCGTCGTCTCCATCGGTTCAGCGCCTGCGGGCATGCCGTGCGACACCGAATCGCTCGGAGTGATGCGGCTGGGATCGACATCTGACATCCGGGTGTGCATAAACGCCGGATCCAGGAGTCCGTCAATGGGCATCTCCACAAAGTCGGGATCGCCCATCCACTCGGCGCGGTCGGCATACACGCGGCGCATGGCCTCGCCCAGTATATGAATGGTTGTACTGGCATTGAGCCCGTATTCGGCCACGTCGTGGTCTTCGGCTGCGTTTAGCAGTTGCGCCAGGGCGACGCCGCCGGAAGACGGCGGTCCCATCGACAGGACCCGGTGGTTGCGGTAGGTGGATACGACCGGTTCGCGCTCAACCGAGGTGTACGAGGCCAGATCGTCATGCGTGATGAGCCCATCGCCGCGCTGCATCTCGGCGACGATAAGATCGGCAGTCGGCCCCTCGTAAAAGCCACTACGTCCGTTCTCGCGGATGCGGATGAGCACGTTCGCCAGATCGGGCTGGCGCAGGAACTGTCCCGGTTCGTAGCGTCCGCCATGATCAGACTCGTTTCCAAAATAGCGATGCGTGCTGGCAAACTGGTTAAAGTCATCTTGGGCGCTGTTGAGCGCCTCGGCCTGGGTGGGCAGCACCTCGAATCCGTTGATAGCCAGCTCGATAGCGGGGGCCATGACCTCGGCGCGGGAGAGCGTGCCGTACTCCTCCAGGGCGTACAGGAGACCGTCTACAGTGCCGGGCACGCCCGAGGCGAGGTGGCCGCGGCGGCTCCGTTCTGGAACCGCGTTGCCTTGCGCATTCAGGTAGACATCGGGTGTAGCGGCGGCGGGAGCGGTTTCTCGGTGGTCGATGGTAAGCGCGGTGCCGTCAGGCTGGCGCAGCACCAGGAATCCGCCGCCACCCAGATTGCCGGCGCGGGGATAGACCACGGCCAGCGCAAATCCGACAGCTACCGATGCATCAACAGCATTACCGCCCTGCTCGAGGACTTCTCGCCCGGCCTCGGCCGCTGCCGGATGGGCGGCTACAACCATTCCGTTCTCTCCATATTCCGGAGTCGCAGCCAGTGCAGTCGGGGCGTTAACCGGTGCAGCAGAGACGGTGCCGACAAGCAGTGCCCAGCTTGCGCAGATGAGTAGGAGCGTACGGGCGGAGCGGTGTACGGTAGCAGCCATGCGGTTGGGGAAGACTAAGCACAGGAAGCAGAGCGGATTACGTGTCGTCTGGACCGGGCATAATGTAGGCAAGACCGAAGTACACAAACAACAGGCTGCCGCTTGAAACGAAGAGCCCGACCAGAAAGGCCGCGCGTACCAGAGTGACATCAAGCCCGAAGTACTCCCCAAGTCCAGAGCACACGCCAAGCAGCTTCTTGTCGCTGGATCGACGTAGGCCACGCTCCTCGCCTTCCGACGCCTCTTGCTCGGCGTCGAGCGCTGCTCGCGCCTCGCGAATCTTTTCTTGCAGCTTGCGATCAAGCTCCTCGTCTGAGGGCGCTTTGCCGGAAGAGCGCGATGTGTCGGGTTCGGCGTTTTTCTTGCGTTGGTCGCTAAAGACGCCGAATCCAATAATAGCTGCCATAAACGCGACGAGTCCGGCCCCAATCTGTGGGCTGAGGAACGAGAGCGTGGTAAACTCGGCGACGAGAAAGAGCGTGAGCACCAGCATCATACCGATGCCCGTGGCCATGGCAATCCGGCCAAACCGGTTGGATGCCGATTTGGGAGAAGCGGAGAACAGCGTATCGAGTTCATCTTCACTGATCTCGTTGAGTTCGGCGTCGCTGAGTCGGTCGAAGGGAGCTTCGGGCGAGCGCTCGCGAGAAGAAGACCCGGAGCGGGGGCGTTCGCGGGTAGCCATAGTGGTTTTTGTCGGTAGACAGTTCGGGGAGTGAGCGGTGCAGTGACGTCAGCGGGTGGGCGAGGAGGCGCGGGACCTGGAGAGCGGGGTAACGGTGGTGGTTTCGGTGATAACGTATGTTACGGGCACGTCGTGAGGGGCGTTGGGTATATCATTGACCATGCAGGCATCGAAGGAAAGCGCGATGGTAGTAACGTCGAGATCGCTGAGAAAGCAGTCGTAGAACCCCGATCCATGTCCAATACGATGCCCGTGCTGGTCTACACCAAACGCGGGTACAATCACAACGTCAAGGTCAGCCGGGACGATGCGCTCGCCATGCACCGGCTCATGGAGTCCCCACCGGTTGGGTTTGAGCGCGTCGGTGCCAGAGAACAGGCGGGCTTCCATTGCAGGATTGCCTGCTTCAAAGCTGGTTACAACGGGCAGGGCCACTGTCATGCCCGCAGCCACGCAGGTGCCGATGAGCGGGCGCGTGTCTACTTCGCCGCGCTCTACGTGGGGCCAGTACGCCATTAGGGCACGGGCGTTTTGCACAGCAGGGTGTTGCTCCGTGCGGGCACAGATGCGACGGCTCCGGGTATTGTGCTCGGTGGTAGAGAGCGCTTGCCGGTAGGCGTCAAACTGCTGGCGGAGTATGTCTTTCGGGGATGAAGCCATTGTATTCAGATCGCAATTTCACGGGCTCCATTAAACGTCGCAGCTAAATATTTTGTTACGAGTATACTTCAACACATACGAATCCGCAAAGCTTTATGTCTGATTCTACTGCTTCGCCCGCCGATGATGCTCACACAGCGCCTCATGATGCATCTGAAAAGAATGCCTCTGAGGACGTCTCTTCGGATCGCAGCGATTCGGATCGCAGCGATTCGGATCGCATTGATGCGTTCAACGCCCACCGGGAGCGCATGAACGAGCGTATTCTTGAAGAGGGGGACCATCTGGGCATCAAACGGTTCTTTCGCCTCGACGGAGCGGCCTATGACGACGGTGCGCTCCCGGGCGATACGAAAGAGCTTATGGGGTTAGTGGCGTCGGCTGTGCTGCGCTGTAACGACTGCATCGACTACCACCTGCAGCAGTGCGTAGAAGCCGGCTGGTCGGACGACGAGCTCATGGATGCGCTCAACGTAGCGCTTGTCGTGGGTGGGTCGATTGTAATTCCTCATCTGCGTCATGCGGTGGAAACGATTGATTTACTGCGTAGTCGTGAACAAGCAGGCGAATAGTGCATTCTTATCCGATGCTTGCAATACTGGAGCAGCTGACTGCTGTGCCGTGCTACGGTGCACACAAGGCGGCTCTACCGGCCTGCAACCTGTGTCTCAGTCTGCGACCTGCTTATGTTTGAGAGTCTTTCCGACAAATTAGATAGCGCCTTGAAGTCCGTTACTGGACAGGGGCGTATCAACGAGCTAAACATCGCCGAGACGATGCGCGAGATTCGTCGTGCATTGCTCAACGCGGATGTCAACTACAAGGTAGCGCGCGACATCACGAACCGCGTCAAAGAAAAGGCGACCGGTGAGGAGGTGTTGCAGTCCGTTACCCCGGGCGAGCAGCTCACGAAGATTGTGTACGACGAGCTCACGCGCGTCCTGGGTGGTGAGCATGAAAGCATTGAGATGGCCGACCATCCGCCCACGGTTATCCTCGTGGCCGGACTTCAAGGGTCGGGCAAAACCACATTCGTGGCCAAGCTCGCCCGCCACCTGCGTTCGAAAGGACATGCGCCGCTTCTGGCTGCAGCCGACGTATACCGTCCGGCGGCTGTCGACCAGCTGCGTACGTTGGCCGATCAGGTCGGCGTGCCGGTCTACTCCGTCGAAGAAGATGGCGAGATCGTGCAGGATGCTGTGCGCGTAGCCGACGAAGCCGTTGCGCACGCCAAGCAGAAGGCGCGCGACGTCGTTATCATTGATACGGCGGGCCGTATGCACGTCGATGAGAAGATGATGCGCGAGGTCGCCGACATCAAGTCGACGGTTGAACCGAACGAGATCCTGTTTGTGGTCGACAGCATGACCGGGCAGGATGCGGTGAACACCGCCAAAGAGTTCAATGAGCAGCTCGACTTTGACGGCGTGGTGCTTACAAAGCTCGACGGCGACACCCGGGGCGGCGCCGCGCTCTCGATCCGCACTGTGGTCGAGAAGCCCATCAAGTTTGCCTCTACCGGCGAGAAGCTTGACGCGCTTTCTGAGTTTTACCCCGATCGCATGGCCCAGCGCATTCTGGGCATGGGCGACGTGGTCTCGTTTGTGGAGCGCGCGCAAGAGCAATACGATGAAGAGCAGGCCGAGAAGCTGAAGCAGAAGATCAAGTCGGAAGACTTTGACCTGCAAGACTTCTACGACCAGCTGCAACGGATTCAGAACATGGGGTCGATTAAAGACCTCATTGGTATGATTCCGGGTGTGGGTTCGCAGATGAAAGACCTGGACCTCGACGAGGATGCGTTCAAGCATATCGAGGCTATGATTCTTTCGATGACCCCTGAGGAACGAGCCAACCCACAGATCCTTAATGGTACGCGGCGCCGGCGCATTGCGCGCGGCAGTGGCATGCAGGTGCGCGACGTGAACCAGCTGATCAAGCAGTTCCGTGACATGAAGAAGATGATGAAGACCATGTCGAAGTTCACGGGCCAGGGCCGGTCGGCGAGTATGAAAAAACTCATGGGACGACTCGGAGGCGGAGGAGGAAAAAACCCCTTCCACGGCTGACCGCCCCGATTCATCCGCCTGAAATACTGGACCCTGAAATACCGCGCCCTGAAACATCGCGCTACCTGGCTCAATGCCAATGCGTTTGCCGATGCGCCTGTGCAATGCACCTGTGCATCCCCTTACTCCACTATACGTTACTCTTACGACCAAAAACCAACCTAACCTGTGTCAGTCAAACTCCGCATGCGCCGAATGGGGCGCAAAAAGATTCCTGTGTTCTCTATCGTAGCGACCGACTCGCGCAACGCCCGCGACGGACGGTATATCGAAGATCTGGGCCGCTACTATCCGCTTGAACAGCCTGCGACCGTACAGGTCGACGAAGAGCGCGTGCTCTACTGGCTTGAGAATGGTGCCCAGCCCAGCGATACGGTGCGCAGCCTCATCAGTAAGCGAGGCCTCATGCTGCACCATCACCTGAAGAAGAAAGGCAAGTCGCCGGAAGAGATCGCTGAAGCCGTCGATGCGCATATCCAGCGCCTCGAAGAAAAAGGCGAAGACGTTAAGATGACGGCCGAGATGCGCCGCGCTCAGGCACTTGAAGAAGAGCGCCAGCGCGCTGCGGAGCTCGAAGAAGAGCGCCGCAAAGCCGAAGAGGAACGCCGCAAAGCTGAAGAAGAAGCGAAAGCGAAGGCAGAAGCTGAAGCCAAGGCCAAAGCCGAGGCAGAGGCCGCTGAAGAAGCTGCCGCTGAAGAAGAAGCGGCTGATGAAAGCGCCGATGTCGAAGCTGCAGACGCAGAAGCGGAAGACGCCGATGCCGACGACGAAGCGCCTGATGCCGACGACGACGCATCTGACGAAGACGCCGCCGACGAGAGCGACGACGAGAAAAAAGATGCGTAATGCAACCGGCGCCAGTGACCATACCGCCAGCGAAGGTGCTGACCCTGCACTCGTGCAGGTAGGGCGCATCGGTAAGCCGCATAGCCTCGATGGCACCGTAAAAGTCATCCCTACAAGGGATGCCCCCGAGCGCTTCGCCGCGTTCCGTACGGTGTACATAGGACGCTCTCCGGAGCAAGCTGCGGCCCATGCAGTCGGTGATGTGCGATTCCAGCCACACAAGAAAGGCACTACGGTGCTACTCACGCTGGAATCCATTGCCGACCGCACGGCCGCCGAAGCGCTGCGTCGCCTTGCGGTCTATGTGCCCGAAGAGGCCTTTGTGCTTGACGACGAAGAGCACTTCGTGCACGATCTGGTTGGGTGGGCAGTCTGCCTCAACGAAGGCACGCCTGTCGGCACGCTTAAAGCGATCATGCCCCTGCCCGGCCCCGACGTGCTCGTCATTGAGATGGAGAACGGGACGGAGGCCATGGTGCCCTTTGTAGAAGACTTTGTGCCTCGCATCGATGCAGATGCACAACGCATCTACATTGCACCGATTGAAGGGCTGCTGGATGCGGAAGCTGCAGACGAAGTGCCGCCTGCTCCGTAGCATATGATCTGTGCCACGCGTCTGCTGTGCCCCTGCACGGGTTACCTGACTATCTGCTATGCCTGCTATGCACATTGACATCATTGCCGCGATTCCGGACCTTGTCCGCGAGCCGCTACAGCACAGCATTGTGGGCCGAGCGCAAGACGCCGGGCATGTGACGATCGAGGTGCACGACCTGCGCGACTACGCAACCGACAAGCACCGCCAGATCGACGATTACCCGTTTGGAGGTGGCGCCGGCATGGTCCTCAAACCTGAACCGCTCGTGCGATGCATCGAAGCGTGCCAGTCCGAGGCCTCGGCCGATGCAGTGGTCTATCTGACCCCCGACGGCGAACCCTTAAAGCAGCCGCGCGTCAACCGGATGTCGATGCATGACCATGTTATTATGGTCGCCGGGCACTACAAGGGCATCGACCAACGTGTGCGCGACCACTACGTAACCCACGAAATATCGATCGGCGATTACGTGCTCAGTGGGGGCGAACTGCCTGCCCTGGTTCTGGTAGATGCGATCGTGCGGCTCTTGCCCGGTGTGCTGGGTGATGCGTCGTCGGCACTCACCGACTCATTCCAGGATGGGCTGCTGGATGCGCCCGCCTACACCCGCCCGGCGGTCTTTCGCGGACACAAAGTCCCCGACGTGTTACGCTCGGGAAACCATGCGCGTATCGACGAGTGGCGCGATACCCAGCGTATCGAAAAGACCCGTACACGGCGCCCAGATTTGCTGAATGACGAGTTGGGTGATGAGTTAGATAATGAGTAGCGCCGCTTCATATTTGCAGCACATATTTGCAACACGACCTTCCGTAGCACGGGATGCGTGCGCATCCCGCTGTTTTGTATTGTTTAACCTTTTAAAGCAAAGCATACCATGGCAACAAATTTGATTGATATAGTCGAAGCAACGCAGCTCAAAGACGACGTTCCGTCGTTCGATCCGGGTGCCACGGTGGTTGTGCACCTGCGTGTGGTTGAAGGCGACAAGGAGCGCATCCAGAAATATGAGGGTGTAGTGCTGCAGAAGCGAGGCAGCGGCTCAAACCGGACCTTTACCGTACGCAAAAACTCTGGTGGCGTGGGCGTAGAGCGTATCTTCCCGATGCACTCGCCCCGCATTGCACAGATCGATGTGAAGCGCCAGGGTCACGTGCGTCGTGCCCGCCTCAATTACCTGCGCGACCGCACCGGTAAGTCGGCCCGCCTCCGCGAACGCCGCACCAGCTAGGCTGCATCGGTTAAGCTGTACTGGCTAAGCCGGATGTGGTCCGGTGGAGCGTCCTCTTGCGTGTGCTCTTTCTTTGCAACAGCTATAGCGTATGCCTACCCGCATCGCCATCTGGGATCGTCCACCTGCACAGGTGCTCGCCACCAGCCTGCAGGAGCAAGACGTCTCGTTTGTTATTGAGCGCCACGCACCCGAGGTGTGTACTGCGCTTGCCATGAAAGGAAAGGTAGATGTGGCCCTGGTGCCAACCTACCTTGCTTTGCAAGGACACGACGGGTTCGATGCCATTCCAGGCATCGGACTCTCGTCGTGGCAGTATCCGTTTGCGCGGCTGGTATGGAAAGACGGACTGTCGTCGTTTCCTGAGACCGTGGCGTATCCGCGTACACATGTGACCGAGCGCTTCGTTGCGCGTGTCATCTTGCATGAGCATTACGGTGTTGATCCGTCGTTTACGCCGGTAGACACCGACGACCCAGCTTCGCTCCACCGGTCCAGTGCTGATGCCGGACTCCTCGTGGGGCCGCAGGGTGCAGCTTACGATGCAGGCGAGGCGTTTGCGATGGATCTGGGGCGCGAGTGGTACGAGCTCACCAACTACCCGATGGTGTGGGGGCTCTTCGTGACCAAGCGCGGCGAAGCCACTACGCCGCTCGTTGAGGCGCTTATGGCTGCCGGAAAGCATGCAACTGAGCATCGCGACGATTGGAGCGCCAGCGCAGACCCGCCTCAGCGCCTGCGCGAGTTCTACACCGAAGACCTGCGTACCGGTATCGGACGCCTGGAACGAGCCAGTCTCACAGACTTTCGGACCTACCTGTTCTACTATAACGTGTCCGACGAAATCCCGGATATGCCTTTTGTGTCGGAAGATCCTGACGCCGCAGCTTCTGAAGACACCGACGATGCTGATACGCACGATGCCAACGACGCCCCCGATGGACCGCTGCCCCTTACAGGCGTGTCGTAGCCTGGCACGGTGGCGACGCGGGGCAGTACAAGACGACACCGAGAGGCCGAATCGTATCGGGTCTATTTCGACCCCGCAGCTTTTAGAGCCTGTTTGGGTTTTGGTTTGCAGTCCAGCGCCGCCGCTCGGAGCCCAAATTAAGAAATCAAAACAGGTTCTTAGGCGCTCACTTGTCTTTCAACAACTCTCTCTGGTTTTATGAGCAGTGGTGTAAAAACGGTGGAGCGCAATAAGAAGGCGCGCCACGAGTACTTTATCGAAGACACGCTGGAGGCAGGTGTTGTACTTGCCGGCTCTGAGGTGAAGTCTGTCAAAGATGGCAAGATGAGCCTTGATGGTACGTACTGTTCACTCGACCGCAAGGGCGAGATGCTCATGCACGGGGCGTACATCAAGCCGTACAAGCAAGCAAGCCACTTTAACCATGAGCCGCGCCGCTCCCGAAAGCTCCTTTTGAAGCAGCGCGAGCTGGAAAAGTGGGCCGATGCCTCATCGAAGAAAGGCTACACGATTGTCCCGCTCGAAGTGTACATCCGCGACGGCTGGGTCAAGGTCAAGATCGGTCTTGCCAAAGGCAAAGACGTGCGCGACAAGCGGCAAACCGTGAAGGAACGCGAGTCGGAGCGTAAGCTGCGCGACGTAAAACACGCCTTTAATCGATAGCGGCTGCCACGATATTTCCTGAATCCTTTTCATCCATATAGCAACGGCTCCGTATGAGCTTCCCCCCTGTAGATGACCAACTGGCTGTGCTGATGCGCGGCGTAGCCGACCTCGTGCCCGAAGATGAGCTGCGCAAGAAACTGAAACACTCGCGCAAAACAGATACGCCGCTGCGCGTAAAGCTTGGCTGCGATCCGAGCCGCCCCGACCTGCACCTGGGGCACACGGTAGTGCTGCGTAAGCTGCGCCAGTTTCAAGATCTGGGGCACCAGGCGGTGCTCATCGTCGGCGACTTTACGGGCATGATTGGCGATCCAACAGGCCGTTCCAAAACACGCCCGGCACTCACGCTCAAAGAGACGCGCGAGCACGGCAAATCGTACTTCGAGCAAGCTTCGAAAGTCCTCGATCCCGAGCAGACCGAGATCCGCTACAACTCGGAGTGGCTCGACGAGATGTCATTCAGCGAAGTGATTGAGCTCTCGGCTCAGTTCACGGTGGCACGCATGCTGGAGCGCGAAGACTTCAAGACGCGCTATGAGGCGGGCAAGCCTATCAGCGTGCACGAGTTTCTGTACCCGCTGGCGCAGGCCCAGGACTCGGTTGAGATCCGGTCGGATGTAGAGCTTGGAGGCACGGACCAGCGCTTCAACCTGCTTGTCGGGCGGCACATCCAGCAGGCTGAGGGCCAGGATCCGCAGGTATGCCTGATGGTGCCGCTGCTCGAAGGCACCGACGGCCACGAGAAAATGTCGAAGTCGCTCGACAATGCCATCGGGATCACCGAAGCCCCGGAAGAGATGTACGGAAAGGTGATGTCGGTTCCCGATGAACTCATTTACCGCTACACCGAACTCGTTACAGACACACCGCTCGATGAGCTGCCTGCCGTGAAGGAGCGCGCCGCCGAAAACCCGCGTGATGCGAAGCACGAGCTGGCGTACACCATCGTGCGTATGTACCACGATGAGGACGCGGCTGAAGCCGCACGCGACTACTTTGAGAAAACCGTTGTGCAGGGCGACACGCCCGACGATATCGAGACCTTTGTGCCAGAGACGACCAACGGTGAAATCGGGCTGCTTAACCTCATGACCAATGCGGGACTTACTGAGTCGAACAGCGAAGCCCGCCGCCTCATCAAGCAAGGGGCTGTTACCATCGACGATGCAACGGTGCAGGACTGGCGCCACGCGGTCGACGTACAGGGCGACCTGCCGTTTGTGCTGCAGGTTGGAAAGCGCCGCTACGCCCGCATTGAACGCCCCGATGCGTAGCAGGTACGCTGCGTATCCCCCGGTTACTTTACCTGTCTGAATCTACCTGATAGCCCAGTTGGCCCGTTGAGGTGCCACTGGGCTGTCTTTATTTTGAGGGTTTTCCACTTCTGCTATGAACCGTTCCAACGACTGGCTCGACGCTGCCGCCCGCGAAGGCATTATCACAGACGAGCAAGCCACCGCGCTGCGTGCGTTTGCAAACGCACAGCAGATAGATGGCGAGAACGATCCACCGGAGCCTGCGGAACGAGAATCGCAGTCAAAAGGCGCCCACCTGCTGTACTATATAGGCGGGCTCATTGCCATCGGGGCCATGACGGTGTTCATGACGCTGGGCTGGGAGCAGTTTGGAGGAGGTGCGCTGTCGGGCATCGCGTTCATCTATGCCGTAGGGGGACTTTGGGCGACAGAGCGCCTCTACCGGGGCCACCTACACACACCTGCCGGACTCCTCTCGGCATTTGTCGTCGTACTAACGCCGATCGCCGTATACGGTATTCAACTGGAGCTCGGGATGTGGCCGGAAGACGAGACGTACCGGACGTGGCTTACCGGGTTCGACGGGCGTGGACTCATGCTGCAGTCGGCAACGCTGATTGTAGGAGGAGTGCTACTTGCGCGCTACCGGCTTCCGTTTCTGACTATGCCGCTTGTCGTCGTGGCATGGTACATCATGATGAATCTGACCCCTTACCTCGCATCGGGCGATGTACCGTCTGATGCACTCTATCGGAGCGTAGCCATCGGCGCAGGGGCCCTGCTGCTCATGGTTGCTCTGTGGATAGACCGACAGCGATACAAACGCGACTTTGCATTCTGGCTGTACACGGTAGGGGCACTGTCGGTGTGGGGGAGCCTCACTATCACAGCCATCGCGACGGATTGGGCTTTGCTCTGGTATGCTGTGATGAGCGTGGTGTTTATGGTTGCGGGCGTATCTGTGCAGCGGCGCGTGTTTACCATTCTCGGTGCGTTAGGTCTTGCCGGCTATCTCTTCTATCTTGCGCGCGATATCTTCCGCGACAGCATCTGGTTTCCGTTTGCACTCACGTTCATAGGTCTCGGCATCGTTGCTCTCGGCGTGTGGTGGCAGCGCAACGAGAAGGCAATCTACGAACACATCCAGAAGTGGCTCCCCATGTAATGTATAATGTAGGCCATGGCTAAACGGCTACGCTCTGGCAGTTACTGGGGGATGCGTAGCGTACACGTTGATAGCTGGCTTTCGCGAAACAGTGGGATTCATCCTTCTGGGAGACGTCTTATTTACAGCCACGTCACTTTTCTACCCGTGTCCACCCGTGTATAGGGCATGACCCGCACGCACCGGAGCGCCATGCGGCACGCATCCATCCATGCCGACGGCCTTTCTGTAAAAGGTGTTTTAGGAGAGTGCAAAGGTGTGTGCCAGCGTACCAGGCGCTTCTCGGAGGCGCAGGGTCGGTGAAAGACGCAGAACGGTACAGGCCGAACCTGGCAGGAAAGCTGGCGCACGGCCACATATGCTGGAATTAAGCGATGCACTTATTCCTGTCTCCTCTTTACAGGAGCAGACGCGGCTTGCTTCTTGTGTACATCGCAACTGATGCAACAAACTTGTCTTATAGGGCAGGACACTGTCGCGGTCTTGTGATCAGGCTAAACTGTATGTGTCTTTTGCGCTGTTGTTGAAGGCTCTTTACTCCAAAACAATTACTGACATGGATACTTCTGGGGAACTACAATCTATTTTGCGTGAGCTGGATAATTCGTTGACAGGTCAGATTGAGGGTAGCCTCATCGCTTCTGCTGACGGATTTCTGGTGGCCCACACGTTAAGCGACGCCGAAGATGCCGAGCGTATTGCTGCTATGGTTGCAACAACTATGGGCGTAAGCCGCCGCATGGCTGCTACGTTAGATGCAGGCGACCTGAATGAAACATCCATCTCCGCATCGAAGCGCCTGGTGCAGCTCTACCTCGTCGGCGACCGCGGGGCGCTTGCCGTCGTTGCAGAGGCCGGGTCTAACATTGCGCTCATTAACATTAAAGCACGTGAGCAGGTTGGAGCCGCTCAAAAAGCACTTAAAGCGGTAGTTGCATAGCAACAGTTGTACGGCAACGGAGCTCTTGTAGGCAGCCTGCCTACGTAGCCGTGCTTCGCAGCCGTGCTGTGTGGCTATGCTGCGTAGCATGCGGCCTCTTCGATCGTAGCCAAATGGGCTCCGTCATCACTCCTCTAATATCTGCTAATATCCGCTCGCATATATGTATGCACTTAAGATTCTCGTTACCGGAGCCGTAGGATCAGGAAAAACGACATTCGTTGCCTCGCTCTCCGATATAGAGCCGGTTAACACCGACGTTGAAAGCAAGGAAACAGAAGGTAAGTCCCATACAACGGTTGGGCTTGACTATGGAAGCACAACCGTAGGCGGACAGGCTGTACGTCTTTTTGGTACGCCGGGGCAAGAGCGGTTCAGTTACATGTGGGACGTGCTTGGCGAGGGGGTAGACGGGGTCGTGCTGCTGATTGATGCCTCAAACGAATCAGCAGTTTCAGAGACTGAGGCACTTCTCAAAACCCTGCTTCCGGATGGGGAGAGCGCTCCAATCGTAGTCGGCGTTACTCACACAGACGTGTCGCCTAACCACGTAGACCAGGTACGCACGGCACCCTTCACACGACGTGTCGCCTGGATGGGAGATGTGGACGCCCGCGATTCAGAAGACGGACGGGTGCTCGTCGACAAGCTTATTGAGCAGGTGGCGTAGCGCACGTAACCATCGTTATCATACACCAATAGACTTAATGTTATGCAAGCAAATATGGAACGCTCCAGTTGGTCGGTCAAAAACGAAGAAGTCGCTGAAGAGCTCTCTGCGCTAATGGGGGTGTCTGACGAGGACGTGAGTCAGCTGACGGCGCTGGAGGATGCTGCGCGTGAGCAGGCGCGTCCGATGACCGATGACTTTTACGACCGGCTCTTCGACCACGAAAACACGAAAGAGTACTTTGAAGGGCAATCTATGGACCGCCTGCACAGCATGATTGGCGACTGGTTTGTCGAGCTCTTTGGCGGCGATTATGGAGCCGATTACGTCCAGGATCGCCTGAAGATCGGGCACATCCACGTTAAGATTGGACTGCCGGTGCGGTATCCAATCGCGATGATGGATGTCGTTGGAAAGCACGGTGAGATCGTCACTGCTCAGAGTGATACCCCAGAGGCAGCCAAGGAAGCTTTCAAAAAGATAATGGCTCTCGACGTAGCTGTCTTCTATCAGGCGTATGAAGATAACCAGCTTAAGCACCTCTCGGAACTGGTCGGTGGAGAGCGCCTTGCGCGCCGCCTGCTCATGGGGTAGAAATGTCGGATAACATTGGGCAGAAGCGCAACAGCAGTATGCCAATGGTCTGTGCTATAGGCACAGCCTGAACGTTCTCAATTACTGATCCTGGAATAACCGGGGCGGCATGACTTTTCATGCCGTCCCGGTTGCACATTATACCAGAATCACGTACATAATAGGCATGCATAAAGCAGGTGCATAGCAATGACCTGCCGCCGAGTAATCGAGTCATTCACTGGGGACATCCTTCGGGGTGAATATTTCGACGGCCCGCACGAAGTACCGGTAGCGCGGTTTCTTGGTAGGTGCATCTACGGTGGATGTAGGCGTTAAGAACCTGCTTTTATTTCTTGGCAGTGGATAGACGCTAAGTGATCAAGCAATTGGCCACCGGAGTCTCCTATCAGTCGAAACCCCTCTCCCTACGGGTTTCTCCCTCTTATCCAAGGGGGAGATGTCGAAGACAGAGGGGGTTTCAGCGAACCGTGATGAAGTAACCTAACATGGCAATCACTTACCATTGAGCCGCTACCTATTTCTTGTTTTGGGCTGTGAGCGGTTCCGATGGGCTGGGGCCAAAGGTCATACCCCTGGTGCAAAAGATCCGCCGGTATACTGATGTTAGTCAGGCTGCACCCCCGTGTCGGCCCGCAGCCCCGGCCACGAACCTCTACCGTAGTGTCCTTTTCGCACTATCGGCGCTTGTTCTCGCCTTCAAACCAAAACCCAAACAGGCTCTAAGACAGGATTGCGAGGGCTCGAAAGAGCCTCTACAATCTGAATGCGCCTGTTATGAAGCACCGTCAGCGTTTCCCTGAGTCGATTCCTGCTCGTCTGGGCCAACAAAAACGTCATGCTCTCCGGTTCATCTGAGAACACCGAACGTATTGATCTTCTATGGAAAGAAGGCGCACTGGGACACACGCCTGATGCTTCGATGGAGCGTATTGCGCGTACTGCGGCCCGTCTCTTCGGCACATCCAGGGCACGTATCCGACTGCGCAATGGGAGCGACCTGTGTACGGTTGCCGACGTCCCTGAAGCACGGACCCCAGTCCGCATCCCTATAGCACAGGCTCCGCTGGCACGACGCATTATAGAGCAAGATCAGACGGTGGTCGCATCGTCGTGTGCCAATGCAGGTTTTGAGCAGTCCTGGCAGTCGATAGCTATTGAATGGGGAGATGCAGGACCGGTGGGCCTTATTGAAGTTGCTGGCGCCGAACCCCTTGAGGGGGAGAAGGACGGCGATTGGGGGGCCTCTGCGAAGGAATTGCTATGCGATATGTCGGCTTTCGTTGCAACCGAATTAGACCGTCGCTATGAGGCGATCCAGCACACACAGGTCGAAAATCACTTACGTAAAGTGGCGGCTAACATGCGGGATGGGCTTTACCGAAGCACCCCAGAGGCCGGTATTGTATATGCAAACGAGGCATTTGTCAATGTGCTGGGGTATGACTCGCTCAGCCAAATAAAAGCCCTGACGCCCGATGCGCTCTATGCAGACCCTGATGAGCGAGAGCAACTGCTTAAGGTGGAGCAGGAGCGCGGAGGACTCAACCGGTTCGTCGTGGATCTGAAACGCCGCGATGGGACGATCTTTACGGCGCGCATCAGCAGTACGGTAGAGTGGGATACCGAAGGTGAAATTCAGTACTTTGACGGTGTTGTCGCGGATATAACTGAGCAGCAGCGCATTGAGCAGGCCTTGAAACGGCAGCAGCAGCTCTTTCGCACACTCGTTGAGAATGCACAACCTGTCGTCTTTGCTATTGATGCCGACGGAACGTTTTTGCTTTCCGAAGGAAGCGATCTGTCCGTGCTTGGCTTGCAACCTGGAGAGGTCGTTGGACAGTCGGTATTCGACCTCTATGCCGATCGGCCCGATGTTCTGTCTGGCGTAAACCAAGCGCTTAGTGGCAGCAATGTGCGCAATCTTATCCATATAGAAGATGCCGTCTTTGAGATATGGTACTCGCCGATTCGTAACGAGCAGGATGATGTTGTTGGGCTCGTTGGCATGGCAGCGAATGCTACAGACAAATATGAGGCTGAACAGGCGCTGCAGCGTGGTGCCGAACGGTGGGAACGTCTTGTTGAATCCCACCCTGACCCTATTCTGGTCAGTGTTAAAGGGGGCATCAAATATGTGAATCCAGCAGGTGTAGAGCTGCTTGAGGCACCGAACGCGAGTGCGATTGTCGACATGCCTCTCGTTCACTTTATCGCTGACAAAACCGTGCATACAGATGTTGAAGCGCGTATTCAGCGCGTCTATGAATCTGGCTATACCACCGAACCACACGAGCATGTCATTTGCGGACTTAATGGGAAAAGGCGAATTATTGAGGCGCGGTCGGTGCCAATCACGTATAACGGAATGCGGGCTGCACAAACGATCGTGCGAGATATTACGAAGCAGCGAGAGGCAGAGCGAGAGCTTCGAAAAGAGCGCGACCTGCTCGAACGCGTGTTTAACACGAGCGCTGCTGCCATTACGATATTGGAGACTGACGGACAAATCAGGGAAGCAAACAAACGGGCTGAAGAGGTGCTGGGGCTTTCGAAAAGTCATCTGCATGGACGCGCATACAACGATCCGGACTGGCAGATAGAAGCACCCGACGGGGGACCGTTCCCAGAAGAGCAATTGCCGTTTGAGCAGGTACGGCGTACACATCAGCCCGTCTACGACGTGCGACACGCAATCGTGTGGCCCGACGGCAGGCGCAGAGTGCTCTCTATAAATGGGGCGCCGCTGCTGGATGAGCAAGACCTGTTTACTGGAGCGGTGTTCACGGTATCCGATATTACTAAGGAGCGCGAGCAGGCGCAGACGCTTCGCGAAATGCAGCAGATGCTGGACGCCATCGTACAAACAGCCGGGGTGGGCATCTGTGTAATTGACAGTTCAGGACGCTATGTACGCGTAAATCCGAAGTATACAGAGATCTTCGGCTGGAGCGACGAGGAACTGGTTGGTACGCGCTTTACGAGAATGGTTAATGAGGACGAGGTAGATGCCGCTCTGGCAGCGCATAACCGCGTTATTGCGGGTATCGACACGCCAACAAGCGAGCAATGGAATATACAACGAAAGGACGGAACGACCCGCGATGTGTTAGCCACAGCAGGGCGCGTTGAACTGAAGAGCGAGACATATAACGTGACAACAATTACTGACATCACAGACCGGGTGCAAGCGGAGCAGGCACTGAAGCGGGCGAAGCACGAAGCCGAGGCGGCTGCACGACTCAAAAGCGCGATGCTCGCAAATATGAGCCACGAGGTTCGCACGCCGCTCACATCAATCATCGGCTTCTCTGAGGTGCTCGAAGAAGAAACGAAGGGGGAGACAGCTCGCTTCGCAAGCCACGTGAGTCAGAGCGCACAGCGGCTCCTTACGACGCTTGACTCAGTGCTTCGCCTCTCTAAGCTGGAGGCCGATCGGCGCGAAATGGACATGGAGTCCGTCGACTTCGGGGCATTGGTCCACGACATTGCACATGAGCGAGTGCCATACGCAACGTCTAAAGACGTTCAGGTGTCCGTTCGGTGTCGCCCCGACGTAGTCCGTGTGGTGGGAGATGAGGGAGCGCTACAGCGTATCGCATATAATCTTATCTGCAACGCAATCAAGTTTACTGACTCAGGAGGGACCGTGCAAGTTGATGTGGTGAAAGGGGCACAGGCTGTCATGTTAGAAGTAACCGATACAGGAGTCGGGATGGAGGCAGACTTCCAGAAGCGAATGTTCAAGGCCTTCACACAGGAGTCTGAAGGTATCGCTCGCGTGTACGAGGGCAGTGGACTGGGCCTCGCTATTGTGAAGAAGCTGGTTGACCTGCTGGGTGGGTCGATTGAAGTTGAGTCGACGCGTGGCTATGGCACCCGCATTGCAGTTTTTCTGCCGCCCTTGGAGCACGGGCTGCCAGACGAATCAGAATAGGTAAGACGCCGGCAGCGCAACAATCAGCAATATATCAGAGACGCATAGCTACGCGTCTGTGGGCGAAGGGGCTGCTTCAAATGGGTGGTCGGCCACCTCGTGGAGCCAGGAGGCATATCCCATGGAAGTGTCTTCCGAAAAAGGAAGACCGGCGGGCAGGTCGCTCATCCACAGATACTTGGCATGTCCTAAAGCGTCGGCCAGCGGCTGGGTGGGAGACGTGCTTTCGGCCTCGATGCACACGCTCCAGGCCGTCTCGTTGCAAGCCTCCACACGTGTCAGTTCAATCTTGATCACGATGTCATTTGGAAGCGACTTTGTGACCTGGTGACGCACTTTCTGCATGGGGACCCACAGGTTGGCGTCTCGTTCAGGGGGGGCATCGTCGGTTTTAAAGCTCCATTTGTGCCAGCACTCCTGACATCCTGTATATCCGGTGGGCGTCACTGCCGAATTAGGGGCATGTACACGCCGCTTTGTCTGAATCTTGCCGCTTCGCCACTTCACGTTACAGGCCGGGGCTGCGGTCAGCAGGTATACGTCGCTCCGTTCTTTCTGACTGGCATCGCCAAGGGTGTCAAACCAGTCGTGAAGGCCGTCGGGGGGCGCATCTTCGTTGGCAAACCAGCGCAGCTCAAGGGTGCGATCCATATCGAGTAGAGGTTCCGGTGAGGAGAAAGCAACCAGGCTGTGCCTGAGTAGCAGGGGCTATGCCTGAGGTCCTGTCTGTTTCGCTTTATGCATAAGGCGCCACTGTAAGGCGGATGTGGCACGGGGGGTATCGTCATCGGGCACGCGCTGGACGTAGCGGCCATCATCGTGTAGCTCCCATGCAGCATACTGGTCACTCAGGGCATAGTCAAGGATGCGCGTGACACGCTCGCTTAACGCAGCGTCATGAATCTCGGTGATAGCTTCCACCCGGCGGTTCAGGTTGCGGGTCATCCAGTCGGCGCTTCCTATGAAAACGCGGGGCGCGTCGTTGTTGGCAAAGTAATAGATGCGCGTGTGTTCGAGAAAGCGGTCGAGGATACTGACCACACGGATGTTCTCGCTGATGCCGTCGAGCCCCGGACGTAGCCGGCAGTGCCCGCGAACGATAAGGTCGACCTGCACGCCGGCTTGCGAAGCTTCATATAGCTTGGTGATCATATCGGCGTCGTTGAGCGCGTTCATCTTGGCAATGATGTGCCCGGTACCATGCGCCTTCTGATGGGCAATTTCTTGGTCGATCAGAGCAACAAAGCGGCTGCGCATGGCGTGCGGCGCAACCAGCAGGTCGTTGTATGACTGATCGGGAGCATAGCCTGTAAGGTAGTGAAACAAGTTCATCACATCCTCGCCGATATCAGGAGCACAGGTGAACAGTCCCAGGTCCGTATACAGACGGGCTGTCTTGGCGTTGTAGTTGCCGGTACCAATGTGGCAATATAGACGCAGCGCATCCCCCTCTTCCCGCACGACCAGCGTAACCTTTGCATGGGTTTTGAGGCCCACCAGTCCATATGCAACATGCACGCCCGACTCCTCAAGCGTGCGTCCCCATTCGATGTTGTTTGCTTCATCGAAACGGGCTTTTACCTCAACGAGCACAGCGACCTGCTTGCCCTGTTCAGCAGCGCGTACAAGTGCGGCCACGATAGGCGAGTCGTCGGAGGTGCGGTAGAGCGTTTGCTTGATCGCCAGCACATCAGGGTCGTCGGCAGCAGCCTCCACGAAACGCTGTACGCTCGTATCAAACGACTCATACGGATGGTGCACTAGCACGTCGGCCTCTCTGATGGTACTGAAGATATCGCCGCCCGAGGTGGGGCCGGCGTCGTCGAGCAGCGAGGTATGAGTGGGTTGGCGCAGGCGCTGAGGCGTAACGGACGTCCACGGCGTGTAGTGATGCTCGGGCAGATCGATGCTACTCAGCGCCATCAGGTCGGCATGTCCGAGAAGCGAGGGGGCCGTGTAGAGATCATCGTCCTGCAGCGATAGCTCCTTCATCAGGAAGCGCCGCATGTCGTCGGGCATGTCGCGCTGTACCTCCAGGCGCACAACCGGGGCAAAGCGCCGCTCACGGAGTTCCTCCGAGATGAGCTTCAGGAGGTCGTTGGCTTCCTCTTCATCACGCCGGATGTCGGCGTTGCGCGTTACGCGGAAGGCGTTTACACCGCGCACCTCCATGCCCTTGAACAACGCCTGAGCGTTGTGGGCGATGATCTGCTCCAGCGGCACATACTGGTGCGTATCGGGCAGCTGCACCCAGCGGGGCTGGTTGTCGGGTACCTTAAGGCGAGCAAAGCGCTGCGCGTTGTGGCCGGGGTCGTGTAGGCTAATAGCCAGCGACAGGCTTAAATTGGAGAGGAACGGGAACGGGTGTCCGGGATCAACAGCAAGAGGGGTGAGGACCGGAAAGATGTGTGTATCAAAGTAAGAGTCGATATAGCGCTGTTCGCTCGCGCTAAGGGTTTTGTAGGCGCGCACGTGCACATCGGCTTTTGTGCGCAGCTGGGGGCGCAGCGTCTCCTCCCAGCATGTGCTCATGCGCTCGTAGAGCCGCTGGGCCGCGTCGTAGATAAGCGCGAGTTGCTCCTCTGGCGTACGCCCGTCGGGCGACAGCGAAGAGACGCCCGCGGCCTGCTGGCGCTTTAGCCCGCCTACGCGCTTGCGAAAGAACTCGTCGAGGTTGCTGCCCGTGATTGCGCAGAAGAACACCCGCTCCAGCAGGGGAATGCGATCGTCAAGTGCCTGGTGCAGCACGCGCTGGTTGAAGTCAAGGGTACTCAGCTCTCGGTTAAAGAAAAGCCGTGGGTCGTCGATAGATGCGTCAGAAGAAACGGACCGTACGGCAACAGAAGGGGGAAATGAACGTCCTTCGGAATTGGACTGTGTGGGCATGTGCTCGGGGTTCACATTAAGGAGACAGGTTTGTACCTTGTCAAGCAAATGAAGCGGGTCGTTCGCACACAAGGTTCCTCTCTGTAGTTAGTTTTTTCGTTATGCTGCCTAAACTGCTGGCGCGGCGCACTTTTCCATGCGTACTCTTGTCCGCTGCGCTGCTGCTTTGTATTCCTCTTGATAGCTTCAGCCAGCAAACGGGGCGCGTATCGGGGGGGTACAGCGTAGAAAACCGCCCCGATTCGGTAGCTTACCGGGTGCTTCCGATTGAAGGGTACGATCTTATCTATCAGGCAGGCCACCGGGCGTCGGCCGAGCGGGTGGCCCGCATCCTGCACGAAAGCGAGCACACTACGCATGAGATCATGGGGGATGCACGCCCACAGCGCCGAATGCCGGTGGTGCTCAATGCCTACAACGACCGCTCGAATGGGTTTGTCCGTCCGTTTCCGTTCAAGCAGGAGATCGAGATCCCCAGCATTCGCAACCAGGCGCTCACGGCTCGCTACGCATCGTGGTTCGACGTGGTCGTGCCGCATGAGCTGACGCATGCGCTGCACGCGGAATACGCAGCAGGATTCGGCGTGGGGGCGATCCTCGGTACGTTTGCCCCAGACATTGAGCGCGCCTTGAACCTGGGTGTGCCGCGTGGATGGGTCGAGGGCGTTGCTGTGTATCGTGAGAGTTACGGATACGATGGGGCCGGACGCCTCGGGCTGCCGGCGGCGCTCATGCCGTATCGCGCCGCGCTCGGAAGCGATACACCCTGGCGGCTCTCGCGCTCGCTCTATGCGCCGCGCTACACGCAGCCCTTCGATCGGCACTACATTGGAGGCGGCCAGCTCTTTCGCTACCTGGTTGAACAGGCCGATGAAGACGATCCGTATGCGTTCTTCCACCGCACGCTGGCATGGTACCATCGCTTTCCGCTGTTAGGGTACGGTCCGGCGCTGTGGTATGGGATGCAGACCCCCCCGCTGCGTATGTCGGGCCAACTCGTGGAAGCGGAGCAGGCGCGCGAAGAGGAGCGCCTCGCATCGCTCGGCCCACTCACTGATGCCAACCCGGTGGTTACCCCGCGCGAAGGACGCAATCATCGCCGTCCGCTCTGGACACATCCTGACACGCTGGTGGTGCATCGCTCCGGGTATAGCGATGTGCCCGGATTGTACACGGTGCATGTACCCACCGGGCAGTCCAACCGGGTTGCCGCGTACCAGATTACAGACGACTACCACATGCACCTTGCCCCCGACAGCCAGTCCGTATGGATGAGCCGGTACGAACAGGCAGCCACGGTACCTCGGCAGGCCATTGCCGATGTTGAGACGGTAGATCTTGGGACGGGGTACATTGTGCGAGCGACCAAACAGGCACGTCTTCTGGCGCCATCGCCTCGCCCCGACGGCTCTTTCTGGGCGGCTGAGATCGACGGCCCCGAGCACCGGCTTGCGCTGCGCGGACTTCCCCACAGGCACGAGGCGCTTACAGCACCACTGCCGCCATACACGCGCATCCAGCAGCTCGCCACGCATCCCACAGCAGACCGAACCGTAGCACTGCTTAACCGAGGCGGTGTGCAGATGCTATACACGGTGCATCACGACCGCGATGCGGCCCGGCTGCGTGTAACGCCCCTATTTGCATTTGAAGACGCGGTCATCTACGACGTGAGCTGGGGGCCCGATGCAGCTACACTGTTTGTAAGTGCCGATCCCACAGGCGTCCCCAATGTGTTCGCGATCGACCTGGTTTCTGAGACGGTGCGACAGGCTACCAACGAACCGTACGGGGCGCTGGAGCCGGCCCTTTCGCCCGGTGGCGAGCGTGTTGCCTACGTGCGGCATGCCCATGAGCGCCACGACCTGGTAACGGTGCCCTTCGCGTCCGACGAATGGGACGTATGGGAGGGCGGCCACTGGCACACGCACCCCGACGCCAGGCATGAGCAGACCGAGAGCAGCGGGGCTGAGGCAGACGGAGCACAGGACCCGTACGCGCAGATCGAAGATCGTTCGTACCGGAGCCGCTCATATCTACGCCCGCGCATTGCATATCCTACGATCCGAATTGAGAGCGAGGAGTTAGAGGCAAACCGGGTGCCCGGTACCACGCTCGGGCTGGGCGTGGGGCTTGGCATAGGAGGCGCCGATCCGCTTCAGCAGTGGGCCTATCAGGCGGAAGCGTATTACCAGGCCGGACGCCTCTGGGGGGAAGCTCGTGTACAGACAAGTCGGCTGTGGGGACAGCCAGGCATCGGGCTGTATCGGCGCCCGTTTACAGTGCGTGGCCAGGTGCAGACAGATTCAGGCGGGGCGGTGTCGCGCCGCATTGGCGCTGAGGAGCGCGGCATCGAAATGACGCTGCAACAGCCCATTGTGCTGCGCTCGAACGTCTACCGGTCGCAGCTGCAGCTGCGGTGGCGTAGCGAGTTGCGACAGACCCGTCTCTTTGCTGACTTCATCGAAGAGCAGCCTCTGCGAAGCCGCGTTACGCTGCGCCCGAGCCTGGTATACGCGTATCGTCTGCAGCAGAACACGCGCGACCTGGTTCCCCGCACGGGGTGGGTCATTGCGGTGAGCCCTTTCCTTGATGTCTGGACCGACGGCGTGAGTGCCGGACAGGCACTGCAGGTAGGCAACAGCCTCTATGTCCCAGGTTTTGACCGCATGAATACCGGCATTCGGCTGGGAATGAGCACGCTGGCGCAGAACCGCGCCGCGATCTTCGACCTGGATCTGTTTGTGCCGCGCGGATACAGCAACGCGCTGCTTCCTGAAGGCATTTATACGCGGTTTGATTTGGACCTTACGCAGCCTGTCTGGTATCCGGATTGGGGGAGCACCCTGCTTCCTGTCTATCTGGAAGCAGGATATCTGTACAGCAGTGCGCAGGCGCTGTTTGACTGGGATGGCGCCGTCGACACGCTGTCAAGTGTCACGGTTGGCGTGGGGATGCGCACGCGTCTTTTCTACAATATAGCAGTTGACCTGCGCGTAGGGGCAACGTATCGTATCCCCCAGAGCGACTGGGCGGGCGTGTTTCGGTAGCGGTTGTTTTGGTAGATAAGTTGTACTGTGTGGCTGGAGCGTGCTCAATGCACGCGACCTGGGACTTACGTTGACGCCTTGAGACACCGGTCAATAGCTTCGGTCAGGTCTTTCTGTACGAAAGGCTTGCTAACATAAGAGGCGAACCCCTCGTCTTCGAATCGCTGCTGATCGCCGGGCATCGCATATGCGGTAAGAGCCATAGCCGGCGCTGATACCTCGTAAGGCGTGGCACGTAGCGTGTGGAGGAGATCGGTCCCGGTACGCTCCTCACCAAGATTAATGTCAAGGATGAGCAGGTCAAACACGTGGTTGAGGCACGCTTGCAGCGCTTCATCCACAGAAGAAACGATGGTCGTGTGGTACCTCGTGTGCAGAATATGCTCAAGTAACAGCTGCGTCTCAGCATTGTCTTCAACGATCAGTACCGATGTGGGAGTATCGGTCATAGCGGCATCATCTGATGGCGGAATGTGGGCGGCGGGATGGATAGGCAGAACCGAGGCCTTTAGATATGATACTGCATAGTAGTATAGGTGTCTGCCCCCAGCAAGTAAAGGGCATGAACAAAAAAGTTGCTGCATTGCGGTACAGTGACGCACCCATGCATCAGAAAAGCACTAAGTTCCCCTGGAGGCGTAGAAGAGACGTGGGGAGACAGAAAAATAGAATGTGTGAATCGACTGCGATGTGTGGATCCATTATAAAGCCCAGCGCAGTTGGACGCGCCAGTCTCGCACGCGGTGACTGTTGATGGTGTCGCGCCCCTGTCCGATAACGTCGCGCGTGGTGAAAGCAGATACGCTGTAGCGGGTCTCTAAGCGGAGGGCATGAGATAGCTCGAGACGCACCAGGGCATGGGCACGCTGCCCTTGATCGAAAAGGGCGGGGATGCTAAACCCGTACTGTAGATCGGGCTCGTACGCGAAGAGGCGGCTTTCGAACCCCTCGGTATCGAAGAGGGTCCACCGCGTATTCGTACTGACGCGGCGATGTGGAGCATAGTCGGTTTCAACCCAGAGCAGCGTACCCGTTTCTGACTGATTGGGGAGCTCCACACGGGTGGCCGCAGTGCGTACAGAAAATCGGAGATCGGGCGTAGCCGAATACTGCATGTGCAAGCGAAGGTTGTGCTGCGTGCGGCGCCCATGCACCGGCACGGTAGGTCCGTACGGATGGGTAACGGATTCACGGATATCTCCGGTACGCCATTGCCCCTGCACACGAAGGTCGAAGTGGCGGCTGGGAATGTAATGAACGGATGCTGCGGTGCGCGTAGCAACCACGGGGCGTGTCGTCCGAAACTGGGGAATGCGCACATAGGTTTGCTGCACCGTTCCGTAGAGGGTCCAGTGGGGATGCACAGGGAGTGCAAGCCGGGCTGTAATACCTCGTTCGCCGGCAATAGAGCGTCCGTCAAGTCCACCCAGGTCGAGCGGGTCGTAGAAGCGATTTGCAGCATGCCCCCGAAGTCCGATCGAGCCATCCCGCCCCACGGGTGCATGCATGCCGAGAACGGTAGCAGCGCCTCGGGGACCAGTACGTGCTGTTTCGCCAAAGAGAACTACGTTGCGCGTCGTGCTGTACTGGGCGGCCAGTCCCCAGTGGGTCGTCCAGCGCCCGGCAAACGCGTAGCGCGTGTCGGGGCGCGCAGGGGGCACTATCGGATGCCCGAAGCGCGCATACAGGCCCAGCATGCCAACATGAAGGCGACGATGCCGCCACTGCAGGTGCCCCCCCACATGTGTTGCGGGCAAGAGGCGACGGTACTGCCGCTCTGTGTCGGTGCGTCGTAAGGAACCCGTGCGTAGCGATCGGGCCACCACCGCTTTGCTATGGTGCAGCGTATCCAGCGTCGCATCCCGGCGCCGGTGCGAGGCAAATGCGGTCGCCTCCAGCGAGCGGGCAACACGTACCGAAGCACCAGCTCCTCGAAAGTAGGTGTGCGGACTGGTGCCCCGATACGGACGTATTCCGCTGCCTTGCCGCGTTAGCGTGCCCGGAGGGGCGTATACGGAGGAGAAGCGCGGGCCCGTCCACAGTGCCAGGCCATGCCCAAAGGCCACCTGGTAGCTGCCGGCCACCACCTGCCGGAGCCGCCCCCGGTTGCGAAGGTGCAAGTAGCCGATGAGATGGTCAGCGCCATACTGCTGGCGCTCCGGATCCCACAGCAGCGGCTCGCCGGCACGCTTATCGGCCGTAAAGCCTACGTCAAGATGTGGATTCCAGGCCCGTACCCGCGCTACCGATCGGTAGGGGGAGCCCAGATACGGAACCTGGGTCTTCCCCGTATATCCACGGGCCCGTTCAATGCGGCGTCCCGTGCGCAGCAACATGCGGCCCTGCCAGTCCGCCCGCCACCACGCAGGCACGTCAGTCGTAAGAGGTTCGTGGGCAGGCACGTGTACAAACGGGCGAACCAGGAGAAGCGTCTCGGGCGATACAGTTGGCACCTGCACAAGCGAGTCGACATGACCGAAGGGGCCGTGCGCACCCCGATACGACACGATCTGCAGGGCTTGGCGCAACGTAAGCCCGGGAAGACGCTGCAGCTCGTCGGCGGCGGACTGGTTTATGTTAAGCGGGGCCTCTGCCCAGTGCTGCCAAAGCTCAAGCAACTCGGCATCGGGCTCGTCGCCGAGATACCGGAGCACGACAGTCCATGAATCGGTTGTGTCGGAAGGAAGCGCAAACTGCTCCATGTGCGTCAAGGAGCCAGCTGTGCTTCGAGGAGCAAAGAGATAGCTGAATCCAACTATAAAGAATCCGGCTACAGATAGAAGAACGCGCATCACGTTATGCCTACTCATAATTGCACCCCTATGTTAAATCTCCCTCATTATAATTCCCGCGATGTAGCAGAAGCGGAAACGACCCGGTAGGCACCCTTTCAGAACCTGTTTGGGTTTTGGTTTGCAGGTGGGAGCGAGTGCCGTTGCGGCGTAAATTGGACCCCGATCGAAGTTCGTAGCCGAGGCTACGGGCCGACATCGGGGACAATTTGCACCAGGGGCATAACCTTCGGCCCCAGCCCAGCGGAGCCGCTCGGAGCCCAAAGTAAGAAATCAAAACAGGTTCTCAGCGTAGTGCCACCAGCACCGAGCTCTACCAGACGACACGCAGATCGGCCGCAGGCGACCACCCCAGCTCCCAGTGTTGCTCAGCCGCGAGCCCGGCGCGGAGCGGCCCGTATCCCACCTCAACCCCGGCAGCAAATTCAGCAGGAGCCGTCTGCAGTCCGCCCCGCAGCGTTAGGGTTGGAAGAAGCGCCGCTTCAAGACCGGCACGAAAGCGCAGCGGGAAGTCAAGATCTTTGAAGAAGTCCGCACTCAAGTCGATCGCGTCCGACACGTCGTAGGCAGCACCTGCACTCAGCGTGCGTGGCAGCGGGGTGTCATCGGTCCACTGCGGCTGATTCACGTTGGTTGCGTGCACGCCCACATAGACGAGAGGAAGCACCTGCATGATGGCACCCAGGTGGACCCCGGCCGCCTGGGCATTGCCGAAAGGCCCAACATCCACATGATAGTACCGCACGGTCGCTCCCAGATGGAGAGACTGCATTGCCCCGAGGGGCACAAGCCGCGCAGCCCCCAACGACAGGTAGGTTTCACGATAGTCCTCAAACCCAAACGTACTGCTGCCCCCGCTCAGGTGGGCAAACGACGTGGGCCAGTGCAGACTAACCGCACCATGGCGTAGCTCAGGCATCCCGTACATCTGCCCCACGTAGACAGCCGCTTGCCGCGCCTCAATAGCGGCCCACGATGCCGGGTTCACGTGCATTCCTGAAAGTCCCGTTCGGGCCGTTGTGGCGTGTGCCAGCCCCGTACTCTGCGTGGAACCCCGCAGGTCAAACAGAGATTGGCAGTGTCCCTCAACAGGCATCAAAAAAACCGAGACAAAAAGCCAGACAGTAATGCGCAGCGTGCACCACAAAAACGTATTCCTCATGAGGAAAGCAGGGTCTGTATGAGGTGGTGTTTCTACTTAATATGACACGTGTTTTTATGAAAACATTACGTAGACGTGCTGCCAAAAGAGCGCTGACCTGGATTGGGACGTGCGCATGCGACTGGGGCAGGCGGATACGGGGCGTGCTGCCCCCAAGCATGTCCCTCACGATACTCACGGTCGTTCTTGCGATCGGAAGCAGTGCACTGATACAGCCTGCGGGTGCCCAGGAGCTCGACTGCCGCGTCCAGGTAGACTATTCCCAGATCGCAGGCACGGATCGCTCAGCGCTCGACGAGCTCGAATCGCGCATGGCCGACTACCTAAATCGTCGGTCGTGGACGTCTCATCGGGTGCAGAGCAGCGAGCGTATTGGCTGCCGCTTGCAGGTTATCATCCAGGACGAACCGTCTACCGGCACATACCGGGCCCGGGTTGTTGTCTCGTCTCGCCGTCCTGTATACGGAACGGCCCAGTCGACGCCCGTGCTGCGCCTGAACGACCCTGAATGGACGTTCAGCTACAGCCGGGGGGAGAGCCTTGTGCATAACCTAAACCGGTACGATCCGCTCGCTTCCGTGCTTGATTTCTACGCCTTTCTCATTCTGGGGATGGACTTCGACACGTTCGCAGAGCATGGCGGAACGTCCTACCTGGAACAGAGCCGAAGCATATCCGACCGGGCGCGCTCCGACCCCAGCAGCACCGGGTGGGATTCGTTTGGATCGGACCGGAATCGATCTGACTTTATTGAGGCGTTGCTTAGCGATCGGCATCGCGACTTTCGTGGGATCATCTTCCGGTACCATTACGAAGTGCTCGACCGTTACACCGAAGATCCTGAGGCTGCGCAGGCTACGGCACTTGATCTCCTGCAAGAGGTCGCAGAGATGGACGATCGCCTTGGACGCACCTATGTCTTCGACCATTTTTTCTCATCGAAGTACCAGGAGCTCGGTGCGGTATTTAGAGGGGGAAGCCAGCGTCAGCAGGCACGTGCTCTACTCACACAGATAGATCCGTCGCACTCATCGACCTACAACGATCTGCTTAATTAAACAAGTGAACATGTAGTGAACAGATGTCTGAGAATAACGTACCAGTTGACAAGTTGCTTTATTGCTTTAAAAAACTGTATAGGTGGTAACTATCGTAGTATGATTTCGTCACACAGATACACGCAAAAGTAGTGTTGGTCTCTTCTCTCGTTGTGCTGATGAACTGCTACGTTCATGGCGGTGCATCGAACTCGCGTGTAGCTTGAGAGCCCAATAGATTCTTTCATAGACGGTTACTACCCATGTATAACACTGAAGGCGTTGACGCCATTGCAACAATCACCGAGCTGCGCTCAGAGACGTCTGAGCTGATTGAGCATGTCCGTAAAACCCAGAACGGGGTGCTCATCCAGAAAAATAACGATCCTTATGCGGTTCTGATTGACTGGGAGACCTACCGTAAGATCAAGAAGAAGCTCGGCATAGACGAACTGCGAGAGCTGAAGTAGCGCAGCGTCCATGCAGTGCAGAGCAGTGCTCTGTAAGACAAAAGAAACTGTCTTTATCTCATGATGAGATAAAAGGAGTATAAACTGTGTAGCTTTGTGCTGCAAGCATATGAGTTAAATAAAAAAGCAAAGAGACCAAGAAGCGTTAACGCTTCACTTGGCCTCTTTGCTTTTTTGTTTGTGTGGCCGATATACGACCGATATCAGATATCCATCCGATACGCAGTGTACAGAGTGCGAAAGGGGGGACTCGAACCCCCACGCCCTAACGGGCACGAGGTCCTAAACCTCGCGCGTCTACCAATTCCGCCACTTTCGCAAGCAGATGCTCTATATTGTTTTTAGAATTGGGGGGTTCCTCATTTGGTGAACTTCACATATGTCTAAAAGTGGCGGCCCGTTGTGCGAAGAGGAGGCAAACAGGCAAAATTCAACCTCATTGTTGATCTCACTTACTGTCCTTTCACGCGTTAATCATGGGGTAGCAACGTACTCCTCTCACATGCTGTCATCTTGATCCTAACCCTGACACAAGCGAAGTGAGATCCTGGATCAGGTCCGGGATAGGTAAACGTAGTGAATGAAGATCTCCCCCAAGGTTGGCAGGGTCCCTGTCCCGCCGCATCTGCTGAACGCCGGGGAGATGTTTCGACGTGATTCGAGTCCTGGGATCTCTTTGCTTGCTCAACATGACATCCGTTAGAGAGCGAGGTCCTTTCACACCACACCATTCAGGGTTGACACATCAATAGGTACATCCCTGAAAACAAGGTGCCTGAAAACAGGGCGTTTTGCCACGAGATCCTGGCCACAAGAAATGGACGCGAGCGGGCACAGAAGCGCGGATCAACAAGAGACATAAAACGATGTGCCGCATGGTGGGTATACTTGTTCTGTAAGAGCCAACTTTAACTTCTCAATCTGGGCTGTCAGTGGCTCTGCTGGACTGCCGTAAGCCCTCGATTTCTAACCGTGTGCACAGCGTACTTGTTGGATGGGAGTGCACGTCCCTTTCGGCTCTTCTTCAGACGGCGAGTTCGCACCTGCTTCTTCCTATTCCCGACGCTTACGTGTACCCTATGAACGGTCTACCTACTTCCCGTTTTTCGCAAGGAGTAACTGCGCTTATTGCTGTAAGCTTCCTTATCGCTGTAGCGTCTGGATGCTCGGCACCCCGCGACACGGTGCCTGTTGTTGAGCGGCCCGCGTCAACTGAAGAGGGGCCTGATGTGCAGGCGCGCATGCCGTCTCAGTCGCTTACCGAGATGCCTGCTGGCTACGACACCGTGCGGGTGCGTCCCTTTGATCTTGGCAAGATGTGGGCGATCAACGCCGTTCCGCAGTCCTACCTCGACGATGCATACGGGGTCGACGCCTCCGACGATTGGCTCTCGCACATGCAACTGGCATCGCTGCGGTTCAGCGATACCTGCTCGGGCGGGTTCGTGTCGAACACCGGTCTGCTGGTGACCAACCACCACTGCGCACGGGAGCACATTACGGCCGTCTCTGAAGAGGGAGAGGCGCTCGGGGAAAGCGGATTTGTAGCGGGCTCGCTGAGTGAGGAGCGCGAAACCCCCGATCTGTTCGTTGATCAACTTGTCGAGTTTGAAGAGGTGACCGACCGCATCTATCGCGGCGCCCGTACGCTGCGCTCATTTGTGCGGCGTGAGCGGGTAAGCTCGCTCGAACGTGAATTGAACGAGCAGGCTCAAGAGCGCGATGAGAACCTGCGCGTATCGGTCGAGGCGCTCTATGAAGGTGCTCGCTACAAAGCGTATACATATCGCCGTTACACCGACGTACGCTTGGTTATGGCACCTGAGCAGCAGGTCGGTTTCTTCGGTGGGGATACAGACAACTTCACCTATTCCCGGTATAACCTCGACGTTGCGTTCTACCGGGTGTACGACGAAGATGAGCCGGTCACCCCTGAGCGCTACTTCGAATGGAGCCACACCACAGGCAGCGAAGCCGGTATGGCAGTCTTTGCGGTTGGAACTCCTGGAAGCACGAGCCGCCTTACCACGGTAAGTCAGATGAAATACCAGCGCGATTTCAACATCCCCGACCAGCTGCGTTTCCTGGAGCCGCGCATCGAAGCGATGGAAGCCTTCTTCGAAGAGAACAGTCCAGGCGACTGGCCTCAACTGGGCAACACACTGGTTTCGCTGAAAAACTCGCAGAAGAGCCTGCAGGGCCAGCTTGAAGGACTCGGCGATCCCTACTTCATTGCGCGTCGCACAGCCAACGAGCGTGCGCTGCAAGACTCCATCCGATCGGTCGACTCGTTGCGGCAGCATTACAGTGGGCTCACGCGCGACATGGACCAGCTCCAGGGGGCCCGCTCCTCGCTGAACCGCCGGGCTCGGGCGTTCAACGGCTTCGCGAACACCCGCGTGGGTTCGCGCATCATCACACGAGCCATGTACGGATACTACATGGATCAGCTTGGCGGGCGGCGAGGCACTTCCAATGAGATCGTTGAAGCGCGCCGCGAGGCAGATCAGATTGAGGATTGGCCGGCCGAGGTAGAGCAGGTCGCGATTACCCAGCGCCTGCAAGAGATTCGGGAGAGCTACGGAGGCAGCGATCCGACCATGCAGCGTATCTTTGAAGAGCGCACGCCCTTGCAGTGGGCCGAGATGCTGGTCGAAGAGAGCCGGCTCGGCACGCAAGAAGGCGCCAGTCGCCTCTTTGACCGAGGCTATCGAGACAGCAACGACCCTTCGGTACAGCTGGTGGAAGCGCTGGCCCCCCTCTACTTTAGCGTAGTAGAGCAGATTCAGGATTTCAATGCTTCTGAGCAGTCGATCAATGCGCGTCTGAATGAAGCACGTCTTATTATCTTCGGCAGCGACCGCATTGCTCCCGATGCAAACGCAACGCTGCGTGTGAGCGATGGACGTGTACGGGGCTACCAGGTTGACACGACTGCTATCGAGCCCTATACTACCTTCGGCGGCATGTACGACCGGGCTGCTGATAGAGAGGGCAGCGCGTGGCAGCTTCCGGAGCGCTGGATGGTGCACGAGGCCGATAGCACACTGCGCAACACAGCGCTCAACCTTGTGTCGACCGCCGACATTGCCGGCGGAAGCTCCGGGTCGCCACTGGTCAACGACCGTCTGGAGCTGGTTGGAGTAGTCTTTGATAGCAACTACGAGGCGCTGCCCAATCGTTTTCTATACCGCGATGAGCAGGCTCGTGCCATTGCCGTAGACAGCCGAGGCATTATCGAAGCCCTACGGCGTGTCTACAATGCAGATGGCCTGGTCGATGAGCTGGTTAACGGGCGCATGCAAGACGTTGCTGCGGGGCGCTAACGAAGAACCCCTGTACACGCCGCGACAGTTAGCTGTGCGGAGAGAGGTGCCCGCAGCTAAGACGTGAGCAGTGTACAGAGGGCAGGGGTTACATCGATGAGTGACGTAGCCGATTGAAAAGCCTGCGCTCCGCATCCGTAAGCCACAAACGGAACGGGATTGTGCGTGTGCGGCTTCTGGGTCGGCACCTCAAGATTGCCGTGGTCGCTGCAGAGCAGGAGCAGGTCGCGCTGGGGCGAAAACGACTCAAGAATGCCGCCAACCAGCGCATCCAGACGGTTCAGAATGGTTGCTGGACTGAGGGTCGACCGCCCGTGTCCGGCTTTGTCGGTTTCGTAGTACTCGTACAGCGTAAGCCGGTGCTGCTGCATGAGCGCGTACAGCTGGCGACCCGCTTGCGCGGGTGAGAGCTGTGGGATGGCAATATTGAGCTTCTCAAGCCAGGCCGAGCCGACAATATCGGCTGAAAGGGCATGCCCTGCACGCAGGTCGCTCGTAGAACGAAGGCGCACATTGGCCTGTTTGCTGCACAGCGTAGTGACGGTCCACCGATCGCGTGCGGCGCGGCGCTCAAAGAATACGGGCGGGTAGGCATTGGCAAAGGCGCAGTCGGCTGGTGCAAGGTGCGGCTGCACGCGCTGAAAGAGGCTATGCGAAGCCAGCACGGGCTTGGATGAGGAGTGAGGAAAGGGGCCAAAGTGGCGCCCGGCTCGTTTTGCACAGTTGATTCCGCTAAACAGCGACGCCTGGCCGGTGCCGCTCTGCGGCAGCCCATCTACATGAAGGGTGGCATCGAGCCCGCGAAAGAGATGATTGGTGCGGCTGACCGGGGGCGTGTCGCGCGTCCAGGACGCATTCCGTGCCAGGTGCGCCCAGTGGGGGCCTATATTTGCCAACGGGTTAGACGGTACATTCGGGCCCAGACCAATGCCATCGACAAACAAGAAGAGAACGCGTTCGGGAGACCTCAGCTTGGGCATGATCGAGGAACGTGGTTGGCGAGTGCAAGCAGAGTGAAATAACACACGTTTTCAGTATGCGTAACCTGCAGGCAAGATGCAGCGGCCTATGCAACAGGAAGCGTTTAATGCAAGGGTGTTACGAGCCGCCTCTTGCTGCAATAAACTCTTGCTGCAATAAAGCTATAAGGCGTTTCGGCGGGCAATCCGGCTGCAGACCGTTCAAAAGCACAGGGCATAAAGCATAGACCATACTATGGAACGCTGGTACCACCGTATTTTGCCTGAACCGTTAACGCGCACATTGGGCGCTGGAGAGGAGGGCGCTTCAGGCCGTGCACCTGATGTGGCGCTGGTATTAGGGGGAGGCGGAGCGCGGGCGGCGTATCAGGCAGGCGTGCTTCACTACATGGCTGAGGCGTTTCCGTCATTTCGTTTTTCCATTTTGACGGGTGTGTCGGCGGGGGCGATCAATACGACGCATCTGGCCAACCATGTCGGCACGTTTCCACAGGCGACCCAGAGCCTCGTACGTAACTGGAAGCGCCTCTCGGCAGACCGAGTGTTCGATGTAAACACGGTTCCTGCTGTGATGCGCCAGTTCTTGACCGATCGCAGATCAGCGGCACGCACCACACACGGCGCCCCGCAGCGCGGCGTACTCGACCCGAGTCCGTTACGCACATTTCTGAGTCGGGAGATGGCTACGCACAACAACAGGCTGCAGGGTATTGCACACAACGTACGTACAGGGTGGCTAAAGGGCGCGGCGGTTGTAACAACGAGTTATACCACTGGCCAGACCGTAACGTGGGTGCAAGGATGTGACTTCGACGAGTGGGAGCGCCCAGACCGGGTGGGGCGCCAGACGCAGCTTACGGTCGATCACATTATGGCATCGACGGCGCTGCCGCTGGTCTTTCCGCCGGTGCGCATCGGCGATGCGTGGTACGGTGACGGAGGCGTGCGCCTGATGGCCCCGCTGGCGCCGGCTGTGCATCTTGGGGCTACACGTATTATGGTAATTGCAAATCGGTACAAGCCGAGTCAGCAAGAAGCTGCTCAGCCATCGGTTCAGGGCCATCCGCCGCTTGCACAGATCATGGGTGTGCTCGTAAACGCAGTGTTTACAGATGCCTTGGAGCAAGATGCCGAGAACCTGCGTCGGATTAATCGTCTTGTGTCTGGCAAGGCCGCCCGAAACGGGCAGGCAGAGGGAGTCACAGAGCGAGTCATCGACCTGCTCCAAATTCGTCCGTCGGTGAACTTGAGCGCATTTGCCCACGAATACGTTGATGCGCTGCCGGCGACCATCCGATATCTGGCCGGGGGCATGGGAACAGGCGAGTTGCGCAATGCAGATTGGATGAGCGTGTTGCTTTTTGCACGGGGGTACATAGAACGTGTCTTAGAGATCGGATATCATGACGCGCGTCGCAAGCATGACCAGATCGCGTCTTTTATTGCGCCTTAAGGAAAGGCATCTTCGGAGAACGCGTTTAAGAGCCTGTTTGGGTTTTGGTTTGCAGGCGAGAGCGAGCGCCGCTGAGGCGAAAATTGGACCACGATGGAGATTCGTAGCCGGGGCTACGGGTCGACATCGGGGGCAATTTGCACCAGGGGCATGACCTTCGGCCCCAGTCCAGCGCCGCCGCTCGGAGCCCAAATTAAGAAATCAGGTAGCGGTTCAATGGTAAGTGATTGTCACGTAGGCTACTTCATCACAGTCCGCTGAAACCCCCTCTGTCTGCCGACATCTCCCCCTTGGAAAAGGGGGAGAAACCCGTAGGGAGAGGGGGTTCGACCGAGACGAGGCTGCGGTGTCAAATCGCTTCATCACTTAGCGTCTATCCACTATCAGAAATCAAAACAGGTTCTAAGGGCAGGGCAAGGCAGGGTGGACTCCTTACCACGTTACGATCTGATGCATGTCAGGGTCAACAGCATGGCCCCCTTAAACGCATCTGAAACAGACTGCTGATCGTGCTTATGTTGAGCCGGGTTTGGAGCAGCACAACTATTGGAGTTGACGCATTGCCAATCGAGTTAGAAACGCATATCGACTCGGGGCTTCCTAAATATACGGTTGTAGGGCTTCCATACGGGGCTGTGCGAGAGAGTCATGATCGGGTGACTTCGGCACTGAAGACGAATGGGTTGCCTGTGCCGCGAGGGCGCATTACGATTAACCTGGCACCGGCAGACGTTCCAAAAGAAGGATCTGCTTTCGATCTGCCGCTGGCCATTGGGCTACTTGCTGCATACACCGACCGCATTGACCCCGACCGGCTTGATGCGACGTGGATCATGGGCGAGTTAGCATTGGATGGAAGCGTGCGACCGGTGAAGGGTATTCTTCCTATGGCTATTACCGCTCGCGCAAAAGGGTGTAAATATGTAATGGTTCCGAAAGAAAATGCGCGAGAGGCGGCGGTGGTTGAGGGGCTCACGGTGGTACCGGTTGCATCACTGGAAGCGGCAATACGGTTTTTAGTTGAAGGAGAGCATGCGGTTACGTTGTACAAGGCGGCGCGACCGTCTCCAGACACGCGGCTTGACCAGTGCATCGACTTTGCCGATGTACGCGGACAACAGAATGTAAAACGTGCGCTTGAAGTGGCTGCTGCGGGCGGGCACAACGTGCTTATGGTTGGGCCGCCCGGCTCGGGGAAGACCATGCTCGCGAAACGATTGCCGGGTATTTTGCCGCCCCTCACCTCGGCTGAGGCGCTTGAGACCACGAAAATATATTCAGTGAGCGGCATGCTCGACCCAGCCAAAGGGCTGGTGGAGCAGCGCCCCTTTCGGTCCCCGCATCACACCATATCCGATGCAGGTCTCTGCGGAGGCGGAGCCAATCCGACGCCAGGAGAGATCTCGTTAGCGCACAACGGGGTGCTCTTTTTGGACGAACTGCCCGAATTTCAGCGTCGCGTGCTTGAGGTAATGCGGCAGCCTGTAGAGGAAGGACAGATCACGATCAGTCGGGCCCGCACGACCGTGACATACCCGGCGCGGTTTATGCTTATATCAAGTATGAATCCGTGCCCATGTGGATACCTCAACGACCCGAAGCGCGAGTGCGTATGCCGACCGGCACAGGTACAGCGCTACCTCGGAAAAATTAGCGGTCCACTCATGGATCGGATTGACCTGCACATTGAAGTGGCGCCCGTCGACTTTGACGAGCTGCAGGCGCCAACCGAAGGCGCAGAACGCTCCGATCAGATTCGTGCACGGGTGGTACAGGCCCGGAAGCGGCAATCTGCTCGATTTCAGGAGCATGGAACGATTCATGCGAACGCACAGATGGGAGCATCAGCTGTACAGACACATTGTGTATTGGGCGAACGCAGTGCCGGACTTCTTAAGATGGCAATTGACCGTCTTGGGTTGAGTGCACGTGCTTACACCCGCATACTGAAGGTAGCACGGACTATCGCAGACTTAGACGGCTCCAAAGCGATTCGGCCCGCTCACGTATCTGAAGCGATACAGTATCGTTCACTCGATCGTGACTGGTGGAATGGTTAACCGTCTTGGGTGTTAAAAGAGTGTGTGCAAAAAGCGAGGATGTAGTTTATTGCCAAAAGCAAAGGGACGCATCAAACGTCAGGAAAAAGGAGCATGGGAAAGTACGCCAATGTTGAGGTGGCTCCTCCCTATAATTCGAAAGCGAAAGGGATTATAGATGCGCAGCGTGCCAACAAGCTTTTTTGCATGTCAGCCAAAGAATGGCTACACTCAAATAGCATCATGCTATTGACTTAGCAGTTCCCACCTTTATGTGCTCCTGCAAGGGGAATGTTGTCAGATTGCCCCTTTAGTATCGTGAACGTGTACATCTGATGGGTTGCTTGTTTGGAAAATTCTTATTATCACGCCAATTCAGTTTGCCACTTAGGCTTCTGAGGCGTACCATTGACAAAGTGTACATGGCAAAGCGGTACACTGAACACGGTTAGAGCACTCGATTCTCAAAAATTCACGGCGTTGGGTACATGCCTACCAGAATACCATACGTAATCACATTTGCATTCTTGTTCGTTGTTGGCTCGCTCCTGTTCGCGCCTGTACAGGCCCAAGGGCTGCAGGGCCTGGGTGTAGAAGAAGACGAAGAGGAAGCGTCAGGGAGTCCATTTATTCATGGCGTTAAAATCGGATTCGGAATCAACACCTACCAGGGAGACCTGAGCCGAAACCCGAACAACAACGTGCTCAAGTATGCAACCTCTGCCAATCCCTCAGCAATGGTAGGCGTTGACTGGCGCTTTGGCGAGTTTGAGCAGTATGGGCTCAATACAACGCTGCAGTATAACCGTGTTGCAGGAAAGACGACCGGGCAAAACGTACCGCTTGAGTTTACAAACAACCTTCTTGCTCTTGATTTTACAGCGGACTACGACCTGCCGTACATCCAGCAAGGGCTGTTTCGGGTCTTCCTGGGAGGTGGACCGCTCTTTGTGATTGAACCTACCTACGAGAACTTTCCGACCGATGACGATCGGTTCGATGAGCTTGGAAGCCGTGTCACAGGGTCCTTTGTAGCAGGCGTATCAATGTTTGATACATTTCGCATCGGGGTCCGCGTCCCAACGTCAGGAATGATTGATGGGCATACGGGCATCGACGGTGTGAAGCGACCTGATTACGTTGGTTTTATCGACATTACCTACCGATTTGATCTGCTCCGTTAGGGGCTCCGTCATACGGACCCGCAACCGACGGGCGATCAATAAAGGGGGCTATGCGCCTTGCAATCTGCGTAGCCTCTGAAGCAACCCGCCTCTGGATCTGCTTTCTGAATTCTGCACTTTAATACATAACCATGCGAATCAGGCACACCTTTTCAACGCTTACTGCACTGTTGGTAGCCGTGCTTATCAGTATGCCAACAGACGCGCTCTCGCAGCGACTCTTTGTCTCCGGCGGTACCTTGCTCTCTCAAGAGACGGGGCTCTCGGAGCTGGACGGCACCAATCCAGCTATTTCAGGCGGGTTTATGCTCGATCTGAACAGCGTAGCTCGACTTCGAGGAGGGCTGACTTATCAAGAGCTTACCTCGGCAGATGTTGGAGTTGAGTTTCATGTGCTCGGTTCTGATTCTCCGGTCAGCCCGTATATATATGCAGGGTACGGCCGTTTCATCTTCGGTGAAGACACGGAGCGTGCACTGTTCCCGCTTGGACTCGGACTTGATTACGCTATTGGCCGTGATGTCAGCCTGAAAGCCGAAGTTGCGGGTCGATGGGCGTGGACGGAGGAAATCAATGGGGGAGTGGTGCAGCCCGAACTGGTGGCCAGCTTTATGCCTACCCTGGGCGTGGTGTATCGCCTGAATCGCATTGATCGTGAGGTCCCTGCTCGCGGAGTGCGCGACGATCGTGATGCATTGGCAGAAGCCAGTGCAGCGGAATGTGGGCCTTTTGGATACTGCCCCGGCGACGACGAACTGGCCGTTTCTGACCTGGAGTTTGATATTCCTTATACCAAAGGGGAGTTGGTTGCCAGTGGAAACCCATTAACCCTCCCACGGACGGTAGAGGTTGCTCGCTTCTACGGTGAATTTGGGGACCCTGGGCGCCTGCCATATGACCGCGAAGTCGATCCCGACGAAGACATATTTGAGTTTGACAATCACAGCGATATGGTCCGTCTTCCCAGTGGTACATTTTTGATGGGGCCGACGGATCCACGGAGTGATCTGGATCAAGATCCGGGGCGTCTCCGCATCTCGATGAGCGGATTCTTTATGGATCAGAACATGGTCACGAATGCCGACTACCGGCGCTTTTTGGATGATCTGACCGGTGAAGAGCTCCAGAGTAACGAATTGAATCTCCCAGATGCAGAGGCAGAGCGCTACTTTGAGCGCGAGCCCGACTCGCCTGTCTTGCATGTTACCTGGGACCAAGCTGATGCGTACTGCGAATGGCGCGGGCATAGCCTGCCGACAGAGGCGCAGTGGGAGTACGCTGCACGAGGTGGCGTTCTTGGAGCTGCATATCCATGGCCTGGGCTGAGTGCCGAGCGACGAGGACAGCCGCTTGCCAATTTCAACTCGTCCAATCCCGACCCTGTTGGTTCTTATGAACCAAATCGGTGGGGACTCTTCGATATGGCCGGGAATGCCTACGAGTGGACAGCGGATGCATGGACGCGCGACTACGGACGCCACGCAGAGCGTAATCCGCGTCACACCAATCCCCGTGAAAATCAGCGGGCGATCCGCGGCGGATCCTGGCGCTCAGGCGAATTTGAGATTGGCGTCGGCGTTCGTGAACGCGCTCCGCGAGACATTCCGCTGGAACGTGTGCGCGACGAAACATCAATCGGCGGTGACGAAATTAGCTTCCGCTGCGCGGCCACGCTTAGTCAGATAGATATTGACGCTTTTGAAGAGCAGGAGGTTGAGGCTCCTCCGGAAGCAGATGCTCCAGATGTTGGTACAGACGAGGGGGATGATCTCGACCTTGAGTTTCCCGAGCCATAGTGTCCGATAGCCAAAATCCCCTGCTACAGACATGTGCTGCAGAGTGGCTCCTTGTCGTACGCAGACTGCTTTGTCAATTAGAATTACACATTGCTTTTAACAGCTCACAAGTATGAAAACAGCAAAGAATAGACTGGCATATTGGCTCTCTATCGGTGCAATAGCGTCGGCAGCTCTGCTGGTGTTTATGGCATCGTTTGGGGGCGAGCAAGGCGCTGTTCTGACAGATACAGAGCACGTGGGTGTCAGTGATGAAGTTGACGCTCCCGAAGAAAAGCCTGCCACAGAAGCAACCCGAGCAGTCTTTACTAACGCTGCATTCAGTTCTACTGCCTCCAGTGACGACCCCACGCGCCCCTCATATGGAGACATGGTTCGCCTTCCCACAGGAACCTTCATTATGGGACTGACGGACGAAGATGTCTACGATCGCGAGCAAGCCGGACGCGTCGTACTTGCTATGCCAAACTACTATATCGATCGGTTTGAAGTGACAAACCGTGAGTACCTGGAGTTCATCCAAGACCAAAACGATGCGAGCCTCCTACCTGATGTGAGAGCATGGGGGGGCGATCGCGAGGCCAAGCGTAGTTACCTTGCCCAGCCACAGTTTCAAGATCATCCGGTCCTCGGAGTCACCTGGGAAAACGCGCAGCGCTTCTGTGAATGGAATGGAAGCCGGCGCCTCCCGACCGAGGCCGAGTGGGAGTATGCAGCTCGTGCAGGACAGATAGGGGCCGTTTACCCCTGGCGCGGATTTCGTACCACTGATGGACTGGGTCGTTATCTCGCCAACTTCAGCCCCGAAGGAAATCCCGCTGCGACAGGCTACTCCCGTACAGCGCCCGTTGGCGTGTTTCCGCCAAATCGATGGGGAGTCCATGATATGGCAGGAAACGCAGCAGAGTGGGTCCAGGACACCTACAGCCCGACCTACGATCACTATCAGTCAGGACAGTCTGACCCGGCACCGTTTGTTGACGAAACTCGCGATGAGCGTGTGATTCGCGGCGGGTCCTGGGCATCGAACTCTTTCGACATCGGTGTGGGTGTTCGTAACAGCCAACCCCAAGATCGAGGGAGTCAGGAGATTGGATTCCGCTGTGCAGCTGACCTCACTCAGGTTGAAGGAACAGGCGACATTCCCGACCTCCCCGGTGTGCAAGAACCAGAACCTCAGGAAGAACCACAGGTTGATCCTGAGTTTCCCGAGCCCGACACAGAGCCTGAGTTCCCTGAGCCTCCTTCAGACGTGTAGGGTAGCTAACTGTTAGCTTCGACTCAATATTCTGATGCTGGTGTGAGATTTGCTTGCGCAGACCTCGTATCACTCAGGTAGTACCATTATAGCATCGCTTCAAACCAACAACATTTAAGCATCATGGCTAATAGTCAGAAAGAATACATTCTCGAGCTGACAACAAAGGTGCTCGGTTTCTTCATTGGAATCTTTGGCGCCGCCGCAATCCTCGGGGTGTTCTTCAAGATCTGGGACAACCCGGCAGCTGAACCCTACGCAGATACATTTATGGTAGTAGGCTTCCTCGGTGAGGCCGGTGCCTTTATCATCATGGGAATGCTTGAGCTCGTCCAGGCCTTCTTTATGGAGCCTTACGAGGAAACCGAAGAGGGTAAAAAAGCAGCCCAGGGCGCGGCGAGTGCTGCCGTTGTACAAGCAGCACAAGGCCCGGCCCCAAGTGCATCGGCACGCAAAATGATGGAAAAAAAGGTCAACGATGATCTTAACGTCATGATGAGTGCGCTTGGAAAAGAAATTAAGCAGTTTGGTGGAGAAATCCATGACATGGCTGGTGAGATGAAACGAGCCCGTGTAGCTGTGAAAGACATGCGTACAAAGCTGTCTGAGGTAGCAAGTGGTGAGCTTGCAGAAGATGCAAGTCGCCTCGGAGAAGGAATGCGCACGCTTGGAAATGAAATGGAGGGCGCTGGATCTACTGTAGAAGATATGCGGAGTGATCTGGACGAAATGCTTTCTCGCTTCCGTACATTCAACGCTCCCAATAAGGGCAATGGAAAGTCTTGAGAGATTGATTAAGGGTTTCTGCCCTCTGTGGATGCCTTCGGAGTAGAAACATCAACGCTGCTCCTTGAGCCCACATCATTCTGCTATCTACCCGTAATGTGCTTTTTTGAGTACCTTCTCTTATGAAAGACGCAACAATCAGAATCAAAACACTCAGGTACCAGATCATGCTGGCCCTGTACTTGCCGATTCTGCTATACGCCTTCAGTACCTTTGATATTGATGCCAGTACTCCCTTCTTTCAGAGCATTGAGTCTCTGGTCGTAGGACAAGAGAACATGGTACTCGGCCAGACTCACCAAGCTGGCGCTTATCTTGCAGCTGCACCCACCGAATATGAGATCAGGGTCGATGACGATCGCCTTCGCGTCGAAGAGATAGAAGGAAGAGACGGTGTGATGCGCTCCATGATCGTTATGGATACCGGTAACCTTCTCGAAGAAGGGCAAGACCGCGCTGAGATCGAGTACGAAGCAACGCTCGTCTACAGCGACGTAGAAGGGAACGCAGTTGAAGAGCCCGTGAGTGGGAGCTTCGTTGTGAACCGTCCCGAAGTGTTGGCTCAGACCGTTGCCGCCGACGCGTTGTACAGCAACGTCCGCAATGAAGTCCGTATCCAGGTGCCAGGGTTAGAGAACGAGCCTCTGCGTATAGAAGGAGAAGGACAATCCGTTGAGGGGATGGAGCGAACACTTGCGCTCAGCCCGGCTGGTGGACAAGAGTCAGTTGAGGTGTTTGCATACTTGCTCCAGCAGGATGGCAATGACATCGCACTCGGAAGTCAGTCATTCGGTGTGATTGCGCCGCCTAACCCGACGGTTAGTCTTGCCCGTGCAGATGGACCAGCACTTGAGGCTGGGGAAAGCCTTAGAGGTATAGGGCAAGTTGAAATTGAGGTACAACCGAATGCAGAGTTCGCAAGTCGTTACAGCAGCGATGCCAACTACTTTGTGGATGGCGTGACGGTTAGTTACCGAGACGGAATTGGATTTCGCGACTTTGACGACACGGAGTATAGCCTCAATACAAGAACAGGTGTGCTGGATATGACACAGGGACTGAATAACCGAGGCATCACACCAGGCACGGATATTCGCATTCGGATAACAGGGATGTATCGGCAGAACTACGCCGGGCAGGCAATCAGAGGCGAAATTGATCTGTCGCGTGTCACATCCTCATTCAACGTACAGCTTTAGGAGGTCTGATATCTGCGCTTCATCCTAAGGGAAGTGGAGAGTAGCCTCCGCGTAGAGCAACGTGAAAAGCGTTTCAGCGCTTACATTGAAGAGGATACGACGTGGTAGTACTGGCATCAGAAAATTGCTGGCACAGGCTTTGTGTAGTCACACCGTGAATGGCTACTCTACATAACTCCCTGATGCCAATGACGGAGCCGGTACTACAAAAGCCTACATCATCCCCCGAATGCACTAACGCTTGTTATGAGGGGAAACACAAGCCTGCCAGTTCCTGCAAGGAGTACAGTTGGCCCGATTCTCAATACGCAAGCGTTTCAGATACCTATAACATCAACAGATTCAATATGCCTAAAGTAAGTAAACTGCTCTCAACGCTTTTCTTACTGCTGTTTGTTTCGCTGTACATAACTGTCGAAAGCAATGCACAGTGGTCATCGAACGTGCAACTCATTGTGCCGATGTCTGCAGACCGGGCCGTTTCCAATGCTGACTTACAGCAGGCTGACGAGGATGCGGAAGAAGCCGATGGGGTAACGATTAGCTTTCGGAATAACGACTTGGTTCAAGAGGCATTACAGGGACTCTTTACGAGGATGCGCGACGAAGATGTTGAGGTACTCGTTTCTGAAGACTACGTCAGCGGCGATGAGCCTGTTGAGATGCCGATGAACGATATGTACGACACGATCAGTCGGCACTCGCACTTTCAGGGTCTTGTTCGAGGCGCCCTTGAAAACGTAAATGAGATCATTCTTGGGTACGACCTGCGCACCACACGGCGCGGGCCAGTGCAAGATATCTCGGAGATACAGATCGCAATTACAGACCGAACGGGTACGCAACGTACCGTAGCAAGAATCGAAGATCAGCAGCTTATTGAGTCGCTCATTAGCACTGGTGAAGTGAATACGAGCTACATCAATCAGCAGGAGACGATGACGTATGGCGACGTGCTGACTTTCGAGAACGTCGTTACTGATCCTCGCCGAAGCGTTACCCTCTACCGCCTTAACGGCAATGATCCGAGCGTGATGGTCAATCAGCAAATGAATGAGGAACTGAATCGCCAGATCCTCCAGGAAGTGTTGAGTGAGTGGCGCAATCGCCGAGATCGCCGAGGATAAGTGCGATTTTCTGAAGCGTGAAGAATACTACCAACATCCCCGTGACGCTCGGGGTGTCCCACACGAAAGGCCCCCTTCTGCCAGTAAGCAGAAGGGGGCCTTTTTGTATGTATGCCTGTAGGGGCTCATCAACGACTGGCGCCGAATCGGAGAGACGGGTAGATCCCGAACCAGCGGCGCTAAGAGGGCCGTACCCGAGATGACTGCTTGGAGAGCATCACTTGCGATCTAACAGCCACCCAGACGTTCTCTGGTGTGAAGAGCCCTCGGCTCCTCTTGTCCGTCCCGACACGGCCCTCCATGTTGACGGTCATGTCGGCATTGCTTCCTGGCTTCGGTCAGTATTCTGTTTCCTGCATCACTTAGAGCCTGTTTGGGTTTTGGTTTGTAGGCGAGAGCGAGCGCCGCTGAGGCGAAAATTGGATCACGATGGAGGTTCGTAGCCGGGGCTACGGGCCGACATCGAGGGCAATTTGCACCAGGGGCATGACCTTCGGCCCCAGTCCAGCGCCGCCGCCCGGAGCCCAAATTAAGAAATCAAAACAGGTTCTTAAGCAAGTCGACGAAAATACGCGTTAACACCTTGTCGTCGCGAGGAGGGAGCTTGCGACCGACACGGCGATCTCATGTACCAACTGGATGTGGCTTATCCTGTCTTGTAGGGTGCAAGATAGAGTAAGCTGCCGCTCTGGAACTGCTCTGGAACTGCAGAGACAGAAATGGACACCAGAAGCGACCACGTCGTAATCTGATGGCCCGAACCAGCGAGAGTACTCGTTACCTGTACCCATTCATCTTCACAGATAGGGCAGAGTAATGGCTCCGTGTGGTCGCTCCGTGTTTGCAGGTTACAGGCTGAAGCGATATGACACTTTTGAATCTAGCGGCTGCAATAGAGAGCCCGCTCATGTACCTAACAGCTCGTCGATTTGCCAGTGCAGAGATGTTATCATCTGCGATAAAGAGGTGCTATCTCTTAAAAGGACTACTCGCGTCGCTCTGTTGCCATGAGCACACGCAGCTCAAGAGCCTGCGCAGCTGAAGCAACGGTAGCAAACTGACGTATCGTGGCCCCTTCATCAGCCCGGAGGACGACCGTCGTGGTCTCTGTGCGACGAGCCTCGCGAATGCGCTGACGCAACTGCGCTTCAGATACAGGCTCTCCATCCACGAAGTAGCTTCCGTCGCTTGTGAGAGAAACAGTGATATATTGCTGCTCTACTGGGGCAGAGGCATCGACCTGGGGCAGCGTGACCTCGATGCCAAGTTGGGGTACAAAGCTCGAAGTGAGAAGAAAAAAGACGAGAAGCAATAGCACCACATCGGTCATGCCCGCGAGGCTGATCGATGAGACAGGGGGACGAGACGGCTCAAAGTCGAAAGCCATATCTTTGGGATTCAGGCAGTTACAGAGAGCAACAGGTTGGCGTCAGGGCGAGCTTACGTAACAGGCTCCTGAAGCAAATCGATGAAGTCTGTCGCCGAGCGCTCCATCCCGTTTGTGAGACGTTTAATGCGATCCAGTAGGTAGTTATAGGCCAGCGAAGCGATAATCCCAACGAAGAGGCCGGCGGCGGTTGTGATCAGAGCCTCCCAGATCCCGCCAGCCAGAACACTCGGGTTCACGTTTCCCTGAAGACTCTGGATATCCTGAAAGGCGCGAATCATGCCCAGGACCGTTCCAAAGAAGCCGAGCATAGGTGCTACGCTCGCGATGCTCGCCAGGATATTGGTGCGCTTCTCCAGCAAAAACGTCTCGTGCTTGCCGGCTGCCTGTACGGCATCCTGGATTTCAGATATCGGACGCCCGAGGCGCTCCAGGCCCTGGCGAATGACCCGCGTAATAGGCACGTCTTTCCGCTCGCAGTATGCGATGGCCCCGTCGATGTCGTTCGACCGAATGTAATCACGCACTTGATCTGTGATCACTTCAGGATCGCTCGATGCTTGCCGGATTGTCAGAAGGCGCTCGATAAAGAGGTAGACGGCAATGAAAGAGAGCAGCAAGATGGGAATCATAACCCATCCGCCCTGAATCAAGATATCAAGCACCGACATGGTGCCTTCATCGGCTGCTGCCGCAAGCGTGTCCTCAACGATACCGGATGCGGGCGGAGCCTGGAGACGAAGGTACATAAGCAACGGCGTAGATAGAAGAAGGCGAAACAGTGATAAGCTAAAACAAGGCCAAGGAGGATGGGATGCAACCCCATCTGTTACGTAGAGCGCACAAGTCGCATTTTCTTACAGTCCTCGCCTAAATCATAGCAACTCCTGACGCGGCATGCGAGAAACGTAGTACGTAGCGAAATCAGTACAACGGCAGCGACCTTTCAGGAGCCTTCAAATTGCAAGTTACAGCTGTAGAGACCAGGCATCGTCCGGCATGAGGGCACTGTGAAGCTCGCGGATGTTCTGCGCTTCCTCCTGAGAAGAGAACTGCCCGATGACAACGCGGTAGCGCATCGTCCCATCGGGTCCCTCACTCGGCAGAACACTCACAGGCAAGCCCGTACCTTGAAGCGAAGAGGCATAACTTTCTTGCAAGGCCTCCGCCTCCGACTCCTGCGTACGAGAAGCGACAACGAGGGTCCAGCCGCCTGCATCAGGGTCAATATCGGGGGCGGGCTGCACCGTTTCGTCAGCCGGGTCCGACGGCGGCGCTTCATCCGTGTCGGGAGAGGCGCCATCGTCTTCGCTGTCTGTAGAAGCGCTCAAAGAAGGATCAGGGGCTGTCTCCGCGTCGTCAGCATCAGCCGCAGCTGGCGCCGCGTCGGTATCGGAGGAGAGCGACGTACGTAGCGTTTCGATAAGGGCACCGGGACTCGGGACAGTGCCGCGCTCGCCGAGCACAATCCACCCTCCAATGAGGGCAGCTATCAGCAAAACAGCTATAAAAGCGATGCGTCCTGTGCTGCTTTTTGGAGAAGCATCCGCTGAACTCTCGACAGACTCAACGTCTTCGGGATCGTCAGGCTCCTGGGTTGATTGAGATGAGGCCCCTGACGAGGAGATGGATGCATTCGTCCGCTCCGTTGCCTGAGACGCACGCACTGGGCTCTCTTCGGAAGACGATACAGCCGAGGTGGGTGCTGGCGAATCACTGGTTTCGGTAGTTTCTGCTTCCTCATCCTCAGAGGAATCGCCAAACTCCTCGTCAGGCGCATCGCCAAAGGCGACACTCGAAAGGTCCCACTCTCGATCCCGACTCCAGAAGTCGTCATCCAGTGGGTCATCGTCTGAGGTGTTGGTGTCTGGCAGGTCCTCGTCAGGAGTGCGCTCTGATTGCGCCAAAGAAGATGCTTCGGATGATGACTCAGTTGGAGTTGGCTCGACTGCGTCGGTATCTGCAGCTGCTTTAGCGTCACGCGCTTCGGTGCCAGAATCCGTTTCCTGGGATGACGATGCAGGGCGCGGGGATGCGGACTGTACCGGCCAGAGGGAACCGGTGTCAGCTCCCTCGTCTGTTTTAGATGCACCGGATCTCCGGGATGAGGGGGGCGAGGGAGCCGTAAACTCTTCGGTTGCATCGTCATCCTGCCGCTCTTGCGACGCTTGCTGGGAGACACCAGATGGCTCCGCTGCACCAGCCTCCTGAGAGGGAGAGGTGCTTTGAGAAGTTGACTCGGATGCCGAGTCCGGTACGTCACTGGGCGCCTCGTCACTGGACGCCTCGGTCGGTACAACGGGCTCCTGATCCAGACCGGCATACGCCTCATTGGCAGCCTCTTCAAGAGCAGGTGCGGGGTCGAACTGCAGATTCCCGTCGCTACCCATAGCAAACGTACCCAGATCGGGAATGGTAACCCCCGACTTTTTCTCGGCACGCTGGCGTATCTGCTTGAGCAGCGCCTTCAGTATAGGGGCTGTCTTGGATTCAGGAAGTCCCAGCCGTTTGGACAGTTGAGATAGCAGGCGATCGGACATAGTGACCAGCGAGCGTTCATGAATTAAATGACGAGTCGTCATGGGGCACGAACGTAATTCGACCCTGCGGCGGAGACCACACAGGCGAATCCGATGCATTTGCATCCCGCACTGCGCTGGATGCATGTTCCACCTTCAACGTGCCAAGATAAGGCAGTGTCACATCGTTCCCTTGTGCCAGTTCTTCCTGAACCACAGCACAGAACGACTCAAGGACCACTTTTGGAGACGGACGAGCCATACAAGTTTAGATACTGTTTTGAGTTATGGTGAAAGTCTGCCTATTGTAGACTACCACATTTTTTGGCCATCGTCAACAAATAATTCGCAAGGCTCTTATCCGGCGGGAGCTCAGTTCAGTTACCACAGGATGCGCACGCCGCCGCCCACACGTGCTACAGGGCGCGGATAGCCCGGCCATTCGGTCATGTTGTTAGAACCAATGTCTTGCACGTATCCGGTAAACTCAATGTTGGGCGTCACCTGAACATCGCCCGAGAGGCCTACCCCGACAAATCCTGGAGCCGACCGTACTCCCTCGCGGTCGAGATCGCGGGGGCCCTGACCGCGCAGATGGACTTGCACGCGCGCCCGCCGGTCTGCAAACTGATAGCCGACGGTTGCCTCGGCAGAAGCACGAGGTACAAAAGGAAGCCCATCCGCATCCGCAAGGCTGCCTTCGGTATAGGTGAATGCGACGGTGCCAAACCAGGGAGAGAGCGCCTGCAGCGTTGCATCCAGGCCAACCTCCCAGGCGGTGGATTCGCGGTAGAGCGTAGCGTACAACCCCGTAGCGTTTGCGATGCCGAACTCAAAAAACTGTCGCACGGGGCTGTAGCGCACGCCACCGTACAGATCAACGCGCACCGGTCCGGGTGACCACGATGTGCCCGCAGTTGTGTTCAGCGTATGTACGGTGCCCCCAAGGTCAGCCTCGGTGCTGAGGTAGGGATTGGTGTGCAGAAGGTCAATGGGGGTGTGGAGCGTGAGCGTAGGGCGCTGCTCCGCATAGAAGCGCCAGTCTGCGGCGGGCATCCACTCTACGAGGCCATACGGTGCGCCATACGTGCTCGTCGTAGGGCCATCGAAGCCGGGGCCTTGCTGGCTGGTTACGAAACTCATGAGCGCTGCACCCGCCTCGACAGTTAAGTCGGGACGGTCTACAAGACGAGCAATTCCGTACAGGGTACCCTGGCGGCTGTCTCCAGAAAACGCGCCGTCGCCGGCATGCCCAACAAGCTCTGTTTCACCCTCCAACGTAAAGTCGAAGACAGCGAGCGGGAACGTGATATCGAGCGCCGACGCAAAGCGGTGCGTTGTCGCTTCGGTAGCAGGGGGCTGTGTTAGAGCCGGCAGGGGATCGGTTTCTACGTCATGAACGCGATACCCGACTGTCCATGCAAACGGTAGGCCCTGGTGGATGCGCAGCGTATGCTTGGTTCCGAGAGCATATGCACGGCGAGCCGGGCTTTCGGCAGTGCCCGATGTCGCCTGCAGTGCATATAGGTCGTACTCATCGTAGGCCCCGTCTACCGTTGAGGTGAGGCTCCACGCTGTACCCCGGTACGAGAGGTCGATGCCGCCATCGGCGCTGTCATAGGCGGTTCGCGCATCACTCTCGGCAAACGGGGTGTCGCCGCGCATCCCTTCGTAATCGCCGTGGAGGCGCAGCGAAGTGCTCGGGCTGACTGGAAACTGAAGCTCGGTGGCCACGCGCCGCTCGGTGAAGCGGCCGCCGCTTCCCTCCAGAAAGCCGTTCATGCCGTCGAGCAGTGCAGGCACGGACAGGCGTCCGCCGCGATCAGCAGGGGGCGCAGAAAGGTCGAGCGGTGGCAGGGCGTCAACGCGAAAGTTAAGGGGGGAGGCGCTCGGGAGGTCGTCGAGCGGGAGCGCTTGCACGCGGGTACGCGGCTGCAACTCCTGCAGGGTGGGGCGTTCCAGCGAGGGGAAGACCACGCGATACTCGCCACGGATCTCAATCTCGCGAGGCGTAATTTCGGGGAGCGCAGGCTCGGAATCAGGTGCCTGTGCCCAAGTAGGGCCGGTGAGAAGCAAAAGGACAAGCGTGAGGGGGGCGAAGCGCATCATATAAAGCTTGTAGAGCGTTCGTAGGACAAAAATGAAGAGGCGGAGTCAGGAGGCCGGGTAGACAAGCGGAGTTGCGCTACAGGGCATCGCGAGCCTGGCGGGCTTCGTCGGCGAACGGCGTGCCCCGGTACCGGTCGATGACGCGGTCGTAGAGGCGCTGCGCCTCGCCCCGCTGCCCGAGCTGTTCGTACGCGCGGCCCTGCTCAATATAGCTGCGTGCGATCCAGTCGGGAAAGCCTGAGTAGAGTGCGGGAATGCGCTCAAGCTCTGTGATAGCCTGGTTCGCCTCGCCGGCCTGGCGCAGGAGGCGGCCGAGACGGTAGCGCGCTTCGGCGCCGCTCTCCCCCTCGTCGGCTTCAGCGACCTGGCGGTAGAGGCGCTGGGCCTCTTGTAGCGACCCGTCTTCCTCGGCGATACGCGCCAGTCCAAGACGCGCCGAGGCCACCAAGCGATCGGGATCTTGTGCACGTACGATCTGGCGGAGCAGTTGCTCGGCTTCATCGGCGCGGCCTTGCTGGAGCAGTGCCATAGCTTCGCCGTAGCGCGCACGGGCCACCACGTCGGTTGGAGCGTCGGGGTGGTCGCCTGCGCGCATGTACGCGTCCAAAGCCTGGCTGTAGCTACCGTCTTGCTCGTAGAGCTCGCCAAGGCGCAGTGCAGCCTCAGGCACGCGCGGATGATCTTCGTAGCCGGCTACGAGCTGTTCAAAGAAAGTGCGTGCCTCAGCAGGCTGTTGCTGCTCGGCGTGGCCGCGACCGAGTAAGAAATATGCTTCAGGCAGGTAGGCCTCTGTGTCGGCAACGCGTACGAACTGGCGCAGCTGACGCATAGCGGCTTCGATATCTCCGCTCTGGTAGGTTGCTTCGGCAACGCGGAAGCGAAGCGCGTCGCTTCGTGCGGGGTCGTCGATTCGAGAAGCGATCTCATCGATTAAGTCGCTTGCCCCCTCCATATCATCCTGCACAACGAATGCAAACTGGATGCTGGACGCCGCATCAGCAAATACGCCACTCTCCGGATGCTCCTCCAGGACGACGCGATACGCAACGATCGCATCGTCAAAGTTGCCCATGTTAAAGTGTGCATCGCCGATGCCATACTGGATGCGTGGCACGCGCGGATGGTCGGGGTAGGTCTGCAGAAACGTATTGAAGGAAGCAAGCGCTGCGTCATAGTCCTGCATCTCGAAGTGCACGCGCCCGCGCCGGAAAAGCCCTTCAGGGTGCCATCGGCTTTCGGGGAACGTGTCGACGAGCTCGTCGAAGGCAGACACGGCCGCTGCGAACCGTTCACGCAGGGCGTGGGCCTCTCCGATCTGGAAGAGCGCATAGTCGCGGCCGGTTTCGTCGACCGAGGCGTAGGCATCGATCGCGTCATCGTAGTGCCGCTGTGCAAAGTAGCTGTCGCCAAGGCGAAGCTGAGCATCGGCGCGGTAGGGAATGCGTGTGTCCTCGTCGTACGCGTCGAGGAAGCGCTCGAAAGCACGGGCGGCATCGGGGTAGCGCTCCTGTTTGAAGTACGACCAGGCAACGGTGTACCGTGCGGCGGGGGCCGAAGCGCCCCGCGGGTTGCTCTGAACGTAGCGCTGCAGACGGGTTCGAGCGTCGCTGTGGGCCCCGGCGAGGAAAAGACTCTCGCCTGCCCAGAAGAGCGCCTCCTCGCGCTGGTCAAGGCGTCCGGCTTCGTGCACGCGCATGAAGGCGTCTGCGGCATCGCGATACTGCCGGCTTTCGTAGAGCGACCATGCCTGCTGAAACTCAACGGCGTCGCGAATAGAGTCGGGGGCGGCCCCCAGTTCGCTGGCCCGGTCAAACGATTCAAGCGCCTGGCTCATGTCCTCACGCTGAAGCGCAACGTTTCCGAGTACCAGGTGCGCTTGCCCACGCTGGGCCGAGCCGGCGTACGAACTGAGGAGGCGCTCCATGGTCGCCCCTGCGTCGCCGTAGTTGCCCTGCTGGTAGTGCAGACGTCCAACTTCGAACAGGGCCTGGTCGGCTCGTTCATCCGACGGGTTCCGGTCGATGTAGGCCGCATAGGCTTCGCGGGCGGCATCGGGGCGGCCGGCGAGCTGGTAGTTGCGAGCGGCCTCAAAGCGGGCCGTCTGTGCCAGGTCGTGGCGTGACTCGGCTACGCGGGTAAACCGCTCGGCGGCGCGCACATGGTCGCCCTGGTGATGAACGGCCCATGCCTGGCCGTAGGTGATGAGCGGAGAGGCGCTGTCTTGCCGTTCGGCGTCGCCAAACGCCCGGACGGCGCTGTTCCACTGCGCTGTATGCAGGTAAGCATAACCGAGCAGCGTGTTGGCGCGTGCAGAGCGCTGGGGAGCGGCCTCCAGCACAGCGATTACGTCTTCGTGCTGCTCAAGCTGGGCATAAGCATGCGCGAGAGGTTCGCGCGCCTGGTCGGCAAAAGGACTGTTCGGGGAGCGGTCGATCACCGCCCGGAAAGCCCGCACCGCGCTGTCGGTACGATCGCCCTGCAGGTAGAGCTGCCCGGCCCGAAAGGCCGCCTCGGGGGCTTCGTCGCGTTCGGGGTGCGACTGTACGATCTCCACGTAGTGCTGGAGCGCAGTGCGCACCTCCCCGTCGCGGTGGGCTTGCTGCGCCAGCATCATGGTTGCAGGCACAGCCACATCGGGGTCGGCGCTGGTGCGCAGGCGCTCCAGGTACGAGCGGGCCGTTGCGGCATCGCCGCGGACGAGTGCCTCCTCGCTGATGGCGAGCAGCAGGGTGCCTGCTTTTGGATGGGTGGGGTACCGGCGCTGGAGCACTTCGGTAAGGCGAAAGGCCTCGTCGGTTCGTTCGAGCGCCTGCATGGCGCGAATCTCCAGGTAGAGGGCCTCGGGGGCAGCGCTATGGCGTGGATGGGCATGGCGGAACGCATCCAGCTCGTGTGCCGCAGCGGCGTAGAGGCCCCGGTCAAAAAGCGTTTGGCCGCGCTCGAAAGCGGACGGCGCTGTCGTCTGGGCGATACCTGGGAGCGATCCCAATCCGAAAAAGAGAAGCACAGAAGCAACCACAGTGAGGCGAAACCAGTGCATAAGCGAGTTGGCAAATACAGAGCACATATAAACGAATCGTGTACACGCACTGCCGGCGTGAATCCTGCGTGCGAACCCCTTAAACCGGCAGGCGTGGTTGCGAATACGGGTCGTATCCCATACCCTACAGCAACAAGGTACAAGGCACAACCTACAATGCATAACGCAGACACACCACATCAGTCTCCGAAAAACTGCTATGGATACGCCATCCGCTGATCACCCGTCTTCCGATCCGTCTTCCGGATCATCCTCGCAGCCCTCGTCTGGGCCCGCTCCCGACTCGCCCTTCGACACCTCGCCGAGCGAGCAGTTTCAGGGGCCGGCATCGCCATCGTCGGGACCCTTCGCGGGCGGCGGCTCGCCGTTTGGAGCGGAGCCGCAGGGCGGGAACGACCCGTTTGGAGCGCCCCCGGCATCGGTTTCAGACGATTGGAGCACGCTTGCTATCCCGGCATCGATCGCTGTAGACATGGCCCGCGACTGGGTCCGTGAGCGCCAGACCCCTGTGATGCTCGGTACGTTTGCAGTGGGCGTGTTTGTCAGCGTACTGTCTCGCTAATGCACCCCACGCTAACACCGGTACCCTCAGGCCAGGTGTTGCGTGCTGCGCCCCGAGGCGTAATCGAGGGGGCGATCGTCCACGCTTGTGCTGGTACTCATTGCAGGTACCTGCACGTACCTGCACATAATTGGCGCGTACGTCATGTCCTTTGCGTATAATTCGAAGCCTGTAACCAACGTTTTATCGGCGTACTGAGTATGTTGGCTTGTTCGTCGCCGCCCATCTTTAACTGCCTTCAACCGCTTGACCCGTGAGCATACTCACTGTAGGAACCGTAGCCTTCGACTCCATCGAAACGCCGTTTGGCAACGCTCCCCGTGTACTCGGCGGGAGCGCTTCATATCTCTCTCTTGCAGCCCGGTATTTCTGCTCTGACGTGCGGCTGGTTGGCATTGTGGGGGGCGACTTCCCGGAAGAATATGTCCAGCTGTTCCGCGATAGCAACATCGACCTGCGGGGCCTGGAGGTAAAAGAAGAAGGCGACACGTTCCACTGGAAAGGGCGCTACCACTACGACCTGAACGAGCGCGACACGCTCGACACGCAGCTTAACGTGCTGGTCGACTTCGAGCCCACGCTTCCTGAAGACTATCGGTCGAGTAAGATCGTGTGCCTGGGGAATCTGGATCCGGCGGTGCAGCGCCATGTGCTTGAGCAGGTCGACGACCCGGAGTACGTGCTCTGCGATACGATGAACTACTGGATCGAGCATACCCCCGACAGCCTGCGCGAGACGCTCACGCTGGTTGACTGTCTTGTCGTGAACGATTCAGAGGCACGCGAGCTGGCCGACGAGCCCAATCTGGTGCGGGCAGCCAGTATCATTCGCGACATGGGCCCTGAAACGGTAATCATCAAAAAAGGCGAACACGGAGCGCTGCTTTTCAACGGCAGCACGGTCTTCAGCGCCCCGGCATATCCGCTCGAAGACATCGAAGACCCCACCGGCGCTGGCGATACGTTTGCGGGCGGACTGGCTGGTTACCTGGTGCGTGCCCGCGCGTATGGCTCTGATGAGCTGCGCCGCGGCATTATCTACGGAAGCGCCATGGCGTCGTTTGCGGTGGAACGCTTCGGGCCAGGCCGGCTGCTTGAGCTCAACGAGGATGTCATTCTGGAACGGGCCCGCGCCTTTCGCGAACTGGCGGCCATCCCCAAACTCCAGGCGTTTGAAACCGCATAACACGCTCCTGTTGCTATCCCGTCTTTGCTCCGTTTGAGGCTTCTGGGGGATGCGAGGCGTGCACGCTCGCTTGCATGACCACCTCTGCCACGAGGCGCCCCTCTGAGTACAGCGCACGGTCTTGCGCGAGCACGATCGGGGTAGTATCGGACGCTATGCGCGCGCTGTTAGCTACTCACGATTAGACCCAGCATCTATATGTACGGCACCGTTCGGCTCATCAACGCTGTCTTCTATGGCCACCACGGCGTTATGGAAGAAGAACATCGGCTTGGTGGCCGCTACGAAGTCGACGTAGCGGCAGATATGGACCTGTCTGCAGCCGTCGCGTCTGATAACCTGAAAGACACGGTCAACTACGAGGCGATCTATACGATCGTTAAGGAGCAGGTAACGCAGCATGAGTATGCGCTCATCGAGCGCCTCGCCGGGCTGATTGCGCAAGAGGTGGCGGAAGCACATCCGGCGTTAGATGCGGTTGAGGTGACGGTGCGCAAGTGCGGGCCACCAGTAGGCGGGCTGGCGGAGCGGTCTGAGGTAAGCCTGCGTCATGAGACGTAGAAAGAGGGCTGTGCTGGGTGCATCTGCACCGTCGATAAAGGGCGGACGCCGCACATCCGGAAGGTCATGTGCTTGTGTGTACACCAATTGTACGTATGCGCTGCAGAATATCAGGGAGGCGGGGCGTTTCGCATTCCCCCTGATTCCATGTCCGTTACGAAGACGTTCACATCTTGGTAAGAGGTGCCTATCTTCGGCACATATAAAAAACCGCCCGAGGCAGCTATGCGCTGCGTCGGGCGGCTCGGATTGGGCTGAGGTGTGCCGTACAAGGGTAAGCTTAGCTGGCAGCGACCCAAGAGTTGCACCAGCCATCAGGGTGTACGGGTCCGGGAAAGAGATCGCAGCCGCCGCACTGGGACCCTGCTTCTGCTTCCTGCCAGAACGCGCAGTTGCTACAGAGTTCGTCGGGATTCGGGGTCTCTTCGACGTACTGCAGCGCCTGTACCTGCTGCTCGCGGGTCTGAATTTCCTGATCGCTCAGCCCTGAAAGGTCGTCGCACGAAAAGTCCGCGTCGGCCGTGTCTTCGGCAGGGGCAGCGTCGTCGCCCCCGCATGCGGAGAGCACGGTACCTGCGCCAACGCCTGCAACGCCGAGCGCGCCGAGCCGCTGCAGGAATGAACGCCGTGATACATTATTGCTATCACTCATGGGTTCAAGATGTAAATGGATAGAGGGTGATCGGATGGAAGTTGCAATGCTTCCTGGCTTACAGGTTTCAACATAGCACTCCTAATTACAACCGTAATTCGGGAAGGACCTGCAAAATTGTGGCAACGATCCCGTTTGGTAGAAGAGCGAATGAAGACACAGGCGCCCGCAGAGGGATCGCAAGAAAGTTGATAGGATACGAAAAGTAGGTTACATAAAATTGTCATTTTAGATTTGAAGGTTCGGCTGCGAAGACACGTGTGCCTGCCGGCCCGGCTAAATAACACAAAAGAGTGTGTACTGAATCTGAGAAACAGTCCACACATGATTGGAAGCGCTTTCGAAAGTAGTTGATCCTGTGCTGTTTACCGCTGATTGATGGCTTTTGGGCAAGCGTATACCGTGTGTATGTTCGGTGTGAGTAAGAAGTGAAGGAGAATGACGTGGGCGGGCAGTGCGGGATGGTTCTATGACCGATTGGAGAGAGGCAGAGAGGACTTCCAGTGTTATCGTATGTTAATGCACACGATCTTTATTGCCTTCTGCATGCAGAGCCGCTATTATATGAATGACCTGTACGCTAAAAGCGGGCCCTCTAACGAATGCTTGTCTTGCCTCTTGCTATGTGTGCTGGCTTGAGTGCGCTCCAACGCGCTCGGTATGCTCAGTATGCATTTCAGGAGGGTTACCCACCCTTTTGGTCGGGCGCATTGGTCGGGCGCAGAAGAAAGACCACAATACCTGGTTTGATTGCGAGGAGCATAGACCGATAGATCGGTTGCTCTGCTCCCTGGCGTAAACCTGATTCTTGTGGTACGTGCTCAGCCGCGCTACACCCCCTACAGATAGGCAGCCGAACGAGACCGCCCAGGTCCCCTCGATATCCAACGAACGTGACGTGACGTAAATACAATGAAGCCCTTTCGATCGCTACTATTTTTAATGCTGGGACTGGTGTTGACGGTGGGAATCGTTGACGTGCAGGCCCAGGGCACTCGCGCGTCGATCTCCGGCGTTGTGCTGGATGAAAACGGGGAGCCGCTTCCCGGTGCTAACGTGGTGGCTGTACATGAGCCGTCGGGCACCCAGTACGGAACCTCCACGCAGGCGAGCGGGCGCTACAATCTGCAGGGACTGCGCGTAGGCGGGCCGTATACCATCACGGCCTCGTTCGTCGGTTACCAGTCGGTGCGTGAAGAAGATATTCGCTTGACGCTTAACGAGCGCCGCGAAATCGACTTCGACTTGCAGCTCTCTTCCGATGAGCTGGATGAGGTGCGCGTGATTGCCGACCGGGCTACGATCATTAACCGGAGCCGGACCGGCGCGCAGACCAATGTCTCCGAAGAGGAGATTGAGCGCCTGCCCACCATTAGCCGGAGCCTCTCCGACTTTGCACGCCTCACGCCGCAATTTAGCGGTACCGACGACAACAGCATCGGGGGGCGTAACGAGCGCTATAACACCGTACAAGTGGATGGCGCTACGCTCAACGATGTATTCGGGCTTGGCGGCTCAGGCGGCGTTCCCGGTGGACAGGCCGGTACGCAGCCGATTAGCCTCGACGCTGTGCAGGAGTTCAACGTTGACATTGCTCCGTACGACGTGCGCACAAGCGGATTTACCGGGGGGCGCATCAATGCGATTACGAAAAGCGGCACCAATGACTTTGAAGGCAGCTTTCGCTTCCTGGGGCGCGACCAGTCGTTTATTGGCGACCTGGATGGACAGTCGTTCGGTGATGAGTTCAACGAGCAGTACTACGTTGGAACGTTTGGCGGGCCGATCATCGAGAACGAGTTGTTCTTTTTTGTCTCAGCTGAGCTGTTCCGCCGCGGCTCGCCGCTGGACACGCGCGTAGGCCTTAACCTCGACGGCTCCAACTTCTTCCCCGCTGATCCTACGTTCCTGGATGAGATCCGCCAGGCTACGATCGATGCCTACGACTATGATCCCGGAGGCATCGACCCGTTCACGCAGCGTACCGACAACGAGAAGCTGCTCGTGAAGCTTGACTGGACGATCAACGATCGCAACAACCTGTCGCTGCGGCACAACTTTGTGAATGCAGGCAACGACACTGGTATTGGACGCGGGTTTAACTCCTTTGCATTTGCCAATCGTCAGTACGAGTTCACCAGCGTGCAGAACTCAACCGCTCTGGAACTGAACAGCCAGATTAGCAACGCGCTGTTTAACGAAACGCGACTGGTCTATACACGCATCCGCGATGAGCGCACGCCCACCGGCGGCGCGTTCCCTAACGTACGCATTGAAACAGCCGGAGACCGCATACAGGGGACTCGCAACATTGATATGGGCATTGGCCGCTTCAACCAGGCCAACCGCCTCGACCAGGACCTGATCGAGTTTACAAGTAACTTCTCGTATCGCTTGGGCGATCATAACATCACGTTCGGGACGAACAACGAGGTGTTTAGCTTCAACAACCTGTTCATCCGCGACTTCTACGGCAACTACACCTTCGAAGCCTTCACAGCTGATGGCACGCAGGTATCTGCGCTCGAAGCGTTCCTGCGCGGGCAGCCGACCGAATACTCGCACAGCTACGCAAACCCGGAGATCCACGGCGATAACTTCAGTCCGGAAGCCGACTTCACGGGGATGCAGTTTGGTCTGTATGCTCAGGATGAGTGGGACGTGAACGACGATCTGCGCCTGACCTTCGGGCTGCGCGCCGACATTCCGTATCTTCCGGAAGATCCGTCGCGCAACACCAATGTAGAAGACGCTTTCGGATTCCGCACCGACCAGGTGCCGGATACGCAGGTGCTCTGGTCGCCGCGCTTCGGCTTTAACTACAACACCGGAGCCGAACTGAACACCCAGATTCGCGGGGGAGCAGGCATCTTTAGTGGACGTCCGCCCTTCGTGTGGCTCTCGAACCAGTACAGCAATACGGGCGTCGACTTCCTCCGCCTCGATCAGTCCATCGACCCTGAGTCTGCATATGCAGACGGTGTCGACGCCAACGGCAATCCGCTTGGATATAATCCGGATGCCAGCTGCTTCGACGGCAGTGGCGAGCCGGGTGCCGCGCCGCGTCCGGGAGCGGGCGACTGCGTGAACGCTGCAGGCGAGGAGATTCTGGGCACCGAGGCGACCACCGAGGTGAACCTGACCAACCCCGACTTCAAGTACCCGCAGTCCTGGCGCTTGAACCTGGCGGTTGACCAGGAGCTGCCGCTCGGGTTTGTGGCCACGCTCGAAGGGCTCTACTCGTCGACGATCAACGACATCAGCGCCCGGAACCTGAATATCGAACAGGTTAGCGAGTCGGCCTACGGACGTCCGATCTACGGTACACCGAACAATCCGAATCGCGTGGATGACCGCTTCACTGAGGTCATCTTGCTCGAAAATGCAGGCCAGGGGTATGAATACAGCCTCACCGGTCAGGTGCAGCGCCGCGTACGGGGCGGAATCAACGGAACGGTGGCTTACACCTACAACCGTGCGCGCAGCATCAACAGCGGCAGCTTCGACCAGGCTGTTTCGCTCTGGCAGCAGAACTTTATCGTAGACTCGAACGACCCTGAAATCGGGACTGCGGTCTTCGAAGCGCGCCACCGCATTCTGGGCACGGTCAACTACCGCTGGCAGTGGATGGACCGCTTCGCGACGAGCGTTGGTCTTGTGTACGAAGGCCGCTCGGGCCAGAACTTCAGCTGGATCTACGACGGTGTCGATGTCAATGGCGACGGATTCCGCTTCAATGATCTCGTCTTCGTGCCCGAAAACGAGCGCGACGTGGTGCTCGCCAGCGAAAACTGGGAGCTGCTGGATGCCTTCATCGCAAGCCAGCCGGGGCTGAATGACTTCCGCGGCGACTTTGTGGATCGCAACTCGGGGCGTGCCTCGTGGCGCCACCAGATCGATCTGCGTTTCACGCAAGAGATCGCCACCTTCGAAGGCCAACGGATCGAGTTCATTATGAACCTCGAAAACGTGCTCAACATGCTGAACGATGATTGGGGACGCGTCCGTTTCTCAGGCTTCAACAACCAGTTCGCCTGGGGCTTTGATGGATATGTCAGTGAAGAGAATATCGGCGACGCTATCGGCGGACGTGTCATCACGGCCGACGACATTGGCAAGCCGATCATCGACTTCGAGGACGAAGAGTCGCTGCGCCGCTCGCTGAACGACACGCTGTTTGGCACGGCAAGCACGGCTTCACGCTGGCAAATGCAGTTAGGCGTGCGGTACACGTTCTAACCCCACCGGCACTTAGACCTGATAGCACGGGGCGCTGCACCGTGCATATGCATGTGCAGCGCCCCTGTGGTATCCCACGATCTGCAACCTACTGACTTTACTTTTACCTGGTACCATGACTTTTTTACGCCGTTTTGCTGCACCTGTAGCGGGCCTGTTCCTGCTGGCGTTCTTCGCTGGGTGCGATAGCGGGGATAGCGTTTCTGATCTCCAATCTGAACGTACAACCGTCGAGTTTGCGAATCCGGGTGCCGGTGCGGTTCCCGAAGATGGCGAGGTCTCGTTCGACGTTGTCATTCGCAACCCGGATGGGGAGCCTGTCTCTGTTGAGGTGCTCTACGCTGCGCAGGCAAGCACCGCAGACCTTGAAGCCATCGGAGGATCCTTTGGTGAGAATAACGTTTTTCCCGTGTCGTTTGGCCCCGATGCTGAAGATGGCGACCGCGAAACCATCACCCTCGACGTATCCAATGCCGATATTACCGGAGGTGCGCTTGAAGCACGCTTTGCGCTGCAGCGTCTTGAAAGTTCTGGTCGGGCCGAGTACGGAAACAACCGCGAGTTCACGCTTAGCATCGGGCCCATCCCGATCGCTGAAGCGCTGGAGCGTGGCACCGGATCGGTTGTTACGATCCAGGGCACCGTCACCCGTGCCTTCGGCGACTACGCCCGCATCCAGGATGTGAGCGGCGACGTGGGCGCTGCCGGAATGACAATCCGCCAGACGTTTGGTGATCTCGAAGAGCAGTTCTCGGACGACATCGACGACGGCACGATTCGGGAGGGAACCGAACTACTTGTAACGGGAGAGCTCTCGTCTTTCAACGGACTCTTCCAGATCAATAACACGGACCTGAGTCAGTATACGGTGCTCGAACAGGGGCAGCCGGTTGATCCCATTCCCGTTACCCTGCAACAGGCCTCCTCGGGCGACTTCCTGAGCGTGCTTGTCCGCATCGAGGGGCTCGAGCTCACGAGCCCACCCAACACCTTTTCGAGTGGAACGAACTATGATGTGATTAGCACCGACCCCGACGACGATACCGAACTGGTACTCCGCATACAGGATGGTGGCGAGTCTAACGTAGGAGGAGCCCCCGCTCCGCAAGGAGAGTTTACGTTCGAGGGGGTCATGGGCGTATTTGGAAGCCCACAGGTACTCCCGATCTTGCGCGACGACATCATCACCGATGAAGAACTCGGTGGCGACCCGGACGATGACGATGCCGAGACCGTAACGATTGCTGAAGCGATCGGGACAGAAGGATCCGGCGAAACCGTTGCTGTAGAGGGGCTGGTAACACGCGTCTTCGGCGAAACAACCGTCATTGAAGACGGCACTGCCGGGATCGTTGTAAGTCGCCGCAGTGACGTTGCTGGTGAGGCAGAGGTTGGTGCTCAGCTTCGCGTAGAAGGCAGCGTAACGGAGTTCAACGGGCTGTTTCAGCTCGATAGTGGCAACGTTTCTGACTTTGAAGTGCTGTCCTTCGACAACGACCTGCCTGACCCTGCCGAAATTGGTCTTGACGAGGTTGGCGATTTCCAGAGCCGCCTGGTCACCATTGGCGGACTGGAGATTGACGGCGCTTCCGGCGATACGTTTGAGGCCGGCACAAACTACGATGTGACCGACGGTACTACAACGATCACGCTTCGGGTTGATGGCGCCTCGTTCTATGTCGGCGAGCCGATTCCGGAGGGGGCGTTCACATTCCGGGGCATCACCGGTGAGTTCAATGGCGAGCAGATCTTCCCGCTGCTCGAAGGAGACATCGAGGCAGAGCAGGCGCCCCAAGATCTGACGATCGCGGAGGCGATTGCAACCGAAGGCTCAGGCGATCTGATTCGTGTAGAGGGTACCGTTACACGTGTGTTTGGTACGACGACCGTCATTGAAGACGGCACTGCCGGGATCGTTGTAAGTCGCCGCAGTGACGTTGCTGGTGAGGCAGAGGTTGGTGCTCAGCTTCGCGTAGAAGGCAGCGTAACGGAGTTCAACGGGCTGTTTCAGCTCGATAGTGGCAACGTTTCTGACTTTGAAGTGCTGTCCTTCGACAACGACCTGCCTGACCCTGCCGAAATTGGTCTTGACGAGGTTGGCGATTTCCAGAGCCGCCTGGTCACCATTGGCGGACTGGAGATTGACGGCGCTTCCGGCGATACGTTTGAGGCCGGCACAAACTACGATGTGACCGACGGTACTACAACGATCACGCTTCGGGTTGATGGCGCCTCGTTCTATGTCGGCGAGCCGATTCCGGAGGGGGCGTTCACATTCCGGGGCATCACCGGTGAGTTCAATGGCGAGCAGATCTTCCCGCTGCTCGAAGGAGACATCGAGGCAGAGCAGGCGCCCCAAGATCTGACGATCGCGGAGGCGATTGCAACCGAAGGCTCAGGCGATCTGATTCGTGTAGAGGGTACCGTTACACGTGTGTTTGGTACGACGACCGTAATCCAAGATGCAACCGCCGGTATCGTAGTCAGCCGGCGCAGCGACGTAGCCGACGCTGCAGAAGAGGGCGACATCCTCGAAGTGGTCGGTTCGGTATCCACGTTCAATGGACTTTTCCAGCTTGATCAGGACAATGTCGAAGGCTTCGATATCCTGTCTTCAGGGAACGACCTGCCTGCGCCTGCTGAAATTGGACTCGACGAGGTCAGCGACTTCCAGAGCCAGTTGGTTCGCATCGACGGGCTGGAGATTGCCGATGACAAAGGCGATGATGTCTTCCAGGGCGGAGGTGCTGCTGGGAATTACGATGTGACGGATGGCAGCGTGACGATCACGCTCCGCATCGACTCAAACTCGTTCTATGCGGGCGAGCCGATTCCTGAAGGGACGTTTACGTTCGAGGGTATCACTGGTGAGTTCAACGGAGAGCAGATCTTTCCACTGAACGACGGAGATATCATCGAAGACTAAACGCTGCCTGAAGAAGCAGTAGAACAGAACCAAGAGGCCGCCACGCTCCACCTGGAGTGTGGCGGCTTTTTTCTGTTAGCTACTGCCTTCGTGAGGAATTAGCTCTCTGGGATGCACGAGATGGCACCCAAGGAGTACCCGTTCGCTCCGCTCACAGCGCCACGTCGGTCGCATGCTCCCTCCTCGCGATGACAGATCCGGGGAATGATGCCACTGCCAACAGCTCCCAACACGACCCGTCATCCCGGGCAAAGCGCAGCGCAGACCCGGGATCTTTCTCCGGCAAAGCACCACCCCGCCCTTCGGGCACCCCTCCTTTCTGGGCTGGCGCATCGGTAGGAGGGGACGCTGCAGCGCGGCGTTTCATGCGCCGAGGCAACGCCTCTCATCACGAGTTATCCTGACGTGGTCAGGCGCGGAGCCGCGTACACGACCGGCACACGCTTACAGGCCCAACACTGCGAGACTCCTCCACCTTGTCATTGCGAGCGACTGAAGGGAGCACGGCGCCCTGACCGCAGGAAAGACGTGCTCTCGGGGTGCAATCTTGGGTAGCGGTTCAATGTTAAATGATTGCCTGTGGTTTACATCATCGCAATCTGCTCAAACCCCCTCTGTCTGCCGACATCTCCCCCTTGGCCAAGGGGGAGAAACCCGTAGGGAGAGGGGGTTCGAAAAAGAAAGAGCTGCTGCATTCAATCGCTTTATCATTTAGCGTCTATCCACTACCCAATCTTGTGCGGTCCTGTTCGAGGCAAGCTGCCTAAAACCGAAGCGCCATCTGAAGCGTGTTTACGTAGTTGTACGTCTCCCGAAACGAAGTGCCCTCTTCACGTCCGTAGAACGCATAGTCGACGTGGATGTGGCCCATGCGCAGTCCCACGCCGGCCGTCGGATAGCCCTGGTTGAGCCCGAGTCGCGCAATCAGGATGTCGTACTGGGCCTCAGCGCCCAGGTGGAAGCGCGTCGCAAGGGGCTGCCGCACGCATGGGTGGCGATACTCCTGGTAGTCCAGCATAACCCCGACGTTGTCCAGAACGCCAAACGAGCTCAGCGTGTACGCCGCGCCGATGCGCACCGAAGCATGAGCCTGGAAGCGATCGGCAGCGTCTGCAGGAAGCGTGTCGGGCACATCGAAATTGCCGTTGGTCACGTACGCGGGCTGATCCGGGAGAAAGGCGCCCACAATCGGAATAGACAGCGCATCGTCGTGGAGCGTAAACCCGAAACGTGAAGCAAATAGATCAAACACGGTGGCTCCCAGATGCAGCTCGCCCGGCAGGTCGAGGGCCGACACCGTGTACAGCAGGCCCAGATCCATCCCAACGCTGCTTCCGGCCCAGACCGGATTCTGGTCAGCACGGCTGTCGAAGATAGCGAGCCGCCCGATCATCGGCGTCGCATCCAGGACGGGCATCTTCGCATCGGGCGTGAGCTCGTCGATCGGCGTATCCAGAAACGAGACATAGCGCCGCGTCGCCTTCAGCGTGAGTCCGGCAGAGAGCCCCGGTACGTGGGCTGAGGCGTCGTATCCGGCAGCCACCAGAAGCATTGCGTCGGTGCGGCTGATGTGGTTGGCCCGCGGAATGTTGGCGGTCGTCTCCTCAAATCGCTGGTTGATGCTGCCGTGCACGTACCCCCCCGCACTGAACGCGTACGGACCAGCACGGTAGATGCCGGAGGGCAGCGCTAGCGTGGTTTCGAAGATCGAGGGCCGGGTGCCTACGCTGCGCACCGTATCGCTGAGCGCCTCGAATCCAGCCTCGTAGGCTTCCAGGTCGCCATTCAGCGCTGCGCCCGGCTGTCCGCGTGCCATCAGGCGGAACTGGTCAGCGACATGCCCGCTACCGCTTCCGTGCAGCCTGAAGGCCGTGAGGGAAGGGGAGAGGGTAGCCAGGTGGGCAGGGTTATAGAAGAGAGGGTTCGAGCGCCCCGGCAGCGCCGCAGCGCCGTCTCCGCGCCCGAGCGCTTCAACCGATGGCACAAACGCCCGCTGGGTCTGTCCGCTGTGCTGGGCCTGCGCCGGTACGACCCCAACGACGCTTGCACACAGCACCAGAAGCGCCAGGCGAACGTGCGGACGTAGAGAAAGGGAGAGGGAAAGAGCTGAGAAGGACGATGGCATGAGGGCTGAGGTGAATGGGCTGAAGTGACGAGGCCAGAGAGAGGGTATGCTGAAAACGATGCTTCATTAATTGCACAATAGCAAGGCCCACGCATAACGGCAAGCGAAGACCACGCGGATGCGTAGCGGACGATACGCGCCAGGTCCGGACCGCGAAACCCCATCGGTGTGGACGTGTATCGGGATGCGGCAATGTACCTGTGGGCTCTGCTGCATGATGCTCATTTCTTGGGATACAGCCATAGTAGAATACAGCATCAGGCAGCGTTCAGCCTGCGCGATGCCCGAGTGGCGGAATTGGTAGACGCAACAGACTTAAAATCTGTTGGTGCTTGTGCACCGTGTGGGTTCGAGCCCCACCTCGGGTACTGCTAAACACCGGCTCAACGCCTGTATGGGCGGATTGCAATGAAGTCCAGGGCCTTTCTCATCTCCCTTTCGCTTGCATCGTCTTGAAATAAACCAGAGCAATTGCACGTCTACGGGGAAGATACGGGGAAGCGGTCTTCTCCTCCGCGCGGTGGTGACGCGCATGCCGGTACGCACCTACCCAGGCACACCTATCCAAGCAAGAGATGCAGGTAGATCAGCGCGACGGGGGCAGCGAGGGCCATGCCGTCGAACCGGTCGAAGAACCCGCCGTGTCCGGGCAGCAGCCCGCCCGCATCTTTGGTGTTGGCCGTGCGCTTGAGCAGGCTCTGAATGAGATCGCCACACTGCGTGGCGCCGGCGAGAAGCACCGACAGGAGCACGATGTGTAGCAGCGGCACCGTTGGCACCGTCCAGAGCGCGCCGCCCATCCAATAGAGCGCCCCCGCCGTGAGCGCACCGCCTATGCCACCCACGGCCCCAGCCCATGTCTTATTAGGCGAGATCGTTGGCGCCAGCTTGCGGCGGCCCAGGTACTTGCCCACGAAGTAGGCAAAGATGTCGGTGCCCCACACCGCAAACACAACCCATACCGTGGCTGCTACGGCCGCTGCAGATGGAAGCGCCACATGCTCACGCAGCGCAAGCAGCGCAATGAGTCCGCCTGCGGGGTAGACGCTCCCAAACACCGTAGTTGCAATGCGCTGCAGGTACGCGTCTGCGCTACACAGAAAGGGACTCACCGCGAGTCCGGCCACCAGGAGTCCGGCTACGAGGGGCCACCAAGAGGGGTGCAGCACTGCTACAACGAGCGCAGCACTCACGGAGAGTCCGATCGGCTGCAGGGCGGCGGCGCTGCAGCCTGCAGACAGGCGGTAGTACTCGTGCTGCGCCCCGAGCGCAATGAGCGCCATGACAGCACCAAACAGATAGCCCCCCAGGTACAACGTTCCCAGAAAAAGGGGGGCGGCGATTAACCCTGTTGCAACGCGACGCTTGAGTTCACCCACAGATCCGTTTGTTCAGTAAGGCAGGTCGGTAACGAAAGTCGGTAACGAAAACCGGTCGTGCAAGATGAGCACATGCAAAAGCGCTCCGGCGTACCGCAGCCAGAGCGCTCGGGAAAAAACAGGCAACCGGCAGCGTTATTGATCGTCGTCCTCGTCGGGTACGCTGAAGTCGGTGCGGTCGTAGCCCGAGTCCAGGCGCGCCTCGTCATCCGGGGTATGTGCGTCAGGGGCATCCGGATCGGCTGCCATCGCCGCCTCTTCGAGCTCCTCGTCGGTGAGCTTGGTTTCGAGGATCTCGCGCGCCGTGTCGACATGGTCCGGCGGCACCAGCACTGTGACCTCCGCGAGGTCGCTCACGTTCAGGTTAAACGCATGATCGCGCTGCGTGAGCACCACAGCCGGCACGCCGCTGTCGTCGAGGCGGTCGCGCACAATGTCGGCTTCGTAGTCGGTGCCCGAGCTAAAGATAGGGACCCAGTTCTCGTACTTCGCCATAATGGTCGGTTCCGTTATGAAATAAGAGGATGCGCAGGAGATTCGCTATACCAGCGGCCCAGGTTGATGATACACGCGTTGATAGTACACGCGTTGATGGTACACTCTTCGTGAGCTGCTTGGGACGCCAATGGAGAGATTAAAGCAATTAAGTAGGCCCACAAAAGAATCTTCGAATATGTCATTGCGAGGAGCGCCGCGTCGGTCGCACGCTCCCTCCTCGCGATGGCAAGGTGTAAGTATTTTTGCTGACTTACTTAAGATCAAAGCAATCAAACCAGGCGCTTAAGCAGCCCGCTAACCAGCGAACCAGGTACTGCATGCAATGAACAGGGCAGGGGGGAGATCCGCAACCGGTGAACAACCTATATGCGCCAAGCCTTCATCAATATTCTCAGGAACAAAACCGGCATCGATTCGCATCACATACACGCTACACAGGCGCTCGTAGCTCAGCTGGATAGAGCATTGGATTCCGGTTCCAAAGGTCGGAGGTTCGAATCCTCTCGAGCGCACCATTCGCCCATCGCCGGTACAGCACGTCATTACAGCACCCCCCGATCCCGAGGCGCTGCGGTCACTCCGCGGGGCCTCGTGCTGTTTCAGGTGATGCCCCGCTGTTCGGAGGCCCGCCTTCGCCGTTCTCTGTCCTACCGACCCGCACTCCCATGATCCAATGTGGTCCCTACGCCCTGCATCCCCTTGAAACCGGCACCTTCAAGCTCGATGGCGGCGCCATGTTCGGCATCGTGCCGAAACCGCTCTGGGAGAAGCGGATCGCTGCTGACGATCGCAACCGGATACCGCTTGCCGCGCGCTGCCTTCTCATTCAGGGCGCAGGCCGCTGCATCGTCGTAGACACCGGCATCGGCGACACGTTTTCGGATAAAGAGCAATCGATCTTCGGGGTCGACCACAGCACCCACACCCTCGTCGGTAGCTTACGCGCAGCCGGGGTGGAGCCGGAAGATGTTACCGATGTCGTGTTTACACATCTGCACTTCGACCACAGCGGCGGAGCCGTAACGAAGCAGGGGGATGCGGTCGTGCCGCGCTTCCCCCAGGCCACCCACCACGTGCAGGCTGACCACTGGGAGGCCGCCCGCGCCCCAAATCCCAAAGAGCAGAACTCGTTTCGTGCTTCTATTTTGGATCCGCTGGCTGAGCGCGTTGCCTGGACGCTGCACGACGGGCCAGGACCGTTTATGCCGGGTATCGACCTGATTCGCGTAGACGGACACTCTCGTGCCCAGCAGCTGGTAAAGGTGCGGGGCGAGGACAAAACGTGCGTGTTCGTCGGCGACCTGCTGCCGACCCACCACCACCTGGGCGACGCCTGGACCATGGCCTACGACATCGATCCGCTACAGACGATCGACGAGAAGGCAAGATTCTTGCAGAATGCTACAGCGAACCACTGGCTCCTGCTCTTTGAGCACGACCCCGACGTAGCCGCTGGATACGTAGAGTCTGCCGACGATAGATTGCGCGTGGAGCCGGTGTCTGTGTACTAATTCCTCTCCCTTGTACGGTACCCCACCATGGAAGCGCCCGATCCCGACGAAATGCACGACGTGTTGAGCACGCTCTTGCATGATTTGAACAACCCTCTTTCCATCATTGATGGGAACGCTCAGTTCTTGCTTGAGGTAGCCCGCGACGAAGAGCAGGACGGACCGGTGCAGGAGGCGCTGCGTGACATCCATGACGCCACGGGCCAGCTCTCGCGCCGCCTGAAACGCCTGGAAGAGCTCCGCGACCGCTTTGCGCAGGAGGATAGCGCGTAGGGGCTGTGTCGTTATTCCCGGGGGGGCATTGCGAGGCGAGCGCGTGAGCGACCGACGTGGCGATCTTCGCGTCTCACGGAGGCAGTTCGGCCCGAACAGGGACGTATGAGATTGCACCTCAAGAGCACCTCCTCCCTACGATCGGGGCGCCGCGATCCATCCCCCTAAATCCCCCTCCGCCGAGGGGGACTTGATGGGTTCCTTCTCCGACCGTTCCTACAGAAGTGCCACGCTGCAGCGTCCCTCCTACCGGGCACCAGCCCGGAAAGGAGGGGTGCCCGAAGGGTGGGGGGGGGCTTCCCCGTACAAAGATCCCGGGTCTTCGCGCTGCTCCGCCCGGGATGACTTGTAGTTGTGGGTGTTTTCCGGATCTGTGCGTCTCACCAAGGAAGTCCAGCTCGAACAGGAGCGTATGAGATTGCGTCGTCCTGCGTCCTCGCAATGACAAGGTGAAGGGTGGTTCTTTCAGAGTTGCCATCGCGCAGAGAGAGCTTGCGACCGACGTGGCGAGGCTGTGCGTCCCACGAAGGTAGCCCGCCCCGAACAGAGCCGCATGAGATTGCCGCGCTCTCTTCGGTCGCTCGCAATGACAAGGTGGGGATTCTGCCGGGGTTGTTATCGTAGGGAGAAAGCACAGCGACCCATCCCCCTAAATCCCCCTCCGCCGAGGGGGACTTGATGGGTTCCTTCTCCGACCGTTCCTGCAGAAGTGCCACGCTGCAGCGTCCCCTCCTACCGGGCACCAGCCCGGAAAGGAGGGGTGCCCGAAGGGCGGGGTGGTGCTTGCTCGGATAAAGATCCCGGGTCTCCGTGCTGGTCCACCCGGGATGACGTGTGGTGTAGGTATTCCCCGGATTTGTCATCGCGAGGAGGGAGCCTGCGACCGACGCGGCGCTGTGAGCGGAGCGAACGAGTACTCCTGGGGTGCGATCTTTGCGTCCCATTGAGGCAGCCACTCCGAACAGGGCCGCATGAGATTGCGTCGTCCTTCGTCCTCGCAATGACAAGGTGGGGGCGATGCTGTGCGTTTTGCCAAGTTAGTTCGCTCCGAATTACTGATACCACCACCTAACGCCATGCGTATGATGGCCGTACGGACATACTACGTATACATCATGACAAACGCCGGATATACAGTTCTCTACACGGGCGTGACCAACAACATTAGACGTCGGGTCAATGAACACCGTACGGGGCAAGGCGGACGGTTTACGCGGCGCTACAACATCAAGAAGTTGGTATACGTGGAGCGCTATCACGACGTACATGCAGCCATCGCGCGGGAAAAGCAGATCAAGGCAGGGGCGCGCCGTAGCAAGTTAGACCTAATCAGGGATCAGAATCCGGACTGGGTGGATTGGGGGGAGCAGTTGGAAGGGTAGTGTGGCGCTGTGCGCTTCACAGAGGCAGTCCGTCTTGAACAGGGGCGCATGAGATTGCCGCGTCGCTGGCGCTCCTCGCAATGACAAGGTGAGGGATTCTCCCAGTGCTGTGCCTGTAGGCATGTACCAGGCGTGTACGGGGGCGCTGAGATCCTTCCGCGACCTTTCTTGCAGAATTGCGGCGCTACAGCGTCCCCTCCTACCGGCGCAGCCGGAAAGGAGGGGTGCCCGAAGGGCGGGGTGGTCCTTCCTCGGATAAAGATCCCGGGTCTTCGCTGCGCTCCGCCCGGGATGACTTAATCTATAGGCTTTTCTCAACTGGAGGGCCTTACGCTTTATCTTTGTGTTCTCTTCAGCATCAAGTCACCCCGGCCTACGAGCCGGGGTCTCCCCACATTTGTAGCCGCGACCGTTTTCAGTGCGATTACTATGTGTGCTGCTGGGCGAGAATCTCCGGCGGGGCGCTGTAATTTAGTGTGCTCGGTCTAAACAGGGGCGCATGAGATTGCACCCCAAGAGCACCTCCTCCCTACGATCGGGGCGCCGCGATCCATCCCCCTAAATCCCCCTCCGCCGAGGGGGACTTGATGGGTTCCTTCCGCGCCCTGTCCTGCAGAGGGGCTCCGAAGGGCGGGGTGGTCCTTTCCCAGAGAAAGATCCCGGGTCTTCGCGCTGCTTTGCCCGGGATGACTTAATCTATAGGCTTTTCTCAACTGGGGGCCTTACGCTTTATCTCCGTGTTCTCTTCAGCATCAAGTCACCCCGGCCTACGAGCCGGGGTCTCCCCACATTTGTAGCCGCGACCGTTTTCAGTGCGATTACTATGTGTGCTGCTGGGCGAGAATCTCCGGCGGGGCGCTGTAATTTAGTGTGCTCGGTCTAAACAGGGGCGTATGAGATTGCACCCCAAGAGCACTTCCTCTCTGCGGTCGGGGCGCCGCGTCGTCCTGCGTCCTCGCAATGACAAGGTGGGGGTGTTTCTCGGGGTTGTCATCGCGAGGAGGGCGCGCAAGCGACTGACGCGGCGATCTGTGCGTTCCATCAAAGCCGGCTGCTCCGAAATAGTGATGTACACGGTTTTCCGGATGCACTTCCTGAGAAAGACGGCCATACCCGGTTGGGGGCACCGGCTCCCTGGCTGGCGCCCATCCCTCCGAACAAAACAGGAGGCCCCGCATCCAACAGAAAACCAGGGACGAATGTGTTGTGAAACACGGTATAGTTTTGGCACAACATATTAAACAGAGCAAAAGGCCCCTGCGAGAAGGCGGTGCGTTCTTGCGTTTTACAGACGCGTTGCCTACTCTTTGACAGTACGTAGTCTTCTACCAGATACTCTGCGCTCTATCGACATATACCGATACGCACCCCCCATGGCTTGCTACGCCGCACCCCATGTGCACGGCCGCAAGCCGTTTGTACGTACCATCGATAACGCAGTCAGCCTGTGCTCATGACCCGACCTCCTGCCCGCCGGTTCATCCGTTGGATCGGCTTCCTTGGAACCGCCCTTCTCCTGTTTACGCTTACCACCACCGCCCAGGCACAGCTCGGACAGTCGTCCGCGCTCTTCCTGCGCATCGAACCCGATAGCCGGGGCGCGGGCATGGGCAACACCGGCGTGGCTATCGCCGATAACGCCAACGCCATGTTCTGGAATCCGGCTGGACTGGGGTTTCAGAACAATGCGCAAGTAGGAATTACCCATGCCAACTGGCTGCCCGAGTTCGACGCGGGGCTCTTCTATGAGTATCTTGTGGGGACCTACCACGTCGACGACATCGGTACCTTCGGTGCGAACCTCATCTTTCTGAACCTCGGAGAGCTGGAAGTGGTCGACGGCGACGGACAGGAAGTCCGCGTCGATAACGCGTTCGAAATGGCGGCCGGGCTCTCGTACGGGCGCCAGCTCAGCGAGACGTTTAGCGTGGGCGCAGGCGCACGCTTCATCTATTCGAAGCTGTCTGAGGGCGATGGCGACATCGACAGCGGCACCGCCACCACCGGTACGTTTGACCTGTCGGCGCTCTACCGCAGCAGGTCCTTTGACCTCTTAGGCGCTCCTACGACGTTCTCAGCCGGGGCCAACCTTGCAAACATGGGCACCTACATCCGGTACTCCGAGGAGAAGCAGGCCGTGCCTACAAACCTGCGTGTGGGATACGCCTTCACGTTTAACTTCGACGAGTACAACAGCCTCACGTTTGCGAACGACTTCAACCGCGAGCTCATCAGCGTCGACGAAGACGGCACGAACCCCGATCCATTCTACCAGTCGATCTTCAGCTCGTGGGGGGCGGTCCCCGGCGAGCGGCGTCCGGGCGATGACGAGGCATCCGAGCTGGGCGTAGTCGACCAGTTCACTATTGGCACAGGTCTTGAGTACTGGTATGCTGACCTGTTCGCTCTCCGTACCGGATACTTTTACGAGCATCCCGAGAACGGAAACCGGCAGTTTCTGACGTTCGGAGCGGGTGTGCGCTGGAATATCGTAGGAATCGACTTTTCCTACCTCTACACGCTCGAAGAAGATAACCCGCTCTCGGATACGTTGCGATTTAGCCTGTTGCTTTCGTTCCAGTAGATCCGTAGGTTCGTGGATAGCGTACGCCGCCCGGTACGGGGCCGGAGCAGATTCTTCGGACGTGTGCCAGGGCGGCCACACGCTCGGTGAGTAGCTGTCACGCAGCACTTTATCGTGCAGCCCCTGCCGTACAGCCCGCTGATCTGGTGTAATACATATTGAACGATCGCACCATCCACTTGTATTTATACGCCTCGTCGTCCACCTTACGGTGATTCCCAATTACACGCCCCTTAACGGTATGAAACGTTTCTACAGATACGCTACTGCTGCTTGCTGCCTTGTGCTCATGCTGAGCACGGGGCTCCTTGCCGCCCCCGCTACGGCCCAGTCGTCGTGGGGACCGGCCCCTGAGGCAGCCCCCGATGAGCGTACCTGGACCGACGAGCCCCGCACCTACGACGGCACTCCCCGCCTCGACGACCCCGCCTCCACCCGCACCCCCGACTGGGCGGACTCGGGGGCGTCTGAGTTCGAGAGCGGTATCGAGCGATACGATTTTGGGGCGGAGATGAACAACGTACCAACGCAGCCACCGCCAAACCCGGATGATCCTACACAGGAGATTCCTATTGATGGAGGGTTAAGTCTTCTTGCTTTGGCAGGAGCTGGATATGCAGTTAACCGGCTGCGCAAGCGTGGTGACGATGAGGACGATGAGGATACCATGCCGTAGTTATTCGGTTGCCGTTTGGTGAACTTCTACGAGAGCGTAGTTGCCTGAATGAGGGCTGCGCTCTTTTCTTTTCGGGGATGCGGGGCGTTGCGGCTACGTGATGGGCTGCTGCGAACAGGAAACGAGGTAGTTCTGTTGGAAGAGGGTCTTATTGCGGGCATTAAGGCAATCCATGCATGCTGGTTCGCTATTCCCGAAGCGCCACGCTGCAGAGTCCCCTCCTACTGGCGAAGCCGGAGAGGAGGGGGCCCGAAGGGCGGGGTGGTGCTTGACCGGGGAAAGATCCCGGGTCGTCGCTCCGCTTCGCCCGGGATGACTTGTGGTGTGGGAGGCGGTGCCTCGGAGTGTGAAACGCCACTCTCTTTTTCAGTCATGCTGAACGTAGTGAAGCATCTCAACGCCTTACGGTCGGGGCACCGCGCTCCCTTCGGTCGGTCGCAATGACGCGGTGAGGGCGTTTCCTGTTGCGATGATCTGCGACTTGCACATGCCCCGAACAGCACCGTCCAGGCCTCACACAATTCCATCCCTACCCACACCCCCTACAAAAATACACGTAGCATAGGATGGGTATTCCTTCAAATCCCATTACCAACTGTGAGGGGTACATTTGTGCAAGGTCTGTATGGAACGGTACGTTCTTTGTGCACTTAATACAGTAAGTCACAGAACGCTTGATTACGCCCCTGCAATCTTTTGGCAAAAGCACAAGATGAAGTGATAAAGCCACAGCAAAGGTTGCAGGTGTAAGCGCTACACGTTACATTAGCAATGTTGAACCCTACCGGCAGTCCCAGGCCGCTGCTAACAAACGTACACACAGCAACCTTTATGAAAGAGTATATAGCTGCTCTTTTAATGACCTCCCGCTCCTTCTGTCTAAAAGGCCCTTATGTTATGAACTATACCGATACGCGCCTCGCATCGCCACTGGCTATGAATCCACTCTCTTCGTTTCTGGGCAGCCTTCGTGCCCTCGTTCTACTCGTCGCGTTGGGGCTGTTTGCCTTTGTGCCTGGAGAGGCTCTGGGTCAGAATGCAACGTGTTACTCAATACCTTCAGGAGGGGGCACCATTGACTGGGATGATAGTGCTGCATGGTCTGACACGGATGGGGCAATATCGGGTGGGACCTGTAACGGGAATAATGGGAAAGGCTATCCCAATGAGAATGACAAGGCTGTCATCCAAGACGAATCACGCGTCAAAATCCCATCAGGTACTTTGGGGTTAGATTTATCATCTTCAGGTGAAGGACCACTCCATTCTATAGATATCCGAGGGGGAACTACGACGGAGGGAGACGGGGCAGCCCTCTTTAGTGGCAGTGGCACGGTGGATGTGACGAACGGAGTGGTTAACAATGCCGGTGGTCCGTCCAATGGACTATCCATACGTGTCGCCGGTGGGTCAAGTGGTACCCTCAATATAGGGGCAAACCTTGACAACACAGGTCGTGTGGAGCTGGCAAACAGTTCAGAACTTGACATATCAGGTAACATGAATGACATGTCTGGAACCATTGAGGGAGGAGGCTCCAGTTCTCAGATAATCGTTTCAGGGACGATCAATAACATGTCGGGCTTCATTGAAACGGGTGGGGGGGATCTCACTGTTGAAGGGCGTTTCGAGAATAAAGGGCGTATAGAGATGGAAGGAGGATCTCTCATTGCTAATGATCGCATTGTTAATAATAACGACCGAACTGTCACTAATGAGCGAATTAGGATAGGGTCAGGAGGCAGCTTAACAACTCCACTGTTCTTCGCTGAAGCGGGTTCAAATTTCGAACTGGGTGGTGGGACGGCTGATATAGATGGACTTACTATGCGAAGCGGCAGTGAAGGAGCTTCTCGTTTCGCCTTAGGTACTGACGGTGAGCTGACTATCCGAAAAGAAATGAATAGATCAGAAAACGCTGAATTTCGGGCTTCTGAAGGTAGTAGAGTTTTTTTCGATTTTGATGATGCTGATAAGAATCTCCCCCTCATCGGGTCATTCTTGGAAGACAATGCATTTCGAGATGTGGAGATTCGCCCAGGAACTACTCTTGACCCCAACAGCCAAATTCAAGTAGATGGTGACTTCAATGTCAAGGATACTGGCAGCTACGGTATTGATGACAGTGATGAGAATATCCCTGATGATGTAATATATGAGGGCACAAGCTTTACGATAGAAGAGGGGGGAAGCTTCTTTTCTGAGAGAGTTGTATTTGGGAGGAGATTTAACGATGACGAATCTAATGAAGTGGGTGTACAGGGAACCGTTTTTGCTGAAGTCCAAGTCACGAATAATGCAAAGGTTGGGCTGGCTGGCACATTTACGATAAATGGGAAGCTTGGAATTGCAGACGGTGTCTTAGCTATCCCAAGTGGACGTTTTTTACGTCTGACAAATGACTTGGATGTAGGAAATGATGGCGACATTGATCCAGGAGGTGGAACCATCATCTTCGAAGGTTCTGGCACGGAAACCGACAGCGGGAGCAATACCCAGACTGTGACTGGTGACACAATTATCAAGCTGGGAAATGTGACTGTTCAGAATAATTCAGAAGTGGGGGATGGCGACACCGAGGTTGACATCAGCATTAGTGGTGAAAGTGTAGAAGTGGGCGACCTTGAATTGAAGGAAGGTGTACTGGTCGACTCATCTCGACCGATACGAGTTGCAGGAGATATAACCAACGACGGTGGTGAAATCATCTTTGATGACCAGGCTGGAGCGAGCCAGCGCCGGATTATCCTTGATGGCTCGAGCCAGCAAACAATCTCAGGGGATACCCCATTCATTGTGGGTATCCTGGAAGTTGAGAACACTCGTGCACTTGACCTTACTCCCGCCGGAGTTCAGATTAATGATGTCGAGGTGAGAATTGAGGATAAGCTGGTGTTGACTTCGGGGCGGGTTCAGTCCAATGGAAATATAGTTCTCCGTTCAAGACCCGATGGACCGCTCCTGCGTGGCACGATTGAGTATAATACGGATGGGGGTGAGCTTCTCGGCTTTGTCGAAGACGAAGTTGTTGTAGATCGTTTCCTAGATCGAGATTCGGAGTCATGGTATCACATGACGGTGCCCACAGTCAGCGAAAGCTACAACTCATTCCTCCGGCAGGGAAATGCAAACAACCTTTGGATCCAGGGTCCAGCGAACTCGGACGCGCCAGCAGTAAACAATCAAGAGAATGGAAACCTCTTCACGTATGATCCAACCCTCAACACCGCGAACAAGGTGGATCGATGGGTGCCAGTAGATGATGTCACTAACAGCATATCTGCAGGTGCAGGATTTATTACCTATGTTTTCAGCAATGACGATCTCCGAGACGACAACAGTACAAGTGGGCTCCAAAAGGGCCTCAGTGTTACGGGGATACTTCAAGGAATGGATGATGCAAACAACCTTGATTCAAGCTTTGACTTTGCTCTCGATTACGATGATACTACCGATGGTTCTAATGAAGACGATGGTTGGAATCTGTTAGGAAATCCCTTCATGGCCAACCTCTCATGGGACGCCACAGATGGAGACAACAATCGGGTGATAACTCGTTCAAATGTGAACGATGTAATATACGGCTGGGATGGTACTGAATACAGAATCTATAATGGTCCTGATTCAGGTTTTGACGATCCGAGTAGTCCCAGCGGGGATTTTGAAACACAGGGGCTCATTCCACCCTTCCAGGCATTCTTCGTTCAGGCTACAGGTGCTAATCCCTCTGTAAGTATAAGTGACATCGGGGCGGCACAAGCAGACGGAAATCAGACCGATCCATTTTTCCAATCTGAAGGACCGCCTACATACCGTATTGCTGAATTGGGATTGAACATTGGTTCGATTGAGACGAGTACACGGCTCACCTTTCGCGAAAGTGGGGAGATCGGCCGCGATAGTCGCGATGGTCTTTTCCTGCGTTCATCGGGAAGCGGTAGCCAATCAGAGTCAGACGCCCTGCTTGAACTATACACGTTGCTTGAGGATGGTCTCGCCCTTGATGCGAACAACCTTCCGTTCAACCCTTCAGAATCTGTAGACATACCACTCGAGACAGTCCTCCGCGGATGTGACGGGAGTGACCCCTTTGTTGGAGATGTCACACTGTCAGCTAACCGTTTAGACAACATCCCAGAAGATTGGGGCGTGTTTCTGATCGATCAAGAAACTGGTGAGCAAGTTGCTGACCTGCGTGCTGAAGGAGGCTACACATTCACAATCGAGTCCGACACCCCAAGTGAGGAATGCGGCACCTCTTCGCTGCGCCTCGACGACTCGTCTCAGAACGGGCTTCAGCGTCCCATGCCGCAGAGTGTCCGCCACAACACCGAAGACGGCAGCACCCCCGACACCCGCTTCACCCTCACCATCGACCCCGAGGCCGGGCCGCTGCCCGTAGAGCTGAACAGCTTCCTCGGTCAGGTCGAGGAGCAGGATGCGCTGCTTGAGTGGGAGACGGCGAGTGAGACGGACAACGCCGGGTTCCATGTGCAGCAGAAGGTGCGTGATACCGAGCGCTTCGAAGACATTGCGTTCGTCGAAGGCGCCGGCACCACCGATGAGCCGCAGAGCTACAGCTTCCGCGTAGCTGACCTGCAGCCCGGCGAGCACACGTTCCGCCTCCGCCAGGTAGACCTCGACGGCACACCGACGCTCTCCGACCCGATTGACGTGCGCGTTGGCATGAGCGATGCCTACCAGCTGTCCACCTTCCCGAATCCGGTGCGCGACCAGGCTACGGTGCGCTTCGCGGTGCAGGACGCCCAGCCGGTTACGATTGAGGTGTACAACACCCTCGGTCAGCGGGTACGGACGCTCCTTGACGAAGGCGTAGAAGGCGAGAGCGTACGCGAGATCAGCCTCGACGCCAACGGACTGGCCAGCGGGCTCTACATCGTGCGCATGCGCGGTGAAGGCTTCAGCACCACGCAGAAGGTTACGGTTGTCCGCTAACGGCGCGGTCTTATACTTAAGACAATACCACATCGCCGGTGGGGCTCACGCCTCATCGGCGGTTTTTTTGTTGGGGTTTTTAGGGGTGGACGGGTGGATGTATGGGAGGGGGCTGCTGTGGTGGAGCGTGTAGATCGCTCCCCAGGAGTACTCGTTCGCTCCGCCCACAGCGCCGCAAAACACCCCCCACCTTGTCATTGCGAGCGACCGAAGAGAGCGCGGCAATCTCATGCGGTACTGTTCGGGGCAGACTGCCTTCGTGGGACGCAAAGATCGCACCCCAGGAGTACTCGTTCGCTCCGCTCACAGCGCCACGTCCGTCGCTCCGCTCCCTCCTCGCGACGACAAATCCGGCGAATGGTGCCACTGCCGACAGTTCCTGCCACCAGTCATCCCGGGCGGAGCGCAGCGAAGACCCGGGATCTTTCCCCAGTCAAGAACCACCCCTCCTTTCCGGGCTGGCGCCCGGTAGGAGGGGACGCTGCAGCGCGGCGCTTCGTGCTCCGAGGCAACGCCCCCACCAATGCGGGCCTGGCAAACGTGTGCTGGCAACGCGAGGAGCACTCGGAATGCGTTGAGAGTGCGCAGCGAGAGGCCGGGTGGGCGTTGCGAACGCCGCGGCGTCTTTGTATGATGAGAACACGTTTCCTCATAAATGATGTCCACCCGCATTCCCCTACCCCGACCATGATTAAACCCTTCCTGGGCGCTACGCCGCAGTACGATGCCACGAACTACATCGCGGAGACGGCGGTGGTGATTGGCGATGTGACCCTCGGTGCGAACGCCAGCGTCTGGCATCACTGCACGGTGCGGGGCGATGTGAACTGGATTCGCATCGGGGAGGCCTCGAACGTGCAGGACAATACGGTGGTGCACGTAACGCACGGCAGCGCGCCGACCGACATCGGGGCGTATGTGACGATCGGGCATGGGGCGATCATCCACGGGTGCACGATCGATGACACGGTGCTCATTGGCATGGGCGCGACGGTGATGGACCATGCGCAGATCGGATCGCACAGCATTGTGGGGGCCGGGGCGCTCGTTACAAAAGGCACCGAGGTGCCGCCGCGCTCGCTGGTGCTGGGCCAGCCCGCTACAGTGGTACGGGAGCTGACCGACGACGAGGTCGACACGATTCGTCCGTATGCCGACAACTACGTGCGCTACAGCGCAATTCACGACGGACGCGAAGCGCCGGATGCGAATCCGTACTACACGCCTCGGACCGACGAGGGGTAGCCTATGGCAAGCAGGCAAGCGCCCGAGGCGGTCGTGGTAGCAAATGCAACGGCGGGAGGCGGGGCGCAGGTGCCCCGGCTGCAGGCGTGGGTGGCGGATGCGGAGGCCGTGGACCTGTGCACGACGCACACCCTGAAAGAGGCGCGAGCCTGCGTCCGGGCCCACTGGGAGCGCGGCGTGCGGCGCTTCGTGGCAGCGGGCGGCGACGGCACCGTGCATTGCCTGCTGAACGCCCTCCACGCGGTGGGGCCGCTGTCTTCGTTGGAGGCGCTGGGCATTGTGCCGGTAGGGACGGGCAACGATCTGGCGCGGACGCTGCGGCTCCCCGAATCGCTTGCTGAGGCGCTCGACATGGCAGTCTATGGGGCGGCGCATCCGGTAGATGCGATCGACGTAGTGATGGCGGACACGCGTGTCCTGGCCCTGAACGTGTGCGCGGGCGGGTTTGGCGGATACATCGACAAGGTGGTGTCGGGCGATCCCAAATCGCTGCTTGGGCCGTTTGCGTACGTGATGGGCGCTGCCCGCGTGCTGCCTCGCCTGCGCCGCTACGACACGACGCTCACGCTCGATGGCGTGCCCGTGCGCACCGATCCGCTACTCAACGTGGTGGTGGCTAACGCGCAGTACGCCGCAGGCGGCGTCCACGTAGCGCCCGGCGCCGACCCGTGCGACGGGCTGCTCGACGTGGTGACGGTGCGGGCGGGGCGCACAGGCGCGGTGGCGGGCGTCATCGCACGGGTGCTTGGGGGCGACTACACCACGCATCCACTGGTCGACCACTATCGGGCGCGCCAGGTGCACATCGAGGCCGCCCCGCCGATGTGGTTCAACGCCGATGGCGAACTGCTCTCCAACGAGCCCGTCACGTTCACCGTGCGTCCGGGATGCCTCCCCGTTGCGCGTCCGCCCGAGGTCGAAAGAGAAGCGATAGCGCGCGACATGTAGCAATCCCGTTCCAAACCCACAGGCGGATGCAGGGTACAGACACACAGTGCAATTCCCTCAACCCTGCTATGCTGATGATCCGCCCCGTGCTCCGTCCTGTATTTCGCTCGTTCGCTGCGTTTGCCGTTCTCCTTGTTATTGCTGCCGGATGCACCGGCTGCGGGTCCATTCCGATCGCTGAAGAAGACGTGTTCATGCCGAAGCCGTCTATCACCCCGGCTACGTTTCAACAGGAGGGCGTAACGCTGCAGGAGCACACGATCATGTCGCCCGGCACGCAGCGCGACTCGGCTGCACTGGACGCCTGGTGGCTCGTGCCCGACGACGCCGAACCGGTCGTGCTGTTCTTTGGGGGCCAGGGGTTCTACCTGGTGCAGTCGAGTGGTTATGTGGATGCGTTTGCGTCGCTCCCAGCGCGGGCGCTGCTGTGGGACTACCGGGGCTATGGTAAGAGCGAAGGCGCGCCCGACGTGCGCACGGTAAAGCGGGATGCGCTCGCGGTCTACGACTACGTGGTGAACGAACTGGGGGTTGCCCCTGACCGGCTGGTGGTGCACGGGCACTCGCTTGGGGCGTTTGTGGCTACCTTTCTGGCGGAGCAGCGCACAGTGGGCGGCGTGGTGCTCGAAAACCCGGCCACGAACGTTAGCGAATGGGGCAACACGGTTATCCCGTGGTATCTGCGGGCCTTTATCGGGTTTGAGTTTGCGGATGCGCTGCGTCAGGAGAACAACCGGGCACGCATCGCCGACCTGCAGGGGCCACTTCTTATTGTAGGCGGGGCCAACGACATGATTACCGCGCCTGAGATGGCTGAGACGCTCTACGAAGACGCTACCACCTCAAGGAAGGAGCTGGTTATCGTAGAAGAAGGCGGACACAACGAGCTGTATGCCACCGAGGCGATGCAGGAGGCGTACCGGGCGCTGCTTGAAGCGGTGATGGAAGGGCACGCTGCGCAAGACGAAGTAGCAGGGGCCGGAGAATAGCGGGGTGATTGGTGCACCCTACCAAGGAAGCCCCGCCTGAACAGGGGCGTATGAGATTGCGTCGTCCTTCGTCCTCGCAATGACAAGATGGGGGTGTTTCCCCGCGCTATGCCTGTAGGCGTGTGCCCGGCGTGTACGGGAGGTGCTGCGATCCTTCCGCCTGCGGTGTCAGGATGACGTGTGTCGGAGCATGAAACGCCCCACTGCAAATTCCCCTCCTACCGGCGCAGCCGGAAAGGAGGGGTGCCCGAAGGGCGGGGTGGTGCTTTGCCGGACAAAGATTCCGGGTCTTCGCGCTGCTTCGCCCGGGATGACGTGTGGTGTTGGGGGATGTTGGCAGTGGCATCATTCCCTGGGTCTGTTGTCGCGGAATAGAAGAGGAGGTAAACGACCAACAAACAAGACGAAGCTGTGGTACTCAGTAGCTTGGTGACGTAGCATCTATACACCACCCCGCAAACAAACCGGCCCCCTGCCGAAGAGGCAGCGGGCCGGGCGTGCTTGTGTGTTACGGGTCTATTTGTGAAGGTGCGTTATGCGCGTCCGCGAAGCATGCCGTGCCAGTACATCTGCGGCAGGCCATATGCCTTGAGAGCGTACATGCTATAGCGCTCCTGGCTGGTGTCGAACGAAAAGCTTGGGTCCGGTTCGTTGTTATAGTCGAACTCGGCGAGCACCAGCTTGCCGTATCCGGTAACGAGGGGGCACGACGCGTAGCCGTTGTACTCCTTCGGATCCGCGATGTCGCCGTCGTGCATGAGCTGAAGGAGGTTGTTGACCACGGTGGGCGCCTGCTTGCGAACGGCAGCTCCGGTTTTGGCGTTGGGCGTGCTTCCGGCATCGCCTAACCCGAAGATGTTGTCGTACGTGTTGTGTTGCAGCGTGTGCTTATGCACATCAACCCAGCCATCTTCATTTGAGAGCGAACTCTCTTTGATGAAGTCGGGTGCGCTCTGCGGCGGAGTCACGTGCAGCATGTCGTACGAGACGACCTGCTCGGTAGGAGCGCTGTCGCCGCCGGTGGCGCGGAAGACCGCCTCGTTGCGGTCGGGACGAATCTCGATAAGTTCGCTGTACAGGTTCACGTCGATGCCGTAGCGGTTGACCACCTTACGGAGCGTGCGCGCAAACTTCTCGACGCCGAAGATAACCGTACCGGGCGTAAAGAACTGCACCGATACGTCGTCGAGGATGCCGCGCTTGCGCAGATGGTCGGCGGTCAGGTACATGATCTTCTGCGGAGCGCCGCCACACTTGATGGGCGTAGCCGGCTGCGTAAACAGCGCCGAGTCGCCGGGCTGCAGCTTCTGCATGACATCCCATGTGTCCTCGCAATACTCGTAGGCGTAGTTGCTTACCACACCTGAGCGGGGGTCTTCGATCGACTCGGCGAGTCCGGGAATGGCATCCCAGTCGAGCTGCAGACCTGGAGCAACAACCAGATAGTTGTACTCGACGGTCTCTCCGTTAGCGGTTGACACCGTATTGGCATCCGGATCGAAGGCCTGGGCGTAGTCCTGAATCCATGTAACGCCTTCAGGAATGAACTCGGCCATGGGCCGTTCAGAGATCTCCTTGTCGAAGACCCCGGCGCCCACCAGCGTCCAGATAGGCTGGTAGTAGTGCGTATCGGAGGGTTCGATGATCGCAATGGATTCGGGGGCGCGCTCCGCCTGTTGCAGTTGGGCGGCTACCGTGATTCCGGCAGTGCCACCGCCTACAATGACGACATCGTACTTGTGTTCTGTACTCATAGCGTTGAGTGACCTGGTAGTGAGGGCAAAAGGGAAGGTGTTGGGTATTGCAAATGCGGTGTTATATTTTAGCCCTTCAGTTTGCGGCCAAAGTGCTTACCAAAGGTTGTCAGGAAGCCGAGTGCGCGGCTTGTATCGGGATCGCGAAGTGCTTTGAAGAGGCCCCATATTCCGACCTTAGGCGGTTCGTCTCCGCACTCGCGTCGGCAGTCAGCGAGGGCATCACCGGCCTTACCGACAATCGATACGGCTTCGGGATCGAGTATGCCTGAGGTTTTAAGGGCGGTAAACTCATCGGAGGCCACAAAGGCGCTGAGTTCGCTCATGGCTTCGGCGGTGCGGCGCAAGACCAGTTCAGGATCGTGGCCTGAGGCTTCGGCGGCGCGATAGGCATCATCGAACATATCGACAACCATGTTTGCAAAGCCGGGCGCCTGGTCGGCGAGGTCGATGAGCTGGTCCACATCGTCCATGCGGTTGATGAGCCGCGTAAGCGTACCAACCGTTTCGGGCGCGGTGAGGCGCTCGGTAAGCTGCAGAGCAAGCTGCATCCGCTCATCGAGGTCCACGCCGTGTGCCTCGGCTGTACGATAGGTATCGTCGACCATATCGGTGACCATGTTAGCGGCCTGCGGGGCCTGGTCGACCGCTGTAGCGAGGCCGTCGACGGCCTCTTCGATTGCGTCGAGCCGGTCTAAGATGCGATGCAGCGCTTTCGTAGTCTGAGGGTCGTTGAGGCGCTCCTCAAGCGAGGCTGCGCCGTTGGTAGAAGCAGGAGATGTACTCATGGCATCAGGAGGGTGTGAGTAGGAGCGTGTGACAAGGGAGGATTCGGCAAAAGCGCTTCCGCGTCGAAAGCGATAATACGTGTCGAGCGTATCGGGGCCATGGAAGAAACAGCGGGAAACGGTGGCGAGAATCAGGGCAGCGAGGCATGCGCCATTAGACTATCGGACACGAACACCGCGTACAGTCCGCGCAGGTCGCCCGGCTCAAATCCGTATGCACGGTCGTCGGGGTATCCTTCCTTCACGAAACCAGGGCGGTTGGCTTCGGCGCCGTGGCAGGCCAGGCAGGTTTCCTCTACCGTGATGCGCTGGAAGAACCGTTGTCCTGAGGTGCCATTGAGCATCGTATCTTCGTGCCAGACACGCTTCAGATCAGGATTCTCAGCGAAGCGCTCGTGTACCGCGCGTGCCTCATCGTCGAGTGTATTATTGGGGTTGCGATTCCGGTCGGCCAGTTGCTGCACAACCCATCCGTTCGCCTGAGCCATCTGCTGCGCCCGGCGTCCGACCGGCTGGCAGACCTCAGCGAAGGTAGACCGGTCGACAGATTCCGGGTCATCGACCTGCTGAGCAAGTCCCGAGCGCATGGCATCGAGGCGTGCAATCTGCTCTTCCACCTGTTCCTGGGTTGGGGAGCGCTCATCGGTGTCGGGGGCGCTGGTGCAAGCAAAAAGCAGAAGCGGAGCGGCTATGAGCAAAAGTGCTCCTATTGCCGGTGATAAACGGGATGAGGCGGGGCAGTTTGTCGAGCACATAGCGGCATCCAGTCAGGGAGAGAGTTTGGGCACGCCTGCGAGTACGCACGCGGGGTACGCCGGGCAGTGCATGCATAACACCGTAGTCACAATTAGTTGTAGCTACAAGTGGTGCGGTTGTTTCGAGCGGTGTTTATAAAAAGTTGTCAGGCCTAATGGAAGAGGGGCGCTTCCCAGTGTTATGGACGTGGCGAGCGCGTGCACCACGATCATGTCTCTTTGCGGTCAGACCCCTTGCCAGACTCGTAGGAGGCTTGTAGAGCATGTCATGGTGAGCGGACGGCGAAGCCGGAGTCGAACCATCTCCTGCTCGGTAGGCAGGGGCCCACGCGTGCAAGGTCGTAGCGGACCTGTGCGTCCCGCCAAGGAAGTTCGCCCCGAACAGGGGCGCATGAGATTGCGTCGTCCTGCGTCCTCGCAATGACAAGGTGTGGGTGGTTCTTTCGGGGTTGTTATCGTGGGGAGGAAGCGCAGCGATCCATCCCCCTAAATCCCCCTCCGCCGAGGGGGACTTGATGGGTTCCTTCTGCGACCGTTCCTGCAGAAGTACCACGCTGCAGCGTCCCCTCCTACCGGCGCAGCCGGAAAGGAGGTGTGCCCGAAGGGCGGGGTGGTCCTGAGTTGGGCAAAGAGCTCGGGTCTTTGCTGTGCTTGGCCTGGGATGACGTGCGGTGGTGGGTGTTTCCCGGGATTGTCATCGCGAGGAGGGAGTTTGCGACTGACGCGGCGCTGTGAGCGGAGCGAACGAGTACTCCTGGGGTGCGATCTGTGCGTTTCACCAAGGAAGCCCCGCCCGAACAGAAACGCATGAGATTGCCACGTCGCTGGCGCTCCTCGCAATGACAAGGTGGGTGCGGTTCTTTCGGGGTTGTTATCGTGGGGAGGAAGCGCAGCGATCCATCTCCCTAAATCCCCCTCCGCCGAGGGGGATTTGATGGGTTCCTTCTGCGACCGTTCCTGCAGAAGTACCACGCTGCAGCGTCCCCTCCTACCGGCGCAGCCGGAAAGGAGGTGTGCCCGAAGGGCGGGGTGGTCCTGAGTTGGGCAAAGAGCTCGGGTCTTTGCTGTGCTTGGCCTGGGATGACGTGTGGTGTGGGGGGAAGCCAGCGTAAAAAGGATTAGCCGCCCAGCACCTGATCGATAAACGCATCGGTATCTTGCAGTGTGTCGAAGAGCACATTGGGATTGTACGACGAGAGGTCGTTACGGCTGTAGGATCCTGTGCAGACCCCGACTGAGAACGCTCCGATACCGCGTCCGCACTGAATGTCGTGCTGCGTGTCACCGATGATCACGACATCGCTACCAACGAAGGTGCGTCCGGTATGCTCTTTCGCGCGCCGCACAGCTACCGGTGGTAGATTGCGACGTTCGCCATCGTCTGAGCCAAAGGCGCCAAACGAGAAGTGTGGATCGAGTCCCACCGCTTTCAGCTTCCAGAAGGCGGTAGAGCGTATGTTGCCCGTGAGCAGTGCCAGCATTACATCCGACCGGTTGGAGAGGCGATCAAGCAGCGGCGGTACGCCGGGGATGAGCGTCACATCGTTGGGGTCACCGGTTTCAAGCACCAGCGATTCGTACGCCCCGATGGCCCGTGCGATGTTGGATGTGGTTGCAGCAACGCCATTCTGCGTAAGAATGTCGCGCATGATACCCGGATCGGTGCGTCCTGAGAACGTAATGTCCTCAGTCGAGATCGACCGGTCGAACACGTCCGAAAGCGCCTGCTCAAGGGCCTGGCGTCCAGACCCATTTGCATGAAGGAGGGTGCCGTCGATGTCGAAGAGCAAGAGTTTCATGGGCGCGCCATCTATGGTAGAGATACGTCTTATGTACGTGCAAGCTATGAATAAAAACCGTAAAAGTGAATTGATATACGGCTGTTGAGGCATTGTAACAGCTTAAGGAGACGACAAGCAGAGCGAAATGTACAGGTTCGTTGTAGCCGCAACGCGTGGCGAGTCCGTTATGTAAAAAGAACATACAGGCGGTAACTGAGACACGCGGTTGCCTCACCAGGTGCCAAGCGCATCTGGACACCAGATTTAACGAGAACGCTGCATCTGCCAGCCGATCGGGCTTGTGCATCCTTTCGAGAATCGATACGTTATCTGTGCTATACGCACTTGCCGCGTCCTCTATAGCCGTTATTGAAGAAAATATATGCCGGAAACCGAATCGATTTCGCTGCACGAGACCGCACGCAAACGGTATCTCAACTACGCATTATCCGTTATTACCAGTCGTGCGCTGCCTGACATCCGCGACGGACTGAAGCCCGTGCAGCGGCGCATCCTGTATGCGATGTTTACCAACTTGACCCTCTATCCTGACGGGCGCCACCGCAAGAGCGCCACTATTGTAGGGGAGACGATGGGGAAGTACCATCCCCATGGCGACACCGCCATCTATGACGCGATGGTGCGCATGGCGCAGGACTTCTCGCTGCGCGCGCCGCTGGTCGACGGACACGGCAACTTCGGCTCGCTCGACGGCGATAATCCCGCCGCGATGCGTTACACCGAGGCCAAGCTGCAGCCCCTGGCCATGGAACTGCTCACCGAGTTGCGCCAGGACACGGTGGAGTACCGCGATACGTTCGACGGTACGCTCCAGGAGCCGGTCGTGCTGCCCGCCAAGGTGCCCAACATGCTCGTGAACGGGGCCAGCGGCATCGCGGTCGGCATGGCCACGAACATCCCGCCGCATAACCTGGGCGAGGTGGTGGATGCGGGGCTCCACCTGATCGACGACCCTGATGCCTCTGTTGAGGCGCTCTGGCAGCATGTAAAGGCGCCCGACTTTCCTACAGGCGGAGCCATCTTGAATACCGAAGAGGAGCTGCGCGAGATCTACGCCACCGGCAAGGGCACCATTGAGATGCGGGGCAGCTACCGCATGAAAGGCAAGACGCGCGCGATTATCGAGTCGGTGCCGTACGGGGTAGATAAGAGCAAGATCGTGGAGTCGATCGCCGACCATATCGCCGATGAGAACGTGCCGCAGCTCTCAAACGTGCGCGACGAGTCGACCGACGATGTGCGCATTGTGCTTGAGCTGAAGCGCGGCTCCGACGCCGAGGCAGCTATGGCCTATCTCTTCAAGCACACGCAGTTGCAGCATCGCTTCCACGTGAACATGACGTGCCTGGTCCCGACCGAGCGGGCCGACGTGGGCACGCCCGAGCGCGTGAATCTGCGCACCATTCTGCAGCACTTCTTGCAGTTTCGGTTGCAGGTCGTTACGCGGCGGCTGAAGCACGAGCTGCAGAAGCTGGAGAAGCGCATCCACCTGCTGGAAGGCTTCGAGACGATCTTCGACGCGCTCGACGAAGCCATCGCTATGATCCGTGCCTCCACCAATAAAAAGGATGCGCAGGACCGACTCACCCGCCGGTTCGGACTCGACAACACCCAGGCCGATGCGGTGCTCGACACGAAGCTCTACCGCCTGTCACAAATGGAAATCGAGGCGATTCGCGACGAATTGGAGGCCAAGCAGACGCGTGCCCGCGAAATCCGCACCCTGCTTGATGACGAATCTGCGCGGTGGGATATGGTGCGCGACGAACTGCAACAGGTAAAATCTGATTACGCAGACGACCGCCGCAGCGAGATTCGCGGTCCCGATGCCGCCATCGAGTACACCGAGGCCGATTACATCATCGAGAGCGACGCCTACGTCATCGTGACGCGCGACGGCTGGGTGAAGCGGCAGGGCTCGTACTCCGACATTGAATCGATTCGCGTGCGTGATGGCGATGAGGTCGGCTGGGTGCTTGAAGGATCGACGCGCGCTACGGTGGGCTTCTTCACGAATTACGGCACCTGCTACACCGTGCGCATCAACGACATTCCGAGCACCACCGGCTATGGCGATCCGGTGCAGAAGCTCTTCTCGTTCGACGATGGCGAGCGCGTGGTGGGCGTGGTGGGCTTCGACGCCCGCGTGCTGCCGCCGGGGCGTCCGGAGGAGCCCGACCAGCAGCAACTCTTCGACGAAAACGGCGTGGCTGAGGACGAGGAGGCGCATCCGCCCTACGTGGTGGCCATCTCGAAGACAGGGCAGGCCACGCGCTTCACCGTTGAGGGATTCATGGAGCCGTCCACCCGCGCCGGGCGCATGTTTATGCGGCTGGAGGGGGACGACGAGGTCGTGCGTGCCATGCTGGCGCAGGGCCACGAGCACGTCTGCGCCGCTTCGCACGGCGGACGCGTGCTCATCTTTCCGGTCGAGCAGGTATCGGTCTACAAAGGACCGGCGAAAGGCGTTATTGGCATGCGGATCCAGGATGATGATCGCCTTCTGGGGGCTACGCTGTCGGATGCGGCACGTGAGGGGCTCGTGGTGGTCACCAACAACGGACGTGAGGAGATTGTGCGCACGACCAAGTACGACATCACCAATCGTGGCGGCAAGGGTCACATTGTCATCAAGCGCGGTTACTTTGCGGAGGTGCACTACGAGCCCATTGAGGTGAAGGTGGATTGAGCGGGCTTCTTGCTCGGTTGGCAGATGCCTGACGGGGTGCGAGGTGGTGCCCGGCATGGGGGAGATCCTTCGGCTGCGCTCAGGATGACAGCTTACAAACGACTGTCATGGTGAGCGAGCGGCGAAGCCGGGAGTCGAACCATCTCCTCCACCGTTGGCAAGCACCTGCGGGATGTGATGCCTACTCGCTACACGTACGGGCCCTGGATCGTCTGCAGCGTGGGGTTCTGGCGGCGGATGAGCGCCAGCTTCTTCGCGCGGGTCCACCGCTTGAGCTGTTTCTCGCGACGCAAGGCCTCATCAATGTCCGCATACGGCTCAGCGTAGATCAGATCGGTCACGTTGTAGCGCTTCGTGAATGCGCTTCCGGTGCCGTCTTGGTGGACGTGCACGCGGTGGGCCAGATTGCCCGTCACCCCGATGTAGAGCACGGTGCGGTGCCGGTTGCTCATGATGTAGACGTGGTACGTGCGGGCCATCGCGTGGGGCAGCCGTTGCTGACGGAAAGCGTGGAACGACATGACCCGACACGCCCGCAATCGTAACGTGCCACGACCCGCACCGTGGTGTCATGGTGAGCACGCAGAGCCCCGACGCAGGAGCCCCGACCGCTGCCGGGTGGTAGGCCGTGCCGGGCATGTAGGAGATCCTTCGGCTGCGCTCAGGATGACAACTTACAAACGACTGTCATGGTGAGCGCCCTGACCGGAGGGAAGAAGTGCTTTTAGAGTGTAAGCGAAGCGCACCGAACCATCTCCCACTCCGTTGGCAGCCGCCTGGCGGGATGCGAGGCGGTGCCGAGCGTGCGGGAGATCCTTCGACTCGGCTGCGCCTCGCTCAGGATGACAGCTTACGAACAACTGTCATGGTGAGCGTAGCCGAACCATCTCCCGCTCATGTGGCGGGCGCCTGGCGGGCTGTGTTGAGCGCGGGGGAGATCTTTCCTCCGACAGGAGTCGGAGCGACATTCGTCGGACGGTGCTCAGGATGACAGCTTACGACCGGCTGCGTGCTGTGAAGTTCCTCGTTATGGAGAAACTGATTATTGGTTCAAGGATGATAATGTCCAAGTATATGGATAATTAAGTAAGAAAGTAGAAAGGTAGGTGTAGAGTACAAAGGTTTTCTTTGTACTCATAGTTCTTTTTTTGTTTTAGAGGCTTCCGTTTGTTGTGTAGTACAACTGTAACATAAAATTCATATCCCTATTAGGAACAACTACGCCGCTACCTTCAACAGTATCATAGCCTTCAAAGAAGTCGTCTTTACCATTCATAGACTCATGGTACTCATTTGTGAACCTATTTGGATTATCTTCTCCTTCTACTACGTTAGCAAAAGAATTAGTCTTAAGATACTCATTTGGAGGACGTATAAGGTTACTTGGAGTTCCTTGATCCTTAAAATATACGTAGTTAATGTTCTGCGCTGTTTGAACATCTTCATCTGGAGATCTAGCTCTAAGAGCATTACCTATTTCCGCGAAGTCTCCTTCCCTCACCTCTACATCGTATGGGTACTCTGCACTTATGATTTCTACTGCGTCTCTCCACTTTTGCAGTTCCTCATCAGGAACAGCATTATCTGAGTTGAGGACTTCTGTTGAGATGTATGTAATCATGTTGTTTAGTTCTTCTCCATCTAATTCTCGAGGTATGAAGATTCCGCTTCGATTGTCTTCGGGGTCGTTGACAGCGAACGCATACGTATCCACTGTGTTCTTTCCTTCAGGGCTAACACTTGGCATGAGTTGTACTTGTAGTTCTTTTAGGTCTTCTATCTCACTACTTGGTATGATGATGTTTGGAGATGCGTCTGGGTTGTCAGCTGTTGGTCCTGCTGCGTAGTCGACTTGTCGAGGGATTTCTCCTCCTTTCCAGTCTTGTGGGATTGGTTGTCCGGGTATGTCTTGTCCGAGTTGTTCGTTGTATGCGCTGAATCGTTGGATGAAGTCCGTGCTTCCTTCATTGTTTAGTTCCACGCTGTATCCGTCCATGACTCGTAGTGTGTCTCCTTCTGGGTTGAGTGCGTACGTTGTCCCGTCGATTGTTGCAGTTACTTCATCTGTGAGTTGTGGTGCGTCTCCTGCTTCGTATTGTTGTTCTCCGACGACTCGTTGTGTGATGACTGGTCGTTTCATCGCGTCATCCAGAATGCCCACATGCTCGGCGATGTTATTGACAAACGTCGCATTCGGCGCGCCGAGAAAGGTCACGTCGTAGTCTTGCCCCTGCTGGGTCTGCCCGCCGTCGAAGGTATTTAGCACCACCGCATGCGCGGCCTCGCCTTCGATGTGCAACTGCCCGCCCACGCTGGCGGTATTGCCCACCAGCTTGCTCGCTTCCAGGCGCACCGTGCCGGCCGGCGCGGTTGCCCCCGACGCCACAAACAGCCCGCCGCCCGCTTCGGTCGCGGTGTTTTGCAGCAGTTGGATGCGCCGGAGCTCCACATCTGCGGGCGGGTCCTCAACGAGGATGCCCCCGCCACGCCGGGCCTGTCCGTTCTGGAAGGCCACGTTCAGCGCGCCCCCACCGTAGAACCGCACCAGCCCGGTCTGCCCCTGCCCGTCGAGGGTCGTCGCGTCCGTGTCCGGGTCGATGCTCGACGCCGTAGTCGGGTTCGGGAACGGGTCGAAGTCCTCCGCCTCATCGGCGCCCGGATAGCCGCCGATCAACTGCGCGGCGGTATGCAGGCGCTCGGTGAGCAGGTAGCGTCCCTTCTGCAGCTTGATGGTATCGCCGAGGCCCGCCTGGTCGGTGGCATCTTCGATGGAGGCGGCGTCGGCCCAGCTGGAGCCGCTGCCGGTGCCGCCGGGCGCGGCAAAGTAGGTGGTTTGTGCTGCAGCGGGGGCGGTGCCCATCACGCAAAGCACGAGCGCCCATCCCAGCATCCATACCGGGCGGAGCCATGCAAGACGACGGGACGTGCGGGTCGAAAGCATACGGGTAGCAAACCGAGTAGCAACCATGATAGGAGCGAGCGTGCTATGGAAAGAGGTTCGGGATGTAGGCATGAGATCGGAGGGATCTGTGCGTGGTGTGTTGGGGATGGTTGTTGGGGCGTGTCGGCGGTGCCGGGCGTGCGGGAGATCCTTCGGCTGCGCTCAGGATGACAATAGTGACAACAGGTCGAGAGGCGTATCTGCTACCGCACAGCGCTTGCTACCGCAGAGCGCTTGCTACCGCACAACGGTGAGGCGGCGGGTGTAGGCCTGGCCCGCCTCCGTTGTCATGCGCAGCACATACGTGCCCGAGGGCACCTCCAGCGTCCAGTCCGTCTGCGCGTGCCCATCGCGCAGGCGCACCGTGCGCTGCTGCACGCGGCGGCCCAGCAGGTCGTAGAGCGCGACCTCCGCCTCAGTGGCCTGCTCGGGCCCAGCGACCTGCACCGTCACCGCCCCATCGGTCGGATTCGGCCAGGCGTGCACCCCGGCCTCCGGGCGATACGGATTCTCCGCCTCCAGTTCGGCAATGACGGCGCGGGTGCCATCCAGGTCCGTCTGCACCACGCGGTAGTGTAGCTTCGGCCCGCGCACGTCCAGCTCCGTGTCGGTGGCCGTGTAGGTTTTCGGCTGGTCGGTGGTGCCGCGCCCCTGGATCTCCGCAATGGGCGTCCACTGCGCGGCATCAGAATCAACGGGGGCCTCGTCATCGGAGGCCGCTTCGTTCACATCCACGGTGAACCCCGCGTTGTTGGTTTCGCTGTAGACGGCAAATCGGATCTGGGCGGTGGGGTTGCTGCCGCCGCTGATCTGCAGCGAGGCCTCCGCCAGTTCCACCGGCAGCGGCGTGCCGATCGCGCCCGCGGCCCCCATCGCCGGATCGTCGGGGTCGAGCGCCTCGCCGTAGAGATTGATTTCGTCGCCGACAAACGACGGATCGGCGCGGTAGGCGTTCTGCGGAACGTGCTCGTCATCGAGGGTGCCCAAGGTCCCATCGGCCCCGGCGGGCGCGAGGTAGTTCGGGTCCTCATCAAACGCCGCCGTGCCCGGATACGTCCCGGTTACGTGATTCTCGCCCAGCGTCTGCGCTGACGCTGCGGGCGCAAGCAAGCCTCCTCCAATCAGCACGGCCCCGGCCAAACCCACGCGTGCTGCGCGGGGGGCCACTGCACAGCCAAGGGAGCGCAGCAACGTGAGAACTTGAAGAGCAGGCGAGAGGCGGCGCGCTGTTGCAACGAGGCGAGCGAGCACGCTGGGGGACGCATCGGTTGTAGCAGCAGTCATAGCAGCACATTGAGCTGTTTAAAGTGACGCTCCAGCGCGGGTCGTCTCAGCGCGATCGCCGCAGGAGATACGACGGGCTGGACGCGACGAGCTGGAGGCAACGATTTGTCAGATGTTTACATAGAATAAAGTAGGCGATATGTTGTTTATGTGCAAGCGCGCACTTGTAGAGCTGTATGCGTACAGGGCCGCAAGTGAGAGATCGTGCTGAAGGTGCGGGTATCCGCCGGGTGCGAAGTGGTGCCCGGCATGGGGGAGATCCTTCGGCTGCGCTCAGGATGACAGCTTACAAACGACTGTCATGGTGAGCGAGCGCAGGGCCCTCCAGGCCCGAAGCGCGCCGAACCATCTCCTGCTCAGTTAGCAGATAGTTCCTCGCCTTGCCCCGCTTGCGTCTTCGTCATGCATCATGCTAATCACCGTCCGATGAGTCCACAGGAAGTCTACAGACGGGGCAGAGCCCCTAAACAAATGCGTCACAAGGCAGAGTATCTGTTTAGCGGGCTTCAATGATCGCCCGGGATATCCGCACCCCAGGAGTACTCGGTCACTGCGTTCCCAGCGCTTCGCTCCTGATCCCGGGCTAAGGGGACCCATAGCCGGGGACCGCTCGCGTCCCCGGTGCCCTATCCGGCGAATGCTATCGAAACTGAACGCGTACCGGGCTACAAGTCGCTAAACACGCACAGGCAGAGCCTTGCGACGAGCGATAACCGGGTTGAAGTGGTCCCATTTTTGCGGATCCGATACAGCTTTCATACTACAACGCTGGACGACATTCGGCGATTAATCTCACAGTATCACAGGAAACCTGTCCGGTCGCATGCCCCCGGCCACCAGTCATCCCGGACGTGATCCGGGATCTCCTCCTCTCACTCGAAACCCGTACCGCTGGGGGCGTATCCTTCTGCGCTGCGCCGGACAGGCGGACCTGAAACGAGAGCTCGACTTGTGCGATTGGAGCCCCAATGCGGCGATGGAGCCCGCGCGGTGCGCATCCGTATGTCGGGATGGCACGATGATTCGCATCCCCCTGTATTCTGACTCACACGAACAGACGGTTCATGGCAGATACGACGACGTACACCGGCAAAGATATTCAAGTGCTTGAAGGGCTGGAGCCGGTGCGTAAGCGGCCCGGCATGTATATTGGTGGTACCGGCAAGCCCGGGCTGCATCATATGCTGTGGGAGGTGGTGGATAATGCCGTTGATGAGGCGACGAATGGCTATGCGTCGTATATCGACGTGGTGCTGCATGAGGATGGCCAGAGTATGACGGTGCGCGATAACGGGCGGGGGATTCCAGTGGATACGCATCCGGAGAAGGGCATTTCGACGCTGCAGTTGATTCTGACCACGCTCCACTCGGGCGGCAAGTTCGACGGCAGTAATTACATCACGTCGGGCGGACTGCACGGGGTGGGGGCGTCGGTTGTGAATGCGCTGTCGGTGGAGATGGTGGCGACGGTGAAGCGCGATGGCGGGGCGTTTCGGCAGCGGTACCGGGCGGGGACTCCGCTGGGGGACGTAGAGCAGATTGAGGACGACCCACACGGCACCGGCACCGAGATCTTTTTTCGTCCGGATTCGGAGATTTTTGAGTCGACCACGTTCGATCCGGCCTGGATCAGGGAGACGCTGGAGGTGAAGACCTTCCTGAATCGGTCGCTCAAGATTGTGTTCAAGGACGAGGTGAACGACGAGCGCCACGTCTTCCAGCATGAGGGCGGCATCGTGGAGTATCTTGAGCACATCCTGGAGGATCTGCAGGTGGCGCCGATCCACGACGATGTGTTTTCGCTGGTGGATGACGACTTTGAGGGCGACGGGCGGCTGGAGGTGGCCTTGCAGTGGACCGATGCGCCGAAGCCGAAGATTCTGTCGTACGTGAACGGCATCCCCACGCAGGATGGCGGCACGCACGAGCAAGGGCTGCGCCGCGCGGTGCGCACTACGCTGCGGGCGTACATGGACACCCACGATCTGGTGCCGCACCGGCTCGACATTGCCAGCGATGACACCCGCGAGGGGCTCGTGGCGATTGTGAACCTGTTTCATGTGGACCCGCAGTTTCAGGGGCAGACAAAGGACAAGCTCAACAACCCCGAGGTGCGCTCGCAGGTGAGCAGTTCGGTGCGTGTGGAGCTAGAGCAGTACCTGAACGACCATCCGACCACGGGCGAGGCCATTGCGACGCGTGTGATTCAGGCGGCCAAGGCGCGGAAAGCCAGCCGCAGCGCGGCCTCGCGAGCCCGCAAGAGCAGCAGCAGTTCGCGGCGCCTGAACCTGCCCGGCAAGCTGGCCGACTGCTCATCGGACGTCCCCAGTGAGTGCGAGCTGTTTATCGTAGAGGGCGACTCGGCGGGTGGGTCGGCCAAGCAGGCGCGCGACCGCGCCACGCAGGCGGTGCTTCCACTCCGCGGGAAGGTCCTGAACGCCGAGCAGGCCTCGCTGAAGCGGGTGCAGAACAACAAGGAGCTGTCGAACATCGTACAGGCGCTGGGATGCGGCCTGGGTGAGGGCTTCAACCTGAACCATCTGCGCTACCACAAGATCATTCTCTTGATGGATGCGGACTCGGACGGCCACCACATCTCAACCCTGCTCCTGACGTTCTTCTACCGCTATCTGACGCCGCTGATTGAGGGCGGCTATGTCTACATCGCCCAGCCGCCGCTCTACCGCATTGATGCGGGCAAGGAGACCCACTGGGCCCTCGACGACGCCCAGCGCGATGCGATCATCGAGGAGATCAAGAGCGACGGACGCAATCTGAATGTCGATATTCAGCGCTTCAAGGGTCTGGGCGAGATGATGCCGAAGACGCTCAACGCCACGACGCTCGACCGCGATAAGCGCCGCCTCCTGGAGGTGACAATTCCGGATACGGAGCGCCTGCACACGGAGCAGACTATCACCGACCTCATGGGCCGCGACACCTCCGCCCGCTTCAACTTCATCATGCAGCACGCGACGGAGGCGGATGAGTTGGATGTGTAGGGGGCTCCGCACGAATATTCCGATCTTGCCCGACACGACGGTGTTCGACAGAGGGACCTGGAAGCGTTGAGCATTACGGTGCTCCGCTTCACGACGAAAGATGTCCTGCAGGCACGGCATCCCGTCGTTGAAGCTATTGCGGGGCGGGTCGCTGAGCGAGTGGACTTGGAGTCTCATTTGCGAGGAAACCCCTCCATCCTACCCTTCCTCCCCTCGAGGCATCTGTTTAGCGGGCTTCAACGATCGCCCAAGATATACGCTTCGCTCCTGATCTCGGGTTACGGAGAGGTACGATGTTGGGCAACGCCCATAGCCGGGGCTCGATTACATCCCCGGCGGTCTTTAGTCTCAATTGCTATCAGCACCTCTCGCTGTCGGGGTGGGAAGTTGCTAATGCAAGGTCAACCCGTCTGTTTGGAGTAGTTTAGGTTACAGGCTTCATGCCTCCCCGCGGTCCTCTCCACGACATGGAAATGGACCCCGTGTAGGAAGCCCGTTGGGCCTCGAAGAAGTGGGCCGCCCGGACGAAGCCCGGAGGGACGCGCCCAAAATTGATCGTGTTTAAGCGAGCTTCGCGAGTGAGTTTGATCAATTTTAGCGGACCGAAGGGCGCAGTCAGGCCCAGTTCTTCCAGCCCTGATCTTTTTGGTTCGTTTTTAGCTCCCTACGGTCGTGAGTCGCTTCGCTCGTCTGCATCAAGGCAAAAATGAACGTGCCCCTCCAAGTTGGACGCGGCACCTTGTGCTACACACTCAAAAGAACATCTTGAGTATACACTAAACACACCCTACCCGGGGAAGAGGGGTATTTAGGGGAAAGGATTAGGATTAGCCGTCGCTAGGAGGCTCAAACACTATATAAATCAGTAGGATGCGGAAGCTGCCTTAAGATATAAAGCCTGCGTCCGGTAGCGCTAAGGCTCCGCACGAATATCCCGATCTTGCCCGACACGACGGTGTTCGACACGACGGTGTTCAACAGAGGGACCTGGAAGCGCTGGGCATCACGGTGCTCCGCTTCACGACGAAAGATGTCCTGCAGGCACGGCATCTCGTCTTGAAGGGCTTGCTTTATGTCTGCGAGGGTCGTTATGGGACTGGAGATGCCATGTTATGCACGCTTGTTCGTTGCCTCCTCTTCGATCGCAGCCGCAGAGTGTGACACTGAGGCGCTGAAGGCCTGCGGACGGGCTGCGAACATTGGTTTTACGGTCGCCCACGCCGCCTTGAACAGATCGCTCTGCCGGTAGGTCTGTAGAGCGGCATTGTCGGTCCAGTGGCTGTGGGTGATCATTACACTCGGATAAGAGGCGTCGGTCCACAGCTCCAGGTGGGTACATCCAGGCTGTTGGCGGATTTTCGGGGCTACCTCGGCAAAGTGAGCCTTGAAGTCGGCAACGCGAGACGGGTCGAGCGGCAGGCGTACGATGCGAATGAGCATGGCAAAAGCAAGTCAGTAATAATCATTGGGCGTGCCCATAAGATAGCCGCCCGTGCATACCAGGCGCTACGAATTGCCAGTGAGAATCGACGTGCCGATGTCACATTGTAGGCAGCGCCCCTCGGTGCAATACGCTCGATACAGCTCATGCATCCCCTGCGCCATCACCGTGTCGTCGGCCCGCGTGCCCAGCTCGCGATAGAGGCGCGTCACGCGGTCGGAGGCTACAGGCAGCGCATTGAGCGTGCGCCAGACCGGGTCGAGCGAGGCCCCAGCTGCACGGCGGTGGCGCAGCAGCACCGGCACCAGCGCGTTCAGGATGAGTGTGTCGCGGCGCCGCGTGCCGAGCGTGGGGCGGTACGGCTTGGATGTGCGATCGAGGCGCCGGTGGGTCTGCCAGAACGGACCGGGCTCGCTGGCAAGCATTGACTGTAGCGCAGCGCGCGGGTCGGGCGCCTCAAGCGCGCTGTTGGCTGTGTTTATGGGATGCGCACGCAGCCATCCTCCTGGTGCGATCCACTGAGCCAGCTGGGCAATTCGCAGGGGCGGCACGTTATTCGGGCGGAGGCGGAAGAACGTCCAGCGCTCGGTAGACAGCAGCGGTGCGTTGTGCGTCTGGCGCAGGCGGCGGAAGATGTCGCGAAGCTGCATGGCATAGTCTGCGGTGGGGCGGTCGGCCTCAACGAGATCTTCCGGACCGGGCAGGAGTCCGGCCCAGCCGAGCAGGGCCGCTTCGATGGTTTCGGCGTTGGGCAGCGTGCGCAGAAAAGAGAGCGGGCAGCGAGTCGCCAGGGCGCTCATGGCCTCATCGTTCTTCGCGTAGCCCATGCCAGCACAGACACGCTCAAACAGCGCCGTCTCCAGCGGGTCTGTGAGTGCATCGGCTTTCTGGCGGATGCGCGCGTGTCCGAGCTGGCGCATCCAACGAGCAGCAACGTCCGTATCCACCTGATCCCATTGCGAGGCGCAGAGCAGGGGCGCATCCGGCTGCGTTAGAAAGCGGTGCAGGGCCGACCGTAGGGGCACGTTCAAGGCCCGGTCGAGCACCATTTCGGGGAGCGGAGAGCCATCAGACCGCCGGAGCCGGCCAGTCCACATGTCGGTGGTAAGGGTTACGTGCAGGACTACGCTGTTGTAGCGTGGGTCGCGATCGTGCTTGTGGGCGATCCAGCCGTGCGATTGGTTGTGGATCTCGACATCGCCGCGCCAGGTCATGGTACCGATGCGAAGGTGGGCATCCCGAAAATCGGGGCCGGCATCGGTGTTGAGCGTGCCGGGATCGAGGACCTGAACGAGGCGTCCGTTCACGGTCTGGCACTGGTCCGGGTTGACCGATTGGCGGGCCCACAGGTCCTGCACGAGTGCTTCGGGAACGCGCTCTGGGAGCGACGGGGTAGGCTCGTGCAGCGTAACGGCGACCTTCGTGTCCTCGATGGTATACAGATAGGCGCGCGGTCCTGAGGACATAGAGGCGGGCGGAGGCGCAGAGCGGGGGTCCGTAGGTAGATTCATGATACCGGGAGGAGCTTTTTCCACATAGGGCTACTATGAAGACTCCAGGTATCTATAAAACGCAACGTTTCAGACCGCTACGACTTCACCCGGCTCACGAAGCTCACTCGGCGGCTCAACGGGGCGGTACCGGAGGCTGCGGCCTGGACTGCGACGGCGGCTCAATGCCGGGGCGGTCTTGGGAGGGGGGGTGATCGGCCAGGCGGAACGGGACAGTCAGCTCCATGGCTACGTAGGCCGGGTTGCCCTGATAGCGACCGGGTGTCCAGTCTACCTGCTGCAGCACGCGCATCGCCTCGCGGTCCAATCCGGGAGAGACCGACTCAACGACATCGGGCTCGTAGACCAGCCCATCGGGTCCTACGACAAACGAAACGAGCACGACGCCCTCCACGTCCGCATCATAATCGACACTGGGATAGTCAATCTCACGGATGAGTGCTTCGGTATCGCCGTCTATATCGGGCACCACATTGGCTTCCTCAGACGTATACACGGAGGCATCGTCAGGCACTGCGCGGTAGACGACCGGGGCGTTGTCGGCGGTGTAGGTCACATTGTCGGCGGAGCTTCCGCATCCCCCGATTGCGGTAGCAAGGCCAGCAAGGGCGATGCCGATAAGCAGTGGGATACGAGCGAGCAGGGTATGCATGGTAGAGAGCTTGGGGAAAGAGGACAAGCGGCAAGTGGGTACACGGAGGCACCGCTGTAGCGATCCGAGACGGGCTACTCGCTGTCAGTATTAAGAATCAGGTCATCGCGCAAAACAGGAAGCAACTGCGGCTCCCCCTGAAACTGTCCGACAACACCTTCATAGTCGAACGTTCCTTCCGGAATGGCCGTGCCGGGCAGTTCGGTTTCTGAGGGGCGCTGCACACGGAAGGTTGCGGTGCGATCGTCTTGTACGACCACGTAGTTGGATTGCTGCTCAAACGTTGGGCCGCCGGTGCGAAGCTGTAAGTTGCTGAGGCGCACGAGCACGCTTTCGTAGGCAAGTCCGTCGCCAGCAATCGTGGCAAGGTCGACCTCGATAGGCGCGGGGGTGTCGCCTGTATCGCCAACCTCATAGTCCTGTAGGTTCTGCTCGTTGATCTGGAGCAGGCCGTTGAAGTCGGAGAGCGTGCCGCTTACCCGCACGGCAGTGCCGGGAGCAAGCTCGCCGCTGTTTATGGCATCGTGAAACGGACCGGCGGTACGGCGCACCACGACACCGTTTGCGCCAAGCGGTCCGCTTTCATCCTACAGGCGCACGTAGTCGCCATACGCGCGTGTGATGATCCCTTCTACGGTGACCTCTACGGGCCGCTCGTCCTGGTAGGTAGCGTAGCATGTGCGGGCGTCGTTAATGGATACCGATGCAAACCCTGTGCACGCATCGGCTTCCTCACCGCCAAAGACCAGCCAGGCGGCGAGTCCGGCAATCAGCATCGCGGCTACGGCACCGATGAGAAGAGGGGTTTTGCTGCCCGCGGTGCTTTCTGCACTTCCTTCGCTAATCACGGTGGCTTCGGTGGGGCCACGGTCGTCTTTGACCGGCACCACAACGTATGCGTCGTCGGAATCGTCGTAGCGCTTGGATGCGCGGACGAGCGTCTCGCGCAGTGCGTCCGCCGACTGGATGCGCTTAGAGGGGTCGACCCGCAGCGCCTCCAGGAGCACATCGCGGACCTCGGGAGAGGTGAAGGCGTCGGCATCTTGCACGAGCAGTTCCATCGGGTCGGCAGTCTCTTCCGACAGCCGATCGGTGGCTTCGGGCGGGGTAGTGCCCGTTACCATCATGCAGATGGTGGCTGCTGCTGCATACACATCGGTTGCAGGACTCTGCTCGGCGCGGGGCGTGTACTGCTCGATGGCGCTCGTGCCCGGCTGAATAAATGCATCCAGCGTATCGAGGTCGCGAGCAAGCTGCAGATACGCACCGCGAAAGCCCGTAACGAGAACCTGTCCATCGGGTAGCAGCCGGATCGTCTCGGGCGAGATGCCGCCGTGGTAGAGGCCCTTCTGATGCGCCAGGTGCAGGGCTTCAAGCACAGGCACCATGATGGTGAGTGCAGCTTTTTCCGGGAGCGTGCCCTTTGCAGAGAGGCCCTCCGCAAGCGACATGCTCGGATGCTGGTCGCGCACCCGGTAGAGCGTACCGTTCGCCTCAAACACGTCATATCCTTTGGGAAGCGCCCGGTGCTGCAACTGACTCAGAACGGTAGACTCTTTCTCGAAGTAGTCGAGCCCTTGCTCGAACGCCTCTTGCTGGTCGCTTCCGGTAAGCTCAATGGAGGTTTTCCCAGCGCGGCGGCGCACCAGGGGAGCCGGAAAAAACTCGCGTATGATGACCTCCGCACTGCTGTTAAATCGCTCGCCCAGATACTTGTAGTCGAACGGGCTGGAATCTTCGAGGGTGCGCCGGACAGTGTACTTTTTGTCCAGTACGGTAAGCGGAGTCAGTTCCATGGTGGGTGGGTTAGATATACGGAAGGTCGGTTCGGGAATAGGGGGCCACGTGGTACATCCAGTAGCGAGTGCTGCCAGAGAATATCTCTATACAGCCGGTTGCAAGGCACAAGCCAGGCATCGAGCCAGTGGTGGGACGGGCAGAGCCCGGCGGGATGGCGCGCCAATGCAAGGGCCTATGTTAAAGTCTACAAATGTAAAGCCCACAAAAATAAAATGACCTCGCACGTTTTCACGCAGCGAGCAGCCCTGCTTTTTGCGAAGGAGCGTACAGGAGACGCCGCCTCAATACGTAAAAGTACCAAGTAGGACGTATAGGCTGTGTTAACAAACGGAAACGATCTGACGAGAGCGCAAGAAAGACCCATCAGGAAGGATCCATGGAGACCCACAGGGCAGCTCCGAATTTGTGTTAAATACGGGCATGGGTCATCCTTGAATCTCAGTAGACAGATCGATCTCCTTCAGTACAGATTGCACTTCGAAGCACGCCTGGAAGTCCCCTTCGTACACGCGGGCTTTGCCGTTGGTATGCACACGCCACGTGAGCGACTCCGCTTTCGCGCGTGAGCATCCAATGGCCTTTACGAGCTGCTGGGTAACCTCTTGAAAGGTATGCACATCGTCGTTATACAGGATGACCGACCAGGGCGAGTCGGTGCCGGTGCCATCATCTTCCTTTTCGATGACCTCCACATCGGGAGTCGCCGTTTCAGGAGCGGCACAAGCCAGCGAAAAGGCAGACGATAAGACGGGGTGTTCAGAAACACGCATAGAGATCAGGGAGCCAAAACCGAACAAGAGCGCCACACGCGCAGCGAGGACAATACGAAGACCACGGACAGGGGTGTCCGTGTGCGTTTGGTTATCGCGGCTGCCAGGGCCGAGACTATCAGGCTGATACTTCGGCGGGGGCTTCCACTTCGATGGCGTAGTTCTCCATCACCGGGTTCGCGAGCACGTTCTCGCATGCTGTTTCGGCGATGCGGTACGCCTCGCTCTCGGTGTCGGCTTCAATATCCATTTCAAAGCGTTTGCCCACCCGCACGTTGGCGATAGACGTCTGCCCCAGGTTCTGCAGGGCCTGGTGTACAGCCTTGCCTTCGGGGTCAAGAATCGACGGACGGAGCGTAACAGAGATCGTTGCGTGGTAAGTCATGCCAGGCACAGGGTCCAGAAAGCAGAAGGAGAAAACAGAAGAAAACCAGGAACTCATTTCAGCAATACGTTGCAACGGGCCCACACGTTCGCGGGGCAGACAGAGAGCGGCTACGATGCGCTTACCGGCGTCATGAGCGCCTTTCCAAGCCGATAGGCCGCTTGCCCCATGCCATGCATCACGTAAAGGGTTAGTGCAACCAGCAGGCCTACTTCTTGCAGCGCCATCACGAGCAGTCCGGCCAGCACGTAAGCGAGCACCTTCTGAGGGCGTTTGCGGATGTACGCTACGGTCGGGCGTGGAATGGCGTCGAATTCGATGCTCGACACCATGAGGGCCGACAGCACGATCACGGCGGGCACGATCACCTGAAGCTGGGCGAGCAGCGCCCCCCATGCGGCGTTCTCGGCGGTCAGAATAAAGGCGACCAGTGCAACCGCCTGCACAGGGATGGGCAGGCCCTCGAAGTGGTCTTTTTTCTCTCCGTCGAAGTTCATGTTATAGCGTGCCAGGCGTACCGCCCCACAGAGGGCAGGAAGCGCAGCCACGATAAACCCCAGCGGCCCAAATTCGTGCAGGCTGTACACGTACACCAGGAAGGCGGGCGCCACGCCGAACGAAACGACATCGCTCAGCGAGTCGAGCTCTACGCCAAACGGACTCACCGCGTTGGCCAGGCGGGCCATCATGCCGTCGAGTAGATCCAGGAAGCCGGCCATTACGATTAGCCAGCAGGCTATCACAAAATTACCCTCCCAGACCTGCGTAAGCGCAAGAAACCCGCAGAACAGGTTGAGCAGCGTAAAAAACGACGGCACCGCGACACGGGGCGGCGGCCGTTCGCTGCGCGATTCGCGCCGGGTCTCGCGGTACGCGTTAAATCGTTTTCGAATCTCCCGGCGACGCGACGCGCTGTCGGGCGAGGCACTGGGGGAGGCAGAGGCGGTGGCGCGCATGGGAGAGGCGCTGGTGATGAGCGGGTACAGAGACTATACAGAGACTACACGGAGAAGGGGGCTACGCCGACGATGCCGAGGCGCGTGGCGCGGATGCATCATCGGTTGCAGGAGCAGGCACATACCCGATGATCGTTTCGCCGGCGCGCACACGCGTCCCGATGTCAACCGTCCAGGACACCGAACGGGGGACCAGGATGTCCATGCGCGACCCAAACTTCACAATGCCGTAGCGCTCACCTGCCTCTACGTGGTCGTCGGCCTCCAGGTGAAACTCAATGCGCCGCGCCACCGCTCCGGCAATCTGCTTGAAAATGATCGGGATGCCTGAGGTATGATGCATTCCGATCTCGGAGCGCTCGTTCTTCTCGCTGGCCTTCGGATGCCAGGCCACCAGATACTCTCCCGGAATGTAGCGCGTCCAGGCAATGGTCCCCGTTGCCGGAGCCCGGTTCACGTGCACGTTCAGCGGCGAAAGAAAGATCGACAGGCGCCGCACGGGGCCCTCGATGAAGTCTGACGACTCATCCTCTACGATCTCAACGACTTTGCCATCGGCAGGGGCTACCAGCGCAGTGCCGGTGCGCGCCTCGCGGGGCGCTTCGCGCTCGGGGTCACGAAAGAACCACACCGTAAACGCCAGCGCGGCGCCTCCCACCGTGGCCAGCAGCACCAGCCAGATGCCACCCAGCCACAGCCCAATGCCAGTAAAAAACGCGGCGAGTGCCGTAGCACCGCCAATAAGAGAATAGCCTTCAGGAGCAAGACGCACAGAACCAGGAAGATCTTATATAGGAAAACAGAACGCGGGGCCTCCGGGGGCCAAGAGATTCCTGTACTCCCGAAGAGCCCCGCTATGTAGCTACGATACAAACGCAGCAGAGTTACCCGAGAGTTACTCGCTGGCCGGTGCATCAGTGATGCGCTCCACACGGTACGTGTTTTCGCTATCGATAGCCATATCGATCTCCATCACCTCGTCCTGGCCGGGCGCCGTAAACTCAGCAAACCCTGAGATCGATCCGCCCTGTTCATACGTCATCATAAGCCCCGACTGCAGGTCCACCGTCATCGTACCCGTCTGCGAACCGGTCAGGAACGCCTCGGCGGTGGCACCAGGCCCCAATTCCATGGGGGCTCCTTCCGAATCCATCTCGATGGTCACATCAAGGGTCGCGAGTCCGTCGTCGACCGATGTCAGCGTGTAGACGCTCACGACCGAAAAGGGAATGCCCACGTTCATCTCGGTGTCAGCGGTCCAGCTGTCGCCAACCGACACAGGGGCTTCGGTGTAGAACTGAAACTGACTCAGGATCGGGTCAATCAGCATATCCGCCGATACCATGACATTTTCACCCGCATCACCCATCATCGACGCGATCTCCGCCTCCAGCGTGTCGCGGTCGCCTACAAACGTACCTGATGCGCTAAGCTCCAGGCGGAGCGTCTGCTCGATCATCGGATCAAACTGCGCGGCGAGGGGACTGGCTTCGTCTTCGGCTGCGCTGTCGTATGAAGCGGTCTGCCCCATGCTGCCGCCTTCGGCCTGAATGCGCTCTATGGTGTTTTCGATCACGGTAATGCCGTCGGCCGTGTAGTCGGCAATATGCATCCGCTGGGTGATGGTCTGGTTCTGGGTCACGTCAATCTCGTTGCCCGCAACAACCATGTTCATGTCGCTCATCTGCTGCTGCGTAACGCGGTAGGCAGACGCTGCTTCGGGGGCAAGACGTAGCATGTACGTGCCATCCCCCAGATCCCAGGCCGGCCGCTCAGCAACAGGGGGCTCTGTCCCAGTGGCAGACTCTGTGCTGCTACAGGCCGTAAGTCCGATGAATAGAAACGCTCCAAGAAGCAGGGGAACGATGGATGTATAGGTCTGGGATAACCGTGTCATAAGAGGCTCGAAAAAATAATAGTATGTAATGGGTGCCGCACGCAATATAGGCGCTCGAAAGCAGAAAGTCAGAGTTCGTTATCGGAATATTTATAGAGGGATGCACACGCATCTGCTTCTTAGTATGAAGAAGCCGTATTCCGTCGCCTTACAGCCGAATAGAATGGCCCGTATCGCGCAGGTGCAGGCTCCCGCAGTGCAAAGAAAGAGGCAAAGCGAACAGGAGGCTTTCGAGAGCGCTTGCGATAAATAAAGTGCGGCCCCCTGACTTGCTCTTGGGGTAGAATCTTATACGTCGCTGTTCGGAGTGGAGCTGCCCGGGTGGAACGCACAGATCGCCACACCCCAAGTCGTCCCGAGCGAAGCGGAGCGGAGACCCGGGATCTTCCCGCGGCGAAGGACCACCCCGCCCTTCGGGCACCCCTCCTTTCCGGGCTGGCGCCCGGTAGGAGGGGACTCTGCAGCGCCGCAATTCTCTCTCCAATAGAAGGTCGCGAAAGAAGCCCATCACCTTCACCCACCTGCCCTCCACCACAAGTTATCCTGACGTCGCAGGCGGAAGGATCTCAGCGTCTCCGTACGCGACGGGCACATGCCCATCAGGCGTAGCGCGGAGCGGGTTGCCGTAGTGGGACGCACAGATCGCCGCGTCCGTCGAATTCGCTCTCTCCTCGCGATGACAACCCCGGAAGCTACGCTCACCATGTCATTGCGAGGACGAAGGACGACGCAATCTCATGCTTCGCTGTTCGGAGTGGACTGCCTTGATGGAGCGTAAAGATCGCCGCGTCCGTCGCATCCGCTCATTCCTCGCGATGACAACCCCGGGGAATGGCGGCTCACCATACTGGCACGTCCCCACACCCCAAGTCGTCCCGGGCGAAGCGGAGCGAAGACCCGGGATCTTCCCGCGGCGAAGGACCACCCCGCCCTTCGGGCACCCCTCCTTTCCGGGTTGGCGCCCGGTAGGAGGGGACTCTGCAGCGCCGCAATTCTCTCTCCAATAAAGGTCGCGAAAGAAACCCATCACGTTCTCTTCAGAGGAGAATGTGGGGGCATCGGTCGTGACGACCGCGACACGATCCTGAATCAGGTTGTAGGTCGGCGAAGGCAGTGGATGAAGGCCTGCCCATACCATTAGCAGGACGCTCCAGACAGGCGCTCACCACAGACGCTCACAATCGTTGCTCACGCCGCGTCGGCGACGGTCATGGTGCGCATCGGATACGGCTGCTTGAGATGCTCCTCTGTCATCGTGTCGGTGAAGACGATCGCCTCGCCGGTGGAGCGCATCTCGGGGCCGACTTCCTGCGCGACCTCCGGAAACTTATCCCACGAAAAGACGGGGCGCTTCAAGGCATAGCCCTGGAGCGTGGAGTCGAGCAGTCCCTCAGCACGAATGGTGGAGAGGGAGTCGCCGAGCATGACGCGGGTCGCGATGGCAGCGACAGGGGCGCCGGTGGCTTTTGCGACGAAGGGCACGGTGCGCGAGGCGCGCGGGTTGGCTTCGATCACGTAGACGGAATCATTCTGCACCACGAGCTGCACATTGAGGAGGCCGCGAACATCCAGTGCGCGGGCGATCTGGCCCACGTAGTCGCGAATAGTGTCCTGAATGCGGGCAGGGAGACTGTGCGGGGGCAGCACAGCGGTCGAATCCCCCGAATGCACCCCGGCGGGCTCCACATGCTCCAGGATGCCGCTGATCCACACGTCGGTGCCGTCGCAGATAGCGTCCACGTCGACTTCGATGCCGCCTTCGAGGAAGCGGTCGAGCAGGATGGCGTTGTCCGGCGTACGCTTTAGGATGCGAGCTACATGCTCCCGAACCTCGGCAGCCGTGTGGGCGATGCGCATGTCCTGCCCGCCCAGCACGTAGCTCGGGCGGATGAGCACGGGATAGCCGATGTCGGATGCGCGCTGCACGGCGTCGTCCACGGTCTGTGCCATGCCGTAGGCCGGAAATGGGATACTAAGCTCCTGCAAGAGTGTAGAGAAAGCACCGCGGTCTTCGGCGCGGTCCATGTCGGCGGGGTCGGTGCCCAGCACGCGGATGCCGTGCTCCTTGAAGCGCTCGGCGTACTTCAGCGCCGTCTGTCCGCCCAGCTGCACAATGACGCCCTCGGGCCGTTCGTGGTCGATCACGTTCATGATGTGCTCCCAGTAGACCGGCTCCACAAAGAGGCCGTCGGCCACATTGAAGTCGGTCGAAACGGTTTCGGGGTTGCAGTTGAGCATGAGCGCCTCGTAGTCCATGGCCTGCGCGGCCCGCACGCCGTGCACGCAGGCGTAATCGAACTCGATGCCTTGCCCGATGCGGTTGGGTCCGCTGCCCAGAATGAGCACCTTGTCGCGGTCGGAGGCGGGGCGCTCGTTGCCGGCGTCGTAGCTGGAGTAGTAGTACGGCGTGTCGGCGGGAAACTCGCCGGCGCAGGTGTCTACCACCAGAAACGACGGCGTGATGCCTGCTTTTTTGCGATGCGCACGCACGGTGTCGTCGTCGAGGTCGCCTTCAAGCAAGAAGGCAAGTTGCGCATCCGAAAAGCCGTAGCGCTTGGCCTCGCGCAAGAGGTCGGCGGGAAGTGTGTCGAGCGTATGCGTGGCGATCTGCCGCTCCATGGCGACGATGGATTCGATCTGCCGCAAGAACCACCGGTCGATCTTCGTAACGTCGTGAATCTCTTCGACTGAGGCGTCGTGGTAGAGCGCGTGGCGCACATGCAGGAGCTGATCCCAGTACGGCGCTTCGAGGCGTTCGCGTACGGTATCGCGGTCGGGAATCGGGCGGTCGGCGCCGAGCCCGTGGTAGCCAATCTCCAGGCTCTGCCACGCTTTCTGCAGGCTTTCGGGGAAGGTGCGTCCGAGCGCAAGCACCTCGCCGACCGCCTTCATCTGCGTGGTGAGCGCCTCGTCGACGCCCTCGAACTTGTCGAAGTTGAAGCGCGGAATCTTGGTGACGACGTAGTCGATCGATGGCTCGAAGCAGGCGCTCGTGCCGGTGATCTCGTTCGGCAGTTCGTCGAGCGTGTAGCCAACGGCCAGCCGGGTGGCGACCTTTGCGATGGGGTAGCCTGTCGCTTTTGAGGCCAGTGCAGAGGAGCGCGACACGCGCGGGTTGATCTCAATCACGATCATGCGCCCGGTCTCCGGATCCACCGCAAACTGGATGTTGCATCCGCCCGCAAACGTGCCGATGGAGCGCATCGCCTTGATTGCGGCGTCGCGCATGGCCTGGTACTGGCAGTCGGTGAGGGTCTGCTGCGGAGCGACGGTCACGGAGTCGCCCGTGTGCACGCCCATCGGGTTCACGTTTTCGATAGAGCAGATGATGACGACGTTCTCGTTGGCATCGCGTAGCAGCTCCAGTTCGTACTCTTTCCATCCGAACAGGCACTCCTCGATAAGCACCTGATGCACCGGACTCATCTCCAGCCCGCGCGATACCATGCGCTCGAACTCGTCTTCGGTACGTACAATGCCGCCGCCCGAGCCGCCCAGCGTGTACGACGGGCGAATTACGACGGGTAGTCCGCCCAGGTCGCGGGTCACGGCGGCGGCTTCGTCGACGGTCTTGGCCGTCTGACTGCGGCCCTGGTCGAGGCCGACTTTTTCCATCAGATCGCGAAAGCGCTGGCGGTCTTCCGTGCGCTGCACCGCGTCGAGGTCCACGCCGATCAGCTCCACGCCATGCTCAGCCCACACGCCCGCCTTTTGCACGTCCTCGGTCAGATTCAGCGCGGTCTGTCCGCCCATGGTGGGCAGCACCGCATCCGGCTGCTCTTTTTCGACGATGCGCGTAATGGATTCGACCGTGAGCGGCTGTAGATACACCGCATCGGCCATCATGGGGTCGGTCATGATGGTGGCGGGATTGGAGTTTACCAGCACCACGCGGTAGCCTTCGTCCATCAGCGCCTGTGCGGCCTGGCTACCGGAGTAGTCGAACTCGCACGCCTGGCCAATGACGATGGGGCCAGAGCCGATGAGCAGGATGGTGTCGATGTCGGTGCGTTTGGGCATTGGGGGATTCGGAGGCGGTAGTCAGAGAATCAGAGTTCGGGCGTAGGGGAAACGTAAGTGCATCCCAAAAATTAACCCGTAACGGTGAGACCGTGGCGGGCAGTGCGAAGAGCGGGAGCGTGATTGGGAATCATCTCCAGGAACGCGTCGAAGAGATAATCGCTGTCGTGCGGGCCGGGTGATGCCTCAGGGTGGTACTGCAGTGAGAACGCCTTATGCTGAGGATAGCGCAGCCCCTCGATGGTATCGTCGTTCAGGTTGCGATGCGTGACGATGGCACCTTGGTTGGGAATCGACGCTGCATCGACGGCAAATCCGTGGTTCTGCGTGGTGATCTCAACACGGCCCGTCGTGAGGTTCTTGACCGGATGGTTGGCGCCGCGATGGCCCACGCGCATCTTGTAGACCTGCATGCCCTGTGCCAGCGCCATAAGCTGATGGCCCAGGCAGATGCCGAGCACCGGCAGGTTGGAGTCGAGGCAGGTTCGGGCGTGTTCGACCGCTTCGGGCATGGCACGCGGGTCGCCGGGGCCGTTCGATAGGAAGAGCGCATCAGGCGCATAGGAGCGCAGCTTGTCGAGCGGTGTAGCGGCGGGCACCACATGCACCGTGCAGCCGCGTTGCGCAAAGGCTTCGAGCAGGCTGCGCTTGGCACCGTAGTCGACGACCACAACTGTGGGTCCGTTATCTCGGTTGTATGTGTAGGCGTACTGGGTAGTTACCTCGTGCGCGCAGGCACGTCCAGCCATATCGGGGCAGTTCCGGGCGCGGGCCACAAGCGTATCGGCGTCGGCCCCGCTGCTATCGATGACCGCGTTCAGCACGCCGTCGGTGCGAATCTGCCGGACGAGGGCACGGGTATCGATATCGGTGATGCCTACCACACCGTGTTTAGCAAGGTAGTCGTGCAGCGCCTCGCGGCGGGGCGGTCCGCTCGGCGTGTCGGTGCACGAGCGCACGATGAGTCCGGAGGCCTTGGGCACATGCGACTCGTTCTCGGCAGGCGTGGTGCCGTAATTGCCGATGTGCGGGTACGTCATCATCACCAGCTGGCCGTAGTACGAGGGATCCGTAAGGATCTCCTGGTAGCCGGTCATGCTTGTGTTGAAGCACAGCTCACCGCGTGTGGTGCCTCGGTGCCCGATTGCACGGCCCGAGACTACCGTTCCGTCGGAAAGGGCGAGCGTGGCGGTAGGTTGGATTGGCATAGCCAGAGGGTGGTTGTTGGCGAGAGGGAGTAGCGAGAAGACAGCTGCTGCACTCTTGCGCCAACCGTGCATGTGGACCTACCGCACATAAAAAAACCTTTCCGCCAATGACGGAAAGGTTAATAAAACGAGGCAGGTAGTTGCTCTGTGTTCTGGACAGAGCACGCCACAATAGCAGGAGCCGGTTGGGGGGCGCAGGTATAGACATTACAGGGTGTCTTCGATAATTTCCATCACAAAACGTAGAAGATAGCCCGACGTTCCGCAAGCTACCCCTTTCGCATTAGCGGTTTGTTCACATAAGTGTGGGGGAGGGGCGAGTCTTCATGTGCTGGTGCACACCAGATAGTCACGTAGACAGCTTATACAGGCTGTGTATTTCGTGCCGTGCCACTACGCTCTGGAATAATGACTGCTCCACGTCGTACCCTATGGTGCTACCATGCAACCGGCAAGTGCAGCCGGCACACATCCGGATGAGTCCAGCCCTTGCCCAATCGCGCACTGCTTTCCCATACACGATTCTACTCCTGTGAGCGTCGTTTTCCGAGATTCCTCGTGGCGATCGTCGCCAACGTACCGGCTCCGTGTACTATGGGGATGCGTGGCGGCACTGCTTCTGTGCATCGGGGTCGTGCGATACTGGCCGTCTGGTACGGTTCCGGCTGAACGTCTATACAGTGACGCAGGCAGCGACCGAATCGAGCTGGAGGAGGTGCAGCCTACCGACCATGACCTGCGCCGCCAGCCGCCGCCACCTGCTCCACTGCCGCCAGTAGTCGTTCCCGAAGATGTGCTCGTCGATGTCGAGATTGACTGGAGCGACACCGCGCTCGATGTCGACGACCCGGGCGACGACGCCGAGCGGCGCGACGGACTTGCTGAGGAAGCGGTTGCACGGGCTGTTCCCACAACCTCGGCCCGACTGGTACAGGCGCCACAGCCTGCCTACACCGATGCCGCACGTGGAGACGACGTTCGGGCGCGGATTGAGGTGATCGTTGACGTGAATGCGCGCGGGGTGGTGGAGTTTGCACGTATCCGCAGCCGCTGGTACGTAGAGGACGACGGGCGTGAGCGCGAGGTAGAGATGCTCGGGTATGGATTGGAAGAGGCCGCGATTGAGGCGGCCCGCCGTGCCCGATTTCGTCCGGCAACAGAAGCAGGAGAGCCGGTTCCTACGCAGACGCTACTCACGTTTCGATTTGGGCCAAGCGACTAATGCCAACTCCGCATGCTTCGTTGGCATATGGGATGTATTGGAGGGATGAGCGAGCATAACGCCCCGTTTCATCGATCCATTAGGTAGCGTCTGAAAAGTGGGCGTGCAGGTGAGCGTCGAGCGAGAGCCGCTCCGTAGCCCAAATTAAGAAATCAAAACAGGTTCTTAGTTCATCTTCCGGCGGAATGAGGTGCGCTTCATCTTGTAGCAGGACCACGGGTTACAAGCTGAGGCTATGACTTGATGGTGTCGTTTGGGTCTTCGTCGGGCAGATCTTCCCAGGACACATCTTCTACGTCGCGGCCCCAGAATCGAGGTGAAGCTTCGTCTTCTTGCAGCATGCGGTCGGCATGGCCGTTCCGTCGTCCGAAAGAACCGCTGCCAGGCTGTCCCCCGTATCCACGCCAGATGCGCACCAGGTTGGCGGCCACCTGCAGGATGAAGTAGATAATGATGCCAATGATGACGTATTCCATAAGGGGCAGGGCAGCAGGCACAGCATGAGGAGTCAGAGGTGCCGACGGAGGCCCCGGGTAACCTCTCGAGCGGCACACGCCACGGGCAGGAGATCCGCTATGTGAATGTATTACAGAGTATTGCGGCAGAGTTGTTACGGATAACGAGTTACGGATGGCGCACGTGCGTCGTGCCCTGCGTTTCTGCGGAGGTAATGTGACCGATTAGAGCATCCAGGTCCTTTTCGTGCTTTACAAAGTCGATGTCAGTTGCGTTCACGATCAGAAGGGGGCTCTTCGAGTAGTGAGAGAAGTAGTGGTCGTAGGCCTCGTGGAGCGACTTGATGTAGTCGGGGTCCATGTCTTCCTCATACGGGCGCCCTCGTTTCGCAATGTTCTGCAAGAGACGTTCGGTTGAAGACCGTAGGTACACGATCAGGTCGGGCGTGGGGGTGTTCGGCTCCATGTGTTCGTAGAGCGTTTCGTAGAGCTGCAGCTCATCGCCGGAGAGATTCTGGTGGGCAAAAATGCGGTCCTTATCAAAGGCATAGTCGCTGACCGTGAGGCTATGGAACAGGTCACGCGCGCCAAGCTCTTTCTGCTGACGGAAGCGACTGGCGAGAAACGCAAGCTGCGTCTGAAAGGCCCAGCGCTCCCGATTCTCGTAGAAGCGCTCCAGAAACGGATTGTCATCAAACTGTTCAAGCACCAGGCGCCCGTCGAAACGCTCGGCCATCAGGCGGGCCAGGGTGGTTTTGCCTGCACCGATAACACCTTCAATAACAACGTAGTTAAGATCATCAGGCAATGCAGTCACAGACGCGAGGGGGGTGTTTCTGGGAGTGAGAGATACGTTGAGAGCGATCGGTCGACCCGGCGAATAGCGTGCGGGTCGGCACAAGCCCGGTACAGACTTTCAACGGTAGCGTCGAACGGGTCGGGCACCCACAGGTTCGGGGCAAGTTCGGCCCAGGGAGCAAGCACGAAACGCCGCTGGTCCAGGCGGGGATGCGGAAGAGTGAGCCGTTGTGTAGTCTGCGTGGAGGCCCCGACTACGAGCAGGTCGATGTCGAGGGGCCGGGGAGCCCAGCGTGCCGCCCGTACGCGCCCGGCATCGGATTCGAGGGCTTGCGTGCGATGCAGGAGCGCCTCGGGGGAGAGGGTTGTACGTATGTGAGCAACGGCGTTCAGGAAAGACGGCACCGGATCCTGGTCGGGCAGGCGGTGCGCTTCCGTCTCGTAGGGCGAAGACACCCGCCGCACAGAGATATCGTTCTGGGCATCCAACTGTGCCAGGGCACGGCCTACCTGCTCGTACCGCCGGCCAGTATTAGCGCCGAGTCCGAGGTAGGCGTTCGTCCATGAAGAAACAGAAGCAGACATAAGTTGAAAGACCGCCGTGGGTCCGACGTTCTGTATGAGAGATGTTCGTTACAGCAGGCGCTACAGCACCACCTATCAAAAGAACGCAGTTGGGCGCATGTGGGGCCATGAAAAATGGGCGTATGGAGACGTGGATTACTTGTAGTCTTCCATAGCCGTTACAGCCAGCGAATCCACGTAGTTGTTGAGTGCATTGTCGGCATGTCCTTTGACCCAGACCCACTTAACGTCGTGCCGTTCGTTCTCAGCATCCAGTGCTTCCCACAGGTCTTTGTTTTTGACTGGTTTCTTAGACGAGGTGCGCCACCCATTCTTTTTCCACCCAGCAAGCCATCCATCGTTGAAGGCACGCGACACGTAGGCACTGTCGGTATGCAGCTCCACTTTGGAGGGCGCTTCAAGCGACTGAAGGGCCTTCAGCGCTGCGGTTAGCTCCATGCGGTTGTTCGTCGTCTGCAAGGCCCCGCCAGTAAGCTGCGTGGCATTGTCGCGATCGCCATCGGGCATGAGCAGCGCACCCCAGCCTCCGGGTCCTGGATTGCCGCTGCATGCGCCGTCGGTATACACAGTTATCGTGTCCATCCTCAAAAGTAAAGCCAAGTCGAGAGAGTAAGCAAAGCGTGCCTTGGTACAGCCGGCCTGATTTAGCGTTAGCACCGTTGTAACCTATGGGGCAGAGCTCCACCGATGCAGCGCAGCGCCGTCAAGCCCCGGTGAAAACTATTGGGGAGACGTATCGTTGCGTATCCAAATGCATACAGGCGCTTCCAACACACGTTGCATTTACGCAGTGACATCTGTCTACCAGATACGCTATGTCTTGCGTCAGAAGCAACGCACTCCTTCAGCTATCCAGTTTAGGCACAGACACGCCATGAAGTTTGTAGATCACGTTGTAATTACAGTGCGCAGTGGCGACGGTGGGCGCGGCCTCGTATCGTTCCGCCGCGAGAAGTTTGTTCCTAAAGGCGGTCCGGCCGGAGGAAATGGCGGGGAGGGAGGATCGGTATATGTAGAGGCAGATCCGCATCTCTATACGCTCATGGATCTGCGGTACAACACGCGTCACGAGGCCGGCGACGGCCAGCCCGGGGGCAGCAACAATAAAACGGGCAAAGACGGCGACGACGTTGTGCTGCGCGTGCCGCCTGGAACGGTAATCCGCGACCGCACCAACGATACGTTAATTGGCGAGGTGGTCGAGCCCGGCGACCGCCTGTTAGTGGCTGAAGGGGGGCGTGGAGGGAAAGGAAATACCTTCTTCAAGTCCTCAACCAACCAGACGCCCCGCCATGCGCAGCCAGGCGAGCCGGGTGAAGAGAAAGAAATTGCACTTGAGCTGAAACTCTTGGCGGATGTCGGCCTGGTCGGTTTTCCGAACGCAGGCAAGAGCACGCTTGTGTCGTCGATTTCGGCAGCCAAGCCTGAGATTGCCGACTATCCGTTTACGACGATTACCCCGTCGCTGGGGATGGTCTATCTCGATGAGTATACCTCGTTCGTGATGGCCGACCTGCCGGGCATTATCGAAGACGCGCATGAAGGGCGAGGGCTCGGACTCCAGTTTCTTCGCCACATCGAACGCACAGCGGTCCTGTTGTTCGTCATTCCTATAGATGCCACCGACCTGGGGGCCACCTACGAGCAGCTGCTGCACGAGCTGCGCGAGTACGACGCCTCGCAGCTTGACAAGCCGCGCTTTGTCGCGCTCTCAAAGATCGACCTGCTACCGCCCGAAGAGCGGTCGCTGCTTCCGGAGGTCGTCGAAGAGCACTTTCCTGAGGACGTTGAGCTGTTTCCCATCAGTGCTGTAGCACAGATGGGACTCGACCCGCTGAAGCGCCGCCTCTTTGAAACCGTAGATGCTCACAAGCGCCGTACTGCGGCGGAGGTGACCCGCTCCTAATGCTGTTCGATGCCGATTCGCTGCCTGATGCTGATGCGCCTGACGTGGACTCCGATGCGGAGCGGCGTGCGCTTGTGGCGCTGATGCTTGTGCCCAGAGTAGGGTGGCAGCGCACCCGCATGCTGATTAACTATCTGAAGCGCCCGACTGCAGTCTTTGCAGCGTCGCGATCGGTGCTTACGAACGTACCCGGCATCGGTCCGCACACGGCTGAAGCCATTCGGGCATTTCAGGACCACGAAGCGGTCGACCGGCAGTTTGAGCGCGCTGCGGCAATGAACGTGCGTCTCCTTACGCTGTGGGACGATGCCTACCCGAAGCGACTGCGCCATACCTACGATCCGCCGCCGTGCCTGTGGATGCGGGGCGCGATGCAGGCGGCCGACCGGCATGCCATTGCGGTAGTCGGCACGCGGCGGTGCACCGACTACGGCAAGCGGATAACACGTATGCTGACTGCTGCGCTTGTGCAGAACGGCTACACCATTGTAAGCGGCCTTGCATTCGGAATTGACGCTGTCGCACACAAAACGGCGCTTGCAGAAAACGGCCGCACCATTGCTGTACTGGGATCAGGACTTGCACGAGTGTATCCGCAGCAGCACACGCGCCTGGCCGACGCTATCGCAGAGTCGGGGGCCGTGCTTTCTGAGTATACGCTTGACGAGGACCCGAACGCATCAAACTTCCCAGAGCGCAACCGCATCGTGAGTGGGCTCACGCTTGGTACACTTGTCATCGAGTCGCATGAGAGAGGAGGCGCACTCATCACCGCGCGCCTCGCTGTGGAGCAGAACCGGGAAGTGTTTGCCGTACCGGGTCCGGTCGGGTCCGGGGCGTCGGAAGGTACGAACCGGCTGATCCAGCGCGGACACGCGAAGCTTGTGCTGGACGCAGACGACATCCTCGCCGAGTTGCCTCCGCTTCCCCATAGCCACGAACGCCGCAGCTCCGCGAAGAGCGACGGGGAGAGTTCCGCAGGCCCCGCATCCCCAAAGCGCCCTATGCCCGATCTGACAGAGAAAGAGGCCCAGCTTTACAATATACTGACGCGCACCCCGATGCATATCGACGTGCTGTGTGCACGAGCCGGGGTTCCTGCGTCGGAGGCGCTCGTCCATCTGCTCCAGTTAGAGTTTAAGGGCATTGTAGAGCAGACCGCGGGCAAGCAGTTTCTGCGTCGCTAATGAAAGCTCAGGAAGGTGCTGTTGCAGGGGTAGCGTAGAGCGACGAGACAGCCTACACAGCCTGATTGTATTGCCTACACTGCTTGCACAACGTGCCCTTCGGCAGGCAAGTCCACCCTCTTACTCTTTCACTGTCAACGATCGTTTACAGTTTGAGGAGCAGTTCTCGTTATCCGATCAAAGAGCCTGTATCCCCGGGTAAGGCGCATCTCCGTCAAAGTGCAATTAAATGGCAACGGAGGCGCTCGATTCAGGAACGCCCCACTCCAGTCCAGGTTGTAATCCTGTGTTTACACCATGGGCCCCGGTCGTAAACTTGCGTTTACACAGGCAAGATTCACGCATCGTAGGCCTTAACTCCTTCGCGCCCTGTACGATCACGTATTCCGAAGCCCCATGAGTACCTCCGAAACCGAGTATCTTCAAAGCGTAGCCGACCAGGAGTACGAGCATGGTTGGCGTACCGACATTGAGTCTGAAACGCTGCCGAAAGGACTCGACGAAAACATTGTCCGCTACATCTCTGAGCGTAAGAACGAGCCGGAATGGCTGCTGGAATGGCGCTTGAAAGCATTTCGCTACTTCGAAAGCCAGGTCGAAGCCGGTAACTATCCGGACTGGGCCCATCTCGACTATGTGAAGCCCGACTTTCAGGACATGCGCTACTTCTCGGCGCCGAAAAACAAGGCCAACTACGATAGCCTTGATGAGGTGCCCGACGAGATTCTTGAAACGTTTGAGCGTCTGGGTATTCCGCTCGACGAGCAGAAGGCCCTGACCGGCGTGGCCGTCGACGCGGTCATGGATAGCGTGTCGGTTGCTACGACCTTCAAGAAGAAGCTGAAAGAGGCCGGCGTCATCTTTATGTCGTTCGGCGAAGCCGCCCGTGAGCATCCCGAGATCGTGAAGAAGTATCTCGGTCGCGTGGTGCCTTACACCGACAACCTGTTTGCCGCGCTCAACTCGGCGGTCTTCAGCGATGGCTCGTTCGTCTACGTGCCCGAGGGCGTCACCTGCCCGATGGAGCTGTCGACGTACTTCCGTATCAACGAGCAGAACACGGGGCAGTTTGAACGCACCCTGATCATTGCGGAGCCTGATAGCTACGTGAGCTATCTTGAAGGCTGCACCGCGCCGATGAACCAGGAGCACCAGCTGCACGCTGCGGTGGTCGAGCTCATTGCCCACGAGGACGCCGAGATTAAGTACTCCACGATCCAGAACTGGTACCCCGGTACCAAAGAAGGAGAGGGCGGCGTTTACAACCTTGTGACCAAGCGGGGTATCTGCGAAGGCGATCGTTCCAAGATCAGCTGGACGCAGCTCGAAACCGGCTCTGCCGTCACGCAGAAGTATCCGTCCGTTATCCTGAAAGGGGATGAGTCGGTCGGCGAATTCTACTCGGTGGCATTCACGAAAGGCCATCAACAGGCCGATACGGGTACGAAGATGCACCACATCGGCAAAAACACAAAGAGCACAATCATCTCGAAAGGGATCTCGGCCGGGGTTAGCAACAACAGCTACCGCGGACTGGTGAAGGTTGGCAAGAATGCCGAGGGGGCACGTAACTTCTCGCAGTGCGACTCGCTGCTCCTGGGCGACCAGTGTGGCGCGCACACCTTCCCTTACATCGAGATCGGCCACCCTTCCGCAAAGGTCGAGCATGAAGCAACCACCTCGAAGGTGGGCGAAGACCAGATGTTCTACTGCCATCAGCGCGGCCTGGGCGAGGAAGAAGCGCTCAAGCTGATCGTGAACGGCTTCTGCCAGGAAATTCTGGCTGAGTTGCCGATGGAGTTCGCCGTAGAGGCGAAAGAGCTGCTCGCAATTGAGCTCGAAGGCAGCGTCGGGTAACCCAACCCGCGGCTACGCCACGCATCTACGTGGCTTCGCACACTGATGATACCGAACATGCGCAGCGGTCAGGGGCCGGAGAAAAGCTGCCGGCCCTGGCCGTGCCTGCGCATCCAACATTCCCACTACCACGTACCAACCGATTATACAGCACATGGCACTCCTCGAAGTAAAAAACCTGCACGTAAGCGTGGAGGACGAAGATATTGAGATTCTGAAAGGCGTCGACCTCACCATCAATGAAGGCGAGGTCCACGCTATTATGGGTCCAAATGGATCAGGCAAAAGTACCCTGGCTGCGGTGCTTGCCGGACGTGAAGAGTACGAGGTCACAGAGGGCTCGATTCGCTATAAAGGCGAAGACCTGCTGGAGCTGGAAGCAGAAGAGCGCGCTGAGGCAGGTGTCTTTCTGGCATTTCAGTACCCGGTCGAGCTTCCGGGCGTAAGCATGACGAACTTCCTTCGCGAAGCCGTAAACTCGGTGCGCGAGGCGCGCGGTCAGGACGAGTTGAGTGCGGCGGACTTCTTAAAGCTGGTGCGTGAGCGCTCGAAGCTGGTTGACCTTGACCCCAGCCTCGTGAAGCGCTCGGTGAACCAGGGCTTCTCAGGCGGCGAGAAGAAGCGCAACGAGATCTTCCAGCTCGCTATGCTGGAGCCGACGCTCGCGGTGCTCGACGAGACCGATTCGGGGCTCGACATCGACGCCCTCCGGACGGTATCGGACGGGGTGAACAAGCTGCGCGCCAACGACCGCTCGTTCCTCCTCATCACGCACTACCAGCGCCTGCTTGACTATATCGAGCCGGATCATGTGCACGTGATGGTCGACGGACGCATTGTCGAGTCGGGCGACAAAGATCTCGCCATTCGTCTCGAAGAAGAAGGCTACGAGCGCTTCCAGCACGAGCCTGCCGCCGCTTAACGGATGCTGCTGACACCTACCTGGGGGCGTATGCTGCCAGGTAGGGTCTCTGTATCGCCACCCGTTATACCAGCATTCCCCAACTATTTATGTCTACGACTACCCTTGATACCAGCGCCCAGCCGATCGACCGATTCGTGTCGGCTTTCCAGGTCAACCATGGCCAGGCGCTTAACGGCACCAACGCTTCCATCGCCAAGCACCGCACGGCCGCCATCGAGCGCTTCAAAGAGCTCGGCGTGCCCACGCGCAAGCAAGAAGCCTGGAAGTACACCGACATTGCTTCAGTACTCAGCCGCCCTTACACGCTGCCACTGGGAGCCGGTGAGGCTGCGGTTTCGGCTGCGGATCTGGATCCGTACTTCATCGACGATCTCGATGCGCACGTGCTCGTGCTCGTAAACGGGCGCCCCGATCTCTCGCTCTCGCAGCTGGACAACCTGCCTGATGCGGTTACGGTAGGTGCGCTGAAAGATGCCGGCGAGCATCCAGCCTTCGAAGCACACTACGGCGCATACGCCAATACCGAAAAGGAGGCGCTCACGGCGCTCAACACGGCTTTTGTACAGGATGGTGCGTTCATCCACGTGCCCGAAGGCGTTACTGTAGAGCAGCCCATTCTGCTACTGCACGTAAACGCAGCACAGGAAGATCTCTTCATGCAGCCGCGCCACCTGTTTGTGATAGAAGAGGATGCGAAAGCCCATGTCATCGGGCGACAGGTCAGCCTCACCGATGCACGTACGTTCACCAACACGGTGATGGAGATGTACGTCGGCGAGCGTGGCTTCCTCGACCACTACCTGATTCAGGAAGAGGGCGAAGGCGCCTCGCAGGTTCTGAGTCGCTTCGGCTACCACAAGGATAACAGCACCCTGTCGACCGATACCTTTACCTTTAGCGGTGAGGTGGTGCGTAACAACATGACGCTGACCCCCGACGGGGCCCACTGCGAAACCAACCTCTACGGGCTTGTTATCGGATACGGCGACATGCATGTCGATAACAACACACTGGTCGACCACGTGCATGCCGACTGCGTGAGCAACGAGCTGTACAAGCACATCCTGAACGACCGCTCCACGGCGGTCTTCAACGGGAAAGTGTTTGTGCACCGCGACTCACAGCGGATCGACGCCTACCAGTCGAACGACAGCCTGGTGCTGAGCAACGAAGCCGACATCTATACGAAGCCCGAGCTGGAGATCTATGCCGACGATGTCGTCTGTAGCCATGGCGCTACGGCCGGACAGCTCGACGAGGAAGGGCTCTTTTACCTGCGCTCGCGCGGCCTCGACCAGAAGCGCGCTCGCATCCTCATGATGCAGGCCTTCGCACAGAAGGTAATCGACGTTGTCGATGTTGCACCGCTGAAAGCGCTCATCGAAGACCGTGTGCAAGAGCGTTTGCGCACATTTTCGTCGTAAGATGCGCACCGTACGTCTCGCATCTGTGGGTCGCTTACGCGGCCCACGATGTTTTTCTCTCGACCGACTCCTGCTTTTGCTATGCCTGTTTCTGCGCCTACACGGTTCAACGTATCTGCTATGCGCGATGCATTCCCCGCACTACATCAGACGGCGTACGATGAGCCGCTGGTCTATCTCGACAATGCGGCAACCACGCAGAAGCCGAAGGCGGTGCTTGATCGCTTAGAACGATACTACGCCCGCGAAAATAGCAACGTGCACCGTGGGGTGCACAAGCTGAGCCAGGAGGCGACCGATGCGTTTGAAGAAGCGCGTTCTGCTGTGGCTCGCCTCATCAACGCGCCATCGTCCGACCAGGTCATCTTTACGCGGGGATGCACCGATTCGTTAAATGTCATCGCTCACACGTTTGCACGGCCGCGCCTCGGCCCCGACGACACAGTGGTCGTAACGCACATGGAGCATCACTCCAACATCGTGCCCTGGCAGATGGCTTGCGAGGCTACCGGCGCGACGCTCAAGGTGTGGCCCATTCACGACGACGGCACGCTCGATATGGAGGCTGGCATGCGCCTCATCGAAGAAGAGCCGTTCTTGCTGGCTATCGGACACGTGTCGAACGCGCTGGGTACAATCCATCCGGTTAAGTTCATCATTGAGACAGCCCACAGTTACGGCGTACCCGTCGTGGTCGACGGGGCTCAGTCGATGGCGCACCTGCCGGTTGACGTGCAGGCGCTGGATGCTGACTTCTATGTGTTCTCTGGGCACAAGATGTTTGGCCCCACAGGCATTGGGGTGCTCTACGGGAAGTACGACCTGCTGGATAGCCTGCCACCGTACCAGGGCGGGGGCGATATGATCGACGAGGTCTCCTTCGATGGCACGACGTACGCCGATCTGCCCCACCGGTTGGAGGCCGGTACGCCCCACATTGCGGGCGTAATCGGCCTGGGCGCAGCAGCAGAGTTCATCCAGCAACTCGACCACGAAGCTGTGCAGGCCCACGAAGACGACGTGCTGCAGTATGCCCACGAGCAGCTCTCCGAGATTGACGGACTCCGCCTGATAGGCACCGCCCCGCACAAGACAAGCGTATGCTCGTTTGTGTTCGACGATATCCACCCCTACGATGCCGGCACGATCCTCGACCGCCTGGGGATTGCTGTGCGTACAGGGCATCACTGCACCCAGCCTCTCATGGAACGGCTTGACCTACCCGGGACGATTCGGGCCTCTTTCGCGCTGTATAATACCCGCGAAGACGTGGATCGCCTCGTTCAAGGGCTGGGCCGCGTGCAGACTATGTTTGGATGAGCCAGTGAGCGCAGGATGCGTAGCGGATCGCCTTCGGTAGGTGACCCGTTTGTGTGCGTTGTGCACCCTGCTGTGCGTTCCCGAAACGAAACCCTGACAAGCTATCTCTACGCCAAAGAAAAGTTGCTCATGGCAAACAACGGTACAAACACAATTGAAGAACGAGCCCGAGCGGTTGTTGACGACTTTGCGCTCTTTGACGACTGGATGGGCCGGTACGAGTACATCATCGAGATAGGCAAAAACCTGTCACCGATGGATGAAGCGTACAAGAATGATGATACCCGTATTCACGGCTGCCAGTCCAAAGTGTGGATTCATACCGCGCTTGACGCCAACCAGATGCATCTTGAAGGCGATAGCGATGCCATGATCACAAAGGGCCTCGCGGGCCTGCTCATCCGCGTGCTTGACGGACAACCGCCGGAAGCCATTCGAGATACCGATCTGGCGTTTATAGACGAGATCGGGATGCGTGAGCACCTTTCGTCAACCCGCAACAATGGACTGCATGCCATGATTGAGCAGATCCGCAATCGAGCTGATCAGCATGTCAGAAAGACGAACTCCGCTGCCGACGCCTGATGGCGTTTTGCACTGCACGCCATCGCATCACACACCGCGCCCAACCTGCGCCATACAACCTACCTCGTTATGTCTGAATCCGAAGCTGCCGACCCACGTCTCGACGAAAACCGCGAGCTGGAGCGCCCCGAAACTATTCCTGCTCACATGCAGGAGCCCCCAGAGACACACACGGAGCTGTACAATCGCATCGTGGAGTCGCTCTCTGAGATCTATGACCCCGAGATTCCGGTCAATATCTTTGACCTGGGGCTCATCTACAATGTCGACATCCACGACGACAAGCATGTTGACGTGCTTATGACGCTGACTGCGCCCAACTGCCCGGCTGCAGGTATTCTGCCAGGCCAGGCTGAAGACGCAGTGCGTTTTACCGGTGGGGTAGAGAGCGTTTATCTGGAGCTTACGTTCCACCCACCGTTCACCCCACAGATGATGTCTGAAGAAGCACAGCTGGAGCTGGGATTCATGTAGCAGGAGGGCTTCACGCAGCCCGGCTGCGCGCAGCCTCGTTACGTTGCAAGCATCGCGACCAGACCTTACGCACTGTACCCACACCACACCGCACGCAACGCCGTGAAATATGCATCTACCATTGCGATGGCATCGAGCCTGCTCGCTGACGGGCGGGTTGATGATGTCGTACACATGGTGGAGCCCCTGGTGGATGCGAGTACACGCGGCGAGGCAGACAGCGCATTTCACATATCCGGCCAGCCGTCTGGGACCGTGCGTCTGCATGCGCTCTGGGCACAACTGCTCTGTACCGCACGATTTGCCCCCACTGAAGCACGTCAGCACCTGCCAACTCCGGACGAGGACCTGCAAGAGCACCCGCCTCGCGTGCAGGCCGACGTGGCGCTCTGGCAAGGCTGGACCGACGTGCTCCAGGGCGACACCAAAGATATTCTGGCGCGCGGACTCGCACGCCTCGATCGGGCCGATCGCCTGTTCGAAGCCCTTGCTCACCGTCCCGGACGCTCCTGGGTGCGCCTGGGGCAGGCACAGGCCTACTTTGCTCTCGACGAGTATCACCTCATGCGTCATATGCTCGACGAGGTGCACGAGCTGGGGCAGCACCGGACTGACCGGGTGGCCAGGCTATGGCTGCATGACATGTACGCCCCTGCGCTCCGTTTCCAGGGACGCTACGACGATGCAGAGGTGCACGCAGCACGCTTGAAGGAAACAGCCCATCGCATGGGGCGCTCCCGATGGGTTGGGCATGCGCAGGCGCAGGAGGCGGCGCTGGCGTACGACAAGGGAGCCCCGCCCGACGTTGTGATCGACCGGGCAACTACAGCAGAAACGCGCTTGCAGGGCGCAACCGACTGTCGCCCCTACCCGCTGCTCGCTGCATATCATGCTCACGTCGGGGCGCTTCTGCGCGCTGGGCGGTGGGACGAGGCAGGCGCGTGCATTGGCGACGCGCTCTCGGCGATGCGCGGATACGCTCTGGGAGAGGCGCACCTGCACTCGCTGCGCGTTCGCCTCTCGCTGCGTCAGGGCGCTATCGAGCAGGCCCGCACGCAGCTCGACGAGGTTATAGAACGTGCCGAACGTCTTCCGCACGGGCTGCACCGCTCGCATCTCGCCCTCCTGCGGGCCAACGTAGCCCACCGCACCGGACAGGCCGACGCGGCATACACCTGGATACGCCGCGCCCACAAAAACGCACGCGAAACAGGGCACCGAGGCAATCAGGTGCAGGCCCTGCTTACGGAAGCACGTGTTGCGGCGAGTAGGGGACTTCTCGAAAAAGCCGAGCGAGCGCTTAAAAAAGCAGACACCTACACGGTATACCGAAGCGTTCTTCCATTCGCTGCCGTGTGGAGTGAGAGCGAAGCCGCTCTCGCGGTCGCATACGCCACACATCCCCAAGACGCCCCCAGAGACGAGCAGGCGGCCCGGTATGCAGTAGAGCAATATGCACAGGCGCATACGTCGTACCGGCTGTACGGCGACCGCGTGTCTGCGTCGGAGATGGCGTTGCAGGCTGCGGAGCACGCTCCAGAAGGACACCGGCCCGATACGCTGCGCCCTATGCTGGAAGAAGCAGAGCAAACGTTTAAAACGCTCGGCTGCGATGAGCAGCGCATGCGTACCCATGCTGTGCTGCAGGAATGGCCTGAATACGATTCCAGCGATCTCTCACATTGGAGCGTTACGCTCTGCACGGCATGGGCCGAGGCGCCTCCCGAACAGCGAAGCGTAACCGCTGTGTGTGAGGCTCTGCTGGGAGCCCATCCCGATGTTGAAGGGGTCCGGATCACGCATCGCCTGCGACAAGCCCAGGCATCCTGCGTTGTAACCGATATGGGTACGATGAAAGGCCACATTACCACACTCCACTATCCGGCGCCCTCGAATGCCCGGCTTGTGGTATCCTACGCCTCCAGTACGTCCTTGCCCGCTGTAGAAGAGACACTGCAGCCCTATCTGCCGGTGCTTCTTATGGCCCTTGACCGCGCGTCGAAGGCGCCTGCCAGCCCGCTCGACCTGCCCCACGAGAGCCGCTTCCCTGATGGATTCGTTGCGGAAAGCGCTTCGATGAAAACGCTAAAGCGGCACATTGAGCGGATCGGGTCGAGCCATAGTCCGGTGCTGGTTACCGGGGCACCGGGTACGGGCAAGACGCTTGTAGCCCGAGCCGTACACGCGCTGAGCGAGCGGCGCGACGCTCCACTCATGGTCGTGGAGCGGATCGACGTGCAGCAGCGAGACTGGGCCGCCCACCTGTTCGGACGCCTTGAAAACGAGACCTATGTGCCTGGAGTGCTCGACAAGGCAGAAGGGGGATCGGTTTTGCTCAAGGCGGTACACCGGCTCCCGCACGCCGTTCACGAACAGCTGCTACGTATGCTCAACACAGGGTGTGTCTTTCCGGTTGGAAGCGACCGCTGCCGTTCTGTAGACGTGCGGCTGCTATCGACCGCGCCCAGCGATGAGACACTTCCGTCTACAGACGGAATGCCTGATGCGTTGGCACACCGGCTTGGGATCATCACCCTTCAGGTTCCTTCTTTAGAGCAACGGTGCGAAGACATCCCGGTACTCGTACAACACGTACTCGACGAGCTACGCACGCCCCGCACCCCTCTTGCAACCATCACGCAGGAAGCGCTCGACGCGCTGCTGGCATACGAATGGCCGGGCAACGTGCGTCAGCTTCGCAATGAGGTGGAGCGCGCCTTTCAGAGCGTGCGAAGCGAGCCGGCTCCACAGGTTACGCTGGATGCCTTCGCTGCGCCCATCCGCGAGGCCGCTCGCCCGCACGCCGACACGCCACACCCGTACGACACGCTTTTGAACGACGACTCGCTCGCGCTGCGCGAAATTTTGGCGCGCACTGAACGCGCAGCGATTGAGCATGTGCTGCGCGCTCACGACGGCCATATCTCTGCATCTGCAGAGGCACTCGGCATATCACGACAAGGCCTGTACAAAAAGATGAAGCGCTTAAACGTAGATGCCGACTCGGCTATCGCTTCCTCATGACGAAGCTCCTGTTCAACGATCTATTTTCGAAGTACCCTACGCGCTTATGATACGCCTGGACCACGCCTCCATTATGACCTCAGACCTCAACGAGGCCGTTGACTTCTACGTCGACGTGCTCGGGCTTACGCTGCGCGTTGTTGAGGATGATCCTATTCGTGAGGGCCGCCGCCGCGCGATGCTCACCGACGACGAAGAGCGCGACATTCTCGAGATTATGGAGGTGACCGATATGGAGCATCCAACCGTGCCGGGGCGCGGTGGTATTCACCACCTTGGGTTTGCGTTGCCTACAGACGCGTGGCACGCGCTGCGCAGTCGCCTCGATGCAGAGTCGTACCCGTACCAGGAGATGCAGGATTGCCTCTTCATCCGCGACGCAGACGGCCTGGTGCTCGAAATCGAGTCGCGCTGAGATACGTTGCGATACGCTGAGATACCCAAAGCGAGTACTACCAAGGCCACCTGCTTCATTTAGGAAAGCGATAGGCGTGGGGACGGCTAAACGCGTACAACGTCCCCCTGCATTTCTCTGTACGTCTACGCTCAAACACAGCGTGTCCCATAGAAACAGCCTGGCAAAAAAGCATCCTTCCCAAAGATTTAACCGGCTCAAACGTACAGAAGGGATAGCCTGCAATTCCACGATGCCCCTACAAGGCTTCTACCGGGTACCTGTCTGGAAGAGTTGTGGCGCTACGGCGACTCTGGTGCTTCCTCAGAAGCACGCTCTTTGGAAGGACCCTCTGCAGTGCCGGTTTGATGCTGATTGTGTCGTTGGTGCTGCGCATCATCATCGCTGTGAGAGGTGGTGTTTGCCCTATCCGGTCCACTCGCGTCTTCTTTGGTATGGGACGATTGCTCACGTTTGGCGTCGATCCGCGACGGGATCTCGCTTATGCGGCGTGCAAGCGGGCCTTTCTCACGCTCACTGTAAGTAGGCATCCGGCCCAACAAAAAGCCAAAGGGCTTAAGCGATTCTACCTCATCGCAAACAACCTTAAGAATGGCTCCAAGCGGAATGAACAAGATCATACCTGCCAATCCCCATATCTGCGCGCCTGCAAACAGCAAGAAAAGAGTCACCATTGCATTCATGCTCACCTGGCTTCCCACAATAGTCGGTGTAAACAGGTTGCTTTCGAACAGTTGAATGACGTAGAACCCACCCAGAATGAGGACCGGATATATGAGGGAATCCATGGTAAGCAGCGCGTAGAGGATAGGCAAGAACGAACCCAGGATAGGTCCCAGAAAGGGAATAACGTTCAGGAGGGCTGCGAAGACGGCAAAAAACACAGCGTGCTCAACGCCGATAGTCAGCAGCAGAATAGAGTTGAGGAAGGCCAGAATGGCGATGACGATCAGCATACCGGTAATGTAATGCTGCACAACGCTTTTTACCTTACCAAGAATGGCAGAGACCTGCCTGGTGCGTGCATGGTCACCGCGTCCGAAGATTTGCAAGAGGAAGGTTCTTAAAAAAGACCGTGATATCAGAAAGAAGAAAATAAAGACAGGTACCAGAAAGACAGCTGTGATGGTACCCGCTGCTCCGGCCAGTCCACGGGCTAAGTCGGCGGCGTTGTCGCTTATATATTCAGCGACTGTGTTTCCGATGGTGCTGAGGTCAATTAAGTCCTCCACGCCGAGCCAAGTAGCCAGCAAAGGTTCGACGCCAGCGAGCATCTCCTCAGAGCGTGCCCGAATGCGATCAGCATCCTCAACGAACGAGGCAAACTGCGTGTAGAAGAAAAAACCGATGCCTACGAGCGCCATAGTTGCCACCAGCATCGCAAGCAGCGAAGAGACAATGCGTGGCATCCCATAGCGCTCCATCCAGCTGCTTACAGGGGCGAGCAGAATGGCAAGAAAGCCTGCGAAAAGCAGCGGGATGAGCGCGGATTTCGCCACGATCATAGCATATATCGTGAGCACACCGCCTGCCAGGGCGATGGTGTATTTAGCATACCAGGGATAAGGGGCAGACATGGGGGCAGGAGCGTCATGAATAATGAAAATGAAAAGCCTCCTTTGCCTGTAAACCAGTCAGGGTAGATGCAGGTTGCCTTGCATCTACCCTGACCTGCTTATTCCGAATACAGGTTGCCCTCTAATATAGCTAATACAGCAACAGGCTGCTCCCGGGTCAACGCCCTGTGTTAAGGAGTCGGAAATGCAGGGACATCGCCTTCGGTGTCGCCATTAGGGGTCGGGCTGGGCATGCCTTGAGGCGGAGCGCCGCCCTCTTCGCGTACGCGCTCTTCTTCTTCGCGTGCAAGCGTGATGGCCCGGTCGGCGCGCTCATAGTACGGCGATCCTTCCCCGACGATGCGCTTTACCTCCTCAAACTCAGCCACGGCCTCATCCACACGGCCGATGTACAGCTGCATAATGCCTTTATTGAAGCGCGCTTGGAAGTGGTCCGGATCTTCGTCGAGGACGCGGTTGATCTCGTCGACGCCGCGCATCGGCGATTGCGTCTGTAGCAGGGCCGTAGCCATGTCTGTGCGAACGTCAAGGTTGCCGGGCTCCTGGTCGAGTACTGCTTCATACGCTTCAACTACATGAGGGGCTACCTGCGGGATGGCTTCGCCTGCCCCTTGCTGGCCAAGCTGTTCCATCCAACTGTAGAGCAGGTCGCCGGTGCGCCGCCAGGCGTCGGGACTGTCTACCGACTCGGCAAGCCGTTTTTGCTCCTGCGCGGCGCGGCCAAGTTCGCCGTTTCCAATGTACAGATTGATAATCTCCTGATGCAGGCTCTGTGCCATGATGCCGTTTTCAGACTCCATCTCGGCGCGGAGTTCTTCAATTTCAGCTGTTAGCTCCTCTGAGGGCTCATCGCTGTAACGCCCGACCAGCGCGTCGACCGACACGTTCGCGACATTTGCAGGGCCGCCTTCGTTCGACTCCATGCCGATGTTGTCTCCGGCATTGCGCTCGGCTGCGGTGCGGGCCAGCGGGTCGCCGCCACGTTCGCTCAGGAGCGTGCCGACAAAAAGAAGGGCGATGACTGCCACGGCTCCACCTACAAGCCACCCCAACTTGCGATTGACGGTCGACTCGTCTAAGCCACCGTCTTCATCGGGTTCAGCGTCGGCTGTGTCCGCATCAGAGGGGGCCTGTGCAGCAGCGCCTTTGGGCAACTCGGCAGCTACCGGACGAGTGCCCTCCTCGGCCAGCTCCTTGGTGCCATCAGCGGGAGCGTCCGTGTCTTCCTGATGACGCGGGGTGCCACACTCGCTACAGAACTTGTCGGTAGGGCCAAATGCGCTGCCGCACTGGGTGCAGTACGAGACGCCATCCGCTGAAGCTGGCGGTTCGTCGGTAGGGGAATCGTCGTTGTTGCCGGGCGATGATGAGCCAGAGGCATCACTTAACGCATATCCGCAGAGGTCACAGACGCCTGCATCAACAGGGATGCGTGCGCCGCATGAAGGGCAGGGGATTTCAGAAGCCATCGGTACACAGCCGGATCGATACAAAGAGAAAAGAGCCAAAGCGACTCCGAAGAGTACGACGCTGCAGAGCAACCTTGCCTACATGCATAGAAACGAGTCCTGCAAGTCCTTGATTCCGAATGTTGTGCAAATCCGAAGGCGCACCAGGGCAGGCGTAGCCGATCGGTCAGAATTGCATGGATACGCCAATCGTCGGGATGATCATGTTGGTTGTAGAGCGACGGACATCCGGATTGTCGGGGTCGTAGCCTTCGCTCACATACAGATACTCAGCTTCGCGACCAAGTACATACTGAAAGCCAAGATTCAGGTAAATGCCTCGGAAAGGGGTTTCTGCGTTTGGTGGAGCGCGAAGCAATCGGATGTCGGTGCCCGCTCCGGCGCCCCCGCTTAGCGTGAAGTCATCGAAGTTGCGCGAGCTGGCGATCTCTTCGCGTTCACGCCGCTCATCCTGCACCCTTGTATCAGTGAAGAGGTACTTGAATCCAAAGAGCCCTTCAAGGTAAGGGCGAACCATCCCTTCGTCAGGCTGCATCCGAAATACGAGATGGGGCTGTACAATGCTACTTGTCGTAATAACATCGACCCGAACGGCCCCCCCAACGGTTTCGCTAAACGGTACGTTGCGGGTGCTACGTCCGAATGTGAAAAACGAAAAGTCGAGGCCAATCCCAAAAGGGGAGCCCGCAAATGCGGCGCCGATGTACGCATTGATCCCGTAACCGAGGTTCTCCACGTTCTGGTTAAACGCGCCAGTGGGAACGCCCAGTGCAAACCCCAGGCTGCCCTGTGCTGTCACCGGCGACTCGGTGGTCTCCTGCGACTGGGCGTGCACAGGAACCGTAGCGGTGAGCGCTAAAACGCATAAAACAAGTGCAAGGGATGCGAAACGTTGTATCATGTTGATATAGCAAGCGTGAGTACAAAGGGGTTTCCGGAAAATACTGCTCTACGTTACAATGCTTAAAAGGTACGCTGATAGAGCTGCAAAAGTAACATAGTAGAGAACGGGCAGATAAGCTACATGGCCAATAAGCTATACAAGCAATGAGCGTGAGCGCGCCTGAACGGATGCATCCGATAGAACCCAGCAGAACCCGGGGCAAGGGGGGCACTAAACGATGCGCAATGCATCGCCCGCTCCGGACACCAGATTCGATTGGGGGAGGTAGTCCGTTCTTCAGGAGGGGCCCGAGTAGGGCTGTTACGCTACCGGCTACAGGACTCGCCCGCCATAAAAAAGATGCCTCGTGGCGTGTGGTTTATCTTTTGCATCCACCAAAAAAATACGGTGCGAGCTACTTCACTTTAGGCGAAAACGCGGGCGATGTGCGGACATCCTTTCCGGGACGTACGGGTAGATCCGTAGGCAAAACAGAGAAAAGAGTACAGTGTCATCAGTTCCACCGTCTGCTATATCGAATGCATTGCACCTATGGTACAGCCTCCCTATGTTAGGGAGCGTAATCGCCACGGATACTGCGTGGGTTTGGCTTCAAGACGGGCGCAGATGAAGCCAGACGCGCGCATCCCCCAAATTTTTAGCAGACCCCACAGACGTATGCAATGCAAGAGGATAGGGCTGGTGCTGCTTGCAGCGGTCGGCCTCCTGGGCTGGATGGCCGTCGACACGCTGCACGCACAGGATCAGCCGCACGTATTTCAAGGAGCTACGCTGTACCCAACCAGCAGCGAACCCATTGATGAAGGCGATCTCGTTATTCACCAGGGCGAGATCGTTGCGGTTGGACCGACAGGCACGGTCGAGATACCGGCGGATGCGGTCGCGATCGACGCGTCGGGCCAGGTCATCATGCCGGGACTTATTGACACGCACTCGCACATCGGCGGCGTATCAGGCGGAGACGGCTCTGACGCGCTCCACCCGGACGTGCGCACCATTGATGGGATCGACGTACGGAATTCGGGCATCATGCGAGCGCGGGCAGGTGGCATCACGACAGTGAACGTGCTGTCGGGTTCAGGCCACCTGATGAGCGGGCAGACGACCCATCTCAAGCTGCGCGACGGCCGCATCATTGACGACCTGCTTCTCTGTTATGACGATGCGCCGGAGATCTGTGGCGGGATGAAGATGGCCAACGGCACGAATCCGCAGCGGAGCGCAGCGCCCTTCCCGGGCACACGCGCCAAAGCCGCCGCACAGGCCCGTGAGCTGTTTCTGGAGGCTGAAGCCTATCGCGAGCAGCTTGATGCGGGCGAAGCGCCCGACCGCGACCTGCGCATGGAGGCGCTTGTTGAGGTGCTCAACGGCGACCGGATTGTGCACTTCCACACGCATCGCCACGACGATATCATCACGATTCTGCGTCTGCAGGAAGAATTCGGGTTCGAGGTCGTCCTGCACCACGTCAGTGAAGGCTGGCGCGTAGCCGACGAAATCGCCGAGGCGGGGGTGCCGGCTTCAATTATCACGCTCGACTCGCCGGGTGGTAAGCACGAAGCGGCCAAGCTCTACTTCAAAAACGGACGCGTGCTTAGCGAGGCAGGGGTAGACGTATCGTACCACACCGACGATCCGATTACCGACTCGCGGCTCTTCCTGCGCTCGCCTGCTATTGGCGTGCGTGCTGGCATGGACCGTGCCGCGGCGCTTGAGTCCGTCACACTGGCGGGCGCGCGCCAGTTGAGACTCGAAGACCGCATCGGCTCGCTGGAGTCCGGAAAAGACGCCGACTTCATCCTGCTCTCTGGCGACCCATTGAGCGTCTACACCCGCGTTAACGAGACGTGGATCGAAGGCGCGCGCGTCTTCGACCGCTCCAACCCCGACGACGACGCCTACTTTACGGGCGGCTACCGCATCTTCGATGGCACCATGCACCATGTCCATGACATCCATGAGTAACCTACCTTGTAACACCGCATTAAACGACTTCACGTTTTGGGGGATGCGTGGCGCAGCTGCGCTTCTCGTAGGGCTCCTTGCGTGGGTGGCAGTTGCTGCGCCGCTGTCGGCTCAGGTCGCCGTGCGCGCCGATACCGTCTACACCATGAACGGCGATCCGATCGTGGATGGAGTCGTGCTCATTGAAGGGCGCACCATCACAGACGTAGGCCCGGCCGACGCGGTCACTATTCCTGCGGGAGCTACGGTCTATGAGGGGACCGTTGCCCTGCCTGGCCTGGTCGATCCTCGGGGTACCGTGGGGCTGAGCGGCATCTACAACGTCGAATCTGATCAGGACCATCTCGACACGTCGGCTCCGATGCAGCCTGAGCTTCGCGCTATCGACGCCTATAACGCGAAGGAAGAGCTGGTCGAGTTTGTGCGCGACCAGGGCATCACCACCGTACACACCGGGCACGGTCCGGGGGCGCTCATCAGCGGGCAGATGGGCACGTTCAAGACAACCGGCGCCACCGCCGACGCGGCTGCACTGGAAGCGTTCTCAGCGCTTGCGATGACGCTCGGGCCGGCTGCCTCGCAGCAGTTCAGCTCGCCGGGTACTCGTGCCAAAGGGGCCGCCATGCTTCGCGATATGCTGCTGCAGGCAGAGCGCTTTCAAGCTCAGGATGAGGAGGAGCGCGGACGCAATATAGGCATGGAGACCTTGGGCCGTGCTCTCGATGGAGAGGTGCCTGTCTTTATTCAGGCGCACCGCAGCCACGACATCCTCACAGCGATACGCATTGCCGAGGAGTTTGGGCTCGACCTCGTGCTAGAAGGGGCCGCTGAGGCCCACCTCGTTGTCGATGAGATCGCGTCAGCCGGTGTCCCCGTCGTGTTGCATCCGCCCATGATCCGTCCGTTTGGGGCGGCTGAGAATGCGCAGCTTACGACCGCCGCGCAGCTCCACGAGGCAGGCATCCCTGTCGCTATCCAGAGCGGATACGAGGCCTACGTGCCCAAGACACGGATCGTGCTCTTCGAGGCAGCCATCGCTGCAGCAAACGGGCTACCCCGCGATGCTGCGCTTGCGAGTATCACGCGTACAGCGGCTGATCTCATCGGGCAGGGCGACACCATTGGCACGCTCGAACCCGGAAAGCACGGCGATGTGGTTCTCTATAACGGCGATCCGTTTGAGTATGTGACCAATGCCTGTACCGTGATCATCGAAGGCAACGTGGTCAAAGAAGACGGCTGTCCGTAACTCCAGTAGCAACGCCGCTTGGACGGGCATCTATGCGGATACGGTCTTTCGGTAGTGGATAGACGCTAAGTGGTAAAACTAAGGGGCATCGCACCCTCTTTTTGTTCGAACCCCCTCTCCCTGCGGGTGTCTCCCCCTTTTCCAAGGGAGAGATGTCGACAGACAGAGGGGGTTGAGTGGACGACGATGATGTAGCCGACATCACAATCACTTACCATTGAACCACTACCGGTCTTCCTATGCTGTATACGCCGCAGTAGGGCGTGCCCCAGCGGCGCGCCCTACACGCGCTTACGCCCAGAACGCACCCGCCTGGAACGCATCCGCTCAACGATTCCACGTACTCACCGACCTAACCAATTATGTTTCGTGCTCTACTGCTTCACGACACCGACGACGGGGTAACCCCTCGGCTCGACGAATGCTCAGAAGGCGACCTGCCACCTGGTGACACGCATGTGCGCGTCCTGTATTCGAGCATCAACTACAAAGACGCGCTGGCCGTGTCGAACCGGGCACCGATCATTCGGGGTGACTTTCCGATTGCTCCCGGCATTGATCTGGTGGGGGAGGTGCTCTTCAGCACCAGCGACCGGTGGGAGGCAGGCGACCGCGTGGTCGGCACCGGATGGGGCCTTGGCGAGAACGTGTGGGGGGGCTACACCGAAGAGGTGCGGGTACAGGCTGATCAGCTTGTTGCGCTCCCCGAAGGCCTCTCCCCGCAGCAGTCGATGGTGATTGGCACCGCCGGGGTCACCGCTATGCTTTCGGTGATGGCGCTCGAAGACCATGGGCTTACGCCCGAGGGCGGCGAGGTGGCCGTGACGGGCGCGTCGGGCGGAGCCGGGAGCATGGCCGTTGCACTACTGGCTCGGGCGGGATACGAAGCCGTCGCCTCAACTGGAAGCGAAAATGCGCACGCTTACCTCAGGACCCTCGGAGCCAGCCGCATCGTGCATCGAGACGCGTTTAGCGGAGGGCCATCGCGTCCGATGGAGTCCGGGCAGTGGGCCGGAGCCGTCGATGCAGTTGGAGGAGATACGCTGGCTACGCTCATTGCGCAGCTGAAGCGGCATGCGAGCGTGGCTTCATTCGGAAACGCAGGTGGACACGAGCTGCATACGACAGTGCTCCCCTTTATTCTGCGTGGCGTAAACCTGCTGGGCATCGACTCGAACACGTGTCCGAACGATCGCCGCCGCGCGGCATGGGCCCGTCTTGACGCCCTGCTCACCGATGAGCTGCTGGAGCGTATGACGTACGAGGTCGTGAACCTCGGCGACGTGCCTGAGGCCGTCCACGAAGTGCTCGACGGCGCCTCGCGCGGACGCATCGTGGTCGATGTGCAGGGCGGGTAACGATCAGGAGTAACGCGTAAGGGTAACGCGTAAGGGTAACGCGTAAGGGTAACGCGCAGGATTCATGAGCAGCGCAGCTTTCTCTGGCGCAGCTTTCTCTGGCGCAGCTGCCCGGCACGTTCAAGGTCAACTGGAGACGAAGATCGTCCTTTCGCGAACTGCGTGCAGCCAGTAGGGGAAGAGCGCTACGGACCCGCATCCACATTGGGTGTAGTAGCGACGGGGGCCTTCGCCTGAGCGATACCGGGCCAGCGGGCAGGCAATAGGCGGGGCGAGATGGCGACGCATTGGCCGTGGAGGCACGCCGGCTGCGTATCCCTCCTGCACCTCCTGTCCTGCACCTCTTCCTGCACCTCTTGAAGACAGGCACGTGGTGTGGGCCTGGTGCGCTGGCTGGCATGCCCTGTAACAGGAACGTAGCCTTGCATGGCTCAGTACACTACACTTGAAAACGCACCCCCTTATATTGCATCTGGATGTATTGCATCTGAATACAGGATGGAAGCGCTTTCACCCTTTCGTATCTTCTCATCATCAACCGTTTAGCCTGGTATGCCTGATCCTTCTACCGCAGCGGCCCCTGCTGCTACAGAGCCCGAAGACTTTCTGCCGATTCAGGGCACCGACTATGTCGAATTTTACGTAGGCAACGCCCGGCAAGCGGCGTTCCATTACGCGTATCTGTTTGGTTTCGACATCGTCGGGTATCGCGGCCCCGAAACCGGTCATCGCGAGGCGGCCAGCTATCTGCTTCAGCAGAATAAGATTCGTTTTGTGCTGACTACCGCGATGCACCCCGATTCGATGATTGCGGAGCACGTGCACAAGCACGGCGACGGCGTGCGCGACATTGCCCTCTGGGTTGACGATGCGACCAAGGCGTTCGAGGAGGCGACCGCACGCGGTGCGGTGCCGGTGCAAGAGCCCCACGAGTTGTCGGACGACGAGGGTGCGGTTGTGCACGCGGCCATCGGTACCTACGGCGACACGATCCACTCGTTTATCGAGCGGGATGCGTACGACGGTCTCTTTCTGCCCGGCTTTGAGCGCTGGGAGAACCCCGACTGGCAGCACCCCGGTCCGGTTGGCCTGAAGTACGTGGACCACTGCGTAGGGAACGTGCGCCGTGGCGAAATGGACAAGTACGTGCAGTACTATGCCGACACGATGGGCTTTTACAACATGCTGCAGTTCACCGACAAAGACATTTCGACGGAGTACTCTGCGCTGATGTCGAAGGTGATGGCCAACGGCAATGAGCGCATCAAATTCCCGATCAACGAGCCGGCTGATGGGAAGAAGAAGAGCCAGATTGAGGAGTACCTGGAGTTCTACAATGGGCCGGGTGTGCAGCACGTGGCGATGGCGACCGACGACATTATCAGTACGGTAGCGGAGCTGCGCAGACGCGGCGTGCAGTTTCTCGACATTCCGGATAACTACTACGACAAGGAGGTGCTGCGCGAGCGCGTAGGCGATATTGACGAGCAGATTGATCAGCTGCAGAAGCTTGACATCCTGGTCGATCGCGACCCGGAAGGGTACCTGTTGCAGATCTTCACGAAGCCGGTGCAAGACCGTCCCACTGTCTTTTACGAGATCATTCAGCGCAAGGGGGCGCGTACCTTTGGCGAAGGCAACTTCAAGGCGCTCTTTGAAGCGATTGAACGCGAACAGGACCGTCGCGGTAACCTGTAGCATTGTCCTCCGAATCCGAAATCCTCCAATCCAACACCCCAAATCATCATGCCCCACTACACTCGCATGGGCGAGGTGCCCGACAAGCGCCACGTCCAGTTTCGCCGTCCCGATGGAGAGCTCTACACCGAAGAGGTGATTGGTGCTGAGGGGTTTAGCGGCATCTCATCGATCGCCTATCATATCCATCCGCCTACGCTGGTGGAGAAGGTCGATGACCCGGTTGAGTATGGCATTACCTACGCCGACGACGAGGCGCTGAAGCACCGCCACATTGAGGGGTTCAACCTGGAACCTGGGGGCGACTGGCTTTCGGGGCGTACGTACATCATGGGCAACCAGGATGTACAGCTGGCGCTCTGCCGTCCGACCGATGCCATGGAAGGCTATTTCTACCGCAATGCGGCTGCTGATGAGGTGGTCTACGTGCACGAAGGCGCGGGTACGCTCGAAACGCCGCTCGGCAATGTAGACTTCACGGATGGCGATTACGTGCATGTGCCACGCACGCTGGCGCATCGCTGGTCGTTCGAAAACGATGTGCAGCCGCGCCTGCTGGTGATCGAGTCGAACTCGGGTGTGCAGTTTCCGAGCAAGTACATGAACGAGTTCGGGCAGCTCTTAGAGCGGAGTCCGTTCCACGAGCGCGACGTGCGTCCGCCCACCGAGCTTAACGTGATCGACGAGGAGGGGCCGTTCGAGCTGCGCATCAAGAAGCACGGAAAGATCCATTCCTACTGGATGCGCTATCACCCGTTCGACGTGGTAGGATGGGATGGCTACATGTATCCGTATGCGATCTCAATTCACGACTTCGAGCCGATTACGGGCCGCATCCACCAGCCGCCGCCGGTGCACCAGATGTTCGAGGCACGCAACTTCGTGATCTGCTCGTTCGTGCCGCGCCTGTTCGACTACCACCCGAAGTCTATTCCGGCGCCATACAACCACTCGAATATCGACTCAGACGAGGTGCTGTTCTATGCAGAAGGCGACTTCATGAGCCGGAAAGGCATTTCGCGCGCATCGTTTTCGCTGCATCCGGGCGGCATTCCGCACGGGCCGCATCCGGGCTCTACCGAGGCTTCGATCGGTAAAGAGGGAACCGAAGAGCTGGCCGTGATGGTTGACACGTTCCGTCCGCTCAAGCTTACGCAGGCCGCGCTCGACTTGGAAGACACCGGCTACATGGACTCGTGGAAGCCAGAGCTGCATGCGGGCGGGGATGGACAAGCCCGCACAGAGGAGCCTGCGCAGCCGTAGGGTCGAAGACCCAGGTTACCCAGGTTTGTAGATTCAAGTTTTGCAGACAACAGGGCAGGAGCGCTGCTCATCTGTATACTGCATAAGAAAGCCCGGAGGCCTTTCACGGCCTCCGGGCTTTTCTTGCGTTGGTAGTAGGTTTTGCGTAGCACGCGTTCCGCGTGGGGCCATGCTACGTCGTGCCGCTGTTACGAAGCGGGCTTCTGGATGGCCGTAACGAGCATCGTGCCCTGGCCGTCCATGATGCGGAGGCGAAAGCTCTGGCCCTCCTCGACTGAAGCGTAGACCTCTGCGAAGGCCTCAACCGAGGGCGTAGGCTGCCCAGCGGCCTGCACGATGAGCTGGCGGGGCTGAAGACCGGCGTCGCGCACAGCCGGGTTGCGCACGTCTACGCGCTCGATTAGTACAGCGCCGTCGAGGTCGAGTCCGAGCTGTTCGAGATCACTTTCGGATACGGTTGAGAGCGAGAGCCCGAGTTCCTCCTGCAGCATTTCGGCTGATGAATCGCCCGGACTACCGGAGTCCGACGGATCAGCATCGGCAACGGCCTCGTCGTCCTCAAATCCGCCAAGTGTGACGTCCATAGTCATCGTTTCGCCATCGCGGTTAATCGTCACCTCAACGGTATCGCCGGGCTGCTTAGCTCCGATGATGTTGCTGATCTGCAGCGCATCATCGAGCTCCTGACCGTCAATGGCCGTGATGAGATCGCCGGCTTCGAGTCCGGCTTCCTCGGCTGCGGTGCCGTCCATCACTTCACTAACCTGTGCGGTACCGCGCGGGAGGTTCTCGCTGCGAATGAGCGACTGGCTGGCACCCATGTACTGCACGCCGAGACGGGCGCGCTGCACGCTGCCCCGCTCAATAAGCTGATCGGTGACGCGCTTCACCGTGTTTGAAGGGATCGCAAAGCCGATTCCCTGAAACTGACCGGTGCGCGTTGCAATGGCTGTATTGATGCCTACGAGACGCCCTTCAAGGTTTACAAGTGGCCCGCCCGAGTTACCGGGATTGATGGAGGCATCGGTCTGGATGAAGTTCTGCACGCCGTAGTCTTGCTGGCCGGAAGGCTGCAGCCGGCCCTTTGCGCTCACGATGCCAGCCGTAACGGAGTTGCTGAGCCGCTCGTTCAGAGGTGATCCAAAGGCCATAACCCACTGGCCGGGACGAATCTCTTCGGAGTCGCCAAAGCTTATTTCGCGCAGGTTGTCAGCATCAATCTTGATTATAGCAAGATCGCTGAAGTCGTCGGTACCTACGACCTCGGCATCATACACCTCCCCATTGAACAGGCGTACGCGGAGTTCGTCGGCTCCCTCTACGACATGGTTGTTTGTGATGATGTGCCCGTCGGCGCGTGCAACGACGCCCGATCCAAGCCCTTGCTGGCGGAACTGCTGCCCGTCACCGTTGCCAGGGGGGCGCCCGAAGAAGTCCTCGAAGGGGGTGCCTTGAAAAGGGCTGCGGCGCTCTTGCACACGCGCGGCGCGAATCTGCACCACAGCGGGATTCACCGACTCAGCAACATCCATGAACGCCTGCTCCAACGAGATAGCGCGCTCGAACCCATCGCTATTGCTGATCGCGGTTGTGCCGCCTGGGCCTGAGGCACGGCTTTCGGTGCCTACGCTGTCGCCCAGACCAAAGAGGTTGGCTCCGGCGGTCGTAAAGAGCACGCCGGCAATGAATGCAGCTGCCAGGAGGACAGCTACCGATGCTTTTCCTTTAGCACTCATGAATGGCTCGGAATTGGTACATGAAAACAACTCTGTCAGTTACAACGGATGCATATGTACGGCCTGCCGTTCTACACGTGTGTGAGCTATACGAGCTATACGTATGTGAGGGGGCAAGAAGAACATCTGCACCACATGGAAAACAACGTGTGAAGCCACGGTTTCGTATAGATGCGTATACATATGTAATCGTTTGGCGCTTATCACGTTTGAAGCCAGCTAAAGTCCCTCCATGGCTGCGGTCTACACATGGTAGCCGAAACGCCCCGTGCCGACACAGGGCGGGGGCCCGGCGTCGGCACGGTGTGGAGAGAGCACGCGTTAAGCGTACATACCCGGTCTGTTACGCTGTTACGCTGCAGGATACGTAGCGCCTGTGGGCGCGCGCAATGGCAATGTCCGTCTCTGTCTATGCTATTATGTGTTAGGCTATGTGGCCATGTGGTTAGGCTGTGTGGCTTGTCTACCTACGTTTGTTACTCACCAGGCACGCCAGGCTCGGTCATCGCGCGAATATCCAGGTAATCGTTGAGCTCCTCTTCGCTCAGCAAGTCCATCTCCTGCACCACCGTACGCACGGTTTTGCCCTCTTTGACCGCTTTCTTTGCGACTTCAGAGGCTTTATCGTAGCCAATGGCACTGTTCAGGGCGGTGGCAATGGATGGATTGAGCTCAAGCAGCTCCTGGCAGCGTGCGCGGTTGGCTTCGATGCCCGTCACGCACTTCTCCGTAAAGGCGGTGACGCTTCCGGTGAGGATGGAGATGCTCTCAAGCATGGCATGGGCCATAACCGGCATCATCACGTTTAGCTCGAAGTTGCCGTGCTGTCCGCCTACAGTGATAGTGGTGTGGTTACCCATCACGCGAGACGCAGCCATCATCACTTGTTCGCTCTGCACGGGGTTTACTTTGCCCGGCATGATCGACGAGCCCGGCTGAATCGTTGGCAGCGTGATCTCGGCAATGCCACTGGTTGGACCACTCGACAGGAGCCGCAGGTCGTTGGCGATCTTGAGCAGCGCCGTGGCAGTCGTGTTTAGAGCGCTGTGAGCCTGCACATACGCGTCCTTGCCGGCCTGTTCGGCAAAGTGGTTGCTCGTCTCTTCGAACGGGACCCCGGTGAGTCCGCTAATGTGGGCAATGGCGCGCTCGGGAAACTCGGTGTGCCGGTTGAGTCCTGACCCGGTGGCGGTGCCGCCCAGCGCCACCTCGGTAAGCTCATCGGCCCCTTGCTGCACACGTGCGATGCATTTCTGCACCTGCGCGGCGTACCCTCCGAACTCCTGACCGAGCCGGATCGGCGTAGCATCCATCAGGTGCGTGCGGCCGCTCTTGAGCACATCGTCGAACGCCTCGGCCCGGTCGAGCAGGGCACTGTGCAGCTTAGCAAGGGCTGGCACAAGCTCGTCGAGCAGGGCCGTGCGAGCGGCCACGTGCATGGCGGTGGGAATCACGTCGTTCGACGACTGCGACATGTTTACGTCGTCGTTCGGGTGAACGGCTTTGCTGCCTCGTTCGGCACCAAGCATCTCGGAGGCCTGATTCGCAATGACCTCGTTGGCGTTCATGTTGGTTGATGTGCCGCTTCCGGTCTGAAAGATGTCGAGCACAAACTCGTCGTCGAGCAGGCCTGCAATGACGTCGTGGCCAGCCTGCTCAATGGCAGCAGCCTTGTCGTCGTTAAGCAGCTCCAGTTCGTTGTTAGCACGGGCTGCAGCGACCTTGACGATTCCCAGTGCGCGAATGAAGGCACGCGGAAAGCGGAGGTCGCTGACAGGGAAGTTGTCGCGGGCGCGCTGTGTCTGAGCGCCGTAAAGCGCATCCGACGGCACCTCGACGGCACCCAGTGAGTCGTGTTCGGTGCGAAAATCATCAGCCATGGCGTATCTGGAGAATGTGGAAGTAGAACGAGCAAACTAGAGTGATTGTCTGTACGGTAAAAGATAGCCGATAGCACGCGATGCTGCGCGCATCCAAAAGAAAGATTTGGTCATTTATGGAAGCGGTGCCAAACGGCCAAATGCAGTACAATAGCAGTATAATGGCAGTGCAGTGGGCAGCAACTGGCCGAAGCATGCATTACAGCACTGAATGCTCCATACATTTGCAGTGATCGTGTGGTGATCGTAATAAGGCGTTATGCCGAGTGTTGCGCGTCATGCTTGCGTCCGTTAGATTACAACGCCCGGTACAGCCGGGGGCCCACCCGCCTATTTCTTTCCTTGTAAGTTCTGGTTCTTCATGAATGTTATCACCGACGTGTCGGCTATGCAGGCGTGGTCTGACATGCAGCATAGAGATGAGCGTACGGTCGCGCTCGTGCCGACCATGGGAGCGCTCCATCAAGGACACCTGGCGCTGGTCGAAGAGGCGCAGGAGCAGGCGGATGCGGTGGTCGTGTCCATTTTTGTGAATCCCACGCAGTTTGCTCCCGACGAAGACTATGAGGCATACCCACGTACGCTGCAAGCAGACCGCGAGGCACTTGAAGCATATGACGGGGTGGAAGCGATTTTTGCACCGACGGTTGAGGCCATGTATCCGTTCGGGGCGTCGACCACCGAAGACCCCTACATATCGGTCGATGTGCACACGCTGAACGACCACCTCTGTGGCAGGTACCGTCCGGGGCATTTCGAAGGCGTCGTAACAGTCGTAACCAAGCTGCTTAACGCGAGCAAACCCGATGTGGCGGTATTTGGGCGGAAGGATGCCCAGCAACTCGTCATCCTGAAGCATCTGGTGCGTGCCTTGCGGTTTGATGTCGACGTGGTGGGCGTACCTACGGTGCGTGAATCTGATGGACTCGCATGCTCCTCGCGCAACGCGTACCTCAGCGAGGCCGAGCGTGCTGAGGCGCCGTGCGTCTACACAGCAATTCAAGCCGGAGTGCGGGCGATTGAAGGTGGGGAACAGCAGGTAGATGCTGTGGTTCGAGCGATGCGAAAACCGCTCTCCGCAGCGGAGCATGCACGCATCCAATACACGTCTGTCGTTGATGCGGAAACGCTTCAACCCAAAACTCAGTTGCATGCAAACGACGATGTACTAATCGCTGCTGCCGTGTTCTTTGGCGATACACGGCTCATTGACAACGCCTTTGTACGCGTCCCCTCTTCGTTGTAAGCTGACTGACTGCTTTCTTTCTGATGACCATCACGATGTTCAAGGCGAAGCTGCACCGGCTTCGTGTTACCGAAGCTGACCTGTACTATGAGGGCTCCATCACCATCGATCGGGAGCTGTTGGATGCGGCGGGTATTCTACCGCATGAAAAGGTTCAGGTGGTGAACGTTAACAACGGCGCCCGTCTTGAAACATACACCATCGCCGATGAACCCGGATCGCGCACCGTGTGTCTGAACGGTCCGGCTGCGCGACTTGCGGCCAAAGGCGACCAGGTTATCGTGATTGCGTACGCCGAAATGACGCCCGAAGAGGCGGAAGCCCACACGCCCAACGTGGTCCTCGTTGGCGAAAATAACGATCCCAAAGAGCAGATCGAGGCCGAGCAGCCGGGTACCGTGCGCGACGATATGCTGATTGCGTAACGGTCTGCCTAGCAGGCGATGGCATCAGTCCGTGGCATCGGGCGGTGGAACGTATCCACGCCCGTGCGACGAGCTCTACAGGGACACCACAGGGACACCACAGGTGCGATCTGCAGGATGCAAATTTCTGTATGCAGGTCTCTACCAGTTACTTTCGCGCATTCTTTGGTGGATTCAAGAACGCCCCTTTCCTACGTTGGAAGCACATTCGCTGAAACCGCTTCCAACTAATCGACGCTATGTCTTTTTCTACCACTGCTGTTGTTGGCGCCGGTACCATGGGAAATGGTATCGCCCATGTGCTTGCTCTAAACGGGCTTGACGTTACGCTTATCGATGTAAGCGAAGACGCTCTCGACAAAGGGACCGACACCATTGCAGCAAATCTTGCGCGCCAGGTCAAAAAAGAGCGCATCACCGCAGACGAGCGTGAGGCTACGCTCGACCGCATCCGCACGCACACCGACCTCGCAGAAGGCGTAGCTGATGTCGATCTCGTTATCGAAGCTGTGACGGAGACGACGGAGGTGAAGGGGCCCATCTTTGAAACGCTTGATGAGGCTGCGCCTGACCATGCGATTCTGGCGTCGAACACGTCGTCGATCTCCATTACATGGCTGGCCGCACAGACCAGCCGCCCTGAGCAAGTCATCGGCATGCACTTCTTCAACCCGGTGCCTGTCATGAAGCTGGTGGAGGTCGTACGCGGTCTTGAAACGAGCGAAGGTACGCACGACGCGGTCCAGGCGCTCGCCGAAGATCTCGGCAAAACCCCGGTCGAAGTAAATGACGCTCCCGGGTTTGTCTCCAATCGCGTACTGATGCCGATGATAAACGAGGCGGTGTTCTGTCTGATGGAGGGCGTGGCCAGCGAAGAGGACATCGACACGGTCATGACGCTCGGCATGAATCATCCGATGGGCCCCCTCACGCTGGCTGACTTCATCGGGCTCGATGTGTGTCTTGGCATCATGGAAGTGCTGCACGGCGAACTGGGCGACGACAAGTACCGTCCGTGCCCACTGCTCCGCAAAAAAGTGACCGCCGGTCATCTCGGGCGTAAGTCCGGACAGGGCTTCTACACCTATGACGGTTAAAGCGGCCTACGAGGACGTACCTGTTGCGGTGCCAAAATTGTACGATGCCCGAAGCCCGGGGCTGTCCCCTTGACAGCCCCGGGCTTTTAAACGTTTAAGGCGGCTTTTATGCCGGACTTTGTGCTGCTATATCGGTCTCGGTATTTTGAGATGAACGAATATCTGAAAGCAGGAGCGCTGGGCCAGTGGTAGGTTGAACCAAGGTGGAAAAGGAATCAGGACGCGCCACAGTTCAGCGCCATAGTCCAGGGCGAGGGCTCAGCGCCACAGCTCGGCGGCAAGCGCCCAGAGTCGTCGGAGCAAGGAAGGGGCGAGCATCCACACAAGCATTGTGTAGAGAAAGGCGCCTGAACCAATCGCCAGCGTGACCCAGAGGCCAAGCGCGAGATCGGGCAGCAGGATCATACGGGCCGCCACGAGTCCCGTAGCCATGACGATAGCTGCTGTGGCCGGCGCGGCGATGTTGCGCAGGTACGTGCGTACCCGAACGTTGATGAGGCGGCGGAGCATCCACAGTTCGAGGGGGGCCAGTACGTAGCCACGAATCACGAACGCTGCAGCTACGGCGACGATGCCGAACTGCACGGCGATCGTGTATGCAACGACATTGGCTACCGCGTTAAGCGCGTTTAAGGCAAGCCGCCACGACGGCTTATTGCATGCCAGAAGCACCGCTGGATTGAAGTAGAAGAGCGCGTGCAGCGTCCCGATGAGAGCGAGCACCTGAAAGACGTGGGCGCTCTCGGGCACCCACTGCGTGCCAAACACCAGCTCGATGAGCGATGGGGCGATCGCCGCGGCACCCAGAAACGCCGGAAACGCCACCACGCTGGCGGTCTGCGTGCCCTTGTAGAAGGCTTCCCGCATCTGGTCGCGGCGGTGCTGAAGCTTCGAAAACGTTGAAAAGGCGACCGATGACACCGTTTGCGTAACGAGGTCGACCCCGGCGGTGTACAGCTTGTAGGCTACGTCGTAGAATCCGAGTGCCGTGGGCCCCAGCACATAGCCGATGATGAGGTTGTCGGCCCGGCGGTTCACATAATCGAGCAGGTTGGAACCGACGAGGTGAATGCCAAACGAGAAGAGATCTACAAAGTGGCGCCGGGTAATCGTGCGTCCGGGGCGCCACGGACTGGCTGTCCACAGTACGACGACGGCGGCTGTGCGCTCAGCGAGGAACCATCCAACCAGGCTCCACACGCCCCAGCCGTAGAGAGCCATACTTACGCCAACGATGCCGCCGGTCAGGCTCGCGACAAACTCTCGGATGGCGAGCACGCGGTACTGCATCCGCCGTTCAAAGAGCGCCTGTTGTACCCCAGCCAGCGCTGCGAGCAGAAAAGCCGGGGCCAGCGCCTGAATGACGGGAGCCAGGAGCGGGGTGCTGAAGAGATCTGCAATGGGGGCGGCCAGTGGAAGGCTCGCCAGCATCAGCACCACGCTGCCGACCAGATTGACTACAAACGCAGTATCGAGATGCCCGGCCTCCAGTTCATCGCGCTGGATGATTGCAGCGGCAAACCCTTGGTCAACGAGTACGCGCAGCAGGGCGATGTACGTGCCCGCAAGCGCCAGCACGCCAAACGCCTCCGGATCGAGCAGCTGAGCCAGCACCGCAAACACCACAAACGTGATGAGGCGGCTCCCCCAATTCTGCACGGCCGACCACGCCACGCCCCGAAGCGCACGGTCGCGCAGATTCGACCACGAGCTATCCACGCGTTTGCAGCACCTGACGATACAGGTCGATGGTGCGCTCAGCCAGCACGTCCCAGCCGAACAGGTCGAGCGGAGCCTCGCTGTCGCGCGGCGTATGCATCGCCCAGTTGAGCCCTTCAGAGAGCTTCGACGCCAGGAGGCGTCCGTCAAACGTATGCACCCACTGCGAGCCTACGTACTCCTGCAGTTCGCGCATCGCGCCGCGGGCAGGCACCATGACCGGACGGTTAAACGAGAGCGCCAGCAGTGCTGCGCCTGAGTGCAGGACGTTGTCGTAGGGCAGGGCAACCAGGTCGGTCGCAGCCATGTAGGTGGGAACCAGATCGGGCGGAATGAAGCGCAGGTCGAGTCGCACCCGCGGGTCGGAGGCGGCGACGTACTGTAGCGACTCGCGAAGCGAGGAATCGACCGGGTTGCCGGCGACAACAAGCCGCGCCTTCGGACGGTCCATCGTTTTGAATGCACGGATGAGCCGTCCTACGTTCTTGTACGGGCGGATGCGACCGATGTACAAGATCACGGGCATGTCGGATTCTAACCCGAGGGCTTCGCGCCCCTCAGCACGAGAAATCGGGTCCGGGTAGGCCGCTCGGTAGTGGCCGTGTGGCACGACCTTCGAGGGGATCTCATTGAGCATCGGGTGCTGCGCCCGCGCCATCTCGCGCCCCGTAGCGCTGAGGCTGATGAAGCCATCTACCTGCGGAATGAAGCCGTTCCAGAAGATGCGCTCCAGTAACGGGTGGTAGTTGTCGTGCGGGCCCAGGTCGTGGACCGTCCACACGATGCGGGTGCCGCGTATCCGTGCCCAGGCCATCAGGGCCAGCACGGCGCTCATCATTCCAGCAGCACGTGCGGTAGAAGGGTAGCTGAGGACGTCATCGGGCCAGTGCATATGCCACAGGTCGTAGCGTCCTTTCAGGGCACGCTCGGGCGTAAACTCGTGCACGTCTACGCCCTGCGCTTCCAGCGCGTCGCTAAGCAACCGGTTGTACGGGTTGCCCGTGGTGTTGGCGTATGCCGGCCAGGCCAGAATCTTCATGGAGCTCGAAAACAGATGAGTAGAGCAGTGGGGCGCTGCAGGGTGCTGCGAGAAGTACCACACAGCGTTCTGCAACTTCGATCTTGCATCGCTTAAACGCAAGCCGCTTGTGCGCCCCAGCTCTGATTTGTGATGAGTGTTCACCTGTAGAGAGGATCGCGGGGGCCTCTGCTGGCGGATCAGATGAAGTGCCTCTGTTCTACACCGATGTGTTACGCTGCAGCGCTTTCGGAGAGGGCAGACGCACGAGCCGGTTGGAATCCCTGGCTGCGCAGGGCATCCTTGCCGCGCACTGTCAGATCGGTGATAAAAGGAAACTGGTCGCGAGGGTCGACCGGATACGCTTTCAGCCGGTAGTGGGTACCCCACGGTTTTTCCTGCACGACAACCGCGATGGGCTTTGTAACCTGCAAGTAGGGGCTGGTCAGGGCTACATCATGGAGTAATTGTCGGGCGTGGACGGCTGAGTGGTCTGGATCCAGGTAGAAGTTGGCCACGCACTGTAGGTTCTGGGTGCCGTTGTTACCGTTGTAAATTAGCTCCGTCCAGAGCTTTTGATGAGGCACTACCACAACCGTGTCGTCGGGCGTGATCATTTTCATGGATCGCATTCCAACCGACTGGACCTCACCGTAGCCGCTCCCGACAGATACCCAGTCTCCGGGGCGGTAAGCGGCTTCGTATACAACGACGATCCCGGCGATCAGGCTGCTTGCGTAGTCCTTCAGCGCGAAGCCGAGTGCCAGGCCAGCAGCTCCCAGAAATGCTACAAGATTCTCGAATGTAGGATCGATCACGATAGGAACAATCAAGCCGATTGTCACCACCAGGATCACGAGTCGGAAGAGGGGTACCGTGGCCAGCACAGGAAGGCGATAGCGCCCGGGTACCTGTTCGGCAAAACGAGGCACAAACCGCTGGATCAGCAGCGTAAGGCCGACGGCCGCAGCAACGATCAATATAATCCCGAGGACGCTTTCCCATCCGACGTCGCGAAGCATACCTACCGCATCTGAGCCCATTGCAGCAATCAGGGTGAGGAGAAAGAGTTACGTGGCGTGTGGGTCGGGGAGGTACGCGTCCTTGCGTAGCATGTCGCATGCTGCGGCATAGCCGACGGGTGTAAGATGCCACTCGGCGCCTCTCTGTGTGATGATGCCCGCGGTGTGCATGTGATGCAGGCGGTGGCGCACAGCGTACGGATTCATCGGGAGGAGCGGGCAGAGCTGATCTGCAGATAGCCCACCATGCAGAAGGAGCGCATGTAAGACAAAGGTATCACGCTGCGTGGCATCATGCGAGAGCTTTGGGTGCTCTGCATCGCTCCAGGGGGGGACCCATATGATCGGCCTCGGCTCTGACTTGGGATCTGGCGCGCGCCCTATCTTTTCTGCTGTTTGTTCTGCGTCTTCTGTGTTTAGCGGCAAGGCGTCGGCCGGTGTGAGCAGGCTCTGGCGCCACAAGAGCCATGCAATATTCGGGTCGCCCTGGCTGTAGGCAGCTAACATGCGCAGATAGGGGCTGGGGGCCTCATCACCAGATACGTCGGTACTGGTGCTATGCTCTCTTTCATGCCGTTCAGGAAGCACTGGAGAGTCTCGATCTGCCATGTGGAAAGAAACTGGAGGGGCACCATCTGGGCGGTTCAATTCAGCAAGGGTGCGGAACCACCGGGCGAGCATGTTGGCGGAGAAGGGCTTCAAGACGAAGCAGTGAGGGATTGCTCCGGCCCACACCTGCTGAAGGTAGGTCCAAGCATGTGGATCACAGCCGATGATTCCTCGACCAAGAGAGCCCCCAGTCCAGTGGTCAAGTAGTCGACGCACAAAAGCGAGTCCGCTCGGGGTCCGTATGTAACATCGCTCCAGACGTGGAAGGACCCAGGGTGTTTGGCTGTTTGCCCGCTCGATAAACCAGCTTTCGACTGCTTCAGCGGACTGCATAATGTGGGGCCGTGGTACCGGGGCGATGGTCGTCCATGTATGGACCTCGGCCCAAAGCTTTAGAAGAGGAGGCGCATTGTGGTAACCCGGCATGAGTACAAGAGCCGGTACGTCATCGGAGCCGGTTGTCCATGGTCTGAGGGCAGTATCAAGTGCTGACACTGCCTCAGACCAGTCCGGTGGGGGCGCGATGCGGTCCAACAAGGCGTCTGGAGCGGGGCGGAGCCTGTTCTCTTCGGGCAGCGCCTGAAGGGCTTTGTCGCTGTTAGAGCTCGTCTCACTACCCGTCCATAAGCGCGAAAGCGCCTCTGGCAACGTACGGATCCATGTCCGCAGCACCGAGACCCCCTCTTGCACACGCATATCCATCGAGGAATCAGGGCGGGCGATGGAATCTGGCGAGACAAACGCCCATATCGACTCCGAATCTGATGACTCAGGGATAGCCACTGCTATATTTGGAAGGGGGGTATATAGACAACCTGTGCACAGATTTATTCAAACCGCGATATGGCTCTGTCGAGAGCGTCGTCGAGCGCCTCCCAAGCATCCGCTGCACCTGCTCGTATATCGTTCCAGGCATCACCGCTCGCATCTTGCAGCTCACTGACTTTTTGCTCAAGTGTCTCCCGATTTGATTTTAACGTTTGGAGTTGCTCTTGGTACTCTGCGCGTGCTTCCATGTCGGTCGCTTCAAGCTTGGTCTCCAGCTCATCAATTTTTTCGTTCCACTCGTCGAGCTTCGACTTGAGCTTTTGGGTGTATTCCTTACGGGTAGTCATAGTCAGTTTAGCTCGTTTGAAGAAAAGGTTGAGCAAATAAAATGCAACTGAGGTGCCACACCCATATGTGAATCACTTGTTTCATGCATACAGATGTTCGGTCGTGTTAAACGCATAGCCTTGCGCAATCATGGGGCAGAGAATGAGCGTCTCTTCCGTTCACTCCTCCAGTCACCACGGCAACATGCGGAGTTGGTGCTATCCGTAGCCGGGGCGCACTACTTCCGTAAACCACTTCCGTAAATCACTTCCGTAAAAAGAAAGCCGGTTCGTATCCCCCAAACACAAAAAGCCTCTGCCAGGGCAGGCAGAGGCTTTGCTGTATAGCGTATGCAGTGCGTACAGCATGTAGCGCGTTATACGCAGCGCCTTACAGATCCAGCTCAACAGGCACGCCGCCCTCGGGCTGGTGCACCGTGATCGTGTCGTCGATCTGGGTGATGTGCTCGGCCATCCAGGCGCGGGCATCGGGCTCGCCATGCACGAGGATAACTTCGCGGGGGGCCATCCGTTTTACGACCTCCAGCAGCTCGTCGCGGTTGCTATGACCCGAGAACCGGAAGTCGTCGACCGTGCAGCGTACAGACTGCGAGCCGTGGTCGGGGTTTAGCACCACCTCGGTGCCGTTGCCCTGCTCCGCGGCCTCAAGCAGGCGGGCAGCCGGCGAGCCTTCTTTGGAGTAGCCCACCATCAGAATGGCGTTCTTCTCGTCTTCGACCAGGCGCCGCCCGATCAGGTTCGACAGCGTGGGCTCGAACATCATGCCGCTGCTAAGCACGTGAATCGCAGGCCCTTCGAGCGCTTTCGCCTTGCGCTTCTCGCTCCGGGGCAGGCGCTTCTGATCCACGCCAAACACCCGAAAGTCCGAATCCACTCGGGGCGTAGAGGTGCGTGTCTGGTCGTAGAGGTCGGCAATGGCGCGCATCGATCCGGCGGTGTAGACCGGCACGTCGTCGTCGATCTTGCCCTCATGTTTCAGGCGGTCGATCACAGCAAGGGTCTCCTGCGCACGGCCCATCACAAACACCGGGATGAGCGCCGTTCCTCCGCGCTCCAGCGTCTTCTGCAGCGTCGCCGTAAACTTCTCAAGCTCCTCCGGGCGACTCGTCTGCGCCGCTTCGGGGTCGTTACCGGCGGTCGACTCCAGAATCAGCACGTCTGCAGCGTCGGGGTAGTTGGCTCCGGGTAAGATCGACTGCGAGGTCAGCTTCGTGTCGCTGGTATAGAAGACGCGTTTGGCATCGTCTCCGGCGCCGATCGTTAGCTCCACGCCTACGCCGCCGAGGATGTGCCCGGCGGTGTAGAAGCGCGCTGTAATCTCTGCATCCCCCTTCAGCCCCGTTACCTTGAAGGGCTTCTGCAGGTCGTGCGTCAGGTAGAGGTGACCGAGCGGATCGACCTCGTCTTCGGTGAAGAGCGGGTCGGCCTGGGTGCTGCCTTCGCGCACGCGCCGCCGCTGCAGGCGGGCCGAGGCCGGCAGCAGAAACTCCAGCAGCCGACGCGTGGCATCGGTCATGTGGGTCATGATGTGCGGGAACTCGCGGTAGAGCACCGGCACGGCTCCCATGTGGTCGTGGTGCGCATGCGTAACAAAGGCATGATCCACGAACCGGTCGGCGGTGTTGTGGACCAGGTCAAAGTTGGGGAGCGACTCCTTCCCTTCTTTGCGCGGGTCTACCCCCGCATCCAGCAAAAGCCCGGTGCCGTTAATGCCCAGGTAATGACAACTCGCGGCGATGTCATCGGTATCGCCAAGCGCTACAAATTCCATAAGAGATCAGGTGCAGTACGACAAAAGCAGACAATCCCACTGCGCCGCGCAACGGCTGCGCAGCAGGAAACGGATGGCAACGAGCAGAACGAGAAGCTAGGCCACTTCAGCGGCAAGCTCCTCCTGGTAGGCGTTCCAGTCATCGAGGAAGCGCTGCAGTCCGCGGTCGGTCAGCGGATGCTCCAGCAGCTTCTGAATGGTGCCGAACGGAATCGTGGCGACATCGGCACCGGCCAGTGCAGCTTCTTTCACGTGCATCGGGTGGCGAATCGACGCAGCCAGAATCTCCGTCTGGAAGCCGTAGTTCGCGTAGATCTGCACGATCTCCTCAATCAGTTGCATGCCGTTCGACGAGATGTCGTCGATGCGCCCGATGAACGGACTGATGTACGTGGCTCCTGCCTTGGCAGCCAGCAGCGCCTGCATCGGCGAGAAGCAGAGCGTGCAGTTCGTCCGAATGCCTTCGTCAGAGAGCGCCCGAATCGCTTTGATGCCCTCACGAATAAGCGGCACCTTCACGACCACGTTCTCGTGCAGCTGCGCCAGCTCGTGCGCCTCTGTCATGATGCCCGCAAAGTCCGTCGCCGTAACCTCAGCCGACACATCGCCGTCCACGATGTCGCAGATCTCCTGCACCCGCTCGTGAAAGTCGATGTTGCCCTCTTTCTTAACGAGCGACGGGTTCGTCGTTACGCCGTCAAGCACGCCCAGGTCGTTGGCCTCGCGGATCTCTTCGAGGTTGGCGGTGTCAATAAAAAATTTCATGGTTCAGGTAGGAGTTCGTGATGGAAACGGTCGTGAATGGTTGTCAATATGCAGTGTGTGCATAGCAATGCTAATATGAACATTTCAACATAGAGTTCGTCATCAGCACATCCACCTGCATTATTCCCAGAGGTTTGTTCAGTTCAGACCCTTAGAGCCTGTTTTGATTTCTTAATTTGGGCTCCGAGCGGCGGCGCTGGACTGGGGCCGAAGGTCATGCCCCTGGTGCAAATTGCCCCCGACGTCGGCCCGTAGCCCCGGCTACGAACCTCCATCGTGGTCCAATTTTCGCCTCAGCGGCGCTCGCTCTCGCCTACAAACCCAAACCAAACAGGCTCTTACAGGGAAGCATTCAGGGGAATGCGGGGCGCCATCGCCTCGCTGCCTGCTTCGGCACAACTGCGTGGGCACGTTCGTACGTACAACGTTCGCTCTCGTAGGCGCACCGCCTACGCTCTCTTCCCGGTCTGATCACGCTTCGATGAGTTCGTTCCCGCCCGACTACCACGACGCCCCCGACCCGCTTCCCGATGCCGTGCTGCAACGCGCCATAGAGGCCCTGCATCCCCACGCCGAGGCATCGCTGCAGCGCAACGTGCCGCTTGCGCCCTACACCACCTTCAAGATCGGCGGCCCTGCCGATCTCTTCTGGGAGGTGCACTCGGCCGATGAGCTCGCTACCGCGCTCCAGATTGCCCGCACCCTCGACGTGCCGCACCACGTGCTGGGCACGGGCGCAAATCTCGTGATTGGCGACTATGGCGTGCGTGGACTCGTCATCCGCAACGCAGCCAACGGGCTGCAGATCGACCGCGATGCGCACCAGCTCCGTGTCGGAAGCGGCGCCACCATGTACCCCGACGTCATCCATGCCGCGGTCGATGCCGGACTGTCGGGACTGGAGCACTACGTGGGCATCCCTTCGACCGTCGGAGGGGCGCTCTGGCAAAACCTGCACTTTCTGTCGCCAGCGCCCGAGCGCAAGCGCACCATGTTCATCGAAGAGGTGGTGCATGCGGCCGACATCCTCACCGAAGAGGGGGAGCGCCGCACCGTAGGCGTAGACTACTTCGATTATGACTACGACTATTCCATTCTGCACGACCGCAACGACATAGTGCTATCGGCTACGTTTCAGCTTGCGCCCGGCAGCCGCGAGCGGATGCGGCGCATCATGGAAGAGAACCTGGAGTGGCGCGCGCTACGTCACCCGCCCCTCGATACCGAGCCCAGCGTCGGTTCCATCTTCAAGAAGATCGAGGGCGTTGGTGCCGGGCGCCTGATCGATGGCTGCGAGCTCAAGGGGGTACGCGTCGGTATGGCAGAGGTGACGCATCGCCACGCGAACATCTTCGTGAACCGGGGTGGGGCCACGGCCGCTGATGTGTGCGCGTTGATTGCGCATGTGCAGCAGACCGTCGAGAAAGAGACGGGCTACCATCTCGATACTGAAATCACCTTCGTTGGGCAGTTCGCCCCGCCGTCGAGCAGCGATCCGTATCGTGTCCCCAAGCCCGAAGGCATTGTGACCGCCGCCGAGCGCGCGAAGATGGCTGCAGAATCGTAAAACAGATCGTAAAACAGATCGGCGGTATAGCTGCTGCCCATGCGCGTCGCATGTTAGGCAGGTACAAACACGTACAAAAGAGCCCCCGGCTCAGGGCCGGAGGCTCTTGTACGGTATAGCATTTGAGTAAGTCGGCGAAACTACGTTTACACCGTGTCATCGCGAGGAGGGAGCCTGCGGCCGACGCGGCGATCAGCAAAGGAAGAGGGAAACCTGCACAACGCGTTACTTAGAACCTGTTTTGATTTCACACGTCGCGAGTGAAAACGAACGGGAGTCCGCCTCGTTTTCGGTGGTGAACAGACGTTTCACCGAAAGCGACACCGAAGCTATGCGCAAAGACTATAGCTCCGATTTGACGGACTCCCAATGGCACAACATTAAAGCGGTTCTCAATACCTCGCGCCACCGCCAACATGACCTGCGCCGCGACATTCTGGATGCGATTTTCTACGTGGTCAAAACGGGATGTCAGTGGCGAATGTTGCCTGGTGGATTTGCGCCGTGGCAGACGGTGTACTACTACTTCCGAACGTGGAAACAGCGCGGCGTAATCGCACGTCTGCTCAGCATAGCCCGGCGAGGCGCACGGCGAGAAGCCGGGCGCGAACCCGAGCCCAGCGTGGTAATTATTGACTGCCAATCGGTTTCGATCACCCGCTCAGGCGGTCTGTGCGGCTTTGACGGCAATAAAAAAGTCAAAGGGCGCAAACGGCACATACTCACGGACACGCAGGGCTGGACGTGGGCCGTCGGCATTCACGCCGCCAATGAGCACGAAAGCCAGCACGCCTTCAAGCTCATTGAACGGGCTGAACAGCGAAGCGAACGTCTTGAAGCGGTCTTCGCTGACAAGGCCTACCGCGGCGATCTCGAAGACGACCTTGAGGAAGCGCTTGGGCTTCGGCTTGAGATCACCGAATCCGACTCCGAAGAGCCGGGCTTCTCCGTCGAGCCGAAGCGCTGGATTGTCGAACGAACACTCGGCTGGTTGGGGGGCTGGCGGCGACTTGCGAAGGAGTACGAGCGCCTGGCCGAGACGAGTGCCGCCATGGTCCGGCTCGCGTCGCTACGATTGGCCCTCAGCCGCCTCTAACGGCATATCAAAACAGATTCTTAAGACCTGTGCGACAGAAGCACGCAAGTCTGAGTTACGGATCAACACGCTACGCTTGCTTTACAGCAATGGGCGCCTGCAGGCAGGCATTGGGGATCGCGAACGCGTCCACCAGCGGCTCAGCTATAGGACGGACCTCGCTGCAGAGCGCATTCACCTCGTGCCGAATTGCCTTGGCCTTGTTGCCCTCAATGTAGTTCTGCTCCAGGAACCAGCCTCGGTCCGACTCAATCGCCTCCAGCACAAAGAGCGTGCAGAGCGTGCGGAGCACCTCGCGCACCGCTGTATCGTCGACCTCACGAATGGATGCATCGAACCGGTCGAAGACGATCTGTTCAGATTTTGCTTTCGCGAGCGTGACCAGGTGGTCCTGCACCTCGATAAATGCGTCGTAGGTGTCCATTCCGTCGCCGATACGCTTTTTGAGGCGCCGTGCAGCGGATTGCAACAGCGCCTCGCTGCGGTAGCGGAACGCCTTTGCGTGAAACTCGGGGTCGCGCAGGTGGCCCGAGTCAGTGTTGCGGCGCACCAGCGGGTTCTTTTCAGTAAGCCGCGTGCCAAGATCCGACGCCACAAACTGCACGATATTGAAGACGTTCATATCCCGAAACTCCCGCTGGAAGTCCGATAGCAAGCCCTTGGCGACCTGCAGCAGCAGGACAGTGTTGTCGCCCTCAAAGGTCGTATACACGTCGGTATCGGCCTTCAGGTCGGCGATGCGGTTTTCGGCGAGATAGCCCTTGCCGCCACAGGCTTCGCGGGCGGTCTGTAGCACATCGGTGGTGTGCCAGGTGCTGTAGGCTTTGAGTGCATTGGCCGCCGCCTCTACATCTTCAAGCGAGTCGTCGGGGCCGCGCGCGCCGAACTGCTCCGTCAGGTTCTCCAGTGCGGCATGAATGGCATAGGTTTTCGCCAGACGGGGCAGCAGGCGGCGCTGATGCGTACGGTAGTCCAGAATAGGCACTTCGGGCTCATCTTGCGGGCCAAACTGGCGCCGCCGGTTGCCGTAGCGCACTGCAATGGCAAGACCCGACTTCGCAGCGCTGCAGGACGACCGTGCTACGCTGATTCGACCGCCTACGAGCGTGCTCAGCATCGTAAAGAACCGACGCCCGGCGCTGGGGATGTCGCTCTCGTAGGTGCCATCGGGGTGCACGGTCGCGTAGCGATCGAGCATGTTTTTGCGGGGGATGCGCACCTGGTCGAACCACACGCGTCCGTTGTCGACGCCGTTAAGCCCCATCTTCTCGCCGCAGTCTTCGATGCGTACGCGCGGCTGGGGCGTACCATTAGATCGGCGGATCGGCACGATGAACGCATGCACGCCATAGCACTCGTCTTTTGTATGCAGTTGAGCAAATACGGTAGCGAGGCGTCCATGCTTTGCGGCGTTGCCTATCCACTCCTTGCGGGCGCCATCGTGCGGCGTATTGATGACAAACTCCTCGATGTCGGGGTCGTAGGTGGCCGTCGTTTCGAGATCGCGCACGTTCGAGCCATGATCGAGCTCGCTCATCGCAAAGCAGCCTGGTAGTTCGAGCGAGCCGATGTCTTCAAGGTATTCCTCGTGGTGCCGCTGGCTTCCCAACCGGTGAACGCTCCCCCCGAAAAGGCCGAACTGCACGCCGAACTTGACGACGAGGCTTAGGTCATGATACGAGAGCGTCTCAAACGCCGCGATAAACTTTCGGATATCGCCTTTACCGCCGTGTGCCTCCGGAAACGCGAGTGCGCCGAGCCCTTCATTGGCAAGCAGCTTGCACCAGTAGAGCACGCGCTCGCGATGCGCGTCGGTGCCGAGCGACGGGTCGTAGCTGAAAACCGGGTCGGAGAGCAGCGTGCGAATGCGGTTGCGCAGGTCGGCATGCGGTCCGTCAAGGTAGGCCTGCAGGGCGTCGGGCGAGCAGGGCAGCTGCTGCGGGGCGTCGTCTTCGGGCGCCGGGCGGTCGGCGCGCAGCTCGTCAACGATCTCATCGCCGGCTACGCCGAGGGTGGCTTCCAGGTCGTGCAGCGCCTGTCGCGCCTCGTCGGGAAGGCCCGGGGCGCCATCGCCGCCTACCGACGCCATCTCGGCGCCCAGCGTAGCCAGTGAGGTGCGACCGGACTGCGGGAGGTCGGCTGCGGCGCGCCGCAGGGCACGTCGCCACTGGTTGTACTCGGTGGCCGATGGGGGATTAGACGGGTCGAGCCATGCCTCGATGGTCTCGCGGTGCTCTGGGGCAATCCAGTCCAGCTCGTGTAACCGCTTCCGCAGCTCTTCATGCTCAGTCGGCGTAATCATGCCGTCGGCCCAGGCCACGTAGAGCAGGGGGAGCACTGCCAGCACGTCGAATGGTAGCTCGTTGATTTTGGTGCGGAGGGGAGACGTTTCCATGGTAGTAGGGGGCGTTAGGGAAGACGGAAAATCAGCGAATGAGAAAGCGGGAGGCAATCGGCAAGCGGTCAGGCAGCACGCATTGTTTCGGAGAGCTCGTGCACCGCGTCAATGAAGACGCCGGCATGAGCGGGGTCGTGATCGGGGTGCATGCCGTGCCCGAGGTTGGCAATGTGGTTGTGTGGACCGAAGGCGGCCAGCATGTGCTGCACCTCGCGGCGGATGTCATCGGGCGATCCGTAAAGCGCGCACGGGTCCAGGTTGCCCTGCAGCACAATGTCAGTGCCAACCTCCCCCCGAACCGGTTCAGGCGACATCGTCCAGTCGAGGCTGAGCGCGTCGTATCCCGCTGTAGCCAGTGCAGGCAGCGCATACGGGGCGCCCTTGGCAAACGCGATGAACGGGACATCGGGATGCGTATCTTTCACCGCGCCGACGATAGATTCGAGGTAGGGAATGCCAAAGGTGCGATACAGTCCGGGGCCAAGCAAGCCGGCCCACGAGTCAAAGATCTGCAGCGCCTGGGCACCGGCTTCGACCTTGTGAATCAGATAGTCGGCAATGAGCGAGGCGAGCGTATCCAGCAGCTCGTGGCTGGCTTCGGGGTGTTCGTAGAGCCAGCGCCGTGCGTTGCGATACGACTTGCTTCCACCGCCTTCAATCATATACGCCATCAGCGTCCACGGGGCTCCAGCAAACCCGATAAGCGGCACACGCCCGTTCAGGTCAATACGCGTCTGCGTAACAGCATCGTACACCGGCTGAAGGACGGTGTCGGCCACCGAAGGATCGAGGCGGTTGAGCGCGTCTGGGGTTTCGAGGGGATTCGGAAAATGCGGCCCCTTACCCGACACCATCTGCACCTCCAGTCCAAGAGCCTGCGGAATAACCAGGATGTCGGAGAAGATAATGGCTGCATCGAGCGGAAAGCGGTCGATGGGCTGGATGGTGACCTCGGAGGCCAGCTCGGGCGTGTTCACCACTTCAAAGAATGGATGGTCGGCACGCACGGACTGGTATTCGGGCAGGTAGCGTCCAGCCTGTCGCATCATCCAGACGGGCGTGCGCTCGGTCACTTCGCCGCGTGCAGCGCGCAAGAACAGATCGTTTTTGAGTTCAGGAAAGTTGGGCATGCAAGAGAGAAAATACAGAAAACAAAGTGCGTAGGGGAGGACGGCAGAGACTGCATGCGTGCATTAGCGAAGATCAGTATGCCGCTCACAGATGCTATACAGGCGTATGGGCGGGGCAGTGGACACCCGGTAGAACGTCGGAGGATGACGTTGCAGGCGAGACCTGTACGCTACCTGCTTGCACGCAGGGTTGAATCCAAAAAAGCAAGCGTACGCTCCCATGCGTCTTCTGCCGCTTCGGGAGCATAGCGCGACCCAGAGGGACTCGCAAACGCATGGTCGGCCCCCTCGTAGATGCGAATGTCAGCCGGTACGTTGCCACGCTCCAGTTGGTCGGCGAACGCTTCTACCGTTGGTACGGGAATGCTCTCATCTGCACCGCCAAAAATGCCAAGCACCGGCATGTTGAGAGCGCCCACGGCCTCCTCGTCGGCTTCCTCAACGGAGCCGTAGTAGATCACAGTGCCGTCCCAGCTGTCAGGGGCCTCAAGCGCGGCTCGCAGCGCCCAGTGACCGCCAAAGCACCATCCCATGACAGCCACGCGGGGGGCGTTGCGCGTCTCAGACAGGTATTCGCGGGCGGCCTGCAAGTGGGCATGCAAGACCGCTGGGCGATCCATAGCGTTTCGCATCAGCGAAGCGGCCCGTTCCGGGTCGCTGGTGATTGCGCCTTCGTACAGGTCTACAGCAAGCACCTGGTAGCCCTTGCTCGCGATCTGCTCGGCCATACGCCGGATGTTTTCGTTGAGTCCCCACCATTCGTGGATGAGCACGACCGCCGGCTTCCAGTGATCATCGTCTTCTAAGGTCGCATAATGACCGTTCCACACCTTGCCGTCATCGGTGGTTTTGTACGTAACCGACCCGGAGGAAATAGGGGCGTCGGGCGTACGCACCAGCGGCGAGGGCTCCGGGGCATCGCCTTCGTGCGCTGCAGCCATGTCCTCCACATAAGAGAGGCTCACGGTAGACGTTTCCTCAGCAGGGGCGGCATCGGGGGCCTCTGACGTAGAAGTCGCTGAGGCAGATTCACCACCATCGACATCAGACGCTCCAGCGCATCCCCCTGCCAGCGTAGCAAGCAGTAGCACAACGGCAAAGGCGAATGGAGAGAGCGTGCGCATGGGCATGAGACGTTCGGTGAGAAGATCGGGGTAGTGTAGAAAGACACAGGAAAGCCAGCGTTCCTGCACGCCGTGGTATCCACGGAACCGTTACGCGCGCCAGAAGATACCGGCGATGCTACTTCACTGGCTCTTTCTCGCTCGAACAGGCACTGTTGCAATGGCGTCGCCGACTTCGTTTTCCATGCGTGCTGAAGAGGCACGCAAGGCCTTGCACCTGCTGGCGCTCAGCATTCCACTGGGGATGCTCTGGATAGGAATGCCCGAGGCGCTCTGGATTGTAGGTGTGGGAGCCGCGCTGGGCGTGCTGGGCGACACACTGCGCGTGCGGTGGGGGGCATTCCGCGCATGGGTGGTGCAGATCTTCGGGGCGCTAATGCGACCGTCAGAGTGGCCCCCTCTGGGCGGGCGCGTGGTGCTGAACGGCGCTACGTCGGTGCTGATTGCCTGCGCGCTCGCTGCGGCGCTGTTTCCGCTCAACGTGGCGGTGCCGGTGCTCTGCGCTGCACTCATCGGCGATGCAGCGGCAGCACTTGTCGGGCGCCGGTTCGGTCGGCACGCCTGGGGAGCACACGGGCGCACCGTCGAAGGGTCGGTGGCGTTCTGGGGATGCGCAGCGGCGGTGCTGGCCGTGTCTGGCGAAGCCGGCCTTGCGTGGGCAGCTACAGCGCTTGTAGGCGCTGTTCTGGAGGCGCTCCCCCTTCCGCTAAACGACAACATCGTCGTACCCGTGGGGATGGGAGCCGTCTTGCTCGTTATCGGGTAATCAGGGCAGTACAGGCAGATCTCTGCTACTATTACATAAAGCACACTTGGTATGAAGAGCGATTGCCGCCGGGCCTGGGAGTCGCCTGCGATGCAAAGAGGGCGATCGAGAGCTTACCGCACTTGTGTACCGCACTTGTATACCATACAGCAACCAAAAAACAGGAGGCCCCTCCGTGTGTACGAAGCGGCCTGCGGCTGTTTGCTTTGAGAAGTAGTTGCACCCGTCGGGGGCGATCTTATCGGCGTCCGGCCAGTGCGTCGCGCATCGAAAGGGGCTCGGCGTTGCGCTGCTGGCGGTAAATCAGCGGCTCGGTATAGGCCTCGGCTTCGCGCATGACCTGCGTGGGCACATCGCCACCGGTTGCGACCGCGTACACACGCTCGGTCGTGAGGCGATACGCCTGCCGCACCATCCGCTGCTCTGTAATGATGCGGCGGTACTGCCGGCTCAGCGTGCGGTAGTCGGTCGACGGGCTCAGCGAAGCCTCCACATCGCGGTGGGTGTCGAGATGCTCGCGGTGCTGCTCGAGGATCGTCTCGAAACGCTCGGCCAGCGGCTGCAGAGCGTCGTTGGTTCGGGCGGCGTCCTGCAGATCCTCAAGGTCGCCCTCGGCACGCGACAGGTCGCTTGCAAATCGTTCATTGGCTTGCTGCATCTGCGCGTGGGTGCGCTCCTCGGAGTCATGACCGCCGTACGTGCGGCACCCAGAAAAGACAATCAGCAGCGCCAGCGCGCTGAAAAGAACGGAGCGAGAGAGCAGCGGGGGGGAAGGCATAATAAGCAGGTCGTCGAAGACAATAGATATACGCTTGAACACACTATACACACAAGGCCTGTAAGGTGTCGAATCAGCCAGAACATTTCAGCGTGTTTTTCACGTGTTCGGGCGCAGAGCCTGTCCGAATAGGAGGTACGCCGGATCCCGTACTAAGAACCTGTTTTGATTTCTTAATTTGGGCTACGCGCGGCGTCGCTCGCTCTCGCCTGCAAACCAAAACCCAAATAGGCTCTAAGAGCCTTTCCAGTAGATGGATAGCGACCTACAGAAACACCCTTCCACAGGGCAGGGTACCTTAACAATAGATACACGAACTGTACATGAGTGGAGTACCTATGGATCATCCTGATGCCTCTGTTGCCACGCTACGCGGCCGCTTACGCCGTGCATACCGTCGCGATGCATTGCTGCAAGCCGTTGCCCGGCTCTTCTGGACGCTCGCGGTTGGTGGTGGAGCGATTCTGGCGTTTCTCCTGCTGGAGGCATTGATCTGGATGCCGGCGGCGGTACGGGTTGTGCTGCTGAGCGGCGTGGCGCTTGGAGGCGGACTCTACCTGGGCGTCCGCGTCGTGCCGCCGTTATTGCAATGGATGAACATCTGGCCGCTTCCCTCCGACGAAGCCCTTGCTCGCACGGTTGGACGCCTCACTCCAGCCATTGCCGATCGCCTCGTCACGTTGTTTCAGTTGGATGCAGGGCGTACCAGCCACGCGCCCGCTGCTGTGCGTACCACGGCTGTTCAGCAGCTCAGCGAAGCGCTCGACGCGCAGTCGTTTGATGCGCTCGTGGATGCAGACCGCGTGCGCCATGCGCTGCCCTGGCTGTTGCTGCCCGTGCTCGCAGTAGCCATCGGCTGGACCGTGCTACCCGACGCCTCGGCGCGTCTGCTCGCGCCCGGTACCTCGTTTGAACGCCCGGCGCCGTACGCGCTCCAGGTTCAGCCGGGAGATGCCGAGCGCGTGCAGGGCGAAGAGCTATCCATAGAGGCACGCCTCGTAGATCGCATTGATGCGACCCGACCAGACGAGGTCGTTGTAGAGATGGATACGCCCGATGGCCTTCGCACGCAGCGCATGACCGCCCGGGGCGACGAGAACACATGGACGCTCAACCTGCCGAATGTCCGCGAAGGGTTCACCTACCGCGTGCGTACCCCGCAGACCAGCTCATCCTACTACACCGTCGACGTGGCCGCCCGGCCTGTGGTGCGCGGACTGCAGGCTGTGGTCACTCCGCCTGCGTACACCAACCGGACAACAGAGCAGCTGTCGCCTAATCGGGGCGATGTAACCGCGCTGCGAGGAAGCAACGTGGAGCTAACCCTGCGCCTCGGGGGCGGGCCCATCACCGAAGCCGTGGTACGCTTCGAAGATGGAAGCGAACGTCCGCTTGAGGTTGACGACGGCACAGCAACCGGCAGCTTTACCGTCGACCGGTCGACCACGTACCGCATCCACCTGCGCAATGACGACGGTGTAGCAAATCCCGATCCGGTGCGGTACGAGGTGCAGGAGCGGGCCGACCAGCCCCCTCGTATTGAGTTTGAGGCGCCCGAGGCCCGCGCGAACCTCGGCTCCGACCGGGTCGCCGACCTGCAACTTCGGCTGCGCGACGATTTCGGGTTCTCGCGCCTGCGCATCCACTACCGTATGGACAACGGCGACGATAGCGACGCTCCCTACGAATCGTTTGATATTCCGCTGAGCGAGCCGCGCAATACCGACCAGCGCGTTGCGCATACTTGGATGCTCGTGCAGGACAGCGGACTCGACGTGCTGCCGGGCGACGAGGTTGTGTATTACGCCGAGGTGCAGGACAACGACGCCTACGCCGGATTCAAGTCTGCAGAAACCCCGACGCGCCGGCTGCGCATGCCCACCGCTGCCGACCGCTACGCCGATCTCGATCGCTCGCAGGACGACACCGAACGGGCGTTGGACGAGGTGCGCGAGCGGTCGAGCGCGATGCAGCAGCAGTTCGAGCAGCTCCGTGACGAGGTGCGTCGCACGCAGGAAGCCTCGTGGGAGGACCAGTCGGCCGCGCAGCAGCTGAGCGAGCAGCAGCAAGCCATGAGCGAGCAGGTCGAACAGGCGGCTCGTCAGCTTGAAGAAACGACCCGTCAGATGGAGCGCGACGGGCTCGCCCGCGAAGAGACGCAGCAAATGTATCGCGAGCTGCAAGACATTGTAAGCGAGATCGACGACCCGGAACTGCAGCAGGCACTTCGCGACCTGCAAGAGGCCATGGAGTCGATGGACTTCCGCGACATGCAGGAGGCGATGTCAGACGTCGACGACCAGATGCAGGACTACCAGGAGCGGCTGGAGCGCGCTATGGAGCTTTTCAAGCGGCTGCGCACGCAGCAGAAGCTCGACGAGATGAGCGACCGCGCACAGCAGCTCAGCGACCAGCAGCAGGCGCTTCTTGAGGATACGGAGGCTGCCGAGCAAGACGCAGCCGCCAGTTCAGACGCTGAAACAGACGCCGCCCCCGAAGCGTCTGCCGATCTGAGTCGCCGCCAGGGTGACCTGCAGCAGGAGATGGATGCGCTGGAGCAGGCTCTCGATGAGCTGGCCGCAAACTTCGAGGACACCCAGGGGGCGCCCACAGAAGATCTGGAGGCGATGCGCGAGCGCATGGAAGAAGCCGGCATTCAGGACCAGATGGAGGCGGCGGCTGAAGCGCTCCAGCAGCAAGACTGGCAGCCCGCACAAGATTCCCAGGAGCAGGCCAGTGACGGACTCGGCGACATGTCGTCCTCGCTCAGCCAGATGCAGGAGGGCATGAGCCAGCAGCAATCCGATATCAACGCGGCGGCTATCTGGTACGCCCTTGAAAATACGCTGTGGCTCTCTAACGAACAAGAGCGCCTGCGCGGCGAGGTCGAGCAGTTTGCAGCTGACGGTGCGCAGCTACGCACGCTCGTCGGAGATCAGCAGCGCCTGCGCACTGGACTGCAGTCGGTTGGCGACTCGCTGTCGGCTGTAGCCCGCAACACGCCTCAGCTCTCGCGGGTGGTGCGCGACCGGCTCGGCGCCGGGCTAAACGCCATGCAGCAAGCCGTGCAGCATCTTGATGAACGCCAGGGCCACCGTGCACGTCCGCAACAGACCCGGGCCATGACGCACCTGAACGAGCTGGCGCTGCTGCTTTCGGAAGTGCTCGACCAGATGGATGGCAGCGGGGGCGGTCAGGGCGGCATGTCGATGGATCAGATGATCCAGCAGATGCAAGAGATGACCGGCGACCAGCAGTCGCTGAATCGCGCCCTGCAGGAGCACCTGCAGAACGTGGCGGGCGAGCGTCTGAGCGTTGACGAGGAAGCGCGTCGCGAGCAGATCGCCGCCGAACAGCAGCGTCTGCAGGAGGCGCTGCGCAGCCTCAGCGAAGAAGACGCTGCCGACCAGCTGATGGGCGATCTGGATCGCATTGCCGACGAGATGGAGCAGTCGCTTCGTGACTTGGAGAACCCGCGCAACGAGCGCGACCTGCTCGACCGGCAGCAGCGCATCGTATCCCGCATGTTGGAGGCGCAGCGTGCTCTGCAGGCCCAGGGCCAGAGCGACGACCGCGAAGGCGACACCGTCACCGACTTCGAGCGCCGCGCCTCACCCGATGAATTGCCACCTGAAGACGCCGCCGACATCTTGCGCCAGGGTCTGTTGGATGCGATGGAGGGCGGGTATAGCCCCGATTACGAGGCGCTGATCCGGCGGTACTTCGAAGCGCTGGAAGAGGAGTAGGGGGAAGCAGAATAAGACTAAGGACTACTTAAGGAGAGCCAAATCCATACGAGCCGCGGCGGAGCAGGGCAAGGAAGAACGGCACGCCACACAGCGCGGTCAGGATGCCAACGGGCAGCTCCTGCTCGGGCAGCAGCGTGCGCGCCGCGAGATCGGCCCACGCCAGAAAGAGCGCCCCTCCGATGAATGCGACCGGCACCACGCGGCGATGTGACACGCCAATCAGCAGCCGCACGGCATGGGGGATGATGAGCCCCACGAATCCAATTGCCCCAGCCACAGCGACCAGGGCCCCCGTTACGAGCGCTGCCAGTCCGATTAGCAGCCGCTTCAGTGCCTCTACGGGAATGCCCAGGTGGTACGCCGATTCTTCTCCGACCAGCATGGCATCGAGTGGACGCGCAAGCACAAAGAGGAGCATGCTTCCAGATGCGGTGGTAACGAAAGGCCAGATCAGGTCGGTCCACTGCGTGCCGCTGAGCGAGCCCAGGAGCCAGAAGAGGACCGCGCGTAGCTTACCTGGATCGGGCGAGGAGAACGTGATGAACGAGGTGACCGACGCCATCAGGGCCGACATGGCGACGCCTGCCAGCAGCAGCCGGGCCACGCTGAGCCGCGAGCCGGTGTAAGCAACCAGGTAGACGATCGTGATAGAGAGCAGGCCGCCCAGGAACGCAGCGAGCGGCATGGAGAGCGCTTGTCCAAGCAGCGGCGGTAGAAACCCGAGATAGAAGAGCGAGGCGCCCGCCGAGGCGCCGCTGGAGATCCCCAGAATGTACGGCTCCGCAAGCGGGTTGCGTACCAGCGCCTGCATCGCCACACCGATCACGCTGAGTCCGCCTCCCACCAGCAGCGCCAGTAGCACTCGAGGCAAGCGCAGGTGCCACACAACGCGCTCCGCAATAGGGTCCGGGACACCAAGCGACGACGAGGCCCCGAACCCATCTGCCACACGGTAGGCTACAACGTGGTAGGCATCACCAAACGAAACGGCGGCGCTACCAAACGAAAGCGCCGCACCAACGGTAACCAGAAGAGCCCCAAGCAGTCCAAGCGAAAGCAGCGCCGTGCGCATAAAACGTGTAAAAGGGGAAGAGAAGAGTCTACTCAGTCAGGGTGGGTGGGGCAGGCAGGTCGAGGTCGGGGTGCAACAAGGCTGCGATGCGATACGCGCCCTGCACGACGCGCGGTCCGGGCCGCGATACCAGGTCTGGAGAGATAGAGTACACACGTCCTGTCTGGATGGCTGGCACGACATCCCAGGTGGGATGCAGGCGCGCGAGCCGGTGGGTGTCGTAGTCGTCGCCAAAGAGCCCGATGATCACGTCTGGGGCGGCATCCAGCACGAACTCCTCGCTGAGCGTTGGAGCGGCCGTTTCGAAGTGATCCGTTACGCTTCGTCCGCCTGCCGCCTCAACGAGCGTATGCACGTAGCTCGGTCCGCCAAAGGCATACAGGGTTTCGTCGCCCACCAGCACCAGCACGCGCGGTGCATCGCGAGACGCAGTACGGGTCCGGAGCGTGTCGAGCGCCGACGTAAGACGGTCGGCAGCGGCCTCTGCCTGAGATGATGTGCCGAGCAACGTGCCCAGCGTGCGAATCCCTTCAAAAATGTCAGTGACTGCGTTGAACGAGAAGAAGTAGACCGGCACGTCCATCTGCTGAAGCGGGGCGGCATCGTCGGGCGTGTTGACCTGATCGGTAGCCAGGACCAGGTCGGGGGCGTGCCCTACGATCGCCTCATAGTCGAGGGGCAGCGTCTGCACCCGGGGGAGCGGATCGACTATCGTGGGAGGGAAGTCGTCAGACACGGTAACGGCCGCGAGGCGATCGCTGCCGCCCGCGGCAACAGTAAGCTCGGTGAGATTGGGAGCCAGCGGAACGACGCGGGCCACCGTATCGGGCACCATGACCGGACGGTCGAGCGCATCGGTTACCGGCGAAGTGCTGGATCCTGGGTCGGTACATCCGGCGCATACCAGTAGAAAGGTTAGGAGTACCCATGTGTGCGCTAAGGGATTAAATACACGGAGGCGGAAAAAAACTCTCATAGCTCTGAACAATAGCGATATAAAGAGGTAAACTTTTCAGCATCTATACACGGTGTGAAACGCGCGGAGTGCCGATAAGAGGTAATCGATTCCTAATGGGTGCTTTCTTCTTTCCATATTAGCGAGTAAGCCATGCAAGAGCGTATCTTTGTCGTTGACGACGAGCCCAAAATAGGAACATTATTTTCCAATGTATTGGCCCGTGACGGATATGAGGTCGAGGCCTTTGTGAATCCGGTCAGCATGCTGGATCAGCTCGACGAGGACCGGTTGCCCGACGTTATCCTTGCGGACATGATGATGCCGCAGATGACAGGGGTTGAACTGCTGGATGCGCTCAATGATCGGGCGCCGAGCGTTCCGGTCATTATCATGACAGCGCACTCGTCGGTGCAGACAGCCGTTGAGGCGATGCGTCAGGGGGCCTTTCATTACCTGCAGAAGCCCGTCAACCTCGAAGAGATGCGGGCGCTGATCGACAAGGCCATCCGGCTGTATGGGGCGCAGCAAGAGCTTGACCAGATCAAGGAGAAGCAGCAGGCTGAGTATCCAATTTCGGGTATCCTCGGCGAGAGCGATCCGATCGTGCAGGTGCGCGAGACGATCCAGACGCTAACCGGCGCTTCCAACACGACCGTGCTGTTCTCTGGCGAAACCGGTACGGGCAAGAACCTGGCAGCCCAGACGCTGCACTACAACTCGGCGCGCTCGCGCAAGCCGTTTACGGAAATCAACTGTGCGGCCCTGCCCGACAATCTGCTGGAGGCGGAGCTGTTCGGATACGAGAAGGGCGCCTTCACTGATGCCCGTACTGCGAAGCCGGGCATGTTCGAGATCGCTGATGGAGGAACGCTCTTCCTCGATGAGATCGACTCGATGAGCCTTGCACTGCAGGCGAAGCTGCTCTCGTTTCTGGAGAGCCGCACGTTTCGGCGCCTTGGTGGCGTGGAAGACCGCACCGTGAACACACGCGTGCTGTGTGCGACGAATGCCAACCTCGAATCTAGCGTCAAAGAAAAAGAGTTTCGCAAAGACCTTTTCTTCCGCATCAACGTGGTGAATGTGAAGATGCCCGCGCTGCGCCATATGGAGCGCGATGTACTGCGTATTGCGGATTCGCTCATCACGCGTTTTAACAACGAGCTAAAGCGCTCCATCGGGGGCCTCACCGAGGCGGCACAAGAAAAGATGCTTGAGCACATGTGGCCCGGTAACGTACGTGAGCTCCGCAACGTACTGGAGCGCGCCATGATCTTTGCGCAGGGCGATATCATCGACGCCGAAGACCTGACGTTGGCACCGCCCAGCCAGATTGGAGACGTATTTGGCACGGCTGGAGCGTTTCAGTTTCCACTTGGACGTACGATCGAGGATCTGGAGAAGGCATACATCCTGCGCACGCTGCAGACCCGAGATGACAGCTATGCGAAGATCGCAGACTCGCTTGGCATCTCTAAGAAAACGCTCTGGGACAAGCGCAAGCGCTACAACCTCGACGAGCAGGTAGAACGCTAACCCCCACGCATACAGTCAGGTATAACTAATACCCTGTCACATCTGAACGATTGGGTTTCAGGGGGTGTTTTCCCCTCCATTTTAGCCTTCCTCCCCTGTACGTGTTTAGCGACTTAACACAGATCGCCGGGGACGCAAGCGGTCCCCGGCAATGGATTTTACTCACATCGCACCGTTCCGTAGCCCGAGATTAGGAGCAAAGCGGATATTCCGGGTGGCAATTGAACTGCGCTAAACAGATATCTTCCCCGGAGAAGAAGGAACCAGAGGGCGCTCTTATAAAGTCCCTCTCGGAGGGGAGATGTAGGGGGAGGGATTCTGCACTCTCAAACAACCCAAACAATAGCGTGTGACACAGCACGAGCCCCTCGTGCTGGCAATCACAACGACACCGATTCGCAAGTACGTCCCCAATTACGTTCCAAATACAGATGCCTATGCGTATTCACCGTGGTGTGCTCGGCGCCCCAAGCCTGTTGCTGAGCCTGTTACTCATCGTAATGCTATCAGCCTGTGCCCCCGAGGACGCCCCCATACGCATCGGTGCTACGATGTCGGAGTCCGGTGCCTATAGCACGCAGGGTACGGCAGCGCGCAATGGATACCAGCTCTGCGCGGACCACCTCAACGACAACGGTGGACTGCTCGGACGTCCCGTCGAGTTCGTGATCTATGATGACGAATCCGACAGCGACACGGCAGTGCGCCTCTACGAGCAGCTGATCACCGAAGACGACGTTGATGCCATCATGGGGCCCTATGGGTCGACGCTTACCGAAGCAGTGGCGCCGGTCACGGAAGAACACCAGATGGTGCATGTGTCGCCCTTGGCCGCTACCTCCTCGATCTGGGAGCAGGGGCGCGAGCACCTATTCATGGTGCTTCCGCCCGCTGAGCTGTTTTTAGCCGGACTCATCGACCTCGCCGATGAGCGCGAGCTAACCCGTGTCGCGGTCGTGCACGAAGACGAACTCTTTCCAGAAGCAGCCGGACAGGGGGCTGTGCAACTCGCTGAAGACGCCGGGCTTGAGGTGGTTGTAGAAGCCACCTATCCTACCGGCACCGAGGACTTCACCGACATTCTGGCCGAGATCGATGCCGCCAATGCCGAGGTGGTCGCGATGGCCGCGTCTCCGCTTGACGACTTCATCACGATGGTCGAGCAGATGCGCGATGCCGCAGTGGATGTGCAGATGTTCGGCACCTCGGGTGCGGTCGATGAGTTCCAAAATGCCCTCGGCGACGATGCCGAATACGCCTACGGCCTCTCCGCGTGGGAGCCCAGTCTTCCGTATCCCGGCGTAGACGAATTTGTGGATGCGTATGAAGCCGCCTTCGACCGCGCGCCAAGCTTCCACGCCGCCGGAGGATACGGCAGCTGCCAGCTCTTTGCCGAAGCCGTTGAGGAAGCCGGTACCCTGGACGCGGATCCCGTTCGCGACGCCCTGCTTGCGCTGGAGACAACCACCGTGTTTGGTCCGTATGCCGTTAATGAGCGGGGCTACCAGACCGCCAACGAGGGCACGTTCATTCAGTGGCAAGACGGCGAGCGCGTGGTGGTGTGGCCCGAAGACGTTGCCGTGGCCGAGCCCCGCTTCCCCACTCCACCCTGGAGCGACCGATAAGCCCTCCTTTTCCTGCTGTCTCTCTGTTCAAATGACACGAATCCACACCATGAATCTTGGACTCACCGATCACGTCGCGTTTGTAGCAGGCGCCAGTGCCGGACTCGGCTACGCTGTAGCTGAGCGATTGGCCCACGAAGGGATGCAGGTGGCGCTCTGCTCTCGCAGTCAGAAGCACATCGAAGGCGCGGCAGCCTGCATTGCCGAAGGAATGGAGCAGCCGGATGCGGAGGCGCGTCTGCACCCGGTCGTCTGCGACGTAACCGATCCGGCGGCGGTGGATGCGGCCGTCACCTCTACCGTAGAGCGCTTCGGGGCCCTGCACGTGCTGGTGCCCAACGCCGGCGGCCCGCCATCGGGCACAGCGAGCAGCTTCTCGCTCGACGACTGGCAGGAGGCGCTGGACCTGAACCTGAAGAGCACCATCTCGATGTGTCAGACGGCGCTTCCGCACCTGAAAGACGCCGCTGCAGAGACGCTGGCTCGCATTGTGATCGTCGCCTCCGTATCCGCCAAGCAGCCCATTCCCACGCTGGCGCTCTCGAACACCGCCCGTGCGGGCGTGCTCGGCTACGCCAAAAGCCTGGCTGCCGAACTCGGTCCGACCGGTATCACCGTCAACACTGTGCTGCCCGGCTACACCAAGACCGCCCGCCTCGACGAACTGGCCGAGTCGAAAGCGGCGAAGACGGGGCAGTCGCGCGACGCCATCGAAGCCGACTGGGCCGATGCAAACGCCCTCGACCGGCTGGGCCGCCCGGATGAGTTTGCGGCAGCAGTCGCCTTTCTCGCGAGCCAGTGGGGCGGATACATCACCGGTACGGCTCTCCCCGTAGACGGCGGACGGTCGCAGCATCTGTTGTAACATCTGCTACGACACGCGTCCCGCCCACCCTGCAACCCAAAAAAACCTGACAGGTTGAGTCGTGTGATCTTGTTTGTGGGAGGCAGACAATTACTCCTCCTGCATCACGAACGAAGGCGACGGGGAGGACGCTTCGGGCAGCTCTTCGAGCGCATCCAGCACGATCTGGGGAGTGAGTACTTCGGGGAGTACCTTGGGCTCACTGCCATCGCCGGGGTAGAGCACATAGAGTGGCACGCCATTGCGATTGAAACGCCCCAGAGCCTGGGTGATTTCCGGATCGCGGTTGGTCCAGTCGGCTCGGATGAGGTGTACGCTGTTCTCTTCGAACGCCTCCTGCACGGCACGGGTCTCAAGGGTTGTGCGCTTGTTAACCTGGCATGTGAGGCACCAGGCAGCGGTGAAGTCGATGAAGACGGGTTCGCCCTCGCTCTGCAGGGCATCGACCTGCTCGGTGGAGAAAGATTGCCAGGTTGCGTCTGCTGCTTCGCCCGGAGCGGCGGGCGCCGACGCGTTTGCGCCCATGAGCGAAAGACCAATAGCCCCCGCGGCTACGAGTCCGGCAACGACGCGCGAGGCGGTCCAGGCACGGTTGCTCACCTGAAAAGCGGGCCAGCGGCCAATCACCCAGCCGGCGATGCCAAGCAAGAGAAAGCCGCCGAGCAGCAACGCCACGCCGTCGATGCTCACCTGCTGGCCAAAAACCCAGACGAGCCACAGCGCGGTGGCGAACATCGGGAAGGCGAGCACCTGCTTGAACGTCTCCATCCACGGACCGGGACGCGGCAGGCGCTTCAGCATACTGGGTGATGCAGAGAGCACAAGATACGGAGCGGCCATGCCCAGGCCCAGCGCGGTGAAGATGCCCATCGCCTCTGGTGCGGTGAGCGTGATAGCAAACCCGAGTGCCGCTCCCATGAACGGCGCTGTGCAAGGCGTCGCGACGATCGTAGCCAGCACCCCCGTCAGAAACGACTCGCTGTACCCGGACGCCTTCTGCTGCACGCCGCTGCCAACCGACGTGAGCTTGAGCCCCACTTCGAAGAGCCCAGCGAGGTTTAGCCCGATGCCTACAAAAAGTAGGGCCATGAGCGCAATAAAGCCGGGCGACTGCAGCTGAAAGCCCCACCCGATCGACTCGCCGGCTGCGCGTAATGCCAGCAGTAACCCGGCCAGCACCCAGAACGAGGCGATCACACCCAGGGCGAAGAGTCCGCCGTGGCGACGCATGATGCGGGGCGTTTCGCCGGCTTTCTTGGCAAACCCCAGTATCTTGAGCGAGATCACGGGAAAGACGCACGGCATCAGGTTCAGGAGCAGTCCGCCCACAAAGGCAAAGCCCAGTGCCCAGAACAGCGTCATGCCGCCCGAGGCGGTTGTTACTTGCAGTGCTGCAAGGTCGCCCTCGAATGCGCCCTCAACGGATGGATCTATAGCCAGCGCCCGGTGGCGGCTGTCGTCGGTCCAGGCAAATCCTTCGGGGGCAACGACCACGCCACGCAGCGCCTCGGTGGAGCCATCGGCGCGTTCAGAGGCTTGCAGGGCCAGGTAGAGCGCATCGCCGTCGCGCACAGTGGGCTGCGGAGCCGTATTTGAGATGACCTGCTTCTCTTTAGGAAAAAACAGCACGTCGTCCTGCGGAAGATCAGCGCCGGTCAGCTCCAGCACGAAACTGCCGTCGCTGTAATAGGCGGTCGCCTCCACCTGATCTGCGCGCTGTGGGAGCTGTGCTCGCGTTTCGGCAAACGCATCGGCCCACGTGTCGCTGAGCGCGGACGCCTCCGCATCCACCTGTAGCGTCGTGCTGATTTCGTCATATGCAGGCAGGCAGACATCCTCGCAGATCAGCCAGTCGGCACGCCCCGAAATCGTGACCTCGGTGCCGGGCTCCAGGGCGGCAGGCGGGGTGATGTCGACCAAGAGCATGACCTCATCAGAATACCCATAGGTCATGAGCGGACCTTCCTGCTTACGGTCCGGATAGGGCCACTGAATATCGCTCGCGGTAAACCCCTCGGGCAGGTCCCAGCTGATCGACGTAGCGAGCCCCGAATCGCCTGCGTTCTTCCAGTAGCTGTGCCAGCCCGGATCCATCTCCAGGTGCAGGGCCACCGTAAACGGCTCGCCCGGCACAACGGTCTCCACCTCGCTTACAAGCGTACCTTCGCTGTAGGGACTCGTGTCGCTGTCCGTATTGCTGCTCTGGGCCAGCGTGTGGGGAGCGGCAGCAAAGACCCAGGCCAGAAGAAGGGCGCTAAGCCTGGCTACGCGTAACAGGTGGGGAATACGTTTCATGGGAGCCGATCGCGTCAGGAGCTAAAGATGCACATACACAACACGTTACGATACTGAACATATTCGGTTCAGGGGTGGGTGTATGCTTCATGAGACGTACATGTCAAGATGGTGCGCTTACAGTTCTGGCAACATCATAACGCGCATCCGAAGCCACATCGGGTCCCGTTTGTGAAAGACTGTATGCGTTTTGTGGAATGCATTGTGTCGATACGTAAAAGCAAAGAAAGCTGAAGGAGGCTGGCAAGCATCATCGGCTGTTGGCATTTCTTTATTGTGCATCGTACCATTCAACCGTTACACGATTTCTAATGTGGCTTCTAATGCGGCATAACTGTATACACGTCGTATCCACGTATAGTCGCACCCACAATGCAGTAATCATCCGTCCCAATCGTCAGTCCTCGATCAGCTTATGCGCCGCTTGCTTCTGCTTCCGCTTCTTTATCTGCTGCTTCTGCCTGGTCTGGTGGATGCGCAAGAGACTCCGTTCGAGCGAATGGACGTATTCGAACTGGAATGGGTCACCGATCCGCAAGTGAGCCCGGATGGCGAGCGCGTTGTGTACGTACGGCAGGGCATGGACGTGATGAATGACCGTCGCACGTCGGCACTCTGGATCATGAATGCCGACGGCACCGAGCACGTAAAGCTCACCGATCGCGACGTGAGCGAATCGAGTCCGCGCTGGTCGCCCGACGGCACGCAGCTTGCCTACATCGGGGACACCGAGGACGACGGCGCGCAAATCTTTGTGCACACCTTCGCCCCGCGCACCAACGCACAGCGCACCACGCTTGACAACCGTCCCAGCGATCTGGCGTGGAGTCCCAGCGGCAGCCATCTCGCGTTTTCGATGCACGTAGACGCCGAGCCGCCGCAGATGGTCGAACCGCCCGAAGCGCCGGAGGGCGCCGACTGGGCCGACCCGCCCCGCGTCGAAACGCGACTGAACCATGAGCAGGATGGAAGCGGCATTCGTCCTTACGGACACCAACACATCTTCACGATCACGGCGGACTCAGATAGCGACCCCGAGCAGCGTACCACCGGCGACCACGATCATTCGGGGCCTATTGCCTGGATGCCTGACGGGGAGGCGCTTGTGGTATCCGGCAACCGGCACGACGATGCGGAGCACGCGTTTCGCAACATAGAGCTGTACCGCGTCGATATGGAAGACGGAGCCATCACGCCCCTTACCGACCGCTTTGGCCCGAACCATACGCCGCGCGTATCGCCAGACGGGGAAACGATTGCCTACCTGGGCTACGAAGACCAGATACAGACCTACCAGCGCACGCGGCTCTACACGATGACCCCGGACGGAAGCGAGGTGCAGGAGGTCGAGACCGGACTGGATCGCTCTATTAACGATATGGTCTGGGATGAGGAGGGGAGCGGGTTGTACGTGCAGTACGATAACGAAGGCGTAAGCTACCTTGCACACACCACGCTCGACGGCGCGGTGACGAACGTAGCAGACAGCCTCGGCGGCACAGCACTCGGGCGCCCCTACCGCGGCAGCGCCGACTTCTCCGTTGCGGAGAATGGCGCTATCGCATTCAACGCGAGCAGTCCGGCCCACCCTGCTGAACTGGCCATGACCAGCCGTGGCAACGAGACCCCCTCCCGCCTCACCACGCTGAACGAGGCGCTCACAGCCAACCGTGCACTCGGACAGGTGGAGGCGATGCGCTATACCTCGACCGAAGACGGGCGCGACCTGCACGGTTGGGTGATGACCCCGCCCGACTACAACCCCGACCGAGCCTATCCGTTGCTTGTCGAGATCCACGGCGGACCGATCAGTCACTACGGGCCCCACTTTGCCGCCGAGCTACAGCTGTATGCGGCCGCGGGATACGTGGTGTTCTACCCGAATGCGCGCGGCAGTACCAGCTACGGCGAGGAGTTCGGCAACCTCCTGAAGAATGACTTCTCTGGCGGGGAGTATCAGGACATCATCGACGGCGTGGACGTGCTGGTCGAAAACGGCACTGTCTCTGAAGACAGTCTCTACGTGACGGGAGGAAGCGCAGGCGGCACCTCGGCCGCGTGGATCGTGGGGCAGACCGACCGCTTTCAGGCAGCGGCTGTGCAGAAACCCGTGATCAACTGGATCAGCAAGACGCTGGCGGCCGATAACTATTACGCCTATGCCGACTACCGCTATCCGGGGCAGCCGTGGGAGAATCCGATGGCGTACTGGGACGTGTCGCCCATCTCGCTTGTTGGCAACGTCGAAACGCCCACGCTGCTGATCGTAGGGCAGGAAGATCTGCGCACGCCCACCTGGGAGGCCAAGCAGTTTTACCATGCGCTGCAGCTGCGCGAGATCGACACCGCGTACGTTGAACTGCCAGGCTCCTACCACAACATGGCGGCCCGCCCGAGCCAGCTCATCGCCAAGGTCGACCACATCCTGGCCTGGCTGGAGGGGTACCGGTAGCGCAGCAGGATAGTGAACGTGTTGGAGCGTCTGAAAAATTCAGGGCGGCGAGTGCTTCTATGAGGCGCTCGCCGCTTTGCGTTTGCATACCTAACACTACTGGGTACCCCGGCGAACTTTTCTACATCACAATCAGCGAGGGCGAAGTGTGTATGTAGTGTGGTCGACATCTCTTCGAGACATCTTATATGCGAGTTCCGTGCCGAATTTTAGACGCTGACCCTAACATCCTTGTCCCTTATTTTTGTGCTAAGTAAATACTATTCAAGCTTCTGAGCCCATAAATAAAGAGAGCATAGAAAACGCCTTCTTTCATTTCGGCATACACACTACCCTCAAGGTTTCTTAATTACTTATTCAATGGTGCGTACTTGCAATGTGTACGCACAGTATGTGTATTAAGTGTGTGTAGTACCCATAACGTCTCGTAATGTAGTGCTGTGGCCGCCTCGTTTCATCCGTTCCGTCTTATTTCGCTTGCGCTGTGTATCCTGCTACAGGCCGTTCCTGTTTCGGCGCTCAGCCTCGACCATGGCGAGGTATGCGGCCATGTTGTAGATGCCGATACCGGAGACTCTCTCGTTAGCGCTACGGTGCATCTCGCTGCGCTAAACAGACATGCGGTGGTAGATGGAGAAGGCTACTTCTGCATCGCCCGCGTTCCTGCAGGTACCCATGAGCTGGAAGTCCGGCACATTGGAATGGCTACGGTGAACCGAACCATCACGGTGTATGCTGGGGAGTCAACTGAGGTGCGCGTTGAGATGACCAGCGAAGTACTTCAAGCGGCGGGGGTTGTGGTAACCGCACAGGAAATAGGACGCTCCTCTGCGGTAGGCACGGCTTCGCGCATCGATCGCTCTGCGATTGAGCATGTGCAGGCGTCAAGCCTGGCAGACCTCCTGGAGCTTGTACCTGGCCAACTGGCGAGTAATCCGAGCCTGGCCTCCCCGCAAGAAAGTCTGTTGCGCCAGGTGCCGACCACCGGCGATGCGGCGCGTGCTAATGCACTGGGCACATCGCTCGTGATAGACGGAGCACCTGTATCCAACAATGCAAACCTTCAGGTTGACGTACCAACGCCTCTGCGTGATGCTGCGTCAGACCGCCCCTCCTTTGCATCAACAGCGGGAGGAGGCGTTGACCTGCGCCGCGTAGCCCCAGATCAGATTGAGTCTATCGAGGTGATTCGGGGCATCCCATCTGCACGCCATGGCGACCTTACGGCGGGTATGCTGCTTGTGAACACACGGGCCGGCGCCATGCGCCCGGAGATCCGGTTACGCGCCAACCCAACGACACTTGACCTGGGCACAGCGGCTGGGTGGGAGACAGGAAGTCATACGGGATTGAGCGTGACCGGTAATCTGGCGGCGTCTCAGAACGACCCGCGACAGACTCGCGACAGTTTTGAGCGCCTAACGCTGCAGAGCACGTGGAGTCAGTCGTGGTTAGATAACGAGCGTCTGCAAACTACCGTGCGGTTTTCCGGGCACCGGACCCTCGATGAGCGGCGCCGTGCCCCCGATGACGACCGATATGACCGGACCCGGTACAGCCTTGACCAAGGGATACGCGCCCACCTGTCTGGAAACTGGCATCCAGACGCCCAACGGCGCACCGAAATCTCGTGGGATGCCAGCGTAGACTACAGCGAACAAGAGGGCTACTTACAGGAACGCGTTACGCAGCAAGGGGTGTTTCCGCTTTCCGACGCGCGGGTGGATACCACGCAGCGCGCAGAGTTTGGACCGCTGTCGTATCTCAGCGAAGTGACTGTACACGGCCAGCCGCTTGATGTGTATACGCGCCTCGAAGCCGAACATACTGCCTTCGCGGGGGATTGGGCGCTCGTGCCGCAGATCGGAAGTGAGTTGCGCTACAGTAACAACTATGGGCGCGGCCGGCAATTCGACCCACTACGTCCGCCCCGTATGCACTACTCCATGGGCGATCGCCCGCGCAGTTACCGCGATGTACCCGGACTGCCCATCTGGTCAACATACGCTGAGCTGGCAACGCACGGATCGCTTCTTGGGCGTCGGTTTGCGCTGCATACCGGGCTGCGCTACGACAACATCTCGCCAACATCGCTACACAGCGGACGGTTCGGTGCGCTGCTCTCTCCGCGTCTTAACGTACAACTCGAAGTGGTCGATGACTGGGCCGTGCAGGCAGGATACGGACGCATGGCCAAGGCGCCGTCAATGAACTTCTTGTATCCGGGGCCGCGATACTTCGACCTGGTTAACTTCAACTACTACCCGCAAGAACCTGAAGAGCGTCTGCTGATCCTGACAACCCGTGTGATAGAGCCTGACAACACATCCATGCGGGCTTACACCAACGATAAAGCGGAAATCGGGCTTTCCGGAACGCTTGGAAATGCAGATCTCTCGGTAACTGGCTTCAACGAGCAAACACGAGGGGCTTTCGGCCTCACACTGCTGCCTATCACGTTTACGCTTGATCGCTTCGATATCGATGAGTTTCGTGATGGATCGCCCCCTGTTGTGAGTGAGTCTTCGGCACCGCCCGACACACTTGTGCGGGCGTATCACGCCCTGCAAGCTACGCGTGACATTGACTCCTGGGGCATTGAGTTCACTGCCGACCTGCCCGAGTGGTCTACCCTTCGCACCTCACTACATGTTACCGGAGGCTGGACGGTGACGCGCTTCAACGACCGGGCGCAAGATGTTGACACCGGTGCATTGTTCCGGACCCAACCGCCGCCTGAGCGCATCGGCGTCTACCAAAACCACGGCACCGAACGCGATCGTCTGGTGACGAGCCTGCGCTTCGTGCACCGCGTCCCCGAGGTGGGGCTGGTCGTGTCTATGCTCGCCCAGACGCTGTGGTGGGATCGAGAGCAACGCATTAACACAAACGACCGCCCAATCGCTTATCTCACACGCGAGGGGGACTACGTGCCGTTGTCTCAAGAAGAGGCTGCTGCAGCGAAATACGACAACCTGGAGCGGATGCGGAGCGACTCGTACTATCGCACCGAAGACCCCCCACCGCTCTGGCTCTTCAATATGCGGCTCTCTAAGTCGCTGCCTGCCAACCTTGAACTGTCTTTCTTTGCGAACAACGTGTTCGCGAATCGCCCGCTCTATGAGCGGGGTCGCACCACAGGGCTGAGCCGACGTAATCCGCCTCTTTTCTTCGGCGTCGAACTCGTGGCTCGCCTGTAGTCTTCTTTCTTCCTACGACATTGTCCCCAATACACTATGCACAAGCTGAAACTACTTCCTACATTTGCTCTGGCGCTCTTGCTGCTTGTTGGGCTCACTGCCTGCGACAGCGGAATGGACGAGGTCACTCCGTTTGAGGTCGATGTACGTGTCACGTTCCCCGAGGACTACCCGGTATCGGAAGCCGAGGGGGTTACTGTTACCGCTACGAACGACGAACGCGGAGGTACCCAGACAGCGGAAACCAACGCTGCAGGAATCGCGACGTTTGAAGAACTGGTGCCCGGCCCCTATGCCTTTTCGGCCACCCTTTCGATAAAAGGGGAGCGCGCAGCTGAGTTGACAGGTTCGCCCGCTCCACGTACGCTCAACGCGAATCTCCCGCTCCAGAATCTGGATCGTCCGCCAGCGGAAGCAATCGAGCTACAACTCAATGTAGCCGCAGCGGGCACGTTCGTTATCAAGGAGGTTTATTACACCGGCTCAGAAACGCCTGAAGGCGATACCTATTTTCGGGACCAGTTCATCGAGATTTACAACAACACCGATGAGCTGCTCTACGCCGATGAGCTCTACATAGCCAGCATATATGGAGCGTCGGGCCAAATCAATCCCAATACTGAGCCTACGCCATTCCAGGATAACCAGGATGCTGCATACGCCAGCAACGTGTGGCGCGTGCCAGGAGGCGGAACCGATGTTCCGGTTGAGCCGGGCGAGAGCCTCGTGATTGCGCAGCATGGTATCGACCATGCCGATGATCCGGACGGAAATCCGGCTAGCCCTGTCAATCTTGGCGACGCGGACTTCGAGATGTACACCGGGCGCGAGCAAGATATTGATGTGGCGGGCGTTCCCACCATGGAGCGGACGTACTTCACCGGAGGATTCTACTCGCTCGTTCCTGTTTTTGGACCGGCCTGGGTGCTTTTCGAAACTAATGACTTCGGTAGCCTGGAGCAGGTACCCGTCCCTGACCTCGATTTTCTGGATCCGCGAATTCGCGTGCCGAATGAGCTGATCCTTGATGGGTTCGAAGCGCTGCAGACCCCAACAAGCGACGATTTCAAGCGCCTCCCGTTGGACGTAGATGCTGGGTTCGTTGCTGCATCGGGCACGTACACGTCGGAGAGTGCACGACGCCTGGTGCAGCGTGAAGTCGACGGACGTCGCATCCTGAAGAACACCAATAACACAGGGAGCGACTTCGAGATCATTGGTACGCCTACGCCGCGTAGCTTCGACTAAACGCTTCGCAAAACACGCCCGGTGCACCCGCCTGATACACGGACACGCCTTTACAGGGCATGTTCAGGCAGATGCGCCGGGCGTACTTGTTTTCTGTACGTGGTTTATGTAGTTCATCATGCGCTTTGCTTTTCAAATCGGACTCACATGCGTTCTCCTGATAAGCGGGCTGTCACTGACGTCTGGACTTTCCCATCCGGTCGGTGCGCAGCCTCTGACGTTGTCTGATGCAGTGTGGCATAGCCCAACATCAGTCCCTCACTTCGAGCGGTACGGCGCGCCTGTGGATGCCGACGGAGGCCTCTGGCGGGCAACGAAAAACCCGGCCGGACTCGCTTCCGCTGTACTCCCGGATCAAGGATGGGCGAGCCTCTCGTTTGCCGATATAGACGGCCCGCTTCATCGTCCACAGCATCCGTCGGGCCTGCAACTGGGACAACTGCAATCAGAAGGCACGGCTACGCTCTCGGGATGGAAGGTCTACGGCGCGTTTGTGTACACGCGTCGCAACGACCGGCGGGTAGAGTGGTCGGCCATTTCGGATCCGCACGACCACCGCGCCTACGTGTGGGCTGACTCTATCGGAGGCGCGTGGTATCGCAACCACGTCGACCTGGAGGCCGCATTCGCGTCCCCCAAGCTACTCGATCGCATTTACGGCGGGGTGCGCATCCAGTACAGCGTAGGGCAAGGCGCCCGGCGTAACGACCCCCGCCCGCAGTATCGAACACGCACGGTAGACGTGCAGCCGGGGGTATCCGTTGAGGTGGGGGCGCAGCACGAAGTTGGAGCGCAAGCCGTGTTGCGCTGGCAAATGGAAGAGAATGAGTACGGGTTATTTACGACCGACGACCCGTTTGTGTATCGTCTCAGAGGCTATGGCACGTTCGACCGCGCTCAGATCGTACGCGGGGAACGCAGAACGTCGGGCCCACGCTACGGAGGGGCCGTGCAATATGCAGGCGCTGCGTCTGCGTGGCAGTGGGATGCAGGCATCACCTACGCGGCAGGAGAAGACGAGGTGCGGGATGGAATCCGGGCTCCTGCTTTTGGGGGCCGTCACAACGTGCAGGAGTTCCAGTTCAGCGGAGCGGCACAACGCAGCCGCCCGGCGTTATCTTTGCGGCTGCGCGCCGACGCCGGCTGGTGGGAAGGACGTGGGACCGATCCGGTGTTTCGTGCGGTCAATGTGATATCGGAGGATGCTCACCTGCAGCTTGAGGCCTCCCTGTGGCCTGGCGAACGGCGCGCGCAGGCCAGCTGGGGCATTGGAGCGGCGATCCGGGGCGATGAGGTGCTGCGCCGGGACGTCGTGAGCCAGACGGAGTGGGCTGCAACAGCTCTGCAGACAACGGTTCGGGGATGGATACAGCATCAGATAACCTCTTCGTTCGTGGCTCGTGTTCAGCCACAGGTTGGGTACTATCAACCGGTTGCCCACCGCTATGAAGCACAGTCTCCCACGCGTCTGACCTCCGAGATTGTCTACCCGGACTACGCCTACTACAGCACGGCTCGATGGGCTACGCGGATGCACATGGGTATTGGGTGGCGTTCTTCAGGTGCCGACTCGGACCGGCTCCGGCTGTCGGTGACGGGCGACTACAGCCGGGCACAAGCCCCCACCGAAGCATCACGCCATGCACTCCGCATCACGCTACACGTGCTTGGGCGATAACCATCTACCTAATTTTCTGCTCCATGTAAACGTCTTTTACCATGCGCCTCATTACTATACACACTTCGTCTCGCCCTATTCGTGTTCCGTTGCTCATTGGAGCAATCGTTACGGCATTCCTGCTGACAGGCTGTGCATCCGTCGGCCCAGACCTCGCGCAAGAGGAGACTGCATCGTGGCAAGAGGAGCCTTGCTTTCCTGTAGAGCAGTTAAACGATGACGATCGTGCACTGGCCGACTCGCTCATGCAGGATGCCGTCAACTACCAGGCTCTGTACACGCTTGTGGGCGACCTGAAACCCATGAGTACGCTGGTGCAGAAACGATTTACCCTGGCACGCCCCGACTCGGTAGTAGCAGGCGTGCGAGATGCGATGAAGGGGGAGGCAGCGCAAGCAGCCTATAACGATGCAGACCAACTGCACCGGGTGGCCGATGCGCTCTCCTGCGGGGCGGTCCAGACCGTCGTCGTTCCGTTCAACGCAACGCGCGAGGGAAACCGCACAGTGCAGACACTTCTTGTAGATCAGCGCACTTTTGAGCGTACACTGGAAGATGACGCTCCCTTCTGGGGCCAGTGGGCCTTTACGCCGAATGCAGATCCAGCAACGATTATCACAACTGTGGAGCATGAGGCATCGCTCGATCGCTTCCGCGGATACGGATACCTGTTTGGATATCCCGAGCATGCCGTTACGTTTTTCGTGGAAGCGGCACGAACTGGAGAAGATGAGGACATATTCGTTGAGCGCGACTTCTTCCACATTCCCACAGCAAAGGCTGAAACGAATCGGTTTACGTATGCCGTGCCGAAAGGGTACGTGCCTGCCGAGCCAGACTCTGCGATCCACCGTCGGGCCATGGAGATTCTAACCGTGTATCGTGAACGGCGTGCCCATCACATAGAACAAAACGACACACTGCAGCCGGTTGAACTGCTGCGTGAATGGTACCGTGAAGAACCTGAGCTTGACCCACGCCGTCCAGGCACACAGTGAAAAAGAAAGCCGACAACGAACTGGTAGACCGGTAGATGTAGGCACAGGAACGCCGTCTGCGAACAATTGCCTGCAAGCAAAGGGCTTTCACTTTCGACAGGTGATTGCACGTCACGTGCAGCAGACGGTAGGGTAGAGCCGGGATCGGCATGGGATGTATTGAGTTGATTGGCGTAACATCAGAGGTGCCTTGTACATCCTAACGATTCTCCAACCAGATCGCCGACAAACCCATGCACACACGACGTTCTTTTCTTCGCATTGCAGGTACCAGTGCGGCGGCGCTTCCGTTTTTGCCCACGTTGCTGCGGGGCCGCCCTGCACCGACCGCCTCAGACTTTGAGATGCTCCGGCGAGGGGTAGGCACCTTCACCGCGCAAGGGGGCACCATCGGGTGGCTTGTGCGTGACGGGGCGGTCGTTGTGGTCGATTCGCAGTTTCCGGATTCGGCGGAGCGCTGCTGGAACGGCATTGCCGAGCGCACCGACCGCGGACTCGATCTGTTCATCAACACGCATCACCACGGCGACCACACGGCGGGCAATGGCGTGTTTGCCGCACAAACCGACCGGCTCGTTGCCCATGCCAACGTGCCCGACCTGCAGCGCGCCGCAGCCGACGCGGATGAGGCCGATAGCCTTACGTATCCGAGCGAGACGTACAATGAAGCGTGGTCGGAGACGATCGGGGATGAGACGATCCGGCTGTATCACAATGGGGCCGCGCACACAGGGGGCGATACGGTGGTGCACTTCGAAGAGGCCAACGTAGCGCACATGGGCGATCTGGTGTTCAACCGGGTGTATCCGTTCATCGATATTGATGGGGGCGCCTCAACAGAGGGCTGGATCGACACGCTCGAAACGATGCATGCGCTCTTCGACGACGACACGATCCTGATCCACGGGCATGGCGCGCCCGATGCGGGCATTACCGGGGGACGCGGCGACCTGCTGCAGATGCGGGACTTCCTGGCGGCACTGCGCGGGTTTGTTGTTGAGGGCGTGCAGGCAGGCACTGCGGTGGATGAGCTGGCAGAGGTGAGCCGTATTCCGGACTTTGAGGAATATGCCCGCGACGACTGGCCGCTTCCGCTGTCGCGCTGCATCCGGGCGGTCTACCGGGAAGAGACGGCGAACGAGGAATAGTGAGAGGGGTGATCTGAGGCGTTGCGAGGCCGAGGCGTTGCGGGGCCGGCGTATGAAAGGGCCCAGGGCAAAGGGGCATCGCGTGGGTGTATAGCATCTGCACAGGCACACAAGCGAAGGCCGTACGCCGATGGAAACGGCGTTCTATCGGGATACGCTCAACCGGAGGCCCGGCAGCAACGCTACCCATAACACAGGATGCTGCGCCTCTCCCCTGAATAGCCACAGAGCAAAGCACACGCGCCTATTCTTGGCGCCTACTTCTTGATATCCACAGACGAGCCACACGGATGAGAACGCACAGCACACGTATCTTTTGCATCGCAGCACTCGCGCTTGGACTGGTCGCCGCGAGTCCGGTTATGGCCTCGGAGATGTGGGGGCGGGTTGGCCACTACGTAACGGGAGAGATTGCCCGGCAGCACCTGTCGGATGACGTGCTCGCTACGGTCGAGGATGTGCTGGGTGAGGAGTCGCTGGTGGAGGCGACCACGTGGATGGACCGCGTGCGCCCGACCGATGCGTTTCGGCACACCGCCGACTGGCACTGGGTGACGATTCCGCCCGACACGACCTACGACCAGGCACATAAAAATCCGAATGGCGACATCATCGCGGCACTGGAGCGGAAGATTACGGCGCTGAAGGCGGGGGGACTCGATGCAGAGACCGAGCGTGAGCATCTGAAGATGGTGATTCACATGATCGGGGACATCCACCAGCCGCTGCATGTGGGCACGGGCGAGGACGGCGGTGGCAACGACGTGCGTGTCTGCTGGCTGGGCGAGGCGTCGAACCTGCACCGCGTGTGGGACACGGGCATGCTGGTGTCGTGGAGCGACGACCATGAGACATGGGCTAATGCCATCAATCTGGCAACCGACGAGCAGGTGGCGGCCTGGCAGCAGGCTACGGTGCGCCGCTGGGCCGAGGAGTCGGTCAGCTACCGCGACGCGGTCTACGACGTGCCCGAGAATCACGAGATCGGCTGGACGTATCGTAACGAGAACATGTACATTGTGGAGAAGCGGCTGCTGCAGGCAGGCGTCCGCATCGCAGGCGTGTTGACCGATATCTACGGGGAGAGCTAACCGGGGCGTGCAAGATGCCTGTGGGCTATGTCCACAGGCGGGGAACGTTCATGCGGACGTCAAAGAGGAGTACTTCGCTGTCGGCTGTGGCAGTAAGGGTAAGCGCGTCAATGTGGGTAAGTCCTACGCCGTCGCCCGAGCGTAGGATGAGGGCGTCGGGGCCAGTTTCTATGGTGAGCTCGCCATCAACGACCTGTAGCCAGGCGCCGCGTCCGGCGTCGAGGGGATGCGTGGTCGTGTCGCCCGGAGCGAAGAGCCCCGCATACACGAACGCATCTGTGTTAATCGGCACCGTGTCCCCACGTCCGTCGGGCGAGACGTAGCCCCGGAGCTGCCCCTGGCGCTCAGCGGGTGTGTACTTTTTTTGTCCGTAGTAGAAGTCGGTGCCGGGGCGGTCGGGCACGAGCCACATCTGGTAATTGTGCTCGACGGTGTCGTGCAGATTTTCTTCGGAGTGGACCATGCCGCGGCTTCCGGCGCTGATGAGTTGCATCTCGCCTGCGTTCACCTCGGCGGTGTGGCCCTGGTTGTCGCCGTGAGTGAGCGTACCGGAGGATACGTACGTCAGGATCTCGGCATCGCGATGCGGATGCGCGCTAAAGCCTTCGTGGGGCTGGATGTGATTCTCGACCATGACGCGCAGCGGGCCAAAGTGCACCCACTCGGGGTCGTGGTAGTTGGCAAAGGAGAACGTCATCCAGTTGTCGGCCCAGCCGAAGTCCTCAAACCCACGCTCGTCGCTGCGGCGTAGGCGAATGGTGGGCGTGTCGGAGGCAGCGGTTGTAGACATAACGGTTGGTGGTCTGCACTACGAGTGGAGTATGTGAGTTCGTATGTTGCAACACGCACACGGGAGATCAACAGATTCCTTGTGTGATGCCTGTTCCGGGTTGGTTACGTGGGAGGACCGTAGCCGAAGCCTGGGGGGCCTTGGCACGAACGTCTCTGGCGGTGAAAAGAAGCTTTTGTGTCCAGGATGCAGCCTGCGCTACTCGTTCTCCTCGGCACGTCGTGCGGTTTCGGTATCGAGGACGGTGCGGATTTCAGCGAGCAGCGGATGCGCATCGGTGTAGGCGCGCCCGTACTCCAGATTGAAGCGATAGTCGAAATCGGGTGGATTGTCGCCCTGCGTGTGCTGCAGCAGCGTTTCGAGCTTGTCGAGGCCCTTCGCAAGCTGCGCTTCCGGCGAAGTGGCGGCTTCGTACTCGTCCCACAGCGCCATAAACTCGTTTTGCTGATGCGCGGGCAGCGGCGCAATGAGTGCCTGAACGTCGCGGCGTTCCTGGGTCGCCTTGTCGCCGGTATCGGACTGCTCGGGCGCGGGGATGTCGCCATGAATGGCCTCACCCAGGTCGTGGATCAGACACATCTTGATGAGGCGCATGCCATCCACCTCTGGAAACCGATCATGCAAGAGCATCGCCATCAGGCAGAGGCGCCAGGTGTGAGCGGCTACGCTCTCGGGGCGTCCGTCCTGCGTGTAGCTGGAGCGCAGCGTATCTTTGAGGGCTTCGGCGCGGCGCAGAAAATCGAGCATGCCGGTCCAGTCGGCGGGGGAGCCGTCGGGCGAAGCAGTTTCAGAGGAAGCCATGAGCGGGTGTTCAGTCCAGGGAATGCATGCGACACAACGGATGAGATGCGACGGCATGGCATCAGGGCAAGATCCACAAGGTGTATGCTGAGCATACATCTCGGCACGTCCTTCAAGCTACGTGTAGACCGTTGCTCTGCGGCATGTCCGCTCGCATCTCAAAAAACCGTGTTGTAGATTAGGCGCTATTCGGCATGGGCCCTGGGGCCGTTCTTTGTAGACGATTTTTCTTCATAGGTAGCTTATGGACGGTATACGATACACACGGCATGCAGTAGGTGTGTTTTGGACAATGCTCTGCTTCGGGGCCATAGCGTGGACGGCCCCGGCCGTTACCGCGGCGGAAAACGAGCGCCATCGACACGCAGCTATGCACACGGTGCGGCCCGACACGTTGGAACTCGACCGCACCCTCGAAGAGGCGACGGACTTCTTTCGTCAGTTGCGTGAGGAGGTAGAGACCCTGGACCACACAAGCACAGAAGTAGATCGGGCGGCTCCCCAGCAGCTTGACTGCGACCGGGTGCGGCTCTCCCAGTACGAGGCGCGCCCCTTCACGCTGATCGAGATCCGCGGCATCCCCGACGACATTGACGGCCCCATTCGACTGAATCTGCTCATCGACGGCGAGTCGGCTGGGCGCACCCTGGCAGAGCGCACGGCCTCCAACACATTCGTGATGAAGGCGCCGGTCAACCCCACATTTTCGCTGAGGGCCATTCAGGTGGAGATGCAGTTCATGGATACCCTCAGCGACTGCGATGCCTTTGCATTTGCAATTCAGCCGCTGGAAGAAGCCCCTGGGTTCTTCAACCAGGTTGTAGATGACCTGGAGACGAAAGCGGAAATGTTTGCGGTACACCAAGACGCTGCAAGCGCCGATCTGGGGGCAGAAGCTATTGAGACCGCTCTGTATCACCAGCGACCGTTGATTATGGCAACGCGCCTGGTGCAGGGATCGGAGGAGCGTCCGCCGCTGCGTGAGGCGCTGTCATATGCCTCGTACAGCGATTACATTACGCCCGAGGAATGGACGGTCATCGAGGCGATATACGCAGCGGGCACCACAACCGGCACAGCAGGGCGCCCGGTGCTTCCGCAGGGCGATGCCTTCTTTCGAGACGCTACGGGGCACCGGCAGATACTCAACCGAGCGCGCCCGCTTCTGGCCGATGCTTCGTCTATGTTTGGGCAGTCCCCTGCGAACCGAGCCCGCTATCGGCCAAGATACGCCACGGCAGAACACGCATCGAATAGCTGCGACACGCCATTCTACAGCCCAACCGCGGCAGAATTGCAAGGCTACTTTGCTGCACAGCGTGCTGCCGAGCAAGATATTGAGGTGCTCGACGACATGGGTACGTGGATCGAGAACGCCCAGGTGGCGCTTCTTGCAGTTGGGGCATTCATGGGTCCCAAAGGCGCTGCCGGGTCACGGGCCGCTGCGGTATCGCTGACCAACGCAATGGGACTGCATACTACCCTCATCAGCGCCATGAACGAAATGATGCATGCCGTCTACCCGAGCGAGCTGGGTGGACTGCGCGTTGAGCACGACGGGCCCTATGCGTTCTGGGAAGACGATGAGGTGATGGATGTGACCTGGACGGCTGCTGAGATCAACGCATACAGCCAGCGCTTCGATTTTAGCCAGGTGGCGGCCGATGTGACATGGGCCATTGGCGGCGGAAAAGCCATCGAATCCCTCTTTCGAAGAGTCCCGATCCAAGATAAATGGAAGTCCGATCTGTCTGAAGAGGCCACAGGGGTGGGGGCGGGTAATCTGATTCCTGACGTAGAATCGCAGGCGTTTCAGATCCCGGGCTGTACGTTTGGTCCGGTAGACGTGACGGACGAGCCCTGGACGATTTCGCGTCCGGGCACGCTGGGCCGCGAAGTGGTCGAGCGCATTGCGCATCAGCAGTTCAACGTGATTCGGGAAGGCCGCGGCCGGGCTACCGTCTGTGTGGCTGCTGAACTCGTTGAGCCAGGCAGCAGCGGATGCCTGGCGGCGGTTCCGTTCCAGGACATCGACGTGAACACCGAGGCGATTGACGTGCGCATCGCAACCGCCTCAGGAGCCACAGCGCGAATGTCGATGCAGGTGTCTCCGGGCGAGGCGGTCGACTTGCGGGGACGTGTGCGCTATGCCAACAACGAGAAGCTCCAGTGGAGCGTTGACACGCCCGGGCACATGGTGACCCCAATAGACAACCTGGGCCATGCGGCAACGGTGCAGACCTCGAACAACGAGGACGACTTTCCCGTCACGGTCACCGCCGAAAGCATATCCACCACCGGACTGCGTGCCCGTCCCGATTCGCCCCGCCGATACGATTGGATGGTCATTAACGCCGAGGAGGAAAACGAGACGTTCAGCTGCCTCAACGAGTTCGAGATTGCGATGACCGAGCTCGACCAGTGCTCGTTTGTGGCGTACGTAGACGGCACGCTGCCTGGAAGCGGACGCCGGGCTCCTGCGCATCCCATATCAGAATGCGTTACCGGGACGATTCAGTCGTGGCAGTCCAACGAACATGGGATGCAGCACCTTGAACTGCGAGGCACCTTCGACGACGGCACCATGCAGACCACACTTCGCTTTGATGATCCCGGGGCACACACCCTCGAAACGACTGATTTTGGCATGTACGGACGCCTCATGAAAGCCATTGAAGAGCCAATCCGGTCGCCAACAGGGGGGGCAGCTGGCACACGCAAGCAGCCGCGCCTCTCGGAAGCGCTTGAGTTGCAGACAGGCATGCTCACGGTCTATCCGCTGGCCGGCATGCCGTCGTTCTTTGGCGGACGCTTCGAAGCGCATCTGGTGCCTATTGGACGTTCAGGCCGCTTGCAGGGAACGAGTTACGACGTGCAGGGCATGCTGATGGGTGGGCCGCGCTGTCGTTAGAGGAGCTATCGTTAGAGCGTAGGAGGCGATGAGCGCTCCCAAGCACGTGCAAAGTGCAGGTGTGAACGCAAGCTGTTCGCATTCGAGGGATGCGCGTGCTACATTGCAATTAACCTGTTGCCTACGCTCTACCGACCTCTATATTCATGCCGCTTCGTTTTGATTGGATCGTGGTGCTCAGCGGGATTCTGATCGGTCTGTTGTTTGGAGGATGCGGGGGGTCCTCCTCCTCGACCAGCGAGGCCCCCGAATCCCTGAGCGACCGCGCTGTAACCGAGCGCTTTACGCCCACGCTCGACGGCCCGCTGCGCCTGCTGGCTGTGAGCCCACGCGGCACACGCACTCGGTACCAGCCGCGCCAGGCCATCACCGCCACGTTTAGCCGACCCATGGTGGCCCTGGGGGATACCGAGGCACCGCCCGATTCAGCACTCACCGTCGAGCCTGCGGTTGACGGCACCTTCCGGTGGGAGGGCACGCAGACGCTCGTGTTTACGCCCGAGCAGGACTTGCCGCCAGCTACGCAGTTCACCGTTACCGTGCATCCGGTGCTCACGTCCACCGAAGGCGATCAGATGCAGGAGCCGTACACCTGGACGTTCGAGACGGTGCGTCCGCAGATCGTGTCCACCACGCCCGCCGATGGGGAGCGCTTTGCCCCGCTCGACCAGCCGCTGCGCCTGCGCTTCAATCTGCCGGTGGATGCCACGGCCGCACAGCGCTTCCTTGACTCCGACCGCCTGCCCATTGGCCTTGCCGAGAACGACGGCGATAGCACGCTGGTGCTGCCCCTCAGCGCCGAGCTCGCACAGGGCACCGAGTACGCGCTCACGGCCGCTGCGGGCCTGCCCACCACCGCCGGACCGCTGGGCACAGCCGATGCCATGCGCATCCAGTTTCGTACCTACCCGCCGCTTGCGCTGCAGGCGCTCGACCAATCCAGCTGGCAGTATCCCGACGACCAGGGTCGCTTTGCGCCCGACCAGGGGCTCACGCTGCTCTTCAGCACGCCGGTGCGCTTCGGCGATCTGCGCGCGGCGCTCTCGATGGAGCCCGCCATCGAGTGGCCGCCCGGTACCGGCGCACGCGACAGCTATACCTCCACCGAGCACACGATCTCCGTGCCGCTGCAAGCCGAAACCAACTACACGCTCCGCATCGAAAACCTCACCGATCGCTTCGGGCAGACGCTTCCGGCAACCGAACGCACGTTCGAGACGCGCGCCTACGCGCCGTCGCTACAAGTGCCGGAGGGCGCAATGGTTGTCGAATCCAACCAGGAACGCGCCCTGCCGGTACGCTATGTGAATGTGACGGACGTGCGGATTGGCGCGGAGGTGATTTCGCGCGAGGAGATTGTGCCGGCCTACTACACGTACGACCGCCCACACCGCGAGGACGCACGAGATCCGGTGCCGTTTCAGCGCACGTGGACGCTCGACGAATCACGCACCGAGCGCCGCATCACGCCGCTGCATTTCGATTCGCTACTCACCGACAATCGCGGCGTTGTGGGCTGGCAGCTTAATCACGACCGCGACGCCGAGGATTCGCGCACGCATCGCGGGCTGGCTCAGTACACCGATCTGGGCCTCACCGCCAAGTTTAGTCCGCACCAGAGCCTGCTGCTCGTTACCACGCTCGACCAGGCCGAGCCCGTTGCCGATGCCGCAGTCGAAATCCGCAGCCGCGACAACCGTGTGCTGTGGACGGGCACCACCGGTGCCGACGGACGTGCCGACTTTCCTGGCTGGACGGAGCTGCTCGACGATCCGGGCGAGGGCGTGCCCGATCTCTTTGCGATTGTGGAGCACGAGGGGGACCTCGCCTTCACCAGCAGCGAGTACGGAAGTGGAATCCAGGCGTATCGGTTTGGGATTCAGAGCAGCTGGCGTCCCGAGCCGATTACGCGTACCGGCACCATCTTCACCGACCGCGGCCTCTACAAGGCGGGCGATACGGTGCATATCAAAGGCATCCTGCGCAGCCGCACCGATCGCGACTGGCAGCCCATCACCGACTCGCTGCGAATGGTTGTGCACGACCCGCGTGACGAGGTGGTGCTCGATGAACGGCTCACCGCCTCCGACCTGGGCAGCTTCGACACCACCTGGCGCGCTCCCCGTGGCGCCGCACAGGGCGACTACGATGTGCAGGTGGGGCTGGTCGACGATACCACCCTTACCGCCGAGCGCCGCTGGAACCGCGAAGGCATCGCCAGCGGCACGTTTCAGATCGAGTCGTTCCGCCAGGCGGCATTCACCGTCGAGGCCAGCAGCGCCGCTGATGCGTACGTAGCAGGCGATTTCTTTGAAGGTACGCTCTCGGCGCGCTACCTCTTCGGGGCCGGACTGCCCGGCGCATCCGCCTTTCTCCGTGTGCGCCAGAGCAGCACGCGCCACCAGCCGCCCGGATACGACGACTACCAGTTCGGTCCGATGAGCGGATACGACTACAACACCCTGTTGGAGCAAGACACCACGCTCAGCGCCGACAGCGACGTCTCGGTGCGCGTGCCCACTGAAGGCAATGCCGACGGCCACCCCATGCGTCTTACGTGGACGGGACGCGTCACCGACGCTGCCCAGCAAGAAATCGCTGGGCGCACCACCACGATGGTGCATCCAGGGCAGTTCTACATCGGTGTGCAGCCCTCTACCTCGTATCTCGACATGAGCGAGACCGATGCGCTTACCGTCGATCTCATCACCGTTGATCCGAACGGGCGGCCCGAGGGCGACCATGAGATCAATGTGGAACTGGTGCGCAAAGAGTGGAACAGCGTGCGCGAGGTCGGCTCCGACGGACGGATGACCTGGCGCAGCGAAGAGACCGAAGTGCCCGTGGCCGATACCACCCTCACCTCGCAGTCCGACACCGCCCAGCGCGCCGCCTTTACCATCCCTCAGGGTGGGCTCTACGAAGTGCGCGCCACCGCCACCGACATCCGCGGCAACGCCCTGAAGACCGAGGCCACCGTCTACGCCAGCGGGTCGGGCTACGTAGCCTGGCAGCGCGAAGACGACGATCAGATCGAGCTTGTATCCGATCAAGACACCTACGCGCCCGGTGAAACCGCACGCATCATGGTGCCCTCGCCCTTCGAGGAAGCCACCGCGCTCATCACCATCGAGCGTGACGGCATCTTGCACAGCCGCGTGGAAACGCTCACGGGCAGCGCCCCGCAGATCGAGATTGACATCGAAGACGACTACCTGCCCAACGTGTACGCGAGTGTCATCCTGCTCAACGAACGCACTGCGCCTCCACAAGCCACTGCCGATCCGGGAGCGCCTGCGTTTCGGGTGGGATACGTTGAGCTTCCGGTGGATGCGAGCGAACGTCGCATCTTCGTAGACATCGAACCCGACACCGACACCTACCGTCCCGGCGACACCGTTACGGTGGATATGCAGCTTCGCGATGACACCGGACAGGGCGTGCCGGGCGAGATCACCTTCAGCGCGGCGGACGCGGGCGTGCTCAACCTCATCGGCTACGCGCTCCCCGATCCGTTCGACACGTTCTACGGCACGCGTCCCCTCAGCGTAACCACCACCGAAACGCGCTCCGCGATTGTGAAGCAACGTTCAGGCGATGACAACGTCGTCAAGTCAGCGATGCCGATTGGTGGAGGAGGCGGCGAGGAGTCCATGCGCACCGATTTTTCGCCGCTTGCACACTGGGATGCTGCCGTAGAAACTGACAGCCGGGGCCGGGCACAGCTCTCATTTGAACTGCCCGAGCAGCTCACCACCATGCGCCTGATGGCCACCGGGCACACACCCACGCATCAGTTTGGCAACGGGCAGACCGACATCACCGTCACCAAGCCGCTGGTGCTGCAGTCGGGACTGCCGCGCTTTATTCACGAGGGCGACACTTTCGCGGCGCGCGTGCTCGTCACCAATCGCACCGATACCGAAGGCACCGCCGAGGTGCAGATCGACGCCGAGAACCTGGCGCTCTCTGAAACCATCACGCAGTCCGTGACGCTGGCACCGGGCGCCACCCAGGCGGTTACGTTCCGCGCCGAAGCGCCTGCTGCCGACACCGCCCGCGTGGCGTTTCGCGCCCAGATGAACGGCGAAACGGATGCCCTGCGCATCCCCCTGCCCATAACGCGCAGCACGACCACCGACGTGCAGGCCACCTTCGCCTCGACCGAGGGCACCGCCACCGAAACGTTGCGTCCGCCGCCCGACCGCGTGCCCGGTACTGGCCAACTCGACGTGCGGCTGGCCTCCACCGCGCTCACCGGACTCGACGGCGCGCTGGAGCACCTGTTCACGTATCCATACGGATGCATCGAACAGCAGACCTCGCGCATCCGTCCGCTGCTGTTGGCACCGGGTTTGGTGGATGCGTTTGGTTTGGCGCTGCCGTTCGACAGTCGCGATGCAGCTATTGCCGACTGGCGCGACGACCTCAGCCGCTTCTGGACCGGCGACGGCTTTGCGATGTGGCCCGGCAGTTCAACCGCGCAGCCGTATCTTACCGGATACGTAGCGCTGGCGCTGGCCGAGGCCGACGAAGCCGGATATGATGTGCCGCAGCCCCTCACCGAAAACGCCCTCGACGCGCTCGAAGAATGGGTGCGCAACCCGAGTGATCGTCCCGACTACTACAGCAGCGCCGTCTGGGCCGACACCCGCGCGCTGATGCTCTACGCGCTGGCCCGCCACGGGCGCGTGGTCACGTCGGAGCTCTCGGTGCTTGCCGACAATCCACCGAACTCGCCCGACGGACTCAGCTACCTGCTGCGCGCCCTGCACACCACCGACAGCGCCGCTCTCGCATCCCGCCGCACCGCCATTGCCGACCGGCTGCGCGCCCAGATCCGCGTTGAATCGACGCAGGCCTATCTTGCGGCACCCGACGACAACCGCTTCGGCTGGATCTTCGCCAGCGATGCCCGTGCCACCGCGTTTGGGCTCTCGGCGCTCCTGGTGCACGACGCATCGAGCGACTTTCAGCCGTTGGCACAGCGCATGGTGCAGTACTTGATCGACGAACGCACACAGGGACACTGGACCTCCACCCAGGACAACGCCGCTGTGGTAGAAGCCTTCGATCGCTACGTCGAGGCCTACGAAGCCGAAACACCTGACTTTGCGGCGACGGTCGAGTTGGCCGGACGTGAGATTCTGACCGCGGCCTTCCGCACCCGCACGCTCGACACGCGGAACGTGATCGTTCCTGAATCCGATCTGCCCGACGGTGAGACGCCGATCCGCATCCAAAAAGACGACGGCCCCGGACGCCTCTACTACACCGCCCGCCTGGAGACAGCAACGACCGCTCCGGTGGAGGCCCGCGAGCAAGGGCTACGCGTAGAGCGCACCCTCGAACTGCTGGACACAGATGGCGAAGTCGCACGCACGCTCAATCCCAACGCCGACGGCATGCGCCAGATCGCAGAAGGCAGCCTCGTGCGCGTCACGCTGCGCCTGAACAGCCCAACCGATCGCAACTACGTGGTCGTCGATGACCCGCTGCCTGCTGGACTGGAAACGCTGAATAGCGCGTTTGAAACGACGGATACCGGGCTGCTTCGCGATGCCGACACCGGACAGGATCGCTGGTGGGGTTCGTTCAACCACACCGAGGAGCAGGATACGCGGGTCTTGCTCTTTGCCGACTACCTTCGGCGCGGCACGCACACCTACCGCTACGTGGCGCGCGCCACCACGAGCGGCACGTTTGTGCACCCGGCCGTAGAGGCCGAGCTCATGTACCGCCCCGAGACGCGGGGGCGTACGGCCACGGAACGGCTGGTGGTGGGGGAGTGAGACCCCGGGTAGTGCCAGTCCCGTCCCATAATTCGACTATGCTTGCTCATCATCCCCACGTCCAGGTCCATGCGCGCGATTATACTTGCTGCTGGATTTGGCACGCGTCTGCGTCCGCTCACAGACGATACCCCGAAGCCGCTCCTAAAGGTTGCGGGGCGGCCGATCGTGGACTACCTTATCGAACAGGTCATCAGCTGGCCGGAGATGGATTTCATCCATGTGGCGATCAACGACCGGCATCCAGCGGCTTTTGCGGCGTGGCAGTCTGAGTGGCAGCCAACGATGAACGCGCACGGTATAGATCTGCAGCTGCACAACAACGGGGTGCGTAGCAGCGAAGAGCGGTTGGGAGCAGTCGGCGATCTGCATGCCGTTCTGGAGTGCATTGGCACCGAACAGCCAGCCCTGGTGGCAGCCGGAGACAGCCTGTTTCGCGTTGTGCTCCGGCCGATGGTCGAGCGCTTTCTGAACCACGAACAGAGTCAGGCGCTGGCCCTCTTCTCACAGGATGCAGACGAGCGGACGCATACCAGCGTCTTCGATCTTGACGATGCCGGTTCTGTGAATGCCGATCGTATGAATGCCATTCGCGTGCAGGGCCTCGTGCATGCCCCTGACGATCCGCCCTCCGTGTGGACCAGCCCGGCCTGCTATCTGCTCACGCCGCAAGCACTCGGCTACGTGGCGCCCTATCTCGAACAGGGCCGCGACGCGGATACGCTTGGACGCTTTATTGACGCGCTTGCGCAGCGGTATCCTGTAGAGGCGTTCACGATGCCCCGACAGACCGGGCTTCGGTTTCACGTAAATACGCCCGCTCAGTACCATGCAGCTAACAAAACGCTGTTCGGGGAAGACGTAATGATTGATTTCGATGCCTCTTCGAAAGAGGAGGAAAGAGAAACATAACGGCCGAATAATACCAACCGCGTACGTCTCGCAGAGACACGATTGTAATGCTTTGGCCGGTTTTGGTGTCAAATTGCTGTCATATCTTGACAAGAAATCCGGCAGAGAAACCAAGCCGGTCGAAGGTGCTTCCGAGCGTGAGTTGGGACTGAGTAAATAGAGTGATAATCTGCACATCGATTTCGAGGCCGCCTACCAGATTTAACCCCAGATCTGTTTCGCTACCGAGCCCGGTTCGTCCCGAAATGCGCGTGACCCCACCTCCAGCCCCTAAATAAGGCGAGAACCATCGCGCGAGGTCAATCAGGTAGTGGGCGTTCAGGTCGACGGTAAAGATCGTGGCATCGTCTTCGGACGCGTAGACGTCGAACGCACCGCTTGCCTGAAGAGGAAAACCTTCACCGGTAACACGGATGGTGCCCCCAATCGCCGTCTCGTCGATATCAGCTACGTCGATGGTTACCCGAGGACCGATCTTGAGATCCAGATTGCGCTGAGCATGAGCCTGCGGTACGGTCAGTAGAAGACAAGCAATTATGAGCGATGCACTTAACGGAAGAAGTCGCATGAGCAAAAGGTCGGTTGTAGAAAAAGAAAAATAGGAGACACAGCCGCTCGATAGAACGGTGTAATATCAGTCGACATGCTTTATTGGTTTATGGAGTATGGGCGAGTGAGCACGAAAAAAGAGCGCAGTGCACGTTTGCTCCTCCAGTAGTTTCCTTCAAAGGCTCTACAGAGCCAGAGCTATATATTGCCAGTCAAAAACATGATTAGGACGACGATGAGAACAAGTCCAACGACACCTCCACCTCCAGCAAGTACATTATTTCCACTTCTGTAGCCAGCACCTCCCCCAACTACAGCAAGAATCAAAAACACGATTAGAATCAACACAAGAAAACTCATATCAGACTGTTTTTTACATTTATAAAATCATGTCTGCGCGTACATCTACATTATTTTTGAACATTGCTATTGTGATTCCGAGAACTCACGTCTCCCTCCAACTCGAGTCGTCGGAGGGAGTTAAATACGTGAGTAAAGATTCCTAAACCAGCCGCAAAGCCGTCTTTATTTCTTCTCAGTCATAGGGCGTTTGTCTTTTCTCCCCTTTTCGCTCTTGGGATTCTTGTTTCTATCTTTCTCGCTCATGGGATTTTTGTCTTTTCCCTTTTGCGACGGAGATTGTTCTTTTTTCTTCGGGTTATTCATGGTAGGCCGTGTATCGGTTGGTGAATGTAACTCGTAACGCGATCAGAGAAACCAAACCATCGTAGCAGCTCAGTCTGCCTGCCTGCAGGGTAAGCCGGTCGATGTGAACGAATGTCATTCGGGCACTGACCCTCTTCCCATGCAATACCTAATATGACGAACAACGCGGTCGGCAGTACCCGATGTTTGGTGTGGCCGGTACCAACGGATTAGACCGATGCACAGTAAGAAACCGTTCTTTAACGAGGTGCGCGAAGCGGTTGGCCGCGTGTACGTTTGCAGTTTGCTTTTACCCCCCTCAACGGAGTTCCTATCGGTTCCAAGTGGATATCATCTACGCTAATGAGGACAATCCCCCTTGAGTCGTCGGATTGCTCAACCCAGAAGGGTACCGCTGAATATGATGAACAGGAGCTGCTCATCAAGAAGACAGATATGCAAGGTAGAGCTCATCAAAACGCATGTAGCGTTTACCAACATCGATCGATAAAGCAACTGCGTTTTTTCGACGACCTGGATGGTGGCATGTACACCAGTCATTCTGTGGCCCGTGCCACATCAGACATGTAGGACTTACGCAGTTGCCTAATAATTTTTGTAGTTTCAAGTTATCCACGCTTTACAATGCCGATTTAAGGTCTCCCGATGAATCCTCCCAAAGTCGACGACCTCGACTACATCCACTTTCTGATTGCCGCGCAGAAGGAGTTTACCTGCACCGAAGCGTCCCGCTCGTATCCCAAAGGGAAGAATGCTCCGGCGCACGACGCCTTCACCCGCCTGTTGCAGAGACGGCCTCCAGATACGGAGGCGTTGTGGCAGGAAGCGGAGCCGGTCGTGGAAAAAGACGAGGGACTGTTGATCTTCGACGATACGACGTTGGATAAGCCCTACGCCAACAAGATTGAGCATGTTACCTGGCACTGGAGCGGCAAGCACAAGGATGTGGTCAAAGGCATCAATTTACTGACGCTTCTGTGGCGGGGCTCCTCGAATCCGTCGTTGCCTGAGCAGTTGGAAGAGGAGCAGTTGGAAGAAGGGCAGTTGGAGGAAGAAAAGCAGGAGCCCCACGTGCCTTGTGACTTTCGTCTCTACGAGAAAGACGGGAAGACGAAGAACGAGCACTTTCGTGAGATGGCCGCCACCGCCGCTGAACGAGGGTTTGAGCCCAAACACGTCCTGTTCGACAGCTGGTACAGTGGGTTGGACAACCTAAAAACGGTTCGAGATCTGGGATGGACATTTCTCACGCGGCTGAAGAAAAACCGGAAAGTCAATCCCGACGACACCTTCAACCGACAGATTCAGGAGATTACCATTCCCGAAGCGGGACGGACGGTGCACTTGAAGGGATTCGGCTTTGTCAAGGTCTTCCGGACCGTCTCCACAGACGAAGACGCGGAAGATGCCAACGCGGAAGATGCCAACGCGGAAGATGCCAACGCGGAAGATGCCAACGCGGAAGATGGGGGCACGCAAAAACTGCAATACTGGGCGACCAACGACTTGGAGATGCCCGAAGCGAAGCGCAAGCAGCTTGCACGCCGCGCCTGGGGCGTAGAGACCTATCACCGCAGGCTCAAGCAATATTGTGGGGCCGAGCGCTCGCAATGCCAGAGCATCCAGGCGCAGCACAATCACATTCAGATGTCGATCCGCGCTTTTTTGCGGCTGGAACTACACCGCGTGGAGACAGCGATCAGCTTCTACGAGTCAAAAACGGCCATCATTCGGGAGGCCATCCGGGCCTATTTGACGGATCCAACTTACATCCTACCCTCAAGTGCGTAACTCCTAACATGTTTGTGCGTCCGTCGGAGGCCAGGCTCATATGCCGCACCGACACCCGGAGGTAGGACCACTGTACCGCCCCGGCAAACGACATTCACCCTGTTGAATCCGTTATTGTAAAGAAAGTGTATGCAACCTGCGAGACGACATATACACCGGATATCGTGGGCTTTTCGCACGACCGAAGGCCTCAAAAAAGCCCACCACAAATACCCGTTATTGCAGTGATATTTCCATTGCATAGAGTGCAAGATCTCTTTCAGGACCCGTTCCACCACACGTCATGTCCCTGTTCACGTCCCTGTCGCGCATGTCGAACGATCCAGAGCCAACCAACAAATGGGAGAGACCTCACAAGAGCCCGCGAGGCGGCTCTTTCCGAAATGCAAGCAGGATGGAGAAAGAAACGTCTGCCGGAGTGACACCGCATGGCCTGCTACCATCCCGCGTTACACAGCTGCGTAGCAATCTGTGCGTAGAAGGCATTCGCATCAAAGTTCGCCCCGCCAAACCCGGCATCCATGCCGACCTGGCGCACGTGGTCGGCATCTACCGTGCCCTTGAAGGTGCCCCACCGGGCGCTGTCGACCGAGACAAATCCGTCGTTGATGCCCTCGCGCTCGTACAGATGCGTGTTGAAGTAGCGCAGTAGCGGTGTAAGAGGCACCGACGTGTCGCGTCCCGCCTGACCCGCATAAGACCAGTACGTCACGTCCGGGTGGTCGGGCACGTTTGGGTTGAAGCTGTGCTTCATGAACGACGGCGTGAGCTCGCGCACCGTCTGGAGCGAGTTGGCCGAGCCGTCTTCAATGATATGAGTGCCCATCCAGTCGGTAATATCTGCGAGCCAGGAGCGCACCGCATCCGGCTGCTTCAACACCAGGTTGGCCAGTGTCGAACCTCGATGGGGCGTCGATACCGTCACAAGCGCTTTAATGTGCTCGTGCATCCCCATCTGTGCAATGAGGAAGCGTGCATCGAGTCCGCCCATGGAGTGTGCAATGACCGTGACGGTATCGGAGCGGGTCTCCTCCAGAATGTGCTCAATGTGGGCTTGCCACGTCTGGCAGCGTGCCCGCACCGTGTTGTACGGAGATACGTTCGGCGCATAGGCGCGCACGCCCCGCATCCGCAGGTACATCGCCTGCTCATGCAGGTGGCCGCCCCGCCGCAGCGATCCGCCGATGCCAAACCCGTGCATCATAACAACAGGCAATCGCGTCGGAATCACCGAGGGCTGCGGACGCGATTCGAGCCCGGTAAGGCGCTGAAACGCAGAAGCGGAAAAGGTAGGCATAGAAAACAGGGGGATGCGAACGGATACGCACAGCGGAAATCAACGCGTAAACCGGTAGTCGATTCGCAAAGTTGCCTGCGTCACACAAACGTGCGGTTCCTCCGCACCAGCGCATCTGTGCCGCGCAATCAGGGGTGTTCTGGATCGCCTCTCTCGGGGTAACAACCGCGTGCAGGCTTGTTCGTAGGAGCAGCGCACCGCGTCGATACGCTACATCGATACGCGATCCTACACCATAAATACACCTGTGCATGGAAACGCACGCCGAATCCTCCAACTTACCGTCGCCTGACGATAACCCGGCGCGCCCCGATACTGAGGGGCGTATGATGTTCATTACCGGGTTTGTCTTCGAGTGGATGCTGGCAGCGGTAGCGCTTGCCTGGGCCTACTGGCGAGGACTGCCGCTTCTACAGGAGCTAACATGGTCGACCGATCTGCTCATTACGAGTGTGGTGGCTACGGGTCCGCTGGTGGCGGCTCTGCTAATCATGGTGCGCGTGCAGGCCCCCTGGATGCGCAAGATCGAAGCGCACGTGCGCTCGTTTCTGGCGCCGCTGCTCCGGTACGGGGGAATCTCGGGCATGGCAGTGCTTGCTATTGCCGCAGGTGTGGGCGAGGAGTTGCTCTTCCGAGGCGTGCTGCAAGCCGAGTTCATTGCGCCGCTGGGTCCGTGGGGCGCACTGATCGTAGCCAGCATCCTGTTCGGCGTCTGCCACTGGATCACCCCAGCATATGCACTCATCGCCACGATCATGGGGGCCTACCTCGGTGCGCTGTACATGTACACAGGAGGGCTCACCGTCCCGATTCTGGTGCATGCGCTCTACGACTTCATCGCGTTTCTGTACTTTGCTTACACCAACGACCCAGATGGGGCATAGCGCCGCGGAAAGTAGCGCCGTGGAAGAGTAGTGCCTGATGAATAGCACAAGCGTCTAAGAGCCTGTGTGGGAGCCGTTCGATGACCCCTGATCGTCGATCAGGGCGTCGAGGTTGCGGGCTTCGGCAGCCCGCCGCGCCTCTTCGTGCGCCGACTCGAAATGCGCCTGCATGTCGCCCTGCTGATCGGTAATGAAGTAGAGCGTGGCGGTTTTGCCGATCGCCAGCGTAGCCGCATACGCCACACTGGCCGACACGGCCTGTCCGTATCCCGGCACAAACTGAACCAATGCGCGGGCGGCCTCGCGCAGCATGAATCCGGCGCCGACGTTCACGCCCGCGGCTGTCAGAAACTCGCGGGCTGCGCTCATGTCCATACGGCGCCCACCCAGGTAGCCAACCGACATGACGAGAAGCACCTGCGCGGTGGTGATCGGGGCGATGTCTGCAACGGGGGTTGGGGTGGCGGCGATACCGGCACACACGACTGCAGTGCTCTGTGTGAGGCGGTTTGCGAGCTGTTTTTGCAGGGCCTGCATGCGCGAGAGACGCGCAAACTCGACCTGTGCCTCGTCGGGGAGCTGCGTGATGAGGTATTCCACGAGTGCTTCGACATTCCACCGCGTATCAGCCCGTCGGCGCCCGGTCGCGTCCCACGACTGATAGAGCGCCACGCCAAACGTGCGCAGCACCGCGTCGGCCAGCGTCGGGTACGACTGCATCTTCTCGGTGAGGTGGGTCTGGATCGTCTCGATGCGCTGCATCTTCTCATCGAGCTCATCCGGGTCCTCATTTTCGGGACGGTGCAGCTGCACGTATTGCGGCTCAACCAGATCGCAGTGTGTCACAATACCCACGATAGGAGGCAGATGCCCGTGAAGCTGCTTCGCGTCGTGCGCGAGCGACGAAAGCGCCTCCAGGTCGGCATCGATCGCGGCATCAACCTCCTGTGCTTTAATGAGAAAAAGCAGCACATCCGGTGCGGTCTCCTGCATGGCCGCGCGGATCGAGGCCTCCGGCGAGGCGGCCGCATCCACCTCATTCGGATCTGACCCCTCTTGTAGCCCGCGTGTGTCGAGCATCTCGATGGTGCCGAGCGCGCTCTCGTAGGTGTACCACTGCGCCGCTCCCGTCTGGGCGGTCTCGTGGCCGACTGTTGCGACCTCTTCCCCAAAGAGCGCGTTGATGAGCGACGACTTGCCGCTCCCGCGACGTCCGACCAGCGCGAACCGGGCCGCGCGTTTTTCCAGCAGCAGCGCGCGCAGTTCAGCGATGCCGTCGCGCACCTTCCCGAGCAGACGCCCCGGGACCTTGTCGAGGTGATCTTCGAGGAGTTTCAGCGTATCCAGCAGCGGGCGGCGCGACGAGTCAGACATGGCGAGGGATAGCAGGGGCCTAGGCAGAAAGAGGCGAACAGGCGCTCAAGAGTGCAGGCGCATCTGAATCTGCAACTATTTACGATACCCTGGTCTGCAAGTTGCCTTAGACACCTTGGATGCCTGGCATGCAACGCACGCAATGTATCACACGCAATGTACCGATGCACTGGGCACAGCTGTAGGCCAGCGAGCAAACACACGCGAAACATACGTGCAACCGTTCCGTAACCCCTCATCGAACATTCAAATAGGGCAAAGCCCATTCGTACCGCGTTTTCCCGACAGAATACCCACTATGACATCTCGTAAGAAGCCCGAAGCGGATCTGCAACGCGACTATCCGCTCTACATACAGATCGGCATGGTCGTTGCCTTGCTTATCCTCGTTGGAGCGTTCAACCTGAACTACGACTCCCGAGGCGACTTCCAGGTGATGCTCGAAGAGCAGGATGTCGTTGAGATGGAAGAGATCCAGCAGACCGAGCAGGAGGTTACGCCGCCCCCGCCCCCGCGTCCGCCGGTGCCGCTTGAGGTACCTAACGACGAGATCATCGAAGATCAGGATATTGACTGGGACAGCAGCCTCGATCTCGACCAAGCCCTTGATACCGGGCCACCGCCTGCCCCGGAGGAAGAGGAAGAAGAGGAGCAAGAAATCTTCATTGCGGTTGAGGAGAGCCCTGAGCTCATCGGTGGCATGGAGGCGCTCTACGACGAAGTAAGTTATCCTGACTTTGCCCGCCGGGCTGGAATTGAAGGCCGTGTGGTTGTGCAGTTTGTTGTCGATGAAGAAGGCAACGTAACCAACCCGCGTGCCCTGAGCTCCCCGCATCGCACGCTTGAAGAAGAGGCCATTCGTGCCGTGAGCCAGATGAGGTTTACACCTGGGAAACAGCGCAACCGCGCCGTACGAGTGCAGATGTCGCTTCCGGTTGTCTTTCAGCTGAACTAACAACCGAGCCCCGTCCTATGCGGAGCCGCCGTTCCGCGGGGTAAGGTAAACGTACACACGCTACGTAAACGCGCCGTCCAAGCAGTACGCTTGGGCGGCGCGCTTTTTTTGTGGGCGGCCCGAATTCAAAATCATGCTCACAGGTCGTAGCGCGCTGCGTACTTCGTGTTGAGTCTGCATAGGGGGATGCCGGAGAAATAATGGCTGCAGATCAGCAGTATTGCGAAACAGCAACAGACTTCGTTACCCGTATTCGACTGTATTCTCGCAGTGAGGGACCATGTGCCCCGGACCATGTGCTCCCACGTATGAATTGAAAAGTCTGCTCTTCTCTCTTCAGTATCTGTCTCGCGTCGACATATGGCATTCTATCTCCGCAAGCATTTCAACATGGGGCCGCTTCGCATCAACCTCTCGAAAGGGGGTATGGGCCTCTCGGCCGGGGTCACGGGCGCTCGTGTCGGGCTCAACCGCAAGGGTGTTTACGTACATGGCGGACGCCACGGCCTGTATTACCGGAAACACCTCAAGAAAGGGCAGCGAGGTAGAGGAAAGACTGTGCCCGGGCAGCGGGCCCGTCGTGACGACGGCAAGGCAGAGCTCTTCGTGGATACGGGCGCAGCGTACCCGGCGCCGTTCACGCCCGAAGAAGCCCGTCCGCCAGAAGTCGACCTGCCAGCCCTTCCATCGCTATCGCCGCGTCTGGGGTATACGATAGGTATTGGTCTCCTGCTGTCGGTGGTGCTGCTGGTCGTCGCCCCGCCAGCAGGGGGGATTGCGCTGTTCGCTACCGGGGCCGAGGCGATCCGATTTGGATGGATGCGCTCTCGGCGCAACCGCGCTGCCCGTGTGGAATGGGAGAACGTACGTGAGGCCCTTATCGACCAGAATGACGCGTCTCCCCTGCTCGATACGCTCAACCACGCGCTCGGCCCTGCACAGCGCCGGTGGCTACACACGCGCTGCTATGCCCTGCTACTCGACCGGCTGATCGAAGACGGTGACGTGGTAGATGACGATCTCGTGGCCCGTTTCGAAGACGATGCCGCCGTTCCCACGTCTCTACGAAGCACGCTGAAGCAGGTTATCTTTGCAGAAGTCGTCGACGCGGTCGTTGAAGACCATGTACTGACCGAGGAAGAAGAGGAGGCGGTCGACGCGTTGACAGATCGGCTTGGGCTAAGCCAAAGCGACATTGCAGCTGAACGAGCCATGCTCAACGCGCTTCGTGCTGAGCGCGAAGTCCATGCTGCTCCGCTCACTCCTGTTACCAGCAGGGTGTCGCTCAAGCGGGGCGAGGAATGCTACTACGAGACCGAGGCTCGTTTTCTTGTAGAGCGTGTGCAGGAGCGATTTCAGCGCAATAATATCAAATATACGGTTCGCGGGCTGGAGGTCGACATGGAGGGCACGCTGTACCTTACGGACCGCCGCCTGCTGCTCGTGGGCGATGGAACCCGATCGTACCGGCTGCGCCGCGTCCTTGATGAAGAGCTTTCGCTTCATGACAACACCCTGCGTCTTACCCTCGACGAGCGCGTGTCGCAGGTCATCATCAGCACCCCCGATACCCATGTGCTTGCGGCCCATCTCACAAAAGTGCTACGCGAGCACCATGGTGGTGCCTGAAGAGGTACAGGTTCGAAAAGATGTATAAGAGGGCATCTATAACATAGCATCTACAGCTGCGAAGAACGCACAAGCCCCAGGATTACAGCAGGCGACTCCATACTTCAGTGAACAATGCGACAGCCACCTCATATTATCTACACATTCAAGTTCACTGATCGTTCATCTTTTTGACTAAATCGGCAGCGCCCTACGTAGCGTGCCGGGGGAATCAACTATGGAAACGCTTCCAGTCTCAAGCTTACTTGGCCAGAAAGGACGCGAGGTCATCACGACTACGCCGGAAGCCACCGTGCTTGAAGCGATCGAAACGATGGTCGACCACAACGTTGGGTCTATCCTCGCAATGAAGGCAGATCGAATCGCGGGTATCTTCACCGAGCGTGACTACCTGCGGCGTATCGTGCTGCAGGGACGCACCTCTGACACGACACAGGTTAAAGAGGTGATGACAACGGATGTGGTTACGGTGCCGCCGCGTTGTACGGTCGGGGAGTGCATGGAGCTTATGACCGCTCACAAGTGCCGCCACTTGCCTGTTGTGAACGAAGACGGTACGCTGCGCGGACTGGTATCGATTGGCGACTGCGTGAAGTACGTCTCGGAGCGTGCTAAAAACGAGGTAGAGTCGCTCAAGTCGTATATTGCAGGCGGCTACACGGGATAAGTGTATCGACATCCAGAAGCGACCGGCCTTCAGACCAGCGCTGCGCGTCCGTATCCATTATGGCCAGACGGCGGCCAAAGAAGAGCAAATCCTAAAGCCGCCCGATCCAGTCACGCAGGCGCAGTTCCCACACCTTCCAGGCGGCTTCACGTACGATCGCCTTGCTCATCTTAGACTGTCCTTCGCTCCGCTCGGTGAAGATGATGGGGACCTCCTGGATGCGAAAGCCAGCGCGCCATGTGCGAAAGTGCATCTCGACCTGGAACGCGTAGCCGTTTGAGCGCACGCGCTCCAGGTTGAGGTGGGCGGGTACGCGCCGGTGGAAGCACTTGAACCCGGCTGTTACGTCCTTAATGGGCATGCAGGTGATCGCACGCGTGTACATACCCGCCCCATACGAGAGCATCAGGCGGGGAAGCGGCCAGTCAATAACGCGAACGCCCCCTACATAGCGCGACCCAATGGCGAGGTCGGTTTCGTCGGCGGCCACGGGCGCAATGAGGCGGGGCAGATCGTTGGGGTTATGTGAGAGGTCGGCATCCATCTCGCAGATGCAGGTATAATCGCGCTCCAAGGCAAACTGAAAGCCTGCCCGATATGCCGATCCGAGTCCTTGCTTTCCGCTGCGCTCTATCAGAAATATCCGGTTCGGATGCGCGGCCTGGACGTCTTTTACGAGCGTAGCCGTCCCATCCGGAGAGCCGTCGTCAACCACGAGCGCATGCAACGCACCCGGCTGTTGCATCACCTGATGCAACACGGTCCCGATCGTCGCGGATTCGTTGTATGTAGGGATGATGACCAGGGTAGAGGAAGACACAGGCAGTGAAGAGTCGTTAGGACGACAGGATCGGGTAGCGGCGGACGTTGCAGGTGCGGCAGGCCGGTTGCAGTGCGGGCATGTTCGCAGAAAGTAGCAGGCACACAGGCCAAGCGCAATCACAGATGGATGCGGGTGGGTTGACAACCTGCACGTTGGTGCTGTATTTTAATCGAATGCTGCATACAGGGCGAGCGGTCCGGCAACTCCGCAAAGATCGATAGGAAACGCACCTGATTTCGAAAGGAACCGAAACCGTACGATGCAGGGGCTCTTAAAAGGGCTGGCATATACGCAAGCCACTTCCCAACCGGTTGCTGGCTTACGGTTTCTGGCTTAGCGCCCCACGCTATACATCACCTGGAAGATACGCATACGACTATGGCATCGAGTAAAGAGGTAGCAGAAGAAAGCAACGCCCAGGACGCCGCCAACGACGCGTCGGCTGGCGACGGTGTCGCTGAAGATACCCCCAAAGGGCCATGGACAGAACAGTCCATTGCGATTCCATCCGGCCCAATTACGGCGGAGTACAATTTCAATACGTACCCGGCGGATGCATACACGCACGAAGATATCGGGGCGGATGAGGATGAGCTCCTCGAAATGTTCAGGAGCATGATGCTGCAGCGCCGCTTCGAAGAGCGCTGCCGCCAGCAGTACCAGAAGCAGAACATCTCCGGCTTCTTGCACCTCTACATCGGTCAGGAAGCCGTGTCGACCGGGTCGGTTCACGCCATTCGTCTCGGAGAGGATTCGGTGATCACGGCCTACCGCGATCACGGAATCGGCCTGGCGATGGGCTTGGAGCCCGGGCCGGCAATGGCCGAGCTCTTCGGGAAGAGCACTGGATCCTCACGTGGAAAGGGCGGATCAATGCACTTCTTCGATCGCGAACAGCGGCTCTTCGGGGGGCACGGGATTGTTGGCGCGCACGTTCCCCTGGGGGCCGGCATCGCCTTTGCACACAAGTACCGCGGCGAAGACAATGTCTGCCTATGTTTCCTCGGCGACGGAGCCGTGCATCAGGGCGCCTTTCACGAAGCGCTGAACCTTGCTTCGCTCTACGACCTGCCGCTGGTTACCATCATTGAGAACAACCAGTATGCGATGGGCACGGCCGTAGACCGTGCCGCGGCGGAGACGGATCTCTTCAAACAGGCGCTCTCGTACGACATGCCCTCGTCGCTGGTTAGCGGGATGGACGTGTTCAGCATGAACAAGGCGGTGCAAGATCATGCCGAAATGGCCCGTAACGGACAGCCATCGCTGCTGGAGGTGCGTACGTATCGCTACCAGGGCCACTCGATTAGCGATCCGGCTTCTTATCGCAAGGAAGGCGAGCTCGACGACCGTAAGAGCGAAGACGCCATCGTGCGCCTACAGCGCTATCTAACGGAAAACGACATCGCGACCGACGACGAGCTCGATGCGATCGATGACGAGCTGAAACAGATTGTGCTCGACGCCATCGAGTTTGCTGAGGAGAGCGACTTCCCTGACGAGAGTGAGCTCTATGACCACGTATACGCGCAGGAAGACTACTCCTTCCTCAAATAAGCGCGTTCCCACCACCGGCGTACCTACGCCACGCATCCCAACCGATTCTAATCAACGACTGATTTTTCCCTGATGGCTGAACTGCAATTACGTGAGGCAATTCGCGAAGCAATGTCCGAAGAAATGCGTCGCGACGAGAACGTGTTTTTGATGGGCGAGGAGGTTGCCGAATACAACGGAGCCTACAAAGTGAGCAAAGGGATGCTCGACGAGTTTGGCCCCGACCGTGTCATCGATACCCCAATCAGCGAGCTCGGATTTGCCGGACTTGGCATTGGGGCTGCGATGAACGGGCTACGGCCTATCATCGAGTTCATGACGTGGAATTTCTCGTTTGTCGCCTTCGACCAGGTTGTCAATAACGCTGCAAATATTCGCTATATGTCGGGCGGGCAGTTCGGTACGCCGATCGTGTTCCGCGGGCCGAACGGCGCTGCCGGACAGCTGGCTGCTACGCACAGCAACTCGGTCGAAGCCATCTACGCCAACTTTCCCGGTCTGAAGGTCATATCGGTTTCCAACCCCGACGACGCCAAAGGACTGCTCAAGAGCGCTGTGCGCGATGACGATCCGGTGCTGTTCCTTGAAAGTGAACAGATGTACGGCTTGAAGGGAGAGGTCTCTGACGATGAGGACTACACGCTGCCGATTGGTAAAGCGCGTGTGGCCCGTACCGGTGGCGACGTGACCATCGTGGCGCACAACAAAAGCTACTGGCTTGCAATGGATGCCGCAGAGCAGCTGGCCGAGCGAGGCTACGAAGCGGAGGTCATCGACCCACGCACTATTAAGCCGCTCGACATTGAAACGATTGTGGAGTCGGTTGTAAAAACAAACCGCCTCGTCATCGTCGATGAGAGCAACCCGTTTACGAGCTTTGCAAGCGAGGTGTCGCAGCAGGTGCAGGAGCGTGCCTTCGATTACCTGGATGCGCCCGTGACCCGCGTAACCGCTGCCGATACCCCATCACCGTACGCCCCCAACCTGTACAAGGCGTATATGCCGAGCGCTGAGGAGACCGTGGAAGCATGCCTGAGCGTGCTCTACGCGGATGCCTGATCGCAACTGCGGTTATTCGCGGTGGCAGCAGAGCTTTCAAACAGCCTGTGCCGCTCCGCATCCCCCTGTACCACCCATTCTGTTGATACTCACCCGCTGCACCTACGCAACTGCCTATGGCTATCACGATAGAAATGCCCAAACTGAGCGACACCATGGAGGAAGGTGTCCTTTCTGCCTGGCTCGTCGACGAGGGCGATGCTGTATCGGCTGGCGATATTATCGCACAGGTCGAAACCGACAAGGCAACCATGGACTTGGAGGCGTTCGATGAGGGCGTCTTGCTCAAAAAGATGATTGACGAGGGGGATGCAGTGCCCATCGGCGATCTGATCGCGGTGCTGGGCGAGGAGGGCGAAGACATCTCGGACATCGTGGGTGGCGATGCGGCAGGCAATGGCGCGGCCGATGAGGCCTCTGCTGCGGCGTCCGGTGAAACGGCGCCGTCGGAAGACGCTCCTCCTGAGACGGCGGATACAGCTTCTGCGGCCGTGGATGCTCCCTCTGGCGATGGCTCGCTGCAAGATCGCACCCCCGACCCTGTGCCGGCGCCCACCGATGCGAGTGGCGAACGCGTGAAGGCGTCTCCTCTCGCGCGCCGGGTCGCACAGGAGCACGCCGTCGACCTGGGTACCGTCGAAGGAACCGGTCCGAATGGGCGCATTGTGCGCCGCGACGTGGAGGCGGCTCTTGCCGAGCAAGAGGCGGCCCCCGAACCAACCGAAGCAGCAGCCGACACCTCGGCCCCCGAGCCTGCTCCGCAGCCGCAACCAGCGGAGTCGGTCAAGATTGATGTGGGATACGAGACCGAGCCGATCTCACAGATGCGCAAAGCGATTTCGCGGCGCCTGGCGCAGAGCAAGTTTACGGCCCCTCACTTCTACCTTACGATCGACGTTGACATGGCGCGTGCGGCGGAGGTGCGCGCGGAACTCAACGAGCTTGCTGAAGCGAAAGATCGCTCGCGCATCTCGTACAACGACCTGATTACAAAGGCGTGCGCACTGGCGCTGACCGAGCATCCGTACGTGAATGCCTCATACCACGCCGACGAAGGGGAAATCCGCCTCTACGATGACGTGCACGTAGGCATTGCCGTCGCAATCGATGAAGGGCTCATTACGCCGGTTATCCGGAACGCTGGTCAGAAGGGCCTTACGCAGATCGCTGAAGAGACGAGGACGCTCGCTGGCAAAGCGCGCGACCGCGAGCTGCAGCCTGAGGATTACGAAGGGGCAACGTTCACAACGAGTAACCTTGGGATGTTTGGAATCGAGGAGTTCACCGCGATCCTGAATCCGCCCAACGCGGCCATTCTGGCTGTAGGTGGCATCCGCGATGAGCCGGTTGTCGAAGAGGGCGAGATTGTCCCGGGCAAACGCATGAAGGTCACGCTCTCGTGCGACCATCGCGTGGTCGATGGCGCGGTGGGAGCGCAGTTCCTCGATACCATGCGCGGCTATCTCGAAGACCCGATGACGATGCTGTTATAGCAGAGCACTCCCTGTTGGGAAGATCCATCTAATACGCAACACGCACGCCGCAGCCCGAAGCACGATGCTTTCGGCTGCGGCGTTTCTTGTTGGAGAATAGATAGCGTGGAACGGACTGGCGGCGCACACTCTCGCCTGGAAACCAATTCCCAAACAGGCTCTCAGAGTGCACTCACTGCTTCTCTACATACGAAAAGCATGCGGAGTAGGCCCTACACAAGCCGGGCGCCGTCAGGGACATCAGCGTCTGGAGTAGAGAGCACCACCGCGCCGTCATCGCGCCGAAAGCCTGTTACGAGGCACTCCGACATCATCGGGCCAATCTGCTTGGGCGGGAAGTTGACCACGCCCACAACCTGCTTGCCCTGTAGCATCTCTTCCGTGTACAGATCCGTGATCTGCGCGCTGGACCGTAACGTACCGATCTCGGGCCCAAAATCGATCGTCAGTTTGTAGGCCGGAGTGCGGGCCTCCGGAAAGTCCTCCACGTTTATGATCGTGCCCGCACGGAGATCGACCTGCTCAAATTCGCTCCACGTGATCGTACTCATATTATCGTGTCGTTGGTAAAAAATACGGGATGCCTACGTTCGTGCTGTCCGCATGCCAGCAACATCGGCAGGCGGTGCCTGATGAAGATGAAGCATGCGGTAAGAGAAAGCGTTCGGGCTGCGGCTGGTTCGAGAGGGATTCGGTGCGGTGCCGTATGAAGGTGCGGGAGAGCCGCTACCAGGATGCACTGAAAAGATGCACCGAACCGTGTTTATGCGACTCCGTCTGAATATATCATCGCCCACAATCCGTTATCTTGCAGACAACTTTTGCATGGCTTCTGCGCCCTACACCATTGCCCACTGCTCTGATATTCACTTCGGAAAGATTGCGCATACAGAGGTGGTGCCGGCCCTGGTTAACGACATCAACGCACACGACGTTGACATTATAGCGGTGAGCGGCGACCTCACGCAGCGTGCCCGAACAGGCGAGTTTCAGGCAGCCGTAGCCCTAATTGAGCAGTTTGAAGCGCCTGCTCTCGTAGTCCCCGGAAACCACGACGTATACCCCTGGTGGCGTCCGTATCGGCGCCTGTTTACGCCGCTTCGTAAGTATCGGAGGCTTGTACAAGACGAGCTTGCGCCGGAAGCAGTAGACGGCACCATCGCCATGCTGGGACTTTCGTCGCCGCACGGGGCTACCGTCAAGAGCGGACGTCTGCCTGCGGCGGCGCTCGATACCATGCGCGACTTTTTTGATGCGCACGACAATAAGTTTCGGGTGCTGGTGGTGCACCACCACCTGACGCGTATGCAGGAGCTGGGGCGCCACGACATCGTCGGGAATCCTGATGAGGCGCTTGGCGCAGCGGCCGAAGCCCGCATCGACCTGATTCTCTGCGGTCACCTGCACATCTCGCACATCGAGTCGGTCGATGTGGTCCCCGGTGACCACCGTGTTGTTGTAGCCAGTGCCGGTACGGCGACCAGCAGTCGCGGACGCAAGTCAAACAGGGGGATTAACTTTTACAATGTGGTGCGCGTCGAGCACGGCACGTTTTCCATTGAGGAGCGCCGGTACAACAAGAAAGCCAGACAGTTCGAGACGGTACGTACCACTTCGTTTGAGCGTGTGGGCGTGTCTTCATAACACCAATGGAATAACACCGATGGGCCGTTGCATCCCGCGTAAACAAATACAAAAGGGCACCCGCCGCAGTGGACGGATGCCCTTCGGAATAGACATGCGTTGGCACGTACTGTGCTTCTTACAGCTGTTCTCAGAGCCGTTCTCACAGCCAACTGCTGCGCCTACACGCTGGGGGCAGCTGCTTCTACGCCGTTTGTGACGTAGTCAGCATACGTCTTGAAGTTATCCGCGAACATCTGAGCGAGCTGGTTTGCTTGCGCATCGAACGCCTCTTTGTCGCTCCACGTGTTGCGCGGCTGCAGGATCTCATCGGGAACGTTCGGAACGTGGGTGGGCACGTGCATCCCGAACACCGGGTCGGGGACTGTTTCGACGTCGTTCAGCTCATTTTCGAGGATGGCGTCAACCATAGCCCGGGTATAGGGCAAGTCGATGCGGGATCCGGTGCCATACGGGCCGCCTGTGAGCCCGGTGTTAACGAGCCAGCACGTTGCGTTGTGCGTGCGGATCTTTTCGCCCAGCAGCTCAGCATACTCGACGGGGTGCCGCACCATGAACGGTTCGCCGAAACAGGTGCTGAACGTCGCCTTAGGGGCACGCACGCCTCGTTCGGTGCCGGCTACCTTAGCCGTGTAACCCGATAGAAAGTGGAACATCATCTGCTCAGGTGTCAGGCGCGACACCGGTGGAAGCACGCCGAAGGCATCGTACGTCAGAAAGATCACGTGGTCGGGATGCCCGCCCTGGCCTGAGTCTGATGCATTGGGGATGTAGTCAATCGGATACGACCCGCGTGTATTCTTCGTGATGGTGTCGTCCGCAAAGTCCGGACGGCGGGTCTCCGAATCCACAATAACGTTTTCGAGAATCGTGCCAAACCGCTCGGTGGTAGCGTAGATCTCGGGCTCTTGCTCGCGCGTAAGGTCGATCATCTTGGCGTAGCAGCCGCCTTCAAAATTAAACACGCCATTATCGCTCCAGCCATGCTCATCGTCGCCAATCAGCGTGCGACTGGCGTCGGCCGAGAGCGTCGTTTTGCCGGTGCCCGAGAGACCGAAGAAGACGGCGGTAGTGCCGTCAGGATCTTCGTTGGCCGAGCAGTGCATGGGCAGCACGCCGTCGGAGGGGAGCATGTAGTTGAGTACCGAGAAGATGGACTTCTTGATTTCGCCGGCATAGTGCGTACCACCGATCAAGACCAGCTCTTTCTCCATGCTTACGAAGATGGCAGCCTCAGAGTGCGTGTTGTCGCGCTCAGGGTTGGCCTTGTACGAGCACAGATTGAGAACCGTAAAGTCCGGCTCGAAGCCCGAACGGTCTTGCTCGGGACGGCGCACAAACATATTATAGGCAAACAGGCTATGCCAGGCCTTTTCGGTGATGATACGCACAGGCATCGTATAGTCCGTATCGGCACCGGCGTACAGGTCTTGCACAAACAGCGGTTTGCCGGCGGCATGCTCGGTGAGACGCTGCTGCAGGTGGTCGAACGTTTTGGGGTCGGTCGGCTGGTTTACCGCGCCCCAGTTGATTGTGTCAACGTTTGAGGCGTCGCGCACGATGAAGCGGTCTTTGGGACTGCGGCCTGTGTACGGCGCCGTGCGCGTAAGCAAGGGCCCCTGGTCCACAAGCTGGCCTTCGTCGTTAGCCAGAGCCATCTCGTAGAGCACCGGAGGCTTCAAATTGTAGTAGATCGGGCCCGTATCCGATAGGCCCAGCGCACGAAGGTGCGAGGTTACGTGGTCAGGGACAGTCATGATCGTGGGGAATGGATTTGCGTTTGAGGGGCGTAAGCGAGTGTTACGCATCCGAATTATGAGATACACTTCTCAAGAAAGCGCTTCCAAGGTACTTTTGCGACACCTCAATTGAACTAAATGTGAATATAGACTAACGTTGCGCTGCATTTGCTGTGAACATTGGATGCGCCGCAGGAGGTCGAGCAGACGCATGCCTGCCGCGTACTGCATGCCGAATCCATAACGCAGGGTTGTCCGTTTCAGAAAAGCAACTTGTTTTCCGCTGTTTTATTCTGTGGCTGCAGTGCGTTCCCCGTCGTCTTCTGGCACCGCGTCGTCTACAGGTAGATCGTCTGCATGGCATCGTTGGATGCGAAGCGATCCGCTTGTCGTTGCGGGTATTGCGGCAGCACTGATTGCGAGCACCTCGGTGCTGGTCGGGCTGCCACTCGAAGCGCCTGTGCTGTTTGGGATACCGGCAGGCGTGGCGCTGGTGTATCGCTTCGATCGTACGAACCGGGCTGCTACCGAAGACCGGCATCAACACCATGATCGCCGTCAGTGGATACAGGCGCATCCGTACTACGTAGGAGCGACGACGGCGCTTTACGCTGCTGTAGGCGGGGTGGCCTTCTGGATGCTTACGCCGGGGGCTCAGGTGGCGGCAGCAGTGCTGGTTGCGCTGGGTGTGCTCTACGTGTGGCCGCTACATGGCTGGCGGCTCAAGCGCATCGGTACAGCAAAAACGATTGTCGTTACACTGGCCTGGAGCGCAGGCGTTACCGTGCTTCCTCTGCTCCACGTAGGCGAAAGTGTGGGCCCATGGACACTCGTAGGACTCTCTGTGTACCGGGCGGGGTGGCTCTTTCCAAACATCCTATGCAGCGACTGGGCCGACCGTGCATCTGACCTCAGGGCGGGACTTACGACGCTCGCGCACCGCTTGGGCCACCGTGGCGTGCAATACGCAGCAGCCGGGTCTGCGGGGCTTGCGGTGCTGGGGGCCGTTGGCGCAGCATGGGCCACGGGCGAGCCGCTGTGGGTTGCCGAGTCGGTTGCAGCCTCCGGGCTTGCCCTCTACGTGCTCAACTGCCCGAAACACCCCGATGCAACGTACCGGCTGACGCTTGATCTGTATATGGCGCTCCCGGGCGTTATTGCGCTGATGGGTTGGGCTGCAGCGCGGACGGGGGGGCTTTAGCATAATCCCGCCTTACGATTACACGCAGCCTGCAGTCTTTCACGATCCCCAAAAGGAAGAGCAGGGCGCAAGGAGCGCCTCAGTGGCACATACTTTCTTTTCCAACAGGTTAGATGCATCGCTTCATGATTACCCGTGACGCTACCACCCGTGACGCTTCTATTCAGCGCGCTGTATCCTCGGCACTTGGCACGACGAACCTGTCCGATGAAGCGTCTGTCGTGGTAGGCGCCAGCGGCGGCATCGATTCGATGGTGCTCAGCCATGCACTCGCAGCCAGCGGTACGCCAGGGGTGCTCGTGCATGTAAACTACGGACTGCGAGCCGGGGCCGATGCCGATGCGGCGCTGGTGCGGTCATGGGCGCAGGCGCATGTGCCCGAGTGGCCCGTGGTCATCCACAAGGCCGAGGCGCTTACAGGTAACACGCAAGATGCCGCGCGCCGCCTACGGTACGACTTGCTACACCGGGTGGCGGTCAATTACAACAGTCCGACTGTCTGGGTGGCGCACCACCAGCGCGACCAGGTCGAGACGCTGCTACTGCACCTGCTACGTGGCACCGGTCCGCGCGGACTGGCCGGTATGCCCAGGGTGCGCCCCATAAAGCGCGGTGCAGACGTGCAGCTGGTGCGTCCGCTCCTGCACATCTCAAAGGCGGACATTCGGGCCTATGCAGAGGCACATGATGTGCCGTATCGGGTTGACCCGACCAACCAGAGCGATCGGTATGCGCGCAACCGCATCCGAAACGAGGTCTTGCCGCTGCTGGCAGACATTGCCCCGGATGCTGAAGGGCGCATCGCCAACGCTGCCCAGCTCATGCGCGCCTACGTGGAGGAGCACTGGCAGCCTCAGGTAACAGCACAATTCGACGCGGCCTATGACCCACATCCTACCGGCGGAAGGCTGTCGCTCATCGCACTGCGTGAGGCGTCGGCCGTCGTACGCACAGCGCTGATCCGGATGCTCATAGAGCGTACCGTGCCCGAGGCGCCCCGGACGCAGGCGGTAGCGCAGGCGGTGGCGCAGCTGGTGGATGCGCAGGTAGGGCGGCGTGTAGAGGTGGGGCAGGCGGCGGTGTGGCGTACCCGCACGCACCTGCGTCTGGTAGCGGATGCGCCCGAGATGCCCAAGCCGCACCCGGTTCTCCTGGACGGAACGCCTGTGGTGCTTTCTACGGGGACCCTGCGCTGTACGCGACATCAAGGCCCGCTGCAAGGGGGGCTCGACCGGGGGCCGCATCAGATTGTGGGGGATGCGGAGCGTCTGCATCCCCCTGTAACCATCCGCCCCTGGACCCCCGGCGACCGGATGCAGCCGCTGGGAATGCAAGGACACAAGACCGTGAGCGACGTACTGACCGAGGGAGAGGTAGCCCCGCCGGAGCGTCCGTACCAGCTTGTAGTGGAAGACCGGGAGCGGATTTTATGGGTGGTAGGCCACCGTATGCACGAGGCGTTTCGTGTAACCGCTTCCACGAATGAATACGTAATAATGCAGTGGCAGCCGGTGTAAGGAGAACGTCCCCTACCATTTTTGCGATACGCTGTATACTTTTACAGTGTATACTTCGATGTAAACGTCCTTGCTCACAACAGCCCTCTTTACTCATGGCCACCACGCGCGACTTAACCGAGACCGCTCCTCCGCCAACGGACGAGACCATCACATGCCAGGGAGAGCAATTTCGGCTATACCTGACCGATGAAGCCATCCAGAATCGTCTGCGAGAGATCGGGACGGCCATTAGTGAGGAGTACAAAGGGCGCACGCCTATCCTGGTGAGTGTGCTGAATGGGGCGTTTATGGTGACGGCTGATCTGATGCGGTACATCACGATCGACTGCGAGATCGACTTTATGAAGCTGTCGTCGTACGGCGATGAGAAGGTGTCGAGCGGTAATGTAACTGAGCTGAAGCGCATTGATGCCAATCTGCAGGGGCGCGACGTGATCGTGATCGAAGATATTGTCGACACTGGGCTTTCGATGCAGTTCATTCTAAAGAAGATGCAGGTGCATAACCCAGCCTCGCTGCGTACGGTAACGCTTCTGCATAAGCCTACGTCAAACAATACCGATGTGACGTTGGACTATGTTGGATTCGACATCCCGGATCTGTTCGTGATCGGTTATGGGCTTGACTATGGCCAGATTGCGCGCAATCTGCCCCATATCTACATTTTGGATGAAGAGGAGTGAGGGAGCGCGTTAGGTAGCGTCTGAAAACGCCCTGCGGACTGCGCGCCGTCGGGTAGCAGGTCCCCGCACCGTTGGTTTCCAGCGATGTGTTTCCAAGAACAAGCGCTTTGAACGAGGACCCTGTCTGCTACAATGATTGGCCTCCCGATTGCAAAGCGTTCTGAAGGGCGTTCAGTGGTTGAACAAACGGCGGGGACGAGGAACGTACGCGAATGACTGTGTACCGATTGTCGGACTGGTCGGTCGTGAGACCGGATCGCCCCGCTTCCAGGTCTGCCCCGACACAACAACTACAACGCTCCAGGAGGTCGTTACCGAAGAAGCTGGTGAAAAGGCGCTCATTTACACCGATGAAGACCGCTCCTCCCTATGGCTTGAAGATGAGAGGGGATAACATGACGACGAACCGCGAGAACGGATGGCGATCAACCACTCCACTAGTTGGGTGGCTGACCGGGACGGGGGTGGCGTTCGAGAGGTGCACGTGAACGATCGAAGGCATTTGGACGGGCTTACGGAACCCACTTTGGCTGTTTCGAGGCGTACACAAAGACCACCTATCCGGGTATGTCGCAATGTTTGAGTTGGCCTTCCCCCACGACCACGTGCGTCCCGATATGCTACAGCGCATGTGTGGACTGTAGCTTCCCTGTAGACTTAGAACCTGTTTTGATTTCTTAATTTGGGCTGCGATCGGCTCTGCTGGACTGGGGCCGAAGGTCATGCCCCTGGTGCAAATTGCCCCCAATGTCGGCCCGTAGCCCCGGCTACGAACCTCCATCGAGGTCCAATTTTCGCTGCGGCGGCGCTCGCTCTCGCCTACAAACCAAAACCCAAACAGGCTCTAAGGACCACCCCGCCCTTCGGGCACCCCTCCTTTCCGGCTGCGCCGGTAGGAGGGGAATCTGAAAAAGCATCTCCTGACGTGTAGGAAAACGAAAGGAATCGCATCCCGAGAGATTCATTCACTGTGTCATTGCGATACACCGAAGAGAGCGCGGCGCCCCGGCCGTAAGGAAGAAGTGCCCCTGGGGGCAATCTCATGTGTCGCTGTTTGGGGCGGACTGCCTTGGTGGAGCGTAGAGATCGCCACGTTCGTCGCCTGCGCTCCGTCCTCGCGATGATAACCCCGGGTAAGGCTGCCCACCATGTCATTGCGAGGAGCGGTAGCGACGCGGCAATCTCATGGGTCGTTGTTCGAGGCAGACTGCCTTGATGGAGCGCAGAGATTGCCCCCCAAGAGTACTCGTTCGCTGCGCTCCTTCCTTGCGATGACACCTGGAGAGCTGTCGCGTTGTGTCGGTAACGGAGAGAGGCGGCCTACCTTGCTACCTTGAACGGTGTCATTGTAACCCCAGAAGAAACGATCGGACGCTGTGGTACCCCTGCCTGGACTCGAACCAGGATTCCGGGCTTAGGAGGCCCGTGTTCTATCCAGTTGAACTACAGGGGTATGTTGATCGGGGGCAGGAAGGCTACCTCGGGGAGATCCGCCGCGGGGGTGTCGGCGCCATCGCAGATGGCTTTTTCCGGTGCTTCGTATCTCTACGGAATCCCACGCTGCAGGTTGCCAGTAGAGGCGCACCCGATATCTGCTCACGCTTTTCTGCAATGCCATGGCCTCTTCTTCGTTTCCCCGCTGGCTCCGCTGGACGACTGCCGGGGCGGCCTCGGCTGCGCTGGCGATCTCTGCCTACCACCGCAGCTTGCCACCCTCGCACACGCTCGACCCGGCGCTCAATGCGAACACGCGCACCCTGGAGTCCTCGCATGGGCGCCTGCATCTCTACCATCGCCCCGGCACAGGCGCGCCGCTGGTGTTTCTGCACAGCTTCAACGCCGTAGCCTCGCCCATGGAGATGCGTCCGTTGTTCGAACACTACGCCGCGGCCACCGACCGTCCGCTCTGGGCGCTCGACTGGCTCGGGTTTGGACGCTCCGAGCGGGCCGACCGCAGCTACGACCCTTCCGTCTACCAGGACGTGCTCTATGACGTGCTCACCGACGCCGTGAAGGCCCCGGCCGATCTGGTGGCTTGCTCGCTCGGCTCCGAGTTCGCCGCGGCCGTTGCCCTGCAGGCCGCTACGCAGGTGCGGCGCTGCGCGCTGATTGCGCCGACGGGACTCTCCGCCAACCGCGGCCCGTCGCCGTTCGGGCGCCTCGCCGTTAAAACCGCAGCTTCGGTAGGCGGCTTCACCGGACCCTACTTCTGGCTCACGCGCCCCAAATCGCTGCGCCGCTACCTGGCTGCGCAGGTCTTTCTCGACAACGAGGTGCCGGAGGCGCTCGTGCGCTACGGTGCGCAGACGGCCCGCATTCACGGCGCCCCGTATGCGCCGCGTCACTTTGTAGACGGATCGCTCTTTCAGCGCGATATCGACACCGAGGTCTACGCCCGGCTCTACCGGCCCACGCTCATCCTCACACCGCAGACGCCCGACACGACCGTGCAGCGCTTCGATCGGCTGTCTGCGCTGCTCAAGAAGAACCCGCGCTATCTGCATCACGCCGACGTACCCGGCGGACTCCTTCCGCACTGGGAGCGTCCCGAGCCCACTCTCGATGCCCTCGATGCCTTTCTCCTCGCCGATCATGACTGACAACCCTACTGCGTTCGACGTTGCACGGGCCCGCGCTGATACGCCCGGGTGCACCAACATTCTTCACTTTAACAACGCAGGAAGTGCGCTGCCGCCTGAACCGGTGCTTACCGCGCAGACCGAGCATCTGAAGCAGGAGGCTCGCTTTGGCGGATACGAAGCCGCCGACATGGCCGCCGATCGTCTCCAGCATACCTATACCGCCCTCGCGCAGCTGCTGGAGGCTGATGCAGAAGAGATTGCCGTCGTTGAAAATGCCACGCGCGCCTGGGACATGGCGTTCTACGGACTCGACCTGCAGCCCGGCGACCGCATTCTGACTACAGCGGCGTCTTACGCCAGCAACTACATCGCGATGCTGCAGCGCGCCGAGGCGACTGGAGCCGTTGTCGAAGTGGTGCCGGCCGACGCCCACGGCCAGATCGATACCGCCGCGCTGCGCGATATGATCAACGACCGCACCGCACTCATTGCACTCACGCACATCCCCACAAACGGCGGGCTCATCAATCCAGCTGAGGAGGTGGGCGCCATTGCGCAAGATGCCGACGTGCCGTTCTTGCTGGACGCGTGCCAGTCCGCCGGGCAGGTGCCGCTCGATGTAGAGGCGCTCGGCTGCACCATGCTCTCTGCCACCGGACGCAAGTTCCTGCGAGGGCCGCGCGGCACGGGTTTCCTGTATGTGCAGCGCGACTGGATCGAGCGCATCACGCCGCCGCTGCTCGACCTGCACGCGGCCACCCTCACCGGCCCCGACACGTACCGCATCCGCTCCGATGCGCGCCGCTTTGAGAACTGGGAGGGCCACGTAGCCGGCAAAATTGGGCTGGGCGTGGCCGTTGAGTATGCACTGTCGTGGGGGCTCGATGCCATCGCTGCGCGGGTGCAGCACCTGGCCGGGCAGCTGCGTACGGCGCTTGCCGACGTGCACGGCGCTACGGTCTACGACCTGGGCGTGCGCAAGAGCGGCATCGTGACGTTTGGCATTGCCGGGTGGGAGGCGGCAAAGGTTAAGCACCGCCTGCGTACCGAGGGCATGCATGTATCTGTGAGTACGCCTTCGTCTACGCTCCTCGATGCTGAGGCCCGCAACTTGCCCGATCTGGTGCGTGCGTCGGTGCACTACTACAACACCGAGCAAGAGATCGAGCGCTTCGTGGCTACGCTCCAGCAGCGCTTCCCAGCACAGGTGCATCGGTAGCGAACACCCGCCTCAGACGCCGCGTCTGGACGGGGGGGTTGTTCCTTTTACAGAGATGAGGAGTTCCCACCTCAGTCATTGCAATGACGTCATTGCGAGGATGTGGAGAACCATTCCCGTCTCGCGCCATTGTGCAACTGCAATTGCCAGCGAGAAATGCCCAAATTGCGACGTTGTATGATGCGTGTCTGCCGTGGCGCGGCTACGGTGGGGAGACCTATCACGGCGCGACGGGCATTCGAAGACCGTCTGGCGTAGCGCATCTGGCACCCGGTGGACCCGCAAGCGAATCCGTATTCAACCCGCATCTATCCTACCTCGACATGCCGCTATCCTCTGCATCCCTCCAGCCCATAATCGACCAGCCGGGCGACTGGCAGTGTATCAACGACCCGGTGATGGGGGGCGAGTCGACCAGTGAGGTGGTGCAGGCGGAGGCGGGCGTGCTGGGCTTTCGCGGGCGTGTGTCGCTAGCAAATGGAGGCGGATTTGCGTCGGCGCGTGTGACGCATGCGGCGGACCTGTCGGGGGCAACCGGGCTGATGCTGCGTGCGCAGGGTCCGGTGCGCCGCTATCGCCTCACGCTGTTTACCGAGGCGGGCGGGCGCATCAGCTACCGCGTGTCGTTCTGGACGACGACGCAGGCCGCCTGGCACTACCTGCCGTTTGCGCGGCTCCGGGCTATGCGCCGTGGACGGGTCCGGGCGGATGCGCCGCCGTTCGATCCATCGGGGGTGCGCGCTATCGGGTTCTTGATCGGGGATAAGCAGGCGGGCGATTTTGCGCTGCATGTGCATGCGATTGCGCCGTATGGATGCCGGCACGCAGCGGACGCAGGTGACTCAGAGGCGGGCGCAATCATGTTGTAAGATATGCGGCAGGCGGCAATCTTTCGAGGGATGCGGGCGTACGGTTCATATCATTTTACATTCTCCAGCATACAGCAACGCAACTATGGAACAGGCAACGTTGGGAGGTGGATGCTTTTGGTGCCTCGAAGCGGTTTATCAGCAGGTACGCGGCGTGGAGTCGGTCGTGTCGGGCTATGCGGGCGGATACGTGCCGAACCCGACCTACCGGCAGGTCTGCGGCAAAGACACCGGGCACGCTGAGGTGGTTCAGGTTACGTACGACCCCGACGTAGTGTCGTATCGGGCGCTCCTCGAGATCTTCTTTACGATCCACAACCCGACCACCCGTAACCGGGAGGGGGCCGACGTGGGGCCGCAGTATCGCTCGATTATCCTGCATCACAATAAGGCGCAGCAGGAGGCAGCCGAGGTCGTTATTGAGGAGCTCAACGAATCGGTCTTTGACGGCGGAATTGTGACGGAGGTAGAGCCGCTCGACACGTTCTACGAGGCCGAGGCGAACCATCAGGACTACTACGCGAGCAACTCGAACCTGCCGTACTGCCGTGCGGTCATCGATCCGAAGCTGAAGAAACTGCGCCAGAAGCATGCCGACAAGCTCAGCGGGGCGGTAGCGTAGTCCGGTCAACTCAGTCGGCTGCAATGCGTATGGGAGAGCATTGTAGCCTATAATCATTCCTCTATCTTCCTATGGCAAGCGAACCTGGACGAAACGACCCCTGTCCCTGCGAAAGCGGGCGCAAGTACAAGAACTGCTGTCGCGGTACCGATGCCTGGTATCAGAGTGGCACGGTGCAGGGCATCGCGCTTGGTGTCATGATTTTGCTCGGCGTGCTGGTTGTGGGCGGACTGCTCGCGGGCGGCGGCGCGGTAGATTGTCCACCCGGCCAGGTATGGTCGGAGGCGCACGGGCACTGTCACTAAGCTGAAAGCACACCAGGCCCCCTGCTTTTAGCGCCGCTGCGGGCCGATCTGTCGTCGGCCGACCCCTCCTGGTTTGCATCTGAGCGGGGTGTGGTATGACATACCTTCAATCGCACCGTTGAGGTATACGTAACGTCCCAGGGCACTGGGACGCTGTTGCAGTGCCCCTTTTTGTGCGACGATGCCGCTCCGCATGGTAACGCATCGCTCTGGGCGACGCAGGCCCTGCGTCGTTACGGCAGGTTGGGGGCGCGCATCTGGATCTCCCTCGACTTCGCTCGGGACAAGCGCACTGTTGAGGCATACGTAACGCCCCAGCGGCGCTGCCACGCTATGATGATCGGCGAGATCGCCGTCGATTGACCGGTTTCAGGTCTGTCCACGTACTGCCGGGATCGTTGAGCGTACAGGTCCGCGCGTGCAAACAGGGCCGTCGCACAGTCCTGCAACGCAATGCCTGCATCGCAACGTCGCCCGGCCGGGCGACGTTTCTCCCACCAAGGCAGGTTGGCACCGCATCCACCTGTACATGGAGACCAATCCTGCACGGTGGACGGGATCAACTCCTTACTTTTCAATCGCACCTTAGAGGTATACCCCGTCTCTTCGGAGGCATCTTTTCTGATCTGCTCTCTTTGCTCCCTCACTTCCATGCGAACAAAGACTCCCACCCGCGACCGGCTGCTGCACCTGCTGCGCACCGGGCACGTGCTCACGACCAAAGAGGCCGCCGCCAGGCTGGACGTAACCCCGCGCCAGGTGACTCGTGCTGCGAACGCGCTCATCGAAAGCGGACTTCCGGTCCAGGTCACCAAGGCAGGCAAGATGAACCAGTACGCGCTGCCCGAGGCCGAGCGCTATCCCGAGAGCGGAGATCGCTACACCGAAAACCAGCTCCTGGCGCTGATCGTGGCCATTGAAGCTGGACGCTCGCTGCTGCGTCCCACGCCGCTGGCCGCTCCCTTAAAGGCCGTCTACGACGACCTCATGGCACGCATCCCCGAGCAGAACGTGTTCACGCTCGACCCAGATGAAGAGTCGTCGCGCTGGCACTTTCAGGAGGCGCGGTCCGTCCCCATCGACCCCGACATCTTTGAGACGGTGCGGCAAGCGATCCACGAGCAGCGCACCATCAGCATCGACTACATGAACGCCAGCCGGCAGACCCGAAACGAAGGGCGCGTGATTGATCCGCTCGTCATTGGTCCCCAGAACGGCGCCTGGCTCTGCGCCTCCTACTGCCACATGCGCGAGGATATCCGCGACTTCAACCTGGTGGATATCCAGTCCATTGAGGTGCACGACACCCATTTTGAGCCGCCCGAGGACTTCAATCCAGTGCTGCACTTCGACAAGCGCTTTGGCGCCACCACCGGCGAAAATTCCCTCGTCCGTATCCGCGTGTCGCCCACGGTCGCGCCCTACTTTCGGCGCAAAGAATACCACCCCACGCAGCAGATCGACTATGAAGGCGAGGATGGCCACCTCATCGTGTCGTACGACGTGGAGGGGCTCAAAGATATGCATTCGTGGATCCGCTCGTGGGGCCCTGCGGTCACGGTGTTGGAGCCCGAAAAGCTCGTCAAAAAGATTCAGGAGGATGCAGAGGCCGTGGCCGCCGAGTATGCGTCGCAAGCGTGACAGATTGCGGCAGAGCGGCGGATGTATTGTTCCGGACGCGAAATGTCGCGGATCGAACGGGCGGTTTATACCTTCGTGATGCGTTCATGCCCGTTCGCTTCGCCCTGCATCACCATGCCGAATCCGTCGTCGTGTCGCTCCGCCTACGCCATCCACCTGCGCCTGCGCACCGCTGTAGGGGCCCCCGCCGTGCCGTGGATTGAGCCGCCGCTCTTCCTGCGCCGCCCCGATGGCACCCTCGAACTGCTCGGCCAGAGCACAGACCTGCTTCCCACCGTCCGCTTCGTGCTCAGCTACGGACGCTACGCCACGTTGCTTGGCGCGCCCGTACTGCAACGTGCTGTTGTGGAGGAGGCGCGGCGTATCATCGCGTGCTACGAAGATACCTGACGAGACGCCACAGGCGTTGTATCTGAAGCGCCAATCTCCTACCTTGTCAATATACCTCATCGTTTCTGCATCATATCCATCCTCTTACATGCGTCTCAACCTGACCCTCACCCCGTCCACCGAACCCGTCCCGTACGACCATCTACACCAGCTCACCGGCGCGCTCCACAAATGGATTGGTCCCAACAACGACCTGCACGACGGACTGAGTCTCTACAGCTTCGGCTGGCTCAAGCGGAGCACCGGCACGAAAGACGGCCTGCTCTTTCCAAAAGGGGCCGACTGGCGCGTCAGCTTCTACCAGTCCGAAGCCGCCAAAGCCTGCATGGACGGGATGCTCACCGATCCGGCGGTGGCTTATGGGATGCGCGTAGCCGAAGCCAAGGAGCAGCACGTGCCGTCGTTCTCAGCGTCCCACACGTTCAAGGTGGACAGCCCCGTGCTGGCGCGCCAGACCCGCGAGGACGGCAGCCGTGCCCACCTCACATGGGACGACCCGGACGCCGACGCCGCCCTCACGCGCACACTACGCACCAAGCTCTCCGCTGCAGGCCTCGACGTGGACCCGAGCGCGGTGCACGTGCAGTTCGACCGCAGCTACGCGCATCCAAAGACGAAGCTCGTGCGCATCAAACAGACCCAGCACCGCGCCAGCATGTGCCCCGTCATCATCGACGGCCCGCCCGAAGCCATCCAGTTCGCCTGGCTCGTCGGCGTTGGCGACCTCACAGGGAGTGGGTTTGGCGCGCTGCAATGACGACCACGTAGCATACCATCAGGGATCATGCCGTCCGATTACGAAAGATACCACACGCATCACCGGTCGCGCCGCCATCCCGACTGGGATTACACGCAGTCCGCCGCGTACTTTGTGACGATCTGCACCCATCAGCGGGCCCATCTGTTCGGGCGCGTGGTGGATGGGGCGATGCGCTGCACCGCCTTCGGGCGTGTGGCTGCCGAAGAGTGGCACCGCTCCGAAGCAATCCGCGACGAGGTCCACCTGGACGCCTTCGTGGTGATGCCCAACCATATCCACGGGATTGTGGTGATCGCCCCGCCAGATGCCGACGCACCGACCGACCCGCGGGGGTATGCAGTGCGCCCCGCAGACGCCCCGACGCCCCCAGATGCAGACCCCGTAACGTCGTCCGGCCGGACGACGTTACCGGACCAGCCGCGATCACCCTGCGGCCTACAACGCCGGTCCCTCGGATCATGCATCGCCGGGTACAAGGCCGCGGTCACCCGCCGGATCAACCAGATGCGCGACACGCCGGGCGCCCCGGTCTGGCAGCGCAACTACCACGACCACATCATCCGCACCGCAGGCGCCTGGCACCGCATCCGCCGATACATCGACACCAACCCGGCCCGGTGGGACGACGATACGTTTTATTCCGCATCAACCTGAAGTGATCATCATGGACCTTTCGTTTTTCCTTGAACCGCCAGAGCTTGACGTGGCAGCTACGCTCACAGTGGAGGCATTGGCACCGCTTTCTATGTCTACAGCCCAGCCTGGCACCTATTATCGTTCGCAACGTGCACCCACAGACGCGATGCTGTATGGGTTACTGGAAAACGCCATGGGCATCCATCTGCCTGCAGGTGAGCGCAAGAAGACGCTCAAAAAGCTTCGGAAGGCGGCTAAAAAGAAACTGGGCCACGGCCACGAACTGAAGAAAACACCTTGGATCAAAGGACGCAGTGATGCGGAGTCGGGATCGGGATTTGTGAGCGTACTGCAACATCATCTCACGTTTGATACGGCCATTCTCCCCGAGGTGAAGAGCTTTGACGACCTATGGGCCCGCCATGCCCATCGTGCAGACGACTATGAGGGAGGAAGCAGACATAACGATGCTCGGATCACAGGACTTTACAATCGCCTGAACGATGAAGAGGATGACGCAAATTTCATCAGCAGCAAAGGAAGCGCTAACGTGATTGAGCCAGAAGAAATCGAAGCTGCAATACGCGGTGACATAGAAACCCCTAAAGTTCGCCAAAAAGAGTTGAAGGGGTATTTTCCCCAATACTATACAAGCCCTACACCGCGTGAGTACGTCATTCCTCAAAACGCTTATCGGTATCGGATCCAAACCACGGAGACGCTGGTGCAGCAGGTGCAAGATGCTCTTGAAGATCCGGCAGGTCCGCTCTACCTGGGCACCAATGATGTCTGGGTAGAAGCACGTCTCGATATTCTGCAAACCTAACACAAGTCTGATATGCCAGAACGCACACTCCCCGACTTTTTTGCACATACTTATCCACGCTATGGATTGGCTGCGGCAATCGTTGACCAGGATGTACTCGATTGGAAAGACATCCTTTCGGACACAGATCGTCTGCTTGAAACTGCTCGTGTTGCGATAAAGGGAGCAATGAACAGATTTCGCATCCACACCGCTTCTGATTTGGACAACGCAAAAACACTACAGTACCGATACCTTGGAGCAGAAGATATTGAGAAAGGGCAGGGAGCAGAAGATGGGTACTACGTGATGCCTCACGTGATTACAACAGACAGGCAAAGAGGAAATACAATCCAGGCTGTGTGGAATATGTTGGATCGGCTTGATCCACCTGTTAACCTAAATCGCACGGACAAACTTCAGCGATCACTCAGTCCGTTTGCAGCTAAACTTAACGCAGGATCCGCGTCTCTGTCTGATGAACGAACAGATGTTTTAGAAGCTGCATTTTCCCTTGTTGCCAGCATTACGCCACTCAAACCCGCAACACAAGTCGATTTCACCAATCAAGCAATGATCCCAGATCTGGATCTGGCGGGGCTTATTACCTTCGTGCGTCTGTTTCAGCGTATGCAGAGAACTGAAACAGGCAATGGGCTGACCCTCACGCGAAAAGAGAATTCAAACCGCAAACGTCCGCCCATTTTCGATGGCAACTACCCAGATGCCCCGGGCAGTCCGGCCTTTGGTCCTGTTGGTCTGATGGGTGCGATTGGGCAGTGGATGAAACGGGCAGACAGGCAGGCTGATGAGCAGAAGAAAGCCCGCGAGACGCTGGACGCAATGAAGGGTCGTTCCATATACCTGGTGAGCTACGACGGCAATCTGATGCGTCAGGAGTACATGGGACATCATGTGGCTCGTCTCGCCAAGAACTACAACCTGCCTAAGATAATCCAGAGCCTGTACCGCATTCGGTTCTATAATGCGGATCACAACAAGCCCGATAACAACACCCGCGCTACCTTTTTCAGGCTGGCCAGCCGGTTTCTACAGCTGTACACCAAGCCCGCATTCAAAGACTTTCTGGCATACCGGGCTATCTACGAAGCAAACCTTTCACCAATCATAGAGGAGTTCTTTATGGAAGAATACAAGATTGCACCTGGCATCGTTAAATCTGCCCGTGCGTACGGTGCCTACCTGAACGACGTAGCATATTACGCAGCTCGTGAGGAAGTCGACGAAAACAAAGAGCGCGACGACGGTGGAACCGGGCGCGACATTTATGACGCAAAAACACGCGTGCTGGCCCAGTTGGAAAGCACCGCTATGAGTGCGCGCCGTCCCAGCAGCTTGTTTGCACAGATCAACGTCATGGCAGGCCGCATGTCCGGGCGCGACGTCCCCGCCGAAGCCGAGCGGTTCATGGAAGCGGTACAGACCGGCGAAGTCGAGTTCGACGAGGCCAAAGACCTGGTACTTGCCTACATGCGGCTTCGGAAAGATACGCACGATTCATCTGCGCAAGATGGTGCCGAGGCGTCAGATGAAGACACCGATGCTGCTCCCTCCGACGAAGAGGGTTTGACTTTCGTCGAATAAACGCCTCAAAAACCGACGCTCCTACATCAATTTCCACGTATCAAAACCCTCTATTACGTTATGAACAACGTCAAAGGAATCTCTGTCGCTACGCTCGCTCCTATGCAGAATCACACCGCAAATGGTGGAGAGAAGCTACTGGGCAACGCATCATCAATCAAACGCCGCCCGGACGGCAAGGTCTACATTTCGGGGCAGATGCAGCGCCACGCGCTGTTTAGCGCGATTGAGCGCCTCAACATGGAGGACGAAAACCGGGGTGACACGTACGTAGCCAACGGAGACGGCACCACCGATAAAATTGAGGTCGACCTGCGCGCTGACATGGGCGGCTTCATGCATCCCTCGCAGGGCTCTTACAGCGGACGTCGCACAGCGCCAATCAGTGCAACGTTTGCCGTAGCTTCCGAGCCCAGCGACGTGGGCCGCGACCTCCTGATTCGTATCAAGCAGAACGAAAACAAAGACGCCACGCAAAAGCAGGCGCTTGCAACCAACGAGTTCAGCCAGGACGACGACATGCAGATGAGCTTCCATCTGGATGTATCGGCGCTCTCTGTTAGCAAAGCGTTTACCTACGAAGATGAACGCCACGTAGGCACCGAGTACGTCAAGCACGTAGATGAGGCAGAACGCCTCCGTCGCGCAAAGCTCTTCCTGAACGGCACACGGTTTCTGACGGACTACGCGAACCAGGCTCGCAACGCGACGACCGGTGAGCCGCAGAAGGTCTGCATCGTACTCGACACGCGTCTCTCGCGCAAAGCAGCTCGCTTTTTCCAGATGAACGACGCCGAGCGTGAAAACGTGCTGGCTGCGCTTGAAGCACGCGGTGCTCAGTACTTCCTCGGCGATGATACAACCACCGAGGGTCAAAGCGTCCATGAAGCCTACGAAGCGGCTTTGGATGCGCTTGAAGGACTCTATGACCCGACCGACGGAGCCGAACCGATGAGCTTTGAAGTCTTCACGACGGAGTACGAAGGATAGGGCATGTTAGCACTGTTTCTTCATAAGCAGCTCATAAGCGCCAGTCCGCTATGTCCAGACCTACTCTTGCCAAAACTGATGGCACCACGCTGCGTGATCACACGCAGCACGTGATTGACGAAGCGGTCCGGCACTTGGATGCGTTTCCGTTTCTCGAAGAAAAGTACGAAGCGCAAACCGGTGAACCGCTTCGCCCACAGGTGGTCCGTGCTGCTATGTACCACGATCAGGGCAAAGCAGCCAAGCCGTGGCAAGACGCATGCTGGGCTGACTACAACAATCAGTCAGGGCGTAACCTAATGAAAGTGGGGATGCGTCACGAAATTGCGTCGCTGGCATGGATCGACAGTAAGGGCATTGAGCTCACGTTTCCTGAACGGGCGGCGATTGCTGCTCATCATAGCAAACTCAGCTACCGCCAGAAGCATCGCTGGCTCGAAGACAAAGGGGGAGAGTTTGAAGCGTACTGGGATGAGTTCGATAACCGAGCGCGTCAGTGGACACTCGACCCGCCACCCGATCTCAAGCAGCGAGCCCTTCGTGAGCGATTTCGCATTAGTGGCGTGCGAACCATGCTCCGTATGGCCGATGTCCGCGCCAGCATCAAGGAGCAAGAAAAGTGGGTGCCTGATCTGAACGATCTTCAGTTCAACTACGATTTTCCGTATGACGCTCCACGCGGCGTGCAGAAAGCGATCGAAGACGGATGGGACGAACCAGTCATGATCCTGCGCGCACCTACCGGAAGCGGTAAGACGGATGCAGCACTGCTTTGGGCGAAGCACCAGATCGACGAAGGCTGTGCGGACCGGTGCGTGATTGCGATGCCCACGCGGTTTACATCCAACTCGCTTGCGCTTGACGTAGACGATAGCGTAAGTCGAGCCGGCCTCTACCACTCAAGCGCGTGGTACGCACGCCATAAAGAAAAGGCGGACCAGAGCCGCGAGGCCAAACACAAGGCCCAAGAGCAGCATCGACACGCTCGGCTCCTGGCAACACCTGTTAACGTCTCAACGATCGACCATCTGCTGATTAGCCTCACTGGCACACGCGAGGACCATCATAACATCTTTTACCACCTGTGTAACAGCTGTGTGGTCATTGATGAGGCGGACTTCTACGACCCGTTTGTTCAGGCCAACCTGCAGGAGCTGCTGGAAGTGCTCCAGCTATTTGACGTACCGGTGCTCATTATGAGTGCAACGGTTCCTGATGCCGCTAAGTCGTTTTACAGCACTGAGGTGCTGGCTGAAGACACCTCCGACCTTACTCGCACGCGTTGTTTTATCAAAGACGCTGGGGAAGCTGAGACGCCCGAAGACATCCAGTCTGTCTTAGAAGAAGCGGCCCGGCAGCCCGGTGCCATCATCTACGCAAACACGGTAAAGCGAGCGCTGGCCTACTACGATTGGTTTTGTGATCACGCGCGTCAGTATGGCTATGCAGAGAAAGACGTTACGCTCTACCACTCTCGTTTCACCGAGCCCGATAAGAAGCGTATAGAGAATGAGTTGATTGCAGCGCTTGGGGCCAAAGCCTGGGAAAATGGCACAGCAGGAGGCATCGCTGTACTCACCCAAATTGGCGAGATGAGCCTCAACATTAGCGCGCCGTTTATGATGAGTGAATTATGCCCTTATGACCGTCTGGCCCAGCGTGCTGGACGCCTGTCCCGGTTTGAAGACATGCCGCCCGGACCGCTTCATGTTGTGACACCTACAAAAGACGGGGAGCTCTACCCCGCGCCGTACGGATCTCCAGACCAAGAAACGTGGGAGTGGACACCAGCACGAGCACTCGTAGAAACCCAGAAACGGCTCACAGAGACACCGCATTCTGCCCAGGACTTCATTGATGCTGTCGATGCAATCTACGACACGCCCGAGTCTTTTGCACCGGTTTCAGAGCGTACGGAATTCAATCGAAGACAGCTATCCATGCATCTGAAGCAACATTGGCTGATTGTGGCTGCTCAATCTCCGGACGAAAAGGAAAACCGAACGGAAGAATGGATGAGCCGCGACATTCTGCCTCAGGAAACCGTGCTCACAGCATGTCCGAGGGACTTTGACACGTATCGAGACTACCAAGCGTTCGTGCAGACAAACGGGGTGAGCGTACCGGCATATCAAATCGAAATGGGGCAGCGGATAGGTCGTGTCCCAAACGAACAGGTGCACTTCCATGTCAGCGACGACGAAGAAAGCGCCTGGTATACGCCTGTGTACTCACAAAGCGAAGGTCTCATCTTGGGTATGGATCGCGGTCGATCGGTGCAAGATCGGTGCTTGTAGCAAAGGTCAAGGCATCAAGGCACAAAGTTCCCGACACCAAACGTCGCGCAATCCAGCACGGGCACGTATCATGACAGGGCGTTGTCTGTGCCCTACATCGTGTGTGTTATGAACGCGCCTTCGCACCTCCGCATCGGCGGGATGCTCATTGGCTACTACTGCATTTGCCCGCGCAAGGCGTGGCTGTCGATGCGGGGGCTGTGGATGGAGCAGGAGAGCCAGGCCGTCGCACTGGGGCGGCTGGTGGATCAGTCGAGCTACCAGCGCAAAAAGAAGGCGCTGATGCTGCATGCCGAAGCGCCATGCGGCACGCCGCTCGTGGGTAAGATCGACTGGGCGCAGCTCGACCACGGCGTGCTCCACGAAACCAAGAAAGGCCGCTCGTGCGAGGAGGCCCACATCTGGCAGCTCCGCTTCTGCCTGTGGCTCTTGCGCCTGAACGACGTCACCCGGGCCGACGGCGCGCCCTTTCGGGGCGAACTTAACTACCCAAAGCTACGCCGCACCGAATCGGTCGAACTGGAGCCCGCACACGAATCCCGTCTGGCCGACATGGTGGTCGCCCTGCGTCGTCTGGCAGGTCAAGATACCCCGCCGTCCCGCATCGATACGCGGTCGTTCTGCCGTCGCTGCGCCTACGAGGAGTTGTGTTACGGGTAAGCACCAACGCGCCGTGCTGCATCTGCCTGTTCGTATCCTATCCTGAACCTTCGCATCCCCATGAAACGCCCCTACTACCTCTTTTCGAACGGACGCCTGGCGCGTCATCAGAACTCGCTTCGACTGGAGCGCGCCACCGACGCCCGCACGCCGGGACGGTTGCCCGACGACACGGGCACACCCAGTGGGGAGCCAACCGGGCAGAAGGTGCCGTTCCCCGTTGAAAGCGTCGAATCGCTCTATTGCTTTGGGGAGATCGACATCAACGCCAAGCTGATCACGTTTCTGGCGCAGCACCACGTACCGGTTTTCTTCTTCGACTATTATGGTAACTACACCGCCAGCCTCTACCCGCGCGAGCACCTGCTGTCGGGACGGCTGAAGGTAGCACAGGTGACGCATCACACCGACTCTGAGGACCGCCTCACGCTGGCCCAGGCGTTCGTGCGGGCCGGACTGCACAACATCCGGCGCGTGCTCAAATATTACGCCGCGCGTCTAAACGGGGCCTCCGATGCAGTGGCGGCGGAATCCGACATTGCCGATCTGCAACAGCAAGCCCGCACCGCTGCCGATATTCCGACGCTCATGGGATGCGAGGGGCAGGCGCGCAATACGTACTATAGCACCTGGCCTACACTGCTGGGCACGGCGGGCGAGGCGTTTCCGTATGGGCAGCGCTCGCGGCAGCCGCCCTCCAACGAACTCAACGCGCTCATCAGCTTTGGCAACAGCCTCTGCTACACCGCCTGCCTGCGGCAGCTCTACCACACAGCGCTCGACCCCACGGTAAGCTACCTGCACGAGCCCGGCGACCGCCGCTTCTCGCTCGCGCTGGATCTGGCCGAGGTGTTCAAACCCGTGCTGGTCGACCGGGCGATTTTTCGACTCATCAAAACGCGCCAGATTCAGCCGAAGCACTTCGAAGACCGCCTCGGCGGCACCTACCTGAGTGAGGCCGGACGCAAGATTTTCGTGGAGCACTGGGACGACCGCCTGCGCCAGACCATCAAGCATCGCAGCCTGGGACGCAACGTGAGCTACGGACGCCTCATTCGACTGGATGCGTATGGCCTGGTGCGTCACCTCTGCGATCCGGTCGCCGACCCCTACGAGGGCTTCACGATGGACTGGTAAATCGATGGCGCAACACAGACACACATCCAAAATCTAAAATCCCAACTCCAACATGTACATCATCGCTGTGTACGACGTGAACGTAGACCGCGTCGCCAAAATGCTAAAGCTGTTTCGGCGCTACCTGACCTGGGTGCAGAACTCGGTGTTCGAGGGCGAACTCACGAAGGCGCAGTACGACCAACTCAAGCAGGAGGCCCAGGCCCTCATGGAGCCGACCGAAGATTCAGTCATCGTGTGGCACGTGCGGGCCGAGTCGTACATGGAGCGCGAAACGCTGGGCGAGGAGCCGGGCGAAACCGGACGCTTTCTGTGACCCCTGTTTAACGCCGCTCAAGGCTGTTTTGTCGTCGGCCTCGGTCGATTTTTGGAAAAACGGCACCCACAACCATCGTGCCACACTCCAAAATTTATGGATATGAAGCGTAGAACCAACGAGTTAGCGAATGTCGTCGTCCCCCCGGGGGGTTATGCACTACCGGAGGGTGACGAGATCTACGGACCCGGCACAACAAAAAACCGGCGTTCATTTGCATCTAAGCGGGCTAATATCCATATTCTGAAAGGCCTTTAATCGCACCTTTGAGGTATTGAAATTGTCGTCTTCTATGTCCTGCAGGATGGGGCGCATCCCCCTTTAATCGCACCTTTGAGGTATTGAAATGGGCGTCAGCTCCCACACGAAGCGTGTCGGTGCGCACCTTTAATCGCACCTTTGAGGTATTGAAATGTCTGCCATCGCCTCCTCGCGCATTGTGGTCACGACCTTTAATCGCACCTTTGAGGTATTGAAATGGGCGTCAGCTCCCACACGAAGCGTGTCGGTGCGCACCTTTAATCGCACCTTTGAGGTATTGAAATGTCTGCCATCGCCTCCTCGCGCATTGTGGTCACGACCTTTAATCGCACCTTTGAGGTATTGAAATGGGCGTCAGCTCCCACACGAAGCGTGTCGGTGCGCACCTTTAATCGCACCTTTGAGGTATTGAAATGTCTGCCATCGCCTCCTCGCGCATTGTGGTCACGACCTTTAATCGCACCTTTGAGGTATTGAAATCTATCGACCGGATCTTTTGATCTTCGAAGGTACTGACCTTTAATCGCACCTTTGAGGTATTGAAATCGAAAGCAGACACGTCCGGCTCCTGCGTGCCCCAGCCTTTAATCGCACCTTTGAGGTATTGAAATTGGTATCGACGCGTTCGCCGTCTTTGTTGGTGTAGGACCTTTAATCGCACCTTTGAGGTATTGAAATTGCCATTGCTCCGCTTCGGGCGTGGCGGGGGCGGTAACCTTTAATCGCACCTTTGAGGTATTGAAATTCAAGCGCGTTTCGAGGGCGTTGTTGATGCGCTCCTCCTTTAATCGCACCTTTGAGGTATTGAAATCCGAATGTGAAGAACGCATTCACAATACCACGTAGGCCTTTAATCGCACCTTTGAGGTATTGAAATCGCGCCTGGAGTGGACTACTATGGAGCGTAGGCGGCCCTTTAATCGCACCTTTGAGGTATTGAAATCAGATGTCCGGGCTGCTGGGTAAGCCGTCATGGCGGCCCTTTAATCGCACCTTTGAGGTATTGAAATATCCTTGAGGGCGTGCTGCTGCGCGTGCAAGACAATGCCTTTAATCGCACCTTTGAGGTATTGAAATTATCCACGCCCGTCTCCAGTGTCCAGCGCCCGCCTTCCTTTAATCGCACCTTTGAGGTATTGAAATCGAAACTCGACCCAGTCAATGAGGGAGTCCGGCGGCCTTTAATCGCACCTTTGAGGTATTGAAATGTGGGGCCCGCGCCACGCTGGCGCTTTTGCAATCACTCCTTTTAATCGCACCTTTGAGGTATTGAAATTTTGCATTTCGCTTGCTGGCGCGGAGCGGCTCCGGCTTTTAATCGCACCTTTGAGGTATTGAAATAGGGGCTGCGCACTGCTGACACGCCCGACCACCTTGCTTTTAATCGCACCTTTGAGGTATTGAAATTCTTGTAGCCCATGCGACTCAAAGAACCGCATGCCGCTTTTAATCGCACCTTTGAGGTATACGTAACGTCCCAGGGCACTGGGACGCTGTTGCGGAGCCCTCTTCGCATACGAGATGGTGCAGGAGTGTGCTTGGACACACGTTCCTGAGTGGTTGGTGTCCCATCGCCTCGGATGGTGATGCCCCGCCGCGTGGAGAGATCGTGCTTTATGCGCCGACGCAGGGCCCTGCGTCGTTACGGTAGGTTGGGGGCGCGCATCTGGAGTTCCCTCGGTTTCGCTCGGGACAAGCGCACCGTGGAGGTATACGTAACGTCCCAGGGCACTGGGACGCTGTTGTAGAGCTTCCTTCGCATGCAGAGGAAGAGCATGAGGTTGAGGTCGCGCTACTTTGGATGGCAGATGCCGCTCCGCATGGCAACGTATTGCTCCGGGCGACGCAGGCCCTGCGTCGTTACATCAGATTGGAGGGCGCGCACCTGGTGTGTGCTCGGTTTCGCTCGGGACAAGCGCACCGTGGAGGTATACGTAACGTCCCAGGGCACTGGGACGCTGTTGTAGAGCTTCCTTCGCATGCAGAGGAAGAGCATGAGGTTGAGGTCGCGCTACTTTGGATGGCAGATGCCGTCCCGCATGGTAACGCATCGCTCCGGGCGACGCAGGGCCCTGCGTCGTTACGACTGGTCAGTAGCCCCCGACGAGACACGTCTGCCCTGGCACGGCTTTGGGACGGGCACACCTTTGAGATAGATGTAACATCCCAGCGGCGCTACCACGTTATGATGAGATGATCGGAGGGATCGCCGTCGGTTGACCGGGGCAGGCCTGTCCACGCAGTGCCGGGATCCCTGAGCCCACAGCTTCGCGCGTACATACAGTACATACAGACAGTGCCGTCGCACAGTCCTGCAAACCGATGCGTACCCCGTAACGACGACCGGCCGTTCGAGGTTACCCTTACCAGGGCAGCACTTGCTTTTAATCGCACCTTTGAGGTACACGTAACGTCTTTGAGCTTCAAAACTGTGGCTCCGCTTAACATGCGGATATAAACACGATCAGAACAAGAATGACTGCTCCCCACACCATTTTGCGTGTGCTGAAGAAGCTACCTGAGGACTGATTGCCAGCATCTTTTCCAGAAGTCCTCCCTCCAGTCCTTGAAACGTTGAGTGTAGTTTCAGAAATATCTTCTTCTGAAACTACGAAGTTCGACTCTTCATCCTCTTTGAACGTCGGGGTAAAATTCCCTTTCGCGTATTTGTAGAGATTGGAAATGACAGGACGCACGTAGACGGCAACTTCTCTGACTTTGTCTTCGTCATACTTGGTACGTGTGTAATACTCCCAGTCTGGACTCGTACCTGGATTTATCGTATCAGGAAACGACTCAAGTGTCTCTTTCGCCTGTTTCTTGTTGAATACAGGACACAGTTCGCATGACTTGGAACGCTTTCTCAGCTCTTTTTCGATTGCCGGTTTGTCCACGTGCCAAACGCCAGCGCTGTCAAAGTTCCCTTTACTTATTCCACCAAAACGCCACTTCCCAGTAGGCATTCGAAGATTTTTGCATCCCCATATATTCCATTCACCATCTTCTTTCCCGAAGCAATACTGTTCGGGGGAGTCATCCTTTTTACGTCTTAGAAAGCACGATACGCCGTCCTGCAGAAGAGGGCCTTTAGAGCGCTCTTTTCCATTGACAGAAAACGATGAGGATTTCCAACGACGAACTAACTCCCAGATTTCTTCGGCAAGTTCTACCTCGCTAACACCTAGCTCAACAGAGTGAAGCTCGTCATCTTCATCGTCAAGTTGATATGACTGATGGTTTTCAGCGAGTTCGACAGCCTCGTCATAGTATCGCGAACTACTATAGCCGAATTCTATTCTGAAAAAAGATGTGTCGCTCATGGAAAGGAACGGTTGTCCTGTGGAAGATATGGTAATGAGTCAGCGCAAACATAAATCAAAGTGTTCACTTAGTCAAGAGACTACGCCGTGCGCTCGGCGATCCGCTCGGGCTCGGAAAACTCGTCGTACTGCTCGCGGTGGATGTCGATACCGGCCTGCTGCAGCTTCTGCTCCAGGTTCTCGTAGCCCCGATCCAGATGGTAGACGCGCAGCACGTCGGTCGTGCCCTCCGCTACCATACCCGCCAGCACCAGCGAGACGCTCGCCCGCAGGTCGGTGCTCATTACCGTGGCCGCCTTGAAGTCCGTCGGTCCGTGAATCGTGGCCGTGTCGCCTTTGACCGATGCATCCAGCCCCATGCGCTGCAGCTCGGGGATGTGCTTAAACCGGTCGTCGTAAATCGTGTCGGTGATGCGCGTGGTGCCGTCGGCATGCGCCATGAGCACGCCCCACTGCGCCTGCAGGTCGGTCGGGAAGCCGGGATACGTCGCCGTCGCAATCGACGTTGGGCGGATGCGGTCAGGCGGTGTAATGGTGACTACATCGTCCTCGTACACGATCGTGGCTCCTGTATCGGCAACGTGCTTTTTGAACGCGGCGCCCAGATGGGGGTGGTGTCCGTTTTCAACGCGAAAAGGCACGCCCGGCTCGCCAGCGAGCAGCGCCGCCACCATGAACGTTCCCATCTCGATCCGATCGGGAGTGTTGCGCACCGACACCGGCTCCAGCGCATCGACGCCTTGCACCTCGATAGTGCGGGTGCCAAGCCCGTCGATCTGTGCGCCCATTTGCTTCAGGGTTTCGCCAAACGCCACCACGTCGGGCTCCTGGGCTGCGTTCTCAATGCGCGACCCGCCCCGGGCCGTCACCGCACCCAGCAGCAGGTTGATCGTAGCGCCCACGCTCGACGGCTCCATCCGAAACGAGCCGCCCTGCAGGCGTCCGTTCGGCGTAGAGGCCACCACGTAGCCCTGGTCAAGCTCGATCGACGCGCCGAACGCCTTCATGCCCTCAAGGTGCAGGTCGACCGGACGCGGCCCCCAAGCGCATCCGCCCGGAAGCGACACACGCGCTTGCCCGCAGCGCCCGACCAGAGCGCCCAGCATATAGAACGAGGCGCGCATCTTCTTGACGAGTTCGTAGGGCGCCTCCGGATGGTCAACCCGGCTTGCATCCACCCGAAGCTGGTGGGCCGATTCGTCGAACGAGACCGATGCGCCCGACACGCGCAGCACGTTCGAGAACGTGTACACGTCGCGCAACGCCGGAATGTTGGTGAGCGTGGTGGTTCCATTGGCGAGGAGCGCAGCGGCCATAAGCGGAAGCGCGGTGTTCTTTGAGCCGCCAACGGGCAGCGATCCGGTGAGCGGCTGGCCGCCCGTCACAACAAGTTTGTCCATGGGTGGGGAGACTGCATTTTCGCACAACAACGAAGGGGAAACGTTCGTCTTAAAACGTGCATACCGATACTTGTTCGCAGCCACGCCTGCAGCCGCAGACGCTTCCTGCTTCGTGCGCGCTGTATTCGGCTGCTCTACGTATTTCGCAGGCCCTTTTGTTTACTGGATTCGAGGCAGTACGCCCCATGCAGACCAACACGCCAACCGATACCATCTACCTGGATCATGCCGCCAGTACGCCGCTCGGCGAGCCGGTGCTTGAAGCGATGATGCCGTACCTGACCACGCACCACGGCAATCCGTCGTCGGTGCACCGGTGGGGGCGCCAGGCGCGCGTGGCTGTCGAGGAGGCGCGCGAGCGCGTGGCCCGCTGCATTGGTGCCGAGCCGAGCGAGGTGGTGTTCACAAGCGGAGCCACCGAGGCGAACAACTGGGTCCTGCGCAAGCGGCTGGCGGATGCGGGGCCGGGAGCCCATCTCGTTACGTCGGTCGTGGAGCACGAGGCCGTGCTCGAACCGGCATCCGATCTCGAAGCAGCCGGCCACCGCGTCACCCGGCTGGTCCCCGACCGCTACGGACGCATCTCGCCGGATCAGGTCGAGGCGGCGCTGGATGACGATACCGCGCTCGTCTCGCTGATGCATGTGAACAACGAAACCGGCGCCCGCACCGACATTCCGGCTATCGCTGAGGTCTGCCGCGCCCGTGGTGTGGCGCTGCACAGCGACACCGTGCAGTCGATGGGGGTGTTGCAGAACGACGTGCAGGAGCTTGGGGTGGACTACGCCACTATTTCAGGGCATAAGCTTTACGGTCCCAAGGGCGTTGGGGCGCTGTACGTGCGCGGCGGCCACGCTCTGGCGCCACTCATTGAAGGCGGTAGCCAGGAGCGCGACCAGCGGGGCGGCACCGAGAATGTGGCGGGCGTGGTTGGGCTCGCTGCGGCGCTGGAGCAGGCCTACGAGCGAGCGCCAGACGAGGCCGAGCGTCTGGCGGCACTGCAAGAACTGCTGATGCAGCAGCTGCACGGCGCGCTGGGGACGTCCATCGTGTGCAATACTCCGCCCGAAGCGGATCACCGCGCGCCCCACATCGTGAACGTAGCCGTGCCGCCGAAAAACGGAGACCGCGTCGACGGCGAAATGCTGATCCTGAACCTTGATATGAAAGGCATTATGGCTTCAGCCGGCTCGGCCTGTACCAGCGGCACGCTTACGCCGAGCCATGTGCTGTCGGGTATTGGACTCGACGACGCGACAGCTGCCGCGGCCGTCCGGTTCTCGATGGGCGCCGAAACCACCGAAGTCCACCTGCGCCGCGCCGTAGAGGTGCTGCACGCGACGGTAGACCGGATGCAGTCGTAGCATCTGTTCGTACGTAGTAGCACCCCGCCTCGCATCCCCCTAACTCCTGCCCCCCTTGCGCATGCGCAACGCCCTTCTCGTCTTTGCCAAATGGCCGCGTCCCGGACGCGTAAAGACCCGGCTCACTCCGGTTTTGACCGATGAGGAGGCCGCCGCGCTCTACCGGGCGTTCCTGCTCGACCTGCTGGAGCAGACGCAGGCACTTCATGCCGATGTGCTGATTCACTGGGCGGCCCCTGTGCCGGCGGGTGAAGACCCGGAGCCGTTTGCTACCCGTGCAGACGGCATGCGCGTGCAGAAGGGGAACGCACTCGGAGCGCGCATGCAGCACGGCATCCAGGACGCGTTGTCTGACGGATACGAGCGCGTGGCGGTGGTTGGGAGCGATCATCCTACGCTTCCTACGGCCTTTCTGCGGGAGGCCTTCTCGGCGCTGGCGCGTCCGAATAGCATTACCCTGGGGCCGAGCTACGACGGCGGGTTCTACCTGATCGGGATGAATGCCTGTTACCCGCAGGTTTTTGCCGACATGCGCTACAGCCATCCACAGGTGCTGAACCAGACGCTCACGCGCATCGGGCAGACCAGCGCCCGGCTCACGGTGCTGCCGCGCTGGTACGACGTTGATACCCCGGCTGCGCTCCGCCTGATGTTGGCAGACATGGATAACGGGCAGCCGTCGACCTGCCATACCGAGGCGGCGGTCGAAACGCTCGGGCTGCGCTCGCTGGTGTAGCGTCGTGCACAGCCGCGCTCTGTCAGCAGGCGTCCGAACCAAAACGAAAGAGATCAGCAGCAAGGCAAAAGCAAGGACAGGAGGGGGGCGTACACGTCGTCTGATGAGCGCGCCCAATGGTTGCCCAATGGTTGCCCAATGGGTGCCTAACAGGGGCCTGCAGGACCAAGGACGACGGAGTCAGCGGAGTGTTTTCCGTGATTCCTGCGTAGAAGCGCTTCCATTTTTTGCAGAAACCCGTTGCATTCGGTTAAGCTAATGTGCACATTGTACACCTGATGCATCCACGAAGCGCTGCATTTGCTTCGTTTCCTTTCGTTTTCGTGATCAGGTCCCTTTGATAGCATGAGTGATTCTTCTATCGTTGAACACGCCGATCTGGGCGACTTCAAAACGCTTGAGCAGTTTATTCTGGAGCAGCAAAACCTGTTTGATCACTCCAGTGGCTCCTTTTCCAGGCTGCTGCGCGACATCAGTGTGGCGGCTAAGATTGTAAACCGCGACATGCGCCGTGCGGGGCTGCTCGACATATACGGGCAGACAGGCGTCACGAACGTGCAGGGCGAGGTGCAGAAGAAGATGGATGCGCTGGCCCACAAAGAGTTCGTGCTGGCGCTGCGCCGGGGCGGCGAGTGCTGCCTGATTGGCTCCGAGGAGCACGCCGAGGCCATTCCGATCGACGCAAGCAGCGAGTCGGACGGCCACTACATCGTGCTGATGGATCCGCTTGATGGCTCGTCGAACATTGATGTAAACGTGTCGGTTGGCACGATCTTCAGTATCTACCGCATCCCCGACGACGTGCCGCCCGAGGAGGCAACCCTCGACGATGCGCTGCAGCCGGGCACCGACCAGGTGGCGGCCGGATACGTGGTGTACGGCTCTTCGACTATGCTGGTCTACACTACCGGACACGGCGTGAACGGCTTCACGCTCGATCCCTCCATCGGCGAGTTCTTGCTCTCGCACCGCAACGTAAAAACGCCCGATCGTGGGCGCATCTGCTCGATCAACAGCGGAAATTACCACGCGTTCGACCAGGGGCTGCGCAACTACCTCAACTGGCTACAAGAGTACGACGAAGACGACCCAAACCGTCCGGCCAAGACGCGTTACATCGGGTCGTTCGTGTCAGACTTCCACCGCAACATGATGATGGGCGGCATCTACATGTATCCGGCTACGCAAGGCAACCCCGATGGCAAGCTTCGCCTGATGTACGAGGCCAATCCCATGGCATTTTTAATCGAACAGGCGGGGGGAATGGCGACCAATGGCGAGAAACGCGTTATGGAAATTGAGCCTGAAGCGCTGCATCAGCGCACCCCGCTCTTCATCGGGAGTCCCGATATGGTGAAGCGCGCCCATGCGTTTCTCAGGGGAGAGCGGTCGTAGCCTCTCTATGCAGGGCCGTCTGAGTGATAGTCTGAGCGACCAGTCTAAGCGAAAGTACAGTTTGAAAGACAGCCGGGCAGTTGGCTCCTGATGGGAACGTCTGGGCATCGTCGCCCCGTTTCCTGTTCAGGAAGTCGTGCTATTCAAAAGGCAGGGGCCGCCATGGTAGGTCGTTACCTACTGGTAGGCCCCTGCTGTGCTCGCAGGCCTGTGCGGGCGCTCCGGGTGCTCAACCCAGGTGTGCCACCGCGACGTCCCTGTCCCAACGTCTGTTGAATCAGTGGTTTATTGTGCTATATGGACATTGCCGATCTGCCGACGCGGGCTCCTGCGTCGGTGCCTGCCGAATCGCTGTCGATAACTGACCCGCCCCGGTGCACCTTCACAGGGTGGGCGCCCGAGGTGTTTGAGGTACTGGCACGGCTTCGAGAGACGCCTCATATCGACCAGTACAACAAAGAGAAGCCGCATCTGCACGAGGTCCTCAAAGATCCGTTTAAGCGCTACCGAGACGACCTGGTTGTGAACTGGGTGTTGCCGAGTCGGCTGGACTTTGAGACCGAGCGCTACGTGTTTAGCCGGCTGCTGAAGAACGATTTTGGGGCTGGCGGATGCCACGATAACCTGTGGATGGCGTTCTATCGCCCTCACACAAAGCGGCTAAAGGATGTTCAAATCTCCCACCGAATCGACCCTGACGGATTCCAAGTGGGTATTTTTGTGGGTGCTCACGCGACCGACCTGCTACGCCAGGCCAAGCAGCGCATCCAGCAGGCCCCTGAGGTCTACCTGCAGCACGTAAACGCATGCTTGCGCTGCGATCGGTGGCGCTTCTACTACCGCACCGGGCGCTCAGAGCCCACCACGCACACCGATCCGCTTGATACACTCCCCGACGCGGTGCACAACGCCGATGGCATTTGGCTTCGTCGTTTCATGCCGCGCGAGCAGGTGCTTGATTGGGGCAGTGATCTTGTCGCTGAAACGCTCAGCGCCGTACGGCGGGTCTGGCCGATCTACCGGTTCTACCTTTCGGATGCGACCGTAAAATCGTAGATGGGAAGGAGACACTACGGACAGGGGGTGGCAAGAGTATTGTGTTGCTATTGGTCTTTGTAATCATTTTCTTTCGTTGATAGGATGTAACGTTGCGTGCGCTTACGACTACCGAGTATCGTTCTGCGCACGATTGTTGCAGGTCACAGCTTTAAGCGCATGTAGATAGCGTAATTAAAAGCCCTGTAAGAGGCTTAGCTGCCACCAGCTGCCTGTTCTGGAATCTGCAGGTGACCGTCGTAGGTCGCTAAAAGATGGCTAAAGGCCAAAAAAGTCCAAAGATAGAGAGATGCAGCGTTGCTACGCTATACGTTGCCACACATGCGTGGATGGGCACTACCGTATAAAACGGTAGACAAAGATGGGCCGTATAAAACGGTAGACAAAGATGGGCTGGAGACGGATAAGGATAGGCCGGAGGACGAGACAGAAAGAGAGGCCAGTTGGTCCAGTCAGTACAGTGCCAGTGCCAATGTGGGTGAGCTGTCTGCTAAAAAGAGCAGGGACAATGCGCCAGAAGCGACGCAAAAAAGCGGGTCGCCTGCGCACCAGACAAGGCAAAATTAACGTAAGCTGTTTCAGCAGCGTCCAGATAGCAGGTTCACTGCCAGGTTCACTGCACTGTGCAGCGCCTGTGTTGTTTACTCAATACCCAAGAAAGTGATGTTCGAAGAAGAGATCGTGACTCCGCAGGATGTGGAGATTGAGAAGCGCGTGCAAGACGGACTGCGAATCCGCGCGGGCATGCCGTATCCGCGTGGGGCAACCTGGGATGGCATCGGCGTGAACTTCGCGCTGCACAGCGCGCATGCCGATAAGGTAGAGCTGTTATTGTTTGAGAATGCCGACGACGACCGGCCCAGCCACGTCTTTGAGTTGCCCGAACAGACCGGTCCGATGTGGCACGGATACATCGTAAACCTGCGCCCTGGGCAGCTCTACGGCTACCGGGTATACGGCCCCTACAACCCGGAGGCAGGGCAGCGATTCAACCCCAACAAGGTCTTGCTCGACCCGTACGCGAAAGCCATTGGCCGGCCGTTGTCGTGGGATTCAAGCCTTTATGGCTACGACACGTCAGACGCCCAGGCTGATCTTTCGTTTAGCGACGAAGACAGCGCCCCCTACGCGCCGCTCGGGGCCGTTGTTGAAGAAACGTTTGCGTGGCAGCGCGACCAGTCGCCGGGCATCCCGTGGGAAGAGACGGTCATCTACGAGACCCATGTGAAAGGCGCAACCCAGCGGCACCCAGACGTGCCGCCCTCGCTGCGAGGTACCTATCTGGGGCTGGCCTCCGAGCCGATGATCGACCACTTCAAGAGTCTGGGGGTCACCACTGTGCAGCTGCTGCCGGTGCATGCAAAGCTGAATGATCACTTCCTGGTAGAGAAAGGACTCACCAACTACTGGGGATACAACACACTGGCCTATTTCGCGCCGGAGCCCTCGTATGCGAGTAACGGGTCGATTTCGGCGGTGCGCGACTTTAAGATGATGGTGCGCTCGCTACACGCAGCGGGACTTGAGGTCATTATCGATGTGGTCTACAACCACTCGTGCGAAGGGAGTGAGCTGGGACCGACGCTCTCGTTCCGAGGCATCGACAACAAGACCTACTACAAGCTGAATCCCGACCAGAAGCGGTATCATATCGACTACACCGGAACGGGGAACACCCTTGATCCGGGCGACTCATACGTGCTTCAGATGATCATGGATAGCCTGCGGTACTGGGTTGAAGAGATGCACGTAGACGGCTTCCGGTTTGACCTGGCGTCGACGCTGGCGCGCGAGCTCTACGACATTGACATGCTCGCTCCGTTCTTCAAGATCATCCAGCAGGACCCGGTGATCAGCCAGGTGAAGCTGATCGCTGAGCCGTGGGACGTGGGGCCGGGCGGCTATCAAGTGGGGGGCTTCCCGTGGCAGTGGGCCGAGTGGAACGGTCGCTACCGCGATTCGGTGCGCAGCTTCTGGCGCGGCGACCAGGGACAGAATGGCGAGATCGCGACACGCGTTACCGGATCTAGCGATCTCTATGAACGCTCTGGGCGACGCCCTTTCGCATCCATTAATTTCATAACCGCTCACGATGGATTTACGCTTGAAGACCTTGTAAGCTACGAGGAGAAGCATAACGAAGCCAACATGGAAGATAACCGAGACGGCCACGGCCATAACCTCAGCGTGAACTGCGGTGTGGAGGGGCCTTCAGAAGACCCGGTAGTGCTGGCCTGCCGGGAGCGTCGCAAACGCAGCCTCATGGGCATGATGCTGTTGTCGCAGGGCGTTCCCATGATCCTTGGCGGTGACGAGCTCTCGCACACGCGCGGCGGCAATAACAACCCGTACTGCCAGGATAACGAAACGACCTGGTACGACTGGAACCTGACGCCTCGAAAAGAAAAGTTTCTGGAGTTTGTTCAGGGGCTTACCGCGTTCCGGAAGCGGCACCCCAGCTTTCGACGCCGCCATTTCTTGAGCGGCCCGGAAGGAAAAGGAGTCAGTGATGCCGTATGGTGGCACCCTGACGGACGCGAAATGAACAGCGGCGACTGGGACAACAGCCACCTCACAACATTTGGGTTCATTCTTCGTGGTGTTCTTTCACGCAAGAACGGGCGGGGTACGCTGGTGCGTGACGACACGTTCTTCGTCGTGATGAACCAGAGCGATGAGCAACGAACGGTGCACCTGCCCGAGAACGAGCACGTAATGGACGGCACCTGCCTGCGGTGGGTGGTCGTGCCGGAACTCCGCGAGGGGCTGGCGACCGCGCAGACGCGTTACGCCCCTGGTGGACTCCTGCGCCTGCCCGGACATACGCTAACGGCGATGCGCGCCGAAATCGAATCGGATTGACGTGCAGCAGTGGGGACGAAAGACAGCCCCCCGAGACAAACGAAGCATGCGCGTTCACAGGGCGAGGAAGCGAAGTGGCTGTATTCCTGTAGAGGAACAAAACGCCCCTATCTGCATTGAAAGCGATTCCTTAACACGCTATATCTGATCTTACGTTTTTACGTACTCCATGCCGCAAAAGGTGAATACCATCCCGCTGGACGAGCTCTCCAACGACGTTCAGCTTTCGAAGCAGACCATTGTACGATGGATTGATCGTCACCTGATCGATGCTGAGTTAGACTGGTCGCTCTCCGATAGCAACGAGGAGGTGCGCATGATCACGATCTCTGACGACTCGCTCGATTTTTTGCGCTCGTTTGCAGAGGAGTACCGCGAAGACGTTGTGAGCCGCACCGAGGCGCGTCACATCTTGAAGCAGATCGACCGCAAGAAGATCAAGAAGCTCATCCGTGCAGGCGATGTTAAAGACGTTGAAGTTGACGAAGAAACGCGCATCGTCGTGGGGAGCATTGAGGACTATCTACGCTCCCGTGAGGGAACCATTGAAGAAGAGGAAGAGGAATAACCCCATAGGGTCACGCTTTGCATATGCTGATCTAACATGTGTAAGCTCACATGTAGAAATGGCTGAAGCGCTCTTATCTGTTGGCCGGTAGGTCTTTAGATCACAGGCCCCCTGACCCTCCTGTATCTCAATGCAGACTGTCAGGGGGCTTTTCGCTTCTTGTAAGCTAAGAAACATTGCGAGGCGCAGAAGGGCGGAGCGGATCTTCCATTTCGTACGGTCTTGTCTACAAGCGGTCAGCAACCGCGGCATCCGCATCAAGCCACGCGTCGAGCTGCTCGCGAAGCGAATCCACGTCAAATAGTCCCATGATGCGGTGCGTCACCATGCCGTCGGGACTGATCAAGAGCGTCGTAGGCAGTGCGTAGATTGATCCGAGCGCTTCTTCCAGGCCATCATCCTGGCCTATAACGAGCGGATAGTTAATCTCCATATCTTCAGCATACGGCGCAACGACCTCGGCGCCTTCGTTATCGCGCGAAATGCCCAGGACCACAAGTCCATGATCGCCATACTCGTTCTGCAGATCAATCAGGTCGGGAATCTCGTGGCGGCAGGGCGGGCACCAGGTCGCCCAGAAGTTCACAACAGCGACCCCGTCGACCGCGTCAAGCGTGATCTGGTCGCCGTCCATTGTTTCCAGGGTAAGAGAAGGCGCCGGGAAGGGCTCTTCAAGAGCCGACTGCTGAATCGCCGGATAGCCCTCGCCGTCGGTACTTGGCCCGATGGTGCGAGGCGCGTCAGCCGGGTCCGGACGGTCGTTGTCAGACGTACATCCAACACCAACTGCAAGCATTCCGACGAGCAACAGCGAAAGAAGCGTGCGAAAAGAAATCATAGGTCAAGCTTGAGGCGATGAAGAGCTTTCGTGAGGCGTTCAGCGGACACGCCATGGTGGTTCTCGTGCGCTACCACGTCGCCCTGATGTACGAAGATGGCCTGTGGGGTTTCGTGGCGTAGATTGAGATCGTCTGCGATCTGGTCCGACACCTCGCGTGCAGACTGCACAACCACGCGATATACAGGGTAGTCGGTGTGGTCGGACTGCCACGTTTGCACGTTGCGTTCGGCCCAGGCGCTGGCCGGACAGATTGCGCTGTGCTTGTAAATCAATACCGGCTGCTTGTGGGAAGCCTGGCGGGCTGCTTCCCAATCAGATAAAGACGTAAGGGAAGTCATTTCAGTGCTCATACAGAACCAATTCCAATCCAAAAGTCAATCAACAAAGTGAAGGGTCGAGCGTTACCAATCACGTGCAATTACCACACCGTTTTCGACCGCGTTTTTCCCAACAAGGCACCCATGCGACCATGGCTCAACCGACAACCTCTGCCGACGCTGTTCAGTGGGATCTAACAGACCTCTACGCCACCCCAGGTGCGTTGCGAAGCGACGTAGAGGCGTTACAGGAGGATGCGCAGGCATTTGCCAGCACGCATCGCGGGCAGGTGGCTACCTACGATGCTGGTGCGCTGGCATCGATGCTCGACACGTACGAAACGCTTATGGATCGAGCCGGTCGAGCGCATGCTTATGCGTTCCTGCGGTGGGCTACGGATACCAATGACGATGAGCGTGGCGCACTGTTGCAATACGTTCGCGAACAATATGCACAAATTCAGCAGCAGGTGCTCTTCGTAGAGGTCGAATGGGCCCAGGTCGACGATGCGCGCGCCGAAGCGCTCTACAACGACGAAGCCTTGTCGGACTACAAGCACTACCTCGACGTTGAGCATAAACAGGCTGAGCACGTACTGAGTGAGCCGGAAGAGCAGGTGCTCTCTGAAAAAAACGTGACCGGCCACAGCGCCTGGACGCGCTTCTTTGATGAAACCTTGAGCCGCCAGCGCTACACGGTAGATGGGGACGAGATGTCGCAGCAGGAGGTCCTATCGCAGCTTTACGAGCCCGATCGCAACGTGCGCCGCACAGCAGCAGAGGCGTTCACCGAAGGACTCGTCGAGCAGCAGCGTCCGCTTACCTTCGTCTTCAACACGGTGCTCGCCGACAAAGCCTCGACCGACCGCCTGCGCGGGTACGACCACTGGCTACAGGCACGCAATGCCTCGAATCAGGTAGAGCACGAAATGGTCGAGGCGCTGATCGAAGCCGTTACGGGACGCTACGACCTTTCTGGGCGCTTCTACCAGATTAAAAAGAAGCTGCTCGGGCTCGATACCATGTACGACTACGACCGGTATGCGCCCATCCAAGAGGCAACGACCACGTACGAGTGGGGCGATGCCCGATCGCTCGTGCTCGACGCCTACGGTCGCTTCCACCCGAAGATGGCCGACATTGCGCGCCGCTTCTTTGAGCGTAACTGGGTCGACGCTGCTCTTGCCGACGGAAAGCGCAGCGGCGCCTTCAGCCACGGTACCGTACCCAGCGTACACCCCTACGTGCTCATGAACTACACCGGGCGCTCGCGCGATGTCCAGACGCTGGCCCACGAACTGGGCCACGGCGTGCATCAGTACCTCTCACGGGGTCAGGGCGTTCTGCAACAGAGCACGCCGCTCACCACCGCCGAAACCGCTTCTGTATTCGGAGAGATGCTCGTCTTTCAGGAATTGATGGAGACGCAAGACACGCCCGAGGACAGGCTGGCGCTGCTTATCAGCAAGATAGACGATACCATGGCCACGGTATTCCGTCAGGTGGCTATGAACCGGTTTGAAGATCGGATCCACACGCATCGCCGCAACAAAGGCGAGCTCTCGCCCGACGCGTTTGCCGAGCACTGGATGGAGACGCAGCGCGCCATGTTCGACGGAAGCGTCACGCTGGGAGAGCACTATCGCCACTGGTGGAGCTACATCCCGCATTTTCTGCATACGCCGGGGTATGTGTACGCGTATGCCTTTGGCGAACTGCTCGTGCTTGCGCTCTATGCCCGTTACCAGGAAGCCCCCGACGGATTCGCCGATCGCTACTTGTCGGTGCTCGAAGCGGGCGGGTCTGAATGGCCACACCGCCTGATGGAGCGCATGGGCGTCGATCTTACGAATCCGGACTTCTGGGAGGAGGGACTCGTAGAGGTCGAGGCCCTCATCGACCGCGCTGAATCGCTCTCTGACACTGTATCGTCTGCTGCCCATGCCTGATCATCCTGCAAAAAACCCTGCTGGTTGCGTTCGCAACCAATACGAGAACAGCCAACGTGAGAGCAGCAAGCCATCGTTTTGGGATGAGCGCTACCGGGTACACGAGCGCCTCTTCGGGGAAGTGCCAGATCCGTTCCTGGCGGATGCACTGCGCCAGCTTCCCCCCGCATCGTCGGTGATCGACGTAGGAGGCGGCGACGGCCGCAACACGCTCGCCGAGGTCGCGGCCTGCGGAGGCACGCTCACCGTACTCGACTTTGCAACGAGCGCACTCGACACCGCTGCCGCGTGCGCAGCACAGGAGCAGCTCCCCTTCGCGGCCCTGCACGCCGATGTACGTGCTTGGCAGCCCCGCAAGACGTATGATGCAGCCGTGGTAGCCTTTGTGCAGCTGCTGCCTGCAGAGCGAAAGCAGATGTACGAACGTCTGCGTAAGGCCGTGCGTCCAGGAGGGCACATCATCGGACTCTGGTTCCGTGGCGACCATGCCAACGACGCGTATGACCGCATCGGACCCTCAAAGCCCGACCGCTACGTGCTCCCAGGTGAACTGCAAGAAGCCTTTTCGGGGGATACGATTCGTCAGTGCACCGCCGCAGATCGGCGCGTACAGCAAGGACCGGTGCTGCGAGGCCATGCGGCGCTCATCCAACTGCATGCAATCCGCAAAGCATAGGCAGCTGCAAGGTCGTTGGCAGCGTGTCTGATGATCGCTGCGCTGCGCATCCAACGTCCTGAGGGGGGCGGCTTAACCATACGGCTTAACCAAAAGCGGACCCCGAACAGGAGAATCAGTATTGCAAAATAACTCCCTGCGTCCTATTCTCCGGAAGAGAGCATAGACGCATCTTTTCACTGACGTTGCTTAGCATAACAAATTATTATGCTTGATCTTAATGATATTCTCGTGCCCCGCGATTTCTCGTCAACCTCTGATCGGGCCTTGCAGTATGCGCTGGATTGGGCACGGCGTACGGGAGCTACACTGCATGTGGTGCATGCCAAGGTGCTGCATCAGAACATAGACCAGGAAACGATTGAGGCTGAGCGTGGCACAATGAAGCAGCTGCGTGAGCAGCTCCGCCACGTACAGGGCAACGACATGAGCAAAGGGGCCGTAGATCTTGAGGAGGCGGTGGTGCGCGATGTGGCGGCTGCGCCAGCCATTCTGGAGTATGCGGAAGACCACGATATCGATCTGATCGTGATGGGCACGCACGGGCGGCGTGGGGTGCGCCGCATGATCATGGGAAGCGTGGCCGAAGAGGTCGTACGCTATGCTGCATGCCCGGTGCTGACCGTTCGGGGGGAACCCGTAGATATGGCCGACGCGCCGGACCCCATTCAGACCATTGGGGTGCCGGTCGATTTCTCAACGCATTCTCGGGAAGCGCTTTTACACGCGGCTGCTGTGGCCGATCTGCTGGATGCCGATTTGTTCGTGCATCACGTTCTTGAGGATACGCTGCATCCGGCGTTTTACGTGGGGGGGGTGCAATCGGTGCACGACATCGACCCCGACATTGAAACCAAGGCGCTGGCGAAGCTCGATCGCTTTGTGGAGGAGACCCTACAGGCGCTGGCGTACCAGGACGTCGTAGTGCGAACACGGGTCGATGTAGGGAGCGCAGCGCGGCTCATCTCCAAAGTGGCAAAAGAGGAAGACGTTGACCTGGTGGCGATGGCAACGCATGGGCGCACAGGAGGCACGACCTTCAAGCTGGGGAGCGTTACGGAAAAGGTGGTACGGCACACCCGGTGCCCGGTACTTACCGTAAAGGTGCACGGACGCAGCCTGTTGGCGACCGAGGAAGCGGCAGCAGATGCGCCAGCAGCAGACGCGTCAGCAGCAGACGAGTCTGCGGCATAGCTTCCCCTGCAGTGTATTTACGTTTCCCTTTTGTTTATCTGACCAAGCATGCCCATGGACACGATCGAACGCATTCTTGTACCGACTGATGGGGCTGAGCCCGCGTCGTGGGCCCTTGAACACGCCCGCTTTCTGGCCAACGAACACAACGCAACGCTGCACTTCATCCACGTATACACATCCGACGAAGGGCCCGTCGACTCGCTTGAGTTGGCTTCGTTTGAATCGGAGGCGTCGATACCAGCGCCGGACGTACTCAAAGATACGCCGTACCCGGTGGTCAAACGATCGGTCACGTATCCGTCGGTGTCTGATGGCATTGTGCGGTACGCCAGGCAAGAAGAGATTGACCTCATCGTTATGGGAACGCATGGGCGCACCGGTGTGCATCGGGCTATGCTGGGAAGCGTGGCAGAGAAGGTGGTACGCCACGCGCACTGCCCGGTCTTGACCATGCGTGAACAGACACACCGCTCCCCCCAGCAGTCGATCGACCACATTTTGGCACCGATTGACTTCTCGTCGCACACGCATATCGTAACAGACCAGGCTACTGCCTTCGCCAAACGATACGGCGCGCGCGTCACGCTGCTTCATGTTCTGGAAGACATTGCTGTGCCAACGACCTACGGCATTGATCCCATGATCACGGATTCAGAGCCTGTGCGTGCACGTATTACGGAACGTTTGAGCCGAGAGGCCGACATGCTGCGCGGGCAGGGCGTTGAGGTAGCGTCGCGGATCCGCAGCGGAAACCCGGCGGAAGAGATTCTGGCACTGGCAGAGAACGACGAGGTCGACCTGATCGCGATTGCAACGGTTGGGCGCACAGGAATTGCCCGTTTTCTGCTGGGAAGCGTAGCAGAGAAAGTGGTACGCCAGGCCCCGTGCCCGGTACTCACAGCCCGCCGATCGAGCCAGAAATAGAGGCCCGCGCCTCCCCCTTTGTTGCACAACAGATGGGAGACAGCGCTCTGTTTTCCGAAAGGTAATTTGTGGGAGATTCCTCTACAGAAAAGGTAGTCTGTGCACTGACAAGGCGTGTAGGAAGTTCGCAGCCGGTGCAAGACGCGCATTGTATCTATCATGGAGGTGCGTACTCGGGTCATCGGTTTCTTTTTCATATACCGCTTATACTCATATGCTTGCCATAGATCGTATTCTTTACCCTACAGATCTCTCAGAAGGGGCCAAGCGCGCGTTCCCGTACGCAGCGTCTATGGCGTACTTGCATGGCGCCGACCTCCACCTTCTCAATGTGGCGGGGCGTCATCTGTATAACTTCGAAGACCTGCGCAAAGAGTTTCCCATTGAACCGGACGCATTAGGCCAGTGGCTGCGCGAGGCGGGAATAGACCAGTTTTCGGTGGAGGATCTGACCCTCGTGCAGACCCAGAAGGAAGGGGCCGTTCCCGGAAAACATATCCTTTCATATGCTGAAGAGCATAAGACAGACCTGGTCGTGATGGGAACGCACGGACGCCGTGGCGTAGACCGCATGCTTCTCGGAAGCGTGACTGAAGAGGTCGTCCGCCAGGCGTCCTGTCCAGTGCTCACCGTTCGGAAGGCGCTTACGACATCGCCTTCGAAGACCATTCGCCGCGTTTTGGTGCCGATTGACTTCTCGGAGGCGTCGGAGCGTGCGCTCCAGCATGCTTACGAACTGGCCATGACGTACGGTGCCGAGATTGTGGTGCTCCATGCGATTGAGGAAGTGGTGTTGCCTATGGCCTACGGCGTGGCCCCGAAGCAAGTTGATGCCGAAGCCGTACGGCCCGATGTCGAAAGTGCGCTCGCAGAGCTGCTCAAAAAGCATGTGGGTATTGAACATGCGCGTGCTGAGGTACGCGTCGGATATCCGCCACAGCAGATTTTGGAAGCGATCGAAGAAGAATCGGCTGACCTGGTTGTGATGGGTACCCACGGTCGGCAGGGGCTAAACCGACTGCTTATGGGAAGCGTGGCGGAGCGTATCGTACGCCATGCTGCGTGTCCGGTGCTAACCCTTCAGCAAGAAAGCCGGTCGCTGCTTCCCACCTGACGGTTTGCATGTAGTTGGCAACGCTCGGCCTCAGAACAAAAGGAAGGCCGAGCGGCTTGCCTGCATCCAGTCTTTCATTGAGTTATACATATATCTCCACTGCTCTTATGACGTTAAATAACATTCTTGTAGCCACCGATTTTTCAGACACATCGCAAAACGCGTTTAAGCAAGCTCTTCTCTTCGCGGAGCGGTTTGGGGCAACGCTTCATGTGTTGCACGTTGTTGATAAGATGGATGCGACTTGGTATGGTATTGAAGATGCAAAAGCGCGTGCTACAGCTCTGCGTAAATCGATCAAGCAGCAGGCAAGTCAGATGCTGCATGAGATGATCCCCGAGAATCCTGATGTGGAGGTTAATACGCATGTCTCGATGCAGCTAAGCTTCGATGTGTCCGCTACCATTCGCGAGTACGCTGAGGAGCTTGACATGGACCTGATTGTGATCGGAGCCCGTGGGCGAACCGATCGGAGTTCGCATGCGCTTGGCCGCGTAGCCAGCGAGGTAATCGAGGAGGCGCCTTGTCCGGTGCTTACAGCGGCAGAAACGCCTCCGTGGGTGACGGGGCAGGAGGCGCTTGACGAGATTGTTGCGCCGGTCGACTTTTCGGCACACTCGCATCAAGCGTATCTGTATGCACGCCACATAGCGGCGGCGTTCGATGCGGTGCTCCACTTGGTTTTTGTTGCCGAGTCGCGCACTGTGCCTGTGTTTAGCGACACGGGCCTTCCAGGTCTTAAGCAGATGGATATGCCGAAAGAGATCGTCGAAAACAGCCGTGCGGCCCTGCAGCATATGATCGACCATGCCGATGGTCCATCGGTACAGCACGAGATTCACATCGAGAAAGGACAGCCGGCAGCGGTTGTGCTTGACTTTATCGAACGAAAAGGAATAGACCTTGCAGTAATTGCTACACGCGGCCAATCTGCACTGAAGCGTCTCTTGCTGGGAAGCACAACGCGCCGCCTTCTGCGGATGGCTTCATGCCCTGTCATGACCTTGCGGGCCACGTCCACAGACGACGACGCATAACGCATTGTGTGGGCATTGCGTGCCCAGGTGCATGGGGTATCAGCGCGGCACCTTTGTTTCCTCACTGTCGGCATCGTAGGGCCACGAAAGCGGGTCGGATTCGTAGTCCTCGACCTCTTTGCGGAGCGAATCGATACCCGAAAAGCGGTCTTCGTCCGCCGTTTCACCCTCAGAAGCCTCCGAAAGCGGTGTGGGGAGCTTTTCTTCAGGGACAAAGGGTTTCGCGTCTTGTGGGCTGGGTTTGCTGGCAGGCGTTTTGCTGATAGCACGAGCAACGATCATGAGCGGCCCGGCAATAGCAGCGGCAATGAAAGCGGCAATGCCGGTATTGGCCCAATCGGCGTTGCCAGCAACCATAATCTGCAGGAGGCTAACAATGAAGAGCAAGGTTGAGACAGCAAAGAAAACCCCCAACCCCCAGACAGCGGGGCTTGCAGGTTGAACCGTGGTCGGCTGCATTGACATTGCCTCTCTGTGAGCAGTGCGTGCCCGCGACTGCGCGTACAGGTACAGGGGGGCCCAGATAAGAAGCATGCCGATGCCGCTTCCGAGACCAATCGCCCAGAATGTGATGCGCTCCAGGTCCACAAACATGCCAACAAGCGCTCCGAACGTGAGGAGTCCTAAAACGAGTCCGATAACGTTAAGAAAGCGAATCATGGGGGACATTCATAATATAAGGGGGGAATAGAGCAGCAGGTAACGCCCTCAGGGGCTGGGCTGCAAGCGATGCATGGGGTGATGTCCTTTACCGTTCGAAGTCAGGAAAAGGATTAGGAGACACATCGCGTGCCCTTACAGTACAGTACACAACCGGTCGTGTCGTGCGCCAATGAGACCGAGGGGTACGACGATAGGACGCAAGTGCTATCATCCATTGGCGCACTCATGGGCTCCATAACAACACATGCAAGGGTAGATATGGATGAGTCTGCATGCATGCGGGCGCGCTCATTGAGGTAGTTTACGTGAGACGTGAAGAGATCTGCGGCAAATGAATGCCACTGGGCGCCACCCCGACCCGTTCATTTTTTATTCACCCCTGGTTATTGAACCAGTGTATTTGCAATACCGTTGTAACATTTGTCATATCCCAGCGCTCATCGAGCCCCTTTGCTGCATGACGTTTTATGCATTCGGTGTCAACCATACCTCGTCGTCTGTAGATGTCACGGAGGCGTTTAGCGCGTCGACCGAGGCCCAAGCGCGCATGTACGAGCACTTCGATCTGAGCGAAGATGCTGAGATCGTGCTTGTTTCCACATGCAACCGTACCGAAGTATACCTTTACGGACGCTTTGCTGATTGCATGCACGTACAGCATGTTCTTGCTCAGCATGCCGGCTTTTCTTCGTGGCCTTCAGGCGATGCCTTCATGCTGCAAGACGAAGCGGCTATTCGGCACATCCTGCACGTTACCAGCGGGCTGGATTCGGTCGTCGTTGGCGACGGACAAATTCTCTCGCAGGTGAAAGAGGCCTACCAGCATGCGATCGACCACAACAGTGTGCATTCGCTGATGCACCGCCTCATGCACACGGCCTTTCGGGCAGCGAAGCGTGTGGTACACGAAACAAGCCTTTCCAACGGCTCCGCGTCGATCTCCACAGCAGCTGTTTCAATGGCTGAGGAGTTCTTTGCGCAGTACGGATTTAGTGACCTGAGCGAGCAAGATGTGCTTGTGCTCGGTGCGGGTAAGATGGGCGCGCTCGCTCTTCATGCCCTGACCAACTACGCACCGACCTCGGTGACGCTTTCAAACCGAACTGGATCGGCTGCTCATGAGCTGGCAGCGCAGCACCATGGCGTCGATGTCGTTGCGTGGGAGGCGCGCAATGAGGCGCTCCAAAATGCCGACATCGTTGTCGTCACCACCGGAGCTCCCGAGCCTGTCCTGACCCCTGCCAACGCCCCTGAACGTCCCTACAAACCGCTGCCCGCATTCGTGATAGATGTTGCAGTGCCGCGCAACGTTTCTCCTGCGCTCAACGACAACGCGGACTACGTGGTGCGCGACATGGATGCCATCGAGGACTGGACCTCTAACGTTCAGGCGCAGCGGCGCTCTGAAATACCACGTGCTGAAGCGATCTGCGAGGAGCTGCTCAGCGACTTTGTGACGTGGGTCTTTCATCAGCAGGCGCTGCAGCCTGCGATCCAGGCTATTCGTAACACTTTTGAGGGCATCCGTTCGAAAGAAGTGGAGCGCCATGCGCATCGCATTGAGGGCATGGACCGCGACGAGATTGATCGTCTCACGCAGTCGATTATGCAGAAGCTGCTCGCCGTGCCCATCGTACGGCTCAAAAACGTGGACCCCGATAGCATCAACTTTGTGCACGGCATCCGTCTGTTGCATGCGCTCTTTACGCGGGCCGATCGCAAAGAAGAATCGGAGATGCTGCCGGAACGCAGTGATACAAGCACACCCTCACTTTCCGATACTCCTCGACACGGGGCAACCGAGCGCCACGCAGAACGAGATTCTGCCGAATCCGAAGCGCAGTGCCCGTATGAAGATGTTATGTCAGATTCCGCCGATCATATCAGTGCCCTGCTGCGCGCTCCGCATCCCTCTTAAAATTGACTGCGGCGAATGGGGGATGCGTCCATGGCGCAAAATGAAGGCAACCTGCGCGCCTGCAGTGAAGAACATGGGCGGGCACGATGGATAAACGCTTCTGGTCGATTCGTACCTTCTTACTGCTGTCCTCATTCCTATATGTCTCGTTCCGAAATGGTCATCGGTACGCGTGGAAGCACACTCGCGCTCTGGCAGACCCGCCGCATGCAACGTCGCCTAAAGCGGCACGGCCACGAAAGTACGCTGCAGCGTATCTCTACACGGGGCGACCGCATCCAGGACGTACCCATTTCGGAGATTGGCGATGAATCGGTCTTTACCAAAGAGCTCGATCGCGCCCTGCTTGATGGGCGCATCGACTGTGCGGTGCACTCGCTCAAAGATCTTCCATCGCGTCTGCCCGAGGGCATTGTCCTTGCTGCGGTTGGGCGTCGCGCATCGCCCTTCGATGCGTTTGTGGGGCACCCCGATACGACGGAGGGACTGCACGACCTGCCGCAGGGGGCGACGGTGGCTACGGCGTCGCTCCGGCGCCGTGCGCAACTGCTGGCGTGGCGCGACGATCTGAACATTGTTTCGGTACGGGGTAACGTCGACTCGCGTCTCGAAACACTCGCGGAAAGCGACTGGCACGGTATGGTACTCGCCGTAGCCGGACTCAAGCGTCTGGACCGTGAGGATGTGATCCGGACTGTTATTCCGTCGGACGTGATGGTGCCGGCTGTGGGGCAGGGGGCACTGGCTATCACCTGCCGTACCGAAGACAGCGCTCTGCGCACGCTGCTACGGGGCGCCGTGCACGACCTCGACACCGCTGCTGCAATCACGGCAGAGCGAGGATTCATGAAGCGCATCGAAGGCGGATGTCAGGTGCCTACAGGGGCGTGGGCGCGTCTCAACAGCGAAGGGACGCTCGTGATCGACGGGTGCGTAGCAGCGCTCGACGGGAGCGCGTCGTTTCGTGCGCAGAAAACGGCATCGGTCGAGCAGGCGGCTATGGCAGGTGCCGAACTGGCTGAGGAGCTGTTGGATGCGGGAGGAGCTAAGGTGCTCGCTCGCATCCGAAATGCAGCGTCCGCATAAGCAACTATTCCAAACGAGGAATTAGACTGCCGTCAGGGCCATGTCCGATCAACCGCTCGCCGTTTTGCTTCGCCAGGCACGCCGGGGTGCCGATGGCAATGATCCGTACGAGCACGCGCTGCGCAGAGCAGCGTATACCGCGACATGCCAGCCGGTGCTCGCGTTCGACCTGCAGGATCCGCGTGCCCTGCGCGTGCTACTGCAGCGCCCTACCCGCTACGATGCGCTCATATGTACCAGTCCACGGGCGGGACATGCGCTGCAAGAGATACTGCGTCCCGACCATGAACTGTACGCGTCGTGGACTGCGAAGCCCACTTACGTGACGGGCCCCCGCACGGCCGCAGTGATCGATGCATGGGGCGGGCAGCCCGTCGGGCAGGAGGCCGGCAATGCAACAGCGTTGGCTCGGCGCATCATCGCAGATACGACTGCAGATACCCCAACGTCACTTCTTTTCCTGTCCGGTAACCGTCGTCGTGATACCTTGCCGCAGGCGCTCACCGAAGCGGGCTGCCCGTTCGACGAAGTCGAAGTATATCGCACCCGCATCCGCACCGATCTTTCGCTGCCCGATCCGCCTGCAACCCTCGTCTTTTTCAGTCCGTCGGGGGTAGAAGCCGTAGAGCGCTCCGGATATGACCTGAGCGCATACCCCTGTGTGGCTATCGGAACCACCACCGCGGCAGCGCTTCGCGAGGGCGGCGCTCCCGACGTAGCCGTTGCCCCGACTCCGACGCCAGAGGGCGTACGGGCTGCACTGCGAGAAATGGAGAAGCCGGTTTAGGGAATGGGCGAGTGGGCGCAGCAAAGATCGACGTTGTGTTCGCGCAGCCGTTTACGCATTCACACCCCCGCGCCCCGACCGAGGATAGCGGCGGTGAGGTAACAGAGACCGCACGAATGCGGGGCCGTCGGCATTGTGTGCTATGATCTGGCTACTGCGTAGCAGACGTTGCTTCCTCAAGTGCGAGGCGAAACATGCGCGCGGCCCGGCGCGGATTCTCTGCCGTGGCCACAGCTGAAAGCACAGCCACGCCATGCGCGCCGGCTGCGATTACGTCGTGCACCCGGTGCCGGGTGATGCCGCCAATGGCAATGACCGGGCAGTTCACGGCGCTGCAGCAGGCCTGCAGGCGCTTCAAGCCCTGCGTAGCACCCGCATCTGCCTTAGACTGCGTTGGGTAGATGGGCCCGAACCCGATGTACGTGGCGCCATCGGCTTCGGCCGCCTGGGCCTGGGCAATCGTCGACGCCGAAGCGCCCAAGACAGGCTCCGGCCCCAACACACGGCGCGCAACAGCAACCGGGATGTCCTCCTGACCTACGTGGAGTCCCCGCGCGCCAACACCCAGCGCTACGTCGAGCCGGTCGTTCACGACCAGGGGCACCCCTGCATCGGCGCAGACCTCCTGCACGCGCTGTGCCGCAATGAGTTGGTTGCGCACCACGCCATGCTTCTGACGAAACTGAATGGTGTCTGCACCTCCGGCAATGGCACGTTCGGCGAGTGCGGTATGGTCAAACCGCTGCTGGAGGCGAAAGTCGGTGATAACATGCAGGCGACCAACAGCGGGGGCGGGGAGCGAATTTGGCATGGCGAGCGGTATTAGAGCAAGGATTTGGGGACAACATGCGCACGTCTGCATACACAGCACACCCGCGTTAGTTGACCTGTTCTCTTCAAAACCACTCAGGTGCTCGTCATGCCCTACTCGCAGCTTCTGTCCGACGCACGAGAGGCCATCGAAGCCGGGGTGGAGGCCGTGCATCCCGACCGTCTTATGAACGGCCTCCTCGCGAGCGATCTCCTCGATGGCGACAGGGGGGGCGCGATCCGCGAGGCAAAGCAGATATACGTCGCAACCATCGGAAAGGCCGCGGCGCCGTGGGCGCGTCAGTGGGCCAATCAAATTTCGGCGGATGCAGGGTGTGTCGTCGCGCCGAAGGGCTACAGCACAGCCTCGAAGCATACGCTCCCGCAGTCATGGCAGCAGGTGGATGCGGGGCATCCGCATCCCACCGAAGACAGTGCGCGCGCCGGACGCCTTCTTCTCGACATGGCGGCGAGATGCGGACGCGGCGATCTGCTCATCGTAGGGCTGTCGGGCGGCGGATCGGCATGCACAGCGTTGCCGCCAGCGGGCATCTCGATGGAGGCAGTGCGCATGCTCAATGAACAGCTGTTGCAGAGCGGGCTCCCCATCGACGCTGTGAATGCGGTGCGCAAGCATGTGCTGCAAGTTGGGGGCGGGCGGCTGGCAGCGGCTGCGTACCCGGCAGACGTGCGGTGCTACGTCATCTCTGACGTTCCTGACGACGACCTGTCTACCATTGCAAGCGGCCCGACGGTAGGCGATCCTACGACCTATGCCGACGCGATTCACGCGCTTCGCGAAGCGCATCTGTGGAGCGATATTCCTGACGCGGTGCGCACGTATCTGGTAGAAGGGAAGGGCGGTACGCATCCTGAAACCGTACCGCCCGGCGATAAACGCCTATCGCGCGCCCAGACAGCCGTTATCGCCAGCAACGATGACGCACGTGCAGCCGCAGTCACATATCTGAGAAAGCGTGGATATACGGCTACAGACGTCAATGAGCGCATAGAGGGCGAGGCGAGCGAGGTGGGGGTCCGGCACGCTCGGCATCTCACAGAAAGCCGCGGGCCGCGTGCATTCGTATGGGGCGGAGAGCCCACCGTGCATGTGACAGGCACCGGCGTAGGCGGACGCAGTCAGGAAGCTGCACTTGCTGCGGTGCCCATATTGAGAGCATCCAACGTTCCTGCCGTGCTTTTCTGTGCAGGCACCGACGGCATCGACGGCCCGACCGATGCTGCCGGGGCATGGGCAACCCCCGAAACGCTTGAAAAAGCACAGGCGCACGGTTTTGCCCCGGAGGTGTATCTGGCCAACAACGACAGCTACACCTTCTTCAAGCGGATTGGCGGGCTCTATCAACCCGGTCCAACAGAGACCAATGTAATGGATCTGCATGTGGGGCTGGTTGGCGAAGCGCAGATGGGTCGAGCCGCACAAGTAGAGCAGCATAACTAAGTGGTGCTGCATTTGTCTTATTTCTTTTGTACCATTGACAGTACATTCACAACATGTATAGTGGTGCAAATGCCACCTTGCGCTCCTTGACCAGTCTACCGTTGCAGAGCAAATAATAGTGGCCACTCCGCAAGAACGTATTCTGCTTTTGAGATGAAGTGATCTCCCAAGCGCTGCGGGACACCATTGAGTCAGAGAACTAACTCTTCCTGTGCTGCATTTGGCCTTCATTAACTGCACAGGGCTGGTTTTAAGACAGCATAATAGATCATCCTATATCGACAAATCTTAGCAGCAATGCCCCGAACGGTCTTTATTGTGCTCTTAAGCGCTCTTTTTATTGGTGGATACGGGCCTGCTGCTCTGGCACAGGAAGCCCCTGAATCCGACACTGAGTCTGTTCAGGCCGCAGAAGACGAGATGCGCCAGGCAATTCTTGGGCAGGACACCGATGCACTGGAGCGGCTTTGGACAGAGCGTTTCATGGTCAACGCGCCGCGCAACGTGGTCGTACCTAACCGCGAAGCCGTTTTGGAGGTCTTCAGGTCTGGGGTGGCGGCCTACGAATCGTATGAGCAGGCGATTGAAACCATTGAGGTGAGCGAAGGTGTAGCGGTCGTCATGGGGCGCGAAACGGTCGTCCCGATAGGCGAAGCTCCCCACGCAGGGGGGATGGTGCATCGCCGCTACACGCATGTGTGGAGAGAGGACGACGGAGCGTGGCGGCTCGTAGCTCGCCACGCACATATCACGGAAATCAGCGACTAAATGGAAACGGAACTCTGAGCCCTTGGTAGATCACAGCTTAACTCGTGTATGTATACAGTGCAATGAACACAATAAGCTCAGCACGCTACTCGGGAAGCGCGAACAGCAGCAGGGTCGTAAACGAGGTCACAGGCGTGGCAGACCCGTTTCTCATCGTAGGAGGGATTAGCCTGCTTGTTGTCCTGGCGATAGGACTCGCGCTCTGGTGGCGCTACCGGGCATCTGCTTCGAAGGAGGCCCTCCCCGATGAAGAAGCATCTACAGATACGCCGGAAGAGTCCTCCTTTCACGACGCATGGATCGACCATCTGGCCGTTGGTATCGTGGTGGTCGACAGCACCTACCAGGTCGAGCAGGTCAACGCACGCGCTCGGGTGCTTTTGTGCGACGACGCCCTATTGGAGGGGGCAGTGCTTCCGCATGCACTGGTGCAGCGCATGCTGCGCGAAGAAGGCGCGCCGCTATCGTTTCGGTGGCACAACGACAGGGGAAAAGCACTAAGCGTTCAGGTAGAAACGCTGCGACGGAGCGATGGGCTGCATCGCGTCATTACACTGCTCGATAACACCCGGGTGCTTCGTACCGAAGCGACCCTCCGCGACACCGACCGCCTGCTCCGTGCAATTCTACGGACCAGCGTGGCCGCTGTAGCGGTCGTTAACGCACACGGTACGATCACATATGCGAATGAACAGGCCGAGTCTATCTTGGGACTCAAAAACGGTACAGATGGCACATGGACCTACGAGCAGATCGGGTGGACGCTAACGCCTGTTGACGATGACATGGCGACCCGGCGTCCGCTTCATGATGTACTGCATACGCACAAAACAGTGCGCGACATGCGCTGCGCCGTAACCTGGCCTGACGGCACACGCAAGTATATCTCGCTCAACGCCGCTCCGCTCCCGCACGACGAGCGTCCCTCGCAGGTCGTGTTCTCCGTGCAAGAGATAACGGGTCGCTATCAGGCAGAGCAGCAGCTTCGAAAAGAGCAACACTTCGCAGAAGCTGCCATAAATAGCCTGCCGGGGCTCTTCTTTATGGTGGATGCGAATGGACGGTACCAGCGGTGGAACGAGACGCTTAAATCCGTGGCTGGATACACCGAAGATGAACTCCACGACCACACGCTCGACGAACTCGTTGCCGAAGAAGATCGGCCGCGCATGCGAGAGGCGATTCGTACGCTGTTTGGCGAAAATGTCGGGTTTCGGATAGAAGCCCAGCTGGTAACGCATTGCGGGGCGCGCGTCCCATACGTATTTACAGGAGCCCGTTTCACCATCAACGAAACATCGTACGCTGTAGGTGTTGCACTCGACATCACAGTACAGCGCAAGCGTGAACAAGCGCTTCAAGAGGCACGCCGTCAGGCGGAAGATGCGCGTGCAAACGCCGAACAGATGAATGCGCTGAAAACCTCGTTCCTGGCCAACATGAGCCATGAGGTACGCACGCCGCTAACAGCCATGATCGGATATGCCAACATTCTGGTTGAGGAGGAGAACCCGCCAGAGCGATTTGCAAGCCACATCGTAACCGGTGGGAAGCGGCTACTCAATACCCTCGACGACATCCTTCTTTTCTCGCAGCTGGAGGCGGGAACGTACATGCTTTCGCCAGCACCCGTCGACATAGAAGCACACATCAAAGAAGCGGTGCGCAGCGCAGCGCCGCAGGCAGGGGTTGTGATTGACGGGCCCGATAACGCAAAACATGTCAGCCTGGATCGCGGAGCGGTTGCCTGCATTGCGCGGCATCTGATACAGAACGCAGCAGCATTCACAGACCGCGAGGGGCAGATTACGGTAAGCGTCGGTCACGAATCCGGGAAAAGCAGACTCACCGTGCGCGACACGGGGGCGGGCATGCCCGCCTCGTATATCCCGCGTGCCACGCAGCCGTTTACGCAGGCTTCTACCGGGATGGCACGCGTTCACGAAGGGAGCGGACTGGGACTTGCAATCGTGCACAAGATGGCTCAGCTCATGCAGGGAAGCGTGTCGATCGAGTCTGCCGAAGGAGAGGGCACTACCGTAACGGTATGGATGCGCCATTTGGATGCGACATATCGCAACTGAGAACCTGTTTTGTTTTGCAGCCCAGCAGAGCCGCTCGCAGCCCGAATTAAGAAATCAAAACGGGTTCCGAAGGCGGTAACGTCACCAGATTGGTGCACACGCAGAGGGGCACTGCCGAACTGCACATGAGGCTGCTCATAAACACAATCAAACGCATCTTCTTCCTGAAGACCTGCTATCGCTTTGGTATATCTGATCGCGCAGTGGACATTTCTCGGAGGCGCGGGGCTCTACAGTGCTTTGCCTGTGCTCGCGTCGATTCTATTTGCAGCAGTTGCGCTTGCAGCGGTCGGGAGACATGAGCAGATGCGGGCCAGCACCGCCACCTCCTCAAGCCGCACTGACCTGCCGGCAGAACTCCTGGATCAGGTAGACGGGGGCGTGCTCGTCATAGATAGCACATACCGCATCGAACACTGCAACCGGCAAGCTCAGGACTTCTTTCCCCAGCGATCAATCAAAGAAGGGGCCGTGCTCCCACGGCTTTTCGTCAACCAATTGCCCGAGCGCGGAAAAACGACTGTACTCGAATGGCCTGCGGAATCTTCTGCAGCGACTCAGGTCCACGTGAAGGCCGTGCGCGGTGCAGCAGGACTCATGCGCGTCATCACCCTGCGCGACGTGACCGATGAGGTACGCACGCGTTTTGAGCTTGAGCAGACAGACCACCTGCTCCGAGCGATTCTCGACACAGATGTGGCGGCTATCGCGGTCGTCAACGACCAGGGACAGGTTACATATGCCAACGCACGAGCCGAAACAATTCTGGGGCTGCAGCGCACAGACGTGTCAGGTGCCGCGAGAGAGGAGGCACACGGGGCTTGGCAGTACGAGCAGCTGGGGTGGTCGATCGAGCCGGTCGACGACGACCCGGTAACGCGCACGCCGCTTCGTCACGTGCTGGACACGCGTGCGTCAATCCGGGACATGCGCTGCATGGTTACCTGGCCCAGTGGAGAGCGCCGGTACCTGAGCCTGAACGCGGCCTTTCTCGACACAGGCACGTCCGATGAGGAACGTGTTGTGTTTGCGATGCAGGATATCACCGCGCGCTACCGGGTGCGCCAGCAGCTACTGAAGCAACTGCGCGCGCATGAGGCCACACGCGATGCGATGCCTGCCTTGCTCTACATGTCTAACCGCTCCGGTGGTAAGCGCTACTGGAATGAAACGCTCGTTCGACGTACAGGCTACTCCGAAGACGACATGCAGGGGCGCACGCTTGCGCAGCTCGTACATCGCGAAGACCGAGCTCGCGTTCGGGCGGCGGTGAATCAGGTCTTTGCGGGAGAAGACACATTTGGATTGGCTGTGCGCCTGCAGGCCAAAGACGGGACGTTGTATCCGTGCATGATAAACGGTACCGTTCGTATCATAGACGGTACCGAGCATCTGATTGCTGTTGGACTCGACGTGTCGGCGCAGGGGGAGTAGCCTGGGCGTGGCATCATCCTGGAGCTCACCACCCAATGCGGGTCGGCGACTCACGCCGGGCGGATTCGGTCGCCGCGGGCGGAGGGGCAGAGGCTTCAGACTCGTCGAGCGCCAGCGTGGGCGGGGGCTGCTGCACGTCGTCGATGCGGGTAAGTGTAGCGCCCTGGTAGTAGAACGAAAGAATGTCTTGATAGGAACGCCCCGCCCGGGCCATCCCGTGAGCGCCCCACTGGCTCATGCCGACCCCATGCCCGTATCCGCGCCCGTTGAAAACGTACGAGTTGCCGCTACGCCGCGCATCAAACCAGGTGCTCCGCAGCACCTCGCGCCCTATAGCCTGGTTTACAGCAAGCCGAAACGCGTTGGCCTGCACCGCCTCGCGCGAACCATTCGGACGCAGTAGCTCAAGCGTCAGGAGGCGTCCGTCGTGGGCGGTGTCGCCAAGAAAGAACCCCCGCACTGCCCCACCAAAACGACGCTCCAGTCCACGTAGCACGGTGGCGCGGTTGGCTGTAGACTGCCACGTATGATGCGGAGACACCGAGTCGTATGGGTCGCTGCGGCCGCGCAGGTAGGGCAAGTCGTCGCTGGCATCCCAGACGTCCTCGTTGTTTGCGGTATGCCCGCCGCTGCTCGAAAAGTAAACTGCTTCAATGAGATGCCCGTTGTACGTGAGCACCTCGCCCCGTGTGGCTTCTGCAGCAGCGCGCGAAGCATCAGTGATGGTTGAGAGGCCCCGATACACCTGCGAGAGCGTGTGGTCAACGTGGGTGTAGGTGCCGTCGAACTTGTCGCTTCCGCGCAGGGCATAGGTTCGGGCAACGACGGCCATGGCTTTGGTGCCCTCCCTGTCATCAAGGCCATACTCGCTCGCGACCACGCTGGCGACGTACGACTCCAGCGGTACCGCATTGACCAGCTCAACCGTATTGCCATCGGGGCGCACTTCGAAGACGCCCCGGTACGAGCGCTCTACGCCGCCGCTTCGAAAGCGGGTGGCAGCCTGATGCGGCGCGTGCAGGTAGAGCGCTGCAGCCGAGATGCGGTCGGAGCCATGCTCGATGTGCACGTCGCCCCGGCGTACGGAAAGCGTGGCAACCGTACCCGGCTCAATGTGAAACAGCGGAGACCGATCGGGATGCGTGTGCACGGGAACCCGGCGTGAGGTTACGAGCTCCACCCGGTCGAGCGACTGATCGGCCAGGACCCGCACCCGGACATCCTGCGCGGTTGCAATGTTCGCATCCAGCAGCACCAGCACCCCTACTATGCCGAATAGAGCGATGCTCCACGCGCGAGGAGCACGCAAAGGGGCGCGTACGCTGCGAATCCACAACCAAGAAGAAGCCAGAGTCACAGAACTATACAATGTTCGGGAAATGGACCGGTGAATGGAGCAACCTCGGAATCTACAGTATATAAAAGGCCACGCGAAGTTGCAGCTTTTCCGCAAACATCTGAAAGAATGGAGAAGTAGCAAAGCACCGCGCTTGGAAATACGTTTGCCCTTGTTTGTCTTTTTCATAGCGATATAGCCGCACTATGCTTGTGGATACGCACGCTCATCTTTACCTGGACCGCTTCGATGACGACCGCGAGGCGGTGCTGGACCGGGCGCGTGAGGCAGGCGTGGGAACGATCGTGTTGCCGGCCATCGATACGCCTTCGATTGAGCAGGCCGTTGCGCTGGCCGAGGCGCACGCCGACATCTTTGCGATGACCGGACTCCACCCTTCATCTACAGAAGACGCGACCGAGGCCGATATGGCAACGGTGGCTGACTGGTGCAACCACGAGCAGGTGGTGGCGATCGGCGAGAGCGGACTTGACTACTACTGGGATCGTTCGTTCGATGATCGGCAGAAGCACTTCTTTCGGGCGCACATCCGCCTGGCGATTGAAACCGGACTGCCGCTGGTTATCCACAATCGTGAGGCGACCGACGACGTGCTGGCTATTCTGGCTGAGGAGCGTGCCGGGCATCCCGATGGCGACCGCCTGCATGGTATCTTGCATTGCTTCGTAGACGATGCCGACACGGCGCAGCGCGCCTGGGAGTTGGGGTTCTACGTGGGCATCGGAGGCATCGTAACGTTCAAAAATAGCGACCACGACGCGATGCTGCGCGCCACGCCGCTTGAGCACATTGTGCTGGAGACCGACGCCCCGTATCTGGCACCGCAGGCCGAGCGGGGGCACCGCAACGAGCCCGCGTTCGTGAAGCACGTAGCGGAATACCTTGCAGCGGTGACCGACCACTCAATCGAAACGATCGTCGAAACGACAACGGCCAATGCGCAGTCTGTCTACGGCCTGCCTGCTCCTGCGGGATTGAATGAGGCATCTGCCGCTGAAACGGATCGCCCGTAGATACTGGGCCGTTAGGTGCTGTCCCTAATCTCTCTAATAGCAGTCTCCGCAATCTATTATGGCAACCTGGCTCATCTATGGCGCATACGGCTACACGGGCAGGCTCATCGGACGCGAGGCGCTGAAGCGCGACGTCGACTTTGCCATTGCCGGGCGGGATGCGGAGCGCATCGCCGGCCTGGAAGCGAAGTGGCAGGTGCCGGGGCATGTCGTTTCGCTCGACGACCACGACGCGCTCGCAAACGTGCTTCGTACGGTAGATGGCATAATGCATTGTGCAGGTCCGTTCGAGGATACGGCTTTCCCGATGGTAGAGGCCTGTCTCGAAGCCGGCACGCACTATCTGGACATCACCGGGGAGTGGCGCGTGTTTGAGGCGCTGCGGGCTCGCCACGAGGCGGCACAGGAGGCGGGCGTCGTGCTGCTGCCCGGCACCGGATTCGACGTGGTGCCGACCGACTGCGTAGCCGCCACCCTCGCCGAGGCCTACCCAGACGCTACGGCTCTTTCGCTTGGATTCGTAGGGCTCGGTTCGATTTCGCGAGGCACCGCGCTTACAGCACTGCGTGGATGGGGAGAAGGAAGCCTGATGCGCCGAAACGGGAGCCTGGTGCGCATCCCCCCGGGTACACACACGCGCCAGGTAGACATTGCCGGGCGCCCTCGTACGCTTACCGCCATTCCGTGGGGCGACATCAGCACCGCCTACCATTCTACCGGCATCCCGACCATCAGCGTGTACACGTACGTGCCGCCCGTTATGCGCCAGCTTATGTACTGGTCCGCCTATCTGCCCGCGTGGGCACGCAACAGCGTTCGCCCACTCATTGAGGCGCTCCTGAAGCAGATGCTCGACGGCCCCGATGCAGAAACGCGCCGAGAGGGGGCCTCGTGGGTATGGGGAGAAGTGCAGGGCCCCGACGGCACCCGGCATACTGCTCGCTGGAAAGGACCAGAAGGGTACACGCTCACCGCACGTACAGCTGTAGAGTGCATGACCCGCATGTCGAAGACGCCTCCGTCGCCGGGGTACCACACGCCGTCTACAGCGTTTGGCGCCGACCTGGTCGCCGCAGTGCACCAGAGCACCGACGTAGAGCTACACGACGCCGCGGACGCATGACGCCGCGGATGCATAATAGTTTGATAGTCGGCCAAGGCCCCGTACGGTTTGACGCGTCCGTTGCCGGATGCCTTCTCGATGCTATCAGCACACACATCGGCACACACATCGGCACACACGTGGGCTCGGATATGGGAATAGACGGCAGGCAGGTGTGGGCGACTCCTTACATACAGTTGTAATGGCCACGCAACGTAGAAAACAAACCTCCAGAGGCATCGTTCGGGCATCGGATCCGACACCGGTTCCTCCATGCCGGCTGTACTGGCTGCAGCTTCCTACGCGATTTTTGCTCGATAGAGAAGAGCGTTCCGTTGTAGATTAGTAGGGATATCACGAGCCAAAGCGGCGTGCATGGTTCACCCACATTACACATCAACCCCAACACAACTTATGGCTTTTTCTCTTCCGGATCTACCGTACGACTACGACGCGCTGGAGCCTGCAATTGACGAGCAGACGATGCGCATCCACCACGGCAAGCATCATCAGGGCTACACCAACAAGCTCAACGCTGCCCTCGAAGGACACGACGACCTGAGCGACCACTCGATTGAAGCACTGCTGCATGGCATTGACAACCTGCCTGCAGACATCCAGACTGCTGTACGCAACAACGGTGGCGGTTTCGCCAACCACAGCCTGTTCTGGAGCATTCTCTCACCAGAAGGAGGCGGTGAGCCCACCGGCGCCCTTGCAAGCGCAATCGACGACCAGTTCGGGTCGTTCGATGCATTCAAGAAAGCATTTAAGAACGCCGCGACCGGACAGTTTGGCAGCGGATGGGGCTGGCTTGTGGCACAGCCCGACGGAAGCCTTGAAGTGTACTCAACGCCGAATCAGGACAGTCCATACATGGAAGGCGACACGCCCATTCTTGGCGTCGACGTGTGGGAGCACGCGTATTACCTGAACTACCAGAACGAGCGCGGTACTTACGTTGATCGGTTCTTCGACATCATTGACTGGGATGCCGTCAATGAGCGTTATGAGGATGCAGTCGACGGCGAGTAACCGACGATTCGCAACCAGCAATGCGTGATGCGCAATCACCCACGCGTAACGTGCTGGTTCTACCCAGACAGACGTAGAAAGAAGGGGGATGGGTAGCACCTTGTCCCTCCTTTTACATCACATTTGTGTGGTGAATGTTAAAGGAGAGGCGGAAATCTTCCGCCTCTCCCTTTTTCGTTGAGTTGCGCGTGAAGCCGCGGCTTAAAGCGCTTTTTGTGCGACTCTCATTGGAATATTTCTGCGCTGTAGCGTACCATACGTGCGGTTTAACATGCAATAACCGTTGTGTTGTGGTAATAAGCAGAGCCCCAAGTCTACCCGTTAGTGAGTTGCTTGGCGCCGTTGGCCTACGTCGCGCTGAGCATCATCATTGGTGGCACCTGGTAATGCCCCTGGAGCAAAAAAAGAAGCAAGAAAAGTAATGGATGCGTTTGTCGACGGAGCCATCTACATATCGATGGCAATTCTGAGTCTTTCGGTGTTGCTTGCGTTCTACCGCGTTGTTCGTGGCCCGTCGCTTCCTGACCGGATCGTGGGGCTCGACCTGGTTGCATACATCGCCATTGCCATTATGCTGGTGTATGCCATCGCTGAGAATAAGCCTCTCTTCCTTGAGGTCTCGCTTGTTCTTGCGCTCATTGCGTTTCTGGGTACCGTAGCCTTTTCACGATACCTCGAGTTCGTAAGCAGCACCTCCGACACGACCTCATCGTGACGCGCGGTACTCCACGCTTGCTTTCTATCCTGTACTCTTCTTGCCGATAGTCTTTACGCTCTATGAACGCGATCATTGATCTGCTTTTGATAGTATTCCTGCTGGCAGGCACAGGCTTTGTGTTCATTGCGGCACTTGGTGTCGTTCGCCTTCCCGACGTCCCGATGCGTATGCACGCCTCCACCAAAGCGGGAACCCTCGGCGTCATGCTGATTGCCGTTGCCGTGTTTTTAACATATCCGACACTGAGCATCTTCGCACGGGCAACAGCTCTGGTGCTGTTTATGTTACTCACAGCTCCTGTGGCTGCTCACATGATGGGGCGTGCATCATACGCTTCTGGCGAACGGATGGGCGTAACGCTCTGGGAAGGTACAGTGATCGATCAATTCAAGGAAGACCGCAAAGCCGAGGGGGGCCCCATGCCTCAGGTAGCAGCGGTACGCCCACAGAACGCCGACCGCAATGAGGCGGGTAATCCCTCGCCCTCCTCGTAGTGTGCCGCAACGTGTGTCCGTAGTAGGTCGTTTTCTTTGACTGAGAGTGCTTCATGGGTATCTTAGCTATTGTCTTTGCAGGATTTGTCTTGGCTGCCTTCACGCCGTGGGTTACGCGGTCGTTGGGCCGCCTGTCGGGGTGGATGTATGCGCTTGTGCCCACAGGCATCGTAGCGTATCTGGCGACCTACACGGCGGCAGTTCAAGATGGAGGTGCCGTCTCGGCCTCGTTTGACTGGGTTGCGGTTGAGGCGTTTACCGTCTCGCTGAGCTTCTATATTGACGGGCTCAGCCTATTCTTTGCGCTGCTGATTAGCGGCGTAGGCGCGCTCATCTACATCTATGCAGGCGCTTATCTGGAAGGCCACCATCACCTCGGACGGTTCTTCAGCTACCTTTCCATGTTCATGGCATCCATGATCGGGATGGTGCTGGCTGATAACCTGCTTACGTTCTATATCTTCTTCGAGGGCACTAGCTTCGCCTCTTTCATGCTGATTGGGTTCAACCACTACAGCAAAGAGTCGCGGCGTTCGGCATGGCAGGCCCTGCTTGTTACCAAAGCCGGGGGACTCGCGCTGCTCGTCGGGTTTGTGCTGATGTACATGGTGACGGGCACCTATCAGATCTCTGAAATTATCCAGCAGGGTGCGCTCATTCAGCAGAGCGAGTTCTACGTTGCTATCGTAATTCTGGTGCTGGCCGGGGCCTTCACGAAGTCGGCGCAGTTTCCGTTTTACTTCTGGCTGCCCAACGCCATGAAAGCACCTACGCCGGTAAGTGCATACCTGCACTCGGCAACCATGGTGAAAGCGGGGATCTACGTGATGGCCCGCCTGCATCCGGCGCTCTCTGGCACCGACTTCTGGGTAATCGTCGTGACAAGCTTCGGGGCGCTCACCATGCTGCTTAGCGCCTGGCTGGCGCTGCAGTACACCGATATGAAAGGGGTGCTGGCCTACACCACGGTGATGGCGCTGGGGCTGCTTACGATGCTTCTTGGCATCGGCTCTGAGATTGCGCTGAAAGCGTGTATGCTGTTTGTGCTCGTGCATGCGCTCTACAAGGCTACGCTCTTTATGATTACAGGGGCTGTAGACCATGGCATCCATGTGCGCGACATTACGAAGCTGAGCGGACTCCGCCACAAGATGCCGATTACAGCTGCAGCAGCTGGACTGGCCGCGCTCTCCATGGCAGGTATCCCGCCGTTCTTTGGGTTCATTGGCAAGGAGATCGTTTACGAAGCGGCTTTGAATGGAGGCGTTGCAGAAACAGCTATTGCGGGCGTATCCGTTCTTGCAAACATTGCGCTCGTTGCGGGAGCCGGGCTCCTGGCCCTAAAACCATTCTGGGGCAGCCCAAGTGAGGCCGCCGAACATGCCCACCAGGCGTCGGTCGGGCTGTGGTTTGGCCCCGTCGTACTGGCTGCGTTCTGCGTGCTGCTCGGACTCTTTCCCGGATGGTTTGGCGATCCGTTCCTCGGGCCGGCTGTCGGAGCCGTAATGGGAGAGCCTACATCGCTCTATCTGGTGCTCTGGCACGGATTCACTATTGAACTGCTTTTGAGTGCGATCACGGTAGCTTCGGGGGTGGCGCTCTACTTTGCTACTCCGGCGATGCGCAATCACGCCATCGGGCGTGGTTTTGAGCGCGCCTTTGGCTCAGGCCTCGACCGCGGGTACGACCGCGTCATTGATGGTATTCTCGGCCTTGCCAAGTGGCAGACGCGCATCCTGCAGAATGGGGTGTTGCGCTACTACATTGCCACCATACTCGGCTTTATGGTGCTGCTCGTAGGAGGTACGTTCCTACGCCAGGAGCTTGGCGGATTCGTCATCGATTTCTCAGGACTGCAGATTTACGATGGGGCCATTGCGCTTCTCATTGTGAGTGGGGCCATCTCGATCATCTTCTTGCGATCACGCCTTGCAGCCGTAGTTTCGCTTGGCATATCGGGTATCGGTCTCGCACTGGTGTATCTTACGTTCGGAGCGCCCGACTTGGCGATGACGCAGTTTCTGGTCGAAACGCTCACCGTTATCCTGTTTGCGCTGGTGCTCATTGAGCTTCCTAATTTGAAAGAGTCGGTCAGTAGCGCCGGGCGCATACGCGATGCACTCATCGCGGTGGGCGTAGGAGCGGTGATTACCGGACTTATGCTGGTTGCGCTGCAATACCCGTTTGACAGCAGCATGGCTAATTTCTACGCTGCCAATACGTACACGGAGGCCGAAGGCCGCAACATTGTGAACACAATTCTGGTGGACTTCCGTGCCATCGATACGCTCGGGGAGATTGTCGTTCTTATGATCGCTGGATTCGGCATCTATACGCTTCTGTCGTACCAGAGCGCAGATTCTGAAGACGAAGGGGATTCCAAGGGACCAGAAGGAAAGGTCGATCAGCCGCGCAGAGAAACGCTGGCTGATGCACCTGCTTCGGCCGATCAGCCTGCCGCTGCCTCGGCACCAGGCGATTCAAACGGGGCCGACATCGCTGAATCGGTCGACAAGCCTGATACGTAAGCGCCCAGCCTTGTTACATCGCCCCACGCTGCTACTGCGTAGCCTCAGACGGCTCCCTGCTCGCTGCTAACGCGACATTTATCTGACTATGATTCGTTCTCTGATCCTTCAAACATCGGTCAAGCTCCTCACGCCACTGATGGTGCTCTTCTCGGTCTTTCTGCTCCTACGCGGGCACGATGAATCGGGCGGGGGGTTCATCGGGGGGCTCGTTGCGGCCGGGGCCTTTGCGCTCTACGCAGCAGCGTACGGCTCGGCGCTGTCGCGCAAAACGCTTCGTGTGAGTCCACTCGAACTGATGAGCGTTGGCGTTGGCCTGGCCCTGCTTAGCGGACTGCTCCCGCTCCTCTTTGGGGAGCCTATCCTTACCGGACTGTGGGCATACTTCACGCTCGGGGGCGAAGACATGAAGATTGGGTCGGTCTTGCTCTTCGACATCGGGGTCTACCTGCTGGTTGTTGGTATGGTGCTCACTGTGATTTACGAACTTGATCTGTTTGGCCTCGGGCTCTTTCCTCGGGAAGAGGGGGGGCAGGTGCCAGAAGAATACCAAGATGTCTTGCGATAAGGCTATCCACAAAAGTAGCCCGTCTCGTTGTGCGCTGATATATTTTTACTGTTGTTTAACCGCCTGACTCTACTATGGAAACGCTAATGGCTTTTGTTGTCGGTACGCTGTTCGCCATCAGCGTGTACCTGATCTTGCGACGTAACCTGGTGCGCCTCATTCTCGGCATTGTATTGCTTTCCAATGCGGTAAACCTGCTGCTCTTTACCATGGGGCGCATGACGCGTGCCGACGCGGCGTTCATTGAAGTTGGGGCTACCGTCCCCCCTGAAACCATTGCAAACCCGCTGTCGCAAGCGCTTATCCTGACGGCTATCGTGATCGGGTTTGGGCTCCTCGCCTTCACACTCGTGCTGGTATACCGTACGAACCGCGACCTGAACTCTGTTGACTCTGATGTGCTGCGCGAAGAGGAGGTTGACCCCGACGTGTACGGCACCGCGTAACCCGCCCCGATGCCTCCTGCTGTTGTATTTCTGCTTTAACGTTTCTTGCTCATGACTACCCACCTGTTGCTTGCCCTGCCCATTGTCGTTCCCCTGGCGGCTGCGGTTATCGCGCTGCTGCTACGGCGTGCGCCAGCCGTGCAGCCGTGGGTGAACCTGGTCAGCATGATCAGCATGGCCGGGCTCTCTATTGCACTGCTCGTTCGGGTGTCAAGCGTAGGCATTCAGGCAACGACCTTCGGCGGCTGGCCGATGCCCTTCGGCATCACGCTGGTGGCGGACCACCTGAGCGTGATTATGCTGCTTATATCCTCGATTATGGGGGTGGTGCTTGCTATCTATGCGATGGGTGACATGGACCCTGGACGGGTCAAGTTTGGGTTCTATCCGTTTATGAACCTGCTCATGGTCGGTATTGCTGGCGCATTTCTGACGGGCGATCTGTTCAACCTCTACGTGTGGTTTGAGGTGCTGCTCATCGCATCCTTCGTGCTGATGGCCCTTGGCAACACCCGCGCACAGCTCACCGCAAACATCAAGTACGTGAGCATCAACCTGGTGTCGTCGCTTATCTTTCTGGCAGGCATCGGGTTTATCTATGGCCTTACCGGCTCGCTCAACATGGCAGAGATTGCTACCATTCTTGCCGATATGGAGGGGGCCTCAGGCGTTATCACAACAGTCTCGATGCTCTTCCTGATTGCTTTTGGGATTAAAGCAGCTATCTTCCCGCTGTTCTACTGGCTGCCGGCATCGTATCACACGCCACCGCCCACGATCATGGCGCTCTTTGCCGGACTCCTTACTAAGGTGGGGGTCTACGCTATGATTCGGGTTTTTACGCTGCTGTTTAACGTGCAAGATGGCTATACCCAGACTATCCTGCTCTGGATTGCTGGCCTCACTATGGTCACCGGCGTGCTCGGGGCCGCGGCGCAGACTGACTTCCGACGCATCCTCTCTTTCCATATCGTGAGTCAGATCGGGTACATGATTATGGGGCTGGCGCTCTTTACGCCACTCGCGCTCATTGGCTCAATCTATTACGTTGTCCATAACATTCTCGCGAAGTCAAATCTCTTCCTTATCAGCGGCGTAACGCGCCATCTGCAAGGCACTTTTACGCTCAAAAAGCTGAAAGGACTCTACGCGCACTATCCCGGCCTCTCCATTCTGTTTCTGCTCTCCGCTTTTGCTCTGGCGGGCTTTCCGCCGCTATCAGGCTTCTGGGGAAAACTCATTCTGGGTATTGCCGGCCTGCAGGCTCAGGAGTACATTATCGTTGGTGTAGCCTTCGCGGTGGGTATCATGACGATGTTCTCCATGACTAAGATATGGATGTACTCTTTCCTGCCAGGCGGAGGCGCCGACGACGATCAGCCGGCCGATCGGCCCGATACTGTACCGCCGCTGGCGGGCAACGTACGCCTGCTGTACGTCCCCATTGCTCTCGTAGCCGTGCTCATCGTAGGCATCAGCCTCTTTATCGGGCCGGTGTATGAGGTGGGCAACCAGGCTGCTACCGAACTCATGAACGCTGACCTTTACATTGATGCCGTCTTAGGCCATGAAGACTCTATTGCTCAACCTGCTCCTGGCGCTGATCTGGATGGCAGTGCAGGGAGCGTTCACGCTCGGTAATTTTGCGTTCGGGTTTGTGCTCGGATACGTCGTTTTACGTGTCATGCAGCCGCTCCTGGGCGATGCCGCATACGACGACCGCCTACGCCATCAGGTGTTCTTGGTCGGGTTTTTCCTAAAGGAGCTGGTGCGTTCCAGCATACGCGTGGCGTATGAGGTGCTTACGCCCGGGTACCATATGCGGGCAGGGATCCTCGCCATTCCGCTCGACGTGCGTTCCGACTTGGGCATCACCCTGTTTGCAAACCTGATCTCGCTCACGCCGGGCACTCTTAGCATTGATGTATCTGAAGACGGCAAAACGCTTTACATCCATGCCATGTACATCGACAAGAGCGTGGAAGAAGAGGTGGCTGCTCTCAAGACCAGCCTGGAACGCCGTATCATGAACGCGCTCGGCAAAGCCGATCGGGCCGAACTACTCTCCGCCAAACATCACGCCTCGTCGTGAAACGCTCCGCGGTATACACGCGCTGGTGTGCGCTCTCCGACGGGCAGCCCGCCCTCTTGAGTCCAAACGAACGAGCCCGGCTCCGTTCTTTTGGGGATGCGAACCGGCGGCGCAGCTTCGTGGCGGGACGAACGGCCTTGAAACGTCTGGTAGCACAGCATCGAGGCGTGGCACCCGGTGACGCACACATCCACGTGGCGCCGGATGACAGTCTCTTGCTCGATGGGCCCCTCTATGGCTCGCTCGCTCACTCCGGCAACTGGGCGCTGGCTGTGCTGTCTCTAATGCCCATCGGGGTTGACCTGGAGCGCATCCAGCCGCGCGACCCCGACGTGGCGCGCTTTCTCTTTGCCCCCGCCGACCGCGACACGCTCCATACGCTTCCCGGCTCGTTCGACGAGCAGCTCATCCTGGCGTGGACACTCAAAGAAGCCGTGCTAAAGGCACGCCGTAGCGGATTCCGGTGCTCGCCGAAGTCCATTCAGCTTGCAGTGGATGCGCGCACCGGAACCGCTCGCGCTGTCGTAACACGCAGCGAGCCGCATGACCACTGGCACCTCACGTTTGGCCGACGCCAGGGCTACTGGTGGGCCTGGGCGGTGCCCGAGTAGCACATGTGCTACCCTACCAACACGGCACCAACACGGCATCTCGCAGAGGCACAACCGCACAGAGGGGCACTACCGCACGCTGTGTATACAGCGAACAAGCACCCCTGCGCGACCGTCCGCCTGACCCGCGCAGGGGCTCTTGCTAAGCGTTAGGCGTTATTTGTCAAGACCGGGCGAGCGCTCGATAAACTCGTCGTAGAGTTCGGTGTGGCGAGACTGTAACGGTACGTTGTATCCATTGATGTGAAGCCGGGTGACCTGCGTGGCCGGTTCAAACGGATCGCCGTCGGCGACGAAGAGTGTAGCTTGTTTCCCCACCTCCAGTGAGCCGACCCGGTCGTTGATGCCAAAAACCTGTGCGGGGACGATGGTGATGGCCTCCAGTGCGGCATCAGAACCCATTCCGTATGCAGCAGCAAAACCCGCGTGGAATGGCAGATTGCGGACGTTGCTGTCCTCGCCCGTGCGGAGCGCAACCTGAACGCCCGCCTCGTGCATGAGGCCGGCGTTTGCGTACGGCTTGTCATAGCGATCAGACTGCCGGGAGGGAAGCGCAATGACGGGTCCGGTAAGCACGGGCACTCCCGCTTCCGCGATCGTATCAGCTACACGCCACCCTTCCGATGCCCCGCTAAGCACAATCTGATCTGTAATGCCCCGCTCTTCGGCCCATGCGAGCGCATCCAGAATGTCGGCAGCCTTGTCGGCTTTGAGCATGATGGGCTGCTCGCCGGTTACGACAGGTACGAGCGCGTCGTATGCCGGGGCATACTCGGTAAAGTGTCCGGGTTCAGCTTCGTCTTGGCGCGCCTGAATCTCGGCATAGAGCGTAGCATCGTCCCAGAGCTCGTTTAGCGACTCAAGGGCTTCCTTCGCCTCTTGCTCAATCTCCTCTTCAGCGCGCGTGTCGCCAGTGCCTCGGCGTCCGGTTGAGGGAAAGTTTAGGACCATGTACTGGACGCCCGCCACATGCATCTGCTCGGGCGTATAGCCCAAGAGGTCGATCAGCGCCGCCTGGCCGGGCCACTGCCCACCGCTTGGTTCAGTAATGACGGTCGTAACGCCGTTGAGCCGGGTAACCGGAATCGAAACCGAGTTTGGGTTGACGGCAGTAAGGGCCTGCATGTGGGGCGTCAGGTCGCCGATCTCGCTAAAGTCGCGCGTCTCAGAGAGCGAACTGACTTCAACGAGTCCGAGTCGGGTGCCGCTGTCGATAAAGCCGGGATAGACCGACTGCCCGTCTGCATTGAACCGTGCCGGGATGTCGTCGGGCACCTCAACATCAGCCCCGAGAGCCGCGATGGTGTCGGCGCGGATAACGAGCGTGCCGTTTTCGATCACGCCGTTCGTGACGGTAACGAGGCGCGCATTCGTGATGGCAATATCGGTGCGTTGGGTGGGCGTATTCTGGGCGAAGCTGTCCGTGGGCATCCACAGAACAAGGCAGAGCAGCAAGGGAACGATTCGCAGCATGGGAGAGGGTAAAGGCATAAGTAGAGTAAGGGGTGCGCAGGCGGAAAGAGGGAAGTACGATGCCGTTACGACAATCAGCGGTGCAGATGCAGACCCGACTCGGTGGCGTGCAGATGCGTACCAGTTCCCTGCATGCAAGCGCCGTGGCGGGTATCCGCGTCGTGCCACACAAACGTCTCCTCAACAACCGACTCAGGATCCACGCGCAGGCGCATGTCGTCGGGGTCATCGTCGCGGTCGAAGCGCACCACACCATCCACGTAAGTGCGCTGCGCTACGGCATAGATAGAAAGCGGATGGTGGTTGAAAATGGCGAGATCAGCGTGCTTTCCTTCCTCAATTGATCCTACCATGCTATCAATACCGAGATGCTCGGCGGCATTGATGGTGATGAGCGCGAGGGCCTCGTTGTCAGACAGTCCGCCGTAGCGCTGCGACTTCGCGGCCTGGTGGTACAGATGCCGATTCAGGTCGGGCGAGTCAGAGTTAATCGACGTGTTAACGCCGTTGCGTGTCAGGATTGCTGCGTTGTACGCGGTGGAGTAGTAGACCTCGAACTTAAAGGCCCACCAGTCCGAAAAAATCGAGGCTCCAGCGCCAAAGGCAGCCAGTTCGGGGGCGATCTTGAATCCCTCGTTTACGTGCTGAAAAACCAGTTCGTCTACGCCAAAGTCCTCCAGCACGTCCATGAGCATGAGAATCTCGTCGGCGCGGTACGAATGGGCATGCACCATCACGTCGCCGCTCAGAATGCCTGCAACAACCTCCATGCGTTCGCTATGAGGCGGTGGCGCGTTGCGGTTGCCGGCCTCGTACGCATCCTTCATGGCCTGATAGCGCTGCGCCTCGGTAAAGGCCTCGCGAATCACAGACTCCACGCCCATACGGGTGCGGGGTACGATATTTCTACCCTCGCCGTGCACGCGGGTCGGGTTTTCGCCGAGTGCAAACTTGATTGTACGCGGAGCCTCCTCCATGCGAAGCGCATCGGGGTGTGTCATCCCGTAGCGGTGCTTGATCGTCTCGTTCTGCCCGCCAATGGCGTTGGCGGAGCCGTGCATCACATGCGAGGTCGTTACGCCGCCGGCAAGCGCGCGGTAGAGGCGTACGTCGTAGGGGTTGAGCACGTCGCCTACACTTACGTGTGCGGTAACCGGGCTTGTTGCTTCGTTGACATCCGATATGGCAATGTGTGAGTGAGCATCGATGATGCCCGGCATCACATGCATGCCGCTGGCGTCGTACGTCTCCACGCCACCAGGCGCTGACAGGTTGCTGCCAATCGAGGCAATGATTCCGTCGCGGACGAGAATGTCGGTGTTTTCGAGCGTGCTGTTGGTAACGGTATGAACGGTTGCATTCTGGATGAGCACGCTATTGGGGGCATCAGCACGCAGCTGGTCGGGGCCCGGCTGGGCGGTGCTTGTCCATACCAGACCGAGACTTAGCAGAAGAAGGAAGAGGGTTCGCATGGGGGATTCGGGGCGTGGTGCAAAAACGAGAGGAGGGAGGGCGTGCGGGGCGGCCTATCGGCGGTCGGGGCTGGTGCGCTGTCCGGTGACGTCGAAGCTCATGCCGCTGGCTGAGATCGTGCCATCGAAGCGGTCTTCTTCGATGGTGCCTGAGACGCGTGCATCGCCCATCTGGCTGCCAGGTACGACAAACGAGAGCGTTTCGCCATCGAACGAGATCGACTGCAGGCGCTCCTCAGAGCCATCGGGGCCAACGACGCTGCCGGTGAGTCCGGTGTTATCGCCACGCAGGCGGACTTCAATGTCGATATCGCCCTGTGGCGTTTCGAGCGTCATTGTCCACGTACCGGTAACGGCTTCTGCATCGCCAGTTACTTCCCCTGCCTCGGCTTCGTCTTTTGTGTACAGGTGGCCATCAACTACAACGTGCTGGATGCCAGTATCTTCGTCAAAAAGAGGGCCATCGGTAACAACGAGGTTTGCGATAAAGCCGGGCGCTACGCGGCCGAGCTGGCTGTCTACGCCAAAGGCCTGGGCCGGTGTGGTTGTGAGGGCCGCGAGAAGCACGTCGTGGGGAACGCCGCTTTCAGCGAGCGTGTGTAGGTGGCCGTACAGGTCACCTGGCGAGATGCCTTCGGTGCTGAAGCCAAAAGAGAGCCCGGCGTCGTGGAGCGTAACTGCCTGATTGATGAATCGCTCCTGTTCAGCGCGCAGGCGCTGCTCTAGGTTCGCACGTTCGCGCTCGGTATCATTGGCCTCGCGCACGCGCAGCGTGGGATCGTACGCAGTCGGCTCCTCGTCCTCGTCGAGTTCGGTGCGCTCAGGCAGGTCGAGCGACAAGAAGAGCGGCACGTCCGCATCCTGCAAGCTGTCGAGGAGGTCGAAGCCCTCCTTGAGCCCAGCGATCATAAGAGGGAAGTTCAGTTCGCGCTGTAGGGCAAGAATGCGATGTGCATCGACTGCGGACGAAGCAGCAAACATGAGTGGGCGTTCGCCATCGAGAAGGGGCATGAGGGCCGTGTGGGCGGCATCGCGTGGGGGACGCTGCCGGCCCTGCGGATCGCTGGCATAGGCTGCTTCAAGCTGCTGGCGGCGTTCGGTCTCGCGGAGGACCTGACGCATCATTGAGATGACGCCCATGGTGGTGCTGGGCGATACAACATTCGGCCACGACCCGCGCGCGCCACGGAACTGTCCGAAGAGGCTCACCCCCTCTGTGAGGGTAGCGGCCTCTGCATTGGACCCGTGCAAGTTAACAAGGGCTCCCTGTCCAGGTAGCATGCGGCCCTCGGGAGCAACGTGGGCTGTAGTAACGCCTTGCATGCGAAGCTGGTTAACGCGGCTTGCTCCAGCATCGAAGAAAGCTGATGCTTTGCGCTCGGGCTGCACACCGGCGCGTGCAGCAGAAGGATTGCCCGGATCGTCGACGCTGCCTTCGTCCTCTTCTTCCGGCATATCTATGCCGGTATGTGAGAAGCCGTCGATGAACCCGGCATAGATGTAGAGCGAGTCGGCGTCGATGACCCGGGCATCAAACGGAATGGATGCGCCGGCATCCACCGTGCGAATAATTCCGTTGCGCACAACAACCGTAACGCCTGTCTGTTCGCTCCCAGGCTCGGTGATGACGGTTGCGTTTTCAAAGGCCAATGTCTGCGTAACAGTGGGCCGGTCTGACTGAGCAACAGCTGGTAGAGCCACAAGGCATAAGAGAAGCGCAGCGACTGAGGCTGAACGCAAAGAGTGAGAAAGCGACATAGGGATGGGGCGTGTGTGAACGTCTACGATAGACCGCTTTCTAACATAATGGTAGCTGGTCGGAATATCAGGCCAATTCGTGACAATATGTCCAGAGCAGGTAACAATCGGACAGGTTGAGCGTGACGACCTTACTCTTATCTCACATACTGTTTTGTTTGCGAGGGAGCAAAGCAGTGTGCTGCAACGTCTGCTGAACGAGTGAACGAAACGGGCGAGTATTCTTGTTAACGTTACTCGGCACAGTACACGTACAGCATAGAAGGTACCCAAAGAGGTGCACAACCCGTTATAATTCTGCAGCTTCGCGCAAACACAGCGCTGGGCCACGAAGTTATAAGACCGGCGTAGAGCCATTCATTCTCCGAAAAGCGCTCTCACAGCGGTTCGGCCCCTCTGCCTGCAAAAACACAGACCTGAGCCTCATTACATGACTTTTGATCCCTCCAAGACGCCCGCGTCGCATTTCAACGTGGCTGACGAAGCGCGGCTTGCAGCGCTCCGTCAGTACCAGAGCGCGTACTCCCCACCTGAGGAAGCCTTTGATCGCCTTACCCGTCTGGCGGCTGACATTTTCGATGCCCCGCTGGCATATATCAACTTTATCGGACGCGACAAGCAGTGGACAAAGTCGAGCTTAACCGACCCACATCCCGATGCTGTCGGACTCGACATCTCATTCTGTGCATACAACGTGGGAGAAGAAGGGCCGCTCGTTGTTGAGGATGCGCGTGAAGACGAGCGCTTTGCAGACAACCCGCTTGTTGCAGAGGGATTCGACGTTGTTGGCGAATCGAAGGGCATCCGGTTCTACGCGGGAATGCCCCTGACAACGCCGGGGGGCTATCGTATCGGGTCGATATGTGTGCTGGATACAGAGCCGCGCACGCCCGACCCGGACGCGGTGGCACGTCTTGAAGACCTGGCGGCGATTGCAGTTGACGAGATGGAGCTCCGCGCCGGCTATCGCTACCATGAAGACATCCTGGAGAGCATTACCGATGCGTTCTTTGCTATCGACGACAGCTGGAACTTTACTTATGTGAACAGCAAAGCCGAGAAGTGGCTTGAGCGAAAGCGAGACGAGCTTATCGGTACCAATATATGGGACGCGTTTCCAGAAGCAGTAGATCTGGCGTTCCATGACCGGTACCAGCAGGTCATGGAAGAGCAAGACAGCGTACAATTTGAGTCGTACTTCCCCCCGCTGGAGCGTTGGTTTCGGGTGCATGCCTATCCATTTCGGGGGGGCGTGTCGGTCTACTTCAGCGATGTAACCGAGCGCAAGCAGTACGAAAAGGTGCTGAAAGAGGCCAAACAGACGGCCGAGGAGGCCAATGCATCGAAATCCCGTTTTATGGCGGGCGTGGCGCACGACCTGCAGACGCCGCTGAGCGTTATCAACATGCAGATTGAGCTGCTCCAAGACCAGATAGATGCGCCGCATCCACAAGCAATCGAGAGCATGCAGAAAGCAACAGCGCAGCTTCAGCGCATGGCACGCTCGCTTACCGACCTGGCGAAGCTGCAAGGCGGACAGATCGACATGGCACGGCGCGTGCAAGACATTTGTCCGATTGTGACGGAGGCAGTCTCAGGGATTGAAATGTATGCTCGCGAAGAGCACAGCGTGTCCATCTGTCACAGCATTTCGGCAGCGCCGCTGTATGCACCGATTAACAAGGCGTCGCTCCGGCGCGTTATTGACAACCTGACCTCAAATGCAGTGCAGTACAGTTCGCCAGGCAGCACGGTGACGGTTGAGGCCGGGCCTGCTACGACGGCCGTAGAAGAAGCACCCGGGAACGAAGAAGTCGCGTCTTTGCAACGTGAAGACGCAATACGCATAACAGTATACGACAACGGCCCCGGTATTAGTAAAGATTTGCGCAACAAACTCTTTGAGCCGTACGTGCGAGGCGACTCTGGTACGGGAAGCGGGCTTGGGCTCACCGTAGTGAGCGAACTTGTTGCGGCGATGGGGGGCGACATTGCTGTGCGTTCCAGAGAAGGGGAAGGCACAGCCTTTTATGTATTTCTTCCCGCTGCGCCATAGAGATGCGTTTTTGTTTGGTCCGCAGCTTTTCTTTGCTGTGGAAAGGCCAATGTTGTAACTGCTATTTGATAACTCGCCCCGAAATATACGCAAGTACGCGATGTGGTTATGAGGAAAAAGGATACGCCTTCATCTACATCCCACTCAGAGACGTCTCTCTCTGCGAAAAGAACATCTGAAACGCAGGGCGCAGGCGGTACGTCCTCTCAGGCCTCTGGAGGCAGCGAGCGAGAAAAAATCCCATATGAGGGAGCGGCGCATCCTGATGAATACCTTGACCGAGAAGGCGTCGAGATCCGCCAGTTGGTTAACCGGCTTCCGGGTGCGGTCTATCGCTGTACCTACGATACAAAATGGGACTCGCTGTACATGGGAAGCGGTTTCAAGGATATCTGCGGGATTCATCCGCGTACGCTTGACCCCAGTGGGCGGTCATTCAAAGAAGTCGTCGTGGAGGAAGACCTTGACCGCATCCGAAAAGCAGTGCGCACAGCGGTCAATGAGGATGCCTATTACCGGGTCGAGTATCGCATCCGTAGCGACGAAGGAGAGGTTCGGTGGGTGCAAGACAACGGGCGTCCGTGCTTTGCAGACGATGGGTCTGTGAAGTGGCTTGATGGCATTCTGCTTGACATCACGAAGCGCAAGCATGCCGAACATGGACTTTTGCGGGCCGAGGAGCAGGTCGAAGCGCAGGTCGAAGCGCGCACCGAAAAGCTGCGCGAGCTTTCGGCTGCACTCACGATGGCTGAACAACGCGAGCGCTCACAGATTGCCAGTACGGTGCATGATGATCTGCTACAGTATCTGTACGGCATCCAGGTACAGCTCCAGATGCTGGTGAATGGTATCGAAAGTACCGATGCTCTTGATGTTACTGCGCTCCCTGTATCGCCTGCACAAGTTGACGAACTGATGAACGAAGCAATCGCGTCGGCCCGTCGGCTTACGCTTGATCTGGCGCCTCCTGTTCTTGAGGGCGACGGTATTATGGAGGCGCTGCAATGGCTCCGTACACACTTTCAAACCCAGCATAGCTTCGGCATAAGCCTTCAAGATGAAGCGGAAGGTATAGACTGCTCAGGGGAGGTGCGCACAGTGCTTTTTCGGGCCGTGCGCGAGCTACTCGCAAACGCATGTGAATACGCCAACACGCACGGAGCAGCCGTGCGTACCTACACCAACGACGACAACTTCTGCATCGATGTAATCGATGAGGGCAGAGGATTTGATTGGGAGGGCGTGATGAAAGGAAAGAAAAAGCGAGGCGGCATCTGGGAGGTTCAGGAACGACTGCGGTCGGTTGATGGGAAACTACACCTTGATACAGCACCAGGTGAAGGAACACATTGCAAAATATGCGTTCCCGTTTCTGCTATGAACGGATAGGTGCGCATCCAATAACATGACAAAACAGTGCAATACAGCGACCGTGAGCACAGAGTCTCTTTGCGTTGCTATCTTGCGTTGCTATCTTGCATATGTTGCCCAAGCAGTACCTATGTTATAACGCAAGAGCCCTCTGTGAATGATGTCTTTTGTGTATGGTGTAACAGATTAAGAGCAACGCACTGAAGCCGTCCTTATACGAATCATTCCCACTTACTTGTACACCTTATGGAATACACGATCTACATTGTTGAAGATCAGGACCTTATGCGCTCATCAATGCGGACCTACCTGTCTTCGGAAGATGACTTTACGGTTGTGGGTACGGCCGAAAGCGGCGAAGCAGCGCTCCGCGACCTCAACGAAGACGTTGAATCGTTGCCAGACATCGTGCTTGTTGACGTAGCCCTGCCGGGTATAAGCGGTATTGAACTGGTCCAGAAACTACGCGCCATGCATCCTGACCTAACGTGTCTGGTGCTCTCGGGGCATGCCGAAGAGTCATACGTTGAAGCGGCTCATGAGGCGGGCGCACGCGGGTACGTCATGAAAGGGAAGCCGGATGAGTACATTAAGGCAATCCGTGTCATCCTGAAGGGGGAAAGCTACCGCAGCGAGGCCGTTGCATCAATGTGGGATGAAGCATAAGCCTTCGGTGCCCTATCAAGCTGGCAACTTGCTAAATCCGGCAATCGCCAACCGGTACTTTTCTAAAGGGGCCACGCAGCTACTTTCTTGCGTTGCCACCTGGACTGCGATTCACACTATTTGTCTCCCTCAGCTTTTTCAAGGCGTTGGTATGACCGATCGAGAACTGAACGAACACCTTGCAGCCCTCGCAGACATTACAGCGAAAGCACACGAGCGTCTTCGAGGAGTGCAAGATGCGCTGGCAGTCATCAGACAGACCGCCGAGCGCACCCATATTTCAGATCCTGAAAATATAGATCCGGATCGGCTTGCTAACCAGGATATCTGGCGAAAAGAGGCCAGCCTGGTATCCCGCCGTACGACCTTGCTTTTGTGGCAAGCTGCATCGTTGCTCAACGAAACAGCGAGCGAGATAAAACCAGTTCTTGAGCCTGTTTCCCATGCGTCTCAAGACAATGAACAGTCTGTTGATCAGAAAACAATGAATGGGGCTGTGCACAACGTCGACGAGAATACGAATGCAGGTGGATGATGAGTTGATATACTGCCTCGATTAAGATCTTCTCGGGTACCGCGCACTACGCGGACCTATCCGATACTTCGCTCACTGAATTCGTATCCGCCATGCCTGAGACCTCATCTGACGTAGACACCCAGCTAAACGCACTGGATACGCGCGACATCACGCTGCCGCGGCGGCTCTGGTCGTGGCTTGTGACCAAAGCAAACGACAACAACACGTCGGTTGATGAGATCGTGGCGCGCCTCATTGACACCTATCGCCATCCCGAGGTAGCTACACGAGAGCTCGGCGAGGCAGATACGATTATTCGCGAGCAGAAAGAGCCGTCCCGCTCAACAACGCAGCCTGAATCGGAAACAACTGAGCCAATCCAGCCTGAACCGTCAGTCTCTGAAAAGTCTGGGGCTGCCACAAGGGAAGCTTCGGCCATGTCAGAGCAAGATACGGTGGCAGACACCACGCGTCCACAAGGCGCACCGCCACCCAGTGCAAACGCTGATGTAAATGCCGATGCAAACGCTGCCTCAGAGGAGCGTGCAGAGCGCGAACGTACAGGGCAAGGCAGACAAGCAGAAAAAGCAACCTCGGCCGCCGAGCGCCTGCGTAAAGCCAGCGACCGCCTTCGTCATTTGATGAACGAGGGAAAAGGCGAAGGTGACGCCTCTGGGCAGGGTAAAAAAAGTGCCGATAGCAAGGCGGGAGCCCGCATCAAAGAGCTGCTCAGCAAGAACGACAAGCTACGCACGCTCGAACCGCCGGAAACGGCCCCGCGGAAGTCGCCCGAGGAAGGCATTTCGATGTTTGACGTAGCTGCCAAAAACGAAGGCGACAGAGCAACCGGCAAATCCTAAACAGACGCCCGATATCACAGCGCACGCGCCTCTACTGGCGGCCGGCCTGCCAGCGGTTAGGCCCACCTGCAGTCAGGCCAGTGGGGGGAGGTTGCGCAAGGGTGGGGGGCATTCCATCTCTTACATCCTCTTTCGCTGGGGAGCATGAGCGCGGTCTATGTTTCCTTGCGTCGTCTAAATGCGGCGCTTCAGATTGTCAACACGTTGTACGACTTCGCTTCGCTCCATAGAACGATACGGTTCGGGCAAGAGCGACTTGCTTGTACACTCCAGCACTGAGGCCAGGGTCTGTAGCTCTATTTCCTGGGGATACGTGGGCGGGATGAAGTCCTGAACCGTCGCCTCTAAAATCTCGGGCGTTACCTCACTTTCTTCGGCTGCCGCCCGGAACGAAGCACGCGTCATAATCGCCTCCATATCCGCACCGCTGAAGGTGCGATCGCCGGTGAGCAAGACATCGGGTACGTCGTCGACGGGAATATCGACTCCTGTGCGCCGCATCATCACCTGCAGAAGCTCCTCGCGGTCTTCGCGATTGTGGGGATAGAACAGCGCCAGGTGCTCCTCGGCGCGTCCCTGACGCTTCAGGTCGACGGGCATCAGGTCAGGGCGTGCAGTCATCAGGAAAAAGATCACACGTCCACGGTGTTTAGGATTGCTCATGAACGAGACGATCTTGCCGAAGACGCGCTGCGAGACGCCCGAGTCGCCCTGCGCGTTGCGGTTGCCGAGAGCAGCGTCGGCCTCATCGATCATTACGGCAACGGGAGTCATCGCTTCGAGCAGGTTCAGTATTTTCTCCAGGTTGCCTTCGGTAACGCCCTGCCACTGCGACCGAAAGTTCTTCAGCATCACCATCGGAATGCCGATCTCGCCGGCAAAGCACCGAATCAGAAACGTCTTGCCGCATCCTACCGGACCGCAGATAAGGTAGCCCATAGGCATCACATCGGGACGGTTGGCCCGCAGGGCCTGGGCTGCCTGTCGCAGATGCGTCTTCGCTTCTCGGTGGCCGGCTACGTCGTCGAGCGAGAAGTCGGTGTCGACAAATTCGAGCATGCCATACGCTTCGGCTTCAATAAAGTCTTTGCGCAGCTCAGAGAGGCGGTCGAAGGTGAGGCGGGTCTTGTTTTCGAGCACATCGGCGAGGATGGTGCGCAGCTGGGTCAGGTTAAGCCCCGAGGTGGCATTAGCCAGCGTGGAAGGCGGCATATCGGCATGCTCGGTGTAGACCATGCTGCGGTCGCCGATATACCAGCTGGCGAATTCAGCGCGCGCGTCTTCATCCGGAATAGGAACCTGAATCTCGGCGGTATGCGGGCTCTGAACAAGCTGCTGGTTCAGGTCGGTCAGGTTCTCGGTGACGAGGCAGAGCGTAAAGTCGTTGTCGAGAAAAAGCGGGTCGCGCGCCCACTTTTGCAGGTAGACCAGCGCCTGGCGGTCTTCAGCCGAGTACATGGCGGCCTCGGCCATGGGCGCAATGGTTTCGGCATAGTCAATGATGCACGCCATGCGCTTGCCGTCGGATAGGCGCAGGCGCAGGTAGTTTTCAAGAAGCGGGAATACGCGTGAGGGCTCCTTTGGGAGCTTTTTGGCGTATTCGGTGCCGAAGAGGCTATCGTAGCCCGACACGGCGCGGCTAAAATCGCGCTTGGAGGCCTTGTCGGGAAAGTGGAGTCCGGATGACCGATCGTACTGAATCACAAGGTCGCGCGCGGCGAACAGGTCGTCGGTCAGGAAGTCGAGGAAAGGGACGTACGTGGGCTCCCCATCGCTGGGCGTTACAGTGCGGATAACGTCGCGCACGTCGCCATGAAGAAGAAACGTAGAGATGGTCTTGGTCAGGTACTTCTGAGCCAGGTCATTGGCCCAGTTGGGGTAGTGAGCCGTGGGGTTAGCAGCAATCATGGCAAAGCGCAGGAAGAATCAGTTCGAGAGGGCGTGGGCGAACAAAGCACCCCGTGCGCATCCCCCTGAAACAGTAGGGAGACGAGACACGGGGTGCGGTAGCATCGGCAACGTTACAACGATAAGCCTGCAACAGCAGACCGGTGCCGGTTTAAGCAACGGTGATGCTATCGTCGAGATAGACATCTTGCAGCGAATTGACGATGTCAACGCCTTCGTTCATCGGACGCTGGAAGGCTTTGCGCCCGGTAATCAGGCCCATGCCGCCGGCGCGTTTGTTGATAACCGCGGTACGCACCACCTGGGCTTTGTCGTTTTTGCCCGAGCCACCGCCCGAGTTAATGAGCCCGCAGCGCCCCATGTAGCTATTCATGACCTGATAGCGGGTCATGTCGATGGGGTGATCGCCCGAGAGGTCGGTGTAGATGCGCTCGTCGAGCTTGCCGTAGCTGGAGTCGCCCATGTTGAGCGCCCGGTAGCCACCGTTAAGCGTTGGCTGCTTCTGCTTCACGATGTCGGCTTCGATGGTTACGCCAATGTGATTGGCCTGCCCAGTGAGGTCAGCGGAGGCCTCGTAGTTTTTGCCGTCGATCTTGAAGTTGCTGTTGCGCACGTAGCACCACAGAATGGTGAACATGCCCAACTCATGAGCGCGAGCAAAGGCATCCGATACTTCCTCGATCTGGCGGGGCGACTCATCTGAGCCGAAGTAGATGGTGGCACCGACGCCTACGCAGCCCATTTCGAAGGCCGAGTCGACGCGGGCATACGGCGTCTGGTCGTAGGTATTCGGGTATGAGAGCAGCTCGTTGTGGTTGAACTTCAGGATGAACGGGATTTTGTGGGCGTATTTGCGGGCCATGCTGCCGAGCACGCCGTACGTGGTAGCCACGCCGTTGCATCCGGCCTCCATAGCCAGCTTGATGATGTTCTCCGGGTCGAAATAGATCGGATTCGGAGCGAATGAGGCGCCGCCCGAGTGCTCGATCCCCTGGTCGACAGGAAGAATCGACAGATAGCCGGTGCCGCCGAGGCGTCCATGGTCGAAAAGCGCTTGCATATTGCGCAGCACGCGCGGATTGCGGTCGGAGTCTTTCCACACGCGATCCACAAAGTCGCCGCCGGGCAGGTGCAGGTGGTCCCGGTCGATCATGCATTCGTGGTTGAGCAGGTCATCGGCTTCATCGCCCAGAAGCGCAGCGATATCAGTGGTTGGGGTGTCAGCCATAGGTCTGGAAGGTGCTTTATGAGATAAACGAAAGTGAAAAGGAGCCGCGTGTGCAGGCCGCGTTACAGCACGAGCATCTGCATACGTAGGCTAAGATACAAGCCAGAACGGGCGCTGTCCACCCCTACGGTGATGAAGATATGCAGGTTTGGAGGAGATGCACGCGCGTAAGGCCCTAACGTGCTGAGGAATCGTCGCGGTCGGATGCGTATTCCTTGGGGTATTTTTCAGAGGGATGCCGACGGTGGCGCTGGGCATAAAGGTCCTCGCCGTCGTCGACACGGCGGGCTGCCCGAAGCTGCAGGTAGACGCCCACGGCTGTACAGAGGAGCACAAACGCAATCAGGGCAGGCCAGAAAGGGGCTTCATATCCGAATTGCGAGGCGCGTACTTCAGGGTACCGGATGGCCTTATCGACCAGCCAGGCGATGATGCCACCGCCAACGAGAGCAAAAACCAGAGCGCCAAGGCGAAGGAGCCGAGCAGGAGTCATGAGTGCGAGGTAGGAACAGTGCGAATCGGACGAACAGGCAGGTCGGCGTCGAGCAGGAAGGACTTCGCTTCTTCGACGCTATACTCACGAAAGTGGAAGATGGAGGCCGCCAGCACGGCGTCGGCATGGCCCTCGCGCAGGCCGTCGCGCAAATGCTCCAGCGATCCGGCGCCGCCGGAGGCGATTACAGGGATGCGTACGCGCTCGCTGATCGCACGGAGCAGTTCGTTGTCGTAGCCCGACTTGGTGCCGTCGCGGTCCATTGAGGTGACGAGCAGCTCGCCGGCCCCGCGCGATTCGACCTCCTCTGCCCACTCAAGTGCGTCGAGTCCGGTTGGCTTGCGGCCGCCGTGTACGAACACCTCCCAGCCGTCGTCCTTCTCGCGGCGCCGGGCGTCGATCGCGACTACGATGCACTGCGATCCAAAGGCTTCGGCACCCTCGGTGATCACCTCGGGGGTCTTTACAGCCGCCGAGTTAATAGCGATCTTGTCGGCACCGGCGTGCAGCATGGCGCGCATATCGTCGACGGTGCGAATCCCGCCGCCCACGGTAAGCGGAATGAACACCTCGTCGGCGGTGCGCCGCACCACATCGTGCATGATGGCCCGGTCTTCATGGGTGGCAGTGATGTCGAGAAACACGAGCTCGTCGGCCCCGGCTTCGTTGTAGAAGCGGGCCTGCTCGACCGGGTCGCCGGCATCGACCAGATCCACGAAGTTCACGCCTTTCACGACACGGCCTTCGTCAACGTCGAGACAGGGGATGATGCGTTTGGCTAAGGGCATGGGGTGGAAGGATGTAAGGGTGGAGGGCAGAAGGTGTAAACTATTCGGACGCGATGGTGCGAATTCGATAACGGTCGGGTTCTACAACGCAGAACGTGTGCTGAAAGACTGAAGAAGTACGCGAATCGATGAGTTTACCCAGAGTGGTATGTACCTTGTCAACGGTCGAGGGGGTCATGCGGAGCAAAATCACCCCATTGCTGCCAACACCAAGTAGAAAAACCAGTGCACCAAAATCTTTGTCTCGCGTAACCATGATGCGATTTAGTTGGCTCGCGTTAGTTGGCTCGCGGTCTTGAGCAGTTCAGAGTTCGAGGCATCGTGCACACCAAGCGAACGGGCTGTTTCAACATTATGGCCGTGGCTTCGAAGCCAGTCGACAGTTACCGCATACACGTCCTGATCAGCGAGAAAACGCATGGATTAAGAATTTATCATGTGCGTTTCTTCTGTCCTAATCATCTCCGTGGCATACCATACGCATGCCCTTACATCCTGCTTATCCAAATCAGGGTAGTACTGTGTGGTAATTTGTTCAAATGGGATGCCCTCTTGGACCAACTCCAACACATTCGTGATCGGGATACGCGTTCCGGCTACACAGGGCTTCCCGAAATGCACGTCTGAGCGGATCTGGACACGGTCTCGGTAGGATATAGGCGTTGACATAGGTCATCACAAGGACATTAATACCTATCTCTCAGTGCAGCACCGAGGGGTCGTGCAGGGGGGCAGTCGAGAAGGTGTCGAGGTCAATGTCGTCTTTTTCGTTCCAGCTCCAGAATTGCTGACACGGAAAGACGTTCTCGTACAGGGCTTTGCCCACGATCACGGAGTCGACGCCGTAGCGCGCCAGCGTCTGGATGCCAAGCAGGTCGCGGTGCTGGCCCACGCCGCCCGAAGCGGTGATCTTGGTGGTTGTGAGCGCGCTCCCCATCGCGCGGTATGCGTTGAGGTTCGGCCCCTCCATTGTGCCGTCGCGGCTGATGTCGGTGTATACGATGCGCTGCACGCCGCGGTCTTGCATGTCAAGCGCCAGCTCCACCGCATCCACGCCCGAGCCTTCAGTCCACCCCTCCACGCGCGCCTCGCCGTCGCGGGCATCGATGCCCACAACGATGCGGCGGGGCCCAAACCGCTCAATCGCTTTGCTGATCATCGGCGGGTTGCGCACCGCTGCGGTGCCGATGATAACGCGATAGACGCCCATCTCCAGCGCAGCGGCAATGTCATCGAGCGAGCGGATCCCGCCGCCCATCTGCACAGGGATGTCCAGCGCATCCGTAATCCCGCGAATGGCTTCCCGGTTGGGACTGTCATCGCCGCGGGCCGCGTCAAGGTCCACGACGTGCAGAACGCGCGCGTTCTGCACGCGCCACAGCTTCGCCATCTTGACAGGGTTGTCGAAGTAGACGGTTTCGTCGTCGTAGGATCCTTGATGGAGACGCACGCAGCGTCCGCCGCGCAGATCGATAGCTGGAATTACGAGGGCCATAAGCAGATTCGAGGCTCGGTGGGGGAAGCGGGTACAACAGAACTACCTGCTTGAATCAGTCAAGCGCGGCAAAGTTTTTGAGCAGCTGCAGGCCTACGGCATGGCTCTTTTCCGGGTGGAATTGCACCCCAAACACATTGTCGCGCTGCACGATCGCTGGAAACGCATGGTCGTACGTGGCCGATGCCAGCACGTCGGCGCCGTGCTCGGCCTGTGCGTGATAGGAGTGCACGAAATAGACATAATCGCCCGGTCTGATGTCGGCCAGAAGCGGCGAATCGCGATGCACGTCGAGCGTATTCCAGCCCATGTGGGGCACTTTGTGGGTGGGCATCTCAGGACTGGCGTTGTCGGCATTGTTGAAGTGCACGACCGTGCCAGGCAGGATGTCGAGTCCTTCGTAGGTGCCGCGCTCGTGGCCTTCGCTGAAGAGCATCTGCATACCGACGCAGACCCCCAGGAAGGGCGTGCCCTGGGCAACGACCTCGCGCACCACGGGAGTCAGTTCGCGGGCGGCCACCTCGGTCATGCAGGCGCCAAATGCACCCACGCCGGGCAGCACCACCCGGTCGGACTGCACAATGGTGTTGGCATCGTCGGTGCGCACTACGTCGGCGCCAACAGCCTCAAAGGCTTTTTCAATGGAGCGCAGGTTGCCGATGCCGTAGTCGATGATGGTGGTCATAGAAAAAGACGCAAGTAAAATTAAAACAGGGGAGTAATGGATAGACGGTTAGTGACAGCAATTTGTAATGTGCCATGTGACTATCTTGCTCGAACCCCCTCTCCCTTTATTCCGCTTCGCTCCATGAGTCGGCCTGCGGCCTCGTGTGGGTTGCTCCCCCTTTTCCAAGGGGGAGATGTCGTTAGTCAGTGGGGGGTGGATGGGCACTTTACTTCTGTATCTTCGGCAATCACTTCACATTGAGCCGCTACTCAGGGGTATGCAAGGCGAGGAGGCAGCCCAAAGCTACTCGTCAGACTCGTTCAGTTCGCGCGAGCGGCGTGTAGCAGTATCCACGGCGTTGATGAGCATGGTGCGTAGGCCGTGGGCCTCCAGCTCAGAGACGGCAGCGATGGCCGTACCGCCGGGGGTGGTCACACCATCGCGCAGGATGGCCGGGTGCTTGCCAGAGTCGCGTGCCAGCTTAGCGGCGCCATACACGGTTTGCTTGGCCAAACGTGCTGCGGTTGTGCGGGGCAGGCCCTGCCGCACGCCCGCATCGATCAGCGCTTCAATGAACATGAATACATAGGCGGGGCCGCTGCCGGAGAGGCCGGTTACGGCGTCCATCTGCGACTCGCTTACCACCTCAGCGGTGCCAACTGCTTCAAACATCGCAGTAGCCAGCTCCAGGTGCGTCTCGGTTGCGGTCGAGCCGGCGGCCAGGGCCGTAGCGCCTGCATCTACCAGCGCGGGCGTGTTCGGCATGGCACGTACAATCGGGTTGGCGCTGTCGAGTTCGCGGGCCAGCGTGGTACTGTGGATACCCGCCAGCACCGAAATCACCAACGCGTCGTTGTTGAGTACCGGACGAATTGCGTTGAACAGGTCGCCACGCTGGTACGGCTTACACGCCACCAAGATGATGGTGGCCTGCTCAACCGCAGCAGCGTTGTCGGCGGTGACGTGGATGTCGGGATAGGCGGCGCGCAGAGCCGCCTGTCCGGCGTCGGAGCGACGCGTGGCAATGATGCGCTCGGGCGGAAGCAGGTCGCCGATGAGTCCGCCCAGTAGGGCTTGCCCGATGCTTCCGGCACCGAGAATGGCGAGCGTGTGGTTGTCAAACATGAGGGGGAGGGGGAGCAAAAAAACAACGGAGAGGAGGCTACGCGCAGTTACGCGCTAAATCGTGCCTTTCGTAGAGAGCACCCGGTCTTGGGCCAGGTCGCGGTGTACGGCGGTTCGCAGCGCACGGGCTCCGGCCTTGAAGAGCGCTTCGATCTTGTGGTGGGTGTTGGATCCGTAGAGGACTGTAAGGTGCCAGTTGCAGCGCAGGTGCTCGGCAAACGAGTACCAGAAATGCGGAACCATCTCGGTTGCGAGGTCACCCACGGTGGGACGCCCAAAGTCCGCATCCACCTGACAGTAGAAGCGCCCCGACAGGTCAACAACGCTTCGGGCAAGGGTTTCATCCATCGGCACGTAAGCATGTCCGTAGCGGGCAATGTGGGCCTTGTCGCCCAGCGCCTTGCGGAAGGCCTGTCCGAGCGCGATTGCGATATCCTCGGTGGTGTGGTGGTCGTCGACATGCAGGTCGCCGTCGCACGTTACCTGCATCGAGAACCCGCCGTGGCGCGCAAACAGGTCGAGCATATGATCGAGAAAGCCGATCCCGGTGTCGTTTTCGTACTCGACCTGATCGGGGTCGAGGTGAACCGATACGGAGATGTCGGTTTCGTTGGTGGTGCGGGTCACAGAGGCGGTGCGGGCGGGCAGGTCGGTGGGCATACGCGGTTACGTTGCAAGAGCAGTTACTTCGGGAGAATATCAGAGCAGGCGATACCCGCATCGGCAAACGGCAGTGCGAGCGTATCGTTGCGCTGCCGGGTGTGCTTGGCAGCATAATCACCGTCGTTGGGATCGGTGTAGATCTCAACACACGACGACGGCAGGTTCACGATCCAGTACGTGGGGATATCATGCTGGGCATAGAGACGACGTTTCGTGTCCTGGTCGAACGCAAGCGACGTGTCGGCGACTTCTACCACGAGTGTAGCTGTATCAGGGTGCACGTCGAGGAAGTCTTCATTTGACCCAGGTACAACCATCACGTCAGGCTCCGGCTCCGAAGCGGTGCCCAAAGCAAGTGGCACCTGACTTCGCACATGATGCGAGTCTGGACACATCCCAACCAGCGTGGTCAGAAGACAGGTTGTTACGGCAGCATGGCGACTGTTTTGTGGACCCATAGGCACAATCTGTCCGTGGATCAGCTCAACCCGATCGCTAGGCCCAAGCACACCTGTCTCCACCATACGCTCATACTGCGCACGGCTAAAACGGTAGCCATGCGACAGGGGCGTGCGGTCTGACCCTTGGATTTGTGGGGAAGCAGGGGAAGGCATAGCAGAATTAGCGCGATTGGCGCAGCACTTTTCATGCACGGCTCACGGCAACGAACTGCATGAGCCCGTTACGGTTTTTATACTGTATGCAGTATTGCCAACTGTCCCAATTGTTCGACCTTACGGTTCTGTACAGATCTTTTATGGCCACCTATAGCGAAGCAGACTTTGAGACCAGCCGATTCGATTACGGGGAGCGCGTGCGCATCCTCCTGCGCCATCCGAAGCACGGCGGCGTTTTCGGCATTGCCGAAGGCACCTGCGCCGCTCGCGAAGTGGATGTCGAGTTTGAAGCCCCCGATGGCACTATGCGCCGCAAGACCCTCGTGTGGCTGAAAGACATCGAGGGGTACGAGAAGCCGCACGACAACATCCCCGACGAAACCAAGGAGGTGAAAGAGGCCTGGTTTGCTGAGGAGGCCCTCCGCAAGCTTGAGGGCGACATGCTCGACGGCGTCAGCTTTAACTAACGGCGCCCATCCTGCACGAGGGCGCTGCAGCCACGCATCCCCCTGTACCCGTACCACGCAGTGCCATTGTGCACCGCGCCTGCACCTGTTGTACCCATTTTTATCGGCTACACCCCACTGCACATGTCCAACCCCACCACGTGCCTAACTGTTACCGCCGCGCTGCCCTACGCCAACGGTCCGCTTCACATCGGCCACCTGGCGGGCGCCTACCTGCCCGCCGATCTGTACGTGCGCTACCAGCGCCTGACGGGGCGCGACGTGGCCTTCGTATGCGGCTCCGACGAGATGGGCGTGGCCATCCTGATGCGGGCGCTGCGCGAAGACCGCACGCCGCAAGACATTGTGGATACGTACCATCCGCTCATTAAGGAGAGCTTTGAGCGGTTCGGGATGAGCTTCGATCACTACGGACGCACCACCGACGACGTGCACGCCGAGACGACCCGCGATTTCTTTCGCACGCTCGACGCGAAAGACGCGTTCGCGCTCAAAACGCAGGAGCAGCTCTATGACCCGAAGGCCGAGATGTTCTTGGCAGACCGGTTCGTGATGGGCACCTGTCCGAAGTGTGGCTACGAAGAGGCGTACGGCGACCAGTGCGAGCGGTGCGGGGCCACGCTCAGTCCAGACGAACTGATCGATCCGCGTAGCACCCTCACCGATGCCACGCCCGAGCTCCGCGAAACCACGCACTGGTACCTGCCGCTCGACGAGATGCAGGAGGCCCTCGAAGCCTGGATCGATACGCATCCCGAGTGGAAGAACAATGTGCGGGGGCAGGTGAAAAGCTGGCTCGACGACGGACTGCAGCCGCGCGCCATCACCCGCGACGTGCCGTGGGGCGTGCCGGTACCAGCCGATGTGGCCGAGCGCCACGGCATCGAGGCCGACGGCAAGGTCATCTACGTGTGGTTCGATGCGCCGATCGGCTACATCTCGATCACGAAACAGTGGGCCGAGGAGCAGGGGGATCCGGAGCGCTGGCGCGCCTACTGGCAGGACGACGACACCGAGCTCATCCACTTTGTGGGCAAGGACAACATCGTCTTTCACTGCCTCATGTTTCCGGCGATGCTGCAGGCGCATGGCGACTACGTGCTGCCTGAGAACGTGCCCGCCAACGAGTTCTTGAACCTGGAGGGCAAGAAGCTCTCCACGAGCCGCAACTGGGCGGTGTGGCTGCACGAGTACCTCGACGATTTCGCGGATACGCAAGGCGTCGATATGCTGCGCTATGCGCTGGCCACGACGCTGCCTGAGACCAAAGATGCCGACTTCTCCTGGGATGCCTTCCAGAACCGCGTCAACGGCGAGCTGGCCGACGTGCTGGGCAACTTCGTAAACCGGACCCTCACCTTTGCCGACCGCTACTTCGACGGCGCGGTGCCTCCGCTTGAAGCGCCCACCGACACCGATCAGGCCGTACTCGACGCGCTCGCTGAGGCGCCCGCCGACATCGCTGACTCGTATAATGACTTTCGGATGCGTGAGGCCGTCACCAAGACGATGGCCCTGGCGCGCCGCGGCAACAAGTACTTCAACGACACCGAGCCCTGGCACACGCGCAAAAGCGACCCGCAGGCCTGCGCCAACACGGTGCACGTCTGCCTGCAGGTGTGCGCCGCCCTCAGCATCTTGATGGATCCGGTAGTGCCGCACGCAGCAGCACGCCTCCGCCAGATGCTGAACCTGACCGACGTCCGCACCAGCACGCCTGGCCCCGACGCCTCCGACCGCGGATGGGACGCCGCCGGATCCGCTCTGTTGCAGCCCGGACACCCCTTGAACGACCCCGCTATTCTCTTCGACAAATTAGACGACGAACGCATGGACGCGCAACGCGACAAGCTTGGCACCGACGACTCCGACCCCACGCCCGAAGATCAGGGCTACGAATCCCCCAAAGCCCCCATCGAGTTTGGCGACTTCATGGACCTGGACCTCCGGGTGGGCAAAATTACCCTGGCAGAGCCGGTAGAGGATGCCGATAAGCTGCTTCGCCTGGAAGTGGACCTGGGCTATGAAGAGCGGCAGATCCTGGCAGGCATCGCCCAGCACATGGAGCCCGAGGCTATCATCGGGAAGCACGTGACCGTGGTGGCCAACCTCGCCCCTAAGACCATGTTTGGCCTCGAAAGCCAGGGTATGGTGCTCATGGGTGAAGACCGCGACGGCACCCTGTCGCTTCTGACAACCGATGCAGAGCCGGGGTCGGTGGTGCGGTAACGCGCGTTCCGAAGACATAACCCGCGGCGTTCGCGTTTGTGCACTGCAGGTGGTATGTTTTTTGAAGTGGTACAGCAGTGCATCATAGCACGCTTCGCTTTTATCTGCTCGTTTTTACGTCGCCGGCTCCCTATGTCTGTAGTAAGTGCTCGGTCTGTCACGGTCGTACGTGGCGGCGCACACATCGTGGATGCGGTGTCGATGGCGGCAGAGCCCGGCGAGTGGCTCGGGATTATCGGGCCAAACGGAAGCGGAAAAACCTCGCTGCTCCGCACGCTGTCCGGCTCATGGGCACCCGATGCCGGTACGGTGTGGCTGCACGAGAAAGCGCTTCCCGAATGGTCCGATCGCGAACGGGCGCGGCAGATTGCCGTCGTGAAGCAGGCGCCCTACGTGGCGTTCGACTTTACGGTACGGGAGCTCGTTACGCTGGGCCGCGCGCCGTACCGGGGCTGGATGCAGGCGTTCACCGCTGCCGACCACGAGCACGTTCAGGGCGCCCTTGCGGCGATGGACATTGCACACCTGTCCGACCGGGCCGTGCCGTCGCTCAGCGGGGGCGAGCGCCAGCGTGCGTTCCTCGCACAAGCGCTCGTGCAGACGCCCACCGCCTGGCTGCTTGACGAGCCTACCGCCCATCTGGACATTCAATACTGTTTTTCCTTTTTTCAGTACCTGAAGCAGCGACAGTCCGCGCAAGAGGCCGTCGTTGCGGTGGTGCACGACCTGGAGCTGGCGGCTCGTTTTGCCGACCGCCTGCTGCTGCTGGACGAGGGGCGCGTCGTTACAACCGGATCGCCCCGCGAAGTGCTCACGCGCGACTATCTGGCCCAGGTGTTCGACGTAGACGCAACCCCCGAACCCACCCCGCATGGACTGCGCCTGCAGGTGAACGGCCCCCTCGTATCTTCCTGACGTATCTTCCTGACTTAGCACGTTTTCTTGTATGCCCAAAATCTACACGCGTACCGGCGACGACGGTACAACAGCTCTCTTTGGCGGCGATCGCGTCGGCAAAGGCCATCCACGCATTCGCGCATACGGTACGGTTGATGAGGTGAACGCGCTAGTTGGCGTCGCACGGGCACATCTCCCCGAAACAGAGGCCACCGCACCGCTGCAATCCATCTTTCAGACGCTGCAGGAAGACCTGTTCGTGGTTGGGGCCGACCTGGCCACGCCGGAGAACGCCAAGCCCGTGGTACCGCGCATCACGGAAGCGCATATCAAGACCGTCGAGGAGCACATCGATGCGCTCAACGAAGACCTGGAGCCGCTGAAGCATTTCATCTTGCCGGGTGGGTCGCCTGCTGCCGCGGCGCTGCACAACGCCCGCACCGTATGCCGCCGGGCCGAGCGCCTGAGCGTGGAAGCGAGCGCCTCTACGCCGCTCAACGAACACGCACTCGTCTACCTGAACCGCCTGTCTGACCTGCTCTTCGTGATGGCTCGCTGGGCCAACCACGCCGCAGGGGGGGCTGAACACACCTGGGTGCCCAACGCTGCGGACTCTGCCTCATAGCTGTCTCATCGCCGTTTGTAGCTGTACGCAGCACCCTGCACAACACCCTGCAACACCCTGCCTCCCTACTACCTTTCGTCGTAACCAAACGCATCACCCACATATGTCCAAGTCGCGTATAGCCCGGTGGAGTGCCGCCCTTGTCGGAGGCGTCTGCTCCTTTGCTCTCGTCGTTCTAATCCTATCGCCCTTCGAAGACGAGCGCCCGCCCGACGACGCCGCTCCAACGGTACAGACCGCCGGCTTTGAAGATGCCCCGTCCGAAACTGCCGCCTCGTCGGCGAACGTACACGGCCTGCCCGAACGGGGGTGGGAGGTCTCCGAGCGGGTCATCCGCCGCAACCAGACCTTCGCCGACCTGCTGCTTGCCCACGGCGTGTCGTACCAGCAGGTGGTGAACGTAGCCGGTGCGGTCGAAGATATCTATAACGTGCGACGCCTGCGTACCGGAAGGACCCTGCACGTCTACAAAGACCCGTCCACCGAAACCGCCCGCTACGTTGTTTACGAAGCCAGCGCTACGCGCTACGTGGTGTACGACCTGGACACCCCCGGCGAATCGCGCGTGGTGCAGCGCGAAATCGATACGGCGTGGGAGCACGTGTCGGGCACCATCGACGGATCGCTTTACCAGACCCTCGTAAATAGCGGTGCGCACCCTGAGCTCGTTATCAAGCTGGCCGACGTGTACGCCTGGCAGATCGACTTCTTTCAGATTCGAAAGGGCGACCGGTTCGACATCATCTATGAGTCGCGCTCCATCGAAGGCGAATCCATCCGTCCGGGCGACGTCGTGGCAGCCCGCCTCGTCCATCGCGGCACGCCCTACTACGCCTTCCGCTTTCAGGAAGAGGCCGATGCGCGCATCGAGTATTTCGACGAAGCCGGAAACAGCCTGCGCCGCGAGTTTCTGCGCGCCCCGCTCGACTATACACGCATCAGCTCGCGCTTCTCGAACAATCGCTACCATCCCGTGCTTGGCGTAAACCGCCCCCATCACGGCACCGACTACGCTGCGCCCACGGGCACGCCAATCCGCGCCGTTGGCGATGGCGTGGTAGAGTTTGCCGCACGTAGCGGCGGAAACGGCAACTACGTTCGCATCCGCCACAACGCAACGTATACCACCGGCTACCTGCACATGAGCCGCTTCGCAGAAGGCATCCGCCGCGGCGTGGAGGTGGAGCAGGGGCAGACGATCGGCTATGTAGGACAGACCGGACTGGCTACGGGGCCGCATCTGTGCTACCGCGTCTGGAAGCATGGTACGCCTGTCGACGCGCTCGACCTGGACCTGCCGCCGGCCTACCCGGTGTCTCCTGAGCTGCGCCAGCCCTATCTGCGTATGGTCGACCGCTTGCTTCCCGCGCTGGAGCAGGGCTACTTCGCCGCTGCTCCTGCTAAGTCGCCACTGACCTCCTCATGAGCATGGACTTTCCTGGGCATTCCGGGGTGATAGGGGAAGCGGGGCCGATGGCGCTGTTGCACGGCGGGGCATGGGCTATACCCGACCGGGCGCTCTCCGATCACCATACCGGCTTGCAGGCGGCAGGAACGGTGGCCACACGTGCGCTGAACGCGTCTACACATGCCTGTGCTGCAGTCGCCGCTATCGTGGCGGCGCTTGAGGCCGACGGCGCCTTCGATGCAGGCTGCGGCGCGATGCTCAACCGGGCCGGCGAGGCTGAACTGGACGCCGGGCTCATGGACGGCGTAACCGGACGCTACGGCGGCGCGATGGCTGTAACGCGCATCCGTCACCCCATTCGCGTAGCGCACGACCTGCTCACCGAGGGCGGCGGACAGGCTACGCTGCTTGCCGGGCAAGGCGCCGAGGCGTTCGCTGAACGCGTGGGACACGCGCTCATCGATAATGAGACGCTCATCTGCGCCCGCGAGCGCGCCCGCTACAAAGAGCACCGCGCCGCCGCGGCCGTCGACCCGAGCGATTCGTTTCTTCCGCCCGAAGGGCCGGGCGATACGGTGGGCGCGGTGGTGCGCGACGCCGAGGGCCGGCTGGCTGCAGGCACATCTACAGGCGGCACGCCCTTCAAGTGGCCCGGACGCGTGGGCGACTCGCCGATACCCGGGGCTGGCTACTACGCCACGTCCGATGCCGCTGCCTGTGCCACCGGCTGGGGCGAAGCCATCGCCGGACACAGCCTGTGCGTGCGCGCTGTAGACGCGGTAGCACGCGGCGAAGCGCCGCAGTCTGCCGCCGAGCGCCTCCTGCATGCGATGCAGCAGCGCTACACCCATCCGCGCGGCGAGGGCGCACGGGCCGGACTGCTCGTGCTGCCTGCCACTGGGCCCGGCGCGTGGGCGTTCACTACCCCGAGGATGGCGCGGGCTGCGGTGACTCGCACCGAAATAGCGACCGCTGTGCGTGTGGAAGAGACGCTTCGCCTCCGGTAGCATGCCTCCGGTAGGCAACGATGCCCCCAGCCTGCCGCGACAGACATTCGTTTGGAGCCAATCACTTCGCATTCCCCCTAAACCATTCTATGGATACCCCCCGTATTGAACTTACCGCCGACGGCCTCGGGCAGCAATTTGGGCGGTTGGTGCTGTTTCGGGATATGGCATTTACGCTTCGAGAGGGGGCCTCGGTAGCGATTACGGGGGCGAACGGGTCGGGAAAGTCGACGCTGCTGCGGATCTTGCTGGGGCTGCTTACGCCGACGGTCGGAGAGGTCACGTTGCAGCTTGACGGCACGCCGGTGGAGCGGGCAGAGCGTCCGCAGCAGATGGGGCTGGTGGCACCGTATCTGGGCGTGTACGATGCCCTGAGTGCGGCGGAGAATCTGGCGTTTCTGGCACGGGCACGCCGGCTGCCGGATGCCGAGGCACGCATCGAAGAGGTGCTGGCGCAGGTTGGGCTCGCCAATCGGGCCGACGACGCGGTGGGCACGTACTCGTCGGGGATGCGCCAGCGCGTGAAGGTGGCGGCCGCGTTGCTTCATCGTCCGCCGGTGCTTCTGCTCGACGAGCCCTCGACCAACTTGGACGCGCCCGGGCGCGCGATGATCGAGGCGGTGCAGCAGGAGCATCTGTCGCGGGGTGGGCTGCTTGTCGTGGCCACCAACCACGCTACCGAAGCCGAGGGCCGCGACCGCGTGATCGACATCGGAGCGTTCTCGGCGTGATGGCTCGGCGCGGCCCCTCCGTGCAGGTCTGGCAGGCCAGACTTGTATAGATCAAAGATGTTGTGTAGATTATAGGCGTTCATAGGCGTGCGGTGTACAAAACACATATTACGACAGCATGCAATAGCCCCCAATTCTTCTTTTCAGCCGTTTCTATGACTCGTTTACGCGTATTTATTTCCGTTTTTCTCCTCTGTGCAGCTGGGCTTCTAATGGGAGGCTGCGCAAGCTCGCAGCCGGATTCCTCCGATGGAGCAGCGCTCTCCTCCGAAACCGAGGAATCGGACGAGCCCGTGCGTGTCAGTCCGCGTTTGGTGGGAGGCAGGCAGGCGTTTTACGATGCGTTTGCGTTTCCACGAGACGACATGGATCGGGCCGAGGAGCGTACCGTACGGGTGCGTCTCCTGATTGAGGCAGATGGATCCGTTGCGGTGCAAGAGGTTGTGCAGTCGTCGGGCGTCTTTGCGATTGATCGGGCGGTGGTCGAGACAATAACCAGCCTGGCGTGGGAGCCCGGCACGGAAGACGGCGAGCCGGTGCCCGTGCGAATGACGATCCCCTTCGTGCTCCGGACGAGTCCGTAGTGCCCGTCTCTTTCCGGTGCAAGTTGTAAGTGCAAATCAGAAGAAGGAAAGAATGATGCTTCGATTCGCAGCACAGATCTGTTCCGTTTTTGTCGTTTCAATGCTGGCTGCACTGTTTGCTGGATGCGGAGGCAGCGAGGCCCCCGGAGCCACCCACACGGTCGAAGACGACGACGGCCGTACGGTTATCTCGAACACCAATGCGCCGGTTTGGCACCACCCTTCCGAAGCGCCGCTTCGGTTCGAGCAAACGGGCTCCTTTGGGGCCGAGGATGCCCCCGCTGAAGCGCTGCTGTCCGAGGTTGCTGATATCGCGGTCGACGATGACGGAAACGTATACGTTCTCGACCGCAACGACAGTCGGATAGTGGCTTTCGATGCTGAAGGAGCCTTTCGGTGGGCGGCAGGCCGCGAGGGGCAGGGGCCCGGCGAGTTTCAGTTTCCGTCAGGGCTGGTGCTGGGCCCAAGCGATGAGCTCCTGGTCTTGCAGATGTCCGGACGCCTCGACGTGTGGAGCGCCGATGGCACGTACGAGCGAAGCCACACCCCCGACAACATGCAGGTGCGACTGGGCAGTCTGGTCAAAGGCACCGAGGCAACAGCTGCCATTGTAGGTGTTGACGAGCAGTTCGAAGGGCTTGCGCAGATCATCAGCACCGAGACCTTCGAGGTGATGCACACGTTTCCTGTTGACGTGCGCATGAACTTTCCGCTGGCATACGGCCCCATCATGCGGGCTGGATACAAAAACGATGTGCTGTACGTAGCTCGCCGGAGCGGATACCAGATCGACACCTACGACGTCACCACAGGGGAGCGTATCCAGCAGATAACCCAGCCCGACGCTGCGGGCATGGTCGGTATGGGGATGGGACAGATCGAGCAGGGGACTCGCTTCTATCAGTTTAGTGCATTGGGGGCTCCGCTCTATTTTTCCGACGGCATGCGTCTTGTTTCGACCTTTCGATCTGAAGGGATCGACGACCCCAACGAGTGGGTCCAGGAGCGAGCAGACGAACTCGGCGCGGTTGAGCACCACGCGTTTCTCGATGTGTACGACGAGGACTACCGCTTAAAGGGACGTTTGCAGTGGAGTGGCACGCGCACGCCCGGCATCGGGCAGCCGGCTATGGTTGGGCCCGATGGCGCGCTGTATACGACGCGCACCGACCCCTACCCGCATGTGCGCCGGTACACGGTTACAGCTGAGTAGGGGGCGTGCTGGTCCCAAACCAGTGCTCCGGCCTCCTCTAAATCCGTTATTGCAAAAAAATGATTGCGATTCAGCAGTACTACTGCAGCAAGGGTGATTGCCACCCTGACTGCAGCGCGGCGAAGTCGAAACACGAGCGCATCGCGATCCCGAACCAGGTCCGGGATGGGTCAACGCAGTGAGTAAAACTCTACCACGTCCTGGATTTTAGAACGGTTGTAGGGAGCAGGCGGCACAGGCAAATACCGCAGTGCAAGTATTTCTTGGGATAGATTGGCACAGAAGGGACCTCAAACCCTCCTGTCCACTTTCTCCCCCTTTTCGAAGGGGGAGATGTCCAGAGGATCACGCCTGCGGCGAAGCTCGAAGACAGAGGGGGCAACAGACTGTGATGAAGTAGCCTACGTGACAATCACCTACCATTGAACCGCTAAATATTGGATAAGCGGATATCCCGGCATTCTACGCCCCCGTAGCGCATCCGATCTGGCCCCTTGATCTTTGCGCAAAACGGACGCGGTGCGCTTCCCTTCGTCTCTGGTGCCGCCTACATTACATATCCATCCCGACAAAACTACCGTAAACCGCGCGTCCATCCCCGCTCTCATGCCCGACCTGTTCGACGCTCCCCAAGACGACGATCGCAAAAAATTTGTCACCATCTCTGGCAACATCGGCGCCGGCAAAAGCTCGCTCACCGATATCCTGAGTTCCTATTTTGGGTGGGAAGCCTTCTACGAAAACGTCGACGACAACCCGTATCTTGACGACTTCTACGACGATATGCGTAGGTGGTCGTTTAATCTGCAAGTCTTCTTCCTCTCCAGCCGGTTCCATCACCAGCGGCGTATCGAAGAATCCGAGCAGTCGGTCGTGCAAGACCGATCTATCTATGAGGATGCCGAGATCTTTGCGCGCAACCTCTACGAAATGAATCTGATGAGCGAGCGCGACTATAAAAACTACACGGAGCTTTTCAGCATCATGACCTCCTACCTGCAGCCGCCCACGCTGCTGGTCTATCTCAAAGCCTCGGTGCCCACGCTCGTCGACCACATCCAGATGCGCGGCCGCAACTTCGAGTCGACCATCCGCATCGACTATCTCGAACGCTTGCAGAAGCACTACAGCAACTGGATCGAAAACTATGACCGCGGCCCGAAGATGATCGTCAATGTCGACGAGGTCGACTTCGTCAACAACGATGCCGACCGCCGCCAGGTCGTGAGCCAGATCGAGAGCCGCCTCTACGGACTCTTCCCCGACGAGTGATGCTGCATCTACGCATCGGGTATATTGCGCTTGCGCTGTGCTGCCTGTGGGTTGGGGTAGAGGGATGCGCACCATCACGCCCCCTCGCCGCGCATCCAACGGCCCTGCAGGGGCAGTCCCCCTTCGATGCGCAGCAGGTGCAGGTGCACCGCACTGCCCGCTCCAGCAATGCTACCGAACCGTGGGCCTGGTATACGCATCAGGTGCATCCCGACACGCTCGACGCTGACACGCTCGACGTGCGCGTCCCGGAGGAAGTCTTCCCCGACGCCGATACGCTCGATACCGATACGCCCCAGCCGCCCCGTGCCAACGCCGACGACGCCGAGGTGTCTTTGCGCCCACTTCCCTTTCTGCCGGCTGCTCCAGAGCGTACGCTGACTGACACGGTGCTCTACCGCCGCGCTCATCCTCGCATCGCCGAAAACCTGGCCGAAGCACCCGGCAGCTTCCTCTATCACCTCGGCCCTGAAGGCAGTCCGCACGGCTGGGCGCGCTACGGACTGCCTCCGCACCACGTTGATTACTGGATCGACGACCGCCGCTATGCCGACCCGGTTACGCAGCAGCCGCGCTACGACCTGATGCCGACCCTCTTCCTGACGCGCCCGAGCGACGATGCGCCCGATGGAAGCGCCGGAGCGGTGCCGCTGTCGCAGCAGTGGCGTACCTTCACACCCGATCGGCCGCTCACCGAACTGCGCTACCGGCGGGGCGGGGGCGACCTGCAGTCCATCGAAGCGGCCCATACGCAGGGGCGCCCTGTCACGTGGTTTGGCCGTCCGGCGCGCTTCGCTGCCACGTTCGGGTATGGCGGACGCTCGACCGCCGACACGTATCTAAGCACCGAACTCGACCTGGAGCGCCAGGTGCTGCTTCGGGTCCGGTATCAGCAGAACCGGTTCGCGGTCGACCTTACGAACTATTCGGTGCGGCACCGCAAGGATACGCACGGCGGCGTAGAGCCGGCAGTGCCCGGCGTGCGGGCCAGCCTGTTCTTTCCGAATCAGGCGAATGTTCGCGATGCCGCCCAGCGCCAGACCATTCGCAACGACCTGGTGCTGCGCGCCCGCCTCGCCTGGACGACCGCCCAGCCCGCGCTGCAGGTCACCGGCGGGTGGACGTCCAATACCTTCGACTATACCCCTGCCACTGAAACCACGCGCATCCGCTCGCAGGTGTGGACGACCACGGTGCGTCAGCCGCTGCGCTGGCAGCGGCATCAGGGTGCGCTCTTTGCCTATACCGAGCGCAACACCGCCCCTCGCGACACGCTCGCCACCGGCAACCCCGTCGTGCAGTCCACACAGGTGGGACTGCGATATACAGCTCCGCTCAGCCCGACCGATATAACCGCGACGGCACAGATGCATCAGCATACCGACCACGCCGTGTATCCTACCGCACAGGTTACCGCGCGCCGCCCTTTCGGAGAGTTGGAGGCCGAGGCGCACATGGCGACCTCGGCCCGCCCCAGCTCGCGCCTTGAGACGTATGGGTCCGGCGCCTTCGTCACGCCGCTCGACGCGCCGGTGCTCACGCGCACCCACCGCGCCCGGCTCGGACTGAGCTATGCGCGCGGCCCGCTCCACGGACAAGTGACGGCTTTCGGGCACCGCATTCAGGATGCCGTTGAGCTGGAGCGGGGGGGCGAGCCCAGTGAAGCCACCGCACGGCAGGCCCCGGGCGCTATCGACGTGGCGGGCGTGTCGGGGCGGCTGCGCTGGCGCTACGCGGCCGAGCGGGGCCTCTACGCCGTGGCGCAGGCGACCGCACTGGAGATGCTCAACGCTACCGCCTCTACGTTTCATCTGCAGTACGCTGAAAGCCTCCCCGACGCATACGGCCGGGGGCGCATCGGAGCGCGGTTTGTGCTCTTTCAGGATCTCGACATCGATCTGTACGCAGAAGCATACGGCTGGTCGGACTTCGGGAGACGCTGGTTCCACGCGCCGACCGGACTGCTTACGCTGCCACAGCTAACCGAGCCAGCGACGCCCGACACACCCATCCGGTTAATGCCGGACGGTGTGATGAACGTGCATGCCGAAATCGACCTGCGGGGCGCTAAGCTGCTATTTAGTTTCGAGAACGCTCTCGGTGGTACCGACATATCCCCTGGCACGTATGTGGTGCCTACCTATCCGCTTCCGAATCAGCGCTTTCGGTTTGGCATCCACTGGCCGCTGTTTGACTGACCGCGCAGCGTAGCAGTGCACACGGACGGGTATGAGAACCAGGTACAAGCATGTGTCCTTGCCTGCGCATCCCCAGAATAAAACCAGAATAAAACGGATCAGAGATAGATTAGATGGAAGGAGGGCGAGGCGGGAACGACTGCCCCATGATACTCATCCGACCTTTTGCAGCATTACGACACAACCGCTGCACAAATTGCCGTTATTGCAAGTAATTTTTTGATACAGCCATGAGTCAGTACAACGAGCAAGACCTGGTCACCCTCTATGAGCGCACCGACGCGCTCGGGGGCTATCTTTGACCCGGCTGAACGCGAAGCCCGCATCGCCGAGCTAAACCAGGAGCGCCTCGACCCGTCGTTCTGGGATGACCCGGAGCGTGCCCGCACCGTCGAAAAGCAAATTGCGCGTGAGCAGGAATGGCTCGATGCGTGGGAAGAGCTTCAGGAGCATGTCGAAACGCTCGAAACGCTTCAGCTGCTGGCATCGGAAGAAGACGAAGATCTGAGTGACGAGATCGATGCCGAAGCGAAGACGCTGCAGCGAAAGCTCGACAAGCTTGAAATGAAGAGCCTGCTCGACGGTCCCGACGACCACCGCGACGCAATCATGACGATCAATCCAGGCGCTGGGGGCACCGAGAGCCAGGATTGGGCGAGCATGCTTTTACGTATGTACAGCCGCTGGGCCGAAAAAGAAGGCTACACCACCGAGATGCTGGGCTACCAGCCTGCTGAGGCAGCCGGCATCAAGAGCGCAACGCTCCGCATCGCCGGAGACAACGCGTACGGCTACCTGAAGTCCGAGCGCGGCGTCCACCGCCTGGTACGGATCTCCCCATTCGACTCCAACAGCCGCCGTCATACCTCGTTTGCGAGCGTGTTTGTGTATCCAGAGGTGGATGACACCATTGAGGTAGACCTGAGCACCGGTTCGACCGAGCTCCAGACCTTCCGCTCCGGCGGGAAAGGAGGGCAGCACGTGAACAAAGTATCTACCGGCGTGCGTCTCATCTGGAACGGGACGCTCTCGAACGGCGACGAAATTGAGGTTGTGGCCGAGTGTACCGAGGAGCGAAGTCAGTTGCAGAACCGCGAGCGCGCCGAGAAGATGCTGAAAAGCCGCGTCTACCAGGCCGAGCAAGAGCTGCAGGAGCAGGCCCGCGAAGAGGTCGAGTCGTCCAAGAAAAGCATCGAGTGGGGCAGCCAGATTCGTTCGTATGTGTTGCATCCGTACACGATGGTGAACGACCACCGCACCGAGACGAAGCTCTCGAATGTGGAGGCTATTCTGGAGGGCGAGATCGATCCGCTCATCCAGGCGTACCTGACGCACGGTAAGAAAGGCATCAAGCCGGTGGAGTCGTAGGTCGGATATGGGGGCCCTTTCCATCTAAAATCACCTTCGCTCTGGAACTGAAGTCCAGAGTGGAGGCTATGGGTCAGAGCCCTGTTTGAAACGATGTTCGCTGTCTACCGAGCTTCGCCATAGGCGTGGTTCTGTGGATGTTCTGTGGAAGAGTGGAAGAGAAATCCAGCACGAGCCCATAGGGCAGCCCATAGGGCGACTGAGGAAGCGACGCTCAAAACATTCTTATCATGGCTTGTCAAACGGCTTTTAGAGCCTGTTTTGATTTCTTAATTTGGGCTCCGAGCGGCGCTGGACTGCAAATTGCCCCCGATGTCGGCCCGTAGCCCCGGCTACGAACCGCCATCGTGGTCCAATTTTCGCTTCAGCGGCGCTCGCTCTCGCCTACAAACCAAAACCCAAACAGGCTCTTAAGGATTCTCCACTCAATCAAAAGTAGGACTGTTCATGGCCTTCTCGCTTCGTGGCAGTGTAATTGTATGCCTGTTTGTGGGTATGCTTTTCGGGGTAACGTCGTGCACCACGGCGTACATGACGCCGCCTCAAACGCCCTCTCAGCAGCGAGGGACGGCAGATTCGGGATCTAATGAAAATGAAGAACGCGCCAGCGAGGCTTCTGCGGGCTCTGCATCGACAGATATCGAGCGTACCCGCACGCGTCCGGAGGGCATCGACAGCGCCCTGGTCCCGGAAATAGTCCCCCTGCTGAACGCAGCGCGCCAGCAGTCCCAGCAGTGCGGCGATGAGACGTACCCGCCGGTTCAGCCGCTGCTGTGGGACGACGCGCTGGGATATGCGGCCTTAGACCACGGTGAAGATATCGCCTTCCACATTATCCGTGGGCATGTCGGTTCAGATGGATCGCAGCTCCGCGATCGGGTTCATCGGTACGGAAACTACTTTGGCCGTCTCGGTGAGACGATAGCACTGGGCACCACGACGCCAGAGCGGGCACTCCAACGCCTGCTCCGTAGCGATGCTCACTGTCGCATCCTCATGACGACCGAGCATAACCGTCTCGGCGCAGCCTGGTCCGAAAACCGGCATGGGTATCCTTATTATGTACTTGTTCTTGGGCGGGCCTACTGAGGCTAACTTCGCAGCCCGTAACTGAAGCGGGAGCACAGCGCATCCTGATACAAATATTGTCTTATGAGTAGCACAATCGCACCACAAACCGACTTCCTCGTTATTGGAAGCGGCGTAGCCGGGCTCACGTTTGCGGTGAAAGCCGCAGCGTACGGTCGGGTCACCGTCATTACGAAAGACGACCTCGGCGAAACCAACACCTCGTACGCACAGGGTGGAATTGCTGCGGTCATCGACGAGTCAGACAGTCCCGATCAGCATCTTGAAGACACGCTGGACGCGGGAGCCGGGCTCTGCGATCCGGAGGTCGTCTCGATTGTCGTAAACGAAGGACCAAAGCGGCTCCGCGAACTCATCGAGTGGGGGGCGCACTTTACCCGCACCGGCAGCTCCGACGCGCTCCACCTGGGACGCGAAGGCGGCCACTCGGCCAATCGCATCGTGCATGCCGACGACGCTACCGGTGCCGAGGTGCAGCGGGCGCTCATGGAGCAGGTACAGGCGCATCCGTCGATCGATCTGCACCCGCAGCACACCGCCGTCGACCTGCTCACCGAGCATCATCTCGGGCAGCACGTCAACCGCATGCGTCCGGATGTGCACTGCTTTGGCGCCTACGTGCTCGACCGCACCACCGGCACCGTGCACACCGTGCAGGCACAAGCCACAATTTTGGCGGCAGGCGGATGCGGACAGGTCTACCAGCACACCACGAATCCGCCTGTGGCCACAGGAGATGGTGTGGCGATGGCCTACCGGGCGAAAGCGCGCGTATCCAACATGGAGTTCGTGCAGTTTCACCCGACCTCGCTCTACCATCCTGATGCTGACTCTTTTCTCATCTCGGAAGCGGTGCGCGGCGAGGGCGGACGCCTCTACAACACCGCGGGCGAGCGCTTCATGCCCGACTACGACGAGCGGGCCGAACTGGCCCCTCGCGACATCGTGGCCCGCGCGATCGACGACCAGATGAAGCGCCATGGCAACGACCACGTCTGGCTCGACATTTCGCACAAGCCCGCCGAAGAGGTCCGTGGGCACTTTCCCATGATTGCGGAGACGTGCCTGCAGTACGGTATCGACATCACCGAAGAACCCATTCCGGTCGTGCCCGCTGCGCACTATATGTGTGGGGGCGTGCAGACGGATGCGCACGGGCGCACCTCAATCGATCAGCTCTACGCAATTGGCGAGGTGGCCTGCACCGGACTCCACGGCGCCAACCGCCTCGCAAGCAACTCGCTCGTAGAGGGGCTCGTGTTCGGGCACCGCGCCATGCAGGTGGCCAAAGACCACCTCGACGACGCCTACGCCCCGCAGCCGATCCCCGACTGGGACCATAGTGGCACAGAGGCCCCCGGCGAAGAGATCCTGATGACGCATAACCGCGATGAACTGAAGCGCGTGATGTCAAACTACGTCGGCATCGTGCGTTCGGACGTCCGCCTGAAACGCGCCGCGCGCCGCATCCACCTGCTCTACGAAGAAACCGAAGCGTTCTACCAGGAGGCGCATGTCTCAACCCGCCTCTGCGAGCTGCGCAACATGATTACCACGTGCTACCTCATCGTGCGCAGCGCCCGCATGCGTCGCGAGAGCCGCGGACTGCACTACACCGTCGACTACCCGGAGTCACAGCCTGAAGAGCAGCGGGCCACGCATCTGTAAAAGAAAAGAGTATTGGGTAGGGTATAGACGCTAAATGATAAAGCGATTGAATGCCGTAGCTCTTTCTTTTTCGAACCTCCTCTCCCTTATTCGGCTTCGCTCCATCAGTCGCCCTACGGGCTTGTGTCGGGGTTCTCCCCTTGTCCAAGGGCAGATGTCCACAGGATCACGCCTTCGGCGAAGCTCGGCAGACGGAGGGGGGGCAGGTTGCGATGATGTAAACCACAGGCAATCATGTAACATTGAACCGCTCCCGAGTATCGTTCGTGTGGGCCCTGGTCCTCATATCCATATGTGCAGGGACACGGCACGCTATGTCTCTACGTGGTTGGGCCACCATGTCGGAATGTCCGCATTTACATGGGCGATACGCATACCTTGCGTACGCCCGTTCAACAGACGGGGTACGCGGTCGTTATACGCGATCGCTATAGGTGTCCCTGCTCGTGAATCCTGGCGCAACAGATGGAAGCTCTTCTCTTCGTTGGTCTTTTTCTTTTTGGCGTACTGATTGCGATGGGCATGACCGTTGTGCCCATCGCCTATGTACTGGTTTCGTTGACAGGCTACACGACGAAGTGGCTGAACGGCGTGTTTGGACGCATTTTTGGATACGGAGCGTTGCTGGCGCTGCTCATGACGGGATGCGGGGCCAGCGGCACGAGTCTCAACGACATTCAGCGCATGCGTCAGGTCGAGCGGACGCCACAGGTAGAGATTGCCTCTATGATCTCAGGTGAAGTGGCCATCACCGGAACGATTCGGTCAGGCAGTGAGCTACTGAACGCTCCTGCCACCGGCTCCGAAACGATTTACTACCGCTATGTGATACAAGAGCGCGACGACGACTCTTGGAAGCAGGTCGAGTCCACAAACAACCGGGTCGAGGAGTTTGTCGTCGAGGATGCAACCGGGCAGGTACGCGTCATCTCAGCCGGGGCGCGCATCGATGCTTCGATAAAGCACCGCCGGGTGGAAGGTGACAGGCGCTACACCGAGTACCGACTGGACCCAGGCGATACCGTCCACCTCATGGGATACGCCACATCAAGTGGACCAGAGTACGTGGTTGGGTTTCAAGAGCAGGGGGACTACTACGCTCGCATCTCCTCGCATGAGACCTCGGCAGAGGGCTTTCGGGGTAATAAAGCGGGGCAGAGCCGCTTTCTGATGGCCTTTGGGATAGGTTGCCTGCTTACCTTCGCGTTCTTTTCCCTTCAACGTCTTCTCGTGCATGGCACCACGTTCTATCTTGTAGGGGCTACCGCTGTCGTCATCGGCGTTATGGGGATGCAAGGCCTGTTCATGCTGCGCAGCGACATCGAACAGGCCCACCGCGCTGCTACGCATGTGATGCAAGAGGGAGAACAGGCCATACAGCAGATTCTGCAACGCCATGACATCGCGGCAGATGCGCAAAGTGCACAGCGGCTCGACGAGCCCCCGTTCACCGTACTCTCGGAGGCAGAGCGGCAGCGCATCCGCGGCGTACGCATCCGCATGGCCCAGGCCGTTGCAAATGCAAACGCCGCGCAAACGCAACTCTTTGACCGAGCCGTGGCCCAGTCGATGGGGCTTTCTGCGTTCTCCGCTATTGAACTGCCTCCTGACGAAGCAGAACGCGTTTCTTCACTCACCGCTATGACGCCTACGCGCCCCAATACCGTAACTGCAATGCTGGCGTTGGTACTTGGCGGGCTGGGCATGTACGCAGGCACCTACTGGGGATTTCGGTGGACGCGCCGGCGTCGCATCATCGAAAACGTTCCGCCCTCGCCGACCGATGGTGTGACGTACGGACTCACCGAACTGGAGGGGACCGTTGAGCTTGCTGACCCGGAGCGGCCGCTGATTTCTCCTGTAACGAGAACTCCGTGCGCGTGCTACACCCACGTCGTGCACCACTCAGACGGGAACGCATCAGGCAGCAGCTCAAGCAATTCAAATGCCACGCATACACAAGAAGGCGTCGACTTTTGGTGTTGTGATGAGAGCGGACGGATTCGGGTTGCGCCGAAAGAGGCCGAGATCTATGGCACGCAGCAGACGCAAAAGTCCATAGGAAAAGAAACGCATGTCGAGACGATTGTAACGCCGGGCGAGACTGTGTACGTGATGGGTACGGCGCAGGTCACCCCCGACACGCATGATGCCCTCATCATCGGTTCCGATGCGACCGACAATGCAGCCCCGTTTGTCGTGAGCACTGTGCCGGCCGATGTGCTGAAGCAGCGCTTTGCTTTGTGGGGAGCCGGACTCCTCAATGTCGGGATCTGGGCGACCACAGTGGCAGGCATCTGGGGCACCAGCATGCTGCTCCCAGTGGGACCGTCGATGTACCTCACGATTGCTGGACTCTCGATTTCATATCTCTTTGTGGTTATGGGGGCCATCTACTACAACGATTTCATTTTCTTGAAGCAACGAGCCGCCCGCAACGCAGCAAACATTGAGGTAGCCCTCCAAAAGCGGTACGACTTGATCGGCAATCTGGCGTCGACGGTGCAGCAGTACGTCGGTCACGAGCGGTCGATTCAAGAAGTGCTGGCCGAGCTGCGAGGATGGCACGACGCAGAGGGTGAACAGAATAACGAGGTACATTCGGGCACGACCGCACGTACAAAACTGCTGGCGCTGGTTGAAGACACGCCTGCGCTGAAGGCCGATACACTGATTCAAAACCTCATCGACCGTCTCGAAAGCGTAGAGAACGACATTGCCTTCATGGGTACGGGCTACAACGATGCGGTAGAACGCTACAACATGCGCATCCGACACGTGCCCGAAATACTGATTGCAAAGATGTTCCGATTCAGGGCGTTGTCGTGGCTATCGTAACCGTCATAGCAACGACATAAACAAGTGCGGCTCGGAACGAGCCGGGGCTACCCTGCTGGGACTGAGACCGATCCGCACATCCGCGCGTGCACCCATGCGGGCACATCCCAGACGACACGTGCGTACTTAGAACCTGTTTGATTTCTTAATTTGGGCTCCGAGCGGCGGCGCTGGACTGGGGCCGAAGGTCATGCCCCTGGTGCAAATTGCCCCCGATGTCGGCCCGTAGCCCCGGCTACGAACCTCCATCGTGGTCCAATTTTCGCCTCAGCGGCGCTCGCTCTCGCCTACAAACCAAAAACCAAACAGGCTCTTAAAACAACGCCGGGTTATCTGCTTGGCCCGTTCGCCAGATTTTGCGCACCCTCTACGCTGCAGCATGTCGTCTCCGCCCGCCCTTCCCGATTGGCAAACCGCTGTTGTAAAAGTCGGTAGCGCCCTCATGGCCCCCGACGCTCGGGGCTGCTCGACCCGTTATCTGCTGCCCATTGCGCAGTGGATCCGGGAACATCGGGCGCAGGGGAAGACCGTGATCGTTGTGTCGTCGGGTGCGGTGGCGGCCGGACGCGCCGCACAGGGCCGCATGGATGCCACTACGTCGCTCACTATCCCGGAAAAGCAAGCGCTGGCCGCCATCGGGCAGTCGCTTCTCATGCAGCACTGGAGCCGCCTCTTCGACGTGCCCTGCGCGCAGGTCCTGCTTACCTACGACGACCTGCGCCGCCGCTCGCGCTTCGTAAATGCCAAGAACACGCTCTCTGCGCTCATCGACACCGGTGCGCTGCCTATCGTGAATGAAAACGATACCGTGGCCGTTGAGGAGCTGCACGTGGGCGACAACGACAACCTGGCCGCGTTCGTCGCCGTGCTCGCTGAGGCCGATCTGCTCGTCATGTGCTCCGATGTCGACGGACTGTACGACGCCGACCCCCACACTACGCCTGGCGCGACCCGCATCCCTCAGGTGGATGCGATCGATGCGTCGATCTATGCCCTTGCGGGAGGGAGTCATCACGCTGCGGCCACCGGGGGGATGCGCACGAAGATCGAGGCTGCCGAAAAAACGACCGACCGAGGCATTCCGGCCGTCATCGTCAATGGCACAAAGCGAGCACACTTCGACGCCCTGCGTAGCGGAGAAGTGCCTGGCACGCTCTTCATGGCGGCGGCGCCCGACCGGCAGCTCTCCAGCCGCAAGCACTGGATGCGCCACGCCCTGTCCGCGACCGGCATACTCTTCGTAGACGCAGGCGCTGCTCGTGCGCTTCAGAAGCAGGGGGCGTCGCTGCTACCGTCAGGGATTACAGACGTGCAGGGCACGTTCGCGCAGGGCGATGCGGTGACCGTAGCGCTGCGCATTGATGGCGAGATTCGGCCCATTGCAAAGGGCATCGCGCAGTACGGAGCCGCCGAGGTGCGGGCTATTCGGGGCAGGCACAGCACCGCCATGACCGAAATCCTCGACACCGCGCCGACCGACCACGTTATTCACCGAAACGATCTGGTGCTACTGTAGCATGCGTGCTTGCAGAGGCAGGAGGAGGGAGCGACCGCGGCACAAGCGCAGACGCGCCGGGTACGGATACAGAGCTTTCTCACCTACAATCAACGCTAAAATCCATGGCCAACGCCTCTACTGCATCCGATCGTTCTATTGAATCTCTGGCGGCGGCATGCAGCGAGGCTGCTCGGCAGGTTGCAAATCTCTCAACCGCGCGCAAGAACCGCGTACTTCAGCACATGGCCGATGCGCTGCTCGACCACCAGGACGCCATCCTGGAAGCCAACGCGACCGACGTATCCGGTGCCCGCGACGACGGACTCCCCGAGGCGATGATCGACCGGCTCGTGCTCAACGAGGAGCGCCTCCAGAAGATGGCTGCTGCCCTGCGTGAAGTGGCAGGGTTTTCGGATCCGGTCGGACAGATGTCAGCGACGACTACGCGCCCAAGCGGCATCGAGGTCGGGCGCATGCGCATCCCGCTGGGCGTTATCGGCATGATCTACGAAGCGCGCCCCAACGTCACCTCCGACGCCGCCGGGCTCTGCTTCAAAGCGGGCAACGCGGTGTTTCTTCGGGGCGGATCCGAGGCGTTTCATGCCAACCACGCCATTGCCGATGCCCTACACGCAGCGCTCGAAGCCGAAGATGTAAACCCGGCAGCTATCACGCTCGTGCCCACGACCGACCGCGCCGCGGTGCAGGAGATGCTCACGCTCAATCAGCACATCGACCTGGTTATTCCGCGTGGCGGCGAGGGGCTCATTCGCTTCGTTGACGAAACCAGTCGTATCCCCGTCATCAAGCACTACAAGGGCGTGTGTCATCTGTATGTGGATGCGGCGGCGAATCTCGACATCGCGGACGATTTGCTCATTGATGGTAAGACCTCGCGCCCGAGCGTCTGCAACGCGCTGGAGACGCTCCTCGTGCACGAAGACGTGGCCGACACGTATGTGCCACAGGCGTGCAGGCTGCTGCAAGACGCCGGCGTCACCGTGCGGGGCGATGAGCAGGTGCGTGCCCGTGTGTCTGACGTAGAACCGGCCACTGAGGATGACTACGCCGCTGAGTTTCTCGATCTTACGATTGCGATGCGTGTGGTGGAGAGCAACGAGGATGCTCGGGAGCACATCGCCACCTACGGATCGAACCATACCGAAGTTATTGTGACCGACGACCTTCCCACTGCGCGGGAATTTGTGCGCACGGTAGATGCCTCGGTAGTGCTCGTGAACGCGTCATCGCGCTTTTCGGATGGGGGCGAGCTCGGACTTGGCGCTGAGATTGGGATCTCAACGACCAAGCTCCACGCCTACGGCCCGATGGGCTTGCAGGCACTCACCACGCAGAAATTCGTCGTGTACGGGGCTGGCGAAACCCGCCACCCCGTACCCGAACGAACGTCCTAATCTGCTGCCGAATTGCAGGTGAGGCATTGTACTGGCAGGGCCTCGACCTAAGAACCTGTTTGGGTTTTGGTTTACAGGCGAGAGCGAGCGCCGCTGCAGCGAAAATTGGACCTCGATGGAGGTTCGTAGCCGGGGCTACGGGCCAACATCGGGAATAATTTGCACCAGGGGCATGACCTTCGGCTCCAGTCCAGCGGAGCCGATCGCAGCCCAAATTAAGAAATCAAAACAGGTTCTAAAACGACGGATGGTGGGGTACGGGAGCTCGCTGGTGGTGACGCGGCGCGAGGGGGGCGTCATCAGCCGATCGGACGCCTTCTGTATCCGAAAGGGCTTCCATCCATAGTGCCCAAGGAGGAGTGCCTTCGTCCCAGAGCTGGTTCAGCGTGTTTTTGTCTTTGAGCGTATCCATCGGATGCCAGAACCCGTCATGGCGATAGGCTGCCAGTTCCCCCGCTCGGGCCAGGCGCTCCAGCGGATCGCGCTCCCAGATCGTATCGTCGCCGTCGATGTAGTGAATAACCGCCGGGTCGAGCACAAAAAAGCCGCCGTTGATCCAGGCGTCTCCATCCTGAGGCTTTTCACGGAAGCGCGTTACGCGTGCGGTTTCCTCAGTCAGCGAAAACGTGCCAAACCGTCCGGGTGGCTGCACGGCTGTCATCGTGGCTAGCAGGCCATGCTTCCGGTGAAAGGCCAGCGACGCCCCAATATCGATATCGGCAACGCCGTCTCCGTACGTAAAGAAAAACGGCTCATCGTCGAGCAGCGGGCTAACTCGTTTGAGGCGCCCGCCGGTAAGGGTCCCGGAGCCTGTATCGATCAGCGACACCGTCCATGGTTCGCTGGCGTTGTTCAGAAACGTCGTGCTGCGGGTGCTCAAGTCGACCCGCATATCAGTATTTAAAAGATGGTAGTTGTAGAAGTACTCTTTGATCATATGGCCTTTGTACCCGCAACAGATGATGAAGTCCGTTACGCCATGGTGGGCGTAAATTTTCATGATATGCCACAGGATGGGTCGATTACCGATTTCGACCATGGGTTTGGGGCGTACACCCGTTTCCTCGGATAGACGGGTGCCGTATCCGCCGGCTAAAATGACAGCTTTCATGGGAGTGCGGGGTGGCAAGTGAGTAAGAAGAACGGTCTGTAATGCAGCGTCGTGCGGCCTATGCGGTAGCATGCACAGGGGCCATGCCAAAGTGGGCGGTCTGCTCGGCCCAGAGGCGATCGATGAGTCGGCCCTCAGGGAGCAGCACATCATCGAAGGTAAGCGCCTGATCTTTGGGGATGTCGCGCAAGAGCGTAGCGCCCTCTGAAAGACCAAGCGGAAGCAGGTTGTCGCGGTAGGTGACATCCGCGTTATCGATCCAGCCGTATGTGCAGAAGCCGCCGAGTCCGTCGAGCGTCTCGCCCTGCTTCAGGTCGCGCTTGGCCAGGGCAAGCACGTGGCACACAGGCGGGCCGAGGGGCGCCACCGTAGCGTCACCGAAGCAGACGGCACGGGCCACGGTGAGCGGCACCTCAAGATGGGGAAGATGATACGGCGTGTAGAACACGTAGAAGGGTCCGTCGCCCATCTTCAGCACCGAGGTATACTGCCGCTTTACAGGGTGGTCGTTGTAAGCAATGACAAAGACCCCTGGACCGGGCTCGGCGCCGATCACGTAGTCGTTGAGTCCGGTATCGAGCAACTCGTCTTTGGGAAACAGATCGACGGCCTCGGTAACGTGCGCACAGCGAGGCCCGTACATGCCGCGCTGCCCGACGGGGAAGCCCGTGGCGTTGGCGGCTACGGCGTTTTCCATTGAGATCTTGGTGCCGTCGGCAAACGAGGTGACCATGTAGGGCGCCTGGCCGTGCTTTTCGGCCCATGCGCGCTGCGTCTCGGGCGTGCGGTAGTGATCGAGCAGGCCTTTTATGTTTCCGACCAGTACCGGGCGGTATCCAATGGCATCGACAAACCGGTACAGGTTCATCATGCTACCGGGCTGGTCGCCATCGATGTCGGTGAGCACGACCCCTGCCTGTTCGGCGTAGACGTTCAAAATGGGGCCGAGCGTGGCATCCAGTTCGGCGTTCGAGAGAATCAGGTGCTTGCCGTTTTCGATTGCAGCGAGCGCGACCTGGGCGCCAAACTCGAATGTGCCGGTGGCTTCAATAATCGCGTCGATGCCTTCGGCACGGCAGAGCAGCTCTGCATCCTCCGTGACCGCGAATCGGTCGGCCGCAATGGCTTCTTCGAGCGCAGACACGGTGCGTACATGGGTTACATCGTCGATCCTGGCCTCGGCGTAGGCGGCCTCGGCGCGTGGGAGGGTGCGGTTCGAGATGGCCACAAGGCGCATCCCGGTGATAGCTGTGCAGATCTGCAGGGCAACGCCGCGGCCCTGATATCCGGCGCCGACAAGCGCCACGCGGATGGGGTTGTTATCGGCTTCGCGCTGTTGGAGGGCGGTATCTACAATGATCATGGTATCTACGAGAAATAAGGGGAGAGGGCGTGCGGGGTGCGCGGACTCAACAGCGTGCTGAGCGGGGTCGTCATTGTGCGATACAGAGCGTCGGGCGTACCGATGTCCAGAAAGCGCCCGTCAGGTACATATACGCTCTGGATGGTGAGTCCGTCGTCGAGTGCATCCTGAAACAGGTGACCAAGATGCAGCTCGCGCTGTTTGAGAGATTTCGGGTCGAGGGATTCCTGTTCGAGGGAGGGAAGAATCTCGGCCAGCCGGTGGTGCAGCCAGCGAGTAAAGGCAGGCTGCCAGGCGGCACACATCCAGGCCGTTCGAAGAGGCGAGTCAGCTCTCTTTACATGAACAGACTGTACGGATCCGTTGGGAGCACGCTCGACCACGTCGACCCGGGCGGGGTCGGAGACAGGCATGCAACCAAGCACCACGTCCGCATCCTCCTGAAGCAGCCGATTGTGCAGTTGGGCAAAAAGGTTGGAGGGATGAAACAGAATATCTGGAAACCCGAGGAGTACGGTGCGGTCGCGAATAAACGGCGCTGCTTGGTTGATGGTAAACGGCACGCCATACGGGTGGCGCATCATGCAGTAGGCAAAGTGCATGCGGAGGCGGTGGCCGTTGCCCCAGTAGGCGGGGATGTCCCACTTGCCGTCACGCAAAATCCAGTAGACGGTTTGGACCCCAGCAGTCCGGTGGGCGGTTAGCAGATGCTGCGACGCGACAACCGGACGCGGGGTGCCGTCGGGCGCCGGGGCCTGGCCGACCGGAAAGAGCTCTTTGCTGCCCGGAAGCGGCGCCACGCGGGTGCCTCGACCGGCAGCGGGGATAAGACCAACGGGGGCAGTACTCATATGAGCGTGGTGGTTGGGGTGAGGAGAGGCCAGGACCGGTCTTTATCGGAGACCACGCGCACCGGTACAGGCCATGCGATGTCGAGTGCAGGGTCGTCGTAGCGAACGCCGTTCTCGGACTCGGGGGCGTAGCGGGCGGTGACGGGGTACATGACTTCTGTGTCGTCGGTGAGGGTGAGGAAGCCGTGGGCGCATCCTTCAGGGATGTAGGCCAGGCGGCGGTTGTCGGCGCTGAGTTCGGTGCCGAACCACTGCCGATACGTGTCTGAGGTGGAACGCAGGTCAACCATCACGTCGAAGATGGCCCCCCGCGTACAGCGCACGATCTTGGCCTCGGAATGCGGAGGCGTCTGGTAGTGAAGCCCCCGCAGCGTACCGGCTTTCGCGCTGTAGCTGATGTTGACCTGTATGATCTTCATGTTGAGTCCGTGCGCTGCAAGCTCATCGACACAGAGCATGCGGGCAAAGAAGCCACGATCGTCACCGTGTGGTTCAGGATCAATCAGGTACGCTCCAGAAATCAGGGCCCGAGTAAACTTCATTATATTGGAGGATTTACGTGGAAAGAAGCGCGGCGTCGGGGGCAACGCCTTCGCGCCATAAGAACCGGCCGTCCAGCTGGTCGGTGTCGAGCAGGTATTCCAGCTGCTTCAGCCGGGTGAAGGCGCGAAAGCCGAAGGTTTCAGGGGTAAGGTCGATAGCCTGGTAGAGGGCAGCCATCTGGCGAGCTCCGTCTTCGAGCGTGTGGGCTGGCTTGAAGCCTGGAAGCTGGGTTGCGATCTTGTCGAACGAGACGCGGTAGCTGCGGTCGTCGCCATCGCTGGAGCCCATAGACACGCGGCAGTCCGGCAGGGCAGCCGCTACGATCTCGACGATATCGCGCACCTGGTAATTTTCGTCGGAGTGACCGACGTTAAAGATCTCGTTGTGGATCGCATCGCGCGGAGCTTCGAGGGTACAGGCAATGGCCTGTGCGATGTCGGCAATGTGCACGAGCGGCCGCCACGGCGTGCCGTCGCTGCGCATGTTGATGGTGCCGGTGGTGTAGGCGAATCCGCTCAGGTTGTTGAGCACGATGTCGAATCGCTGACGCGGCGAGGGGCCGTAGGCGGTCGCGTTGCGTAAGAACGTCGGCGAGAAAGCATCGTCGGCCAGGGCACCCAGGTCGGTTTCTACGTTGACCTTGCAGCGTGCATAGGCCGTTAGGGGATGCGTAGGAGAGGTCTCTGTTTTGAACGCCTCGCCGTTCTGCAGGCCGTATACGCTGCATGAGGACGTGTATACGAAGCGCTCAATGCCCAGCTCTTTGGCGAGCCGAGCCAGGCGAACCGTGCCAGCGTGGTTAACGGCATAGGTATTGGCTTCGTTATGCTGCCCGAGCGGGTCGTTAGAGAGCTCTGCCAGGTGGCATATGGCGTCGAAACCTGTCAGGTCGTCGCGGTTGATGGCGCGGATGTCTTTCCACACTTGACGAACGCCCGGGGGCCACGGAGATTCGAAGAGCGTGCCGTCGGCGTAATATCCGGTATCGAGCCCGGTCACGGTGTGGCCGCGTTCGTGTAGCAGCCGCACGAGGGGATAGCCGATGTAGCCTTGGCTTCCAGTAACGAGAACATTCATAGGATAGGGGTAGGATGGGTTGGGGGTGTAAGAAAGAATCCTTGGCGGGTCTACTGCGCCTGCGATGAAGTCTCCCAGGGCATCGGATAGACGGCACGCAGTCCGAGAACGCGTGGAGGCGGTGTGGAGTGATGAAGGCCCACACGGGCCGTCGTGAAATAGAGTGCTTCGCGCACGTACTGCGGTCCATGCCGTAAGGCATAGTAGCGCATCAGCCGGACGCGACAGCGCCACCGGTCGTTCGGTGACAGCGGGGCGCGTTGAATAGCGCGGTGTAGTTCGCGGAGCCATCGCATCTCCAGCCATGGCAAGCCGCTTTCCCGATTCGGATCGAACCAGTCCCAGATCGGTGCAATCTGTTTGTCGTTGGACTTCGTCGAATTGTCGTCGTGCAGGCGGTTCAGGAAGAGCCGCTCTGGAACTTGATAGACGCCGCCCCAGAGCGTAAATTCACCGATCAGGATGAGGTCAGCCGACGGGAAATCGCTATGTTGCATCGTTGATCGCAAGATGTCGGTCCGGATAAGCCCAAAGAGCGGCCCGGGCTCGCCTGCCCAGCAGTACGATTTCAGATAGCTGGTGAACCGCTCCACCGGGTCGCTGTCTACGGTGTGTAGGTCCCGCATCCAGGACGGATCGGATTCAGGTGTACCCGACGCGTCGATCACCTGCGTTTTCGTGTATGCGAGCACAACATCAGGATGGGTGTCGAGCACGTCTACGCAGGCTTCGATACAGGTCGGAGCAAGCACATCGTCATGACACATCCACCGGAAATACGGGGCCCGTGCTCTGGCAAGCGTGCTGTTATAGTTCTTGGCAGCGCCCAGATTCTCGGGGTGCCGCTCGTACCGGATTCGGCTGTCGCGCTTAGCTGCTGCCCGACAGATCGCCTCGGTGGCATCGGTTGAGGCGTTGTCGCAGATGATGAGCTCAAAGTCTCTGAAGGTCTGACCCAACACCGATTCGAGGGCCTCTTCAAGGTAATCCGCTCCGTTGTATACGGGAAGGCCTATGCTGACGCGAGGCACATGTGGGGAGGTAGAGTAAGTGACCATACGCTAAGGTCAATAAATACATGTATGGTGACTACGAATGTCACAAGTAAACATAAGCCAATGCGTATGTGCCGTACCAATGTATTTTGGTGCTTTAAAAGCAGACTTTTGGTGCGATGGGCAGTAGCTATTCCGGCGTGAGAGGTGGTGTGAGGGGATTCCAGGGGTTAAGTATCCAGGCCGGCTCTCTGTAATTTTGTCTCGTCGTACTGGTGCGCCTGCATGAGATTCGCCAGGAAGCAGGGCGTCTTAAAATACCATTATAAAGCCTTACGGGGCAACATAAGTGTTGTAAAAGGCATCACGTACAACATATAAAGCAGTAATGCCTATACGTGATGTGGAAAAACAGATCACCGGGTTCTGGCTGCAAACGTAAGGTTTCGACAACCAATCTGTAGGGGGCTAGTCCGATAGAGCCCCGAGCGGTACGCTTGCGCTCAAATAGCGCTCAGGTAGCGGAGGCCGGCCCACATATAGAACCTGTTTTGATTTTTTAATTTGGGCTCCGAGCGGCGGTGCTGGACTGGGGCCGAAGGTCATGCCCCTGGTACAAATTGCCCCCGATGTCGGCCCGTAGCCCCGGCTACGAACCGCCATCGGGGGCCAATTTTCGCCGCAGCGGCGCTCGCTCTCGCCTGCAAACCAAAACCCAAACAGGCTCATAGTTTTTTACATCGGGTTAGCAGACTCCTCGTGGACGCGTATCTTCTCCCTATTGTCGCAGGCATTTTCATATTGGGCATTCTTGCCCAGTTTCTTGCTCATCGCCTTCAGATTCCGAGTGTCCTGTTTCTGATCTTTATTGGTGTTGCGCTTGGTAGCGAGGGGCTGGGCGTTGTCACCTACGATCTCTTTGGAGAGGGCCTCTCGGTCATTGTGGGACTTAGCGTAGCCCTCATCGTGTTCGATGGGGCCTTCCAACTGCGCAGAGAACGCCTCCGGGAGGCGCCTGCTGTTACGATTCGACTGGTGACGCTTGGCGCAGTCGTTACACTGGCGGGCACGGCCGTTGCGGTCTACGGTCTCCTGGATGTGCCCTGGTCTATAGCTCTCCTGGTCGGGGCTCTGCTTGTCGCTACCGGGCCTACGGTTATTACGCCCATTCTGGAGGTGGTGCGCGTGCGCGAGCACGTGGCTTCTGTTCTTGAGGCTGAAGGAATTATCAACGACGTAACGGCAGCCATCGCGTCGATCGTCATCTACGAGACGATGGTTATCGGTGATGCAGGCACTTCGGCGAGTCTGGTGGCCTTTGCCGAGCGCCTGGGCTTCGGTCTCCTGGCTGGGGGGATCACCGCAGGAGCCATCCGCTTCGTGCTCACGCGCGATCTGATTCCAGGCGACGCCCCTCAGGTCGCACGGTTCTTCTTTCTGAGCGCGGCCCTCGGCGCGTTTGCACTGGCCGAGGCGGTGGCTGCCGAGGCCGGTATCGCTGCAGCGGCTACGTCGGGTATCCTGCTTGGAAACATGAAGCTACCCCACGAGGAGACGATGGAGACGTTTGGACGAGACCTTACACTTATCATGCTCTCCTTTATCTTCATCGCGCTTGCAGCCCTGATCGATGTTCAGGCGATGCTTGCGCTCGGCGTGTGGGGCGTTGCGGTCGTGCTTGTGATCGTGCTTGTCATTCGACCCGTTGTGATCGCCGGAGCCACGCTGGGCGTCAACCGGTTCACCATGCCGGAGCGCCTCTTTCTCGGACTCGTTGGACCGCGTGGCATTGTACCAGCCAGTGTGGCTACGCTCTTCGCGATCGAACTGGCCGCGGAGGGGGATGCTGCCATGGCCGATGTGCTGACCGGAGCGGTCTTCCTCGTCATCTTCTTCACCGTCGTGCTCCAGGCCGGTCTCGCACGACAGATTGCACAAGCTCTTTCTGTTTCTCCTATGAAAACACTCCTTATCGGCGGCGGTCGTGTATCGCGCGCCCTGGCCGAACGCCTCGAAAAACGTGGTGAGTATGTGATCGTTATCGAAGCCAACGAACAGGTGGCCCACCGCATGCGTGATGATGGGTTCACCGTGCAGGTCGGCGATGGCACCGAACCGGATGTGCTGCGAAAAGCCGGCGTTGAAGACGCCAAACAGGTTATCGCCGTTACCGAAAACGACAACGATAATCTGCTCATCTGCCAGCTGGCCCGGTCTAAGTTTGGTATCAAGAACGTGTATGCGCGGGTGAACGAGTCGGGCAACATGGAAGCCTTCGACACGCTCGACGTTACGGCGATTGACGTGCCGATGGCGGCGGCCTTCGCGATCGATAATGAGATCGAGCGGCCCGCGATCACCCACTGGATGAACGTGCTGGGAGAAGGACACGATATTCAGGAAGTCGAGATAACAGCGAGCGACCTGGTGGGGCAATCCATCCGCAAACTCAACAAGCAGATTCCGGGTGGCTGCATTGTGGTCGTCATTGCCCGCGACGACATTACCTTCGTCCCCTCGGCCGACGATACGCTCAAGAAAGGCGACCGTCTCACGTTTGCAGGGGATGAGCGGGCCGTTCAAGATGCGGTAAAACGATTTCATCCGCATGACTGAGCAGTCCGTTGAGGAACGAAAGCAGCTTAAAAACACAGAGCTACCTTCAACTCGAAGCACGAGCGCCCGTAGAAGCGATGCCGTTGCCTTTGCAATAGTCACACGCCCAGTATGGAATCCCCAGCCGCTCCACGCCCGACCGATACATCGAGCACAGACCCAGCGCCTTACGAGCAAGGCGACGCGCTACGTAGCGCATTTGAAGACCGCGACGCTCGCGCCGCCGAGCTCTCGCTGGCCGACGTGCTCGACGATCCGGATGGGTGGGACCTGACCCGCGAAGAGTACTGGGACTGGGTTGCACACCTGATTCGGGCCGGGCGAGACCTCGACAGGCAGCTTAATGAGGTGCTGCATAAGGCCTACGGATGCTCTACGGCCTTTTACAGCCTGCGAAGCCGTAAGCGGCTGCACCAACTGATGGCCGAGCTCGGACGCCTGCAGCCCCAGCTGCGCGACCTGGAGCGAGACGTGAAAGAGCTGGCGCTGGTCATTGCTGCCGATCCCGACACGCCCAACACCGACGCGGACAACTTCACGATGATCGTGCTCGATAGCGCTAACCAGACCTACGACCGGGCTTACCAGCTCTGCCAGGATAAACTCGCCACCATCCAGCAGGGGTGGATCACCGCCACGAATATGTTCTTGAGCATCGTTATGCTCATCGTGACGATTCTCTTCTGGATGGAGTTCTGGGAGTAGGCGGCGTATACCAACCCTGTATGATTCGTTAGTATATGAAGGGATGGACGGATAAACGCCGTCCATCCCTTTATGTATCCATCCGATCATCTTTAAATCCGGTACCCTACAGGAACAATACCGCAATCCTTTTCAAGGGAAGGGTATCTGTTTAGCCGGCTTCAATGATCGCCCGGGATATCCGCTTTGCTTCTGATCCTGGGCTAAGGGAATCCCATGGCCGGAGACCGCTTGCATCCCTGGTGCCCTATGAGCCGAATGCTATTAGAATTGCACGCGTCCCAGACTACAAGTCGCTAAACACGTACAGGGAAGAATTACGGAACGTGTTCATGTGGCAACCTTCATTTCTGCAGAGACACACCTCAAAATGAAATGCGTTTCGTTTTGACATTAATGGCGATTTTACACATATCCGCTGTTAACTCTTATTATTTATAAAAAAGACAATGAACAATACAAACTAATTAAGTTGCTTACTATATATCTATTGGCATTATTGGTTTTTTAATTTGGAGTAATATATACCTAAGGTGGGGTGCGAATCCATGCAGAGGGATATGGAACCGTCTAACACAAGCACTTGGTCCCAGACGATATCAATCCGAAGCAGTATCCGTAGTGAAATGAATGTTACCCAAAACGTACTCGAAAATGCATGAAAACTGTTACTAAACTTCTGAAAAGTGGCACTACAATGATGGATTCTCGAGGGGCGGTATGCCGACACCTAATGTCACGGATGGTAAAATCGGTCTACCTGATCGCTTTCACGCTTGTGCTATTTGGCGGTTTTAATACACTTTCCGCCCAGGTGATCGACTTTAGCAATGTAAACCCAGATCAGGGCACAGGTCATGGAGACCCGATCACCGCTACCGGCGTGGATGGCGTGCAGGTTACCGTCGAGTTTGTCAATATTGAAACAAGTAGTGTGGTAGAACCTGTTTTGATTCCTTAATTTGGTACTTGGTAGATGCTAAGTGATTTTCTGGTTGTACGTATCGATGAATAGCTTTGTCCTCAGATGCAGCATCCGCTCGGTCTGGGAGGCCGATCGCGTTTCTCGGACATATCGCGAGAGCCGCTGGCGAATCCGCCCGAAAAAGCGTTCAACATGAGCAAGTTCTCCGCTCGTTTTCCCCACGTGCTCGTGGGTTGGATCGGTTTCGAAGAGCGGGCGATACGACTTCCAAAAGTCACTAAAGCTCTGCTTGTGCTTGTACCCCTCGGGAATCTTATTCCAAAGCCGGACACAAGTCCGTGCAGACCGGTCTTTAAGCTCCTGCTAATCACGAACGCAACAATTTGCCGGGTTCGGCGGCACAGCGCTACCCAGAGCCACCGCTTATTTGACCGGTGGCGGACGTAGGTCCAGCACTCATCCAGCACTCGTCCAGTTCAAGGACATCGCCGTCCTTGGGCGGCTCAACCTGCTCAGCTAGCGACTCGGCTAGCGAGTCAACTTGACGTCCCTTTTTTTGAGCCAGCGAGAGAGCGTATTTCGGCTCACGCCAAAGATGCGGCTGATCGCGCTTTTGGACCCGCGCTCTCGGTAGGCCTGTAGGACGCGCTGCTTCTCTTTATCGGAGTACTCGTTTGAGTCCGGGGCAAGCACCAGGTAGGCCCCACAGCTTTTGCAATGGTACTGCTGCGACCCGCTGGCGCTATGACCGTTTTTGACGATGTCAGAGCTTCCGCATTTGCGACAGGTGTGAGTCGTCTGAATCATGGCCGGATTGGACCGATTGATTTGACAGAACCAGAACACATATATTCAATGAACCTAATCACTACAGGTTGAGCAGCTACCCAGAACGCATCACGATAACGACGTTATGGACACTCCGAGTAGGGGTTGTATAGATGGGTAAGTCCTCCGCATCATGCATGGACCCTTCGTATCCCCAAACAAAAAACCGCCCACGGCCTGAGGGGCACCGGACGGTTCTATCATTGATCTTGGCCTGTTTGTGCTACGGATGTTTAGCATGGTGCCGTATCCACCCAGACACGCGCTCCAGTGCCGCAGGCGCCATCGTCGTTTCAATCGCGCCGTACTCGGACGGATGCCCGGTCTCGGCGGGTTGAAACAGGTGGTTGAGCCCATCGAGCACCTCCACCGTCGCATCGGGACTTGGGCTTTCCTCTAGCGCCGTGCGCATAATCTCAGCGTTTTGCCCGGGCAGCACCTGCAGATCGTTCTCCCCAAAGAGCGCAAGTACCGGAATGTCGATCTGCGTGAGAGTAGGCTGCGGGTCATAGTCGAGGAAAAACCTGAACCACGGCGCGGTGAAATTATCAATCTGCGATGCGCGCTGTTCGTCGGATACCCCCTGCTCCTCCAACACAACCTGCAACGAGTCGGCTGCTGTCGTGGTGTCGGGCGCCTCCCGTACAACGCTAAGCGTGCGGTGCTGGGCCGTGCGCGTCGAATCAATCTCGTCCTCCGGAGTCCCCACGGCTCGGGCCATCTGGGCCGTCTGCTCAATAATGATATCGTACCCAGGTACGGAGGGCCCGGCCATCAGCACAAGAAAGGCAAGCGGTTCATGCTGAGTATGAACCATCGGTCCGATCAGCCCGCCCTCGCTGAGTCCGATCAGGCCTACGCGCTCTGCGTTCACCTCGGGCCGTTCCTTGAGAAACCGAACGGCCGCTGCGGCATCGCGAGCATACGCTTCAGAGGTCGATGCTGGAAACGCGGGACCTTCCGATTCACCCACGCCGCGCTCGTCGTAGCGTAGCACCGCAATGCCCTGTTGCGTTAGATGATCGGCGAGCACGTGAAACAGGCGGTGGCCCATCAGTTCAGAGTTGCGATCTTGCGGGCCCGACCCGCTTACCAGCACCACGGCCGGATGAGGCCCTTCGTCTTCCGGAGTGGTTAGCGTACCTGCCAGCGTAATCTCGTCATCGGTATTCGGAAAATGCACCTCCTCTTCGGCATACGGATACGGCGGCTCAGGATGCTGCGGACCCGTAGGGGCCTCCACCATGTCCTCACCAGCTGGAGAAAGCGTGAGCGAAAACGACTGTCCGGCCTGTGTCCACGTGCCGTCAATGGTTTCGGGGGCTGTGAGCACGCCCACGTACTCCCCTTGAATAGCAGGGACCTCCATGGTGAGCGTATCCCCTTCCAGCATCACCGACTCAGAATCTGTTTTGATATGCCGTTAGAGGCGGCTGAGGGCCAATCGTAGCGACGCGAGCCGGACCATGGCGGCACTCGTCTCGGCCAGGCGCTCGTACTCCTTCGCAAGTCGCCGCCAGCCCCCCAACCAGCCGAGTGTTCGTTCGACAATCCAGCGCTTCGGCTCGACGGAGAAGCCCGGCTCTTCGGAGTCGGATTCGGTGATCTCAAGCCGAAGCCCAAGCGCTTCCTCAAGGTCGTCTTCGAGATCGCCGCGGTAGGCCTTGTCAGCGAAGACCGCTTCAAGACGTTCGCTTCGCTGTTCAGCCCGTTCAATGAGCTTGAAGGCGTGCTGGCTTTCGTGCTCATTGGCGGCGTGAATGCCGACGGCCCACGTCCAGCCCTGCGTGTCCGTGAGTATGTGCCGTTTGCGCCCTTTGACTTTTTTATTGCCGTCAAAGCCGCACAGACCGCCTGAGCGGGTGATCGAAACCGATTGGCAGTCAATAATTACCACGCTGGGCTCGGGTTCGCGCCCGGCTTCTCGCCGTGCGCCTCGCCGGGCTATGCTGAGCAGACGTGCGATTACGCCGCGCTGTTTCCACGTTCGGAAGTAGTAGTACACCGTCTGCCACGGCGCAAATCCACCAGGCAACATTCGCCACTGACATCCCGTTTTGACCACGTAGAAAATCGCATCCAGAATGTCGCGGCGCAGGTCATGTTGGCGGTGGCGCGAGGTATTGAGAACCGCTTTAATGTTGTGCCATTGGGAGTCCGTCAAATCGGAGCTATAGTCTTTGCGCATAGCTTCGGTGTCGCTTTCGGTGAAACGTCTGTTCACCACCGAAAACGAGGCGGACTCCCGTTCGTTTTCACTCGCGACGTGTGAAATCAAAACAGGTTCTCAACCGGAATACCTGTGGCGCCCTGATCGGGGCTATCCATACTGGCTGCAAGGGCGGTACCGGTATCTTCGATATGGAATACAACGGGGAGCTCCATGCCATTCACATCCAACGCTCCTTGCCATGAACCCACAATGTCATCGGGAGCGGATTGGGCATGCACGGGCAGTCCCCAAGGTATCAGGGCGGCAAGTGCAAGAATAGCTACAACGCGGTGTACAATCTGCATGAGTTCTTGTCGTTTTCGTTTTTGGGAATGCCGTAGGTGCACGATGCACCGTTGTTTTTTACAGCCCCGACCATCCGTCTTCGGGACGAATGTAGTATCCTATAACGCGCCAGGCCCCATCGTCTCGGGTAAGTGTTAACGTTTCGATCACTGTTTTTCCGTAATCGGCCCGGTACTGGATCGCGACATATTCGTCGGGCACTTGTCCGGGCAGCTCGCTCATCCGCGGCTGATCCCGCGGCGAATCGGTGTAGCGGGCAGCAATCAACGTGCGGCCCTCAAACGATTCAAGCCCCTGCTGATTATGGCCTTGCTCGACCAGGTGGGCCCACTGTTCGGCGGTAAGCTGATTCTGAAAGAAGCTGGCTGCTTCCGTCCACGATGCCTCGTATTCTCCAGCATCGACCAGTTTCAGCCACTCAGAAGCAGCTTCCGTGGCCTCTTCTACATATACCTGTTCCTGCTCCGATGGCCCACAGGCCACCAGCACACTGCACAGCAACAGCCATTGGCCCACATGCATGATCGATCGGATTAACATTGTCGCAGCCCGTCTCAGATACGGAATGAATAATGCCAATGCGTTGTATTGCCTCACCCGTCTGCAGATGCACCATTCGTCCAGCGTACGAACCGATCATCTAATTCACCGTCGCATCTATCCACACGTTTTGTCATGTTCAGCATGCACACGCTCCGTTTTTCATGCGTCCCTTGCCGTCTATGCCACTATCTCTCCGCAATGCCCGCACACGCTGGATCGGGCTTGGCATTGTGCAACTCGTTGGATGGATCGTCTATGGGATCTTATACTACACAACCCTGCGGCCTTACAACCCGTTTACTGAGGTGGTGCTGTAGCAGGCCCTCTGGGCCACCGGATCGGGCCTGCTCATCAGCTCCCTGTTGGGATGGGTCTACTACGCATTGGGGCTATCGCAATGGCACCTGGGATGGCAGAGCCTGACTGTGACGTTGGGATCGGCGGCCGTGGGCGCCGGCTGGGCCAGCGTAAACCACTGGGGCGCCACCTATATTGACCCATTTGCGCTGCCTGTTCTTGCTTATGTGGACCTGCTTCCTGGCCAGGGCTCCTTGCTTTCGCATCCCGCCGCCTTTCCGGTGGTGCTGCTCATGTGGAGCGGATGCTACCTCGGCATCGCCTTCTGGCACGAACGGCAAGCCCAGCAGAAGCGCGTGTTACAGGCGGATGCGGAGGCCCAGCGCGCTCGATTGCAGATGCTCCGCTACCAACTCAATCCGCATTTCTTCTTCAACGCGCTCAACACCATCAACGCACTGGCCGATGAGAATCCGCGCCGTGTGAAGGAGGCCGTGCATGAACTGTCGGGCTTCCTCCGGTACTCACTTCTCGATGAAGACACGCTCCTGGTGTCGCTCGATGAGGAGGTGCAGGCCGCAAGGCATTATTTTGCCATCGAAACCATGCGCTTTGAAGACGATCTTCAGGTTACGGTTGATGTGGAGGCTGCCGCTGCTCATCAGACGGTGCCTGCGTTTCTGGTACTGCCTCTGATCGAGAATGCGGTCAAGCACGGTCAGCACACCAGTCCGTTTCCGCTCCGCATCCGCCTGACGGCCTCGATGGCGGATGGGCGTCTTCGGATAGCGGTCTCAAATACCGGTCAGCTACGCACGTCCCCCTCCATAGAGGCGGGTACCGACACCGGACTCAACAACGTACAAGCCCGGCTCCAGGCGCAGTATCCCGATGCGCACCGCTTTACGCTGACGGAGAACGACGGCTGGGTGCATGCTCGTATTAGCATCGAACATCCTGCATCTAATCCTGACGCCTCTTTATGACTGATTCGCTTGCTATCCTTGTTGTAGATGATGAGCGACTTGCCCGCCGCGCGCTGCGCAACACGATTGCTGAACAGGACCACGCCATGGTCGTCGGCGAAGCCCGTACGGTGGACGAAGCGGCCACGCTGATCGAGGAAACGGCCCCGGATGTGGTACTGCTGGACGTGCAGATGCGCGGCGAAACGGGCTTCGACCTGCTCGACCGCATCGACACGCCGGTGCAGGTGGTGTTCGTGACGGCCCACGATCAGTACGCCGTGCGCGCGTTTGAGGTCAATGCGCTGGATTACCTGCTCAAACCCGTCTCGCCCAACCGCCTGGCCGAGGCGCTCCGCCGGGTGCGTGCGACCGACGCTGCAATCCCGCAGGACACGCGCCGTAGCGATGCACCGTTTCGGTACGACGATCTGTTTTTCTACGAGGAAGGCCGCCAGCCGCGCTTTATCCGCATTGCAGATATCCACTACATCACAGCCGAGGGAAATTACACGGCCTTGCACCTCACCGAAGGCCCCGATGCATGGACGACGACTACGCTTAGCGAATGGACGGAGCAGCTGCCCGATACGCACTTCGTCCGCATCCACCGCTCCACCATTGTGAACACCAACCACGTGGAACGCATCGAGCGACAGCCGAACAACACGTTCAAGGTGTTTGTGGGCCAAGCCGATGCGCCGCTCTCCATGAGCCGCCGCCGGGCACAGGCGCTGAAAGAACGGCTCGGGTCGCTCACGTAGCCTCGTGCCGTTGTTTAGCAGTTGTCGATGCGAGACTGAACGAAGAAGTCAAGGGTACCGTCTTCGCTTTGTCCAGCAACGGCCTCCATGTAGGAATCGGCAGCGTCACTTCCGCGCTGCTCCTTCAGCATCCGATACGTTGTGAGAGCGCCTTCGAGTCCGCCCACATTGACCGAAACCTGATCATCATCGGGATGCTCGATCATATGGGCGGCGCTCGATAAGATAAATTGCAGTAGCATCTCAGCCTGGTAGGTGCTTTCTGATTCCATCAGCGGACGCTCTTCAAGGGCACGAATGTCGTTGGCAATGCCGTTAAGCTGCGCATCCGAAAGCGAGCCACTCGGGGGCGCTTCGATGGTTAACGGCTCACCTACATGCTCCTCCGTCGGTGCAGAGGAGGTTGCTTCCTGCGATCCAGAACACCCGGCCACGATAAGCAGCAGAACGGCAAAGAATGAGAGGGTACGTGTTCGATAAGCCATGATATTAGAAGAGATAAGTAAAGCTACAAGAGAATAACCATACAGTAAGCGATAGTAATTACAATTACAACGTAGCGTCTCGTCGTCGGGATCAACCCTTTATCTTCCAACAGGGGGCTCCCTTTGGCTAAGGGAGAGATGGCCACAGAATCACGCCTGCGACAAGGCTCGATAGACAGAGGGGTTTAGAACCGGCCCCACAGTAGAGACGTCCGGGTCGGACGTCTCCACGGTAGGTGCAGCCCCCAACAAAAACCGCCCGATGCTCCGCAAAGAGCACCGGGCGGTGGTGTGGTATAGCCGGTAAGTGAGCTTGTGCTTACGCCACGCCGTCTTCGGCAGCGGGCTCGGGCTCTTCGGGAGCGCCATCGCCCGAGGCGGCAGGCACGTCGTCGAGTTCCAGCTCATCGGTTTCGCCGGGCGCGCGGTCTTGCGTGCGCGGGTCGACGCCGTCGCCGGGGAACTGCTTGATGTGCTCCGTCGGCGTCTCCTTGCCGGCGTCGCGTCCGAGCGGACTGCCTTCGTGGATGTAGAACTCCTTGTTCGGCAGCGTGTCATTGTAGCGCAGCGCCGCCTCAGCCGCTTTGCGCATGCTGTCGTCGGCGTTGTCGCGCAGGCGGCCGAAGTTCGTGTAGATCTTGTTCTCGAACCACTCGAACAGATACTCAAACGCCGCACGGTCGCGTTCGAAAGCCGGACCGTACTCGCCGGTGCGTAGCTGGTCGTCCATCTTCGAGAGCGATGCGGTGAGCGCGTAGAGGTAGATCGCGTTGTCGGCCACACGCGCTTGCTGCGCCTGGTGCTCCACAATCTTCTCGCGCTCCCACTTGCTCGCCATTTTGAAGAAGTGCGAGTGCTTCTGGATGAGCGTCGAGAGCTTCTCTGCCTGCTGACGCAGGGCCGGGTGTACGCTGCGCACCTCTGGCGCCTGCGGCTTGATGCCCATAAAGAGCTGTCCGGCCAGCGGCAGCGCCTTTGACATCACGGTCGGGTTGGTGGCCGCTGTGAGGATGCGTGAGAGATTGTCGCCGATGCTCTCGTCGGTATCCCACGTCAGCGCGTCCTGCACCGACACCATCTGCTCGGCGAGCTTCTTGCCGCCGTACGCAAAGATGAATGACTGCATCACCTCGTTTGAGCCCTCCACAATAGCGTGGATGCGGTTGTCGCGCCAGGAGCGCTCCAGCTCGTGCTCGGTCATGTAGCCTTCGCCGCCCATGATCTGCATCACTTCGTTGATGACCTCCCATCCGTAGTGCGAGCAGAAGACCTTACAGATGGCGGTTTCGACCATGATGTCTTTGTCGCCCCGGTCGAGCATGCCCGTCATCATGTAGAGCATAGCGTCCATGGCGTAGGTAAGCGCCGACATGCGCGCAATCTTCTCGCGCACGAGCTCAAAGTCGGAGAGCGGACGCTTGAACTGGTAACGCGTCTGTACCCACTTGATGCCCTGCTCCTTGGCTGCTTTCGCCGCGCCGGTTACCCCCGCCGAAAGCGTGCAGCGTCCGTAGTTCAGGCACGAGAGGGCTACGTTCAGGCCGCGCCCTTCGCTGTGCAGCAGATTTTCCTTGGGGATGCGCACGTCGTTGAAGCGGATGCGCGCCTGCCACGTGCCGCGGATGCCCGTCTTCGAGCGGTTCTTCTCGAAGATCTCCACGCCCTCCATGTCCGGCGTGCAGATGAGCGCGTTCACGCCCTTCTGTTCGAGCTCGCCCGTCTCCGGGTTCTTGATCATGTTCTTGCACATCACGGTAAAGAGCCCGCTGAGTGCGCCCGAGGTCGACCACTTCTTCTCGCCGTTCACGATATAGTCGCCGTCTTCGGTTTTCACCGAGAACGACTCCTGTCCGGCCGCGTCCGAGCCCACGTTCGGCTCCGACAGGCAGAACGCAGAGAGCTTCTCGCGCGCTACCATCGGCAGGTACTCGTCTTTCTGGTCTTCGTTGCCAAACATGACGAGCGCTTTACAACCAATGGACTGGTGCGCCGACACCATAACGGCGGTCGAGGCACAGTGGCGGCCGATCATCTCCAGCACGCGGTTATAGCTGGTCACGCCCAGCCCGAGTCCGCCATACTCTTCCGGGATGATCATGCCCATCACGCCCATCTCGAAGAGGCGCTCGATACACCACTCCGGAATGTACTCCTCCTGGTCGATTTCAACCGAGGGGTGCTCGTTTTCGAGGTAGTCTTCCAGCTCCTCCAGGAGCGCATCGCAGGTCTCGCGCTCCTCTTTCGACTCGCGCGGATACGGGAAGACGAGATCTTCGCGGAAACGTCCCCAGAAGATATTCTTCATGAGACCCATGTCTTCGGGCTCAGGGCCCATCATGGTCTCGATATTTTCAATCATCTCCTTGTCTTGCTTGGAGACGCCTTTTATATTGCTTAGGCCTTTATTCGCCATGACGATAGCGGTAGTTATGGGGGATTAGTGAACCATTCCGGGCAGCCGGTAGTGAAGAGCAGGTGAGACGCTGCATGGAAGTGCTTCCACCGGTGCATGAAGGTTGTAGCGGGTGTGTAGGGTACAGTTCCTACGTTACAGCATGCTGTGCGAAAAGTCCACATGCATTATGTTGCAGATGCGCACCGTTGCGCCTACGTTGCAGTCCGTTGCTACCCCAACCGTTTTCCTCTTGGTGCCATGTCGTTTCTCGACCGTCTGCGTACCGCCCAGTCGCACATGTCGTCGCGCGTATGTGTAGGTCTCGACCCCGTCCCCAACCGGCTGCCCGCCCCCTTTGCCGAGCACCGCACCGATCCCCAGGCGCTGGCGGACTTCTGCATCGCCATCATCGAAGCCACCGCGCCGCACTGCTGCGCCTACAAGCCCAACCTCGCGTTCTTCGAGGCGCAGGGCGCTTCCGGGTACGCCGCCCTCGAATCCGTCGTCGACGCCATCCCCGACACCCACTGCTGCATCGCCGATGCCAAGCGCGGCGACATCGGCCACACGGCGCGCTTCTACGCTCGCGGACTCTTCAACCACCTCGGCGCCGATGCCCTCACCGCCGCGCCGTACATGGGTCGCGACAGCATCCTGCCGTTCTTGCGCACGCCCGGACGCGGTGTGTTCGTGCTAACGCGCACCTCCAACGCCGGCAGCGCCGACCTGCAAGAATGCCAGGTAGACGCCACAGACGACCTCCCCTGCGAGCCCGTCTACCGGCGCATCGCCCGGCTCGTACAGCGCTGGAATGCCCACCCCGAGTCCGAGGGCGACGCCGGACTCGTGGTTGGAGCCACAGCTCCGGAGGCGCTCGCCGAGATCCGCTCCGTGTGCCCAACGCTACCGTTTCTCGTCCCCGGCGTCGGCGCCCAGGGCGGCGATGCCCGCGCCGTCGTCGATGCCGCCGTCACCGAACAGGGCCTCATCGTCGTCAACAGCAGCCGCAGCATCCTCTACGCCCACGACGGCGACGAATTTACGGATGCCGCCGCAGAGGCGGCGGCTGAGTTGCAGGCGGCGTTGGGGTGAAGTGGGGTCTACAAACTGATTCGTGAGCACGTGCTGGAAAATTGGTGATCCCCTTTAGTCGAATACGCAGAGGCCGGCGTTGCCGCGAAAAACGGTTGACAGTTAATTGTGGTGGATCTACACTGGTTGTTCAATTGTACAACTAACATATTCTGCCATGAAAGTCGTTGTCGATACATCTGCAATCATCGCGGTCCTCTTGGGCGAAGATCACCGAGATCAAATCGTCCGGCAGACCAAAGGAGTAGACCTGATTGCACCCAAGACGCTTCACTGGGAGATTGGAAACGCCTTCTCTGCAATGTTTAAACGGGGCCGTTGCGACGTTGAGGTGGCGGTTGAAGCGCTCCGGCGATATGATACCATCCCGATCCAATGGGTCGATGTTGAATTAGAGGAAGCCGTTCGGGTGTCCAGTCAGTATGACCTATATGCATATGATGCGTATATACTCATTGCAGCAAGGCGTCATCAGGCGCCACTTCTAACGCTGGATGGTGGATTAAAACAAGCGGCCCGCGAATCTGGAATCGATATTTTGGAGGTGTAGACATGAAAGTATACACATACTCGGAGGCCCGTCAAAATCTTGCTGATCTGCTGGACCAGGCCAGTCATGAGGGGGAAGTGCGGATTCGGCGGCGTGATGGGAGCGAATACCTCGTTCGTCCACACAAAGACGAAGGATCGCCGCTCGACGTACCCGCGGTGGACATCGAAGTACAGGCCGAGGAGATCGTGGCCGCCGTTCGTGCAGGACGTGAGCGTACCGCCCAGTAATGGCGACCTGCCCCGCGAGCCCGTCTACCGGCGCATCGCCCGGCTCGTGCAGCGCTGGAGCGCCCGCCCCGAGTCCCAGGGCGACGATGCCCGCGCCGTCGTCGATGCCGCCGTCACTCATCCTCGTCAACAGCAGCCGCAGCATCCTCTACGCCCACAACGGCGCTGACTTCACCGAGGCCGCCGCGGAGGCCGCTGCTGAATTGCAGGGGGCGTTGGGGTGAGCTGTTGGCTTGCGTGTGGGGGTGGTTTTGGATAGGTTGGGTATGCGTGATTGCGCACGCAGCCTCCGTGTAGCGTGATACGTCTACGCTGTTAACATAGCACCGAGCGGGTTTTGCCCATCGCACTGATCTGCCAGTTTGTTATGCGGATTTATGGATGTGTGCTATGTCACGTGTGTTGATATAATTACAAACCACATCTCAACCAGATCTGAGAAATGGATTTTAACGTCATATCGGCACTTATTGCTGCTATCTTATTTTTAACACCTGCTGTAATCTCCCACAGTACATGACAAAACTCAGACGAGCTTTCACAAAGAGAACGGGCCTATTCTCCAGCAGTACAGATCGTGAGATCAACCGCGATCTATGCTGAAGAATAAACCCGCCTTATGCCTTACGTGCAGTCGATCACCGACGTTCTCACAACCTACTTGGGTTGGCACCGCGCCCGGCTGAAGTTCATTGCTCGTTTTCAAGCGGCCTTGCTCATGCGACAGACCACCAACCTTGCAAAGCTTGCCGCATCCTTGAAAGGAGGCGTGCAGATTGCATCGAATTACCGCCGGATTCAGCGGTTTCTTTCGGGCTACGATATCGATTTTACGGCGCTGGGCCGCCTTTTAGTACATCTTTTGCCGCAAAACGGGCCGTATGTGGCCGTGCTTGACCGGACCGAGTGGTACTTCGGGAGCAAGCCCGTCAACATTCTTATGATCGGGATCGCGCACAAAGGCGTGGCCTTTCCCGTCGCCTGGAAGGTATTGCCGAATGTATTGCCGAATGGAGGAGGCTCAGGCTCAGATGCCCACATTGATGTGTTGGAGCGCTTTTTGAGGATTGTCGATCCGAAGTTGATCAAAGCGGTGGTGGCCGATCGCGAGTTTATCTCGGCCGACTGGCTGGCCCATCTTCAACAGCGGGGCCTTCCGTTTGCGATTCGCCTGCGCTCGAATCGGGGCCTCGGGGAAGCAGAAGAAGGGCCCGCACTGCCCGTTCGGATGTTCGCCCGGACCGTTGCCCTCGGCACCGAAGAGGTCCTGGAAGATCGCTATCTTTTGGGGGCGGATGGAACGAGAGTCAAGACCAACGTGGTCGTCCGGCGAATTGCTTCCGACGAGGCGGAAGATCCGTTTCTTATTTTAGCCACCTGGAATCTTGATCCAACGCGTGCTTCTGCGCTCTACCGAACGCGATGGGAGGTTGAAACGCTGTTTGCAGCGCTTAAATCCCGGGGCTACGATCTTGAGGCGACCCACTTGACCAAGCCCGACCGCGTGCAGCGGCTGATTGGCCTGTTGGCCCTGACGTTTGCCTGGACTCATCTCGTTGGAGAACAACGAGCCGGGCGCGAAGGGCCTCCGCCAACAAAGTGCCATGGACGCCGGGAGCAGAGCCTCTTTCGGTACGGGTTGGATTGGCTTCAAAGCGTGCTGACCACCCCTGAAGGACAGGCCGCAGCCTTCTTCCGCTGTCTGAGCGCACTTCGAAGTCCCACGGCTCATTTAGCCTACGCGTAGAACGTGAAGACACACTCAGCTTTTGTCGTGTACCATGGTAATCTCCTCTTTTGTCAACTCACGTACAATCAAAACTAAACCAGGAAAGCTTGAAAAAGAGACGACACGACTCTTCAGCTTTGTTGCAATGGAATATTACTGGTTAATTTTAAATCGAACGTTTCGAATCATCGTGACTGAGGATAATATCTATGGAGTCAAGGTCCGCGGAGTAATTTCAGCTAACCGTTTAACTTTCGACAGTGACTTTGTGCTCCATGGAGATCTCAAAGACCCTAAAACTTTTGAGGGACGTTCGTTTCTTCAGCAATACAAAGACATAGATCTAAGCTCACAAGAGTTTATTGAGAGTGACAGCCACAACTTCCGAATTAGGCACCACGAGGTTGAGCAAGTCAGCTACAATCCCAAGGATAAATGGGGTATGGGACAGATTCACCACACAGGTAGGTTAAATTTGCATCTTTCGGAAGGTCACAGACGAGAGTTTATCTTACTTGGAAAGCAGGATGGTGAACAACTGAGGAGACGTTTCGAAGAAGTCATATAAGAATGTACTGCGTGTCTTTACTTTCTGATACTTTAACCGAATGAAGTACGAAACGGTAGCATTTTCGTCCTCAATCCTTCTGGTTATAGCGCTGGCCAATCTTCCTTACGGATACTACACTTTCCTAAGAATTGCTGTATGTGGAACGGCTTTGTATGGTATAGTCGTGGCTCATAAAAGAGAGCCCCAAATGTGGCTAATCGCATTGATAGGAATTGCAATCACATACAACCCCCTGATTCCGATATATCTTGCGCGTGAAGTATGGGCGCCCATTAATATAGTATCGGCAATTGCGGTTGGCATCTCAGGATTTCAACTTCGTAGGTCTCATGATGATGACAATTCAGTGTCATAAGTACTCCTACAATTGACAAGGAGCAGACGCGGCAGCACCAGAGAATCTTGCCGAACTTTCCCGACATATAAACTACTTTTTCTCGTGTTGGGCATGGACGTCGAGAGCGGCAATGCAAGCGTCGTCGTATCCGTATTCGTCAACAGCAGCCGCAGCATCCTCTACGCCCACGACGGCGATGACTTTGCGGATGCCGCTGCGGAGGCGGCGGCTGAGTTGCAGGGGGCGTTGGGGTGAGCCATTGGCTTGCGAGTGGGGGTGGTGTTGGATATGTTAAGTATGAGTGATTGCGCACGCGGCCCTCCGTGTAGCGTGATATGCCTACACTGTTGACATAGTACCGGCCGGGTTTGTCCATCGCATTGATCTACCAGGGTGTTACGCGGATTTATGGATGCGTGCTATGTGGAGTGTGTTGATATAATCATAAGTTATGTGCACGTGCTTTCTATGCTTTAATAGTCAAATAATCGAGTTATGACTAACGACCGAGCTACGGATGAGACGACCGTCGTTGCCACCTACTCGGCACGCCGAGACGCTGAGATAGCGCGGGATCGGCTCGAAGGCGAGAGCATTCGTGCGTTCATCAGCGCCGATGATGCGGGCGGTGCGCACCCCGAGTTACAACCTACCCATGGAGTGAAGTTAGTCGTTTTGAGCAGCAGCGCTCGAGACGCTCACGAGATACTGGAAGGCGTGAACATGCTTCCTGAGAGGGTGCCTGCTGGGGAAGGGACGGAGCGCGGGCGAGACGGAAGCGAGCAGAAGGAGAACCTGACGTTTTCCATGGATGGAATGTGGTACGCGACCTCATGGGGGTACATTGCATTATTCGCGCTGGTCGCTGCCGCGATTATTCTCGGGCTTGTGCTTTCAGCAGTTTCGTAGCGCCGTCACTACCGTTTCAGCAGTCTGGCTTGTCTTTTTAGCAGCGCTTTTTTCGCTATGCGAATCCTCCGCCGCCTCCTTTTCATTCTCGCGCTTCCCTTTGTTCTTCTCGCACACCCTGCCTGTGCGCAGACCCAAAGCACAAGTCCGAGCGAGGCGCTGCTTGGCGCGTGGTCAGCCGAGGAGGACTACTTCCGACCGATCTTCCGGTTCGAACGCAGCGATGGCGGAGCAGTTACGGCCTTTTTGGCGGGCGACACGTCGCAAGAAGGCAATTCCTTCTCGAGTACGACTGTCCGAGGCGATAGCATCTTTCTGGAGCTTGCGCCTGCAAATGCGCAGTTCCGGGGCGCACTCTCAGAAGACGGAACACGGATCGAAGGCACATGGACGCAGGGCCGTCGCACAGCATCGCTTACCTTTAGGCCCGTCAGTGAAGATGATGCCAGCGGGCCGTCCCGCCCGCAAGAGCCGGAGCCGCCATACCCGTACGACACGGAGGAAGTAACCTTCCGTAACTCGTCCGATGGCATCACGCTCGCGGGCACTTTGACCCTGCCGAAAGAGAGCGGTCCGCATCCAGCAGTTGTGCTCCTTTCTGGAACAGGGCCTCAAGACCGGAACGCGGAAGCGCACCACCATAAACCGTTTCTCGTGCTTGCCGACCACCTGACGCGTCACGGCATTGCAGTTCTACGGTACGACAAGCGTGGGGTAGCTGAGTCGGAAGGACGCTTCATGAGCGCGCGCTTCGATGACCTCGCTCGCGATGCTGCAACGGCGCTGCGTTTTCTGAAAGAGCGCTCCGACATTGAAGAACGCGAGACCGGCCTTCTCGGACTAAGCGAAGGCGGATCTTTGGCCCCGATGGTAAGCGAGCGTTTCGAGGACGCTTCTTTCCTCGTATTGCTGGCCGCTCCGAGCGTGCCGGGGCACGAGCTGCTCACTGGACAGAACGAAAGAGCGCTCGCTCTCCCGCTGGACGCTCCGGAGGCCGCAGTTGATTCCCTTCAGAGAGTCAACCGTCGCATATTCGAGGTTACACATTCGGACCTGGACTCAACTGACGCCGCTCAGCGAGTCCAGGCGATTCTCAAAGAGGAGGGAATAGCTGGTGAGAGGCTTCGAAGATTGACCAAACAAGCCACAGCACCAGGAGGGCGATATTTCGCTCGGTACGATCCCCAGCCCGTCTTGCGGAAACTCAGTGTACCTGTCCTCGCGCTCTATGGCAGTAAGGACCTGCAAGTGCCGCCGACGCAGAATGCGAGACCGATGCGCTCGGCCCTTGAGGAAAGCTCCGGAGATGAGACCACTGTTCGCGTGCTCACCGGGCTAAACCACATGTTTCAGCCCGCCGATACGGGGCATCCGAACGAGTATGGTCAGATAGAGACGACGATGGATCCCGAGGCGCTAGACGTGATTGCCGACTGGATCCGCGAGCACGCTTCTGCCAGTGAGTAACTGCCCCTTCTCCGCAGAAGCCTGGAATAGCCCAAGTCGAGAATACTACCAAGTGCACATAACAAGGCCATGCACGCGGACCGAGGGCTGGCGCGTCTGGGCTACCGCCAAGACAACTTGAACAATCGCAGCTTCGGCCAAGTCGCTGGCGTGCCCTCAGCCGGTGATGGCCGAGCCGTTATGCCTACTCTGTTGGCATAGCACCGGATCTTCCTCGCCTATCAGGTTGATTTAGAGGAGTTTGTGATGATTTGGGGATATATGCTATGTCATGTGTATTGATATAATTAAAGGATAGGTTAAAGATAAGACATGAAATGGACCGCAGTTATTTTCAATCTGCTATTGATTGCGATGGTGGTTTTTCTGATTATCACAGAAGGTGTCCCGGATGGAGAAGATGTTTTCTTTGTAGCCCTTTTGTTAGCGGCACCAATATCTAGCTTGTTTGCTCTACTTATTGGGGATGAAGAAAGCTGGATAGGGCTCTATTTCAAGCGAAAAGCCCTCGAAGAAAAAAACAAGATTGAAAGTTTAGACAAAGGTGAGTGATGGCTAATGCCTAACAATACGCTCGTTTGGACGCTAACTACGCTGCGCTCCGTTTGCGCCACAGAGCTTTGCCGTTATGTGGCCGAATAAGAGCAACTCTAGGCTGCATGTAACTCCTTCCACAAAACGCTAAACGCTAATAAAAACAATCAAAATCGTATGTCTGATTGGGGCCAACTCAAAAGTGAAGTTGAGGAAAACGGGAATGTCTTAACTGTCAGCATGGAACGACTACGCGATGCCCTTGGGGCTGGCAAACTAGGGGTCAACGTTCGCTCCAATATTAGTAAAGAGCTGGCGGGAATGGGGCTTGGGCATGTTCCTGAAGAGCTACCCGCTTACCAACACGAACAAGTCCGTCTATACAAACGAGGAACACAGGTTGGCGGCACTATCGAAACTGTGCTGTCCCCTGGTCAGAAGAAAGATCAAACTATTGCAGAACGTTTTGGAGAAGAGCAACCGGACTACGCGAGCATCGTCGATCAGATTCGCGAGTTGGTTGCCGAGTAACTCCTATCTGATCATACCATCTGCCGCCTATTCCATCAATTTGTAAGTTTAAACTCATGCCCAAGTACAGCAATCAGTTTCGAGTTCCTGATCATATTGAACAGGTTTATGAAGATGAGGAAGGAAATATGATAGGCACTCTCAGGATTAAGCCCTCCGGAGTTGCTTGGAAGCCGAAGAACCATCACAGATTTTTCAGCGTCAGTCTTGATGATTTCACAGAGTGGATTCAGAGCGACGAGGCAGACGCAAATAAAACCAAAAGCTGATAATAACAGCTTTGCCACATAACCCTACGCTGCTGCGGACGAAGGGCGCGGGGGTTTTCGATGAGCCCGAAACGTATGGCGCTTCTGCCATCTTGTTGATATGTTGCCGGTGCCTTCGCCACAGAGCTACACCGTTACAGCGCTTGGAAACGTGGCTGTGAGCTATTGCGTTGGTTATCCTGTCCTGCTCCTTGAACATCTCCAACTCCATGTTTGAGCCTTTGGAAGTAAAAGCCCTTTCTGACTACCGCATTTGGATCCGTTATGCTGACGGTGAAGAAGGAGACGTGGACTTGTCACATCTTGCTGGCCAGGGCGTCTTTGAACTCTGGGAGGATGAGGAGAAATGGAAAAACGTCCGCATCGCCGACGATGGAGCCATCCGCTGGAGTGAAGAGGTTGAGCTATGCCCGGACGCGACGTACATGAAGCTGACGGGCAAATCCCCGGAGGAGCTGTTCCCGAAGCTGAACTCGACAGCCCATGCCTGAGCTTTGCCGGTTCTACGGCGTGCGGATCAAGATGTATTATGACGATCATAACCCACCGCACTTCCACGCCGAGTATGCAGGAGACGAGGCGCTGATCACGATTGACACGTTGGATGTGATGGCAGGTGAGCTTCCGAGTCGGGCCTTAGGATTGGTCTACGAGTGGGCCGGGAAGCACCGTGCGGAGTTGAGAGAGGCGTGGAAGCGCGCGAAGAATTTGGAGCCGACGGGAAAGATCGAGCCACTCGAATAAGCTAAAAAGGCTCTATAACTCCCGCTGCTGCGACCACGGGCTGTGGCCAGATACCAGCAGTAGCACCTCTTTCGCCTCATTCGCATGGTACTGCTGACCGTTGCAGCAGAGCCCCCATTATGAAAAACCGCACACCCAGATGGGTACCAAAACAACAGTGCAAGTGGCTATAGCCGCGTGCTATGTCATCTTGTGGGCATGGAGTCCATTCTTCGTGTAGGCTCAGGCCCCAGCGTGCACGGAGGTGCGCCCCTCTGAGGACGAACTGACTCAAATCCGCAATGCCGGTCGATGGCTCGCGCTTTACGAGATCGTCTGTGATCATGCCGATGACGCGCTGGCGGCGGCAGGGGCCTCAATCGAACGGGGACCGTGCCTGGCCCAACGAACCGGTGCGGGTTGGAGCGTCGCCTATGGCCATTGGCGTAACGAGGGCTTTGAGCAACACGCCATGGTTCGGCTTAACAGCAGCCGGGAGGTTACAGATGTCGACACTACAGCCTCCACCGTACACGAAGGATGGGCCTACGATTTCGGACGCGCAGCGTCATTCGGGCAAAGCGAAGCCCAGAACAAACTGGGCGCGCTAACCGAGAGACATACGTATGGCGTGATCGTGGCTTCATATCCGTGGCATGACACAGTGCTCACGGCCTACGTATTCCCCGATCCTGAAGAGGGAACGGTGCTGGGCGGGGATGTCCGCGTTGAAGTCGATGCCGATACCGGATCGATACTCGGAATCCAGCGCCTCCACAACGAAGTGATTCCGATGAGCGGCTCGCCACAAAATGCGAGGGTAAGCGTGTCAACCGCCGTCCGCACCTGCGTGCCCACAGAGACAGATGTCTTCATGGTGCTTCGTCGCGAGCCACGGATCCCACACATTGTCGTAGCAGAAGCGTGGATCTACGGCATCGAACCGAATGGAGAGGTCAAGGTGCTCCGCCGCAGAGAGGAATAGCGGCGCTGTGCTTCGTTCAGCATTCAGGGGTGGGACGATGTGCACCATTACAAAGTTCGCTCAAACACATGTCTACTCGCTCCGGCACGGATAGCATTTCTGGTCTTGACTATGTAGATTACTGTAACCCTTTGTCGTAGAGCGATGTCGCTATCTGCGCCCACTGTCTTACATGTACTACGCCTTACTCAGGACGTATGAATGAAACGCCAAGTCAACCCGATGGCACTGGCAATCAACTTCCACCAGATCAGCTTTTCGAAACGATTGACCGGGAAGTCAGAGAAGCCGTAAAATGGTTTTGGGCAACACAGGAGAGTCAGAAAGGAAAGCAGGCACAGTCTGAGAATAACACGCGGGGGCGGAGAGCCAATGTACTGGGCGGGAAGCAGATGGACGGATTCGCCAGTTTGATTGAGGATATCCTGCTGAGATTTGGCGTTCCTCAGACATCCATTGTCCATAATTATCAAGCCACATTACCGGGATACTTTCGCCAAGAGAAAGAATGGGATACGACCGTCGTGCATGAAGGCAATCTGCTTGCGGCGATCGAGTTCAAGTCGATTGCGAGTTCATTCGGAAACAACCTTAACAACCGGACGGAGGAAGCCCTTGGTAGTAATACAGATTTACGCCAGGCCTACGAGCAGGGCGTTTTTGCCCCTTCGGCTCGTCCTTGGCTCGGATATCTCATGCTGATGGCTAAAAAAGAAGGCGCAACCCGCCCTGTGCGTGTACGCGAGCCGAATTTTGACGTAGATCCTGTTTTTGACAGGGCATCGTACGCACAGCGCGGTGAAATTCTATGCCAATGAAGAGCTGCGGTTTGAACGATTTGCACGTCGTCTCACATACCATGTGCTTGGGGCCATGAAGTAGATCAACGTCCTTCTCCAACCCGAATGGAGTGACAAATGAAAGGATACGTTCCGACCCCATCCGATCTTGCTGATCGCATTGTGGAGCGCCTCTTTCGTGATCATGTGCCAGTCGAAGGAGACCGGATTCTCTATCCGGGAAGCGGGACATGTCCGTTTGGTGCCGCTGTTGAGAGAATCTGTGAAGCGCATGGGTGGCCGTGCCCAGAAGGGCATGCCGTAGAGCTGAATCCCCGACACATCGAAAATGCAAAAGCCCGTGGGCTGCAGCATGTTACGTACCACGAGGCAGATTTTCTTTCGTTGTGCCCACAAACGTTTGGCGCGTTTGACTATGTCGTCGGCAATCCGCCGTATGCTGGAACTGAAAAACTGTCTGACGACGAAAAAGATCGGTACCGAGCGCATTTCTCGTCAGCGTCGGGACGGATGGACTTGTATTTTCTCTTCTTTGAACAGGGCCTCAACCTCCTGAAAGCAGGTGGCCTCCTTGCTTTTGTGACTCCGGAAAAATGGACCTATGTTGAGTCGGCAGCGCCTCTGCGTCGCCTGCTCGGCAACGTCCATATTGAAGAGATTGAACACATCCGTGAGGATGCATTCGAAAAGCGAATTACGTATCCCGCGATCACAACGATCCGAAAATCGTCTCCTTCTACGACAGAAGTAACGCTCCGAAACGGAGAAACATACACAACAACGCTATCAGCATCAGGCGCAAGTTGGGCAGCCCAACTTCGGGGAGCTACCCAGCTTGATATGGATACAGGAGGCGTTCTCGGGGATGCGGTGATACGCATATCCGCGGGTGTGGCGACCGGTCGGGATCAGATCTTTGTGATCGATGCGGACGATGTGCCTGATACCCTTTCACAGCAGTGGCTTCGTCCCACGGTAAGCGGACGCGAACTCGGCACGGTGGACTTGACTTCTCCTCCAAAGCGGTTTGTCTGTCCCTATACAGATACCGGAAGTCTGTACCCTGAAGATGAGCTCGGTTCGTATCGAAATTGGGCTGCGTCGCATCGCGCAGCGCTGGAGGCCCGGTTTTGTGTCGCGAAGAACGGCAAGGCCTGGTACAGCTGGCATGAGACGCCACCAATGGAAGATATCCTCCGCCCCAAAATCCTATTTAAAGATGTTGCTTCCGAGCCCCACTTCTGGATCGATTGGAACGGCGACATCGTACCGCGCCATTCGGTTTATTACGCTATACCGAAACGAGGTGTCGATATCGAAGACTTATCAGCGTATCTAAATAGCGAAACAGCGCGGCTGTGGATGGAAGCGCATTGCCCTCGGGCTGCGAATGGGTACCTGCGTTTGCAGAGCCGCGTACTCAAGAAATTGCCCATTCCGGAGCGCTTGCACGTTGGAGGCCAATACACGCTTGCACTGTAGATGGAATGAGAAAGGAAAGATCATGTGGTTCGCTCTGGAGGGTGCTCGTCCGAGAGGACTGCTACGTCGGCATTACCTTTGCCGTAGAGCAATGCTGTCATAGCATTCGGACAACACACTGAACCATATGGTGGCAAGCGGGCGTCTTACCTCAGAAGAGCTGGTTCATCAACCTATAGACCTGCTATGAAACGCGAACAGATCTTTCATCGCGACCCTGAAATTCTCGGGGGCACACCTGTCTTTACGGGCACCCGCGTTCCGGTAGTATCACTCCTCCATCACCTGAAGCATGGAAAGCGTCTGGAGGAATTTCTCGACGACTTTCCTTCGGTACAGCGTGAGCAAGCCGAGGCCTTTTTAGACCTTGCGGAGGAAGAGTTGGTGCACGAGTATCCTTCTCCAACGGCATGACGGTTCTTCTTGACGAGAACATCCCACGAAAGCTAAAGTGGCGCTTTATCGAGCGCGGCATTGAGGTCGTTACCGTTCCTGAACGCGGATGGGCGGGCGTGAAAAACGGGGAGCTTCTACGTTGCGCCGAAGATGAGTTCGACGTGCTGCTTACGATGGACCAGGGCATCGAGCATCAGCGGAATATTGCATCGCGAGCACTCGGGATCGTCACAGTTGTTGCCCCGAATAACGAGTACGAGACGCTACTTCCGTTGGTGCCGGAAATAGAAGTAGCTCTGCGGCAGGTTAAGACAGGAACGGTTTTGTTTGTTGTAGCATAGCCCGCTTCCTACTATATCGATGACGAGACACATCCACAATGCGTTGGGCACGGAGCGTGGTAATCCGGCCCAATGTTCTACAGGGCCGACTGGAGGCGGCGGCGCGCAACCACAGCAGCCCCGACGGGTCCGGCATCGTCGCCGAGGGCAGCGGGGACGAGGCGGATCTTCTCGGCGCCCTCGCGCTGCAGGTAGTGCTGGCGGGCCGTACGGCCGATCGGGTCGATGAAGTCCTGGCCCAGGCGCTCCACGACCCCGCCACCAAAGACGATGACTTCGGGATCCAGCACGTTTACAAGGTTGGCGGTGAGCAGGCCGAGGTAGTACTGCGCGTTCTGGATGGCTTCCTCCATCAGCGCATCCTCGGCCTCCAGCGATGCTTCGATGACGCTGCTGGTAAGCTTCTTCTTGCCCTTCTTGTCCATGATCTCGAAGACCTGCGTTGAGCGGCCTTTCTCCATCTCCTCGCGGATGATCGCCTCCATAGCGGTCTTGCTGGCGTACGCCTCCACGCAGCCGTGTCGTCCGCACCCGCACTGGCGTCCGCGGGGCTGCACCACCACGTGCCCCACCTCGCCCGCAACGCCGCGCCAGCCGTAGTGCGGCGTGCCGTCGAGGACCAGTCCGCCCCCGATGCCGCTTCCCACAAAAATACCGACCATGTTGAGCGTGCCCTTTCCGGCACCGTAGACGTGCTCGCCGAGAACCCCGATGTTCACATCGTTGTCGACAAGCACGGGCAGGCCCAGATCGGCTTCAAGCCGCTCGCCGAGAGAGACGTTCGTCCAGTTCAGATTCGGAGCCGAGTGGACGACCCCGGACTGCACATCCACCGCGCCCGGCGCGCCGATGCATAGCGCGCTATAGTCGCTTGCGTCGTTGTTCATCTTATCCATCACCTTGCGGACCGTCTTGCCGATCCGCTCGATGACAACGTCGACGCCTTCTGAAGCACGGGTCTTCTTTTTCTTCGAGGCGAGGATCTCGCTCCCGCGAACGGCGGCAGCTTCAATGTTGGTGCCACCGAGGTCAACGCCGATAATCAAAGGAGTAGCCATGAGTGTCGGGGGAGTAGGTGAAAAAGAGAAACGGGTGCCAGAAAAGGAAGCTGCTTGCTTCGATAATGGCAAAAGCAGGGAGAAAGAACAGTTATATGGTACGCACCACGGACGAAAAAAACATCCCGATCCTGCCCGCTTGGGCGTTTTGGGACCGTCGGGTGGTTCAGTCCGAATGTCGTTACGCCTTCATACGTGCAGGATCAACTGCGTCCTGCGGTATCGTATATGACAAAGTGGGGTAACGCTTCGTGCGTTACGGGGTAGCGTAGGGTGTGCGATGTCGAACGGCATCCGCCTGAGCAGCCCATGCCGTCGACTGAGGTAGATGGGACGGGTATCGCCCTCCATACTGCGCCTTGATAGATTACCTTCCGCATCCGCCAGACCCTGACCCCTTTGATGCCTGTCGACGATCTGCGAGAGTGAACTCCGCCCCCTGTGTTTTTCTTCAACATGTGCATTATGAACCTGCTTACGCCACTCGCGTCTGACGTGAGGGTGCCTGGCGCCGCTTCATGTGTATCCTCTTTTTTGTATTCGAAATAAGTCTGTATGTCCGACCCCAACACCGAGCCGCGCCAGTCCACACTTGCTATATTGAAGCGGCTATGGAGCGTGCTGGCTCCCTACAAGGCGCGGGTGCTGGCGCTTGTGGCGCTTATCAGCTTTACGGCTGCGCTTGAGTCTCTCGGGCCGCAGTTTGTGCGCTACGCCTTCGACACGGTCATCCCGGAAGGCGACATGACGCTCTTTCTGTGGTTCGGCGCCGCGTTCGCCGGGTTCTATCTCTTTCGGGCGATTATCGAGTATGCGGGCATGTACTGGAGCTTTGCGCTCACGCAGCACGTGGTGAGCGATGTGCGCATGGATGCGTACAACCATCTCATGAAGCTGCCGGTATCGCGCTTTGCCGACGAGCAGTCCGGGTCGCTCAGCTCACGGGTCGTGAGCGATCCGAATGCGCTGGAGGGGATGATTCAGGCGGCGGCGTCGCGGCTATCGGGGCAGCTGGTCGCGATTATCGTGGTGGCGGTCATTCTGGTGATCATGAACTGGAAGCTTGCGCTGGTGAACCTGGTGGTGCTGCCGCTGCTGGCGGTGATCACCTACTACTACCAGGAGCCGCTTCGTGAAGCCTCGCGCGACATCCGCGAAACGGTGGCGCGCCTCACCGCCACCTCGACCGAAGCCATCTCCAACATCCGCGTGGTCAAGGCCTTTGTGGGGGAAGATCAGGAGCGCAAGCGCTTTGGACGCCAGAACCAGGCCTACGTCGATCTCAACCTCGACCGCCGCAAAGACGTGGGCAAGATGGAGGGCCTTGTAAATATCACGGCGAACTACGGACTCGGCGCGCTGCTTCTGATCGGCGGCTGGATGGTGGTGGGGGAGACGCTCACCCTGGGCGAACTGACGGCGTTCATCATGTATCAGCGGCAGCTTCAGGGGCCGGTTAAGTCGGTGATGTTCTTCAACGATAAGCTGCAGTCGGGCATGGCGGCGCTGGAGCGTCTGTCGAACTTGATGGAGACCGAGCCCGAGTCGGGCGGATCCAAAACCGATGTGCCTGCTGGTACGATTGCACTCAACGACGTCCGTTTCACGTATCCCGATGCGAAAGAACCTGCGCTGCGCGGCGTATCGATGCAGATTCCACACGGTGAAACAGCCGCACTTGTGGGCTCCTCGGGGGCCGGGAAGAGCACCGTAGCCAACCTGATCGGCCGGTTCTGGGACCCGCAGGACGGGAGCGTCACGCTTGGCGGAGAAGACCTGCGCTCGTTCGATCTGAAGGCCCTGCGCCGCAAGATCGCGCTTGTGCCGCAGGATCCCACGCTGTTTTCGGGCACCGTCGCCTCCAACATCTGCTACGCCGAACCCGAGGCGACCGAGGCCGATGTGCGGCGCGCGGCGCGTATGGCAAACGCCCATGCGTTCATCGAGGGGCTGCCCGAGGGCTACGATACGCAGATCGGCGAGCGCGGCATCCGGCTCTCCGGCGGACAGAAACAGCGGGTGGCCATCGCCCGCGCCATTCTGAAGGAGGCGCAGGTCTTGCTCCTGGATGAGGCGACGTCGGACCTCGACAGCGAGTCAGAGGCCGTCATTCAGGATGCGCTCGACGGCCTCTTCGCCCGCGGCGACGGACTCACCTCCGTGGTGATTGCCCATCGCCTCAGCACCATCGAAGCCGCCGACACTATCCTCGTTATGGAAGACGGGCAGCTCGTTGAATCGGGCACGCACGACCGGCTCCTCGCGGAGAACGGACGCTACGCAGAGCTGTGGACGCTGCAGCACCGGCGCCACGACACCGTCTCGACCAAGCAGGCGTAGCGCGCTTCGGGGGGAGCGGATTGGTGTTGCAGACGTACGTATCTGCCGTACTTAATCAATAAACCGGTAGCACCCATTATGAACGGATGGATGTGGGGAAAAGTCCTTGGTATCTGGCTGCTGTGTGCTGTAGCGGCTGCGCTGAATGGAGGCGTGCGCGATGCCGTGCTTGCTCCATGGATTGGTGCACAATGGGCCCTGCCGCTGAGTGGAATCACGCTGTCGGTACTGATTATGCTCATTGCGTGGACGTTTGTGCCGCGTCTCGGACAGCTTCCCCCGCGTGTCTACTGGGTAATCGGCGGCCTGTGGCTACTCCTTACCGTCGGCTTTGAACTGATTTTAGGGCGCGCGACCGGGCAGTCGTGGAGCGAGCTGTTGGCTGTTTTGAATGTGATGGAAGGTAATCTCTACGGGCTCGTGCTCTTCGTTGTGTGCATCGCACCCTATGTAGCAGCACGGATTCGTGGGCTCGTTTAAGAGCAGGAGGTGCGCGGCCTCCGAATAACTCTTGCGTCCTGTCTACAGAAGCAGCTACATGTTAAAGGATATGTAAACTTTGAAAAGAGAGCTACTTACGCACGGTGCGTGTGTCCGCATATAAGGCACGCTTTGCGCATGTACAGATGAGCAACACGTCATAATATCATGCCGTGCGCCAGCATTTTGCCAACGCACAGGTTTTCAGCAGCGTCGTCTGGGTATCCATGTTATACTCCGCGTTGCGGCTTAACTGCGCGTTACTCTTCCTTAGAACCTCTTTGTACTTATGTTCTATGCTAATCTCTCCTCGTTTCTGTCCTTTCGAACGTTCCTGCTACCTGCAGCGCTTGCCTGTGCGCTTGTGCTTGTGGGATGCGACGACGACCCCGTCAGTCCCGGACCGGAACCCGAGCCTGACCCTGACCCTGAAGTGAACGCCTCGTTTACGGTTACGCCTGAAACTCCAGATGTCGGTTCGGAGGTAACACTCGACGGAAGCGGATCGTCGGGTCAGAATACCGGTGCGCTGTCCTTTGACTGGACGCTCACGACGCCCGAGGGCAGCAACGCCGTTGTCGACGATCCTTCAGCGGAAGTAACGACCTTCGAGGCGGATGTCGAAGGGACTTACGACGTGGCCCTCGAAGTCTCAGCCGGTGGAGCGGTAGATACCGCGACCGACGCGATTGAAGCCAGTTCATCCGTATCCATCGTAGAGATCTCTGACGACATCACCGCCAACCGGACGCTCTACTCCGACACGCTATACGTGGTTACCGACGAGGTGGACCTGCGGGCGCTCGTAACCGTGGAGCCGGGTACCACTATCGAGTTTGAGAACGCTACCGGATTTGAACTCCGATCCAGCGGCGGATTGGTTGCCGATGGTACCGAATCCGACCCCATTCTCATGACTGGCACTGAAGAAACACCGGGTTGGTGGAACGGCATCTACGTACGGTCCTCGCAGAACCCGAATAACGTGCTGAATCACGTTACCGTTGAATACGGCGGGGGCGATGATTTTGTGGGGGCTGAATCAGGAAACGTTATTGTGGCTACTGGAGCGAGCGATGGTGCTTCCATCAGCATCACCAACAGTACGCTGCGGCATAGCGGAAGCGATGGACTGTGGGTGCGAAGCAACGGAGACCTGCCGAACTTCGAAGGAAATACCCTTACGCAAAACGAGCAAGCCCCTGCTGCGGTGGGATACAACAATGTTCATCTCTTAGACGACGGCTCCACCTACACCGGCAACAGCAATGATTATGTGTATGCTCGCTCGGGCAACACCATTGAAACTACGAATGTGCAATGGGACAACCTGGACGTGCCGTACCGGGTTGGGACCAGCGAGATCGAAGTGCGCGACGTAGATTTTGTGATTGCACCCGGCACAACGCTTGAGTTTGAGGAAGATAGTCACGTTGAGCTTCGCTCAAACAGCGCGCTCATCGCCGACGGTAGCGAAGCGGCTCCCATTCTCTTTACCGGCACCGAAGAAACACCGGGTTGGTGGAACGGCATCTACGTACGGTCCTCGCAGAACCCGAATAACGTGCTGAATCACGTCACTGTTGAATACGGCGGGGGCGATGACTTCGTCGGGACTGAACCAGGAAACGTTATTGTGGCCACTGGCGCGAGCGATGGCGCTTCCATCAGCATCACCAACAGCGTATTGCGCCATAGCGCCACCGACGGACTCTGGGTACGGCGCAACGGAGATCTGCCCAGCTTTCAGAATAACATCCTGACAAGCAATGGGGCGGTGCCAGTTGACATCGCCTATAACAACGTACACCTGTTAGATAGCGGGTCGAACTATACGGGTAACACCAACGACTACGTTGTAGCGCGCGACCGGGGGGCACGGCTCGACAGCGAAAATGTAACCTGGGAACGCTTGAATGTCCCGTACCGGGTCGAAGCCAGCACGGTTGAGATACAGGACATTACCCTCACAATCGCGCCTGGCACAACGATTGAGTTTGAAGAGGATACCGGTATTGAGATTGGCACCGGTGGCGGTCTCATTGCCGATGGGACCGAAGGTAACCCGATCCTCTTTACGGGGACCGCGGAAACAGCGGGCTGGTGGAACGGCATTTTCGTGGAGTCACGAAACCCCGATAATCTGCTCGACGGAGTCACCGTTGAATACGGCGGCGGCGACGACTTCGTAGGCGCGCCTGCCGGGAACGTCATTATCGGCAGCGGAGCCAACGAAGGCGAGATGAGCGTGATCAACAGCCAGCTACGTAACAGCGCTGCGTTTGGCGTGTGGGTTAATAGCGCCAGCGATGCAAATGATGGTATTTGCGGCGTGAATAACTTCAACAATAATGCAGAAGCAGACTGCGAGGTGAATTAACGCCACCCTCCGTGTGAACAGCTGCGCGCCGTCCTGCGCAAAGGACATCGCCCCGACCAGCGAAAGCAAGCTGGTCGGGGTTTTTCTATGAGCTGCCGCCTGTGATCTACCGTCTGTCTTACTCACCGGGTGCATGGCCCCCGCGTTCTTTTCAGGTGCGACGTGCCCCCCGCGACCTGTGCAGGTCCGATTGTATTCGCCTCGCAGGGTACCGAGGACGCAAGGAATCCCCGGCTATAGATTTCCTTAGCCCGGAACCAGAAGCGAAGTGGACACCCCGAGTGGCCTGAGGATCCCCCCTCTCCACAAAAGTAAGGCAACTCCGGGGGGATGCTACCCTGTTAGCGTCCACTCCCGCGTGTCTATTCCTGCGATTAAGATATGAGGTTCTCATCTCATATCCGGGTTTCGCTGACAAGAATAATCTACCCTGTGTGAATCTATACAAACATAAATGCATACTACCTGGCAGGATATTAGTACATATTGTATTAATGCGTTGTTAATCTCTTGATGTCTTGTTTTACTTAACCCTCTGTAACGTCTATGCTGCGTACTATTGCACCATTGTTCAGTATGCTACTCATTGTCTTGCTGGCATTTCCGTCGAAGGCAGAGGCACAAGATAAGCGAGGGGCGAGAAGCGCTTCGATCTCAGTTTATGAATCGCCAGTTTACGATGATGAGCCTGTCACAGTTGTTTTTGAAGGGGCTGAGAGCGAGTACGACTGGATAGGAATCTACGCATCAGGCGTAACGCCCAGTCGGGACGCGTCAGCAGAGCTGTGGCTGTACGTCAACGGCTCGCGCACTGCTGGCAGGTACATGCCGCGCGGCACGATGCCGCTCCACAATCATAACCTGGAGCCGGGCAACTATGAGGTCTGGCTTCTCTCGAATGATGGTTACACACCGCTTACCACGTCTGCCTCGTTTGCAGTAAAATCTGCGGTCTCGGACCGTGGATCTGTAATTGTTCGGGGCGGAGAAAATCGAGAGCCTGAACTCCTTCCATTGATCAATGAGGCGCGCAGCGAGGCTCGCATGTGCGGCGAGGAGTACTACCAGGCCACAGGCCCCGTGGTATGGAACGAAGATCTGGCTATCGTTGCGCTCAATCACTCCAACGATATGACCACGAATATCTTCCGGGGCCATACCGGAAGCAATGGGGCGTCGCCTCATGAGCGTGTCCGAGAACAGACCCGGATGTTTGTCTCAACAGGCGAGATTCTCTCGTACTTTTACACAGATGTTGAAGGGGCCGTAGAAGGCTGGCTTAACAGTCCGGGACATTGCCGAATTATCATGGGTGATAACTTCACGCACGTGGGAGGGGCCATTCAGCATGGACCACGTTTCGACAACCCTAACAATGAGGGGGCATACCGGACCGCCGTTTTTGGCGGACTGCCCGGTGGACAAGCGGAGTTTGATGCTGAACCCTATGCCGAGTCTAACAACGAATCTAACAACAACCAGCAACAGATTCAGACACAGATGCCTGCTCCGCCGCCTGTACTCTCAGATCCGTTAGAGACGGCCTCCATCACCGTATACGGGCATGAGCAGTGCATGAACACCTCGGCGCTACGACGTGAGCTCGACGAGGAGAGTATCTCATATCAAATGCGTGACATCAATAAGGAGGATGCCTACAACCGCGAGATGTGGAACCGAATCCGTGAAAGCACGGGCGCTATGAACAGCGTGATGCTTCCTGTCGTGGATGTTGACGGTACTGTGGTCAGCGGTACGACGTCTATAGAGCGGCTCGAAAGGGCGCTTGAAGATGCAGAATAAGGACGTCTCCAGCAGTTGGAGACGTTAGCCGTAGACCTGTTCGCCGAGTAATTCTCGTTTGCTTTCCGCCACAGAGTTCCGCCAGAACATGTATCGATTCATCCAGATGTGCGTCTTTGTCCTTGCCAGCATGCTAACCACACTGACTATCACGCCAGGCGAAGCATCCGCATGCAGCTGTGCGCCACCCGTACCGCCACTTGAGTCAGCTCTGATGGCAGATGCGGTTTTCCTGGCTGAAATCAAAACGATTAAAGATGTCAACGAAGCAGACGATGGTCTCAATACGTCTTTCATGACCAGCCTCTGGGCGTGGCTGTCGGGCACATCCGTACAAGACGAGCGCCGTCCCGATCCGTCGCGTGATCTGCAGGTGGAGTTCACGGTTACAGAAGCCTACAAGGGCGTGGAGGGAGGAAATGGACATCTAACCACGAAAGCGTTATCGTCCTTGTGTGGTTATACCCGCTTTGAGGAAGGTAAATCTTTTCTGATCTACGGTTATGTAGATCGCGAGGGAGGATTAAGAACAAACCTGTGTACGCGTACAACCCCTGCATCAAACGCAGAGGAGGAGATAGATACCCTTCGTGCAGAGTACGTCGAGTAGCAAGATAAGAAGCATCGGTCTTTGCAATTGGCCGGTGTGTGTCGTGCTCACAACAAAGTGATGCAACACTACCATGATCTGGCACCACCGCTTGCGGCATAGAACATGCTCGCATCGTGCGCTGCCTGAAGAGAATATCTCCCATGATTATGAGAGTGAACGTGGCATCCGAGTGAAACTCATACTCGCTGCAGGGCTATGGATGCAGGTGTAGAGTCCTCGCTCATCCAGGTCTTGGCCTATCATGATCCAAAGCGCCTTGCTGGCTGCTCTTCCGCTGTTCATCATTGCCGTTCTGCTTGTCGGGTTTCTGTGGCCTTCTGGACGCACCATGCCTATCGCCTGGGCCACGGCCTCGATCGTTGCCTACTTCGCGTGGCAGATGCCACCTGCCTGGATCGCGGCGGCCTCGATCAGTGGGTTCATGACAGCCGTTGAGATTCTCTGGATCGTATTCGGGGCGCTTGTGCTTCTGTACACGCTGATGCGCTCGGGCGCAGTCGACCGCATCAATGCGGGCTTTGCGGCGATCAGCGAGGATCGCCGCGTGCAGGTTGTGGTGCTGGCGTTCTTCCTCGCTACGTTTCTGGAAGGGGTGGCCGGATTCGGAACGCCCGCCGCCGTGGTAGCGCCGCTCCTGCTCGCCCTCGGATTTCCAGCCCTTGCTGCCGTAGTCGCTGCACTGGTGGGCCACGCTATTGCGACGGTCTTTGGCGCGGTGGGTACCCCGGTTGTTGTCGGGTTTAGCGCGCCGCTGGGGGGATTCGAAGAGGCACTCGCCGCCGGCGGATGGACGGTCGCCGATTACGCAATGGCGGCGGGCGGATGGGCAGCGCTGCTCAATGGAATCGTGGGGGTATTCATGCCGCTCATCGCCGTAGGCCTAATCGTATACTTCTTTAGCCCAGCCGAGCAGTCGCCTGCAGCGGCCCTGTGGAGCGTAGCGCCGCTCTGTCTCTTTGCCGGAATTGCGTTTGTCATTCCGTACGTCGCTACCGCATGGTTCATCGGCCCCGAACTGCCTTCGCTCATCGGTGCGATGGTGGGCGGCGCCGTTGTGGTGGGGGCGCTGCGTGCCGGCTACTTCGCGCCGTCGGATACGTGGACCTTTCCGCCGCGTGCGGACTGGCCGCCGTACTGGATCGGCACGATCGAGCCCGGCGGCAACCGATCCGACGTTGCGCTCGACACCCAGCGCTCGATGTCGCTTGTGCGGGCCTGGGCGCCGTATCTGATTCTGGTGGCGCTGCTTGTCGGTACGCGTGTGATCGAGCCCGTTGGGGGCTGGCTCCGCACCACGCCCGGACTCACCCTGCTGTGGGATGACATTCTCAACACGACGCTTGCAGGGGCAGTCGAGTGGGCCTACGTGCCAGGGACCTGGCTGGCGATCAGTGCGCTGCTCGCGGTTCCCATTTTTGGCATGACACGCGAACAGATTGGCGGTGCCTGGCGCGAGGCGGCAGAAACGCTGGTCTCGCCCGCTGTAGCGCTTATCTTCGTGATCGCGATGGTCGAGATTATGCTTGAAACCGGCACCCACCCCGGGGCACCGCGCGGCAGCATGATCGTCGTGCTTGCCGAGGTCACAGCCAGCGCCATTGGACCGGCCTACACGATGGTCGCCCCGGCAGTGGGCGCGCTTGGCTCGTTCATTGCCGGCTCCATCACCGTGAGTAACATTACGTTCGTGGGATTCCAGTTCGAGGTCGCGCAGACGCTTGGGCTGCCCACGCAGCTTATCATTGCCGCTCAGGCCATGGGAGCCGCCATCGGCAACGTCGTGGCAATCCACAACGTGATTGCGGCGCTGGCTACAGTTGGGCTTGTAGGAGAAGCCGGGCGCGTCATCCGGCTCAACCTGCTTCCGCTTGCATATTACCTGCTGGCGGGGGGACTCGTGGTAACGCTCGCAGCGTATGTGGTAGCGCCGCAGGTGTTTTGAGTACAGGCACAGCGGGCGAACACCGTAAAACGGATATCTTTTCGATTTGCGCGACAAAAGGAGCGTTGGACTCCTGGCTCGTATCGCTACCGGGAGCGGTCTGAGCGCGACTCGTCATCCGGTGAGAGCTCATCATCTTCGTTGGCATGGCCGGGCATCTGTCGGCCAGTACCTTTCCACTGGTCGGGCTCTGCGCCCGAGGGGCCGGCAGAATTGTTCGCATCCCCCATAGATGGCCCTGTCGGATCGTTCATCGAGGCATCGTCGAACCCGGCAAAGCCCGATCCGCCATAGAAGCTGCCATACTGGACCTGCATAGAGCCTTCCTCCATCTTTTTCTGAAGGCGCTTCATGATGATCTTGCGCATGACGCGGCGTGAGGGCGGCACGAGCCCCAGAAAGCCGACCACGTCGGTCAGTACGCCGGGTGTAACGAGCAGGGCCCCTGCCACGAGGATGATAACGCCTTCGACGATCTCATCGCCGGGCAGTGCGCCGGTCTGTAGGCGGGCGTTCAGCTTTTTCCAGGTTGATGCGCCTTCGCGACGGGCCAGGTAGCCCCCTACGACGCCGGTTACCAGAATAAGCGCGACCGTAGGCCACAGGCTGATCAGCCGTTCTACCTGAATGAACAGCATGAACTCAACAGCGGGAAGGAGCAGAAAGAGCAGTATAATACGGGCAACCATAGCGCATACAAATCATCAGGTAGAGCAGGCGGCCGGCAGGAAGTGGACAACCATGTCACACTCAGGCCGCGCGTTTCCCCGAACACACAACCGGGGGTAGAGGATTCAACGCGAGCAGCGCATAGCCGGGTTTCGTGTTATGCGCGCGTGCATCTACAACAATATCAAAAGATTAGCGAGATATGAAGCGTATTGCAATCATCGGAGCCGGGGCGGCAGGACTCACCGCAGCCTGGCATCTGCGTACCTCCAACGCCGAGGTGAAGCTATTTGAGAAGAGCAGGGGGTACACCGGCCGCGCCGCTACGCGAAGCCACGGCGCAGTGCGCTACGACTTTGGCGCGAACTACCTGGCGGGGGTGTCGGGCCGGGTGCGTACGCTGATTACCGAGACCCTGCCCACCGACCGGCTGGCCACGATCGAGCGTCCGGTGTGGACGTTCAACGGCGAGGGGGTTGTCTCGCCGCCCAATGAAGAGACGGTGCCGCGGTGGACTTACGACGGCGGTATCAACACGCTGGGTAAGCTGATGGTGCAGGAGGGGGCGCTGGTGGTGGCACGGACCACGCGGATCCAGCATCTGGAAGCGGAAAAAGGCGGGTGGCAGCTTCACTCGACCGAGGGCGAGGTGCACGGACCGTTTGATGCTGTGCTCTGTACCGCGCCGGCTCCGCAGGCGGCTACGATCATGCAGCGCAGCGAAGCAACGGGGGGTGCGGAACGGCATCTGCAGGCCTGTGCGAAGGCGCTCAACGAGGCAGCCTATGCGCCGCAGTTTGCATACGTGCTTGGATGCGAAGCGCCTATTGATCGACTGAATGCCTTCTACGGGCTCCGCAACGTCTCCGGGGACCATCCGATTGCATGGATGAGCTTCGAGGAGGACAAGCCGGGCCGCGTGCCTACGGGGCAGTCGGTGCTGGTGGTGCAGATGAGTGCATCGTGGACCGCCCCACGCGTCGATACGGACCCGGCAGTGCACATTGAGGTGGTGCAGGAGCAGGTGGCCGGGGTGCTTGGCAAGGCGCTCCCGCCGATAGGCTGGACGGATGCGCACCGGTGGCGGTATGCCTTTCCGACTGTGCCGCCAGACGCCACGCCCCTCGACGCTGCCGCTGCATCCGGGCTGTACTTTGCCGGCGACTACCGGATCGGGGCCGGCCGTGTGGGGCGTGCCATGGAGAGCGGATGGGCGCAGGCCGAACGCATCGAGTCGCGCCACACCGCACCGGTTGCGTCGTAGCGCAGCCGCCGACCACGTGCTGGTTGCAGCGAGCTACGTATCAACTGTGCGCCCCTTCCAGCGAACGGCCCCGAACATGCCGTGGAGTCCGGCCCCTACCAGATAGGCGACCTGAAGAAGCGAGGCGGGAATGTAGGAGCGCATGAGGTCGCGATGGTCGACAGCGTGTGAGGCAGGAAGTACAAGGAGCAGGTCGGCCCCCATCTTCGCGAGTAGCCCCGTCATGACGGGTTGAGAGAGCACATTGGGATCGCTCAGGGCAATGGCGAAGGCTGCGAGCAAGACGGCGTGCACTACAAAAGTGCTGGCTGAGAGGAGCCAGGGCACCGGGTGGTACGACCGCGTGGCATGGGCCCAGCGCTTCCGCTGGCTCCAGAATGCACGCCACGACGAAGCCGGACGGGTCGTAACGGTAGCCGACGCATGCCACAGGTAGCGCGCATCGTCGGGCGTACGGTATGCGACATGCTGAAGCAACAGCTCATCGGCAGCCAGATGCGAAGAGAGTTGATCCTGCTCAAGCGTATCGATGAGCGAGCGATGCAGGCCCATATTCCCCCCGTTACAGATAGTGGGTAGTCCCACTCCGGCAGTGCCTGCACCGTAGGCATTTAAGCCCAGAAACTCCAGCGCTTGAAAGCGCTCAAACCACCGCTCATTGTCGATATCGTAGCGCACCGGGCCGCACACGACTGGCGTGCCTGACGAGCAGGCTGTAGCGAGCGTAGCGGCCCACTTGGGGGGAGGGATACAGTCGGCATCGACGACGAGAACAACCTCACCGACAGACTGCTCTATGCCATACGATACGGCCGTCTCCTTTCCGCGTCCGTACCGTAGCGGCAGACGAAGCGCCTCGTGGGGCGTATCCTGCTCCCATGCTTCGCTGCCTGCTACGGCAGCGGAGCGTAGCCGGCGGCGTGCGCGCGCGAGCGTAGCATCGGTGGAATGGTCATCCACTACAATAACTTGCAATTGCGTACCATTGGGCAGAACCTGCTCATGCAGGGCATCAAGGCAGGCGCCAATGGTTGAGGCCTCGTTGCGTGCAGGCACCACAACCGAGATGCACGCAGGAGCCGTATCGCCGGATACAGTTCGGGCGCTTCGCAGGCGTCCGTAAGCGAGAAGTGCCATGCCTACAACGTACAGGCCAAGGGGGAGGCCCACGAAGAGCCAGAGCGAGGAAGGCGTCATGCAGACGAGGAGGGTTGGTCATCGGATGCTGGAGACGTGGCATGCGCTGCCGGAACGGCGGCGTGCTCAAAGGAGAGGCCACGCACGAACAGCACACCTACGAGCGAGGGGGCTGCAATGTTGAGTGCAAATACAGCGAGGGCCGCGTTGAGCGCAGCGGCCGGGTCGGCACCGAACAGCGGCAGGAAAAACACCGCTGCGCCCTCGCGCACGCCGAGGTCCATGAGCGTAACCGCAGGCAGGAGGTACCGGATGTAGTACGCCAGAACGGATCCGGCGAAGGCGCCCGCAAATGCCACCTCGGGATCGAAAGCCTGCACGAGCACAGCCATCTGTGCAATAAAGACCAGGTACCGGAATGCCGACCAGGCAAACGAGGCTGCTACGGATCGCATGGAGAGACGCTCCAGGAACGAGAGATGCGCGCGCCAGGACATCCAGCGATCGGGGAGCCAGCGGGCGATGCCGAGCACCATACGTGGGGCGAGGAGCAGAGCGGTCACGCCTCCGGCAACCCCAATACCTGTAAGTAGAACGACCTCCCAGCCAATGCCCCATCCTACGTTTTCGGGCAGCGATCCGCTTCTCCACACATAGGCAAGAACCAGCGTACCGCCCCACAGCCCGATCACGAGATCGATCAGGCGTTGCAGAAGCACGGTGGCGGTAACCGACCATTTGTTGGGATACGTCACGCTGAAAGCGCGACCCGCGTACTCGCCAACTCGTGCGGGGGTAAAGAACCCGACAGCAAACCCGGCCATGACGGCGCGCCACATGACGCGGGCAGACATGCGCGGCATGAGGGGATGCATCAGCGCGGCCCATGCCCGGGCATTGCCCCACAGATTGGGCAGCACCATAGCCACTGCAAGGGCCAGGAGCCACAGACTGGCGGACCGTGCGGTGGCCCAGATTGCAGCGGGGTTGACGTACAGCACCAGGTAGCCCACGACAAGCACCGCCAGCAGCGCTTTCACCGCGGTGGTAACACGAGAACGAAAGGAGGCCATGGTAGAGCCGTGCTACCGGGCAAATACAAAATCAGGTGACCGTTGGTGAATGCATGTGCTGCAGAGAGTGCAGAGGGGGCTCACTGGCTCCTGCGCTCTTAGTACCTACTCGCCAGCAGTGATCGGCTGGTTTGCAGGAAGCACGGCAACACGTACGCGCCGGTTCTCACTACGTCCTTCGGCTGTTTCGTTGGTGGCGGTGGGCTGGTACTGCCCAAATCCAACAACCTCAAACCGGTTGGGCGAAAGCTCGTGGGTCCATTGCAGGTGGCGTACAACTGCAGAGGCGCGTGCGGCAGAGAGCTCCCAGTTGCTGGCAAAGATGCGGCTGAGCCGGTCGCCGATAGGCTTGTTGTCCGTGTACCCCTCAACGCGCACCACGCGATCCGAGAACTGTCCACGAAGCTTCTGGGCGACGTCTACGAGACGGTCGACGCCCTCCGAAGTAAGCTGAGCGCTGCCACTTTCAAAGAAGAGGTCGGTCGAGAGCACCTCTACAGTCTCACCACGGCGCTGCTCCTGGTCGGAGAGGCGGTTGCGGAGCTGTGAGTTCTCGCGCCGCAGCGCGGCGAGCTCGTTTTCAAGCGATTCGATCTCGCTCTGCAGAGCACTGACCTGCCCCTCCAGGCCTTCAAGCTCTGCAGGATCGATGCCGGGTTCGGACGATTGGCACCCGGTGCCTACGATGAGCAGAAAGACCGCTCCCAGAAGAGCAGTAGAGGTGCGCAGCGTGGAAAAAGAGCGCATAGTTGAGTAAGCGTTTAACGAAAGCATAGGAAGGTACGGCGTGTATTGCCGTTCAAGATGCGCACTGCAACCCGCTTTTGCAACACCTTTACGGGATAAAGGAGGATCGTTTCAATAGAAGTTGGAATGAGAGGCACAAGAGCCCGGATGTGTCGTTAAAATACAATAATCTGCTGAAATCCCAAACAGCACGCTCATCATGGCCAACCAGTCACGCCCTGTACGGCCCACCCACACCGAGTCGGGGCGTCCGCCTCTGCTGCAGACAAGCGATATTATGGATCGGCACATCGGTTCTGTGCTGGCGGCATTTGTCTTTCTTGGACTGTTTATCTTTACAGTGCCCGTGGCGCACATCTTGCCACTGCAGCCGACTACTGAGCTCACGGTGATCTGCCTGCTGTTTGCCGCGTGCCATCTGATGAACTGGCCGATGCTCACCTTGCGATGGCGGCTCTGGTTCCGTGGGGAGCTGTCGAACCGGGCCGCTCTGCTCACCTCGTTTCTGCTGATGGGGACGTTCGGCATCCCCTTCTACATCTTGTTCACGATCCTGATGACGACAACAGCCTAGCTGCTGCCACGCAAACTACTACAGGGACAGCGACCGGCGCTTGCGCGCGTGGAGGCTGCCCCTGTAGCAGGTGACATTTGCAGACAGACGGGGGGGCGCGGTCTGCTCCGGCGGTGCGTTTGGGCGAGGTGCGCTTAGGCGAACTGCGCTTCTTCGGTTGAGCCCTTCATGGCAGCCGTTTCGGATTGGCCGCCGGTGATCGTGTTCTTGATCTCATCGAAGTAGCCCGTGCCGACTTCGCGCTGGTGCTTCGTGGCGGTATAGCCGTCGACTTCGCTTGCGAACTCGGACTGCTGCAGCTCGGAGTAAGCGGCCATGCCGCGCTCGCTGTATCCTTTGGCCAGCGTGAACATGCTGTGGTTCAGGGCATGGAAGCCAGCCAGCGTGATGAACTGGAACGCATATCCCATCTTGCCCAGCTCCTGCTGGAAGGTGGCGATGGTGGCGTCGTCGAGGTGCGCCTTCCAGTTGAAAGAAGGAGAGCAGTTGTACGCCAGCATCTTGCCGGGATACTGCTCATGAATGGCATCGGCAAAGGTCTTGGCCTCCTCCAGATCGGGCTTCGACGTTTCAAACCAGAGCAAGTCGGCATACGGCGCATATGCCAGGCTGCGCGCGGTGGCCATCTCCAGTCCGCCTGAAATGCGGTGAAAGCCTTCGCTGGTACGCGTCTCGCTCGTGATAAACGGACGGTCGCGCTCGTCGACGTCGCTGGTGAGGAGCGTGGCGCTGTCAGCATCGGTGCGGGCTACAATGAGCGTGGGTACGCCCATCACGTCGGCAGCCAGGCGAGCGCTGGTAAGCACTTCCACAAACTGCTGCGTGGGGATAAGCACCTTGCCGCCCAGGTGGCCACACTTCTTCTCGGCAGCCAGCTGGTCTTCGTAGTGCACACCGGCGGCACCTGCTTCGATCATGGACTTCATGAGCTCGTAGGCGTGTAGCACGCCCCCATGTCCGGCTTCGGCATCGGCCATGATGGGGGCCATCCAGTAGGTGTCGTCGCCGTTGCCTTCAGCGTGATGCAGCTCGTCGGCCCGCTTCAGCGTGTTGTTGATGCGGCGCACCACATCGGGGGCACTGTTCGAAGCGTAGAGGCTCTGGTCGGGGTACATCTGGCGCGACAGGTTGGCGTCGGCCGCCACCTGCCAGCCGCTCAGGTAGATGGCCTTTAGTCCGGCCTTCACCTGCTGCATGGCCTGGTTGCCGGTGAGTGCGCCCAGGGCCGCCACGTAGTTTTCGTTGTGAAGGAGGTCCCACAGGCGGTCGGCGCCCCGCTCGGCGAGGGTATACGACATGTCGAAAGAGCCGCGCAGGCGAATTACGTCTTCGGCGGTGTAGGTGCGCTCGATGCCGTTCCAGCGCGGATTGCGGGCCCAGTCTTGCTTCAGCGCTTCGACGCGCGCTTCGTTGGTTGGAGCGTTTGAGTTTATCATAGGAGTACCTCGCGGTAAGGTGATGTCCATTTCTGGACAAGTCGATGATTGGTCGGTGGGGTTCGCTGCTCGGAACCAGAAGGGCTGACAGGCTCAGCCGGGCCGTAGGGAAGTGGGGCACAGAGCCCCTGCGCCTACACGCATGAATCTTCGCGCAGAAGCGCTTCCTTGTGTGCTTCGTCGCCAAAGCGTTCGGAGGCACACGTCAGAAACGCGCGGAACTGATCTTCGAGAAAGATATCCTCGGCGCAGGCACGTGCGGTCCGAAACGAGGCTTTCGTGGATTCAATCGCTTCATCGGAGGCGCCCTCCATGACGTCTTCGACTTCGGATTCAATGACTGCGATCTCCTCGTCAAAGATGTGGGTTACCAGCTCGGGCGTAACATCGGTGCCGTCGTCGAGCGTAACCCCGTGATGCAGCCACTGCCACACCTGGGCACGCGAGATCTCAAAGGTGGCGAGGTCTTCCATGCGGTTGTCCCACGCCACGCATCCATAATCATTCCCCCAGCCCTGCATGTACCCGATGGCCACGCGCACATTCACACGCACGCCGTCGAGGGTTTTTGGACTGGTGGATTTGGGAAGCAAGTCGGGCTGGTCGGGCAGATCGGGAATCACATCGAGCTGATGTGTGGCGCCTTTCTCTTCCAGCTTCTCGTTAAACGGCTTCATGGCCGGGCCGATGAAGTAGGGATGCGACACCCAGCAGCCGTCGTGGCCGATCGATGCCTCAAATTCCTTATCGGCAACAACCTTATCGACCTGCTGCTGACGCATCTCTTCGGTGCGTCCGGGCGTCTGCGGCGCCATACCGCCCATGCCAAAGGCGCCGTGGGTATGGCAGACACGGATAAGCTGCTTCACGTAGTTGGCCATCCACGAGCGGTTCATGCCGATGGAGTTCCGATCGGCCATAATACGGTCGTCATGTGCTTTAAGCACCTTGATATCGCTGAAGATCTTGTCCCAGCGACCGCCATTCAGCCCAGCAGCATGGGTGCGCATCTCGTAGAGGATTTCTTCCATCTGAAAGGCTGCCTCCAGCGTTTCAATCAGGAGCGTTGTCTTGATGGTACCGTCGTCGATACCCAACTCGGCCTCGATAAACGACAGCACCGTATTCCACCAGCGCGCCTCTTTGTAGTGTTCAACCTTCGGGATGTAGTACTTCGGCGTCTTGCCCTGATCAATGAGCGTCTGCGCCGTATGGTAGGCCGTTAGCACGAGGTCCAGCAGTCCGCCCGACACGGGAATATTGTTGACGAGCAGGTTCGATTCGTAGAGATGCAGACCGCGGACCCGTACCATCAGGAGTGGCATGTCGCTGGGATCGATGGCGTACTCCTTGACCGCGTTCCCGTCGGCGTCGGTTTTGGTGAAGCTAAGTGTGCCCTCGGCGGCTTCTCTCACGTTCTGCACGCCCTGCATCACGTTGGGCCAGGTGGGCTTCATCGCGTCCTCGAAGTCGAGCATCGCCGCATCGGCCCGGTGGCCGTCGTCGGTGCGGCTCAGCATATTGATCACCATCTTCGGATCGTTGACGGGCCCGGTGATTTCCACGCGGCGCTGTAGCAGATCCTCAGGAAGCGGATTCACCTGCCAGTTGGTGTGCGCGTCTGGGTGCTCCTCTTGGGGCAAGAAGCCAGGCACGGTGCCGTCGTCATACGCATCCTGACGGGTGCGGCGCGCCGCGAGTAGCGTCTGGCGCTCGTGCTCAAAGCGGCGGTGCGCCTTTGCCAGCAAGGCGACGACGTCATCAGTGAGAAGCGCCCTGGCCTGCGGCGTAAGCGCCGCGTCGTTGATTTCAACGCCGTCGGCGAGCTTGGTCCATGTAGTGGTTGACGGTTGAACGTCGAGCGATGCAGTAGTCATAAGCCCTGTATGGTTTGGCCCCGAGGATGTCGATCGTGAATGCACTATCATGAATACAAACTGCGAAACTACCTGTCAAGCGAAATTTCGCTAACAGAGGATATTCTTGACTCATCCTGAGGCGTATTCACGATTGGTTAAAGAAACTTCGCTGACAGCGAATAATTTGATTGCTGCTAATTTCCTCACTACTTGCCGACCTTCTTCTATGGCCATGCGTCCTGAAAACTTGCGCTTTATCCTCGGACTGAAGCTGCGTACGCTCCGGCAGGAGCAGAATGCTTCGCTGAGAGAGGTATCGGAGCGCTCGGGGCTGTCGGTCTCATATCTCAGCGAAATCGAGAAGGGGAAGAAGTATCCGAATCCGGATAAGCTGCTGGCGCTGGCCGAGGCGTTTAACGTGACGTACGACGACCTCGTATCGCTGAGCGTCGACGATAAGCTTGATCCGCTCAAAGAGATGTTCAGCTCGCCCTTCATCCAGGAGTTTCCGTTCGAGCTGTTTGGACTGGCGCCGCACGACGTATTCGCACTGGTGTCGGATGCGCCCTCGCGGGCCGGCGCGCTCATCCGTACCTTTCTGGAGGTGGGGCGCACCTACGACATGCAGGTAGAGCACTTCCTCTTCGCGGCACTGCGGTCCTACCAGCAGCTGCACGATAACTACTTTCCAGACCTCGAAGACGCTGCCGATACGTTTCGCCGCGCCCACGGCTGGTCGCCCGACGCACCGCTATCAGATACCACGCTGTGCCAGCTGCTAAAGGACGAGTTCAACTACACGATCGACGCCCAGACGCTGCCCGGTCATCCCGAACTGCACCCCTTTCGGTCGGTCTTCGTCAACGGAGGAGCCCCCACGCTCCACGTAAACGGCGATCTGATGCCGATCCAGCGCGCGTTTATCTATGCACGCGAGCTGGGCTACAACGTGCTCGGACTGGAAGAGCGGGCGCGCACGTCATCGTGGATCCGGGCGGAGTCGTTCGAGCAGGTGCTTAACAACTTCAAAGCATCGTACTTCGCGGGCGCGCTCATCTTGAATGAGTCCTCGCTCCTGGCAGCAATACGCACATGGTTTAACCAGCCTACGTGGGATGGCGGCGATTTCTTGCGTGAGCAGATGGACCGCTTCCAGGCGACTCCTGAGATGCTCTACTATCGCCTCACACAGCTCGTGCCGCACCACTTCGACCTGCAGGCGTTCTTCTTCCTGCGCTTTCACCACGAGCAAGAGTCGCCCGACTATCACCTCACCAAAATGCTGAACCTGTCCGGTATTCCGGTTCCCCACGGTATCGGACTTCGCGAGCATTACTGTCAGCGGTGGCCGGCCATACAACTCCTGAAAAACCTTTCCGCAGCGCAGTCGAACGGAAATCGCCCGCACAACCCCGATGCTCCTGCTGTTGTACGCGCTCAACGCTCGTACTTCATCAACACAGACGCCGAGTTCCTGACGCTGTCGACCGCACGTCCGCTTGCGCTGCAAGACACGACCAACTCATGCGTGTCGATCGGCTTTCTGATGGACGACGCCTTTCGTAATCAGGTGCAGTTCTCGCGCGATCCCAACATCCCCCGTGTCGACGTAAACCTGACCTGCGAGCGATGCCCGCTAACGAAGGCGCAGTGCCAGGAGCGCGTGGCTCCGCCCTCGCTCTATGACAAAGAGCAGCGTGAGCAGCGCCAGATCAAGGCCCTTCAGAACCTCACCGAATCGACGCTGGCTGAAAAATAAGCTACTCATCTGCCCCACTATCATGGCAGCCAGCTGTGAATGCAGTAGGAACATAGCAGCACGGGTATAGGGTGGGGGGATGTGAGACGCATGCCTTCGGCCAAGGGCTTTGAATCTGACAGAAAAGTCAGGCTGCCACGGTGGCAGAACAGAACGGCATAAGAGCCTGTTTGGGTTTTGGTTTGTAGGCGAGAGCGAGCGCCGCTGAAGCGAAAATTGGACCACGATGGCGGTTCGTAACCGGGGCTACGGGCCGACATTGGGGGCAATTTGCACCAGGGGCATGCCCTTCGGCCCCAGTCCAGCGCCGCCGCTCGGAGCCCAAATTAAGAAATCAAAACAGGCTCTAAGAAAATAGATGCGCCCACGTGTAGGGGCTGACGCATTGGCGCACATCTCTCAACAAACAGCTTCTCCTGAAGGGTTGTGTGCGATTTGTGTTAAGTGGGTGCGGGCTGTGTCGGGCGGTACCCCGATTGCTATACAGCCCACTGAAGCGCTCAGGGAGTCTGCTGGCCTTATATACGGTCTGCTGCCCGAAGCGCCATACAGTCCAATTATCTACCTCAAACACGTATCCCATCCTTATGTCTACGTTCAAACCTCTGGGCGACCGCGTTGCAATTCGCCCAATTCCTGCTGACGAGCAGACTGCCAGCGGACTGTTCATTCCCGATACGGCCAAAGAGAAGCCGCAGCAAGGCACCGTCGTCGCTGTCGGACCGGGTCGCACCGAAGATGGCAAGCACGTTGAGATGAGCGTGCACGAGGGCGACCGGGTGCTCTATGGCAAGTACGCAGGCACCGATGTCGTAATCGACGACGAGGAACTGCTCATCGTAAAGGAGTCTGACCTCCTGGGTCGTCTTACCAATTAAGCTGTTGGTAACACGCTACACTACGATCTTTTCTGAAGATCTATTTCAACCCCTAAGACACCGTATATCGAACTCCTATGTCTAAACAGATTGTTTTTGACGTTTCAGCACGCAACGCGCTCAAGCGCGGCGTAGATACCCTCGCCAATGCCGTAAAGGTCACGCTCGGACCTAAAGGCCGAAATGTACTCATTGAGAAATCCTTCGGTGCGCCTACTGTCACCAAAGACGGGGTAACCGTTGCTAAGGAAATCGAACTCGAGAATCGCCTCGAAAATATCGGCGCACAGATGCTCAAAGAGGTGGCTTCGAAGACCTCGGACGTAGCCGGCGACGGTACGACCACAGCGACCGTACTCGCACAGGCCATCATGACGCAGGGTCTGAAGAGCGTAACCGCCGGGTCGAACCCGATGGACCTGAAGCGTGGCATCGAGCAGGCCATCCACGAGGTAGTCGCTGAGCTGGGCGTTCTCAGCCGCGAAGTAGACGGCAAGCAAGACATTAGCCAGGTCGCTACGATTTCGGCCAACAACGACACCGTTATCGGCGAGCTCATTGCAGATGCATTCGAGCGCGTTGGCAAAGACGGCGTCATCACGGTAGAGGAAGCCAAAGGCCTCGACACCGAGCTGGATGTCGTGGAAGGCATGCAGTTCGATCGCGGCTACCTGTCGCCCTATTTCGTGACCGATTCCGACAACATGGTCGCAAACCTCGAAGACGCGCGGATCCTGATTCACGACAAGAAGATCTCGTCGATGAACGATCTGCTGCCAATCCTGGAGAAGGTCGCGCAGACGAGCAATCCGCTGCTCATCATCGCGGAGAACATCGAAGGCGAAGCCCTCGCTACGCTCGTGGTGAACAAGCTGCGCGGCACGCTGAAAGTCGCCGCTGTGAAGGCGCCCGGCTTCGGCGATCGCCGTAAGGCCATGCTCGAAGACCTTGCGGTTCTCACGGGTGGCACAGTGATCAGCGAGGAGAAGGGTTACCGCCTTGAAAATGCTACGCTCGACTACCTGGGCACAGCCAGCCGCGTTACGATCGACAAAGATACGACGACCGTCGTCGACGGCGCAGGCGAAGAGTCGCAGATCAAAGCGCGTGTAAACCAGATCCGCCAGCAGGTCGAAAGCGCGACCTCGGACTACGACCGCGACAAGCTGCAGGAGCGCCTTGCGAAGCTCTCTGGCGGCGTAGCGGTGCTCAAGGTCGGTGCAGCTACCGAGCCGGAGCTTAAAGAGAAGAAAGCTCGCGTTGAAGATGCGCTCCACGCCACGCGTGCCGCCATCGAAGAAGGCGTGCTGCCCGGCGGTGGCGTTGCGTACCTGCGTGCGCTGCACGCCCTCGACAACCTCGACGTGGAGAATCAGGATCAGGAGATCGGCATCTCGATCGTGCGCCGCGCGCTCGAAGAGCCGCTCCGCCAGATCGCCTCGAACGCCGGTCTTGAGGGCTCGCTCGTCGTTGAGCACGTGAAAGAAGGCGAAGGCGACTTCGGCTACAACGCGCGCACCGATATCTACGGCCCGCTGCTTGAGCAGGGCGTCCTCGACCCGACGAAGGTGGCGCGCAGTGCCCTCGAAAACGCGGGATCGGTTGCCGGACTGCTGCTCACGACCGAGTCAGTTATCGTGAACCGCCCGTCAAAGAACAAAGGCGGCAACGGCATGCCAGACATGGGCGACATGGACTTTTAGGATGAACAGCCCAAGTGCCAGCTAGCACGACTTAAAAACGGAGCGCCTCCGAGAGGAAGCGCTCCGTTTTTTGTGCCGGGGTGTCAGATAGTTCATACAATAAAGCCCCTACAGATCATTGCTGTAGGGGCTTTGTTGTTATGCGGGGGCTGTACATGCTGACCGTAAGCCAGAGGTACAATCAGTGGAGACTTGGTCCGCTTCGGTGTGTGAGGAAGGTCGTCAGTTCAAGCAGACGACGCCAAACGGCGAGGAAAATACAGGCATGAAGGAAGCGGGCTTCAACCTTGAGTCGCTGTCCTCAAAAGGGGCATCGGATGGAAGATCAGCGGGGTGTTCCTCAGACGATCCATTGGCTACCGCCGAGAGCTCGGGCAGCTGCTCCTCGGTGGGGGCAAAGGTGCCGCGGGCTTCTGCGATGATATCGCTGTCGGCGTCAAGCAGAAGCGAGGTGACAACAGCACGCGGGGGTTCTGTAAGGATAACCTGGGCCATGGCCTGAATAGGGCCGCTGTAGCCGGGGCGCTTCACATCGATCTCAAACTGCTCGGCACTAACCACATGCTCTTTCTGGAGCGATCCAGCAGCCAGCCGGGCGGCGTCGGTGAGCAGCTGTTCGGCAGCGGTCGTGCCTGGCAGTTCGTTACCCATATCGCCGTGAAGCACAGCGCGTCCAAACGAGACGGTAGCCTGCGTGGATGCCGCATGCGAACGTCCGTATAGCTTTTCCAGTCGTCTAAAGTGGTTGTTCATAGAAGTCTACGCTGTATGTTGAATAAAACAACCGAAGCGGGGTAAGACCTGAGAGCTATCAGAAGCTCTCACGTGTTGCCGCATTTCGTTTATTAGGAATTGCCAAAGTGATGCCACCGAATATAGCTACGTGATTCTGTCAGCGTAGCATACAAGTTCGCGAAGTGAACGTAACGAAACAAGAACTGCGGCTGCCAAAGCCGCAGCGCCTGTCAGAACGTCAGTGGTCGGCGCACCGAAGTGACAGGGCCAAGGGCAGGCCCCGCTCCTCGGGTTCTTGTAGAGATGCACAACAAAGATGCAGGATAAGAGCGACGGAGCTGGGGGCCGCCCCCGTCAGGGCATCAACGCCAGTTCTGCTCTGCGCGCGACCTACTCGCCGGAGCTGTACGGGGCCGGTGCATCGGCGCGGAGAGGCTCGTCGAGGAGACGCCCCCACATGGCGTCGTAAGGGTGGACGGCGGTGACGGCTGTTCCGTTGCGTACAACCTCACGGCCCTCGTTTGCCCACATGAAGATAGAGCCGCGCACGTTCACAGCTCGGGTGAACCCGCGCTCCCGCAGGTGCGCTACAACGTCGGCAGAGCGGTGCCCAACCGAGCAATACACCGCGATGGGCTGATCAGAAGAGAGCGTGTCGAGCAGGGCCGTGTCGGGGTTGTTCGGGTCGTACAGATGCGCACCTGCGATATGGCTCACGGCATACTCCTCCGGAGAGCGCGCATCGAGCAGCACGGGGTGCTCCGAGGCCGGACGCTGCAGGCGCTCGGCCAGCTCATCCGTTGTGATGGTGGGCACCGGGCCGTGGGCGCGCTCAATCATGCGATCGACCGCCTGCCAGCGCGCATCGGGCGGACTCTGCGTCCACCACGCCCAGGCGCCGCCGGCAAGTCCGATAAGGAGAATACCAGCGCCGACGCCGATCCACATCCACCGTGAACCGGGAGTGTTGCGTAGGCGATCCCAGACTGCGCTAAGAGACGTTTTCATCTGTACGCGAACATATCGTGGGGAGGATGTAGGCGTTCGCATAAACCCAGACCAACCCCCGTAGATTCATGGAGCGTACGTGCAGGCGGGACGGCGGCGGATCTTTTCGGGGCTGGATTCCTACGAATCTCCCGCTTTCGTTTCTGTCATCCATAACGGCTAATCTTCTGTGAGTGACAACCGCGCCTTGCCGCCTGCTACCAACTTCATCCGCGAAATTATCAACGACGACCTGCGTGCAGATACGCACGACGGCCGGGTTGTTACGCGGTTTCCGCCCGAGCCCAACGGCTACCTGCATCTGGGCCATGCCAAGTCGATCTGCCTCAACTTCGGCATCGCGGAAGACTATGCCGACGTGGCCGATACGCAGTGCCACTTGCGCTTCGACGACACCAACCCGGAGACCGAGAGCGAGGAGTACGCTGAGGCGATCAAGGACGCGGTGCACTGGCTTGGTTACGACTGGGGCGAGCACTGCTACCATGCGGCCGACTACTTCGAGCAGTTCTACGAGTATGCGGTACAGCTGGTAAAACAGGGGGATGCGTACGTAGACAGTCAGACGGAAGAAGAGATTCGCGAAAACCGAGGCACGGTCAACAAGCCCGGCACGCCGAGTCCGTACCGCGACCGTTCGGTAGAGGAGAACCTGGACCTGCTGCAGCGCATGCGTGACGGCGAGTTCGCCGATGGGGCCCATGTGCTGCGCGCCAAGATCGACATGGCGTCGCCGCACATGATCATGCGCGACCCGCCGCTTTTTCGCATCAAGCACGCGCACCACTACCGGCGCGAGGACGACTGGTGCCTCTACCCGATGTACGACTTTGCACATCCCCTCGAAGATGCGATTGAGGACGTTACGCATTCGCTGTGCACGCTGGAGTTCGACAACAACCGCCGCGTGTATGACTGGCTTCTGGAGCGCTGCTTGCCCGAGGAGAAGCTCGCGGCACGCCCGCACCAGTACGAGTTCTCGCGGCTCAACGTGGGCTACACAGTCATGAGTAAGCGGAAGCTCCTGCAGCTGGTTGAGCGCGGCGACGTAGACGGCTGGGACGACCCGCGTCTGCCTACGCTGGCCGGACTGCGGCGGCGGGGCGTGCTGCCGGCCGCCATTCGGGCGTTTTGCGACGATGTGGGCGTAACGCGCACCGAAAGCCGCGTAGAGATCAGCCGCTTCGAGCACGCCATCCGCGACACGCTCAACGACCGCGCCCCGCGCGTGATGGCGGTCATCGATCCGCTGAAGGTGGTGCTAACCAACTACGAGGCCGATGCCACCGAGTGGATGGAGCTCCCGTCGTGGCCACGCGACATCGACCGGGAGGGAAGCCGGTCGGTGCCGTTCTCGCGCACGCTCTACATTGAGCGCGACGACTTCCGTGAGAATCCCCCTGAGGGCTTCCACCGCCTGGCGCCGGGGCGCACGGTGCGGCTACGCAACAGCTACGTGATTACCTGCGAGCGGGTGGTGCGCGACGACGACGGTTCGATCCTTGAACTGCACTGCACCTACGACCCCGACACCAGAGGCAACGTGGATCCGGCCGAGGGGCCTGCGCCGCAGGGGGTGATTCACTGGGTGGATGCGCAGGCAGGGCTCTCGTTTGAAGCGCGTCTCTACGACCGCCTGTTCACCGTGCCGGCGCCCGATGGCGGCGAGGAGGACTTCAAAACGCACCTGAACCCCGATTCACTGCAGGTGCACACCGGCATCATCGAGCCCAGCGTACTTGACGACCCAGCCGAACAGCGCTACCAGTTTGAACGGGTGGGGTACTTCTGGCAGGACCCGGACGACTCGTCGGAAGATGCGCTCGTGTTCAACCAGATTGTGCCGCTGCGTGACCGCTGGACCGAAGATGCGGATGCGGTAGACCTGGAGGCGGAGCGCAAGGCCAAAGAAGAAGCCAAGCGCGAGCAGCGCGAGCGCTCCATGGCCGCACAGCGCGACCCGGTCGACCGGCTCTCTGAGGCTGAACGGGCCGTGTACAAGCAGTACCGTAGCGACTTTGGGCTTACGCGCGACGGCGCCGCCCTGCTGGCGGGCGACGAGCCGCTGCGTGCGTTTTTCCACAACGTGATGGATCGGTACGAGGCGCCGCAGGCGGTAGCAAACTGGATCGTAAATGAGCTGCAGGCCGCCCGCAAAGACCAGTCGCTCGCCGACCTCCCGTTCGATGCCGGGCAGTTTGCCGAGCTGGTGCGTCTGGTCGACACCGATGTGATCACCAATCGCGCCGCGCGTGACGTCTTCGGGCGCATGATGTCTGAAGGTGGCGACCCTGAGGCGATCGTCGAGGCCGAGGGGCTGCAGCAGATCGACGACGCAGGGGCCCTGCGCGAGGCGGCCCGGCAGGTGGCCGACGAGAACCCCGACGAGGCCGCGCGCTTCCGCGACGGCGAGCAGCAGCTCATGGGCTTCTTCATGGGACAGATCATGCGTGCTACCAACGGCTCCGCCGATCCGCAGGAGGCGCAGGCGGCCCTGCGCGAGGTGCTGTCGGACGCGTAACAGGTTGCTTTGCCTGTGTACCATGAACCCTCATGGCGCTTCATGGTATATGCACGCGGACCTGATCAAAATATTCGGCGTGCCATGCCAATCGACACACTGAAAGCTTCAAAGCGGCTCAAGGCACTTGGCTTCACCGAGGAACAAGCTGAGGGCGTTGCTGAACTCCTAAATGAAACGGATGCGGCCTCTGCGACCAAGGACGATCTCTACGCGCTGGAGAGTCGTCTTGATGAGCGCTTCGAGCGCATCGATGAGCAATTCGAGCGCATTGATGACCGATTCGACCGCATTGATGAGCGGTTTGACCGCATTGATGAGCGGTTTGAGCATGTCGATAAACGATTTGGGCGCGTCGATGAACGGTTTGAACAGATTGATTCGCGCTTCAAACAGATTGATGACCGGTTTGACGCGCTTCAAGCAGGTATCAACGAGCGCTTTGAACTTCAGTCCACTCGTATTGATGAGCGCTTCAATGCCCAGCACGCCGAATTCAAAAACTACGTTACCTCGCGTGTGGCATGGGCTGCAGGACTGCTTGCACTGTATATCACGCTTGCGAACTACCTGATGGGATAGACGGCTTCTGTATCTCCAGGTAGCTCCTAAACACACCCCGCCCCGACGGAGGCTCTCCTCCATCGGGGCGGTTGCTTGTTAAGGAGGCGATGCGCATCGCCTCGGACCGAATAAGAACGTCAGCGCACGACCGTGACGCGCTGTGTTTCGCGTACGGAGCTGCCCTGTGTGCGCACGAAATACATGCCGCTGGCCAGTCCGCTGGTGTCGAGCGTTAGGCGCAGCACCTCATTCGGCTGCGCAGGGCCTGCATGCAGCGTCTGCACGCGCTGTCCGAGCACGTTGTAGACCGCGACGGTGATGTCATCCTGCTGGTCGAGCTGCACGGTGAACGACGTGGTAGCACCTGCAGTAACCGGATTGGAGCCGGTCATGCGCATGACCTCGCCCTGACGCACCTGCACAGTGATCGCTTCGTGGATCTCATCCGTGCCGTCCAGGTCAATCTGGCGGAGGCGGAAGGTGTGCGTGCCGGCTGCCAGCGCATCGGTGGTGAAGCGGTAGGACTGCGGCTCGTCGGTTGTACCGCGGCCTTCTACAAAGCCGAGGCTGGAGAAAGCGCTGGACTGCGGCGCCTGGTGCTGGATGTCAAACCCGGCGTTGTTGGTCTCCGACAGCGTCTCCCACTGCAGCTGCGCCCGGTCGCCGCTCAACTGCGCGGTGAAAGAAGCGAGTTCGACCGGAATCGGGTTGGCAGGGTCGGGCGTCACCGATAGATTGTTGAAAGAAAATTCAGGCCGGGCTCCGCTACCGGTATTATCGTCAGTAACAAGTGCAAGGGTGATGAAGCTGCCCTGGTCGAGCGACGTCTCGATAAAAGCGCCTTGCTCATTGCGTTCCCACTCCGTTGGGGATTGCGCGTTCTCGTCAATTTCAAAGGTCAACCCGGTCTCTCGAAAGCTGCTCGCTCGCTCTCCGTCAGTCAAGCAACCACCACCTGTCAGATACTTTAACTCAATGATCTGACCCCGATCTTGATCATTATACACCCACAGGTCATATTCGACATTGAAACCGTCGATGATTGTACTTCCTGTGTCGTTTTGATAGCAGACGTAGATTGTACCCGGAGTCATATCGCTCCCTCCAGGCTGCAGCCCCATAGTATAGATGCCGGGCTCTACCTCAAAGGCATACATTCCCCCTGTACCGACCTGGCCGTCACTAAGCCCGCGAGCAAAGTCACCAGACGTGTTCGTGTTTCCAAAGCCGGTATCACCGTCACTCATGCCAAACATGGCAAAGGCATTCGAATTCAGCTGCCCGGGATCCGGACTCGGGCTGAATCCTTCCCCACGAAAGTCCTGAAAATCCTCAACATCTGGCGTATTAGGGGTCGTGAGCACTTTTTGCCCCTGCACCACAGCCGGACTCAGGCTCCACGCCATCAGTCCGAACATAAGTAGCGCGCTTAGTATCACTTTTCGCATATAAACCACCTCGGTATGTAATATGACTAAGTTATGAACGTGGATCTAAGATGCAGATTATCCGCACAGGATGCAAGAGAGCTTCTGTTATCCATCCATTACCTGTTGACATGCGATGCCCTACTGGCCTGCCTTTGATACCCGTGCCGTTCACGAAGAGGAGATCATGGATGACTTCTCGGTTGTCGACGATCGTCTCGAAACTGCGCTGCGCGACATCCGCATCACCAACCGGTTGCTGGGGGGGTACGGGCCGTCCCATCGGGCGCTGCGAGGGCTCATGGACCCGGCACGTCCGTATCACATCCTTGATCTGGGCAGTGGCAGTGCCGACTATCCGGCCCATCTGGTGCGGTGGGCGGATGCGGAGGGGCTCGACGTGCGCGTCGATGCGCTTGAAGCCAATCCGGTTACCGCCGACCATGCCCGTGCGTATCTCGACCAGGCGCTCCCAGACCGTCTCAGATCCCGCGTGCGGGTGATCACCGACGACGTGTTCACCTACGCGCCCGATCATGGCACACGCTACGACCTGGCCCATGCCGGACTCTTCCTGCATCACTTTCCGGATGGGGAACTCATCGCGCTGCTGAAGCGCATGCGCACGCTCTGTCCGCACGGGCTCGTGATCAACGACCTGCACCGACACCCGGTCGCTTACGCGAGCATCTGGCTGCTGGCACGGCTCCTGCCTACGTCGCCCATGTACCAGCACGATGCACCGCTCTCCGTGCGGCGCGCCTTCACACAAGACGAGCTGATGCGTGTCGTGCACAGGGCCGGCTACGCATCCGCCAAAATTACCTGGCACTGGGCCTTTCGGTGGGTTGTGCAGGCCCACCCTACGCGCCCGACACTGCCGTAGACGTCGCCAAAGCGGCAGTTGAAAGCCTTCGTAACGATGTCGACGGTAGGGAAAGAGGGGATGCTTTATCGGGTATAGTCGTATGTTGTGAATGCTAACACATGTAGTATACACAGCACATCAATGCACGATGTGTCAATAAATGCGAAGTGAGACAGTAGACCAAACCATGACCGATGTAGCTGTAGTTGGCGGAGGGCTGGCCGGATTGAGCGTTGCGGCGCAGATGGCACAGGCCGGACACGCCGTTGAGGTGTTTGAAGCGGGTACGTATCCGCGCCACAAGCTGTGCGGTGAGTTCCTTTCGCCCGAAGCACAGGCCTCGCTCGACCGCCTGGGCGTACGTGAGAAGCTGGAAGCGCACAACCCGCCGCGGATCGCCGAGTCGGTGGTCACCGCACCAGGAGGAGCCACCGACACGGTGGCGCTTCCGGCGGCAGCCTGGGGAATTAGCCGCTACGTGCTCGACGCACTCCTGGCTGATCATGCGCGTGCCATGGGAGCTACGGTGCACACGGGCTGTCGGGTATCGGGCATTGAGGGCACGCTCGACACCGGGTTTATGGTGACGCATGCCGGGGGCACCACCACAGCCCGCGCGGTTGTGGGGGCGTGGGGCAAGCATGGCATCCCCGACCGTACGCTGGGCCGCACCGATCTGACGCAGCCCGACCCGGTGGTTGCGTTCAAGGCACACTACGAGGGCGTTATCCCTGATGTGATCGACATTCATGCCTTCCCAGGTGGATACTGCGGGTGCTCGCCGGTCGAAGAGGGACGCTTCAACGTCTGCTGGATCGGGCGACGCGATCGACTCAAAGAAGCGGGGTCGCCCGAAGTGATGCTCCGCACGGCCGCCGAGGCCAACCCCCATCTGGCCGCCCGGCTGTCGCAGGGCACGCGCTGCACCGACTTTTGCGCGGTGAGTCAGGTCACGCTCGATACAAAGGGCCCGCTCCATCAAGACGTATGCATGGTCGGCGACACTGCCGCTATGATCGCGCCGCTCTGTGGCGATGGCATGGCGATGGCGCTGCACGCGGCCGACCTGCTCGCGCCGCCGCTGCACGCATTTCTGTCGGGAAGGGCCGCGCCTGCTACGCTGCGCACGCAGTACGCCACGCGCTGGCACGACGCCTTCGACCGGCGCCTACAATGGGGACGCCTGGTGCATGGCATCGCGTTCCGGCCCGGCGTAGCACAGGCCGTCACGAAGGCGCTTCGCCTTCTTCCGCCGCTGCATCGCTGGATGTTTCGCCAGACACGTGGCCCGCTGCCCGCGTAAGACGATCCATCAGCGCGCGTCCCAGTCCCACCGGCTCGACCGGCTCGCACACGATGCGCGTAAAGCCTTCGCTGTCGAACTGCCGCAAGGTTGCATACAGCCGCGACGCATAGTCCGACAGATTGCGGCAGAGCACGACACGCCCCCACGTGCCTGCGCGCTTCGGACGATTCAGGCCGAGGTAGCCTGCGTCGCGAGCCGGAGCGGCCGCCTCAGCACCGACAACCTCAACAGCAGCATCAGGCGCGTAGTGGCGATGCCGCGTACCCGGACTGCGCTGCTTCTGCTCTACCGAGTCGGCCAGTTGAAGAGCAGGCACCACGCGCTGCGCCTCCTCAAACGAAATCGCCCCCGGGCGCAGCATCACAGGGGGCTGGGTGGTCGTGTCGATCACTGTCGACTCAATGCCCCGGGGCGACTGCGGGCCAATCAGAATGCCACGGATACGTCCGTCCAGGTCGTGGCGTACGGCCTCCCAGGTCGTTGGGCTGGGGCGCCCCGACCGGTTGGCTGAGGGGGCAGCCACCGGCACCGCGCAGGCCGAAAGAAACGCCTGAGCCACCGGCAGCGACGGAATACGCACGCCCACCGTGTCGAGTCCGGCAGTCGTTACATCGGGTACGGCGTCACGTTTGTGTACCACACAGGTAAGCGGGCCGGGACTGAACGCCTCGAAAAGTGCCCAGGCGGCTGGCGACAGGTCGCGGGCCACACGGTCGATCTGATCAATCGAATGCAAGTGCACGATCAGCGGGTTGTCATCCGGGCGGCCCTTGGCCTCGAAAATCTTCGCAATCGCATCAGCATTCATCGCGTCGGCCCCGAGCCCGTACACCGTCTCTGTAGGAAAGGCCACGCAGTCGCCCAGGCGCAGCCAGCGGGCTGCCTTGATCGGGTCGTCGGTGCGTTGGGTCTTCATAAAATCGGTGGGGGACAATAGAAAACGTCGCGAACTCCAGAGCAGGCTGTGCATCAAAGATAGCATACAGCAGCCCTTGTTTCGTATGACACGTATGGGCTGCACCGTCCGTTCTGTTCGTATGCTCTCATCGATCAACCGCTGGTACACCCATGTCCGAATCCCCACACGAGGCGTCTGAGCAAGCAAACAACCCTGATGCGGCATCGCCCGATGATGCCGCCGAGCAAAATGAAGAAAATGGAACCGCTTCCTCTCAAAATGCAGAACCGAGTCAGGAAGCCAATGAAGACACGTCGACCTCCAACAAGTCGGCTTCCGACACAGAAGACAGCGGCCCCTCTCTCGCCGAGGCCTTTACCGAGGCTGCGCAAGAAGCGCTTGAGAAACGACTGCAGTGGGTCGCGGTGCTCCGCAAGGCCGTACAGCGACTGGGTGAAGACCGATCGGTGCCAGCTGTAATTGCCGATGATGTGGCAACGCTCTTCCGCATGCTGCAGGCCTGGCGTAAAGGGCGCTACCCCAACTTCCCGTGGCGCTCGGTGGGTGTGCTTACGCTGGCGGTGCTCTACTTTGCCTTCCTGCGCGGCCCCAAAGGCAAGTCGCTTGCTGGAATCGGGATCGTCGACGATGCCGCCGTGCTGGCGTTTGTTGTGCGTACCGCTCACAAAGAGCTCAACCGCTTCCGCACCTGGGAGCGCAACCAGTAAGCTACCTCTTGCACGCCCCCCACCGATCTCCCCAATTGCTTATGGAAGCAGCAGACTCCCCGCTCTGGTATCTCCTTATCCTCGCGCTCGGCATCGGCACCGGGCTTGTCATTGCCTGGATGCGCCGCAGCCGCAACGATTAGCGTGCGCTTCATGCGTTACGGGCGAAGCTGCGCTGTCATTGAGCTGCCGGTTCGTGTCATCAACGAATCTGGCTACGGTGGCAGTTGCGCCTCGCCTCCGCTATGTTTACAGGACATCCTTTAAGTAATCCCTGTGCAGTTGATGTATTGAAAGGGATACGGGCATACCGTGTCCTGTTGCTACGCCGCCTCGTGCATCAGCGGCGCCAATGCTCACCTGCCTACTCGCGCTCTTTTTGACCAGTCTCCCCCCTTATGATCGCCTTGTCACAACGCGTATTCGCCGTACTCCTCCTCGCCACCGCACTCGTCTGGGGTGGGGGCATGGGGGCTGAGGCGCATGCGCAGGATCTTCCGCTCGCCATCGACACCCCGGTTGAAGGGGTCACCAGCTACAACCCCGACATTCCCACGCCACAAGAGGTGATCGGCCACGAAATTGGCACGCGCCACACGCGCTCGGCCCAGGCCGTGGCGTACTTCGAAGCCGTGGCCGAAGTCAGCGACCGCGTACAGGTGCAGCACCATGGTACCACGTACGACAATCGCACCCTCGTGCATGCCGTCGTAGCGCCCCCTGAAGACCTTGCGCGCATCGACGAAATCAAAGCGCAGAACCAGGCGCTCTCGTCCGATCCTGAGTCCGTGTCCGACGCCGACCTGGCCGACCTGCCTACGGTTGTCTACATGGGCTACTCCGTACACGGCGACGAGGCCAGCGGCACCGAGGCCAGCATTCTGCTGCTCTACCATCTGGCTGCCGGCAACGGACCGGCCATCGACGCGGTGCTTGACAACGTGGTTACCATCATCGATCCGGTGTTCAACCCTGACGGGCGCGACCGCTTCGTGAACTGGGTCAACGGCAACCGGGGCGGTGCGCCCACCATCGACGGCCAAGATCGCGAGCACAACCAGCCTTGGCCCGGCGGGCGTACCAACCACTACTGGTTCGACCTGAACCGCGACTGGATGCCCGTGCAGCACCCGTCGTCGCAGGCACGCATCGCCCTCTATCAGGACTGGCGCCCGCAGGTGCTCACCGACTTCCACGAGATGGGGTCGGAAGACACCTACTTCTTTCAGCCCGGCATTCCCAGCCGCACCAACCCCAACACGCCCGACATCAACCAGGAGCTAACGGCTGAGCTGGCCGAGTACCACGCTGACTTCCTCGACGACATCGGGTCGCTCTACTATACCCGCGAGCGCTTCGACGATTTCTACTACGGCAAGGGCTCGACCTATCCAGACGTGCAGGGGACGGTCGGTATTCTCTTTGAGCAGGCGTCCTCGCGTGCGCTCCTTAACGATACCCGCACCGGCGTGATGAACTACGCCTACACCGTGCGCAACCAGTTTTTGGCGTCGCTCTCTACGCTCCAGGGCTCCTCTGAAATTCGCGAAGATCTGCTGCGCTACCAGCGCGACTTCTTCGCCAACCGCTCCGAGAACCTGAGTGATGCTCCTATGACGGGCTATCTCATCGACATGGAGCGCTACCCGCAGCGGGCGCAGGCGCTCGGACAACTCCTGTTGCAGCATCGCGTGGAGCTCTTCGATCTCGGGCAGACCGTCGAATCGGACGGGCGTACCTACCGTCCGGGTGCTGCCTACTGGGTGCCGCTCGACCAGGAGCAAGGGCAGTTCGTGAAGGGCGTGATGGAGCGCCAGACCACGTTCCAGGATTCGCTCTTCTACGACGTATCCACCTGGACGCTGCCGCTCGCCTTCGGCACAGACCACAGCGAACTCACGTCGACGCCTTCGGGCGTGCGGGGCGAGCGCATCGATGCAATGCCGTACACAGGCGGCGCAGTCACGGGCGGACAGGCCGAGGTGGCTTACGTGATGCCGTGGGGACGCTACTTTGCTCCGCGTGCGCTCTACCAGCTCCAAGATGCGGACATCACGACGCGTATGATGCCGTCTCCGTTTGAGGCGCTGGTCAACGGAAGCACACGCACGTTCGATCGCGGCGCGATCATCATTCCGCTGCAGCAGCACAACGCTTCAGAGGCCGACGTGCATGAAGCGGTACAGGCAGCGGCTGAGGCTCACCACGTAGAGATTGTCGCGATCAACCGCGGCCTTACACCCACCGGCCCAGACCTTGGCTCAAGCAGCGCATCGGTGCTTGAGAAGCCCGAAGTCGCGGTCGTCTCTGGAACGACCGGTCGCTCGCGATGGGGCGGTGCCAGCGCGGCCAATGCTGGGGAGGTATGGCACCTGCTCAGTGAGCGTTTCGACATTCCCGTGTCAATGATCGACATCAGTTACATGGAGAGCCTCGATCTCTCCGAATACAATACGCTGGTGCTGGCCGGCGGCTCCTATAACGGGATGGATGCCGACCAGGTCAAAGACTGGGTGCGCGAGGGCGGACACCTCATTGCATCGCACACTGGGGCACACTGGGCGACGGCCCATGAGCTGGTCGAGCTCGAAGCCAAAACGCTCGATCTGGACTCGCTCGTTGCCGGGCAGGACTACGCCGACCTTGGCGATGCACGCGGCGCTCATCGCATCGGCGGGTCGATCTTTGAAGCGACGCTCGACACCACGCACCCGCTCACGTTCGGCTACGACGAAACGATTCCTGTCTTTCGTCGCGGAACGCGGTTCTACGAGCCCCACGAGCGTCCTGGACGCACGGTGGCGACTTACACCGACAGCCCGCTCCTCAGCGGCTACATCTCGGAACCGGTCGATGAGATCGCGCGTGAGAGCGCGGCCATCGTGTCCGACCGCCACGGAAGCGGACAGGTTACGCTGATCATGGACAACCCGAACTTCCGTGCCTTCTGGTACGGCACCAACGGGCTGTTCCTGAACGCGCTGTTCTTTGGATCTGCGCTGTAAGGCGATAAAACGAGATCGGTGCGCCATGTGCTGCACGTGATGAACTATAGGTGCGGCAGCATACGCGCCGTTTGCATGACCGCAGGGCCCTCTGTAACAGGAGGGTTCTGCTCTTTTTCTGGGGGGACACTGCTGAAGCAGGCACGAGCGTGCGCATCCCACTGGTTCTACCCTGGTAGCGGACCCACCACGCTCTTGAACCCGCCCTGCTGGCTTTCGTAGGAGCCGCGCAATGACGCCAGTACGTTTTGACTAATCTCCTTAGATATGTTCTCTGACGATACAGTTCAGGCCCTTGAAGCGGCAGTAACCACCTGCGACGCCGCCCGCCGCGACCTGGAGGCGGCCCTTACCCGCGCCGAGAAATCCGACGGCGATGCTGATTACGACGAAGCGCTGCAGGCCATCGCCACCGCTATTCAGGAGTGGGGCGCCGGACAAGAACAGTTCGCTGAAGCCGTGGAGGCCTCGAACGCGCCCGACATTCCGATGGCGGCGCTGCTCCTCAAAAACGAAACGGGCACCGACGCCATGAACGCCCGGCGCGGCGTGCCCGGCGTCTCGGTCGACGGCACCGACCAGCCGTTCGACGTCGACCTCTCCGGCATGCGGGGCAGCGCCCTCACCGATGCGATCACGACGTATGTAGAAGAGGCGTAGCGGAGCTGCTTCGGACTCATGATTGGGGCGGATCGAGGGCCTCGATCGTTAGAGCCTGGTGTGTTGGTTTGCAGGCGGGAGCGAGCGCCGGTGGGGCTTCCCGTCTCCGGTTACAGGTCCATTCCCACCATCCGTAGCATTGAGCCGCTACCACAGAATCTAAGTGTTCTTTTCTTAGAGTTAGGCAAAGAACGGTAGTACGATTCCGCTTTCTCCGGCCACGGCATCCCTCGTGAGGGGCTCGTCGTAGGCCTCGGTGACCTCCGCGAATGTATACTCTCCATTCCCGAGAGAACGCTGATCAATACCTGCCTGCGTCTGGTTGTCCTCCCCTGCATAGATGGCCTGGGGGGCGCCTCCGCTTTGAGCACCTGTAATCCAGGGTTTCAAGGACACCCCCTGTACGGCCCGAAGTCGCCGCACCTCGGCCGCATGGCGAGCCTCTACGGAATGAATCTGGAGAGCGGCGGTCAACAGGTCATTCCCCGCCAGGGTGGGGGCCTGCCCCTTGTATGCGCGGACGCCCGTGTCCTCGAATGCCTGCGAGAGCAAGAGGAACGTAGAATAGTCGTTGAACGGGTCGAAGCTTCCGCCCGCTGTAAAGTCGAAGTCCGAGTCGCTGAACGAAACCGGGGTCCCTCCAAGGTTCTGAATGGTATCTCCCAGAAGCTGGACGTGCGCAGTTTCGTGCTTTGAGATCTGCCCGTAAACGGCACGGCTCCCGTCTGCAGGAATCAGGCCGTCGGCGTCCAGTCCCTGCTGATAGTACGAGTCCTCAAGATATTCGAGCGTGAGGGCATAGTTGAGGACATCGACGATTGCGCCAGTTGACTGTGCAGAGGCGGGCTGGGATCGGCCAAGTAGAGCCAGGGGCATTGAGGCTGCAGCCATGCACAGGCCTGTAGCTTTAAGTTGATTGAGGACGTCTCTACGAGACACGGGTTCTTCGGCATCGGTGGACAGAAAATCAAACAAACGCATGAGATCGACGGATCGGTTGAGCGAAGGCGCGAACAGAAAGGGAGGACCTACCCGAGATTGATGACTTCGAGCGGGGTGGTGACGAGCCCCGTGTCGGCGACGGCGGACAGCACATCGGGCGGAGCGGTTGCCAGGTCAAGCCCGCTGTCCGGGTCAACGACATCGTCGCCTGCAAAGTCGGCCGACCCTGGGTTGATGAGCGAGCGGATCGACGCTGCGTGACGCGCTTCGACGGAAACGATCTTGCCAGCCACAGCCACCAGATCCGGATTCTCCAGATAAATCCCAGCACCGTTGTAGGCAGAGACACCCGTGTCTTCGAGCAGTTGGGCTATATCAAGCACCTCGCCACGACTACTAAAGTCGATGCTACTGAAGTTAAGTAGGCCCACAAAAGAATCTTCGAATATGTCATTGCGAGGAGCGCCAGCGACGCGGCAATCTTGTGCCTTCTAAGCAGAATAAACCGCTCTAACGGGCGCATGAGATCGCCGCGTCGGTCGCACGCTCCCTCCTCGCGATGACAAGGTGTAAATGTATTTTTGCTGACTTACTTAACTTCCAGGTTCGGAATGAGGTTGCCCCCCAATGCGGGAATAGCAGCGGCCAGGAAGTCGCGGTGGATGCTTTCGTGCGCGGCAAGGTCGCGGAAGTACTGCCCTTCAACCGAACTGGAATCTCCGTAGAAGTTGCTGGTGGCTTCGACGTAGAAGGCCGCCTCAAGTTGCTCCAGGGCATAGGCGTAGTTCAGAACGCCAAAGTCGTTTGAGAAATCAAGAGACACAGTCTCGGGGTCGGGCTCCGAACTACCGCCAGTGTCGCACCCGGTGAGGGTGAGTGCAGCCAGCCCGGCAGCACCTCCCACTTGTTGTAAGAACCGGCGACGGGAGGCGCTTTTTGAGAAGGAAACGTCAGACGTAGAAGACATAGTGGGGGCAGTCGTTTGGTGGAGATAGGGGGAAAGCAGTCAAGAGACGTCTATTCCCCTGAAACGTCGGAAGACAACCTACACGCGCCCTTCCCAACCGGAAAAGAACCTTTGGACCGCCTGGAGGTGGGATTTAGGCTCTTTCCCCCCAATATGTCTCTGCTGGTTGATCTGACGTTGATCGCCTCGCTACACCATCGTCCTGATGTCTTCTTGCGGTTGTCGGTCGTTGAGCAGGGATGGGCCTACTGCCGTCAAACGGCGGAGGGGCCGTCAAGACGTTGCGAACTGTTTACGCGAATTAGACCCAGCAAGCCGCATCATTCTGTTTTACAGCACGGCCGCTACGGAGGCCGTCGGACGCTGGAATGACGATTAGCCCCTCTATGAGAATCACAACACGGAATCCAAAAGAGGGACCAGAAGACACCAAATATAGACGGCTGCTCTGCCGCTTCTTGTCGTTGTTCTTTTGATAGGATAAGCGGCTCATCAAGAAAGCCCACTGTGGAAAGTCCACTGTTGAACGACGAATGGTCGCCACCGACCTTCCAGGCGAGCCGCGCGAACAGACTCAGCGGGATAGCCCCTTCTCTTCGACCGACTCGGCTGCCGGGATTACGCCCGCTTCGACTGGCGCCTGGACGGCGACAGCAATCCCTATCTTATGGAGGCCCCAACCCGAGGTGGTCCTGGGACAGCCATCTTGTGGAGGCAGCCGCGTTTGACGGAACGTCCTATCCAGAGGGTCTGGCCCAGATTCCAAACGCAGCGTATCGCCGCATCCATTCAGCCGTGCAGAGTAATTTCAGTTCTGGAACGGTGCCCCTACAGCCGCCGGCGGGATTTCAACGTGTGCCAGGTACTACCTCAGAGGTAAGAGAACGGGTTCGGACGAACACTTGCGTACCCGACTTTTCAAACCGTAATTTCCGTCTGTATTCGGCCTCCGACCGCAGGAGCGTGTCCCCCCAAACTTTCTCGACGCTATGAAACAAGCAGTATTTACATCGACGTATCCGCCCCGGAAATGCGGGATTGGGACGTTCACAAACCACCTGCGCGACGGCCTCCTCCAACAGGATGGGTGGGCGGCAGACGTGATCGCGATGGAGGGAGAAGCGCCTGTTGAGTCCTACCCCGGAGAGGTAATGAGCACCATTCGGCGCAATGACCTTTCCGACTACATGACTGCCGCCGAGCGAGTTAATGCAAGCGGCGCGGCTCTCGTCAGCGTGCAGCATGAGTTCGGTATTTTTGGGGGACCGGAAGGACTCTACTTGATCGAGTTTCTCGCCCGGCTTACCATTCCAGTCGTGACGACCCTTCACACGGTGCTTCCGGAGCCGTCGCTGCCGTACCACCGGGCGCTTTGCGCCGTGGCCTACCAGTCGGATCATCTCGTGGTCATTACGGAGGCTGCCCGTCGGCTTCTTGATGATGTGTACGGGATCGACCCCGCAACCGTCATGGTCATTCCCCACGGCGTGCCCGACATGCCGTTCGAACCGTCGACGTCGCACAAAAAGGCGCTCGGGTTCTCCGGACGAACCGTTCTACTCACGTTCGGTCTCCTCAATCCTGGGAAGGGCATTGAGTTCATGCTGAACGCGTTGCCGACCATCGTCCGCGATCACCCGGAGGTCCTCTACGTGGTACTCGGGGCCACACACCCGGAGGTGCGACGCCAATATGGAGAAGTCTATCGGGAGGGGCTCAAGAAGCAAGTGGAGGCTCTCGGTCTGACTGACCACGTCCAATTTGTAAACCGGTTCGTGAGCCAGGCGGAGCTCCTGCAGCACCTGCGTGCCTGCGACGTATACGTTACGCCGTATCCGGGCCGCGATCAGGTGTCGAGTGGAACGCTGGCCTACGCCCTCAGTGCGGGGACGGCCATCGTGTCCACGCCGTACCTCTACGCCGAGGAGATGCTGGCCGGCGCCGCCGGCCGGCTGGTGCCCTACGGCGATACCGAGACGCTAACGTCGACCCTACGGGACCTCGTCGCCGACGAGGAGGAGCGGGCGCTCTTGAGCCGGCGGGCCTACGAGGTCGGACAGTCGATGACGTGGCCGAAGGTGGGCCGCCGCTACGCCGACCTGTTCGACGTGGTCATGGTGAAGGGACGTTCGGTCGAGACACGTCCGCAACGCCCGACCCTGCCAACGATTTCGCTTGGCCACTTGAGGGATCTGACCGATGATACCGGTCTCTTTCAGCACGCCCCCTTTGGGGTGCCCGACCGGCATCACGGCTACTGCACCGACGACGTGGGCCGGGCGCTTGTGGTGTTGCTTCGGCATTACCACGAGACAGACGACCCTTCCGTGCTTCCGCTTGTACGGACGTACCTGAGCTTCCTCCAGCATGCGCAACACGACGACGGGTCGTTCCGCAACTTCATGACCTACAATCGCCAGTTTGTAGACGAGACCCCGGGCGAGGACACAATCGGCCGCGCGCTATGGGGGCTGGGCGCAGCGACTGCATGGGCCCCAACGCCCGCTCTGCGCCAGATCGCTCGTCAGATGACGGAGCGTGCACGCTCCGTGGATCTTCGCTATCCCCACGCCCTTGCTTATGGAATCTGCGGACTCGCCCTCTACCTCCGGAGCCACGGCGGGGCCTCGCAAACACGCAGTCGTCTCACAGAGTGGGCCGAGCAGCTCGCTGGGCACTACCGCGCGGCCCGAGGTCCCGGATGGCCCTGGTTCCACGACGCACTTACCTATGGCAACGCCCTTCTGCCGCTCGCAATGCTGGAGGCTCACCTTGCCACCGGCCGCCCCGAGTTCCTGGAAATTGGCAAAGAAACGCTCGACTTCGTTCTGGAGGTGACCTTCTGCAAGGATGGATACTTCGACTTTGTGGGCAGCGCAGGCTGGTATCCGCGCGATGGGTCCCCGGCCCGTTTCGCGCAGCAGTCCATCGAAGCGGGCTACACCGCAGAGGCTTGCGCTGTGGCCTTTGATGTGACAGGGGCAAAACGATACCGCGAATTCATGCGGGCCGCCGTTGACTGGTTCAGCGGTCGCAACCGGCTGGGCACCGCGCTCTACGATCCGACGACGGGTGCCTGCAGCGACGGACTGGAGCTCTACGGAGCCAGCTTTAACCAGGGGGCCGAGTCGGTCATCGCGTGTCTTCTCGGCCTCCAGGCCGCGGGGGCCCCACGCCAAACTGACCGGTCTCCCACCATTCCTTCCCGAGCGCGGGACACGCGCTATTACACTCCACTCCGATCTACACAAACCGACCATGGTCCAATACGAACCTGAATTTCGCCTCCAGCAGGGAGTGACTGAGCTTTTTCACCGCTCGGAGCACAATCCCATCCTTACGGCGGGCCATTGGCCCTATCCGTGTAACAGCGTCTTCAACCCGGCCGCCGTCCCGTTGGATACCGGTGAGACGCTCCTCCTTGTGCGGGTGGAGGATCTACGGGGCTTCTCGCACCTGACGGCGGCCCGCAGCGCCGATGGCGTGACCGACTGGCATATCGACGAGGCGCCAACCCTTCTCCCGGATCCGGTGAACCGCCCCGAAGAGCTCTGGGGCCTGGAGGATCCGCGAGCGGTGTGGGTTGAGGAGCTCGGCACCTACGTCGTTACATACACGGCTTTCTCCGAAGACGGGCCTCTTGTGGCCATGGCCCAAACTACCGACTTCGTCGAGTTCCACTGCCAGGGGCCGGTCATGCCGCCAGAAGACAAGAACGCAGCCCTCTTCCCGCGTCGCATCGACGGACGGTGGCTGCTTCTACACCGCCCAGCCTCGGCCTACGCGTCGAACCGGCCTCACATCTGGGCCAGCCGGTCGAATGACCTTGAGTACTGGAGCGATCCACGGCCCTTGTTGGGCGCGCGGGACGGGGGGTGGTGGGACCATGCTCGTATCGGCATTGCTGCCCCTCCGCTGGAGACGCCCGAGGGATGGCTGCTCTTCTACCACGGAGTGCGCGATACCGTTGCGGGCAGCATCTATCGGGTCGGACTCACGCTGCTGGACTTGGACGACCCGTTCCGAGTCATCCGGCGGAGCGGCTCTTGGCTCTTGAGTCCTACTGCGCCCTATGAGCGAGATGGAGACGTGCCCAACGTGGTCTTCCCCTGTGGTGCAATTCACGATGTGGAGGCCGACCGGCTGCGCCTCTACTACGGGGCCGCCGATACGTCCGTGGCGTTGGCAACGTGCTCGATGTCCGATCTCCTGCTCTGGCTGAAAGAGCACGAGGCGTAACCTGTCCCCCAGACGAGTTGGAGTTGAACCGTCCGGTCGCGCACGACGGGGGTGCGATCTGAGCACCTTGGGCCCCCTCAATCAATAACGTCCGTTCTGTGCTCGCGGTTGAGGCGGCCCACGACGTCCACCAGACGCTCGTTTCCTCCTGCCCTCAGACCCGCTGGGTCCAGAGATCTCAAGTGTGCAAAACAAATCGCGAGCCCCAGGAGACGGAAGGTAGGATCCGTCCTCTGGGGCTCGCGCGCACACACTTGATGTAAGGTCAACACGACCTTAGAGAGGGTCTACAGAGTTCATATGATTGCGATACAGAGTTTTCTGGTGCGAATTGGGGTGGCGCTCCGATAGATATCATGGACGGGCATCCTGAGAAGAACCGGTACAAGGCACCCGAAATGGGCGACGTCGCAGCGCACGGAAATCCTCGTGGATAGTCGCTTACACCATTCAGCCGTTCTTTCTTCGCATTCCCACCACCGTAAGCACCCCGCCCAAGACGACGAGAATGCCCGACGTGACCGGTGTGATCGGTAGCGAGCGCTCTTCCTCCCGCTCGACCTGTAATGGGCCCACGTCAATGATTTGCTCAGAGGTGGTATACGAAACGCCCGTGAGCAGAAAGCCCGCGATTCCGGCAATGATGAGAATTACACCCAGGATGCGCATAGGGATCACTCGTTGGGAAAAAGACAATTACGGGATCACCGGAGGCTCGAATGACGGGCGCAGCGGCGATTTGCGTGCCGCAGTGGATTTGCGGCAGGCTTGATGAAGGCAGAATTACAGGTTTCCAGTGAGGAACATAATCAAGAGAATCACCAGAACGAGTCCGACGAGACCGCCGCCTCCGGCCAGTGCATTATTTCCACGGCTGCTCCTTCAACTACGGCCAGAATCAAAATGACGACGGGGACCAACACGATAGGACGCATGACAGGAGTGTTTCTTGAATGTGTCTGTGAAGCCGCGTGTGTGTACACGTGGCGATTGATCATTATGTCGACATCCCCCCAGCAGGAACGCGCCTGAAAAGACCCCGCCCTCGCTATGAACCGGCTGTGGACGAGTCCGGCCCTCGGCAGCAACGATCCTGCGCGGAGGCGATCCTTGTGGAGTGCCATCTTGGGACTGGAGATACATTCTGCCCGAAGTCCCCTGGTATTTCACTTACAGAGAAATGCTCGCTCTCCGGCTTTAGGTCGGAGGGTAGCAATACGTGTGCATTGCTGCGATCAATACGTCTCTGACGTCCACGGTCGGTCACGTACCGGTGGGTTTGGGTGGGGGGAAGGAAGCCGCTAAAACCTGTAGCCAGCCTCCTTCGTGAGCGCATCCAGTTCTTTCGTCTCATGGGTCTTCCAACAAGGGGGCTCCGGTCGGCTATGGAGCGTTCTACTCCGGACATTGACCCCACATTGACCCCGCTGTGTGTGCTTTTACAATGTGGCCAACACCGCAGTCAGCCCTCCCCCATTTATGGACCGTCCGGCAGTGGGGTATCGGACCGACATGCGGTAGGGCAGAGCGACCGATCAAGATTTGACGCGGGTATTTCTTCCTGGAATGTCGATCGATATTCCCGTTCCCAGGTCCGTGACGGCTTCTCGCGATCTTGGAAGAACTTGGTCGGGTTTTGGTTTGAAGGCGAGCGCCGGTGGTACGAAACGAGAATCACAATGGTGGTTCGTAGTAGCACCAGGAGTATGACTTATGGCCCCAGTCCAGCGGAGCTGCTTGGACCCGATACCAGCAGTCGAGATGCTTCAACCGTCTTGCTGGAAGCGGCTTCCGCTTAGCGCTCGCTTGCGCGTTTACTTTTCAGACGCGGCCTAAAACGCATATCCGAAGCTGATTCCGCCGCTGGGGGCAGCTATCAGGCGATCTGCGTATCCCACAAACGGGGTAAACCCAATACGAAAGAGGAAGCCGTGCTCGCGGGGCTGATGCCGGTATCCAATCGTAAACGAAGCCAAGACCGTGTCCGACCAACCGGAATAGGTGCCATCCAACAGCAAGGTGGCTCCCGCTCCGAGTTCAAGCGCGCCCTCGGTGTCGGATACAAAGGTCAACTGCATGGGCACCAGATGCGTTCGATCATCGTCGCCAAATGTGAAAGAAGAGCCCAACGTAGCATAGCCTCCGCGAAGGTGCCAGCGCCCAGCCAGGTGGCGGTCGTAGTTTATGCTGTAGAGCAGCCCGGCGCCGAGCAGTTCAACATGCACGGTGTTACGAGTACGCTCTGATGATGCCGGGTCGTCTGTTGCGTCTGGCGCTGTAGCCGTCTGTTGGGCATAGCCTGGGGCAGACAGTGCGACGAGCCCAAGCAGCCCGATGACAGCAAGAAATGCTGTGAGTGAGTTTGACATGGCGAGACGTTAATCTGTGGGCACTGGTTAAACACCAAATGATAAGGGGATTGAAGATCGCAGTTTTGTCTTGTTCGAACCCCCTCTCCCTACAGGTTTCTCCCCCTTAGCCAAGGGGGAGATGTCGAAGACAGAGGGGGTTTGAGCGAGTTGCGATGATGTAACCCACATGTCAATCACTTAACATCTTACCGCTACCAATCTGTGCAAGATGCACCGGGATTGATTGGTCCATTGCAGTGTAGTCATCTCGATGCTGCACGGCAACATCGCAGGGTAATGTAGGGTGCTCAGCCTGCTTGGGGAATGCGCAGTCGCCTACGCATCCCCAAACACACGCTGCTATGCCCCTTACCACGCCTGCTCAGTACGCTCCGGGCCCACGCTGCGCTCAATGTAGTAGAGGATGCGGCGGTACTCATCCGTCCAGCTGCTGGGTTCGGTAAAGCCGTGCGGCTCGACCGGGTAGGTGGCTAGCTCCCAGTCGGTCTTACCCAGCTCGATGAGACGCTGGCTGAGGCGAAAGATGTCCTGCGGCTGCACGTTGGCATCGACCTGGCCGTGCGCCATGAGCAGCGGGTCCTCTAGCCCTTCGGCAAAGTAGATCGGCGAAGAGCGCTCAAACGCGACGGGGTCGACCACCGGCGTGTTCAGTATATTCGAGGTGTACGGGTGGTTGTAGTGCGCCCAGTCGGTTACGGAGCGCAGGGCGGCGCCGCCGCCAAACGCATCGGCTTCGTTGAAGAGCGCCATCAGCGTGATGAATCCGCCATAGGAGCCGCCGTAGATGAACTGCCGCTCGGGGTTGATGCCGCGCGTGTCTTCGAGATGGGCTGAGGCATCCACGTAGTCCTGTAGGTCGCGTCCACCCATGTGGCGGTAGATGGCGGTGCGCCAGTCGCGCCCGTAGCCCGCGGAGCCGCGATAATCCAGGTTCACCACGGTGTAGCCCTGCTGCATCAGCAGGTTGTGAAACATGAACTCGCGGAAGTAATTGCTCCAGCCGTTGTGCACGTTCTGCAGGTAACCCGCGCCATGCACAAAGTGCACCGCCGCGCCGTTGGGATCGTCCGGCTCAAAGATCTGCATGGGCACGTCGGTGCCATCGCCAGCCTCAAAGGTAGTGAGTTCACCCGTGCTCCAGTCGATGGACTGCCATTCATTGGTAGGCGAGGTGGTGATGCGGCGCTCGCCGCTGTCGTCGCGGATGTACACTTCGGGCGGCTGTGTGATGTACTCGTAGAGCAGGCCCAGCGTCGTGTCGTCGGGATGCGGAGCGGCGGCGTACTGCCCGTCTTGTCCGCTGGTAATGCGCGTGCGCTCGCCTCCATCGACAGGCATACGGTACCAGTGGCGGTTGTGAGGCGAGTCTTCGGTGCTGGCGAAGAGCCAGATGGATCCGTCTTGCGTGAGCTGTGGATCAAACACCTCGAAGTCGCCTTCGGTGAGCGCCGTTTTCTCGCCGGATTCGACGTTGATCGTGTAGAGGTGGCTGTAGCCGGTTTCTTCGCTCTGAAAATAGAGCGTTTCGCCGTCGGGCATCCAGCCGAGCGTGCTGGCACCGCCGTACCACGAGATGCCCGGCCCTGCGATCCATGCGTTGTCGTGCTGGCGATCGAGCGAAGTCACCGATCCGTCTTCGGGATTCAGACGCGCCAGCCAGCGGTCTTTGTTATCGGCGGCGCGGACGTCGAGCACGGCCAGCGAGCCATCCTCGTTCCAGTATGGACCGAACGCGCGCAGCGTACGCGTAGAGTCGACGCCGTCGATGGTGTCGGGGTCGGCGATGTTGGGCATGGGCCACTCGTCGGCGCCGGGCAGCGTACTGAGATCGACGGTGTAGGTGGTGTCGCGTTCCGCATCCGCCAGGTGCAGGGTGTACCCGCTGGGGGCGCGGCCCACTTTGGCGCGGGCGTTAATGACCTCAGCAAAGCCTGTTTCGGTCACGTAGTCGATGATCTGGGTGTTCTCGACGTTCTCTGCATCGGAGGTACCCACGGCGGTGAAGCGCTCGGACGGATCCATTGAAACGTGCACCACGCTCTCCTCGCCTACGTAGAGCGTAGGTGGGTCAGGGTCAGCGGCCTCATCTTCTGCGCGGGCGGTTTCGGCACGCTCTTCGTGCTCTTGACGCTCGCGGAGCGTCTCGAACAGCTCGGTCTGCTGCTCTTTCAGGTACTGCTCCTGTGAAGAGGGCGCCTCTTCAGTTGGTTCGGTTGCTGCTCGCACATCGGTAAGCTGCTGCATGGCGCCATGCTCAAGATGAATGGCGAACAGGTTGAGTCCATCCCGAAAAACGACGCGCGACCCGTCGGGTGAAAAGCGCGGCTGCGAGAGCGAACTGGAGGTGCGGGTAAGGCGCGTTGTGGTGTCGTCATCCCGTCTATAGAGATAGACATCGCCATTATGGAGAAACACCTTGCGGGTGAAGTCGGACGTGTAGGTATGGGTGCCGTGTTGCCATCCCGAGAAGAACGGGGTTGGGGCGCGGCGCTCCTCCGCATCCACCTTGACCGGTTCGCTGCCATCAACAGGCACCGCGTAGAGCGAGTCGCTGGGGAATTCGCCCTGCGGGTTCCAGTCGAAATAGAGCGCCGATCCGTTTTCGTGCCAGCGCGCATTGCTGGGCCAGCTCCCGATCCACGTGTCAGGGTCTTGCATGATCTGTTGCACGGAGAGGCCATGATCTTCATCAGGCGTCTGCGCGTGGAGCGGCTGGGAGGCAGCAGCGAACAGTGCCGAGAGGAGTACTACGATAGCGGGTAGCAGAAGGCGCATAAGAGGCATGCGTTGTTCAAGGGGATACAAGCGGAGCTGGCGCGGAGTTGGTAATGTAACAAGCAGATGGCAGGAATGCAGCGGAATTGCTGCATTGGTTTTCGGCATCCATGACATGGTTGTACGGATTGACGCGTTGCCAGGGGCTGTACCTTGCGTTTTCTTTGCACGTACCACCTTGCGAAAAGCCAAAAGATGGCCGGTATACAGACACGCCGGCAGAAAATGGCCTACTGAGCAGGATATGTCAGAGCTGTGAGTACGTCATAATCACGATGAGTTCGGTGTTGGGAGTAAGCGTCCAGGATGTGTCGTTCGCGGGGTTCAAGTGCACGGTGCTGGTACCGGACCGGTGGTCACGGATCCCGATAAGCGTGGCGCCGCATTCGGTGACGGTATGCTGCAAGGCGCGGGTTGAGTGCGTGGCACCGCGCTCGATGCCGTATCGGTGCGGCGCATGGAAGTAGATCTCAGCGCCACTGGGTCCAAACAGCTCGCCGAACACGATGCCTAATTCCCGTTGCAGGGCTACGTGAGCGAGCATGCGACTCATGATGGCAGGCGTTACAATAACCTCGCCGGTCCGACCCTCAAGCAGGCGGGCGTTGCTCGCATCCACAAGTTCAATGATCAGGTCAGGGGTGGAGGAGGACTCGGCAAGGTGTTTTTGGAGAAGCATGTAGCCAAGCAAGGTGCGGGCGTCGGTCTCTTCGCTGGATTGAAAGCGGTCGCTTCCCAGAAAAAGAATGGTGTCGAACGTGGTAGGATGAACCGATTCGAGCATGGCTTCGCGGGTGTAGTCGGCCTCTACGTGGGTTATACGCAGTCGATCTGTTTCAGGCAGTGAGGCCAGGTGGGCGTTGCGTTGACGGGCAGATACGGTAGACACGATTGTGATATCGAACTGCTCGCGCGTGTAGCTCCTGTACTCATGAAAGAGGGGCTCGGCGCGTTGGCTCCATCCCAGACATAGAATGCGCTGCGTCTTGCCTGTGCGGTCTGAGGGTGTGGTGGGAGCAGAGGGGGACAGCGAAGGGAGGGGAGATGCCTCATGAGAGGAAGGAGCCGTCGGTGTGGTGAACTCGTGCGCTGTCGCGATGAGTACCAGGCGGTCGCCCGGCTCAAATGTGAACTCGGGGGGAGGGTTCAGGTGAGCGTGTTTGGAAGGGAAGGTGCCTCGTACAGCGCCCAAGAGCGTTGCCTGAGGAAACCACGCGGCCGCCTCCTGGAACGAGAGTCCGTCGACGGCTGCATGGGTTTGTAGGTAGATCTCGTTTCCATACTCACGCGAAAGCAGTTCGCTATAAACGGCAGATAGGCCGGGGTGGCGCGTCGTCTGAGCGACGAGCCGGGCGATGGTACGGCCGCTCTCGACGACTTCCAGGTTCGTGCCGCTGATAGCTTGCGCAACGGGGATGGTATCTGGGCGCACCAGTTCGGTCACGATCATTGGCGAGGGAGAGTCGCTGCGTGCTGTCATGCGGGCCAGCGTCATAAGCGTCTTTACGGTGCGCGTATCTGCGTGGGCGGTGTCGGTCGACTGGCGGTCGGCCCCTGGCAGAATAACGGTGGCGGCGTTTAGGGCATCCACCCGGGCGAGATGATCAGCTGTTAGCGGGGTGCCGGAACGCAAGATAATATCGTTCACATCCCACTCGGTCCCAATGTGTTCAGCAAGTTCAAGCCGCCGGTGAGCGGTAACCTCCTCAGCCAGAATGACAAGCTGAAAGTTCCGCAGCCCCCGCCGCTTCAGAAAGCGGTGCATGCGCCCACGTGCAACGACCAACTCGCGAACCACATCGAGCGTGCTGCCCGTCCAGCCCAAGATAACGACATGGCCGCGCATTACAATGGGCGTGAGCCCGCGTTCGAGCGTCGTCATCTTATTTGTAAGCCACTGGGTCATGATCGCGACGAGTGAGCCAAGGAAAAGCACGTAGCCCGCAACCGTAACCGCTGTTGAGATAACGCGCAGCAAGAGGCCTTCGTCGTCGCCCAGATAGCCAGGATCGGAAAGCCGTAGAAACGCCCACCAGATGGCTTCGCCAGGGCCCGAGAAGGCGTCTGTCGCAATCCATACCGCGCATCCGGCCGTAATGGAAATTCCGACGACGAGAAGCGCTGCTATTGCAAGCTGATGAAGCCACCCGCGCTGAAGCCAGCGCTCGATACGAAACGTAAGGGACGAAATAAGGCGCTTCGGGGTCATACACGGCGATGCATCAAGAAAGGGCAAACAGCTACAGTCGTATTGTGAACATACGATATCTTAGCCTCACATGCATGTGTGCGCGTCTCGCAATTTTAACTTCTGGTAGTGCTGTTTGTATACTGAAATAAGCTGGGGGTGCCCACAGTAAGGGCTGAAAAGATACCCTTTGAACCTGAACCGGATGGCACCGGCGTAGGGAAGCACCGTCGTTTGCGATGCAGAAGCGCTGCATCGCGGCCTGGGCACTGCTGGCTGATGCGTTATTGTCATCTCATTCAGACCAGCACACGCTATGAATACGTTTCGTTTAGGACTCGAATGGTTCTTAAATCCCGATCACGCTCCGCTCCTCATTGCGCAAGAGCATGGGTGGTTTGCGGAGGCGAACCTCGATCTTGAGATCGTTGAGCCCGACGCCCACATGGACGCCGTTGAAGCTATTGAAGACGGCAAGCTCGACGTAGCTATCACTGAGCCACTTCATCTTGTCGAAGATCGTGCGGAGGGGGCGCCCGTTGTGGGATTCGCCCGCTTTCTGCATACCAATGGTGGTGTCATGTATCTGAAAGGGCAGAGCATTGAGCGTCCGCGAGACATGGTGGGGGCTCGTATTCAGTATCCGGGTGCTCCAGGCCCTGGCGGTCCTGCAATCGTACAGACAATGATTGAGCACGATGGGGGTACCGTCGACCCGGATGGGTTTACTCCTGTCAACAACAGCTTCTACCATACCGACGCGCTGGCCGACGACAAGGCAGATGTAGCCACGCTTGTATTCTACAACTTCGAACTGGTCGAGGCAGAGCACCGCGGTCTTGACGCTGGCTTTTTTGCACTCAAGGACTGGGGTATCCCCGACTTCTGCCAGCTTATCATGATCACCACCCCACAGCATCTGCAGGCGCGTCGTGATGCGTTTGCACGGTTTGTACGCGTGCTGCGCCGAGGCATCGATTTCTTGCACCAGCAGCCCGAGTCTGCAGCTGATATCTACCGCCACCGTGCCGACGTGGAGCCTGGCGATACACTTACGCCCAAAACCTTCGCGGCTACGCTTCCGTGCTTCACATATGACTTCGGAATGACAACCGACTACTACGCAGCACTTGAGAGCTGGATGTTCGAACGTGGCTTGATTACCAAGCGTCCGGGTGCAAACGCCTACTGGACGAACGACCTGGCGCTACCTGTAGCATCTTCCGAAGCGGTCGAACGGTGATCATCAGGCACAAATGCCTGCTTCGGAGATTGATCGTGCAAGGCGCGCGCATGCGAGGCGCGCATGTGGGGCACCGTACATGTGGCGTCGTACATACCGCACCGCGTTTCCCGTGGCAGAAGTGCGATGTAACGAAAGCAGCGCTGAGTGCGTCTTTATACGTGAATGCGACAGACGCACGTGTCCGCCTGTATCTTACACTGTTTCGTGTCAACCTCTATGTCTACCCCCTCACGCCTAACTGGCGCAGCGTTCCTTCTTGCTGGTCTGCTCAGCATGCCCCTGTCGGCTGCTGGTCAGGGGGCTCCTGAAGCATCTATGGCCGAAGAAGCTGGAGCAGGAACGATGGATCTCTTCGCCTGGCCCGATCGCGAGCAGGTAGCAGAATGGCAGGAGGAACTCGAGGCCCGCTGGCTGCCGCAGTTTGACCGGATCCGTGTCGACTATGAATACGCATTGCGCGATACCGTCGTCGACTGGCAGTTTGAGCTTGCATGGTCGCCCGGCGACTGGGTACATGCGGGAGAAGAGGGCATTCGTCCGCTCAGTGACGTCGCAGGCCCCGGCCGACTGGAGCAGATCTACTTGATTGCAGAGGCGGTGGTCGACGGCTCGCCTCGCGCTACCACGCTCTTTGCATTCGAAGAGATGGATGTGGGGCCGCGTCCCGAAACCGTCTCGCTGAATTGGAGCAACGTGCCGCTGCAGGAGCTCTTTGACGGGCTGGATGCGGAAGAGGCTCGTGCGCTGCTGGCTGAACAGCCTGCCTTCGAGATTGTGGATGTAGAGCGCGTACAGGTGTGGCCGCCCGAGGTGCCGCGCACTGCTGAACGAAGCGACCGGAGAGAACAAGAGACGCGGCAAGAGCGGCAGCCCCGTGCAGACCCTGCGCCACCGCGCACCCGCCGTACCTCGTCTGTCTTCGTAATCCGCACCGGCTACGTCTTCGGAGGTGCGCGCACCCGCACCGTGGCACGTCCACCCACGGCCACGCCGGTGCCGGAGGACGACCGCACCACGCGAGGCGGGCGCGGCGATGTGCAGGCCGGGGCGGACGAGGAGCCGCGTAGCGACCGCCGGCGCAGCCGCTCCGACGACGATGACGACGACGCGCCCAGTCTGGGGCCGGCGGCGATGGGTGCTGCAGCCGTTGTCGGACTCGGAGCCTTCGTGGGCGGAAGTATCGGCGTATCGGGCTCGTCGAACACGCCAATCGGACTCACGAGTGGGTGGACGGGTACGAGCAGAGGCGTATGGCTGCAGGCAGAAATTAGCGGAGCTGTGCTCACCGGCGAAGGAACGGAGCGCCTCGGCGTGCAACTGCGCGGATTCACCGACGTAGGGGCCGGAGCGCTTCAGCCAGCACTGGGGCTTGGATTGCTCTTCGAGCAGGAGCGTGGCGAAATCGCTTCGCGGCCGATCGTATCACCCGGGCTGGTGTGGAATCAGCATCAGGTGGCATTAATGGTCGGATTTGATGTTGTGAACAGTGCACCGCAGATAGGCATCGTGTATAACTTCCGAGCAGGCGATTGAACAGTGTCGATTTGAGCGTAAGAAAGAGGGCCGCTCAATTCTAAGGGGTAGACGTGCTGAGAGAACTGGCGGAGCGAAGGAAGGGCTCGCTCCAGGAAATCCCTTTTCCTGGATAGCGATCACTTCGGATGGACCCACGACAAAAAAAGCACGCCGGCTTGCAACAGGCAAACCAGCGTGCTTATCATGCAGCAGCACAGGAGAAGAGCCTGTGCCTGAAACAAGGGGAAGCGCTACGGCTTCTCGGTGGCTACAAAGTCAGCCCGCTCACCCGTAGGTGTGCTAATCACATTTGTGACGTCAACGGTGAACGATTTTTCGCGCTCGCGGCTACGGTCATAGAGGATACCAGTAAAGGTGGCGTCGCTATCGCCTTCGGCCAGGGTCTCGATGTCTTCCGCGTTCTCTGCGAAGAACACCCCTTTGTAAGCTTTGCCGTACACGGTCTTTTCGGAGTACGCAAACCCCTCCCCGTCCATATCGTCCAGTTGGGCGTCGTGCAAGTCGTACAGGCTCATGGGTGTGTGGTCGGTTGAATGACGAAATACAAATGCGATCAACAGCATCAGGGGCGTAACCACACGCCCCAATACCCCGGTCAATTCATGCGGAATGAATATGTCGGGGTTCACACTAAGGATGCCATGTTGTAGTGTACCATGTTCACCCACTCATCGTTTCCTACTACTATCTGTGTCTATGTCTGACCCCGCCGACTTTGCGCCTGAGCGGGTGCGCGCTGCCCAAGCGGGTGACGAACAGGCCCGCGACGCGCTGCTTACGGCGCTGGAGCCCATCTTGCGCGGCTACTTCATCAAACGCATCGGCCGAGGGCCCGACGTCGACGATCTGGTGCAGAACACGCTGCTTCGCGTGCACAACGGAATTGACGATCTGCGCAAGCCTGGAAGCTTCAAGTCGTTTGCAATGAAGGGTGCGCTGTATGAGCTGCAGGACTTCTACCGGGGGCGCTACGACATGAAAGAGAACCTGTTCGACCCCGAGAAGCCGCTTCAGCGCACCACACAGGCTAACGATAGTCTGCCGGGGGTAGACGTAGAGCGGGCGCTGGAGGCACTCTCCCCGAAAGCTCGTCGCATCATCGAGCTGCGGGAATATGGCTATCGGTACCGTGAAATCGCACAGATGATCGACACGACTGAAGCGGCCATTAAGATGCAGGTAAAGCGTGCGTTTGAGAAGATGCGTGATGCCCTGGCCAGCATCCTCGCATTTCTGATGGTGGCTGGATAACCGTTGGTACGCTCTTGATGGGCGCTGCGCTATCGTTTTCGTGCTGCGCTTCCGGCTTACTCTGACGTACGGTTGTAAACCGTGAGATCGACGGTGACGCTTGGGTGTAGACTTTCCTGCACCGGGCACCCGTACGCAGCTCGCTGCAGCCGCTTAAACGTATCATCATCGTATGAGCGAGGCAGATATACCTCTACCTGAAGACGATCAATACGACGCGGATTGCTTGTCATCTTTTTGGCGATGTCGACATGCATCCCGCTAAGGTCAACCTCCAGACGGTCGGCTGCAATGCCCATCATCGTGGCTACACACGTGCCGAGTCCGGTAGCAACAAGATCGGTAGGTGAAAATGCCGCCCCGCGTCCATGGTTGTCGACCGGGGCATCTGTGGTGATCGTATCGCCCGACGGGCCGTGGATGGCGGAGCATCGGAGCCTGCCTTCATAGGTGGCGGTAATGCGAACCATGGTCATCTGCGTGATCAATTTAGGGGAAGAGCAGTCTACGTCTCGGTGTGGGGCGCTGCGTTTCGTCTGCGCAGCTGCGAACCACTGCTGAAACTACGTAGGAGCGGGCAACCCCGTACGCATCCGCCAATATACCAAAGGACACCCCAATCGCCAAACGCGTGGGCTGTACGGGATAGACCCGGCACATAGACCGGGCACGGATAGCATGCGAGGCCCTCCAATACGAGTTGCGGCGGGCCCTGCGTTAAGACCCCCCTACGTTTAGACAATCCCCGACAGGCAGCATATAAAACACGTTTATACCTTGTCATCGTGAGGAGGAAGCCGCGAGGAGGAAGCCTGCGGACCGACGTGGCGATCGCATGCGCCAGTTAGACCCGGTTTATCTTGCTTATAAGACCCAAGACTAAGAGCCCAAGACGGCGTCGTCGCTGGCGCTCCTCGCAGTGACAGACTCGAAGATTCTTTTGTGGACCTTCTTAGTAACGCGTCCGAAGGGATACGTGCATTCTGTGTATTACAAGCTTTCCACGCTCATGAGATTATCTGTTTTCTTTGTAATTGCTGGGCTCTGGTGCAGCGTACCGGTGGTCCACGCACAGACAGCCGACGAAGACTGGCTGACTCGGGTGCAGAATCGTTACGCAGCCTTAAGCGGACTGCAAGCGCAGTACCAGCAGTCGGTCGATTCGCCTATCGACGGTGGGAGCATGGAGCGTGGCGGCATGTTGTATGCAACGCCAAACGCGTTTCGGGTCGAGGGAAGCGGTCAAACGGTCGTGTCCAATCAAGCAACGACGTGGGTCTACAACCGAGTGCGCGGACAGGTCATCATATCAGAACCTGGAGAGCAAGACCCAGATCTGGCAACGCCCACCACCCTGTTTTCGCGCTTCAGCGACGCATTTCGGCTGGAAGCGAGCGAAGAAGTCAGCGACGGTCGCATTCGCCTGACGCTGCAGGCTGAAGATCCACAGGCCGAGTATGAGACGCTCATTCTGTGGGTGCGCTCCAACGATACGACGATCACAGCGCTGGAACTCACCGACTTTAGCGGGACGCACATCCGCATTGAGCTAAGCGAGATCGTGCTCAACCCTGAGATGTCCGAAGAGCTGTTCACGTTCGATCCGCCCGAGTACGCTGAGATTGTTGACCTGCGCGAAGATCGGTAGCGCATAGTTGGCAGCGACTCGTTTTGCCTGATCCGTTCTACAGGATCCGTTCTATGGGATCCGTTCTGTTTGCTCCTTCTGCATCTACTGTTACCTATGACTACGCAACGCCTGCGCACGTGGCTTTTCAACGGGGGGAGCATGGTACTGGCGGCGGCGCTGCTCTATCTGGCGTTTCGCGGAATTCAATGGGAGGCGTTGGTTGACGCGTTTCGCCACGCGAACTACTGGTGGCTAGTACCGCTGACGGCGCTGGTGCTGGGGAGCAACGTGCTGCGTGTGATTCGCTGGCAGCTGCTTCTTCGCATGCTACCCGACCGTGCCCACCGCTCTGGGGAGGCGGAACCCAAGCAGATTGGGTTCATGACTGCGTTTGCGTCTACCATGATCGGGTATATGGCCAACTATGTTGCTCCTCGTGCCGGTGAGTTTGCGCGCACGGGGCACCTGGCGCTTAAGGAGCACCTGCGGTTTAGCAGTGTGTTTGGTACCGTCGTGGTAGAGCGGATGCTCGACACCGCCGTGCTGGCTGTAGCGCTCATCACCGGGCTCTGGTACGTACGAGGGCGGATCGGCGAATTTCTCGACGCGGCGCCGGTTCAGCTTCCCCCGTGGATGGGAGATCTTGCGTTCTGGGGGGCGCTCGCCGCCGTTTTCGCTGCGCTACTTGCCATGATAGGATCCTGGCTGTTTCCCGATGCTACCCGGCGAATACGCGCCTGGTACCGATTGGTCGTTCGGCCGGTGCTGCATCATTTCTGGGATGGCATCGACACCCTGCGCAGAACGAAACACCCGTGGGCACTGGTCGCCACAACCCTGGGGATGTGGGGAGGATATCTGCTGATGGCATACATCCCGTTTCGGATGCTGCATATCGCCGCGCCCTACGGCATCGGACTTGCGGACGCGTGGGCGCTCATGGCTATCGGAGCACTCGGTCTCCTCGTCCCCGCACCGGGTGGACTCGGATCCTTCCACTATATTACAATTCTTGCATTGGGCGTGCTCTACGGGATGCCTGAGGCGCCCGCCGCTTCATATGCTGTTCTTACCCATGCTGCACAGCTGGTCTTCTACACTGGAGCAGGGGTGCTCTGCATCTTAGCTTACGGCACCGGCCTCCGCGAGCTGAAAGAAGCCTCCTCACGTGCTGCAGAGGCTGCTGATACCACAGGGACAGTACGAGCAGAGTCGTAAACATAGACTCTGGCTCAGACGCATGTAGGCTGTGAGTGCGTAATAATGCACCGGTCTAACATGCGCAAATATGGTCACAGTGTGTTATTGGTGTGCTACCAATAAGTAGTATGGTCGCACAGGTCGATTCTATTTTGTCGGTGCATAACGTCTAAATTGTGAAAGTCTGACTAACTAATAATATGTAAGCGCTTCCTTTGCTTAGAAGACGCATGAAGCGGTTGCATATTTTGAGCGAAGTATGCAGATTTACGTTGTGTTAACAGCACAAACAAAACTAACCGTATGATTTACACAGACGTCGCTCTATGAAATTACATTGGTATATCGGCCTTTTTATTCTCTTGCTGGGGCTCACCCCGGCTGTCTCTCACGCCCAGGACGAAACCGGGACCATCGTTGGGCAAGTCGTTTCGAATGATGGCGACCCCATGCCCGGGGTGAATGTAGTGATCGCATCCCTGAACCGGGGGGCGGCTACGGATGCAGAAGGCCGATACCGATTGGAGAACGTCGCTACAGGCACGCACGAGATCCGAGCGCAGTTTGTGGGCTTTCGCGCACAAACCGCTTCGGTGACAGTCGAGGCCGGCGAAGAAGTCGTACAAGACTTCACGCTGCGCGAAGACCTGATGCAGATGGATGAACTCGTTATCACAGGGCAAGGGCAGAGCGTCGAACGGCGTAAGCTGTCGGCTGATGTGGGCGTGATCTCGGCCTCCGAAATTGAGGAAGCTCCCGTGGCCTCCGTCGATCAGCTGCTGCAAGGGCGTGTGCCCGGCTCCTCGGTGCGCATGCAGTCCGCTCAGCCGGGCCAGGGCGCGCTCATCAACTTCCGGGGCATCACCAGTGCCTTCGCAAGCCAGACACCGGTCATTTACGTGGATGGCGTGCGCGTAGACAACAATTCGGGCACGAGTTTTAGTTTTGGGGGCGAGTCAACCTCCGCGCTCTCCGATCTGCTCACCAACGACATTGAACGCATCGAGATCACAAAGGGCGGGGCGGCAAGTACGCTTTACGGATCCGACGCAGCCAACGGCGTTATCCAGATTTTTACGCGCCGTGGTCAGGAAGGGAGTCCAACAGTTCGGTTTCGAGTTGAGCAGGGACTTGACGTGCCCACAACGAAGTTTTTCCGTGATACCGGGTTTTCCTTTGCCGGCAACGTAGAGGATCCCGATGATCCGGACTTCGGGCGCTCAAATTTCATCCGGGATGAGATTCTCAGCACGGCGCACATGCAGAACTACTATGTGGGAGTGTCAGGTGGAAGCGCCGACATGACCTACAATGTAAGTGGGCGGGTACAGCAGAGTGGTGGCGTGCAGCCTAACAACGCCAGTACGCTCTACGCGCTGCGCGGTAACGTGCAGACCGAGCTTGCAGAAGACCTAAACGTGGGTTTTACAGGAGCATATACGCGGTCAAATTTCTCACGCCTCAATAACGGAACAGCAATTGCCGACCCACTCACCGCCTTTGAAGTAGGCGATGCCAAGTTCTTTTCGGGGCAGGGGACTTTCGACGAGGCCCTGAACCTGTTCTTGCTTCCCCGCATCAAAGAAGGTGTCGACCGCTTTACGCTTTCCGTAAATGCGCAGTACGCCCCCTCCGACTTGTTTAGCTCGCGCTTCACGGCAGGCATTGACAGTCGCACGAACGAACAGCGGCTCCGCAATCCCTCAGAAGCGGATCCGCTGACCGGATTCGACAGTGGGTCGCTGACCCGGTTTAACCGTGACTTTAAGTCGGTAACGCTCGAATATGTTGGAACGCTCAGCTATCCACGGGAAGGACGCATCACGTCTGACTTTACCTTTGGAGTGCAAGGGTTCCGCGACGAAACAAGCATCATCTTCGCCGATGCTGAAACCTTTGCGCTTCCAGGTACGGAAGACTTCGGCGAAGCCGGTTCTATCATTGCCGATGAGCAGCGGAGTGAAGTCTTCAACGGTGGGTTTTTCTTTCGTGAGCAGATCGGCATTGATGACCGCGTCTTTATCAACGCGGGGCTCCGCTTCGATGGAAACAGCGCGTTTGGTGAGGCTGTCGGCTTAGAGGCCTATCCGAGCTTGGGCGTAGCCTATACCATCTCCGATGAGCCGTTCTGGCAGCGGCTTGGATACGGCAATATCACGAACGAGCTTAAGCTACGGCTTGCATATGGCGAAACGGGCAAGTTTCCGACGCCTTTTGCACGCGACGTAACGTTCCAGGCTGCTTCATTTCGTGGGGAAGCGGCGCCACGCTTCGACAATCCCGGCAACACGGACCTGGGCCCTGAGCGGACTTCAACCCTCGAAGGAGGCATTGAAGCATCGTTCTTCGACGATCTGTTCTCTTTTAACTTTACCGTCTACAATGCTGTAACGTCCGATGCGATCTTCTCCATTCCCGAACAGCCTGTCACTGGACGAGGCTTGCAGCTGCGTAACATCGGGGAAATCCAGAACCGAGGAATTGAGCTTGATATGGATGTTCGCGTCTTGAATACGCGCAACGCGACATGGTCGCTGGGTGCTTCCTATGGATACGTGAAGAACGAGGTCACCGATATGGGTGGTGCTGCTGACTTTAGCCTTACCGAAACGGTCAGCGCCCAGCAGCGCGTCAGCGAGGGGCAGTCGGTTGGTGCGTGGCGAGCCGCTACGCCGTTCGACAGCAATGGTGACGGCTTGCTCGACGCGTCCGAGTTTCGGTTTACGGGCTCCACACCGTATCCCAACCATACCGGAGCCTTCACCACACGGCTCACGCTCTTCCAAGACCTGAGCATCTTCGCCCTGGCGGACTGGGCCACCGGAGCCGAGGTATTCGACTGGGGTAGCCACTGGTCGGCCTTCAACGGACTGGTCCGTGCTGACCGCCCAACACGCTTCGATCAGGACGGCAATGAGGTTGGTCTCTTCAGCACGGCAGAAGCGGGTACATCGCTGCTGCAGAGTGGTAACTATCTGAAGATTCGCGAGGTATCGATGAGCTACCGGCTGCCCGACCAATTGACGGGGGCGCTAAACATTGAGCGGGCTTCACTTTCGCTTTCGGGTCGAAACCTGTTTACGTTCTCCGAACAAGACCTGGTTGATCCTGAGCTGGCTGGCATAACCAGTGGAGGGGGGTTGCAGCTGGGAGGCACGCAGAGCATTACGCTCTCGCCGCCGCGCCAAGTGCGCCTGAGCCTGGAGGTTACGCTGTAGCGCTCCAAGCGACACCCACGTACCCTAATCTGCTGCTGTCTACCCTCAACCCGCCCATTTTATGTTTAGTACACACACGTTCCTTAAATCAACACTCGCGACCCTTGCGGTTCTCACGCTGCTCATAGCCGGATGTGACTTCCTGGACCCGACCGATGTTGAGAATCCGCGTACGACCGACGACGACCTGGCTGCTGCCGAGCAGCCGGTTTCGGCACTCCTTCCCGGCATACGCGCACAGTTCACCCGTGCTCTCGGAAGCACCGTCGTGACGTCAGCCGTTGCGACCGATGACTACTCCATCAATGGCACCGGGCTCGGCGGAAATGACATGGACTTCCCCAGTCTCATCAACCCAAACACCGCCGTCATTAACTCGACAGGAGCGGCATTCGGAAGCTACTGGAATCTGCAGGAGCTGAATGCTATTGCAAGTTTCGTGATCGATGACATCGCCCCAGGAGATGAGAGTGCGACCAACACGCTCCTTGCTGAGGCGCACTACTACCGCGGTATGGGCCGCCTCATGCAGGCAGAAAACTTCTCCGCGATTCCCACTGAGGTAGACGGCGAGCCGGTGCCTGCTTCTGCACTGTATACGCTGGCCCTTGATGATCTGCAGGCGAGTCTCGACCTGGACCCTTCGGGAGCCCTTGCTCTTCCTGCCGAGGCTGCTTTGGCGCGCCTCTACCGGGGGCAGGGGGACGCAGGCGCTGCAGCCTCCTTCGCGCAATCGGTTCTCGATCAGGATCCCAATTTCCTGTTTTCACAGGATTACGATGCCGACAACCTTGTGAACCCGGCGCACCTGTTTATCATAACCCGGGCGCTGAAAGAACTGCAGCCCCTGCCGCGTCTTGACTTCCTGGATCCGAAGTACACGTCGCGCTCTGCGCCTATTGCCGTTGCAAAAGCGGAGGAAATGCACCTTATTCTTGCTGAAGCTGCTCTCGACGCCGGTGATACCGGCTCAGCGCAGGAGCACCTGCAGGATGCTCGCACGATTGCCCTCGAACGAGCAACAGCGGAAATAGAGGATGATGATCAGCGCCTCGACAATGACCTTAATCCGCGTCCGCGTTCCGCTGAGATTGCAATTGCGTTTGAGCCCGGCGGTGATCTCGTAGAGGGACTCGTCCTCACCCGTCCGGGCGTTGTGGAAACGCCTACGGTGTCTAGCACGTCAGTCACCGAAGATCAGATCGACGGTGCGGCCACCGCTACCGAGCTCGCGCGTTTGCTTTACCTGATGCGCCAAGAAGTGTTATTTCTGGAAGGGCGTCGCCTGCACGACCTGGGTATGCGTCTCCCGATCATGCTACGCGAAATCGAGCAAAATCCCAGCATCAATCCTGGCGATCTGGGCACAGAGACGGTCATCCCGGCCTACATCCCGCCAAGCAATGAGTTGGATCTCTACACGCCGGTCGATATCTACGACAGTAACGATCTGGATGCAGCGCTCGAAGAAACGGAAATTGCGATGCTCCATGACATGAACCGCATTCTCGCGGAGGATCGCGGACTGGTGATCAGCAATCCACAACTGCCGTAGTCGCAGTAGATCGTTCTGTTGGTCGCATCGTGAAAGCCTGCTCCAACAAAAGGCAGAATTCCGAACGAAGAGCGCCCCTCTCTGATAAGAAGGGGGCGCTTTTTTATGCAGCGATTCGTTGTGAGGCAGCATGGCGCGCGCATCCACAGAGCCCGAGCGCGGTACCTTCTTCACGTAGTGATTGCACGAACAGGCAACGGAGACGAAGACCGTACCATGATCGACTTCAAAGCGTATAACTTTCATCCGGCTATTTTATTTCCGGATGGGGAGGTGCCCCCGGTGGTAGACCTAACGGCAAACTACGATCGTGACCGGCTTCGCGCGCTCACGTGGGCGATCGGGCGCTACAACGAGGTGCGCACGCAAGCCATGTACAGCGCGCCCCAGTACGACAGCGAGCGACGTGTTCACATGGGGCTTGACATATGGGCCCCTGCTGGTACGCCGGTTTATGCTTGCTATGATGGTGTTGTGGCCGCGTGTACGTACCACGATGAGCCAGGCAACTATGGGGGAACGATTATCACGCGTCACAAGCCAGGCGATACGCCGTTCTGGGTGCTATACGGACACCTGAGTGCTGAAAGCGCGGAGCGCCATGAAAAGGGAGCGCCGATCTGCGCTGGAAATGCACTTGGAGCGCTCGGTGAGGTGCACGAAAACGGCGGTTGGGTGCCGCATCTCCACTTCCAACTGGCTCTGCATCCGCCAACCGGATCCGACTACCCGGGGGTAGTACGCCTGGAAGACCGGGCTGCTGCGCGCCAGCGCTACCCCGACCCGCGTCATATTCTGGGCCCGCTGTATCGTAAAAAAGAGTGGTGAAAGAGCACGCGGCGGTCAGGTAGCGTGCAACATGTATTGCGACACGATGTGATTGATGCCAGGGCATCGTAAATTTGTAACAACAGCCCCGCATCATGGACCAGCGTAAAACCTTCGTTCGATCTACACGTTTACAAGAATGTATAGGTATAATTGCTTACTCTTTAACACCCTCGCGCGACGCACAACCAAGATAGATGGCGCATGGTCCGACTTGATGACGACGGAACTACTGTAACGCTCGATCTGCACGGGTTAACCGTAGACGAGGCATTATCAGTGACGCAGCAGACCCTGAACCTGGCTGAAGACCGAGGCCGGACCACCCTTAGAATCATTCACGGGCATTCAACCTCAGGCGGTATCGCGCCACGCACAATCAAGACAGCCTTACATGATGCACTTGATACTGGCTTCTTGCGCCCCTACCGAGAAGCGTGCCACCGGCAGCAGGGGGTCTTGCTGATATCACTCGGAATCACAGCCGGTGCTCAAGACCAGCCAATCCGAGCCACAGAGGTGTGGCCGCCCTGACTGCGGACCGCTTTTTGTTTGGGTTGTACTGTGATCAGCGTTTGAATTGGTGCGCCATACCTGTACGGTACCTGTCCGAGTCGCTCAATGCTGCTCCAGCCTCTGAATCCTGCTTAATGGAAGTACCTACTATGTTTTCACGTTTTTGGACATTCGGAGTTGCCGTGCTCAGACGCCGGTCGCAGGGGCCTACACCTATACAGATGATCGGGGGCTTCGTAGTTGTTTTACTGGTAACAGCCGTGCTGGCAGGTCCGCTCAAAGGCCTTGCGCAGCAGATGATTGCCCAGATGCCCATTGCGAGCAGTCCCGCAGCGGCTGACACAACGCAGGCTATGCATCCGGCAGCGTTTACAGTGGGCAACCACCCCAGTCATCCCGACACGCAGTATCCGGCGTATCTCATGCCAAGCGTCTTTGCGGGAGAGAAGCAGAATGCCCTGAATCAGTTCCACCAGATTCTCGACATCTACTCCAAGCGCCAGGGCGTCGATGACAACTTTACCATCCGCGTCTTCGACAGCCGCACATACGACGTCTTGGGTGTGTACAGTGTAAACCACCTGCGGAACCAGTGGCAGTCTGGAACTGCCATGGATTGGCTGGAGGTCGACCGTGAGCGTCGCCAGCTCTCGCGCCGCATGGTCGACAAGCACGTGCGCGAGGGGTATCCGCGTGAGCACATCGCTGTACGTTGGGGGCGGGCGAACCAGATCCAGGAAGCATATGAGCGCGACCTTCCGTTTGCGGAGTACGAGATCCGGTTAGCGCAGTACCTGGGGATGAGCCTGCTTCCGACCATGCTTGGCGTAGTCGAAACCTTTAACCAGGATGATCTGGTCTCTTCGGCAGGTGCACGCAGCCGGTACCAGATGATGCCTTCGGTGCTGCGCCAGTTTGACGTAAGCACATACACCCTTCCAACCGATGGCGGACAGCGTGTGCGGGTACGCGAAGAACTACACCCACTCATTACAATGGAGCCTGCGTTCACGCTGATGCGAGGCTATATCAACGCGGTAGGGCACGAGCTGCCAGGACTGTCCGCGTATCATACTGGACCGAGCAATATCTTTCATGTATACCGTTCCTACCTGATGGAGCAGGGCAGTAGCCTCGACAGCTCCCCCAGTGTCGTAGATGCTTTTGTGTGGGGACTTACTGACGGTTTCGATACGGTCAGTGAAAGCTCCACGTTCAAGACACGCTCGCGTGGCTACATTCCAGCCGTCATGGGCGCGATGCGCGCGTACAACCCCAACATCATTGATCCTTCGTACACGCAGCGAGCGGTACGCGTACAACTGGCTCCTCGCGAACGCACGACCCTGCGCGACCTGCTGGGTGACCTGGCCGACGAGCGGCTCGACTGGGGGCCGGATACATACGCCTCGTCGATGTACGAGCGGTTTCGACACCTGAACCCGCACATGCAGCTCCCCGCATCTGCAGATGGAAGTGTACCCGATCGAGGCAATATCGTCCTCACCGACCGGACCGGCAGTACACCGATCCGTTTCTTCCTGCCACTGGGAGCGCCCGATCTGCTTGCAGCCAGCGGGCGCGTGGCGCTCAATGACGAAGCGACGTTCGTATTCGATGAGTCAACGTACACGCATCCTGTCAACGGCACACGCACCGAAGCCGACCGCGCGTACGACCGGCTGGTAGAGCGCATCGGTGCGTTCGGGTTCACTTCTGAAAACAGGAGACAGCTCAATCGGCTGTATGAGCGTTTCAAGGAGCTGGAACGCGAAAATCCCACGCACTACCGTCAGATGCAGCTGTCCATCATTGAGACGCACCGGCGCGTCTGGCTCTCGCGTCCGTGGCGTGAAATGGCCCGCGCTGCCGAAGCCGTTACGCGCCTCTCGCGTGTGAATCCGCAAGCGCCGCACGAGTTTGACGTTGAGCCTGCAATCCCCTCGGCGCTGCGAGGTGCGCAATAGAATTGCGCTATAGCGCTATAGATGGTCAAAAGCGATAAGGCTTTCTCCACTTGTTTGGGAAGCCTTGCCCTGCAGCTGTTTCGTACGGACTGCATTTGGTGATGCCCGGCGCATCCTGTATATTGCAGGGTATCGCCATCTTCCTTGATCAGTCTGATGTTGTATGTCGCTCATTGAATCGACCATAGACCGCGGAACGCGCACCCTTACGCTTAATCGGCCTGACAAGCGAAACGCCCTGAATAGCGCGATGGTCGAAGCCCTTCATGATGCGCTAAGGGCCGATGCGAAAGATAGTACAAGCCGCGTTGTTGTCCTGACCGGTGCAGGCTCTGCGTTTTCCTCAGGAGCTGATCTGGAAGCGCTTCGCGGAATGCGTACGGCGGGTCCCATGCAGAACCGGGCCGACTCGGAGCGGCTCGCTGCGCTCTTCGACATGATCTACACGCATCCTAAGCCGGTTATTGCCAGAGTAAATGGCCACGCAATTGCCGGAGGCTCCGGCCTGGCGGCAGTGTGCGATTTTGCGATCGCCGTCGAGTCTGCCAAGATGGGGTTTACCGAGGTGCGCATCGGGTTCGTGCCAGCGATTGTGATGGTCTACGTGCGTCGGAAGCTTGGAGAGACGGCACTGCGTGACCTGATGCTTCGCGGACGGCTCATCAATGCCGCCGAAGCAGCCGAGCTTGGACTCATCCACCAGGCGGTTCCCGAGTCAGACCTGGATGCGTCGGTGCAGGCGCTTGCGCGCGAGATAGGCCGCGACACCAGTGCATCAGCCGTTGCACTCACCAAGCAGATGCTGGCGGACGTGCCGGGCATGGGCTACCGAGAGGCGCTCGACCATGCCGTGCAGATGAATGCCTTCGCCCGCGCTACAGACGACTGCCAGGCAGGTATCCAGGCGTTCCTCAATAAAAGTGAAATGCCATGGACGAAAGCCTTCGACGCAAGTATGTCAGGCAAGCCCGATGAGGAGCAGGGAAGGGGGCCGGGCAAACAGTCCTAAGCAAGACCCGATCAGCACTATCCGGCTACTATCCGGCTACTCTGTGCGCTTCCATTTCACAGCTGTATTGCCTTGTGGCAGCACCAGCTTGTTGTAACACTTGTGCAACAGCATCGATTCTTTCCACCTTTCCGAGAGCTTTGCTGTTGCATTATACAAAATCACCGTTACTGATTCCGATCATAAACACGACAACACATCATGGGCAAAAACGTAGCGGAAAAACTCATCGCGAGCCACCTGGAAGGGGGCACGATGAAACCCGGCGAGGAAATCGAACTCAAAATGGACCAGACGCTGACCCAGGATGCCACAGGCACCATGGTTATGCTGGAGTTTGAGGCGATGGGCATCCCTCGCGTGCAGACCGAAGTGTCGGCACAGTACGTAGATCACAATCTTATTCAATCTGACTATAAAAACCCCGACGACCATCTGTTTCTGCGGAGCGCGTGCAAGAAATTTGGAGTGTGGTACAGCCGTCCCGGAAACGGAGTGAGCCACCCGGTGCACCAGGAGCGCTTTGGCAAGCCCGGAAAAACACTCATCGGGTCGGACAGTCACACGCCGGCAGCAGGTGCTGTTGGCATGCTCGCCATTGGGGCGGGCGGACTCGACGTGGCCATGGCGATGGCTGGAAAGCCGTACACCATCAACATGCCTGAGGTCTGGGGCGTAAAGCTCACCGGTGAGCTTCCCGACTGGGTAAGCGCCAAAGACGTGATTCTGGAGATGTTGCGCCGCCATGACGTAGACGGTGGCGTGAACCGTATCATCGAATATTACGGTCCGGGGCTCGACAACCTGAGCTGTATGGATCGTCACGTCATCGCAAACATGGGTACGGAGCTGGGCGCAACCAGCACAGTCTTCCCGTCGGACGACGAGGTGAAGCGCTTCCTGCGTTCACAGGGCCGCGAAGACGACTGGAGCGAACTGAAGGCCGATGAAGACGCTACATACGACGTGCACGAGCACATCGAGCTGTCGGAGCTTGTGCCGATGATCGCCAAGCCGAGCAGTCCAGGCAACGTCGTACCGGTCCGCGACGTCGAAGGCAAAGAGATCTACCAGACGTACGTTGGCTCCTCAGCGAACCCTGGCTTCCGCGACTTTGCGTCGGCGGCTGAGATCGTAGACGGCAAGCAGGTGCATGACCGCGTGTCGTTTGACGTGAATCCCACGTCGCGCCAGATCCTGGAGAACCTGATGAACAGCGGCCACCTGCAGATGCTGACGCGCGCAGGCGCTCGCATCCACCAGGCCGGATGCAACGGCTGCATTGGGATGGGGCAAGCACCTGCCACCGGACAGATTTCGCTGCGTACGGTGCCACGCAACTTCCCGGGACGCTCAGGCACGAAAGAAGATGCAGTCTATCTTGTAAGCCCAGAAACGGCTGCCGCTTCGGCGCTCACTGGTAAGATTACCGATCCACGTGATCTTGAAGAGCTCTACGGTATGAGCTATCCGAATGCCAGGGAGCCTGAAGATATCATCGTGAATACCGACCAGCTTGTGGAGCCGCCTTCGGAAGACGAGGCCAAGCACCTGGAGCTGGAGAAAGGGCCCAATGTCGTGTCGCTGCCGGAATTCGATCCGCTGCCCGACGCTATGGAGGTGCCCGTGTTGCTGAAGCTGGGCGACGACATCTCGACCGACGAGATTATGCCTGCCGGTTCCCGAATCCTACCGTATCGCTCGAATATCCCCAAGATCTCGGAATTCGTCTTCGAACAAGTCGACGAGTCCTTCTTCGAGCGCAGCCAGGAAGTCAAAGAGACGGGGCACGCCATCGTGGCGGGCACGAACTACGGACAGGGATCCAGTCGTGAGCATGCGGCGCTGGCACCCCGCTGGCTTGGCACGCGCGTCAAGATCGTGAAGAGCTTTGCGCGCATCCACCGCCAGAACCTGGCCAACTTCGGTATCCTACCGCTGCTGTTCAAAGATGAGTCGGATTATGACCGTATCGACCAGGGCGACACCCTGAAGCTGACTGGGTTGCGCGACGCCATTCAGAAGGGCAGCGACGTAGAGGTGGAGAATGTGACGAAAGGCGAAACGTATACCGCCGAGCATGACCTTACGCCGCGCGAAATCGACATGGTGCTGGAAGGCAGTCAGATCGGCGTGGTGAAAGAGGAGTTTACCACGGCGTAAATGCAGGGTAAAGCTGCCATACTATGAGGGTAAAGCTGCCATACTATGTCTGGCATGCATCAGCTGCCCACGCAGTCAATGCAGATTAAAAATGGCGCCCTGCTTCCATTCGGGAGCAGGGCGCTTTTGTTGTGGCAAATAGCATCTTTGCAAAAGAGGCAGCATACAAGAGAACGTTAGATATCACCAATTTTTTATCCGTATGGCAGCCACATCTTCCTTTTTTATCGTAGGATGTCCACGTTCAGGAACCACGCTGGTACAACGGCTGCTTTCAAAGCATCCAGATGTGGCTGTCCTTCCCGAAACGTTCTTTGTACGTCGCCTGATGCCCTCTGGGGTGGCGCTGACCGACCCACTTACGCCAGACCAGTACACCGGTCTGCTGCGAGCCATAGCGAAAAGTGATGCGTGGCAGTTGCAATCGCTTGCGATGAGCGGGCTCCGTGCGCGCGTTGCTGCGCGCTCTCGTACCGGTGCAGGGGTGCTACGGGCATGGATGCAGGAAACGGCATATAATCACGGCGCTCGTGTAGTAGGAGAGAAGACCCCCGACCATGCGCTCCAGATAGAGGCGCTACATGAAGCGCTCTCCGAAGCGCGCTTTGTTCACGTAGTGCGCGACCCGCGTGCCGTTGCCAACTCGTGGCGCAAGGTGCCCTGGTCATCGGGGTACATCTGGCGCGACACGGACCTATGGCGCGAGCGGGTGCAGGCTGTGCGGCATGCCGCAGCGCATATTCCGGTGCACACGATTCATTTTGAGGCGCTCGTAAATGATCCGCATGCTGTCATGCAGCGAGTAGCTACGTTCCTGGGCGTTGGGCCGAACCACGAATGGACAGAGCCGCCCAATCCGGACCAGGTGGCAGTCGACACGGTTGCTGAACCCTGGAGGAAGAAAGCCCTTGCGTCAGTCAATGCATCTGCAGCGACGCGATGGCGCGATACGCTTTCGCTTCCGGATCGGGCGATGGTTGAGACGGTCGCGCACCACGAAATGCTGCACTGGGGCTACATGCCAGAGGCAACACGTGCGCTGCGTCGGTCGGCCGCCCGGCGATACTGGCCGGCGCGCATCCGCTGGAAAGCTGGACTTGTGGCTGAGGCATGCGGGCTGCGGAACGGATGCGAGCGCATCTAATACCGCACTCGACACCATCGCATTCTGATTATCTGTCTGCATCCCTCTGTATATGACCATTGGTTACCTGCATGCAGGTCCACCCGAACACGGCGTGCACCGATATGGGCGTCTGCTGGCACGTGCGGCGCGGCAGCATCTCGATGCCACGGTCGTAGAGGCTACGGTCGCGCTCGATGGCACAGCGCGCGACGCAGACCGGCTACGGCGCGCCTGTACCACGCTATCGGAGGCCGACGTATGTCACATTCAGTATGAGCCCACCATATGGGGGATACACCGTGCGGCTATGAATGTAAAGGCCTTTCAGGTGGGGTGCGAGGTGCCGTACGTAGCAACTGTACACGACGCCCGCCGTGGATACTCCGCGTGGGACCGCCTGCGTCAGCTGTGGGAGGCCCGGCAGCAGGCAGTGCGTAGCCGCACCTCGTCTACACGAGAAGCGAATAGAGAGCGAGAAAGAAGAGACGCTGCCCGGAACGACTCTGAGCAAGGCTCGGACCTGCCAGACGCGAGCCGTGGCGCCTCAAACGGCGCAGCAGAAGCGTGGTCGGCGCTTGTGCGAGCCTGGCAGTTCTGGCAGCAGGAACGCATCAATGCCGAGGCCACGCGTTGCGTTATTGAGGGCGCTTCTGCAGTGCTGGTATGTACAGAGGCAGAGGCCAGCCGACTTGCGTCGCTTGCCGGAGCCACGTCTCTGGTCTGCGTGCCACACTTTATCGAGCCGCGTACCCTTCCCGACCGCGAGGAGGCGCGTGCGGCGTTCGGACTGCCTCCAGAGGCGCTCGTAGTTAGCGTGCTCGGGTTTATCCACCGGCAGAAGGGACACGACCGGGTGGTGCGTGCTCTGCCGCATCTGCCTGAAGATACGCACGTCATGTTTGTAGGCACGCCGTCGGACCCAGACGAGCGATACGCCGCGGAGCTGCAGCGCCAGGCTACAGCGCTTGGCATGGCCGATCGTGTATACATCACCGGATACGTAGACGAGAACACCCTGAACCAGTACCTGGCTGCGACCGACGTAGCGGTGTGCCCCTTTCGTGAGGCGGCTGCATCGGGATCACTCTCTACCTGGATTGCTGCTGAGCGTCCGCTTGTGATGTCAGACCTGAAGCTCTTCGATGCGTATCAGCGCCATGCGCCCCAGGCAATTCGCGTTGTGCCTGACGAGCGAGAAACGGCATGGGCGCAGGCGATTCGTGACCAGTCGCATGCAGAGGGGGCGCAAGAGCAGCTCCGGAACCTACAGGCGCGCCTTTCGCTTTCCACCATCATCCAGCAACATGCCACCTACTACGAACAAGTGGTTCCGCTGGCGCGCTCCTAACCTCATCTGTGCCAGATCCTGCCTGTGGATTCTTCTGATTCAACGTCGAGCTATCCGATCTTCCTGGATCGCCTGAAGTCCCTGTTCACGCTGCACCGCAGCGGCACCACTTCGAACGGGACGGCCATCACGGTGTGTATCCTGATCGCGGCGGTGTCGTGGGCAGCGCTTACGCTGCAAGAGGTGCGTACGGTCTCGTTCAATGTGCCCACTCAGTTGGTAAACGTACCAGAGGGCAAGGCCCTGGTGGCTGAACCGCCCAGTCACGTGCGTGTGCAGGTAACCGGCGAAGTCTTGCAGCTGCTCTACCTGTACTTCAATCCACCTCAGGCCCCCATTGACGCCAGCAGCAGCCAGGTGCGTGTTGACGAAGTGCTGGGGCTTACCGGGAGCAACGTGAGTATCGACAGCATTACCCCCCGCGAAATTGCCGTACCCACCGAAGAACGAGTAGAGCGGTCAGTACCGGTGGAGCCCCGCGTCAACATCATGATGGATGACGGATACGAGCTCATTGAAGAGCCTACGCTGCAGCCTGATTCAATACGGGTGTCGGGGGCTAAGTCGATCATAGAAGGGCTCTCGTCGTGGCCTACGGCATCGCGAACTGTTGAAACCCTCCGGGATTCGGTCCAAATTCAAGTGTCCTTGGCCGATACATTGAATCCATTGGTTGACCGGTCCGTGAACGAAGTCTTGTTTCGTGCACGAGCAGGCCGCTTTGCGGAGGAATCGCGTGAGGTTATGGTAGAGGTAACCGGTGTACCGCCGGGGCAGAACCTGGTTGTGTTGGAGCCGCCGGTTGTACGGGTGCACTACCGGGTGCTCTTCGACGAGATGTTCGAAGCCCGCCGCTCCAACGACTTCTCTGCGGTGGTGACGTACGACCAGGTTCGGCGCGATACGACCGGCCAGGTTGAACCGCGCATCCACGTGCCTGCCGAACTGACGATACGCGATCCCGAGCCCTCGCCGGCCCAACTGCGTTACTTTACGCTGATGTCCTCCGAATCTGAGTAATCCCTTTGCTGACCGTCTCTGTCGATGATCTATCTGGCGTTTGCCATCCTATGCAGTGTTACCATTGGAGTCATTTTCAAGTACACCGGTCAGCGTGGCGTTGACCGGGTCTCGCTCCTCACCGTGAATTACGTAGCGGCCGTAGGGGTAGGGCTTGTGCTGTTGGCAACAGGGGGGAGCGTCGTTGAACAGGGCCTCGACGTATCGTCTGGAATGTTGGGACTTAGCGTGCTGGTCGGGGTCTTGCTGATTGGCGGGTTTTTTCTGCTCTCGCTTGCGACTGATCTGGCGGGTATGTCGCTCTCACTCGGTGTGTGGCGTGTGTCGGTCGTGCTCCCCTTTCTGGCTTCGTGGGTTATCTGGGCCGAAACCCCGTCGTTGTGGCAGGGGGGCGGTATGCTGCTCGCAGCCGTTGCCTTCTTCATGATCGCCCGCCAGCCCGAGCCTGCCGTTCCCGAACATGCCATGGCTGACTCTGAGGTTGGTTCTGGAGCCGATGGGTCTCTTTCCACAGGTAACGTTACTGAGGAGGAGCCCCTTTCAGAGGTGAAAGAAGTGGCGAGTGAGGCGCCTGCCGTGGCCTCGTTTGGGGTGCTCCTGCTCCTATTCCTGTCGAGCGGAGCAATCGACATCTCTCTGAAAGCGTTCGAGGAGACCTACAATGCCGGACAAGGACAAACAGCGCTTTTCCTGCTGCTATCGTTTGGCATGGCCGGACTGGTGGGGCTCGTCCCGGTTTTAAATAAAGGATTGCGCGAAGGCGTCTGGCCGATGCAAAACGCATACGTTTGGGGTACCGTGCTTGGCATCGTAAACTATGGGTCTCTTGAGTTCCTGCTTCGCGCGCTTGAGCACTTTCCGGGCACCGTGGTCTTTCCCGTTAACCATCTGGCTATTGTGCTGGTGGGGGCTCTGATCGGGGTCTTTACGTTCGGCGAGCGTCTCTCGCGCATCAATCTGTTGGGCATCACGTTAGCCACGCTGGCACTTGCCCTGCTCATGATGTAGCTCTCGGATGAAAGAACGAATTGTTGGCGGCACGTTAGCGCTTCTGCTCTTAGCTGTAGGTGCCGGATTGGCGCTGTGGATACGAGGCCCCTCTGAAGCCGATATCCAGCGGGCTGTTGTGTCTACCGTGCAGCAAGAGGCCCCTTCGGCGTTTTTGGTGACAGGTATTCTGTCGGTGCAGGTCGAGGAGAATGTAGCCTACACCGAAAGCGTAGCCCCCGAGTTCTACCAGACCCTACGCCGCTACGGCATGGCGCCAGGGCTCGATCTGGTTACGGCAGAAGCCAACGTACGGGTGTCTGGGCGCGTTACCTACGGGTTCTCGGTCTACGACCTTGAGGCCTCTATGATAGAGCGCACCAGCGACGGACGCGTGCATGTAACTGTACCCCGCCTGCAGGTACAGACGGTAGCCCCAGACCTGGAAACACTTGAGGTGCAGACAGAGCGTCGGGGATGGCTGCGGCTGTTTTCGGGAGAGATGGAAGACGTTGCCCGTGAGCAGGCAATGGCAGGTGTGCAGCGCGCACTGCGTGAGCAGGCCGAAGAGCGTATCCGAGAAGGTGCTCAGGCGCGCGAAAACACAGCCGATGCGCTCGAAGCTATGCTCACCCCGCCGCTCCGCGCTGCCGGGCTCACGCAGCCACGCTTCACGTTTGACTTTGATACGCACCGGAGCGACCCCATCTTCCGTATGCCCGAAGGGTGAATGTATATCGGCCCAGCATGTGCAGAAAGAGAGACCGCTCGAAGCATCTCGCGCCGCATCCCCACCGTTTTCAAATAATTCTGAAACTGCGTAGCGGAAGCGCGTGTAACTTCCATAATTCGCATTTACGTGTCTGACCAACCGTCCATGGGTTTATTTTCGTCAGATGACCTGACCATCCTCGACACGCCTTACGGCATGTTCACGTCGAACGGGCTCTGGTTTCATGTGCGTGAAGACGAGGTGCGCCGCTATGCCAGCGATGTACTCAACCACGTGCCGCTCGAAACCCTTGTAACCTACGCCGGGCGCTGGGTGCAGTCGCCACAGACGCTTGCTATCTGGCTGCTCCCAGTGCTGCTGGTACTGCTGGGGCCCACCCCCGCAGCGGCTTGTACGCTCGGGGCTTATCTGGGCTGGAAAGCCTTCTGCCCGGCTGTTGTAAGCTGGAAAGCCATGGGGGTGATGCGTGCACTCAATATTCCCGTTGTGCAGGGGCTCTTTTACGTGTTTGCGCTCAGCTACCTGGCCGTAAACGATGCCCTCGGTGCTGTAACGGTCGGACTGGCCGGCTTCGTGCTTCTGCGATGGGGGCTCGTGCGACGGGCTACCGATCCGCTCGTGCAGTGGATGTGGCGTGGTCTCTACCGGCTACCTGTCGCTGATCAAGTGCTACGGGCCGTTATCGTACGTGCCGCCCGCAACTACGGCACCTCGTTGGAACAGATCGACGAGATGCTCACCGACATCATCCGACACTGGACCGAGCGATCTGAGGATATGGACGATGTGCGTCCACCTCCTGATACGTCGCGTTCTTCTTCATAAGCGCCGCTGCCTTTTTATGCCTTCCGAATCGACCACGCTGTACGTTACGCGTCACGGCGAAACCGATTATAACCGCGACCACATTATGCAAGGGAGCGGTGTGAACACCTCACTTAACGAAACAGGGCGCGCGCAGGCCGAGGCCCTGGCCGAACGGCTATCCGACGCACGCATCGATGCCGTGTACGCCAGTACGCTCATCCGGGCACGGGAAACCGCTAAAATCGTGGCTGCACCGCATGAGCCCATCCCGTACGCCTACCTTGATGATCTCAAAGAGATCAGTTGGGGCGTCTATGAGGGCACACAGCCCACAAAAGAGCGCAAGGTTGCGATGCAGTCCATCAAAGAAAAATGGCGATCCGGCCAGGTTGACCTGCCGGTCGAAGGCGGCGAGTCGCCCCGCCAGGTAGAACGCCGCGCCCGCCGCGCCGTCGACATTATTATGGAGGCACATGCTGGGCAGCACGTGCTCGTGGTTACACACGGGCGATACATGCGCATTATGCTTGCCTCGCTGCTCTACGACCACGACCTCACGCAGATGCCCAACGTGCCGCATGCCAACACTGGACTCTACGTAGTGCGCCACCACGACGGCACTTTTGTCGCTGACGTTACCAATAGCGTAAGTCATCTTACCGCTTAATCCGTTCGCACCTATGCGTGTAGCGTCTACGAGCACGGGCCCTTTGCTGCTTGACTCCGTTTAGTTTTAGTTATGATTCCTCTTTCTCTGGCTCCTGTACATTCTGGCGACCGGGTCGATGCTGATGCGATACGTACCGCCCTTCGGCGAGCCGTAAAGCGCGCAATGCAGTCCATGAACGGCATCACGCAGGTGCGTTCTGTATCGGTCGACGTGCCCACCGCAATCAATCCGCTGGCCTGGGGCGCCGTTCAGCCACATGCGCCCTTCGTATACTGGCGCAGCCGCAACGCCAACGCGACCTATGCAGCCGTGGGAGCCGCACATACCTGGGGCGGAGCGCGTTCGAAGCGCAATAATACGCTACCCAGTGCTACGGTCCACAACCTGGAGCGCTGGCTCGAAATCCTACCGCCCGAGGTGCGCATCTGGGGCGGCGCTCGGTTCGACCCGATTGCACACCGCGAAGACGCATGGGAGGAATTCGGATCATGGAATCTGATGCTGCCGCGCTTTACCCTGCATCGTGAAGGCGGTACCACTCGCCTCTTTGCTACGCTCGTCGCGCCTCGCGATACAAAACACCAGGAAGCGGTGCTGCAGCAGGTGGATGCGCTGCGCTTTCCGCAGGAAGCACGTACCAGCGCCGCCGCGCACCGCGTTGCCCGGGCCGACCGTCCTACCCGCAACGAATGGATGCGCCAGGTACAGGCTGCTGTTGATGCGATTGCCGACGACCGGCTGCGTAAGGTCGTGCTCGCCCGAGCAGTCGACCTCACGTTCGATGTGCCGCTTGCGCCATGGGCGCTGTTGCACCGCCTGCAGGAAGAAACTCCGCGTTGCACCGCCTTTGGGTGGCAGCCCACACGATCTGGACCGGCCTTTATCGGGGCTACGCCCGAGCGTCTCTTCCAGATGGAGGGAACCACGCTGCGCACCGAAGCGATTGCGGGCACCCGCCCGCGCGGACGTACATCCGAGGAGGATGCTATGCTGCGCGATGAGCTCCTCACCAGTTCGAAAGACCGGCGCGAGCACGCGTTCGTACAAGAGGCGCTCACAGAAGCACTCGCTCCGCTGGCCAAAACAGTAACCGCCCCTGACGCGCCCGAAGAGCTGCAGCTGGAACGGAAACGACACCTGCGTTCTGAAATTACGGCTACGCTACGCGACAGCACAACCGCTGTTGACGTGCTGAACGCGCTGCATCCAACCCCCGCAGTAGGGGGCACGCCCACCAGATCCGCACGGGCCTTCATCCGAGAGTACGAGGCCTTCGACCGGGGCTGGTATGCCGGACCGGTGGGGTGGATGAGCCGCGATGCTGCCGAGGTGCTGGTTGCGATCCGGTCGGCGCTTGTCAACGACGACACGCTTACGCTGTACTCTGGTGCGGGCATCGTGGAAGGATCAGACCCCGCAGCGGAGTGGGACGAAATTGAAAACAAACTGGCTGATTTCAAGGCGGCGCTCGAACGCTGACCCGTAAGGCCTTCGCGTTGCGCCCGATGCGTGCACATGCGTACATACGTATATACGTATCTGCGTGCTGCATAGCGCGTTCTCGACCCCCGAGGCTGCTCCTCTATGCTCATCACAGCACACACTCTTTTCTGACTATCCCCTTCGTGCATGAACGACGTTGCTACAGAGACAGATCATCCCTTTGTACAGAAAGCGCCCAATCGAACCCACGGTTGGGCGCGTGCTATGATCGACGAGTGCGTGCGCGTTGGCGTCGACACCTTTTTCATAGCTCCGGGATCGCGCTCAACGCCACTCACCACTGCTGTCGCTCAGCATCCCGATGCACACCCGGTGCTGCACCTTGATGAGCGAGGGGGCGCTTTCGCAGCGCTCGGATATGCCCGTGCTGCCGGACGACCCGCCGGCTGGATCACGACCTCGGGCACTGCGGTCGCTAACGGCATGCCCGCGGTTGCCGAAGCCGCCCAGGAGGGTATCCCCATGCTCCTGCTCACCGCCGACCGTCCACCCGAGTTGCGCAATACAGGCGCAAATCAGACGATCGACCAGGTGAAGCTCTTTGGCGATCATGTGCGCTGGAGTGCCGACGTGCCACCTCCCAGCGCCGACGTCCCCCTGGCATCGGTGCTCGCGACCGTCGATCAGGCGCTGCATCATGCACGGCGCACGCCCCAGGGCCCGGTGCACCTCAACGTGATGTACCGCAAGCCACTGCATCCGGTCGACGCCCCGTTTGGCCTCGATGACCCAGCCGTGCAGGCCTGGGCCCAGCGTACCACGCCGTTTACCACGTACCCGGTGCCCGCACCCCATGCGCCCGTTCCACCGGCTCTCGTCAACGCGGTGCAGCACGCCGAGCGGGGCCTCATTGTCGCCGGACGCCTGACCGACGCTGAGGCGCAAGAGGTGCTCGAATGGGCACAGGCCCAGCACTGGCCGGTGCTCCCCGACGTTACGTCGCAGCTGCGTCTCGGCGCGCAAACACCGGTCGTTCCCTACGCGCACCAGATCGTGCAACACGCGCCCGACCTCGACGCCCTGCGCCCCGACCTTATCCTGCACGTGGGCGGACGCTTTGTGTCAAAGCAGGTGCGTCACTTTCTGCGCGATGCTTCTGCCGCCGTGCGCGCCACAATCCGCCCGGCTCCTATGCGCGTTGATCCCGACCATCGCTGCACCTATCATATTGAAACCACGATTGCAAAGGCGGTTGATGCGCTTCCGACCCGCACGGCCACCCCGGCATCGTGGAACGGCATGTGGCAGCGCTACAACGAAGCCGTCGCCGATGCGCTGCAGACGCCCCCCAGCGACCTGCCGCCGGTGTACGAGCCCGGCACCGCCGAACGCATCAGCACGCACATTCCAGATACACACGCCCTCATGCTGGCGAGCAGCATGCCTGTCCGCGATATGCAGCGATACGCTACGACCAGCGGGGCCGCCGTGCCGGTGTATGCCAATCGGGGCGCAAGCGGCATTGACGGTACCATCGCGACGGCCGCTGGCATTAGCGTAGCACGCAAGGCCCCGACCACGCTGCTGATCGGCGACCTCGCTACCTGGCACGATGTGAACGCTTTTGCGCTGCTAAAAGAGCATCCGGTTATCGCCGTGGTGGTGAACAACGATGGCGGTGGGATCTTCCACTTTCTGCCAATCGCCGACCACGACGACGTGTTCGAGCCGTACTTCACCACCCCGCAGGGGCGCTCGTTCAAGTCGGTGGCCAGCGCGTTTGAGCTGCCCTACGCCCGCCCCACCACGCTTAATGAGCTTGCAGAGGCGTACCAGGATGCGTGTGAGCAGGGGTGCAGTGCTCTCATCGAGGTGTGCACCGACCGCCACACCAACGCAGCGGTACACCGCCAGCTGGACACCCACATGGCAGATGCCCTTGCCAATGCGTAGCGTCCGAGTCTTGGAGGGGAGGCGACGTAAGCTACAAAATATGCCGTAAAACAGAGGTGTCAGAGGAAAAGCGGAAAGAAGACCAGGCAAACGAGGTCCCGCACGCGCCCCGGACTGGGAGTCCGTTATTGCAAGCAAAGTCTTTTAAACAGCTGTGTGTCGCAGTGTGGGGGTACGTCGCACATTCGAAAACGAATTCGCCTGCAAGGATCTACCTGCAACGCGTGTGCCGACCCGGAGACTCAAGTAGAACGCAAGTGGAATGCTGACTCCACATGACAGTGACTTACCGTGACTTACCATTGAACCGATATCCTCTACGCATCCATTCATACAATGGGAGTTACCCGTTTCGCCTACGCGCCCTTTTTGCTCGGTGTACGTGGCGCGTGCTGTTTGCACCCCAGCCTTGATCTTGCTTTAGCCCCCCCGCATTCTCCATGACAACCCGCGACGAACTGGCGAACGCGCCCTGGCGCATCTGGATACAGGCAGCCCGCCCTAAAACGCTCCCGGCTGCTGCGGCTCCGGTGATCATTGGCGTAGCACTTGCCGTGACCGATGGCGGGTTTCATGCGCTCAGCGCCTCGCTGGCGCTGCTGGCGGCGCTGCTGATTCAGGTGGGGGTGAACTTCCATAACGACTACACCGACTTTCTGCGCGGCACCGATACCGACGAACGGGTGGGACCGCTGCGGGTGACGCAGGCGGGACTTGTCGACCCGGATACGATGCGGCGTGCTACGTTCGTGGTCTTCTTCGCAGCCGTGCTTGCCGGGTCGTATCTGATCGTGCGGGGCGGCTGGCCGGTGGTGGCGATCGGGGTTGCGTCGATCGCTTCGGCGCTCTGGTACACAGCCGGACGCTACTCACTGGCCTACATTGGACTGGCTGATCTCTTTGTTTTTATGTTCTTTGGTCCGGTGGCCGTAGCGGGGACCTATTACGTACAGACGCTCACTGTAACGGCGCCTGCTGTGGCGGCCGGTGTAGGACCGGGGGCGCTTTCGGTCTGCATCTTGCTGGTCAACAACATCCGTGATCTGGAGGGCGATCGGGAAGCCGATAAGCGCACGCTTGTCGTGCGGCTGGGGCGCACGTTTGGCGTGTGGTTCTACGCATTCTGCATGCTGGTTGCGGCGCTGGTACCGCCGGCGCTTGTGGGGCATACAGGCGGACACTGGGGGGCGCTGCTGGCTACGCCGGCGGTGGCGCTGGCCTGGCCCGCGCTACAGACGCTGCGCTCAGGCACGACCAACGCCCACCACCTGAATCCGCTTCTGGCTACAACCGGGCGGGCCCTGGCGCTCTACAGCCTGTGCTTTGCGCTGGGCTGGGTGCTCACGTAACGTGCCCCCTGCGCGGCGGTAGCCCATTCTACCTCTGCTCACAACGACGCACAATCTTCTGTTATACGTTCTGTGCCTATGCCTGACGTGACGTGCTATCGCTACCGGATTCCGCTTGCCAATGCTCTGCCCGGTCCCGACGGACCCATCACGCACCGAGAAGGGGTGCTCGTTGAAGTGCCGCATCCATCGGGCGCTACGTGCTGGGGCGAGGCGGCGCCCCTGCCGGGCTTCAGTCCAGAGTCCCTGCAGGATGTTATCTCGCGTGCTCGCGCCTGGGCGCACGACGGCGGTCCGTCTCGGCTGAGTGCATCCGATGCTGTGCGCTACCCCGACGACACACCGGGCTCGCTCCGGTTTGCCCTGGACCACATCGCCCTGCAGTGGGCCGCGTACGCCGAAGAGATCTCGTTGCGTGCGCACATGGGCATCGACCGGGTGATGCATGCCGGAAATGCGCTGTGGCGCACGCCCGACGACCGCGACATGCGGCAGGCGCTGATGGAACTGCAGGCCGAGGGCGTGTCGACGGTAAAGGTGAAGGTAGGACGTGATGCTGTCGATGACGACCTGGACCGCCTCGATGCGCTGTTTGCGTCGCTTCCGCAGGGCATGAACGTCCGGCTGGATGCGAACCAGGCGTGGTCGGTCGAGCAGGCACAGACGGTGTGCGAGGCGCTGCAGCACCGGCGTGCGCTTGAGTATCTGGAGGAGCCGCTCGTGCCTGAAGCGGACCTTCGTGCGTTTGTGGAAGCGACTTCGGTGCCCATCGCGCTCGACGAGACGGTGCGTGAGCAGGGGGGCGAGGCGGTGGCGGACTGGCCCGTGGCCGCGTTTGTTGTTAAACCGGCGTGGATGGGAATCCGCCGCGTGCAGGAACTGGCCGACCGGACCGGCGATACGCCTGTGGTCGTAACCAGCGCATACGAGGCGGGCGTGGGGTGGCGTGGCACGCTGGCTGTAGGCGCCCAGGTAACTCCCGCTGAACGCGCTATTGGGATGGGAACCTACCGCGCGCTGTCTGAGGAGATCACGCATCCCCCGATCCCGAATGTACAAGGCAAGCTGCTGCTTACGGCGCCAGGTACCCTCGATAACTGGCAGGTTCACCGGGAGCGCCTGCACGTTGTATAGCGCGAAGTTGTGCGGCGCGCGAGCCACTGCTTCTATCGGGGGCCTCAGTTCACCTGCAGGAACGCGCGGATTTGATGAGCGAGCGGAGGGAGTGGATGCTTCTGCAGCGCGTGGTGGCGTCCGGGTAGGATAGCAAGACGGCTATTGGGGAGCGCATTGTGGAGCGTGAGCGCCGCCTGCAACGGGAAGAGATCGTCTGCATCTGCCATACTAACAAGCACGGGCTGCTGCACGCTCTGCATCTGGCGGCGCAGGCGTAGCGCTGCTCCCGGAAGCTGCTCTACAAACGCACGCAGCGCGCTTGAAAGCGCTGCCCAGTCGCCGTGCAGCGCGTCCATGCGGGTGCCATTGGCATCGGCGCGGTCGAGTCGATGCATCATAGCATCGACCGTAGCGGCCTTCCAGTCAATGTGTCCGCCATGAGACACGACCCGGTCGACGCGGTCGGGGTGACGGTGGGCCAGGTGCAGCGCGATGTTGCCGCCCATCGAGAACCCGAACACGTGCGCGCGGTTGCAGCCGAGCGCATCGAGCACAGAGCAGGCATTATCCGCAAAGCCGTCGGCGGTGAGTGGCGTGTCGGGTGTTGCATTGGCCGAGGCACCGTGTCCGGTAAAGTCGAGCGCAACTACGTGCAGATACGGCTCCAGGTAGGGGGCCAGCAGGCTCGTTTCCGTGTGGGTGGATCCGGCTGCGCCGTGCAGGAGCAGAAGGGTGGGGCGCCCCGGATCGCCCCAGGTATAGTACGCAACGGGGCCGTGCTCGGTGGATACGTGCGCAGGAGGGGGGCAGTGAGGCTGGCTGCTGCAGCACTCGATGAGCACGCCATGCGTGGCCTTCGGATGCAGAAAGAAGATGCGCTTCTGGTCGGCCCCATCGAGGGGCGCGTCTGAGAGCGGCGTAAACCCAGCTTCATGCAGACGCGCAAAGGCAGCGTCAATATCAGGCACCTCAAACGCGAGATGATGAACCCCCTCGCCCTGCCGGTCGAGGAATCGCTGCACGGGCGAGTCTTCGCTTATTGCTTCGAGCAACTCAATCTTGGTGTTCTGCAGCGCAAGAAAGTGCGTCGTGACGCCCTGCTCGTCGACAGCTTCTGACTTATACGTAAGCGCCTTCAGGACATCGGCATAGGTAGCGCAAACGGCAGGAGCATCGTGGACGGCAATGCCGACATGTTCAAGGCGAAGCATAAAGACGATAACGGATTGGTAGGGGGGCGAATGGGAGCAGCAGCACGCGAGAGCGAAGCGCTTCACCGTTTTCTACAGTTACGGACACGCTGTTAGGCGGCAGCCTGCACGCGGGGCCTGGTGGCCTCGGTGAGGAGGATGCCGGTAGCAACGGAGACGTTCAGGCTGTCTGCGGCGCCGCGCATCGGAATGCGGGCAAAGAGGTCGCACGCATTGGCCACACCCGAGGTGAGTCCGGTGCCCTCACTGCCCATCACCAGCGCGATAGGGCGGTCCCAGTCGGTATCCCACATGGAGTCCGCCTCGGCCTGCTGGGCGCCTACGATCCAGTAGCTGCGCTCTTTGAGGGAGACGAGCGTTTCGGCCAGGTTGCTACAGCGGGCAATGGGGATGCGCAGGGCCGTGCCCGCGCTGGCCTTGATGGCGGGTGTGGTAAGTGGAGCCATGCCGCTGTTGGGCACGATCACGCCGTCGACACCGGCAGCCACAGCGCACCGGAGCATCGCACCAAAGTTGCGCGGATCGGTGACGTGATCCACTACGAGAAGCAAGGGTTTCTGGGATTGCACCGCATCCCATGTGGGAGCGACCTGCTGCATCAGCGCGTTCACCGTAAGATACGAGACGGGGGCAGCCCAGGCAAGCATGCCCTGATGAGCGGCTCCGTCGGATTCGTGGTCAAGACGGTTATAGGGAACGTACTGTACTGGCACAGAAGCCTCTTCGGCCAGGGTGCGCACCGTGTCGGCTTCGGGGCCAGACAGGCCGTGGCGCATCATCACCTTGTCGACCGCAGACGGGTCGCGCTCCAGCATTTCGATGACGGGCTGGCGGCCTATGATGCAGGTGCGTGCGTTGGAATCGGCGGGCATGGCACGAAACAGTATAAGAAGACGTAACAGATAATAGGACGATACGCACGTACCGGTGTGAGACAGGGTTGATTCTCTTGGTTAACACCGTTAAGTTAGATATCGATTATTCTTCGCTCCAAACCGTTCTGGATTCTATGGCTGCTTCGCCTGGTGCACGCACTCCCGTTTTTATTGATGGCGGACGTATTCCGTTTCAGCGCTCGGGGACTGGCTATGTCGACCTGATGGCGTACGACATGGGTCGCATGGCTCTGAAGGGGCTCTTGAGCCGCACTGACCTCGACCCGGCAACGATCGACCGCGTGGTGATGGGGACGGTGGTGCAGGACGTGGAGACGAGCAACGTCGCGCGCGAGTCGGCGCTGGCGGCAGGCATCCCAAACACGGTGCCCGCACATACGGTGACGCAGGCCTGCATCTCCAGCAACCAGGCGGTGACGTCGGGCATGGACCTGATTCGTGCAGGGCAGGGTGACGTTGTCGTTGCCAGCGGCACGGAAACGCTTTCAGATCCCCCCATCCGGGTGCGACGCCCGCTGCGCAAGAAGCTGTTCGAGGCGCGCAAGTACAAGTCGCCCCAGGAATTCTTGTCGCTCCTGAAGGACTTGAGTCCGTCGGATCTGCTGCCGGAGTCGCCGTCGATCGCGGAGTTCTCGACGGGCGAGGTGATGGGCGAGAGTGCAGATAAGCTCGCTGCCATGTTTGGCGTGTCGCGCGAGGCGCAAGATGAGTATGCGTTGCTCACGCACCACCGCGCTGCAGCAGCCCAGGAAGACGGGCGGATGCAGAAAGAGCTCTTCCCCGCGAGCGTGCCGCCGGACTTCGATCCCATTACAAAAGACAATGTGGTGCGTCCGGATACGACGCTGCAGAAGCTGTCGGGTCTGAGTCCAGCATTCGTGAAGCCGTTTGGCACGGTGACGGCCGGCAACAGCTCGGCGCTCACCGACGGTGCCTCGGCCTCGCTCATCATGAGCCACGAATATGCAACGGCAGAAGGCTTCTCCCCCCGTGCGGCGCTACGCGAGTACACCTACGTGGCGCAGGATCCGGGGGCTGAGCTGCTGCTTGGTCCGGCGTATGCTATCCCGAACGTGCTCGACGCTGCGGGCATGACGCTGGGCGACATCGACGTGGTGGAGCTGCACGAGGCCTTTGCCGGACAGGTGCTGGCGGTGCTGGAGGCACTGGCGTCAGATCGCTTTGCGGAGGAGTCGCTCAATCGGTCGGAAGCGGTGGGCCGCATCGACATGGACATCCTGAACACGCGCGGCGGCTCGGTGTCGCTCGGCCATCCGTTTGGAGCTACAGGCGTGCGGCTCGTAACAACTGCTGTGAACCGCCTCTACGAAGAAGATGGCCAGTGGGCCCTCGTAAGCGCCTGTGCAGCCGGCGGACAAGGCCACGCGCTGCTGATTGAGCGCGTATAGTTCGCCCCGCCAACCGGCAGCCCCCCTTTCTCCTTTACAACGACAACGATTCTTATGCCTGTGACCCTCGACACCGAACTGCTTCGCACCGATCTTGACGATGGCGTGCTCACGGTCTGGATTGACCAGCCGGATGCGTCGGTCAATACCATCGACGAAGCGATGATCAACGCGTTCGAGTTGGCGATCGAACATGCCGAAACCAGTGCTGACGTTGAGGCGCTGGTATTCATCAGCGGGAAAGCCAACTCGTTCATTGCAGGTGCCGATCTTGACATGCTCAAGTCGTTTGATCAACCGGCTGACGTGCGAGCGCTCTCGCGGCGTGGCCACGCCCTGATCAACCGCTTGCAGTCGCTTGATGCGCCCTCGGTGGCCGCGATTCATGGCGCGGCGATGGGCGGCGGTCTCGAAATGACGCTTGGCTGCACCTATCGCATTGCGACTACGAGCAGCAAGACGCAGATGGCGCTCCCTGAGGTTAAGCTCGGCCTGCTCCCGGGCAGCGGTGGTACGCAGTATCTGCCCCGTCTGGTGGGCCTGCAGCAAAGCCTCCCCATGATGCTAACCGGGAAGACCACGTACCCCAAGAAAGCCAAGCGTATCGGACTGGTGGATGCGCTGACTCATGCGCCTGGACTGCATCAGGCCGCCCAGAAAGCAGCGCGTCAGCTGGCCGATGGCACGCTCACGCCAGATCGTCCGGCGGACTGGACCGATCGGCTGCTGGAGAGCAATCCGCTTACGCGGCGCGGCGTCTACTGGAAGGCGGCGCAAGACACGCAGAAACAAACACGCGGTAATTATCCGGCGCCGCCGCGGATCATCGAATGCGTGAAAGCCGGACTCGAAAACGGGCTGGAGGCTGGGCTGGATGCCGAAGCCGTCGCGTTTGGCGAGCTGGTGTTCACACCCGAATCGAAGGCGCTCGTCAGTCTCTTCTTCGCCAAGCGCCAAGCCGATACCAACGAGAATGCCGACAAAGCGCGACCCGTCAGCCGGATGGCTGTGCTGGGGGCCGGGCTCATGGGGGCGGGCATCGCCGACGTGAGTGCCCGCGACGGACTCGACGTGTTTGTGAAAGACGTCGATCTGGAACGCGCCGCTACGGCACGGAAGCACGTCTACAAGGCCGCTTCGAAGCGTAAGAAAAAGGGCATTATCTCGTCGTTTGAGCGCGACACGCTCATGGAGCGCATCCAGCCCGTGGGCTCGTACGAGGGACTTGCCACATCGGACCTCGTCATTGAGGCGGTGCCCGAGGATATCAACCTGAAGCAAAACGTACTGGCGGATGTGGAGGCGGTCGTCTCCAACGACTGTGTGATCGCCAGCAATACGTCATCGATTCCGATTGCCGATATTGCCGAACACGCTGCGCATCCAGAGCGCGTGTTGGGGATGCACTACTTCTCGCCGGTCGAGAAGATGCCCCTGCTGGAGATCATTGCTACCGAATCCACCAGTAAAGAAGCTGTGGCAACAGCGTACGACGTGGGCTTGCGTCAGGGCAAGTCAGTTATCGTAGTGAACGACGGGCCTGGCTTTTACACGACGCGGATTCTGGCGCTCTATATGAACGAGGCCCTGCTTCTGCTTGAAGAGGGCGCCGACGCCTTACAGGTCGAGAACGCGATGAAAGACTTTGGCTTCCCGATGGGGCCATACGAACTCTTTGATCTGGTTGGCATCGACGTGGCCGCCAAGATCACCGAGGTGATGGGGCGCTACCTGGAGGGCGACCGCTACCGCATCAGCGAGGCCGCCTCGCCGGTCGCCAACGCGGGCCTTCACGGGCAGAAGACGAAAACCGGTTTCTACCGGTACGAGGGGAGCGGCAGCGATCCAAAGCGTGGCGACTTTAACAAGGGCATCTATCACTTCTTTGGAGGCGGCGAGCGCTCCGACATCGACGTGCAGGCGGTACAGCAGCGGTTGACGCTGACAATGGTGAACGAGGCCCTGCGGTGCTTTGACGAAGGCATTCTGCGCGACCCCGTTGACGGTGACATCGGCGCGGTGTTTGGGCTCGGCTTTCCGCCGTTCCGGGGCGGACCGTTCCGTTATGTGGATGCGGAGGGGCCCGGACGTATCCATCAGGTGCTACAGCGCTATACCCAGACGCACGGCGACCGCTTCATGCCGGCATCGTCGCTGGCGCGCCACGCCGAAGACGGCACAACGTACCACGGCGAGGGCTGATGCAGTTAGCTGGTAATAGGTTCATGGCTGCGCAAGCTAATCCACTTGCGCGCGCAGCGCTTTGGCGAGCGGGTCGTCATCGGGGAGCGGCGTGATAGCCCCGCTGGGATCAATGACGAACGCCCCATGCTTCGTAAGAAGTGCAAGCGAAGTGCTGCGCTCCATGGCATGTAGCACGTCTACTGGAGAGGGGATGGGGGCGTTGGGGACGATGAGGGCTGGCATATCCGTTTCCCCCGAAAGATCAGCAGGCGGTGCCATGGGCACGGAGATCAGTCGGTGGTGAAAGCGCATCTCTTCTAAGATGGTGCTGTGTGTACGGTCGATGCTATACATGACATCGTTGCCTGCATGGATCACCGATCCGCTGGTCTGGGAGGGAGAGACGAACGCAGTGAACTCACCCTCGGGAAAGGGAAGCACGGCTACGCGATAGTCGGCAGCCTCAAAGCTGCCATCCAGGCGCATGCGGCGCTGAAACGCAGTGATGACGCTACGAAGCGCACGTGCAGCCTGCGTATGATAGGCGGAGGCTTCGCGCGGCGCTTCGAAGTGACTGAACGAGTCGATAGCTCCGTTACCTTCAACGATAACGCCGTACCTGATCAGGAACGCGTCGTCATCGTTGAGCGCGCCGAACCCGAACGCCCATCCGTCGCCATCAGGGCGGGCGGCAAAGAACGGCGGCATCTCGGCAGGATCGGTCTGCTCCTCAATAGCCTGGATCGCGGCATAGTGGGCCGTATGGTAGCTGTGCAACTGCTGCCCGGTATAGGTCGACCAGGCAAGCCCCTGCTCAAGGTCAGATGCAGGCTGCTGCGCGGGAGCGGGGAGCGCTATCAGAATCAAGAACAGAACAAGTGGTGAAGTGCGCATAGCAAGTAGCTAACCAGGCTTTAAGAGCCTGTTTTGATTTCTTAATTTGGGCTTCGAGCGGCGGCGCTGGACTGGGGCCGAAGGTCATGCCCCTGGTGCAAATTGCCCCCAATGTCGGCCCGTAGCCCCGGCTACGAACCTCCATCGGGGTCCAATTTTCGCCTCAGCGGCGCTCGCTCTCGCCTACAAACCAAACCCCAAACAGGCTCTAAGAGAGATAGTGCGTAGAAGAAAGATAGCTCCCGAACAAGCCAAACGCTATCATAGACCTCGCTCCGCTGGTCTATGGAAGGATGAAGAAATAGACGGCTGAACGAGGACGCTGTTCGTCTTTTTATTCCGCTTCGACTTCTTCCTGCGTCCCCTCTTGAGCGTACTGGTTTTGGATAACGCGGGTGCCGCGCTGCAGGTACTGGAGATTATGCCGCTGCAGTGAGCGTGAGATCATTTCTTGCTCGCGACCATACCGAAACGCAGTGTACTCATTATTGCTCTCATGCGCTTCAGCATGGTGGTAGATGCCAAAGGCCCGTGTATGACCCACCTTGAGTCCGGCCTGCTTGCAGCGATAGAAGAACTCCCAATGCTCGCCGATGGATTTGAGCGGAGCATGCCAGCCGCCCACTACGTCGCGGACGGAGTGAGTGCGTGCAATGAAGAAGTTGTGCGTCAGGTCGCAGCGCTGGAGCGGAGTGTTCCGTTTTTCGCGAGTGACAGCGATACCACCGTCATCCGTTTCAGTAAGGGTCGCCATCCACTCGGATAGCTGCCATTCATTTGAATAAAGGCGGAGTAGATTCGAGATGCGTTTGGGCAGTGCAGGCCATGCGTAGACACGTTTCTGTTCAAGCAAGTAGCCGCCTAAGATGTCAAGCTGCTCGTTATCAAGCTGTTCTACGGCTGCAGCCAGGTTGGTCTCGGGGCCATAGAAAAAGTCGTCATCGTTGAGTACGAAATAGGGTGTTTGAACAGCATCGAGTAGCGCGTTGCGTCCAGCCGACACCCCACTGTTGAACGGGAGGGAGAGGTAGACGTCAACCACATCGCCGTACTCAGCCATAATCTCGTCTTTGTACGGCGTGCGGCTATCATCAGCTACGAGTACGGGGCAGTCGGTAAGCGATTGGCTGCGTATCGACTGAAGCAGGCGCTTTAGACATAGAGGACGTTCGAACGTCTTAACGATAAGAGATACATCTGAAAGATCCATAGATTTGACAGTTGGTGCTTAAATAGATTGCACCTGGTAAAATACATGCCAAATCAGCAGCGTGATGAGCTTGGAGAGCAATAAAGGTATCGAAACAGATGAGATTGTGACAGTCTTTGACACATATCTTGTGTTCTAAGAGCTAAGCAGCCAGCGAACGGGCGGCATCCGAGGAGATAACCTGCACGCCAGCCTCGTTCATGGCCTGCCAGGCGGCGGCGAGCGACCCATCCTGGTCGATGCCCCGCGTTGCGTCTTCCACCACGTAGACGTCAAATCCTTCGTTACGTCCATCGGTGGCCGACCACTTCACGCAGAAGTCAGCCGCGAGGCCAACAACCACAAGCGAGTCGACGCCGCGCTCGCGAAGGTAGCCTGCAAGTCCGGTAGGTGTTGTGCCGTCGTTCTCGTAGAACGCTGAGTACGAGTCGATCTCTGGCCGAAACCCTTTGCGAATAATCAGGTCGGCCCGGTCGGCGTTCAAGTCAGGGTGAAATGCTGCGCCTTCGCTGCCCTGGATGCAGTGATCGGGCCACAGAACCTGATCGCCATACGGCATCTCAACCGTGTCGTACGGCTCGTGCCCGTCGTGCTGCGACGCAAACGACTGGTGAGCTGCTGGATGCCAGTCTTGCGTGAAGACCACAGCATCGAAGTCGTCCATCAGCGCGTTCACCGTAGGTACGATCGTATCGCCCTCAGGTACAGCGAGGGCTCCACCAGGACAGAAGTCGTTCTGGATGTCGACAACTAAAAGAGCTTGCATACGTCTAAATCAGTGTGTGCGTAGAGTACTTGCGTTATGAATCGCCTGTTACGTGCTCTATGTACCGTATCCACGAATCATCCACTCCTTTTTTCCAGTCTGTCATGGAAACGTTACGAACCGATGCCTCCGTCAATTCCAACGGTGCACGGGACTCTAATGGAGAGCCCTCTATTGAAACGCGCATCCGGCAGGCGTTTGAAGCGCAGCGTGCCCACCGCCCTGATGTGCGCACGCAAGACGCAGAGGCACGCATCAGCAAGATTCAGCGTCTACATGATCATGTATGGGCGCGCCGCAAAGAGATTCAAGCGGCGATGTACCAGGACTTCCGGCGTCCGCCCATAGAAGTAGACATGAGCGAAGTCAAGATGATCGCGGAGGAGGCCGATTTTGCTATGAAGCACCTGCGCGAGTGGATGGCACCCGAGCCCGTGCCCACGCAGCGCATGCTTGTAGGCACCCGTTCGCGCATCGAACCGACCCCGAAGGGCGTGGTGTGCATCATGAGTCCGTGGAACTACCCGTTCATCCTCACAATGGGGCCGTTAATCAGTGCGCTGGCAGCAGGCAACAGCGTGATTGTGAAGCCGTCGGAGTACACGCCGCACAGCAGTGCGCTCATGGCTGAGATGATCGAGCAGCTCTATGATCCGCGTGAGGTAACGCTCTTTCAGGGCGACAAAGAGGTAGGACAGGCATTGCTCGACCAGCCGTTCGATCATTTCTTCTTCACCGGGAGTCCGGCCGTTGGACGCATCGTAATGAAGGCAGCGGCCGAGCATCTCAGCTCCGTTACCCTCGAACTGGGGGGGAAGTCGCCGGCAGTGGTGGATGCAAGCGCCGATATTGAGCACGCAGCAACGACGCTCGTGTGGGGCAAATTCTTAAATGCGGGGCAGACCTGCATCGCGCCGGACTACGTACTGGTCGAGGAATCGGCATCCGATGCGCTTGTGGATGCGATGCGCGCTGCCGCAACCCGTGCCTTCGGGGCTACCCCGAGTGAGCGGCAGCAGAGCGCCGACTATGCCCGCATCGTGAACGAGCGCCATTTCAACCGGCTCAGCAATGCCCTCGACGATGCCATCGAGCAGGGCGCGCGCCTCGAGTATGGCGGCACGGTGGATGCCCGCGGGCGCTACATTGAGCCTACGCTTCTTACCGACGTTCCCGACACGGCCACGGTGATGCAGGAGGAGATCTTTGGCCCGATCCTGCCGATTCGCAGCGTACGCCATCTTGACGACGCAATTGCTGAGATCAGGTCCCGCGAGAATCCACTGGCGCTCTACCACTTCACAACCAACGAAGCAGCTACTCGCCGCCTGCTCGATCATACGCAGTCGGGCGGCGTCTGTGTAAACGACGTGATTGTACACTACCTGAGCCCGCATCTCCCGTTCGGAGGCGCCGGGCATAGCGGCATCGGGGCAAGCAGCGGGCGGTATGGATTCGAGGCGTTCTCGCAAAAACGCAGTGTGATGAAGCGCGAGAGCAACGCAGCGCTTATGCAGCAGCTCTATCCGCCGTACAAACCGGTAACCAAGAAGTTGGTCGATTGGCTCTTGCCATGGGCATAGCGAAAAGCAAGGTGAAAGCAGCACGGCGATGATACGGAGCGATCGGAGAGAGGGTGTTCAGAACCTGTTTTGATTTCTTAATTTAGGCTCCGAGCGGCGGCGCTGGACTGGGGCCGAAGGGCATGCCCCTGGTGCAAATTGCCCCCGATATCGGCCCGTAGCCCCGGCTACGAACCGCCATCGGGGTCCAATTTTCGCTTCAGCGGCGCTCGCTCTCGCCTACAAACCAAAACCCAAACAGGCTCTCAGAGGGGGTTCCTTCCCAAGTAAGCTCCGTGCAGGGCTCTCTGCCTACTGTACCATTGCTGGCAAGGCAGCAGTCATAATTTTTACCCGGTTGGGGATGCTGAGGTAGATCTGCGTGCGGTCGGGGGAGAGCGCAAACGAACGGGCGCCCTCGGCCCCGGGAATGTGCAAGCGATGCCGTACGGTACCTTCACTGTCGAGCACGATAAGCTGGGCAGGTTCGTCCTCTGGCATCCCGACCATAAGCCAGAGCGCCTCCCCAACGGCTACGGGACGGTGAACGTACTGCAGCGGGAATAGCCGATTCGGCTCCTCCAGCGCAGCGTTGGCCTCCACAAAGGCATCGTAAATGCGATCGGTCTCAGGAATATTCAGGGTGTGTGTCCATTCCTGTTGGCCCGAAGACGTGTAGCGCATCACCTCAGCGGTGGAGGGACGTACAAACCAGAGCCCGCCGTTGGTATCCAAAGCAATGGATCCTGACATAGCATGGAGCACATCGGGTACCTCACCGTCTACGATCCGTGATCTCGTGTCTTGCATGTCAATCGCAATGCGGCCCTCCTGCAGTGGGGTGACGGCCTGGTAGAGTTCGGTTCCCGCGTCGTCGTACACCGCGACTGTAGAATCAGGTGCCGTGGCTCCCAGGATAGCGACATGGCCGTCCGGTCCAAACGCATAGCGCGACCCAGATACCGGAACAGGTACAAGACCGACGTACGCGCCATCGGTCGTGAACGTGACCTGTCCCTGCTTTGCCAGGTCTACCACAAAGACCGAGTCATTGCGCACGTTCATCCCCATCGGAAATTGAATCTCGCCCGGCCCCTCGCCGGGGCCTCCGAATGAAACCCGATGTGTGCCATCAGTACGGAAAGCGTGGAGGGTATTCCCATCACGTACGAACAGCTCGCCGTTTTCAGCGACCTCCATTGCCGAGATCGTGCCTATCAGCGTGTCGGGCTCGCCTGCAAAAAGTGTGAGGTCTTCGATTGTGTGGTCCGTTGTCCGCTCCATGGCCGTCTCGGGAGCGTCTGATGTCCCGCATCCCCCTGCAAGCAGGAGAAGCAGGACCGTCGGGAGCAGGCCCGTGAAGACGAGCACTGAAGCGCGAGTAAGCGTGTGCAGCAGTCGGCTGAGCGTGGACATGGAGAGTTGGTGCTGTGAAGTGTCTAATCATCTCAGTTAACACAATCTACAAGCACTTTTCCCTACATGCAAGCCGGAATACGCATCAGCATCACGTTCAGGCCGGTTCAACGAGGCGTGCGAGCAGTTCCTGTACGGACTGCCGCTCGTCGTCGTTTACGATGTGCCCCATGCCTTCATAGATGCGCTTATCGACCGATGCGTTGAGGTCGCGAAAGACAGCAGCGGTGTCATCGACGCGTTTCTGTGGGATGTGCGGGTCGCGATCGCTGCATCCGAGAAAAACGGGCGTCCCCTCAAAATCGCCGCCGTAGTTAAACTGTTTGTCGTTTGGAGGGGCTTCGTTCGGAATCATGCCATTGCCGATGAGTCCGCCACTGAGCCCGACGATGCCGCCGTATCGGGTGGGAAAGCGAGCGGCATACTCGGTAGAGAGGCAGGCGCCCTGCGAGAATCCGCCGATCATGATACGATCGGTAGGGATGCTATACGTGGCGTTAAGCGTGTCGAGAAGCGTCCCGATACGGCGCAGTCCTGAAGAGAGGCCAGGTTCGTTGTCCTCTAACGCGGCCAGGAAAGAGTTCGGGTACCAGGTGCGTCCGTGGGCCTGAGGGGCGATAAGGGCGACGCCTTCAGGGGCCAGCGGGGCAATGAGACGCAAGATGCTTTCCGCGGTGGCGCTGCGCCCGTGAATGAAAACAACGGCAGCATGGGCAGCATCCAGATTCGCGCCGGCCAGCACCACCTGCGTCTTGCTGTGCGGATCGTTGCCATGATGACGGTCGGAGGAGGAAAGGGTAGACATGGGAAAAAGCAGTCGGTGAGTGGTAGGGCGAGGCGGTATGCGCAAACACGGTGTACGCAAACACAGGGTGGCTTCGGTACCACCACAACATACAAACGCCCCGGCGTAACACACAACAGGGTGCGCTATGCGCCGGAGCGTTTGTGGGGGACGAGTCGTGTGCTGTACGGGCAGCGGAGTCGCAGAGGCCTTACCCGATCTTGTAGAACTTCTCGTGCACAATCTGGCCGTTTTCCCAGTACTGCACCGAAGTTTGCTTTTGTTCAACGTCGCCCACGCCGTCAAGCGTGAAGTCCATGTACCATTCGACAAAGGCAACACCGTCTTCTTCGTTGACAGCAACGGCTTTAATTTCGGCTGCTCGGAAGTCTGTCAGGGCGTTCACAAACTGCTCTTCGTACTCGCGATTGGCCTCTTTGCCTTCGCGGCGCACGTCATCTTCTTCCATGACAATGTTGTCGGCGTAGTACTCCTCGAAGGCACCGAGAATGTCGCCTTCAAGAATACGGGCGTTCAGGTCGTCGACTTTGGAGCGAATAGAATCACTCATACCAGGGTAGGGGGAGGCAAAGATGCAAACTTAGTTGAAACCTTTGGAGAAGGAGTTCTCCCCAGTGGTCTCATTCTTGGTCAGGGAGTGCGTCCTTCAACGCTTCCTGAAGTTTCGGTAGATGTTCGTAGCCGGTAAGTCGTCGCATGCGCGTTTCTGCTTCAAGAAGCGCCAGTGCCATCCATCGATGACGTTGCGGGGAATGGTGCCACCGCTTGACCTTGCCGAAGCGACGTTCCACTTGGCCGTTGAGGTTTTCAATGCAGTTGGTTGTTTTCAGGCTCCGACCCAGCTCGTCGAAGAGGCCGAGTCGGTGCAGCGTTAACGTCTCTTCCTGGCCTTCCTCAAGGGAGCGAGCCGCATTTCGATTGATCTGTTCAAGCTCGGCTCGTAGCTTCAGAAGCCGCTGTTTGGCCCGTTTGTAGGTGAGCTCTTGGTAGGCCCGCCCAAGTTTCTTGCGCCATGTGCTCTGATCGGCCTTTGGTAGATAACTAACCACGTTTTCGCGTTTGTGCCATTGGCAACGCTGCACTTGAGCACAGGAGCCAAAGACCTCCCGAATCGCCTTGCGCAGGCCCTTGCCTCCATCAACGATGCAGAGGAGGCCTTCCTCGAAGCTGAGCCCACGCTGAATCAGGGTACGAAAAAGTTCGATAATCGGCTCAGCCCGCTCGGTGGTGGCCTGTGTAAACCCGAGCACCTTTTTGTGTCCTGTCTCGGTTACACCCATACAAATGATCATTTGCTCGCCTGCTACGTGCTTGCCGTCGATCCAAAGCGCCAGAACGGTGTCTTCCTCCAACGAGCGATGCTCAAACTCCTTCAGCGCCTCCTCCGCGCGCTCCTGGAAGCGGCGACTCACCGACGACTGGCTAAGGCCAAAGCCGTCGATAAACTGGCTTGCTACTCGCTCATAATCGCGCTGGGAAAGCCCCAAAAGGATGGCCTCGGCGAGTTCCTTACTTGGAGCCCCCTCCTTCATCGCCTGGTAGCTCTCTAACGGGCGCTCTGTGCCGGCTTCCGTGTCGCGCACTCGGGGCACATCGATCGGCACCCGCTCGTCCCCGATCCGAATCGATCCCGGATTCGAGCCCCAGCGCCGCAGAGAGTGCCCACCCGGCTTGCGGCTGTAGCGCTCGCCAGTAAGGGCTTCCACCTCTTCATCGAGAATGGTCTCGGCCAGAAGACGAGCCATCCGGGTGTGATGTTGGAGAAGATGGAGTTTCACGTCGATCGGTTGGTCTATCAGGTGGTCAAGCGATTCAACCGCTGGCGTCTCTGCACTGCGTTTGTTATGTTGAGTACTCATCATAAGGGGTTCTTTTCTGTGTGATACTCTCGCGCGAGGTCACTGGAGAAGAACCCCTTTTCTTTTGAGACTTTCAACTAACTCTGAATCTACGCCTAGTGTACTGTCAGGCGTGAATCTGTGATCTCTGTTTAGTATATTGTTGAGAGTCGCTCTTTGAACGCTTGTCGCCCAATGCCATGCCCACCAAGAAATACCGAGTCGAACTCACTGAAGAGCAGCGGTCCCATCTCCTCGAACGCCTCGGGCGCGGGGAGCGTCCAGCAGCTGAGCAGGCGCGCGTTCGTGTTTTACTGAAGGTGGACGAAGGTCCAGACGGGCCGGCTTGGACAGACGATCGCACGGCCGAAGCGCTGGAAGTGGCCTCCAGCACGGTTGCGGGGATCCGGCAACGCTTCAGCGAGCGCGGCCTTACCGGCTGCGTTGAGCGAAAGTCCCCAGACCGCGAATACGACCGCAAGCTCGACGGGGAGCAGGAAGCAGAGCTGATCCGTCTGGCCTGTTCTGAAGCCCCCGACGGCCGCAGCCAGTGGAGCCTGCGCCTTCTGGCAGACCGGATGGTTGAACTGAACGTCGTGGAAGACCTGTCCCACGAAACGGTCCGACAAACGCTAAAAAAAACCAGCTCAAGCCTCACCAGAACCAGCAATGGGTGATCCCACCGGAGCAAAACGCAAACTTCGTGGCGAAGATGGAAGACGTGCTTTCCGTCTACAAGCGCCCCTACGACCCGGAAAGGCCGGTGGTCTGCATGGACGAGATGCCGCGCCAGTTGATCAAAGAGGTCCGGAAGCCGCTCCCGATGGAATCCGGCAAGCCGAAGCGCCACGACTACCACTACGAGCGAAATGGAGTGGTGAACCTGTTTATGTTCTTTGAACCGCTGGCAGGGTGGCGCACGGTGATGATTCGAGAACGGCGGACCAAAATAGACTGGGCCCACTGCATGAAACGCCTCCTCGAACAGCACTACCCCGATGTCGACCGAGTTGTCTTGGTCATGGACAATTTGAACACGCATGGCTTATCGAGCTTCTATGAGGCGTTTCCTCCAGAAGAGGCTCGCTCGTTAGCCCAGCAACTCGAACTTCACTACACGCCGGAGCACGGAAGTTGGCTGAACATGGCGGAGATCGAAAACAGCGCAATGGCCCGACAGTGCCTCTCGCGCCGCATTCCGGAAAAGAAAGCCATGAAGGAAGAAGCATTGGCTTGGTCAAAGCGACGCAACGAAAACGGCACGGTGGCAAACTGGCACTTCCGGACCGAAGATGCACGCATCAAACTACGACGACTTTACCCACACATTGACGGCTGACACTACACTAGGGGGAAAGTATAAAGGGATAGTGGATACGCAACGTACAGGCTTACAACCCGGCCGACATTACTGTGTTGCAACACGTATATAACGAACTCATGACGAATCCATCGTATCATAAGGTTTTTTCTGGCGGATCTGCGCAAGTCGTCGTGTGGGGTACGGTGTTATATGATTACCGTACTGCAGGCGCGTACGACAGATATAAGCCTCCACAGCGAACTGTATGCTGGGATTATTCGTCCTCGCGCTTTTCCATATTTGAGTAGATGCCCTCGCAGATGCGGCTCAGGTGTGCCATATCGCGTTCGCTCACGCTGGCTGCGAAGTCGTCTTGTACCGCCTGGATGTCGGGGCGCATCTCCTCAAGCAGGCCGACCCCTTCTTCTGTGATGAAGTGCAGGGTTACGCGGCGGTCTGCCTCGCTACGGCGACGCGCTACGCATCCGAGATCCTCCAGTTTATCCATGAGCCGGGTAACGTCGGGCGAGGGGTCGAGCATGCGGTCGATGATGTCGCAGCGTGCGTATCCTTCTGGATGGGCGCCCCGCAGAATACGAAGCACGTTGTAGTGACTGAACTGCAGACCGTATGAGCGGCAGACCTGCTCAATGGCTCGCCGCACATGTGCTCCCGCAATGAACAGATTGAGCATGGCTTCGTGCGCAGGTCCGTCGAACGGCTTGGTCTGCTGAATTCGATTTGCGAGTATGCGTCCCATTGTGTATTCAAGAGTAACTGGTGAAGAGCGTAATTACATGACGAACAGCAACAGGTGGCGTTTCGCAATGACCTGTGCTTCGTCGTGTACTTCTTTCCGACCTCACTATTCTGCCTGACTGTTCTGCTGCCTATGTACGATCCGCGCTCGCTGCTTCCGCTGGTTCGCCGTCTATCCGATCATATTGCAGACTGGCAAGATAGATACGTTGACGCCACGGTTGCTGAGGCGGCATCTGAACGTCCGTTTGCAGGCTGTGACGTGGAGGCGCTTGAAGAGACGCTTGCGGGCTATCTTGACCGGCTTACGGAAGACAACTATCCGTTTTTCCACCCGCGGTATGCCGGGCAGATGCTAAAACCGCCCCACCCGGCTGCGTTATTGGGCTACTGGGCCGCCCAGATCATCAACCCGAACAACCACGCGCTCGACGGCGGGCCGCCCACCAGCATCATGGAGAAGGAGGCGATCGATTTGCTGCGCAAGATGGTGGGGTTTCCGGGGGATGCGCTGGGGCATCTTACATCCGGCGGTACGGTGGCCAATCTGGAGGCGCTTTTCGTAGCACGCGAGATCCATCCTGATGCGTCTATTGGCGTTGCCCCGAGCGCACATTACACGCACAGCCGCATGAGCCACGTGCTCCGGGTAGACACCACGCCTCTGCCAACCGATACAGCAGGACGCATCGACCCCGAGACGCTCGACCAGACGCTTGCGAATGAAGACATTGGGACTATCGTCTGCACGCTGGGCACAACTGGACTGGGCGTGGTAGACCCCCTACACAAGCTCCTGCCGATCTGCCGGGCGCACGGTGTACGTATACATGTCGATGCAGCATACGGCGGCTTTTTTCGCCTGGCTGCGTCTCCGCCCCTTTCATCCCCTACGAAGGCTGCGTTCGATGCACTTAGCGAAGCCGATTCGGTCGTGATCGATCCGCATAAGCACGGACTGCAGCCCTACGGATGCGGATCGGTTCTTTTTCGGGATCCGACGGTCGGGCGGTTCTACGCACACGATTCGCCATACACGTACTTCACCTCCGACGATCTGCACCTGGGCGAGATCAGCCTGGAGTGCTCGCGGGCGGGAGCGGCAGCGGGGGCGCTCTGGTGCACCCTCCAGGCCGTGCCTCTAAGACAAGACATCGGGCTCGGGCCTATCGTGAACGCATGCCTTTCTGCAGCACGATCGTGGACGGCCCGGATCCATAAGAGCACCGAACTGGCTGCTTACACAGAGCCCCAAACAGACATTGTGTCGTTTTTCCCTATGCCGGAGGCACAACACACCGAGGCCGTGAGCGCGTACAGCACGCTGGTGTTTGAGCAGGCGATGCGCCAGGACGACCCCGTGTTCTTAAGCCTGTATAACGTGCCCAGCAAGCAGTTTACGACGTACTATCCAGCTTATGCAGCAACGACCGACACGGTTACGATACTACGGAGCGTGCTCATGAAGCCAACCCACGAGGCGTATGTAGACCGGCTACACGCTCAGGTGCTGCAGGCTGTTGCGAAAGTCAGCAGATAAGGCCGCCGTCGGCCCGAGAAAGCACGGGCTCACTCCCGGTGGAGGGCACCCAGGCAGGCATCCGTCCCGGTGGAGGGCACCCAGGCAGGCATCCGTCCCGGTGGAGGGCACCCAGGCAGGCATCCGTCAACGAGTGATTGTGACCTGGGCGCGTGCGAGAAAGGCGTCATCGAATGTGCGGCGAACAAACTGAAGGGCTTCGAGCGCAGACTCGCGTTCTGCAAATGCTCCGATGCGAACCCGGTAGTAGGGCTGCCCAAACTCGATATTGATGGGCATCCCTTCAGGAAAAAGATTGGCTCGTTCGCTATCACGGTGTTCTTCCCACCAGTTCTGTACCTCTTGGCGGACCTCTTCGGCGGCCGAGCGATCAAGCGAAGAGTACACCTGAATCTGGAAGCCATCTACTACCTGCTCGACGCCTCGGTCGGCACGCACTTCTAACAGTTGGGGCGGTACAGCATGTTCAACCATCGTCGCTTCAAGCCGAGGAGGACGCTCTTCAAACTGATCTGGGTTGAAGGTCTCGTACGGAGCAACCGATATGGTAGCCTCTACACGCCGCTCTTCCTCAGCGCCATTTGCTGGCTGGGAGGTCGTCTCTGTGCTGGCGCAGCCCGTCACAACGAACAGGGCAACGGACATCACAGCGAGTCTGTATAGCAGAGTCATAGCGAACGGTTTGTCAGTCATCAAAAGTAAGAGCAGCGGTTGAGAGCCTGATTTGAGCGCTCGGTCTGGACTGCAATAAGCAAAAGGTGCGTCTGTACTACATAAAGTTATGTGTGAGGCACACCATATGCAATATCAAGATGGCACTGGGCAGCCTCACACATATAGCCATATATACAGGCACGTATAGAGGTAGTATCAGTACGTGGTTTCAGCATTGGAGAACCCCTCCATAATGCCGACCGATCCGCTGGCACCGATGCGAGTGGCGCCGTGCGCAACCATGCGAGCCACATCATTCGCTGATCCGACACCGCCGGAGGCTTTCACCCCTGTCTCTTCATCCACCATATGGCGCATCAGCGCAACGTCTTCCACCGTGGCGCCGCCGGTGCTGAAGCCTGTGGAGGTCTTCACGAAGTCAGCACCTACTGTGTCTGCAATGTAGCACGTAACGGCCTTCTCGGCGTTGGAGAGGAGGGCTGTTTCAAGGATCACCTTCAGCATGGGACTGCCGGGTTCAGAGCGTAGCGCTTTAACAACAGCCCGGATATGGCGGGCTACGCGTTTCCACGCATGCGCCTTTACAGCCCCGATGGGCACAACCATATCGATTTCGCTGGCTCCGTGCTGCAGTGCCCATTGCGCTTCAGCAGCCTTCACCTCGTGATGGCTGTGTCCGAGCGGAAACCCAACCACCGTACAGATAGCAACCTGCGTATCTGCCAGGGACTTCGTGGCGGCGGGTACATACGCGGTGGGAATGCAGACAGAGGCAAACGTGTATCGACGTGCTTCCTCAAAACACTGCGTGTAGTCTTCGGGGGTGGCTGTTGGGGCCAGTTGCGTATGATCAATGAGGGCCGAGAGTTCGCTTGCAGTAAGCTCTGGAAGCGTTGTGGGGCCTCCCAGGCCGGGAGTAGAAGAGGCCCTCAATCGATTGATTGTGGGGCGTAAATACGATGCACTGACGTCATCGGAGGCGTCCCACGAACGTATGGTCTCAATAATCGATTGGGGACTGGGCAGAGCCATGGGCGAGCAGGGGGTGAGTACACAAAATGCATCGATAAGGTACTCAGTAATATGCGCAGGCGGTGCGACTCCTGCAAGCAAAAAGGAGCGAGACCAGGCTCTCACTCGTAGATATCACAGCAAATAGACGAACAGGCTGGATAGATAGAACGGACCGTAAGACGAAGAGCAGCAGAGACGCACTCGCAGAGAAAGCACAGCGGACACAGGCAGCGAATGCTGGCAAAGACTATGCAGGGTAGAAGGAGAAATAGAGGCTGGGCCTGTTAATTGCTGGTGCTTTCGGCATCGACCTCATCTTTCGGGGTAAAGTCGAGCGACACGGAGTTAATGCAGTATCGTTTGCCAGTTGGCTTCGGTCCGTCGTTAAACACGTGCCCAAGGTGCGCGTCACACGATGCACAGGTCACCTCCGTCCGACGCATGCCGAGACTCTTGTCGGGACGCAGCACTACGTTGCCCTGGTCGACCACGTCCCAGAAGCTGGGCCACCCCGACCCGGACTTATACTTTGTATCTGAGTCAAACAGAACGGCACCACAGCAGACGCAGCGGTAGACGCCGTCTTCGTCATGGTTCCAGTACATGCCAGTGAATGCGCGCTCCGTTCCTCCCTTGCGGGCAACTTTATACTGTTCAGGGGTGAGCTTTTCTTTCCAGGCGCGGTCAGATACAGAAGAGGTCATAGTATTAAGAGATGTTGAATCATTTAGGGGTGAATGCATACGTATGCACGAGACAGTGAAGCAAGGCGTTCCCACCGGGTAGAGCTGTTACCGCCATGTAAAGAGATGACTATCAAGGAATCCTCTGATTAGGGGCAAAAGCGTAACAGAGACGGGAGAGATGGAGGGCAATGGAGGCAAGGCAATGAGCCTAAACGTGTGAGGCCCCCACCGCAATCCGGAGGAGGCCTCGATTAAGAACCTGTTTTGATTTCTTAATTTGGGCTCCGAGCGGCGGCGCTGGACTGGGGCCGAAGGTCATGCCCCTGGTGCAAATTGCCCCCGATGTCGACCCGTAGCCCCGGCTACGAACCGCCATCGGGGTCCAATTTTCGCTGCAGCGGCGCTCGCTCTCGCCTACAAACCAAAACCCAAACAGGCTCTAAGGCTACAGCTCTGATGTGTTGAAAAGACGCCTTCAGGAAAGATGTCGAGAGTTCGGTCCAGAGCCGATTACGACGGACGTTCCTCTACGCTTTGCTCTTCCGAGGCACCGTCGCCCTTAGAGCCATACGAGGGACCGTCATTCCCTTCTTCAGAGTCCTCGTCTGAGTGGGAAGCATCGGATTCATCTTCAGGGGTGCCGTTGTCCTGTGCGTCTGCATCAGGAGTCGACTTGGCGCCAGTTACAGACACCTCTTCAGCGACGAGTGCTTTCCCATTGGTTTTTGATCCGCCATTCAGGAGCTCAAGTACGTCTTTACCTGGCACCTCTTCACGCTCAATGAGCAGATCGGCCAGTTTGTCGAAGGCCTCATGATGATCGGTCAGCGTATCTACCGCACGCTTGAACGCGTTTTCCGTAATTTGTCGGACTTCGCTATCCACTTCACGTGCTGTCTCGTCGCTGTAATCGCGTCCGCGAGAGAGTTCTTCGCCGAGGAACACGTTGCCCTGCTCATCGCCAAGAGCAATGTGCTGGAAGCGTTCTCCCATGCCCCAGTCGAGCACCATCTTGCGGGCCATCTTGCGCACCTGTTTCAGGTCGTTTTCTGCTCCACTGGTTGCCGTGTCGAAAATCATCTCTTCAGCGGCACGTCCGCCCATAATAACGGCGAGCCGGTCGAGCAGGTACTCTCGGCGGTAGATGTACTTCTCTTTTTCGGGCATCTGCTGCGTAACGCCCATGGCCTGTCCGCGGGGCACGATTGTGACCTTGTGCACCGGGTCGGCATGGGGAAGAGCGGCAGCTACAATCGCATGACCGGCTTCGTGGTACGCAAGCAGGCGCCGTTCCTCATCGTCGAGCACCACGCCTTCGCGGCGAAGTCCCATGATGACTTTGTCGCGAGCCTCCTCGATATCAGCGTTTGTGATATTGTCCCGGCCGTAGCGTCCAGCAAGGAGCGCCGACTCATTCAGAAGGTTTTCGAGATCAGCCCCACTGAACCCGGGCGTGCTCGACGCGATCTTATCGAGATCGACATCCTCATGAAATGGCTTATCCTTAGCATGAATCTTCAGGATGGCCCGCCGTGCTTCGCGTGTGGGGAGTGGGACCGTGATCTGGCGGTCGAAGCGCCCCGGACGTGTAAGCGCCGAGTCGAGAATATCGGGTCGGTTGGTGGCTGCCATAACTACCACACTCTCGCTCTTCTCGAAGCCATCGAGCTCAGCCAGCAGCTGGTTCAGGGTCTGCTCGCGTTCGTCGTGGCCTCCCCCTACGCCAGCGCCACGCTGGCGGCCGATAGAGTCGAGCTCATCGACGAAGATGATGCTCGGCGAGTTCTTCTTGGCCTCCTCAAACATGTCACGGACACGCGAGGCACCCACCCCTACGAACATCTCCATAAAGTCGGAGCCTGAAACGCTGTAGAACGGTACATCTGCCTCTCCTGCCACGGCGCGGGCAAGCAGGGTTTTACCTGTGCCAGGGGGGCCAACCATTAGAACCCCCTTCGGTACCTTGCCGCCCAGATTTTCAAAGTGGTCCGGGTTTTTCAGGAACTTGATGATCTCTTGAAGCTCTTCTTTGGCTCCATCGGCCCCGGCGACATCTTCGAAGGTGGTGTCTTCATCGTTCTTGTCGAACAGCTTTGCTTTGCTTTTGCGTACCGAGAAGAGCCCCTGGCCCTGCGACTGCATGCGCCGCAAAATGATATAGCCAATTACGAGAATAAGCACAATGGGAAGCAAGCCGATGATAACCAGTCCCCACGGAAACGTGCTCTCAGGCTGCGCAACAACGTCGACCTCGGCTGCTTCAAGCTCCTCCATCAAGCGTTCGTCGCCGAACGACGGCAGATACGTCACGAAGTTTTCGTACTGTATCGTATCCCCCTGTGGCGTAACGCGTTCTGCGCTTTCCTTCAGGCTACCGCTCATCTCATCACCGACCACCTCAACGCGGTCAATATTGTCGGCGCGAAGCTCGGCGCGGAACTCACTGTAACTAATTTCGGGACCGGCTGCCCGTCCACCACCGAAGTAGCTCCAGGCAAACAGGAGGCCAATACCAATCGCAACGATGAGAACGGCCGAGCTGAACGGTGACCGCCCACCCCCTTCGGAGCGTGAACGCTTTTCCTTTTTCCCCTCTGGCTCGTTCGGGGTCTTACGAGAATCCTTTTCAGCCACGTTATGATAATGCGTCAAGTGAAAATAGACGGCGACGGAACAGACGAATCGTCGTCCTACTGCATCCATACACGCGTCTCACAGGAAAGTGTCTCAACGAAGGCCCGAAGATGGATTCGTGCCCAATTCTTGACATGCCAGAACGGCCTGTTACGGCGCTGTTGCAGTTACCCGCGTTCTGGCCCCGAAGGCTTCTTCCGTTTCGTGCAAAACAGATCATGCATAGGTCGTACATATCCGTCAAACCCCTTGAACATAACCCCTGAACATAATCATGCTTGAGTAGGGCAAAAAATCTCGGCAAAGGAGCCATGCGAATTAACTGTCTGTTGCAGGCGCATGCGGTTGCCATGATTGGCATTTCCTTGTATCATTACGTTCCATGCCAAATGTAGAGACACGCAGGCTGTGCTGCCCGGGCTGCTAATTCCAGACGCCATGGCTGCAGTGTTCTCGCATTCCTGCATACTACCTGTACTCGTTCACTCAACTACCCCCTGTTATGTCGAATGAAAGCGCTTCCGATACGTCGTTTCCATTTCAGCAAGATATCGTGTGGCATCCCGATCCCGAGGTGGTAGCCGATTCGAACCTGCAGCGCTTTATGGATGCACACGGAATTGCTTCGCTTGAAGACCTGCACGACCGCGCGGCGTCTGATGTCGGGTGGTTCTGGGAAGCTGTGCTGGATGATCTGGGCATTGAGTTCTACACGCCCTATGAGCAGATCGTGGATCTGGAAGAAGCGCCGCAGTTCCCTGAGTGGTGCGTAGGGGGCTCGATGAACATCGTGCATAACCTGCTCGACCGCTGGCAAAATACACCGCGCGCCAACCAGGACGCGCTGCGCTGGGAGAGCGAAGGGGGGGAGGTTCGCACATATACGTATGCTGAGTTGTACGCTGCTACGAACCGGTGCGCTAACATGCTGCGCGAGAAGGGACTGGGCGCTGGCGATGCTATCGGGCTCTACATGCCCATGGCTCCAGAAACGGTGATCGCCTTTCTCGCGATCGCTAAGATAGGGGGGATTATCTGTCCGCTCTTTAGTGGATACGGGCCGGGGGCGATCATCACGCGGCTTCAGGGCGCCGAGGCAAAGGCGCTCTTTACAGCCGACGGGTTCCATCGTCGCGAGAAGCTCATCCGCATGAAAGAGACGGCCGACGACGCGCTGCAGCAGTGCCCCACCGTCGAGCACGTCATCGTAACGCGTCATGCAGGACGTAGCGACACTCCCATGCACGCTACGCGAGATAGCTTCTGGAGCGATGTGGTGCCTCAGCAGCCCGACAAGGCACGCACCGAGCGAACGGCGGCCGAAGATCCTGTCATGCTCATTTACACAAGCGGTACAACCGGAGCCCCCAAGGGAGCCGTGCACACGCACTGTGGCTTCCCGATTAAAGGAGCCCAAGACATGTACCACTGCATGGACGTAAAGCCCGGCGAAACCATGTACTGGATGAGCGACATGGGATGGATGATGGGGCCATGGCTCGTTTTTGGCACGCTTGCCATTGGAGCGACGATGGTGCTCTACGATGGCGCGCCCGACCATCCCGGTCCTGACCGTCTCTGGCAGCTTGTCGACGACCACAACGTGACGCACCTTGGTATATCGCCTACGCTGATCCGTGCGCTCAAGACGCATGGCACTGAACCGGTGGACGCACACGACCTGTCGGGGCTGCGGGCTGTAGGGTCTACAGGGAGCCCGTGGGACCCGGAGTCGTGGATGTGGTGCTTCAACACGGTGCTCAACGCAGAGAAGCCGATTCTAAACTACAGCGGTGGCACCGAAATATCAGGCGGAATCCTGTGCGGCAACTTTCTGCAGCCGCTCAAACCCTGCGCGTTCAGCGGGCCGGTGCCTGGCATGGATGCCGACGTGCTCGATGCAGCCGGGCGTCCTGTGCGAGAGGCGGTAGGAGAACTGGCCATCCGGGCTCCCTGGATTGGTATGACGCGCAGCTTTTGGAACGGAGATGAGCGCTATCTGGATGCCTACTGGCGGCGGTTCGACGATATATGGGTGCACGGCGACTTTGCAGCCATCGACAGCGACGGGCTCTGGTATATTCTGGGACGCTCCGACGATACGATCAACGTAGCAGGGAAGCGACTCGGGCCTGCTGAGGTGGAGGCGCTCATCAACGCGCATGATGACATTGCTGAAAGCGCGGCCGTGGGCATCCCACATGAAGTGAAGGGGCAGGCAGTCGTCGTGTTTGCCGTACCTCGTGATCCGGATCGTGCCGACGACGCGCTCCGCGAGTCGCTCATGCAGCAGGTGGTTGATGCAATGGGTAAGCCGCTTAAGCCCGAAGCTATTCGCTTCACAAAAGCGCTCCCCAAAACGCGGAATGCAAAGGTTATGCGCCGCGTAATCCGCTCAGCATACCTTGGTAAGGAGTTGGGCGACACCAGCAGCCTCGAAGATCCTGAAACAGTCGAAGCTATTAAGAACGCCTGGTAACACAGGTAGACATCGGCAGCGTGTTCATTGACAGCGTGTTCATTCGTAACATTTGCAATAAAAGCGCGGACTTAGGGTGCGGGATAGGCATCCAAGGAAGGCGAGGCAAGTAGATGATGTTTGTATCGGCCTCCACATCGACCGATGTACCCGGTTCGTAGCATCCAGATAAAGCATCCAAACCTGCGCGCATTCAGCTCAGAGTGAGTGTCGTAGTGAGCGTGTCGTTTGTAGCGCCTTTCTGGATGCTTCCACTGTCACTAATTAGTCCACCGGTCTTCTGACAGATCCATGACGAATTTGCCCGCCGACCGCAATCCCAATGAGCGCCAGCCGCGGCCTTCTTACGAGCAGATTGATCTGCCACGCACCGATGCGGAAGTGAAAGATCTGCTTCAGCGAACCATCGAGGCCGCGAATAACTCGGTTGTCGTAACGGATATGCGCCAGCCCGACAACCCGATTATCTATGTCAACCAGGGGTTTAAAAATCTGACGGGCTATGACGAAGACGAAATACTGGGATACAACTGCCGGTTTCTGCAGCGTTGCCCCGGTGGCACGATGGACGGCGACCAGGCAGGCGTGCGGGCCCTTCGTGAGGCGGTACGTGAAGGGCGATACGCCCGGGTCGTCATCCGCAACTATCGAAAGTCGGGCGAGATGTTCTGGAACGAGCTCTACCTGACGCCGATCGATGATGAGCAGGGCGAGATACGCTACTTTGTGGGGGTGCAGAACGACATCACCGAGCGTGTCGAGCTCAACCGGTCGCTGGAGCGCCGCGTGGAAGAGCGCACCGAAGCGCTCAAAGAGCAGCGTGACGAGCTCGAAGTGGCCAAAGAGCAGGCAGAGGCGGCAAACCGGGCCAAGTCGGTTTTTCTGGCCAACATGAGCCATGAGGTGCGAACGCCCCTTACCGCAATCTTGGGGCTTGCCGATGTCATACGCGCCAAAAGCACCGACGATGCCTTCGAAGAGCACGTTACACGCATCAAAGCCGCCGGCAGTCGGCTCATGGACACGCTCTCGTCGCTGCTTACGCTGGCACGCATCGAGGCAGGGTCCATGGACATGGAGTTGACGCCGGCTACCGTGGTAGACGTTGCGCTCGAGGTGACTGAGCTTTTTCGCGAATCAGCCGAAGAGAGCGGCCTTACACTTGACTTTCAGGTGACCCCCGAGGCGCGAGATGCCGTTGCACAGCTTGACACAGGAGCTCTCAACAGCGCGCTGCAGAACCTTATCTCAAACGCAATCAAGTTTACGGACTCGGGGCGCGTTGAAGTCAGGGTGTACATAGCTGAGCGTAGCGACTTCGATGCATACGATGCAGGACGCGGGGGAGACAAGCGCAATGCGATGAAGTATGTAGCCGTCGATGTTGAAGATACCGGCGTGGGTATCAGCCAGGAGTTTCACCCGTTCCTATTCGAAAACTTCAGTCAGGAATCGGATGGACTCACGCGCGAGTTCGACGGCTCAGGGCTTGGGCTCTCAATCACCAAGCAACTGGTGGAGGCGATGCACGGCATCATCGAAGTGAATTCCGTGCTGGATGTGGGGAGCAGGTTCACGATTGCATTTCCACGGGCCGATGAGCACGAAATTCACTCGCAGGAAGCTCCTGACGCACGTGTGATAGGGCAGCAGGGGGCAAAGGTGCACCTGGTCGAAGACAATGATAACACCGTCTTTCTGCTTGAAAACCTGCTTGGCGATGAGGTCGATCTCTCCGTATCGCTTAACGCGTCAGACGCCATAGAGCGGGCAGAAGGCGAAGACTTCGATCTCTTTCTGATTGATATTAACCTCGGGGCCGGGGGAAGCGGGGTAGACGTGCTCAAACGGCTGCGTCAGATGGACCGCCATGCCAGTACGCCTGCTGTTGCTGTGACAGCTGTCGCGATGCCCGGCGACCGTGAGCAGCTCCTGGAGCAGGGCTTCGACGACTACCTGTCTAAACCGTTCGAATCAGACGCGCTCCTGGAGTTGGTGAGTCGACATCTCTAAGAGCCTGTTGGGGTTTTGGTTTGCAGGCGAGAGCGAGCGCCGCTGAGGCGAAAATTGGACCCCGATGGCGATTCGTAGCCGGGGCTACGGGCCGACATCGGGGGCAATTTGCACCAGGGGCATGCCCTTCGGCCCCAGTCCAGCGCCGCCGCTCGGAGCCCAAATTAAGAAATCAAAACAGGTTCTAAGCACGAGCGATCGGGGCGTGGTGCGCACCAGTGGACGGGTACGTCACAACGCATCCGTATGCTTCTCCGTATGCTTCGCTGAGACAAGAGCGTCCGAGCGGACAAAACGTCTGCCCTTTATCCGCTTCCATTCTTGGATTCGCCTAAGAGGCAAACGAGGGCGCAACACTGCAATGCTGTAGCCACACTTGGTAGAGCACAGTGGGGACAGGCGGTGGGTTCTGTCTACAAGGGTACTACAATCCCTATTTTGGGAATCCCTATTTTGGGCCTACTTCCTTTATCGGCGTCGAACACTGAGGGAGTGATGGAAGAGCGTATGCTGTGTACAAGCACAGCAGTCCCGCTTCCAATCAGAGCCCCTACAGTGACGTCGCTTACATAGTGTACGCCCAGGTGTACACGGCTTGCGCTGGTGGCTGTCGCCCATACTGCAGCAGGAGCAATCACGTACCAGTGCGGGTGGCTAAGGCTCCAAGACGTAGCCAGCGCTGCCGCGAGGGTAGCGTGTCCTGACGGCATCGACGACCGGTCATCCAGAGAGAGAATAGGGGCTTCTTCTGCGGGGGCAGATGGATCGCGGCGCTCCACAAGGCCAGTAGCGTACGGTCGGGGGCGTCTGATGAGCCGCTTCAGGCTGTGGGTTACAACGTATGCCCCAGTCATGGAAACGCCCAGCCGATAGGCGTCTCCAAAGCGAGGCTGCGAGCGGGTAGCTACGGCATATCCCCCGGCTGCGAGCGGAGCGCCTGCAAACAGGGGAAGGGCCATGCGATCGGCGACGACTGATATCGTAGGCAGAGGATTTCCTGCACAATAGACCGAAACCGAGACCTGGGCGTCCCATGTGTTGGGGGCATGAGATGCGCACGAAGCAGCTTGGGCACGCGCATCCCCCGATGCTAACAGGCCTGCGAGCAGCATAAGGGCGCTCCAGGACAACGCGATGCGCTTATGCATCTTCTTCAGCGGTCTCTTCTTCGGCCTCAGCCTCTTCGTCATCGGGTTTAATCATTCCGAGTTCGATCCGGATCTGACGTTTGATTTCCTCGCGTTCCTCATCGTTCTCTTTTAACCACTCTTTGGTGGCTTCGCGCCCCTGCGCAATGGTGTCGTCGTTGTAAGAGTACCACGAGCCACGTTTCTCGATAATACCAGCTTCGGAGCCCAGGTCAATTAGCTCACCGAGTGACGAGATGCCCTCGCCATAGATAATCTCAAACTCAGCCTCTTTGAACGGCGGTGCCACCTTGTTCTTCTTAACGCGTACACGCGTCTTGTTACCAATCACATCAGACCCGTCTTTCACAGCACCAATGCGTCGAATATCGAGCCGTACCGACGAGTAAAACTTCAGGGCACGTCCGCCCGAGGTAGTCTCCGGGTTTCCGAACATGACCCCGATCTTCATGCGAATCTGGTTGATGAAGATAAGTGAGGTTTTGGTACGGTTGATGGTGCCTGCAAGCTTGCGGAGCGCCTGGCTCATGAGGCGTGCCTGCAGGCCCACATGGGTGTCGCCCATATCGCCTTCAAGCTCGGCTTTGGGCACGAGTGCCGCGACCGAGTCAATGACGACTACGTCGAGGGCACCGCTGCGTACAAGCGTATCAGCGATGTTGAGGGCCTGCTCGCCGGTGTCGGGCTGTGAGACGAGAAGCTCTTCGGTATCCACACCCAGGTCGCCTGCGTAGTTTGGGTCGAAGGCGTGCTCAGCATCGATAAAAGCACACGATCCGCCCAGTTTTTGAGCCTCGGCAATGATATGCGTAGCAAGGGTCGTTTTCCCCGAGGATTCGGGACCGTAGATCTCGATTATACGTCCACGCGGCACGCCGCCGACGCCCAGAGCACTATCGAGCGTGAGTGAACCGGTTGGAATAGCTTCTACTTCCTGTATCGGTTCATCGCCCAAGCGCATGATAGAGCCTTTGCCGTGCTCGCGTTGAATCTGCTTGACCGCGAGGCTCAGGGCTTCGTCTTTTCCGGATCCGTTATTTTTGGCCATGGAGAAGGGGGGATGTCAGTCGAAAGAATGCAACAAGGGGAGGGTAACAAAGGGAGGAGCACGCTGGAGCAGCGTATACCCTGTACGCTACGGGGCGGTATGTCCTGCTTCTATGTATGTACCGTTGTGTCGCGCAGGAGTGCCATGCCCGTATGCAATTCATGCCTCGTGCAGCAAGGCAATGAAGACACGCTACACCGTGGCACACGCTGTTTCTCAAAGCGGCCTTGGAGGCACAAAAGAGCAGGAATGCATGCTGCACCGAAGGAACACATCCGGTACATGACAGGGCATGTCGGGTCGAACAGAGCATCTGGAACGCAGCCCGCGTGGCGCAGGAGGCTCTACAAGGAGGTCCTACAAGATAGACTCATTACGTTTACGATTCATAACGTGGCGAAGTGGCTACCCGTCCGTCACGTCGGTTAAGCTGGCGGCGAATCATGTCGAGTGCAGCCGTGGCAAACAGTTCCTTGTTCATGCTACGGTCGTTTACGAAGCGGATGTGTGCTGCGTGGGTGCCATGAGCATCAGCATAGCCGACCCACACTGTGCCTACAGGTTTGGCATCGCTGCCCCCGCCTGGTCCGGCAATACCGGTGGTTGCAACGCCGATGTCGGTGTTGAGCACGCGACGCACGCCCGCGGCCATCTGCCGCGCTACAGGTTCGCTAACAGCGCCATGGGAGGCGAGCGCGTCGGCATCCACTTGTAGCTGTTTGACCTTCACGTCGTTGGCGTATGCGATGATGCTTCCGCGATAGTACGCCGACGCGCCCGCTACACCGGTTAACCGGTGTGAAATGAGGCCGCCCGTAGCGCTCTCTGCGGTAGCCACGGTGAGACTGGCTTCGTTGAGGCGGCGCCCAAGTGCCTCAGCAAGCGAGACCTCTCCGACTGCAAAGATGTGGGCAGCGGCGCGTTCGCGTATGCGGGCTTCTGCGGTATTCAGCAGTTGCGTAGCAATATCGTTGTCGGGCGCATGGGCCGTAAGGCGCAGGCGTACGCCGCTGGTCGACGGCAAATAAGCGAGTGATACCCGGTCGGGGAGCAGGGCATCGGCATCACCGATTTCGGCTTGCAGGTCCGACTCGCCGATGCCGGTGGTTTGCAGGGTGCGGTGCGACGTAGAGCGCAGGTCGGTGCGCTCGGCCAAGAGCGGTTTCACAGAGGCATCGAAGATGGCTTTCATTTCAGAAGGCACGCCCGGAAGCACGACAATGAGTGCGCCATGAGAGGCCGCGCCCTGAAACCGAAGTCCAGGGGCCGTTCCAATGGGATTTGCGAGCTTCTCAAAGCCTTCGGGTACATCAGCGATCTGGGCGGCACGCTCGGGCACCGTGCGATTGCGCTTTCTGTAGTACGTCTGTATGCGACGCCAGAGCGCGTCGTCTCGCACGAGCTCGACTCCCAGAAAGTCGGCTACGGCATTCTTTGTAAGATCGTCGTGTGTGGGGCCCAGTCCGCCAGTCAGAACCACAAGGTTGGCTGTGGTGCAGGCGTCCTGCAGGGCCGACTGGATGCGGGCACTGCGGTCGGTAAGGGTGCGCCCCTCGACGACATCAACCCCCATCTGACTCAGACGCTCACCCAACCAGGCGGCGTTGGTATTTACAGTCTGGCCGATGAGCAGCTCGTCGCCGATAGAGAGAAGGTAGGCGTTCATGCAGGTAGATAGAAAGAAAGAAGAGAAGCGAACATGGCCGGTCAGGCGGGCGACCAGGCGCCCGGAGCGCTGTGCCAGCGAAGCAGGTCGTCGTACTCTGTGGTAGAGAGGCGTCCGGTATCGCGCGCCACGCGAGCCACCGTTTGAAAAGTCGTGAGGGTATGAAGCGCGCACCGGGCATCAGCAAACGCTTCGTGAGCCTCAGGAAAGTCATACGAGAAAATAGCGAGTACGCCCACAACAGGGGCCTTGCGGTCACGAACGGCCTTAACGGCGTCGAGTGCAGAGGCGCCGGTCGAGACGAGGTCTTCAACCACGAGTGCTTCTGTGCTGCTATTTACGCGGCCTTCTACCTGACGGCGGCGGCCATGGGTTTTGGCCGAACCGCGCACGTAAGCGAGCGCAGTGCCCAGGCGATCGGCCAGCAGGGTGGCATGCGGAATGCCCGCTGTGGCCGTTCCCGCGATCACGTCGGGTTGTGCCGGAAGCCCAGCACAGTATGCCAGAAAGCCTTGCTGTACGGCATTGCGCGCGCCAGGCGTACTCAGAAGCAGACGATTGTCGCAGTAGACGGGGGCTGTCCAGCCCGACGACCAGGTGAACGGGTCTGCAGGCTGTACGCGAACCGCTTCCTGGTCAAGCAGCACATGCGCGATGCGTTCAGCGAGAACAGGTGGAACCGTGGTGCAGGAAGTCACAGGTAAAACGAGAGTGGTCAAGGAATGCATGCGAAGCGAACCCCCGTTTATTACTGCGGCACACCGTTACTGTGACACAGAAGAAGAGCGGGGGGGATTCGGGTGGATGGTTTCTTCCTGGGCGCCAAACGCATACAGGAGACCGGTGCCTACCGTTAGCGCAACCACGGCCAGCAGCGCACCATACAAAATCTGGCTACTGATGAGGTAGGCTGCAAAGTCGCTGGCTACGGGACCGCTGTACTGCGCTACGCGAACGGCAAGCAGCGCCAGCAGAAAAGCCATCTGCGCAGCGGTTTTGGACTTGGCGATGCGAAACGTGGCGAGTGTTCGTCCCTGAGCTTCGGCATAGCTACGCAAAGCGGTTACCCCTACGTCGCGCAGCGCAATAAGCGCCACGGCCCACCAGGGAACGACGGAAGGCTCCAGGAAAGCAAACATTCCGAAGAGCCCGAGCACGAGAATCTTGTCGGCGAGCGGGTCAAGAAACTGACCGAGGCGCGACTTCACGTTCCAGGCCCGTGCCAGATGGCCGTCGGCATAGTCTGAGATCGACGCTACAACAAACAGAATAAGCGCAGACATCTGCCCCCACCACGTGGGAACGGTGAGCAAAAAGAGAACGACCGGCGTGAGCAGGATGCGTCCGATAGTAAGTGCGTTCGGGAGGTAGCGCATAAGCAAAGGGCTAACATGTAGTGCGCTCAATCATATCGGCATACCCGGAAAGCGGTTTCCCTGTTCATGCATAGATCTGTTGAGGGTCGTGGTAGATGCAAGGTGTGCATCCGGTTACGACAACCCAGCGGGCTTGATGCACGCACCGTGTCAGGATTGGGCACGACAGCATACGCCGCTCTGACACGATTAGAGACACGCGACGAAGAGTTAGACGATCTGCTGCCAATGTGACACGCTGTCAGGCCGCTTTTGGCTTTCGGCATCGTGTTTGAGAATAAAAACCAGTGGCTGTCGCGATGCGCGACGGCACCACTGTTCACGCGCTTTGTTGACTGACCGAACTTGACATCAATGGGTAAAATTATAGGGATTGACTTAGGAACGACCAACTCGGTTGTTGCCGTTATGGAGGGCGACGATCCGAAGGTGATTGAGAACGCGGAAGGTGCGCGTACCACACCATCGGTCGTTGCATACAAGAAAGACGGCGAACGGCTTGTCGGCGCTCCGGCGAAACGTCAGGCCATCACCAATCCAGAGAATACCGTATCGTCGATCAAGCGGTTCATGGGCCGGAAGTACGACGACCTCAACGAGGCACTGGACGAGGTGCCGTACGAGGTTGTGCGCGGTGACGGTGGTACGCCCCGCGTTAAGCTTGGCGACCGCGAGTACACGCCGCAGGAGATTTCGGCGATGATTCTGCAGAAGCTCAAGAAGACTGCCGAAGAGTATCTCGGTGAAGAGGTCACCGAAGCGGTGATCACCGTGCCGGCGTACTTCAACGATGCGCAGCGTACCGCGACCAAAGAAGCCGGCAAAATTGCAGGGCTTGAGGTAAAGCGGATCATCAATGAGCCTACCGCAGCATCGCTTGCCTACGGCCTCGACGACGATAAGGATCAGGTCGTGGCGGTATATGACCTGGGTGGCGGTACCTTCGACGTCTCCATCCTGGAGCTGGGCGATGGCGTCTTTGAAGTGAAAGCTACATACGGCGATACCCATCTTGGCGGCGACGACTTCGACCAGGCGCTCATCAACTACATCGCTGATGAGTTCCAGAAAGAGCAGGGCGTCGATCTTCGTAAGGATGCGATGGCACTGCAGCGCCTGAAAGAGGCAGCTGAGAAAGCTAAGATTGAGCTTTCTAGCGCGACGACAACCACGGTCAACCTGCCGTTCATTACGGCAACCGATGAGGGGCCAAAGCACCTCAACCTCGATATCAACCGTGCGAAGTTCGAGCAGCTCATCAAAGAGCATGTTGACCGCACGATTCCGCACATGCGGAAGGCGATGGAAGACGCCGGGTTCAAGAAAGGTGACATCGACGAAGTGCTCCTGGTTGGCGGATCCACACGGGTACCGCTCGTGCAGGAAACCGTAACTGACTTCTTTGGGCGTTCCCCCAACAAGTCGGTCAACCCCGACGAGGTGGTCTCGCTTGGTGCAGCCATTCAGGGGGGCGTGCTCTCCGGCGACGTCGACGACGTGCTGCTCCTTGATGTTACACCGCTCGGGCTTGGCATAGAAACACTGGGCGGCGTGATGACGCAGCTCATCCCGTCGAACACAACCATTCCGACCAAGAAGAGCGAGGTGTTCTCAACGGCTGCAGACAACCAGGAGTCGGTTGAGGTACACGTGCTCCAGGGCGATCGGGAGATGGCGAAAGACAACCGCACGATCGGTCGCTTCCACCTGACAGGCATCCCGCCTGCTCCACGGGGCACGCCGCAGATTGAGGTGACGTTCGACATCGATGCGAACGGTATCCTGAATGTCTCAGCAGAAGATAAGGCAACTGGCAAAGAGCAGTCGATCCGTATCGAGGCCTCCAGCGGACTCACCGAGGAGGAGATCGAGAAGATGCGCCAGGAAGCTGAAGCAAACGCTGAAGAAGACAAGAAGCGCAAAGAGCGGGCGTCGACCATCAACGAAGCAAACTCGATGGTCTACACCACGCAGCAGAATCTCGAAGAGTACGGCGATAAAATTCCGGAAGAGAAGCGAAGCGCGATCCAGCAGTCCACCGACCGCGTTGAAGAGCTTCTCGAAACGGCAAGCGCCGACGAAGACGTAAGCGAGCTTGAAGCTGCGCTCGAAACGCTGAACGAGAAATGGTCAGCGGCCAGTCAGGAGATCTACGCTGCGCAGGCTGAAGAAGCCGGTGCTGGCGCCGGAGCCGCTGCCGGTGGTCCACAGGGGCAGCAGCCCCAGGGCAACGGCACGACCGACGACGGCGACGTGCGCGATGCCGACTTCGAAGTCGTGGACGAAGGCGACGATAAGAAGTAGCATCTCGCGACAGCGCGAGGTGCTCTTGAACACAACGGGCGCGCAGCGCTGATCACGGATGATACAACACAGCAGAACAACGTCTCATCGGCCCCTGGGTCGGTGAGACGTTGTTGTTTTAGGGGGATGTAAGCTCCTGACTGAAGACATTACTGCTCTGGCAGGCGCTGGACTTGGTGGGACGTGTAACTCTTTCGTCGTGTCTGCTGGCACACGGCGATGACACAGGCGTTACAAAATGAGCTTGTGCAGGATCTGGCTCACCGAAAGCCAGAAAGAAGATAGGGATTCAGCGTGTCACTCTGTGCTGCTCTTGTGTGTTGACAGACACGCAGCGGAAACGCCATGGTGGAAATCCAACAGCGGATCCGTTATAATTCGTATTGCCAGCAGTACAAAAATAAGCCCCACGCCGCGCATGAGTGGCCCTTCCGCCTCTTCCTCGTCCGACTCCGATACATCGGAGTCTGGCTCCTCTGACAGGACCAACGCTTCTGCATCCCCTGGTGCGCCAAATGAACAGCGTGAAGACACCCGGTTGAGCGAGGCGGTGCGCCGTACCGCACCCCTCAATAACGCCGCGGAGATTGATGCGAGGCAGGCAGAAGATAGACGAAGCGAGGGCCGCAGCGCGTCGCTATGGACCTACAACTGGTCGCGCGTGCAAGCGGTGGCGCTCTACTACATCTATGGGCTGGTTGAGGAGCTGCAGAAAAAAGACATTGTACTCTGGTCGCAGGCCATTGCGTTCAAGGTGCTGATTACGATCGTACCTATCCTGCTGCTTGGCATTGGCCTGCTGGGACGCGTTCTTCGGGGCGACGCTGCATTCAATGCGGTAATCCGGATCGTGCGCGACTTCCTTCCTGAAGGGCAAGAAGAGCAGGTTATCCAGTTTCTGGACCAGCTCCAAGAAATCAGCGGAGCAGTCATTGGAATCGGTGGAATTGGGCTCTTTCTGTCGGCGTTTTCGCTATTTATCACGCTGCGCATTGTAGTGCGTAATGCATTTGCGCAGACATGGCACGAAGAGCGCTCCATTCTCGGGGGCTATCTATTTGATGCCCGTATGGTCTTGCAGGTCGGGATGCTCTTTCTGGCTACCGTGTTCATCTCGTTTATATTTACAACCCGGATGAGCACCTCTATGCTTGCGTCGTTGGGCATCCAGGCACCGTGGCTTATTGGATTCCTCACTGCGCTGACGCAATTTCTGGTAGTGCTTCTTCCTTTCGTCATAACGACAGCAATGTTCTTCCAGCTGTACTATCTCGTGCCGCTTCCGCATCCGCGCAAACGGAGCGCGCTGGTAGGGGCCGTTGTGGCAGCCGGGATGTGGGAGGTTCTTAAGTACGCATTCACATACTACGCTGTGTATGTTGGCCGTTTTGAACAGTACGCCATGGGTGAAGAGAGCTTCTCTGCTCTTGGGAATACGTTCGGTCTAATGGTCGCTTTTGTGTTCTGGGTCTACTTCTCAGGCATGGTGTTCATGCTGGGGGCCGTCGTTGCATCGCTGCACGAGCACCGTCACGTGATGGCCAAACAGCCATACCGTCCGATAAAGCCCCAAGCAAGGTCTCCAAAATCGGAATAGGGGTCAAAACTGGCCCTGCGTCCCGCCACTGCCTCCGCACTCGCTACCATCCCATTATTTTCGTACTGCCATTGCTGCCTGATCTCCTGTCTCTTCGAGTAACTCCTTTTTCATCTATGGCGGATACGGCAGATCGCGCGCTCCGGGACGGCATGCTCCAGCAATGCATTGCCCAACGGTGTATTCCGCTGCTCATGGTGTTCGCGATACTGACACTGGGACTGGCAGGGCCGTCGTATGCCCAGGATCCGCTCTCGATGGTTGATAGCAACACCGAGGTGCGCAGCATCGACTTTCGGTTCGTGGATCAGCAGACGTTTCCCGATGAACGCCTGCTACGGCGGATGGCCACGCAGCAGCCCTCTGTGTGGGATCGGTGGCAGCGCCGCCTCCCGCTGTTGCAGCCAACGCCGCGTTTTTTCGATCCAGTCACGTTCCAGCGCGATATTGCCCGTCTTCGTAGTTTCTACCGCGAAAACGGATTTCCATCACCGCGCATCGACTACCCAGCTACGCAGTTCAACGCCACCGAAAACCGCATCCGGCTCGTGATCACGATCGAAGAGGGAGAGCCGCTTATCATCCAGGATGCCGTTTTTCTGGATGCCGACGGCGAGCGCTACGCGGTCGAGGCGTTCGAGCCTGAGATGCGCGAGGAGTGGCGCGACTTTCAACGTGACATGTCTGTAGAGGTGGGTACCCGGTACACCGACTTCAACCGGCAACGTATCGAAGACGATGTCGTTCGGTGGCTCCGTAATCAGGGCTATGCATTTGCAACACTACGCTCTGAGGTAGAAACCGATACAGAGGCGCGTACCGCCGACCTGCGTTTCTTTGTCGATCCGGGACCGCGCGCCCGGGTTGGCCACATCGAGATTAGCGGTAACGAGACCGTAGAGCGGCGCATCATCGAGCGGAGCCTGGCGCTCCGTGAAGGCGATATCTTCTCAGCCGACAAAATCTCAGAAGGCCAGCGCAATCTGTTCAATCTAAACCTGTTCCGCGTAGCGCTTGCCGACGTACCCGAGCAGCCGCGCGACTCGACCGTCGCTATCCGATACCGGGTGCGAGAAGCCAACATGCGAACCCTGTCAGGCGAGGTCGGATACGGCACCACCGTAGGCACAACCGCTGAGGGGCGTTGGAGCCACCGCAACTTCTTTGGAAATGCACGCTCGTTTACAGCCAGCGTAGTTGCCGAAACAGGATATCCCAACGACGCGCGCTTTCTGCCAAACTTCCTGGCAGGCACCGGTGGAAGCACCGTCACAGAGCGTCGCTTCCGAGGGGGACTGCTCGTGCGCGAGCCGTATGTCTTTTCGCCTGACCTCTCCGCCTCTGTCGAGCCGTTTGGCGAAATCCGTCGAAATCCGCGTCTGCCCGGCGTGTCGCGAAGCGGACTGGGTATCAACGAGACTACCATCGGAATTGAATCGCGGCTCACCTATGAGGTCTTCTCTTTCCGAACCATAACCCTGCGCCACAGCCTGCAGCGGCGCCGCCAGTTTGTGCCTGAAGAACTGCAGTCGGGAGCGGTCGCCGATCCAGAAGATCCTATCGAGACGTTTGGCGATGGCGGGTTCAACCGCAGCGTTTTTACGCTGTCGGCCAACCTGGGCCGCACCGACGACTACGTGAGTCCGAACGTCGGATTTATGGTGCGCCCCACTGCGGAAGTAGCCGGAGCGCTCATTCCCTCGGGCGTGCAGTACGGGAAGCTCTCCGTGGAGCTGGCCGCCTACCAGCCGCTCACGACGTCGGTCGACCTTGCGGCTCGGCTCTTTGCAGGACGGGTGTTTCCATTTGGCGAGAGCCGCGACGCGCTCACTGCCGAGCCCTCGCTCCGTAACTCTGTCTTCCTGAACCGCTTCAACGATGTGCTCTACTACGCAGGAGGTGGCACCGACCTGCGCGGGTGGCCCGCCAACCAGGCCGGGGGCAAGTTCATAAACTCAACGGATGTGGAAGGAACCGCTTCGCTCCTGGCGCCCATCGGAGGCATGTCGAAAGCCGCCGCAAACGTAGAGCTGCGCCTGCCCTTTCCCGGGTTAGGAGATAGCTGGCGCACCGCCGCCTTTGTCGATGCCGCCGTGCTTGGCACCGAAGGGTTCTCGCTCGTCCCGGCCCCGCCTACCAGCGATCTCGACCGCTTCCCAACCGAAACCGACGCGCTGCGTATCAGCATTGGAGCAGGGGTCCGCTACCAGACGCCATTCGGGTTCCTCCGGTTCGACATCGCCATACCCCTCAATCCCGACCCGCTCGACGTGCGCGATCCGCGCGAGGTCAGCGATGCCATAAGCGAGGGCCGTCCACCCACCGATGTCTCGCCCTCGTTCACCCGTCAGTTTCGCTTTCATCTTGGCATCGGACGCACCTTTTAGGGGCGTTCGCACCGCATCCTCCTACCGCTGTCACCGACAGACCCGACCGCACACGCCGTGACCCAATCCAACGCTTCGTCATCGTCAACGCCAAGCGCTGCGCCGCAGTCCAGGCTGCGTACCATCGGGCGCCGCGCCGCGCAGGGACTCGGCGGGGTCGTGGCTCTTGTGCTGCTGCTTGGACTGGGTCTGTTGCTGTTCCTGCAGACCGAGTCTGGCGCCACCCGCGTCGCACAGTGGGCTCTCGACCGCTTCAACCCGGTCGAAGAAACCACGATCACGATCGACCGGGCGTCCGGGTCGTGGCTGGGTGGACTTACGCTCTACGGAGTGGTATTTGAGCGGGATGCGGAGCCGGTGCGCCCCGATGAACATCCCGATGCGATCCCCGATACGCTGCGTACCCATCGGCAAGGGCCCACTTTTGGCGTGGCCGCCCCGCGCGATCAACAGCTGGTCGCTGTGGATACAGTCTCCGTGTCATACCGGCTCACGGCCCTGCTTGGGGGCACGTTGCACCTTACCAATGCCCACCTTGGGGGGCCTGCCGTATACGTGACCCAGGCCCCCGACGCAACCTGGAACTGGGATGCCGTGCTCGCGCAGTTCGCCGCCGACCCTGATGACGAGCCGACCGACCTGCGCATCCAGATAGACCGTGCCGAGGTGTCGCGCGGCTATGCCGAAATCGCGTTCTGGGGCAGCGAGGCCGACTCAACTGCCTTCATTGATCCGCTCACGCTGCGCCTGAGCGATGTCTACATCGGCGAGACAACCCAGGCTACGCTCGACACGCTCCACGTGCGTGGCGAACTGCCCGACGACAGCGCCATGCCCCTCACGCTTGCAGCCAGTGCCACCCTCAGCCCCGACATGCTGACCGTGAACACGCTGCAGCTGGATGCTCCTCGCAGCCGCCTGCGGAGCTACGGCACCCTGCAGTTTGCCGCAGCCCCCTCAGCGGATAAAGCCCCTCCGACAAACGATGCAGGGGCATCGACAGATGCGCCGTCAGGTGCGCTCGATGAGGCAGCATTCGCTATCCATGCCGACTCAATTGCGATCGCCGACATCGCCCCGTTCGTGCCTGCTCTGGCGCCAGCAATCGACGAAGTGCACCGGTTTACGCTGGCCCTCACGCAGCGTGCAGGGCACTGGCAGGCCGAGGGGAACGGACAGGTCAACGATGCTGGTACGTGGCGCCTCAACGCGGAAGCTACCCTCCCGGATGCTGACACCACGCGCCTCCACTACCGGGCCGCCCTCGACATCGACCAGTACGTGACCCGCCTTACCGGAACGCCTACCCGTGTAAATGCCTCGCTTGATGCCGACTTGAGTGGTACCACCCTTCAAACCCTTAGCGGCACCACCCGGCTTTCCGTTCGCGATACACGCTTTGAAACGCTGACGATCGAGACCCTCGACCTGTTGGCTACTACAACCAGCGGAACGGTTGACCTGGAGAGCCAGGGGCGCATCAACGCCACCGAAGTGCAGCTCAGTGGCACCACGACACCGTTCGAGGAGGTACCCGCCTACGACCTGACGGCCCGTGCCGCCGGACTCGACCTGGCCGAGTGGCTTCCTGATACTGAACTAACATCGGCGCTCAATCTCGACCTGACGCTGACCGGTAGCGGAATCGATCTGGCTACCGCCGACCTCTCGACCACGCTTACCCTGCGGCCCTCTACGATAAATGGATTTCCCATTGATGCGCTTACTGCCACCACAACCCTGCAGCGCGAAACCGTACAGTCCGATTTGCAGGTGAGCCTGCCGGGCGGACGCGTCGAAGGGCGCGGACGGGCGGCCCTCGACGAAACGGAGACATTTGCGCTCGAAGCACTGCGCACTACCGACTTCCACCTGAACGCTTTCCTCGATGCGCTCCAGGTCGCTCCCGACCTGCCCGATACACGCATCAGCGGGCGCATATCCGCTGAAGGACAGGGCTTTGACCCGCAGGAAACCGCGCTTTCAGGAAACGCTGAGGTTAGTCGCCTAACGCACGGGCTGGTGCAGATGGATGTGCTACAGGCCGCGCTGTCGTTCGAGTCAGGTGCGCTGCAGGCCGACATAGGTGCTGAAGGCAATATTGGACGTGTACAGACGCAGATGGGAATAGAACCTTTTGCGGAGACGTTCACCTTAGAGCTACGCGATGGACGTCTCAACAACGTAAACATCGGTCCGCTGCTGCAAGACGAAAGCCAGGAGAGCGACCTCAATGGTACGTTCAGTGCGCGCGCAACGCTGGCAGAAGATCGTCCTATGGAAGCGCGACTCCAGACCGACCTGGCCCAGTCGCGCCTCAACGAGCAGGCTATTGAGGCGCTGAGCCTGATCGTGAGTCTTGATAATGATGAGCGGCTCACCTTCGACACGACCCTGCGCGTTCCCGGTGGAGAAACACGCCTGGCGGGTACAGCCCGCCCGTTCGACGAGCGTCCGTCGGTCAACGTAACGGAGGGCACGATTCGCGCGCTCAATGTGGGCGCACTGGCCGGCATTCCCAATCTCGATACCGACTTGAATGGCACGCTCGACTTTCGTGGAGCGGGGCAGTCGCTTGACGTACTCTCGTTTGACGGGCGGCTGGCGCTGTCTGATTCGCGCATCAACGAGGCCAGGCTCAACGAAAGTCAACTTACGCTGCAGGCGGATCAGGGGCAGGTCGAGAGCGACATGCGCGCTCAGTTCGACGTAGGCGAAGCACAGGCGACGCTCAATGCCTCGCTCCCCGACTCCTCGTACACGCTTACCGCCCGCGCGACTCAGTTCGATGGAGCAGCGCTGACCGGGCAGGATACGCTGCAGGCCGATCTGGGGGCGCTGGAGTTTGCCATTGAGGGGAGGGGGTGGACCGCCGAAACGGCATCGTTTACGGCAACGCTCGATGCCGCTGCTGCAGGGTACGGTCCGCTTCTGCTGGAGTCGGCTATGCTGCGATCGTCGTACGACGCCGGACGTGTGCGCATCGATACGCTCAGCGTCAACTCGAATGTGTTTACGGCGACTGCAGGAGGCACCGCTTCGTTCTTAGGCGAGGATGCCGAGGCGAACATCGTGCTCAACGCGAATCTTGTGTCGTTAGAGCCGCTCGAAACGTTCACGCCCCTGCAGACGCTTGCTGCGGACACCGGCTCGCTAACCGGGCGCCTGCGTGGGGAAGCCGGACAGCTGCGTTTCAACGGGCGCCTCAATCTGGAGAACCTGGTTGCCGATGATGCGCGCGTCACCAACTCTGAAGTCATCCTGGCAGGGGCCTTGGCAGAAGACCGCAGCATCGACCGCGTGGAAGGACGCACGCGCCTGCAGTTCGTAGAGTGGACTACGCTTGCGGCCGACGAAGTACGGGCCAACGGTACGTATAGCGCAGCCGAGGGGGCGTCGCTATCCACCAACATACAAGCGAGTGCCGATCAGCGAGCCCGCCTCGACCTGTCCGTTCCATCGTTCGACGAACCCTTCCGGGCCTCGCTCACACGCATGGACCTGGATCTCGGCTCCGACGCGTGGCGACTGCTCCAGCCGGTTTCCATTGCACAAGAGGAGACCGCGATCCGCATCCGCAACTTCCTGCTGATGGCTTCAGACCAGCAGATAGCTGTGGATGGCCGCATCGACCCCGAGGGCGATCAAAGCCTGGTCGCTACGCTCGAAAACGTGAATGCTGGTCCCTTTGCAGAGCTGATGCAGATTGAGGGGCTCGGAGGCCGTGCAAACGCAACGATCGACCTCTCTGGACCCGCCGACGCCCCCATCATAACCATGGGACTTGATACCGACGTTTGCAGTGAAGGGCGTGAGGTGGGAACGCTCAACACAGAGCTGCGCTACGCCGATCTCGCGCTCCACCTTAACGCCAACCTTGAACATGCCGATGGGAGCACACTGACACTCAGTGGCGACTTTCCGATCGACTTGCGCCTTCGTGCCCCCGAACCGGCAGACGTAATGAGCACGCCGGTTGATTTGCAGTTGGACGCCGACGCCTTTGCCGTTGGGTGGATTGATCCCTTTCTGGATCCGGATGTGATGCAAGACCTGAGTGGACGTCTCGACGCTGCGGTCCAGATTGGCGGCACACGTACCGATCCGAATCTGCAGGGGGATGCAACCCTGAGCGCCCTGAGCATTGTGCTTACCGACCTGAACAACCGGTTTACAGAGGGGCGTGCCGTGCTCCGCCTTGAAGATGATCGCATCGAGATTACCGAGTCGTCGATTCGTTCGCCCCGCCGCGGACGCATGTCGGCTACTGGATCGATCGAGCTGGCCGAACTGGGCCTGGGCGAGATGGACTTGCAAATCCGGGCCGATGAGTTCCAGGCGATCAACACGCGCCCGTATCGGCGAGGCACCATTAACGGCGACATGGTGCTTACAGGCACCACCGAGCGTCCACGGCTCACCGGTACCGTGCAGGTCGTGCGTGCCGACATTTTCTTTGATGAGCTGGACGACGCGGCTGCTGCGGATCTTGAAGCCGTCTCGTTGACCGACGAAGACCGCTCTGTACTGGAACGCCGGTTTGGCATCCGCCTGGCCGATGCTGATACAACGGTGTATGACACGTACCAGGCTATGGCGATCGACATGGAGGTGGAGATCCGGCGCGAAACGTGGCTCCGGTCGCGATCGGGGCTTGGCCTGAACATCCAGTTCAATGGAGACCTCGACCTGCGCAAAGAGCATGACGAGGATGTGGAGGTCTTTGGGACGATCGATATTGTGCCGGAGCGCAGCACTGTTGAGCAGTTCGGACAGCTCTTTCGGGTCGATGAGGGTACGCTCACCTTTAACGGACCGGCCGACGATCCGCAGATGTCGTTCACGGCGGTCTACGAGCAGCGAGCGCGCGAAACAAGGGACACAGAGGTGACGATCACGTTGAATGCTGACGGACGCCTGGGAGACCTCGAGATTGGCTTCAGCTCGGAGCCTCCCATGTCAACGTCTAACATTCTGTCCTATCTCGCCACAGGACGTCCGGCCGACAGCTTTCTGGGAGGAGGAGGGGGGGCTGGCAGCGGAGGCGATCTTGCCGCACAGCTGGCGATCGGGCAGGCCTCAAACTTTGTAGAGAACCTTGCTGCAACCCAGTTGGGACTTGACGTGGTGCGCTTGCAGGTGCGTCCTAACGGAATATCGTACCTGACGTTGGGACGTTACATTACGCCGCGTTTCTATGCATCCATAGAGCAGCCGATCGACACGGGCAGCAGCCAGACAGAGGTGCTGGAGCCCGATCTGCTGCTGGAGTACGAACTCACCAACACGTTTATGGCGCGTCTGCTGCGTAGACAGTCAAGCCTGCGGCTTAACTTCCTGTACGAGCGGGCGTATTGATGGGCATACCGGGCACTGGCCTCAGGCCCTCCGTTTAGGTGCTGATTCGTAGGCGAGAACAAGCAGAAGAGCAGACCGCCTTGCGTGAATGGCTGTGCGTTGCTGAAGGTATCTTCATGGCATCGCAGATGCGACTGGTTTACCACTTTTGGAGATCCAGTTCCACGTGCCTCCCCCGAATCTACTGGGCTGTGGGATGAGTCTTTAAACACCAGGCAAAAGCATAAAACAGAACGAGGGAGACGTGGATACGTCCCCCTCATTGTTGGAAATGTTAAATAGGTCTACAAACGAATCTTCGAGTCTGTCACTGCGAGGCGCGTCAGCGACGCGTCGGTCCCAGGCCCCTCGCGATGACAAGGGGTAAACGTATTTTCGCTGACTTATCTTAATTGGCGGAACCGCTGTATTTCGTTCTTAGCAGACAACCGGTACCGTACTAATTTTAAGAGCCTGTTTGGGTTTTGGTTTGTAGGCGAGAGCGAGCGCCGCTGAAGCGAAAATTGGACCCCGATGGCGGTTCGTAGCCGGGGCTACGGGCCGATATCGGGGGCAATTTGCACCAGGGGCATGCCCTTCGGCCCCAGTCCAGCGCCGCCGCTCGGAGCCCAAATTAAGAAATCAAAACAGGTTCTAAGGTGCTAATTTAAGATAGCCTCGCAGCGGCGATAGGTTGACGTTCCCTGGGGCGTGTGTAAGCGTACGACCGACTGCGCTTTGGGCACCCCTGCTTCGTATGTTTCTGTGGGGGCAAGCGAGATGGGGGCGCCTCGGTGCTCGGCCAGCATGAGCCAGGTGCCTGAGTGCACGTCAATGGATGTCGTTTCGTAGACGATCTGGCACTGTGCAGGCATCCGAGCCGAACGCGTACGATACCGGTAGTACGACCATCCCACCAGTCCGAGAGGGAGAAGCCAGCAGATGCCGAGAAGCAGGAGTGAGGCAGCCATGAGTGGTATCAATTGATGCAAAAATGTGGATGTAAACGTGCGCCTCTCTATATCTCAAAGATGATACCAGGGAATCTTTGGCGCACAAGAAGTTTGCTTTTGGCGCATGCTGGTGCATATATGTGCGGTAAAGAGGCAATACACAGGTCAAAAACCCGATTTAAAATGGTAAGTTGTTCGAGCTGACGTCTTAAAAAGGTACAAAAAGAAACGATATGTAACGGAAGGAAAGGAGGTGTACCTCTTATGCCCATGTCATGGAATGGCGACACAGGGCCGGGCCAATTCTACGATGGATGCCATCGCCTGTAAGCGGACTGACGACTGCCTGGTGCTGCTCCAGTCCTGAATTCAGCCTTGAATGATCGGGGTAATCGAGCATTTCCTCTCTATCGAGACCATTTCATGCGCTGCGGATGCGTTCTGTACGTGTCTTGCAGACGGTCCGCAACCGCAGGAAAGATCCAATTTGGAATGCAGGGGCGCTCGCCTTACCTTAGAGGTACTGCTACTCATAGCAGGTCGATAGCTGCCCCGAATTCAACGATATAGCGCGTATGCCCCCTGTTGTATCTCCTGTAACCGGTATCCACCACGTTACGGCCTATGCGAGCAACCCACAGCTCACCATCGATTTCTACCGCGATGTGCTCGGGCTGCGGCTCGTAAAGCAAACGGTCCTCTTCAACAACCCCTCAGAAGCATTTCGGGGGCCGACCATGTACCATTTCTACTTCGCCGACGGACAAGGCACGCCGGGCACCGTCATGACGCTGAAGCCCCACCAGAGCATTCAGCGTGGACAGGTGGGGCGGGGGCAGGCTACAGCCACGTCGTTCACGGTGCCCACCGGCTCGATGCTCTACTGGCAGGAGCGTCTTGAGGCGTACGGCATACGCACCTACCCGCTCACCGAGCGCTTCGGAGAGCCGGTGCTTCGCCTGCAAGACCCTGACGGACAGCCCCTGGAGCTCATCGCGAGCACTTCCGACATTGAGCCGTGGACGGGAGGCGACGTGCCACACGAGCATGGCATTCGTGGATTCCACAGTGTGACACTGCACCCCAACAATGCCCGCGAAGCCATGACGGCACTGCGCACGCTGGGCTACGAAGAGGAAGACACCGAGCCTACGCCGCAAGATGGCGACTGGACGCGCTTTACCGTGCCCACTGCCAGGCATGCATGCCACGTGGACGTATACAACGAGCCCAATATGCACGAGGGGCGATGGGGATACGGTACCGTGCACCACGTGGCTTTTCGAGCGCAAGACGATGCCCACCAGGAAAAAATCCGCGAAGCGCTTCTGGCAGCCGGATATGGACCAACAACTATGAAAGACCGCAACTACTTCCATTCGATCTACTTCCGCACCCCCAGTGGCATTAACATCGAGATTGCGACCGATCCGCCCGGCTTTCTGCACGATGAGCCGGAGGACGCGCTGGGCGAGCAGTTGCAGCTACCTCCGTTCTTGAGACCACGTCGCGCTGAGGTTGAAGCTCAGTTGGCCGACGTTACGCTGTAGCACTCCCTACGAGCCTCTTGGGAGGCTCTCCCGCTGTTAATGCTCCCTCACGGATTTCTCGCTGGTGTATGTCCTCTTCATCAACAGATCGCTTCTCAACGCGCTGGGCCCTCATTCTAAGCGTGCTCGGTATTGCCGTAGGCACCGGTAACATATGGCGCTTCCCACGGATTGCCGCAGAAACCAGCGGGGAAACCGGGGCGGGGGCCTTCCTCGTGGCCTGGATTCTCTTCCTGTTTATGTGGAGCATCCCCCTGATCATTGCTGAGTATGCGATGGGGCGTAAGGGTCGTATGGGGATCGTGGGGTCTTACGCAAAGGTAGCCGGGCGCCACCGCGGATGGATGGGCGGGTTTATCGGGGTGGTAACAACGGCGATCATGTTCTATTACGCAGTGGTGGCGGGGTGGTGCTTATTCTATTTCTGGCAGATGCTCGCCCATCCGCTTCCGCTCTCAAACGAAGCCGCCCAGGAAGGGTGGGAGGCCTTCCAGGCAGGAGGCACGCCTGTGTTCTTTCATGCAATCGCTGTAGGCGTTGGAGCACTCGCCGTGTGGAAGGGCGTATCCTCCATTGAGCGCGTCAATCGTGTTCTCATCCCCACGCTACTCGGGGTGTTACTGCTGGCCCTGGCCCGTACCTTTACGCTACCAGGAGCGTGGGAGGGCATCGCCTTTCTATTTACCCCTGAGTGGGCACTGCTGGGCAACCCGGAGCTCTGGCTGCAGGCCCTCACGCAGAATGCGTGGGATACGGGCGCCGGGTGGGGACTCATTCTTACGTATGGGGCATACATGCAGGCCAAGCACGGGGTTGTCTCCAACGCGTTTATTACGGGGATTGGCAACAACATCGTGTCACTCATCGCGGCCATCATCATTTTCGGGACGGTCTTTGCCGTGCTGGGTACGACCATGTCGCAGAGCGAAGTGCTTAACGTGATGCAGACAAGCGGTCCGGCCGGTACCGGGCTTACCTTTATCTGGATGCCGCAGCTTTTCGAGCAGATGGCATTCGGTCGCCCGCTTGCCATGCTCTTCTTCCTCGGCCTCTCGTTTGCCGCGCTCAGCTCGCTCATCTCGATGATTGAGCTGGCCACGCGCTCCTTCGTTGATGCGGGTGTGACACGCGCCACTGCTGTGAGCTGGGTGGCCGGGCTTGGCTTCGTGTTGGGCATCCCCTCAGCGGTAAGCCTCGACATCTTCGCGAATCAGGATTTCGTATGGGGCGTGGGGCTTCTCATTTCAGGCGCGTTGATTGCCCTGGCTGTGCTTACGTACGGGCCGCGTGCCTTCCGGACTGAAACCATGGGCCACGGCGGCGAGCGCAATCCAGGAGCGGCCTGGGACGTGCTCATTACGTACTTTGTGCCGCTTCAGGCCGTCGTTGTGCTGGGCTGGTGGATCTACCAGTCGATCTTCGTGTTTGCCCCCGATACGTGGTTTAACCCACTCGATCCCTTCAGCATCATGACCTGTCTGGTGCAGTGGACGCTGGCAGCGGTGGTGCTCTGGGCGCTCAATGACCAGTATGTAAACCGCATGTTCGCTCGCGAGTCGTCTCTCTAAGGCGCTGCATCGCTTTTTGGCTTCCTGTTACGTTTGTAGTACATATTTTGCAATACACATGAGATGAGAAAGAACGCGTGTATCGGACGCAAGTGCTGTACGCTACCGAGTGCTTCGTTGTCTGGCACGATACATGCCTTTCAGAGGCGTCCACAGCCACGCTTCATTTGGCTCCCCCTCATTAGCAATCGAGGATGATATGCGACACGTTACACAGGCCGTTAGGAAGGCGGTGCTCGGACTCGTGGCGGTTGTTCTGCTTACAGTAGCTACGACAGGGGCCGTGCACGCTCAGCCTACAGCGAATCCATTGCGCATTGGCGCAACACTACCGAGTCTGGACGCGGGGCTCTACGACGTGCAGGCTGAATCCCGAACAGCGCTCAGCAATGTGCTGGGCTCGCGCGCCACGGTGTTCATCTTCTGGAGCAACGAGTGTCCATGGGTCGATCGCTACGAAGGCCGTGCTCAGGCACTTCACGAGCAGTTTTCGGGGCAGGGTATCCGTTTTGTGCTGGTGAATGCCAACGATGCAGATGCGTTTGCACAAGAAGGGCGTTCTGCAAGCGCCGAACGGGCCCGGTCGCAGGGGTACGGGGGGATGCGCTACCTGCGCGATGACACTGCGGCGCTGGCAACGGCGCTGGGGGCGATACGCACCCCGCACGTTTTTGTCTTTGATGCGAACCGTACACTGGCCTATCAGGGCGCCATCGACGACAGCCCAGGCAGTGCCGACGACATCACCAACCGGTACCTGCACAACGCGCTTGATGCGCTGGCAGCAGGCGCATCGGTGTCTGAGTCTGAAACAAAAGCTTTTGGCTGTATGATCAAACTGCCGCGATAGCGAGGTCGGTTGTGCAGGTGACCTTTGCAGAGTCCAGATGCTCGTAACCGATTCGACACGTCCTGCCGTGCACCTGGATCATTTAAGGACCGGGGCTGTTGTTTCGCATGCTTATACAGAGGCCCGTAGCTCAACTGGTAGAGCAACAGACTCTTAATCTGTGGGTTGGGGGTTCGAGACCCTCCGGGCCTACCACGCCCCCCAGCACTATAGCGCGTAACGACGCCCCGCATCGCCGACTGGCGGTTCGGGGTGTTTTACATTACAGCCATTATCACGGTCATTACGGCATCGTGCACGGTGATGAATGGGGCCACCGCGAGCTGCCTGAACGCGATGTGCGTTCGTTGCGCACCCTGCTATCGCGTATCTGGAAGCGGACCCGGAGGCTGCTGAATGCCTTCGTGGACCGTGCCGTACCGTGTGCACGAGGACCGACGTTTCGCATCCCTCTGAATGTATTTCTGCATGTAGCTGATTATGAGCGATTCGAAAGAGCGCACCGAGCGCCTGCGCGATGAGCCGCGCACCGATATCTCGATGGCCCACCGGATGAAACGGTTTGTGGAAGCGCTGCAACTGCGCATCACGAAACGGCTTGAGAGCTACGAGCCCGATACGCAGTTTCGAGTCGACGAGTGGGAGCGTCCGGGCGGTGGCGGCGGGCGCACGGCGGTGATTGAGGGCGGAGACGTCTTCGAGAAGGGCGGTGTGAACACCTCGGCGGTGCATGGCGAACTGCCCGCGCGCATGGCGAGGGCGCTGGAGGTAGAGCAAGCGCCCTTTTTTGCGACGGGGCTGTCGCTGGTTGTGCATCCGCGCTCGCCGTATGTGCCCACGGTGCATGCGAACTTTCGCTACTTTGCGCTGGGCGACGACCTGCTGGATCCGGATGATCAGTGGTTTGGGGGCGGGGCCGACCTGACGCCGTACTATCCAACCCTACAGGATGCGCAGCACTTCCACCGGGTGTGGAAAGATGTGTGCGACGATCATGATGCCGTTGCGGACTACGAGTCGTTTAAGCAGCAGTGCGACGAGTATTTCTACCTGTCGCATCGGAAAGAGGCGCGTGGCATTGGGGGGATCTTCTACGATTACCTGCGCGGAGAGCCGGAGCGCACCTTCCACTTCAGTCGCGACGCCGGGCGGGCCTTTTTGCGGTCATACCTGCCCATTCTGGAGCGCCATAAGGATCGCTCATATGGTGAGCGGGAGCGGCACTACCAGACGCATCGGCGTGGGCGCTACGTCGAGTTCAACCTGCTGTTTGATCGCGGCACGAAGTTCGGCATTGAAACGGACGGGCGTACCGAGAGCATCCTGATGAGCTTGCCGCCGGAGGTGAATTGGAGCTACGACTGGTCGCCCGAGCCGGACACGCCTGAGACCCGTGCGCAATGGTTCTTCACCGCCCGCGACTGGCTCTCGATGGAAGAAGCGGATGCGCCGAACGTAGTTGAAGCCTGACCGCTTTCATTCAACGGTTAGCATGAACGGATTGGAGTAGACGTTTCGGGAATCGCCACTTACGCCTACGGTCCATGCCATTCGGTAGGTGCCCTCGACCGTGCCGGGTACCCAATCGTCAACAGAGACCTGAAGCTCGAAAGCACCCCGATAGGTGCTTCTGGGCATCACTTCCTGGTCGGGGCACTTGATGAGAATATAGGCTTGCTGATAGGCATCGGTCCACGTGCCGTCGTTCTTAAACTGCAGCTCGGGCGGTGGAAAGGCGCCATCCCCGCATTTCTGGAACGTAACCGACTGCAGCGATGCGTTCGCGAGAGCGTATGAGAGCGAGCCCTGCACCTGGTTTGAGTCGATCGCAACGGTGTAGGTATCTTGTTCTGTCTGCAGGGAAACAGACTCGTCGTTACTACCGAAGAGGTCGCATCCGGCCAACAGAACGAGACCGAGGAGGCTTCCTGTGAGCCCCGGTGTGAGCAGGCGATGCAGCATAGTTGCGGGATAGCTAATCTTGAATACGAATCCATTACGCACTGGAAAGTGTACCGCTTTTGCACCACAGATCCAAGTATATTTGGAAATAAGTTGAAGCGGAAGGGCCCTGTATGTTATTTCTCCAGTGGGGTGCCAAGCGCGTGTGTAAAGGCTGTAACCTCTTGTGGAAATGGTTGATGGACGGGTAGACATCAGCTACACTGCGTTGTTCACAAAAAACGGGCTACCCCACCAGTCCGCTACCCGCCACTCTCTATTCTGGCTTCCCCACCTATGACCGCAACCGCTATATACTGGATCTTCGTTGGCGCATTTTTGCTCAGTATGGTCGGCATCGGCCTGTATCAACTGCGCGGGCTGCGCGCTGTGGCAGACGAAAACGAACGAGCGTTTGACTTCTGGATCGGGGAGGGCAGTGTACCCGGCTGGTGGATGGCGGCCTCGCTCGCAGCGGGGTGGCTCTTGCTCGGATGGATGACCTGGCAGATGTATCTGTGGTACACCTATGGCGTGGGCGCTATCTGGATCTTTACCATTCCGTGGATTCTGTGCACGATTGGGCTGGTATTCGTGCCCAAACTATTTCGGCGCTTTCCTGGGGTGTCGATCCCCGAGATTCTCCGTTTTCGTTTCGACCGGACCACCCAGACGCTGCTGGGGCCGGTGCAGAGCTTTGCGTACTTGACGTGGCTGGCCGCCGAAATTTATGTGCTCAGTGCAGTGCTCTCGCAGCCGCTGCAGGTCGACATTCTCACTATGGCAATCATTGTGAGCATTACGTTCGGGGCCTACGTGTCGCTGGGCGGATTTCGGTCGGTACTGCGCACAGACCTCATTCAGTTTGCCTGTGCCGCGCTCATGCTGGTTACACTGACGGTGTTTGGGCTGATCGAGGCGTCGAAGATTGCCGGCGGATTCGGGGATATTGTAGCGACAATCAACGAGAACCCGCCGCTCTATGCCGACAGCTTCTGGCACTGGGATTCGCCGGGCTACTCGTACATGGCACTGGCTATTCTGATCTACACGCCGGGCTTCATCACGCTACAGGGGGCCTGGCAGCGTGTTATGGCCAGCCGCGACGAGAAAGAGGCTGCTAAGGGCGTCTGGTGGAACGTCGCGTTTAACATCATCATCGTGGTCATCATGCCCACGCTCATCGCCATAGCCGCACTCGTGATCTTCCCGCCGGTTGGGGGCGAAGTGCCGGAAGCTGTTGGCGACTTTGGCTACTTCATCTTCTCGTCGATGATCACCGAGCTCTTTCAGAACCCGATTGTGGTAGGGCTCCTCATCGTGTCGCTCATGGGCATGGCGCTCTCCTCGGTAGACACGTACGTGAACGTGTGCGCAATGAACCTGACGAAAGATGTGCTGGAGCCGCTCGTCTTTGAGCGCTTCGACGTCAGCGGCACGGTGCGTCTGAATATCGGCCGCGTCGTAACTGCCGGATTCATCGGACTGGCGCTGCTCTGGGCCTTTGAGTTTCCGGGACTCTTCGACATGTACTTCCTGTCGAGTGCGCTCCTGACGTCGACGACGGCGGTGGTGGTGGCCAGTGTGGCATCGAAGAAAACAACAACGCTGTCGGCCTACCTTGCGATTATTCTGGGTACGGTAGGGACCTTCGTGTTTTACGCGCTGGGCGCCTACGACATGCTTGGGTGGATGCCCACGTGGCTCACGGATTCGGGGCTTGCATACGGAGCCGTAGCGCTGGTGCTTGCGATCGGAGGCGTCTTCGCTGGCATCCAGTTTGGCACGCCGCCGTCCGAGCATGTGCTCGCACGCTACGAGGGCGACTACTACGCCGGGCGTGAAGAGATGTATGCCCTCAACCGTAAGATGAAGCATGAAGAAGCCAACGGACGGGCACAATCTGAAACTACCAAAGAGGCGTCTTGAACAGATCTCCTGAACAGCCTGCTGAGAGGGCCGGCTTCCTCTGCATGATGCGGGCCATGCATCCCCATACATTTTCGTAACAGCCCCGAGCATTGATTAGGAGAAAGTTCAATGCCCCACTGGAACTGAACTGCTCAAATTAGCGCATAAACACTACGCCGTATCAGACTTCCCCGCTCACGTATAGACACCGCTAATCTATGACCCCCCGCGAATTTCTGAGTGTCTACGAATATGATAAGCGTATTATTCGGGGCACCTACTTTCCGTCGCAGCCTCTGGATATTGAAAAAGGCGACACCGTCGGTGTTGTGCTAATGAATCTGGGCGGCCCAGACACGCTCGAAGACGTAGAGCCGTTTCTCTACAATCTGTTCATGGATCCGGCGATTATCGATATCCCGCTGATTGGGCAGACGTTCATCCGGGACTGGCTCTGTAAGTTCATTGCGTCGCGCCGCTCAAAGTTTGTGCGCGAAGACTATGAGATGATCGGAGGCGGGTCGCCGATTAACCGGCTTACACGTGAGCAGTCGAAAGCGCTGAGCGACCACCTCAATCGCCACTACGGGCAGGCCGCTGATGTCGATTTCAAGACGTATATCGCGATGCGGTACTGGAAGCCGTTCAGCGAAGACGCTGTGCGTGAGATGAAGGAAGATGGCGTCGACAAAGTGGTACTGCTCCCGTTGTATCCGCACTACTCGAAGACGACCACCGGTTCGTCGCTTGTGCTCTGGAAAGCGCTTGAAGAGGAGGGCGAGCTTCCGGAATACCCCACAACGACGGTCTTTGAGTATGCCACCAACCCCAAGTACATTCGGGCTCTCTCTGAGCGGATCGACGAAGGGCTGCAGCGCTTCACACCTGAGGAGCGCGAGGAAGTACACCTGCTGTTTAGCGCGCACGGCACGCCGCTCCGCGAAATGAAGGAGCGCCGCGACCCGTACTGCTGCCTGGTGCACTCGACTGTGAACCAGCTGATGAAGTACCGGGAGCATGATTATCCCTTCCACACTGCCTTTCAGAGCAAGGTCGGGCCCGCGAAATGGCTCACTCCAGCTACCCCCGACAAGCTTGAAGAGCTTGCTGAAGAGCACGATGTGAAAAACGTGCTGGTGATTCCCGTTGCGTTTGTGACGGACCACGTTGAAACGAGCTTTGAGCTTGACATCGAGGTGCGCGAGGAGGCCGAGGAGTTTGGCATCGAGCGTTATGAAGTAACCTCGGGACTCAACAGCCATCCGCTCTTTATTGAGGCGCTGGCCGAGTCGACAATGGCGCAGCTGAACTATCCCATCGACGTAAATACGCTGCGCCATGGAGGCGACGGCGCTCCAACCGGGCAGTACCCGCTGCAGCCCCTTGATGAGTTGCCCCGGTACCCGCAGGAAGAGCGCGATATCCGCTGCCCGAACTGTGAGTGCATCACGGAAGCGCGCTGCTGGACCGACGACATGCAGGCGGCCGTCGGCAGTGTCGAGCCCGCCCAAGACGAAACTGAGACTCCGGCGAGCGACGCATAGAACACGCGCTTCACAGGCTGCTACTTTCTGCTTTCTGGACGTATGACCTGTCGCGACTATGTGCTGCGCACGCTGGCGTCTGTGCCGGTAAACCGCTATGTGCTTGTGCTCGGATGCGAAGCAGGGGACTACACTGCGCCTCTGCTTCGACTCGGGTTTCCGGTACATGCTTGCCACGTGGATCCTGAGGCGATCACGGATACGCGTACTGCAATTGCGCCGCTGATGAAAGACCCGGCGGAGGCTACTGAGTGCGTGCAGCGCTGCACGCTGGCACTTGACGAATACCCCGACTCGGTCTTCGACTGGGTCGTTGCACCGCGTCTTGACCGCGTCTATCCGTCGTCTGAAGTCGATACGGCGTTTGATGCAGTGCAGCGAATCGTTAAACCCGGCGGATGGGCTGTACTCGGGTATGCCCCTGAGCCCGTGCCGGCTGGGGGCGAGGACGGTGCAATGGGGTGGCCCGCTACGCCCGAGGCGCTCATCGGGCGCTGCCAGCAGCACAGCCTGGTCGAAGCAGGCTCGCCCGAAACAGATACGCAATACGACGATCATCTCTACGGACTTTTCCGACGGGCGCGTCCCGCCACGTAGTTAAGGTTCTCTTGACTACTGGGTTGGCTAAGTAGGTCCACGAAAGAATCTTCGAGTCTGTCGCTGCGGGGAGCGTCAGCGACGCACCATTCTTGTCCCTCATAAGCAGGATAAGTCGCGTCTACCTGGCGCATGAGATCGCATCCCAGGAGTACTCGGGCTCCGCCCAGCGCCGCGTCGGTCGCAGGCTTCTTCCTCGCGGTGACAGCGTGTAAACGTATTTTCGCCGACTTAACTTAACGGCATGTGCAGGTTTCTTTTTTCCTTTGCTGATGGCCTTGTGGCAGAATACGCAGTCCTGACATCCCCCAGTCCCTCACGCTGTTCGGGGTTTCCCCTTCGCGAAGGGGGAAATGTCGCGTAGCCACAAAGGGGGATGTGCGCCCCAAAAGGATAATGGAAAACTTGCACACCGCGTTACTTAGTTGCTGGCGTGCGATGGTACCACTATTACCTGATGCATGCCACCAGACTGCGCTTTATGATGGGTCTATCCACATAAGCCATCCGTCGTGGAGTGCTCGTGCGAAGACCGCTCCAAGCGCGCCCGAGAGCGCACCAATGCCAGCGGGCAGCACGGCAAGTACAAGCGCCGGTACGCCGCCAGTAGCCTCGCTTAGAAACGACAGCAGTGCCAGGGTGGGGGCGTCGTATACAAGTAGCGTGTACAGTACGAGCCCGCCCCACCCGAGAGCAACACCTACAGCGCCGATGAGCACGTGCCGTGAGGCCATGGCGGCCGCGCATCCCGCAAGCACCGTAGCAGGCCAGCCTACAAGCAGGTGAAGTCCGACCGAGAGGGCAGCTACCACAGCGATGTAGAAAACCGTTCGCATAGTACAGCAGGACGTGAGCAGGAAAAGGAGCGCAACCGATCAGCTATTCTGATGCTTCGCGGCGAAGCGCTGAATGCGCACGACAGCCTCTTTGATGTCGTCGAGTCCGGTAGCGTAGGAGCAGCGGACATATCCCGCACCGCTCGGGCCAAACGCATCGCCGGGCACGCACGCGACGTGTTCCTCTTCGAGGAGACCCTGCACAAACGCTTCAGAGCTGAGTCCGGTCGATCGGACGTCCGGGAAACAGTAGAAAGCGCCTTCGGGCTCAAAGGTAGGGAGGCCGGCCTCGTTGAGCCCATCGACCAGTACGCGGCGGCGTTCGTCGTACGCCTGGCGCATCTCCTCGACCTCGTCCTGGCACTCAGTGATGGCGGCGTGTGCGGCGATCTGCGACACGGTCGGCGCACTCATGATCATGTACTGATGCACCTTGTAGAGGCCGCGCAGCAGGGGAGCAGGAGCGCAGGCATAGCCGATGCGCCAGCCCGTCATGGCATATCCTTTAGAGAATCCTCCGAGCAAGATCGTGCGCTCACGCAGCCCGTCGATAGAAGGGACGCAGACGTGTCCGCGTTCGTGGGCCTCGCCGTAGACCAGGCGGTCGTAGATCTCGTCAGAGATGACGAGCAGGTCGTGCTGCTGCACCAGTGCGGCAATGTCTTCAAGCGTATCGCGCCGGAGCACGGCCCCTGTCGGGTTGTTGGGATAGCCCAGGAAAAGCGCCTTGGTATCGGGCGTAATGTAGGATTCGAGCGTTTCAGCGGTCACCTGAAAGTTGTTCTCGACGCTCGTGGGCACGTGTACCACGTTCGCATCTGCAAACCGCGCGGTGGGGGCATATGACACGAAGCAGGGCTCGGGAATGAGGATCTCATCGCCAGGATCGAGCACCGAGAGCATGGTGAGCTGCATGGCTTCGCTGACCCCCACGGTTGTCAGAATCTCGTCTTCTACGTCGTACGAGACGCCGTAGCGACTGGAGAGATCATCGGCGATAGCCTGGCGCAGATCAGTCCGCCCAGCGTTGGCCGTGTAGCTGGTTTTTCCGGCATTGAGCGCATCAACGCCGGCCTGCACGGCAGGTTGCGGCGTAACGAAGTCGGGCTCGCCGATGCCGAGCGAGATCACGTCATCCATCGTCGCTGCGATCTCGAAGAAGCGCCGAATGCCACTTGGTGGGGTAGAGCGGACGCGCTCAGAGAGGTACGCTTCCAGATCGGCAGCAACGGTAACATCAGACATACAACATCAGGGGAGTCGAGTGAGCAGAACCAGGATCATGTGATGTACCGCTGCTACGGTAGGGAGATCCGGGCAGCTTGTACTGGGAGAGCGCTGGCGTGTCTGCCACCAAAGGAAAGCTGTTATGGCAAATAAAGGCCGACGCAGGCTATCCGCCGCATGTTATTCGATGCAACCATCTCCCCCTCGGTTGTCTGGCACGTAGCGGGCGCCTGGCGTGATGCGAAGCGCTCTCGGGCATCAGGCATCAACCCGGATCGACAAGAGCGCTTTTCGTGCATAATACGAACACCTCCGTTGAGAACGTACCAGGCATCCGCTATACTGAAAATACGCTTCGTATCCCTTTTGGTACATTTTTGGTATATTGTATTCCGCTTATGGCTGACCTCTTTAAGAACTACATCAATGGAACCTGGCAGGCGGCTACGCCCGGTACTACCTTCGCCAGCCGCAACCCGGCCTCATTCCAAGACGTAATCGGCCACTTCCCTGCATCGGGGCCCGCAGACGTTGACGATGCTGCTGCCGCGGCGCAAGACGCGTTTCCGGACTGGTCGAGCACGCCTGCTCCCGAACGTGGACGCATTCTGAAACGGGTCGGCGACCTGCTCCTGGAGCGGAAGAACGACCTCGCTGATGCCATGACCCGCGAGATGGGGAAGCCCCTCAGCGAAACCCGTGGCGATGTACAGGAGGCCATCGATACGGCCTACTATGCCGCCTCCGAAACGCGGCGCCTGTTCGGGCACACCGTTCCGAGCGAGCTGCCCGACAAGTTCAATATGACCATCCGCCGTCCGGTCGGTGTGTGTGGACTGATCACAGCCTGGAACTTTCCGATCGCGGTGCCTACCTGGAAGATCTTTCCGGCGCTTGCGGCTGGTAACACCATCGTGTTCAAGCCCAGCGAGGAGTCGCCGCACTGTGGCGCGCTGCTCGTTGAAGTGCTCGAAGACGCTGGTGTGCCTGCGGGGGTCATCAACCTTGTGCAAGGCGATGGCACGGTAGGGGGCGCCGTCGTTGAGCATCCCTCTGTTGATGCGGTCTCGTTCACCGGATCGACCGAGGTTGGAAAGAAAATCGGGGCGACCTGCGGACGCCTCAACAAGCCGCTCTCCCTCGAAATGGGAGGTAAGAATCCCATGATCGTTATGGCGGAGGCGGACCTCAACCTCGCGCTCGAAGGCGTGCTCTGGGGCGCATACGGCACGACCGGACAGCGCTGCACGGCCACCAGTCGCCTCATCGTGCATGAGGACGTGCACGACGAGCTGGTCGATCGCATCCAGGAAGCAGCCGAAGGGCTTACGCTCGGCGATGGACGCAAAGAAGGCGTTGATGTAGGGCCGCTCATCAACGAATCGGCGCTCAAGAAGGTACAGTCCTACATGGAGGTTGGCCAGGACGAGGGTGCCACGCTTGTCTTTGGTGGCACCGCGCCCGATAATCCCGATTTGCAAGATGGCTACTTCTTTCAGCCCACGCTCTTCACCGATGTAACGCCGAACATGCGGCTGGCCCAGGAAGAGATCTTCGGCCCTGTGCTTAGCGTGCTCACGGTATCGTCGTACGAGGAGGCTGTTGAGGTTGCCAATAATACCGACTACGGACTCTCCTCCAGCATTTACACCGAAAACGTACGCCATGCCTTCCGCGCTATGCACGATCTGGAAGCCGGTATCACGTATGTTAACGGTCCTACGATTGGCGCCGAAGCGCACATGCCCTTTGGCGGTGTGAAAGACACCGGCAACGGCCACCGCGACGGCGGCTGGGAGGTCTTTGATTTCTACACCGAAACCAAAACAGTCTACGTCGACTACTCTGGTCAGCTGCAGAAAGCGCAGATGGACAACGCTCCGGATGCGTAAAAACGGGCTTTGAGGCTGATGAGAGGGGTATTGCGTTCAGTCGAAAGAGGCTATATATTCTGTTCGAGTCTGACGTAAATCCCCCAAATCAGTAAATAGCACATGAAAGGCCCGTGCGTATGATACAGTTCGGCGCAGGAAACGCACCTGTAGGCGTTGGTGGATTGCAGCATCGACCCTTTCCAGACGCTCGCCGGTGCGCGGGATCCTGCGCCTGACCCTGTAGGCCCCAGCGCTGTGTATCGGCTTTTGAGAAGCGGGGCACGGAATACGGGATGTGCATTTCGGCGCTCCCCCCGGCACCCGTAATCTGTACAGCCGGAGCCGCTCCGCTCTGTTAGACCTGCACAAAAGAACATTGAGGGGTATATTGCCCCTTACCGGAGTGAGGATGGGAAGGAGCCTACGCTCCGCTCGAAGCCCTGAGCTTAAATCTTGACCCAGGCCCCCGTCCAGATGACATCATTTAACGAGGGGCGTTTTCTACTCGAAGTTTGACCTGTGACACGGCACTACACCGCGGCAGGGGCGCGCTGCTCCATGAGCACATCCAGAATCTGCAGGGCGGCCTCGGCGATGACGGTGCCCGGCCCGAAGATGCCCGCGACGCCCTGTTCGTAGAGAAAATCGTAGTCGGCATGGGGGATGACGCCGCCGACGATCACCAGAATGTCGTCGCGCCCGTAGTCGCGGAGCGCCTCGATGACCTGCGGCACGAGCGTCTTGTGTCCGCCCGCAAGACTCGACACACCCAGCACGTGCACATCGTTTTCGACGGCCTGGCGCGCCGCCTCTTCGGGCGTCTGGAAGAGCGGACCGATGTCCACGTCGAAGCCGAGATCTGCAAACGAGGTAGCAATGACCTTGGCCCCGCGGTCGTGTCCATCCTGGCCCATTTTGGCTACGAGGATGCGCGGGCGGCGCCCGGTGGCGTCGGCGAAGGCATCGGCGCGATTCTGTGCCTGCTGAAAGGCGTCGCTGGTCTGCGCCTCGGATGCGTACACACCGCTTACGGTCTGCGAGGTGGCGGTGTGGCGTCCGTAGACGTCTTCGAGCGCCTGCGAGATTTCGCCGAGGGTGGCGCGGGCGCGGGCGGCGTCTACCGCGCGGCCCAGCAGATTGCCCGCGCCCGTCTCCGCGGTATCGCGCAGCGCGTTGAGGGCGCTCCGCACCGCGGCATCGTCCCGCGTATCCCGAAGTTCCTGTAGCCGTTGCACTTGCTGCCGCCGCACGGCCTCGTTGTCGACCTCCAGCGTGTCGATCGGCTCCTCCGCATCCCGCTGAAACCGGTTGACGCCCACGACCACATCGCGTCCGGTGTCGATGCGTCCTTGCTTGCGAGCGGCGGCCTCTTCGATGCGCAGCTTCGGCAGGCCCTGCTCGATGGCCTGCGTCATGCCGCCCTCGTTCTCGACCTCCTGAATGAGCGCCCAGGCCCGCTCGGCCAGATCGGCAGTGAGGCGCTCCACGTAGTACGAGCCGCCCCACGGGTCAATGGCCCGCGTGATGTCGGTTTCTTCTTGCAGGTAAAGCTGTGTGTTGCGGGCGATGCGTGCAGCAAACGCGCTGGGCAGAGCAATGGCCTCGTCGAGCGCGTTGGTGTGCAGCGACTGTGTGCCGCCCAGCGCCGCAGCCAGCGCTTCGATGGTAGTGCGCATCACGTTGTTGAACGGATCCTGCTCGGCCAGGCTGTAGCCGGAGGTCTGGCAGTGCGTGCGAAGCGCCATTGACTTCTCGTTCTCCGGACCAAACTGCTGCACGAGCTGCGCCCACAGCAGGCGTCCGGCACGCATCTTGGCGATCTCCATGAAGTGGTTCATCCCAATCGCCCAGAAAAACGACACGCGCGGCGCAAACGCGTCGATGTCGAGTCCGGCGTTGAGCCCGGTGCGCAGGTATTCCAGTCCGTCAGCGAGCGTATAGGCGAGCTCCAGATCGGCGGGGGCCCCTGCCTCATGCATGTGGTATCCGCTCACCGAGATCGCGTTGAAGCGCGGCATCTCCTCAGCGCAATAGGCGAAGATATCGCCCACGATGTTCATAGACGGCTCGGGCGGGTAGATGTACGTATTCCGCACCATAAACTCCTTCAAGATGTCGTTCTGGATGGTGCCTGCCAGTTGCTCCGAATCCACGCCTTGCTCTTCGGCAGCCACAATGTAGAACGCCATCACGGGCAGCACCGCTCCGTTCATGGTCATGGAGACGGACATCTCATCCAGCGGGATGCCCTGAAACAGCACCTTCATGTCCTCGACGCTGTCAATCGCTACGCCCGCTTTGCCCACATCGCCACGCACGCGGTCGTGGTCGGAGTCGTAGCCGCGATGGGTGGCCAGGTCGAAGGCCACGCTGAGTCCTTTCTGGCCGGATGCGAGGGCCTTGCGGTAGAACTGGTTGGACTCCTCAGCCGTCGAGAAGCCCGCGTACTGGCGGATGGTCCACGGACGAAAGGTATACATGGAGGCGTAGGGGCCGCGCAAGTACGGCGGGATGCCTGCGGCATAGCCGAGATGGTCCGCATCCGCCAGGTCAGATTCCTTGTAGGCAGGCTGTACGTCAATCTGCTCGGGGGCCGTCCAGGGTTCAGGCGTATCTTCGGGAGCAGCAGGTTCGGGCGGCGTGTACGCACGCTGGGTAAAATCGGGGCGCATAGCAGGTTGGGTTGAGACAAGTGAGGCGTCCACTGGAATCGCTTCCTATACCGACAACCACGGCAAACGTGCCGGACCTGCGGATCCGTTTCTGTGCGAGGCATCGCCGGGCGTGCCGGAGATCCTTCGACTCCTGCCGACGGCATCCGCTCAAGGTGACGAGATGGAGGATCGTCTCCACCAATAAAAAGCGTTATGGTAAGCAGATGGCGACGCAGAAGGCAGATACCTGTCAGACCATTTTTCCAATGGACCGGACCGCTCGGCACATTGGCGGGTTCAGCACGTGTTGAAAATATGCGCTGTTCTCTTCATAAAAACCAGATAGCGATCATGCGTGTTGCCCGTCTGCTCACGCCCGGTGGCCCCGTATCGGGCCGGTACGATGACGGAACGCTCACTACCGATCACGGCACATATGAAGTGGGGCGCGACGGACGCCTCCTTCCGCCGTGTACGCCGTCGGCGCTCTACTGTGTGGGGCGCAACTATGCGGCTACGCTCGACCAGATGGACTACGAGCGCCCCGACGCGCCCGACTTCTTCATTAAGCCGCCGGTGAGTGCCATTGCGCACGAACAGCCGATTCCGTATCCAGCGTGGACGGGCCAGCTCACGTATGCGGGCGAACTGGTGGCGGTCATCGACGTACGGTGCCGGAACGTGGCGCCTCGCGAGGTGCCGGAGGTGGTGCGCGGCTACACGATCATGAACGATGTGGATGCGCTCGACCAACCCGGGCGCACTGCCCGCAAGGCGTTCACCGGATCGGCCCCGCTGGGTCCGTGGATCGAAACCGACCTGGCCCCGACCGCGCTGTCGATGCACACGTACGTAAACGACGAAAAACGCCAGGAAGCGAGCACCGACCTGATGCTGTTCGATCCGTTTGAGATCGTCGCGTTTCTGTCGGAGCGTTTTACCCTGCAGCCGGGTGATGCGATTGCGTTCGGCAGCCCCGCCAACCCGGGCGACATTGAGCCAGGCGACACGGTGGCGATCACATATGAGGGCGTCGGGACGCTGCGGAATACGGTAGCGGCCTCGATCTGACGGAGAACACCGCAGACGATGTCCGCATCGCGTTTGCGAATGCGCATCAAAAGAGGTACAGAAGAAAGGAAAGTAGGCTATCTCATGCGCCTGGATGCACGTTCGATCTAACTCAATTTTGCTACATTCATGTCGTACATGCTTCCGGGAGGTGTCCTCCTGCTCATCGCTCTGTTAACAGGGGCGATTGGAAAAACATCGCTCTGGCACAGCCCGCGTCCGAGATCCGTTTATGTAGCGCTTGCTGCAGGGGGACTGGGGCTGGGCCTGATTGGCTTTGGGTTGAGCACATGGAGTTTTGACGCGATCGAAGAAATTCGGCAGGTGGAGCGGACGCCGCGCACCAGTGTGGCTTCGGTGATCACCGGCGAGGTGAATCTTCGAGGAGCCGTTATTGCAGGAAATGAACTCCACGCATCCCCAGAAACCAATACGCCCAGCGTGTACTACCGGCATGTTATTGAGCGGCGCAGCGACGACAGCTGGACGGTCGTGCGCTCAACGTCGCGAGCAGCCAGTTTTGTGCTGGAGGATGCGACAGGCCAGATTCCGGTTCAGGTACGCAATGCCGAAATTAACGCTCCGATGCGCCATCGACATCAATCCGGCAACCGGCGGTACACCGAGTACCGTATCGAGCCGGGCGATACCGTCTTCATGTTCGGGTACGCCCAGCAGCACGACACAGGATACACGGTAGGATTTGAACGGGAGGGAGCGTACCGTCCGCTGATCTCCACGGGCACGGCGCTCCAGTTTCGCCACGGGCGGGCCGTGAGCAGCAGTCTGCTGGTGCTGGCAGGGACAACGGCATTTCTCTTTGGAGCCTTCGCGTTCTTTATGTTCATCAGGGTGCACAACGCCGCGGCGTACATGATCGGGGTTACAACCGTGATGGTTACGGTGCTCTGCGTACAGGGCGTTCTGATGCTGCACAACGACCTGACCCGTGCACATGAAGCAACGACTCGGGTGCTGGCCGAGGGCGAGCGCGCCATTCTCGCGATCTTACACCGCCACGAGATACCAGCCGCCCGGCTGTCCGATGTAGGATCGATGCAGGAACCCCGGTATGAAGCCCTGTCGGAGGCGGAGCGCCAGCGCATCATGGGGGTGCGCGTGCGGATGGCACAGACGGCTGCGCGCACGGCCAGGCACCACAGCCGCATCCCCGAGCGCTTCATTGCGCGTGCTTCAAACGTTCCTGTACCGCCAGCGATAGCCCTGCCGTCTGACGAGGAGGACCGCTTCGCGGAAGGCGTGGAGGCGGCCCCGGTGCGCTTCACTGGAATGTATGCGTTCCTGATGCTAATTATAGGCGGTGGGGGACTGTTTTTCGGCACCGCACGGGGATTCAAGCAGGTGGCCCGCAAGCGAAGAATCGAGAACATACCCACGTCGCCTGTGGGGGGAGCGGTGTACGGACTCGTTGAGCTGCAGGGCCGGGCTGTTTCCGTTGGGTGGCAAGCGCCGCTCAAAGGGCCCCGGTCGGGGGCTGACTGCCTGCACTACACTCTGAAAGTGGAAAAGTACAATGCAAGCGACAATAAGTGGGTCACTGTGCGAACGAACCGCCGTCAGATCGACTTTGGCTGTGTAGATGATACCGGGACTATGCTCATCGCATCGGAAGGGGCCGAGTTCTCCTGTCGCCGAACGATGACGGAGGTAGATTCGACCGGCAGCGATAAGTTTCGGTTTACTGAGTCGTCGATCCAGTTCGGAGACGATGTGTACGTCATGGGGATGGCGCAGGTTAACCCGGAAACACACGATACGCTATTCATCGGTGCCGCTGACGACACGCCCTTCATCGTAAGTGGCCTATCGGCAGATGAGCTTAAGACGAAAGCCGTTGTCAAGGGATTCTCTTCTCTCAATATCGGCATCGTAACTGCGATGGCGACGGGCATCGGACTCGCCGGGCTGCTGATGGCGGTTGGGCCGGCCTTGTACGCGACCATGGCCGGGCTGTCGGCCAGCTATCTGTTTCTGATGCTTGGCCTCATGTACTACAACGACCTGGTGTTCTTGCGGCAGCGCGCAGAGCGCAACACCGCCAACATTGACGTGGCGTTGCAGAAGCGATATGATCTGATCGGAAACCTAACATCAGCGGTGGAGCGTGCACTCGGCCACGAACAGACGCTGCAAGAGATGGTTGCCCGTGTGCGGCAGCTTCACGAGACAGACGGCGGCGCGGATGTCCAGCAAACAGAGCTACAGGCTGGGGATGCGGCACGTCAGCAGCTTCGCATCGCAGTGGAGAGCACCCCCGATCTTCGGGCCCATGAGTCGGTTCGTGCTCTTATGGAGGCGCTGGAAGCGGTCGAGAACGACATCTCGTTTATGCGCACCGGCTACAACGACACGGCTGAACGCTACAACATGCGCATTCGGCACTTTCCGGAGGTTCTGATTGCGCTCCCGTTTGGATTTCAGTCGTTGCCGTTTATTGCAGAAGAAGCGCGGTGGTCTGCTCCTCACGAAGCGGTGGCGGCTACGCAGAAGCTGCAGCAGGAGTAGTGCTGCGTCGATTCGTATTGTGACGTTCATCCTGAAACCATCTAGCTGAGCCTGTCACGGTGAGTGCAGCGTAGAGCCGGGAGTCGACCCATCTTCTCGGCGTTTAGCGAAAGCCGTTCGGAACGGCACAGCCCCATACGCATTTCGGTTCGACCCTGCGGGATCCTCATGTGGCGATATACATCTGCCCGGCAGGTACTCAATAGATATGTGGTTGGGCGACGTCTCCCCACAACACTGTACCAGAACCCGATGCTGCTGGAGGTAGATAAAAGAGGTAGATAAAAAGGGTGCTACAGCGTAGAAACCAAAGCCAATGAGTAGGTATCGATGTGGTGATATACGGTGGGTATCGACTGAACACCCGGCATCCTCCAGCACCGAAAGAATACCCTTTGCAACCCATTAGTGCCCAGAAAACAAATAGGGCTCGGTTACGCTCCCACGCTGCCCATGATGCAGCCAGAACACTACAGACAGTCCCCAAGCACCATGTGGGCCACCGGTATATATCGTGATATGGGGGCAGGGTGCACAGGCGTCTGAGCGTGAATGCGTAACAAACCGACTATAGTAGAGGATGGCGGTGGACACTGTCTGGGGTAATGGGTATCTTTGCATCTGTGAAAGCAAACCCACTGCTGATACGTTCGCACTCAGATGCTGAGAGCCGCGTCGGCATGAGGGCTGTTTCTGTTTCGCTACGACCAATCAAAATACTCAAGAGGTATTTCCTTTGGCGCAAGACGATCTGCGACGTGAATTAGGCTTCTGGGACGCGCTCACTATTGGAGCGGGTACCATGATTGGAGCTGGGATCTTCCTGTTGGCTGGTGTGGCGCTTGAACTGACGGGGCCAGCAGCGATTTTTCGTATCTGGCGGCTGGACTTGTGTGTATGATTACGGCTTCCAGCGCTGCTGAACTCGCTACGGGCATGCCGACCTCGGGGGGCGATTACTTCTTCGTGTCGCGCTCGCTGGGCCCCGCACTTGGTGCCATATCGGGGGTTGGTATCTGGCTTAGCCTCACCTTTGCTATTGCGTTTTACCTGTTCGGGCTCGGCGAGTACCTTTCGCAGTTTGCCCCCATTACGCCGTTCTGGGGGGCGTTTATCGGTGGGGTATTGCTTACGGCCCTGAATGCGTACGGTGCAAAAGAGTCGGGGCGTGCGCAGGTGGTCGTGGTACTTACGCTGTTTGTCATTCTCGGCGGTTTCTGCCTGCTCGGGTTGTTCTACATTGATGTCGACAACTTCGAGCCGTTTTTCCCCTTTGGCACAGCGCCGGTTGCGTCGACGACTGCGCTGGTGTTTGTCTCGTTTCTCGGATTCGTCAAAATTGCAGCGGTAGCGGAAGAGATTAAGGATCCTGCTAAGAACCTGCCTCGGGCCTTAATTGGCTCCGTTGCGCTGGTAACAGTGCTATATGTCGTTATCCTCCTCATCATCGGAGGCGTCTTTACGCAAGAGACGATCGGCGATGTCCGCGATCCGCTTACGCAGGCTGCCCGTCTGATGCTGGGGCCAGTGGGAGCGGGCGTTATCATCTTTGCGGGGCTACTGGCAACGGTTTCGTCGGCCAATGCAAGCATTCTGGCCTCGTCGCGTATCAACCTGGCGATGGCCCGCGACCGCATGGTGCCGAACTGGTTGAGCGCGATTCATGAGACGCTCATGACGCCCTACCGTGCTATTTTGCTGACGGGCGTTCTTGCGCTTTTGTTTCTCCTGTTAGAGAGCCTGGAAGACCTGGCCAAGATTGCCAGTGTGCTGCAGCTGTATAGCTACGCTGCGCTCAACATCGGGTGTATTACGCTGCGCGTGGCGAAGCCCGACTGGTATGAGCCGTCATTCCGGACGCCGTTCTTTCCCTTTATTCAGATCTTTGCTGCGCTGGCCTGTGTGGGTATCATCCTGTATTCAGGACCGTTTGCGCAGATCGCCGTCGTTGTTCTGATCGTTGTGAGTCTGGCGTGGTATGCGGTGTGGGGGCGTAGCCGCGTTGAGATCGACCATGCTGTGCCCGAGTTCAAAGCCGAATGGAATGAGCACGGTTGGAGCGCGCTCATGCGTCCGACTCCCGAACTGAAAGTTGGACTGCCCGAGGCGGTGCTTCCAGGCGAGCGTTCCATCAATGCTATTGAGCCGCGCCGCGTTGCCGTGGCGCTGGCCAACCCCGATACCGAGGCCGATCTACTCAAGATGGGCCGCTACATTGCTACGGGACGCGATAAAGGGGGACACGTAACCGGACTGCACCTTGTGCGGGTGCCGTTGCAGACGCCGCTCAAAGAAGCGCGTGAGCAGTTTGCCGAGCGTCCTTCGCTGGAGCAGACAATTACTGAGCTATCTGCGCAGGCCGAAAGCGAGATCGCTGAAAATGGAAGCGACAGCCGCCCCTACCTGCAGACGAAGATCGAGTCATCGATCGATGTGGCCCACGATGTGTTTGGAGGGCTAATTAACGAAACCATGCGCAACGAGGCCGACCTGTTGCTGATGGGGTGGCGTGGCGGATTCAATGTAAGCAACATCTACAACAGTCCATCGCAGCGCATTATTCGGGATCTGCCCGCTGATGTCGCCTTTCTGAAGGATCGTGGCTTCGGGCAGATGAAAAAGATTCTGCTGCCATGGGGCGGCGGGCTGCACGCGCGTCTCGGACTCGAAATCGGTGTGCGGATTGCGCAAGCTACCAACGCCGATCTGCACGTGCTGCGCGTGGTGCGTGAAGGGGTCGACCTGGAAAGCGAAAGAACATCGCTGCAGCGCACCGTGCGTAACGAGATCGGTGACGACGACGCGATTGTCTACCAGGTGGAGCATGCCGATAGCGTGACCGGTGGCATCGAGCGCGCTATGGCCCAGCACGACTTCGACCTTACGATCATCGGGGCCTCGCGGGAGTGGTCGTTCCGACAGGTGCTCTTCGGGTCGATTCCTGACGTGGTGGCCGACCAGGCCGATTCGTCGGTGCTGATGGTGCGGCGTTACGTGCCGGATACGCTGCCAACCAAGGCAACCGAGGGCTTTAAGCGACTGAAAGAGCGATTGGGGATGACCAGTTCGCCGGAGGCCGATACAGCCGGTAAAGGAAGGTAGCCGCCGCGGCGGCTGCTTCCAGTAGGCCATAAAACAGCGATCTCACGATTGTGTATGTGCTCTTTTACTTGAGTCAAGGTGGTTATGGAACGTGTACTCGTGGCGATTGACGACTCAGAACACGCCCGCGAGGCGCTCGACCATGCGTTGACGCATTTTCCGGATGCCGCTCTGCACGTGCTGAACGTTGCACAGGTCGATAGCTTCTTTTTCGACGAACCAGGCGATCCGGTAGAGCATGCCCGCTCAGCATCCACGGCGGTATTGGCTAAAGCCGAAAACCGTGCCAATGCTCATGGAGGAACTGTCTCGGTGCATACGGAATGGGGGCATGCAGCAAAAATGATCTGCGCATTTGCCGATGAGCATGAGGTCGATCATATCGTAATGGGCAGTCGGGGCAAGGGAGGAATCAAGCGGGTCATCTTAGGAAGCACTGCAGAGATGGTGATACGCCGTGCCCCCTGCCCGGTAACGGTAGTCCGATGACCCTCGTATGAAGGAGGAACGCCGACGTAGCACACGGGTGCGACCGGCACCCCGACCCGGTTTGGATGTGCAGCGCGGCATGAGCGGTATGTATCCAGCCGAGAGCGTGCATAAGGTGTGACAACACGGCATCCATCTGCACGACAGCTATCTACGGCTACCCGTGTTGTATCACGTGTTATATCACGATTGACTGGTCGTTTGCTCTCTTGATCAAACGAACGCCAAGCGAGAGCGGAACGTGGCTGAACCGTTCCCCCTATTCTCTTCGAAGTCCCCTTTACGTAACGGTATGAGTACCCCTTCTGCAGAAGACATGGCATCCAACAAGACGCCCCATGAAGACCCACCGCCCGATTCCAGGAAGCCGGAGGTCTCCCAAGTTGTAGTTACCGAGAGTCCAGGCGATACCGAGCGGTCGGCGCATGGAGCACCGGCGGTGGGCGCTACGGTGCGCGATCGATTTGGAACCGACGAGATCTTCCAGCGCATTATCGTGGCGGCCGACGAAGAAATCGGCATGCCCGCTCGCGAGCTTTTCTTTAGTGCATTGGCAGGGGGCCTTGCGATTACGCTCACGGTGCTGCTGTACGCTTCGCTCACGGCCTCTACAGGAGGCGACCCGATTCTGAGCGGGATCTTGTATCCGGTAGGATTTATCTACATTATTCTTGGGGGGTACAACCTGTATACCGAAGACACCCTGCCACCCGTAGCACTCGTGCTCGAACGGTTGGCCAGCTTACCCGCGCTGTTGCGGGTATGGGGGATTGTGCTGGCCGGAAACCTAATTGGGGGCGGATTGGGAGCGCTCGTACTTGCCACCACCGGGGTCTTTTCGCCCGAGGCGGCTACCGCGGCTACAGAGATTTCAATGAAGGGGATCGAAACGCCGTTTTCGGACCTCTTCTTTAAAGCCCTCATTGCTGGGTTCATTGTCGCTGGCGTGGTGTGGCTCAATTTCAGTGCGCGCGATGTCATTGCCCGGTTTGTGCTTACCTACATGGCCTTCCTCTGCATTCCTTATGGGGAGCTCTTCCACGTGGTGGTGTCGTTCACGGAGCTTATGTTTCTCGTCTTTTCCGGGCACGCTGTGTTCTGGAGCGGGTTGTCTGGCTTCATTGTACCTGTCGTGCTTGGTAACACGGTGGGCGGTGTAATACTGGTTACCGTGGTGAACTACTTCCAGACCACCGAGCGTCGCGTCGAGTCGGCCCGGAAGGATGGAAGAGAGCGGCAGCTTAGCATTCGGGAGTGGATGTTTGGTGGGTTTGTCGGGCGCTCCTTTGTGCCAGCGCGCGAAAAAATGCAAAATCGAGATTAAGTACCCTCAACAATGGTTTTGGGGATTGCCGGTTGGTTTCCCCTCCATCCTACCTGTCCTCCCCGAGGAGGCTAGTCTATGCACACAACCTGGAATAGCTGTGGGCGTCGAATATAGGCTGGTGTTCATTTTTGCCTTGATGCAAAAACGAACCAAAAAAATCAAGGCTGGAAGAACTGGGCCTGACTGCGCCCTTCGGTCCGCTAAAATTGATCAAACTCACTCGCAGGCTCGCTCAAACAGGATCAATTTTCGATCGCGTCCCTCCAGGCTTCGTCCGGGCGGCCCACTTCTTCGAGGCCGGGAGGGCTTCATACCGCGGGAAGGCATGAATCCTGTAAACTAAATCCCCCAAACAGATTATCTGAATGCCGATTCAATGGCACGGACCATCCAGTCGATATAGCAAAGGGGGAAATGATTGAACAAGTGGTGAAGCAAACAAACCTCTTGCTAACAAAATATCAGAGAGAAAGTTATGTGCAAGGACTAAGTGGTGCTCTCGCTAAGTGGGTGTGTTGTCAGGAAAGAGGACCGACCCGTATCCCCCGAGAGTCCGGGCTGCACTCCACAGCGCGGAGATCTCTTCCTGCTTCTGCGGACGCTTCTTCCATCGGTAGGGATGACAGTGGGCATTCCAGTAGGCCAACGCCTCCCAGAGCGCTTCTCTGAGTTCCTCGACGGTTTCAAATCGGCGTCCCTTCAGCGCCAGGCTTCTCAACTGCTTCCACCATGGTTCGATGAGGTTTAGCCACGAGGCATACTTCGGAATAAATTGCACCTGGACCTCTGGCCAGGCCAGCAAGGCCACCTTTGTCTCTCTGCTATGGTGCGTACTCAGGTTGTCTTCGACGACGAGCCATCGATCCGAGGGAAAGACCTCAATCATTCGTTCCAAGAGTGCGCTATGACTCTTCGAGTCGCGCTTTCCGCTGACGACCATGGCTGCTTCTCCGGTAGTCGGCTCGAAGGCGCCGTGCACCCAGAGTGTGCCTCGCCGCCCGTAATCCGGCTCAAAGGTGGCTCGCTGTGGTCCTCGTTTCCATTCGGCACCAGGATAGGTCTTGGCCGAGAGGGGGCCGAGTTCGTCGATGCAGATCACGCGCGTTCTCGGGGGCGGACGGACGTAGGCTGCGATGATGGCCCCCTTTTTTCTGCAAAGCGCTCATCGTGCTTTTCCGCTTCATGGAACCAGCTTTGTTGGCGTTTCCAGCGCAGGCCCTCCGCCTCCACGTATTCCCATATTGTAGAGGTCGCCAACGGTATTCCCTCTCGCTCGAAGAAGGCCGTCTGCAGACGCTCCAGGGTCCACATCGCAAAGGGAAGACCGAGCGAGCGAGGCTTCTGGAGCGCCAGATCTAAGAGCTTCGAGCGCACCGCTTCGCCGTGGATCGGCGGGCGCCCCGATCGAGGCCGGTCGTCCAGGGCCTCCAGGCCGCCGTCGTTAAACCGGCGGACCCACTTTGGCCCGCTTGGCGCGCTGCGATATCCAGCGCGGAGGCCTGCCTCTTTCGCGCTCAGGGTTGGGTCCTCCAGCATCGCCGCCAGAACCTGGGCCCGTTGCACTAAGCGGGCCGGCTGGACCCGGGAGGCGGCCATGTGTCGAATCTCTGTGGCTTCCGAAGTGGAGACCGGGCGGAGGGAGAGTCGGTTCGGCATCGTTGATTCTCATGGAAGGCGGAACGGAAATGCTCGTCCTACGCCTCCGCCGAAAAAAGGTCCGACTTGGCGAGAAGACCACTAAGTGAGTCGGCGAAAATACGTTTACACCTTGTCATCGCGAGGAGGGAGCCTGCGACCGACGTGGCGATCTCATGCATCAGTTGAAGCGGTTTATCCTGCTTATAAGGCACAAGATTGCACCCCAAGAGCACTTCCTCGCTACGCTCACAGCGCCACGTCGCTGGCGCTCCTCGCAATGACATACTCAAGATTCTTTTGTGGCCCTACTTAACAACGCCAGGGCGCCCATGATACCGGTTTGAAACGCACAAAACCCCACCTTCATGCCTGTCTTTGCTCAGGGCGATCCCAAAATTTTGATGCGGCGTTGAAAATGACCCAACACGGTATACAGGTACTGGGAGATATAAGGATCGCTACAGCAGCCGGCTGTAGTTGCGTGCCGGACAGTTAGATCTTTTATTGCTACTACCAACTTTTCAGCAAGCATTGCACATACATGTCGATGCGCTGGGTACGAACCCACACTGATGAATACGGATAGGCTAAAAGGAAAGTGGTCCTAAGAGAAGCCTCACCCCGCGCGGGATCAACCAGCGAACCGGCGAAACCATAGCGTGCGGGGTACACCGGCTTTCATTTGACGAAGATCTTCGAAGATGGAACGGTGAAGGGGCAACGCGATCTACCTTCGTATCCGCCTAACCAATTACATAATAGTGTCTTTTTATGGCAGAGACAGAAGATGCAGCGGGAGCAGCCGAAGTGCCAGCAGAGTCCGCCTCGGTGGAGAACGAAGCGGTTGGTGAGGATGTGGAGCCGTCTGCTGAATCGGATATTATGTCGCAGGGCACCAAGTATGGCACCTTTGCCGGGGTGTTTGTGCCTACGCTACTCACGATTCTCGGCGTCATTATGTATCTGCGTACCGGCTGGGTGGTCGGGAACGCGGGGCTTGTGGGCGGACTGCTGGTGATTGGGCTGGCGTTTGGCATTGTGACGGCGACGGGGCTGTCGATGTCGTCGATTACCACGAACATCCGGATTGGGGCGGGCGGGGCGTACTCAATTATTTCGCAGTCGCTGGGCCTGGAGGTGGGCGGGGCTGTGGGCATTCCGCTGTACCTGGCCCAGGCGCTGGCGGTAACGATGTACATTTTCGGCTTTCGGGAGGGCTGGCTGTGGGTCTTTCCCGAGCACCCGGCGCTAATGGTTGACCTGATTGCGTTTGCGCTGATCTTTGGCATTGCGTACATCAGCGCGAGCCTGGCCTTTCGGGTGCAATATGTCATTCTGGCGATTATCATTGCCTCGCTCGTTTCGGTGGCGATGGCGGCGGCCACCGGGTCGATGGCGGTGCCGTTTGAAGACATCCAACTGTTCGGCGACTTCCCCGGTGCGCCCGAGGATGACTTCCCGGGCGTGTCGTTCTGGGTCGTGTTTGCGGTGTTCTTCCCGGCGGCTACCGGGATTATGGCGGGGGCGAATATGTCGGGCGAACTGAAGAACCCGCGCACGAGCATCCCGCTTGGTACCATGAGCGCCATCGGGATCAGTTTTGTGATCTACGTACTGGTTGCCATCTGGCTACTCCGCTCGGCTCCGACCGAAGAGCTGGTCACCAACTACACAGTCATGATCGATATGGCGTACTGGGGTCCGCCGGTGGTAGCCGGACTGCTGGGGGCTACGTTCTCGTCGGCGCTGGCCTCGGCGGTGGGGGCACCGCGTATCTTGCAGGCGCTAGGTAACCACGATATCCTGCCTGCAAGCGGCTGGATGTCACGCCGCACCGACGCAGGGGAGCCGCGTAACGCAATGCTGATTACCGGAGGCATTGTTCTGGCGGCGCTTATGGTGCGCGACCTGAATGCGATTGCGCCGCTCATCACGATGTTCTTCCTTATCACCTACACCATGATTAACGTGGTGGTGTTTGTGGAGCAGACACTGGGGCTGGTTAGCTTTCGCCCGATTCTGCGGCTGCCGCGTGTGGTGTCGTTTGCTGGGGCGGCCGGGTGCCTGCTGGCTATGTTTATTGTAAACCCGACGTTCGGACTGGCGGCCATGGCTATCGTCGTCGTATTTTATGGCGTGCTGGTACGCCGCACCCTCGATCACTCCATGGCCGACGTGCGTAGCGGACTGTTCGTTTCGCTTGCCGAGTGGGCTGCCAAAAACGTGAAAGACCTGACCTCGCGCCAGGAGCGAGCCTGGAAGCCCAACATTCTGGTGCCTATTCGCGATGCGGATACGCTGCGCGGGTCATTCCTCTTTGTGCAGGATCTGGCTGCTCCGAAGGGTGCAGTAAACCTGCTGGGGCTGGATAGCGAGGACGCCTCGGAAGATCTCGTGCGCCAGGTGGAAGATCTTACGTCGGCCTTTCGGAAGCGCGGCGTGTTTGCCTCCTCGGCTGTGGTCTCTGCCGAACGGTTCGCTCCCAGTCTGACCGCCAGCATCCAGACCATGCAGGGGGCCTTCTTTAAACCAAATATTCTCTTCCTGCCCTTGCCGGACGACGACGAGCGCGAAGACGACTACGCTCACCTGGTCCATACAGCCAGCGACCAGCAGATGGGCACGTGCATCTACGCGCCGCACCGCCGGGCTGGACTCGGGCAGCGCGAAACCGTGAACGTCTGGATCAACGATCGGAGTCCCGACTGGAAGGTGTCGATGGACATCGGCAATCTGGATCTGCTACTGCTTCTTGGATACAAGCTCAAGCGTAACTGGAAGGCAGAGATGCGCCTGCTAACAGTCGTCGACACGGAAGAGCAGGCCGAAGAAGCACGTGTCTTCTTGCACACGCTTATCGATCTGGCCCGCATGCCGGAGGCCACTGTGGTGGTGCATGTGGGTGAGTTTGAGCCCTATCTGGCAGAGGCCCCCCGTGGCGATGTGAACATCTTCGGGCTGATGGATCCGCCTAACTTTGGTCGGATGCGCGAGATTGTGTCCCGGACCCGCACCAGTGGCCTGTTCGTGCTTGATTCTGGGCAGGAGAGTGCGCTGGCGTAGGGGCGTATAGACAGATGGAGAGGTGGACGGGGGGAGGTCGCTTATAAAGGAATCGGTAGAGGATAGACGTTAAATGATAAGGCGGTGGGCGACCGTAGTTTTGTTCAAACCCCCTGTGTCTTCGACATCTCCCCCTTGGCTAAGGGGGAGAACCCCGACACGAGCCCGTGGGGCGACTGATGGAGCGAAGCGGAATAAGGGAGGGGGGCAGATTGCGATGATGTAAACCACATGTCGACCCCTTAACATCTTACCGCTACCAAGGAATCATCTTCTGGCATCTCGTCTCTTCCTGTCTTAGAGCCTGTTTTGATTTCTTAATTTGGGCTTCGAGCGGCGGCGCTGGACTGGGGCCGAAGGGCATGCCCCTGGTGCAAATGGCCCCCAATGTCGGCCCGTAGCCCCGGCTACGAACCGCCATCGGGGTCCAATTTTCGCCTCAGCGGCGCTCGCTCTCGCCTACAAACCAAAACCCAAACAGGCTCTTAGGCACGGTGTAGACCCCAGACAAACCTCTTCATGGTCCTTGCATCTCTGTAGCGATGATCGTATAGTAAAGTGTGTGTACCTACACATCCTGTCATTTCATCGATACTATTGAGGTAGGCTGTACTGTATGTCGTCTTCCAGCTCTTCTACGTCCGAATCAACGACTCCCGAGGCCACGCCATCCGAGGAGACCAGATCATCCGTGACTACGAGGCTGCGCCTACAGGCGTGGCAGGTAGCAGCAGGGGTACTGCTGCTGGCGGTTGGCGGACTCATTCTGTATGGCTTCTGGCCCCGCATCACGGGCGAGACCGCTGCCGATGATCGTCCCGAAACCGAAGACGTGGCGTCGTCGGCCGCGCAGGTCGATGTGGTTGAAGTCGAGCGCATGGATTTCCCCGTGCGCACGGAGGCAACCGGACGGCTTCGGCCCTGGCGCGAGGCTACCGTTAGTGCTGAGCGCGGCGGGGTGGTGCGTGAGCGTGTCATAGAGGAGGGGCAACGCATTGGCGAAGGGGCGCTTCTCGCGCGTATCGACGACCGCGACGAGCGGATCGAACTGGCTGAGGCGGAAGCCGATCTCATACAGGCGCGTGCCGAATACGCTGTAAATACCCGCGAAGCGGGGGTTCGGCAGGTGGCGGATACAAGCGCAGTTGCCGACCTGCGCGAAGCACTCCGCGAGGCCGAAGCGGCATTTGACCGTGGCGACGCCTCGCGCGCTGAGGTACAGGCGCTGCGCCGCGAGCTGGAGCTTGCGCAGATGCGCGCGGGGCTCGACCGCAGTGCGGTGCAGGCCGCTACGTACGGACTCACCCAGGCGGAGCAGCGTGTGGAGCGTGCCCGCCTGCAGCTGGAACGCACCCGCATCACGGCTCCGTTCGCCGGGCGCGTGGCTGATCTGGAGGTAGAAGCCGGACAGCGCGTTGCCGCTGGCGAGATGATCGCACGCATCCTTGACGATCGACGCATGAAAGTGACCGTCAACGTGCTTGAGGAAGACCTCGTGCGCATCAATGAGGGCGCCACCGCGCAGGTGCACGTCCCGGCCCTCAACGGCAACAACGGTCCCGTTGAGGGCACGGTCTACTCGGTCAACCCGCGCGTTGACCAAGAGCGCGGCACGGGGCGCGTTACCGTGCGCATCCCCAATCCCGAAGGCCAGCTGCTTGCCGGACTTTTCGCGACCGTTCGCCTCGAAACCCACCGCTTGAGCGGTCGCTTCGTGGTGCCTACCGATGCGGTGCTCGTACGGCAGGGGCGCGACCTGGTCTTTGTCGTGCGTAACGAACGTGCGCAGTGGACCTATGTCGAAGTGGGAGCCCGCTCTGGTGACTTTGTCGAGGTCGTAGATGGATTGCAGGAAGGCGATCGTGTTGCGATAGATGGGCATTTCGCCCTGGCGCACGATGCGCCTGTGGAAGCCAGTGATCCGGTTCCTCTCACAATGCCTTGAACGCTCGCATCCCTCTTGCGCCCCCTTGTGCCCCGACGCGCCTCCACGCTATGCACGCGTCTGAGTTGGTGCATAGGGAGGCATGGCCTGCTCGTTAACCGATACGTTTCCCTCTCATGAGATCGTTTATCCGCCTCTGTCTGAATCGTCCTGTAGGCGTTACGGCTGCGTGTATTCTGGTTGCGGTGCTTGCCACAGCAGCGATCGTGCGGCTGCCGGTAGCGCTGCTGCCCGACCTGGGCTACCCGGCGCTCACGGTCTGGACACCGTATCCGGATGTACCGCCCGACCGTGTGGAGCGGAGCGTTACCGAGCGCATTGAGGGCGCTGTGTCGGGCACACAGGGGCTGCAGCGTGTTACAGGGCGCAGCCAGCTGGGGGGGAGCCTTGTAGAGCTGCGCTTCGGGTGGAACGCAAACCTTGAACTGGCGCTGCTGGAGGTGCGCGAGCAGATCGACCGGCTGGGCAACGCGCTCCCCGATGAAGCCGAGCGCCCGGTGGTGCTACGGGTCGACCCGAGCGAGCGGCCCATCATGATGCTGGCTCTTCGCGGGGCAGCACGCGACGACACAGAAACCCGCGCTGTGGCCGACGACCGGGGCGACTGGCAGGACCTCTCGCAGCTCCGGCAGATCGGGCGCGAGGTGGTGGCGCGGCGCCTGGAGCAGCTGGCGGGGGTGGCACGCGTACGGGTCACGGGCGGGCACGAGCGGCAAGTAGATGTGAACATCGATCCTGACCGCATGGCCCGGTACGGCATCAGTGTGGGCGACGTAGGACGGGCGCTGCAGCAGGCGAACGCTGCGCTCTCGGGCGGACAGATTCGGCGTGGCCCCTTCCGATATGCCGTTGAGGTCAGCGGCGAGTTTGAGTCGGACACCGATATCGCCGAAACGGTCGTTACGCGTGCCGGGCCCACGCCCATTCGGGTACGTGATATTGCCGAGGTGCGGCCTTCGGTGGAAGAGCGGCGCGGGCTCGTTCGCCTGGATGGCCGCGAATCGCTCTTGCTGTTGGTTGAGCGCACCCCCGACGCCAACACGGTACAGGCCGCCGAAGCCGTACGCACGGCACTGGCGCCGCTTGAGTCCGAGCTGTCTGGCGTGGCGCTCGACGTGGTGGTCGACGAAAGCGTCTTCATCGAAGAAGCCATCGGCGGCGTCACGCAAGCGGTGCTGGTAGGCGGACTGCTCGCTATTCTTGTGCTCTTCGGCTTTCTGCGCCGCTGGCGTGTGGTGGCGGCGATCGGCGTGGTGGTGCCGCTCTCGCTGGGCCTAACGCTCATCGGCTTCGACCTGCTTGGCGTGTCGTTCAACCTGATTGCGCTCAGTGGATTGGCGCTCGGGGTGGGGTTGCTGGTCGACAATGCAATTATCGTCGTCGAAAACATCGCACGCCTCCGCGAGGCCGGACGCAGCGCCATGGAGGCGGCCTACGAAGGCACAGCCGAGGTAGCGGGAGCTATTGCTGCGAGCACCCTCACTACCATCGCGGTCTTCCTGCCCATCACGCTCGTTGAAGGGCTGGCCGGGCGCCTCTTCCGCGATCAGTCGCTGGCCGTTGTGGTGGCGCTGCTGGCATCGCTTCTTGTTGCGCTGGCAGTGGTGCCCGTCATCATGAGCCGCGACCAAAATACCGAGGCCAAGGGCCTGGGCCTGGGCTTGCAAGGCCTGCTGGGGGGATACGAACGCGGACTGCAGTGGTGTCTGGATCGTCCCCAATCCGTACTGATGGGCGCGCTGGTCGTCTGTGTGGGGGCGGGCGCGCTGGCGTTCATCCTGCCCCGTGAGGTTGTGCCGTCGGCCGATCAGGGGCGGGTACAGGCGCATCTCACGCTTGCATCGGGGGCCGACCTGCCGTTGGTGAGCGAGCGTGCGGCCCGCCTCGAAACCGCGGCTCGCGATATGGGGCTGGCGCGCCACGTGCTGGCCGATCTCGGCGAGCGCACCACCGCCCGCCTCGAACTCGACCCACGACCGCCCTACGAGGGCGATCTCACGTTCATTCTTGCCGACGACGTGTCGGCCCCTGCTGCTACCGCCCGGCTCGAAGCGCTCGACCTACCGGGCGACATGACTGTAGATGTGCAGCCCGCGCAGACGCAGCTTGAGGCGCTGCTTGTGGCCGGGGGCGCTGAGCTTACTATCGACCTGGTGGCCGACGAGCAGCGCCCCCAGCCCGCAGTCATTGAGGCGGCGATTGCGGCGCTGCAGCAGCAAGAGGCGCTTGCGGGCGTGCAGCGCGCCGAAGCGCAGGACGTGCCCGGGTACCGGCTGGATCTGCGGCGCGACAACATGGCGCGCTTCGGGGTGTCGTCGGCGCAGATCAGCGATCAGCTGGAGGCCGGGGCCCGCGGACGCCGGGCCAGCGAGCTGCGCCAGATTGGGGAAGAGATCCCCATCATGGTGCGTACCCGGCAGGCTACGACCATCGACGACCTGCTGGGGCGCCTCATACCCACAGCGAACGGACTCCTGCCGCTGCATCTCTTTGTGGAGGCGGAGCGCATCGCTCTGCCTGCGGCCCTCACGCGTATCGACCAGACGCCGGTAGCCCGCGTCACGGCCGGTGTTGCGTCGGGCTACGACCTGCGGCGCGCGCTCAACGCAATCGACACGGCGCTCACGCCCGTCCTGGCCGACGTGCCGCGCGCTCGCCACACGGTTGGCGGAGCCAGTACGGCGTTTCAGGAGGGGCTTACCGCGGTGGGGTGGAGCCTGCTGCTGAGCCTGCTGCTGGTCTACCTGATCCTGACCGCGCAGTTTGAGCGCCTGCTGCAGCCGTTCGTCATCCTGGCGGCAGTGCCGCTGGCGGCGGCCGGCGTGGTCGCGGTGCTGGGTGTAACCGGGCAGACCATCAATCTGATGAGCATGACCGGATGTGTGGTGCTGGTCGGGATCGTGGTAAACGACGCGATCATCAAGGTCGACTTCATCAATCAGCGGCTGGCCCGGGGCATGGACCTGCGCGCCGCAATCACCGCGGCAGGGAAGGCGCGCGTGCGCCCCATCCTCATGACGACCGTTACGACCACGCTGGGGCTGCTTCCGCTTGCGCTGGGCTTCGGGGCGGGGGCCGAGCTGCGCGCGCCGCTGGCCATCGCCATTGTGGGGGGGCTGCTTAGCGCAACAGTACTTACGCTGTTTGTGGTGCCCGTGCTGGCGCAGAGCGTGGCACGGATTGCTGGTACGGCCCGGTAGCCACTGGTAGATACTGGTAGACCGAAGCGCGAAGGACATCCTGAACGCCCATTCATTTACACCGAGCGGCATTCCTTCCTGTACAGGTGCCTGAGCATACGCAGTAGAACGAACGGTTCTCGATACACGTCCATCCCTGACCTATGCATACGCGCATCGCATCCTTCTTAAACCGGCCGGTTGCCATTATGGCGTGGGCCATTGCGCTGCTTCTGGCAGGCAGCTGGGCGGCAACCAACGTGCCGCTGGAGTGGGTGCCGCAGGTGGAGCTGCCGGTGGTGCGGGTGAGTGCGTCGTGGCCGGGGGCGTCGCCGCGCGCGATGGAGCAGCACGTGACGGCGCCGATCGAGCGGGCAGGGCAGGCCGTGGAGGGCACCGCCCGGGTGCAGAGCCTGTCGCGCGAGGGGAGTACGGTGGTGACGCTTGAGGTGGGTGAGGAGGTTGACCTGGGGGCGTACGTGGCGCGGCTCAACGAGCAGCTGGCGCTGGTGCGCCGCGACCTGCCCGACCGCGTTACGCCGCGCCTCACCAAGCAGATTCCGGAGGAGCTACGCGACGAACAGGGCTTTATAACGCTACAGCTCATCGGTCCACAGACCCCGGGCACGCTGCGCCGGTGGGCCGACGACCAGCTTGCGCCACAGCTTAGCGGAATTTCAGGAGTGGCTGACGTGGTGGTGCAGGGGGGCACCGAGCGGGAGGTGCTCGTTACGCTCGACCCCGACCGGCTGGCGGCCTACGGACTCGAAGCGGGGGCCACGCAGGCGCGCCTCGCCGATGCGCTCACCGACCGGGTGTACGGACGGCTACGCGGGGGCGGCGAGTCGGCCCTGCTGCTGAGTCCGGCCGAGGAGTCGGTGGCGGCGCTGCGCCAGGTGATAGTGCGCGGGGCCCGTGACGTGTCGGGCGGACAGGTTACGCCCATCCGTCTCGGCGACATTGCGCAGGTGCAGCGCGGCCCGGCTCCGCGCCGCTCCATCAGCCGGATTGACGGGCAGCCCGTGGTTACGCTCACGCTCGATCGGGCCCCCGCCAGTCACATGCTGGAGGTGGCGCGCAGCGTGCAGACGCAGCTACGCGAGATGGAGCCGCTCTTGCCCGAAGGAGCACGCCTGGTTGTGGCCGACGACCGCAGCGAGTCGGTCCGGGCCGAGCTACGCGACCTGCAATGGCGGGGCGGGCTCGGACTCGTGCTCGTGGCGCTGGTGCTGCTGATGATGCTGCGCAGCGTGCGGTCTGTTGGCATCGTGCTGTTTAGCGTGGCGGTGGCGCTGGCGGTGGGGATCGCGCTGATGGGCCCGCTTGGTCTTACGCTGAACCTGCTCACGCTGGCCGGACTCGTGCTGGTGTTCGGCATTCTGGTCGACAACAGCGTTGTAATGGTCGAGCAGCTGATGCTGCAGCGCGACCGCCTGTCGGTACGGGGGCTTTCGGGCATGGCGCTGGAGGTGGAGGCGACCCGTGCTTCCTTAAAAGCGGTGTGGCTGCCGCTGGTAGGAGGCACATGTACCACAATGGCCGTGATGGCGCCCCTCGTCTACCTGAGCGGCGAACTGCGTACGCTCTTCCTGCCGTTTGGCATCCTCACTGCGGTTACCCTGGCCGCCTCGCTGGTTACGGCGGCGCTCGTGGTGCCTGTGATGGGACGCTGGCTACCGCCGCCCGAGCCGTCGTGGCGCCTGCCTGCGTGGATGCGGGCGGTGCTTCGGTGGCCGTTCTGGAGCGCAGCACGCCTGCCCGCCACCACCAGCATTGCGCTGCTGCTCCTGCTTGGCACGCCGCTCTGGCTACTGCCGACCCAGATTGAACCCGGCGACGACGAAACTAGTCCGCAAGCCCGTCTGGCGGGGGTCTATAACGCCACCGTTGGAAGCGACCTTGTGCAGGAGGCCCGCGACTGGCTCGACCCCGCACTTGGCGGGGTGGCGCGCATCTTCTTCGAAACGACCGACTTTGGCGATCAGTGGAGCTTCGATACCCGCCCCAGCGTGCGGGTGAGCCTGGGGTTTCCGCCAGGCAACCCCATCCACCGGGCCGACTCGCTGATGCAGCGCTTCGAGCAGGTGGCCCTGGCCTCCGAATCTGTCGAACGCACTATCACTCGCATCAGCGAGCGCTCGGCGACCATGCAGGTGCAGTTCTACGAGCCTGCCCTACAGACCGCCGAGCCCTACATCGTGCGCGAGGAGCTCATCCAGCAGGCCGTCTTGTTGGCCGGCATTCGCGTGTCGGTGGGCGGACTGCTGCCGCAGGGCTACTTCAGCGGGGTGGGGGGAATGGCCTCGGGCTTTACCGTCGAAGCGCGCGGGTCGAACTACGACGATCTCGAAGCCCTCACCGAACGCTTCGCCGACCGCCTTCGGGCAGGCAGCCGCCGTGTCGCTTCTGTCAATACAAATGCTGGACGCGGCTTCGGGCGCCGTACGCCCCGCGAGGTGCTGCATCTGGACTGGCGTGCCGACGCCACTGCCCGCACTGGACTCCGCGCACAGCACATCGCACGGGAGCTTCGGCCCGTGCTCTCTACCCGCTTCCCGTCGCTCTTCGCCGACCTCGACGGCGACGTGCGCCTGCCCCTACGCATCGTGGTCGACGGCGCCGAGGAGATCGACATCCATACCTTTATGGACCGCCCGCTGTCCGTGACCGACTCGACGCAGGTGAAGCTCAAAAGCGTGAGTGCCTACGAGGTAGAAGAGGTGCCCAGTCACATTGAGCGCGAAGACCAGCAGTACAAGCGCTACGTGCGCATCGATTTTCGGGGGCCGAGCCGCATGGGCAACGAGTACGTGAACAGCGTCATGGAGGGCTTTCAGACACCGCCCGGCTACCGGCTCGAACGCAGCCAGAGCTTCTTCTTTACCGAAGAGACACAGCAGGCCTTTGGGTGGGTGCTGGCCGCTACGGTGCTGCTCATCCTGCTCGTTACCGCTATCGTCTTCGAGTCTTGGCGGCTGCCCGCGCTCATCCTGCTAAGCCTGCCGCTGGCCGCTATCGGGCTGGCCGCCGGGTTCTGGTGGTCCGACATCGCTTTTGCGGAAGGTGCCTTCATCGGTACGGTGCTGCTCGTGGGCATCGCCGCCAACGATGCAATCCTGCTGGTCGACCGCTACCGCCAGCTCCGCGAGGCGCGTCCACACGGGCGCCCCTCGGTACTCGTGCGGCTGGCGGTGCGCGAGCGCCTGCGTCCGATGTGGACGACCACGATCTCGACTTGCGTTGCGATGCTCCCGCTGCTTGTCTTTCCTGCCGACAACGACTTCTGGATGGGGCTGGCCGTCACCGTCACGGGCGGACTTCTCGCGGCCACGCTGCTTGCTCCGCTGGCCACCGTCGCGCTTGTGGCGCTGCCCGAGCGCTGGCGGCGCAATCCGTCCGCATAGCGAGCCTGCGCGTATGGGCCGGCATCCAGCAGCAATGGTTTAGAGGAAAGCGGGCGAACATGCTCGGGCAGACAGACAGATGCGACCCAGGACCGGAGGGCGGGCTCCCGTAGCTTTTGATCGCGCAGGTGTACCCTCTCGGACTCCCCCTCGGACTCCCCCTCGGACTCCCCCTCTGACACATATTGCCGTTATTGCAATAAAATATACTCAGGTGGCGGTGCCGTGCACCCGAAACACATCCGCCACCTGAGTAGGGGATAGTTCCGGCGAATGCCCTTGAACGGCTCTTCCGGCTTTGTCGTCCGCTAACCATTTCAGCATGATCGCAGCCTGATCACAACCTGCTTCGGTCCCCCAGTCTGCTGCGCTTCGCCGGGCGTGTGGAACGCAGCAGGGGAGTAGTTCATGCAAGTTCCTTGCTTATTTGTATTCAGATCGCCTATTCCCATGCCCCAGGTTGCCCTATCTTCGCATCTGGTAGATACGCTCAATGCACTGCCCGAGCGCGAGCACAAGCGGGTCTTGGATACGCTGGAGAAGATCCACTATGACCACTTTGATAGCGGGCTGCGCGTCAAGAAGCTCCAGTCGCGGCCCGACGTAGCCGTCTGGGAGGCGCGCGTGAGCGACGCCGCACGCTTGCTCTTCACGTACGGACGCCACGCCGACCGCCGCAACGAAAAGCCGGTGCTTACGGCGCACTGCTGGACGGTCGTCTTCGACCACGACGATGTGCCCCGTGTACTGCGCCGCAAGGAGTTCGACGTGCCCGACGCGATGCAGTGGATTCTCGCCGACGAGCTCGACGCGTGCACCTGGACGGCCCCCACGCCCGACAACCCCGCTGCCAGCCTCGATGCAATCGAACGCGACTTTCCGGAAACGAACCGGTGGGATGCGTATGCGGCTCTCTCATCTGAGTATGAAGCGGTGCTCAGCGCGCCGCCCGAGAACCTGCCGTGGTACCTCGAAAACCATGTCGCCTTCGAGGCCTGGGCCGATGCCGAAGAGATTCCCGCCGAGCTGATCCTGTCGGATGAGCAGGTGCAGCTGCTGCACGAGCCGCTTCCCACATTCCTGAACGGTCCGGCAGGCAGCGGAAAGACGACGCTGGCCCTCTACCGCCTGCTGGTGATGCAGGAGACCGACCCTGAGGCTGATCTGGCCTTCGTGACGCACAACCCGCGCCTCGTGTCGCACGCGAAGGATCTCTACAACGCGCTGCCCACGCGCCCCGAGGATGCCAATCCGGTCGATTTCCGGACCTACCAGTCGCTGGCCGCCGAAACGCTCGACCTGAACGTGCGCAGCTTGCAGTACTGCCAGGCCAACCCCGAACAGCTGCGCTTCTTCTTGAGCCGTCATCCGCTGAGCAGCGCCGAAAAGCAGCTGTTCGCGACCGATATCCGTGCGGTCGTGAAGGGGATGCTGCCCATCCAGGCCACGCCTGCCCGGGCCGAAGACGTATGCACGCTACTCCCACGCACCGTCTACTGCCGCGACATGCCCGATACGTGGTCGGCAGTGCCGCGCCGCAAGCGCGCCGAGGTGCATCGCCTGGCCGAGCAGTACCATGCGTCGCTGCAGGAGCGCAACCGCCTCGATGACCAGGACATCGCCACGCGGGCGCTGCGCCGCCTGCTCGACGGTACCAAGCCGCGCCGCTACGACGCGTTGGTGCTCGACGAGGTGCAAGACCTGACCGAGAAGCAGCTGCGGGTGGCGCTGGCTACGCTCAAAGAGGGATGCGAGCAGCAGATGCTCCTGGCGGGCGATCCGACGCAGGTGCTGGGCGGGTCGGGCTTCGGGTGGCGCATGCCGCGCGCGATCTTCCACGAGCGCCGCTGGGAGGCCCCCAAGCCCTACACGCTCACGCGATCATACCGCGCCAGTGCACCCACGCTGCGCCTCCCCCAGGCCCTGGCCGACCTGCTCAAAGAGGAGGGAGGCGACGTGGTCGCCCTCGACCCTGAGCAGGCGCGTCCGCTTGGGCCGCCCCCCATGCGCACTGCCCCCGACCCCGCGATCGACGAGGCGCTCTCGCAGGCGCACCCCGAGGTGCTGATCCTGACCGAGAGCGAGCCAGAGGCCGAGGAGCTTCGAGAGCGCTGGGGCCATCCGCTGGTATGGACGGTCGCCGACGCGAAGGGGCTGGAGGCGGATCACGTCGTGCTCTACCAGCTGGACGACCGCCTCGTGCATCGTCCGGGAGCGGCACCGGCGGAGCGCAAGGCCGCGCGCCAGCAGAACCGGCAGACGCTGCGCACGCACTATGTGGCCGCCACGCGGGCACGGCGTAGCGTAACCGTCGTGGCTGATCCGCACCCGGCGGGATCGCTGTGGGAGGCCGAGGCCGTGTCGCGCACCGTGGGCACGATTGATGCCTTTCGGGCGCCCTGGGAGGGCGACCCCTCGCAAGAAGAATGGCGCAAGCGAGCTGGCTACTACCGCGACCGCGAGCACTGGCTCGCCGCGGCCGAATGCTATCGCAAAGCTGAAGCACCCACGTGGGCTGCGATCTGCGAGTGGATGAGCACGCAGCGCACCCCCGACGCGGGAGTGTCATCCGAGCAGGTGGCAAGGTGGACCTCCGAGAGCGCGCTTTCCGAGTCGCAGGCCCGGTTTCTACTCGACTATAACGCCGCGTGCAACGACCGTTCGTCCCGCATCCACCTGTTGCATGCGGCAGGCCGGACCGCCGAGGCGGACGCGCTGCAGGCCGAACACGACGCGGCGACCGGACGCTGGGCCCGTGCTGCGGATTACTACCGCGACCACGACCGGCTCTCTGAAGCGGCGCGGCTCTACGAGCAGGCCGAGGCGTGGCACGCGGCGGCTACATGCTACCAGAGCCTGGAGCGCTGGGCGGCGGCGGCGCGCTGCTACGAGCACGAAACGCAGTGGCACGACGCAGCGCGCTGCTGGCGCTCCGACAAGGCATGGGAGAAGGCCGCGCGGTGCTTCACCGAGGCGCGGGCCTGGACCGATGCGGCTACCTGCTATCGCGAGATAGGCGCGTGGGCCGAGGCCGCCGACTGCTATCAGAAAGCGGGCGACCAGGCTGCTGCTGCGCAGTGCTACCGCACGATTGGCGCCTGGCCCGATGCCGCCGCGTGCTACCGGGCCGCCGATCGCGAAGACGACGCGGCTGCCATGCAGGCTGAACACGACGCGGAGGAGGGGCGCTTTGTAGCGGCAGCCGATTACTTTCGGGCGCAGGACCGGCTCACCCGGGCGGCCCCGCTTTACGAGGACGCCGAGCAGTGGACCGATGCTGCAACGTGCTGGAGAGACGCCGAGGTGTGGTCCGATGCGGCGGCCTGCTTTGAACGGGCAGCGGCGTGGGCAGCGGCGGCCGCGTGTCACGAGCAGGCCCGGGCCTGGCCCGACGCCGCTGCGTGCTATGAACGCGCCGAGGCGTTTGCGGATGCGGGGCGCTGCCATCGCCTGCTCGAAGACTGGGCAAGCGCCGCCCGCTGCTATGACGATGCTGGGGCTGATATCTGGGCAACGACCTGCCGTGTGCTTGATGAGCACGACGATTCGGCCGAGGTACTCAGCACCATCCGGATGCAGGCGGAAGCGTTGCCTACCGACATTGCCCGGTTCTTGATTGACCAGGGGCTTGACAGCGATGTGGAAGAAGAGATCTTGGTCACATGGCTGCGCCGGTGGGCGGGGCAGGAGGTCAACGGTGCGGCCGTTGCCGAGATCGACGGACAGGATACGGCGCTCTCGTACACCGGTGGCGGCTGGTACGAGATGACCATGTGGGACCCCGAGGAGGGGCTGACCCACGAGAAGGTACAGGGCACCGACCAGCTGCCCGAGGCCCTGCAACAGCAGGCCGCCGAGGCCCGTCGCCCTGAGAACCTGTCGAAAAAAGGATAGGCAGAGTCAAGGCGCGAGACCAGCACGCTGAACTACAGGTTGCAACTCTTTGAAGCTGTTATTGCAAGAAAACTTTGCTTGCAAATTGCTGCTGGTAGGCGGGATGTAATAAAGCTACGGAATGGTTGCCGGTGAACTTTCGGGGTACAACGGGTTGCGCCAAATTGGAGCACCAGTTGCGCCCGATAGGTCGACTTCTAACACCATCTTGTGGCTATTATACCAGCCATTTGCAGCCACCAGCCGTGCAGCCCATGGCACATGAAGAGGAAGACGCTCCCGAAGCGGCCCAGCGCGCCGCCGCATTCCTTAGCTGGAAGGAGGGGCGACTCGTTCTTGGTCGCTGCCTCATCATCGTCATGCTGGGTCTGCTTGCGCTCGCAGCGAGCGGAGACTCCTACAGTCGTTCGGCTTTCCCCGACCGTCAGGTCGTCATCGCATCGGATACGCTATCCCGAGGTACGCTGTCGGGTGAAGCGCGCACAGCGGCAGATGCCCAGCATACGCCTCCGGTCGCGTTTACCTCGTTTCGCATGCGAAACTGGACCGTCGACGATGGCCTTCTGGGCCGCGCCTCCGGCGTCGCCCAGACGCCCGACGGATACCTCTGGGGGGTCACCGATCAGGGGCTGTTCCGGTTCGACGGCGCCCGCTTTGTTGGATTCACCACGGGAACCGTCCCCACCTTCCGCTCAGATGACCTCTCCTCAGTCGACGTCTTGCCCTCGGGCGATCTCTGGATCGGTGCCAAAGATCAGTGGGCGTACCGGCTGCGTGCAGGTACGTGGACGGCCCACCGCGTCCCAGATGTAGACTGGGTTTTTGGGATTGTGCAAGACGGCGACGGCACGGTCTGGGCTTCAGGGTCTCGCCGTACGCTCGCGCGTTTCGACAGCACCGGCTGGGTGCCTCTCGTGCAGAAGAAGCGAGACGTTTGGGCCCCGCTCGCCGTGGATGCTGACGGCGTGCCCTGGACGTATCTCGACACCACCGACGCGCCAGGGCGGCGCTCCTCCTTCCTCTCCCGGTATGGCGGAGTCGTGGCGCGGTGGGATGGCACACGGTTTACACCGGTAGCAGACGAACGCCTCTTCGGGTTCGAGCAGACCCAGCACGGCCCACTCTTTCATCGTCCGGTGGATGCAGATCCTGCATCGCTCGCAGAGATGCTGGGCCTGCGCATCCAACTTACGGATGCCGACGGAACGTACCGTGGTGCGTATCCTGTGACGGACGTCCCGCGCTCGGCACACCTCATTGACCGAGCCGGGCGGGTCTGGACGGAACCCATCATCAGCGACGGGACCCTTACCGTGTTTGATGGGGACGTGGCGGTTGTACGTATCCGGCCCGAAGGTGCCCGGTGGATCGAGCGCTTGTACGAAGACCGACAGGGGAACGTGTGGGTGCTTTCGTCGGGCGGCGGCCTGCTTCAAGTGACGCCCGAACCGTTCCGGCGGTTTAGCTCGGACGAGGGCGCCCCGCTATCCGCAGAGTCGGCTATCGCGACGGCCACGGGCGAGGTGCTGGTCAGTGCTCGGGGCAGTGCCGAAAATGCGGCCCTTTTTGTGGCAGGCGGCGCGTCCTGGTCTACCAGCATCGTTCGTCCCGGTGCTGCAGCGTTACCGCTTGATGACCCAGACCGCGTTCCAACCGTGGGCATGGTTACCGAAGACGGCCACGGACGGCGGTTTGGGACGCACGTGAACCGGCTTGTGCGGCTGAACGGCGATCGGGGCACGAATTTCTGGGAGAGCCCAAGCCATCATACTCTGCAGGTCCCCTTTCCCGATCCCGCCCACCCCAATGCCCTGTGGGTAGGGGCTGGCCCGGAGCAGGTCGTGCGCGTAGATACTGAGACGCTCCTCGCAACCGACTCGATTCGCATCCCGCTTCCTGTGTCGGGCCCCTCCTGGACCATGGATGTGCACCGAACCCCCGACGGGCGGCTCTGGATTGCGTCCCGGGGCGGGCTCGTCGTAGTTGAAAATGGGGTCGCACGCCCGGTGGAAGCGCTGGCAGGCGTACCGGTGCGCGACTTGATCACTGGGCCCGACGGATCGCTCTGGGCTGCAACCGAAACCCGCGGACTGGTGCGCCTCCGCAATGGTGCGCTCGACGTGGTGGGCCTCGAGGCCGGGCTTCCTACCACGCATCTCATATCCATCATCCTCGACGACCTTGGCTTTGCCTGGATAAACGGCCGGTCGCTGCTCTACCGCGTTCGCACGGCAGATCTCGAGCGAGCCTTCGATGCGACAACGCCCGTCTCTATCGACGTGGTTACCCTTCGCCCCTCCGACGGACCTCTCGGGTCGTCCCTCTTCTTTTCCCGACCCGCCCGGGCTACCGATGGCAGCCTGTGGATCCCGTCCATTCAGGGCGTCACGCGCATCGATCCCGCCGCTTATGCGCATCAGTTTGAGAGGCCCGCCCGCGTGGTGGTGGAAGCCATCCAGACGGATGCGGAGGAGCACGTGTCGGCATCGAGCACGTCCCACATCCGGCTGCCTCGGGGCGAGCGGTCGCTTTCGGTGGCCTACACGGCGCTCGACTTCACCGCACCGGACCTGCTTCGCTTCCGCACGCAACTCGTGGGCCTCGACGCGACGTGGCGCGACCAGGGCACCGCACGATCTGCGGTCTATGGCGGTCTTGCGTCCGGCACGTACACGTTCCGGGTGCAGGCACGCAACGGCGGCGGCGTGTGGAGCGACCCGGTGGAGGCCACCCTGGTAGTCCCGGCGTATTTCTACGAAACAGGCTGGTTCGCCTTTCTGTGCATTCTCGGACTGCTGGCCGCCCTCGGAGGGGGGCTGCATCTCCGCGAGCAAACGCAACAGCGGCGACGGCAGCATCTCGAAGCGGTGGTGGACGAGCGGACCCGGCAGCTTCAATCCGAAAAGGAAACCGTAGCCTCTCAGGCCCGGCGTCTGCAAACACTCGACGCGGCCAAAAGCGCCTTCTTCTCCAACGTCAGTCATGAGTTCAGGACCCCGCTCACGCTAATCCTCGGCCCCCTCGACGATCTCAAATCCGGTCTCTATGGCGCCCTGTCTACACCGATGGCGCTACAGATCGATCTCGCGCGCCGCAACGCCCGCCGGATGCTGACGCTCATCAATCAGATTCTGGATGTGGCGCGCCTGGAGACCGGACGTATGCAGCTTCAGGTCCGCCCGTTTGAGCTCTGTCTCTTCGTTGAAGGCATTGCCGATCTCTTTGAGGCACTGGCTACGCGCCAATCGATCGATCTGAACGTGGACCGGCCGCTGCATCCCGTTGAGGTGGTGGCCGACCCGATGCAACTGGAGAAAGTCGTCGTAAACCTGCTTTCGAATGCGCTCAAGTTCACCCCGACGGGCGGCGTCCTGCGCGTTGCCATAACCGCCCGGCACGGCATCGCCCGCATATCTGTGCAGGATAGCGGTCCGGGCATCCCGGCAGATGACATCCCCCACATCTTCGACCGATTCTACCGGGTGGGCGGCGCCACGCAGATGCATCCGGGCACCGGAATCGGGCTGGCCCTCGCCAAAGAGATCATGGACCTCCACGAGGGGACGCTCGCTGTGGAAAGTGAAACGGGGGCCGGGAGCACATTTACCCTGACGCTTCCCCGAAGAACGGCCCATCTCGCCCCGACTCAAACCGCTCAACCGGCCGATTCCTGGACCCCGGAAGCCACGCACACTTTCGTCGACCTTGCCCCTGATGGCTCTGGCGATACCGCCGTGCCAGAAGAGCCTATTTTGGCGGAGGGCGACCCGGATTCCGACCGGACTACGATCCTCGTGGTGGAGGATCACCCCGAGGTGCGTGCCTACATTCGCCGTCATCTCGAACAGGCTTCGGGCCCAGACGCCCCCTACCGCATCCTCGAAGCAGCTGACGGCGAGGCTGGTCTGGCGCTTGCCAAAGCGCGCCTGCCCGACATCGTGCTGTCCGACATCATGATGCCTACCCTAAACGGAATGGAGCTGTGCCGCGCGCTTAAGTCCGACCCCGAAACCGACTTCATCCCTGTTATTCTTCTTACCGCAAAGGCCGCGCCCGAAGACAAGATCGAGGGCCTCGGCGAACTGGCCGATGCCTACCTCACCAAACCGTTTGACGTCGCCGAACTCCAGGCGCACATCGCAAACTTAATTGCAGTGCGGACGCGGCTGCGCGAGCGCTTTCAGCAGGAAGGTATGGCCCTTCGTGCCGGCGAAGAGACGGACTTCTCTACGCGGCTTTCCGAACTCGATGCCGTGGCTTCGACGACCGACGTGTTTCTCGCCCGGGTGCGCCAGACCGTCACCTCGCACATCAGCGACGACACGTTTTCGGTGCAGCGCCTGGCCGATGACGTGGGCGTGAGCCGCGGGCACCTCCATCGGCAGCTGAAGGCGCTGGCGGACCTGACGCCCACCGACCTGATTCGGACGATGCGCCTGGAGCAGGCAGCCCATCTGCTCGCGTGCCGAGCGGGCACCGTCAGCGAGATTGCGTACGCCGTGGGATTCAAAAGCATCGGGCACTTCTCGGACAGCTTCATGCAGGCGTACGGATGCCGCCCTTCGGCCTATGCGGGAACGGGCCACGAAGGCAGCGACGAGCCCGCAAACCGGTAGCCAGCCCCCACGGCGCGGCGCAATGAGGCCCGTGATGCGATGCAATCCATACGGTGAGGTCACAATCTCTTCTGTCCACGTCACATGCGACCTGTACAGAAAAGGTCATGACGTGCGCAGAACGTGATTGTAACATGAAGAGCGTATGTTGCGCTGTGCCTGTCTCCTTGGAGGTCTGGGCACGTTCACTTGCTCTCCATTTACAGCCTCTTTCTGTTATGAACTGGTTCACGTATCGCTCTTACCATATTCGCCATCGCCGTTCGCATCGCCTGTTTTCCGGCGCTGCTCTCATTCGCGTTCGACAGCCAGTGCGCCCCGTACCTCGATCCGTTCAAGCCGTGCGCCGGGCCCAACGCGCCGCCTGCCTGCGCAACCATGTATCGCGGGTGCGCCGCCTGAAAATCACAGGCCGCATCACGCTGGCGATGTCGGCAGCGGCTTTTATCCTGGCGGTGCTTCTGGCTTCCGTCCAACCCTCGAACCCCCTGGAGCGCGCGCAGTCCGCCCGGACCGCTGCCCTCCTGCAATGGAACACCCCCGTAGAGACCACGCTGCCCGAATTCACCCCGTCGCCTCTGCCGCTGGCCTCCTCGGCAGAGTAAACCTTCCTTTTTGGCAGCTGGTGCGGCGTGCTGACGGGGATTGCCGTGCTGAAATGCACCATAGCACAGGATAGCACAGGGCAGTGCCTCCGCCTTGCGGACTCCGTTTTCGGTGTTCGCTTTGCGTTCCTGCAAGGTCTGTCCTGTGCTGTTTTCTGTTGTATACATCCAGCGTGTCGCTCAGATTAGGCCCCAGCGGATCTCCCGTCTCGGAGCGCATCGTAGCCGCGACCGCCTACGACCCGCTCGGGCGCTTTGTGGAGGGGTCCTCTAATGAGCGCCGCTACGACCACACCGACCACTTAGGCTCCACCCGTGCGGTGACCGACCAGAGCGGAACCGTCGTCGAGCGCCGCGACCATTACCCCTTTGGATTACAAATGCCCGGCCGCACCCCAAGAGTACTCATTCACTGCACCCCTACATGTCCACACTCGGGAGGTGGGGTGTTGAACTGGAGATTCGCGATGTTGAGAGTTGTGGGAAGTGAAAATAGGTAAACGTCTCCTTACAACCCAATCCCAAAACATGTAGGGACACGGCGCGCCGTCTCCAGACCCAGGGGTGTGCACCGGACCTCCATGCAGAACGACTTGCCCGGACTGGGGCACCCACAATGATGTCTAAAAACCCGCTTCGTCTCCTCAATTCCGACGGACATGCACAGCTATCAAGCGCGGTTGCAAGAAACTCCGGTTTACGTCACCATATATGGGCCTCAGTGACCGAAAACGAGTAACGCGGCCATCCTACTGCCGAGGGCATGGGCCAACTTCTCGTGCAGGGCGGAAGCGGAGAGTCGCTCGCAGTGTTTTTGGACGTGCCCGGAAGAGTAATGAGTTTGGGCGGTCAAGCAACGGAAGCAATCGGGTATGCCGTGGCTGCGAAATCGGGCGGCACGGCGACAACGCTTGCTGTAGGCCTGCTGTCCTTAGGCGAAGCGCTGGACACAGGCGGTGTAGCGATGCAGCACGCAGGGCATGCGGTCAGGGGAGATTTCGATTGGAAGAACTTCCTTATCGATATGGGCTCATCCAGATTGGGTAAATCGTTGGATAGAGGAATTCGACACGACACTGATACCCAACAGCAGAGAGTAATACTTCGGTCCCTGCACTCTATTTGGTGGTCTGGAATGGAAGCGGCATTCAAAGAAGTGAATAACCGAACGAACAACGATGAGGAGCCGCGATGATCAATCTGCTATATGCTATCGTTGTTCTTATTGTGTCCTTGCAAGCAGTACATGCAAGCTGGAAAGACATGAACACGCCACCAGATAGAAGAGATAGTCACCATGTCGACATAACTCAACATACCGCAAAAGTGTACTTTGTTTTTTTTCGTTATCACCGCGATTGGTTCAGCTTTCTACATCATAGCCTACATTTACAGTCAAATACGAGGTCTATAAATGATTGCGAGACCTATTTTAATCTTGATGCTCTTCGTGGGTAGTGGCAGTCGTTTACTCACATTAAAACGACATAGCCATGGGTGCACTGACCATTCGACTTCCCGATCTCCATATCTTTTTGAGCTACCTAATAAATAAACGGGCACAATATACGGTAGAAACGCCAAATAAGCAGCTCCCGAGTATACCTAAAACGTGGCGGTAAGCTCAACCTGAAACGTGTGGATCACGTCAGCATCGGCGGGGGCGCGTCCGTTGTAGCGGAGCGAGCTCTGCAGCAGATCCGAGAACACGTAGCGCCCGCGCAGCCCCCACAGGAACGAGGTGCCAGCTCCCCGGCCCTCCGTCAGCTCAAAGAGCGCGAGCCCCTGCGCCTCGCCGGTAAGCGCAACATGCGCGGCCTCCACATCACCGGTAAGCTGCGCCCGCCGCGCCTGCCGCCAGGTTACTTCAGCGGGGAGGCGCCACACCACAGCCTCCCGCTCGCCACGGCGGTCGTTCTTGTGGGCCCAGGTCGGCCGCACGCTCACCTGCAGGGCATCGGTGACGTCAAGCTGCGACTCCGGGCGTAGCGTCCACGACCGGATGTCGTAGCTACGCGACCCAAAGGCGCTGCTCGTTGAGCGATCTGTTCCCGTCGACAGGCGCAGGCGGAGCGTCCACGGGCGCACCGGACGCCAGCGGGCCTGTGTGCTCCACGCCTGCCGAAAGCGCGTCTCGCTGCCGGCCGAACGCTCATCCAGCTCGCGCTCCTGCGTCCACGACAGCTCGCCACCCGCCCGGGCCCGCCCAGGAAATAGCTCCAGCGTTTGCCGCCAGTCGATGCGTCCGTTCAGCGTCTGTCCGGGCTGGCGGTACGTACTGGGGTTGAGCAGATAGACCCGCACAAGGTTGGGCGACTCTGTGGTCTCTTGAATGCGCACCTCGCCCCGATGCTGCACCGCCGACAGCGCCCGCTTTAGCACCGACCGACCGTCACCCCACACCCGGCTCGGGTCCAGACGCAGCTGCAGCCGGGCCTCTACGTTGGCAACCGGCACGAGCGAGTCCGACGGCACAAACGAGCGAATGTATTCGCCTTCGCCCGGTGTGGTTTCGGGGATGAACTCATCCACCTGCGCAATGCCATCGTCGTTCGCATCCACCCAGACAAACTGTCCCAGCTCCGGCCCCACACGGATAAACGTTTCCTGCAGCGTGGGGGTGCGCTCGGTGCGTCCCTCGTAGAACGCCTGCACGTCCACCGCCCGCTGCCAGCCGGTGGTCGACGCCTCGGCCTGAGCCAGAATCGTTTCGCTGTCGGCGGCCTGTCGATTCACGCGAAAGAACTCGCGCACGCTGCGCGATCGGTACGCCCCCCGCAGGTTCAGGCGCGTGGTGCCAGGCCCGTCGTAGGTCGCAGCTGTCTCCACCTGCCAGGCTTGCGCTGCCGGATCGATCGTCCCCTCGGCGCCCTCGCGCTCGACCCGCAGCCCGCCGCCCAGGCTGAGCGTCCAATACGTTGGGGCATAGCGGATGCGAGGCGTAATCTCCCATAGCTGGAACGACGCATCGGTGAGGGCCTCCTCGCCAATGGGGCGCTGGGTACGCCGCTCGAAGCGTCCCTCCACTTCGGGCGTCCAGATGCGCGCTGAGGGGCCGGCCAGCCGCACGGTCTGGCGCACCCAGCGTCCGCGCTCGCCTGCGGTGCGGGTGCTGCGGATCCACTCGCCGGTGTACCGGGCCTGCCCCCCGGACTCCCGCTGGTAGCGGGCCGTGCCCTGCCAGCGGGTGCTCTCAAACAGATCGCCGATGGCATAGCGGCCCCACTCGCCCGACAGGCGGGTGGCATCAGAGGGGGCCCAGGTGCCGTTCACCGCATCGATCGACTCGCGTCCGCGGTTGCGCAGATCAGCAGGCAGCTCTGCACCGGTGCGATCCAGATTCCAGCGCCGGTTGAACTCGACCGACCGTCCGCGCTCGAATGGCTCAAACCGGGCAGCTCGTGCCTCGCGCTCGTACGACGCTTGCACCGTGCCCAGCTCCTGCCCGCCGACCGATAGCGCCGTCGGGTCGGTGCGAATCCGCATGCGGTAGGCATCTCCCTGCGTGCGTGCGTCTGGATCGGACGAGAACCGGTTCACATCCACCTGCGACCGCGCCCAGTGGCCCAACACATGCACGCCGGGCAGGGGTTCGGCGCGGGCGCGCAGATCGACGACCTGCCGCTCTTGCGGACGGGGCAGGGGGCGCTCGGGTACGTAGCGTCCCTCGCCCGGCCCCACATATGTGTAGGCAATTCCGTTCTGTTGCGGGCTTCCTCGCACGTAGCTGCCCCGGGCCGGACCCACGCGTGTAAACTGCACCCGAAAGACTAGCTCGCCTTCATCGGGGCGTTCGGTGAGCGCTACAAAGATCGTATCGGAAGAGCCGTCGGGCGTGGCGGCAACGTCTTGCCGGTACTGCACGAACGGTGCTTCGGGGTCGAACTCGACGCGGGTGGCGCCGCTGCGTGTTACGTCGTTGGGGCCCGCCTCGGCGAGGGCGAGCGAGTCAGCGGGAGAGAGGCCCAGTGCAGCCGCAAAGTCGCCGCCGTCGGCCTCTCGCAGTACCGTAGCACCCACTTCAAGACGCGGGGGGCCGTCGGAGCGGTGCCACAGTCCCGCCTCGGCCTCGGCGCCGAGGAGCGAGCGCGTGAACGGCGTAGCGGTGTACTGAAACTCAATCGTGATGCGCCGGTCGGCGGTGATGATCCGGTTCGTGGTGAAGGTGATCTGGCTACGCGCGTAGTCGATGATGTAGTCGTTGGTTGCGCCGCGTTCGAGGCGCTCGCCATCCAGAAAGACCCGCTCCGACCCTGCCGTGATTACGATAAACGGCTCCCCGTCGCGTCCACGCAGGCGGTACGGCCCCTGCACGCCGTCCTCAGCGGGGATGTCCTGCTGCTGAAAGATGCCCCGCGACACCGCGCCGACGGTCTGCCCCTCTACACGCACCGGTCCGGCTGCGACCGGACGGCTGGTGAGCCGGGCGCCCTGCAGGAGGCGCTCGTACGAGGCGAACGGGCTGGCCTGGAACGAGGCTTCGATGTCGCCCAGCTGGGCGGTGCCCGGCGGGGCATCGATCTCGATGAAAACCCGGTCGAAATCGCTCAGGCGCTGCGTGGTGCCATCGGGCTGGATGGGGGTATCCTGATCGGTGAGGGTTGCGCGCACGAACACGTCGTCGGTGAGGGGGCCTTCGAGATCGAGGCGGAGGCCCGATTCGAGGCGGGCATCGCGCTGAGACCCGCCAACGATGCCCCGCGAGATAGAGCCGCTACGACTGAGGCGCACGCCTTCAAACGGGTCGTAGGCTGGTGGAGGGGCATCCGAATTCCGGGGTTCGAGGAGAGCATCCGGGGCCGGCGGGGCGTCTGCATCCTCCTGCTGTAGCGCTGAAGTGGAACTTACGGGCCAGCGGCGGTAGGTGAGCACCAGCTCACTGTCTGGAGAGAGGGGCGGGTCGAAGCGGAGCGTAGCTGCGTCGAGGTCGAGGGTGTAGCGGCTGGATTCGGCCTGCTCGCCGTTGACCCACACGGTTACGGTGCCGGGCTGAATGTAGGGGGGGATTGGGTAGGGGAGGGGCTGAAACGTATCGATGGTGTCGCGCTCCAGCGTTAGGTGCTCGAAGACGAGGGTAGAGTCGCGCTCCTGCGCCTGGGCAGCGTCGGGCATGCCCCATGCTGCTACGATAGCTGCAAGCAGAAGCGCCAGGCATTGAGTGGCAGAAGGGCGTTGCATGAACGAGGGACCATGAAAAGGAGGCGTAGGAGCAGCGGGCTACACATGCGCCATATACGTACCTTGCTGCGCTGGGATGGATTCGCGGGGCAGGCGTCTCTGTCCGAATGTATGCGCGAATGTATGCAGATCGCTGTAACTGTGTATAAAGGAGATGCGACACAGAAACAACCTGTAAGGGGGTACGTTGCTACCTTCCACTGGGACAAAGAACCCGTCGCGCTTGTTAGTGCGGTGCCCTGGGGTGGCTTGTGTAGCCGCCCTTTTTTGTTGTGGGGTTCTGGTTTCAGCGGGGTTGTGACGCCGGGCCTGCGCGGGCATGTCGCTGTTTTGCCCAGGAAGGTGCCCGCGTTGCACGACCAGACACACACGATTACCTAATACCTGATGACGACGAAGCCGTCATAGATCCGGCTTCTCCTACACGGACATGGAAACGAAACCAACATCGCTACAGGGACAAGTGCGCGCAGTGGTGCAGTCGGTGCTACGCCCGACCGAGTACTTCCTGGTTGACCTCAATATACGGGGGCACCGGGGCACGCGTGTCATCGAGATCTTTGTGGATGGCGATGATGGCATTGGGCACGACGATCTGGCTGCAATCAGCCGCGACGTTGGGTTTGAACTGGAAGTGGACGACGTAGTACAGGGCGCATACACGCTCGACGTGTCATCGCCCGGCATCAAGCGGCCGCTTACGGCGCCGCGTCAGTACCGGAAGAACGTTGGCCGCTCGTTACGCATTAAGTATGAAGATCCGGGCGACGGATCTACACAGTATGAGGTCGTTTCGTTAACGGCCGCCGACGATGAACAGATTACCGTAGAGCTGCCCTCGGGCGATTCTATAACTTTGCCATACGACGCGATCGAGCGTGCCAAGATCGAGTTGCCCTGGTAACCCACACCCTCTTCATGCAACCACAGCCTACCGATTATGCGAAGTGCTGATCTCGTTTCTTCATTTGGAGAGATTGCCCGCGTCAAGGACATTGACCGGGCAACGCTGCAGATCATTGTTGAGGATGTGATTAAGGCGATGATCGAAAAGCGGTTCGGCGCTGACGAGGCGTTTGAAATCATCTTTAACCCGAACCAGGGCGACATCCAGGTCCTGCATATTCAGGAGGTGGTTGACGACTGGGATCTGGTCGACCCAGTCACCGAAATCGAGCTGAGCGACGCACAGAAGGTCGACCCAGATGCTGAAGTGGGCGACGACCTGGCCAGCGAGATGGATATCGAAGAGTTCGGGCGACGTGCCGTCATGACGGCACGCCAGACCTTCCAGCAGCGCATTCGCGACCTTGAGAAAGAGCAGATCTATAACGAATACTCCGAGATGATTGGAGAGATCGTTGTAGGTGAGGTGCGCCAGATCCGCCGTCGAGAGACGCTGTTGGTGCACGAGGAAAGTGTTGAGATGTCTCTGCCTGCGCGCGAGCAGATCCCCGATGATAAGTACCGCAAGGGCGATATGCTGCGCGCCGTTGTGAAAGAGGTGCGCCGCGATTCGGGGAGCGACCCCCAGGTTATAGTGAGCCGGGCCGACGAGACGTTCATGGAGCGGCTCTTCGAAATTGAAGTCCCCGAGGTCTACGAAGGAATTGTTGAGATCAAAAAAGTGGCCCGCATTCCTGGCGATCGCGCAAAGGTGGCCGTTACGAGTCACGACGAGCGAGTCGACCCGGTTGGTGCCTGTGTCGGTGTGAAAGGCGTTCGCATCCACGCTGTGGTGCGTGAGCTGGCCGACGAAAATATCGATGTGATGGAATGGTCAGACGATCCGCAGACACTCATTAAGCGCGCCCTTTCGCCGGCAGAGCCTGTGCGGGTAAAGATCAACACCGAGGTCGATCCGCCCCGAGCCCGGGCCGAGGTAGTGGCCGACGAGGTCAGCCAAGCTATTGGTCGCAAAGGCGTTAACATCAAGCTGGCTGTGCAGCTTACGGGGTATGAGATTGACGTCTACCGCGAGATCCCGGCTGATGAGGAAGATATCGAAATCGAAGAGTTTGCCGATGAGCTCGACGGTGAAGTAATTAAGCAGCTTAAGGCAATTGGCTGCGACACCGGGAAGGCGGTGCTCGAACTGTCTTCCGGTGCCATTGCACGCCGTACGCCGCTCGACCGCGACACGGCGCAGCGCGTGCTCGACGTGGTACGGGCGGAGTTTCAGCGTGGACCTACCGTGCCGGACTTCCTGGCTGAGGGGGCCTTCCGGGTCGAAGCCATGGAGGATATGACCCAAGACGATGTGGCCGCCGGCGCGCTTTCGGGCGACGTTGAAGACGACGCGGGCACCGTTGAAACGGAACCGGCAGATGAAGCGTCTGATGCCTCAGTGGATACCGAATCGGGTGACACGCTCGATGAGGACCCGGATGAGGACCACGACGCTACCACGCCCGTTGCACCTACTCAATCATCTTCTGAATCAACCTGACAGACCTGCCTCCCATGCAAACTGCGTAATTACCAGCGTTCGGCCCCGGGCGAAGGGGCATTGAGTAACATAACACCACTTTATGGCGACGACTGAAAAGAAAGCATTCAAAAAGAAGAAACTGTTCCGCGTAGCGCAGGAGCTCAATATCTCGACCGACCGGGTTGAGGAGTTCCTCACGGAAGAGGGATATGAAGATGCTCTGTCGGGATCGGGCCTTACGGCCAAGATCACCGACGAGGAGGCATATCTTGTGCTCCGTGAAAAATACGCCGATGATGCCGAAGCAGCCGAGCGGATCCGTGAACTGCGGGCTCGTGACGCCGACGACGGGGTTGATCGTGACGAGGTAGTTTCTATCGAAGAAGAAAAAGACGCTGAGGCAGCTGCAGTGCCTGAAGAGGCGGAGGCAGATCCTGGAGTAGATACGGAAGAGATGTCTTCTGAGGCTTCCTCTGCGGAAGCCCCCCCTGTGGAGTCAGATACAGCGGAAGCCCCGATGGCAGAAGCGCCAGCGACGGGGGCTGAGGCATCGCCTAAGCCTGAGGAGCCTGTCGCAGAGGAAGAGCCCGACGACGGGGTCATCCGTGCGAAAGATGCTACCAAGGGCAAAGGGCTGCGCGTTGTTTCTGGTGATGCCGACGGTGATGCCGCGAAAGAGTCCGGAAAAGAAGCGGAGGCATCTGACACAGGCATGCCCGAAGCTGAGACTCCGGAAGCTGAGGCACAGGAAGACGTGCCAGTAGCAGAAGCAACCCCGGAAGACACCTCCGAAGACATTTCTGAAGACGTCTCTGAAAGCGAGGCAGTCGCGGAGGCCCCTGAGGCTGATGAAGCGACCGCAGAGCAGGAAGAGCCCGAAGAAACAGCTGGAGACGTGGTGGCTGACGAATCGGACGAAGTTCCTACCGCGTCCGATGCAGTGGCTGATGAAGCAGAGTCTGTCGACGAAGCCACGGCGCAAGATGCGTCTGGCGAAGATGAAGCTGCCAAGGCAGAAACAACAGCCGAAGCGGCGGCCGACACGGAAGAGTCAGAGGAGACAGCAGACGCTGTAGCCGATGCCGAGGCAGCCGCGTCTGGAGAAGATCAAGACGAAGCTGCAGACAAAGAAGAGGGGGATGGGACCCTCAAAGCAAACCGGTACCGCCTTACGGGTACGCAGGTTGTGGGAAAGGTCGACCTCTCGAAAATGCGTCGCCGCAAGCGCAAGCGGAAGCGCAAGAAGAAAGAGAAAAAGGAGAAGAAGCAGCGCGAGAAAAAGAAGAAGCAGCAACAAAAGAAGAAAAAACAGCAACGAAGCAGACGCAAAAAGAGCCGGAAGCCGAAAGAAGAGGACGTCGAGAAGACGATCCAAGAAACGCTTCAGGAGCTCGAACAGGGCGCAAGCCGTGCGCGCCAGCGTCGCCGTCGCCGTCGCCGCCAGCGTCACGAAGAAGAGCGCAAGCGCGAGCGGGAGCGAAAAGCGGAGCAGGAGAGTGTGCTTCGGGTGACGGAGTACGTCTCCACAGGTGAACTCGCAAACCTGATGGGCGAGCCGGTCAAAGAGGTCATCGCGACGCTCTTCGACGCCGGCATGATGGTGTCCATCAACCAGCGCCTGGACCGCGACACCATTGAGTTTATCGCGGCTGAGTACGACATGGAGGTCGAGTTCATCGCCGAGTTCAGTACCGATGCAATCGAGGTCCGCGAAGACGATCCAGAAGATCTGGAGCCGCGCGCGCCGGTTGTGACGGTGATGGGGCACGTCGATCACGGTAAGACATCGCTTCTTGACTATATCCGTAGCGCTAACGTGGTTGCTGGGGAGGAAGGAGGCATCACGCAGCACATCGGCGCCCACCAGGTCGATCTGGCTGATCAGGAAGGGTCGATTACCTTTCTGGATACGCCGGGGCACGAGGCCTTCACGGCGATGCGTGCTCGCGGTGCGAAGGCAACCGACATTGTGATTCTGGTTGTCGCCGCCGATGATGCGGTCATGCCGCAGACGATTGAGGCGATTAACCACTCGCAGGCTGCGAACGTGCCGATTGTGGTGGCCATCAACAAGATGGACAAACCCGAAGCCGACGCGCAACGCGTGAAAGCCGAACTTGCCGAGCACAACGTGCTCGTTGAGGAATATGGCGGAAACGTCCAGTCGGCCGAGGTATCCGCCGAGACCGGGCAGGGCATTGACGACCTGCTTGAGAAGGTTATCTTGCAGTCTGAATTGCTCGAACTGAAAGCGAACGCCGAACGGGAAGCCGACGGTGTGATCATCGAAAGCCGCCTTGAGAAAGGGCGTGGAAACGTAGTCACGGTGCTCGTGCAGAACGGGACGCTCGAAGTGGGCGATCCGTTTGTCGCGGGCATGTACAGCGGACGCGTGCGTGCAATGTTTGACGAACGCGACAACCGTGTTGAAGAAGTAGGTCCGTCGCAGCCGGCCTTGGTGCTGGGCTGTAACGGATCGCCGGAGGTGGGCGACCAGTTTGTGGTGCTCGACGACGAAAGCGAAGCACGCGACATTGCGCAGAACCGCCAGCGGATCCATCGCGAACAGGAGCTGCGCCGCAAGAGTCAGCTGTCGCTCGACGAAATCGGGCGTCGCCTTTCGACTGGAGAGTACAACGAGCTCAATCTCATCGTCAAAGCAGATGTGGGTGGCTCGGTTGAAGCGCTGGCTGATGCGCTCCTCAAACTCAAGACGGACGAAGTGGCTGTGCGTATCATTCACAGCGGCGTGGGCGCGATCAACGAAAGCGACGTTATGCTTGCCCGTGCCTCTGAAGCGGTCATCATTGGCTTCCAGGTGCGTCCTACATCGGGAGCCCGCGAAGCCGCCAAGCGCGAGGAGGTCGACATCCGAACCTACTCGATTATTTATGCAGCCATCGAAGACGTGCACGACGCGCTCGAAGGAATGCTCAGCCCCGAGAAGCGCGAAGAAGTCAAAGGCCGCGCCGACGTCCGGGAGATCTTCAAGGTGCCTGGTGTTGGAACGGTAGCGGGCTCATACGTTACCGACGGCGTTATCAGCCGCGATCACCGCGTGCGCGTACTCCGCGAAGGCGTCGTTGTCTACGAAGGCGAACTCGAGTCACTCAAACGCTTCCAAGATGACGTGAAAGAAGTCAAGACCGGATACGAGTGTGGTATCTCGGTTGAGAACTTCGACGACATCAAGGTCGGCGATGAGTTCGAAACATACGTTGTCGTTGAAGAGCGTCGTACGCTCGAAGTCTAACGGCTCTGTATCCAATACTGCTCTGTAGCATTCTGTGCCTGTCTGTGGCTCCGCTTATGATTTGCGGTACGCAGGCAGGCACAGACCCGTCAGGGCAGCCACGCGGGAGAGCACCCTGCCTTCTTCGCACTCTTGAAGCTTGCTTCTTTTCCTATGAGTATACGAACCGAACGCGTCGCTGAGCTAATCCAGCAAGAGGTGGCGCAGATCTTACAGCAAGACTACGCAGAACGTCTCACGCCGATGGTTACGATCACCGACGCACGCGTCACGAAAGATCTTTCCATCGCTTACGTGTACGCAAGCGTAATGGGCGATACCGAGGCCGAGCGAAAAGCTACGTTCAAGCAGCTTGAGGCGTTGAGCGACGAGGTGCGTAGCACATTGGCTTCTCGTATCCGCCACCAGTTGCGTACCATACCAGAGGTGCGCTTCTTCCTGGACGAGTCGCTCCAGCGGGCCAAGCGCATGGAAAACCTGTTCGACCGCATCCGGGCGGAGCGCGAGCGACGCCTGTCGGATTCCGATGCTGCCGATGCGGCGTAGCATAACGCCAAGCAGCCCACCGCTGCGCATCCCCCACCCATTCAACTCGGTCTTTCTTCCGTTCTACGTTAAGCGCGCTACCAGACGTGTATGGCCACCGCTGCTTCTCAACGTTCTATTCCGCCTGACATCGTCGTGCGCGATGGAACGTGCCCGGATCCTAAAGGAGCAGCAGTGCTTGTGGATAAGCCGAACGGTCCGACCTCGCACGACGTGGTGACACAGATTCGGCGCCACTTTGGTGGGTGCAAGACCGGCCATGCAGGCACGCTCGACCCGCTGGCTACCGGACTGCTTATCATTCTGATGGGCCGCCCGGCTACCCGTCTTCAGGATGCTTTTATGCACCAGGGAAAAACCTACCAGGGTACGTTGCGCCTGGGCGCCACGACGCCGACCTACGACCGCGAGATGGAAGTCGACGCGACACATCCGTGGCAGCATATCTCAGACGCCGACCTTGTAGCAGCTATGGAGGCATTTACGGGTACGATTATACAGCGCCCTCCGCTCTATTCTGCCGTGCGGGTACGAGGTGAGCGCCTATACAAGAAAGCACGCCGCGGTGAAACGGCGGTACGCCCACCCCGCCAGGTAAGCGTGTCGGCGTTTGACCTGATAGCACGCTCGGGGCCCGACGTAACGTTTAAAGTCGACTGTTCAAAGGGGACCTACATCCGCTCGTTGGCCCACGACCTGGGCCAGGCGCTTGAATCCGGGGCCTATCTGACATCGCTGCGTCGCACGCGCATCGGGGCATACACTGTGGACGATGCCTGGGCTGTCGACGAACTGCTTCGTACTTGCTCTGTCTCAATCCCATCACCTTCATGAAACGCGAGATCGGCTGGGAGGCCATTCAGCGCGAGCCCGAATCAGTCGTCACAGTCGGGACGTTCGACGGCGTGCATCGTGGTCATCAAGCGATTCTTTCGTTCCTGTGTGACCGGGCAGACGCCCTGCGGGGTGTACCCACCGTGCTGACATTCGACCCACATCCACGCTCTGTAGTGCGAAGCATCAACGTACCCTTGCTTACCACGATCGACGAGCGTGCTCGTGCGCTCGAATCGTTTGGTATTGAACGGATGGTGGTACTGCCCTTTACGCGAGACCTGGCACAGTATGATCCACGCGCCTACGTTCAGGACATTCTCTGGGACACAATCGGGATGCAGGCCATCGCTGTAGGTTATGATCACCGATTCGGGCGTAATCGAAGTGGCGATGTGGAACTGCTGCGTACCATGGGCGGCGAGTATGGATTTAGCGTCGAAGAAATCCCGCCGCAATCCGATGACGACGAGGTTATATCCTCGTCGCGCATCCGCACGCTGCTGGCCGAAGAAGGAGCAGTACGCAACGCGGCGCAGCTTCTTGGGCGTCCGTACACGCTCAGCGGTACGGTTGTGAAAGGAGAGCAGCGGGGTCGTACCATTGGCTTTCCGACCGCAAATATACGCCTGGCCGATGCGCGGTCGTGTCTGCCCCGCCGAGGCGTGTACGCTACACGGGTATACGGCGCATCTCTTTCAGAACCCGAGGTTGGGATGTGTAATATCGGCGTGCGCCCTACGTTCAACGACGGACCGAACCCTACGATCGAGGTACACTTGCTTGACTTTACCGGCGACCTCTACGGAGAAACGCTATGTGTAGAGTTTGTGCAAAGACTGCGCGACGAACGTAAATTCGACTCGGTGGATGCGCTTCGTGCGCAACTTTCCGAAGACCGATCTCATTGCATACGTGTTATAGAAGCAGCACGTTCGCCCGCCTCATCGAAAGGTTGTGGACGTCTGTAAGTGCCGGGCCTACAGGAAGCGTTACCTGCTTCAAACCCGGTATCTTCTTTAGCATGGTATAATCTAAAGAGGAGCTCATTACCCAAACCCCCTATGATTACAAAGGAACGCAAAAGCGAGCTGGTCGAGAAGTATGGAGACGGGCCCAACGACACGGGTACGGCTGAAGTACAGATCGCCATTTTCAGTGAACGCATCAGTCGCCTTACCGAACATCTGAAAGAGCACCCCAAAGACCACGCCACCCGGCACGGGCTGCTCAAGCTGGTTGGGAAGCGCAGACGGCTGCTCAACTACCTCAAAGATCGAGACATTGAGCGGTACCGCGCACTGATTCAAGACTTGGGGCTTCGCAAATAATGCGACCGGCGGCATCCTGTTCTTTCAGGATGCCGCTTTGCGTTGCAGCACGCCCCACGCAGGCTGCCTACTCGCAACTGCGCTGTGCTGCACCACCGATATTGTTAGGTGTACGTTGTTGCTGCGTCGACATGCGGCGACAGCGCACCCCATCACCAGTTGTTGATTGAACGAGATCCTATACATGCCAGACGCAACCATCCAATCCATTGAATTCGCGCCGGGACGATCGCTCTCGATTGAGACCGGACGCATCGCCCGCCAGGCTAACGGTTCTACCGTTGTACGCCTTGGCGACACCATGGTGCTCTCTACGGCCACGCTATCTGATTCGATACGCGAAGGCACTAACTTCTTCCCGCTGACGGTTGACTACCGCGAAAAGTTTGCCGCCGGCGGCAAGGTGCCCGGAGGATTCATCAAGCGAGAAGGGCGCCCTACCGATAAAGAAACACTCACCGCACGCCTCGTCGACCGCGCGATCCGTCCGCTTTTTCCTGACGGGTTCTACCACAGCGTACACCTCGTTAACTTCGTGATTTCAGCGGGCGACGACTACGACGCCGATATCCTTGCTGGCGTCGGGTCATCCGCTGCGCTCCTGCTGGCCGGCGCTCCCTTTCAGGGACCGATTGCTGAAGTGCGCGTGGGACGCGTAGATGGCGAGTTCGTCATTAATCCTACGATTCAGCAGACCGCTGAAAGCGACATGAACCTCATTGTTGCGGGCAAGCAGGACGCGCTCGTAATGGTGGAAGGGGAGGCCGACGAGATCAGCGAAGACGTAATGATCGATGCGCTCGACGAAGCGCACGTTGCCATCCGCAAGCTGTGCAACGGACAGGAGCAACTGGCTCGCGCCTTCGGTACTGCCGACGACTTTAAGTGGGAGCAGCATGTTACGCCCGAAGCCGCTATCGAGAAGGTCCGCCAACAGTTCGGGCAGCGCGTGGCTGACCATGTGCGTTCGCCTTACCAGAAAGAGACCTTCTATGCAGGTATCGACGCGATCAAAGACGAGGCCGTTGAAGCGCTTGCCTCCGACGATGAGAGCGGATTTGACTCCGGCACTATCCGTGACGCGGTGAGTGCGGTCGAGAAAGATTCGATGCGCGAGATGATCCTTTCTGACGGCAAGCGCGTTGACGGACGCGACCTCACTACGGTGCGTGACCTGTCGATGGAGACAGGGTACCTGCCCCGCGTTCACGGCTCGGCGATCTTTACCCGCGGCGAAACGCAGGTTCTGGGGTCACTCACGCTGGGCACTTCGAAAGACGTGCAGCCGGTCGATGAGGTGTTCGACGACACCGACAAGTCGTTCTACCTGCACTACCGCTTCCCGCCGTTCTCTGTCGGCGAAGCGAGCTTCCTGCGCGGACCGAAACGCCGCGAGATCGGACACGGCATGCTCGCTGAGCGGGCCCTGCGGCCGGTTATCCCCGGGCAAGACGAATTCCCATATGTTATCCGCATTAACGCGGATGTAATGGAGTCGAACGGATCCTCGTCGATGGCGAGCGTCTGCGCGGGCTCCCTCGCGCTGATGGATGCCGGCGTTCCCATCAAGAAGCCGGTATCAGGCATTGCGATGGGCCTCGTAACCGATGGTGAGCGGACGCAGGTGCTTACCGACATCCTCGGGCTTGAAGATCACCTTGGCGACATGGACTTCAAGATCACGGGAACGCGCGACGGCATCACGGCCTGCCAGATGGACATCAAGGTGGCTGGCCTCTCGCGCGATGTGCTTGCAAAGGCACTCAAGCAGTCTAATGCTGCACGCATGGAGATTCTGGACGCGATGGAAGCGTCGCTGCCTGCGCCGCGTACCGAGCTGTCTGAGTACGCACCACGTCTTACCAAGCTGACGATCGACCCCGAGCATATTGGTGCCGTTATCGGCCCGGGAGGCAAGGTCGTGAAGAGCATCCAGAAAGAAACCAATACCGACGTAACCATCGAAGAACAGGATGGAGTCGGCCTGGTGACCATTGCAGCTAAGAACCAGCAAGACGCTGAAGCTGCGATTGAGCGCGTGAAGCAGATCGTAGCTGTGCCCGAAGAGGGCGAAGACTATATCGGTACGGTGAAGACCATCCGTGACTTCGGAGCGTTCATTGAGATTATGCCCGAGAAAACGGGGCTGCTGCACGTCTCCGAAATCGCCCACGACTACGTAGAAAACGTAGAGGATTACATGAAGGTGGGAGACAAGGTAAAAGTGCACCTCCTTGAAGTGCGCGACGATGGCAAGATGCGCCTGACCCGCAAGCCGTTCCTCGACAAGGAGAACGGAGCTGAGAACTAAGCATCGTACGGACGCCCGCTGGTCCGACCGATCAGCGTAAGACCCATACACCATGTAGGGGCAATAGGGGTTGTTATCCCGATTGCCCCTACGTGCGTATTGGGGAGGTATGCACCATAGCTCGACTCTATTATTGCTGTTATTGCAAATGAAACTACTTTGTACTGGAGGAGCTGGGTTTATCGGCTCCCATGTGTCTGAAGCCTTTCTGGAAGACGGACACGACGTTCACATTATCGACGATCTGTCTGCTGGAAAGCGAGCCAACGTACCTGCAGAAGCGACTTTCCATCACCTCGACATTCGCAGCACAGAGGCTGCTGCACTCGTTAAGGCCGAGGAGTATGAGATGATCGTGCACCACGCTGCACAGATGAATGTGCGAGAATCGGTTAAACATCCGCGTGAGGACGCCTCGGTGAACATCGATGGTATGCTCAATCTGATGGAAGCCGGACGCAATCACGGACTGAGGCGCGTGCTCTTCGCATCCACCGGAGGGGCGATCTATGGGGATCCAGCATATACGCCTCAAGACGAAGATCATCCGCTGTGCCCGGTATCTCCGTACGGCGTCAGCAAACTGGCCTGTGAGAAGTATCTCGACTTCTACCGGGAGGAGTATGGCATCCCGTATGTGTCGCTTCGATATGCCAACGTGTACGGGCCTCGGCAGAATCCAGCTGGGGAGGCAGGCGTAATTGCTATCTTCATTGAGAAGATGCTTAACGGCGAAGTGCCTGTTATTTACGGCGATGGTACCCAGACACGAGACTACATCTATATCGACGACGTAGTGGCGATCAATCGGGCTGTTATGGACATTGAGGAGACGCGTATCTTTAATGTCGGAACAGGCAAAGAGACCAGCTTGAACGAACTCTTCCGCCAGATTCAAGCACATACCGCCCCGAGCATCGACAACGAATACGGTCCGGCCCAACCGGGTGAGCAGATGCGCAGCGTACTTGACATCAGCCGGGCAAAGCGTGAGCTCGGATGGAGCCCGAAAACAGAGATGTCCTATGGAATAGGGGAGACGGTGCAATGGTTTGAGAAGTTGCACTCAGGTGCACGCACATAGTAATCCGTTATTGCAAAGTACGCTTTTGTTTTTTAGTGGCTTCGTATGTACCAAGTAGAACTCCAGCAATTTGAAGGACCGTTAGACCTCCTGCTCTTCTTTATCAAACGGGATGAGATTGACGTATATAACATCCCGATTGCAAAAATAACGGATGAGTACCTGGCCTATGTACGCGTCCTTGAAGAGATCGACCTTGATGGCGTAGCAGACTTCATCTACATGGCAGCGCTTCTGATCAACATCAAGGCGCAGATGCTGCTTCCAAGCGCCTCAGAAGACGAGGAAGGGGAAGAGGTCGACCCGCGTCGGGAGCTCGTTGAGCGGCTTCTTGAGTACGTTCGTTTCAAGGAGGGGGCCGACCAGCTTGCGATTCGTAAAGAGGCACGCGAGCGCCATGCTACCCGCGGCGACGCGTCTCCGGTGCGCGAGCAGTACGAGCAGCAGCCGGCGAAAGCGGTTGACCACACCGTTTACGACCTGATGAAGGCACTCGCTCACATGCTGCATGAGCCGCCCGAAACAGATGACCCTATCCACGAAGTGGAGCCGCTGGAGTACTCGGTTGACGAACAACAGGTCTACGTGATGGAACGGCTTCAGCATGCTGAAGAGCTCTCGTTTCGGTCGATCATACGGCGCCGCAGTAAGCCGTTTGTCATTGCTACGTTTCTCGCTGTGTTAGAACTGGCCCGTCAACATCACCTGCGCATCCACGTAAACGAATCCCGCACCAACTTCTCGCTCCGCTGGCAGTCTAACGCTTCCACCAACGGCGTAGACTCAACCCTGAACGGAGACGTGCAATAGCGAAAACAGCACACCTACGCTGTAGACTGACTGAACTCTCAGCTGAACAATATGTCAACATCGTCCCCCTCGCTCGGATTTGGCGTAAGCCCCCGGTTGCTAAAAGCAACAGAGGCACTTCTTTTTGCTGCTGACGACCCGATCGGCGCTGAACGCATCGCCGAGATCGTGAAAGACGTAACGGGCGAGGCCGAAGTGGATGCAGAGCGCGTAGAGACGGTCATTGAGGCGCTTCGTGAAACGTACAAGGCGCACGAGCGCGCATTTGAAATCGTGGCATGGGCCGGAGGGTATCGTCTCGTGACGCGCGAAGAGGTCGCGCCGTTCGTAAAAGCTATGGTCCAAGATGAGCAGCGCTCATCGCTTTCACGCTCCCTGCTCGAAACGATTGCTGTCGTGGCGTACAAACAGCCCGTTACGCGTCCGGAGGTGGACTTCGTTCGAGGCGTGAACTCGGACTACGCACTGCGCAAGCTGATGGAGCTGGAGCTGGTCGATGTGAAGGGACGTAGCGAGTCGCTGGGGCGCCCGCTGCTTTATGGCACGACGCCTGCTTTTCTGGAGCAGTTTGGGCTGAACTCGCTCGATGATCTCCCGACCATCCGCGAGGTTGAGGACCTGCTTGACGATCCCAACTTTGACGATGAACGCGCCCAGCTGCTGCAGCTCAAGACCGAAGAGGCTGCCCGTGCACTGAACGGAGACGATGGCGCCTCAGACCCCTCTGAAATAGCGAAAGAACAGGGGGGCGACTCGGAAGGGGCGGGTGATAGCCCGGACGCACAGAACGCGTCCGAGAGCACAGAGGTGGCGACTGACCATCGAGACCACCCCGATGCGTCCGCATCCAACTAACCACGTTTTCTGATTCTCTCGTAACCTGACTCACTGAGTAATGGCAGCACCGCCGACTGTGCCCGACGACGGGATGCGCATCAACAAGTATTTGAGCCGGGCGGGCGTATGCTCGCGTCGCAATGCCGATACGCTGGTGGAAGCGCGGCGGGTGTCCATCAACGGAGAACCGGTTACGAGCCATGGCACGCGGGTCTACCCAGGCGACAGGGTCGCGGTAGATGGAGATGCGGTGGCGCTTCAAGAGAAGGAATACTTCGTGTTGAACAAGCCTGCTGGGTGCATTACAACGGTCCACGACGATCGCGGACGGCAGACAGTCATGGACGTGATTGGGCGCGGAACGCATAACTCGGCTGGCATTGCGCCGGTAGGGCGTCTGGATCGCAGCACGACCGGAATCCTGCTCCTTACCAACGACGGCGACCTTGCGCACCGGCTGATGCATCCGCGCTACGAGGTCGACAAGGTCTATTTTGTGCAGACTGCGCAGCCCGTAAAACCGCACGAGCTCGACCGGCTGCGTCGGGGCGTTGATATCGGCGATAAGCGTTCGGCACAAGCTGCCGATGCGGCCTACATACAGCCGCCTCAGAAGGACTGGATCGCGCTCAAACTGCATGAGGGCCGCAACAGGCAGATTCGGCGCATGTGCAAGGCGCTCGGACACACCGTGAAAACCCTGGATCGCGTGCAATTCGCAGGGATTACCCTGGAAGGATTGGAACGTGGAGCCGTTCGACCGCTTACCGAACAAGAAATAACTGACCTTCGGAACCGTGTATCTTGACTCTAATGATGAATAACACTGCGACCCAGGTTTCCTCGTTGAATGATGCCCTTGCGCGCAAGATACGGGCCGAAGGGCTGACATACGACGATGTGCTGCTGGTGCCACGCCGCTCAGCCGTGATGCCGCGCACGGTGTCTACAGGTTCGCGTCTCACGCGAGAGATCGACCTGAACGTGCCAATTCTGTCCTCTGCGATGGATACGGTAACCGAAGCCGATATGGCCATTGCGCTGGCCCGCGAAGGTGGCGTCGGCATCCTCCATAAGAACATGTCGATCGAAGATCAGGCTGCAGAGGTACGCCGGGTAAAGCGTTCGGAAAGCGGCATGATTCTCGACCCGATTACGATCTCACCGCACGACACCGTAGGCGATGCGCGCCGCATGATGGCGCACTACTCCATCGGTGGCATTCCAGTGATCGATAGCGACCGTCGGCTGGTGGGTATTGTGACGAACCGCGATGTGCGGTTTGAGCTGGAGAACGAGAAGCCCATCCACGAAATGATGACCTCGGAGAAGCTTGTGACCGCTTCGGTGGGCACGACGCTCGATGAGGCCGTACAGATCTTGCAGACCCATAAGATTGAGAAGCTGCCGGTAGTCGACGATGAGGGCTACCTGAAGGGCCTCATCACGTTCAAAGACATCCGTAAGCGACGTAAGCATCCCGATGCCTGCAAAGATGAGCACGGGCGACTCCGTGTAGGAGCCGCCGTTGGCGTAACGCCTGATGTGCTCGACCGTGTGGGGGCCCTCGTAGACGTGGGAGTCGACCTCGTTACGATAGACACCGCCCACGGGCATTCGGAAGGCGTGCTCGAAACCGTTGCTGAAGTCAACGATGTGTTCGGCGACCAGGTGCAGATCATGGCGGGCAACGTGGCTACTGCCGACGCCACGCACGATCTCATTGAGGCCGGCGCCGACGCGGTGAAGGTTGGTATTGGTCCCGGATCCATCTGTACCACGCGTGTTGTTGCAGGGGTCGGGGTACCACAGCTGACCGCCGTACTTGAGTGTGCCGAAGCTGCCTCTAAGCATGACGTACCGGTCGTGGCTGATGGAGGCATCAAGCAGACCGGCGATATCGCTAAAGCGCTCGCCGCCGGTGCCGGCACTGTCATGATCGGCAGTCTGTTCGCCAGCGTAGAAGAGAGTCCGGGCGAAACCATTATCTTCAACGGACGCAAGTACAAGAGTTATCGCGGCATGGGCTCTGTTGGAGCCATGCAGGCGGGCAGCAAAGACCGCTACTTCCAGGATGCAGAGGACAATCTTAAGAAACTGGTACCCGAAGGCATTGAAGGGCGCGTACCGTACAGCGGCACCCTCGCAGAGGTTATTCATCAGATGGTTGGCGGACTGCGCGCAGCCATGGGCTATTGTGGATGCCAGACGGTTGCGGAGCTGTACGAACATGCTGAGTTTACGCGAATCACCGCAGCCGGAATGCGCGAGAGTCACCCGCACGATGTGGAGATCACGCAGGAGTCGCCGAACTACTACTCGGGGCGCCACACGTCGGCTTGACCCGGCTGACCGCTGCTCTGTTTTCCATTAAACGCATCTTGTCTATGTCTACCCCTGCTGTGGCCCAAAAGCCCGCTATCCACGACCTATTGATTGGCATTGCGGAGAATCACAACGCAGACGCACTGGTGCTCTCTTCGCTGCCCGACATCCGGTGGGCAACCGGGTTCTCCGGGTCCAATGGCCTGCTGATCGTGCATCCCGACCGGCTCATTTTCCTCTCGGACGGGCGCTATACCGAGCAAGCGCAGCGCGAAGTCACCAACGCCGAGATCCATACCCCAGGGTACGCCCTGTGGGAGTATGTGGAAGAGAAGAGCCTGTTCGGTGACGTGAGTTCCGTGCTTGTGCAGGCGGATAAGGTAACCGTTAAAACGCTCCATAGCTGGCGCGAGCGGTTCCCGAAGATTCACTGGAAGGAGGGAAGCGGACTCCTTACCCCGCACCGTGGGGCAAAGTCAGAACGCGAGGTGGAGAAGCTGCGTGCCGCACAGGCAATTACCGACACGGTGTTTAGTGAGCTTTGCGAATGGGTTGAACCGGGCATGACAGAGCGTGAGGTCGGAGCAAAAATCGTCTACCGACACCTACTGCACGGAGCAGATAAGATGTCGTTTGATCCGATCGTTGCGTCGGGACCCAATGGCGCGCTCCCGCATGCACGGCCGTCCGACCGCGTGCTTCGCGAGGGCGAGCTTGTGGTCATCGACATGGGGTGCTTTCTGGAGGGGTACGCCTCAGACATGACGCGCACAATCGCCCTGGGCGAGCCTTCCGATGAGGCGCGGGCCGTGTACAATGTCGTGCTGGAGGCGCAGGAAGCCTCGCTGCAGGCAGCGCGCAGTGGGATTACCGGAACCGACATCGATAGTGTAGCGCGTACCATCATTGAAGAGGCGGGCTACGGCGATTATTTCGGACACGGGCTCGGACACGGCGTAGGGCTCGAAATCCATGAGTGGCCCCGGCTTTCGTACCACGTCAGTCACGACCTTCCGGCCAACGCGGCCGTCACGGTAGAACCTGGGATCTATCTGCCTGACAGGTTTGGCGTTCGCATCGAAGATCTTATCATCCTACACCCAGACGGCCACGAGAACCTCACGCAGAGCCCCAAAGCACTGCAGATCCTGTAGGCAGAAGCCTGATTAGACAAGTCCCCCTGCTTTTCCGCCTGGTTCGACCTCACTTTCATGGCACGTCTGCTCACGTTCTGGGTTGTCCTTAGCCTTCTAACCGTGGGGGGAGGTATGGGAGGATGCGAGGCGCAGGCGCAAGAACGAGAGCAAACAGCGCGTTATGAGCTTATCATTCGCCTGGCGGATGAGGCCCCGCAGGCGTTACGCCAGTCGCTTCAAGAAGCGTCTACAACGGATCAAGCGGCAGCGCTCGGTCCGCTCTACGCAGGCGTTGTGCGTTCGCGTCCCGCTTTTCCAGAAATAGAAAGCACAACTCCTGCCGGCCCGGCTACGTGGCCCGTCTTCGTGCTCGAACTCGAAGACCAGGAAGCGCTCAACGCTGCCAAAGCATCATGGACAGATCAGCCGGGCGTGCTCTACGTTGAGGAGAACGACTTTTTTGAGCTGTACGTGCGAGAGGGCCACGAGACGCTTCCTGAGGGATTTCCCATTTCCACCGATCCGGACAGCATCAATGCGAAGCTCAACCACCTCGACGTGATTCGTGCACGTGAGGCACATCGAATTACCCGAGGTACCCGCGATGTCACCATCGGCGTAATCGACTCGGGCGTGTTCTACCGGCATCCTGACCTTGAAAGCCAGGTATGGGTCAACGAGCCCGAAGACGTTGCGAATGCGGGCACCTTCGTACCCGGTAACCGCCAGGGTACGGACGAGGATGGCAATGGCTGGGTTGACGATGTGATCGGCTATAGCTTCGTAGATCGCCCGCTCATGCCCGAGCCGGGTCGCTACGGACCGCGCGACCCCGACCCGCGTCCCGACGAGCTGGGATCGTTTAGTGGGCATGGTACGGCGGTCAGTGGGGTAGTAGCTGCCCAAGAAGACAACGGCTCCGGAATGAAGGGGGTGGCGCCCGGAGCGCGCATTGCACTGCTGCGTGCGTTTGGGGGCGATGGGCGAGGACGTACGCGCGACATTGCGGCAGCAGTCATCTATGGTGCTGAGATGGGCTTTGACGTGCTGAACATGTCGTTCGGGCGAGACCGCTCATCTCTGTTATTGCATGATGCCATAAAATATGCACAAGACGCCGGTACAATTAGTGTAGCATCCGCCGGCAACGTAGCTGGGGACGACCCGCACTACCCCTCCGATTATCCAGAGGTTATCTCCACGGTATGGCTTGCCGAGGATGGGAGAGGACTCCCCGCATTCAGTACCAGTTCATACGGAATAGGGGCCGACCTTGGAGCCCCCGGCTCGAATGTGTTCACGACCCGGTATCCACGTACCGTTCCCGATGAGGAAATCACCCCCAGTGATCTCTACGGGGCAGCCAGCGGGTCGTCGTTTGCAGCCCCTCAGGTGAGCGGGGCCGTTGCACTGCTCCGCTCGCTCGACGCCTCGCTGAGCCCCGACGACATACGCTCAATCCTGACAAGCTCTACTACCGATGTCGGTATTCCAGGGTGGGACCATCGTACCGGGGCAGGCCTCCTGGACGTGTATGAGGCGTTAAAGCGCGCTCTTCCTGGAAACACGGTTATTGCACACCCCGACCACGATAGCGGGTGGAGTGCTCCGGAAATTCCCGTCATTGGGAGCTCGATCCACCCCAAACGTCAATCCTATCAGGTAAGCTACACGTCAGGTACCCACGACCTGAACGACGCGGACTGGACTCCGCTTCACGAACCCATTGCGCGGCGCGTCTTAGACGATACCCTTGTGGTGTGGCCGGTCGATGGGCTCGACGAAGGGGCCTACACGCTACGCCTCACCACGCAGCTCACCGACGGGCGCACAGTCGAAGACCGACGGCGCGTACGCATCCAGCGCACGCCGCCTACCATAACGGTACATGCGATCGAAGCGGGCATCGTACAGAGCGACTTTGGGCTCATCGCCGACGTTTCCACAGACCAACGCACATCGCTTACGCTTCGGTTGGCTCGTGCAAACGAGACAGAAACCATTGATAGCGAATTCCGCCGTCAGCGACATGGACTCTACTGGTCTGATACAGCCGGGCAGGGGGGGGAGGTCGCTGCTCGGGTCGTTGCTACGAACGATGCTGGACTTTCGGTATCATTCGATACGACCCTGACGCTTCCCGAACGCCGTTTCCGCTCGCAACTGCTGAAGCGTCACGATACATCCGTGCCTCGGGGGTATCTATTGCCTACACTCACCGACTTCGACGGCGACTCGCTTCCCGAACTCATCCTGAACCCGCTCTCCAGTCAGGGTGGGATTAGCGACTCACTGTACCTGTACGAGTGGACCGGGCAGGACTTCGTTCGTGGCGACTCGCTGCAAGCTAATGTCATTCCTCGTGACGTAGGCGATACCAACGCATCCGGCACCTCAGAACTGCTTACGCAGGTAGGGGCGGCCACGCTGCTTCTGGAGCAAGAGGAGAGCGCGTGGCTGCCTAAGTCGCAGGCTTTCATTGATACCACGGGCGTTCGAGGCTCAGAGGCACCGTTTCTCGGATCGGTGCTCGCCGATCTGCTGAACAGCGGTAGCGCTCAGATTCTCGGGCACACGCGCGAGGTGTGGAAGGGACGTGCATGGGATGGATCTCACTACACAGAGGCATTTACCCTTGATCCGCGCGACGTTCTTTCGATCGAAGACACGCTCAGCATTGGCGGTCTCATTGGTCCTGCCCGCGCCGCAACGGGTGACTTCACGGGCAACGGGCGCACCAATCTGCTGGTCGGCGATCGATACGGTCACTCGATCGTCTATGAAACACCAGTCGGTGAAACCGTACCGGTGCCGATCTGGACCCATGCCTCAAACCGCTTCGATGCCGGGCTCCGCTTTGGCGTAGGTGATCTAACCGGCGACGGTACCGATAACTTTGTGACGTTTACCAAGCACTATCCTCTCTCGCTGCCCGATGATACGCGCATGCCCGCGCGCAGCACCTACACGGTCTGGACGCATACGGGCAACGGGTTTGAAGCGGTGTACCGTCTCCCGATCGCGGGCGACGCGGGGCCGTCTGGAGCCGTAACGACCGCAAACCTGACAGGTGATGATCGCGACGAGGTAATCATCGCTCACGCTCCCTACCTGATTGTGCTTCGCAACGACCCTGCACACGGGTGGCAGGTCGCGTACCTTGACGATCGGGCTGGCATTGAGTCTACCTTCAGTCCGGCACTCGTAGTAGGCGATGTTACGGGAAGCGGCCGACCGGATGTGTTTGTGACGACCCGAGACGACCATGTCGTTCGGTTCGCCGTGCAGGAGCAGGCGCTCGCCGTGCCGCCCCCGCAGTGGCGCCGGGCAGAAGCGCGCTCTGATAGCGCGGTGATGCTGCAATGGGAGGCAGCCGGCGCAGATTCTGTTAGCGTCTTCCAACGCACCAATGGGTCTCCCTTCGAGCAGATTGCTGTCCGGGAGGACTCCAGTCTCGCCGTATCCACAACCACAACCCACCACTACGCCTTACGAGCATGGATCGGGGGAGAGGGGTCTCCGCTGAGCGAAACGCGTAAGGTGCGTCCCCGCTCGCCTGCTACGGTGATCGACGTATCGTATCCGGCCTCGAACGAAGTCCGGCTGACATTCAGCGAGGCGATCAGCGATGCAACGCGGGCGGAGCAGTTCGCTTACGAGGGAAATATGGTGCGCCGCCTTGTATCAGGCAGCAACGGACAGGTACTTGTCCTGACGCTTCCCCATGGCGTGCCACGTACGGGCACTCTGACGTGGCGCGACGTGCGCGACCGAGATGGCACACCTGTCGGGCAGAGCCAGCAGACGCTGGCATTGCCGGCTGTACCGGAGGCGCCGTTCTTCGTAGCAGACTGGACCCGCCTCTCTGCACAACGGGTAGCGCTTGAGTTTAACACCGCTGTTGACCGCGACGTGGCCGCTGATCCGGAACGCTACCGGGTAACGCCTCCTGGCACCGTAGCACGGGCTGTCGTTAGCAACGAAACGGACCACCGGATCGTCCTCGACATCGATGGCCTCGTTGTAGGGGCCACCGGGCGCATCATCACGCTCCGGCTTGATGACCTTTTTAGTGCAGATGGACGCGCCCTCGCTTCCGAGAGCCGCGCGATCCAGCTTACAGGCCCTGCTAACAATCTCGATGATGTGTTCGTGTATCCAAATCCGATGCGCGGTGCCGAACATGCTCATTCGGTTACCATTGCCGGCGTGCCTACCGAAGCTACCGTGCGCGTAGTGAGCGTTGACGGGCGCATGGTGCGCACGCTGACCACCGATCAGGCGTTCGAGGGAGGGATCGAGTGGGACCTGGAGGACGAGACCGGGCGTCGCGTGCCTACTGGGGTCTACTACGTACGGGTTGAAGCACCAGGCGAGTCGCCTGTCATGAAAAAAGCGGCAGTGATCTGGTAAATGATCCGTCTATCGGTACGCAGCACCTACGGATACGGGGCCATCGCTCTTCTCGGGGCGGCGGTACTGCCATGGGCAGCAGCCGACCCGGCATACTGGCCCCTTATGGTTGCAAGCTGCATGGTCGTGTCGGCAAGCCTGGTTCTGCTCTGGCGGGCAGATGCAGTGTCGATGCCGCTTGTCCTGGGCGGGGCCCTCGTACTCCGGCTGTTCTACCTGCCCCTTGAGCCGGTGCTTAGCGATGACGTCTATCGCTACCTGTGGGATGCACGCCTGCTCGTCGAGGGCGGAATCAATCCGTACACTCATCCGCCAGAAGCAGACGTGCTACGTAGCTGGCGGGATGAGTGGCTCTATCCAGCTCTTAACTCACAGGCCTATCACAGCGTCTATCCCCCGTTTTCTCAGGCCATCTTTGCGGCATCTTACCTGGTTGGGGGGGAGGGGTGGGCCAGCTACTACATGATGAAGGTCATGTTTGTAGCTGCGGAGCTAAGTGGCGTCTGGGCGCTGGGGCGGTATGTGGAGGCGCGCGACCTCATGCTCTATGCCTGGCACCCGCTGGCTTTACTGGAGATTGCCGGACAGGGACACACCGAAGCACTTGCTGTAGGAGGCGTGGGTATTGCGCTCTGGGCAGTGTGGAGCCAGCGTAAGTACCTGGCTGCCGTTGCGATCGCACTTGCTGGACTGGCTAAGCTGTACCCGTGGGTCGCTTTCGCGTGGCTCTTCCGCCGATATGGATTTCGACCCGTCTTTGCTGGAGGAGCCGTTATTGCTATTTTGTTTGTTCCGTTTTGGTACAGAGCACTGTTTGTAGACCTGGGACAGTCCCTTCGCTTATACGTACAGCTGTTCGAATTTAACGCAGGGCCGTACTATGTCGTTAAAGGGGTACTTGGGGGACTCACCGGACAGGACTGGAGCAAGGTTATCGGACCGGTGTTCGGAGGGCTTACTCTACTGGGGCTGGCAGTGTGGATCCTTCGTGACTGGCTGAAGCCAGTGTCACTCGCTACCTTCATCGTAGGTGCTCTCGGTATCTACCTAGCACTGGCGACAACCGTGCACCCGTGGTACTGGCTTGTGGTCGGGCTCGTAGCCGTTCTACATCCAGTAACACGCTGGGCCTGGATGTGGATTGCTACGTTGAGTATCGGTACGTACCTGTTCTACATTGATGGCCCGTACCTGGTCTGGGTCGTACTCGGGTGGGGGGGAGCTGCGTTGTTACTCGTCGTAGGGTGGATCCAGCAGGGCGGGCTCGCCGGCCCCCGCGCCCGACAAAAGATACGTGCGTTTTCTAATGACCTGACCACCCTTAACAGTACAGAAAACGAGTCACCTACGTTACTCGACATTGGATGTGGAGAGGGAGCAGTGGGTGCGTACATCCATGAGCATTACAGCATGGATGTGACGCTCACTGACTTGCACAACGACATCCAGGCTGATCTTCCGTTTGTACAGTGTACAGCTGACCGGCTTCCTTTCAGCGACCACAGATTTGATGCGGCGTTGCTCAGCTTCGTGCTACACCACGCCGAAAACCCTGAGCAGGTCATGCAAGAGGCGTTGCGTGTAAGTCGCCACGTGCTTGTGCTGGAGTCTGTAGCCTATCACCCGCTTCAGCGTTGCCTTTTAGGATGGACAGATGCTGCTATAAACGCCATACGCTCAGGCGGAACGATGGCGCCTCCGCATCCGGAAACCTACCGCAGTCTTGACAACTGGACGCGCTGGATGGAGAAGCAAGGTGGCCAGGTTGTACGCAAAGAGCTAATCCCCGGACGGCTTCATCCGTGGGCGGTGCTCGTTGTACGCCCTACCCAGCGTGCAAGCGCCTCTTCCGATACCTCGTTGGGATGACGCCATACGTAGTCGTCGTAACGCCGAAACCACGTAAGCTGGCGTTTCGCATATCGCCGCGTATTGCGCTTGACAAGGCGCACCATCTCGTCGTAATCATACGCACCTTGCAGGTGCTGAATCGGCTCGCGATAGCCAATCGTGCTAAGTGGCGGCTCGTCCAGGTTCACCGGCCCGTCCATGACCCGCCGCACCTCATCCAAAAGCCCGGCATTGAGCATCCGGTCAACCCGCTCATTAATGCGATCGTAGAGCCGCTGCCGGTCGCGATGTAATACCACGGTTCGGTAGGTGAACGGCGGCTCCGGCTGGTTTTCGTAGAAGGAGGTGAGCGTATGCCCCGTGCCGTGGTAGACCTCCAGTGCTCGCATGACCCGATGCGTCTTCGTCGGATCTGCCTTAGCAGCCTGTTCCGGGTCCACTTCGAGAAGCTCATTGTAGAGCGCCTGTGCGCCCTCCTCGTCAAGGCGTATCTCTAAGCGCTCCCGAACGGACGAGTCCACATCTGGAATGTCCGCAAGGCCCTCTTGTAGCGCGTGGATGTAGAGCGTTGATCCTCCAACGATGATCGGGACTCGGCCTCGTTGCACGATCTGGCGGATGCGTGCGTTAGCGTCATCGGCAAACGCACCTGCCGAGTAGGGGGGATCGTGCAACGAACGCTCATCGATAAAGTGGTGCGGAATACCTTCACGTTCATCCGGTGCAGGCTTCGCCGTTCCGATTGTGAGCTCGCGGTAGATCTGCCGGCTATCAGCGGATATAATCTCAGCATCCCATTGATGGGCAAGTGATAAGCTGAGTGCGGTCTTTCCAACAGCCGTGGGGCCTACAATACAGAGAAACGGGCCCGGGGGGGACGAGAACATGATAGCATGTCGTTAAAGCGCGGTAACAAACACGCTATGACGACACGCGTGGCTTGTCCGGTTGTTCGTCGGGTCGATGAACTGTGATACCCGGAACGGGACCAACCGGAACAGAATCGCCACCGGGAGGCAATCCACCATCTCCCGAGTCGTCGTCGGATGGATCAATTCCTTTCGGATACTGCTGATGGATGTATATCATGACGACGAGCCCCAGCAGGCATGAAAGGACAAACAGTGCCTCGATAAGCAAGAGCATAGAGCAATGCGATAAGATGCAACGGCGTGTTAGTGTTCACATTACCCTCATATCCGTAGGCGCCGGTTCCGTTTCATGTGTAGCAAAAAAGAAAAGGCCCTCATATGTGCTGGCTGGGTGAGAGCAACTGAGGGCTACTTTCTGCCGTCAAGAAGAAATGTGCGAGCAAGAAGAGAGAAGTCCGCCGGACTTGAATCGGGCATGAAACGGTTCACCCGAGGCGGGTCATCCAGCAGGGCTCTTCTGCGTCGAGGGCTCCGGATTGGAGGCAAGGAGCTCGGGGGCATCATCCAGAAACAACAGAATCCCCTGTACGACCATAATGTTTGTTACCAGAAAGAAAGTTGCCTCCTCAATAGGTAACCCAACCAGTTCGATGCCGATGGTATAGTCGGGAGAGATTGTCCAGATACCGTTATTGATCGCGATCGCATCAGCAATCCAGAGATAAACAGTGGGGATTCCGATTGTCCAGGCCATGGTGCGGCGGTACTGCCAAAGTTGGGGGCCATCATAGAACCACTTGAATGCAATGATAGGCCCGGCCCATCCGACAATGAGGCCCATGTACAGGAACGAGTCGTTTCCGGACAGAATCATCCACCACCCGACAGCCGATATAACCGTCCAGATCCCCCCACCAATCCAGCGAGCTGCGCTTATACGCGGTCGCCTTTCGGTAGTCCGCGCCAGATAGTGATACAGAAAGAGACCAGTCAAGATAGGCTGTAGAATGAAAAACGCATACTCCTCTATGGGTACATAACCAATGGTAAGTAGCACGCGGTCGGGGCCGTACCACCATACTTCGTTAGCAACAAGGTAGTTATCCCAGGGCGTCGTGTACAGGAATGCAATGAGACATAGCAGAGGAATAGCCACGCGCCCACGTCGCCCGCCTACCCCGCCAAGCGGACGGGGCACGGTAGCCAGCATCAGTAAGGTAGGCGGAATCGTAAATATGAGGTGGAAAGCGAGGTAAGAGAGCGTCATAAGACTGGGGGGCAGGCGAAGGAGTGGGTGAGCCGGGGTAAGGACTATACGCGATGGCGGTCGAGATCGCGCAGGAGTACACGGGCAGCGTTACGCCCCGAGGCGCCCATAATGCCACCACCAGGGTGTGTGCTGGCTCCTGTAAGATAGAGGCCAGACAGAGGCGCTTTGTATTGAGACCAACCCATAGCGGGACGGTTGCTGAACATCTGATCAATGCTCATTTCAACGTGCATAACATTGCCTCGGAAGAGTCCAAGGTGCTTCTCAAGCCATGCAGGATGCTGAAATAGATCCCCGACGATATGTTCACGCATGCCCGGAGCGAAAGTCTCGAAGGTGTCGATGAGACGGTTTGCAACATCGTCTGCAATCACATCCCAAGACTGCCCGTCTGCAAGCTCGTATGGGAAATACTGTCCCCATAGCCATAGCACCTCATGTCCCTCGGGTGCAAGGGTCGGATCGGCCGCGCTAAACGTCATCGCAACCAGCGGCGGATCAGAGGAGGGATGTCCTCCCAGGTATTCACCATAAGCCCGGCTGAGCTGCTCAGGCGAGCGGCACAGGAGCTGCAGCCCTGTACGGGCCTTTACGCCAGGGGCTGCTGTGTACTCGACCGGGGCATCGAGCGCCAGACGCAGCATCGCGCCAAACCCGTTTCCCACGCGTATTTTCTTGGCAAAGTTGTCGGGACGGTGCTCGTCGGGTAGGAGCCGTGTCGTCGTCTCCAGAATATGCGCCCCCGATAGTACAGCGCGGGCCGTAGCATCGCCTTGCTCGCTGCGGATGCCGACCGCTTTCCCGTTACGTACCATAATCTCGTTTACCGCTGCGTTGGTATGCACGGCACCACCGTGGGCTTCGATGTGTGCACGCAGGGCCTGGGTGAGCATACCCGACCCGCCTTTTGGACGGGCTACCCCCCCTTCGTGGTAGAGCGGATGCCAGAGCACGAAAGGCCCAGTCATTGGCTCGGTGGGAGGCGGACCCGACTGGGCGGCCATCCACATAAGCATTGCGCGCAGCTCAGGACTGTCAAAGTACTCGCTGACGACATGTCCGTATGGCCGCATAATGGTCCGAAGTTCGTCTTGCCAGTCGAGCTTCGACGACTCGCCCAGTACAAGACTTTTGCCTAACTGAAAAGGACTTGGCGACCGTAAGAACATATCGCGCATGGTCCGTGCAAACCCAGACCAGTCGTCAATAAAGCGACGGTAGTTGTCGCCCTCACCCGGAAAGGTCTGGTTCAACTCGTGGACGGTCCGGTCTATATCACGGTAGATGTATACCGGGGTGTCTCCGAAGGGAGCAAAGAAGAGCGGGTCAAGGTCGATATACTCTAATCCAAATCGTTCGAGCTCAAGCTCGTCAATGATGGGTGTTAGACGGATTAGAATGTGCGCGCTTCCACCAAGATCAAACTGGTAGCCCGGTACAATCTCTTTTGTGGATACAGCGCCGCCTACAATATCACGACGTTCAAACACACCGACTTTGTATCCGGCCTGAGCGAGATAGGCACTACAGATAAGCGAGTTATGCCCAGCTCCAACAACTACAACATCAAAATCCACGATACAGACAGGGCCCATGTATTATAAGGATTGCGGACGACAGAGCGAGGCCGAAAACACATACGACGGCTCTGCCTTTCAAAATATGCAAACCATACACGTGGAATAGAAGCTCAAGATGTTCGTATTTTGACAAACAACGAAACCGGGGCCCGCTAATTTGCGTGGACTCTACATAAGACTGTAAAAGAGTGGTGAACAAGCGAGCCACTTTACGCAACGTGTATCCCAATTCTGCGTGCTGCTATGAACTGGATTTCGCAAGTACTTGGATTCTTTGTCGCGTTCGGTCCGATCTTGATGCTCTTTGCGCTCTGGCATCTGATCTGGAACGATGATTCGGGCTCCGACGGAGGAGGAGGGGGCCGGCCGTCATGGGATCCGGGCCCTCCCCCGCCAACAAACGGACGCGACCGTGTGCCGGTTGAGGAGCGTCCAGTAAGCGAGCCCGTTTCCGATACGTGGAACGTCAATTGAGCGCAAGAAGGCCTCTCTAATCTTACATGCCGTCCTCACGCAACAGCCCTTGTATGAGCAAATGGATTGACATATCGCAGCTATTGGATGCTGACATTGCAGCCTGGCCCGGCGATGTCCCTTTCTCACGTCGCTCCACCTTGCAGATTTCCAACGGGGATAGCGTGAACTGCTCGGCCATAGATCAAAGCGTGCATGCCGGCACGCATGCCGACGCTCCGTACCATGTCGATGCAGGCGGGCCAACCACGGACTCCTGGACGCTGGGCACGTTCATCGGTCCCGCCGAGGTCGTTTCTATTCCAGTAGGTGTCCCCGCCGTTCAGCCTGGCCACCTTATGGGATGCGAGACGCCCCGCATCCTTCTAAAAACTGCATGCAGCCATCGATCCGATACGTTCTGGAATGACGCATTCCCGTCAATCTCATTAGCCGCGGTACAGTGGATGGCCGAGCAAGATATTCAGTTGGTTGGAACCGATGCCCCCTCGGTCGATCCCGCAGATAGCACCGACCTTGATGCACACCATGCATTAAATGGAGCGAATATCGTGAATATCGAGAACCTGCGCCTGGGACATGTCGAGGCCGGTACGTATTCGCTGGTTGCGCTACCAATGCCCGTTGCGGGAAGCGATGCGGCTCCTGTACGTGCTGTTTTGCATGCCGATGCTACGCTCTTCACGGGATAGAAAGTTTTATTCAACGCTCTTGCACCATAGACACTCTTTTAGTTATTTTAGCACTCCCAAGTAAGAGCTGATAACAACCTTGAATGGTAAACACCCGTAACACAAAGAACCACCAAGGTACCGCTGCACGCCTATTGCTGCGTGCGCCCTGTTCGCCGATTTGTAGACTTATCTCCCAAAGCGACTATGGATACATTCGATCGTGCTAATCTTCGCGCACTTGCAGAGCATGAGGGCGAGGTGTGCGTTAGCCTGTATATGGAAACGATGCGCAACGAATCCGACTGGTCGCAGAACACCATTCGGTACAAGAATTTGCTTACCGAGGCACGCGACATTCTCCGTGAGCAGGGGCATCGTGAAAACGAAATTGATACGCTCCTTGAACCGGCACGCGTACTGGCTGATGATACGACCTTCTGGCGCCAGGTTAGCAATGGCGTGGCGTTGTTTCTGACGGCTGATGGATTACAGACGTACCGGCTTCCGCTCCAGTTCGATGAGTTTGTGACGGCGGGCGATCACTTTCACTTGAAGCCACTCTTCCCACTGATCGCGTCGAATAACCGTTTCTTCGTGCTCGCCCTTAGCCAGAACGACGTAAAGCTCTTTCAGGGTACCCATCAATCGATTGGCGAGGTGGATACGCGAGAAATCCCGGGTAGCCTGCAAGAATCATCGCCGGGTGTTGAGGACGATGCCGAGCGCCAGGTGCAGCATCGCACCGCGAATCGTACTCCGAGCGGACGAACCGACCAGGCCTATCATGGCCATCCGCATGACAAAGACGATAACAGTCGTACTGTAAAGCCGGAGATCAAACAGTTCTTTCGGTCGATTGACGAGGGCGTCATGAAGTATCTTGCGGATGAGGACGCCCCGCTTCTTATCGCCGGTGTTTCCGAATACCTTCCGATGTACCGGGAAGTGAACAGCTATGCTCACCTCGTTGAGAACGATGTTGTGGCGGGCAACCCGGAAGACCTGCGTCCAACAGAGTTGCACGAGAAGGCGTGGTCGATTGTAGAGCCAATCTTTGAAGCAACACAACAAGAAGCCCTCGAAGCCTTCGACCAGCATTACCACCAGAACGGCGACCTGGCTTCGGGCAACTTCCACGAGATCGTACCGGCTTGCGCCTACGGGCGGGTGGATACGCTCTTCGTTCCGATTGACGAACACCGATGGGGACGCTTCGACCCATCAAGCAATACGGTTGAGCTGCACGGCAGTCATGAAGCGGGGGACTATGACCTACTCAACTATGCTGCGGTCCACGCGCACCTGAACGGAGCTACGGTATATGCGCTCCGTCCAGAGAATATGCCGAGTGGTCAGTTCGTTGCAGCTGTCTTCCGCTATCCGGCTGACGTATCGGCAACCGAAGAAGGATAGCACGGTCTCGGACAAGTCACAACGCGCCACGAAGCGCAACTGTCCACATATGGGCAGTTGCGCTTTTGCGTTTAAGAGCGAAAGGATAAGGCAAACTGGTGGATTCATGGCAGAAACCTGCAGAGAAGCGCTGCAGGTCACACTTGACATTTTGATTCCTGATAATTAGCATTATCAGGAATCAAGAATTAAGGCACGAAATCCGGATTTCCTTCACGTACACCACATAATGGCATGGACCCCGACAGATCAGATTCTGAAAGCCCCCCGTCAGAGACGCCCGAAGTGTACCAAGGTACGGATGCGGGGCAACAAAACGCGCCTACGAGCACCTCACATGCAGACGAATCTGCGGATGGGTCGTCTGATGATACCGTTCATCCGCCAGATGCCCTCATATCTGTCGGTACTACCGAGTCCGGGCCATCTGCGGACGCCCCTCTTGTACATACCTCGGTTGATGCGTCAACTAATCTCCTTGATGTGTATCTCACGCGCTATGAGCGCGCTGAGACGCGCCGGGCGTATGAAAACGACCTCGTGCAATTTTTCGGGACCGACGATGTGCAGCTTCCGCTCGCCCGAAAAGCAACCTTCATGCACGTAAATCGTCATCTTCGCGAACTTGAGCAGGATGACCGCAAAGCCTCAACGATCCAGCGGCGTGTTTCCGCCATCCGCGGCTTCTTTGACTGGCTGGTGGCTCTGGAGATCATCTCACGCAATCCAGCCGATGCAGCGCTCATTCGCAAAGTCCGCCGTACCAATGCGAAAGATCGCTCCATCACGTTCCTGTCGCGCGATCAAGCTCAGCAGCTCATCCGCGCTGCCGACGATGCCGGCGAAGCAGCAAAGAGAGATCGTGCATTATTAATGGTCTTATTGCACTGTGTATTGCGTCGCTCTGAAGCCGCTGCTATGGATGTTGAGCACGTGCGGCCACTCGGACACTACTGGGTACTTGACCTTCCTGACACTAAGGGCGGCACCGATCAATATGTTAAGATTCCTGCGCATGTTGTAGAAGCAATCGATGACATGAAGGCGCACTATGGAATTGAGAGTGGTGCGCTCTGGCGGTCATGCAGCAACCGGAACCGAGGCGATCGCATCACGGGCGACGCGATCTACCGGATGGTGCGCCGCACATCCAAGCGAGCTGGACTTGAAGAGATCGGGGCACATGCCCTCCGCCATACCGGATGTACACTCGCTCTTGAAGGCGGTGCTTCTATCGAGCAGGTGAAGAACCACGCCCGTCACAAGGATATCGACACCACGATGGCCTATATTCACCAACGGGATAAGCTGCGTGACAGCGCCGCAGACCGCATCAACCTGTAGGCAGCCTTCTAACCCGAGCGCTATGCCGTCTACTGCAAACAAGTCCCTGCTCCCTTTTCCTATCATCGCAGACAGGATTCGGGACGAGATGGACGTTCCTCACTTAGCGATAGGCAAGTATGTCGAACTGGTTTGCCGTGTAGATGAGTCTATTTTCGCGTAGCATCTCATACCGGGCAGACCACCACCTGTCGAGTGCCCCATCAGCTACAACACCACTTTCTTTGGCCTCATCGTACACAAATGCCAGAATAGATTGCAAGGCGTATGCCTCATCGCCTGAGTATACTTGTTTAGAAGGCCCTATCCCCCAGTCGGATGCACGAAACATGACAGATAAACCGAGTTCGTTTGCCCATCTCACAACTTCGTGTGATGGATATTGACCTGTATTTAAATTTGTTTTTTCTTGTATTGACTGATGATAGTTTTTAATTATAGATTTTTCTATTGACTCAATATCTCCGGGAGCTCTCGGGGCAAATCGGGTTGCCATTGCAAAAGTTAGAGGAGCATATATAGTTACCTTTTCTTTTGCTATATTCTTTACCTTTTCAAGCATTTTATCAACTGGCATGAGGTCTATCACAGAACGTGCGAGCACAACATCATATTTGATTAATTCTCTTTCTTGACTCACATTTTTGCAGTGATCAAAAAACTCACTTGGTAATATTTTTACGCTTAAATCAGAGTGCTCTTCTATTTGATATACTTTTTTTTCAATGACGGCTCGATTTGCCGGGTTGGGCTCCAGTGCATCATAATGCAGAGCAATGGGCTGCCTACTGAGTGCCTCAATCAACCACTTCATTTGGTCGCCTCGTCCGGCCCCGATTTCAAGAATGCGAATCGGCCGGTCAAGTCTGGAGGCTCGATCGCGAAGCTTATCCAGAAAGACGCGGCGGAGCGTTGGATGCTGTGCCCGCGCACTCACAGGCTGTAGCGCCTTCAGATAGCGCGGGTACTCGAATGTGTGGTCTTTGCGGCGAAATGTACTCATGCGTCGGCAGAAAGAGTAGTGGTATACTGGGCGGCAGCTTCCTGATCTTCCCAGATGCGCACATGCATAGTATGGCACCGAACAAGCGTCTCCTTATCCAAGGAACCCCGAATACCCTCAGCGGCAATCCGTGCGAAGTGCTCCACACTGGGATTGAGTCCGGCAAAAGCCTCTATCTCGTTTAAGGTCTTATCAGAAAAACGATCTTTAATACTATCTATTGCATTCTTAACATCATCGATATCGCAGACATATCCCCATTTATTCAGGTCTTTTGACTCTAATATAACTTCCATCTCAAAGTGATGAGAGTGCCATTTATTCTCCGGACCACAGTTTGGAACAGTTAGATAGTGCTGTGCAATAAAGTTGTCTTTAACAGTAAGTGTATACATATTTATTTATTATAAGTAAGTATAGTTGGGTTAGCGAATGAAGAAGATTGTAGTTGTGCATAGACAGATGGGGCCTCTCGGAATGAGACGCGATCTACGCTGTCGTTTGATGGAGCAAGCGTTTCGCTCAACTGAATAGCGGTTTGAAGCTGGCGCGGCTTTGACCACCGCGTCCTGCGTCGCGCAGGAATCGTGCTAACTGGCGTAGCAGCTATCGTGAGCCGCTTTCGGTGAAACGTTGCTCCGAGGTCGAGCGTTACGGACTTCGTGCCGTACCATGACCCGAGTACAACCCGGGTCTCTTGGCCGGATGCGTCGAGTGCCCGCTGCAGCATGTCTGGCACACCGCTCAACTCGATGATCACGTCTGGGCCGTTGGTCCATGCGTCTGGAAGCACGTCGCTGCTGAAAGCATCCGATGTGCACCGGCGGACCGTATCCCCCAGATGTGGATGACTATCGAGGGGGGCAGGATGATCTACCGCCAGCAGGTCGAGGGCGGGAATCTGCTGCAGCATGCGAGCAACGAGTGTGCCCACCAGCCCCACACCGATGAGAATGACGCGCGCCCCCGGGCCTATCCGCGCGTCCCACACAATGCTAAGCGCTGTCTCTACATTTGGTATAAACGTAGCATCGTGTGTCTCTGTTGAGTCTGGCAACTCGTACAAGGCATCAGCGCTTACGGTATGGTGCGTAGCGTGGGGCAAAAACCCAAAAACACGTTTGCCGACGGTCGCGGCGGGTACACCTGGCCCGCGGCCGGTTACGCGTCCTACACAGCAATATCCGTATGTACGGGGGTAGGAAAACGACGAGCCGCCGGCGGTCGTGTCAGTAAGCGACGCATCGATGTTGCCGTTCAACACGAGGCGCTCGGTGCCTGCACTAATAAGAGATGCAAGGGTCGTTACCCGTACTTCCCCTTTCTTCGGCTCTTCAAGTGGCTCTTCGGCCAGGCGCGTCGTGCCATCGCCATTAAAAAGAAGAACTGTTCTACGCATCTTCCCACACCGGATCTGCGAACAGCACAATGTCTTCGCCCGCCCATTGGTACGTTACGTTTGTTAGGTTGGCTGCATGCAACGACTGATCCAGTGCCGACGCGCTGCCAGAGTTGCTCGTGCTGCCATTGGTGCGTCTGTCGAACGGACCAATACCTGCCAGATACATCGGTGCGAGCGTCACAATGAGCTTCTGGGCATGCTGTCCTTGAAGCACATGTTGAATTACGGTAGCGCCTCCTTCGACCATAATTGAAGCGATGCCTCGCTCCCAGGCGTTTCGTCGCACCGCTTGCAACGACACCCCTCCCGGCCCGGGAGGAACAGGTTCCACGACTGCGCCAGCATTTTCAAGCGTCTGAATGCGCTCCTCATCAGAGGAAGTCGTATAGATGAGTGGCTTAGGATCGGACTGCAGCAGCTGCGCATCTACAGGGCAACGCAAGTTCGTATCCAATATGATAGGCCTCGGGTCACGGCCGGGCACGCGCCGCACGGTGAGACGTGGATCGTCAGAAAGCACGGTTCCGATGCCCACAAGAATACCGTCGTGGACAGATCGCACCTTGTGGGTCAGGTCCATCGAAGCGGCGTCGCTAATGCGAACGGGCTCACAGGCGGCCCCCGCAATGGCCCCGTTGAGGCTCTGTGCGTAGCTGAGCGTGATAAACGCCTGTTGATGTGCTTCCGCATAGTGACGGGCTTGCTGCCTGAGGCTCTGCAGGTCTGCGCTGTGCGGATTCGCGTAGCCATCGCCGCCTGATGGATGGGTATCCATCTGCAGCATGTGGCGCATCCGCTCCACTTTGGTTTCGAGGTATGAAGAGTTGTGCCGGTTTAGATGCGGTTCAATCGGCACCCGTTCGGTAACGTCCACGTCATACTCACGCAGGCTCTCGATCTTGGCAGGGTTGTTCGTAATGAGGCGGACTGATTCGATGTCAAGATCTTGAATCATGAGTGCACCCACAGTGTAGTCGCGCTCGTCAGGCTCATGACCAAGCATCAGATTCGCCTCGACCGTGTCGTACCCCTCGTCTTGAAGGTTGTATGCGCGCAGCTTGTCATGCAGCCCAATGCCCCGCCCCTCCTGGCGCAGGTAGAGGATAACCCCCTGCCCCGCCTCAGCAATCATGCGCATCGATGTATTGAGCTGCTCGCCACAGTCGCACCGTAGCGACCCGAGCACGTCACCCGTAAAGCACTCAGAGTGGATCCGAACGAGCACATCTTCGGCTCCCTCCACATCTCCATAGACCACCGCAAGGTGGTCCTTGTCATCAAGGTCGTTCTCATAGAGCACCAGAGAGAACGTGCCATCAACCGTGGGGATGCGAGCCGTTGTCAGGCGCTGAACCGAAGCAGCATTCATACAGCGTGTAATACGTGAATCGTTAAGGGTGATACGTGTAACCGTTGTGTGTAAAGCGTGCAGTGGCACTTTAATGAGCATATGAATGAGCATATGCGTATAGCTCAACGTGTGAGAAACACACTGCGCGAACCAAAGCCAAAGCGTATGACTATGAGTATCCGTACGACATAGCAACCCACCTGTGCCCGGGGATGTTACGTGCCGTCTTCGAAGCGCTCCCAACTATGTTGTAACGCGCGACCCTGTTTGCTCATTCTCCATCACTGGTCTCTACTTCTGTTTGTGGACTCTGTAACACGCTCAGACGCCTTCACCCCTCTTCTCATGAATGCCCTGTATACCGGGTACGCACGTGGTCTGAATGCCGACATTCGAGCTGCGCAGGCGGTTGGTGGCACCCCGCTCTCCCTGTGCACGGCTCATATCGTGGCAAGTCACAACACCGTGACCGACGTACTCAACGTACCTTCAGATACGGTGCATGCCCAGTTGGAGCACCTCCTTTCTTCGGACACCCCCGATACGGTGACCCCAAACGCAGCCAAAATTGGTATCGTTGGATCGACACCTTCGGTGCGTGCTGTTGCCCGCTTGCTCGAGAACGACACGTTCAGTGGCCCCACGGTGTTAGACGTAACGCTGAGCGGACCCAGTGGCGAAGACATCGCGGAGCCCAGCACAATCGAGTCGCTCACCAACATCATGAACCGTGTATCGCTCGTGACCGTGCGCTTGCGGGATGCTGAGCTCCTTGCCAGCATGGAAATTCCAACACTCGACGATGCCCAGGTAGCCGTGCAGCGCATTAGTCAGCAGGGGGCTGCTGCCGTGCTGCTTCGGTGTGGGCGTCTACCCACCCACTTCTTTGAACGCGAGGGCGAGCCGCCAAACTTTGCGCTCGACCTCTTGTGGTACGAAGACGAGATGGCGCTCTTTGAAGCTCCTTTCGTAGAGACAAACGCAACGATCAGCGGACGATCGAGTGCCTATCTTGTTGACCTGCTCGCCCGCCTGCATCGAGGCATACCGCTGACAGATGCCATTCAAGCATCGAAGCGCCGTATGGCTGATACCTTGAACGCCATTAAAAGCGTATCTGAAGAGCACGCCTCTGTGAGATTTTTCGACGTGTTTAGTCAGCACGAAAGTGCCTCCGTCTCCTCATGATAGATGGGTCACGAACGGGTTGTGCAAGCGGTTCCGAACGCTTACCTTCCTGATACGTCTTATAACGTGTTTCGATTTCTTATAGAGACTTGCGTTTGCTTTCGATACGCTTGCAAACCAGATCGCTGTATGAGTACTTGTCAAGTACTTATGCCGTAAAATATCGTATTCCATAGAGGCCAGGCTGTTATATGTTGTTTCGAACCTGTACCCTATGGGCACACGGCCAACCTTTTCCTCGGTGATGTCCTAACAGCTTTATGACTCCTCCCTCAGAATCTGACAAAACGACAATCTACGACGTGGCCGACGCCGCCGGCGTAGCTATCTCAACCGTGTCGCGGGTGCTCAACAACTCGCGCGACGTATCGGATGCCACCCGCGAACGAGTACTCCGCGCAATAGAAGAGCTTCAGTTCCGGCCCAACCGTACGGCAAAGTCGCTCGCCCAACGGGCTACACGTACCATTGCCGTGGCCGTGCCTACCTTCACGACGCCGTTTCACAACGAACTCCTCAAGGGGGTTCGCAGTCGTCTCGATATTGGCGAGGTAGACCTTCTGCTGTGCGACCTGGCCTGGTCCGACCCTGAAGCAACGCTCCGTAACTTCTTGGCCCGTGGGGCAATGGACGCCCTTCTTCTTACCGGACTCCGCTACAATCCGCAGGTGGCCAGCGAACTTCGCGCCCTTGGTGCCCCGGTTGTTATGATCGGGAGCAAATGGGAGAAGATGGACTCGTACTACTGGGAAGATGAGGTCGGCGTTGAGCTTGCCATTCGTCACTTGATTGAGCAGGGCCACCGCAAAATCGGAATGATCACAACACCTCATGATACGCATGTGCGAAACGCACGTGTTCGCGGCTATCGTGATGTGCTCGAAGACACCGGTATTGCCTTCGATAAGTCCCGCGTTGCATGGGGAGAAACCGAAAAGCACGACGGGTTCAGTGAGGAGTCGGGCTACGAAGCGATGCAGAAACTGCTCGATAAGCATCCGGACCTGACCGCTGTCTTTGCCAGTAGCGACGTGCAAGCTGTAGGCGCCTGGCAGGCAATTCGCCATGCTGGGCTCTCGGTTCCTGAAGACTTTGCGCTTGTCGGCTACGACGACATCAAGATCAGCCGGTTTATTGGTCTCTCCAGCGTTGCCCAGAACATGCACGATGTGGGCGAAAAAGCCGCGGAAACGCTTCTGCGCCGCCTGAACCGGGAGGACTTCCCAACGGTGAACGAACAGGTACAGCATGAGCTGCACGTACGCAAGTCCAGCGACCACACCATTTCAGCCTGACTCTCACGCATCCACCCTGTTTCGACATGGACCGTTCTCGTATTGCCAAGCAGCTCCCCCACTGCATTACCGAAACTGACTTTTCGGAGTGGGGCACGCGTTACGAAGGTAAAGTGCGCGACACGTATCGCGACGGCGATGTGCTTACCCTGGTTACTACTGACCGGATTTCGGCCTTCGACCATATCCTGCCCCAGGCTATTCCCTTTAAGGGGCAGGTGTTGAATCAGTTGGCTGCGTTCTTCTTTGAAGAGACAGCAGACGTCTTTCCCAACCATGTACAGGCCGTGCCTGACCCCAATGTGACGATTGGTACTGCCTGTACGCCCATCCCCATTGAGTTTGTCGTACGTGGATACCTGGCTGGCCACGCCTGGCGCGTCTACCGTGACGGACAGCGCACGCTCTGCGGACAGTCGCTCCCGGACGGGCTCAATGAGGGACAGCAGCTGCCCGCCCCGATCGTGACGCCGGCTACAAAAGCCAAAACCGGACACGACGAGGACATCACGCCTGACGAAGCAGTGTCGCGTGGTCTCGTTGATGCAAGAACATATGACGCGCTTGAAGAGGCAGCCCTCAACGTGTTTGAGCGGGGAACCGAGATCGCAGCCGAGCGCGGCCTTATTCTTGTCGATACGAAATATGAGTTTGGGAGCGCACCAGACGGTACGCTGCGGCTTATCGACGAGGTGCACACCCCGGATAGCTCCCGCTACTACGAAGCGGATGGCTATGAAGCCCGTCTCGAAAAAGACGAACCACAGAAGCAACTCTCGAAAGAGTTCGTGCGGGAGTGGCTTATGGACCAGGGCTTTCAGGGACGAGATGGCGACACCATGCCAGACTTACCCGACTCATTTCGGATAGATATTGCAGCCCGGTACATCGATCTGTACGAGCGGCTTACAGGCCACACATTTGAGGCTGAGGTGCATCGCGCTCCTGAGCAACGGATTGCCGAGAGTGTGCAGGCCTTCCGCCAAGCGGTGTAGTATTCAAGGCCCAACGATCATACGGCAGCGATGTCCTCAGCCCCGTGTGTAGCCATGCAACTCTGGGGCCCTCCAGCCACACCAGAGTTGCGAAACAGAAATTAGTTACATGATAGATGCGATCCACCCGCATCGAAGAGAGTATGCTGACTTCGCACGTGTTCAGGATACGTGTTCAGGATACGTGTTCAGGATACGTGTTCAGGATACGTGTTCAGGATACGTGTTCAGGATACGTGTTCAGGGGGGCTCTGTCTTACTATGAACGTACAACGTTAAGTAACGGACAGCTTAACCAAACATGCAACCGTTTATAGTAACGAATGCAAAAATATGCGGTCGTGTGGGGCTACCAGTCCATCCCGAGCGCCTTTCCGCTCTCTCCTATCTTCCCTCCCATCCTTAAAGAGACATCAACGTCTCTTTGATTGCATCGAAATCGGGCTGCTTACCTGCATTATCGAGCACCTCGGCGTACCGTATAATGCCGTCAGCATCCACGATAAACGCGGAGCGCTTTGCGATGCGATCCAGCTTCATTGGAGTGAAGTCGTTGTCGTACTTTGCACTGTATGAGGCTGCAATGTCTGCGTCGTGATCGCTGAGCAGGTCGAACTGAAGGTTGTTCACCTTGCGGTACTCATCCAGTACGAAAGGGGAATCGGTTGAAATGCCGACCACCGTTACCCCATCGTCTACGCCATAGGCGCTAAGGTCGTTGTTCACCGCGTTCATCTCGTTGGTGCAGACGCTCGTGAATGCGCCGGGAAAGAACAGCAGTACAACAGGACCGTCCTGGTCCGAAAGCGTAAAGGGCTCGATGTCTTGCGTGAAAGCCGTAAAGTCGGGAGCCGGATCTCCTACTGAGGGTGTTGTCATAATCGTCGGATGCGGGGATTAAAGTCTACGTAAAACGAATAACCCGTACGGGGTCGATGCGCGAGGCGACGCGCGCCGGAATGTAAGCCGCTACGAGGCAAAGAACAAATGCTATTCCTGTTACAAGTAGCACATCGGTCATACTGAGCGCCATAGGAGCTGTGTCCATGTAGTATGCTTCCGCAGGCAACGGAATAACCCCGTACGTCTGCTGTATCCACCCGGTGCCGACGGCAACTGTTGTGCCCAGCACACTGCCTACGAATCCAATAACAGCACCCAGCACCAGGAAAACACGTTGAACACCCCGTGCTGAAAGCCCCATACTCATCAAAACGCCGATCTCACGGGTCTTTTCAAGCATCATCATAAGCAGTGTGCCTACGATGTTAAAGGCCGCAACGATGACAATAATGCTAATGACCAGCGGTACAATATTCTGCTGCAGATTAATCCATGCGAAAAGGCCAGCGTACTGCTGGTAGACAGTCCGCACTGCAGCCGGGAACGACAGCTCTTCGCTTAGGGCGCGAGCAGTGGGCTCGATATCTTCGACGCGGTGTAGCATCACCTCAAACCGCGACACCTGGTTATCCGGGTACTCCAGGAAGCGACGTGCCTCCTCAAGCGGCAGGAAGAGAAACGTATCGTCGATGAAGTCAAGCGAGGTTGCGTACGTGGCTGCGACGGGGTACTGCTGCACGCGGGGCTGCAGGTGCGCTGCTGAGGTACTGTTGCGTTCAAGTGCAAACAGCGTAAGGCGATCCTCCGGGGCCATCTCGAAACGCGACGCGATGGAGCGGCTCACAAGTATCCCATTGCCACTTAGGAAACCGCCTGGGTCGTCGCCACGCTGTCCCACAGCGCTTGCTTGGTGTGCGGTCGTGCGCACCAGTTCGGGCAAAGCATCGGTGCCAATGAGCACCAGGCCTTCGATCGAGCGCGGGCCGGCGCGTGCGATCACAACCTCCTCTATGACGGCACGAACCTCGCGGACGGCCTCCTGAGCGCGAATCTGGCTACGAATGGTTTCTGCGTCTTCGAGGGGCGCATCCATGTAGCTTACAACGCTAAGATGAGCTCCCGTGTCCATCAACTTGCCCTCAATCTCCTGGCTGAAGCCCCGCACAATGCCGAGCGCCAGAATGAGTGCAGCTACGCCCACCGTTACGCCTCCCACGGCTACATACGTGATGAACCGAACAAACGCCCGCCCCTCACGCTGTCCTTCAGCACGGCGGAAGTACCGCAGAGCCAGAAACCATTCCAGTCGCATACAGGCAGCGTTGATAAGTAAAATTAATTAATGCAGTTCTCCGTACCCGCTCCCTCCCACGCTGTTCACAGCATCTGCCGAACTTGCCGTCAAACCAATAGGTTGAGATTTATGCGGAAGTCTATTCTGCAGGTTGTGCCTATGGGAGCGCTTTCATAGCTTACATTGAGGCGTCGAACTCGCCCACCGAGAGGCGCTCGGGCTCCCGCCTGCTTTGCTTGCTACATCACCCTATATCCTGAACAGAACCCGATCCCGTTACATGCAAAACGCCATCAGCACGCCCCCGCAGCCAAGCAATGAACCCACGCTTTCATACGGCCCGGGTACGCCCGAGCGCGCCTCCATTCGCGCCGAACTGGAGCGCCTGCGTAGCCGCACCGTTGAGATCCCCGCGTATATCGGTGGCGAAGCCGTAAAAACGGGACGTACAAGCCGCGTAACCGTCCCCCACGATCATCAGCACGAGCTCGGTGCCGTACACCAGTGCGGGGCCGACGAGGTGAGTCGTGCTATTGCTGCCGCTGCCGAGGCAAAAGCCGAGTGGGCTGCGATGGACTGGAGCGACCGTGCGGCGATCTTTCTTCGCGCTGCCGATCTCATTGCGGGGCCGTGGCGCGACACGCTGAACGCTGCTACCATGCTCGGGCAGGGAAAGAACGTCTACCAGGCCGAGATCGACGCTGCCTGCGAGCTCATCGACTTCCTCCGCTTCAACGTCCACTATGCCGACCAGATCTACCGGGAGCAGCCCGACAACAGCCCCGGCGTGTGGAACCAGATGCAATATCGCCCGCTTGAGGGCTTCGTGCTGGCTATTACGCCATTCAACTTTACCGCTATTCAAGGCAACCTGCCCACGGCCCCGGCGCTGATGGGGAACACCGTGCTCTGGAAGCCGGCCTCCCGCTCTATCTATTCGGCCTACTTCCTCTACCAGATTCTCGAAGAAGCCGGCATGCCTGCAGGTGTAATCAACATGCTGCCGGCTGACGATGGAGCCGATGTTGGCACTCCCGCCATGGCATCGCCCGACTTCGCCGGGCTCCACTTTACCGGGTCGAAGGCAACGTTCGATCATCTGTGGAAAACCGTGGGCCAGAACCTGGATACGTACCGGTCGTACCCGGTCATCGTAGGCGAAACCGGCGGCAAAGACTTTATCGTGGCGCATCCCTCGGCCAACCCGACTCAGACCGCCACAGCAATCGTGCGGGGCAGCTTCGAGTACCAGGGACAGAAATGCTCAGCATCGTCGCGCATCTACCTCCCCACTTCTCTCTGGCCTGCTATTAAGGACGAGCTGGCCGAGCAGATTGAAAGTCTGCAGGTAGGTTCACCCGAGGACCTCACCAACTTCGTGAACGCGGTGATCGACCAGCGCGCCTTTGACGAGATTACCGGCTACATCGACCGTGCCACCGCATCCGACAACGCAGAGATTCTGTTTGGCGGCACCTACGACGACCGCACCGGCTACTTCATTGACCCGACCGTAATCAAGGTAACCGACCCGCACTACGAGTCGATGGAGGAGGAAATCTTCGGCCCCGTCACCACTATCTATGTCTATGACGATAAGGCCTATGAGGAAACCCTCGACCTGATCGACACGACCTCGCCCTACGCCCTTACCGGTGCCGTTTTCGCACGCGACCGCGCCGCTATTCGTCTCACGATGGACCGCCTGGAGCAGTCCGCCGGCAACTTCTACATCAACGACAAACCTACGGGGGCTGTTGTGGGGCAGCAGCCCTTTGGCGGCGCGCGCAAGTCGGGCACGAACGACAAAGCCGGCTCCGCGCTCAACCTGCAGCGCTGGATCTCGCCGCGGGCTATCAAGGAAAACTTCAATCCGCCCGCGCACTATGCCTACCCCTTCCACCAGCCCGATGCATAGATGCATAGTCCGCAAAGAATAGTCTTAAAGTATAAAGGGATGTGTCAGGCAAGCGCCGGGCACATCCTTTTTTGTTTTTGCGTCGCACTTTTTGTGTCGTATCCGTTGCTGCTGCATCTTTTTACGGGATGCCGATGCCTTTCGCTTTGTGACGAAATAATCGCTATGCCCTCAGCACAGGCTACACAGAGTTCGTAACAGACCTCTCTCCGGTTACGCATCGCGAAAACGTAAGATGGTCACGAATCCAACAGCCGTGTTTTTCGTGCAAGGACAGCCCGTTATCCACTAAAACTCGGTCGTTCTCTTATGCCGCGTACTGCTTCGATCGATGCCCTTGTTACTCTGCTTGATGACCCTGACGCTACCGTACAGGCTGCCGTGCGAAAAGAGCTCGCCACGTGTGGCCCCGACGACCTGGCCGCGCTACGCAGGCACATCCGCTCGCTTGGTGAGGCCGAGCAAGAGGCGTTAATGGACCGTATCCAACCGCTGCATTTCGACATGGTACAGCGCGCCTGGCATGCCGTCCTCGACAGCGACACACCCGACCTTGAACGGGGGGCGTTACTCCTTGCCTGGTATCGCTACCCCGACGCCGACCTACATGGATGCCAGGAGCAGTTGGATGCCATGGCCGTGTCCTTTCAGGAGGCACATCCCGACCTTTCCGGGCATCGTGCCGCTATGGAGCTGGCCGACTACATGGCGCACGAGTTGCACTTTACCGGCAACAAAGACGACTACGAAGACCCTGATAACTCATTCTTGAACCGCGTGCTGAAACGACGTACGGGCATCCCGATTAGTCTGTCGGTTGTTTACCTCCTGCTGGCTGAGCGGGCAGGCATCAAAGCCTACGGGGTAAACCTCCCGCGGCACTTTATCGTAAAGTACCAAGATGACCAGCACGAGATTTTCTTAGATCCGTTTAATAATGGGCAGCCCATGGACCGGGGCGATTGCGTGCGCTTTCTGCTGAAAGCCAACGTGCAGCCGCATCCGCAGCACTTTGCCCCCGCTCCCCCGCGCTCTATCCTGCTTCGCATGGCCCGTAACCTTTTGATGTGGGCCAAGCAGCACGACAACACTCAGATGCAAAATGAACTCGTGCAGCTCATGGCTCCGTATGATCCTTCCATAGAAGCCAGTGAATAGCCTACCGTGACGGCTCCAGCTATCTTTCAGAGCGTAGACCATCCTGGTCGTGCTTCCCCTGCTGGTCTCTACAGCCGGGCTGTGGCACGTCCTACAGGATACCTGATGCTTCCAGTCATGGTTGTAGCACTCATGCAGGCCCTACAGAGCGCTCCGCTCTTTCCAGAGCTGTATGCGGCCGCCGGAGCTGTGCTCATCGTTGCCAGTAGCTGGACCCACTTTCAGCTCGGGCGCACCGTAGTTGAGATTCGGATACGGGGGCATCGGATTGCGATGCGCTCAGCGCTCGACGTGGTCCACGAGCATCCAATTACGTGGCATCCGCTCCTGCGAGCAAAGCAGCAGCGCGACGGCCTGCACATTTACGCCGGCGACCACACATTTCGCATCCACCGCGTAGACTGGCCCGACTATCCTCGCATTCAAACTGCCTTACAGCCCGATGACGCGCCCGAGCAAGCCCGATCGTGCCCGTATTGAGTCGGAGTCCGGATCTTCCTCCCTGTCATCAGAGGACTCATCTTCCCCTGGCAACTACTGGGATTATTGTCCCAACTGCGGATCGCAGCTTCATAACGAACGCTGCAAACGGCACTGCCCCAACTGCTTCTACTTTATGTCGTGCTCAGACTTTGACTAAGAGCCTGTTTGGGTTTTGGTTTGCAGTCCAGCGCCGCCGCTCGGAGCCCAAATTAAGAAATCAAAACAGGTTCTAAGACCCTCTGAGGCTCTCGTCGCACTATTTGATTGCGGGACCGTACGCGCACGCCGTCTTTCCAGCTCATTTCGAGGGTGAACAATGACGCTCCCGTCGAGCTCCAGTCCCGCCTTTGCAGCGGCCAGCCGGGCGCTTGCTTTCTGTGCGCATCCGGCTATCGCGGATTGGCGCAGCCAGAGCGCTGAGCAGGGCCAGTGTGTTGCGAGCGGCTACGGCATCGCCTGCCGTCCATCGTGCCCGGTGCAGCGTACCGGCCGTTGGGGCCATCACTATGTAAAGGAAGCTCTCGGGCCGGAAGGCGACCGCGAGGTAGCAGGCGACTGGTGCTGTGCACAGCAAAACCCTGTGTATTTTGCTTGTATGCGGACCTGTGGGGTTTACGCGGCTCCGCGTAGTGCATACATTAGACCTTGTTGTTCTTGTGCTCACGAATCCCTCATCTGCATGAAGCGTTCTGTACGTCTTCCGGGGTTACACCCTGCCCCCGACTTTTCTTTTCGCGATGGCCAACTCTCATTTCTTCGTAAGCTGGCTGCTGCCTACGAACGGGGCGAGCGTCACCATCTGGGCGTGTTTGTGCCGGGCTACGGGAAGACGCTGATTGCGCTGGCTTCTTTCTGTGTGGCCCGTGCCATGGGCGTGTGCGATCAGCTGGTGGTGTTCGTGCCGCGCGGCAACCTGCGCGACCAGTACGCCGACCCGCAGGAGCTGGCGAAGATGCTGCAGTGGATTGGCGGGCCTCGCCTCCCCTTCTCGGTGGCTGACTCGGATGCAGTGTTTCTCAAGAACCGTGACATTCCGATTGTGATTGCCACATACCAGTATGCGTGCGGATCGAGTGGCAATCAGGCCCTGCAGAAGTACTGCAATCGAGGCGATACGCTCTTTGTGCTCGACGAAATCCACCATCTGCCGCAGGAAAGCGCATGGTCGGATGCGGTGGATAACCTGTCGCACGAAGCGCTGATTGGCCTTTCGGGAACGCCCATCCGCAGCGATGGGGAACCGCTCTTTGGCGTGCCGCACGACACCATTTCGCACGACGACGGCACCGAATCGACGTTCTACCGCGCGCTGCACGAAGTTTCGCTGCGCGACGCCCATGCTGAAGGTGAGATTCTGAAGCGGGTGGAGGCGCACGTGGTCGACTATGCTATTACGATGCAAGAAGAGCACTCTGGCGAAACCGTTGAATGCACGCTCGCTGAGCTCAAGAACGATGTTTCGTCTGACACCGCGACGCTTGATCGCTACTTTGCGCGTCGTAACCTGCGCTTTCACGATGTTTACCTCGACACCTTGATTGGCCCGGCCGTGGGACGGTTGCAGTCGAAGCGAGCACAGCATCGGGGCAAACACGGCGCTGCCGTCCGTAACCACCAGATGCTCGTCATCTGTATGAGTAACCGGCATGCTGCTGATGTGCTCGACTTTATGCGGCGGCGCTACGGCTGGCTATCGGTGACACGTATCGGGCAGGACGTGCCGCCACAGGAGCGTGAAGAGCGGCTGGATGCGTACCGCAATGGGGACGTCGACGTGATGGTACAGGTGGACATGATCGGTGAGGGCACTGATATCAAGTCAATCAGCGTGATTGCGAAGCTTGACCTGGTGAGTGCGCGCTCGAAGTGTCTGCAGCAGATCTTTCGAGGGATGCGCTACTTTGCACCCTGGTCGGAGAAAGCGAACGTATGCGATGTATTTACTTCAGGCGACTTGGGGCTGTCGGATACGCTCAACTGGATGACGCGTGAGGTGCAGGAAGGGATACGTACACGCAAGGAAACTGGCAACCGCACTGCCCCTGAGAAGACGACGGAGGACAGCGACCGCAGCGGCTGGTCGATGCAGCGCGTGAGCGAGGGTTCGTTTGAGACGCACCGCGTCGAGATGGAGGGGTCGGGGCGCCTGCGTGTGCGCAGTGAGTCATTCAACGGAAGCCGCTCGGCGCGTCCGAATGGGGCTGGTATGGACATCAAAGCCCGTGAGGAAGAGCTCCGCAAGGAGTGCAGTGAACTGGCCTCCTCTCTCGCTTACCTGCTACAGGATCGGGGCAAATCGATTCATATCCGAGACGTACATCAGAAGGCCAAGGAGCGCTTTCGGGTGAAGCAGGCAGATATGAGCATTCAGCAGCTCGAGAAGAAAAAGAAGTGGCTAAAGCGCTGCACACAGATGAAGCGGCTATTTTAGCTGCCGGGTGTTCGTAGATGGCCCTGAGACCTCACATCCGGTACCAATTTTCTGAATCAGTAACTTCAAAGGTAAGAGATTCTAGTAAGGCGCTTTGTTCTCCCCTTTCATGAGCATCTCCATTGAAGGGACAATGGGAGATTTGTCTGCTTAAGCTATTATATTTGTGATTCAGATTATTGTGACCCTTACTGCTAATTCTGGTTTGTGTATCTTACTCTCTGAAATGTACAAACCAGGATACTATCTTGACTATTTGTTTTTTTGCAATAACGGATTTTTATATTGAAGATAGAGGATACCGGGGTGCGTTATGGTAATAGTTCGCTTCTACCCTGGTGCGGAGTATCTTGACTTTTGCGGTAGCAGACATCTTTTTTAAGAGCCGCATTGCTGATCGGTAGATGTGTCTCCTGTAGCCTGCTCCTTCTCCAAATATGAAAGACCTACAAGGTGCTCTCATGAGCTCTCAGAAGAGTGCACCTCTGATAGACTGATAGCTGATTTGTGTATCTCAATTGTGTGGGTGATGCACGAATCAGCTCTCGGAAAAACATAAATTACATTGCAATAACGGATATCAAGCAGCCGCTGCTTCAACCCACTCAATTGACTCGTCAGGGGCCGTTCCCAGCAGCGTGGACTCAATCTGCTTGCGAGCTGGCCACAAGCACGCTTTCTCCTCTTTCCCCCACCGTATAAAGTGCGCACGGCATTCGCAGTCGGAGCTTCCCAGCCCTTTCTCAGGAACAGACGCACTGTCGGTGGCCAGCAATGCACGCGCCCACTGGCACTCGCGCTTCGTATCCGTATAGCTCACCCATACGCCCTGCAGACAACAGGCTTTGCGTATGTAGTCAATATGCCAGTGAAGCCCATGGTCGGTGCGGGCATGGCGTCGTACCCGGGCTGCCACTCCCCCCGGTCCAAAGGCACTGCCTACATAGAGATAAGACCCTCGGTGAAGCAGCACATCGCCCTTCGCTCCCACCTGAACCCGCTTTTTGTGCTCGATCGTAAGACAGAGAACGTACGTCCCCTGCTCGTCCCGAAGCGATGACGCAGCGTCCCGCGAGGTTACATCGTGTGAATCAGCGTTGTCTCGCAAGCTGGTCTCTGGCATGGAACACAAGGTGGGCTTTCTGCAGGCGGCGCGCTTACTTTTTGGACATTACTTCCAGTTCCTTTTCAGAGATCATCTCACGTGTACGCGCCACACCATCTTTCTGCGCGGCCTCGTACACGGCTGTAGCTACACGGTCAACCACGGTGCTGTCAAACACACTCGGAACGATATAGTCGGCTGTAAGGCTCTCTTCCTTGATCGTGTTCGCTATAGCATAGGCCGCTGCCAACTTCATATTATCGGTGATGTCGGTTGCCCGGCACTCCAGCGCACCCTTAAACATCCCCGGAAAACACAGCACATTGTTGATCTGGTTCGGGTAGTCGCTTCGCCCGGTTGCCATCACCGCCACATGCGGGTAAGCCTTCTCGGGGCGAATCTCCGGCTCCGGGTTTGCCATCGCAAACACAATTGGGTCGTCGGCCATCCGGTGCAGGTCGTCTACGTCGATCACGTTGGGACCAGATAGTCCAATGAAGACATCCGCGTCTTTCATTACCTCTTCCAGCGGCCCTGAAATATTGTGGGGATTCGTCTGGGCAGCGTATGCACGCTTCGCCGGATTCAGGTCGGTACGGTCACGCGTGACCGCGCCCTGGCGATCGACACCGATGATGTTCTCGATGCCCATGTTCTGCAGCATATGCGTGACCGCCGTGCCGGCTGCGCCGGTACCGACAAGCACCACTTTCAGCGACTCAGGCGTTTTGTCGACGATCTTGAGTGCGTTGATCAGTGCAGCCACCGCTACAACCGCTGTTCCATGCTGATCGTCGTGAAATACGGGAATGTCAAGCCGCTCTCGGAGGCGATCTTCAATCTCGAAGCAGCGGGGAGCGCCAATGTCTTCCAAGTTAATCGCCCCGAAGACTGGTGCCATGCGTACCACTGTTTCAACGATCTCGTCGACGTCGATCGTATCGAGGCAGATGGGAAAGCCGTTAACACCTGCGAACTCCTTCAAAAGCTGCGCCTTCCCTTCCATGACGGGGATAGCCGCCTCTGGACCGATATTCCCCAATCCCAACACAGCCGTGCCGTCCGACACAACAGCAACTGTGTTGCTCTTGATCGTAAGGCGGTGCGCATCGTCGGGTTTGTCGTGGATCGCGCTGCATACGCGAGCAACGCCCGGCGTGTATGCCATCGAGAGCTGGTCGCGTGTGCGCAGCGGCACTTTGCTGCTTACTTCAATCTTCCCCCCGAGATGCAAAAGGAAAGTCCGGTCGGATACGTCAACGACACGCACGCCTTTGATCGACTCAAGATGGACGATGATCTGGCGTGCATGGTCGTCGCTTCGCGTGTTGATCGTGATGTCACGCACGAGCACGGTTTCACGGGCGCGCACAATATCGATCGCCCCGATGTTGCCTCCGTTGGCTCCGATTGCTGAGGTCACCTCAGCCAACATACCCGGCTTATTCTCAAGGGCAATCCGTGCCGTAATCGAGTTACTGGCGGTCGGCGTATGTTCTTCTGCGTGCATAAAATAAAAAAGTTATAAGGTGGGATAGCGGATGTACCGCATTATAACAGGACAAGAAGTATCTTCTTCAGCAGGACACAACAGAAAGGGGCAGCTCCCACAGGAAGCTGCCCCCTACTGTTTGGTGTTCTACGTAATGCGCTATGCGTTGTCGATCTCGTCGAGCGCATCTTCGAGGTCTTCGGCGTACGCGGGACCGATGCCATCGATTTCTTCGAAGTCATCGTAGTCACGCAGCTCAGCCAGCGAGTTTACGCCAGACGACTTCAGACGCTCCGCATGCGGGAAGTCAGCCGGAAATCCAGCTTCTTCGTCGAATGCTTCTTCGTCTTCGTGCGCTTCTTCAGGGGCCTCTTCGGGCGCTTCGGCGGCGTCTTCATCTTCCGAAGCAGCCTCCACTTCTTCTGCGATCTCAGCTTCGCGAGCCGCAGCCTGTTCGGCAGCCTGCATCTCGCGCTTCAGATCGCCCAGGCCACTGAGTTCGCCCAACGTAGTCGGTCCGGATGTCGGATCGTCGCTTCCGCCCGACGAGGACGTCTCGGTCTTCTCGGTGTACTGGTCGACAGCTTGACGGCGCTCTTGCTTCTCGCGGCGCTCTTCTTGGCGCTCGCGACGCTTCTCGGCCTGGCGCTCTTGGCGCTCCTTGGCCGTTTCGCTGAGCACGATGTCTTTGCGGCTCTTGTCGAACCGGATGACGCGCAGCTCAAGCTCGTCGCCTTCAAAGTAATGGTTCTGGAAGTCGCGCGGGCCGTTCTTGAGCTCGCTGCCTGGCACGAACGCTTCCACGTCGAGCGGCAGTTCGACCACGAGGCCTTTGTCTTCCACGCGAACGACTTCGCCCTCCGTGTCGGTGCCTTCATCGTAGGCGCTTTCAAACTGATCCCACGGATTCGTCTTCACCTGCTTGTGTCCAAGCGAGATGCGGCGGCGGTCTTCGTCAATGTTTAGGATCTGCACATCCATGTCCTGGCCCTTCTTGACCATATCGCCCGGATGGCGGACCTTCTTCGTCCACGACAGGTCGCTGATGTGGACCAGCCCGTCGATGCCCGGCTCAATTTCGACGAAAACGCCGAAGTTGGTGATGTTGCGTACGGTACCGGTGAGCACCGTTCCGGCCGGGTAGCGATCGCTGATGCCGTCCCATGGGTCGGGCTCCAGCTGCTTCATACCGAGGGAGATTTTCTTATCCTCCTCGTCAATGTTGAGGATCTTAACCTCAACAAGCTGCCCGAGCGAGACCATCTGGCTGGGATGGTTGATGTGGCGTGTCCACGACATTTCGCTAATGTGGACCAGCCCCTCAATGCCTTTCTCCAGCTCTACAAAGGCGCCGTAGTTAGTGATCGAGACGACCTTGCCTTCGACCGTTTCGCCTTCGTCGTACTTCTCGCCAATGTTGTCCCACGGATGTGGCTGAAGCTGCTTCAGACCCAGCGAGATGCGCTGGCGCTCTTCTTCGTAGTCGAGGACAACAACCTGAATTTCCTGATCAAGCTCAACTACCTCACTTGGGTGCGACACGCGCCCCCATGAGAGATCGGTGATGTGGAGGAGTCCGTCAACGCCGCCAAGGTCGATGAAGACCCCGAAGTCGACGATGTTCTTCACGGTACCCTGCAGGACCTGTCCCACTTCGAGCTGCGACAAAATCTGCTGGCGCTGCTCTTCGAGCTCTTCCTGAATCAGTTCGCGGTGCGAGACCACGATGTTCTCGTTCGACGGATTGAGCTTCACAATCTTGAACTCCATCCGCTTCTCCAGATACGCATCGAAGTCGCGTACCGGACGCACATCGATCTGCGAACCAGGAAGGAACGCTTCGAGTCCATCGAAGAGCTCCACGATCATACCGCCCTTAATGCGGCTGATGATCGTACCCTCGATGATCTCTTCGTTCTCATAGATCTCCTCAATGCGCTGCCAGCGGCGTACCTTGTCGGCTTTCTCTTTCGAGAGCACCAGCTGACCTTCGCGGTCTTCTTTGTGGTCGAGGTAGACCTCAACGGTGTCGCCGCGCTGAATCGACTTGCCAAACTCGTCGCGCGACACGATACCGTCGCTCTTGTAGCCGATATCGATCACGACATGATCTTCCGTGACCTTCAGCACACGCCCCTGCACGATGTCTTGCTCACGCACATCAATACTGGTGCGATCAACCAGCTCTCGGAACTGGTCATACACCGGGTCGGCCGTTTGCGAACGCTCGTACTCTTCAAGTTCGTCGAGCGATATCGTGCGCCCAACAACCTGTCCGGTAAAGCCCTGGTTTTCCTCGGTCCGCTCCAACTCGTCGAGCGACATGGTCAGCCCGGGGGCATCGACCTGTGTCGCATCAAAGTCAAAATCGTCGCTGGTCGGCATGCCGATCTCATCTCCGGCTGACTTTACCGCTTCCGCCAACAGGCGGTCAACGTGTTCCGGAGGAGGATCCCGTTCTTCAACTTCTTCGGCAACGGCTTCTTCGTCCGCACCTTCGTCATCATCTTCTGCTTCAGCGGTATCCGCTTCGGCAGAAGATACGGGTTCATCGGCAGCATCGGGAAGGGCGTCAGCCGATGTCGGATCGGCAGCAGCCGTTTCGGCTACCGCTTTTTCCTCTTCGGCTTCAACGGCTTCCTCAACAGCTTCTTGGGACTCGGGGGCTTCTTGGGATGGTGCTTGCTTTTCTTGTTCGGCCATATAGGTTGGGAAACGAGGAGTAATTGCTTTACGATACTGCAGCCCGTACTTATTCGGGGGCACTTCGGCACATAAAGCGGGTGTGAGCTGGGTCAGCGGGCCAACACGGTGAAAAATTACGAATAAGGGTGTGCCGGCCGCAGGCGAATCGCTGACATCTCCCAAACACCCTATAATATCGTCAAAACACATTATAGAGGTGCTTCGCAGGGCATTTCGCCATGTGCGTCCGGAAAACGGTCTAATGGGATGCGGAGACGTCCGTTCCCGCTTTTGTGCGCTCAATCAGCGCTTCAATCGCTTCCACCTGTTCTTCGAATGAAAGTGACGTCGTATCCAGCACGACAGCGTCGTCGGGGCGTCGTAGCGGAGCCAGGTCGCGCGTGCGGTCTTTCTCGTCGCGGGCGCGGATCTCTTCACGCACGTCTTCGAACGAAGCTGACGTCTGCTGTTCCTCATATTCTTGCATCCGGCGCCGCGCTCGTTCTTCGAGACTTGCATGCATGTAGATTTTGAGGTCGGCTCCCGGAAACACCACCGTACCCGTGTCTCGGCCATCCGCCACAACTCCGCCTCGGCTGCGGCTCCACCGCGTCGCGATATCGCGCTGCAGCGGAAGGAGCGCCGCGCGCACCGCCGCAAGCGCCGCCACCTGGCTGGCCATGTCTCCCACGCGCGAGGTGCGGATAGCATCGCTTACGTCGCGGTCGCCAATCAGCACGCGCAGGGTGTCCGACGCACTAAAACGCAGGTCGATAGAGCAGTCGCTCAGCAGCGCGTCCGCGTTCTCGTTGGTAGGAGACGCCCCGGCCTCTACAAAAACAAGCGCAACAGCCCGGTACAACGCCCCGGTATCCAAGTAGCGAAAATCAAGACGCTCGGCAACTTCCTTGGCTGTGCTGCTCTTTCCGGCGCCAGCAGGCCCATCAATAGTGACAATCATATACAGTTTTTTGCAATAACGGATTACAGTGTGCTTATCGGGCCGTGCGTCCCACATCGCTGTGCACGATGGTGATCGGCTCGCCGTAGCGCATCGGTCCCAACGGAGTGCGAATCGTGGGGTCGGCGGTAAACCGCACGTTCGTAGGCGGCCCCTCACCCGCCACCGACAGCGCCAGCCCCACAAGGTCGCTAACGCCCCCATCGAAGAAGTCGATCAGGTTCAGTTCTACCGGAAACCGGATATCGGTTGGCACGCCAGGCTGAAGCACCGTCTCTTCCTGAAACGCCCCGGCGATGGTCTCCCGATCGTTCAGGAAAAGCGTCCAGTCGAGCTCGGTAAGACGCGCACTTACAGAGTTATCATCCGGGTTCGTACCCTCGATCACGACTGCAAAGGAGAGCGGCAGTTCGCCCCGGCGCACCGCGTTCCCCAGGTTTAGCAGCTGCACGGGACCCAGGTCGTCAACGCTCTGCACCCGGTTCAGGTCGATGCCCGCCAGGCGCGCGTCGGTCACGCGGTCGAGCCGAAAGTCAACGTTGCGCAACTGGGCCACCTCGCGCAGGGTCTGGCACGCCGTAAGCGTCGTGGCCATTATTACCAGCAACAGCGCACCCACAAGGGCACGGAGCCGCGTATCCACAAATAACGAACGCATGGTCAAGAACAATCTGAAGAAAAAGAATACGAAACGGACGAATCAGGGCCTGCGTAGGTGGATGTACAGTATGTGCATAACGTATATATGCACAATGGCAATGTGACACTGTGCCCCATGCTGTGCCATATGCTACTTTCACTACACGCTGTTTTGCCACGCTGTTTTACGGAGCCCGCTGGTATAGTCTTGGTGTAGTCGTTGTCACACCACCTATGCTACTGTACCACCTTCTATGCTATACCAGCTATACTATACCGACCATCGGGCGTACAGTGTCCGCCAGCGTACCCACACCGGTCACGGGTTCGTCCTCTCCTGCCTCAATGTGTAAGATTTCGACGATATGCGCAAACTTGCTTGGGATGAAATCGACCGCCCGGCCCCGGGCGAACTCGAATCCCTGCCCCGCCATCCGGTCGTCGTGATCGCACACAACCTGCGCTCTATCTACAACGTCGGCTCTATCTTCCGTACCAGCGATGCCGCTCGCATCGAGCACCTGTACCTGACGGGCTACACGGGCACCCCGGCCCACAAAGACATGCAGAAAACGGCACTCGGCGCGCAGGATCTGGTGCCGTGGTCGCACCACGACGACGGAAACGCCCTCGTCCGGCGCTTGCAGTCCGACGGGTATACCCTCGCTGCGCTGGAGCTGACCGATGCCTCGCAGCCCCCTGCTTCGATGGGCGCACCCGATTTCCCGCTCGCGCTTGTTCTTGGCAACGAAGTGCACGGCGTAGACCCCGACCTGCTCGCCTGCTGCGACCTGGCGCTGGAGCTGCCGCAGTACGGAGCCAAGCAGTCGCTCAACGTGGCGGTCGCCTACGGCATCGCCATCTACGACCTCGTCCGCCGCTACCGCTCACTCGCCTCCCCTACCCCGGCATGACCGACGCTTCCCCACTCACGTTCGACTTCCCGCCTACCCCCGACGCCGCGTGGCTCGACCAGCTGCGTAGCGATCTTGGGAATGACTTTGAGGATCAGCTTACCTGGCAGCCTCTCGAAGGCATCGACCTGCGCGCGTTCTACCGACGCGCTTCCACGGAACCGCTTCCGCACGTGGACCGGTCTGCTCACAGCGACCGGCTTCGCACTGCTTCCAACGACTGGACCATCGCTCAGCGGCTTCCGCTGGATGCGCCCAACCTGCTCGAACGCATCGAGAAGGCGTTGGACGGCGGCGCAGAGCGTATCGTCGCGCACGCTTCGCCGCAGGCTGTTCAGGGGGCGATTCAGGGGGATGCGCACGCCCCCCTCCTGTCGTCCCTTCGCGACGGCCTTGCTGCGGCAGACGCTAACGGTGCCGCGCTGTATCTCGATGGCGGCCCCTCGGCGCTGGCCCTGGCAGCCCAACTCCGCGCCGAAGGCCTTGCGCCCCTTCTCTACGTAGATCCACCCATGCAGAAGGCCTTTGCGAGCTGGTCGCCCGCTGCCGCCTCTGCCTACACCGACTATCACGCACCGGGCCCGGGGCCCGGCCCGCTCGTCGTGGATGCCCGCCTGCCCCACCGGGCCGGCCTTCCCCTCGTCGATGAGCTGGCACTGGCGCTTGCCAGTGCGTCGGAAGCGCTCGCCCAGCGGGGCGCAGCCGCACTCGACCAGACGCCGCGCGTGCTTGTGCAAGTCGACACCTCCTACTTCCTGGAGATCGCCAAGCTGCGGGCGCTCCGCCTGCTCCTCCCTCAGGTTTTCGCCGCCTACGCCGACCTCCACGATGCCGACGCGTCGCTCGCTCCCGCCCAGGTGCAGCTGTACGCCGAAACCTCGTCACGCTCGCACACCCTCTTCGACCCGCATGCGAACCTGCTTCGCGCTGCCACACAGGGCGCTGCAGCCGTCATCGGCGGTGCCAACCAGCTCGTTGTAGCGCCTTTCCGGCGCGACGACCACAACGAGACCGCGAATGCCGATCGGCTGGCGCGCAACACGCAGCTTATCCTGAAGCACGAAGCGCACCTGCACCGTGTCGCCGATCCGGCTGCCGGCGCATACTACCTCGAACACGCCACCGACCGCCTTGCCCACGCTGCCTGGTCTCGCTTCCAGTCGATCGAGGAGCAGGGGGGACTCACCCAGTGGGCCGCCACCGGAGCCCTCGCCGACGCCGCTCGTCAGGCGCGAAACACGCGGCGCGAGCGCATCGCCCACCGCCGCGACGTACTTGTGGGCACAAACCACTACCCGGACCCGGATGCCCCGGTTGCGCCTCCCGAAGACAGCTCCTCTGCCGATGCCAGCCGGGTCTTTGGCATCGACCCGCCCGAGTGGGCCTGCCTGCTGCGCCGCTCCGACCCGTACGACGCACTGCGCCTGCGCATCCAACAGCTCGACGAACGCCCACGCGTGCTGGTCTGCCCCGTTGGAACGCCCTCCATGCGGAGCGCGCGCGCCACCTTCGCCCGCAACATCGTCGGCTGTCTCGGCGTGGCGCTTATCGAGCCGCTTGGCTACGACACGGTCGGCGAGGCCCTCGCAGCGGTCGAGGAGCATGCGCCCGATGCCGTGGTCTGGTGCGCCGACGACGACACCCTCGCCGATCTCTTGCAGCAGGCTCCCACCGGCCGCCTCGACGCCGTTATGCTGGCCGCCGCCCCGCCACACGCACTCCCCGACGACGGAGCCGTTGACCTCCTGCTTCACCGCCGGGCCCCAACGCTGCAGCGTCTCACGTCGCTCACCGATGCGCTGGTGAAACGGGCCCGCTAAGAGCCTGTTTGGGTTTTGGTTTGCAGGCGAGAGCGAGCGCCGCTCGGAGCCCAAATTAAGAAATCAAAACAGGTTCTAAGACCTGCAAGCGAATACCTACACCCTGCCCGTACTCTACGCGGGATTGGCGAAAGATGTAGCGGTAGCAGCTTAATGGAAGGTGGTATTCACGTGAGCACCACCACCGCAGGCGCTCCCGCACAGCACAAGGCACGTTTGGGCCTGCTGTCGGTATAGCCCCCGTCTGGGATGGCGACTATGCCCTTTCATCTTGCTCTTTCATCTTGCCCTTTCATGCTGCTCGGCCTCCTGCTCGACCACGCCCCGCCGCCCAAGCTAACCGGCAGGCGTACCTACCGAGCACTCTGCTTGCACCAATCAACGGCTCAACCGACGGCCTGACCAACTGCCTATGTCTGACTCCGACTCTGCGCTCTCTGAGCACCGGGCATCCGGTCCGGTATCATCGCTCAACCCAAACCTGAAGCGCCAGACGCAGCGCACCAAACGGTTTTCAACCCGCGACTACCTGCAGGGCATTCGCAACGGCGACCGCGTGATGCTGGGACGCGCCATCACGCTCATCGAGAGCACCCGCCCGGCCGACCGCGAACAGGCCCATGCCGTGCTCGACGCCTGTACACCCGCCACCGCCAACACCGTGCGGGTGGGCGTAACCGGCATCCCCGGCGTAGGCAAGAGCACCTTCATCGAAGCGCTCGGACTCCACCTCGTTGACCAGGGCCACCGGCTTGCGGTGCTCACCGTAGACCCGAGCAGCGAGCGCAGCCGCGGAAGCATTCTCGGCGATAAGACGCGCATGCCTAATCTTGCTACGCACGACCAGGCGTTCATCCGCCCCTCGCCTACCGGCGGCTCCCTGGGCGGCGTGGCGCGCACCACCCGCGAAACCATCCTCCTCTGCGAGGCCGCCGGCTACACCCACGTCATCGTAGAAACCGTGGGCGTCGGGCAGTCCGAAACCGCCGTGCGGTCGATGGTCGACGTCTTCCTGCTACTCGCTCTGGCCAACACCGGCGACGAGCTCCAGGGCATCAAGCGCGGCATCATGGAGATGGCCGATGTCATCGTCATCAACAAAGCCGACACCAGTCCCGAGGCCGCCCTCAACGAAACCCGCCGCACCCTGCGTCAGGCGCTGCAGCTGCTTCCCGAACGCGCTACAAACTGGACGCCCCCCGTAGCTACCTGCTCCGCACTCCGCCAGCAGGGCATCGACGCCGTGTGGCAGGCCATCACCGAGTACGTTGACCATCTACGCGACGCCGGCGCCTTCGAAAAGCAGCGCGCCCGGCAGACGCGCCACTGGCTCCGCGAAACCATCGACCACGCCCTTCGGCAGGACTTCTACGCCGACCCAAAGGTGCAGTCGGCCCTCGACAACTTGGAGTCGGATGTGGCTTCCGGCGCACAAAGTGCTTATGCGGCTGCACAGATGCTGATTGATGCCTACCGGTCTACGTCATAACATCGGTCTACGTCATACCATCTCCCCAGCCGGTTCTACTTCTTAAGCAGCGACTTATGCTCGGGGTGCTCGTTGATGTAATGCGCCACATACGAGCAGTACGGCACCACCGTAAGGTCGTTTGAGCGCGCGTGCTGCAGCGCACGCTCTACCATGCGCCCAGCGATACCCTGACGTCGATAGCGCGGCGGCACCCCCGTATGCGTAATGCCCATCTTGCCGTCCATCAAGCGGTAGGTCACCACCGCCTCGCGGCCCTCCTCGTCCAGCACCGACACGAACCGTTGCTGATTCGCGTTGTGCTCTATTGACATCGCACCGAGATCGATCGAGTTCGATGTTGAATCAGCCATGGCAGTCTGTATCTATCGTGCGTATCAAAAAAAGGAAGTACAGTGATGCGAATATGCCCTACTCCGTCTGCAAGAGGGAGGTTCAGCCGTGCCGTGTATTTCTGTCGTTTAGCAGATGGCCGCTTTCCTTCGCATAATGCGCCCGTACAATACCACGCCCAGCCATCTTTTCCCGTTGCCTTCTATGCGTCTCTCACTTACGCGCCTGCTCGCTACGCTCGCTGCCATCCTGCCGCTGCTTTTCGTTGCGCTTCCCCACATGCTTCCTGCCCCGCCGTCTCCCGCGCCCGTCCATGGGCTGCCAGCTGACTCGGCCTATGCCTCGCTCGTTCTGGATCGCGACACCTTTGCCCTTGATATAACGGCTTGCGACCTGTCGGGTGAGGTCGACGACACCACCGCTACGCTGCACGCCACCCAGCAGGCCCCCGGCGCAACGCTCGATGTCGAGGTCACCCGCTCCCGCCTGCGTGGTAGCCTCATTCAGCGGATTCGCGTGGCCCTGCGCGATGGCGATACCGAACGCATGGCCCACGTCGCTGAGCATGTTTACGGACTTGGTGGCTGGAATGCCCTGTACGGTGGCCCTGAGGCGCCGCTGCTTTCCATCCACGGCGATACGCTACGCGCTACCGGGCGCTTCGCCCCCGCCGGTCCCGACGCAGCCTATCCCGACACGCTGAGCGGTGAACTATACGCGATATGCCCGTAGCCTCTCTGTATTTCAGAATTTCAGATGGCGGTTCAGGGGGATGCGTAGATCTGCTTTCAGGCGGTACGTTTCTGCCTTGCGTCTGAGGCCCTATACCTCCGAAAGCAAAAACACCTCTTTTTGCAATAACGGATTTAACCGAGCGTGCCTCTCGCGCTGTTTGTGAGAAGCGCCCCGATGAGCAACCGGGCCATCCCGTAGATGCCTGGCGCCTCGCTGGCACGGGGCCCCGCCACGTTGAGCGTCCGAATGTGGCGTGTCGTGATCCAGCTCGCTACAGCGGCACGCCCGTTCGCATTCCCCAGCTGTACCACCCGACAGGGCTTCCGCTGCTGCTCGGCTACCTGCTGCGTGAGAGCGGTGCCCCCCTCCACCGCCCCTCTGTGCACGATGAGCGTGCCGTCGCTGTCGCGCACGTTCCATGCCGTGCGCTGGGCATACTCGTGCGAGGGCGTTTCGGTGAGTGGATAGCGTGCGGGAATCGGGCCGTCCTCGGCGCGGCGCCCCCGCGGGCACCAGCCCCCTACCGGAACGCCCGCCTCCAGCGCAGCATCCAGCGCCGCCCGGTCTACGCCCGTCTGTCCGCCCGACACGATTTTCTTGATCGTCATGGGTTCACCACCTGCAGATAGAGTGTTGGGCACTGAAACAGAGCCAATCGAGTGCGTGATTCGCTCATGCGTTCTTGCATACGCTCCGCATCCGCGCAATAAACACGTTACACGGCGGATGGTGCCTCAGGGGGAACGCACCTGACGGGTATGACGTGACGTTGTACGGAAGACGCTCCACGAGCGCATGTCCTGTCTCGTGAATGGATTGTATATCTTCGTATATCTACCCGTCAAACACCGCATCCGCCTATGAGGTTGTTTGTTGCCCTCAACGTACCGACCGACCACTGGCGCCTGGATCTGCCCGAGAGCATCCCCGATGTCGACGCGCGCTGGGTCGTCTCCGACCAGTGGCACGTTACGCTACAGTTCATCGGCGCGGTAGACCGGAGCGATCTTTCGCGCTACAAGGACGCCCTCGCCTCGATTGAGGCTCCCCCGGCTGTGCTGCACCCGTACGGACTCGACGTGCTCCCGCGTCGGCATGCGCCCCGTGTGCTCACGATCGGCGTAGACCGTACCGACTCGCTGATGACGTGCCACAGCGCCGTTCGGCGTGCGCTCTCGGCCGTTGGCGTACCGACCGAGCACCAGAAGTTTCGTCCGCACGTCACGCTTGCCCGCCTGCGCGACGCCGACGCCGAGGCCGTCCACCGATACCGCACGAAGCACACGCGCCAGGCCGCCGCGCTACCGTCGCACACCGCCCCCGCAGTGCATCTCTACGAAAGCATCCAGACCGAAGACGGAACCACCTACAACGAACAGCTCACCGTCCCGCTCATGCACTCGTGACCGGGAGCCCAGCCCGACGCCCAATCAAACGACCTGGCCGGTCTCGGCGGCCTGTCAGGTCTACGTCGCTATCTATTGTCGCGGGCTATCACGCCAGTTCAAGCAAGATCTCTGGACGCTGCTCGGCGATCTGGAGGAGTTTCATAGCGGCCCCGTTTGGCTCACGCCGCCCCTGCTCCCAGTTCTGCAGTGTCTTTACGCTCACGCCAAGCACATACGCAAAGTCTTTCTGCGACAGCCCCATCCGGTCGCGAATTACACGCGGATCGGGCTCATCTACAAACGAGACGCGCATCTCGGTGTCGTCGCCTTGCATGTGCGCTTTCATTTCATTCACGCTGGCGAGGAGGTTCTCAAATCGGTCCGTATCCATGATGAATCACTCGGTTAGACGGGTCTTGATGCGTTTCAACTGTTCCGGCGACAAACTCGCTTGGTCACTCTTGGCGTACAGATCAAGCAGATAGATCCGCTCATCGGAAACAGCATGGTAGTAAATGATACGAAACCCTCCACTCTTTCCTGTTCCTGGTCTTGCCAGCCGTATTTTCCGAAGCCCCCCGCTGCCTCGGATCAGCGCTCCCTGACTCGGGCGCTCAAGTATCTGGTTCTGAAGTTCTCTGTATTGTGCATCGGAAAGATGCTTCTTGCGCTGTCGCTGGAATACAGAGGACTCGACAAATACCATAGCGTAAAGTGCGGAGACATCAGCAACAAATCATTGAACCCCTACGCCATTGGCGTACCTCCGTTCCACGTTTACTTCACATGTCTACTGCTTTGCCACAGGTCAATGGTTGGGTAGATCACGCGAATGATTGGCATGGAAGGCCACAAAAGATCCCGGATCAGCGGCGCCAGGGGCGCCTTGTCCGGGATGACTAAAATATGGAGTCCATGCGTTACCCTATGAATCATCTGTGACGCAGCACTACCTTTCTCCTACCAGATCCGGTTGCAGCATGGTGGTATTGCTTCTCTACGAGGCACCTGATGTACGTCGTCAGTCGGCCTTCGGCATCGTGTCGGTGTGGACGGACATTATGGATCGAAGGATGAACGTTGGACTCCTCCAACCGTCCACACGTCTATACCTCCGTACACCAACGAAGCGTTCGGAGTTGGTATCACCCCTCCACCACCGCCCGAATCGGCTCGTAGTCATTGTCGCGGGCGATAACGAACAGGCAGTCGCCGCCGGAGCGTTCGGCCCAGACCTGGCCGACGTTCTCTTTTTCGGTGGTGTCAGGGTGCTCTTTACGATCTTTGCCTTTGTACTCGACAACCAGTGTGCGACCGTCGCGAAGTTCACACACAAAGTCCGGATAGAACTTGTCGGTAGAGGTCTGGAGCCAGAATGAATGACGAGGATTCTGCACGGGGTTGCGAACCCAGTGCTTCATCGCGATATGACTATCTAAAAACGAAGCACATTGTGCCTCCTCGCCGTTCATGTCGCCCACCGTGTCGGGGCCATAGTAATGCTTGTGGAACGTGTACGGCCCGTCGTAGAGCGCGCGATAGACGTATTCGTCCTGGTACTGAAAGACAATCTCTGGCGACACCGTCACTTTGGGCGCACTGCCGTTGCCGTAAAGAAGTGTCTGAAAGGATTGCTTGTGGGCGTCGTTGCGGTGCGTGTGGATCCGACTCTCTACAGCGCGTTTCAAGCGGTATTTGTCGCGGATCAGTGCATTGAGTTCGTAGCCCTGCTCTTCGATAAGGTGACGCTGAATGAGCCGCTCAAGGTACGTCGTAGCGTCTTGGGGCGTGATGTCCTGGTGCGGAATCGAGCGGTCGAGCCAGGCCACGAGGTTCGCTACCGTCCAGTCGCTGTTGTCATCAAGGAGCGCCAACTGTCGCTGGATCGGCCCCATCGAGGCGATACGGATTTTTCCTTCGTCGTCGGTGTCGATGGTGCCGCGCTGGCCTTCGGGACGCGTCGGTTCGTAGTTGGGCAGCTTCGGTGTGAAGTCGGAGAGCGACCACGGACGGTCCAGGATATGCGTTTTCTCGAACACGTCGAGCGTGCCGTTATCCTCAATCGCGAGTTGGGGCACGGTGAAGGGCTCTGCCTCCCGCTCCACGGGCGGCACCGGGCGCTGGCCTTGCTCTTCTTGTACAGCGACATACGCTTTATCCACCTGATCCTGCGCCTCGGCATCGCCCTCAAAGCAGGTGTTCAGCATCTGGCGATCGGTTTCGTTGAGCGGCCCCTGATACGTGAGCGTCTGCGCATCTGCATCCACGTCAACCGCGCCCTCGGGCTCGTCCGGGAGGGCGTTCAGGTCGGGCGCTTTGTTGTAGGTGATGGTGACGTTTGCAGTTGGCGCAGCGCGCCCGGCATCCTGCTGGTCGTCGAAAAGCGGCCCGTAGCCGCGGTCGGGGTCCTGCTGCCGACGTAGACTTTTCCGGACGAGCGTGTCGGCTTCCTGACGCTCAAATCCATTCTGCACAAGCACATCGCGCACGCTGGTCAGCGCCTCTGAAAACTCGTCGTTTGCGCCGAACGCGTATGCTTTGTTGAGCGCCTCGTGCTGTTTGCGCGTTACGTTGGGCATCCGGAGCACGCGGCCCACGATCTGTTCGATAGCCTGATTCGACCGCATGGCCGCCACCGAACAAAGCACATAGGCAAACGGGCAGTCCCACCCCTCGCCCAGCTTCTGCACAGTGATGGCGTATCGGATGGGGCATGAGGGATCCGAAAGGTCGACGCCTTCCAGATCGTTGTGGCTCTTGTACTCGATGGCGATCTGCTCATCGGGAATCTGGAAGTCTTCGCGCAGCGCATTGGCCACCACGTCGGGCGTCAGTGGATCGCTACCTCGGGCCGATTCGGCTTTGATGAGCATGATGGGCCGGATGTACTCGCCGGTGGCGTTGCGTTCTTCCTCGGCGACGGACTCCAGGTGATCGCGCTGCTCAATGGCGATGCCCAGCAGTTCCTTCCACGGCTGCTTCACTGTAAGCTCAATGGGCAGCTTGATCATATCCTCGGCCTTGAGTTCGGCTGCCGACACGCTCGTAAGCACGTTGCTGGGGCGTTCGTCCAGGTCGGGCGTGGCGGTGAACTCGATGATGCACGACGGCGCAAAGCGGCGCAACGTCTCAAATGAAAGCGGTGTGCGCGCATTGTGGGCTTCGTCCACAATCACAATCGGATGCCGCAGCCGAAGCACGTTGGCCAGCGAGCGCTTCGGCGTGCCGTCGTCGAACGCCTCCAGATGATGCGTTTGCTCGGGCGCAAGATCGCTAAAGTGATCCATGAGCGCGCCTGCATCCTCATACACTTTGCGCCCTTCAGTTTCCGTGATCCGAAAGGATTGCATCGTCGCCACGATGACGGTGGTGGCCGTGTCGAGGGTGGCGCGGTTGACTTCCAGCGCATCCGATACGCTCATTACGCGCACCGACGGAGCGTGCTGCTCCAGCGCACGGCGGTACGGATGCCCTGGCGTCTGTAAGGCCTCGATGGTCTGCTCCAGAATCGTGCTCGTAGGGACGAGCCAGAGCACCACCGACCGGTCGGCCCCGAGCAGATCGTTGGTGGCGGTGCCCACAGCGTGCGCGGCCACGTACGTTTTGCCACCGCCTGTTGGAATGCGGATGCACACGTACGGCATCCCCTCAAAACCGGGCACCGGCTGGTACGGCACGCGCTTGTTCAGCGTACGCCCGGTGATCTTGTAGTACGCACCGTCAGCGTCATCGAGATCGTTGACGAGGCGAAAGTAGTCGCGCAGATCGGTAAGGGCTTGCTGCTGGTAGTCTTTAAGCTGAAACATGGGCTGGGGGGATGCGGAGGTGGGGCGGCGAGGTGCAGGCTATGCGGCACGGACGTCATACGGGATCTGCCGAAAGATGACGCCGTGTTGGTTGCAGGCGGTTTCGCTGACCCGACAGGCCACGCCGTACACGATTTTGGGGCCGGATGTGCCGTTTGTGGGCAGGTCGTTCAGCACGCTGCGGGTGAGCACGTTGCCGCCTTCGGGACGCGCATCGCCCAGTACGCCGTTGTACAGCAGGTAGATGGCCATGCCGTCGTGCTGGCTTACAAGCGGTGGATTCATGTCAGCATCAGAAGGAAGCGGGGCACCGGTTTCGGCGTAGTGGATATGCCGCGCCAGATCGTCGTACGCTACGTCGCGGCGGACCGTGCCGTTGGCGTCCATCAGAACCGGACCCAGCGTGGCGTAGCGCATCCCGCTGCCGGGGCCCTCTTTGCGGTCGGTGACGTTCGTTTCGCCGGTAAGCGTGAACACGCCGTCATCCATCGAGCAGCGGATTTTATCGAAGTCGTCGTCATGCTTCTGTTTGATGGCTTCGCTTTCTTCGTAGATCTCGGCCCTTTTTTCAGATCGCGTACGCCAATCGAGCGCTCCATGAGCGTGGTCTTTTCGGTGCCTTCGTAGGCGTAGCCCTCGGTGGCTCGCTTGAGGCGCTGCAGGGTGACGTTCTCGGCGACGTCTTCTTCCAGTTCCACCAGAATGAACCGGCGGTCGTAGCCATCGGCGGCGTTTTTCTTGAGGACGGCGTGCCCGGTCGTGCCGGATCCTGCAAAGCTATCCAGCACCAGATCGCCCGGATCGGTCGCAATTTCCAGAATGCGTTCAATGAGACGGGTGGGCTTGGGTGTGGTATCAAATTCGTCGGGGTTATCGATTATAGCATTCAGCTCTTTCTTCGCTGACTGATTATGCCCCGCTGACTCATGCGGCCACCAAGTCCACGCTGTCATTCCGTCCGCTTCTGAAAGGTATTTTTTAAAGCGAGGGCGGTTACTTCCATCTTCTCCAAACCATACGCGCCCTTCTTCTATCAATTTCTTAAACGTTTCTTCAGCATAAGCCCAACAGCGACCTTCAGGTGGAGCATATACTTCTCCACTAGGAGTCTCGATCTCATAGAACTGATTCTCAGTTGCGTGTCCTGTTTGGCCGGTCATGTCTACCGATGCCCATCTCCCCCTGGGGTCGTTATCAGGATTTGTATATGCACTTGCTCTCTCACCACTAAGGCTAAGACGATTTAAGTTCAAACTCTTAGCATCTTTTGCGTAAACCAATAAATAGTCGTGAGCCGGACCAAGATTCAATCTTGAATCTGGAGATGTTCTCTTTTGCCAGACAACACTAGTGTAGTGTCAGCCGTCAATGTGTGGGTAAAGTCGTCGTAGTTTGATGCGTGCATCTTCGGTCCGGAAGTGCCAGTTTGCCATCGTGCCGTTTTCGTTGCGTCGCTTTGACCAAGCCAATGCTTCTTCCTTCATGGCTTTCTTTTCCGGAATGCGGCGCGAGAGGCACTGTCGGGCCATTGCGCTGTTTTCGATCTCCGCCATGTTCAGCCAACTTCCGTGCTCCGGCGTGTAGTGAATTTCGAGTTGCTAGGCTAACGAGCGAGCCTCTTCTGGAGGAAACGCCTCATAGAAGCTCGATAAGCCATGCGTGTTCAAATTGTCCATGACCAAGACAACTCGGTCGACATCAGGGTAGTGCTGTTCGAGGAGGCGTTTCATGCAGTGGGCCCAGTCTATTTTGGTCCGCCGTTCTCGAATCATCACCGTGCGCCACCCTGCCAGCGGTTCAAAGAACATAAACAGGTTCACCACTCCATTTCGCTCGTAGTGGTAGTCGTGGCGCTTCGGCTTGCCGGATTCCATCGGGAGCGGCTTCCGGACCTCTTTGATCAACTGGCGCGGCATCTCGTCCATGCAGACCACCGGCCTTTCCGGGTCGTAGGGGCGCTTGTAGACGGAAAGCACGTCTTCCATCTTCGCCACGAAGTTTGCGTTTTGCTCCGGTGGGATCACCCATTGCTGGTTCTGGTGAGGCTTGAGCTGGTTTTTTTTAGCGTTTGTCGGACCGTTTCGTGGGACAGGTCTTCCACGACGTTCAGTTCAACCATCCGGTCCGCCAGAAGGCGCAGGCTCCACTGGCTGCGGCCGTCGGGAGCTTCAGAACAGGCCAGACGGATCAGCTCTGCTTCCTGCTCCCCGTCGAGCTTGCGGTCGTATTCGCGGTCTGGGGACTTTCGCTCAACGCAGCCGGTAAGGCCGCGCTCGCTGAAGCGTTGCCGGATCCCCGCAACCGTGCTGGAGGCCAATTCCAGCGCTTCGGCCGTGCGACCGTCTGTCCAAGCCGGCCCGTCTGGACCTTCGTCCACCTTCAGTAGAACACGAACGCGCGCCTGCTCAGCTGCTGGACGCTCCCCGCGCCCGAGGCGTTCGAGGAGATGGGACCGCTGCTCTTCAGTGAGTTCGACTCGGTATTTCTTGGTGGGCATGGCATTGGGCGACAAGCGTTCAAAGAGCGACTCTCAACAATATACTAAACAGAGATCACAGATTCACGCCTGACAGTACACTAGCTTTGAAATTTCTGCTGCCAAAGATCTCATCCAGCAGAGCGCGGGCGTGGTGCACCTCATTGTCGTCGATGCTCATCCAAAACGAGCCGTCGGTGGCCAGCAGTTCATGCAGGAGCATGACGCGTGGATACATCATGCAGAGCCACTTGTCATGGCGCGAGAGGTCTTCGGCCTCCTTGCCCACGGTTTCGCCAAGCCAGCGGCGCATCTGCGGGCTGTTTACGTTGTCGTTGTAGGCCCAGCCCTCGTTGCCCGTGTTGTACGGCGGATCGATGTAGACGCACTTCACCTGTCCGGCATAGTACGGCAGGAGCGCCTTCAGCGCAATCAGGTTATCGCCCTGCACGAGCAGGTTATCGGCATCGGGGTCGCCCACCGCGCGGGCGGGGTCCTCGCGCAGCAGCCGAAACGGCACCTCCTGATGATGACTGCGAACGGCGTCTTTGCCAATCCAATTGAGCGCGGGCATAGCGGGTGGATGTGCGGGGTATTTGTATGTGTGGAGATACGTAACATAGCGAGTGCCTGTGCCTGTATCAACCCCGTTGGGGAGCCCATGCATGATTTTCGAAACGAAAGACCTGACAGGTTTCCAAAACCTGTCAGGTCTAATCTGCGAATTCGGCCTTGCTTGGATCTGAACGCTGCCGGGCGGGGTAATTGTCGTGGCAACACATCACATTACCCAGGATCGCTCTTTCGTCATGTCCACGCAGGTGCCACTACAGCCCGGGCGGTTCTACCATGTCTACAACCGGGGCATTAACGGAGCCAACATCTTTCGAGAAGCGCGCAACTACCGCTACTTTCTGGAGCGGTACGCCCACCATGTTATGCCTGTCGCCAAAACGTACGCCTACTGCCTGATGCCCACCCATTTTCATCTGTTGTTTGCTATGCGATCGGCGAGTCTGCAGGGGGCCCACGCGTCCGAGCCCCTTCCCTCTTATCGCTACTCGCGGGCCTTTGCCAACCTCTTCAATGGATACGCCAAGGCCATCAACAAGGCCTACGGGCGCACCGGCAGCCGCTTCGAACGGGCGTTTCACCGCATCGCCGTTGACAGCGACCGCTATTTCCAGCAGCTTGTCTGCTACATCCATCAAAACCCAGCGCGCCACGGCTTCGTGGCCGACTTTCGCACATGGCCGCACTCCTCGTATGCTGCCCTTCAAAGCGATGCCCCCACGCACCTTGAGCGCGAATTCGTGCTGGAGCACTTCGGTGGACGCAACGCCGTTCGCCAGGTGCATCGTGTAAATCCCGACATGCCCGATGCGCTTACCGACCTTTCGTTCGAGGCGAAGGTGGATAAAGACAGTTTATAACCAAAAAAACCTGACAGGTCTCCGAGACCTGTCAGGTTTAATCCTCGCGGAGCTGGGATAGGGCTCCGTAGATCAGCCTGTAGCTGCGTAACGACGAGCCCATCCTCATTTCTTTGACATCCACGTCCAACAGCTTTGGTTGTCCTCGTCGACAACGACATCGTCCTCAAGTTGGCTGCCTGGGACCTGTGGAGTTGGTATCAGGTCTTGCTAACAAAGAGGAACCATACCAGTGTAAGCACCGTGGTGGCGCACCCGGCACGCACTTCCTTGTCAAGTGGCTGACACAATTATGTCGCGCACTCCGCTCCCTTCAGCCGCAGAACAGGCTACGGCTCCCGATGCCTCCCCGATGGAGACGATCGCGCTCATTCGTGAGGGCGTGCCGACGGCGATTCTCACGCACATCAAGAAGGCGCTTGACCTTACGGATGCCGAGCTTGCGCGCGTGGTGCGGATTCCAAAGCGCACGCTGACGCGCCGCAAGAAGGACGGGGGGCGGCGCCCCGATGAGTCGGAGCGGGCGTTGCGGCTGCTTCGGTTGGTGCGTCATGCCGAGGCGGTGTTTGGCACGACTGAAGATGCCCGCACGTGGATGCACATACCTAATATGGCCCTGGGCGATGAACCGCCGCTTCAGTTTGCGGATACCGAGCCCGGTGCCCGTCGCGTGGATCAGCTGCTGGGCCAGATCGAGCATGGCGTGGCGCTGTAGCCCATTGCTTGCTCTCTTGCGTCTCTCTATTTACTCCGTGCATTCGTTCCACACCCGACCCGGATGTTACTGCTCATTTAGAGCAGATCTCTCCTCTCAGATCCACCCCTCAGTCGCTACGCGACAGCTCTCCTCTCCAGGGGAGCGATTGGGGACGGGGCGCCTCCGCTCGTCTCCCCCTTCCCTGAAGAGAGATTCAGGGGGATGAGTTTGAGTTGCGGTGCCAATGTCGCCAGCCTTCACATCCATCCCTCAGTCGCTGCGCGACAGCGCTCCTCTCCAGGGGAGCGATTGGGCGCAGCGTGCTTTCGTCTTTTCCGCTGTCCTCCTGTATCGTTAGCGGGTGGGCGCGTGGGTGCATGTGCTCGGCCGGCAGATGCGCGGGCTGTACGCGGCGGACGGTCTGGCAGGCGATGGGAGCGGGCGCCTGGGCGATGTCTGCTGGGGCAGGGCGTGGGCAGTTCGGGTAGCGAGCTGCTGCCGCACCGGAACGCCAGCGGTCCGCTTCCCTCCTGCCCTGTATCGCGTACCGGTGTTGTACGCTGATAGTCACGGCATAGCTGCGGAACCGGATTGCGACGAAAGAAACTTGACAGTACAAGACCAATTTCGTAGAATCTTATGTGCGAATCTTCACGATATCGCATAATGAAAGCGGTTCCAGCAAAGAGGTGCACCGGATTCCACTCCATCTCAACCAATGCAAGAGGCAGGCTATGGCCAATACGTACGAGGACGTCTACCGGCAGTCAATCGACGACCCTGAGGGATTCTGGAGCGAGGTCGCAGAGGATGTGCACTGGTACAAAAAGTGGGATCAGGTGCTCGACACCTCCGATGCGCCGTTCTACCGCTGGTTTGTGGGCGGTGAGCTGAACACGTGCTACAACGCACTGGACCTGCACGTAGACCAGGGGCGTGGCGACAAGGTGGCGCTGATCTACGACAGCCCCGTCACCGACACCATCAAAAAGTACACGTATGCGGAGCTGCGCGATGAGGTCGCCCGGTTTGCGGGCGTGCTTGCCGAGCAAGGCGTGGTTAAGGGCGACCGGGTGGTCATCTACATGCCGATGATTCCCGAGGCGGCCATTGCTATGCTGGCCTGTGCACGTATCGGAGCCGTTCACTCGGTGGTGTTTGGCGGATTCGCGGCCAAGGAGCTGGCCACGCGCATCGACGACGCCGATCCGAAGGCCGTTGTGTCTGCGTCATGCGGAATTGAGGGCTCGCGCATCATCAAGTACAAGCCACTCCTCGACAAGGCCATTGAGCTGTCTGAGGCCGATCCGGAGACGTGCGTCATCTTTCAGCGTCCGCAGGAAACGGCCTCGCTCGTTGAGGGACGCGACAGGGAATGGCGTGCACTGATGGCGGAGGCCGCCCCCGTAGACTGCGTCCCGGTAGCGGCAACCGACCCGCTCTACATTCTCTACACCTCGGGCACAACCGGAAAGCCGAAGGGCGTGGTTCGCGACAACGGCGGGCATGCGGTGGCGCTGAAGTGGACCATGAAGGCGATCTACGACATCGACGAGGACGACGTATGGTGGGCCGCCTCGGACGTGGGCTGGGTGGTCGGCCACTCGTATATCGTGTATGCGCCGCTGTTCAAGGGATGCACGACCGTCCTGTTTGAAGGGAAGCCCGTGGGCACTCCCGATGCGGGCGTGTTCTGGCGCGTAATCGCTGAGCACGACGTAAAGTGCATGTTCACCGCCCCCACCGCCTATCGCGCCATCAAACGGGAGGATCCGGAGGCGAAGCTGATCAGCGACTACGACATCTCTAATTTCGAGATTCTCTTTCTGGCGGGCGAGCGCTCCGATCCGGATACCATTCAGTGGTCTGAGAGAAATCTGGACGTGCCCGTTATCGACCACTGGTGGCAGACCGAAACCGGCTGGGCTATTGCTGCCAACTGTATGGGACTGCACCGCTTCCCGGTCAAGTACGGGTCGACGACCAAGGCCGCGCCGGGGTGGGATGTGCAGGTCGTGGGTCCCGACGGCACGCCGCGGGGTCCTGGTGAAATTGGCGACCTCGTGGCCAAGCTTCCACTTCCTCCCGGCACGCTGAGCACGCTGTACAACGCCGACGCACGCTACAAGGAGGCGTACCTGCAGGAGTTTCCGGGCTACTACAAAACGGCCGACGCCGGCTACATCGATACGGATGACTACATCTATGTTATGGCGCGGACGGACGACATCATCAACGTGGCCGGACATCGCCTGTCTACGGGCGCGATGGAAGAGGTGCTGGCCGACCATCCGGACGTAGCTGAGTGTGCGGTGCTGGGTGTTGTGGATAAGCTGAAGGGCGAGGTGCCGGTGGGCTTTCTTGTGCTCAACTCGGGGGTCGACCGCGCCCCGCAGGAGGTAGTCGACGAGGTGATTCAGATGGTCCGCGACCGTATTGGTCCGATTGCCTCGTTTAAGAAGGCGACCGTCGTTAAACGGCTACCGAAGACGCGGTCGGGCAAGACGCTGCGCGGCACCATTCGGAAGATCGCGAACAACCAGCCGTTCAACGTTCCAGCAACCATCGACGACCCGCGCATCCTGGACGAGATGGCCAGCGCGCTCGAAGAGATCGGCCTGGCCGAAGGCCGCGACAAGGAGGCTTCCTGATTTAGGAGCGCCGTTCGCGGAATCATCTGCTGCGAGACCACCGGACGCGGGTGAGGACGAAGTGCCTTCAACGAAGCCGTCGTGCTGAGCGCAGGCTGTACGCGGCGGGATGTTCGGTAGGCGATGGGAGCGGACACCTGGGCGATCTCTGCGATGGCAAGGCGCGGGCCGCGCGGATAGCGAGATGTCTCTTCACCGAAGCCCCTCAGAACCTGTTTGGGTTTTGGTTTGCGGGCGAGAGCGAGGGCCGCTGCGGCGAAAATTGGACCACGATAGAGGTTCGTAGCCGGGGTTACGGGCCGATATCGGGGACAATTTGCACCAGGGGCATGACCTTCGGCCCCAGTCCAGCGGAGCCGCTCGCAGCCCAAATTAAGAAATCAAAACAGGTTCTCAGCGGTCCGCTTCCCTCCTGCCCTGTGCCATCGTGCTGTATCGTCTGTGTCTCAGCGCAGCACGACCGAGAGGGGCAGTCCGCCGGTGCCGTCGAGGCGGGCGCAGTGGGCCAGAAAGAGCTCGGCGGTGGCCACGGCGTCGGTGAGAGCGTCGTGGGCCGGGTACGGCGGCAGGTGGAAGCGGCGGCGCTGCGCTTCGAGTCCGAGGTCGGTGTCGGAGGCCGACCGTGTACCCCGCTCGATGAGGCGACGTCCGAGCGGGACGGTGTCGATAACCGGGACGAGCAAGGGCGCGCCGAAGAGCGATCGGCAGGCGACGTTCAGAAAGCCGGTTTCGACCGGGGCATGGTGCGCAAGAAGAACGCCTCCTGACATGTCTTGCAATAACAGACCTATCGCGTCGCGAAGCGGAACGGCCTCTCGGAGCGAGGCATCGACGATGCCATGCACGGTGGCGCTGTGGTCGACCGAACCGTCGATCTGCACGAAGACACGCTCGGCCCGGGCCAGCCGTACGCGTCCGTTCTCGATCGGCACCCACCCGATCGACACGATCTGGTCGGTGCGCGGATCGAGTCCGGTCAGCTCCAGATCGACGGCGATGATGCGCGTCTTGTGGACGGGCGTACTTCGGCCCGGGTGGGATGCAGCAAGCACGGTGCAGAGCGGCTCCTCCACAGCGCCACGCCGCCACCACCATCGCTGCATGTCAAGCCAGAGCGAAGAAAGCATAGAAGGATGCCGGGTGTCTATCGGATGAAGTGCGTCTGGTAGCGCTGGTCGAGGGCCGACTGCATGCGACGGGCGATCTTGAACGCGTCTTTCAGGTGGCGCTGTTCAAAGTCAGAGAGCGCGTCGGGGGCAACGTAACTGTCGGGAGGCGTGCCTTTGCGAAGCTGCTGGGCCTGGTGCCGCATGCGTACCGAAGCGATGAACGACCAGGCGTCGGTGAGGTCGTTGGCGTCGGACGACGCGAACGACCCGGTTGCGCCGAGGGCTTGCAGGCGCTCCAGCGTGTTTACGGGCGTAAGCCCCCGGTCGAGCGCATGGATGCGGGCCAGGTCGACGATGGGAACGAGTCCGTTCAGCTTCAGGTCAAGTGTTTTGGTTTCGCCGCCGTGGCGCTCCAGCACGAACTGCCGGAAGAAGCCGAGCGGCGGGGTGTGCTCAAGAGCGTTAACAGTGAGGCTGGCGAGGAAGATAGACTGGTCGGGCGTTCGGTTGAGCACGAAACGGTGCAGGTTGTGCCCGAGCTGCACCGCTCCGGCTACGGGGCGCCAGTCGAAGAAGATGCTGGCATGCATCAGCGATTTGGGATGCGGCTCCTCCATCCAGTCACGGAAGTAGCGCCGCCACGTCGACACCGGCTGCCGCCACCGGTCGGTCGTCGCCATCACGTCACCCGGACAGTAGACAAACCCGCAGGCGTTGAGTCCGTCGCAGACGAATGCGGCGAGGCGCTCAAAGTAGAGCCCATGCTGAATGCGGTCGTAGTCATCCGACAGCACGAGGGCGTTGTCCTGGTCGGAGTGAATCGACATTTCGTGACGGGCCTGCGAGCCGAGGGCCATCCACGCAAACGGGATGGGCGGCTGCCCGAGCTCGTCGTACGCCAGCTCGATAAGCCGCTTCGTGATAGCGTCGGCCACGGTTGTGATAGCGCGCCCCACGTCGGCAGGCTGCGCGGAGGCCTCGACCAGGTGCTGCATGAGTTGCGGCAGCCGGTTGGCTACAGACTGCAGGCCCTCGACCGAGGTCTGCTTCCACACGTCGCCCACCAGGTAGACCGGGTGATCAGCCTCCAGGCGCATCAGATCGGTGGTCGTCACCATCCCCACCACCTGCTCGCCGTCGACTACCGGCAGGTGATGCACGTTGTGGCGGCTCATGGCAAGAAGCGCCTCAAAAACGTAGGCGCTGGCCTGAATCGTGATCGGGTCGCGGGTCATGATGGTGTGGCAGGGCGCCCCGGGGTCGTGCCCTTCGGCCACAACGCGGTTGCGCAGATCGCGATCGGTGATGATGCCAAGCGTTTCGCCGTTCACGACGATGATTGAGGAGACGCGGGCCTTGGACATCCGGCGCGCGGCGTCTCGAATGGGTGCATTGGCATCGACGGTGACCGGCTCGCGCGTAATGAGGCGCTGGATGGGCGTCGTGAACGCCTGCTGGGTCTGCTGCTCGCGAATGGCGTCGCGCAGGCGGTCGGCATAAGCGCGGTTGAAGAAGCGGTCGACCACAGGGTGGTCGCTGCGCATCGCGTCGAATACGTCTGCCGGAAACTGGTAGAGCAGCGTGTCTTCGATGGTGGTGGCGCGGCGCTGCGCAGGGGTATCGGTGAGAAGCGCCGGGTAGCCAAAGAAATCGTGCGTATCGAGGCGCGCCACGAGACGGTCGGTGTCGTCGTGCAGCTCCACAGCGCCCGAACGAATGAGGTAGAGGGTCTCGGGGTCGGCCTCCAGCGGCAGTACCACGGTGCCTTCGGGCGCATAGGTGATCTCGATCTGCTGTGCAATGCGGCGCTGGGCCGCGTCGGGCAGCGTGTCGAACGGCGGCGTGTCGCGCACGAAGCGCAGCACCTCGGTAACTTCAACGGGCGGCGTAGACATAGTCGTCAGGAAGTCGTGCAGGAAGTCGTGCAGGGGAACCCTGCGAGCAGGATACCGGACACTGAACGGTGTGTTGTGGAGCGTGGCTGTCGGGTTGCGCTTCGGGGCGGTATGCGCAATGCGTTCAACGATTGCCTCACAAACATACAACGTAAATATATAACGCAAGATACAGCATACCTACGACTATTGCACCCGGATTGACGCGCACGGAGCGCTATGCTATACTGTGAAGCACTTGCAGGAAAAGCGCTTCCGAAACTGCGTATGCTCATGCTCTGGCCGTGCTGGATGCGCGCTTGCTGGATGCGCGATTGCTCTTTGTGCCGGAACCAGACGCCCCACCTCCTTCTGCTATGATTGCACTCCCCACGTTACACAGCGACCTTGCTCATCGGATGTCCGACCTGCGCGATGGGGCTCCCGATGTAGCTGCATCGCGCGCCCGGGTAGACGATGCCCTGCGCGACGATATGCCCCACTACGGCATCAACACCGGATTCGGGGCGCTGGCGCAGAAGCAGATCGCCCCCGACCAGCTCGAACAATTACAGCGCAACCTGTTGCTGAGCCATGCCGTGGGGGTGGGCGACCTGATCCCGAAGTCCATCACCCGGCTGATGCTTCAGCTCAAGGTTCATGCGCTGGGCCTGGGGTACTCTGGCATCTCTCCCACTACGTTTGAACGGCTGCTGGACTTCGTAGAGCTTGACTTAATTCCGGCGGTGCCCAGCCGGGGAAGCGTGGGTGCCTCGGGCGATTTGGCCCCGCTGGCTCACCTTTCACTTCCACTACTTGGCTACGGCGCATTCTGGACCCACGACGGCACCGATACGCGTCCGGCGCGCGACGTGCTCAACGCTCATGATCTTGCTCCGATCTCGCTGCGCCCGAAAGACGGGCTCGCGCTTATTAACGGGACCCAGCAGATGAGCGCGTATGCGTCTCACGTGCTGTATGAGGCGCACCAGTTCGTTAAGCTGAGCGACCTGGTGGCGGCCATGAGCCTTGAGGCGCTGCAGGGAAGCATTAAGCCGTTCGACGCTCGCGTGCAGCACGTACGTCCGCATCCCGGACAGGCAGCCGTTGCTGCAAATGTACGGCGGCTTCTGGAAGAGAGCGAGATTCTGGCGTCGCACCGCACCTGCGGCAAGGTGCAAGACCCCTACTGTCTGCGCTGCGTGCCGCAGGTGCACGGCGCCAGTCGCGACGCGCTCCGCCACGCCACCGAAGTTGTTGAGCGGGAGATCAATAGCGTGACAGACAACCCTCTTGTCTTTGAGAATGGCGATATCGTGAGCGCAGGCAACTTTCATGGCCAGCCGCTTGCTCTTGCACTTGACTACACAGCTATTGCACTGGCTGAGATCGCCAGCATTTCGGAGCGGCGCACCTACCTGCTTCTTGAGGGACACGACGGCCTCCCTGAGCTGCTGATGAATAACACCGGTATCAACTCCGGCTTCATGATTCCGCAGTACACTGCCGCTGCGCTGGTCTCTGAGAACAAAAGCCTGTGCCACCCTGCCGCCGTCGATTCGATTCCCACCAGCCTGGGCCAGGAAGACCATGTAAGCATGGGTAGCGTAGGAGCGGTGCAGGCACTACAGGTGCTTGAGAACGTCGAACAAGTGCTCGCAATCGAGCTGCTCACCGCCGCACAGGCGCTTGACTTCCGCATACCTCTGCGTCCGGGGCGCGGGGTAGAGGCGGCACACCAGCAGATCCGCTCGGCCATTCCTCATCGCACGGAAGACCACATGTTCGAGCCCGACATGAAGCGTGCACGGTCGTTTATCCGATCCTCTACCCTTCTCGACACCGTTGCTTCTACGTGTGCTCCGCTTACCTGATGGCGCACCATGGCGTCTCCGTAACGTTGTATCCCTTACTTCGCCTGATGGCGCTCTTGCGTCTGCTCTGCCTCAGCTCCCCCCTGCCACAGCCTTGACATTGACTTTCCTCTCCGATATACTCCTTTCATCGGTGTAATCTGATATCCTGCAACGAACAGCTGCATGTATTGCAGCACGTTTCTTTTTGAACATCCTGTTGAGACCGGCTGCGTCCCCCCGCTTGCCTGATAGGTCGCTTTAACAGATGCTACGTAGCGTTTCGTTGCGTCGTATAGACCTATCACAACAACATAGCATGACTATGTACTGGCAAACATGGGACCATCCAGAACTTCTTTTCTCTACGCTTGCATTCTTTCTCTTTTCGGGCCTCTTCGGCACAGCGGCAGTTGCCCAAGACAATGCCGTGACCAGCGAGGACCTCACGCAGCTCTTCCCTGAGACACTTGGCACCGCCACCCTGCAATCGGTTACCCCACAGTCTGGCATACTTGCTGCCGGACTGTACACTGACTTAAGCGATCTGCCTACAGAGCTCACAGCCGTAACGGTAGATCGCATGGAGGTTGCACCCGGTGAACCCGTTCTTATCGCAGGCGGAACTGTTGTAGTCAATTCTGACGGCTCCTTTACGCTGACCGACCCCTCTGAGGCCGGACGTTTCACTATTCAATACCCGGTTGACGAAGACAGCCGTACCACTGCGTCTGTTGCAGTAGCCGTGCAGGGCGGCGGTCCCACTGCCGTCGGCGTTGACTTCGAAACGTCTGTCGGCGAATCGCTCTCGGTTGAGGCCCCCGGCTTGCTCGCGCCTGCCCTTCTGGAGGATCACACCACGCAATTCAGGCTCGCCATTGGTCTGGGCGCGGCCGTTGAGTCGGCTGTCCAGGAACTGAGCTCTATGCAGATGATGGGCGCCACCGCAGCCAGCGATTGGGAGACCGAGACTTGGCCAATTCAGGGACAAGCCATGCACTACATGCACCTGCAGGGCAATAGCATCGCCTTTGCCCTGGTTGATCAGTTTATGATCAGTATGATGGCTGAAGATTTTGAGGACGCCGATGCGATGCGCGGTTTGCTTGAAGAGCTCGACTTCCACCAGTTCGAAGAGTGGGAGGCCCCCGGTACATACGCTGCGCATAGCCTGAGCCCTGATATCTGTCTCACCATCGACTGCTTCGCCGACCGCGTTGCCACCTGCGAGTCCGGGCAGATGGGTGGGCAACTGGGGCGTCGCCTTGGGGGGCTCTACACCGTTGAGGAGGCGACCGACGACGGCGCGTGCTTGATGTCGTTCATGTTTACCGCCAACCCAAACGACGATCTCGTCGACGCAAAAGTTTTCTTCGCTGTTGAAAAGGATGCCGATGTGCACGGCAACTTTCAGGAAGACATTATGGGCCCCATGCAAACCTGCATGGAAGACGAAAGCAGCTCCAGCCACTGCGGCGGGCCACTGCTCGACATGATGCAGTAGCATCTCGCCAGACCTGCATTGAACGTCTCCCCTCCCGCTGCCTCAGCAAAACCGGGGCAGTGTCTTCAACCTATCAACGACCTATTCACAACCTGATATAGCTATGCCTTATCGTAGTCCCGTTTCTTTGACGCTCGTTTTCGTTCTCATCTGCAGCCTCCTCAGCACCACGGTAGTTGCACAGGAACAGGCGGTATCGAGTGAAGACCTGACGCCGCTCTTCCCTGAGACATTGGGCGATGCTACATTGCAAGAGGTTAAGCCTGCCCCAGAAGGAGAAGGGCTTGTCGCCGTCGGCGAATATACGGAGGAAAGGACCGGTGCCGACTTCAGCGTGGTGCTCTCCTTTGGCAAGGATGTCAATCAAGCAGCTTTTCTCTCCGAGCCGCAGATCTTCAGACCGGCCCAGGCCGATGACTGGCACGCCGAGCACTGGTCTATGCAAGATCATGCCGTAAGCTACATGCATGCGGACGGAGAAAGTGGCGCCTTTGCTCTCATTGACCAGTTCATGGTTGTTCTGTTAGCGCGTGACGGGGCTGATGTAGATACTGTGCAAGCAATGATGCAAGACGTTGACTTCAATCAGTTGCACGACTGGGATGCCCCCGGTGCATACACCGCGCATGATTTAGGCGCTGACATTTGCCTCACCATCGACTGCTTCGCCGATCGCGTTGCCGCGTGCGAAGCCGGTCAAGTCGGCATTGAAAGTGTGCAAGGATTGTTCACCGTGCAAGGACCTACAGACGATGGTAGCTGCCTACTCTCGTTTGCGTACACGGCACACGCTCAAGCGCCAGAATCGATACTTGGCCAGGAGCTTTTCTTTCCTGTGCGTGCAAGTGCTGATGTGTTTGGCAGCTTCAGGGAAGCCATCTTCATGCCCATGATGGCCTGCATGAGTGGCGAGAGCGACTCCGCACACTGCGGCGGGCCCCTGCTTGAGCTGCGGCCGGAATAACCTCCTTGCAAGAAATTACAGAGCGTCTCCTTACCTCATACCGTCCCAATACGACCGGGGCGGTGTCTTTTTTCGATTTGTCTCACCCGTCATTCCACCCAATCATGCATTGGTACCCCCCTTTCTTATCAACACTCGCTCTTTTTCTCATGGTTAGCCTGAGTGTTCAGGTAGCCGTTGCCCAGGAAAACGAACTCGAAGAGGTTGAAGCGCTTTTTCTGGATGACATCCAGACTGAGTTCACGCAGGTAGCATCGGCTGCAGCCAGCGATATGCTGCAGCACAACCTATATCAGCTTGCTTATACCCCGTTTTCGTCACGTGCCGACGAGAGTGGCCGATCACTTGGCCGTGAGCGGATTCTCTACGCCCATGAAGGAGAACTGTACCCCTTTTGGAGACCAACCACCAACATGAGCATGCCGTTCTTCGATAACCTTATCGACGCGGACTTCCGCCTCGACACGGACTCGGCACGCGCGTTTCGAAATCTGCTGGTCACGCTGTCTGGAGACGACTTCTTCGACCCCGTAGAGACGGACGCAATCCAACAGCACGACGGCGAATGGGTCTTCCTGACTGGCACCTTTTTCAGCGATTACAAAGGCTATGTGGTTCGTGTAAATGAAGCAGGCCATGTTGAGGGCGTATCGTACGACCTGAAGTACATGCCGAGGTAGCCCCTTTCGGTCGTGCGCAAACCATAAAGGTTGACTTGGCGGCGAGAGCGCCCCGTCCGTCGCACGCATTCTCCTCGCGGCGACAAGGAATAAACGGGTAGTGGATAGACGTTAAGTGATGAAGCGATTTGACACCGTAGCTTCATTTTGGTTGCCCCCCCTCTCCCTTATTCCGCTTCGCTCCATCAGTCGCCCTACGGGCTCGTGTCGGGTTTCTCCCTTTTTCCAAGGGGGAGATGTCGGCAGGCAGCAGGGGTTTCAGCGGACTGTGATGAAGTAGCCTACGTGACAATCACTTACCATTGCGCCGCTACCGATAAACGCATTTTCGCCGACCTACTTAACTATTCCCTTTCAGGGTCACCGCGTCGTTGCCGAAGAGCTTCTTCACGCCGCGCATAAAGCCTGAAGTGGGCTCAATCACAAACTTACGGCTCCGCAGGCGCTCCGGACGGCGCAGTTCGGATGCATGCACGTCGAAGTAGAGCGTGCAGTTGCCCCGATGCTCCGTGCACAGGTCGCGCAGCCGGTTCAGTTTCGGCCGGTCCAGCGCGGCCGCGTCAACGTCCAGGACCACTTCGTTAACCATGCGCTCACGTACCTTCCACATGGGCATCACGTCTTGCACGATGACGGATACGGACGTGCCCCGCACCTCGGCGTTGCCCTTCACCAGCACCACGTCGTCTACGTTCAGGTACGGCTGGATGCGGTCGAGCACGCTGGCAAAGCACACCAGTTCGCCCTGCCCCGTGAAGTCTTCGACCTTGGCAAATGCAATGGGCTTGCCGTTTTTGGTGGTGCGCCGGTTTACTTCGGTGATGATGCCGCAGAACGTACGTACCGGACCGCGGTTGCGCCCGTCGCCGCCACTGGCGTTTGCAATCGCCTGCTCCAGCGCCTCGGTATTACCGAAGTGCGCACTTGCGAAGGCCTCGGCTTCTGCCGTGTACTCGTCGAGCGGATGGCCCGACACATAGACGCCGATCACCTCATACTCAGCCTTAAGCCGTTTTCCTTTGGGCCACGGCTCCACGTCGGGCAGCGACGGCTCCATCTCATCGGCCCCGACCCCGCCGTCTCCAAAGAGCGAGTTCTGCCCGGCCGCTCGGTCAGCCTGCACTTTTTGTCCGTAGCGTACGGCCATGTCGACTGCGTCGAGAAGCTGCGCGCGGTGCCCTTCGAGTTCGTCGAGCGTTCCCGCCTTCACAAGAGCCTCCAGCGTCCGCTTGCCTGCGGTGCGCAGATCCAGATGCTTGGTCAGATCCCAGATCGTATTGAAGGGCCCGTGCTCCTTGCGCGTCTCGATAATAGCTTCGACGGCGCCCGTGCCGGCGCCCTTGACCGCCCCCATCCCAAACAGGATGGCGCCGTCGTCGACCGTGAACTGTACGTCGCTGCGGTTGATCGAAGGCGGCAGGATCTCAATCCCCAGGCTGCGCGCCTCCTCCAGCACTACCGTGAGCTTATCGTTGTTGCCGATTTCGTTCGTCATGGCCGCCGCCATGAACTCGGCCGGATAGTGCGCCTTCAGAAAGGCCGTCTGATACGCCACAATCGAGTAGGCCGCCGCATGCGAGCGGTTAAACCCGTATCCCGCAAACTTCGCCATGAGCTCCCACACCTCCTCGATGGTCGCATCATCGACGTCTTGCGCACGAGCCCCCTGCACAAACTCGCCCTTCATCTCGTTCATGATCTTCTCCTTCTTCTTCCCCATCGAATTGTGGATCACCACATCCGAGGCGACGAAGTTAGCGTGCGGAGGCACGGCCAGGTCATAGACCCGGCGCGTTCCTACGGGTTCAATAGATACAATGGGATCCCACAGCACCTCTCCACGGGCAATATGCTGCAATTCCGAGCTATCAAATGCCTCGCCGAGTGCTTGCAAACGATGGCGGCTGAGCTTCCGCGATGGTGACGAGAAGTTAAGTCTCGACGACAAATTACCCCCTGGAAGCCCAACCTGCTCGCCTCCCTCTCGCCAAGAGCGCCCACTGGCATACTTTGCCCGTTTCACCTCATGTGTAACCGCTGCAGGCACATTGTAAATTGAGTGGCTACGCTGTCGCCCTGACGCCTGGTTCGCCAATCGGCGCAGCGCTTCTTTCTTTGCCCCCACAATGTACGACCCTACCGCCGATACAAACTGAAGAACATCGCGTTGGTCGGTTATGAGCAGTTCATAGTTATCTCGGTGCGTCGTTTCGCGCGCACGCCGTACAGTTGGAATTCCAAGACGAAGCAGCAGATGGGCAAGGTCATCGCGCAGCGTAGCGCTGGACGTGCTGTACGAGATTCTGGTCTTCTCAATCGAGCCATCAGTGCTGAACAGACAGCCTACAAAACAGGCCAGCCGTTCAGGTGTGTACCGGAAGACCTCCTCAGGAATACGCTTTGACTCGGCGCGTCCGATGATGCCGGTTTCACGAACCAGAGCCGTGATGGGATTTTTGGCCCCTTCCTTCCCACGGGCTGTCACGGTTTTGACGCCGGTCTTTGCATGCTCATAGGTCTTTGTTTCGGCGCCAAGCTGTGCTACAGCATTTTTGTACGCTGTAAGAACCGCAGGATCGCTGTTGTAGAATCGTGCTGTGGCATAGCCCTGCTGCTGTACCGTCTGTCCATCCCCGATTAGGAAAGCAATTGTCTCCACGCGTGCCCGCTCGGGCGCTTCACGTCCCGCTACCGGTAGCACGGAGGGCACGGCAATGGCATCCCCCTCCGACAGGTCAGATAGGCGTGCCCATCCGCGCACGGTGCGGAGCGGATGGTTTTCAGTGAGTGTGATTTCGCGCCCACTGCGTGTGGTAACGCGATAGACGGGTTTGCGTCCGTTGTCGAAGCGCTCTGTGACGCGGGTATGTGTGAGCTTGTACTCATCATCAAGTGTAAGAATAGACATCCCCGGTTCGACCTCATCGACACGGACCCGGTCTCCGGTGTCTGCATCGACGACAAGTGTATCACCCGTCACACAGCGGCGCAGAATATCCGCTTTGCCCAGCGTAAAGCCCCCCATCTCTTGGGCCATCTGCATCACCTGCTCCTGATAGACCGGGATGCCATACGTGGGCTCCAGAATCTCTTCGAGCATCGGATGCGGATACTCCACCGTCTCCTGGCCGTGCTTCCGGGCGATGTACGTGGGGATGTTCTCCATCGGCCCTGGACGGTAGAGGGAGTTCATCGCGATCAGATCGTTAAGCTCTGTCGGCTCCAGCTTGCGCAGCCATTCGCGCATCCCGGTTGACTCAAACTGGAAGATGGAGACGGTTTCGCCGCGCTGAAAGAGCTTGTAGGTCTCTTCATCATCAAGCGGAATCTCGTCGATGTCGATGTCGACGCCATGTTTCTTTTTGATCAAATCGAGCGTGTCGTTGATGACCGTCAGTGTTTTGAGCCCGAGGAAGTCCATTTTCAGCAGACCGAACTCCTCGACCCAGTCGCCATCGTACTGGGTGGTCATGACTTTTTCGCCCTTGCTCTTCGACACGCTCACGGGCACGTAGTCGCTCACCTTGCCCGGTGCAATGATCACGCCCGCCGCGTGCACCCCGGTATGGCGCGCCGAGCCTTCGAGCACGTCGGCATACTGCATCATCTTGCGAATCTTGGGGTCATCGGCCTGCTTAAGCTGCCGAAACTCGGGCACCTCTGCATAGGCGTCATCGAGATCTACCCCGACGCCGTCAGGAATCATCTTCGCGATGCGATCGGCTTCGCTTAGGGGGATGTCGAGCACGCGTGCCACGTCACGGATGACGGTCTTCGCCCCCATCGTTCCAAACGTGATGATCTGGCACACATTCTCACGCCCGTACTCCTCGACCACATAGTCGATGACCTTTGAGCGACCGCGGTCGTCAAAGTCAATGTCGATATCCGGCATCGACACGCGCTCCGGGTTCAGGAAACGCTCAAACAACAGGTCGTACTTGAGCGGGTCCACGTTTGTGATTCCCAGACAATAACTCACGCAGCTCCCCGCCGCCGACCCGCGTCCGGGCCCCACACGCACGTCAAGGTCGCGCGCGGCCTCGGTGAAGTCCTGCACGATCAAGAAGTAGCCTGCGTATCCCATCTGTTTGATGATACCGAGCTCATGATTGAGCCGGTCGACCACGCGCTGCGACAGCGGTTCGCCATAGCGCTCCTTCGCACGCTGAAACGACACGTGGCGCAGATAGGCGTCCATGTCGTCGTCGAACTGATCGGGAATTGGGTAGTGCGGCATGAGCAGGTCGCCCATGGGCAGCTCAAAGTCGCACTTGGCGGCCACCTCTGCCGTGTTTGTCAGCGCGTTCTGCTGAATCGGATTGGGCAGATCCGAGAGGGCGTCCATCATCTCGTGGGCACCCTTCATGTAGAACTGATCGTTCTCGAAGCGCATCCGGTTCGGGTCGTTGTACTGCTTGCCCGTCTGCAGGCAGAGCATCACATCCTGCGCCTCGGCGTCTTCCTGATCTACGTAGTGAACGTCGTTGGTGCCGACCACCGGCACGTCGTACTCGCGTGCCCAGCGCACCAGCACCTCGTTGCACGTCTTCTGATCGCCGATGCTGTGATCTTGCAGCTCAATGTAGTAGTCATCGCCAAAGATGTCGAGGTACATCTCGAACACCTGCCGGGCCTGCTCCTCCCCTTTCTTCAGAATTGCCTGCGGCACTTCTCCCTGCAGGCAACAGGTGGTCGCGACCAACCCCTTGTGATGCTCGCGCAGCAAGTTATGGTCGATACGCGGCTTGTAGTAGAAGCCATCGGTATACGACTTTGACGAGAGCTTGATCAGGTTCTGATAGCCCTCTTCGTTCTTCGCCAGCAGCACCTGGTGGTAGCGCGTCTTATCGGTCTTATCGTGGATCCCGCTGGGCGTCAGGTAGAACTCGCATCCGATAATCGGCTGCACGCCCTTCTTGCGGGCCGTCGTGTAAAACTCCGGCACGCCGTACAGATTGCCATGGTCGGTAATTGCTACAGCCGGAATCTGCTTTTGCTTGGCCCGGTCGAGCATCGTGTCGATTCCGGCGGCTCCATCAAGCAGTGAGTACTGCGTATGGCAGTGCAGATGGCAAAATTCGTCGTGCATAGCGCGGGGGCGATTCGAGGGTCAGGAATGGTCGGCGCGAGGGGCCTACCAATGAAGCACATAGCAGGCGCAGGGTCAATACACACGGTATGAAATACTGGATACGGCGGCGCGGCTGCGCGCTGGGCCGCCATGCGTGCTTCACGGCCCCCCTCTGGTGCGAACCTGCGCCTTGGTGTTCTCGTTGAGCATGCGCGCTCGCATCCTCAACCACCAGCCCCCTACCTTGCCCCCGTGCTACACATTCTGTACCTCGATACCGAGCACGTCAGCGATCCTCTCTTCTTAGACACGCTTGCGCAGCAGTTCCACAAGCACCCGGTCGGCCACCGACGCACCCTCATCGTGCACGGTAGCAGCGAGAAAGTGGAACGCACGTTTGAATCCGACGGCGTCTTTATTGAACGCGAAGACGGGCTCCTGCCTGTTGAGACCGAGAAGCAGCGCCGCCTGGTTGAACGCGACCTGCGCGAGACGAATCAGTCGATCGTGGCGGCACTTACCGATCAGGTGGTGCCAACGGTGGGTGTGCAGGGCACCGACCGGCAGCTTCTGCATCGCACCGAGAGCGGTGCCATAGAAGCCGCCCCTAACCTGGGCTGGCTAGATGCCCTGCTCAAGCAGCACGTTGTGGCGGTCGTCTCGTCTATGATCGATGCGCCCGACAGCCCCATCGCCGAAGAGGTGCCACTATATGAGGCCGCAGCAGCCCTCGGAAAGTACTTCATGCGCAACGATGTTACCGATGCGCCGGTACAGGTCGTCTTCTTCCACCCGAACGACACGCCCGGCATACGTGGCGAGAACGGCACGATACGCGACCGTCATGCGCCGCCCTCTCGGTCAGACGACGTTCCCCATGCCGCGGCCCTGAGTCACCTTGCCCAGGCGGGTCTACTGGCCTTGCTTACCAATGTGCAGGCATTTTTCAGCGGTTCTCGCCCAGAAGGGACCGCGATCGTGGACCCTGGTTGAACGTTTGGGTAAATTGGCGTCAAAGATGCACGCAAAAGCAATTGGCCCGAAATATGGCTTGAATGCCGTTGAAAGGGGTTTTATGTTTGTGCGCTTGAAATCAACGACCTTTCGTACCTTATCAAACGCTTAGTTCAGTTATGAGCACTTTTGAAGAACGCTACAGCCAGCTCACCGACCTCATCGCCGACGCCGAAGAGGACCTCATGAAGTTCTATGAGAAGGAAAACAAGGCCGCTGGCACCCGTGCTCGCAAGAGCATGATGGAGCTGAAGAAACTGGCCCACGAAATCCGCCAGGAGATTCAGGATATCAAGAACGAAGAGCTGTAGTCGCATCCGGCGGGCCGGTCTTGCGCACGCAACCGTTGCGTGTAGCAGCCCCACGCGCGGCCTATGGGCCCGTGTGCGTACCGCCTGAGTGATAAAGGGCCTGTTTTGATTTCTTAATCTGGGCTCCGTGCGACTCCGCTGGACCGGGGCCAAAAGTCATACCCCTGGTGCAAATTGTCCCCGATGTGGGCCTGTAGTCCCACTACGAACCTCCATCGAGGCCCAATTTTCGCCGCAGCGGCGCTTGCTATCGCCTACAACCTAACCCCTAAACAGGCTCTACGACAAGCGTAATAAGGAGGTACGCCGTTATCACTTGGCGTACCTCCTTATTATTTTGTATTGTACGTGTGCATTGCGTACTGTATGCGCAACTATACGCCTACGTCCTCCCCTACGATATTCTTGCGCAGCATCCTGCGCTACCTGCCTGTGTCGGGCGTTCCTCGTCGGGCGTTCCTCCCTGTACTATCTTCCCCCATCCTATTCGCGCACGCCCTGGATATGCCAAACCGCTGTTCGTTGCCTTTCGGGCCTTCCTCGCTGAGCCCCTTCCTCGTTGCACTCGTCGTGCTTGCAACATGTCTTTCCTTGCCTGCCATTCCGGTGAGTGCCCAGAACATGCCCTCTCCGCCTAGCGAACCCGACCCACCCAGTGAGGAAGAGCCCCATCCGTGGACTTATGAGCTGGGCACGCGCCTCTCCGGATCGCAGGCCGCTTACAGCAACTGGCAAGAAGGCGGCGTGAGCGCAATCTCTGTATCGGCGCTGCTGGATGGCGAAGCCAAACGAACCACCCACTCGCTGACCCAGCTCTACCAGGCACGCTTCCGGGTCGGGTTCATCAATCAAGAAGACGAGCCCTTCCGCAAGTCCGAAGACGTCATCCGCCTGCAGATGGCACTGCGCTACCTGGGCGACGACTTCTTCGAACGCTTCAACCCCACGTTCGCCTCCGTACTGCGCACCCAGTTTGCCAAGGGCTTCAACTTCAGCAGCGATCCGTTTCCCGATAGCGATCGTGAGCCCCCCATCCTCGTTTCTGATTTTCTTGCCCCTGCGTTCTTTACGCAGTCGCTCGGTCTCACCTACGACCCAGCCTCCTGGTACACGCTCCGCTTTGGTGGGGCAACCAAGCAGACCATCGTTCGCAGCGAGGGTCTGCGCGTGCTCTACGACGTCCCCGAAGACAACCTGCTTCGCTTTGAAGCCGGGGCAGAGGTAAACAACATTCTTGACGTGCGCATCATGGAGAACGTGCGCTGGCGCTCCACGCTCAACATTTTTCTCTCGTTTAACGAGGTCGAAACGCCCCCAGACGTAACCTGGGAAAACACCGTGTCGATGCGCATCAATGACTGGCTGAGCACCGAACTCGAGCTTGTAGCGCTCTATAACGAAAACGTGGTCGATGCCATCCAGATCAAAGAGGTGCTGTCGGTAGGCATCACGTTCAACCTGATATAGCATATAGCCCCACGACTGTCCCGTAGCCTATGATCGTGCTGTAAGCCTATGACGCGCCCCTGGCTCGCTGCACTCTATGCTGTCGTCGTTGCGCTGTGCTGGACGGTGCCTCCCCTCGCTACCCTGCACTATCCAGCAGGGGTTGTATGGGCCACGACCGCGTTTTTTGGATCGGGATGGTTCGCCTGCTGCCTGTTCTCACAGCAGCGCACCCCCGATCTGCTTCAGACGCTAAAGGCCCATCTGCCACTGCTCCTGATCCCGCTGGTCGGACTCCTCCTCCCCGGGCTCTGGCGCACGCACTGCGACCTGGTTGCCGGGTTCGGCTATTTCCTGCTGTTCCCGCTCAGCTCGGCGCTCTTTGCGACTGCCCTCGCCTACTGGATAACCAGCCGCACCGACCGGTACGCCGGCTGGCGCCTTACCGGCGTGGGCCTGCTCGTCATCGCCGGCGGCACGCTCTACGACCTGGGCCTGCACCCGCAGTTCTATACCTATAGCCACGTGTTTGGCGGCGTGCTCGCCCCCATCTACGACCGCTTTCTACCGTTTCATCCCGGACTCATCGCGTTCCGGGGCGTTACGCTGCTCTGGGTTGCGCTGCTCTGGGCGCGTGGGCACGCGGTGCGCTACGGCTGGTCGCTGCCCAGCGCCGGGGTCGCAGGGCCGGTTGCGCTCGCCCTCGCTGCCGCCTACCTATTCAGCGGCGAGCTCCGTATCAACACCACCGCGCAGACGCTCCAGCAGTCGCTGCAGGGCCACCACCCCACCGCCCACTTCGACGTCTACTACGACCCGGCTGACCTCGACTCAACCGAGGTAACCACCATCGGCGATGAGCTTGAGTTTGAGCGCGACCGCCTCATCCACGACCTCGGCGCCGGATCGGAAGCGCCCGCCGGCATCCGGGTCTACCTCTACCCCGACGCCGACACCCGGGCGCGCCTCACCGGAGCCCATACCACCAGCGTAGCCCCTGTCTGGCTCGCGCAGCCGCAGATGCACCTGCTCACCGCGCGCTACTCGTCTATGCCCCACGAGCTCGCGCACATCATGACGCGCCCGTACGGCCTGCCGCTCGTTAACGCCTCGTGGTCGGTCGGCCTTGTAGAAGGCTGGGCTGTGGCCCTCGAAGCGCCCACGCGGCGCCCGCATCCACACGACCAGGTGCTCGCCGTAACCCCCTCCGACGCCCTCCCCGATCGCGCCACGCAGGTCAAGCGCCAGTGGTCGCCCTTTGGCTTCTGGACGGCCCGCGGCGGCGCCTCGTATACTGTGTTTGGGTCCTTCATCCAGTCCGTCGCCGATCGGCACGGGCACCCCGCCATCGCCGACGCTTATGCCTCCGGACGCCTCGCCTCTGCGACCGGAGCCCCCTTCGAGGCGCTCACCGGCAACTGGCTCCGCACCCTGCGCACGCAGTCCCATGTGAACGTCGACGCCCGCCCGGTCGCGCAGCGGCGCTTCCGCCTCCCCAGCTTCTTTGAGCTCGACTGCCCTTACGAACCAGTACCCGCCCAGACCCGCTACGACGAGGCCCAGGACGCACTCGCTACCGGCGACACCACCGCGGCCCTTGGCGCCCTGCATGCCGCCCTCGACCAGGCCCCCGGCTTCGCCCGGTCCCGACACCAGCTCGCCCGCATCCATCTCGACCAGCAGCGCCCCGATTCTGCGTATCAGGTACTGGGGGATGCAGACACCCGTGGACCCACCGAATGGATGCTCGCTGCCACGGCGCGCATGCAGCTCAACCGGTGGGCCGCGGCGGCCCGTGCGTACCGCGCCGCTGAAGCAGCACTCCCTCGCGCGTCGGTGGAGGCCCGTACCCGCATCATCGCCCGCGCCCTCGACGCCGATGCCGCCGCCGCTGTCGAAGCCCCCACACCCGACTCCACTTGGCAGCGGCGCCTGCGCACCACCGAACAGACCCTGCACACCGATAGCCTGAACTTACGCGCCGGGCGCGATGCAGCCGTCGCCGAAATCCAGACATCCGACTTGCCCCGAGGCTGGCGCGACATCTGGATGCTGCACCTCCATATAACCGCGGTAGCGTCCGCTCGCGACCGGGGCGACTGGCCGCTCGCACAGCGCGTCGCCTGCGAGGCCCGGGCAGCGGCACAGCGACAGAACGCTCCTGCCCTGGAACGCACGCTCGCCTACGCCGCTCGGCGGGCCCACTGGCACCAGACCGGCACCATCGGGGCTGCCTGCCCGGGCGAACCGGGTAGGTGACACATCGTTCAGCATCATATCGTTCAGCATGGTCCACTACCATCGCATGGAATGGCGCTCACGATCGCGCTACTGATTCCCTCGTTCAATAGCCGCCTTGCATGTTTGGTTGTTCATCGTGTCCCCCACCCGAGCCAGAGAGCTGCTCGTCCTCTTCTGCTGGCACGCTCCTTGGCTCAATTGGCCTCTCTTCATGCAGCCTGATTCACATGCTGGGCCTCGGGTTGCTGCTGCTGGTGCTGCTTGCGGGTTGCGCGTCGACCGATGAGATGCACGACGAACGTACCGGCGAGACCGAAGCCCCATCCCTACGCCCCACGCTCGCCCCGACCGACACCACCGTACACACCATCCAGCTTTACCAGGGTAACGACGAGCGGGCCCTGCCGATTATTTCGGTGAACGCAAGCAACCAGCTCACCCTCGCGTTCGACATCCTGACCGAGGACGGACGCCCCCTGAGCGTCTATTTCTTCCATGCCGATCGGAGTTGGCAGCGCGACCTGAGCCCGTCGCAATACATGGAAGGCTTCATCGACGATGCTGTGCTCGACTATCGCCCTTCGCGGGGCACCGACGTGCCCTATGTGCACTACCGGTACCAATTCCCGAACGACACAATCGGCTTCACCGTGAGCGGCAACTACATCGTGCGCGTCACTGAACAGGGCCGTCGCAACGACGTGCTGTTCGAGCGCGCGTTCTACGTAACCGAGCAACGCGCCTCAGGACAGATCGATATCGAGGGGCTCCGCCGTCCCGGACAGCCCCTGCCTCTGCAACAGCCCTCGCTCCTCTTCACCCCACCAGCCGACCTGCGTGGGAATCCGTTTGGGTACACGGTCTGCTTTGCACGCAACGGACTGCGCGAAGCGCCGCGCTGTAGCGAGCGTCCGCTCTTGAGCGAGCAGCCCGCACTGGCGTTTGAACTCGACCGCGAAGATGCCTATGCTCCTACCACCGCCCCGAACGTGGTCGACCTGAGCAGCCTGCGCACAAGCCGAAGCATCGCGCACGTAGACCGTACCCGTCGTCCGCCTCGCATTGAGATTGAGCCCGACGACGCCCGCTTTCTTGGCGAGGACCGCTTCGAACCGCTCGACGGGCAGACCCTTGTGCGTGCCGCGCTGCGCCAGCTCTCCGACCCCGAAGTCTCTGGACAGTACGTAGACGTGCAGTTTACGCTGCGTCCGCCTGAGCCGGCTGCTTCACGCCGCGATATCTTCTTAACGGGCCCGTTCCTGCACAGCGACGAGGGCCTCCGCATGTCGTGGGATGCCACTACGGCAAGTTATGTCGCCACCGCCCGTATGAAGCAGGGCATGCACGAGTACAGCTACCGCTCTACCGACCCCGGCCTGCAGTCCGTGCTACAGGAACAGCTAATGCGCCGCGAGAACCGGTATATCACGTTTGTCTACTACCGCGATGCCTCGCTCGGTACCGACCGGCTGCTACACGTTCAGACGGCACGCTCCCGGTTTTAACGCGCCCCCCTCTCGGTGTCTTTTTTCTCGCTGGTAGCCTTCCTGCATCATGAGCCTGTACGTTCTCCTTGCCAGCCTGCTGATTATCGCAGCTATTGTGAGCACAGGCGTGGCCCAGCGGGCGGGCGTGCCGGCGCTCGTGCTGTTTGTGGGGATTGGCGTAGTCGCCGGCAGCTCTGGCGTAACGTTTACCAACTACGAGCTGGGCGTCAACATCGGGATGCTCGCGCTGGCCGTCATCCTTCTGAGCGGCGGCCTCGACATGGAGGCGAAGCTCTTTCGCGCCTCCCTCGTGCCTGCCGGTCTTCTTGCCACCGTCGGGGTGCTCCTTAAAACCGGCGTGATGGGCCTGATTGCCTGGTGGCTGACGCCCCTCGACCTGCTGGGCGGACTCCTGCTCGGAGCCATTTTGGCGCCTACCGATGCGGCTGCCGTGTTTAGCGTGCTGAAGGGGTGCGGACTTCCCAAGCGCCTGCAGGGCATCCTCGAAACCGAGTCGGGCACCAACGACCCCATTAGCATCTATCTCACGATCCTCCTGGCCTCGGCGCTCACGACCGGGACGGCCTCTATTGGCACTATGGCCGGAGGCGTCGTGCTGCAGCTGGCCGCTGGTGCCGTGCTGGGCTACGGCATGGGGCGTGGACTCGTGCTGCTGATTAACCACGTGGAGATCGACAGTCCGGGACTCTACCCCGTGTTGGCCCTGGCCGGTGGACTCCTCACGTACGCAGCAACCGATCTTGTAGGCGGCAACGGTTTCCTGGCGATCTATGTGGTGGGCGTGGTACTGGGCAATGCGCCCCTCGTGCATCGCCACAACATCCAGAACTTCATGGATGGCGTAGCCTGGGGCGCTCAGATCTCCATGTTTCTGCTGCTCGGGCTGCTTGTCGTCCCCGCCGACCTGATCCCGCATATTCCCGTAGCCCTGCTCCTGACCGTTGGACTCGTGCTGGTGGCGCGTCCGGTGTCGGTTGTGCTTACGCTGGCTCCACTTCGACTGGTGGGCGAGCGCTTTCGCTTCTCGCTCCGCGAGCAAGCGCTGCTTTCGTGGGCCGGGCTCAAGGGCGCCGTTCCGATTATCCTCGCGATGGTGCCGCTCGTGAACGAACTGCCCGGAAGCACCTTCATCTTCAACGTCACCTTTGTCTGCGTAGTTGTAGGCACAGCCCTGCAGGGCCTCACGATCGTGCCGCTGGGCCGGTGGCTGGGCCTGGCCACGACCGCTCCGCCGCCTCCCTTACGCACCGAGCTGGCCGGCGCCGCCCCACCCGGTAGTGCCGTCCTCGATGTGCTCCTCGAAGCCGAGGCACCCGCTGTTGGCGAATGTCTTGCCGATATCACCATTCCCCCGCACATGGTCGTTGCTGCCCTGGTCCGCGACGGCACCCTCATAGCGCCGCGCGGACACATCCGCTTCCAGCCGGGCGACCATGTCTACGTGCTGACCGAGAACGCCGACACCGAACGTCCGCCCGATGCATTCGTAGCGCCTCCTGAAACGCCCGAAGCCACTCCCTGACCTGACACGCTTAGCTCATGGCTGCTGACAATGACACGCTTACCGCTGCTGCCCGGTGGGGCGACGCCTTCACGGCCCCAATCACTTCCGACACGGTTGCATTCCAGACGCAAGACGCGGCCTACCCCCGCCACCACGAGGCTTGCGCCGGGAGCGATGACGTCACGTTTCATGACCTCGGCGTCAGCGAAGAAGAGCGGCCCATCTATGGCGTTACCGCAGGCGACGGTCCGCTGCACATAAGCTGTATTGCGGGCAACCATGCCGATGAGCCCGTAGGTCCCGAAACGCTGCGCTACCTCGTCGACCAGCTGCTTTCTACGACACCCGACGCCTCCTGGCGCACGGGCATTCGATGGACGATCGTACCGCACACCAATCCTGACGGCGAGGCGCGCAACCAGCCATGGATCGAGAAGTGGCCCAGCGCCGAAGCCTATCTGCGTCACCGCGTGCGCGAACTTCCTGGACGCGACATGGAGTTCGGATTTCCAGATATGCGTAAGGAAAACGAGGTTGTAAGCGACTTTCTGCGCGCACAGGGGCCGTTCGACGCGCACCTGAGTGCGCACGGCATGGGTGTTGCCGCCGGCGCGCTGCTGCTGATCCATCCACACTGGGGCTACCGCACTGAGGCGCTGCAGACGCGCTACCAGACCGTTGTGGCTGAAGCGGGGCTCGGCATGCATGATCATAACCGCCAGGGTGAGAAGGGCTTCTTCTGGCTTGGTCCCGGGTTTGCTACCACGCCAAGTGGCAGCGGAATGCGCGCCTACTTCCATGCCCAGAACGACGACGCGATGGCCAACCGTTTCCTGGACAGCTCCATGGAGTTTGTTGCTTCGCTCGGCGGCACCCCGCTTTCGGTTGTCACCGAGCTGCCGCTGTTTGTGCTTGACTCGGCTACTCCCGTTGGCGGCCCGCCGCCGCGCTACACCGACTTTAAAGAGGCGCTCCCCCGCATCCAACAGGAACTCAAAAAGCACGATACGTCAGACACGCTCGACACGTTTGGCCTGCGCCTGCTCCCGCTGCACACCGCAATGCAGATACAGGGACATGTCATCGGAGGCATAGTGGCTACCTGCCGTGCTGCATAAGCTGCTGCATAAGGAAACGCAATGCAGAGGGCAATGCATAAGAAAATGCACGTAGCGTCCCTTGGGCCGCTATGGCACACGCTATGGTACCCAGGCATTCGGGACTCCTGCAGGCAGCTGTCTGCACTTCCTTATTCGTTAGCCCCATCTTATTCGTTAGCCCCATCCTGAATAGGAGCTACGCTATACTGGCGCTACACTATACTGGAACTGCTCCATACTCCTTAAACGCCATACCCTGTCGCGTATCATGACAATCCCATGAAAGGAAGCGCTTTTCAGCAGCCTCCTGTTTGAACATAGCGGCCCGCGCAGTATAGTAGCGGCATAGCGCTACTATTCCCTTTACTGAAGTACATCACGATGATAAAGAAACGCGAGTACAAGACGGTCGTCCGGGTCACGTTTGAGCTTCCTGGTGACATGGTCGATGACCATGCCGCTGTGGCTGGGAGCTTCAACGACTGGGATCCCAGCGAACTGCCCATGACGTACGTAAAGTCGCGCGACGTGTGGAAAGCTGCGGTTTCCCTGGAGCCCGACACCCAGCACGAGTTTCGCTACCGGGTTGACAGCGAAGCCTGGGTTAACGATCCCGATGCCGACGCTTACGCCTCGAACCCCTTCTTTGAAGAAAATAGCGTAGTGCACACATAGAAGCCTGCGAAAGCCCGCATGTTGGAATACCGCGGGTCTCTCACGGGCCTCTTAGAATGGCCTATACGTATGGCTTACGTGACGTATGGCTTACGTGCGGGCCATTCCGAGCGTGCACAGGAAGACCTGGCTGGCTCCCGCATGAAGCAACGCATGAGCTGCCGCCGCGGCGGTCGACCCCGTTGTGAGTACATCGTCGACTACAACCCATGCCCGCCCGGCGACACGGTCGGGCTGCGAAGCGGCAAACGCACCGGCTACGTTTCGCCATCGTTGGGTTCGGGCCAGCCCGGTCTGTGAGGCCGTGGGCCGTACGCGAGCCAGGATGTCGGGGCACGATGGCACACCGGTCGCCTCCGCGAGTCCCTTGGTAAGGGTTTCGCTCTGGTTGTATCCGCGCTCCAACCAGCGCTGTCGATGCAGCGGCACCGGCACAAACCCATCCGGCGTCCACGCCTCCGTCGGCACTACATCGGCCATCCACCGCCCGAGCGTGTGCCCGATATGTGGCTGGTTCTGGTACTTAAGCGCATGCTGCACCGACTGCAGAGCGCCCTGTGCGTCGAAAACCCACAGGCTCCGGGCATCTGCAATGACGTCGGCAGCCGCAAGACGCTGCAGGCGCTCCCCCACCGCCTGCGGGGTAGCCCGCTCAATACCGGCCGCGCAGCGCGGACACAGCGGCACGTCGGGCGCAGCCGTTCGCACTCCGCACTCCACGCACTGTGGCGGGTAGAGCACACCCAGTGCCCCATGCAGGCATGCGCGAAGCCATCCCGTTCGCACGGGCGCGGTTTCGTCGAACTGATTTTCTTGAGCACGCATCACAGTTCCCTCTTGATCCTCTGTAGTCCGCTGCAAACGCCCTCAGCTCAATTACGCAATTATTCGTCGTTTGCATGTGCATTGGGCGTTCCTGTATGATATACTATAGATCCGTAAAAGTCTACGGATCTACCTCGTATCCTCCCTTGAAACGCTTGCCTTCATCCTTATGGCTGATCGTGACCGCCGTGGTATGCTCATTAAGAACACCGGATCTGTCAATGAACAGGTTGCTATGGCATCGCGCGTAATCAAGCTCGGGCCGGGTGAAGAGGAGTTCATTACCCCTGAGGAAGTGCGCGACCCTAAACTTCGCGAAGCGCTACAGGTGCGGGCCATTGCTATCGTCCGCCCGGCAACAAAGGAAGAAGACGAAGCGCTCGCCAACCGGCTCGCAACGTCTTAGCTCCCTTCAGTACGTCTCTTTCTATCTCTCTTCTGGGCTCTCTTACCGGTCTGCATCCATGCATATCCTCGTCGTGGAACCGTGGTACGGAGGGTCGCACCGCCGCTTCCTGGACGGGCTCCGTGCGCACTCGGCCCACGAGTACACGTTCTGCACCCTACCCGGACGCCACTGGCGCTGGCGCATGGATGCCGCCGCGGTGTCTCTCGCAGAGCACGCCCGGCACGTCGTGTCTGAACGAGGCACCCCCGACCTGGTGTTCGCCTCTGACATGCTCGACCTGCCTTCTTTTCTCGCACTCATGCGGCCAGACTTCGCCAACGTACCGGTCGTGCTCTACTTCCACGAAAACCAGCTCACTTACCCGCGCCCGCCCGGGGCTGCAGCGCCGCGCACCTACGCGCTGATGAACTACCGATCGGCGCTCGCAGCCGACGCCTGCTGGTTTAACTCAGACTTCCACCGCACAGACTTTCTGGAGGCGCTGCCGGACTTCCTGAACCGCTTCCCGGATCCCCCCTCTGCCGCACTGGTCGACACCATCGAAGCGCGTAGTCAGGTGATGCATCTCGGCATGGACCTGGAACGCCTTGGCCCGCCCCATCCTCGTCCGCAGAACGCCCCGCCCGTTTTGCTCTGGAATCAGCGCTGGGCCTTCGACAAAAACCCGGAGGGGCTGCTCCACCTCGTCGAAGGGCTCAACGACGACGCAGTGCCCTTCCATCTCATTATTACCGGACGCGCGGTGGGCCAGACGCCCGAACCCCTCGACGCACTACGCACCCGCTTTGCCGACCGTCTGCTGCACATGGGCTTCGTGGAAGACCCCGATGTCTACACCGAGCTCCTGCACCGCGCCGATGTCGTTGTGTCGACGGCTCACCATGAGTTCTTCGGCCTCTCGGTCATGGAGGCCATTCGCTGTGGGTGCCACCCGGTCTTGCCCCATCGGCTCAGCTATCCCGAGCTTGTGCCCGACCGCCTGCACGATCCGCTCCTTCATGCCCCTACCCTCTACGACACGCCAGAAGACGCCCTTGCTCTACTCAAAGGCCTGCTGTCGGATACCCTTCGTCCGCTTCCCAAACGCACGCTGTACGACATCCCAGCCCAATTCGACTGGCCGCGCCGCGCTTCCGCCTTCGACCGCGCCTTCACTGCTCTGGAATAGCTGACCCACGATAACTGATCCGTGATAACTAATACGCAGTATCGGCCCGTGGTAGCCGGCGTTCACCTCTAACCATCCATCCTCAGAACCCTCCCCCCCCAACATGCGCTTCCTTCACACCGCCGACTGGCATCTCGGACGACTCCTGCACAGCCAGCATCTGACCGAAGACCAGGCTGCCGTCCTCAACCAGTTTGTCGACGCCGCACAGACTTATGAGCCCGACGCTATCATCGTAGCGGGTGACATTTACGACCGCGCAGTGCCTCCTTCAAAGGCCGTAGAGGTGCTCGACCAGGTCCTCTCTCGCCTCGTGGTCGATGCCGGGTTGCCCGTCTTTATGATTGCAGGCAACCACGACAGTCCCGACCGCCTCGACTTTGGCTCTACCATCCTCGAGCGCCAGGGCCTGCACGTGCTATGCCACCCCCGCACCGATCCTGTTGTGTTACGGGATGCGCACGGACCGGTCTACATCGCGGGGCTTCCCTATGCCCAACCGGCCTATGCGCGCCAGGCGTTTGACTCAGACACGTCTATTCGATCGCATGAAGACGTCGTATCTGCTCAGCTCAGCCACCTGCGCCCGCAGATTCCCGACAACGCGCGCTCCATAGCGGTTGCCCATATCTTCGCGCATCGCGGCACGATTGGCGACTCTGAGCGCACGCTTGTGGGCGGGGCTGAACAGGTGCCCACCGAACTGTTCGATGGGTTCAACTACGTGGCGCTCGGTCACCTGCATCAGCGGCAGCGCGTAAGCGAGAATCATATTCGCTATGCCGGCTCGCCGATGAAGTACTCCTTTAGCGAACACACGCATACCAAGTCGTTCTATGTAGTCGACATGAATGCCGAAGGCGCCTGTACGGTCGAACCGGTCCCGTTTACGCCGCCCCATGATCTGCGCTGCATCGAAGGCGACTTTCATGAGATACTTGACCAGGGCACCCGCGACCCCGACGCCGACGACTACCTGAAGATCACGCTCACCAACCGGGGGCCGGTTACCGATGCAATGGCGCGCCTGCGCGAGGTCTACCCGAACTGTCTCCAGATCGCGTTTCCGCGTGTAGAGATCGACGCCGACGACGATCTCGTGCCACCCGCCGACGACGACAGCCCAACCGAGATCTTTCGCGAGTTCTACCGCTACGCTACCGGAACGCACCTCAACGACGAAGACCACCCGATTCTCGACTCCGCCCTCGAACGCATCGATGCCAATCGCCGCAACGCGTAGGAGTCCGTTGCAGTGCGTTGCATCTCTCCCCCCGCTTCCCAACTTCTTGCCCTGCTATGACGCTCGAACGCCTCCGCTTCAAACAGTTTGGTCCATACGCCAAACCTCAGGACGTCGACTTCTCCAACTTTGCCGGCCACCAGCTTTTTCTGATTCATGGCGCGACCGGTGCCGGGAAGTCGTTTGTGCTGGATGCGATCTGCTACGCCCTCTACAGCGAATCGTCGGGAGCGGAGCGCGACGCCACGGACCTGCGCAGCCACTACGCCACGCCCGACGACCCCACCGAGGTCACGCTCGACTTCCGCCTTGGCGACAAACGCTACCGCGTGTGGCGGCGTCCGCGTATGGAGCTGGCGAAGAAGCGTGGGGAAGGCACCACCACCCGCGGCCCCGATGCCGAGCTCTACGACCGCACCGACGCCGAACGTGATGCCTCCGGTACGCTCATCGCCGAGGGCAAGCGCGACGTCACCAACCGCATCGAGTCGCTGCTGGGTCTGCAGGTCGACCAGTTTCGGCAGGTGGTGGTGCTGCCTCAGGGCCAGTTTCGTGCGTTCCTTGCTGCCGACTCCAGTAAGCGCGAAGACATCCTGAAGGTGCTGTTTGATACGGAGCAGTTTGCCGACCTGGAAGACGAGCTCAAAGCGATGCATGCCGAGGCCAAGCAGGATACAAAGGCGCTGTTGGACCAGCGTAGCGCTCTGCTGACGCAACACGACGTGGAAACGCCCGCTGCGCTGCGGTCGAAGCAGGAAGCGTGCGCCGAAACCCTCAGCGATGCCCGCGACACCCATGCAGACGTAGCTGCCCGGCTGAGCGATGCGGAAGAGGCGCTGCAGACGGCCCGCGATCAGCAGCAGCTGTTGGATGCGGTCGAGAAGGCGCAGGAACGCGTTGAGGCGCTTCGCGACGAACAGGAGGCGCAGCACGCGCGGAAGGCGCGGGCCCGAGCAGCCGAACGTGCGCAGCGAATCGAGAGCGCAGCGGTGCGCATGCGCGACCAGAAGGCGGCCCGCGATCGTGCGAAAGCAGCACTGAATGAGGCACAAGAGGCATACGAGAAAGCCGAGAAGGCACGCGACAAAGCCCAATCCGAGCTGGAGCGCGAGCAGGCGAAAAGCGAGGAACGGGACGCCTTAGAGACCCAGATTAACGCGCTCGACTCCATCCGTTCGGATGTGGCGACGCTGTCCGACGCCAGAGAAGCGCGCGCATCCGCCCAAACGACTTACAACAAAGCCGTCGCAGAAAAAGAGGCGCTTCTGGATGATATCGAAGCGCTGGAGAAAGAGATCAGCGAAGCAGCGTCGGTTATTGAAGCGCACAAAAAAGAGGCCGAGGCGGTGCCTGAGCGCATGTCGGCGGTGAACACGTGGAAGCAGCGGCTGGAAAATGCGCGTCAGCTGGCCCAAACGACCCAGGCGCTGCAGGAGGCCGAAGAGACGCTTTCAGCCGCGCAGGAGCGGGTTGCGCAGCACGCAAGCGTGCGCGATGCGAAGAAAGAGCAGGTCCGCGAGCTGGAGCGGGCCCGCGACGAGGGCTTTGCCAGCGTGCTCGCCGCGCAGCTGGAGTCCGGCGCTCCGTGTCCGGTCTGCGGGTCGACCGCCCACCCGGCCCCTGCTGATGCAACGCGCGACGTGCCCGATGCGAAGACGCTCAAACGGGCCCGAGCGGCACTCGACGACGCAGCGTCTACGCTGCAGGAGGCCCGCAAAAAGGAGACAACGGCCCAGCGAGCCGTGGATAAGCACACCAGCAGGATTGAGGCACTTCAGGATACGGATGCTGTCCTCACCGAGCACACGGTAGCTGAAATTGAGGCGAAGCACCGGGAAACCCAAGAGGCCCTCGCGTCTGCAGAACAGGCCCAGTCAACGGTGGAGGACGCGACGGAACACCGCGATGCCATTAGCGAAGCGCTAAAGACCAAGCGCGAGGCGCTGGATGCGAAGAAGGATGCGGTGCGCGAGGCCAAGAGCAAGCACGAAAAGGCAGCCAGCGACGTCGAACGCCTGGCGGATAGCGTGCCTGAGGGGATCGAATCCACGAAGGACCTGGAGGAGCGTATCGCTGCGCTACAGGACGAACTCGCCGCCTACACCGAAGCGCTGGAGGCGGCTGAGGCGCAGGTAGCATCAGCCAAGACCGAGCACACCCGGACCGAGGCGAATCTGGAAAATGCACGCGCGCAGTCTGCGTCTGCCCACGCGGCATACCAGGAGGCTGAGACGGCGTTTCGGGAGGCGTTGCATGAGCAGGGATTTGAAGACCGTACGGCGTACGAGGATGCCCAGATGGAAGCCGGCGCGCTGGAGGCCCTGCGCGACGAGATTCAGGCGGTGGATAAGCAGTGGTCTACCGCGCAGTCGGAGCTACAGACGGCCAAGGCGCGCGCTGAGGGCATCGAGCCGCCGGATGTGGAGGAAGCCCAGGAGCACGTAAGTAAACTCAAAGCCCGGCTCAGCGATCTCGACCAGCAGATCGGGGGGCTGGAGAGCACAAACAACAGCCTGTTGCGGGCGCTAAAGCGTCTCAAGAAGATTGAAAACCAGGCAGCCGAAGCCGAGCGCCGAGTCGAGCGTATCGGTCACTTGAGTCAGGTAGCAAGAGGCAAAGGGCTCAACGAACGCAACATCAGCCTGCAGCGCTACGTATTGGCCGCGCGGCTAAAAGACGTGCTGAAGGTCGCGAATACGCACCTGCAGCGGATGTCGCAGAACCAGTATCATCTAAAGCGTGCTACGACGCTCAACGATGCCCGCCGCAGTGGCGGGCTCGACCTACGCGTGCACGATGCCTACACCAACGAGGAGCGTCCGGTGAGTACGCTTTCGGGCGGCGAGGGCTTCAACGCCGCGCTCTCGCTGGCCCTCGGGCTGAGCGACGTGGTCCAGCGCCGCACGGGCGGTCGTCGCCTAAACACGCTCTTCATCGACGAAGGCTTTGGAACACTCGATCAAGACACGCTCGAACGCGCACTCGATGTGCTAAGCGATGTGCAGAAACGCCAGCAGGGCCGCCTCTTGGGTATTATCTCGCACGTAACCGAGCTAAAGCGTCGCCTGCCGGCCCGTCTTACCGTACGGGATGCGCAGGACGGCAGCCAACTGCGGGTAGAGGTATAGCTGAGAACGAATTGGGCCGCCCGCCCGCTCTGCCAGTCTACGTAAACCCTCAGTTCAACGTGGCGGCTCAGCTTCTCAGTTCAGCTGGGCGCGTGCCTGATGCAGAGCGTTGGGCGGGGAGGGCTGGGCGCTTACCGCATAGGCACGGATCACGTCTTCGCTCTCCACAAAAAGTGCCAGCACCGATTCATTCGGATCGTACGACTGCAGCTGGGTATCCATCCATTCAGTGGGCAGATGGGCGGCCCGGTTCTTGATCCACATGCCATCGGCCTGCGCATAGCCGATGGTATGCGCCTCCATCTGAACCGCTTCGTCGACTGAAGGACGTTCCTGCACGACAACCAGCCCAATACCCAGGCGCTGAAACCCCATGTACGACGCGGCAGCCAGGTCAACCCAGTGATCGGCGATAAAGTCATGATGACTGGATTCGATAGCGGCTTCGGGGATGTGCGCAGGGGCGCGTACCGTGAACATCTGCGCTTCGTCGTCAATGAACGTGGTAGTACGAGAAGCCATAAGCGACAAGAAAAGTTAACTCAAGTAGAGGGATCGCGGCGTGCACCGTAATCTGCACCGTAGGTGGCACCGAAGTCGGCTCCGCAAACAGCGAGGGGTGTCCGTAAGCAGTAGCTTGCACGGATGAGCCTCCACGGGCCGGCTGTAGACGGCTCATGCTGACTGGCAGAATGTTTACTTCTGCGTGCAGAAGCATACAAAAAGGCGGACGAATCGGTACTTCGCCCGCCTTCCTGCCGTTGCTATACGCACGAAACCCGTCGACATGTTCGCCTACGGGCTCCGGACCGATCGTATTTATGCCATGTTTTCTACGACGGCCTCGCCGAACTCGCTGCACTTCAGGAGCGTGGCGTTCTCCATGTTACGCTCAAAGTCGTACGTCACGCGTTTCTGCTTGATCGTAGTTTCGAGGCCCTCGATAATCAGATCTGCGGCTTCGTCCCAACCCATGTAGCGGAACATCATCTCTCCCGAAAGGATGACCGAGCTTGGGTTTACTTTGTCCATGCCCGCATACTTGGGTGCGGTGCCGTGGGTCGCCTCAAAGAGCGCAAGGCCCGTGTTGTAATTGATGTTCGCTCCCGGTGCAATGCCGATTCCGCCCACCTGTGCTGCCAGCGCGTCGGAGATGTAGTCGCCGTTCAGGTTCATCGTGGCGATGATATCGTACTCGTCCGGACGCGTGAGAATCTGCTGGAGCATCGCGTCGGCGATGACATCCTTTACGATGATTTCGCGGCCGTCGTTGAGCGTGATGACCTGCCAGGGCCCCCCGTCGAGGTCTTCGGCGCCGTAGTCTTCTTTCGCAACCTCGTACCCCCAGTCGCGGAAGGCGCCCTCGGTGAACTTCATGATGTTGCCCTTGTGCACGAGCGTCACGTTGTCGTGCCCGCGCTCAATAGCGTAATCGATGGCCGAGCGCACCAGGCGCTTCGTGCCTTCTTCTGAAATCGGCTTCACGCCAATCGCAGTAGAATCAGGGAAGCGGATGGTATCCGCGCCCATCTCATCAATCAGGAACCGCTTGATCTTCTCGTTTTCGGGCGATCCCTCGCGGTACTCAATGCCCGCGTAGATGTCTTCCGAGTTCTCGCGGAAGATCGTCATATCAACCAGCTCGGGCTCCCGAACCGGCGAGGGCACGCCTTCGAAGTGACGAACCGGACGCACACAGGCAAACAGGTCGAGCTGCTGGCGCAGGGCAACGTTCAGCGATCGAATGCCTCCCCCCACGGGTGTGGTGAGCGGGCCTTTGATCGCAACGAGGTATTCTTCAATCGCCTTGAGCGTGTCTTCAGGCAGCCACTCGTTGTACTCGTCTTGCGCCTTGCCACCGGCAAATACCTCCATCCAGACGATCTCGCGATCGTCACCATAGGCGTGCTGCACGGCGCTATCGAATACGTTCTTGGCAGCCGTCCAGATATCCGGGCCGATGCCATCACCCTCGATGAACGGTATGATCGGACGATCGGGCACGTGGAGCGCGTCACCGTCTTTGCGGATGACGTTGCCATCTGTCGGTGGTGTAAGCTGGTCGAACGAGGGTGTCGTAGGCATAAGCGTCTCTATACAATCAGTCGGTATAAGCGAGTTTGCCAGGGCGCCACATCGCGCGCTGGCCAGGCATCGGTGTGTATTTCTTTGCGATGCATTATTACAGTGTAGGAAAGCAACCTGACCAATATGATTAGGATTCCAAAAATCTTAGATCAAAAGGCCGTCCTCTTCCCCCACGTGTCATCTTCGACGATAGGCATCCATCGACGTTCGTCTGTCGTGCCGCTTACCATGCTGCTTTCATACTGGCTCTGTCGCAGTCCTCTATCGTCATACCGGTTTTCATGGTCATACTGGTTTATAAAGTGATCATTCGCCTCCTATACAGGAAATGTTGGGTAGTGGATAAACGCTAAATGATAAAGCGATTGAGTGCCACAGCTCTTTCTTTTTCGCCCCTCTCTCCCTTATTCCGCTTCGCTCCATCAGTCGCCCTATGGGCTCGTGTCGGGGTTCTCCCCCTTGGCCAAGGGGGAAATGTCCACAGGATCACGGCCTGCAGCGAAGCTCGGCAGACAGAGGGGGGTTGAGCAGGTTGCGATGATGTAAACCACAGGCAACCATTAAATATTGAACCGCTACCAAATGTTGTTTTATGATCAATGCGCGGAAACCCTGCCTCCCTGTTATCTTTTGGAGACTGTACAACGCATCTATTTAAGACAGCATCTGCTAACAGTATCTACTACTCGTATGGCGTTCGTCGGCATTGACCTTGGCACCACCACCTCCGAAATCGCCATCTTTGACGCAAAAGAGGGTCCCCGACTTCTTAAAGATGCGCGGGGCCATGCGATTGTTGACTCCTACTTCGGGTTTGACCGCAAGACCAACAAGCCCGTCGTCGGCGAAAGCGTAAAGTCGATTGCTCAGTCAGACCCCGATCTTGTCGTTGAACAGGTGAAGCGCTACATGCGCGAAGACGTTGAGTTTACGCTGGGCGAGCACCGTTTCACGCCTGCTGAGATTTCGGCGCAGATCCTGACGCACTTGAAGGAAAGCGCTGAACAGCAGCTCGGAGAGCCGGTCACCCGATGCGTCATCACTGTGCCCGCCAACTTTCCAGATCCGGCGCGCCGGGCTACCCAACAGGCCGGTGAGATTGCGGGCATGACGGTCGAGCGGATCATCAACGAACCGACCGCCGCTGCCCTTGCATACGGATACAACGAAGATCTCGACGGCGAAACGATCCTGGTCTATGACTTTGGCGGAGGCACCTTCGACGTATCCATCGTCGAATATAGAGGCACAATGGTCGACGTGAAGGCCTCATCGGGCGACACGGATCTTGGCGGAAAAGACTTTGACCGGGCTCTGGTGCAGCACGTCACGGAGAAGTTCGAAGCCGAGCATGGCGTTCAGGTTATCAGAGACTCGGGCAACTACTACCGGCTGCTCTTCGCATGCGAGGCGGTGAAGAAAGACCTGAGCGTGAGCACACACGCAACCGTCAATATACCTTACTTTATGGTGCGCGATGGCACGCCAATTAACCTACAGGTGGATGTGCGGCGTAACACGTTCGAGTCGCTGATCCACCCTCTGGTTGAGCAGACGGAGGCCGCAATCGAAAAGGCCCTTGCCGATGCCAACCTCAACCGCTCGGATATTGACCGGGTGCTTATGGTGGGCGGTACCAGCCGCATCCCATATGTTCAGCAGTTCGTGGAGCGCCTTATGGGCGTCGCCCCGCACAAGCAGATCGACCCCGACAAGGTCATCGCAATGGGGGCCGCCGTACAGACCGCCATCATCGATGGCCTTACCGACCGTACCATCCAGGACGTGTGCCCCCTGTCGCTTGGCACCGTCGTAGTACGCAACCACTACGGACAGATGGTAGACGGGCAGTATTCAGAGATCATTCCGACCAACAGCAAGGTCTCGAAGGAGCACACACGCGAGTACACCACGGCAGCGCAGGGGCAGTCTTCCGTCACGTTGCACGTGTACCAGCGCGACTCCCAATCGGAGTCTGTACAGGCCGAGATCAATGAAGAACCGAACACCAAAGAAGGATTCACGCAGCTGGCTGAGCGCACCATCGACATTCCCGAGGCGGCTGATGCCAACGATATTGAAGTCACCTATGTCTACAATCCCAACGGCATGCTCGATATCTCCGTGACCTTTCCGGGAACCGATACCGAGCACACCTTTCAAGCGCATGCCGGACTGGATGACGAGGCCATTGCCCGCTCGCGCCGCAAGGTGCAAGCCAGTCGCGGGGCTGCACCGCCGTCAGAGTCCAGCGAGGCCTCTTCGAGCGAGGACTCGTTCAGTTGGCCTGTCCCCGACAGCGCGGCATCCGCGCAGGCCAGTGAGGGGGCCAACGCTGCCCGTTCCAGCACAAACAGCTCTCCTACGGCCCGGTCGCAGACAGAACGCTCCGAACCAGATTCGCAGCGTGCGCCCTCCCGTGATGGGGGCCCCACAACCAAGAGCTTTTCTACCTCTTCCAGCGACATGACGTGGGATAACGTCGACTGGCTGGAAGATGTCGATGAACCGTCCTCAGGCAACGCCCAGGAGGCTTCCAGACCGGCTTCCCCTTCTTCCCAGCAAGGCGCACCGCCCGAGGCATCGTGGAAGAACGCCCCGCACTTCTCGGACGTAAAATCGCTTATCGGTATTGCCGAGTCCGCTTTAGATCAGGGCCGGATGTCTCCGCAAGAAAGCAGCCAACTCCGCGAACGCCTGAATCAGCTTAAGCACGCTCTGGCCGACAACGATTCGGAACGGGTCTACCAGCTGGAAGCAGAGATTATGGATATCGTGCTGGATGTATAACAGCGGCGCACAGCAACGATATATGGGATATATGGGCTGCGCATCTGTACTCACCGTTTCCTATACTGATGGTGCCAGTGCTAAGAACCTGTTTGGGTTTTGGTTTGCAGGCGAGAGCGAGCGCCGCTGCAGCGAAAATTGGACCTCGATGGAGGTTCGTGGTGAGACTACGGGCCAACATCGGGAACAATTTGCACCAGGGGCATGACCTTCGGCCCCAGCCCAGCGGAGCCGATCGCAGCCCAAAGTAAGAAATCAAAACAGGTTCTTAAGCCGGATCGTACTCATGCTGCGTCTAACCCACTTCACCTATACCTCCCTTGCTTATGGCCACTACACGTTATTCCTCACTCTCAACACTTTTTGCCGCCGCGGTACTGGCGTTCATGCTTGCAGGAGGATGCGAAGCCCCCGACGCTCCACCGCCGTCTGAGGCTTCTACTACCATTTCCCCTGCTGCTTCCGATGTCAGCGATGCCGTCATCTATGAAATGTTCATCCCTGACTTCTCTCCTGAAGGTACATTCCAGGGTGCTATCGAGCGTTTCGACCACCTTGAGCAGCTTGGCGTGAACACCATCTGGCTGATGCCTATCCACCCCATTGGCGGGGAGCGCGCCAAGACCGATATCGGAGAACTGGGGTCGCCGTACTCGATTCGTGACTTCTACGGGGTGAACCCAGATTACGGCACCAAAGACGATCTGCAGGACTTCGTATCGGCCGCCCACGAGCGCGACATGCGCGTGATTCTGGATCTGGTTGCCAACCACACAGCCTGGGATCATCCGTGGACAGAGGAGCACCCCGAGTGGTATGCCGACGGCCCCGAAGACGGCTTCTCAATCCCCGTTATGGATGGCGACACAACTGACTGGACCGATGTCGTACAGCTCAACCATGACAGTGAAGCGCTCCACGACGAGATGATCGCGGTGATGCAGTACTGGGTCCGCGAGCACGACATCGACGGCTATCGTGCCGACGTAGCCGGACTCGTCCCGTTTGACTTCTGGGAGCGTGCGATCGATTCGCTACGCACAGTCAAAGATCCGGTCTTTATGCTTGCTGAGGATGCCCAACCGGAAATGCACGATGTTGGCTTCGACCTCACTTACGCGTGGCCCTTCTACGGCAGCCTCGTCGATACATGGGCCGGCGAGCAGTCGCTCCCCGAACTGATTGATGTCATCGCGTCCGTTGAGAGCGAACTACCCGCGGGGGCGCTTCGCATGCGCTTCACCACCAACCACGACGAAACCGCCTGGGATGCCCCCCCACCTGCTCTCTTCGGTGGACACGAGGGCTCCAAAGCGGCATTCGTTTTTGCAACCACACTGCCCGGCGTACCGCTCATCTACAACGGACAGGAGCTCGGCGTAGAAGAGCCCGTGCCGTTCTTTGATGCTACGCCTTACGACTGGAACCGCAATGACACACTGATCCCTTTTTACACCGAGTACATGCGCATCTATACCAGCAGTTCTGCACTGCGCAGTGGCACACTCGACATCCTTACCCCTGATTCTGAAGATGCGGTGCTCTATCGCCGCGTGCACGACAACGAGGAGCTCTTGGTTGCCGTGAACATCCGCGACACGAGTACAACCGTTTCTCTTCCTGCAGTGCACCAGGGGCGCACCTGGGAAGACGTCTTCTCAGGCGATACGACAACGGTCAACGCATCGCTCGAACTGGATGCCTACGAATACCAGATCATGCGAGCCGTCGAGTAATGGTCTGTCACACGTCGATCTTTGAGTAACAACGCCCCTCTCAGCCGCTGTCATCTTGAGCGAGGCGTAGCCGAGTCGAAAGATCTGCTTCACGAGCGGCATGAGTCAAAGCGACATGGTAGATCGCGAAATCCGTAACCTGACAGATCCGTGGTTTCGTTTCTTTGTGCGGCACGACCCGGCCTCCGACCTGCAGCAGCTTACGCAGCCGGTGCTTGCGCTCTTTGGCGAGCGCGACCAGCAGGTGCGTCCCAACTTGAATGCCGAGCCGCTCGAAGCAGCCCTTCGCACGGCCCCTACCTCTACCTCCGACGTGGTAGTGCTCAGCGAACTGAATCACCTCTTCCAAACCGCTGAGACGGGCGCGCCCAGTGAATATACGCAGATTGAGGAGACCATCGCGCCCGAGGTGCTCGACCGCACGGCCACGTGGATTCTGGAGCGTTCTTCTGACGAGTAGCACGGCCTCCCATGTCTACCATTCATCTGAACGCCTCGGCTGACACCTGGTGGAGGCAGGCGCAGTGCGACTTGCGGGCGGCCGAGCATCTGCTTCAGGGCGGCTTCGCGCGGCATGCGGCGGTACTGGCGCACCTCGCCGTTGAGAAAGCACTCAAAGCAGTGTATCGCCATCAGCACGAAGCGCCGCCGCCCGCCAGCCACGACGTAGCCTATCTGGCGGGGCAGATCGACTGGCCCGAGGAGAACGCCTCACACGACCGCGCCCGAGGTGCTCGACGCGCTGGGTGACCATGGGGTGGTGGCGCTGTACACTGACCAGGCGTTCGAGCCGGGCGTCACCAATGACGCCACCGCCCGCGCCCGCCTGGCGGATGCCCACGTGCTCATACAAGAACTGGCCCCCGCGCTCGCATAGCGTCCCGCCGATCCTGAGACGTGCTCTGCACACGCTGTGTAAACTTTCGGTGGATGCGGGGCGTATTCGTATTCCGCAATGCATGCAAAAAGCCCGTGCTGCCATGACGATCTCAAAGCGCATTGTAACCGACGAAAACATGAATCCGGTGGCCGTCCAGATCGATTACGACGACTGGCTTGCTATCGAGGAGCAGTTGAAGGTGGAGGATACTACGCCGAGTCCGCGTTGTGCTGAGCTCAAACGTCTTCTAAAAGATTCCCGTGGCATTTGGAAAGAGGGCGACGGACTCGAATATCAGCGGCGTGTTCGCGCCGAGTGGCGTGATCCGTGGGAGGAGTGGGGGGCAGATGAAGGGGAAGACACATGAGCGTGCTACTTGACTCGGTAATCCTGATAGATCATTTCAACGACCAAGGCGATGCCACAGCGTACCTCCAATCTGTACACGGAGACGCGTTCATATCGGTGGTTACGCGTGCAGAGGTTCTGGTGGGATTTGTAGATAGTGGAAGATGGGAGCGCGCTCAGGCCCTGATAGATGCATTTCAAGCCGCGCTGGCTATGCAACACGACTTACACCTGGCCACACGCAACACCCGTGACTTCAACCCCGGTGTGCACCCGTTTGTGATTGTGCCGTACCGACTGTAAAGGAGGAGCTACGCACTTGATCTGGACCTTCGCTATTTCTTGCGGGGACTCGGGGCAGAGGGGCCCGAAGGGTCATGCCGGTTGTGCCCCTAAACGACTGCGTCACGAGACAGAGCTTCGCGACGAGATACCCATGTGAGCGTTGCAACTGCGTAGGTCCTCAAGGAGCAGGTCTAACTTTTTTGCTTTACCCAAGCGCAAGCGTCTCGGTATAGGTACGCCCAAAGCGGTCGGTGGCCTCTACGGTGACTTCGGAGGCTGTGGGCGAGGGCGTGGCGGCGTAGAGATGCGCCGTAGGCACCGGCGACACCCACGGATGGCGCTCGGGCCGATCGTCGCCGCGGTACAGCGCCTCCGCCTGCGGATCGGTGCCCACGTACGCCTCCATCGGGCCTTGCTCGACGCCGTCCTCGTACCAGATGATGCGCCATGCGTCGTCGGCATCCCACACGTTGGCGATGAGCGCGTTGGGACGCTCGGGATCGGTACCCGGTGCGTACAGATGCATCTGATGGTCGGCGTCGTAGCCAGTCGACTGGTAGCGCCACGAAAGGGCGGCGCCTTCGACCTCGTAGACACCAAAGCCGGGCGGGGTGCCATCGCGGCCAATGGGACCGGTCTATCACGCGCCCGAGGCCGCGCCCATCACATGTTCGTGCACATTTGCGGGATAGCGATGCTCGGTTTCGTGGGTATGCCCGGTGATGATGTGGGCTTCTGCAAACGGTTCCAGCATCCGATGGAGCGCCGCCCGGTTCACGGTCATGTTGCGCGGGGACGGGCGGTCGGTGCCGCGCCGTTCGTAGAGCGTGCTCAGCATCGGGATGTGAGTGAACACCACAACGGGCTGGTCGGGTGAGACGGTGGCCAGGTCGTTCGCGAGCCAGAATAGCTGCCGGTCGGGCACATGGCCCAGATACGAATCGGTATCGCGCCCGAATCCGTCTTGACCGGGCCAGTAGACGTTGTTGAGCACCACGTAATGCACATCCCCACGGTCGAAGGCGTAGTAGCCGGGGCCAAAGTGGTCACGAAAGGTCCGGTACGAATTCCGGTGGGCCGGACTGTCAAAGTCAAGGTCGTGGTTGCCCACCACCTGGAAGAAGGGCACTTCCATGCGCTCTACGGCGCGCTCATATTCGGGAAAGAGCGCGAGGTCGTCGAACATGAGGTCGCCGTTGCCTACGCCGAAAACCGGGGTATCCCCCAGCGCTGCTACGGTGGATTGCACAGCCGGTACGGTTTCGTCGTGGAAGCGCCCCATCTCGTACGCGTTTTCCGTTTGCGGATCGGCCAGCACCACAAAGGCATGGCGCGTGTCGTTGGCGGGGAGCGGCTCCAGCTCAAACGCGGCTGTCTGCTCGGGAGCGTCGGTGAGCGGCTGGAAGAAGCGCGCCGTGCCGGTGTCGTGCTGGGGGATGCGGTATCCGGCAGGCACCGCCATGTACACGAACGGCTGCCGCGCATCCGCAGGAAGGGTGAACGCGCCGTCGGCATCGGTCTGCACCACCGAGAGGCCGTCGGTGATGCGCACGTTGGGCACACCGCCGTCGGGACCGGTAACGCGCCCGGTGACGGTGCGCGCTCCAGCGGGCGGGGCGCTTGCGTTGGCACACCCTGGCGTGAAGGCAGCCCACCCGGCGGCTCCACCGAGCAGCCCAGCACGCTTCAGAAACGAACGGCGGTTGAGATCGGATGGGGGCATGGCACAGCGTACGTATCCAACAGAAACAGGACCGGTGGCGGGCCTATGCCGACAGCCGCTCGATGATCGCTTCGGAGACGGTGCGCGGTTTATACTGGTGGCCGCTGGTGATGACCACGGTGCCGTCGACGTTGGCGCCGATCTCTTCGGGGATGGACCCAAAGAGCGCCTGCGTAACGGCGGTGCTGCGCGTGGACCCGATGCAGATGGTGTCGTACTCGGATGCCAGGTCGAGGAGCGCGTTGCGCACGTCGTCGGAGGTGACGACTTTGGCGTCGTACTCTTCGATGCCTGCATTCGTGGCAACCCGGTCGATGATGGCCGCGCCGGTGGCTTCGGCATCGTCATCGGGCGGCTGTACGTTAGCGAGGGTGAGCGACGTGCCATCGGCGTACTGCACGAACTCGTAGGCGCGCCGGGCCCCAAGCGAGGCGTTGGGCCCCTCGCCAACAAGGGCGACCGCATTGCCAACCTCGTTGGGACCGGTTTTGATGAGGGTGACCTCGCACTCCGCGTTGCGCACAATCTGGTCGATGTTCGAGCCCAAGACCGCCCCGAGGCGCTTACGCTCGCCCGTCCATCCGAGAATGACCTCCTGCGCATGCTCTTCTTCGGTGACGTTGAGTACCACGCGCCACACGTCGCGCCCCACGATGGCGCGGGTGCGCACGCCCACGCCCAGTTCGTTGGCATAGTCGCGCACATTTGCCAGAAGCTCTTGCTGACGGTTCAGGCGCTCCTCTTCGTACTGTACGCCTTGGGTGAGCGCCGTCTGCTGCGGCACCTCGATCACATTTACCACGACGAGTTCAGCGTCGTCATGGCTGGCAGCGGTGGCGGCGGCCAGGCGGAGCAGGTGGCGCTGCGTTTTTGGGTTAGCCACGGGTACCACCACGCGGTAGCGTCCGTCAGAGGCCACGGTTTTGGGAGCGCCTGCAATGGCCTCGCCCACCAGATTCTTGTCGGGCGCATGGGAGCGCGCGTAGACCAGGTACCACAGAATGCCCACGCCAATGACGCCGGTACCGATGAGGAGCACCAGCGGACGCATAAACGTGACCACGGCCAGGCACGACACCGCTCCAATAAGCGGTACAGCGGGATACGCCCAGTTCGGCAGCTTGAAGTCGGGGTCGTACTCTTCGGGCCCGGCGCGGCGCATCACGATAACGGCCACGTGCACCAGCGCGTAGGTAATCAGGTACGAGAAGCTGGCAACATCGGCCAGCGTTTCGATGCCCACGCCCACGGCAATCAGGACCAGAATCACTGCACCGGTAACAACGATAGCGCGGCCCGGCGTGCGAAACGAGGGATGGATCACGTTCAGCCAGTCCGACAGAATCTTGTCGCGGCCCATCGCGAAGTTTACGCGCGCGGCAGACAGGATCGACGCGTTGGCACTCGACACCGTGGCCAGCACAGCGCCCAGCACCATCATAATGGCGCCAATGGTGCCCAGGTACTCGCGGGCGACATCGGCCACGGGCACGAACGAGTTGGTCAGCTCATCGACAGGCAGTACGCCGGTGCTTACGAGCATCACCAGCACGTAAAACAGCATGGGCGTGAGCACCGAGGCGATCATGGCCAGGGGCAGGTTGCGTCCTGGATTTTTGATCTCCTCGGCGCTGGTGGCAATCACTTCGAATCCAATATACGTGACGTACACTGTGGCGGCGGTGCTGGCCACAGCGCCCCAGCCTTGGGGATTGAAAGGCCGCAGCACATCCCAGTCTACGTTAAACACGCCGAACGTGACAAACACCAGAATGAACCCGATGAGCACGATTACAATGATGTTCTGGAAGCTGCCGGTTTCTTTGGTGCCCCGGTAGTTGAGCGCGACCAGTAGCGCCGCCATAACGAGCGCGGTTCCTGATACAAAGAGCCTCCCGCCCTCGCCGTAGAAAAACGTGAGGTACTGCCCAAAGCCCAGCATGTAGAAGGCGGTGGCAAACATAAGCCCCGACCACATGGCCCAGCCCACAATAGAGCCAAAGAACGTGCCCATGGCGCGGTTCACGTAGTAGTAGCTGCCGCCGGCCTTGGGCATCCCCGTGGCCAGCTCAGAGAGCGAGAGCGCGGTAAGTAGCGATACCACCCCCGCGATCGCAAACGAAACCATGCTGGCCGGACCGGCGGCCCCGGCTACAATGCCGGGAAGCACAAAAATACCGGCCCCAATCATGGTGCCGACGCCAATGGTGTACGCCTCTAAGAATCCGAGGTCGCGCGCCAGTTCTTGGGAAGAGTTAGCCATAAATCGGGTCGTGCACAGAGTAAATAGGTGAAAACATATCAGACACAGCACACGCTATGCCTGCGTGGAAGGCAAGTTCAGGGGGGGGGTGTAACAAACAGGATGATCGGTTGCCGCCTATTTGCTCTCTTTTGCGGTGGCACTTGCCATATCTGCAACGCTCTTAATCGCCTCGTCGGTGCCTGCTACGATAAGCGTATCGGTATGCTCAAGCCTGTCATTGGGGTCGGGAGGCACGATCATTTCGTCGACCGTCGTGTCGTGAATGGCTACGACGGACAGGTTATGCTCCGACCGCACCGATAGCTCGCGGAGCGTGTGGCCCTGCCACTGCTCGGGCACAACCAGCTCCTGTACGCTCAGGTCATGTCCCATGCGCACGTAGTTGACAACGCCTTTTTCCGAGATCCGGCTGGCCAAGTTGAATCCAGACTCTCGTTCTGGAAAGATCACTTCGGTCGCACCGAGCTGTTTCATGATACGGGCGTGGTTGTCCGAAATAATCTTGACGTAGACATCTGCAACGCCCACATCGTGTAGGGCCATCGTAGCCAAGATGCTTGCCGTTAGGTCGTCGCCCGTGCTCACGACGGCGGCATCGGCCTCGTCGGCCCCCAGTTCCTTGAGCACGGCCACCTCGCGCCCGTCGCCGTGGGCAGCGCGCGAGCAATGCGGCGCAATATCGTCTACGGCAGCGGCATCGGTATCCACAGCAATGACCTCGTGGCCGTGCTGGTAGAGCGTCCGCGTCACGCTCGATCCAAAATTACCAAGACCCACGACAACAAAACGGTCCATAAATGGGGGGAAGGCTACATTGAGAAAAAAGAGCGCGTGCAGTCTGCAAGGGTACGCTACCCGATGGACACATCCTCATATGCGTATCGAAAGCCGCCCTTAATGTGTTTGGGGGAGCGCGCCATGGCCGCGACAAAGGTGAGGGTGCCCACGCGTCCGATAAACATAAGCACGACGGTGATGAGACGCCCTGGGTCAGACAATTCACCGGTAGCGCCCATTGAAAGGCCCACCGTGTTAAAGGCGCTCACCACCTCGAACATGTACGTGAGGAATGCTGCATTGGCTCCGTTGCCGGGGACCTCCAGCACGCTGAACAGGAAAATGCCAGCGGTAAGGATGCCAAGGGTAACAACGAGCAAGCTGGTCGACTTCTGGAGAGTCGCTTCGGGGATGGTGCGGGCCGCAATGCTCATGGTAGGGCGTCCCTGCAGCCGCGACCAGGCCAGCAGGCCAAGCAGGGCAAACGTGGTCGTTTTGATGCCGCCTGCCGTAGACCCGGGCGATCCGCCAATCACCATAAAGATGATCGTGAGAAAGTTGGTGCCCGAAGTGGTTTCGGCGTAGTCGATGGTGTTGAATCCCGCTGTGCGCGGGGTGATGCTCGCAAAGAGCCCATTCACGAGCCGCTCGCTGAGCGACATGCCTGCCAGTGTGTTGTGCCACTCAAACGCAGTAAAGGCCACCCAGCCGCCCACGATCAGTACAGCGGTTGTGCCGAGCACAATCTGCGAGTGAACCGACAGCCGAAAGCGTCCCCTCTTCTGGCGCCTGTTCCGCCACAGGTTAAGCTCCTCCAACGTCAGGAAGCCCAGTCCACCCAGCACAATCAGCATCATAACGACGCCCAAGAGCGGAAGGTTGGTCTGGAAGCCCATCAGCGACGTGGTGAACGTCGAGAAGCCCGCGTTGCAGAAGGCGCTTATGGTGTGGAAAATGGAGGGCCAGACGGCTCCTGTCCATCCAAATTCGGGCACCCAAAATACATAGAGCAGAACAGCGCCTATGAGTTCAGCACCAAATGTAAACCGCACCACCGCCCAGGTGAGGGCGTGGTAGTCGATTTCATCCACCATGTTGGCGCCGCGGCTCGTCAGGATCTCCTGGCGCAGCGACAGACGACGCCCCAGCGCCGCAATGATCACCGAGGTGAAAGAGACGATGCCGAGTCCGCCCAGTTGAATGAGCAGCAGCACGTACGCCTGCCCCCACGTGGTAAAGTACGTAGCCGTGTCGACCACGATGAGCCCCGTAACGCACACCGCACTTGTCGCCGTAAACAGCGCGTCAACCCACGTTAGCGACGGTCCGGTGTACAGGCCCGGCAGCACCATAAAGCCAACCGTACCCACCAGAATGAGCGCCAAGAAGGATCCGACAAAGAGTTGCGGCGGAGTGATCGATCGCCACCATGACCAGACGGAGTGTTGAGCATGTACGAACAGGCTGGCCACAGAAAATTGAGGCATCAGATGAAGGCGAGCGGTAAAAGAGGTAGCGTTCTACGATAAGAAAGAACGAGGCCGTTTTCAACTACGCGCTTGGGCCGGGGGCTGCGCTCCCAGCCTGCGGAAGGGTGAACGTAAACGTACTGCCCTCTCCGGGCGTCGAATCGACCCAGATACGTCCGCCATGGGCGTGAATGATCTCCTGTGCGATGGCTAACCCCAGTCCAGAGCCGCCTGGCGCCTGGTTGCTGTCAACCTGAACGAACTTGTCAAAAATCTTCGATTGGTACTCGTAGGGGATGCCGGCACCGTGGTCTTCGACCGAAATATGCACCGACCCGCCAATCGGACGCGCCTCTATCTGAATAGGGCTTCCGGGTTCGGAATAGCGGAGTGCATTGGAAAGCAGATTGGTGAGCACCCAGGTTACCTTGTTGAGATCGGCTTTAACATCGGGAAGCTCGTCGGGCACATCCACATCGAAAGAGATGTCCTTTTCGGCAGCTTGCGTCTTGAGGAGCCCAACGGCCTTCTTGGAGATCAGCGGGACAGGAACCGCCGCCCGCTCCATTTCCATCCGTCCCGACTCGATCTTCGAGAGGTCGAGCAGGTCGTTCACAAGGTCGCGAAGCCGATCGACATCTTCGACGGCGGCTTCAAGCAGTTCGCGGTCGCGGCTGTCGAAGTCCTCTTCGTGGCGTTCGCGGAGCAGGCGCACGCTCATGCCAATACTTGTGAGCGGCGTTTTGAGCTCATGAGACGCCGTTGCGACGAAGTCGGACTTCAGGCGGTTCAGCTCTTGGAGCTCCGTGACGTCGCGTAGTAGCAGAATCGTGGCCAGCATCTCTCCCGACGGGCTACACACCGGGTTGACGATGAACTGGAAGTGCCGTGTATCTTCGTTTCGCTCTACCGTGAATATGTCTGTGGGCTGGTTGGGCGTGGCGGGCTCTCCCGACTCAATTGTTTGCTGAATCTGATCGAAGATGCGCTCGTTGCGAAGGGCTTCGAGCACATGTTGGCCTGCTACGTTCTGACGGTTTACGCCAAGTGCCCACTCGGCGGTCGGGTTCAGGTTGATGATGGAGTAGTCGCCGTCGACCACCAGCAGCCCGTCGTCGATGCTCTGCAGAATCGCTTCGTTCTTCTGCTGCTCGGCAAGGATCTTCTCCACGTTGAGATCCCGATAGTGCCGGAGTTCGGCGGCCATCTCGTTAAACTGATCGGCGAGGCTGCCAAGCTCGTCGTTCGCATCCGTATCCACAGACACGTCATAGTCGCCTGCTGCAATCTTCTGCGTTGCAGTCTGTACCTTGCGGATGGGCCGCACGATGCGACCAGCCAGAATCACGCTGATGACAAGCCCGAGCACCGTGGCGCCCACCCCAATGCCTCCAACTGACCAGATGGCCCACGTCGCCACGCTCTCGGCCCGGTCCGATGCCTCGACCATGGTCTGCTGATTCAGGTCGCGCAGATCGCCTGCCGCACTTCGCACCTGCTGAAAAGCGGGGAGCATAGCATCGTCGTAGGGACGGTCGCCGTACACGCCGGGCCGCTGGAGCAGTGAATCGAACTGGGCCGTGTAGCGGTCGAACGTCGAGTCGATTCGGGCAAGCACGCGGTCCTCACCCGCGATTGTGATGTTGTCCTGGGCACGCGCCAGCCACTGGGAGACCTGATTCTGGTTCGTGCGAAACTGACGCAGACCCTGCTCCCGGTCTTGCAGATGCAGGAGCACAGCGCTATCCATCCGCTCCAGGCTGTTGATCATGTTCTCGGCGGCAATGATGCTGCGATAGTTCTCGCTCAGGATCGCCTCGGACGCGCTTCCGAGGTTCTGAATGTTCACGAGTGCCCATCCCAAGACAAGGCCCAGCAGGAGCAGCACGGTGCCATTTGCCAGAAGAATTTTCGCGCGGACTGTCCGCATCATGAGGAGAAAGACATTGGGGGAAGACAGAAGCACATGCCGGCGTGACCAAAGGTCTGCTTTCGGCGCCAATCATCCAATGAGGCGATTCCGAAGGGCCTCCAAGAACGAGGGTGCGGAGGAAGAATGAGCGCCCCGGACAAGAGCAATGGGCACTTCGGTCGATGCGGCCAGGCGTCCGGCGAATGAGTCTGCAGCAGGCTTGGCCCACGACGCCTCCTGTCCGGCCCCGATGCAGATGCGGTCGCAGGCGGAAGCACACCGATGGGCGGTCGCCTGCACATCCTTCGACACAAGGACGCGCCCTTTGTACTGCTCATCAGATAGGCCCGCCCGGTCGGCCACGTCCCACAAGAGACGATGGCCGCGGTGCTCCAGGTCGTCCCGGCTTGTGGTGCCGTCGTCGTGCTGGATGGTGAGCAGCGTCAGGCCCGCAACGCCCTGGCTTTGTGCCCACTCTCGGGCGCGGCGCGCTACAAACGGGGCGTCGGGGCTGTCGGTGATGAAGGCCGTCACGTTTGTTACGTCACCGGATTTGGGGGGCGTTGTGCCGGGACGAAGAAGCGTAGCCTCGCACGACACCGTGCGTAACGCATCGGTCCATTCGGCGTCAGCGTCCGACGTGGATCCATTCGCACCAGGCCATAGGCCTACGAGGTGCTGCACCGATCGCTTGGTGACGGTGTTTTCGACGACGGCAGCCGCTTGGTGGGCAACAACCACAACGGGCCGCACGTGCAGGCGGCTCTCTTCCAGCGTTTCGGCCAATGCCTCCAGTTGCCACGTGGCCTCTTGAATGCGCTTCTGGTGGACCTCCTCGGCTTGTGAAAGAGCAAGTTGCCAGGGGACTTCAACCGTGGTCAGGAGCAGTAACTCGCTACTTGCGTGGGACCGCGCCGAGTCCGCAGCAAGCGTTGCCAGCGCACGATGGGCCGCCGTTACGCCGTCGGCTACAGATTCATCCAGCACAGCACACACGCGGTGAGGCATGTCGTCTTCGCTCTCAGCGCGCGACGGGGCGGCGCGCACGGTCAGAGACGAATCATCGTCCGAAGGTGAATCTGGTGAAGCCAGCAGAGATTCAGGGTGGTTGATCGGAAACGGGGCATCCTCCTGAAGGCGGTCGAGCAGAAGCTGGGCCATTGTGGGGTCTCCATCGCGTGCTACGGCTGCTTCCAGATGCTGGCGAGCAGCTTCGGTGTTGCCTTCCGCTCCCTCCAGCATGCCCAGCAAAGTATGGGCAGCCGGACGGGTCTCGTCTTGGTTGAGCGCCTCGTTCAGGCAGTGGCGGGCGGCTTCGGTGCGCTGATACCGGAGGTGCCAAGTTGCCAGTTGCATCCACTCCTCGTATGGCGTTGCATTGGGCGATGTAGACGGCTCGCGAATCACCTGGTCGACGAGCGTGCGAAGGGCATCGAGGCTGATGGGTTTGAGGAGCACATCCACCGCCCCGCGCCGCATGGCCTGCACGGCGTTTTTGACGGTGCCGTGAGCCGTTACGATAACGACCGGCAGGTCGGGGTGCTGGCGGCGCACATGCTCCAGCGTCTCCATCCCGCTCAGGCCCGGCATGCGAAGGTCGAGCAGCATGAGATCGTAATCGTTTTCACCGAGGTGCTCAAGCGCTTCGTTTCCGTCTATAGCGGTTTCAACAGTTAGGCCGAGGTCCTCCAGAGCCTGGCGCAGAGTAAGGCGAACGTTCTTCTCATCGTCGACGACGAGAACGCGTGCGGAAATGGTGTCCATGGTAAAAAGGGCATGTTAAGGAGAAGGATTCAGCGGTCTTGCTTCGCGCAAGGTGGGGAATCGGGCTATTCGAGGCGAACGTCAGCGGGGTTACGCACAGAAGGCGACCGACTCACATTATCCCGGTTATACACGGCTGGTTGATACCCAGGTTGCAGCGCTAACGCCGATTGGTAGTAGCGCAATGCTTCCTGATATCGGTGATGCAGTTGCATAAGCACCCCCAAGAGGTTGAATGCCTCGGGCCGTGTGGCGTCAACCGAGAACGCCTTCTGAATGTGCTGTCGGGCGCGCTCAAAATCTTTTTCCCTGATCCCTGCGCGCGCATCCTCAATGTGCTGTGCATAGGTGCCGTCTTCGGTTGCGTCCTGAGCAAGCGTCTGGGCGACTGTCATCCGAATCCGATCGGGAGTGAATGGCTTGTGGATAAAGTTCTCGGCCCCCTTACGGATCATCTCCACGGCCTGGTCGACCGTACCGTGAGCAGTGACGATAATGACCGGGAGTTCCGGGCGGCGCTCCTTAATGGCGTTGAGCACCTCCTGGCCATCCATTTCTGGCATGCGAAGGTCGAGTAAGACCAAATCACATGGGTTTGTTTCGAGGTGGTCAAGTGCTACGGGGCCGCTCTCTGCCGTTGCAATACGGTAGCCAGCATCCTCAAGGACTTGCTTTAGCGATAGACGGAGGCTACGCTCGTCGTCTACAATCAGGATACGGCGTACGCTCATAGAAAGACACTGGTATAGGATGGTAGCTGTTTAAGTCGGGCGCGCACTTACGCTCGGATGCGGTCGGGCGCGAAAATAAGGTTCAAATCCAATGCCAGTCTGGCCGAGGACAGGTGCAGACGCGTCAGGGGCCTGATATGCTCGCCCGGGTATCACCTAATCGTGCACTTTGCATGATGGAAGCGTCTCGGCATCGTGCAAAATGCACGACGAGAGAGACGGGGATGTATTGGGCTACAACCTGCAATTGTATCAATTTTGGTTGGTGAGAAGCGCTTATATTCGTCAGAGCCCGGTTGAGGAAGGTGAGTGCTCTGGATTCGGTGTTGAAGGACTATGTGGCAAACCCGTGGTCTGGTATTTGTTATCATCCTTTATGAATCCCAGCGTGCTGTGCTCAGAAGCGCGGTCACTCTGTGGGTGATCCCGTTGCCTTTTTCTATTCATGACGCCCCTTTCTGCATTGCATCAGTCTCGCTTATCCACGATTACAGTTGTTGGGCGCGACGTGAGCGCCCTCCTTCTTATTTTGTCGGCGCTCTTCGTGCTTCCCCTGATAGTCGCCTTGCTGTACGGGGAAACGTACACCGCATTGAGCTTTCTTGGGGCGGCTGGCGTCAGCGCATTTCTTGGGGGCGGGGGGTACCTGGCGTGTCGAGATGCGCCCGAGCCGTCGAGGTGGCAAGGCATGCTAATCGCGGCTGTGGGATGGCTAATGGTAGCAGCGGTAGGGGCCGTGCCTCTGGTCGTTGCGGCCTACGTAACCCCGGCCTCCGTAGCTCAGTCGTTTGTGCCAGCGGGAGAGACGTACACATCCAGCCTCTACAACTTTAAAAATCCGCTGCATGCCTTCTTTGAAAGCATGAGCGCATTCACAACTACGGGGCTTACCATGAGCGTCCATGAGCCGTCGGTAGGCCACGGCGTTCTCTTCTATCGGTCGTTCGCGCAGTGGGTTGGGGGAGCAGGAATGATTGTGCTCGTACTGGCGATTCTGCGCACGCCAAGTGGAACCGCCGGATTCTCGCTGTATGAGGCCGAGGGCCGGAGCACAAAACTGCGTCCCAATATTTTGGAGACTGCCCGCGTGCTGTGGCGCCTGTATCTCGGGATAACGGCAGCCGTGGCCGTCTACTTGGCTATGGGCACCTTCATCATTCTCCCCGATTACGGACTCGAGCCCACCCTATTCGACGCGGTCAACCACGCAATGACGGGGCAATCAACTGGAGGCTTCAGTACGCTCGACGACAGCATTGCCGGGTACAACTCCTACGCGATGGACATGCTGCACATTCCGGTGATGATCCTTGGGGCTGTTGCGCTTCCGGTCTACTACGGCATGCTTAAAAAGCGCTCCTTGCAGCCGTTGTGGAGAGATACGCAGGTCCGCACCCTGGGCGTGCTTCTCTTGGTTGGCACGCCGCTGCTGATTGCGTTCTTGTGGACGCTCCCGGCGGTTGCTGATCCGGTGCGCGAGGGGCTCTTTCAGTTTGCCACGGCTCTTTCAACAACGGGGTGGCAAACCTCGGCAATTGGAGACTGGAGCGATGGCGCTATCCTGTTCATCGTGTTTAGCGCGATGATTGTTGGCGGGTCGGCAGGAGCCACGGTGGGCGGCATCAAGCTCATTCGTATCTACGTGCTGGCACGCGGCATCCGCTGGAACGCGATTCGCTTTTTTCTTCCTCGTCATGCAGCGGTTCGATTTCGAATGGGAGCGTCTAAGCATCTCACCCGCAATGAGATGCACGACGAATTGAGCCAGGCCGCTGTACTCTCGGGGGTGTACCTTGCCTTTATGATGGCGAGTGCTGTTGCCCTCAGTCTGCTCGTAGATCCGTCTTACAGCCTGGCAGACATCATCTTCGAGTCGGCCACAGCACAGGGCACGGTCGGGCTGTCGACCGGTGTGACACGACCGGATATGAACGTCTGGGCCGAGAGCATTCTCATCTTTCAGATGTGGATTGGCCGCCTCGAAATTTTCCCTGTGATCCTCTTCCTGCGCTGGATACTGGTGGGGAGCGTGCCAGCCCGCCCGTAGCCGCCCGTGTCGGCACGCGCAGATTCTTGCGCACACTGAACATTCAGTTTTTTACCCACAACCTGTTGAACGTCTATGTATATCGTTGTTGTAGGAGCCGGTCGCACCGGCCGTCGCATTGTGGAACTGGCCACGGCCAACCAGCACGAAGTGGTCGTTATCGAAGAGCACGAGGAACGGGCTGGACGCCTGAGTGCTGAGTACGACTGTCTTGTTCTTCATGGGAATGCAGCCTCCCGAGAGCTCCTTGAGGAAGCAGGGATCACAGAAGCCGATGCGCTCGTCGCCACGACTGACGACGACGCCACGAATCTGATCGTGATGATGATGGGCCGCGAAATGAACGTAGGCCAACTCATCAGTTCGGTGAGCAATCCCGACCATATGTCGCTGTTTAGCGACCTTGGAGTGCACCGCGTTGAGAGTCCGCACCGGTTGAGCGGAGAGAAGTTTTACCGAGCCGTGGCGCGTCCCCACGTTCGAGACTTTATGCCGCTGGGCAATGGCGCTGAGATTGCAGAAATCGTTTTGGAGGCCGGGGCCCCACTCGCGGGTAAGTCGCTGTCGGAGACCGGGCAGCACCTGCTGCCTGAAGAGGTCATCCTGGTCGCTATCGAGCGCGGTCCCGATCTCCTTGTACCTAAAGGCGAGACCATGCTTCAAGGCGGAGACGTAGTGACGGTCTTCTCTCTTTTAGGGGTTACAGATGACCTCATGAAAAGCTTTAAAGCGGGTTGAGCGTAACACCCGTTGATCATTGGGTAGCGGTTCAACGCTAAGTGATGGAGGAAATATGCCAGTAGCCGGAGACTGGGAGCGCCGCCCGGCGCGGACGTCTCCGGCGGGACTGGCGTAGGCGAACGGGGGACCGTTCGCCTCAGGAAAGATTTTTATCAGGAGAGCTATCACTTAACGTCTATCCACTACCGATCATTGATCATATGTCCTGTGCGCTTGACGTGACCCGTAATGCTGTGCGAGTAACACCGTAATGGATGCGACGTACCAGACCAAAACGAGGAGAGCCGTATCTCTCCAGTGACAATTTCCGGTACAACACGCTGTCTTCTGTTACCCATCGCTTTCGGTGTATGCCTGCTGCTCCCCACGCCCTTGACACTGCGCTCCGCATCCTGGTGGTGGACGATGAGCCGCGCATCCGCACGGCCCTAAAGCACTGCCTGGAGCGCGACGGCCACGCGCTGACGTCTGTGGCCAGCGCCGAGGCTGCACGCAAGGCGATGCACGAAGGGGCCTACCATGTCGTTTTTCTGGATCTGCGGCTGGGTGCGGAATCGGGGTTGGATCTGATCCCGGAACTGCTCGACATGCATGCTGACGTGAGCATTATTGTGATCACAGCGCACGCCTCCATTGGCACCGCTGTAGAGGCCATGCGGCGCGGAGCCTCCGACTATCTGCCCAAGCCGTTTACGCCCGAGCAGGTGCGTCTGGCGCTGCGTAAAGCGGTGGATCTGCAGGCGCTGCATCACCGTGTAGCGCTGCTGGAATCGGACCTGGAGCGCTCGGCCCCGGCACGCCTTACCAGCAGTGAGAGTCCGGCCATGCAGGCTGTGCTCGATGAGGCGCGCCAGATCGCAGACAGCGAGGCTACGGTGCTCATTCAGGGCGAAAGCGGGACTGGCAAAGGTGTGCTGGCCCGCGCAATTCATGCGTGGAGTCCGCGCGCCGACGAGCCGTTTGGCGTGATACACAGCCCCTCGCTCTCGCGGGAGCTGTTTGAGAGCGAACTGTTCGGTCACGTCAAGGGCGCCTTCACCGGAGCCACGCAGTCCAAGCCGGGCCGGATTACGCAATCGGATGGTGGCACGCTGTTTCTTGACGAGATCGCCGAACTCCCGCTGAGCCTGCAGCCGAAGCTGCTCAGGTTTGTGCAGCACCAGGCCTATGAGCGCGTGGGGGATCCAGAGACCCTGCACGCCGACGTACGGCTGGTTACAGCGACCAATGCCAACTTAAAGGCGGAGGTCGAAGCCGGCACCTTCCGCCAGGATCTGTATTACCGCCTCAATGTGGTGCCGCTTACGGTGCCCCCGCTGCGCGAGCGCCCTGCCGACATCATCCCGTTGGCCCAGCGCTTTCTCCGCTTCTACGCAAACAAATACAACCAGTCTATCGAGGCCCTGTCGGAGCCAGTGGAGCACGCTCTGCAGGCGCATGCGTGGCCGGGAAACGTGCGCGAGCTTGAGAATGCCATTGAGCGCGCCGTTATTCTCTGCCGGGGTCACACGCTCAGCATCGCCCACCTTCCATTTGCTGATGAGGAGCCCGCAAGCACCTCCAAGCCGACCGGGCTACGCACGCTTGCCGAGGTCGAGGCCCACCACATTCAGCACGCCATTCAGCACACCGACACGCTGCAAGAAGCCGCGCGTGTGCTCGATATCGACCCCGCGACCCTCTACCGCAAGCGCAAAGCGTATGGGCTGGATGCGTAGCAGCGCCGCACGAAACGTGATACTCAATTCGAAAAAAGAACCTGTACTGTGTCCGACGGTCCCCGTCGGGCGTTGCAAAGGGGATGTTGCGGGGTCTCCACAAAAAGAAGTCCCCATGCATCTCCACAGGGAAGCGCATGAGGGCCGCAGATTAGTTTTGCTGGGAAGCGAAGAGGAATGCCCGTCCGGTTACGCTTCGCAGGCGCGGCATTCGAGCAGTTCGCGCGAGAAGCTCTGCGCAGCGTTTACGCCGTTCTGGTAGTAGAGCGACTTAACGCCCTTGCGCCATGCCTCAATGTACAGCGCGTTGATGTCTTTCACCGCGGTAGATCCCGGATCAATCGCCAGGTTCAGCGACTGCGACTGGTCGATATGCTGCTGCCGACTGGCCGCCTGGTTGATGATCGTCATCTGTCCGATCTCGCTGAACGTCTTGAACACGTCTTTCTCGTGCTCCGACAGGATGTCGAGGTGCTGCACCGAGCCATCGCGCAGGGCAATCTTCTCCCACATATCGTCGGTATCAGCGCCCTTTTTGGCCAGTAACTCCTTCAGGTGCGGATTCTTGTATGTCACCTTCATCTTAGCCCGATCCTGCACAAAGTAGTTGCTCTTGATGGGCTCGATTGAGGGACTGACCTGCCCCAGAATGAAGCTGCTCGATTTCGTGGGCGCCACCGCCATGGTTGTGGTGTTGCGGCGTCCGTAGCCTTCGAGCACCTCCGGCTCGCCAAAGCGGTCGGCCAGCTCGCCCGAGGCGGCATACGAGCGTTCCTTGATGGTCTTGGCCACCTCGGCCCCGGTCATGTTGGCCTCGGTAGATTCGAAGGGAATCATGTTGTCTTGCAGGTACGAGTGCCAGCCCAGCATACCAATGCCAATGGCCCGGTGGCGCTCGGCAAACCGCACGGCGCGCTCCATGTGCTTAATACCGGAAGCGCGGTCGATAAACTCCTGCATCACCGCATCCAGAAAGAAGGTGAGCGTCTCCACCGCATCGGTCTCCTTCCACTCATCGTAGTGCAGCACATTCATCGACGAAAGGCAGCAGACGAAGCTCTCCTTGGCGTTGGAGGGCAACGCGATCTCGCTGCAGAGGTTACTCGCCTTTATCTCATAGCCCTTGTCTTTGTAGACCTGCGGCTTGCCGTTATTTACATTGTCCCGAAACAGGATGTACGGAATGCCCAGGTTCATGCGGGCCTCGATGACCTTGGCCCAGAGCGCGCGTTTCTCGGCATCGCCGTCGATCATCTGCTGCATCCAGTCGTCGCCCACGACCACGCCGTAGTACATGGTCTGGATGGTGTCGCCCTCGGTCTGGATGTTGAGCCACTCTTCAACGTCGGGGTGCTCAATATCGACATAGCCCGCAAAGTGGCCTCGGCGCGTTTCGCCCTGGCTTACCACGTTGATGATCTTGTCGAAGAGCTGTGCAAACGGATACGTACCGTTTGAGGTACCGTTGTTAGTGATTTCAGAGCCACGCGGGCGTACGTCGCCGAAGTAGCCGCTGGTACCACCCCCTACCTTGGTCATCATGCCAACCTCGGCATGCGTGTCAAGAATGGCTTCCATCGAGTCGCCGATGTAGGAGCCGAAGCAGCTGATAGGAAGGCCGCGGTCGAGCCCGAAATTGGCCCACACCGGTGACGCAAGCGAGTAGTACCCGCGGCTCATGTAATCAAAGAAGCGATCGCCAAACCCGTCAATACCAAGGATCTCCTCGGCCCGGTCGGCAATGTCGCGGACGCGCTCTTCAGGACTGGTGCCTTCAAGCAAGTACCCGCGCCGCAAGAACGTGCGCGAGTGATCGTTTAACCAGTCGAAGGAAGCGCGCTTGCGACGAACTTTTGTAGTTGGCATAGGCGGTTGTGATTTATCGGAATGGACAGATGGAAGATACGTAGAGGGATACGCGGCCATTGTGCTTGCTCAGAGCACATCATGCGCATCCTTCTGCCCCTACACGCTGAGGCAATGAAGCCGTAGGGGAGCGGTTCTGGGATGGGCCGCGTCCTAAAACAGATCGTCGCCGCTGACGCTCTGGGTCATTTTGGAATAGGTGGTACCGCGCTTCGAGAAGAAGTCGTTGCCTTTTGTGAGCAAGATTTCTTCGTAGAACCAGCGGGTTTCGGCGAGCAGGTCGCTGTCAACTTCAAACAGCGGGTCGACATCGACATGGTCGAGCGAGGCGTTGAACTTGTCGCGCAGAAAAGCATCGACCACGTTGCGCGGAAGGAAGTCAAGCTCACCCTCTTCAAAAATCCAGTCGAGCACCTTTTGCTCGGCCTGATAGGCGCGGCGGCAGGCCTCGGTGACCTGCGCGTCGAACTCGTTACCAAACCAGGTCGGATACTCTTCACGCATCACGTTGATAAGCTCTACGCCGAAAAGCCCGTGGATCTGCTCCTCTTTCGAGGTAGCTTCGACCGCATTGGCGACGCCTTTGAAGCGTTTCTCGTACTTGTCGAACGAGAGCATGATGAGGAACTGGCTGAACAGGCTCACATGCTCGATAAAGATGCTGAAGAGCAAGATAGAGAGCGCAAAATCGCGCTTGTCGGCGCTGTCGGCCGCCTCCAAGGTATCTTCGAGGTACGCGATGCGGTCGCGAAGGGCCGGAATGGTTTCGACGTCTTCGAAAGCCTCGTTCAGGCCAAGCAGCTCCAGCAGGTGTGAATACGCGTCGAGGTGGCGCACCTCCGACTCAGCGAACGTCATGCCTACCGCTCCCACCTCGGGCACCGGAAGACGCTTGTAGATATCGGCCCAGAAGGTTTTGACAGATACCTCAATCTGCGCGATGGCGAGCATGGTTTTGGTGATAACACTACGCTCCACATCGGTGCAGTTAACGTGGAAGTCTTGAATGTCACCCTCAAAGTTAAATTCGTCGTGCACCCAGTACGACTGACGAATGGCCGTTTTAAACTTGAGCAGGTGCGGGTACTGGTAGGGCTTGAGGTTGACGCGCTTCTGGAAAAGGGGCATATAGGCTCGGGGCAGGCAAGCTTATGAAAGGAACCGTTCAAGCAAGACCCTGCGCGCCAAAGCGTTGCGTAGGCAGCTACGCCCCCCGTGTGTCGCGCAGGCGATCCGCTTTGAGCAGGGTCAATCGGGGCTGAAGCAGTCTGAACTGGAAACCTGACTGACGGAGCGGTTTGCGCGGCATGTAGGATGGTTAGCGTGACCACGAACCCCAGGACGCGTGGGGAGTCGGGTGTTTTGCAGCGTTGGATAACGGCACTACGTGTAAACAGCCGACGTGTTGTTTGGTCGCTCGTGCACGCGGGCATTCGGACTGTAACCGCTGCGCGACAGTGCCGGAGTTGCACCGGCTTCCCCCGTAGGTGCTTTTGCCGAGCATGCAGCGTATCGGCAAATTCCTTCCGCGCCACGACAGCGCGGCCGTGCAGAGCACATATGTGTTTGAGCGTGGCATACTATGTACGAGATGCGCGGGAGAGTGTCAAGCAACAATCTCGTAGGAACGACGCCGGAAGCGCTCCCAATTCAGCCCCACCTACGGCAGGGGCCGTGTAAGCCTACCCGCCCCTCTTTTCTCTTTCAAGCTTGTCACGTTTGCACGAGAATGCACCGGGTACGGGCCGCATGCCGCGCCGTTTGCACGCGTCTCGGTGGACAGGCCGCTACGGGATGAGCTGTATCTGTTCGCTGATGCGGTTTGGCTCAATCTCATCGGGGTCTTGTGGACGGGCCTGCACGTAGTAGGCTTCTTCGAGGTAGGGCTCCACAAAAAGATCGAAGTGCACCGGATCAAAGGGATGCGCGCGCTGCCCGCCGGGATAGACGACATGTGCCTCCGGGCGATCGCCCGAAAAGTCGACGACAGCCCGCTGGCTCGCGGTGTGCGACACGCGCAGTCCGGGCGCCTGCAACAGCGTCGACGCAAAGCCCGGGAACGGATGTGGCCCGCGTCCGAGCGAGGCAAACGGCCCTGCTGGCAAGAGATGGGCAATCTCAAGCTGATGATGGTCGCCCCATCGCCACGCCTCGGGGTCCCACGTGTATCGCGCAGCCAGCGTATCGGCAGTCGCATCGAGGGCCAGGCCCATCAGCTCCAGACCGGTTTCGGTGGTATCGGTGTCAACACGGTTGAACCATGGCGCTTCCGGATCGTGCTCAAGCAGGTCGAGGAGCACTGCGTCTTGCGGACGCCGCGCTTCGCTGAAGACGGGCTCGTCCCACATCATGTCGCGCAGCACCCGTAGGAACGTATGCATCACAAGCGGCTCGTGGCGGTCGGTCGTGGCGTGGCCTTCCCACCTAAGCAGCCAACGGCGCACTGCGGTGCCTCGCTTGGTGAGCCGAGCGGGTTCCACCGCCTCGATAAACGGCGCAAAGGCCTCACGCTCTTGCACGTAGACATCCACCTGGTACGCCTTCATGTCGTTCAGACTGTGTTGCTCGCGTGCATCGAGCAGCGTCTTCAGACGCATAGAGCGGTAGCCGTCGCGCCAGTCGTGTCCTGCGTAGTGCGGGTACGACGGGCCAACCGGCACCTGATTAGCGGATCCCAGTACCCCCCGCTCTGGATTGTGCACATGCGGCATCTCATCGTGCGGCACCCACCCGGTCCACGCGTGGGCATCGGTGCTTCCGTCCAGGATGCTCTTACCGGTGCCGGAGGCTCGCATGGGGAGTGCACCGGACATCCGCATCCCGATATTTCCCTCCGTATCTGCCATCGCAATGTTCTGCATGGGCGCATGCCAGTCCGCAAGCGCGCTGTCGAGCACAGCCACTGACGTGGCGCGGTTCATCTGCCAGAGCGCATGCAGCGTCCGATTGGGATGATGCGCCACCCACTGCAGCGCAACTGCCTGCGTATCGGCCACCGACTGCGGCGTGTCCGGCAGCAGCGGTCCCCACCGGCTGATGCGTAGCGTATCCAGCACAGGCGTGGTGCCCTGCATGTAGAGGGTATCGACCTGCAGCTCAAGGTCGTGCCACGTCCCATCGTAGCGGTACTGCGTGCGGTCGTCGTTCACCGTAAGCGCGTAGTGATCGACGACGTCGGCCCCTGCGTTCGTGAGCGCCCAGCCCACATGATCGTTTACGCCCTGCACGATGACCGGCGCCCCCGGTATCGTAAGTCCCGACACGTCTGTCGTGGGCGTATGCAGATGCACCTCGTACCAGATCGACGGCACCGACACGCCCAGGTGCATGTCATTCGCCAGCAGCGCCCCGCCTGTGCTGCTACGCGCAGGCGCCACGGCCCAATTGTTCGACCCCTTCCCGAAGCGATAGCCTTCCAGCGCCGTGTCTTGCAATTGGTGATGCGCGGCGTAATGGGCCTCCAGAATAGCCTGCACCGGACCCGGTGGCGCTACGCTCGCCGGTTGTAAGGGTTCGTGTTGCAAGGTTTCATGATGCGAGGCCTCGGCAGCGCCCTCCGGAAACATGGATGCGTACAGTCTGGATGGGTGGTCAGGGTAGAGCGTCGCGTAGTCTTCCGGGGAAAGCGCTTGCTGCAGCGCATGATAGACCGGTGCGTCGCTGCGGTACGTGAGGTCGTAGGTCATGAACTGAAGCAGGCGCGGACCGTCAATTGGAGCTCGCAGCGCGGGCTCGGCGTTGAGCAGGCGGTACTCCAGCGGCCACTCGCGCGCAGGCAGTGCCTCGATGTAAGCATTAGCTCCTTCTGTGTACCAGCGCAGCGCATCCCACTCGGTGCCCCCCTCCTCTTCGATCCGCCTGATGTTGGCCTGTGCCCCCCACTCCATCCCGGTAGCTCGCAGAAATCGGTCGCTGTTAGCCATCGACGGGCCAAGCAGTTCGGAAAGGCGCCCCTGCGCCACACGCGAGGTGAAGTCCATCTGGAAGAGGCGATCACGCGCAACGACATACCCCATTGCGATGGTGGCATCGCGGTCGCTCTGCGCGTAGAGATGCGGCACACCGCGTTCGTCGCGCACCATCGTAACGGGCTCGTTGAGCGCATCGAGCTGCAGCGTCTGCGACGTAGCATTCAGTTCAGCCGTTCGGGCCGCATGCCAGAGCCCGTCAGCCGGATCCACGAAACGCTCCAGCGGTGGCAGTCCGCCCCAGCTAAACGTGAGCGCGATGTATAGTCCGGCAAGAGCGGCGAGGGCGCCGCCAGCTCGCAGCGCAGTACGAATCGATCGGCTCATGAAAGCGAGGGGGTCTCCGGGGGCGTCGTTGAAGATACCGAGGCCCCGTTTTGCGGGATCACCTCCGTGTCCTCGTCCTCGTGGGCGCGCACGCGCTGCATCAGATTATCGGTGGCGTTGGCGTAGTCGCGTGCGCCACGCGAGTGGGGATCGGTGTCGAAGACCGTTTCGCCGTCGTCGTACGCCTCGGTGAGTGAGGTGCTTGTTCGTATAACCGTGTCGAGTACCCGGCGAGCATACTTCTTGCGCATATAGCTCCGGTACGCACCGTGTAAGCGCTTGCGGCCGTCGACCTGTGTAAATAGAAACATGGGGGCGTGCAGGTTCGGATTGAGCCGCTTACGCACCATCGACACGGTCTGGAACGTTTGCTCGGCGCCTACGACCGACTGGTACTCCGGAAGCACAGGAATCACCGCATACTGGCTGGCCACAAGGGCATTCAGGCTGTATACGGTAACTGCCGCAGCCGTATCGAAGAGCACCGCATCGTAGGGCGCGCTGTCGACATTGCGTTCAATGGCCTCGCGAATCCACAGCACATCGGTTGGCTTGTTAAGCTCGCGCATCTCACGCGTAAGCCGGTTCGACGACGGTAGCAGGTCGAATCCGCTCATCGAAACGGTTTCGCATTCCCACAGGTTGGCATCAGGATCAAACAGCGAAAGCGCTGTTTCGGGGCTTTCATCGGGATCCGCCCCCATCGTGCGGGTCAGAAATCCCTGAGGGTCCAGGTCAACCACCAGGGTACGCACCCCCGATAGCCCGAGTGCAGCCGCCACGTGGATCGTCGTGGTGGTTTTTCCAGTGCCGCCTTTGTGATTACAAATTGTAAATACGCGCATGAGCGTCGTTTTCTCTCCAAAAGACTGCTCTTAAAGTAGGTGGACGCTCTTCGCCTGTCAAATGATTTTGCGTTTTTGTTGATACAATCTGTCGAAAGCCACATCATTTTCGCTTCGTGATGCCCTCACGTACGCTGTTTTCCACACGCCCTTGCCGGCGCACGCCATCAGCCATTAATCGCCTACCCCCTTTCTGGTTTTCCTTGCCTCTATGCCGTATTCTCCGGTCTCGCCTCTTTCTTCCCCCCGCGCAGAGGCCTCTCCCGGTCAATCCCGCGCAGCACGCTATGGCGCGGCACTGCTTACGGGCGGGCTATGGGCCGTAGCGCTGGGGTATGGGGCCTGGCCGGTCGCGTGGGTTGCGTTTCTGCCGCTGTGGCTGACGTACTTCGTGATGCCTGTGCCTGTGCCGACTGTACTGAGAGACACCGCAGGTCCTGCACTCGTTGCTCACGCTGTCGCCTATTTGATAGCTTACCCGTGGCTCGCTGCGCACGCAACCCCTGCAGGCACGCAGGCAGGCGTTGCGGCCTGGGTGCTGCTGAGCTTGCTGTATAGCCTGCCGCTCGTCGGTGGCGGACTGCACGCGCAGCGCCACCGCTGCTGGCGCGGACTGCTGCTGTGGGGAGGCGGATGGATCCTCGTGGATCTTCTCATGCAGTATGGGCCGTGGGCGTTTCCGTGGGTACTCGGTGCACACGCGCTTGTCGACAGCCCCGGAACGGCATTTCTCATCCGGCTCGGAGGCCCTGTTTTCCTTACTTTTCTTCTTGCAGGTATGCACGTTCTGCTGGCTGCCGTTTTTGTGCATGTCATGCGTTTTCCTCATTTAAGCGCTCGCCTGAGCCATGACGTAGAAGGGCGTAACGACGTGTGGGTTCGTATAGCAGGTGCGGTGACGGGCGGAGCTGCGCTGCTCATTGTTGCGATTATCGCGACGCTTTCGGCTGCTTCTGATACGTCCTCGCCAGTCTCCGCCCCCCGAAGCGCCCCTACCGCGTGGGTGGTACAGCCCGCTATGCCACCAACCACCTGGAGCGATGCACGTGCCTCTTCGCGCCGGGAAGCACTGATGCACCAGACCACGACCGCTCTGGACACTGCGTCGACACGTCCGGACCTGGTCGTGTGGCCCGAAACGGCACTCCACGCCGCCGACACCCTTGGCTTACAACAGAACGTAACGGCCTGGCAAGTGCCCTTGCTTGCCGGTGCCGTGCTGTCTGCAGGTGAGCGCGGACTGCACACCAACGCGGCGCTGCTCCTACGCCCCGAAGGTCCCGCGCAGCGCTATGACAAACGACACCTCGTTCCGCTGGTCGAGTTTGTACCGGGCTCTACCGTGTGGCGCGGGTTGCAACGTTTTCAGCTTGCCGAAGACATGTCGCGCGCCTACCGCCCAGGGACTGGCTTGCACCCCGTAACAGCTGATACCGACACGTTTATACCGCTCATCTGCTTTGAGAGCCTGTTTAGCAACTACGTTGCCACTGCGGGGCCCACTTTGCACGAGGCTACTGGAATGATCACGCTAGCACAGACAGATTGGTGGAGCCGTGCACAGCCCGCCCGGCAGCATGTGCACTACTCACGGCTCCGTGCTATCGAGACCGGCCGTCCCCTGCTTATCGCATCGGTGGGGGGCCCTTCGACCCTGGTGTACCCGTCCGGAGAAGCCGAGGAGCTGATTGCCTACGGCACGTCGGGCGTCGCTACAGTGCAGTGGCCCCACGCGCAGCCCTCCGGGGCGCACATGCGCATGGCACCGTACACCGACATTGCATGGACCGTCGTAGGCATTCTTCTCGTATACGCTATTACACGCCGTATTCCATAGCTTTTGCCCCGTCCTTGTTTGCTCATGCCGCCCCTGTTCACACTGCGCACGCCTCTGATCCTTGCCTCGCAGTCTCCACGCCGGCGTGCGCTCTTGAAGCAGGTTGAACTCCCCTTTGAAGCCACGGTGAGTCCTGCCGAAGAGCAGATCCCCGACGGGACTACCCCGCAGCAGGCTGTGCGCGCCATAGCCCACCAGAAGGCAACGCCCGTAGCCGAGGCCCACCCAGAGGCGCTTACACTCGCTGCCGATACGGTGGTCGTGTTTGAGAGCGAGATTCTCGGCAAGCCCGGCAGTCCCGAAGACGCTCACGCTATGCTGCGCCGCCTGCAGGGGCGCCGCCACCACGTGCTCACGGGCATGGCACTCCACCACCCTCCCACCACACGCCGTGTAGCCACCGTAACACAGACCACGGTGCATATGGCTGCGCTATCTGACGATGAGATCGACGCGTACGTGCGCTCCGGTTCGCCGATGGACAAAGCCGGAAGCTACGGCATCCAGGATGCTATTGCGCCGTTTTTTGTGCACCGCCTGCAGGGCGACTATTACAACGTGATGGGCTTGCCGCTGCGGACGCTGTATGCCACGCTTCGCTCCACTTTTGCTGACCTAATAGACAACGCATGAAAACGACAACCGCTGCCCTCGATTCTGTCCAGGTTCTGCTCTTGCAAGCCCGCACCTCTGCTCAAATGGAGCTGCAGGAGCGCCAGTGCTTCATGGAGCGCACCACGCTACGCCCTGACCAGATGACCTCGGTGAGCGTACTGCGCGATCCGCTTGCGCCCCGATACCTCAACGAGGTCGATGTTGTATTTATCGGCGGAGCCGGGGAGTATTCGGCCAAGGACGATCATCCCTGGATGGAAGACCTGCTGCGCCTGATTCACCAGATGGCGGAGCGTCAGATTCCGCTGTTCGGGTCGTGTTGGGGCCACCAGGTCATTGCCCGCGCGCTGGGCGGACGCGTGGTCCACGATTCGGACCGCTCCGAGCTGGGGTCCGGTATGGTTTCGCTTACCGATCACGGCGCAAACGACCCGCTCTTTGGCACGCTACCCGATACGTTTACGGCAAACATGGGCCATCACGACCGGGTCGCTGAGCTGCCTGAAGATGCCGTAGAGCTTGCACGCAACGACCAGCCGAACCAGGCCTTCCGCATGAAAGACTGGCCCTGCTACGGCACGCAGTTTCACAGCGAGCTTGACGCGCAGCGCGAGCGCGAGCGTCTCATTGAGTACCGCGACTACTACCGCGAGGACCTCCCCAACGAGAAAGATTTTGAGGCGGTGCTTAATAACCTCGTCGAAACGTCTGAAGTAGACGATCTGCTGCATCGGTTCCTGCTTGCGTACGCCGTGTAGTGATATGCCGTGTAATGTACGCCGTATAGCGCTACCCTGCACGACGCACTGAGCGCCCCCCCGTTGCGCATATCGTTTTGGGGATGAGTCGTCATAGCATCCGAAACAGCATCTATTTCTGGGTGCACGCGGCAGCGGTGCGCCTGCACGACCGGGTGCTCCTTGGCGGCCAGCGCTTCTGATGCATGGCTATGGCGCGCCGTGCCAGCATATGCATACGCTTCCCTCTGCCCCGCGCTGCGGCTACGTAACACCCCGATGCGCGTTGCGTACAGTCTACCCGCTAATGCACTTCCAATCCACGTAATTTGCGCAGAGCTGTGGAAACGACGGCTCGCCTCGCGTGTGGATGTCATTACAACCATACTATCTCCAATAGGTACGCGCTCATGATGCTTCGTGTATCACAAGGACTTGCGCTGCTGCTTGCAGCTACACTTCTCGCGACCGGACTCACCGGGTGCAGCGGTGAGGATAACCGCATTGATGACCTATCAGACGCCTCGTTTGAACTGGTTGATCATAACGGCGACACAGTCGTCTTTCCCGATGACTTCGCCGGAAAGGCTATGATGGTGGGCTATGTGTATACGCAATGCCCCGACATCTGCCCGCTCGTTACCGTAAACATGAAGCAGGTGCACGACAAGTTGGATGCGCCTGACGATGTGGCGTTCGTGACGATCACGTTCGACCCGCAGCGCGATACGCCAGAGCGCCTGCGCGACTATCGCGACGCCTACGGGCTCGACACCACCGACTGGTCATTCCTGACTGGCGACCGCGATACCATTCTTGCTCTGATGGATCGCGTAGGAGTGCGCGTAGAGCTTTCGCGCGGCACCTACGACGATGACGACTACCTGATCGACCACACTGACCAGATCTCACTCATCGACGCGGAGGGGCGCGTGCTCTTCCACTACGGTGGCAGCATGACCCCGGTTGAGATCTTCGCAGAAGATCTGGAGACGATTCGTCCCACTTCGTAAATCCACCACCACATATGCTTGCTTACACACGCTTTCTGGGAGCCGCTGTGCTCTGTATTGCGCTGATGCTTGGCGGATGCGGGGCCGAGGCGCCCAACGACACCGCTTCGCCTGCCGAGGACGACGCATCCTCAGCCCCCTTGACCGTGTCGGATGCGTGGGTGCGTCCGGTTGCTGAGGGGGGCGTCACGGCCCTGTATGCTACGCTGCACCACCGCGAGGCGACGCCCGACACGCTCCTGCGCATTGAAGCGCCGTTTTCGGACCGCGCCGAGATCCACGAAACCGTAGAGCGCGACGACGGCACCATGGGCATGGATGAGCTTGAGCAGGGACTTCCCATCTCTCCTTCGTCTGAGACGCAGCTACAGCCTGGGGGACTACACGGTATGCTCTACGCCGCAAACCGCACGCTGTCGGTTGGCGATACGGTTGAGGTGACGCTCCACTTTGCCGAAGGTGCCTCTCAGACCGTGCAGGCCTCGGTGCGCAACACGCCCCCACCCCACCAGGCTCCGTAGTGTTGCGGGGACCCTGTCTCCTCTTTGGTAGTGGATAGACGCTAAATGATAAAGCGATTGAATGCAGCAGCTCTTTCTTCTTTGAACCCCCTCTCCCTACGGGTTTCTCCCCCTTGGCCAAGGGGGAGATGTCGGTAGACAGAGGGGGTTTGAGCAGGTTGCGATGATGTAAACCACAGGCAATCATTTAACATTGAACCGCTACCTCCTCTTTTTGCTCACGCCGTCGTTCTTGTTCACATGGAGTGGCTCGTTACTGGATTGGTCTTTGGCGCGCTGGGGAGCCTGCACTGCGTAGGCATGTGTGGACCGCTTGTGCTGGCCGTGCCCGGTGCGCGTGCGCCCTGGCGCTTCTGGATGGGGCGTGGTATCTACCACACCGGGCGCACCCTTTCGTACATGACTATGGGCGGCCTCATCGGGGCGCTTGGCTGGGCCGTAGCCCTACAGGGCTATCAGGGCTGGCTCTCGCTTATCATTGGCGTGCTGATGCTCAGCGCTGTGTTGATTCGTCCGATACGCGCCCGCCTGAAAGCGTTAGAAGCTACGCCTGCCCGCCTGATGAGCAAGCTTCGGGGTCCGCTGCAGTCGCTCCTGCGCAGTCCCGGCTCGGGCAACATGTTCGCGCTCGGCGTGCTAAACGGACTGCTACCGTGCGGATTCTCGTATGCGGCTATTGCGACGGCGCTGGCGGCTGGTTCGATGATCGATAGCATGCTGTTTATGGCCGCCTTCGGACTGGCTACGTTTCCTGCGCTGCTCGCAGTGCAGTGGATGGGGCGCCGCGCTCCTTCATCGTGGCGGGCTACCCTGCTGAAATTGGCCCCCTACGGCATCGCGATCGTGGGCATCCTCCTCATCCTGCGCGGACTCTCGCTTGGCACGTTCATGAGCCCTGAGCTGCGTGAGGCTGTCTTCTCACCGGAGATGTGCCGTTTCATACCGCTGGTTGAGCCGCCCGAAGTGCAGCCGTAGCGGATTGACGTACAGCAATCTTCTCTCTTTCCTCCTACGCCCTCAACCTGACATGCCCCTCATGAACCATTCGATGCATTCTTTTGGCATCGCATACAGCATTGTGCTTCTGGTTGCGCTCCTGCTTTTTGGCGGAGTTCTCCTTACCGGATGCAGCGGCTCGTCGGACGATGCGCTTCCGGCTCCCGAGGGCGCAGAGGTCTACAGCGACGTGCGCGGCGAATTTCAGGCACCGGCCACCGGCGGGCGCGACATGATCGTGCATCACGACACGATCCCCGACTTCATGGATCCGATGCTCATGACGCTTCCGATTGACCGTCCGGGGTCGCTCGATACGCTCGACACCGGTACGCCCATTGTGTTCGATCTGCACGTAAGCGGGAGCAACTTACAGGCCCGCAACATCCGCGTGCTGCCCGACACCGCAACGCTCGACCTGCCGAATCCGCGCCCGAACGGAGCCAACGAGGCCCCGTGACTTCGCTCTGGTCGTCCTCTGTCGGTTCTTGCGTCGGTTCTTGCACCGGGATTGGATTACAAGATTAAACGTGGATGCTGCCTGTGCTATCAGATCGCCGGGCTGTAAAAATACCATCCGAGGCCAACGGTGAACGCGAGCATCCCCCAGAGCACGTGCTCGATGGTCACAGCCAGCGTCGACTCCGAGTGCGCGTACGTACGCGCAAACCAGAGACCGATGAGTCCTGTTAGCAGCGGCGCTGCCCAGTTAGCAAACACAATGTGGGCAACGCCAAACGCGGTGCCGCTTGCCGCGATCTTTGTACGCACGTTCCGGAAAAGCGGGTCGTACCGGTGAAAGAGAAAGGTACGAAAGATCAGCTCTTGCGGGTACACCGAGAGCAACGGATACGTAAGCATCAAGAGCAGCCAGGTACGGGTGTGCTCGCGCGGAAAGGACCAGAGCAGCTCCGGGTACCACCATGCGAACACGGCGATCATGCCCACTGTGCCCAGCGCAAAAACGGCAAGCATCGACCGCAGATGCTTTGAAAGCGACGATGCGTTCCACATCCGCCTCCGCTCGAACGCCGGGTCGACCCAGAGGGCTACGACACAGCCGGCAGCGAGCACAGCCAGGACCAGCACGATGCGCCCGCTTAGCGCGTAGCGCTGCGTGTAGAGCAACAACGGGAGTCCGGCAAAGAGTACCAGAAACTCGATAGCAAGATAGAGACGGTATGGCCACGAAGCCGACTCAGAAGACGGCTGCCCTCCTGAAGACGCCGTATGTACGTCTGTTGACGTGTGCGTTGGTTGCATTGCTTCATCTCGTTCGGTTGGTGCATGAGAGAGTGATCGGCTCGCACCTTCTACGACGTAGCAAGCATCGCCGAGCAGACTGATTTAGCCTGTGGATTCGTACTCACTACTGTGGTTATGTTACTGCGGTTGTTGCTATTGATGCTGCAGCAGCAATAGACGCAACATTCCTTTCATAGACCCTCAACTTCTGGAGTATTTCTCCCCCAAACACCGGAGCGCTCTACACTTCATGGACTTAACGCAGGCTTAGAACCTGTTTTGATTTCTTAATTTGGGCTCCGAGCGGCGGCGCTGGACTGGGGCCGAAAGTCATGCCCCTGGTGCAAATTGCCCCCGATGTCGGCCCGTAGCCCCGGCTACGAATCTCCATCGTGGTCCAATTTTCGCCTCAGCGGCGCTCGCTCTCGCCTGCAAACCAAAACCCAAACAGGCTCTTACGGGCGTATCGTTGAGGATGTCATTGCGAGGAGCCGAGGAGCGCATCCCCGCAGCGCCTTGCAACCGTTTGTCCGCACACAACGCGAAGCGGCTCCCTGTGCGCAGAAGACACAGGGAGCCGCTTCGGCAGTCTTCATAACGTGGAGCGACGGCGTCTGGCAATGCTCGGAGACGGGTCGCTCAGGCCGTGTTGGGTTTGTGGGTTAAGCCGTGACCGACTCGGGGATGTCAACGAACGTAAGCCAGTCGTGGGGGTCATTTCCTCCCTCCACAATATCAAAGAACGCATCTTGCAGCTCCTTTGTAATCGGACCGCGCGACCCTGAGCCAACAGTGTAGTGATCGACGCTACGAATCGGCGTAACTTCTGCGGCAGTGCCGGTGAAGAAGAGTTCGTCGGCGATGTATAGCGCTTCGCGCGGAATGGTCTTCTCCTCAACCGAGTAGCCCCGCTCGCGTGCCAGTTGGATGATAGCATCGCGGGTAATACCCGGCAGAATCGATAGCCCTACAGGCGCCGTGTAGAGTTTGCCATCCTTAACAATAAACAGGTTCTCGCCGCTGCCTTCGGCAAGATACCCATTCGTACTCAGCATGATGCCTTCCGTCATGCCGTTTTTAACTGCATCCATCTTTACCAGGGAGGCATTCAGGTAGTTGCCCCCCGCCTTGGCCATCGCAGGCAGCGTGTTCGGCGCCATGCGGTTCCAGCTTGCCACTTCTACGTCGACGCCCTTTTCCAGTGCTTCTTCGCCGAGGTACTTGCCCCACTCCCACACAGCGACAATCGTCTCTACGCTGTTCTCAAGCGGGTTGACCCCCATCGGTCCCATGCCCCGAAAGACCACCGGGCGGATGTAGCATTCCGGCAACCCGCTCCGCTCCACCGTATCTATGACCGCCTGGTTCAGCGCATCAAGGTCGTACGGGACCTCCATACGGTGGATCTTCGCCGAGTTCTCCAGCCGTTTCATATGCTCGTCCAGCCGAAATATGGCCGACCCTTGCTCGGTCTCGTAGCAGCGGATGCCTTCAAATACGGACGAACCGTAGTGGACGACGTGCGAAAGCACATGGATTTGTGCCTCTTCGTAAGGCACAAACGATCCATTGAACCAGATATCGTAACTCATGGAAGCAGGGGTATGTAAAGCATGCAAAAGATGATAGGTCTCAGGTTGCAAAACGCTACCTTTTGTCTAACAGCCATCGTTTAACAGCCGTTATTTAACAACAGCGCATCTCTTGAAAGGGCTAGCTGTATGGGCAACTAAGAATAGCGAGCCGAACGCACAGAGCTCAGAGGCACAGAGCCTCCTCATTGCCATGTAGCGGTATGGTCTCGTAGCAGCATGCCCTCAAGGCGCTATACCCTCAAAACAAAACGCCTCTGATTCGGACAGGAGCGTTTGGGACTGTCGGGGGTAGCACCGAAAGAAGCAACTTAAGACAACATAGAAACGGCATAAAGCGCCCGAAAGTTCAGGGAGCTTCAGCGTATTCAGTTTGAATACTGGAAGCGCTTTCGTGCACGTGGGGCACCATGTGGGGCGACCGGACGGCATACCGGGCGATCGTCCACAGAATCTTGGCACTCGCCCGTACCGTCCCCGACACGGTGCCGGTGATTTTCGACACCCCGACGCGGCGCCGGTACGACACCGGCACCTCACGGATACGAAGCCCCGCTTCGGCTGCCTTGATCTGCATCTCGATGGTCCACCCGAACGTACGATCGCGCATGTTCAGGCGCTGCAGCGCGTCGTAGCGAATCGCCCGAAAGGGACCAAGGTCGGTGTAGCGCACGCCCCAGATCCATCGCATAAGCGTACACGCAAGTCGATTCCCAATCTGTGCCTGCGGGAGCAAAGCACCCGGCTCGGACTCGCCCCGCATGCGCGAACCGATCACAAAGTCGGTCTCTCCGCTACAAATGGGATCGACCAGTCGCGGGAGCTCGTCGGGATGATCGCTGTAGTCGCCATCCAGAAATACAACTATGTCCGGGTCCTGGTGGGATGCGTATGCCAGTCCACGCAGGCAGGCGGCACCGTATCCTTGCTCCGACTCGCGCACAACCGTAGCCCCTGCCGCCCGGGCATTGCGCTCGGTTGCATCGGTCGAGGCGTTGTTAACCACTACAACCTCATCTACGCGATGCGCAGGCAGGTCATCAATGACCTGCCCGATCGCTTTCGCCTCGTTGAATGCAGGGATGATGACAAGCGTTTTCATGTACGACACAATAGAATCCTACCAGTGGAAGCGGAAAGCGCAACAGGCACCCACAGGAGTACACCGGTCGCGAAACGCGGGTACGCGCACTCCGAGACGAGGTCTGCAAGCCTACGGGGCAGATCTACGTGTCAGCAAGGCAGTGTGCCGTTACGGTTCATTCGGCAGCGCGTAAAACCACGCCCTCCGAGACCCAACCCCTGTGCTACTGAAAATCGTCCATGTCAAAGTCATCATCGTCGAAGTCGTCCTCATCGAATCCGCCGTTGCCGAACGACGAGAGCATCGACCCCATAATATCGCTGTATGCTTGTCCATCATCGCTCATCTCTTTGCCAATGAGCGAGTTCTGATGCAGCGCCTCAAGCACCATCTCCATCATGACCATGCGCTGCGCTTCAGAGCCGGGCGACGTTTCGTCGTCGACCACCTCCTGCAAGCCCTCAACGGCCTTGAGACGTGACCGATACTCGTTATCCGACAGGTCCTGGTTGAGGCGTACGCTGTTGTTTTTTGTGAACCAGGCCAGCACATCGGCATAGCGCTCACGCTCCCCACCTTTGTCGGCCGGATCCGGGAAGTACTGCGTAAACACAGTGCGGATGGCGCGCCCGATAAGCGTATAGGCAACGTTCTCTGCCCCCTCTTGCTCACCCTCGTAGACAAGCTCAACCTTGCCGGTGATGGCGGGTGCCAGGTGGAGCAGATCGCTCACCCGCACGCTCGTTGTGTCTTCACCGTTGATCAGCGAGCGGCGTTCAGCAGCGGAGATCAACAGCTCCATAGCGGCGCGCGTCACCCGCACAGAGACCCCGGACTTCTGGTCGATGTATTCGCTGTTGCGCGCCTCAAAAGCAATTTGCTCCACGATCTCGCGAAAGACATACGGAATGGAGACGTCGACCGGCATCGCTCGATCGCCGTCGGATCGGTCTTGCCAGGCCTCCTGGTCGGTGATCGCCATGCCCACGTCCACCGTCTTCGGGTAGTGGGTGATAATCTGACTGTCGATGCGGTCTTTAAGCGGCGTAATCAGATTCCCGCGGCTGGTGTAGTCTTCGGGGTTGGCCGAAAACACCAGCATCACGTCGAGCGGGAAGCGTACGTTGAACCCCCGAATCTGAATGTCCTGCTCTTCCATAATGTTGAGCAGTCCCACCTGGATGCGCGGCTGTAGGTCGGGCAGTTCGTTGATCGCGAAGATGCCCCGGTTCGTGCGCGGGATGATGCCAAAGTGAATGATCTCTTCATCCGCATAGGTGAGGCGCAGGTTGGCTGCCTTAATCGGGTCGATATCGCCAATGAGATCAGCGATCGTGGTATCGGGCGTCGCCAGCTTCTCACCGTAGCGCGCCGAGCGCGGCAGCCAGTCGATGGGAGCCTCGTCGCCGTATTCCTCTACCAGTTCTCGCCCCTGCTTCGTGAGCGGATCGTACGGATGCTCGTTCAGCGGCGTGTCTTTCAGGACAGGGGTCCACTCGTTCAGCAGACGGGGCAGCATGCGCACAATACGACTCTTCGCCTGCCCACGCAGTCCGAGCAATATGATGTCGTGCTTGCTCAGAATTGCGTTCTGAAGCTGCGGGATGACGGTGCGGTCGTATCCGATCACACCGGGAAAGATCTTTTCGCCGGTCTGGAGCTTGCGCATCAGGTTCGCACGCATCTCTTCTTTGACGGTGCGCTGCGTGTATCCAGACGCACGAAGTCCGCCAAGTGTACTGATGTCAGGATGAGCCGTGTCAGGGTGTATCATAAAGCGAGAACAAGACAGATAAGCGTGCAGGAGTATGCTGCACACTGGCACGCCCGGTGTTTTGGGCTGTTCCTCTTACGGCAGCCCCCTGGCCTCCCGTGTCGCCGTATATACAGGCCAGCACGCAACTTCGCGATTATGTTACGCAACGTGCGCATCCCCATGCGGTATGTTGATGCTGCAATGCGCCATTCCTCCTTCATCCACTTACAGAATGTTTATGCATACTTCTCCTTTCTACCAGCACCTGTATACGTTCGGGGCTATGCTGCTGCTGAGCGCGCTCGTAGCTGTTGGATCGGCAGACGCCCAGCGCGCCTCCGGCAGTATTGGACTGGGCGGGCAGATCGGGTCGCCCAGTGGGGTCACCGTCAAGCTCTATAATGCAGGCGGCCCTTCGTATGACTTTCTTGCGGCCTGGGACCTGAATGAGTTCTTCTTCCTGAATGCGCATGCTCAGTTCAACCAGGCGATTCAGGCCCAGAATGTATCCGGCCTCGAGTGGTTCTTTGGGCCCGGCGCTTACATCGGGGTCCGCGATGAAGACGCTGTTCTTGGCATGAGCGGTCGCATCGGACTGAACTGGATGGCGAACAATCACGTCGAGTTCTTCGGGCATCTTACGCCGCGCATTGATCTGATTCCAAGCACCAGCGGCGATATCGGGGGCGGGCTTGGACTTCGATACTACTTTTAGAGCCTCTCTTTTTAGCGCTCCTTTTCAGCACTGCCCCGGCACTACGACACACGTCCTAACGTTTGTCCGTCTCGGTAGTCGGCTCAAAGACGGTGTTCAGGCGGATGCGTCACGCATCCGCCTGAACGATGTAATGGCGCGACCGCGAGCGCCTCTTTCTGTTCATTTCCCTCCTGGGCGCCGCTCTGCTCTGGCGCGTTCCCTGTGGCGCGTTGCGAGTTATGCTGGACACCCTGCCTTGTATCCATTACTATAGGGGGTGCATTCTTTTTTGCTGTTGATGCTCCCTCCCCTATGGAATCATCGCCTACGACTTCTGCAGAAAGCGCTTCCGAATCTGCGACGCCGCATGGCAGTCCCCGCTGGATCTTTATCGGAGTGGCGCTACTGCTCATCGCCGGTGCGGTGGGGCTCAGCGGACGGGCACCAGAGGTGAACGGCCACTTTGGCATCTGGTCACTGCTTCCGCCCCTGGTCGCCATTGTACTGGCGTTCTACACGCGCGAGGTGGTGAGTGCCCTCTTTCTGGGCGTTGCCGTAGGCGGCGTTGTAGCAGGCGAGCTTAACATCGTACAGGAGTTTCTCATCCCGGCGATCGGCACGCAGGACTTCGCGCTGATTCTGCTTGTCTACCTGTGGGCGCTGGGCGGACTTATCGGACTCTGGACCCGCACCGGCGGCGCTCTGCGCTTTGCACGCTGGGCGAGCGGACTCATCGTGCGCGGCCCTCGCTCGGCGAAGTTCTTTACCTGGATCATGGGACTGGTCTTCCACCAGGGCGGCACGGTAAGCACTGTACTCACCGGCGCTACGGTGCGCCCGATCAGCGACGAGCACAACGTATCTCACGAAGAGCTCTCGTATATGGTGGATTCGACCGCCTCGCCCGCGGCTACGCTCATCCCGTTTAACGTGTGGCCCATCTACGTGGGCGGACTCGTAGCAGGCACGATCCCCCTGCTTGAGACCTCGCAGCAGGGCATCGCGTTTTTCTTCTCGTCGCTCCCCTACAACTTCTACGCGATCTTCGCGGTGATCATCACGCTGCTCTTTGCGTGGGAGAAGCTGCCGTTCGTACCGGGCAAGCAGATGCGCGCCGCGATGGACCGGGCCCGCAGCACGGGCAAACTCGACCGCGAGGGCGCCAATCCCCTCGCCGCCAAAGACCTTACCGAGATGAAAGTACCCGAGACCTATCGTCCGGGACTCACGGACTTCTTCGGTCCCATCGGGGTGCTGCTGAGCGTCGCGATTATTCCGTACATGGTCACCTACTTCTACCTGGGCCGCACCGACGACCCGACGCTGCTCATCGCCGAAGCCTTTGTGCTGGCGGCGCTGGTCGGCATGATCGTCGCGCTCGCGAAGGGCATGGAACTGCAGGACGCGATCGACGGCTTTGTGGATGGCTGCCGGGGCGTTACCATCGGCGCGATTATTCTCGCACTGGCGGTCACACTTAAAGAGGTCGCTGATGCGGTGGGCACCGCCGACTACGTGGTGGCTGCGCTGGGCGATGTGCTCTTACCGGCCACCTTACCCGCGCTGCTGATGGGCCTCTGCCTGCTGATCGCGTTCTCGACGGGCACTTCGTGGGGCACGTACGCGGTGGTTTTCCCGGTTGCAATGCCCTTGGCGTGGGCTGTGGCCCCCGAGCCGTTCTTCATCACGCTCTGCTTCGGTGCCGTGGTCGGCGGAAGCGTCTTTGGCGATCAGTGCTCCCCGATTTCGGATACGACGATCCTCTCCTCGCTTGCCACCGGCACCGACCTGATGGATCACGTCTACACCCAGTTTCCGCTGGCTATCATGGCGGGACTCCTGGCTGCGGCGGCCTACACGGGGCTGGCCTTCTTTGCGGTGTGAGGTGGAAGTGGAGACGTGTTGTCTGCATCGAAAACAGACCACCATCTGCTCGATCTGCAATATGTGGTGGTTTCGGTCTGATGCGTTCAAAAAGTCGCTCCCCGTTAGGTAGGGACACGGCGCGCCGTGTCCCTACTCCGGTTGCAATGAAAAGAGGCGCACAAGGGGTTGCGCCTTGTATCCAGTGAATCTGCATGACGCACAAAAAGAAAAGCCGCCTCCCTGAAGTAGGAGGCGGCTTTTCAAGGATAGCAACACCTGCATTGGCAGGCATCAGTTTGGCTATCTTGTTTACTCTACGATGAGATCAGACTCCAGCGCGAGGTGCAGCTGATACGTGCCTTGGAACTGCGTGACAGCACCTTGAAAGGTAACTTCGCCTCCAGGAATAGGCTCTCCTTCATACTCGGAGCTATTATTTCCTTCAAGACGCAACACACTGGTTGCCGTGCCGTCATCGATGTCGTAGTTTCCAGCAGCACCACCAGCCTGAAACTCGGCATCTCCATCAGGATCAATGGTGAAGTTTTCAACCCGCACCAGCTGATGAATGTAGTCTTCTGGGTTGCTGTTGAGCTCATTTAGCGTGATAGTAGGCACATTAGGCAATTCGTTGCCTGAAGATACCACCTCAATACCGAACGCGTCATCATCAATACGAATCTGACGTTGCTCATTGAAGGTGTCCATACGACCATCTATACGGATTTCGTCACCAATCGCAAGGTCCCCTGCATCAAGCTGGTCGTTGAATCCGTCGAAGTCAAAAAGCAGAAGACCCGCTGTATCATCTTGAATGAACAGGTATCGGCCCTTCGCACGGGTCAGAGTGCCTCCAATGGTAACCTCTGCATCGTCGTCAAGGGCACGCGCCTCCGCGATCGAGATAAGGCCAGCATTGATGCCAATGTTACCCTGCGAAACGACCGCGCTCAGGTTCGCTAGGCTTTCGTGGATGTTGATGTAGCCGTTGAAATCGGTGAGCGTATCGTATGATTCAGGCACGATTTTGCTGCTACGCGAGGCTGGATCAGTCCCGTCAATCGGGCCCAGGTAGAACGCAATGTCGCCGCTCTCTGAAGCGGTGTTGTTGTGAATGTGCGCTGGGTGCGACACGTTGGCTCCTGTTTCACCATCAGTGTCCATGTCGAGCGTAACGAGCGTGAGATCGCTGGTCAGCTCAAGGAACGTGGCAGTAGCTGGAATACCGTCGGGGGCTACGCTTCCGTCGTTGGCATTGGCCGCCAAGTCGTAGTCAGTCGTACGCGGCGACTCGATAAAGTCAAGTCCTTCCCGCGCGGTGCCGAATGCATTCGCACCGATATTACCTTGTGAAACAACGTTACCCAGCTCAGCTACACTCTCGTGGATGTTGATATACCCATCAAAGTTAACCAGCTCGTCGAACGGCACGTCGATCACGCGAGCGCTGGAAGCGCCTTCATCCGAGCCGTCGATCGGCGTCAGGTAGAATGCAATGTCGCCACCATCTTCAGCGCTATTGTTGTGGATGTGCGCAGGATGCGATACGCTCGCACCAGTGGCGCCGTCGGTCAGCTCCAGCGTGACGATCGTCTGCGTGTCGCCATAACGCCAGAACGTAGCGGTACCGTTCACACCGTCAGAGATTGCACCGTTGTTTGACTGGGCAGCGAGGTCGTACGAAATGGCATCCGCGTTATCTCGTACGATGCTCGGCGGCAGCAGTACGCCGTCGATTACGTGAAAAACGTTTGCGAAGTTATCGGTGAACTTGTCGAGTGCATCTTGATCGAGGATGGCTTGACCACCGTTGAAGACGATGTCATCACCATCTCGCACAATCGTCAGGTCTTCTCCCTGTTCTGTCGAGACTGTGATTTCTCCATCACCATCTTCCAGAAGGCTACCGAGCTGATCCGAGTCAATCAGACCGTTTTCTTCGTCGAAGATCACATGGTATTGAAGCGCACTGGCAAGCTCCTCATCGGTCAGATCCAGCTCGGCGTCAGCAATCGCATCCTGAATGTTGCGCGGCGCGAAGAGCGTTGCATTCTCCAACCCACCAATATCTTCGCCAGCTCCGACGGACAGTGCTGCAGCAGCCAGCTGGTTCGTTGCACGAGTCAGTCCAAGCCGTTCAGGCAGCGAACGATTCTCAAGCAACAGCCCGTCAATAATGTGAATCACGCCGTTATCAGCTGTAAGGTCTGTCGTACTGACGGGTGCACCGTTTATACGCACCGACCCGTCGTCATCAATTGAGACGTTAAGCTGGGCATCTGGGTCTGCCGCGGCGCGAAGAGGCGTTATTGTCTGTCCATCGGAAAGATCACCAGCCAGCACCTCGCCATCTGTGACGTGATATGCAACAATGCCTCCGAAGAAATCCTCAACATCATCGACTAAGGGACTATCCCCGACGTCGCTGAGGTCGATGATTTCTTGGAAGGCTGTGTTGCTCGGCGCGAACACAGTGATCGTTACCTCAGGATCGGCTACCTGATTGGTGAGGCCGAAGTCCGCCAGCGCTGCACTGAGACCTGACAGGTCTTCCTCGCTGTCAATGATATCTATCAGCAGCGTAGGCTCCGTCCCCGTTGTCGTCATCGCCATTTCCTGGTGGTTCCGGAGAAACCGGATCGTCGCTGTCGCAAGCGGCAAGCGATAGCACAAGCGCCATCGCAAGCAGGTAAACGGCCATACGTGAGCCGCGTAACATCGTGTTCAACATGGGTCGTTGGTTGATTTATGAAACGGTTGTTCAGAGGTTGTATTGATCTTCCTGCGCATGCGCTCTATCGCGCTGAACGGACACGTAGATGTTTCAAGTTGTCTGTTTATGCGCTACATTGTAGAACATAGGGCATTCGATCCGAGGATGCAATGGAAGCGCTTCAAAACACTTCACGATGATGGAAAGAATGAACCAGGGGTAACGCACTCAAGACTGTAAAATAGACACGCATCCTGCAAAAAAACAGCCTTGCATAACATGAAATGATTATCATTACGAAGGCATCACCATAAAAAGGCATTGCCATAAAGATGCCCACGCAGCCAGAATCTCGTCCGGCACGCAGGCATGCTTGCAGCGGCTCTATCGTTTACTCTCACACGTCAAGGTGAGAAAGGGCAGTGGATAGACGCTACGTGATCAAGCAATTGGCCATCGGAGTCTCCTATCAGTCGAACGAACCCCCTCTCCCTTATTCCGCTTCGCTCCATCAGTCGCCCTGCGGGCTTGTGTCGGGTTTCTCCCCTTGTCCAAGGGGGAGATGTCCACAGGATCACGCCTGCGGCGAAGCTCGGCAGACAGAGGGGGGCAGCGAACTGTGATGAAGTGACCTACATGGCAACCACTTAGAGCCTGTTTTGGATTCACACTTAGCTAACAAAGAGGGGCCCAACGAACCGGGAGCCTGCCTCGTTTTCGGAATGAATCACTACACTCATTCTCCAAACGAACGGCCGGTTGCCCATGCGCCAGAAGCACTACGACTCCGACCTGACAGACTCCCAATGGAAGGCTATTCGGTTCTACTTTCCCCAACGTAAGCGTCGCCACGACCTGCGCCGCGACATCATTGACGCGATGCTCTACGTCCTCAAAACGGGGTGCCAGTGGCGAATGTTGCCTGGGGACTTTGCCCCATGGCAGACGGTGTACTACTACCTCCGCACGTGGCGCGAGAACGGGCGCTTGCAAGCGGTGCTCAGTGCCGTTCGGCGCACCGCGCGGCGGCAGGCCGGTCGGCCTGGGGAGCCAAGCGTGCTCTTGGTGGATTGCCAGTCGGTCTCGACCTCGCGGGCCGGAGGTATTGCCGGGTTTGACGCCTACAAACGGGTCTATGGGCGAAAACGGCACGTTGCCGTAGACACCGAAGGTCTGCTCTGGTCGGTGATCGTGCATGCGGCCAATGACCATGAAACGCAGTGGCTGATGCATGTGCTTCGCCCGGTGGCCTGGCACACCAATCGCGTGGAGACCGTCTACGCCGATAGCGCCTATCAGGGCGATATCCAACAGACGGTGCACGAGCAAACGGGATGGACCCTTGAGGTCGTTGAACCGCCTGAGGACCGGCGCGGCTTTGCGGTCGAACCGAAGCGGTGGATTGTAGAGCGGACGTTCGGTTGGTTCGGCGGATGGCGCCGACTGACGCGGGACTACGAGCACCACACCCAGACCAGCAAAATGATGATTCGGCTTGCGATGCTGAAAATCGCCCTCAATCGGCTCTGCTAAAAATCAAAACAGGCTCTTACCATTGAACCGCTATACGTCCCACGTCAAAATGTCTTCTTCCGACTTCTCTTTCGTCTCCCACTCCTCTGCATCTTCGGGCGGGTCTTTCTTTTCAGTGATGTTGTAGCCCATCTCTCGCCACTGGTTGGCGAGGTACTCATTCCATTGGATATAGTGCACGTACTCCTCGGGAAGCTCGTCGTCGGGGTAGATGGCTTCGGTCGGGCACACGGGCACGCAAGCGTTGCAGTCGATGCACTCCTCCGGCTGAATGGCCAAAAAGTTCGGGCCTTCGTAGAAGCAGTCGACCGGACAGACCTCGACGCAATCGGTGTACTTGCAGTTGATGCAGGGCTCGGTAACGACGTACGGCATGAAACGCGAGATAAAGGGAGATTCGACGGTTGATTCGGATGCGTGTTAGTCAGTATCTTCTATGCAGTTCCAGCCGCCCACCACCCGTTGCGGGTCCATTACGGTTTTGGAGCTCGTGCTTATATTTTTACCCCTACCTGCACCCACCTGGCCCCTCCCAGCTATGTCTACCTCCACACGTACCCTCGCTCTCATTGCGCACGACGGCAAAAAAGCCGATATGATCTCGTTCGCGCATCATCACGCCGAACAGCTCCGTCAGTTTAACATCATTGCCACCGGGACCACGGGCGGCCTTCTTCAAGACGAGCTCGACCTCACCGTCGATCGCAAAGAGTCCGGCCCGCTCGGAGGCGATGTGCAGATTGCAGCCGACGTGGTCGATGGACTGGTCGATGCGGTTATTTTCTTCATCGATCCGCAGGGCAAGCACCCGCACGAGCCCGACATCCAGACGCTGCTGCGAACCTGCGTGGTCAAAAACACGCCGCTGGCCACCAACGAGCCGACCGCTCGTATGCTGCTGACAACGGAGTTCGTGGCTCCCACCACCGAAGCGACGTAGACGCTACGCCTCCCCCTGCCCGGCTCTTCTCCTTCTACTGATCCTTCGCCAACACAAACGCGCTCATATGCCTCCATTCCTCCTCGCGGCACGACGACGCATGCCGCTGTTCATCATGGGCATGCTGCTGGGCATGGGCATTCTGGGGTGCGACCCGCCCGACACGCCCGAGCCCCCCACCGCGTTTGCCGCTACCTTTACGACCTGGAGCGAGCTGCCCGGCTGGAGCGAGGCGAACGCCGCCCCGGCGGCCGAGGCCATGCTCCGTTCCTGCAGCACTTGGGGCAGCCGCGCTCCCGACGAGGCCATGCACCCCGATCGCGCCTGGTATGGCACCGTCGGGGCCTGGCAGCACGCCTGCATGCGCCTGGCCGAACGCCCCGACTCGGTATCGATCGAACAGCGCTTCTGGCAGCTCTTCCAGCCGATCCAGCTGCACGTACGGAACGCCGAACCGCTCCTCACCGGCTACTACGAGCCGATCCTGAACGGGTCGCGCACACCCATCGGACCCTACACCGAACCGCTACGCGCTCCGCCGCCCGACCTGGTGCGCATTGATCTCAGCGCGTTTCGAGACCGGTTCGAGGATGAAACGCTGCTGGGGCGCGTCGATGGCAACCAGGTGCGTCCGTATTACGACCGCGCGGCCATCGAGGCCGGCGCCCTGCGCGAGCACGACCTTGGCTTCCTCTGGGTCGACAGCCGCGTCGACAAGTTTTTCCTTCAGATTCAAGGCTCAGGACGCATCGAGCTGCGCGACGGGTCGCTCACGCGCGTCGGCTATGCCGGACAGAACGGACAGCCCTACCGGGCCATCGGCCGCGATCTGATCGAGATGGGCGAGGTGCCCCGCGAAGAGATGTCCATGCAGCGCATCCGCGACTGGCTTGCCGCACACCCCGAGCAGGCCGATGACCTCATGAATCGCAACGCCTCGTACATCTTCTTTCAGGAGCGAACCGACCTCGACCCCGAAGACGGGCCCATCGGTTCCCAGGGCGTACCACTCATCCCCGAGCACTCCCTCGCCGTAGACCCCGCCTTCGTTCCCCTCGGCACCCCCGTGTGGATCGACGGCACGGCCCCAACGGCCGCTCCCAACGACACCACCGCTGTACCCTTTCAGCGCCTCATGGTAGCTCAGGACACCGGCGGCGCCATCCGCGGACCGCTCCGCGGCGACGTCTTCTGGGGCAACGGCCCCAACGCCGAAACCCGCGCCGGACGCATGCAGCACCCGGCCCGCTGGTACGTGCTTGTGCCCCGTGCCGTGTTTCTGGGGTCGTAGTACCCTGCCTTATCCGCAAGGTGGGTTCGGGGGGATGCGTGCCGCTCTTCTTTTGAACAGGGTTTCTTTCGCGTACAGGGTACGCCGTCTTCCCTGTAAACCCGCGTCCGGATAAGCGGCCTACATCTTTTCTTGCAATAACAGATGCATCCAGTACAAGGCACTCCAACCGCCCCAACGCAACGCGCCCGCTCATCCCAATCAAGGACAAGCGGGCACATGCAGCATGTTAGGTCTGGAGGGGGTGACCTACGATTCAGGGATCACCTGAATGTCGAGGGTCGCGTCTACTTCAGAATGTAGATTGATGTTTGCCTTATATGTACCGATCACGCGAATGTCTTCGTGCAGCTCGATATCGCGCCGGTCGATTTCGAAGCCCCGGTTGGCGAGCTCCACCGCGATCTGCTGCGTAGTAATGGTACCGAAGATGCGGTTCTCTTCCCCGACTTTCGCCGTGAACACCACCTGCATATCTTCGAGCTCCTCGGCCACGCGCTCGGCCTCTTCTTTCTTAGCGGCCACCTTGCGCGCCGCCTGACGCTGTTCTTCTTTTAGCTGGCGCACGGCCCCTTCTGTAGCGAGGCGCGCCATGCCCTGTGGAATCAGGTAGTTGCGTCCGTATCCGTTGGCCACTTCGTGGACTTCGCCTTTCGAGCCCAGGTGGTCAACGTCTTGAAGTAGAATAACGTCCATAGTGTCGTCTGATAGATAGTAAGTTCAACAACAGAGAGCGGAAAAAGCTATCGCACGTTGTCGGATACGTACGGCAGCAATGCGAGCTGGCGGGCGCGCTTGATGGCGCGCGTGAGCTGGCGCTGCACACGGGCAGGCACGTCGCCTACGCGGCGCGGCAGAATCTTGCCCTGGTTGTTGATGAACTGCTCCAAGAACTCGGTGTCCTTGTAGTCAACGTACTCAACGTGTTCGAAGTCTTGGTCGTTACGAGCCATAATAATGTAGAATCAGATTGTATGGGTACAGCAGAGTCGAGGGAAGGAGACGCTTACGCCTCATCTTCAGCAACTTCGGCGGCTACGTCGGCCGCTGCCTGGGTCTGGCGCTTGTAGTGGCGGATCATCTTCGCATCCATGCGCAGCGTCATGTAGCGGAGGATCTGGTCGTTGAGCTGCAGCTGGCGCTCCAGCTTCGGCACCACGGAACCGGGTGCTTTGAAGTAGAGATTCACGTAGTAGCCGCTGCGCTTCTTGTCGATCTCGTACGCAAGGCGCTGGTTGCCCCACTCGTCGACATACTCAAGCGTACCGTTCTCACGGATGAAGCTGTTTACGGAGTTGACAATGTCGTCAACCTGGTTCTGCTGAGCCACCCCACTGATGATGTAGGTAAGCTCGTACATGTTTTCGGAAGCCATAAGAGAAAATATCCCTGTGGAATGAAACGGATAGTTCATGCCCCGGTCTGTGGCTGCAGGCACCGGTAGGCGCCCGAGAAGCCAGTTGGAGCAGGGATCACAAACGCCGCGTCGATCTGCGCCGCATCGTGACAGCATAGGCATACACACTCACGTACTGAATGTGGCCTTGCTGCGTTGAAATAGTCACGAATTGAATGCACATGTACGCCTCACGTGCTTCACGCTGCACGGGCATCCCCCCTCGGCACACGTTCTGCCCGCGAAACAGGGGAACGAGCCACTTCGAACCGGCGCCTACAACTGAGCCAGCCGCTCGGCATGCTCTTCGGCTTTCAGCGCGTCAAGCACCGGATCCAGGTCGCCCTCGATGATATCGCCCAGCGCGTAGTTCTTGTTGTCGCCTTCCATCCGATGGTCGGTAACCCGGTCTTGCGGAAAGTTGTAGGTGCGGATCTTTGCCGAGCGGTCGCCCGAGCCAATCTGTGAGCGGCGCTCCTCGGCCCGCTCTTCACGCTGCTTCTCCAGCTTCATTTCATAGAGACGCGAACGCAATACCCGCATAGCTTTGTCGCGGTTCTTGTGCTGGCTCTTCTCATCCTGACACGTAACAACCAGTTTCGTAGGAAGGTGCGTGATGCGGATGGCTGAGTCGGTCGTGTTCACCGACTGCCCCCCTGGACCGCTGGCACGGTACGTATCTACGTTGAGCTCGTGAGGTTTGATGTCGATGTCGACCTCCTCCGCTTCAGGCAAGACGGCAACTGTGGCCGCCGACGTGTGGATGCGCCCGCTCGACTCGGTTTCAGGCACGCGCTGCACGCGGTGCACACCGCTCTCATACTTCATCGTACCGAACACCTCGGGGCCGCCCAGGCTAAACGTGATCTCCTTGAAGCCGCCATGCGAGCCATACGACGCGTCAATCACCTCGTGCGTCCACCCCTTTTTCTCCGCATACTTGACGTACATGCGGTAGAGGTCGCCCGCAAAGATAGCAGCCTCGTCGCCGCCGGTGCCTGCACGAATTTCGATGATCGCGTTCTTGCGATCCTCCGGGTCTTTCGGAATAAGCTTGTCCTTCAGGTCAGCCTCTACCTCGGGCAGACGGTCGTTCAGCTTTCTGAGTTCGTCCTGTGCCAGATCGGCCATCTCACCCGACTCATCCGACACCATCTCTTTCAGATCGCTACGCTCGCTGAGCAAGTTCTCGTACGTGTTGATCGCTTCAATGACCTCACGCAGCTGGCCATGCTCTTGTCCGAGCTCCGACATCTTCTGCGGGTCCGTAGCAATCTCCGGATCGGCCATCATCTGCTCGATCTCGTCGAATCGGTTTTTAATCTTGTCCAGCTTCTCCAGCTCGATCATACACAGCGCAAAGACTCGTGGCAAAATAACGGGGCAATCCAACGAGAAGCCCCGCACACGGGTTCGTCGCCGTGGCGAGGCTTCGCTTCTTTTACGAATGAAGGGGGGCTTATGGGGCATGCCCAGAGCGAAGGGCATCCGCAGCGGCACCGCGTGAGGTAGCTTTACTCCACCGTCACGCTCTTAGCCAGATTGCGCGGCTGGTCTACGTCACACCCCCGCATCACAGCGATGTGATACGACAGCAGCTGCAGCGGCACCACCGCAAGCAGCGGCGAGAGAAACTCTTGTGTTTTAGGGATGCGAAGCACATACTCACAGAGCTCATCCAGGTCGCCGTTGCCCTCATCGGTAATCGCGATGACGGACCCGTCGCGTGCCGCTACTTCCTCAATGTTTGAGACAACCTTGTCGTAGGTGCTGTCTTTCAGTGCAATGAAGACCACCGGCATGAACCGATCGATCAGCGCGATCGGCCCGTGCTTCATCTCGGCAGCCGGGTAGCCCTCGGCATGGATGTATGAGATCTCTTTCAACTTGAGGGCCCCCTCCAGCGCAACGGGGAAGTTAAACCCGCGCCCGAGGTACAGGAAGTTCGAGGAGTAGCGATAGATGTTCGCCATCTTCTCGATCTGCCCGTCCATTTCAAGCGTGGTACGCACTTTATCCGGGATTGAGGCGAGCGCGTGGACAGCGTCGGCAAACTCGGCGTTGCTAAGCGTACGTCCTTCAGCCATCTTGAGCGCGATCATGGCCAGCACCAGCACCTGAGCGGTAAATGCTTTCGTTGACGCCACACCAATTTCAGGACCGGCATGCAGATACACACCCGCGTCTGTCTCGCGGGCAATCGTGGAGCCAACGACGTTGCAGACGCCGAGACAGAGAATACCCTGCCGTTTGGCTTCGCGTACGGCTGCCAGCGTATCGGCGGTTTCGCCGCTCTGCGAAATAACAAGGACGACATCGCCGTCTCGCAAGATCGGATTCCGATAGCGGAACTCGCTGGCATATTCGACCTCGACGGGCGTACGTGCGAAATGCTCGATGAGATATTCTCCGACGAGAGCCGAGTGCCATGACGTACCGCAGGCGGCAATAATGACGCGGTCGGCATCGCGCAGCTTATCCATCACATCGTGTAGCCCGCCCAGAACAATTTTGTTTTCCTCAGGCAACACGCGTCCACGCATGGCATCTTCGAGCGCGGTCGGCTGCTCCATGATCTCTTTCTGCATGAAGTGTTCGTATCCCCCCTTCTCGATCTCCCCGAGCGTCCACTCCAGTTCATGCACCTCCTTCTCAAGCGGTACGTTTTCAATAGTACGCACCTGGTAGCCCCCCCGACGGATCGTCACGATCTCTCCGTCGCTCAGGTACACGACCTGACGCGTGTGCTCAACGAGCGGAGCAGCATCAGACCCCAGGAAGTACTCCCCATCGCCAATGCCAATAAGTAGCGGACTTCCTTTGCGGGCTGCGATCAGCAGGTCGGGGTCCGACGCAGAAACCACCGCGATGCCGTACGTACCAATGACCTGCGTGAGAGCCTGCCGTACCGCTTCGGGAAGGTCAAGCCCTGTTTCGTCCTGCACCTCTTCAATGAGGTAGACGAGCACTTCAGTGTCGGTGTCGCTCTGGAAGGTGTACCCTTTCTCTTTGAGGCGCCTGCGCAGCACGGTGTAGTTCTCGATGATGCCGTTGTGCACCAAAGCAAAGGTGCCATCGGAGCTTACATGAGGATGTGCATTACGATCGCTGGGGGGGCCGTGGGTCGCCCAACGCGTATGTCCAATACCGAGCGAACCGGTGATTGGCGCGCTTTCAAGTGCTGAGGCAAGCTCATTCACCTTGCCCTCACGCTTTGTGGTGTGGAGCGTGTCTCCATCCACGATAGCTACGCCTGCCGAGTCGTACCCGCGGTACTCAAGACGCTGCAGGCCTGTCATCAAAATTTTTTCGGCCTGCTTTTCACCGATGTATCCAACAATTCCGCACATAGTCGTCGTTTAGTTGTGTAAAAGAAGGAGGGGCGTCCTCATGAGATAGTGTACAACAAGATATAGGCCACATACACCAACCGAGGGAAGTTAGTGCGTACACAGTAACGTAACACAAGACTGCGAATGCAACTGTGGATGCATCCTTATTGGCTCTTTAATAACGGTCGAGAGAGAATTTTTCGCCGAGGTAGCGCTTCCGGACCTCAGGATCTGCAGCAAGTTCTTCTGCCGTACCCTGCTTTAATATGCGGCCTTCATACAAAAGGTAGGCACGGTCGGTGATCGCGAGCGTTTCGTGAACGTTGTGATCGGTAATCAACACGCCAATGCCCCGCTCCTTAAGTCCACCAACGATCTCCTGGATGTCTTCTACGGCAATGGGGTCTACGCCCGCAAACGGTTCGTCGAGTAGGAAGAAGTTTGGTTCTGTGGCCAGTGCCCGAGCGATTTCCGTGCGGCGGCGCTCACCGCCGGAGAGCGAATATCCCTTTGAGTTGCGTACGCGATCAAGCCCAAACTCGTCGAGCAGCGACGCCACTCGGTGGTGCCGCTCCTCTTTACTGATCGACTGAAATTCGAGTACAGCGTGCAGGTTGTTCTCAACAGTGAGCTCCCGAAATACGGAGGTCTCCTGCGCCAAGTAGCCGATGCCGCGCCGTGCCCGTTTGTACATGGGCAGTCGGGTAATATCTTCATCGTTGAGAGAGACTCGCCCCTTGTTCGGGCGAACCAGTCCGACCACCATGTGAAACGTTGTGGTCTTGCCTGCGCCATTCGGCCCGAGGAGCCCAACGACCTCCCCTTGGCGGACCTTCAGATCAACTGATTTTACAACGGTGCGCTTCCCGTATCGTTTGGTGAGCCCTTCAGCATGCAACGTGTACGGGTTTTCAATCGACGCCATAAAGGTAGAAGATTTATTTGACACAGCGTTGGTCAGTCCGGCTTCGTTTGGCACATTCGGGGCGGACTGGCTTCAGAGCCTGTTTGGGTTTTGGTTTGCAGGCGAGAGCGAGCGGCAATGCAGCGAAAATTGAACCACGATGGCGGTTCGTAGCCGGGGCTACGGGCCGACACGAAGGCACAGCTCGACTGACGCAAGTATATTGGGGGCAATTTGCACCAGGGGTATAACCTTCGGCCCCACCCTATTGAAGCCGCTCATAGCCCAAATTAATAAATCAAAACAGGCTCTCAGTCCAGAGCAGTTGAACGCCGCATTGTGCCGTTGGCCCCTTGTCTCGGCCTGGAGTCATCAGGTGGACGGCGCACGATCTGTGTGCGTGGCACGTCGAACGACCACCCCTGTTCGACTCGTGCACGAAACCGCTCATCGCTTAGCAGCACGGGCTTGAGTGGCCGTGCATTGGGCGTCCACCGGAAGCCTTCAAGCTGAAACGGGTCGGGGATGAGATGCGGCTCGTAGAGCATGCCCTGTATCCCCGCAAGCACACGCACTCGCTCAAGTGTCTGTTGGTCATCAAATTCGATAACGATCTCATCCCCTGAGGCTTCAGCGCCACGTGCGAGCCGTCCGTCCTCTTCAATAAATCGGATGGTTTCTGCATTGGGGAAGGCGCGGATGGTGCGCAGGTCCCCCTCTCGAAAGGCCGCTGTCATGTTGCGCCCACGCAGCTGCTGGATGCGTTGAAGCACCGTGTCTTCTTCGGCTGCAAACGCATTGCTAAATACGTACAACGAGTCAATAGTCCGGTTACGCACGACCGTGCGCAGCGTGTCGCCATGCACCTGTGCGTTTTCAAACCACGCGTTTGGATCCCCAAAGAGCCGTGACTCCTCAAACGGGGGCGCGGTAGACGTATCGGGACGTACAGTACGATCGTAGACAAGCGAGTCGGCATCTGCAGCGATTTCACGCTGCCATACGCGCACGTCCTCGATTGCTGTGAGGCGGTTTAGCGTATCGCTGCGCTGGGCCAGCAGGCGGTCGGCATCTACGATAACGGTATCGCTGGGCGCTCCCATGGAGTCGGCACGCACCTGCACCATGAGTGCGTTGCCGCGCACGTCGCTGCGGCGCTCATCCTCGTCGTTGATCGCGGTGTCTCCAAAGAGCCAGGTGCGGGTATCCTCCTCATCATCGTCGACTGGAGCGCCTTCGGGATCGATAGCAGCTGCTCCCGGGTCGCGGTCAATAAATACGCGCCCAAAAGCCTCGGAGCGGCGACGGTCGCGGTAGTACGAGAGGGAGTCTGCTTCGAGCCACGAGGCCGGATCATCGAGCGTAACGTTTCCAGCGAAATCGGCCCGGCGCTCAGGAGACAGGTAGGTGCCCCGGTCGCTGCGTAGCACGGCTGTGCTATCTTCAAGCTCGACGGCCTGCTCGAACACAGCGCGGCGCTCATCGAAGAAGTAGATGGCTTCGCTTGAGCGCACCTCGACGTCGCCGTCGGTGAGTTCTACGTTCCCGAAAGCGAATCCGAGATCGTTGCGCCGTTCGTATCGCACGGTATCGGCCCGCAGGGTATCGGGGCCTTCCACAATCTCTACAGCGCGCAGAAAGAGAAACTCGTCGCGATCCAGATAGCGAAATGCCTTTTCCGAACGCAGTTCGGTGGAGTCCTGCTTCACAAATACATCTCCGATCAGCTCTTGCACACGTTCATCATCGATAACCTGCGCACTGAGCGAATCAGCTTCTACGTAAGCGCGCGAACGGGTTGTGTCGGAGGCTGCAGGGTCTGTCTGCTGAGCGCGTGCTTCACCGAGAAGGAAACTTCCTGTAAGCACCATGATCGCCATACCCAGTACCACGATGCGCATCCCCCATGCCCTACAGCAGACCTGGAGGCATCGCGCGATGCGCGCAATAACAACAATGCGCGCAATGTAAGCAGGGAGGCGAAGTAGCTTCATGAAGCAAGGGCGACTGTTCGTGATTTCATGACAGAAGCCTCAAACAGGCTCTAAAGCTTTTTAACGCAGGGGCAAGCGCTATTCTTCATCATCCAGGTCGACTTCAGCAGCGAAGCGCCCGATCTGGTACGAAGACAGATCCTCGTCGGCAACGATACCACGTCCGTTGAGCGTTTCGTTGGGCGTTACGATACGCACGTAGCGAGACGAGCGCACCCGGCGGTCGCTCTGCCGCCACACCACATGCTCGCTGTACAGCTCGCGATCGGCGGTGCGAATCACGACGTTGCCGTATGCGTCGGCGCGCCCCTCGCGGGCGAAGTAGAGCAAGCTATCGGCCGCGATGGTAGCGGAGGAATCGCCCTCCGGCGAAAAAAGCTGAACGTGAATGCGTGTTGTCATGTCTCCTTCGGGACCGCGCAGTACGGAGTAGGTGCTGTCCGACGTTTCGTATTGAAACATGCGAGGCCCCGAGAGGATCGCGCGCTCGCGACGCCCTTCGTGCAACACAATATGCGGATCGTATGTAATCTGCACAGGTCGTAGCTCGCGGTCGGCTTCCAACGCCTCGGGAGGCATTCCGCTACGGCGCTCGCATCCGGTAAGTCCTGCAATAACGATCGCACCGATACAAATTTTCACAATAACGGCAGCGAAACGGTCAATCAATATGAGATCTTTACTTCTGTGCACTGTTTAAAATAGCTTCAATTTGTATTCTACATGTGTACAGTGGGTTGCATGAAGTTTGCTTCTGACTTATTTCTACTGAACGGCTCTTTGTAACACGCTGCCTGCAGGTCTGCACCCCTTCGCTACTCACCCTCTAATCAAATACGCTAAAATGAGCTTTCACACCCGACCGGTGTCAGACGACACCCTTGTTGTTACTGTGGGCGACACGCTTGATTTTCGCAATGCAGAGGCTTTCAAAGACGCTGTTCATCCTCCGATCGACGATGGCAAGCGCAACTTCATTCTCGACTTTTCGGATACCGACGTCCTCGACTCTTCGGGGCTTGGTGCAGTGTTCTCGTTATATCGTCGCGTAGCCACGCACAACGGTACGGTCGTTTTTGCAGGCAGCTCAGAGCCTGTGCGTGTTGTGGTTGAACTTACACGCACCTACAAGGTGTTTCCTCAGTATGATTCGGTTGCCGATGCGCAGGCCGACCTGACTTAACGATTGCTTCTATGAGCCTGCTTTTCCAACGGACGTATACCGACCCGGACGGAGCGCTTGATGATGTGCGCGCTGTCCTGCGCCAGTCGTGGCCGACCTCTGAATCGGCTTCGGGGAGCCATGTGCCCCCTTCACGTACGCGTCATTACCTGCAGCTTGTTCTGCACGAATGGCTGGCCAACCTCATGCGTCATGCTACATTTTCAGGTGTTCCGCGCATCTCTGTGCGCGTGTCGCTCTCAGAAACGTTGGCTCGCTGCGAGGTTGCCGACAACTCTACGGGGTTCGACCTGGAAGCGTCGCTTTTTGAGATGCAATCCAACACCCTTCCCTTACCTGAATCCCAGATGGGACTTCGCATCATTGACGCATGCGCAACTGATGTATCGTATCGGTCACGTCCTCCTGCGGAATACCAGTTCACGGCTTCAATTCCCTATGATCATGACCCATGGATGAACGTACTATTTTAATCGTTGAAGATGATGCCACGTTACGCGAACTGCTCTCCTACCGTCTTGAGAGTCACTGTGCTGTCGTTACCGCTGTCGACGGCGTTGACGCGCTCGACAAAATTTCGGACCGGCGCCCTGACCTCATCATCTCTGACGTAATGATGCCGCGCATGGATGGGTTTACCCTGCTCGAGGAGCTGCAGACGCAGCCCGACACACGCGCAATCCCGTTCATTTTTCTGACAGCCCGAACCGACGAGGACGCTCACATGACGGGCATGCGTCTGGGTGTAGATGACTTTATTACGAAGCCCTTCGACATGAAACAGCTTGTGTCGCGTGCGAAGCGGCTTCTTGAACGCGTTGAGGTCTTCAGCAACCGGCTGGATACCCAGCTGGGGCACGATTTCTCGCAGCGCCTTATGCCTGATGCGCTCCCTGAGATGCGCGGCCACGAGCTCGTTGTACGATACGAGCCGAGTGAGCAGGGCGGTGGTGACTTGCTCGACTGGAGCCAGTTGGATGACGGGCGGTACTTTTTTGCAATCGGTGATGTGATGGGAAAAGGCCTGCAGGCCAAGTTCTATGCCTACAGTTTCCTGAGCTACGTGCGGGCCAGCCTGCGTGCTCGGTTAGATGACGTTCCAGCCCCAGCCGATATGATGGCCCACATAAACACGCTCCTGCTTGAGGATCAGGTCCTCACCGACACATTCGCGTCCTTTCTTCTCTTTGTGTGGGATCCTAACGCGCACACAGTCACTTTCTCGAATGCCGGGCACTGCCGGCCTCTTCTTGTTGATGAGAATGCAAGCACGCTTGTCGAGGATAGCGACATTCTCCTGGGGCTTACACCTGACACCTCATTTTCGCAACACACCCTCACCCTCGATCCCGGCACGGCGTTCGTCGCATACACCGATGGATTGCTGGAACAGCCGACGCGTGAAGGGTCGACCCTGGGCGAGGAGGGCATTCGGGCGCTCACCCAAGAGGCTTATCGGTCAGATCATCCCGTTGATGCAATCTGGGACGGAGCGCTTAAACGGTCGCCGTGGTCTCACTATAAGGATGATACACTGATTTTCTGGCTCAAGCGCACCGCCGACACCTCCACGTCGGTGGCTCGTGTTTCCGGGTCGATCAACTCATAACGTTGAGCGGAAGCGCACCCGCTCAACGCCGCAAAAAAAACAGCCCGTAAAGAACACCGGTAACTCGGGCTTACTCTTCATGCCTGCTCATGCGTGCACTCATGCACACAACTCCATGTACACACCTGTGCCACTCTGTGTGCATGGCTACATGACTTCCGCAATCTCTTCTTTTTCAGGAGGCTGTACGGGGACCGGCTCAAGCGGCTCGTAGTCTCTTTTCAGGAGTGCGTAGTGATCTTTGTCCCAGAACTGCTCATCTCTGAACAGATACTCACGTGCAGTCCCCTCATGCTTAAACCCTGAGCCGCGCACCAGGCGTGTCCAGGCATCGTTGAACTCAAATGTTTCAGCGCTCACGCGATGCAGCCCCACCTTGTCAAAGCAGAGGCTGAGCAACAAGCTCATGGCCCCTCGTCCATATCCGCTCCCCCAGTATGAGCGGTTTCCAATCGTAATGCTGATGCGGCCATGCGCGTTAGAGGGGCTGATACCGTAGAGCGACGCAACGCCAATCAGTTCCTCTTCTGCAATGCTGTGAATCTCAAACGCGTAGTGCGTCTCTTCCGGGCTGTCGCAGAGCTGCTCAAACCGGCGCTTGAACGTACCGAACGACTCTTTTTGGAAAGGTACTTCGCTGTCGAGCCGGTTAAGTTCAGGGTCGTTGTTCCACCGAAAGTGCGTGTGTATGTGGTCGCGGTGCAGTGCGGTAAGCCGTACATCGGGACCTGCCTGTGGTACCAGGGCTTGCATCTCTGGAAAGTCAATCATGATGGAAGCGCTTCCAAATGAACTAAAAAAAAACGACGAGCGTCTATCTTCTTAAGGTATGACGCTCGTTACACAGTGTACATAGCATGTGGGGCACCTGCAAGCATATTCTTCCTTACCCTATGCAAGGTATGGCGCAGCTCCCCCCTACTTATTGTCTTACTATGCAGGGGATACAGGCTACTTAATTCAATGTATGACAGCTATTGTGCCAGATGAATATGGCAGTCAGATGCAGACATCATGTACACCTATAATAGGAAGGCGCCGCCCCAGCAACTGGATCGGCGCCTTTTGTTCTATATCACAATATTTGCTTTCCTACCGTACGTACTTGGCGGTCCGGACGGGACTCGAACCCGCGACCTCTGCCGTGACAGGGCAGCATTCTAACCAACTGAACTACCGGACCGTCTGTTTTTGTACTATCTGTTTTTGTACAGAAATCGCTTTCCGCGGTGCTCTGTGGTCAGGGGCGGATTCGAACCGCCGACACACGGCTTTTCAGGCCGTTGCTCTACCACCTGAGCTACCTGACCAAATCGGATTCACATGTAAAGAACTACGCTTGTAGCAATCAAGTGCAAACGCATAGTTTCATGTCGAGTTCAACGACCTTCGCTTTTCGTGTCTTACGCGCTGCTCTCGGCTTTCTTCGCGTGGCCGGAGCCGGACGATCGTGCGCCCCACATAAGTTTACGGCGCAGCGTGTCGAACACGTGCGTGCCATCCAGCTTGACAAGGTTGACTGAATGAGCGGCCCGTCGTACCGTAAATACTATATTGGGTTCCTTGAACTCTGTGCTGACTCCATCGACGGCAAACACATAAGGGCGATCCGGATTGCATACCTCTGCGGTAATTGTTGCTGTAGCTGGCAGCACAATGGGCCGCACCGAAAGCGTATGCGGCGCAATCGGTGTGATGATTACGACGCCTGTTTCGGGCATTAAAATAGGCCCCCCGGCAGAGAGCGAGTATGCCGTTGACCCTGTGGGCGTGGAAAAGATAATCCCATCGGCCCAGTAGGTGTTCAGGCACTCACCGTTTACCGTCACGCCTATGCGCAAAAGCCCTGCTGCCCCGCTGCGATTGATCACACACTCATTTAGCGCCCAGTTACGACCGAGCACTTTCTCGCCCGCGTCCACTTCCATTACCATACGGGGACTGATACGGTAGTCCCCGCGCTCCAGTGCGTCAATCGCACGCGCCACCTGGTCGTGCTCCACATCGGCCAGGAAGCCCAGGCGCCCGATGTTAATTCCCACAAGCGGAGTATCTGACGGGCTCACCGCATGGGCGGTACGCAGAAGCGTGCCGTCGCCTCCGAAAGAAAACACGATGTTAGCCTGGCGTCCTACGTCCTTCACGCTCGGGGCCACGCATCCCTCTTTTACCGGTGCTCCCCGTTCGGCGCGGCCCTTCGCAAGATCCGGCGCCAACCGGTACGACAGCTCGCGTTCTTTCAGCAGCCCGAGTACATGGTCGAGGAGCGGCCACACGTCAGGCTTGTTCGGATTGCCGGTAATGCCGTAAATCATAGGGGGTGCGAGGACACGTAGTTGAACGTATGGTTCATTGCAAGCACGGATGTAACGCTTCCTTGCCTGTCGCGTACACATAGCGTGTGCGATCGGTCCCCTTTACCAACGTGTCTGCTCATGCTCTCGCTTCTCCGCCGCTACGCCGACTGGCTGCACATGCAGTGGCCCGACGGCGACGTATCTCGCCTGCCCCGTGTCGACGAACACTACCAGACCAATGTAGACGGGGTGTACGTCGTGGGCGACCTGGCCGGCGTTCCTCTGCTCAAGTTTTCGCTCGACAGCGGCACGAAGGCCGTGCGTCACATCGCCGACGACTCTTCGTTTACCCCCGGCGCTCAAGAGGATGCCTACGACGTTGTTATTCTTGGAGCGGGGGCCTCAGGCATGGCCGCAGCACGTGAAGCAGAAAGTCAGGGCCTTTCGTACGTGGTACTGGAGGCGACCAAGCGGTTTGCCACGATCAAAGACTTCCAGCAGGGCAAGCCCATCTACACGTATCCCAAAAACATGACACCGGAGGGCGCCATTCAGGTGTCGGCTCCCGTCAAAGAAGAACTGGTCGAGGAGCTGGAAGCGCAGACCAGCGATGTCGACGTGCAAACAGGCGAGGCGCATCGCATTGACCGGCGGGGCGGGCGCCTGGAGGTGGTGTGCACCGATGACGCGCGTATCGCGGCGCAGCGCGTGGTCGTGGCTATTGGACGCGGCGGCGCGTTTCGTGAACTGGGGGCCCCCGGCGAAGAGCGCGACCACGTGCAGCATCGCCTGAACGACCCGACGAAGTATGCGGACTATCCTGTTACCGTGGTCGGCGGAGGCGACTCGGCCCTGGAGGCAGCTATTGCCCTCACCGAAGCGGGGGCTGATGTCACCCTCTCCTATCGCCGCGAGTCCTTCTTTCGCCCGAAAGAGGAGAACATCAACCGCGTCTATGAACTCGCCTCGTATAGCCGCACCGGCTCGCTTACGCTCAAGATGAACACGGAGGTGGAGCGCATCGACGAGGAGGCGGTGGTGCTACGCCACAACGAAGACCCCACCGAGCGCGTCTCGGCTCAGCAGGTCTTTGCCATGATCGGACGCGAGGCTCCGCTCGACTTCTTTCGACGCTCCGGTATCACCATTCGTAATGACTGGGGCACGTTTCCTGACTCGCTCTCCGATGCCGTGCGCGACCTGAGCTGGCTTGGCACGCTCCGGTGGAAGCGCATCGGTGCCATGAGTGCCTTTCTCGCGCTGATGGTGGTCGTGTTTAGCTGGAAAGACGGCGGGTGGCTCGGACAGCTGGCCGAATCGGCCAACGCGTTTCCCTTCTGGCTCGATGATGTTTTTGCTGCCACTGAGCCCACAAGCCTCATCGGAGTGCTCTCGATCTCGCTGCAATCGCCTTCGTTCTACTACACGTTCGTGTACTCGGCAGTGGTGGTAATCTATGGATACCGGCGCATTAGGCGGCGAAAAACGCCGTACATCACCGTGCAGACAATCACGCTGGCTGCTATTCAGGTGATGCCGCTGTTTCTGCTGCCGGAGCTGATTCTCCCGTATCTGGGAGCCAACGGACTCCTCCCCGCCGGTTTTTTGGATGCCCTGTTCCCTACCACGGAGTGGTCGGCACACGGACGCGAATACTGGCGCGCCTACGGCTTTATCCTTGCCTGGCCGCTTCTGGTCTACAACGTGTTCACGCAAGACCCGCTCTTCTGGTGGCTTCTCATCTGCTTCGTGCAGACGTTCGTGCTCATTCCCGGTATGATCTACTACTGGGGGAAGGGGGCCTACTGCGGCTGGATCTGCTCCTGTGGCGCCCTTGCTGAGACGGTTGGCGACGAGCACCGCGACAAGATGCCCCACGGCGAGTGGACCAACAAGCTCAACTTTGCCGGGCAGATCATCATGGTTGTTGCGTTTGTGATGCTGTTCTGGCGCATCGGCGGGTGGATCTGGCCCGGTGGGTGGATGGAGGCTACCTTCAACGCGATGCTCTCGGGCGGCCTGTTCGGATTCGGCATCTTGAGCTATGCCTGGTTTGTGGATGTACTGCTCGCAGGCATGCTGGCGCTGGGCGTCTACTTCTGGCTGAGCGGACGCGTATGGTGCCGCTTTTTCTGTCCGCTGGCGGCGCTGATGCATATCTACCACCGCTTCAGCCGCTTTCGCATCCTCGCCGACAAAGACAAGTGCATCTCCTGCAACGTGTGTACGAGCGTGTGCCACCAGGGCATCGACGTAATGAGCTTCGCACAGCAGGGCAAACCGATGGAGGATCCGCAGTGCGTGCGCTGCTCCGCGTGCGTGCAGAGTTGCCCCACCGGCGTGCTCTCATTTGGCCAGGTGGATACGTCCACAGGCCAAGTCATCAGCCGCGATTCGCTGGAAGCGTCGCTTGCGCGCATTCAGGAAGAGGCCGCACAAGAGCAGGCGCAGCAGCAAGAAGCGCAGGGCGTGTAGCGCTGCCGGAGGCTGAACCGACCGGTCTTGCTCCTTTTGCTGGTTGCTCTTGTCCGGTTGCCCCATGCATCTGCGCGTACCCTGATAGGATAATTGCGCTTCCACCAAAAAGCTGATCGCCCATGCATTTCATAGTAGCGGTATTTCTTTCCGTTCTTACGCTCGGGGTGGTTGTCCCAGAGCCCCATTTCCCTGAATCGTTGTCAGAGACTGCGTGCGACGACTTTGAGGTGAAGGCAGTGTCAGAGGTAGCGGCAATCGGTGCGCTTAGCGTAGAGCGGGGGCCGTTCGACGTTAGAGCGACGCGGCTGGTTGGGTGCATCGAAAACCGGGGCAACGATCGGCTGCACCGTCCTCAGTTGATCTATACCGTTACGCCCGAGCCCGAAAGAACAGGCAACCCACTTACCATGATTACAGAGGGAATCGCCCCTGGCGAAACGGGGCGGTTTTACGCTCTTGTGTTTCCGCTGCGGGACCAAACACATAATGGTACAGGCGAAGCATCCATTACAATTCAGAGACTGTATATGAACCAGCCCGTTTACGAAGGTGGGGAAGAGCGGAAGCAGATGTTTGACCTTGCTCCTCCTATCGAAATGGCATATCCGGACCTTCCGCTTCCCAACAATGGGTAGCGGTTCAATATTAAGTGATTGACATGTGGTTTACATCATCGCAACCTGCTCAAACCCCCTCTGTCTGCCGACATCTCCCCCTTGGGAAAGGGGGAGAAACCCGTAGGGAGAGGGGGTTCAAAAAAGACAAAGCCGTGATGGCCAATCGCCTTATCATTTAGCGTCTATCCACTACCCAACAATGAAATGCACGCTACCTGTAGCACGTATCCTACCGATTACGGTAGTGGTGCTGTGGGCCTCCGTGATATGCAACTCGTTGAAGTGTATGACCAAACGCAGATTGCCGGGTGTCTTGTCAACGGGCTTGATGAGTACATTGCAGATGGCCCCAGACCACATGTGAGCGTCAGCTACGGCGGGACGCCTGCCGATCCTGGTCGCCCCCCACGGCGTACTTGGGGAGGCATGAGCCACCTTACGCTTCCTGAAGCGCTTGCTCCCGGACATGCTTCGGTGTTTGTCTCGCAGTTCGATGTACCCGATGACATGGCGCGTATTGAAGTAAGGCTTACCAAGTGGACTGCAAGCGGCGAAATGAATGTGTCGGTCGATGAACTCAGCGACACCGTGGTAATCGAGCGATAACAGTCTCCTTTCTATCGGTCCATTGGTACAAGTTCGGTAACACGGGAAGCAGGTATGCCACTTGATTAAAAAACACTTTGCTTCGTGCTTAGCAGATGCCGTAACCGTAATAGGCACGCCAAAAGAGCAACAGGGTAAGCTCACGCTTACAACTCAGATTACAATAACGGCTCCATATATCCCTGGTGCGATGGGACTGTTCGCCTGCGCGATCCTGGACTTGAATGGGTGCATAATGCCCTGGATCGGTACGTGCCCTCGCTTATAAACGAACGCCCCGCATTTCACCTACATCTAATTTCCTGAACGGACGGTTGCGTGTTACTCCAGGTCGCCGCGGCCGCGGGTGGGCAGAGCGGTGCTGCCGGTGAGGTAGCAGTCGACGGTGCGGGCGCACTCGCGTCCGTCGGCGATGGCCCAGACCACGAGCGAGGCCCCGCGCGTGGCATCGCCCGCCGAGAAGATACCGGGCGTGTTGGTGGTGTAGTCGGCATCGGTGGCAACACGGCCCCGGTCGTCGAGCGCCACATCAAGCGGATCGAGCAGGGCCTCGCGCTCGGGCCCCTCGTAGCCGATGGCAAGCAGCACCAGATCCGCCGGGCGCGTGCGCTCGGTATCGGCGATCCGCTCCTTGCGGCGCTGCCCGTTGTCGCGGTGCCAGCGGACATCGGCGCAGCGGATGCGCTCGACGTGGCTGTCGCCTTCAAACGCGATCACGTCGGTATTCCAGACGCGCTCCACGCCTTCCTCATGCGAGATGCTGACGGTGAGCGTGCCGGGTGCAAACGGCCAGGGATTTTCGTTGGGACGCTCGGTGGGCGGCTGCGGCCCGTGGGTGATATTGGTGATAGACGCGGCGCCCTGCCGGTGTGCGGTGCCGATGCAGTCGCTGGCGGTGTCGCCGCCCCCCAGCACAACGACATGCTTGCCGGTAGCATCGATCTCGGGAAGGTAGTCCAGGTCGGGCGCGTCGCCGTCGGTGGCTACGTGGCTGTGGCGGTGCAGATACGGCCAGGCGAAGTGAATGCCGTCGAGGTCGCGGCCCGGCACCGGCAGGTCGCGCGGACGCAGCGATCCGATGCAGAGCACCACGGCATCGGCGTTGGCGTGTAGCGTGTCGACGGAGCGGTCGACGCCCACCTCCACCCCGCACTCAAACCGGATGCCTTCGGCGCGCAGCAGGTCGATGCGACGGTCGATGATGTGCTGTGGCAGCTTGAAGTTGGGCACGCCCGAGTGCAGAAGTCCACCGGGTCGGTCGTCGCGCTCGTAGACGGTGACAGTGTGACCGGCGCGGTTCAGTTGCTGCGCGCAGGCGAGTCCGGCAGGACCGGATCCCACAACCGCGACCTTGTAGTCCGTGCGCGTGTCGGGCGGATTCGGCTGCACCCATCCTTCGCGGAAGGCGTGCTCAACGATCGCCTGCTCGATCTGCTCTATCGCAACCGGATCCGACACGAGCCCAGCCACACAGGCCGATTCGCACGGGGCCGGACAGATGCGTCCGGTAAACTCCGGGAAGTTATTCGTCGCGGCAAGCTGCTCGTAAGCGGCTTTCCAGTCGCCCTCGCTAACCAGCATGTTCCAATCGGGGATGCGATTGCCCAGCGGACAGCCGGACTGGCAGAACGGCACGCCGCAGTCCATGCAGCGATGCGACTGTGTGCGGGCTTGCTCATCAACGACCGGCAGGTAGACCGGGTCGTTATCCTGCACCCGCTCTTCGACCGAGCGCTTGTGCAGGTCCTCGCGAGGCTGGTGGATGAAGGCTTTGGGATCGGGCATGGGGTAGGGTTGTTGGTTGTGTCCTGGCGAGAGTAAGCCTATTTGAACCGGGGTGTCAACACGTATCCAGTAGAGGGCTGTATCTGGATGCAGACGAGCGCAGCGACTCAGGACCGTAGGGAGCTAAAATCGAACCAGGCGACGCACTCATGTATCAATCTTGGACATCCAGAGGTACCGATGAAAGATCGCAAACTGGTCATTGGGCGTCCGTAGTACTGTGTTGCATGTGATTGTTTGGGCAGTTTGGAAGCACGGAATCCCCCCTCCCCCCTAAATCCCCCTCCTCCGAGGCTACGGTTTATACAGATCTTTTCTTGGTCGTGGTTAAAACGGTTCAAGCATTGTGGTGTCGGGTAGGGGTTGGATGGTACGTGATCGTCTCCGGTCTTGGACACGGGTCCACACGTCATCCTGACGCCGATCGGCGTCAGGATTGCAACGGGGGCTACTCATGCCCTGCATGGTCCTGCGCGTCGTGGCGTTCCCTGTGTGCCTGCAACGCAGCCCCTCCGTAGGCTCGTGTTGAGATGCTTCACTGCGTTCAGCATGACATGGGTGGGAAGGCAGCGCATTCGTCCAGGCGCATCCTCACACCCCGGAGTCATCCTGACGCCTTTAGGCGGAAGGATCTCAACGCCGACTGTCAAGCGTGCATGTTTGCTTCGGTACGTAAACCAGCCACAGTGGGACCTGAAGGCGTTGTGTATAAACCGTAGCTCCTCCGAGGGGGGACTTCATGAGGACGCCCTCTGGTTCTTTCCTCGCCGGGGAGGAAGGGTAGGATGGAGGGGACTCGCGCCGAAGTATCCCCGTCCACATGATCTATCAGGTTGTGCGCCCAGCGCCGCGTCGGTCGCAGGCTCCCTCCTCGCGATGACAGTTTTGGACCATAACTTTTAGGTGTAACACACCACTACGGCATCACAACCGCCTCATCTTCTACGGGCGTGGCGTCGAGATCGTCGAATGGAGTCCCGTTCTTCAGTGCATCCTTAAACGCCTTCGGAAAGACCTTGACGAAGGCTGTTAACGCCTCTGGCCAGTTAGCGAGCGCCTCAGCGGCAATTGGGCTCTCGGTAGCAGCGTGATGAGCCTCAAGCAATGTGCGGATGCGCTCAGCATCATCTGTGTTGGGCGCTACGTCGTGCAGATCCACCATTTTAGTGTTGCAGCGGTGCGGGAAGGTGCCCGCACGGTCCCACACATAGGCAAGGCCCCCACTCATCCCCGCCGCAAAATTGCGTCCGGTGGAGCCAAGCACGACCACGCATCCGCCGGTCATGTATTCGCAGCCGTGATCGCCCACGCCCTCGACCACGGCTTCGGCGCCACTATTGCGCACCGCAAAGCGCTCGCCCGCCTGTCCGCGACAGAGCAGCCGCCCACTCGTGGCCCCGTAAAGCGCCACGTTGCCGGTGACGGTAGCGTCCTCGGGCTGGTAGCCTGCATCTTCAGGCGGACGCAGCACGATGCGGGCCCCGGAGAGCCCCTTGCCCAGGTAGTCGTTGGCAATGCCCCGCACATCGAACGTGATGCCCCGCATCCCAAACGCCGCAAAGCTCTGTCCGGCGGTGCCGGTGCAGCGCAGTGTGATGGAGTCGTCGGGCAGGCCGTCGTCGCCGTGGGACTGCACCACTGCACGGCTTAGCAGCGTGCCCACGGTGCGGTCGCGGTTGGAGATGGTGACATCGAGCGTGACGGGGGTACCGCCATCCAGTGCGGGCGCGGCCTGCTCGATGAGCGCATGGTCGAGGGCCTCCTCCAGCCCGTGGTCTTGCGAGGTGGCGGCGGCATCCTCACGCAAGGCTGCAGGCACATGCACCTGCGTGAGCAGCGACCCCAGCTCCAGGCCGCGCTTGTGCGCCTCTGGGTGAGGAAGCAGCCGGTCGGTGCGTCCCACAAGCTCATCGAAGGTGCGCACTCCGAGCCGCGCCATGTGCGAACGCACTTCCTCAGCAATCAGGTAAAAGTAGTTGATGACCTGCTCAGGGGTGCCGTTAAACTTCTCGCGCAGTTCGGGGTCTTGCGTGGCGATGCCGACCGGGCACGTGTTCAGGTGGCACTTGCGCATCATGATGCAGCCCAGCGAGATGAGCGGCGCGGTGGAGAACCCGAACTCCTCTGCGCCGAGTAGTGCTCCAACGACCACATCGCGACCGGTGCGCAGACCGCCGTCGGTTTCGAGGCTCACGCGGTTGCGCAGCCCCTGCTTCGTGAGCATCTGATGCGCATCCGCTAGCCCCATCTCCCACGGTAGCCCCGCGTGCATGATGGAGGTCTGCGGCGAGGCCCCCGTACCGCCGCTGTGTCCGCTAATGAGAATGTGGTCGGCTTTAGCCTTGGCGACGCCCGCCGCCACGGTGCCCACCCCGGCCTCGCTCACCAGCTTCACGCTGATGCGCGCCTCGGGATTCGCATTCTTGAGGTCGTAGATCAGCTGGGCCAGATCTTCAATCGAATAGATGTCGTGGTGCGGCGGCGGCGAAATCAGCGGCACGCCCGGCGTCGAAAAGCGCACCTCCGCAATCCACGGATAGACCTTCTCGCCCGGCAGCTGGCCGCCCTCGCCCGGCTTGGCCCCCTGCGCCATCTTGATCTGGATCTCGTCGGCGCTCGTCAGATACGGCAGCGTCACGCCGAACCGCCCCGAGGCGACCTGCTTGATGGCACTGCGCGCCGGGTGGTCGTCGGGATACCGCTCGGGGTGCTCGCCCCCCTCACCCGTGTTGCTGCGTCCGTTGATGCGATTCATCGCTTCGGCAAGGGTGCGGTGCGTCTCATCCCCAATCGCTCCATATGACATCGCCCCGGTCTTAAAGCGCTGCACGATGTCCGTCCACGGCTCCACCTCGTCGATGGGACACGCGCTGCCGTTGGCGTCTACGATCTGAAGCAGCCCCCGCAGGTCGCGGGCGTCGCGGCCGGTCTGGTTTACAGAAGCGGCAAATGTCTCGTAGCGCGCTTTGTCGGCATCGCTGCTGCGGGTGGCGTGCTGCAATGCGGCAATGGCCGACGGCGCAAGTGCGTGCTCCTCGCCCGTGCGGCGCCAGCGGTAGCGCCCGCCCACGTCTAAGTCAGAGGCGCTCGCAGGGGCCGATGAACGGGCCGCCGGATAGCCCATGGCATGCCGCTCACGGACGGCGGCTTCGATGGCCTCGAGCCGGGCGCCCCCAATGCGGCTTGGGGTGTTGGTGAAGTAGGCGTCGATCACCTCGTTGTGCAGTCCGAGCGCCTCAAAGATCTGCGCGCCCTGATAGCTCTGCAAGGTCGAAATGCCCATCTTCGACATCACCTTGAGGATGCCCTTGTTGAGCGCCTTCCGGTAGCGGGTGGCCGCCTCGTTGGGCGTGCCCTGCAGGTCCGTGGTGGCCGCCAGGTGCCGCACAGTAGCCAGCGCGCCTCGCGGACACATCGCCTCGGCACCGTATCCCAGCAGGCAGCACACGTGGTGCACCTCGCGCGGCTCCAGACCGTCCACAATGATGCTGGCCTGCGTGCGGGTACCGGCACGTATGAGATGGTGATGCAGCCCGGCCACGGCCAGCAGCATCGGCATCGGGATGCGGTCTTCGGTTACGGACCGATCCGACACGATGAGCAGTTCAGCGCCGTTCTGCAGCGCCCCGTCCGCATCCGCAAAGAGCCGGTTGAGGGCGGCCTGCAGTGTGCTGGTGCGTGCCACGGTGGCATCGAGCGTAGCAGTGTTGAATTGGTCGGATACGTGGCGAAGCCGGGCAGGTGTAAGAATTGGATCGTCCAGGCGCAGCGCCTGTGCGTGCTCAGGGGTCTCTTCGAGCAGGCTTTTTTCGGGACCCAGGTATGTGTACAGGCTGGTTACGAGCTCCTCGCGAATGGCGTCGAGCGGCGGGTTGGTGACCTGCGCAAAGAGCTGCCGAAAGGAGTCATAGAGCAGACGTGGACGCTCGCTGAGCGCGGCGATCGGGGTGTCGTCGCCCATGGAGCCGATCGGGCTGCTGCCCGTTTCGCCCATCGGGCCGATCAGCATGTCGAGGTCTTCTTGCGTGTATCCAAACGTGCGCAGCATGCGGTGCAGCGCGCCGGAATCGCTGTCGCGGCGCGTGGCTTGCCCATTGGACGCGTGGCCGTTGCGTGCGCCTGGGTTGGGTTCAGGGGGATGCGCAGCGTCGTCGAGGGTCTGCAGGTGTGTCTCGACCCAGGTATGATACGGCTTTTTCGCGGCAAGGCGCTCGATGAGCTGGGTATTCGTAATAAGCGCGCCCGCCTCCAGGTCGACCACCGTCATATCGCCTGGACCCAGGCGCTGCTGCTGCACAATCTGCGATTCAGGCACATCGAATGCTCCGGCCTCTGAGGCCATCACCACACGGTCGTCATCGGTGACGAGGTAGCGCGCCGGGCGCAGTCCGCTGCGGTCGAGCACCGTGCCGATGTGCGTACCGTCGGCAAACGAGATGGCAGCAGGGCCGTCCCACGGTTCGGTAAGGCAGGCGTGATACTGGAAGAAGGCGCGCTCCTGGGGCGAAAGCTCGTCGTTGTGCTCCCACGCAGGCGGAATGAGCATGCGCAGAGCGTGGGGCAGCGAGCGTCCGCTGTGCAGGAGCACCTCTGCGGCGCTATCGACGATGCACGAGTCGCTGGCGTTCAGGTCGAGCACCGGGCGGATGCGGTCGAGGTCGTCGCCAAAAGGGTGCGCGCCGAACTGCGCTTCGCGGGCACGCATCCGGTTCACGTTGCCGCGCAGGGTGTTGATCTCGCCGTTGTGACAGATGCGACGAAACGGCTGCGCAAGCGACCAGCGCGGCAGCGTGTTGGTGCTGAAGCGGGCGTGCACCAGCGCAAACGCACTCATCAGCGCCGGAGCCGACAGGTCCGGGAAGTAATCGCGGAGTTGCCCGGCCGTTAGCATCCCCTTGTACACAATGGTCTGCGCCGAGAGGCTGGCCACATGGATGGTGTCAGCAGCCTCGGGCAGACGCGTCCGGATCTGCTGCTCGATACTGCGGCGCGCCACGTACAGCTGGCGCTCGAAGGCACGCTTCGGCGGATGCTCGCCGGGGGGCGCAACCATGCACTGCATGATGGTGGGTTCGTTTTCAGTAGCCACGTTGCCCAGGACATGCGATTCGATGGGCACGGTGCGCCAGCCGAGCACCGACAGGCCATCGGATTGAAAGGTAGACTCGGCGAGTTGGATGCAGGCGGTGCGCAGCGGAGGGTCGTTCGGAAGAAAAAGCGTACCCACGCCGTATGCCCCTGGCTCGGGTAGCTCGATAGCTTCATTCTGCGCCCATTGTCGGAAGAACGCATCCGGAATCTGGATCAGCACCCCTGCCCCATCGCCGGTGGTGCCATCGCATCCACAGGCTCCGCGGTGCTCCAACTGCTCCAGCACCGAAAGCCCTTCATCGATGGCTGCGTGTGATGGATCGGCGTTCATATGGGCGACAAAGCCAAGTCCACAGGCATCCCGTTCACGATCGACAGACAGCGCATCGGTGTAGGTAGACATACGGAGCAGGCGGTGGGTCCGCTGGAAGCGAGGTATAGATGAAGACAAAGGGAAGTGAAGCTACCGTGCAGAGAAGGGGAAGTTTGGGCTTGCACATACCCATAGGCTGATGAAAGCGCTACCAGCGTGATGAAAGCGCTTTTCTTCACAAACAGGCAGTGGGGGCGGGAGTGTGTAGCGCCCTGTGAGACGTGAGAACGGCCTTTACTCACTGCGTTCACCGGTCCCGGACGTGGTTTGGGATCTTGCTTTAAGCACAGCGCCCGACCGTACGATTATTACGTATTCCCTTGAATAGATAAACCTGACAGGTCTCGGAGACCTGTCAGGTTTATCTATATTACCTACTGCAGCGATAGGGCTTGTGCCTCTCAGAACGGGTTTACGCCCATGGCATGCCAGGCAAAGGCATAGCGGTCGGCCCACTCGGCGATGCGCGACTCGGTGGAGCGTCCGGCGCCGTGGCCGGCCCGGGTCTCCACGCGAATCAGAACCGGATTCATCCCCATATGCTTATCCTGCAGCTCCGCTGCAAACTTGAACGAGTGGGCGGGCACGACCCGGTCGTCGTGGTCGGCCGTAGTGATGAGCGTCGACGGGTAGCGCGTGCCGGCCTCTACGTTATGCAGCGGCGAATAGCCAAGCAGATACTCGAACATCTCCTCACTCTCTTCGGCGGTACCGTAATCATAAGCCCATCCGGCTCCGGCGGTAAACGTGTGGTAGCGAAGCATGTCGAGCACACCCACAGCTGGAAAGGCCACCTCAGCCAGATCCGGACGCTGCGTCATGACAGCGCCCACGAGGAGCCCGCCGTTCGACCCGCCGGCAAGAGCCAGGCGCTCGCTCGACGTGTAGCCGTTATCGATCAGGTACTCCCCGGCTGCGATGAAGTCGTCGAACACGTTCTGCTTGTTGGTGCGGATGCCTGCCTCGTGCCACGACTCGCCGTACTCGCCGCCTCCCCGAATGTTGGGCTGTGCGTAGATGCCGCCGTTATCGAGCCACAGCATGCGCTGGATGCCGAAAGACGGACGCAGGCTTACGTTAAAGCCTCCGTATCCATACAGATACGTGGGGTTCGTGCCGTCGAGTTCGGTGCCCTCCTTGTACGTGATGAACATCGGGATCTCGGTGCCATCCTTGCTTTCGTAGAAGACCTGCTCGGTGACATAGGCGTCGGGATCCATCTCGATATCGGGCATCCAGAACTGCTCCGACGTGCCCTGCTCGATGTCGTACGCAAAGATGGTGGAGGGGTACGTAAACGAAGTGAATGTGTAGTAGAGTGTGCCGGCGTCGCGATCGGCAGAGAACCCGCCTGCAGTGCCAATGCCGGGCAGTTCCACGTCGCGAATGAGCGTGCCGTCGTAGTTGTATTGCTGCACCTCAGTCTGCACATCGACCAGATAGCTGGCAAAGAGGGATCCGCCCGCGCTGCTTACACTGAGCACATGCTCCGTTTCGGGGATGACGTCGGTCCACTGCTCGGGAGCCGGATCGTTGACATTAGCTGCCACGAGGCGATAGTTGGGGGCGTTCAAGTTGGTGCGGATGAGCAGCCGATCGCCGTCGGTATCGATGACGCTGTGATCGTTGTCGAAGTTGTCGACGACTGGTTCGAGCGCGCCATTGGGATCCTCCAAATCTTGCACATAGAGCTCGTTTCCGGTGGTGCTCTCCGCAGCACTCACGATCAGAGAGCGTCCGTCTTCGGAGACGCGCCCCGATACGTAGCGTCGAGGGGTCTCTTCGCCGCCAAACACCAGCATGTCCTCGGACTGCGGCGTGCCGATCTCGTGGAAGTAGAGCTTATGCTGGTCGGTCATGGCCGAGAGCTCACTGCCTTCGGGCGCCTCGTAGCTGCTGTAGTAGAACCCGTCGTTGCCGCGCCACGAGAGGCCCGAGAACTTTACGTTGACGAGCGTATCGCCCACCTGCTCCAGCGACTCCGTATCTCGCACGATCACCTTGCGCCAGTCGGAGCCGCCTTCAGAGATCGCATAGGCTGCCAGGCTCCCGTCGTCGGTAAAGCTGGTGGTGGCGAGTGATGTGGTACCGTCTTCAGAGAACGTATTCGGATCCAGAAACACCTCGGCCTCCTCGCGCAGGTCATCGCCGCTCATTCCCTCAATGTTGGCTGTGCGGTAGAGCACGGACTGATCTTGCAGTCCGTCGTTCATCGAGAAGTAGTGGTAGCTGCCCTCAGCACGCGGCGCCGTTACGCGCTCGTAGTTCCAGGCCTCGGTGAGCTCCTCGCGGATCTGATCGCGAAACGGGATTTCTTCGAGCACGCCAAACGTGACTTCGTTCTGTGCCTCCACCCAGGCCGCAGTTTCATTGGAGGTGTCGTCTTCGAGCCAGCGGTACGGGTCGGCGACCTCGGTGCCGAAGTAGGTATCGACGACCTCTCCCTGGCGCGTGTCAGGATATGCGAGTACCTCGATAGCTTCCCATGGGGGATTGGACACTTCGCTGAACGACGCACCGTCCGTGTTAGCGACATTTTCGGGGTGATCATCTGGCGCACCGCATCCCATAAAAAACACAAGGAAGAAAACACTGCAGAGGCTACGTACAAGATTTTGCATGGCGTACGGGCTTGGCCGATTGAGAGCGTGACACATAGGCTTATGACGAACAAATGTATGGTAGGCATCATCGTGGTGAAATGCACATCAAGGTGCGTGCCCGGCCTGCCTTCCGTTATGAGTCTGCTGGCAGCGTGCATAGACTGCATCGCTGCCCATTCTCGGCTAAAGCGTTATTATTGGATGCCGGTTGGCTGTGCGCAAAACATCTGTCCCTGCTACTCGTTGGGGTGACGGTTATTTAATGTTCTCAACTACGCATAACCGTCTTTCTATATGTCTTCAACCGATACGTCATCTGCTGTAGAGGTTCGTAATTTATACAAGGTGTTTGGCTCGTCGACCGAAGAGGCGCTTTCGCTCCTTGACGAAGGCCACTCCAACGAAGAGATCTTGGAGCGAACCGGATGCACTGTGGCGGTTAACGACGCTTCGTTCACTGTACGTCAGGGCGAGATCTTCGTGATCATGGGTCTGTCGGGCAGCGGCAAGTCGACGCTGCTACGCTGCCTGAACCGACTGGTCGAGCCCACCAGCGGTTCGGTGTATGTCGACGGGGATGACATTACGGAGATGAGCGATGCCGAGGTGACTGCCCTGTGCCAGAAAGTGTCGATGGTCTTTCAGCACTTTGGGCTGCTGCCACACCGGACGACCCAGTCGAATGTTGAGTTCGGACTGGAAGTTCGTGGCGTCGATAAAGAGACGCGTCGCAAGCGCGCTCAGGAGGCCATCGAGCTGGTGGGACTCAAGGGCTACGAGGATCACAAGCCTGCAGCCCTCTCTGGAGGGATGCAGCAGCGCGTTGGGCTGGCGCGTGCGCTCGCAAACGACCCCGATATTCTGCTCATGGACGAGCCCTTCAGCGCGCTCGACCCGCTCATACGGAGCGAGATGCAGAACGAGCTGATCGGCCTGCAGCAGGATGTGCAGGGCACAATTCTGTTTGTGACGCATGACCTTGACGAAGCGCTCAAGATCGGCGACCGCGTCGCCATTATGAAGTCGGGCCGCGTGGTGCAGGTTGGCACGCCCGAAGAGATCCTGACGAAGCCTGCCGACGACTACGTGCGCTCGTTCGTCCAGGACGTAGACCGAACGCGTGTCATCCAGGCGTCGACCCTGATGCGCTCGTATCCTACGGTGCACCTGACTGAAGACAAGCCCCACGGCCCGGCCGTCGCAATCCGAAAGATGCGCAAGGACGGCACCTCAATCGTTTACGCCGTAGACGCCGATGGAAAGCTGTTGGGCATTGTGCGTCTCGACGATGCCGTGTCGCTACGCACACAAGATGCCGATGATCTCAGCGAAGTACTTGTACACGAGGTGCCCACGGCCCACCAGAATACCCCCGTGGCGGCGCTGCTTCCCGTTGTCTTCGAAGCCGACCTGCCCGTCGCTATCCTTGACGACAACGATGTGCTTGTTGGTGTCGTTGATCGGGCGTCTATCCTATCGGAGATGACTACCAACATTGAGAACCTGATGGAGTCGGGTGCGCTTGGCAAGGATGCCACGCCCGAAAAGGCCCAGCTTAAGCACGTCGGGTCGACCGAGCTGCGCGAGAAGGTGAACGGCGTGCCCTCTGCAGATGCCAAAAGCGCGACCTAAGAGCTCTCAAGCGTTCTCTGTAAGCAGCATCTGTAGCACCTGCATCTACCTCCTCCCCTTTGTTCTCAAGAAAGAGATCTTCTACCCCCTGTGATCGAGTTTGATATTGGCGCCGAGTTCGAACGACTTATTAACTGGCTAACGACCAACTTCTCGGCGGCCTTTGACGCCATTACCGACTTCATTGCCCTGCTCATCGGCGGACTGGAAGCGATCCTTGTGTATCCTCCCAGCCTGGTCATGATCGCCCTTCTGACCACACTTGCGTGGTGGATATGCTCACGCGGCATGGCCCTCTTCAGCTTTATTGGTCTGCTGCTCATCGACCAGGTTACGATCCCACTTCCATTCACTGAAGCGAGCTTTGTGTTTGGAATGGGATTCTGGACGCTTCTCATGGAAACCGTGGCCCTGACCCTGATTGCAACGCTTCTATGCCTGGTCGTTGGCATTCCTGTGGGCGTCTGGGCCTCCAAAAATGAGGCCGTACACCGCGGCGTGCGTCCCGTGCTCGACTTCATGCAGACGATGCCTGCCTTCGTCTATCTCATTCCGGCTGTGCTTTTGTTCGGACTGGGCGAGGTGCCGGGTGTCATTGCAACCTTTATCTTTGCAACCCCCCCTGTCGTACGCCTCACCAACCTGGGCATCCGCGAGGTGCCTGAGGAGGTGGTTGAAGCGGCGCACTCGTTTGGAGCAACCACCCGTCAGACGCTGCTCAAGGTGGAGCTTCCTGTAGCGCTTCCCACCATTATGGCCGGTGTAAACCAGACCATCATGCTCGCGCTGTCTATGGTCGTCATTGCAGCGCTGATTGGCGCCGAAGGCCTCGGACAGCCGGTCGTTCGTGGGGTAACTCAGCTTCAGATCGCTGATGGATTCAACGGAGGACTCGCAATCGTTATCCTGGCGATCTATCTCGACCGCATCACGCAAGCCATCGGTGAGCGCGCAGCTACGCAACAGTCGCAGACGACCGTGGCGTAACGTTGCTGTGTAGCGTTGCTGTGTAGCGTTGCTGTGTAGCGTTGCTGTGTAGCGTTGCTGTGTAGCGTTGCTGTGTAGCGTTGCTGTGTAGCGTTGCTGTGTAGCGTTGCTGTGTAGCGTTGCTGTGTAGCGTTGCTGTGTAGCGTTGCTGTGTAGCGTTGCTGTGTAGCGTTGCTGTGTAGCACACTGCTGCATGGCACCGCAATACGCGTAGTACCGATAACGTAACATCTAATCACGCAGACTTTACGCGTACTTATAAACTATTGAGCGTGGTGGCGATTGCGTGGCTACTGTAGCGTTGTGTGTGCACATCTGCAGTCGCCCGGTTGCCTCGTGCTGCCTGTCGGCTTGTGGATTCTGCTGCATCGCCCCACGCTGCACTACCCTGCAGAGATGACTCGTTGTTCATTGCATAGTTTTATTTACCTTCTATGGCGCAATCTCAACCGACATCCACTCCACTTTCGAATCCAACCCGATGGCTTTCGGGGGCACTTGCTGCTCTCCTGATCGGCGTGTTTACCCTTACAGGCTGCGGTGGCGATGCCGACCCCGCTGATGAACGCGACGATATCAGCCTGGTCTACGTGAACTGGGTTGAAGGTGTAGCCATGGCCCATGTGATGCATGAGCTACTCGAAGACAGCCTCAACATGAACGTCGACCGCATGAGTGAGGTCACGGGCGGCGGTACGGCCTTCTCGTCCGTTGCTTCAGGCGCTGCCGACGTGTTCGTCGAAGCCTGGCTTCCCATTACACACAGCAGCGCCATGGAAGAACACGAGGGCGAGCTGAAGAAAGTCAGCCAATGGTACGATCGTACAACCGTGGGACTGGCTGTACCTACGTACACCGACATCCAATCGGTAGATGATATCGCCGATCACCGCGACGCCCTCAATGGACGCATCCACGGCATTGAGTCCGGCGCCGCTGTCAACCAGCAGGCACGCGATATCCTTGCCAACAACAACATCGAAGGATTCGAAGTGCTTGCATCGAGCGGGCCCGCTACCTGGTCGCAGCTGCAGCGCTCTGTTGAGAATGAAGACCCCATTATCGTAACCGGCTGGCAGCCGCACTGGAAGTGGGGACGCTACGACCTGCGTTACATTGAAGGGGCCCAGACTGGCCAGACCGATGTGTTTGGCGAGCCCGAGGACATCTTCGCTGTCGCTCGGACCGACTTTGACGAGCAATTCCCCGAGCGCGTAGTTCAGTTCTTCGACAATGTGAAGGTTAACAACGAAGAGCTGAATGCGCTCATGCAGCCCTACCGCCCCGACGCCGACACCGACGATCCGTATGAAGCCGCCCAGCAGTGGATTCAAGACCACCGCGAAACGGTTTCCAACTGGATCCCTGACGGTACAGAGACTGCCGGCGAAGTCACCGCATCTCGCTAACCCTGCATTGCATGGTCCACCACACCGGAGCCTGCCAGGCTCCGGTGTGTGATTGGACATCCACCCGATGCATCGTCGCACAGCATTATCTCTGTGCGGATTCCAACCGCTTTTACTTTCGTTCTTCTGTGAAGAACCTACCCCCCTATGGCTAAACTGACTACAACACTCTGTCTCATCCTTGCGCTTGTCGGAATGCCTTCCGCGTTTGCGCAGTCCGATAGCGTTGAGGGCGCGGATGCCGACGCATCCAACAGCGCAACAGCTACGCAGCAAGACGATGAGCCTACGCTCGACGTGAACGTGGGCGGCTCCATCAGCTTCAACACGCTGTTTCGCAACTACGGCGCCGATACGCCCTTCGAAGAAGGGGCCGACCGTGTGCTTAGCGACGGCGCGTTTACGTTCGATACCTTCCGCATCAACGCCAACGGAAGCTACGGCGACCTCACCTTCTCAACCGAATACGCCATCTATCCCGATGCCTTCGGCGGGCTCTTTATCCACCACGGATGGGTCGGATACAACTTCAGCGATGCCGCTGAGGTACAGGTTGGCGTAAGCCAGTCGCCGTTTGGCATCCAGCCCTTTGCATCGAGCAGCTGGTTCTTCAACAACACCTACTATGTGGGGCTTGAAGACCAATACAACTCAGGCGTGAAAGCTCTCTTCTCGCCGGGCAACTGGGACATCCAGACCGCCTACTACCTGAACCCCGCAGGTACCGACTTCTTCGGCACCACCACAGCCGATCGCTACTCGTACGACGTGGTACCCGACCCCAATGATGCCGCTCGCAACACCGTGCAAGAGCATCAGGGCAACCTGAAGATCGCCCACACATTTGCACATGGCGACGACGCCTCCACGAAAGTGGGCGCATCCGGACAGGTCGGGCAGCTTCTCAATCAGGGCACTGGAGCCACCGACTGGCACGGCGCCTATGCGGTGCATGTACAGCAGCAGTTGGGCGGATTTGAAGCGAAGCTTCAGTTTGCGCAGCAGAACATGAACCCACCCGTTGCCGATGGCGAGAGCACCGACTTCGTAACGATGGGCGCCTACGGTGGTACCTACCGCGTAGCCAGCGACATCGACGTCTACTCGACGAGCCTGTCGTACACCATCCCGGTAGACATCGGACCGATCTCGGCGATCGCGCCGCACTACGACTATAGCCAGGTCGTGAAAGACGTCGACGGATGGAACGACAACGTGTCGCATATTCTCGGCTTCACGACCGCAGCCGGGCCGCTCTTCGCGTACACCGATCTCATCATCAGCAAAGGGCATCCCTTCAACCAGCCCTTCGATGATACGTTTGGCGGCGTTATGGCCCAGCAAGCCGATAATGAGTGGCGCACGGCCTTCAACATCAACATTGGGCTCTACTTCTGACACAGCCCGTGTTGCACGTTACAATGGCGCTGCCTTGCTACATGCAGGGTAGCGCCATCGTTTTGTGCACGTATCTTTACAGCGCTACAGGGTTAAGAGGGATGCGCACGTGGATCTTCTACCGCGTATTCCTTTTCACCGTTGTCCGTCTATCTATTGTACTCGATCTTATTCTATGTCTGATACGCCCTCGCTCACGTCCAAACAACGCGCCTTCTTGCGCGGCGCTTCGCACGACCTTGACCCGGTTGTCCGCATTGGCGACAGCGGACTCACCCCTGGCGTCGTTGCTGCGGTTGAGGAAGCCTTCAACACCCGGGAGTTGCTCAAAGTGAAGACCCTGGGGGGCTCACCCGATGACGTGCGTGCTCTGAGCAACGACCTGCTCGACCGCATCGACACCGGCGAATCGCCCGTTCATGTGGTACAGATCATTGGTAGCATCATGATTCTGTATCGCCCCTTTTCTGAGGAGCCTGAACTGGAGTTGCCATGATGGAAAGATTGGTGTTTAAAGGGATGGACGTGTGAGAGGTCTGAGTAAAGTCTCTATCCTCCCCCCACCTCCATACCCACACTCACACGTTCGTCTCATCCGGGACTTCAGCCCAGCCGTCCTGGTTGATCTCGGCCATGATGGGAAAGAGCTGGTCGAGCCCTTCGTCGACCTTGGTCTTTGCAACGTGGTTAATGTAGTTACTCAGTGTTTTAAGACTGATCAGCGCGTTGATCTCGTAGAGATGCATGCGCGTGATGCCCCGCTTTTCCAGCTGAGTCAGGTCATCGTCGTCCAGCCAGCCTTCTTTATCGAGCATAAGGCGTGTGGCCTGCACGACGGCCTTGAGCCGCTCATCAGCTGGCAAGCGTCCCTGATTAATTGCTTCGATGCTCTCCTTAGACAAACCGGCAGCATAGCCCAGCGCGGCGTGCGTGCGGGCACAGTAATGGCAGTCGTTATAGCGTGAAACGGTTAAAATAACGGCCTCCCGCTCGTCATCCGGAAGCTCCCCCTCTTCCATCAGCTCCATCGCTGCAATGTAGATCTGCGCGACGGCAGGGTTGTGTTTGTTTACGACCTTAATGATCTCAGGCACGAGTCCGTAGTATGCCTGAGCCATCTTAACGGAGCGGTCGAACTGAGTCTTGCTGGGCGTAGCCATTGAAGCGTTAGAACGTTAGGAGCGGGTATCGACACAGGGTGGTGCGGCAAGGGCATGCAGATGGTGCTCGGTCGAGCGCCTTTTGTGATTTGTACCTACTTGTCCGTGCTACCTGCAGGCCGCTACCCCACAAGCTACCCTACAAACAGACGCTGGCGCCGGGTCGTCTTTGGTTTCTGGAAACGATTTCCCAGCTGATCGTCGATTGGTTTAAGCGGGGCCTCGACGGCAAAGTCGCTGATATGGTGCGTAAATGCGGTCATCTTCTTCATCCCCGTAAGCGCAAAGATCTCGTAGAGGTCACCGCGCGTCACCCCCTGGTTTCGGAGCTGTTTTAGATCGTCTGGCGTAAGCCATGCACGCTTCTCACACGAGCGACGCGTAGCTTCAACGAGCGCCTGGAGACGCGTATCGTCAACGGCTTTCCCGTCGAGGAGCTGTCCGACAAGCTTTGGGGAAAGGCCCGCATCCAACGCCATGCGTGCATGCACCGCCGCGTCGTACCGGCTGTCGTGGATGCGTGCAAGCTCAAGCAAAACCGCCTGCTGCTCACGACGCGAGAGGACCCCGTTCATCAGCGCCTCGTCAGCTATCAGATATACCGCAGCGGGCGCCGCTGTATATGCTCCCGTTTCCTTGAAAAAGTTGGGCACAACGCCGTACAGACGGCGCGCCTCCTCATGCATCTGTGCTGCCGACGGCTTATCCATATCCTCGACTCAATTACATAAACGATTACATAAAGCGTATTAGCGACATATACTTGCCAAATGATAGAAGTTATATGCCACGATGTCAATAAAACCTGCCATACAGTCTACAGTACGAAGCAAATCGCAGATCGGATGGTCTTTAGACGCTAATTGAGAGGGAGATATGGTGGACCTTCGCCAGCACCACAAGAAGTTATGGAGCTCTGAGAGCCTGTTTGGGGTTTGGTTTGCAGGCGTGAGCGAGCGCCGCTGAGGCGAAAATTGGACCCCGATGGAGATTCGTAGCCGGGGCTACGGGGCGACATCGGGGGCAATTTGCACCAGGGGCATGCCCTTCGGCCCCAGTCCAGCGCCGCCGCTCGGAGCCCAAATTAAGAAATCAAAACAGGTTCTGAGAGCGCGTCAGCAGATCTGCGCCGTTACCTGTAGCTTGCAATAGACTTTCAAGTGCTGCCCCGAATAGGCAATTAATAGGCATAAGCAATGGCGCTGCTCAATGCTCAATATGAGAGCGTAAAGAAGTCTTCCTCACGATCGGCATGGAGTTCCAGCAGGTCGGCCTGAGTAAGCTGCACAAGGATGGCTGATGCATCATCGGCAGATAGGTCGGCCATGCGCGCAAACTCAGCGACCGTCACGCGGCCGTAGTCCTTGAGATAGCGCAGCAGCAGCGACTCTGCATCGCCAAACGACACGGAGAGACCATTCGAACGCATATCATCTTCCATGAGTCGAACCGACTCTGGACTTGCCTCTACGCTCATATCGTCGACGCGGATGTATGCCACCTCGTTGTTGTTCGCCTTGCGTACCACATGCGGCTTTGCCGGACTCTCTGGTACCTGTACCACGAGCACGTCGCGGCGTGGTGCAATAACGACACGGTTCGTATGGTACGGTACGGGAGGCTCGCACCAGTCGTTGATTGCTTGGCGTAGGATGAAAGCCTCTTCTGCCGCATCGTCGACGCCAACCAGTGTGCCATCGTCGTCGACGCCCAGCAAGATACGTCCGCCTTGCGTGTTGGCCAGTGCAACCACCTCCTTTGCAATACGCTCCGGACGTGGCACACGGTGTTTGAACTCTAACGTTCGGCCTTCTCCAAGCGAAACCAGTTGTTTGAGTTCTTGAAGCGTCATAGACGGTGCAATGCAATCGTACAAACAAACCCCGATGTGACGGGATTCCAAAAGAGCAGTAACGACCAGGAACGAGGAAGTTGTACTCGCGCAGTTGGTCTTTTGCGTTTCGTTGCACTTCAGGATGCACGTTGAGGTATGCTTTCGGTAGCATCTGAAGCGACCATTCCACCGCTATGGCACTGGCACGCAGCAACGGCGAACGTCTATCTGGAAGGGAGACATCTTGCCCAGATGGACGTTTGCATACGCGGCTTACCCCCGTGCTCCTTCAGCGACCGGTCGTACTTCAGGCTTTGGATCGCGCGCCATTAGCCGCTCCATCAGCGCGTGTGGGTCGGCGTCTTCATGCAGAATCGCGTATACAGCAGACGTAATAGGCATATCGACCTCATTTTGATGGGCCAGCCGGTAAATGGCTTTGGTGGTGTAAACGCCCTCTGCAACCATATGCATTGCGTCGAGCGCTTCGCCGAGTGTCTGTCCGCGTCCCAGTTGCTCACCCAGATGACGATTGCGACTGTGCCCGCTCACGCACGTAACTACCAGATCACCAATGCCTGCAAGCCCGGCAAACGTTTCGGGGGCGGCTCCGAGCGCTGTTCCCAGTCGCCGCAGCTCGGCCAGGCCCCGGGTAATGAGTGCGGCTTTTGCATTATCGCCGTAGCCTACACCGTCGCAGATGCCTGCTGCCAGCGCCAGCACGTTCTTCGCCGCACCGGCCATCTCCACACCGAGCCGGTCGGTATTGGTGTACACGCGAAACCGATCTGTCATGAACAGGTCGCGGACTGCCTCAGCCCACTCTTCTGTGGGATGCGCCGCTACGACCGTTGTAGGGGCGTCCAGCGCGACCTCTTCAGCATGGCTTGGCCCCGAAAGCGCCACACAGGGCGGCAGGTCCTGGTGATCGGCCCACACCGTTTCCATCACTTGCGTCATGGTCTCGCCCGTTTCGCTATCGATTCCCTTGGCAAGTGAAACCGCGCATGTTACCTGGCCGATATGCCCCTGCAACATCGTGGCTACGCTGCGCACCGCGTGCGAGGGTACGGCGAGGGCCCACATCGGCGCCGCCTGCGCCGCAACGCGCACATCCGACGTAATATGCACGTCTCGGGGAAGCACCGTGTCTGGCAGATACGTTTCGTTACGGTGCGTGCTACGCATCTCGTTGACCTGCTCGTCTGAGCGGCTCCACAGGCATACGGTTCGGCCGTGCTTGGCCAGGTGCACAGCCAGCGCCGTGCCCCAGCTACCACTTCCCCATATCGTCAGGTCTGCGTTTTTCATGCCTAAGTGTGCGTTGCAAGTAGAAAAGATCGAAGGGTAGATGTCGGCGACAAGCACAATATGCAGGAAACGCGGAACGAGGGGCGCATCTGCAGCAGCCTATATCTCATCACACCCCGTTATATCTCGTCACGCCCAATCATGCCTTTTGCCGGACGGAACGAGGAGAATTGATTTTCCTCTCCGGCGATGAGTCTCCGTATGTTGGAGCGGTGCGCAATAATGATACCCAGCGCCAGCACAATACCGACCACCAGTATGCTTATGTTCAGTCCCGTACCAAAAACAAAGATCTGCACAGCAACGGAAACGGGGAACGCGACCGCGCTAATCATTGAGGCCAACGATACATATCCAGACGGAAGCAGCACCGCGACGAAGATCGCCATAACGACCAGCATCGTGAGCGGCGTAATTGCCAGCAAAGCTCCTGCGGTTGTTGCAACTCCCTTTCCGCCATCAAAACCAAGGTAGAGCGGAAACATGTGGCCTACAATCGCGGCAAGGCCTGCCAGGAGCGCAACGACTGTTGCTACCGTATCTGCTTCCCAGCTTCCCATAGACGGGAGTGCTCCCAATCGCAGCTGCGAAATGACGCCAGCAGCAAACGCTCCTTTGCCCATATCGAATAGCAGCGCACTGGAACCAACTTTCCACCCAAGCACCCGAAATGCATTTGTTGCTCCGGCGTTGCCGCTTCCGTAGTCCCGTACGTCAATCCCATGCACCATCTTTCCCAGCCACACGCTGGACGGCACGGAGCCAATAAGGTAGCTGAAAACAAGAATTACGGCAAGGGTTAACATAACTGCAGCGCTCGAAAGCGCGAATGACCAAAAGAACCAGGCGAAAGAATGTGGGGATGTCGTAACGCGCTTGGTAGCGCTTTTTGTTCCTCTCTGCCCCTTGGTCGCACCGGCGCTGCACTACCTGTTGGCCGCTTTATGCCGCCGGCGGTGCTCCCGAAATCGTTCCGATGTGCACGGGTGGATTGCCTTCCGCCATAAGGGCTTCGGTTGTTGTTTTTACCTGGTGCTCAGGAACAGCAAGTACGAGCCCGATTCCCAGATTGAACGTGCGGCGCATATCCGACTCCGGCACATTCCCGGTCTCCTGAATAAGATCAAAGATTGCAGGACGCGTCCATGCACCGTAGTCCACCTGTGCATCGAGCCCGTCAGGAACGATCCGTGCAAGGTTGCCCGGCAGGCCTCCGCCTGTCACGTGTGCAATACCGTGTACCGGGCCTGCTGCACGCGCTGCGCGGATGGCGCCGAGGTAAGAGCGGTGCACGGATAGCAGCGTCTCGCCTACTGTATCACCGCCGAGCGCATCGACCGGCTCGTCGACCGCGAACGCCTCGAAGAGCACGTGTCGTGCCAGGGAGAATCCGTTGGTATGGAGGCCTGTCGAGGGCAGCCCGAGCAGCACATCGCCGGCCTGCACCTCTGCCCCGTCGATGATCGCTGATTTGTCGACCATGCCCACAATCGTTCCGGCCAGGTCGAAGTCGTCCGCCGCATACACGTCCGGCATTTCTGCAATCTCGCCGCCAATGAGCGCGCAGCCATTCTCCTTGCATGCTGTAGCGAACCCTCCAATCAGCGCCTCAGCCCGATCCGGATGCAGCTCGCCGGTAGCATAATAGTCCAGGAAGAAGAGCGGCTCAGCCCCGCAGGAGGCGATATCGTTGACACAGTGGTTTACGAGATCCTGCCCGACCGTATCAAAACGCCCTGCGCGCCTGGCAACAAGCACTTTCGTGCCCACGCCGTCGATCGAGGAAACGAACACAGGCCGGTCGTACCCAGAAAGGTCGGGCTCAAAGAATGCCCCGAAAGCGCCAATGTCAGCGAGTACGCCGGGGGTGAAGGTCTCGCGCACAGCAGACTTGATGCGATCGACGCTTTCGTCTGCCGCATCGATATCGACGCCGGCGTCTTTGTAGGTAGCCATAGTTCAGCAAGCGGATAAGTTAGGAAATACCCGAAAAGAAACCAGGGGGAGCAATGAGACAGCTATCCGAGTTCGTCGATCACCGCGTCAATACGGCGCAGGGCTGTTTCGCGTCCCATAAGCGCCACCAGGTCAAAGATACCAGGTCCATACGTGCGGCCCGTAATGGCCAGGCGCACCGGGTGAATGACCTTCCCGAGACCTACGTCATGAGCATCGGCCACAGTACGCATGCCCTGTTCTACGGCATCGCGGTCGAACGCTGGGGCCTGCTCGTACGCTTCCGCCAGGTCGCGCAGAAGGGTCGCAGAGTTCTCTGACCACCGTTTCTCTACACATGCTTCGTTGTATGAACCCGGATCTTCAAAGAAGTAGCGATGCTCGGTCATCACCTCGCCGATCTTTGAAACACGATCTTGCACAAGCGCAGCAATGGCGACGATGCGCTCACGCGTAATGGGGAGGCGCTCCTCGGCGATGTGCTCACGCAAGCGATCGGCGAACACCTCAATGTCCATGTCGCGCAGGTACTGCTCGTTGTACCAGTTGAGCTTATCCAGATCGAACTGCACCCCGCTCACTCCCACGCGGTCGAGCGAGAACGCCTCGATGAGCTCTTCCATCGGGAAGATCTCCTGCTCGGTGCCCGGATTCCACCCCAGGAGCGCCAGGAAGTTAAGCAGTGCTTCGGGCTCGTAGCCGACTTCGCGGTAGTCGGTCACGAAAACGGGGATGCCAAGCTCGTTGCTGTCGCGCTTCGAGAGCTTACCGCCCTCAGGGCTCATGATGAGCGGCAGATGCGCAAACGTGGGTGGCGTCCAGCCAAATGCGTTATAGAGCAGCACGTGCTTGGGCGTCGACGGGAGCCACTCTTCGCCCCGAATCACGTGCGAGATGCGCATGTGGTGGTCATCCACCACGTTTGCAAGATGGTACGTCGGGAGTCCGTCGGACTTCAGCAGCACCTGATCGTCGAGTCCGCCTGTCTCAAAGGTAACCGTGCCCCGCACCTCGTCCTCAAAACGCACGGTTTCATTGCCCGGAATCTTCAGCCGCACGACGTGAGGGGCGCCTTCATCAAGCAGCTGCTGCACCTCGTCCTCACTCAGCGAAAGCGAGTTGCGCATCTCCATGCGTGTGCTGGCATTATAGGCCGGCGAGGGATTCTCATCGGAGGCGTGGCGCTCGCGCATCGCTTCGATCTCCTCTTCTGTGTCGAAAGCGTAATACGCGTCACCGCTGTCAATCAGCTTTTGCGCGAAGCGCTGGTAGAGGCCCGAACGCTGCGACTGGTAGTAGGGCTGATGCGGACCGCCCGTACCCGGACCCTCATCGTACTTCAGCCCTGACCATGCCAGCGCACGCATCAGGTCTTGCTCGGCCTCCTCCACGTAGCGCGACTGGTCGGTATCCTCAATACGCAGAATGAAATCGCCGTCGTGTTTGCGAGCGAACAGGTAGTTGTACAACGCTGTGCGCAGCCCGCCGATGTGCAGACGTCCGGTAGGACTTGGAGCGAACCGTACGCGAACCGGGGCAGAAGCAGAATCAGCCATAAAGAAGGAGGAGCTATCTTGAATGGAACAGAAAACGAGGAACAGTCGATAAAGCAAACGCTTCGTTCGAGAGCATCGGTGGTGGTAGGCCTCGGCCAACCGGGCAGTTCCGTATCTCCTGTGCAATTGCCGGGCAATGCAACGGAGCCTCACAAACAGAGCCCGCAGCCCGCCTGTGCAGGCCCCCTGTACCGAACTCCTGCCCGTCCCACCCCGCACGCTGCAGAAGCACGACCTGAAGGTCTTCAGCGTGAGCTGCACGAACACGTCAGCTGCATAAACACAGGTGGCATACTGTTTCTTTCATTCCGTACTCGTTCTATCGCCTCTGATGCGTATTCCCCCGCTTCTACTCGCCGTCCTCCTAACGGGTACGGCCTTGCTCGGCGCATGCCAAACGCTTGCTCCTGCGCCGTCGTCCACCGATCGCCCGGTTGCCACCTATGACGAGGGCACGATCACCTACGACGCCCTACACGCCGCCTGGAATCGCCAGCATACCGGCACAGCCGTCGCCGACACGACGCAGGAGCTGCTTACGTTTCTGGACCAGTATCTTAACTACCGGCTGAAGGTTCATGAAGCGCGTCAGGTGGGATACGATACCCAGCCCGCCGTACAGCAGGAGATTCGCAACTACGTGCAGGAACGGGCTCGCCCGGCGTTTCTGGAGACGCACGTTACCGCTCCGCTACTCGACACGCTCTATCAGCGCCAGCAACAGGAAGTTCGCACGCGCCACATTCTCGTCCGGGTCGACGAGAACGCTCCGCCCGAAGACACCCTGGCGGCGTACAACCAGATCCATGCGCTCCGCGACTCCGTGCAGGCGGGCTACGATTTTGCAGAGCTTGCTCGCACCGTCTCCGATGACCCCTCCGCTCAGCAGCGCGGCCAGCGCGGCTTTGAGGGCGACCTGGGCTACCTGAGCGCTGGCCAGCTAGTAGACTCGTACGAAGACGCCATGTACCGCCATCCGGTCGCTGCACCTCCTGCAGTGGTACGCTCTCCATTCGGATACCACCTTATCGATGTGCTCGATCGGCAGCCCCGCATGCCACGCACGCGCATCGCTCATCTGCACATCCGCCCCGACGATGACACGCCCGCGTCTCGCGAGGCCGCCCGGGCCCGCATCGACTCGCTTGCAGCGGCCCTTCCTCCCGACAGCACGGCCTTTGCTGAGGCCGCCCGCCTCTACTCTGACGATGCCCGCACGGCCGAAAATGGCGGCGAGCTGGGCTGGCTGTCTATTCAGCAGTACGTGCCGGCTCCGTTCCGCAACGCTGTTCGCGCTCTCGAAACCGACGGGGCCATCTCAGATGTCGTTGTACTGGGCCCCGGCTTCTACCTGATTCAGCGCCGGGCCGTCGAGCCGCTTCCGTCGTTTGAAGAGGCTGAGCCCGAACTCCGTACTCAGCTCGACAATATGCCCCGCACCGAGGAGCGCCGCCAGACCCTGGTGGATACGCTGCGCGACGCCCGCTCGGTTATGGTAGACTCTGCGGCGGTGCGTACTGCGCTTGGCGCCGAATGGACCGACCGCGCTTCTGCGATGCTTCAGACCACACCCGACACGACGGTGCTGGCCACCGTGCGGCCCCCTACCTCACCAGGTGCTGACATGCAGGGCCGTGGCTCCCAGAGCCCAGGCATGCAGAGCCCAGATACCCTGCGGCATGAGGGACTACACCGCTACCTGCGTAGCCGCACGGACCTGCGCACAGCCTCCGTGGGCGACGCGATAGATCACTGGATCGATGGTACTGTGCTCAACCAGGCCGCCATCGCCTGGGCCGCCTCGCAGCCCGACTTGCGTCAGGAGATCGAACTGTTTACCGACGGACTGCTTGTGTTTGAACTCATGCAAGACTCGGTCTGGGCTGCACAGGGCGACGTTGCATCGGAGGCGACACCGGCAGGGCTTGCCCCCGACCGATACGAACAGGCGTACGTCCAACGTTTACGCGACCGACATGCGGCTGAATTGTATCCGCAGCGCCTACGCGAGCAACGCGCTTCCACCCCGTAACTCCCGTTTCTGTTAGCTCAACGCGTACCCTATGTTGTACTTGCTGCGCATCTCCCTGACCCTGCTGTGTGCCAGTTTGCTGCTTACCGCATGCGGAAGCGAGCCCTCTGAGAATTCTTATGCGGCTCGCGTGGGCGACGCGTACCTGACCGAGCAGGAGCTCTCGGATGCGCTGCAGTCAGTGGCTGTGGATGGCGACACCGTGGAGGCGCGCCGTCAGATTATCGAGCAGTGGGTCACGCGTACGCTGCTGCTGAACGAGGCCGAGCGGCTCAACCTGGAAAATGAACCGGACGTTCAGGCCCAGCTTGAGGAGCAGCGACGATCGGTACTCATCAACGCGCTTACAAACCGCATCTACGAGAACGCGGAGATGGACCCCAACCGCGACGATATTGCGCGCTACTTCGAGCGCAACCGCGAGCAGATGCGCCTGCGCGAGCCCTATGTACAGCTGCGACACCTGCGACTGGATGATGACGAAACGGCCTCCGAAGCCGTGGCAACACTCCGCGAAACTCCCGACGCCTGGGGAGCTGTCTGTGAGCGCGATGTTCGCAATGCAGAGCAGGCCTGCCGGGTGGGCAACCTGTTCTTTCCGGTACGGCAGCGCATGGCCGAAGCGCCTTTCCTTCGCGAGCGTGTGGCTGCCATGGATGCTGGCGACGTGGATGTAACGCGCAGCGAAGGCACGTACCACGTGTTGCACTTGGTTGATCGTGTAGAGGCCGACCAGGAGCCTGAGTTGGAGTGGGTGGCTCCCGAGATTGAGCGGCGCCTACGCACGCAGTCGCGGAAACAGATGTATGAACGTGAGGTTCAACGCCTGCGCAACGAAGCCGAGGCACGCGACGCACTCGACATACGCTCACGTCCGTCTGATGCGTCTGTCCTCAACGAACGCTCCTTTTCTATCGAAGAATCTGACGAGTCCTCCCCCAACGAGGCTGCTCCTGGTGCAGATCCCCCTGGTGCAACTTCCCCTGGCGCAGATTCTCGTTCGGAGGCTCCCGATGGCAACGCAGTACCCAACGAATAGACCTGTCCGGCACGCGCCGAACGCCTGACACAGATGTTCGTACAGCTTCATCCGTACGTTTTCGATACAGCGCTTTAGCTTGCCCCTTTGGCGCCGCGCTTCGTTCAGCGCTCTCGGCCTGTCGGTGCCTCAATCCTCGTGGCACCGGCTCGGTACACCTTCTGTATTCTTTCTTTCTGGTTTTGACGCCTGCTCATGATGATCCGTTCGCTTTCTGCTTTTTTCCTTCTTGCGTGCGTCACCGCCGCAGGCCTTGTGCATGGATCGCACGCCCAAGCCCCGTCTGACAACCGCGAGATCGTTGATCGCGTGGTCGCTGTTGTCGAGTCAGACGTTATCCTGAAGTCAGACGTCGACCAGATGGTCACGAGCATGATGCAGCAGCAGCGCCAGCAGCGCGGCGAGGCCTCTCCTGAGATGTGGAGCGAGGGGCTGAACCAGCTCATCAACCAGCGCGTGATGGCGGAGATTGCACGGCGGGATACGAATATTACGATTCCCGATGAGCAGGTGGATGCACAGCTTGAGCGCCAGATCCAGCAGATGGCCGCTCAGGCCGGCGGCGAGGATGCGCTTGCCGAGATGTACGGACAGACGCCTGCCGAAATGCGCGAGAGCTTTCGCGACGAGTTTCGCGACCAGATGCTTGCCGACCAGGTGCGCCGTCAGCGCGTAGACCGGGTACGCATCACGCCTTCGGAGATCGAGGAGTGGTTCAGCCAGATTCCTGAAGAGGAGCTTCCCATTTTGCCCGCGTCGGTCCGCATTTCTCACATCGTGCGCTACCCGGAGCCAACTGAAGAAGCACGCCAGGAGGCAGAAGAGATTATAACGGCGATTCGTGACTCTGTTGTTGCGAGCGGGGCCACGTTCGAAGAAATGGCCGAGCAGTTCTCAGAAGACCCCGGTTCTGCCCAGCGGGGCGGGCGGATCGATAACATCAGCTTAGACGGATTTGTGCCTGAGTTTGCGGCGGTCGCGGCACGCATTCCTGAGGGTGAAGTCTCGGAGCCGTTTTACAACCCAACGCACACCGGTTACCATATTTTACGCGTGAATGAACGCCGCGGCAATACCGTCGACCTTAACCATATTCTGATTCGCGTAGACCGCCGCTCGGCCGACGAGTCGCAGACCATCGAGTTTCTGAACACGGTGCGCGACTCGATCTTGCACCACGACCAGCCGTTTGAGCGCATGGCCAGCCGGCACTCCCAAGAAACCCGGAGCGCCGACATGGGCGGACGCGTGGTTGATCCGCGTAGCGGCACGCGCGACCTGGCTATCGAGCAGTTGGGTCCCTCCTGGCAGCGCAGCCTGCGCGGACTTGAAGAGGGTGAGATTAGCGAACCCAATCGCGTGCGCTTGCTCGATGGCGACCGGGCATTCCACATTGTGAAGCTACAGCGCCGCGTGCCCGAGCACCGCGTGAATCTGGAGATGGACTACGAACGCATCCGCCAGTTTGCGCTGCAGGAGAAGCAGGCACGGGTGCTTGAGGAATGGCTGCAGGAGAAACGGGAGGAGTTTTACATCAACATTCTGGTAGACGACCCTGAAGCGCTTATGGCCTCGCAGTAACGGTTTCGGAACAGACATCTGGCTGCTGCTTGCTCACGGTCCGCTTGCTCACAAGCGGGAAGAGGCCGCAGCCAGGTCGGTGTCTTTTTCCTGTCTGCCCCGTGTCCTGTTTGCCTACCTCCAACCCGCCGTATGCCTTCTCCCGAATCCTCCTCGGCCCCCTCAACGCCCTCGTCTTCCAATGTAGATGGCGCTGCCGTTGCTGCTGTAAGCGACGCCTATGACACGTTGCACAGCGAAATCAGCCGTGTTATTGTTGGCCAGGATCGCATCATCACGCAGGTATGCGTCTGCCTCTTTGCACGCGGCCACACCCTGCTCGTCGGTGTACCGGGGCTCGCAAAGACCCTACTTGTGCGCACGCTGTCTCGCGCGCTAAACCTGTCGTTTAGCCGCATCCAGTTCACCCCCGACCTGATGCCGAGCGACATTACCGGCACGGATATCATTCAGGAGACGGCCGACGGGCAGCGCCATTTCGAGTTTGTGGAGGGGCCCATCTTCGCCAATATTGTGCTCGCCGACGAGATCAACCGCACCCCGCCTAAAACGCAAGCTGCGTTGCTCGAAGCGATGCAAGAACGTCACGTAACGGCCGGCGGAAAAACCCGTCCGCTCGAAGCGCCGTTCTTCGTGCTCGCCACCCAGAACCCCATCGAGCAAGAAGGGACCTACCCCCTGCCCGAAGCCCAGCTTGATCGTTTTATGTTCAACCTGTGGCTCGACTACCCTTCGTTCGCTGAAGAGGTGGACGTGGTGCGTGCTACTACAGCGGATGCTCTTCCCGAAGCCCGCGCCGTACTCAGTGCCGAGGAGGTCCTTCGCCATCAGCAAGTCGTGCGGCAACTCCCCGTGACGGACCACCTTATTGAGTACGCTGTCGATCTGGTGGCTCGCACTCGGCCAGACAGCGATCGCGCGCCTTCGTATGTGAGCGACTATCTGCAGTATGGCGCTGGGCCGCGTGCCTCGCAGTACCTGATCCTCGGGGCGAAAACGCTTGCTGCCTTTGACGGACGCGCCACCCCGCTCGAAGAAGACGTGCGCCGCATCGCACTTCCTGTACTCCGGCATCGCATTGTGACAAACTTCAATGCTGAGGCTGATGGCGTATCGACCCAGGACGTCATTCGGCGCTTGCTGGAGGCGTAAAGACGTTGCCCATTTAATCCTCTATGTTATTCAATGTCCACTCTTCCCGACCCCGACCGCTACCTACAGCTCACACTCACCCGCCGCGAGTCCTTCACTGAAGACATCGCGGTACTGCATGTGGAGGCTCCCGAGCCTGTGGAATTCACGCCCGGACAGTACGCAACGGTTGGTCTCACCGTCGACGACCTGCCGCGTCCGCTTCTACGCCCTTACTCGGTAATCGGTACCCCCAACGACACGCACCTTGAGTTCTACCTCGAACGCGTCGACGACGGACGCCTTACCCCTCTCCTCTGGGATCTTGAGCCAGGCGCTTCGCTATGGATGCGTCGCAAGGTAGTAGGCCGGTTCGTTTTGGATACCGACGTCACCCACCATGTGATGGCTGCTACCGTAACGGGGGTTGGTCCCTACATTAGCATCTTGCGCACCTGGCTCAGCAGGCCTGAATCCGAGCGACGCAGCGATCGCTTTCTGGTGATACATGGCGGCAGCTATGCCCGTGAATTAGGACGCTACCAGGAGGAACTCACGGAGTACGCCGCCACCCATCACGCCATTGACTACGTTCCCACCGTGAGCCGTCCGCACGAAAACCCGGACTGGGTTGGCGAGCGGGGGCGGGTTGAAGACGTGCTGCGCAAGCACTGGGACGCCGCCGGGTTTCCGCTCGACGACACCGCGCTGTACACCTGCGGACACCCGCAGATGATCGACAAGGCCCAGGCTATCGGCCAGCGAGCCGCCCTTCCTGACGAGCGCATCCACGAAGAGAAGTATTTTGTAGAGCGCCGCACTACGGCGTAGGTGGTTGTCTTCTTTCTGCATGTGCGGCGAAATACGACCAAACAAATTCAATGCTGCTGCTCCAAGGCAGGAGCGTTCTCCGCCCCATGAGGTCGTCAAGAGCCCATCGGTGCCAGATCCTATGATTAGTTGATTCTCTCCCTTCACACTGCACACACGTTTGCACCTACGCGTCCCCGGCGCTTCGCTCTGCAGCACGCCGGTAGGCAGGCTGTTGCTCTATGTGTGACCGCATCTCAAGATAGAGTGGTGCAGCCACACGGTTTGGAAGCAACGACCACAGGTAACGCGCAACAGCAGCAGTCCATATTCGGGTTGCTGCTTTGTACCGTCCTTTCTCCCACTCACATGCAGCTGCATGAAGCCGAATAGACGTGGGCTTCCGGCACTCTGCAAAGAGCAACGCCTCCTTTAGACGCCTGTTATTCATACGTTTGTTTCGCGCGATTCTCCGCCATCGCCAGAGCAGTTTCTCGTACTGCCGATCCATCTGCCGGATGTCTGAGGTCACCTGGCTCTCGTGCACCCGGTACTGCGATAACGTTTCCTGCAACCGATGAATCGGAGCCTCGAGCGCCATCTGGATGTAGAGGTCGACATCCTTCAGGCCATCTGACAGAAGTGCGGTATCGTTAAATCCATCTGTTCGTGCAAACACCGACCGTCGTATCAGCATGCACGACGGGATCATACCGCAGTGCGTAACAACTGCGTCGAGCGGAGTCTCAGCTGTGTCGTCAGGCAGAACACGCATTCCGAAACGAGTGGGCACGTAGCGACGGTGCCACCCATTTTTGAAATGATCAGGCAGCGGCTGTCCGTTTTTGTCAACGACTTCGAAGCGCCAATGCACCACGCCGACCTGTGGATGGGCATCGAGGTACGCCACCGCGCGTTCGACTGCCTGCGGCATGAGCGTGTCGTCAGCATCCAAAAAGAGCAGGTAGTCAAATGCATCAGCGATCTGTGCCGCGGCGCGGTTGTTTGCTACGGCCTGCCCCTTGTTGGTCTGGTGCACCACATGCCGGCGTGGGTCGCCGCCGGCGCAGGCGTCAAGGATGGCTGCCGTTCGATCGGTGCTTCCGTCGTTTACGAGCACGTGCTGCCAATCTGCGTACGTCTGATCATCGATCGACGCGATGGTCTCCTCGACAAACGCTTCGGCATTGTAGCAAGGCGTTATGATGCCCACAGAAGCAGGACTTATATCTTCCTCAATATTGTTACTCGACGAAACGTTATATTCAGCAGAAGCAGACATCTCATCTTTTTAGATTTGACCTCCAGCAATACTTGCTTACGTGACTTGTTTTAACACCGTCTCACCCTTTTTCATCAAGCACGCCGCGACTGCTTCGTGAGCGCACGCATCCACATGCGGGTTTCGTGTGCCGTTGCACGCAGGTAGCCCGTTGCTTTACGAGCCACTCGCTTTATCCGACCACTGAATAGACCGGTATGATAGTCGTGTGGCGCTGCATCAACAGACTGAAAGGGATGTGTGCCTGGCACGAGCATCTCCATGGTCTCAACGCAAAACACAGGCTTTCCACTCCATTTCGCAATCTGGCGTGCTTGGTGCAGACTGCTTTCTATGAACAACTGGTACCGGTTCTTTGACCGATACACTTCTGCTTTATATGCTCCGTGGCGCCGATCAACGTCGCGTTCGGCTGCATCAGAGTATTGCATCATTGTAAGCTGCTCGTACTCTACGCCGTGATCTGCGAGCCACTGCTCGGTCTCTGCCCGGTATTTCTCCAGTCTACATGTTACAATACGGGCCACCCTTTTTGTGGGCAGCAGGTACGGAGCGGCCTCCTTGAGAAACTGGCGGTACGCCGGTCCGTCATCATCCTGATGCGGGTCGGGATCGCGGCAGAGCACGCCATCCATGTCCAGGCAACCATGCTCTACGCCCCAGGAGTGCATGATATTCCACTCGAAGAGATAAGGCATGTGGAGCTCAGTGCACTGCACGTCGAGCTCAATATCAGCCTTTGGGTCACTGTAGATCGCCCCGACGAGTATATTATGCCGGTCTTGAAGTGGTGCAATTTGTTTGTATACCTCGCGCATTGCACGTCCCGTCGACACGCAATCGTCGAGAACAAGGATTTTACACCTCCCCTGCCGCAACTCTTTTTCAGTGAGGCCCTGTCCTCCACGTGGTCCGGAGGACAGCAACCGTCCTTCCAAGAGCCCCTGCAGATCAGTAAGTGGCAGATTGCGATACAGCGCCACCATATTCGCAGGAAGCATTCCACTTCGGGGCACCCCCACGATTAGATCAAGGTCGCGCGGTAGGGTGGCACTCCATGAGCGCACGTCATTAGAAAGATGAGCAATGCTTCGGTAGTTCATAAATAGCTATGCAATAAGGTGACGTGGGAGAGAAACCGCAGTTTAGTAGTGAGAAACAGTCACAGGCACATTGCTCCTTCATTCTCATCTGTCGGATGTAGTCGGTAGACTTCTATCACGACGAAGCAAACACCGAGCGGACAAGGTGCCCTCCCATTTTTCGCAACTCAAAAAGACTCGGGCGGCTGGTCGCAACGTTTAGTCCGCGCCGGAGCGGAAGGGGTAAGCGTTGCGCCCATGTGCGAGAGGCGGCGATCTGCGGAACGTGTGTAAAGAGCACTTCGCCCCATCGTTTGGCAATGTGCGCTGGCGTAAACGCCTGGGCGCGGCGCTGCCCGTGTTCAACCATTGCACGATAGCGCTCTGGATCTGCACGAAGAGCATCGACAGCCTCCATGGCCTCGGAGAGCGTCCGGACTTCAATGTAGTCAAGCGGGCTCTCATAAAGCTCTTGGAAAGCATATTCCGGTCCGACAATCGCCGGCACGCCGGCATGCCAGGCATTTATAAGCTTAGAGGCCGGCTTTTCGCATCGCTGTCCGCCATCGCCATGAAGCGGCCGGACCGCAAGCATGAGGTCGGCCTGGGCGTAGTCGTGCCAGCGCGGTACAGCGCCCTGCGTGTGCTTGGAGGCAATCTCGAACGTGAGCCCGCGATCTTCCAGAAACGCATGCCACGCATCCGACCGGAATCGTTTGTCGAGACTTCCGAACCCTCCTTTAAAGGTGATATGTTTGATCGTGGCGCCGCGCGCTGCATCGCGCGGAATGATACCCGGCTGTGGCCAGTGGGGAACGAAGAAGCTGCGCTTGTCGTCGGCGAAGCGCCCGTTCTGCACGATTTCAGCATCGGCCCACGACGACCGGAACTCGATAACATCGGCTCGAACCGTCACGAAGGTGAGGGAACGACATGCTTCGTCGTACTGCTCATTCAACGTCCGAAGGCTCTCCTCTTCAGGAATAAAAACTACGATGCCCGTGTCGGGGAGATCTGCGTCAATGCGCACATCGTAACCATGCGCCTGCATATGCAGGTAGGTCTGCAGGATCCAGGCGCGGCGCCGCTCTTGTCCCTCAACGCTCCACGGCTCCGGATCGGTGAGCGACCAGGTGTGGCATCGCGCCAGTTCATCGGGGTAGGGATAGAAAAAAGTGACCGGGGGGTGTGTCATCTGTAAACCACAAAGAGGTATTCAAGGAAACCGCCCCTGCTGTAACAGGCGTGTTCGTAGCAGCGTCATCACGATAGCGACGCATTAACCGCTTCTATGATAGCCTGTCATCTTTTATGCAGCGAATGGCGTCTGGAACATCCCGGTGTCTCTTCTGGCGCATATGAATGAAGCACACTTGGCTCTATACATATGTACCGTTCATCTTCCGGACGAACATGCCAAACAGACATGTCGCAGTCTCTCATCCTCCGTTGGTAGGCGAAGCTTCGGTGCGCGCCTGCGCAAGTGCCTATCCCTCGTCAACCTCCTCATTCCAGATGCGTAGACGATGCACTCACCCTCGTTTGCGCCCAAACAGAACAGCATGGCACTCCCCCCCACATCACACAGCTGGCTCCCGTGGTGGGCAAGCGTCGGCACGCGTCCGGTGCGCCCTTTCTGGCCGCATACTCGGTGGTGTCTTGACGATCCCCCCGCGCATCCTCCTACGCTCTATCTTACCTTCGACGACGGCCCCACCGCTGTTGCTACCGATCCCATTCTCGATCTGCTTGACCGCTACGATGCCCGTGCCACGTTTTTCGTGATCGGACACCACGTAGAGGCCTTTCCCGATCGCATGCGCCGCATCGTAGCATCCGGCCACGCCGTAGGCAACCACACGTTTACCCATGTGGATGCGTGGCGCGCCGCACCGTCAACGCTCATCGGCGAGATTGAGCGCACCGCGCAGGCGATCGAAGCGCACACGGGCTGCGCCGCGCCGCTCATACGCCCGCCCTACGGACATCTGACCCCCACGCTCTGCCGCTGGGCCAAACGCGAAGACGCACACGTTGTGATGTGGGACGTGATGCCGGCTGATTTCCAACGTAGTGCCTCGCCTACGTCAGTTGCTCGCTTTACGGCAGCGCATGCCCGTCCTGGAAGCATTGTCGTCTTGCACGACAACCCGATGACCGAGCCTGTTACGCTTGGTGCGCTCGATGCCATTCTACGCTGGGGGCATGCCCATGGCTGGCGCTTTGCAGCGCTGCCTTCTTCCTTTGTGTAAGCACCGGTGGGGCCAGGGGAGCTCACAGGCAACTTGTTTGGCGTGTTGTTTGGCGTGCTCTCGCTTTCTCTGTGTGTCTTCTACACCTCCCCCAAGAGCAGCATTCGCGAGGCAATATCCAACCTTGCAGCGATCAAATATTCCAGTTCAAGCATTTCTCCACGAAAAGCGCGCAAACCCCGCCTGCGTGCAGAAACTAAACGTTACAGGGACGTTATCAAACTACCGATTACTCATCCGATCCGTTACAATATCAGCTATGCGTCATGCCTGACCCTCGTGCGCTAACCAATGACCCCTTCGACGCCCGTGATACGTTTGACACGGGGTCGGGAGAGGCTTATCTATACCGGCTCAGTGCCCTCGAAGATGAAGGGTACGAGCTCGACCATCTTCCCGTCTCGATCCGTGTCTTGCTGGAGTCGATGCTCCGTGAATGCGACGGCACACTCATCACTCAAGATGACGTGCGCCGCTTTGCCCAGTACGATCCGAGCGCGCCCGCCGAAGAAGAGATTCCGTTCGTTCCCTCACGCGTGCTCTTACAGGACTTTACCGGCGTGCCTGCTGTAGTCGACCTGGCAGCGCTTCGCTCTGCTATGGAACGTCTGGGCGGCGATCCGAACGAAATCAACCCCCAGGTGCCCGTGCACCTGATCATCGACCACTCGGTGCAGGTCGACCACTTCGGCACCACCGAGGCGATTCAGCTAAACTCCGAGATCGAGTTTAAGCGCAACCGCGAGCGCTACGAGTTTCTGCGCTGGGGCAGCGAAGCGTTTGAAAACTTCTCGGTGGTTCCGCCTGCCAGCGGCATCTGTCACCAGGTCAACCTCGAATACGTGGCCCGCGGTGTGTGGACGCGCCCGACCAATACGGGCATCGACCTGGCGTATCCCGACTCGCTCGTAGGTACCGACAGCCACACCACCATGATCAACGGTCTCGGCGTGCTCGGCTGGGGCGTGGGTGGCATTGAAGCCGAGGCGGCCATGCTGGGACAGCCCATCTACATGCTGATGCCCGAGGTGATCGGCGTGAACCTGACCGGCGAGCTGGCCGAAGGCGCTACCGCGACCGACCTCGTGCTCACCGCCACTGAAATGCTGCGCGAATACGGCGTTGTTGGCCGTTTCGTGGAGTTCTTTGGGCCGGGCATGCAGACGCTCACCATCCCCGACCGTGCTACCATCGCCAACATGGCGCCGGAGTACGGAGCAACCATGGGCTTCTTCCCCATAGACGATGCCGCACTCGACTACATGCGCCGCACCAACCGTTCGGAAGAACAGGTGCAGCTGGTCGAGCGCTACACGAAGGAACAGGGCCTCTTCCACACGTCCGACACTCCAGCTCCCGAATGCCTCGACGTCTTGGAGCTTGACCTGAGCACCATCACGCCCAGCGTAGCCGGGCCCAAGCGTCCACAAGACCGTATTACGGTGCCGGAGCTGCCTGAGGAGTTCAACGAGTCGCTCACTCGCGATGCCGGCCCCATCGGGTTTGGTCTTGACGATGACGCGCTCGACAACACCGGCGCGTATAACGACGGCACGTACGAGCTTGACCTCAAGCACGGCGATACCGTTATCGCGGCCATTACCAGCTGCACGAATACCAGTAATCCCTCGGTGATGCTCGGGGCCGGACTCATCGCCAAGAAGGCCGTTGAGAAAGGGCTTACCGTGCCGCCGTACGTGAAAACCAGTCTGGCGCCCGGATCCAAGGTCGTCACCGACTACCTGGTTGAGGGCAACCTGATGCCGTATCTCGACCAGCTCGGGTTTAACACGGTGGGATACGGATGCACCACCTGCATCGGCAACTCGGGGCCGCTCCCCGAACCGGTCGAGAACGCGATTAAAGACGGCGACCTGATTGTAAGCGGTGTGCTCTCTGGCAACCGCAACTTCGAGGGTCGCATCCACTCGCTCGTGCAGGCGAACTACCTCGCCTCGCCGCCACTTGTCGTTGCGTACGCACTGGCTGGCACGGTCGACATCGACCTGACCAGCGATCCGATTGGCACCGACAACGCAGGCGACCCGGTCTACCTCGAAGACATCTGGCCCTCCAGTGACGAGATCAAGGCCATGATCGATGAGGTTGTGAAGCCTGAGTTCTATAAGAACGAGTACGAAGGCATCGAAGAGTCGAACGAAACGTGGAATAACATCTCGATTCCGGAAGGCTCGGTGTACACGTGGGATGACGAGTCCACTTACATCCAGGAGCCGCCGTTCTTCATGGACATCACCCCCGAGGTACCGCCGATTGAGTCGGTCAAGAGCGCACGCGTGCTTGTGAAGGCCGGCGATTCGACCACTACCGACCACATCTCGCCTGCAGGGGCCATCCCTGAAGACTACCCCGCCGGTAAGTACCTGAAGGAGCGGGGCGTAAAACCGTATGCGTTTAACTCGTACGGCGCGCGGCGCGGCAACCACGAGGTTATGATGCGCGGTACGTTTGCTAACATCCGTATCAAGAACGAACTGGTACGCGATGAAGACGGCAACGTGGTCGAGGGCGGCTTTACCCGCAACTTCCTGAAAGATGGTGAGATCACCACGGTGTTCGACGCGGCCATGGACTACATCGATAACGATGTACCACTCGTTGTGCTCGGTGGAAAAGACTACGGTATGGGCTCCAGCCGCGACTGGGCCGCAAAAGGCACCATCTTGCTCGGCGTAGATGCAGTAATCGTGGAAAGCTACGAGCGCATCCATCGCTCGAACCTGATCGGCATGGGCGTGCTGCCGCTGCAGTACAAAGACGGCGACACTGCCGAATCGCTCGGTCTCGATGGCACCGAAACGTTTGACATTCCGCTCGATGACGATCTCGAAGCGGGCCAGGACGTGGAGGTAATCGCCACAAAGGAAGATGGCACAGAAGTCCGCTTCACAGCGGTGAACCGCTGCGATACACCCGTTGAGGTAGAATACTACCGCCACGGCGGTATCCTGCACTACGTGCTGCGCGACTACCTGAGCAATGCGCCCGTCTCTGCGTAATGATCGACGCGACACGTCGCGCGTAGTGCGTCTGTGTGTGCACTTGTATGTATGCACTTGCGTATTCGCGGCCACGTAGACGTAACCACAGAAGCGCCCCGATTCCCGCATAAGGGAACCGGGGCGTTTTTTGTTTGCACCGCACGTTCAAGTTGTTATCTTGTCATATGCGTAGCATGCCGCCTCAGCACGATGCTCATTGACACGATGCTCATTCATTGTAGAACATTATAGGGCATGTTTGCTGCATGACGCGTTGTACCAGGTTCTTACACCAGGCCCGGTCACTGTATTGCACTGTATCGCCTCTATCGCAGTGCATCGCAGTCCTGCCCCGCTCAAAATGGGCTCTTAATTTTAGGTCGTACCCATTGTTATGTAGGATTTGCATGAAGCCTCTCGCACGTTGTTACTTCTGATGGCAACAAAGCGGCTATTTCTGCACATTACCGTCAGGGGTGCTTGATTCGCAGCCCACACGGGGCCCCATCCACTGTTAACGTCCCCCAATTATGGACACTCTCTTCGAAGCTATCCTTTTTTACGACGACCTGTCCGAGGAGAAGCGTGCCGCTGTGCGCGACCAGCTCAACGAGCATCCCGACATGCGGCAAAGCCTCGTCCGGTGGATGCAGGTGCGCACGGCTGTGCGCCAGCAGCTGGAGGCCGACCTCCCCGATCGTCACCTTCTGGTGCTCTACGCCCTCGACCAGGCCGGACTCGGCCATACCCTCGAACCGGACGAGCGCGAAGCGCTCAAGGAAGCTACCCCCCGCATAGAGTCAGCACAGGATGCGCATCCAGCCCTCCAGGATGTCATCCAGCGCATCCAAGATGAACAGGTTGCCTTTGAGGAAACGTGGGCGGAGCACGTAACCGAAGTGCAAGACGCGCAACCGGTGCGTGCCGACCGCAGCGCACGCGCTCCCTCCGGGCGGCACACGGAAGACCGCTCCTGGGCCTGGCGCCTTGCCGCCGGCTTTGCGATGCTCTTCATCGCCGTGTCTGTGATCTTCTTTCTGCCCAGCGCCCCCACGACAACCACCGTCGACGTCGCAGAAGGCGAGATTCGCACCCTCACACTTGCCGACGGCTCTTCGGTGCGTCTGAGTGGCACCACACGATTTACCTACCCGGATGAAGTCCCCGAAGGCGACACTCCCGCATACGTTGTATCCATCCAGACCGGCAAGGCCTTCTTTGAGGTGCCGGAGCACATCGACCGCTCGTTCATCGTTGAAACCCCCACTGCACGTGCCGAGGTAATCGGTACCCAGTTTGGCGTCGACACAGCGCCTCACCATACCGATATCACCCTCGCTGAAGGAGCACTTCAGATCGGCGCTCCCACAACCTCTACCTCCGACATGGTACAGCTCGCCCCCGGCCAGATGTCGCGGGTTGAGCGCGACGAGGCTCCCTCTTCGCCACAATCTATCGAGCTAAATGAGTCGCTGGCATGGACCGGCCTCTTTCTCTTCCGCCAGACCTCAGTCGAAGTTCTTGCAGACCAGCTCAGCCGTGCATACGGTGTGTCGGTCACTACCGATGCAGACCTTGCCTCAGAGCGCGTTACCGGTACGTTTGAGCGCGATCAGCCTATTGGCGACATCCTAAGCGCAGTGGCCGCTACCCTCGGGGGCGCTGTTGAACAGCCGGCGTCCGACACATACCGTCTCACTCAGGGCTCATGACCTCTCATCTCCTGAAAACAGTGCCTTATAACACTTCTATCATCCGGTCGGGTTAGAGGGATGCGGGCCCGCCCCCATGCAGTGCGGGTTGCTTCTCTACCAAGAACAGCAGGTCGCCCAATGGGTACGAGACTACTCGTATGCGTACCGTATCCATTCTATTGGCTGTTTGACTTTGACTCGCTGGCTTGTTTTCTGGGTTCTGGCTGTGCTGGTTGTACTGTGCAGCACTGTAGCACTTCCTGCTCACGGACAGGCTACCCTTACCTTCGACGAAGGAACCCCCCTCTCCGAGGCGCTGAGCACGCTACGCACGCAAACGTCGCTCGACGTTGTCTATGCCGACCGGCTCGTGCAAGACCGCACTACGTCCTGTCGCTATCGAGGAGCGGAGCCGCTTGACGCGCTGCAATGCGTTCTTGACGGAACCGGACTGCAAGCCGAGCGCATCCGCCGCAACCAGTACGTACTCGTTGTGGCTCCCTCTTCCCCGCCTGAAGCGGACGCCTATGACAATCGGCGTGTCTCGCTGAGCGGGCGTGTACGCGACGCAGACACCGGTGAAGCGCTACCAGGCGCTAACGTCGTGATGCGCGACATGCAAGCCGGCACGATAAGCGACCGAAGTGGCTACTTCGTGCTCTCCTCTCTTCCGCCCGGCCCCTACCGCGTGCGGATCTCTTATCTTGGCTATCAGCCGGCCGACACAACGCTCACTGCTGGCGGTGGAACGGCACGCATTGCGCTCGCCCCCCGCTCTATCGAGTCAGAAGGCATTACGGTGCGTGATCGCACAGCCGGTGTGGCCGCGCAAGAACCCATGGCTGGGCATGTGGCTCTCGCACTCGACCAGATCGATGCCCTGCCCTCTCTTGGCGAGTCAGATCTACTTACCTCGCTGCAATGGACCCCCGGCGTGCAGCGGTCTGGCGTTATAAGCGGCGGACTAAGCGTTCGCGGAGCGCCAACCGATCAGAATCTATACCTGCTCGAAGGCGCGCCGATCTATCACCCCTGGCATGCCTTCAGCCTCATCTCGACCTTCCAGACAGAAACGCTAAAGCGGACAACCCTGTATCGGGGCGCTTTTCCCATCGAACACGGAGGGCGCCTGTCTGCGATTGTGGATGCGCAGCTAAAGGACGGAAACCGGACCGAACCCCGAGCACGCGCTGCAATCAGCGCCTTGAGCGGACGCTTTCAGATTGAAAGTCCGCTTTCGTCGAGCACCTCGTTTATGGTAGCTGGGCGGCAGTCCTATATCGACCGTATTGTCGGACGTGAGCATCCCGTTGAGCAAGGCGGCCGACGCGATACCATGCGCACTGGGTACGTGTTCTACGACACCAGTGCCAAACTCACCACGCACTTCAACGACCGGCACCGCCTCTCCGTTAGCTACTACCACGGGCGCGACGACCTGGACCTGCGCCTCCCGTTTGACCTTTCGCTTGACTTTTCCTCGTGGCTGCGTCCAACAAACCTTTTTTTCGAGGTTGATCAGAACTGGTCTAATCGGATGGTCAGTGCCCAGTATCAGGCGATTCCCGATGACGCCGTTGTTGTAAACGTTACCGGCTACTACTCCGGCTACCGTGCGAACGAGGCCTCCTTCGTGCAGCCCACAACGACGGCCTCTTTGCGCTCTGACTATGCTGTGTCGGTTGATGAACTGGGCCTGCGGGGCGCTGTCGACCTGTACTCGTCGATGGCACACCAGTGGAAAGCAGGGGCGCACGTGTCGCATCTTGCTTTTTCGAGTAGCCTGAACAGCGAAGTGCAGCGCACGACCACCTCCTCTGAAGTAGAACTGCAGGAAACCAACCGACGCGCCGTAAAACTGGCCAGTTACGCTCAGCATGCCTGGATGCCGACCCCACGCTGGGAGGTGCAGACGGGGGCGCGCCTCAGCTACTTTTCAATCGGCCAGCACCTGCACCTGCGTCCCCGCATCAACGCCCAGTACATCGCACACCCCGACTGGCTTACGGTGCAAGCCGGATTCAGCGGGCATGTGCAGCCGCTGCACCGCCTGCGCGACCGGTTCTCGCTCGCCTACGACCTTGTGTCTACGCGCTGGGTGCCCTCCGACCGGAACGTGCGCCCGGCGGAAGGCTGGCAGGCAACGCTGGGCGCACGCAGCCGCCCGACGACCAGTCTGCGTCTTGAGGTCAATACATACGCCCGGTGGACCCGCCACACCCTGATTCCTCGCGATGCAAGCCGGACCAAAGACGGCCTCGAAGGGCCGGGCATTGAACTCGGCGCGCTACTGGGTCAGTACACGACCGCTCGCGAGCGTGCCGCCGGCATCGAGGGCGAACTGCACTGGACGTCTGGCCCCTGGCGTCTGCAGCAAAGCCTCTCGCTGAGCCGTACACTTACCCGCGCCCTTTCTTCTTCATCCCCCGGCTACCGCCCTGCCGACCTCGACATTCCGTGGGCCATGCGTAGTGCACTCACCTGGGAGCCCGGGCGCTTCGAAGCTACGTTGGCAGGCACGCTACGCAGCGGATATCCCCTATCGACGCCTGTAGCCAGCTACCGCATAGGCGACGTCGATGGATCTGAGCCCATTCGCTTTCTGCACCGTCCCTATACCAATAACGACCGCCTCCCCGCGTACGGTCGCTTGGACGCCTCGGTCGGGTACCAGTTTGATGCGCTGGGCGGCGCCTGGCAGGCGCGCATCCACATATACAATCTGCTTAACTATCGCAACGTAGTCGGCCGCACGTACGAATCGTCGGACGGCGACGTTTTTGCCAATAACCAACGGGGCGTTCCCCTGCTTCCGCTCTTTGAGCTTCAACTCGCGCTATAGCCAGCCTCCGACCTATGCCTCTTTCACCGCTTCAAAACGCAGATGCCTCCACTGGCCTCTCTTCTGTTCGCCGGTCTGGAGGTGCTACGGTGCTCTTTTTGCCTGTCGTTGGACTGCTCATCGTTGGAATGCTCCTCTCTGGATGCGATATGACCGACCTCGACGGGCCCGCGCCCGTCGTCGTGGAGGCCTTTGTGGAGACCGGCCAGCCCCCGCCTCCCATTCGTGTGCGCGCTGTGCAATCGCTGCGTAGCAATGCGCCCGACGGCATCTCAGATGCGGAGGTACGCCTCACCATTGGCGACCGTGCTGTGGCCTACCGGCCCGACGCGAACGAGGCGGGACGCTACGTGCCTGCCGGTTCTGCAGATACCGTGCGAACCGGCACCCGCTTCAACCTGGAGGTATCTCATGCCGATGGCATTGCGCGTGGACAGGGGCGTACCCCCTCCCGCATCCGTCTCGACAGCGTAGTCACCACCGTTCCCGACACGCCTGTCGAGGCCGTATCGGTAGACTCCCTGCGGCGCGACTCGCTCGATATTCCGGCGACCACCAACTTTATCTATCCCATTGAGGTTGCGGTGTACTGGACCGCCCCCCCTGCAGACTCGCACTGGGTGCGCACAGCACTCCGCCCCGAAAACCAGCCGTTTAGCCCGCGCATCGTTGACTTCTTCATTCAGCCCGAGGCCGTCTTTTTGGAGTCAAGTCGTGCTGTAGGCGATTCCAATGCCGTCGTGCGGCGATGGAGCGGCGTCTACGCCATCCCCGTTGAAACGTCCACCGATGCACTTCCCGCCCATCGCCTGCTCGTACTTGCGGTGCGGAGCAATGCCGACTACGCGTCGTTCATCGCCGAACGCGACGACCCCGACCGTCGCGAGCCCCCTTCGAACGTAACCGGTGCACTGGGTATCGTGACGGGCGTTGCTGTGGACTCGATTACGGTTGCTATCCCTTGAGGCATGCTTTACCTGACACATAACCTTAGAACAGCTACCTTACCTTAGAACAGCTACCTTACCTTAGAACAGCTACCTTACCTTAGAACAGCTACCTTCGCAAACCGGAACGTCTGCCGGGCGGTTTGGAGTACGTACATGCCACAGATCTATATATTTCTGTTGAGCTGTCCTGAATCACCCACATTCCCCTCTCTCTGATGCCCACAAACGCCACGGTTACCGCACTGAGTGTACAGAAGAACAACCCAAACCGGGTCTCTGTTTTTCTCGATGGTGACTTTGCGCTGGGGATCCACCAGGACCTGGTTGTCAAGTATGACTTGCATACCGGGCGCACCCTTACTCCCGATGAGCAGGCGCAGCTCGAAGCCGATCAGCGCTTTATCGACGCCAAGCAGACAGCGCTGGAGTATCTTGCACATAAGCCGCGTACCGAGGGCGAGGTGCGCACACGCCTGCAACGCGACGACTACGCTCCTGCGCTCATCGACGACACCATCGACCGCCTGCACGAACTCGACTACCTCGACGATGAGGCGTATGCCCGCGAGTATGCAACGAACCGCTTTGCCAATAAATCGTACGGCCCCCACCGGATACGGCGTGAGCTCCGAGACCGAGGGGTGGCTGCCCCCTTCATCAATCGCGCGCTGAACCAGCTGGAGGCGAAGGTTGACTTTCACGGTGCAGCCCGGTCGCTCGCCGAGAAGTACTGGCACCGCGTAGCCGACGAAACGCATCCCCTAAAACAGGCCCAGAAACTGCAGGGCTACCTGGTGCGGCGCGGCTATGCCACCTCAACCGCACGCGCTGCCGTCGACGCCGTTCAGGAAGCCCACAGTACACCGTAAGCCGGTTCTTTAGTAGGCAGCCCCCTCTTACGGATCGTGCTCTTGCCGTGCACGTGCTCTTTCGCCCTGACCGACTTTCGGTCGCATCTGCCTTCCCCTACCTATGGAGATCTCGTCGACGTCGAAACGGCCCGCTCCCATGTCTACCCCGGGTGATGGCGCGCCAGAACGCACCAGTGCGTCTCCTCGGGGCGGGCCCCCTCCGGAAGGAGACTCGCGTCTCCCCACCAGCGATCGCGCCTTGCGATGGGCTCTCGGCACGCTCTTTGTCACCGCCGCTGCCGCGACCGTGTGGTACTTTCTGGGGCTTTTTATCTACCTGGCTGTGGGCGGGATTATTGCCTACTTCCTGCATCCGCTCGTTGACCGATTTCAAGGGTTCGGGATGCGGCGCGTACCCAGCATCCTGACTGTGTTTGTCGTGGTGCTGGGTGTGCTTGGCCTGCTGCTTACCTTTATCGTCCCCTTCATTGCTCAGCAGGTGCGCGATCTCTCACAGCTTGTTTCGGTCGAAGCCGCATCGGAGGCTGCGCGCTACCTGGAGATCTGGATCGGCCAGTTCGCTGCCATCGAGCCCGGTAGCATCGAGCAGACCGTGCGTGAAACGCTGCAATCCCTGGCCGAGGGCGACCTGGTTGAGGGCGACCGCGTTGCCGAAACGATCGGTTCGATCGTCTCCGTATTTACCAACATTGTCTACGCGGTTGTTATCATCCCGTTTATCACGTTCTTTCTGCTGAAAGACGGCGTAGAGCTCAAGCGCAGCATGCTGAAGTGGGTGCCCAACCGCTACTTCGAGATCACCCTTGCCGTAATTGCCAAAGCCGAGGCCAGTCTTGGCCGCTATGCCCGCGCACTGCTCGTGCAGTGTACCAGCGTGGCGGTCGTAGCCTCAACCCTGCTTTGGGTCGTAGGCCTGGAAAATGCGCTCGCGATAGGCATCTTCGTCGGCGTTGCCAACACCATCCCGTACTTCGGACCGTTCTTCGGATTTCTGGTGGGCACCGTTGTGGGCATCGCACAAACGGGCGACCTCTCGCTCGTGCCCGGCGTGGCCGTTGCAATGGCACTCACTCAGCTCTCCGATAGCGTCTTCTTTCAGCCGCTGATCTTCTCACGCGCAGCCCAGACGCATCCGCTGGTTATTCTGTTTGTGGTGCTGATCGGCGCTCAGCTGGCCGGACTCATCGGCATGCTCGTGGCCATCCCGCTTACCACCATCGTGCGGGTCATCGGAGCACAGATCTTGTGGAGCATCCGAAACTACCATATTTTTCGCACGACTACGTAGCGCGCATCGGATCGCTCATTCGCTCGTAGCTTACACGCTTAAGCGTCTTCTTGTCTGTGTTTGTTATGCAGCTGCGGGATGCATGCGCCCCGCCCCCTTGTATACTTTTACTCATCCAACTTCACCTGGCCTATGGCATCGTCTGCCCTGCAACGCGAACAAACGACGGCACTAACCGAGGCAGTTGGGGTCGTGCGCGCACGCACCGACCTCGCCCCCGAGATGGTGCTGATTCTTGGCTCGGGGCTCGGCGACCTGGCGAACGAGGCCGACACAGACGCTATTGTACCCGCTGCAGACATCCCGAACTACCCTCAGTCAACCGTAGCCGGACATGACGGACAGCTCGTGTTTGGCACGCTTGAGGGCACACGCGTGGTCTTCGTGCAGGGCCGCGTGCACGCCTACGAAGGATACCCTACGCCCCGACTCACATTTCCGCTGCGGCTCTGCCACGCTCTTGGCGCGCAGCGCCTCCTTGTAACGAACTCAGCCGGGGGCATCAACCGTACATTTGGTCCAGGGCAGCTTATGTTCATCACGGATCATATCAACATGGCGTTTGCCGACCCCGGCCAGGCACAGATGCCCGACCCCCGCCACGCCGCGGCCCGTCCCAAACCCGATGCGGCGGCGCAGCCCATGATGCACACCAGCTACTACGACCTCGCGTGGACCGATGCTGCCCAGAGCGTGGGCATCGAAGCCGGCGTGGGCACCGTGCGTGGCGCGTATGCCTGGACGCGTGGCCCCTCGTACGAGACACGCGCGGAAGTACGTATGTTGAGCCGCCTCGGCGCCGATGCTGTGGGCATGAGCACCGTACCCGAGGTACTCCAGGCCCATGCGCTTGGCATGAACGTCTTGGGCATCTCTACCATTACAAACTTCGCTGCCGGACTCGGCCATGAGGTCCTCGAACACGAAGATGTGCTGGAGGTCGGCAAGCAAGTGCGCGGCGACTTGCGTATGCTGGTACGCGCTATCGTAGAAAAGACGTGAGAATACCGTCACCCGATACTCGCAGACGAACCTTCGCTTCGTATCGAGAATAGAGTACTTCGCACCACACGCGTCCTGCCTCGCTTCACCCTCTCGCCCCCACCATGATTCCTTTGATCGACTACGCCGACCGGGCCGACCGCCTGCAGGCCGTGCTCAGCCGAAGTGCCTCTTTCAGCGACGATGTCGATGCCTCCGTTCGCGACATCCTGCATGCGGTGCGTATTGAGGGGGATGACGCGCTCTATCGCTTTACAGCCCGGTTCGACAACGTAGAACTCGACGCGCTGCGCGTCCCCGAATCGACTCTGCACGAAGCGCTCAATGCACTCGACGATGACCTCCGGCGGGTGATGCACGACGCCACCGAAAACATTCGCCGCTTTCATGCACGCCAGGGGCCCAACTCCTGGTTTGAGGACGATGGCGACGGGGTTATGCTCGGACAGCGCGTGCAGCCGCTGGAACGCGCGGGACTCTACGTGCCGGGGGGTACAGCCGCATATCCCTCAAGCGTGCTCATGAACGCGATCCCTGCTCAGGTTGCTGGCGTGCCGCACATTGCAATGGTATCGCCTCCTCAGGACGACGGCCTGCCGCATCCTCACATTATGGCTGCCGCTGCCCTGTTGGGCCTTGACCAGGTGTATGCTCTTGGCGGTGCGCAGGCGGTTGGAGCTCTCGCGTTCGGCACCGATACGGTGCAAGCCGTCGATAAGATCGTTGGCCCCGGTAATGCGTACGTCGCCGCGGCAAAGAAACAGGTATTTGGGCGTGTCGATATCGATTCGGTGGCCGGGCCCAGCGAAATCGGTGTGCTCGCTGATGCAAGCGCCGATCCGGGGTTCGTAGCCGCCGACCTGCTGTCGCAAGCCGAACACGACCCGCGCGCCTCAGCACTGCTCGTAACGCCGCATCGTCCGCTTGCCGAGGCGGTGCAACACGAAATTGAAAATCGCGTGACCGACCTGCCGCGCGCCGAGATCATCGAGGCGTCGCTCACCGATTACAGCGCCTGCATCGTGACCGACACGATGCCGCAGGCTGTCGACATGATGAACGAACTGGCCGTTGAGCACCTTGAGATTATTGTCGACGAGCCCTGGACCGTGCTCTCTGACATTAAGCATGCCGGCGCAATCTTTCTGGGGCCGTACTCGTCGGAGCCTGTCGGCGACTATTTTGCAGGCCCCAACCACGTACTGCCGACCGGAGGCACCGCTCGCTACGCCTCCGCCCTGCGCGTCTCCGACTTTGTGCGTACGCAGTCTATCATCCAGTACTCGGCGCGCCGCCTGGCTCAGACCGGGCCCGACATTGTGAAGTTTGCCGAAGCCGAATCGCTCCAGGCTCATGCCGACGCGATCCGCGAGCGCCTCGACCACATTAACGCCGCTGCTTAACTCCCCCGCCCTACTATGGATACTGCCTCTGCTCCCTCTGTCGAAACTGTGCTGAACCGGATTCGCTCGGGCGTGCGCAATGAACACCCGTACCTGGTTGGAGCGCCGCCTCAGGCAGACGTCAAGCTCAACCAGAACGAAAGTCCGTACGACCTCCCGGCCGAGCTCAAAGCCGAGCTCGTCGATACGCTGCATGACACCGCGTTCAACCGCTACCCGGCCGAACAGCCGGCTGCCCTCGCGGAAGCGCTTGCCAAGCACAACGATGTTGCACCGGAGCAGGTGCTCGTGGGCAACGGGTCGAACGAACTTACATACCTGTTCGGACTCGCCTTCATCGAGCCGGGCACTCCGGTCGTACTGCCCGCTCCCATGTTCTCACTTTATGAGAAGGTGGCGCGCCTCTACCACGCCGACCTTACAACCATCGAACCCCGTGCCGACCTGCACTTCGATATCGATGCCCTCGTCGAAGCCGTGACCCAGAAGAACGCGGCGATGACGGTCATCACGACCCCGAACAATCCAACCGGACTCGCCGTGCCCCCGGCCGATCTGGAGCGCGTGCTTCAGGCCACTCCAGGCGTGGTCGTGATCGACGAAGCCTATGTCGAATTCAATGACTACCCGCCGGCTACCGAGCTGCTCGATGCATATCCCAACCTCATCATTCTACGCACGCTCTCAAAAGCTTTTGGGCTGGCCGGACTGCGCCTCGGCTACCTGATGGCGCACGAAGACATGGTTACCGAACTGATGAAGGCGCGCCTTCCGTTTATGGTTGATCGCTTCTCCGAAGCCGTCGGGCGTGCCGTGCTCAACCACCCCAACCTGCTCACGCAGCGCGTGCAGCAGATGCAGGAAAGCTGCGCATCGCTCACCCGGGCCCTGCAAGAGCGGGACGCCCTCACCGTCGTGCCCTCACGCGCCAACTTCGTCCTCTTCACCCCCCATACAACCAGCTCCGATGCATTGCAAGATGCCCTCATGGAGCAGGGTGTTCTCATCCGCAACATGGGCGGATATCCATCGCTCCAGGGCTACCTGCGCGTATGTGCAGGCACACCTGGTGAGAACAAGGCATTTCTGGATGCGTTGGATGCGGTGCTGTAACTACAACAGCTCCCTGTCTTGCTCAGCCTCTGTAGTTTCTTCCTTTTTGCACTGACACTCCACGCTATATAATGGATTTCATTCGGGTACGAATTATTGGTTTGTCCACCAGCCCCTCCAGCGGCGGCGCCTATGCCCTTGTGCTCGGAGAGGAAGATGGCAACCGGCGCTTGCCCATCATTATCGGGGCATTTGAAGCACAAGCCATCGCGCTTGAACTGGAGCAGATACAACCCCCTCGCCCCATGACGCACGATCTCCTGCGCGACGCCTTCGACTCGATGCAGGTCGACGTCACGCAGATCGTGATCGACGAACTGCGTGAGGGCACCTTCTTTGCCAAAATTCGCTACGACCACAATGGCAGCGAAGATCAGCTCGATGCTCGCCCAAGCGATGCCGTTGCCCTTGCAGTCCGTGTAGATGCCCCCATCTTCGTAGCACCCAGCGTGCTCGACGAAGCTGGCATTGTTGCTGATGATGAGTCGGGCAGCATGTCGGCTATCGCTTCTGAACAGAGCAGCGAGGAAGAAGATCTGAGCAGCGCAACCCCGCTCGAACGCATGGAGAAGCAGCTCGACAAGGCCATCGAAGAAGAAGACTACGAGCGGGCCGCCGAGCTCCGCGATAAGATTGAACAGCTTAAAAGCGAGCAAAGCCAGAATTAAAGGCTTTCCTTGCACGATATCCCCCTTCTAAGAAGCTTCGCGGAACGCTCTGCGAGGCTTCTTTTTTTGTGGATGCGCTGCGTCTGCTGCATGCTTGCCCCTCACCCCCGAGCCTGCTACGCATCCGCCTGCCCCCGACCACCCTCTTTCTTCGACAGCCCTTACCCCCTATCGCATGCCCGAATCGCCCGACGCCACCGCCGACTGTTTACCCTGGACGGCTCTGCACAGCCTGCCCACCCTCGCCGCGGACTATGCTACTGGCAGCGGCACTGCTGCATCGTACTTCACCTACGACCGCCACAGCACCAGCGACCTGCGGAACGCTGCCGCGGTTGCCGCCGATCGGCCGCGCGACCGCGACGTCCTCGCCGATGTTCTCGCCGAACAGAACCGATCCTGGGGCGCCGATGACGCGGCCAACCAGGCCAACATCGAGGCCCTGCGCGACCCTGACACAATCGCTGTCGTTACCGGTCAGCAGGTCGGGCTCTTTGGCGGACCGCTGTATACGCTCTACAAAACGCTGACTGCGCTTGTGTGGGCCGATCACCTGGCAGAGCAGACCGGGCGTACCGTCGTGCCCGTGTTCTGGATTGAAGGGGAAGACCACGACTTTGAGGAGATCGCCCGTACTCATGTGCTTACGCACAACGAGGTCGTCTCTCTCGACTACGCTCCCACCCCCCCACCCACGGGTCCGGTTGGGCCGTATTTGCTCGGCGAAGCCATTGAACCGCCCCTGCAGCAACTCAACGATGCACTGCCGCCATCAGACTTTAAGCCGGAGGTGTACGGCGCCCTCGCATCGGCCTACGCGCCTGAGCACACTCTCGAAGATGCATTTGCGCGGCTCATTGCCTCTTGGTTTGCCGGCACCGGACTCGTACTTCTCAACCCCGACGACCATCGCCTCAAGCAGCTCGTGCGTCCGCTCATCGAGCACGATATGGACCACAGCCCCGAAGCCGTCGACGCCGTACACCAGGCCGGAAGCGCGCTCGTTGAAGATGGCTACCACATGCAGGTCCAGGCACGTCCGACCAACTTCTTCTGGATGGAGGAAGACGGCCGCTATGCCATTGATGCCAACGACGACGGCACCTTCACGCTCCGGCACGACGGACGCACGTGGAGCCGCGCTGACCTTCAGAAGCGTATTGAGGAGCAGCCCGAGCGGTTCAGTCCAAACGTCGTTACGCGGCCGCTGGTGCAGGACCAGATGCTTCCGACCGCCGCTTACGTCGCAGGCCCCGGCGAAATATCGTACTTTGCGCAGTATCGCGCGGTCTATGAGTGGGCCGGTACCACTATGCCTGTTATCGTGCCCCGAGCCAGCATGACGCTTGTTGAGGGCAAGGTCGAGAAGGTGCTCGACAAGTACGGGCTATCGTTTGCAGATCTGGAGCAGCAGAACGCGGACCAGCTCTTCCAGTCGGTGATTGTTGACACGATGGATGCCGACATCGACGCTGCGTTTGGACAGACTTCGAGCCGCATCCACCAGGCCCTGAATGACATAAAACCGGTCGCCGAGTCGGTAGATCGTACGCTCGGGCGCTCGGTCGAGGCCACCCGTGCCGCGCTTGCAAACGAGCTCAACGACCTGAAGCAGCGCATCGTGCGTGCCGAAAAGCGGCAGCATGAGGAAGTGCAGGCTCAGATCGAAAAGGCCTGTGTGAATCTGATGCCTGAACGCAGCTTGCAAGAACGGACCCTCAACCCGGCTTACTTCTTCAATAAGTATAGCATGGAGCTTCTGGACACGCTCCGTGCCCGCATCGACGTATCTGATGCCTCTCATCAGCTCGTTTCTTTGTAAGACACCCCCCCCCCTCAATAGCATGAATACACCCGCCTCTCCACTTTTCAGTCCGGTTATTGAACACACCATCGAACTGGCTTCAGAGTGGCACAACGAGTGCTACCGCAAAGGCCGGTGGCGCGATGAGCCCTTCAGCCGCCCCGACACCTCGGTTCGCGTGCCCGTAATATCGCACCTTTCCGCGGTAGCCATGGCTGTGGCGCGGGCGGGCTGGCCTGCGAACGTCGTAGCCGCTGCCTATCTGCACGATATCGTTGAGGATCCAAATGCCCACGGCGAGCGCATGACGTTCTCAACCCTGCACGACCTGATTGGCCCCGCTGTAACCAACCTGGTGCGCAACGTTACCGAGCCCAAGCTCGACGAGAGCGGTGAGAAGCTGCCCTGGCAAGTTCGCAAAGAGGCGTACATCGATCATCTGAGCGATGCCCCCGACGAAGCGCTCGCCATCAGCCTCGCGGATAAGCACCACAACGTGTGGACGATGAACCAGAGCCTGGAAGCAGACATCAACATTTTTGAGGATGCCCCCGGGCGTACCGCACTCAGCGCCGGTCCCGAACAGCAACGGTGGTTCCTTGCGTCGGTGCTTCGGCTTTCAGATGAGCGCGACGACGCCCGCCTCGATCCGCTGCACACCGGACTCAAGCGTGAGTACCAGCGCCTGACAGACCTGACTGCTTCTTGAGAGCCTATTTTGATTTCTTAATTGGACTCTACGCTTCCAGTGCATACGCAGCGCTTGTATGTCGCTACTCGCCCTCATTGACCAGCGGTACGAACCGAAAGGCATCAAGCGATTCGCGCTCATACGTGTCCGGACCGGTGCGTACGATCCGCTTCATGGTGTGCGAACCTGCTGCGCCGACAGGGATCACGAGGCGTCCGCCCTCTTCGTGAAGCTGATTCAGCAGCGGCTCGGGCACCTCTTCAGCTCCTGCTGTCACGATAATCCCATGAAAGGGACTCATGCCGCGCCATCCTTCGGTACCATCACCATGGCGGGTGCGCACGTTGTAGTCGAGTGCTCGTAGCTTGCGTTTCGCGCGCTCAAGCAGCGCCTTATGGCGCTCAATTGAGAACACCTGTGCTCCCATCTCGCAGAGCACCGCTGCCTGGTAACCGCTGCCTGTTCCCACTTCCAGGATGCGCTCGCCCGGCTGCGGGTCGAGTAAGCTGGTCTGATAGGCCACCGTAAACGGCTGCGAGATCGTCTGGCTCTGCCCTATAGGCAGGGCCTCGTCTTCATACGCCCGCTCCTTGAATGCCGGCTCCACGAACGCATGCCGGGGCACCTGCTCTATCGCACGAAGCACCCGCTCATTGTCAATGCCTCGCTCGCGCAGATGCGCAACGAGTGCCCTGCGACGTGATCGGTTCAGCCGGTCGTCGTACGTAGATGCCATAACGATATCAGTTGCGATGGGCCTCAAAAGAGGATTAAGAAGCTTGTTTTGCCGTGCGCGTGTTCCCTTTCGAAGCCGGGCTAAGCGCGTTGCCAAGATAGGTCGTCAGTTCGTCCGGGGTAATGTTTGAGATGAGTGCGCCGTCTCGCGAAATTGAGATATTGCCCGTCTCTTCCGAGACAATCACGACAAACGCATCGGTCTGTTCGGTAAGCCCCACACCTGCACGGTGGCGCAGCCCGAGTTGCGGACTTAGCTTCATGCTTGTGGACACCGGCAAGATGCACCGTGCAGCCTCGATACGGCGATCAGCAATGATGACAGCTCCGTCGTGCAGCGGCACATCTTTATTGAAGATAGACAGCAGCAGGTCGCGCTTCACCTCGGCCTGAATGACCTCGCCTGTTTCGATGTAGCTGCGCAGCCCCGTTGTTCGCTGAAACGCAATCAGCGCCCCCGTCTGCGTATCGCTCATATGATCGACAGCCGATACGGTGGCTTTGATGACGGCCTCCTGGCTATCGCTTGCCACAAACTGCCGGATAAGTGGGTTACGCCCCAGCAGCAGGAGCAGACGTCGAATCTCAGGCTGAAAGATGATGATGACCGCAAGCACAAACACCTGATTGAAGTAGCTGAACACCATGTTCAGCACCTTCATGTTCAGTACCCAGACCACTAACTGAATGGCGAAGAGTGCCCCCAGTCCGAGTGAAATCTGAACAGCAATGGTGCCCCGCATCAGCCGGTAAAGCTGATACAGCAGAAAAGCCACCAGCGCAATCTCAAAGATGTCGCCGGGACCGATACGTAGAATTTCGAAAAGCGTCACCAGCAGCGGGAGGACAGGTCGACAGAGAGCGACAGGGAAGAACGAGAACATGACACGGTGGTGTGCCAGATGCGCCTACGGTCCAGGGCGCGATGATCAAGACGCATGACAAGACGCATGATCAGGGCGCGTGATCAGGGCGCGTGAATAGCGTCAACGACGCGCAGGGCCTGTGCGGTTTCGGCCACATCGTGGGTACGCACCAGTCGGGCTCCGTGCTCCATCGCGACGACCGTTGCGGCAATAGAGCCGTGCAGCCGTTCTTCGATCGGAACAGGCGCCTCGGCCGTGCCCAGCGCTGCCCCGATGCTACTTTTGCGCGACACACCCACCAGAATTGGGCGTTTCAGATCAGCAAGGCAGTCCAGTTTGCCAAGCATGCGCAGGTTGTCGGCATGCGACTTCGCGAACCCAAACCCGGGATCGATGACCACGTCACGAACCCCGGCAGAAACCGCCTGGTTGATGGCGCCTTCGAGCGCTTCGCGGAGCGCTTGCATCAGGTTCTCGTAGCTGTGTCCGTGTGGCATCGCTCCGGGACGTCCCAGCGAATGCATCACGATGAGCGGTGCGTTGTACGCCGCCGCAACATCGGCCATCTCCGGGTAGATGCGCAGGCCGGTTATGTCGTTCACGATGTGCGCACCAGCTTCCAGCGCCGCCTCCGCAACACGCGGCTTGTACGTATCTATCGAAAGCAGCAGCGATGGATCGCGCGCATGCAGCGCTTTAACGACCGGCACCACCCGGTCGATTTCCTGTTGCTCCGCTACCTTAGCCGCTCCTTCGCCGTACTCCCGCCCTGAGGGCCGTGTCGACTCGCCGCCGATATCGATCACATCGGCGCCTGCGTCGCGCATGGAGAGCGCGTGCGCAACGGCAGCATCGGTATCCATGTACTGCCCACCGTCAGAGAACGAGTCGGGGGTTACGTTCAGCACCCCCAGTATGCGCGTCGTGCGGCGGCAGTCTAACGTGTGCGACCGGCAATGCAGCACATGGGAAGACGACGAAGCAGCTTCAGACATAAAAACGAGCGCGTGGCAGTTGAAATATTGGCGGTGCGGCGAACCTTTCGAACATGAAAGGATACCAACGAGCGAACAAAAACGCGCCCTGCATGCCGGGTTTGGCAGAAAATTGTTGCGCCTACCCGTAAACGCGTCATACGGCTTTGCCCTGCACCGCTTCAAGATACGGCTTTGCCCTGCACCGCTTCAAGCAGATGCTTCCTGTCGAGTCGCTCTCCCAACTTAGCGAGGCTCCTTCCCACTGGCCCCCTCTTTTATGATTGCTCCTCTTCGCGCTCTGCTGCACCGTGTTGGCCCCCTGAGTCGCGTAAAGATGTTTCGCGACGCGCCGATGCAGACCCAGCGGCACATGCTGCGTACCATGCTAAACCACGCGGCCTCCACCGAATGGGGGCACCGGTACGACTTTGCCGACATTGCACGGCAAGACGATGTAGTTGCTGCCTATCAGGAGCGCGTTCCACTGCATACCTACGACGATATTGCAGAAGACGCACACCGCATCCGAAGGGGCGCCTCTGACGTGCTTTGGCCGGGCACAGCAACGCACTTTGCCGTGTCGAGCGGCACGGTTTCAGATGGAAAAGTGCTCCCCGTATCCACCGAAACCATTGATGCCAACCGGGCCTTCAGCGTTGGCGTTGGGCTCAACTATCTTGTGGAAACAGGCAAGTGGCGCTTTCTGCTGGGGCGCCACCTCACCCTTCCGGGGCGCGTAGCAGAAGACCCCGACCATCCGGGCACATACGCGGGAGAGGTAAGTGGTATTCTGGCCAAGCATGCACCGGGCTTCTTCAAGGCGCTTTACCAGGCGGTCCCGAACGAGGTCTCCTTCATCGAGAACTGGGAGACCAAGCTCAAAACCATTGCAGAGCGTACGCTTGACCAGGATATCCGGCTCGTGGTGATGGTGCCCTCGTGGGCAGTCGTGTTCTTCCAGGATGTTATCGACGCTTACAACCGGCGCTACAATGCCCGGGCAACCACCGTTCATGAGGTATGGCCCAACCTGCAGGTATTCATTTCAGGCGGCGTGGCGCTCCGCTCCTATCGCGAACAGTTGCAAGACATTATCGGCGGACCGATGGACTTCATCGAAACGTATGGGGCTTCAGAGGGCTTCTTTGCGTTTCAAGATGAACCGGACGACCCGTCGTTGCTCCTTCATCTCAACAATGGCGTGTTCTACGAGTTCGTGCCAGTCAGTGAGCATGGCTCCGCCAACCCGACTCGGCACACCATCGATACGGTTGAAACGGGCGTGCGGTACGCACTGCATGCCACGTCGTACAGCGGCCTCTGGTCGTACGATGTCGGCGATGTCGTACGGTTCACCTCGCTCGACCCGTACAAGATAGAGGTAGCCGGACGCACCAGCGAGATGATTGATAAGTTTGGTGAAGCCATCTATGCTGATGAAGTTCGCTCGGCCCTCCGAGAAGCCTGCACAGCTACCGGCGCTGAGTTCGATCACTACCACGTAGCCCCTGCCCCAGTGCGCTCTGGAGAGCCCCCACACCACGAGTGGATCATCGAGTTTGCCACGCACCCCGACGATCTTGATGCCTTTCGCGATGTGATTGACGAGCATCTAAATGAAATTAACCGCCACTACCACATTCGTCGCCAGTCACGCGGTATGGGAGCTCCTGTTATACAAGACGTTCCAGAAGGTACCTTCTATGCATGGCTTAAAGCCAGTAATGACTACATCAGTGGACAGACCAAAGTACCGCGCATGAGCGCGGAGCGCACGGTGGCCGACGCCATCCTGAACGCGCGCCCCTCCGCCGGTACAGCGGTTCGTTCCGGCCAATCGTAGGGCTTCGAAGCGCGCTATGCATCCATCGCGGACTGCGCTCTATTCCCTCGCGTCGCCTCATACAGGCAGAACCTGCATACTTTGGAACAAGCCGTTACGTGGTACGTGGTGAAATGGCACCGTGTAGCCCGTCTCCTTCTGACAGCAACCAACCCGACGCAGTGGTAATTCCCTTGGCCTCTCAGACGGGTCGCACGACGTCTAATCCGCACGTTTCCGTTCGCGTCCGCTCGAACGTCCTCGCTCCACGTAGTCGGAAGAGCATGCTGCCGCCCGATCGTTCAACTACCGATTTGTCTGCGAATGCCTTTTTAGCACGAGCACGCAGCCTACGTAACGATCGTTCTCGTAGACGACATCCGTTTACGCCTTGCCGTATTGCCGTAGCCCGCATGGTAGCTTGTATACCCGAGCCGGGTTGCGTCTTTTTGAAACCTCACCTTAGATCTCTCCCACACTCGACCTTGCATTCGGCGCCCGCCTTGAGCAGCGTCGCGCCCTCATCGTAATCCCCGCACCCACAAACCCATAGGAGCTATATGTACGTTCCGCGCGAGCAACGCATGTTGGACCAGTATCTTCAGGAAATTGGCAAGATTGACTTGCTTGAGCCCGAAGAGGAAGTCAACCTGGCCCGACGCATCAAAGAGGGCGACGAAGAAGCCCTGCACGAGCTCACCCGCGCCAACCTCCGGTTTGTCGTATCTGTTGCCAAGAAGTATCAAGGCCAGGGCCTCTCGCTCTCCGACCTGATCAACGAAGGCAACTACGGACTCATCAAGGCCGCGCAGCGCTTCGATGAAACCCGTGGCTTCAAGTTCATCTCGTATGCGGTCTGGTGGATCCGACAGGCGATCTTGCAAGCCCTCGCCGAGCAGAGCCGCGTGGTGCGTCTCCCGCTGAACCGCATTGGCGTCATCTCGAAGATTCGCAAAGCAAGTGCGCGCTTGCAGCAGGAATACGAGCGCAAACCCAACATCGAAGAGCTGGCCAACGAGCTCGAAATCGAGCCCAAGAAGGTGCGCGAGGCGCTGCAGCATACCAGCCGCCACCTTTCCGTCGATGCGCCCTTTAACGAGGAAGACGAGAACAGCCTGCTCGACGTGCTGCCCGACGAAGAGTCGGATTCTCCAGACGACGAGATGCTCGACGAATCCGTTAAGATCGATATCGAGCGGGCGCTCAACATGCTCCACGACCGCGAAGCGGAGATCACTCGCCTCTATTTTGGCATCGGACGTGAGCATCCGCTGACGCTTGAAGAGATTGGCAAACGCTTTGGACTCACCCGCGAGCGCGTCCGCCAGATCAAGGAGAAGGCCCTACGCAAGCTTCGCAAGCGCCACCGTCGCGAAGATCTCCAGGCTCACGTACGATAAAACCCGCCGTCTCATTTGATAGACCGCTACGACTCCCTAACGTCATTCTGGCGCCACTCCATCGGGCCCGGGCACGTCGTGCTGCTGCACACCCTGCAGCCCCACAACGCCGTAGCCCCTTCCATCGACTGTCGATAGGCCCTGCGCTGCTCTGTAATACGCCTCACAGCTTTCGTGCTGTGAGGCGTGTTGCATTTAGAGCCTGTTTGGGGGTTGGTTTGCAGGCGAGAGCGAGCGCCGCTGAGGCGAAAATTGGACCACGATGGCGATTCGTAGCCGGGGCTACGGGCCGACATCGGGGGCAATTTGCACCAGGGGCATGACCTTCGGCCCCAGTCCAGCGCCGCCGCTCGGAGCCCAAATTAAGAAATCAAAACAGGTTCTTAGTTGCATTTACACGCTGCTCGTGTAAGCCTGCGTGCAGACTACGTAGACCCACAAAAACATCTTCGAGACATTATACATTATTGCGAGGAGCGCTAACGACATAGTGCCCCGACCGCCGGCTCTCTCCTCGTGATGATCGTGATGATAAGGCGTAGAGCGCTGCGCTGAATCGTACCCAGACTGATTTGCAGACTGTTTCAAAGACGCGGGCTTTCTTTCTGGTGGAACTGCCCATTTTGCCCACCGTAGCGTATCGCGTCCGCCTGTCGTGGCGCAGCCTTTTTCTTGCTCCCCATTCACGCATCCCCACCGTACTATGCCCATCACACCCGACGATGTCGATCATGTGGCCAAACTGGCGTATCTTTCGTTTGCCGACCACGAGAAGGAGCAGCTGGCCGATGACATGAGCCGCATCCTCGACCATATCGACACGCTCAACGAGCTCGACACCGCAGGCGTGCCGCCTATGGCCCACGGGCTCGACCACCAGAACATGACGCGTAGCGATGAGCCTACCGAGCGCATCAGTCGCGACGATGCGCTCAAGAACGCCCCCGACACCGACGGCAGCTACGTGCGCGTGCCGCGCGTCATCGACGCCAACGGGTAAACCCGCCGCTCGCATCCCCTGACTTAAACGCCTGGTTTCGTCTGCATGGCCAACTCGTCTGCTGACCTCGGCTCGCCTCGCTGGAAGCAATCTGCGTTACGCCACGGCCTGCCCCTCGTCGGGTTCTTCGTCTTGTCGCTTCTCTACTTTGCACCGGTACACTTCGGCGGTCAAGGACTGCACGGTAACGATATCGTGCAGTGGCGGGGCATGGCCGAGGCCATGATCGAGCACGAAGAGCAGACCGGCGAGGCTGCCCTCTGGGCTCCAAACGTGTTCTCAGGGATGCCCGGCTATCATATCCGCTACGCCCCGGCGGCCCCGCAGCTCGATACAATCATCGATGCCGCCCGCCCCTACCTTTGGCCCACCACCCACTTCTTTCTGCTGCTCGCTGGGCTCTACGCCCTCGTGTTCTACCTGGTGCGCGACCGCTGGGCTGCCCTCCTTGCTGCACTCGCTTTCGGGTTCACATCCTATCTGTTTATCATCTTGGGCGCCGGGCACCAGACCAAGTTCGTAGCGATTGCCTATGCCCCGTACCTGCTCATGGCATTTGCCTACGGGATGCGAAGGCCCGGACTGCTGAGCAGCCTGCTCTTTGCCGTTGCCCTTAGCCTGCACCTGCGCGCAGACCACCCGCAGATCACGTACTACGTGCTGATGCTCGCGCTCATCTGGTGGATCGTGGAGACGGTGCGGGCCGGCCGCTCCGCCGCATGGATGCCCCACCTGAAGACCACCGGCTGGCTCGCCCTGGGCACGGCCATTGGTCTTCTCATGGTCATACACCCCTACTGGGCAACCTTCGAGTACAAAGACTACTCCATTCGCGGCGCTGCCCCCGGCGGAGAGGCCGGTGAGGGGGCGCTTGACTGGGATTATGCCATGCGCTGGAGCCAAGGCCCCAGCGAGTTCCTCACGCTTCTCATCGCCGATGCGCTGGGCGGGGGCGGGCAGACGTACTGGGGGCCGAAGCCCTTTACCGAGGGGCCGCACTACGTGGGTGGCATCGTCGTGGCACTGGCTGGACTTGCGCTCTGGAAGGTACGCACCCGCCTTGTGCTTACGCTCGGACTCGGCGCGCTCTTTACGGGGCTCTTTGCGATGGGCCGCCATGCCGCCTGGCTCAACCGGCCTATGTTCGAGTACTTTCCTTACTTCTCGGCCTTCCGCACCCCCGAAACATGGATGAGCGTTACGGTGCTCTGTGTCGTGCTTCTGGCTGCATTCGGACTCCGAGTCCTTCTGAAGCGCCCCGCATCCCCCAGAGGAAAGCACCAAAAGCGCCGCCACGCCCCTGATGGGCTCTCTACACGCGACAGCCTTATTCCGTTTGGCGCCGTAGCCGGCCTCACGCTCCTTCTCTGGGTCGGGGGCGACGCGTTCCTCTCGTTCGAAAACCCCGACGAGCGCACACGCCTCGAACAGGCTATCCAGCAGCAGCGCCCCGACCTGTCGCTCAACGACCCCCAGGTGCAGCAGTTTATCCGCGGACAGCTCGCCGACCAGCGCGCCGAGCGCCAGGAGATTTTTCAGGCGGATGCGCAGCGTACGCTTCTGTTCGTACTGCTGGCTGCCGGACTCGTATGGGCCTACCGCACGGAGCGGGTCGAGGCACGCTGGGCGGTTGGGATCGGGCTCGCTGCGCTCGTGCTGGTCGATCTCTGGGGTGTAGGTAAGCGCCATCTAAGTAGCGACGACTTCTCGCCCACCCGCAGCGTGGAGCAGCAGATCTCAACCTACGACTTTGACCGTTTCCTCATTGAGCGCCGCGAAGAGGCCGGAGGCGCGGGGCACTTCCGTGTCTATCCCATGGCGCTTAACCCGATGAACAATGCCGAACCCTCGTTCCATCACGAATCCATCGGCGGCTACCACGGCGCCAAACTGCGACGCTACCAGGACTATATCGACTTTATCTTGCAATCGGGGCAGCGCCAAGGTCCAAACAAAGGAGCGCTCGACCTGATGGGCGGGCGCTACATCATCGGGCAGCGCGCGTTGCCCGGCACCGAACCCGTCTACCGCAGCGAGCGCACCGGACTGCAGGTGTTTGAGAATCCTGATGCGCTGCCCCGCGCGTTCTTTGTGGACCGCGTGGAGGTCGAATCGGATGTTGAGGCGATGTGGAGCCGCCTGCGCGATGCGTCGACGAACCTGCGCGCACAGGCGTTCAAGCACCAGCCACTGGAATCCGACCTCGACCCGATCGACGCTGGCGCCCCGCCGTCTGTCACGCTCGAAACGTTTACCCCTCCCGAAATTGAGTGGACCGTCGAAACCAGCGGCCAGCATCTTCTGGTCGTAAACGAGGTCTACTATCCCGCCGGGTGGAACGCCTACCTCAACGGCGAGCCCGTGCCGATTCACCGCGTAAACTACCTGCAGCGCGGCGTTGTTATCCCTGAAGGCGAGCACACGCTCACTATGCGCTTCGAGCCCCGTTCCGACCAAGTGGGTGGCGTCATCGCCCAGATAGCCACAGCCAGCGTCTACGTGAGCATCATTGCGCTGCTCGCACTGCCCTGGTGGCGTCGCCGCAAGAACGGTACCTCGGATCCACAACCTGACGACACAGCCTCTTCTGGCAAGAGTTCTGCTTCAGCGAAGTCTGCTTCAGCGGATGCATAGCGCCTCGCCCTCCTCATCCCCGCAACGCGACGCCTGCATGCCTGCTAAACGCCGTGTTTTACTTGTTGCATATTACATGCCTCCAGCTGGTGGGCCGGCCGTGCAGCGCATTCTGCAGTTCGTAGAGGGCCTGCCCGCTCACAACTGGCAGGTCGACGTGCTCACCGTGCAGGCTGGCTCGTACCCCACGACCGACCCGGAGCTGCAGGCAGCTGTGCCGCCGTCGGTGCGCATTCACCGCACGCCCGCGCTCGATCCGTATGCGCTCTATGCTCGTTTGCAGGGAACCCCCCGCACGCAAGATGCCATTCCCGCCGGATCCTTCGACCCGCGGGCGGCTTCGTGGACCGAGCATCTGGCCCGCTGGATCCGCGCCAACATCTTTCTTCCAGATGCACGCATTGGGTGGTGGCCCTTTGGCGTATGGCGCGGCCTGCAGCTTTTGAGGCAGCACCGCTACGACGCCCTGCTCACCAGTGGCGCCCCGCACTCGGTGCACTGCATCGGGCACACGCTACACCGCATCACCAATACGCCGTGGGTCGCCGACCTGCACGACCCGTGGACGGATATCGGGTTCTACGACGAGCTGCCTCACACGCGGTGGGCGCGCCGCCTGGATGCTGCTCTCGAACGCGCTGTGCTGCAGACGGCCACCCGCGTGACCACCGTGAGTCCGACCTGGCGGGCGCTGTTTCAGGCAAAAGGCGCTACGATGGGTCCGGTCGTCGAAAATGGGTTTGCAGCGAGCGACATGGATGCGCTCGACGTGCCCGTGCGTCGCGACCGGTTTGCGCTCTCGCATGTCGGATCGCTCTACGCCAATCGCAACCCGGTAGCCCTCTGGGATGCGCTCGCTGGCCTCCGCGATCAGGACCTGCTTCCACATCTGGAGCTGCAGCTTGTCGGACGCGTGGCACCGGTTGTTGAGGACGCGCTCCGTGCTCGCGAGCTTCTCGACTGCACCACCGTGGTCTCGTTCGTTCCACACGAGAAGGCCCTGCGGTATATGGCTGAAAGTGCTTTGCTTGTGCTCTGCATCGAGCCGTTTGGCGTGGATACGGGCATGATTACCAGCAAGCTCTATGAGTACCTGGCTACCGGGCGTCCGGTGCTGGGCATTGGGCCGCCCGATGGCGATGCTGCCGGGCTGCTCCGCAAGTACGATGCCGGTGCGATGGCTGCCCGCGACGACATCGCGCTCGTTAAAGAAATGCTTATGTCGCACTATGAGGCCTGGTCCGCCGGGGCTCCGTTGTCGGGGGCGGTGCGCTCTGACCTTGCGCCTCACACCCGTACCGCTCAGGCACGCCGCATGGCGCACGCGCTTACTGACGCGCATCAGTCTGCCTAATTGCGCATCCTTCTTGCACCCTGGTGGCGGCTCCTCGTGCATGGAACGGGCGGTCGGGGTTCGCTTTCGTATGTCTGATGTATTTCCTAACGCTCCGTATCCTCCTATGCCTATTGGTGCCCATGTCTCTGTTGCCGGCGGTGTCGAGCATGCCGTAGACCGCCAGTGTGCTATCGGCGGCACGTGCGGACAGATCTTTACGCACGCCCCGCAGATCTGGGCGCACACGCCGATTAGCGACGAACAGGTCGAGGCCTTTCAGCAGGGCACGCAGGAACGCCTTGCTGGGCCGTGGATGATTCATGCGTCGTATCTGGTGAATCTGAGTACGCCCAAGCCCGACCTGCGCCGCAAGTCCGTTCATTCGCTGCAACAGGAGCTCGACACCGCTGCGGTGCTCGGCATTCCGTATGTGAACGTGCACGCAGGGGCGCACACCGGATCTGGAGCCGACACCGGGTTGCAGAACGCTGCCTCGGCCCTGGACGCGCTTGAGGTGCCAGACGGGGTTACGCTACTCATTGAGACCGATGCCGGTAGCGGTACGAAGCTGGGCGCTCGGTTCGAGGAGCTTGCATTCCTTCTCGATGCCTCTGCTCATGCGCTTGGCATCTGCCTCGACACCGCGCACGTGCTCGTAGCCGGGTACGACCTGACCACGCCTGCAGCGGTGGATGCTACGGTAGACGCCTTCGACGACGTGGTGGGCCTGGACTACCTGAAGGCGATTCACTTGAACGACTCCAAGCACGCCTGTGGCACGCATCGCGACGAGCATGCGCATATTGGCGAGGGATACATTGGCACGGACGGCATGCAGCGCATCGTTACGCATCCGGCACTGCGCGATCTGCCGTTTATCCTGGAGACGCCCAACACGGACGCCCGAGGCCATGCCGACAACATTGAGCGTGTGCGCTCGCTTCGCAGTGAGGCGGGCATCTCATCGTAGGACTCTGTACCCGGTCTTGGGCAGCGACCGGCTCTACCGCTACCACCGGTCGTTGTGGTGGTCGGGGCGGAGGTGGCGGAAGGTTGGGATGAAGCGGAGGCGTACGCCCGTTATGCCGTCAGGGCCCAGCCCCAGAGCAAGGTCGAAGAACGTGGTGTCGCGAAAGAACGGAGCGACTCGCATGCCCACGTGGCCACTCACGCGCAGGGGCACGCCGGGCGTGGGGGGGGGCGTGCGCTCTATCGTTGCGTCGAAAGCAAACTGCTCAAATACGTCGTTGTAGACGGCCCCGGCATGCCCCCCCACGTACGGCTCCAGCACAAGCAGATTTCCGATGTTGCGGGCTACGACGCGATAGCGCGCCCCGAACAGCACCCGGTCGCGCGCCAGGAAACGTCCGCGGGCCCCCCCTGGCATGCGAAAGGCATCGAGGTCCGACAGGTACGAGGGTGGCACGGGGCGATCGTCTATGCCGCGCGCCACGCGAGCGTTTGCCGTCAGGTCGAGCGTTTGGCGCTCTGTAAGCGGGACGTGCCCGGCCAGATCGGCCTCGTAGCTCCAGAAGTTGACCCCTCCCGACAGATCCAGGTAGCGGCCCACCTGCAGATGCGCAAGCACGCCGTGGTTGGGCCCGTGCTCACGGTCGCGCGTGTCGAGGGCCAGTCCCAACTGTGGACGCACACCCGTCATCGTTCTCGTGTTGATTGAGCCGTCGCGGCTGCGTCCAAACGAGAGCAGGTATGCCTGCGAAGCTACGTCCAGGCGGTTGAATGCGTTGTCGTCGTCATCGCGCTGGTCGTAGATGCGGTCGTGCACGACATGCAGCTGCGCATGCACCCGCAGCGCAGACGTCCCGAACGGCAGGTAGCGGCCCCGCATCCCGCCGCGCAGCTGCGTGCGGTGCAGCGAAAGGCGGGTGTCATCTTGCGGGAACGGTCCTACGCCGTAGAACCAGCCGCGGCGCGTATGAAAGACCCGCCCCTCGACCACCGTAAAGCCCAGAATGCGATGACGCCACTGCGGCGACCACGCCACTGTGCCCACCTGCTGATGCTGCCCAACCAGCGCCGTAACGAGTCCGCGGCTTCCGCGCCCGCCCAGGTTGTGCACCGAGAGCCCGGCGCCTATCCCGAAGCCCGTACGCGGCCCCCAGATGTTGGCCAGATACGGGCGCGGATTCACCCAGACAGAGGCTTCCGGCTCCGAATCGTCCTGCGCAGAGTTGTCCTGTACAGCCACAGACTGCCCGAAGGCCGCCGGCCCCCACAGCCCAGCACACAAAACGAGAACGAATGCGACGGCTCGGATACGCACAGATTGGATACGCACAGGATTTCGGGTACATATTCGGAGAAGTTCGGACGCACCCGGGCAGCCGTTCCTGCACAAGTGCATGAGCTCTTCTATATTACGGGATAGAAGACACCCGATTGTGTTACTTTCCATCAAAAGCCCCCTCCCATGCGCGTTCTTGTCATCGGAAGCGGCGGGCGCGAACACGCGCTCTGCCGGGCCCTCGCCGACAGTCCTTCGTGCACCCACGTCTTTGCCGCACCCGGCAACCCCGGCACCGCAGCGGTAGGCACCAACCTTTCGCTCAATCCCGCCGATCACAGCGCTGTGATCCGTTCTGTGCGAGAGCACGACATCGATTATACGATCATCGGTCCTGAGAAGCCACTCGTTGACGGACTTGCCGACCACCTGCGGGCTCATGACCATCCGGTTGTGGGGCCGAGCGCCGACGCTGCCCGGCTGGAAGGCAGCAAGGCCTTTGCAAAATCATTCATGCAGGAGCACGGCATTCCCACTGCCTCGTTCCGCACCTTCGAAGCCGACGAGGCCGAGGCCGCCCACGACTACCTCCGCACGCAGCCGGTACCTGTTGTGGTAAAGGCGAGCGGACTGGCCGGCGGCAAGGGCGCGCTCGTCTGCACCACCCGCGAGGAGGCCCACGAAGCGCTCGACCGCATCGTCGATGGGCGCGACTTCGGCGCAGCAGGCGACCGGGTCGTCATCGAGGCCTTCATGGAGGGCGACGAAGCCAGCGTGTTCGTCCTTACCGACGGTGATCGCTACGTAGTGTGTCCGCCGTCGCAAGACCACAAAGCCATCGGCGAAGGCGGAACCGGTCCCAACACCGGCGGCATGGGCGCCTATGCTCCCACCCCGCTGGTTGACGGTGCAACCCTTACCGCTGTCTGCCGCACCGTCGTGGAGCCTACGCTCAAGGGGCTCTCCGATGCCGGCACGCCCTACCGGGGCATCCTGTACGTCGGGCTCATGCTCACCGACGATGGCCCCAAGGTCGTTGAGTACAACTGCCGATGGGGCGATCCCGAAGCACAGGTGGTGCTCCCCCTCCTCGAAAACGACCATGCTGCTCTCTTCGACGCCGTCGCCCGCAACGCCCTGACCGGCGTGCAGGTGCGCGCCAGTGCCGAAGCGTGCGTGGGCGTTGTTCTCGCCTCACAGGGCTACCCGCACGCCTACGACACCGGCGTTCCCATCGAAGGCGTCGACCTTGCCGAGCAGATGCGTGGCGTACACGTTATCCATGCCGGCACCCGCCTCACCGAAAACGGCGCCCTCGTCACCGACGGCGGGCGCGTGCTCTGCGTTGTGGCTACCGCACCCGACCTCAAAACCGCTATCGAACGCGCGTACAAGGGCGCCGACGCCATTCAGTTCGACGGCAAAACCCTTCGACGCGACATCGCCCGTAGCGGCCTGATGGCGACATAATGGCGGCCTGATAGCATCCTAATTTCCCACAGCACATGTTCTACCTGGGTGGCATCTGGTGTAATTGGTATAGAGGGATGCGCACGCAGCGACCTGTCGGACATGGCATCGCGGTTTACGTCGCCCTGGTGCTCATCGGGACGTTCGGTCTCGCAGGCGCACCGTCTGCCGCCCCCTCGGAGGCCGATCGCGTTTCCCTGGCTCCCGCCGGTACCCATGCCGGTGCCCGTGGTGATGCCGGTGTCGACACCGTGCGCATAAACGCCGTGCAGGTCGATACCCTGGCCACCTTCGACGCTGCGACCGCCCTGCACCGCGATCCACGAGGGCGCCTGTACGTGCTCGAACCCGAGCGCCACCGCTTGCACGTGCTCAACGCCGCAGGCACCCGGCAGCGCACCATAGGCGGAAGCGGGTCGCGCGCCGGACAGTTTAGCCGGCCTGCGGGGATCGACCCGACAAACGGACAGACCCTTCTCATCGCCGACACCGGCAACGGGCGGGTTCAGCGCCTCGACGCCGATGGGCGTCCGCTGGAGCTGCTGCCGGTGTCGCATCGTGAGGAAGCTCTCGACCCGGTTTACCGCCCGGCTCGCGACGAGCGGGCCCCGACCGGTACCGGACGCCCCATTGCGGTGCACAGCACTGCCGGCGACGGCCTGGCGCTCATTGAGTCTGATGCCCGGGCCGTGTGGTACCTCGACCGGCAGCGCACCCTCGCGCGGCGCCTCACGCCGCCCGACGTGCCACTTGCCCGCTGGCAGCCTCACGCACTTGCCCGCAGCACACCCGGCGACCTCTGGATCGTCGATGCCGAACGGGCCCAGGTCCTCATCACCGATAGCTTCGGGAGCATCGTGTCCACCCATATTGGCCCTACGGATGCAGATCCGTTTGTGAGCGTGTTTGCAACCGGGAGCGCAGTCGGACTTGTGCGCGCCGATGGCATCACGCTGCATGATGCCAGCACGTACCTGGCGCGCCAGCATGTCGAGTGGCCTGCCAATGCCGCGCCCCTGCGAAGCGTGGCGGCCAGCCGTGATACGCTCTACCTGCTTGCCGGCACTCACCTCCTTTCGGTGCACCGGTAGTCCCGACCGCTCGCTCCAGGCCGAATGACGCCGGGAGCGCAGAAACCTGCAGCTCCCTCTTTTTGTACTGTTTTCCTACCCGACAGTACTGTATTCCCTGTTAGATCGAAACAGTCATGCAGATAGATATCACTGAGCGCGCTCAGCATCAGCTTCGCACCGTTGCCAGAGAAGAATCGGTTGTTGTAGATGACACGTACTTGCGTATTGCCGTAGTCCCTGGCGGCTGCTCGGGACTCACGTACGACCTTGGCTGGGACACCACCCTGCAAGACGCTGACGAAGCCCACCAAGTCAATGACATCACTGTCATTGCCGACCAGCGCAGTGCGCTCTACCTTGACGGGTCTGAGCTTGACTTTACCGACGGCCTCGATGGCGAAGGCTTTCACTTTGCCAATCCCCAGGCCGCGCGCACCTGTGCCTGTGGCGAATCGTTTGGCGTGTAGCGCGATCATAATGATCACAATGCAGGTCTTGCGATTCTACAGCGGAATGTCCCGTAAAAAGCAGCGTACGGTAGTGGGTAGACGCTAAGTGATGAGGCTATTGGACCCTGTAGTTTCGTCTTGTTCGAACCCCCTCTCCCTTTATTCCGCTTCGCCCCATGAGTCGTCCTACGGACTCGTTTGGGTTTCTCCGCCTCGTCCAAGGGAGAGATGTCCACAGGATCACGCCTCCGGCGAAGCTCGGTAGACAGAGGGGATTGAAGGGGGGATGTGATGATGTCATCCAAGTGACAATCACTCACACGTGACAATCACTTAACAGTAAACCGCTACCCAGCGTACAAAGCTATACTGCCACGCTCTATTACGGTGTCCCCTACCGAGCGTCGACAGCGCTAACGGGGGTGTATAGCATCAGATAGGGCGGGGGAGGTATACCTGTGCTTCGATGCGCCCTGCTCCCCTGTGGGGTCTGATCGCCCTCCGCTGCACACATCTTTTGTGGTGCCGGCTACGCTTCGCCTCCCCCTGCAGCTCCTATCGCTTGCCCGGGAAACGACGGAGCGGCTTGCATCGCCCATGCACCCTCTTACCTAACGTTGGACGCCGATGAACGGCATTGCTGTTAACACCCTCCTGACATCGCTTGGGCTGGTTGCGGCTGGATTCACAGGCGCTTTTCTACTGTACCGGCTCTTTCGGTGGCTCGCTACGCTGGCCGATCGCAGCCGCTTTCAGATCGACGGCCTTGTGCTCCGCATCATTGGGCGTCCAATTAGCGTGCTGGTGGCGCTGGGGTCGGTAAACTACGCGCTCTTCCGGATTCCTGAGGTGCAGGCCCAGTTTGGAGCATGGAGCGGCGCCCAGAACGCGCTGCTGGTCATTACGGGGACGTGGATTCTTGCCAGCCTGGTGAAAGCCATTGTGCGCGAGTACGGCCTGCCGATGGCTCAGCGCACCGACACCGATGTAGACGAGCGCGTGATTCGCCTGCTCGACCTTACGGCCGTCTACCTGATCTGGACCGGTGGTATTCTTATCGCGTTTCGCGAGATTGGCATTGAGATCACGGCGTTCATCGCCTCGCTCGGTATCGTGGGGCTGGCCGTGGCGCTGGCGGCTCGCACGGTGCTCTCAAACGTGCTAGCGGGCGTTACGCTCACCGCCGACCGCAACTTTCGCGTGGGCGATCGCATCCAGGTGGGCGACTACATTGGGGATGTGCTGGAGATTAACCTGCACAAGACGGTCATCCGCACGCGCGACAACGAGATTGTGCTGATCCCGAATGATGTGCTCGGCAAGGAGGTGATCATCAACCATATGCTGCCCGAGCAGACAACGCGTATTGAGATGACGATCGGCATTGCCTACGATGCCGACCTGGACCAGGCTACTGCTATTCTACAGGAGATTCTTCACGACTCCGATCGCATTCACGACGATCCACCGCCCGAGGTGAACGTGGCTGCACTGGGTGACAACGCGATCGTGCTGCAGATTCTGGTTTGGATCGACCGTCCGCGCGGCAAGCGCTCGGTGCGCAACGCGGTCTACCGCAAGGCGCTGGCGCGGTTTGCAGAGGCCGGCATCACCATTCCATTTCCTCAGCGCACACTTCATCTTGCCCCTTCTGCGCAGAATGTGTCTCTTCTTTCTGACGGATCTGCAGTATCACAGCCATAGGCGCTGTGACCGGCATAGCTCAGAGCAGGGGCTGCTGGCATGAAGCACACAAAGATAACAACTGCTCTTCTTTGGCCGCTTGTCTTTGAGGAATATTGTCCTGTATCATACGTATATGTGCAGATACATAGCAGTCCCTTGCTCCCACTCTACCTGCGGATCAACTGTAGGTCAACTGTGCGTTAACACTCCTGCACGTATCTCCCACCCTGAACTTCTACGCTGGACTTTTACTTGCCTGATAGTACTATGCTTATCAACTTGCCCGCTAAGCTTCGTGATTTTGGTCTGCTCTTGCTTCGGCTGGGCGCCGGGCTCTTCATGTTTATCGGCCATGGCTGGGGCAAGATCGTAGCGGGTCCAGAGCAGTGGGAAGGGCTTGGAGGCACTATGGAGCTCATCGGCATCACCTTTCTTCCGGTGGTCTGGGGCTTTATGGCCGCTCTCGCCGAGTCAGTCGCTGCGGTGCTGCTTGCTGTCGGGTTCCTAACTCGTACTGCTGCGCTCCTCTTGATCGGCACGATGGGCATGGCTGCTTTTATGCACCTATCTCGCGGCGACGGGCTGTTTGGGCAGGGAAGCGCCGAGATGGCCCTGCTGTACGGATTTATCTTCCTGACGTTCTTTATCACCGGCCCTGGCAAATACAGCGTCGATGCGCTCATGCGTAACGAGCGCCGGTAGTGCTCTTAACAACCCGCCAGCGCGATTGCGCTGCATGGCGCATGCACACCACGTAGCATCCCCCCCTCGCATCTACTCCTCATCGTCATTCGCCTCATGGCGCGTCCACACCAGACGCTGTCCTTCGATGATTCCCACCCGGTCGGCGTAGCCTGCGGGCACCTCCAGTACGTGCTGTGCCGGCACGCCAGACTGCACCTGCTCTTGCGAGTACGGACGCGTGTACTTGGTCATGGATACGATCTCGCCTTCACGGTCGGCAAAGATAATGTCGAGTGCCAGCGGCGTGTTTGCCATCCAGAAGCTCTGGGGCTGTTCCTGCTCAAAAATGAACAGCATGCCGCCATCTTCCGGTAGCGACGTGCGCTCCATCAGTCCCCGTGCGCGTGCCGAATCGGTGTCGGCAATCTCGATGTTGAGCGTGCGCAGCGTATCGTTATCCTGTAAGATATGCAGGGTGCCATCCGATCGAAAGGGAATTGGGTCCTCAATCTCTTCTTGCGGATCGGCAGGGGCTCCAGCCTCTTCTTCGGCACATCCCACCAGCACAGCGCCGCACAGCGCAAGCAGGCAGATTGGTATGATGCGAGCAGACCAGTACAAAAACGACATAAACGGAGTAAAATTAGCGAAGTAGTATAAGAAAGATCGTGTGCGATGATCGTGTCGGGGAGAGCACGTTACTCATCGATGCGAGTCCACCGAATTCGCGCATCGGTCCCGATGTTGTGGCGATCCACGAATCCAGCCCGCACCTCGACCACGTACCGGCGAGGCGCCTCCGGCGACACCTCTGCATCCGAGAAGGGACGCGTACGCTCCACAATATTTATGACCTCCTCGTCATCGTCTACGAAAATCATATCGAGTGGGAGCGGCGTGTTGCGCATCCACATGGAGCCCGTACCGACTTCGTCAAACACGAAGAGCATGCCCTTGTCATAGCCCATCGAGCGGCGATGCATGAGTCCCTGGGCGCGTGCTTGATCGGTATCGGCAATCTCGATGTCGATGACGGCCAGCGTGTCGCCCTCTGCTGACTCAAACGCGAGCGTGCCATCATGCCGGAACGTAGCGGGGTCTGTGGCCGTGCCGCGGCGCTCCTCCTCGGCACATCCGGTGGAAAGGAGAACGGTGCTCAGAAGCAAAGCGGCCACGAGGAGCAATGACCCAGTATGATACCCGGCAGACAACTTCATGATGGTGTTGATGATGAGGAAGATAGCGTTTTCTGCATGTAGATGACGTTTGGCAGCGGGTTCTCGTAGTAGGCGTCAATCTCTTTAAAGCCAAAGCGTCTGTATAGGCGAAGCGCTGCGCGAAGCGTATCGAGCGTGTCAAGACGCATTGTGGAATAGCCACGGCGGCGGGCCGCGTTAAGGATCGCGTCTACAAGGGCGTTCCCCCACCCTGCGTCTCGCGCTTCGGGGCGTACGTATAGCCGCTTCATCTCGCACACGTCGGGCCGATCAAGCGGCTTCAGGGCTACGCATCCAACTGCCTGTATGGGCAATGTTTCAGGGGGATGCGCAAGCAAGATCACTCCTTGCGGCGCAGCATACGGCCCCGGAAGCGCCTGCAGTTCCTGCTCGAAGTCCTGAAAGCAGAGGTCTACGTCCAGTTCGCGCGCGTACTCGCGGAAGAGCTGCCTTGCCGTGTCGAGTTCGGCAGATGTTTGCACTGGACGAATTGGCATGGGAGTATCGTGAGGTTGTTATGCAGTTGTTATGCGGCGGGTGAGGACCTGTTTGGTTTTTTCTGGACGGTACGCTGCTGGACGGCACGCTCCCGGCTGGCGTACCTACCACGTATCACTACGTACCCGCTTAGAACCTGTTTTCAGGCGTCGCTTAGTTTGAAGGGCTTATTTTGCAAGCAAGCGCTGCACGATAGAGTTGTAAACGAGCCATCCGGCGTTTGTCAGGCGCAGCGTGTCGTCGGTGATTGGGTAGATAAGCGCGTTTTCTTGTAGCCGGTCGAGCAGCGAGGCGCGTTGCGCACGCAGGTCAACGCCGTAGACGTCGCGGTAGCGAGCCAGGTTGAGCCCGTCGCGGGTGCGCAGCCGCAGGGTGAGGTACTCGCCAGCCAGCGCCTCAGGATCGACTTCCTCGCGCGTAGCAACCGGTGCACGTCCATCGTTCAAGCGCTGCATGTATACAGCAAGGTCGGATACATTGACCCAGCGGTGCGGCTTCTCGTTACGGCCGGGCCACCAGAAGCTGTGCGCAGCTGGCCCGGTCCCGAGGAAACTGCCGTGTGCCCAGTAGTTCTCGTTGTGTTGCGACCGGTGCCCCGGCCGGGACAGGTGCGAAATCTCGTACGCTTCAAAGCCCTCTTCCTCTAAGTCAAGCAGTGCATGGCGGTATTGCTTAGCGCGCGTCATTTCGGTTTCGTTGTCGCGCGGCACAGTTGGCCACTCGATGAGCGTAATGTGCGGTACCTCAAGCGCGACGGCTTCGCGCAACGTCTCTTGCCACATTTCAAGGGTCGACTCAGCCCACCCAAAAGCAACGTCTACCGATATATTGTCGATGCCGGCTGCACGGATATGCGCCACTGCCGGCTCGATATGGTGGGCTCGATGCGGCGCACCGATCGTGCTCAGTTCCTCATCAAAGAACGAAAGCGCAGCAAGGCTAACCCGGTTGAATCCCATTGCTGCTACCTTTTGCATGTACGCGTCAGAGGCATCCCGGGGATTCACTTCGATGGTGACCTCTGCTGCCCCCTCCACATCGAATACGCGCACTTTTTCGGCTACCGTCTTCAGATTGGAGATCGGAACCAAGGAGGGGCGTCCACCGCCCACGTAGATCGACGATATTTCGGCCGTACTGTGCGCTGCCTCGTACTGATCCAGTTCGTTGACCAGTGCACGCGCAAACGCGTCGTAATCGGGCTGATGCGATGCCACTACAACGGAGTCGTCATAAGCGCGATCGCTCTCCCGGAATGGGACGTGTATATATAGACCAGCCATAGCAAAGATTGGTTGTGTTACGGAATAAAGAATTGGCGTTGTCTGTTCATCTTGAATGTAGATCCCACGCTCCACGTTGCAGATATGCTCGCCTTGTGTCTACGACGGATTGGAGGCTGGTTTTTCAGCAACGAAAGGCGGTCTTTCCTCGATATGTCTTTGTTCGGAGGCTGCCCGTGGGTCCCATTCATACACCTCGATCTGATCCTTAACGACCTCCAGCGCATCAATGAGCAACGACCGCACCATCGTATTCAGCTCTTGCTCATAGTTAGAGGAAAACGCCGCATCTGCCGATATTGACGTGATCTCTGCGATGACACGGTTATTCTCTTGCGAGCCGATATCGTCCATAATTTGGTTCAGAACATTGTATACGATATCGCTGATCGCCTCTTTCAGCAGATGCGCGATTGTTGACCCTACCCCCGGAATCATCCCGATGGTACTAATCTCTCTGTTATTGTTGACAGCCTGCGTGATGACCGCATCAATATACCTCTGAAACGCGGGGCGATACGAGCTATAGGCATCTGCGGTCGCAGCCTGTAAGCGGTGCGTCAGTGCATTCACCAGGTCGTCGCGGCGTGGGCCGATAACCTCTTTCGTAATGCGGTCTACGACGACGTCGTTCGTCGACACCTCGTGTTGAATGCCCGATACGATGCGCACTACGACCCGGTCGGTAATCTCTTGCACGAACCGGTCGCGGTAGTACACGAACGCCTCATAGATGGCTGTCTGCGTCAGGTCGATGAGTCCGAGGCGCTGCATCTTGCGAATCATAACGACCAGCCGCAGTACGCGAAGCGACCGGAACGTGCCAACGGGGATGCATCCGAGAACGTCGTACCAGTGAACCAACGGGTAGAAGTACCAGCGGCGGTAGGTGCCACGGTAGATCGCCAGGCCCCACCGCACCAAAATCTCCGCCACAAAAACAGCGACGAAGATAAGATCGTAGAACAGAAAGTTCGGGTGGACTTCCGTCGCATAGAAGTCGTGAAAGGCCGGAACCGTTACTTCCAAAAGCTCCTGGAAGTGGCGATACGTAAACGTCCAGTCGAAGACGATGAACACAAGATTCGCCGCGATCAGCACGAGCATGATCACGTCTACGACCAGCTCTCGGAGCGTCCGTTTTCCGTTATCAGGATCTGCGGGGGCAGTAGCATCAGACATGGGCAAAGCCAGGTGGTAGCAAGGGCATGCGTATCCCGCAGAGCCTAATTTTTTCGTGCGGGGCGTTCATGAGATACAATACAGCCGCCCTATATGCAATCTCGCCCTTTACCGCTCCCCTTGAAGAACCCACTCACTATTTGCCTGCCTGCTACCAGGCCATCAGCTTCATGCAGAACACCGAGCCCCCTGCTTTCAGAAACTCGCTGGTATCGAGCGGCACCGGGGTGAACCCGGCGTCACGCAGGCGCGATTCGGTGACGGTGCAGCCCTCCTGGATGAGCACGTGTTCGGCATCGGGGCAGTGTGCGTTGCATGCAAAGAGCGATCGCGCCTCATCTTCGGGGGCTTCAACCAGCGTATCAAAACCCGCATTCAGCAGCGCGAGGCCGTCTCCGTCGAATGCACCCGGATAGTAGAGCGCAGTGTCGGCATCCAGCACGCTGAGACAGGTATCGAGGTGGTAGAAGTCGGGATCGTCAAGATGGAGTGCATAGATGGGTACGTCGAGCAGGCTATGGATGGCCTCGTAGACGCCAAGGTCGGTGCGAAAGCCGTATCCGCCCCAGAGCGCCGCGTGGCCGGGATGCCAGATGGCATCGCCCATGCCCTCAAAGGAGCCCTGCACGTCGTCGGGCAGGGTGTGCACCGCGTACCCCTGCTTCTCGAAGAAGTCCCGATAATGCGGGACCTCGTCGAGACGTTCGGGCGCATGCATGCGGCTGAGCACAACCCCGGTTTCATGGGTTTTGGGATCGCGGTACGGAAGCGTCTGGTTGGCACAGAACACCATATCGGGCAGATCTGGTGCTCCGTCTACGATGTGGACATCGCAGCTGAGCGCCGTGTACGCGGCTCGTAGCGCTTTCCATTGCTGCCAGGCTACCTCGGTGTTGACCGTGCCCACATTGTCGGCCATATGCGGATTGATGACGTATGTAACGTCGAAGTGCGCAGGCGTTGTGAGCACCGCTTTCTGGGGGCGCGACAGGGCTGGCGTGCTGGTGGGATGCGGAAGCGCTTCGCTTGGCGTGGTGTAGACCATGAAGTACGTCTTTTCTATCGTGAGGAAAGTATCATTTCGGCCAGGGCGCGCTGGGTGGTGTTTATGTCGATATGGACAAATCGTCCCTGGTCGTCGATAGCTATATCCTCGAAGATGGCTCGCTGATCCGCTGACAGTCCGTCGTAGGACTGCGCGCCCGAAGCGACCCCCTGCAGCAGGCGGCGCACGTCGCGTGCGTTATCATCGGCGACGAGCGTTATGCGCGATTGCACCGTTTCTTCGCTAAGCGTAACGCCCATGCCCGCCTGACGCGTTACTGTCGCAACGCGGGCTAAGCGGCGCTGCCACTCCTGCGCATTGTTCTGCTCCTGCACGGTTTCAAGAGTATTGTCCATTTCTTCGGGCAAGGTAAGCAGCACCGACCAGGCTGATCCGGACTGCGAGGCATACCCGATGAGTTCGCGGTCGTCGGCAGACGGCACGAACCCGGGTGCATCCCTGTCTATGCGTTCAAGGAGCGCCTCAATATCGCGGGCGTCTCCAACGGCGACTCGGTGGTTATCGAGCAGGGCCAGGCGGCGATCGGAGGCGCCGTCTTCGCCATTGCGTGGCGCAAAAGCGAACACGGGGATGTCGTGCACTTCGTCAACCGGCACGATCAGATCGCTGGCTTCGCGGAGCGAGGACGCAAGACGTGCGCGCGTGAAGTCGGCACGCAGTACAAGCAGGGGCGCCTGCAACACGCCTTCGTCCCCAACCGGAGCTGCGCCTACGTACGCGGCGTGCAGATCGGTATCCGGGTTGAAGCCGGATGCTTCAATAAAGGCGTTGAGGTCGTTGCGCTGCTCACGGGTGAGCGGGTCAAAGACTACATCGCTGTCGAGCAGTGTGAGTCGAATCCCGCGCTCGCTAAAAAACGAGATTCCTGCTTCGTCCTTGAGATGCTGCAGGTTGACCATGGAGAGGCTCTGCGTACCCTCGGGGAAGACCGCAATGGCGTCGAGCGTATCATCAGCTACGGGCGGCGGGTCGGGCTGGCACCCTGTGAGCGTAAGGAGAGCGATCGCGAACGCCGCGATGGGTGTCCAGAGAGATCGGCGCTGGAGTGAAGCAAGCGAGCATGCCATATCGAAATGGGGATGCATGTATGTGCAGTGTAGAACGCAGCGTCTACAAGACGCAGACTGGCGAGGGGTTGTTACAGGAACGGAGCTGCCCGGGTTGTGCTGCAGGGGCAGATGCGTTCGTATCCCTCTTGCCTTACCCGCCTATGTACAGACCGTACGGGCCGACTTTTCTGTGCCAGCAGGGGTGTTAAAAGTCGCGGCGGTTGAAGATCCAGAGCGCAAGCCCGTAGGCTACGGCCCCAAAAGCCACCGCCGAAAACAGCGGATACCAGTCCGTGGCGGATTCGGCCTGGGCCAGGCTGGCAGCCAGGCCCGACACCTCGGCGAAGTTGGGCATGATGTGGTAAAGCGCGATAAATGCGGTTGAGCCGACCATTCCGAGCGTATCGAGTATAGCGTCGGAGGCTGCTAAAACGATCGATGCGAAGATGAGTCCGTAGCTCACGATAAGCGCGAGAGCGGTGCTTTCGGTCCACACGCCCATGAGCGCGACCACGCCGTACATAACGCCGAACATGAGCACGACGAGTCCGATGCTGAGCAGAAAAGGCAGGTGCCATACGCCGGTTTTGATGGAGAGGATGAGCCAGACCCCGCCCATGAGGTAGAGCGCGAGGACGGAGACGGCGATCCACACGCCGGCGATGTGGCTAAGCAGGAGTGGGGTGCGCCCTATGGGTTTGGAGAGGAGCAAATCGATGTGTCCGCGTTCGAGGAGCGAGACGGAGAGCGGCGCGGTAGCGAAGAGGGCAAGCAGAATGCCAATCCAGTACGTGGCGCCAGCTACGGCTGATTCGATGCCAAAGACCAGCTGTTCGAGCGAGAGGCCATCGACAGACCCATTGGGCGTTTGCCCGAAGAGGCGGAGTCCGGCAAGTGAACCGTCGACCACATCAAGGTTGAGCGCGAAGGCCACCATCATCAGAATGAGCGAACTGATGACAAACAGGCCCAGCACAATCTTCTTGGTCCAGAGCTCGCGAAACGTAAGGTAGATAAGGCCGAGCGTAGGCTGCATGTAGGCGCAGGGGGTTAGGCAAGAGCGATGTGCGGTAAGGCGGCCTCAGGCCGACGGGGGCGCCACCACGTCGATGAAGTAGTCTTCCAGGGAGCGCCGCACGGGCTCGACGGCTTCGAGCTCCACGTTGTGGCTGCGCAGCGTGTCGAGCAGTGCGTTCAGGTCGGAGCGGGTTTCGGCGGCTACGCGCCACTGCTCCAGTTCAGGCGCAGACGCCTCTTCAATCCGCATCATCTGGCTGACGGCTGCGCCGGGCAGGCTGTCGGGAAGCGGGGTGCAGGTGATCCGGTATTCGCGATCAACGCTTGTAAGCTGGCTAATTCCCCCCTGCCGCACCAGCTCGCCCTCGTTCATGATGGCCACTTCGCCACATACTTTTTCGACCTCAGAGAGCAAGTGCGAGTTGATGAAGATGGTCGTGCCTTCATCGCGCAGCCATACGAGCAGGTCGCGGATATCGCGTCGGCCCACTGGATCTACCCCATCGGTAGGTTCGTCGAGGAACAGAAGATCGGGATTGTTGAGCAGAGCCTGTGCGATACCGACCCGCTGAAGCATTCCTTTTGAGAAGGTGTTGATCTTGCGATCGGCCTGAGCAGAGAGGCCCACTTTTTCGAGCAGTTCGGGGATGCGTGTCGCACGCTCTGCAGTGGACACCCGCCCCATCCGCCCGTACAGATCGAGCATCTGTGTGGCGGTGAGGAGCCCGGGAAAGGTATGTTTCTCGGGCAGGTAGCCCACACGCGTTCGCGCTTCGGCCCGCGTGGCGGGCACGTCAAAGAGGCGTGCATCGCCTGCTGTGGGGTGCACAATACCAAGAAGTATTTTGACGAGGGTTGTTTTGCCCGCGCCGTTTGGCCCCAACAGCCCAAATACGTGGCCGCGCCCTACCGTAAGGTCAATGCCTTGGAGCGCCTCCACGGTCTTGTTGCGAAAGAGTCCACTGCGGTAGGTTTTGCAGAGTCCGTCAACAGCAATAGCAGCAGACATAGCAGGCAAAAGCGGGCGTGTAAGGATAGAGCAGGGGTATCAGGAAGGTTTTGCGGGGCTCCCCAAAACCTTCTCTGCCCCACAAGACGAATGTAAGAAGGACATTGTTACGTACAGCGTCGCGCACAGTGTGGCGCACAGCGTTGCGTGTAGCACCAGCTACAGTGTCAGCTTTCAGCGTGGCTACACGTCGGCATCGGTGAGCGCTTCGAGGCCTGGGAGCGGCTTCCCTTCAAGCAGTTGCAGCATGGCTCCGCCGCCGGTAGACACATGGCTGATGCGATCGGTTTTGCCGGCTACATTCAGTGCAGATACGGAGTCGCCCCCACCAACGACGGAAAAGGCGCCGTTATCGGTGGCTTCGGCAACGGCTTCGGCAATTGCGATTGTGCCCTGTGCAAACGCCTCTGTTTCGAAGACCCCCATGGGACCGTTCCAGATGATGGTTTTGGCTTCACCGATATAATCGATATAGGCTTTTACGGTAGCCGGGCCAATGTCGAGTCCCATTTTTCCGTCAGGGATGCCGCCCTCGGAGACCCCTGCAGGCGCTTCGTCCTCAATCGAGTTGGCATAGACATGATCTTGTGGCAGATGCAACACATCGCCGGCTTCATCGGCGAGTGATTCAGCTTGCTCCAGCCGGTCTTCCTCGACCAGCGAGTTTCCGACCTCTTCGCCCTGTGCTTTCAGAAAGGTGTACGTCATGGCTCCGCCCACGAGCAGGTGTGCCGCATTTTGAGAAAGGCGCCGCACAGTGCCCATTTTGTCGGACACCTTGGCTCCGCCAAGAATCGCGACCATGGGCGGCTCTGGTTCGTCGCGCACCTTGGTGAGCACCTCCACCTCTTTTTCCATAAGGCGTCCCATGACAGCAGGCTGCACACGTTCGGCCACACCTGCTGTGGAGGCATGGGCGCGGTGTGCCGCCCCAAAGGCATCGTTTACGTAGATGTCGGCGAGTGCGGCGAGTCCATCGGCAAAGTCATCGCTATTGGCTTTTTCCCCTGGATCGAAGCGTGTATTTTCAAGAAGAATGACGCATCCGTTCCCCATGCCGTCGATTGCTTCCTGCACGGCATCGCCAATGGTGTTGCTGGAGAAGCGAACGCGCTCTTCCAGCAGCGTGTCGAGATGATCGGCGACCGCTGCGAGGCTCAGGTCCGGGTCGGGAGCTCCGTTGGGGCGCCCCAGGTGGCTAATGAGAATTGCCTTTCCACCTTTGTCGAGCACGTGTCGTATGGTAGGCAGTGCAGACCGAATCCGTGTATCGTCGGCGACGGTAGGGCGGTTGTCATCTTTGTTCTGCTTGAGCGGCACGTTGAAGTCGACCCGGATGAGTACGCGCTTGCCTTTTACATTTACCGCGTCGAGGGTGAGTTTTTTCATGGCAGGCTGTGTAGAGCATCTATTAAGGAGAGAAAATGCAGGACCGGAACGAGAGCATATCTCTCGCCCCGGTCTGCGGCGACTGTGTCCTTGTACGTTTAGGACATCGACGAAATTTTCTGAGCCAGATCAACGATGCGGCTGGCATAGCCCCATTCGTTGTCGTACCAGCCCGTAACCTTAATCATCTCGCCCGTTACCATGGTCGACGGCGCGTCGTAGATGCAGGAGTGCGGGTTGTGAATGATATCGGCCGAAACGATCGGAGCCTCGTTGTACTCAAGCACCCCCTTCATAGGCCCTTCAGCAGCGGCCTTAAAAGCGGCGTCTACGGCTTCAACGGAGGCCTCTTTCTCGACGTGTACCGTCAGGTCGGTGATTGATCCGTTTGGAATGGGCACACGCATGGCCATGCCGTCGAGCTTACCATCAAGCTCGGGCAGCACCAGTCCGACCGCTTTTGCTGCACCGGTCGAAGTTGGAATGATGGAAGCAGCGGCGGTGCGTGCACGGCGCAGGTCGCTGTGCGGACCGTCTACGATGTTCTGCGACGACGTGTAGGCATGGATGGTTGTCATAAGACCATGCTTGAGCCCGAAGGTCTCGTCGAGCACTTTGACGAGCGGCGCCAGGCAGTTTGTTGTGCAACTGGCGTTGGATACGATCTTCTCGTCGCCTGTCAGGATCTCATCGTTTACACCGAGCACGACCGTAGCGTCGACCTCGCTTTTCGCAGGCGCACTAATCACGACCTGCTTGGCCCCGGCTTCGAGGTGTTTGCCTGCGGCTTCGCGTGTACGGAAGAGTCCAGTCGACTCCACCACGATGTCGCATCCCACATCGCCCCACGGAAGGTTGGCAGGATCTTTTTCGTTGAATACGGGAAACGTGATGTCACCTACGGTGATGGAATCGTCGGTATGCGAGACCTCCGCATCCAACGTGCCGTGTACCGAGTCGTACTTGAGCAGATGAGCCAGCGTAGCAGCGGGCGTAAGATCGTTAATACCGGCAATCTCAAAATCGGTATCGCCACGCTCGACGATGGAGCGCAGTACCAGGCGGCCGATGCGGCCGAATCCATTGATACCAAGTGTAGTAGCCATGGGTGAAATGGTCTTGAGTGAGAAATCATCGAATACAAAAACGCCGCGAGCCGGCCTGATCGTTGCTATTCAACCGGCCTCAGGCTTCTCGTGGCAGATGCAGTACATCCGCCACAACATGCACCCGCACCGGTACGCAATGTTCAGCACACCTTCCCGGTTGTGGGCCGTTGCCTCCCTTTTCATTTCCTATACCAATAAACGCTGGTTAAATAGCGTATTGGCGGACAAAAAACATATCCAAATGTTGTTTGATGGTGGATGCAGGGATACGCTGCTGTATTTCTTTGTCATGGTCTAAGGTGCAAATTATTCAGGAGGGGTGCAACTGTTTTATGGATTTGTAGCGCGCTTCTCCCCCTGAACGCCTGGATCATGACGCAAACCGTCTCTCTCGAACTCCTTTTGTCACCCGGTACCCGGTTTACCTCTTGGAAACTGCCCCTTGGGGCGCTATCTGAGACGGCGCTAATCGAATCGTGCGTGAAGCTTTGGAACGGATGGTCGTAAGCTGGCCCATGAAGCCGGCCCATGTGTGCGGGCCTCCCTAAAAACAGCTTCTTTCGCCTGTATACGCTCAGGGCGAATCGTATGGGCAGGGTAGTGGCCATCCCCCACAACTTCATCCGCGTAGAAACATTCTTTCGTGCTATGTCTTGCTTATAAGGTACCCATTACGTTATATCTCGCGTGTTGTACGCGAGCCTGAGTCTCCTTTTGTCGAACTGTTTTTACCGTATGTCTTCGCTTAAAACGCCTGAAAAGTCGTCGCGCCGTAAAGAGCTGCGCTCCAACTCTATCGTTGACCTGTATGCACGGAGCGTGCTGTTCTTTGAAGAGAACAAAAACGCCATTTATGCTGCAGGCGTTGGACTTGTTGTACTGATTGCTGCTGTCGGTGTCTATTTCTGGAACGTGCAGCAGACCGAAGCGGAAGCGCAACGGCATCTCGGACAGATCGAACGCCTGTACGCCATGGGCGATTACGAACGCGCTCTGCAGGGCACCGGTGACCTTATGGGACTGCTTGAGATTGCGGATACGTACAGTGGTACAAACGCTGGTAACCTGGCGGTCTTCTATGTTGCCAATGGGTATCTACGTAACGACCTGCCCGATGAAGCGATGACCTACCTGGAACGCTTCAACAAAGATCGTGACTTGATCGGAGCGAGCGCGCTGGCTGCTGAGGCATCTATTTTCGAAGATCGGGGCGACTACGATACTGCAGGAGCCCGCTATGAGCGCGCCGCCGAATTCGCTTCGAGTGCTCACGTATCGCCTCAGTACCTCATGAATGCTGGACGCGCTTACGAGGCTGCTGGCAATCTGGAGCAAGCACGCCGGGTCTATAGCCAAATCCAAACCGAGTACGCAGACTCGCCCGAAGCAGAGCGCGTTCAGCGCTTCCTGGCCCGAGTAGAAGCGCGCCAGGCACGAACGGCCTCGTAAAAAAAGCGAAGCGTTTCGCCCTCTGCCCGCTCTGCCTTCTGCTTCCCCCTGCTGCCTATGGCTACGATCCTTGTTGTTGACGACGAGGCAAGCATTCGACGTACCCTCGAAGAAATTCTAGAGTACGAAGAATACAGCGTAGAGTGTGCCTCTGATGGCGAAGAAGCCCTCGACATGGCCCGGTCAGACACCTACGACCTGGTCTTGCTCGACGTGAAAATGCCCAAACGTGATGGCATGGATGTGCTGGAGGTACTCAGCGAGGAGCTTCCCGAGCTTCCCGTAGTCATGATCAGTGGACACGGTACGGTCGAAACAGCAGTTGAAGCGACAAAGCTGGGTGCTTACGACTTCATCGAGAAGCCACCGGATCTGAACCGCCTGCTTCTCACTGTACGTAATGCGCTGGACCGTGGCGAACTGAAGACGGAGAACCGCCGCATGCGGCAGACGATCACGGAGAAGCACTCCGATGACCTCACGCCCATCATTGGTGAGAGCACGGCGATTGCCGAGATCAAGGACACGATAGAGCGCGTGGCGCCTACCGAAGCGCGCGTACTCGTAACAGGCGAAAACGGCACCGGCAAAGAACTTGTCGCACGCTGGCTGCACCGCAAGTCAGGACGCAGCGATGCCCCTATGGTTGAGGTCAACTGTGCCGCCATTCCCAGCGAACTGATTGAGAGCGAGCTTTTTGGTCACGAGAAAGGAGCTTTCACAGGTGCTACGCAGCAGCGCATCGGCAAATTCGAACAGGCGCACGGCGGCACGCTTTTTCTCGATGAGATTGGCGATATGAGCTTGTCGGCTCAAGCGAAAGTGCTACGCGTGCTTCAAGAGCACAAGGTCCAGCGCGTCGGGGGCGACCGCACGGTAGAAGTCGACGTGCGCGTCATCGCCGCTACCAATAAGAATTTACAGGAGGAGATCGAGGAGAATCAGTTCCGAGAAGACCTCTACCATCGTATTGGGGTTATTCTTATCGATGTGCCGCCGCTTCGCGAGCGTCGTGGCGATATCCCGCTTATCACCAAACATATGGCCGGCCGCCTGGCGCAGCGCAACGGCATTTCCCCTAAGACTTTTTCGGATGCAGCCCTCAACGCCTTACAGCGCTATGAGTGGCGCGGCAACGTGCGTGAGCTTCACAACGTGCTGGAACGCATTCTCATTCTGACCGATGGAGAAACGGTCGATGACGACGATGTGCAACGCTGCATGGGACCTCAAACGTCAAGCAGTGGCCCTGCCTATGACCTAATCCACTCCTATGATACGTTCAGCGATGCCCGCGACCAGTTTGAGAAGCTGTTCATTGAGCACAAGCTCGATGAGCACGATTGGAACGTAAGTCAAACCGCCGAAACAATCGGGATTCAGCGCTCGCATCTGTACAACAAGCTCAACAAGTATAACATAGAGCGCGACGAGTAAGCCGCTCGGCTCCTGTTTAAAGCTTCTGCTTGCTTACCCCTTATCCTTGTGCCCCGTACCGATGGCTGAATCGCCAATTGTTGACGTTTCGGGACTTACCAAAACGTTTGAGGAAGACACGCCTCAGGCGCTTACCGTGCTTCGGGATCTCAACCTTCAGGTACAGCCAGGCGAAATTGTCGCTGTAATGGGTGAAAGTGGGTCTGGGAAAAGCACTCTCCTGCACATCCTTGGTGGACTGGACCACCCGACCAGCGGTCAGGTACGTGTTACTGGACGCGACATCTTTGCACTGGATGACGAAGCGCTTGCCTCGTTTCGAAACCAGTGCATCGGCTTTGTCTTCCAGTTTCACCATCTACTCCCCGAGTTTTCGGCCCTCGAAAACGTAGCCATGCCCGCTCGCATCAACGGACAAGGAGCCGACGCTGCCGAACGCCGCGCTCGCAGCTTGCTTGACCTGATGGGACTTGCCGATCGCGCCGACCAGCGACCGGCTACGCTTTCGGGGGGAGAAAAGCAGCGCGTTGCCGTAGCGCGTGCGCTGATGAATGAGCCTGCGCTTGTACTGCTCGACGAGCCCACTGGCAACCTGGACGCCGATACGGCTGAACCGCTGCACCGGGAGATTGAAACGCTGCGCCATGAAACCGGACAGACATTCGTGCTTGTAACGCATACCCCGGCACTTGCCTCAATTGCCGACCGCGTGCTTCACCTTGAGCACGGGCAACTGCATGACGCTTCTCCAACGGATCGCTCGGTGCCCTTGTCGTAGGTGCATGCAAGCACGTTCGCGTTTCCCTCAGTACCTTCGTTTAGCTTCTTCCCTACCATGTCTACTGCCACCCTCGACCGCAGTCTCGGATTTGTGGATGCGCCTGTCGATGCCAGCCTCGACCTGTATGCTGAAATTGAGCGCCTGAAAACTGAGAAAAATGCTATTTTGCTGGCTCACTATTATCAGGAAGCTGCCATTCAGGAGCTGGCCGACTTCGTTGGCGACTCGCTCGGCCTGGCCCGTGAGGCGGCCAGTACCGACGCGGAGATCATCGTGTTTGCCGGTGTACACTTTATGGCAGAGACCGCCAAGATCCTGAATCCCGAAAAAACGGTCCTGCTCCCGGACTTGAATGCCGGATGCTCACTTGCGGACACGTGTCCGCCCGATGCCTTTGAGGCGTTCTGCAATCAATACCCTGATCATACAGTCATTACGTATGTGAACAGTTCGGCTGCCCTGAAAGCGCTTAGCGACATCATCTGTACCTCGTCGAGCGCTGCACACATTATCAACCAGCTTCCGGAAGACGAGAAGATTCTGTTTGCTCCTGACCGCAACCTCGGGGCCTACCTGATCCGCGAAACAGGGCGCGACATGGTGCTGTGGGATGGCGTCTGTATCGTGCACGAGACCTTCAGCGAACGCAAACTGCTGCGCCTGGCAGCCGAGCACCCTGACGCCGAAGTACTGGCGCATCCCGAATGCCGCGATGCAGTCCTTCAGCATGCGGACTTTATCGGTTCCACAAGCCAGATCCGGCGCTACGCCCGCGATAACGGTCCAGCCAAGTTTATCGTGGCAACCGAAGAGGGCATCTTGCACCAGATGGAGAAGGACAATCCCGCCAATACACTTATTCCGGCACTGCCGGAAAGCGGGTGCAACTGCAGCCAGTGTCCTCATATGCGGCTCAATACCATCGAGAAGCTCTACCTGTGCCTGGAGCACGAAAGCCCGGAGATCACAATGGAAGAGTCGCTCCGTAAAGACGCTCTACGCCCGATTGAGCGCATGATGGATATGAGTGCGGGCATCAAATAGCGGCTGTCTGGCTGCTTCCACGCCCTGCATAACACTTGCCTACGTTCATCCTGAACGATAACTACTTGCGAGCGTTAGAAAGCATACGCATCATATACAACGCATTGTCTCGCGCCCTTTCGCACGTTACAATGCACCTCAAACCCAACGTTGTTCACCTGTTTCTTCGACGCCTATGAACGTTGATCTGTTGGAAACCGTCCGGCGCACTATCGTCTACCGCCCCGAGCGCTGCTGTCTGGCGCAATGGGCCTTTGCCCGCAATGAACAGGAGGTAATCTCTAAAGCGGCCGTCCCACGTGGCTTCAAATGCTGCATTGCCGGGCACGTGCTTCTCGAATCAGAGACCTACACCGAGCGTGAGCTGCTCCTGCACGGGGGGTTTCACACCGGGGGCGAACTCTGGCATGAGGCTGGTGCGGTGCTTGGGCTTACAAAGCCCCAGTATCGCACGCTCTTCTTTCCCAGTCAGTGGGAGAAGCCCTACAAACAAGAGTACTACCTTTGCACAGCGGATGAGGAAGCCGAGGTCGCTGCAGCGTATATCGACCACTACGTGACGAAGCACGCTCGGCCCGAATATGCACGCTCTCGCGAAGGCGAGCCGTCAGAACGCGCACAGGCAATCATGGCGACTGTGTAGCAGGAAAACGCCTCAGGGAGCACCTGAAGAGGAATTTCCTCTGAGGGTGCACTTCGGGCGTTGTGTACCTGTGTGGCCCAGACACTGCTTAGAACCTGTTTTGATTTCTTAATTTGGGCTCCGAGCGGCGGCGCTGGACTGGGGCCGAAGGGCATGCCCCTGGTGCAAATTGCCCTCAATGTCGGCCCGTAGCCCCGGCTACGAACCGCCATCGGGGTCCAATTTTCGCTGCAGCGGCGCTCGCTCTCGCCTACAAACCAAAACCCAAACAGGCTCTTAGAAGATCACGCCAAATCGGAGCGAGAACAGTCCGCTCGCAGAGTCCTCTCCGATCACAAGTGAGGGGTTGAACTCAGCGTAGAGCGATGTGTCTTGCAGCAGCCACACGCGTCCGGCTCCCAGGTGAATCGTAGGGGCGGAAGTGCTTTCTTCTGTCTGGATAGGCAGGTACGCTCCGAATCCCCCCATGAAATATGTGCCTTGCGTGGGCGTGTCGGTACGGGTCACGATGAGCGAGATCTGTGGATCGAGCGCGTAGGAGGCTTCGTCGCGACCGCCCAGTATGTATCCGGTGAAGGCCGATCCAAGCGCGATAGAAAGATCGCGGTTGATGGGCGATGACACGCGAAAGCGCACGCCTGGCCCAAACCCGTCTTCGGTGCTGATAAGCGTGTTAAACCCCACCCCAAGCCGCGGCTGGTTCTGCGCTGTCGCGTCGGTTGGCGCTGTGCTGAACATCAGCACGATAGCCAGCAGAATGCCTGTGTACGTCCATCTTTTTGTATACATAGTAGCGGTCGCAAACTTCGTGATGCAGTGAGGGTTGAGCATAAGAAACGTAGGTGTTATCCTGTCAAGGGTCAACTACCGCCGCGTATATGCCGATCTGTACCCGGTGATTCACCAGCGCTTTCCAGTATTGTTCACTAACCGTCTATTTTATGTCTGCTTCTGCATCGACCCTCTCCCCGCCCCCGTCTCCCGACGTAACCTCCAGCAGCACATACGCCGCCGCAGATTTTGCTCCAGTCGACTTTTTCGATGTCGATGGGTTACTGTCTGATGAAGAGCGTGCCCAGCGCGATGCGGTGCGGGCGTTTATCACGGAAGAGGTAGAGCCGATCATCGAGTCGCACGCCCACAAGCGTACTTTCCCCGACCACCTGATTTCGGAGTTTGCTCGGCTTGGCCTCATTGGCCCGCACCTGCCTACCGAGTACGGTGGAGGTGGGCACAACAACATTGTGTATGGTTTGATGATGCAGGAGGTGGAACGGTGCGACTCAGGACTGCGCTCGTTCTGCTCCGTGATGGGCTCTCTCGTTATGTATCCTATCTGGCGATACGGAAGCGAGGAGCAGAAGCGCACATGGCTCCCGGCTCTGGCCGAAGCCGAAAAGATTGGATGCTTCGGACTCACCGAGCCCAATCATGGCTCCAATCCTGGCGGTATGGAAACACGTGCAGTGAAGCAAGGCGATGAGTATGTGCTTAACGGACACAAACGCTGGTCTACAAACGCCTCAATTGGCGATGTAGCGGTGATCTGGGCGAAAGACGAAGATGACGTTGTGCGCGGCTTTCTGGTGGAATTGGACCGCCCCGGCGTAGAAACCCCTCCGATTGAGGACACCTGGTCGCTGCGGGCCGCGGTAACGTCTGAGGTGATCCTGAACGATGTACACATCCCGGCAAGCAACCGCCTGCCTGAAGCGAAGGGCTTACGGGCTCCGCTATCGTGCCTTACCCAGGCGCGCTTCGGAATTGCGTGGGGCGTTGTCGGAGCCGCGCAAGCGTGCTACGATGCTGCGCGGCAGCACGCTATCAACCGCGAACAGTTTGACCGGCCGATCGGGCAGTTCCAACTGGTACAGGAACGCCTCGTCGAAATGGCACAGTCCATCACGGCGGCCCAACTCATGAACTGGCGCCTCGCCACGCTCAAAGACGCAGGTACGATGCGTCCGCAGCAAGTATCGATGGCAAAGCGCCACAACTGCGAGATGGCGCTGGAGGTAGCCCGCTCTGCCCGACAGGTGCTGGGTGGAGACGGCGTTACCAGCCGTTACCCGGTGATGCGCCACATGGCCAATCTCGAATCGGTCATCACGTACGAAGGAACCCATGAGGTACATACGCTGGTGGTCGGGCAAGACCTCACAGGGCTGAATGCCTTTGTGTAGCGTACATCTTGTGTAAGGCATGCTTGTGTAAGGCATGCTTGTGTAAGGCATGCTTGTGTAAGGCATGTAGGCCCCGCCGTAACGTCATCGACCGGGCCGGCTGGGGCTGTCTTTGGACTTCCCCCTTGTCTCTACAAGCACTTAAAAAGCCAGGATGCTTTTTCAGAAGCATCCTGGCTTTATTGCTGTCCAGGGAAGGACCACCAGAGGTAATAGGTATGTTCTGAGTGACTGCTTTCCTGTTAAAGCTTTCCCGATAGAGACGTTTTCTGAAGCAGACGGCTTCGAGCTCGTGTCGACCCGTAGCCCGCGACAAACCTTGATTGGGGTCCAATTTTCGCCGCGGCGGCGCTCGTGCTCACCTTCAAACCAAAACCCAAACAGATTCTTAAAATGCCCCCTCCTTCAGGACATGCTATGCCTTTTTCTCGACGGGCGACTCTTCAACAGCATTCTCTTCATCGCCTTCCGCTATCAGCTCATCAGAGACGGCCTCGGCAGGTGCGGGCATCGCTTTTGGGGCGGAGGATGGAGCCAGAATTCGATACGTTGTTGCCCCGCTTACAGCGGCAGCAGCACCTATCAGGGCCATCCCTTCAGGCATTGATCCGCCTACCGACTTTCCGAGCGTGGACAGGGCTTTCGTGTAACCGGGCGCACCAGTCGTTGAGCCCCGGGCTACATCTGTGAGGTAGTACGCTGTGGCAGCGCCTGCAGCACCCGCGGCGCTAAGAGCAAGTGTTGACTGAACCAGACGAAATAGCATATGTGGCGTGTTAAGATAATCCAACAGAATAGCAGATGATAGGTCGAATGTACGACACAACTGGTCGAATTGCGACTTCAGATCGCTGCACAACGCGTATTTATGCAGATCTCTGCGTATCGCGTTGGATGCGTGTTACGATATAGCAAAGCGGTATTACGATCCTCTAACCCAAGGGTCCTAACACCCTGTTTGATCATACATACAGAGCATGAAGTCAGGTATACACTCTCTGCAGCGTAACACATGTTTACGTTTCGCGAGATGACTTCTGCTGGTGTCCTGTTCGTTTTACAATTTGGAAGTGTGCGCACAGCCCTCTAAGGGTCTGCCCCCTCCGCAGGTTTGCACTAAAGCGAACTCTCTTGAACAAACACACCGTTAATGCTATGACTGGATCTACACCTGTAACGCCTGAAGATCGCCAAAACGAGTACGGCGAGCCGTGGCGTCCGCAACAGATGATCGAAGAAAACCCTGTCGACATCTCAGATGAAGCGGTAGAAGCACTGCTTCCTAAGCTTGATGAGATTCTGGGAACGATGTGGACCATGTACCACCAGTACCACAAGCATCACTGGCTGGTCGAAGGCCCGCAGTTTCGTGACCTGCATCTCTTCTTTGAAGAGCACTACACAGAGCTTCACAAGTACATCGATCGCATCGCGGAGCGGATTACGGCCCTGGGCGGCATCCCGACATGCGCCCCGACCAATCAGTCCGCGCTGTCGCATGTGACACACGAGCCCGAAGGCACGTACCGGCTACGTGATATGCTGAAGCATGACTTGAAGGCCGAAAGCACGCTTGCCTCGCTCGTGCGTGGGAGCATTGACATCGCTCTTGAGCATGGCGACCACGGCACCAAGCGCCAGCTTGAGAAGGTGCTCACGAAGGCCGAAGACCGCGCCCATCACATCGACCACTTCCTCGGTGAAGACTCGCTTGAACTGAGCATCGCCGATGCAGAAGTCGCTGCCGAAGGGCAAGATGAGGTGCATGCTTAATTCACAATGTGAGCAGTTAGATTCCTCCGAGGTCTGACTACGCGTAGCGTATCCCCTGTTCACGCCTGTCGTGAGCAGGGGATTTTTATGCCCGGCTCGCTCACCAAACAAGAGGTTAACGTATGTATTCGGAACGCTCGAAGTTGGATTGGCGTGTTTAGGAAGCCAAATAATCTGTGCCTATCTTGTACGCATCCGCCGCTGCCCCATGAAGCGATTAGTTGTTGTAGAGTCGCCCACCAAAGCTCGTACCATCCGCAAGTTCTTGCCCAAGCAGGGCTATCAGATCGAAGCCAGCATGGGCCACATCCGAGATCTGCCCGCCTCGGCGTCTGAGATCCCGGCGAAGTATAAAGACGAGGAGTGGTCGCGGCTTGGCGTACGCATCGACAACGGGTTTGAACCGCTCTATGTCGTCTCGCGCAAAAAGCGTGATGTCGTCAAACAGCTTCAGAGCGCGCTGCAGGATGCAGACGAGCTCTACATTGCAACAGACGAAGACCGCGAGGGCGAGTCAATCGGCTGGCACCTTCTGGAGGTCCTCAACCCGGACGTGCCGGTGCGGCGCATGGTCTTTCACGAGATCACGCAAGAAGCCATCGAGGCGGCCCTCGAAAACACGCGCAGCATCGACGAGAACCTCGTTGAGGCGCAACAGACGCGTCGCATCCTCGACCGCCTCGTGGGCTACACCATCTCGCCCCTCCTCTGGCGCAAGATCAAGCCGAAGCTCTCGGCCGGACGCGTGCAGAGCGTGGCGGTGCGTATTCTGGTGATGCGGGAGCGCGAGCGCATCACGTTTGTACCCGCCACCTACTGGGACCTGAAGGCAGAGCTTGCTAAAGCCAGGATTCCGTTCGGTGCCGATATGACGCATCTGAACGATGTACGACTGGCTCAGGGCCGCGACTTCGATCAGGATACGGGCCGCCTGAAAGACGATCTCGAAGAGGGCAAAGACGTGCTCCTGCTTTCGGAAGAACAGGCCACCACACTGGCCGAAACGCTTCCTACCGAGCCATGGCGCGTGGCAGACGTCAAGACCCGCACTCGCACGAAAACCCCCCCCCCTCCGTTTATCACGTCGACCCTGCAGCAAGAGGCCAGCCGCAAGCTCGGGTTCACGGCCAACCGCACCATGCGCGTGGCTCAGAAGCTGTACGAGAACGGGCACATTACGTACATGCGTACCGACTCGAAAAACCTCTCGAAAGAAGCCATTGCTGCCAGCCGCACGTCTATTGAGGAACGGTACGGCTCCGACTACCTGAGCGACAGCGTTCGCACGTACACCTCCTCAGACAGCGCTCAGGAGGCGCACGAAGCCATTCGCCCGGCTGGCACGGCCATGAAGACAAGCGCAGAAATCGGGCTCTCGGGCCAACAGAAGAAGCTCTACGACCTGATCTGGGAGCGCACTGTGTCCACACAGATGGCAAACGCCCAGATTCAGTACACGAATGTGTACATCGACGCAGGCACAGACGACGTGGCACGCTTTCGCGCATCCGGCAAGACGATCCTCTTTCCCGGCTTCCTGCGCGCCTACGTCGAAGGCAGCGACGACCCCGAAGCCGATCTCGAAGATCGCGAACGCCCACTCCCCGATCTTTCCGTTGGCGACGAGTCAATTCCTGAAGAGGCTGGCACCGACGGACTCAATGTCCGCTCGCTTGAGCCGGTGGGTCATGAAACCAAGCCGCCTTCTCGCTACACCGAGGCCTCTCTCGTGAAGATGCTCGAAGAAGAGGGCATCGGGCGACCGTCGACGTACGCATCCATTATAAGCACCATTCAGCGGCGCGGCTATGTACGCAAGGAAGGCAGCGCGCTCGTACCCACATTTACCGCCTTTGCCACCAATAACCTGATGGAGGCCCAGTTTAACCCGCTGGTCGATGTGCACTTCACCGCTGAGATGGAAGAGATTCTCGATCACATCGCGACGGGGAAGAAAGACCCCGAGCCCTATCTGCGCGACTTCTTCCTCGGTGAGGGCGGCGTGCAGCCGCGCGTGGAGGATGGTCAGGAAGAGCTTGACCCGCGAGCGATCTCAACCATCGACTTTGCCGACCAGTGGGCTCCCTACGTCGTACGTGTGGGCAAGTACGGTCCTTACGTCGAAGGGCCGCTCGAAGACAGCGACGACCCCGAAGAGACCGTAACCGCCTCACTGCCCGATGACCTTGCTCCCGGCGATACCACCCGTCAGAAATTGAAAGACATTCTCGAAGAAGCCAATAAAGGCGACCAGGTACTCGGCATTCATCCTGAAGCCGATATGCCGCTGCTGCTCAAGTCCGGTCCATACGGGCCCTACATGCAGCTCGGTGAGGACGACCAGCCGGGCAAACCCAAACGTGTGTCGCTCCCTCCAGGCGTGGATCCAGCAGAGGTTGACTTTGATCTCGGGCTGAAGATCATCAATCTGCCGCGCGAGCTCGGGGAGCACCCGGAGACCAGCAATCCGGTTGAGGCCGGCATCGGACGATATGGCCCGTTTGTGCGCCACCGCAAGAGCGGCGCCAAAGACACCTACGCCTCACTCAAGAAAGCCGACGATGTGCTCACGGTCGACCTGGACCGTGCCATGGAGCTCATCCTCAAGAAAGAGGCAAAAAATAAACCACAGCGGGTGCTCGGCGAACACCCCGAAACCGGCAAGACGATTGAGCTCTGGGATGGGCGATACGGTCCGTACATCAAGCACGGCGGCAAAAACATCTCGCTGGGCGATGACCAGACCATCGAAGACCTCACCATGCAGGAAGCCGTGGAGCTTATCGCCAGCAAGTCGAAGAAGAAGTAGGCCAGTAGGCCAGTAGGCCACGGCATTGCATGCGGCCCCTCCGAACACAGGCGCGTGCTCTGCCCCCTCGTGCGATCCCCCCTTGTACCCACCACACCGCAAAGCGGGCAGCCCCGACACATTCGGAGCTGCCCGCTTTCGTGTTGCTGTAAGATCAGTGCCCGTGCAGCTATTTAGTGCTGTTTCAACCCTGAATGTTACCGTCCGAAATTGTCATCGCAAGAAGGAAGCGCAAGCGACGGACGTGGCGACCTTGTGCGTTCCCACCACAGCAGCTCCGTTCTTTAACAACAACGCATGCGATTGCATCGCTGCGCCCGAAATGACAAGGTTGGGGGCTTTGATGGCTTAGATCAGTTGGTTGTTTAGATCAACCGGGTACGCCCCCTAAGAGCCTGTTTGGGTTTTGGTTTGTAGGCGAGAGCGAGCGCCGCTGCAGCGAAAATTGGACCCCGATGGCGGTTCGTAGCCGGGGCTACGGGCCGACATTGGGGGCAATTTGCACCAGGGGCATGCCCTTCGGCCCCAGTCCAGCGCCGCCGATCGCAGCCCAAATTAAGAAATCAAAACAGGTTCTAAGATTAACCTGGAACAGAGCACTTAAGTACGTTCAATAACGCTTTTGTGTTGGGAATGTCGGCAGGTTTTAGCCCCCTCTGCTATTGGGCTTGCGAGTTTCTGTCTTTATGAGGACCCGGTTCGCATGCTCGTCATGCATGGGCAGCCGATCGGGACGGGGATGGCGTTCGAGAGGTGCACGTGAACGATCGAAGGCATTTGGACGGGCTTACGGAACCCACTTTGGCTGTTTCGAGGCGTACACAAAGACCACCTATCCGGGTATGTCGCAATGTTTGAGTTCGCCTTCCCCCAGACCACGTGCGTCCCGATATGCTACAGCGCATGTGTGGACTATGGCTTCCCTATAGACACCTACCATGAGCCAATCACGTTTATCTCTTCACAGCCCCGATCTCCCAAAACCAAGTCACCCCGGCAACGTCCCGCCGCAGGCCTCATGACTCCCATATAGCTTCGCAACGTGTCCACAAGCGATTGGTGGCGTGGTATTCTTTTTGACAAGCTACGTAATCGAGGAGGGGAGCCATATGGCAGGGTGAAACCGTGGGCACGCCGTACCCCGACTGCCAGCGGAAGGCATGCTGCTCCATTGCCTAACGCACGCGGTCACAACTTCCGTTCTTCCCCTTCGCCTGCGAAACAGGTTTTCAGTGAGAGACGAGAGGTACACCTGCGCGACACTGTGCTCGGAGGCCATGTCAGGCAGCGCTAAAAGCAACGGATTATCCAAGGATGCACCGCGCCCCGTATTCCCCTAAACATCACGTTTTGAGCAGCCTTTTTTGAACAGGCTCTAAAACTGATCGACGATGCACGCGGCGAGTGTTGCGAGGGGAGCCGTCATCCAGGGCGTCCATATCGGCGGTACGGGCATGGTAACGCGCTGCATACGCCGTGAATCAGGCGCCTCGAAGCCGAGTCCGTAGTGATGCAGAGCGATGCCGGGCTTACGCACCCGCACCGACGCACCGTAGCGTCCGTCGTGCACGACCGGGTGGCCACGCTGCGCGCACTGCAGACGAATCTGGTGGGAGCGTCCGGTATCGAGCTGCAGGTGGACGAGCGTACGATCGTTGTCGGTGCGAAGGGCCTGGTAGGTGAGGCGAGCCGCCTTGGCGTCGGGGTGGTCGGGAGAAACGATCTGCGGCCCTGTGGCGGTGTTGGCGATAGCATCTTGCATAGTGCCGGCGCCGCTCATCGCCCCCTCGACGAGCGCCAGGTAGTGCTTATCCATCGTGCGCGCCTGCACCTGATCGGAGAGCTGCCGGGCGGCATCGGAGGTTTTCGCCACGAGCAAGATTCCCGATGTGGGACGGTCGAGGCGATGCACCAGCCCTACAAACGGATCGGGATCTGCATCGGTTGCCCACTGCGTTTTGAGGATGTCGAATACGTTGGGCTTGCCGGTGGCGTCGGGCTGTGAAAGCATACCGGCGGGCTTTTCGATAGCGGCCCATCGGTCGGTTTCGGCAGCGCTGCGCAGCGACGGGGTCGACTCGGTCGAGGACATGCGGGGGCGGGTGGTTGCAGAAGAAAGCGAATCGGTTAGACGAGCGGGGGGTCCGGTTTGTTTGGGCGAGTCTGCTGTGCACAGCGGTTTGCCTCAGTTTGCCCCGGTGCGCCATTAACGTACAGCGGCTTGCGCCTGTTTACCTGGGTGATTGCGGCGTGAACGCTTGCGGGAGTGTCTGCTGTCTGTGATTATGGAGATACTGTTTGCCGTGCCCCGCTGCACCTAAACCCCACGTGTATCTCTGTGCGTATCTTCTTGCGTTCCCGATACGGACTCTTAGCCGTCCTTCTTCTGGCGCTTCCCACCTGGGCCAGCTCTGCGCAGTCGCCGGTGGAGACATCGCCCTTTGCGTCGTGCGTGGAAGCCACCGGCGGAAACGCCACCATCATCATTCCCGAAACAGCCGAGCTTTCCGTAGACGGTGAAGCGTTCTCTGAAGGCGACGAGCTTGCCGTTATTGACGCAGCGGGGCAGTGCGTTGGGCATCTGACCTGGTCGGGCACCGGAAGCGACGCCCTGGTAGTGTGGGAGGCCGGCCTCTTCAGCGAATCGACCGCCGGGCTGCGTCCGGGCGACCCGCTTACGCTGCGCGTCTGGCAACGCCGTACCGATCGCGTGTTCACGCCTGCAAACAGCAGCGTGGAGGTAGTGCTCGACACCTCCACGTCGCACCTGAACGAAACGTTTCACTACCAGCGCGACGGCATCTACGTGGTACGGCAGCTCACGGTGCATTCGTCTTCGGACTCGTGATCTCCGTCTTCGTATCCTTTTCCTGCTATCCTACGTCATCGTGCCTTCCCGCGCAGGCGTTACGCAGGCTCGTGGTATACGGGAAGCTGATCGTCAGCGCGTGCGTCGAGCGGTGGCGCATCGCGGTCGGAGGGCGACAGCAAGGGGTTATCTACGGGCCAAGGGATGCGAAGCGAAGGGTCGTTCCACCGGATGGTGTGTTCGCATGCGGGAGCGTATTCGCGGGTGCATTTATAGGACACCAGCGCCTCGGCTGTACCCAACACCGCAAACCCGTGCGCAAATCCGGGGGGGATGTAGAGCTGCTGGGCTGCGTCGGCATTGAGCGTCGCCTCCACGTACTGCCCGAAGGTGGGACTGCCGCGCCGTATATCGACGGCCACGTCATAGATGCACCCGGCCCACACGTCGATCAGCTTCCCCTGCGCTTCTGGATGCTGGTAGTGAAGTCCTCGTACGACGCCGGGGCGGGACCGCGACACGTTGTCTTGCACGAACGGCCCCGTGATACCTGCTTCCCGATAGCGCGATCCACGCCACACCTCACGAAAAAATCCTCGTTCGTCGGGATAGCGGGTTGTTTCGATGAGACGAACGGCCGGGATCGGCAGCGGCGTTACGGTCATGTGCAGCGGTACGGGCAGACGAAAAGTAAAGACGAAAAGTAAAGACGAAAAGTAAAGACGAAAAGTAAAGACGAAAAGTGCAGCGGGCGCGATGCCTAACTCGTGTGCATGCGCATCGTGTTCCGCACCGGCGTACTGCACCGGCGTACTGCACCGGCCCACGCCTCAGCAACCGCATTGCGGCGGCACTCCTCCAAATACCCAGGGACGGTCATCCAAAAGCGCAACATAGATACGCATAGTCTCCCCGTTGAATCTGCAGAAAGACCCACTCTTCTCCCCGCCCTCCGTCCTATTGTTGGAGGCGCATAGCCGTAGTACTTGATTCGATCAAGTGACCCGGTTTACGGCTGATCCCCCCTTACATTCTTTTAACGGTACTCATGCCCTCTTCCTTTACAGAAGCTGCGGATGCTACGAAAGCTTCCTCTGAGAGCGACATACGCATTCTGTCCACAAGCTTTCGACGGTATGCCGGGCTCATTGCGCTCACCTGTATGGCAGCAATGCTTGCCTCCATTTTTGAAGGCATAAGCATCGGCCTGCTGATTCCATTTCTGCAGACGCTCGACAACCCGGAGACCGCAGGCATTGGCATTGCCTGGGTCGACACCTACCTGCTGGGCGCTACCGACAACGTTGTGCAGCAGCTCTATCTAATCTGCGGGTTTATCCTGCTCGCCACGCTGCTGCGCAGTGCGTTTGGATATGCCGCTGCTGTGCTGGCCACGATGAGCCGTGTACGCATCGTGGAAGATCTACGCATGCGTATCGTGGATCAACTGCAGTCGGTATCTCTCTCGTTCTTCAGCCGCCACCGCAGCGGCGACCTGCTGAACAGCCTCATGAACGAGATTGCCCGTTCAGCGACCACGCTGGGGGCCCTTTTTACGCTCATCAACGAGGGCACGATGCTGATGGTCTATCTCGGGCTCATGTTCTGGATCTCGTGGGAGATGTCGCTCATCGTGCTGATCTTCTTTAGCGTCCTCTCTTACAGCCTCACGTTCCTAATTCGCCGCGTACGCAAGCACGGCGAGAAGATCACCGACACAAGTGCTACATTCACAGGCGCGCTGACCGAATTCATTCAGGGCATTCGCACCGTGGTGGCCTTCAATCGCCAGCAGGATGAGCGCGACCACCTGGAGCGTGCTACCCGTAGCTTTGCAGATGCGGTTGTTACCACCGCTATGCGACGGGCACTCATTAAGCCGCTCACTCAGGGTGTTGTGAGCATGGGCCTTATTGCTCTGATCGTGGTGGCCGTGCAGTTCTTTGTTCTGGAGGGCGCACTGGACCTGGCGTTCCTGCTTGCATTCCTGTTTGCACTGCTCCGCATGATGCCCACGGTGCTCAACCTGAACGGCATTCGGGGCGAGTGGGCCGAGAGCCGGGCCGGGCTTGCCAATATCGCCCAATTGCTGCGTACCGAAGACAAGCCCTACCTGTCGGACGGGTCGCGCCAGGCCCCTGCACTGCAAGAAGAAATCCGCCTTGAGCATGTTGACTTCAAGTACCACACCGGTCCTATGGTGCTGGAAGACATCTCTCTTACCATCAAGCGCGGCGCTACAACCGCGTTTGTCGGCGGAAGCGGTGCTGGCAAGTCCACACTGGCTGACCTTATCCCTCGCTTCCACGACCCGACCGAGGGCCGTGTGCTCTATGATGGCGTGGACCTGCGCGAGTTCGACGTTAAATCGCTACGCGACCGCATTGCCATTGTGAGCCAGAACACGTTCATCTTCAACGACAGCGTACGGGCCAACATCGCTTACGGGCGTCCCGATGCTACGATGGAGGAGATTGTAACCGCCGCCGAGCAGGCCAACGCGCTCCCGTTCATTGAGGAGATGGCAGAGGGATTTGAGACGTCGCTGGGCGACCAGGGCATTCGTCTCTCGGGCGGACAGCGCCAGCGGCTTGCCATCGCACGGGCACTGCTGAAGGATCCGGAAATACTGATTCTGGATGAGGCGACCAGCTCTCTCGACAGCATCTCAGAGCAGGCCGTGCAGCAGTCGCTGCAGCGTCTCATGAAGGGACGTACCGTCATCGCGATTGCCCACCGGCTATCTACAATTGAGCATGCCGACTGGGTCGTGGTCCTCGAAGAAGGACGCATCGTTGAGCAGGGGCCGTATCACGAGCTGATTGCTCAAGAGGGAGCACTCTGGTCGTACCACAAAATTCAGTACGCCTCAGCTGCCTCCATGTAGCGTGTACAGCACGCACAGGTTGTTCTGCTGCTCCTACGGCGCCTGCGTCGAGAGCACCTTACGCCGAGAACAGCATGCAACCGCCTGGCTAACAGCCCTGGAGTGCAGCCATACCTGCGCTATCCTGAATATTCTTGGCCCTGCTGCCGCTTTCTACTGTGTATCTGCATTATGGACAACCTTCTTGCCGTATCGTACCGCTTTCCGCCGCAAACGTATCCCCTCGCCATTCGGGTGGATTACTTTCTCACACATCTCGCCCGCAGCCACCGCGTCCGAGCCATTACGTCGGCACCAGGGGCTGCCCTCGATGGCGTTGAGGTAATTCCAGTGCGCGAACGCGATGCGTCGCGCTTCAAGCACGTTATGCAGCGTCTGCGCTTGCGCAAGATAAGCGACCTGCTCATCTGGCCCGACCTCTTCGTTCCGTGGATTCTTCCTGCGCTTTACGCAGGCTATCGGGCCGTACAGCAAGAACGGCCCGACGCACTGCTCTCCTTTGCGATGCCGTACTCCGGAAGCGTTGTAGCTGCCCTGCTGAAAAAGCTGACCGGCCTTCCCTTGATTCTTAACCTGAACGACTCTCCGACCTGCCCCGATGTCGAATCGAGCTTTCCGACACGTGCGCATGCATGGGCCTCGCAAGCGCTTGAAGACTGGCTGGTGCAGACGGCTGATGCTGTGGTGTATGTGTCTAAGCGCAACATGGAGCGCGTACGAGCGCGACAGCCCGAGGCCCACCAGTCCAAGTTTCACCTGATCCGGCGCGGCGTGCGCATAACCGACATTCCGCAGCGCACTGCTGCACCGGAGCGGCCCGCCGATGCACCTGTTCGCATCGTCTACACGGGCGGACTATCCGGGTGGCACATGCACACGCGCAGCTTGGCCGACACGGCTTCTCGGCCAATGCAGTGGGCCAAACGTGCCTGGAACGCCTGGAACCGTTGGGGACGCTATGTGGCCTCACCGCTTGATCCGCGTAGCCACACCCCCGTGTATGTAGGGCAGGCCGTGCAGCAGCTCATAGAGGCGCACCCGGAGTGGGAGGGACGGGTAGAGGTACACGTCTACGGCAATACCTTTCCTGACTCCGTGGTGCAGGAAGTACTCTCGCGATATAACCTGCAGTCCATTGTACATGTGCACGGCCCCCGTCCCCACGAGGAGGCCCTGGAGCTGATGCACGCGGCCGACATCCTGTTTCTGACGCTGCCCGACCGCCCCGATGGTACACCTGGCGGACGCATTTCGGCAAAGACATATGAGTACCTTACCACCGACCGTCCGATCCTCGCCGCCGTACCGCCTGGCGAGAACCACGACTACTTGAGCGACAAGCCCGGCGTGTTTCTGAGCCGTCCCTGCGATGTCGACCACCTGTGTAGCCACCTGGAGCCGCTTATTGCGAGTACACTGCACGGAGACATCCCTTTCTTTGACCGGACGTTCCTCATCAAGACGCTCGACAGCACTCGCCGTGCTGAAGCTTTCGCAGAACTGGTTGACCGTCTGCCGTCTTCCATGTCGGCCGCACCTGCTCCTGCTGCCACAGCTTAGCTGCTTCTGATTGACGACTTTACCACAACGACGTGCTTACCTGATGAACAGATCGAATGCTCCTATTTTTGTCGTTGGCGCGAACCGGTCCGGCACAACGCTGGTGCGGCTCATGCTGAACGCTCATCCGCGCATTGCCATCCCCGAAGAGCTGAACTACTTCAAGCGCGTCAGGACAAGCACGCCATGGCACCGTCCCGGATGGACAGACGACGCCTATGCGCGATTTGCAGAAGACACGCTCAACCACCTTGCACCGCTGCTTCCGAACCTGCCTGTTGATGCAGCTCGCGAGCGGTTGCTCGGCGCAGCGTCTCCTACGTACCGCACGCCGTACGCGACGCTACTGGAAATGTGGGCTGCACAGGAGGGCAAAGTGCGCTGGGGCGAAAAAACGCCGGGCAATCTCTTTTTTGTGGACCAGCTCATTGAGATGTTTCCGGACGCTCAGTTCATCTACGTAGCACGCGACCCCCGGGCCGGCGTGGCCTCCATGCAACGCGTCTCGTTCTTTCCGGACGATGTCATCTTCAACGCACTGAATCGTCGCAAAAGCTGGAATGTAGGATACCGGCTCCTTGAACGGATCGTCCCCGAAGCCCAGCGCATCACCATCCGATACGAAGATCTGGTCCGTGCCCCCCACGACATGGCAGAAACCCTCTGCACGTTCCTCAACGAATCCTACGCTTCAGCCATGCTCCGCTTCCATACCGATGCCGAGCACTACATGAAGGCAGAAGCCGCTAACTCATTCAACGAGGCGGCCACACGGCCCATCTCAACCGCCCGCATTGATACATGGAAGGACAAGCTAACACCCACTGAGATTGGATGGATTGAGTCGCTCTGTGCCGACGAAATGCAGGCATTTGGATACCAACCCACGCATCCACAACGCTCGTTGCGTGCTCGCATTACGCAGCAGATCAAATCGGCATACTGGCACTACGACGTGTGGCGGCACCGCTACTACCGTCCCTATACCGTACGCCACGTGCCCGGACAGTCGCTTCGAAACAGACTACGTGACTGGTCGAGATGGCTACAGAGCCGGTGTGCGCCGCTACGTGACATTGCCTCAGGTGAAGGCGTGCGCTAAAAGCGACACGGGTTGTCTCCAAAAGCATCGGTGCCCAGCTTATCTCGGGCACTACCTTAGCATCAGAGCATGTGTTTTGTCTTACCCCCCTTCGATCCGATGCCTTCTGTTACTGCCCACGCTGAGCGCCAGGCGCCGCCGGCTACTGCGCCCGCTACCGACACCATGCCCCTCACTGCCTTTTACGGACACCATAAGTGTGCCACGGGATGGATCACTCGCATATTTCGTGAGATGAGCTTTTACCTTGGCCGGCGCCATACCATCGTGCATCTGCCTCGCCACTTTGCTCCGTACGCGTCTATCGCCGACAAAGTAGCGGCCGAGCATATCGACGTGCTCATCTACACCAATGCCGATATCAATGAGGTACGCAAACTGCCGGCCTCGCGTGGCTTTCACGTAGTACGTGACCCGCGCGATGTGCTGGTATCGGCCTACTTCTCCCATAAGCACTCGCATCCCTCTGATAAATGGCCCGAGCTTGAGCCCCATCGCGACCTGCTTCAGACCCTCTCGCTCGAAGACGGCCTCGCCGCTGAGATGGTGTTTAGCCAGTCTGTATTTGAGGATATGGAAGCCTGGGACTATGACCAGCCGAACGTGCTTGAGCTGCATATGGAAACCCTGACAGCGCATCCCGATGCGGAGTTTGCACGCATTGCCTCGTTTCTCGGCTGGCTGGATTCGGAGGCGCAGTACTCAACCGGCTACCGCGCTCTTCTGCGCATGAACCGGTTGCACTACCGTGGCGCTGCACGCGTGCCCGGCCACTGGCCCCTGCTTCCCGTGCCGCGCCGACGGCTCTCCACACTGCCGGCGTCGCTCTTTCAGCGCATTCTCGAAGATCACCGGTTCAACCGGCTGGCTGGCGGACGCAGCCGGGGCGAGGAGAACGTCCATAGTCACTACCGCAAGGGAGTGCCTGGAGACTGGCGCAACCACTTCACCCCTGCCCTGGCTGCCCACTTTAAAGAAGAGTGGGGCCCTCTGCTTGTCAAACTCGGATATGAGTCAACCCTTGATTGGACTGTAAACTGATGCGCATTGCTCATTATGCCCCCGACCTGTGGGCACCTGGCGGGATTGCCACCTATGTAGATCGTCTTACAACCGCCCAACGCAGTGCGGGCCACGACGTGCTGTGGCTCTGCCATACGCCCCAAGGCGACACGCCGTTGCCTCCAGACGCGCACGTAGTTACGGCCAGCACGCTCTACGCCGAGGCCCGTGCGCACGGGGTCGATATGCTGCATGCCCATCGCGACCTCCCCACCCCGATCCCGTCTGACCGCCCGCTGATACGTACCATGCATGGCCATCAGGGCGGATGCCCCTCGGGAACGCGGTATCTACGGCGCTCCGGCATGCCCTGCGATCGCACCTACCATCCCATCGGATGCCTGCGCATGCACCTGCAGGAGCGCTGCGGTAGCTGCCGTCCTCACAAGATGTGGCGCAATATTCGGCGCCTTCAGCAAGAGCGCGCTCAGACGCAGACCGTGCTGACCGCAGCTGTTAGCATGTACGTACAGCAAATGATGGTGCGGGCCGGCTGCTATGTAGACAATATCGTTGTGTGCCCTTCACCCGCCCCCATTGTAAAGCCCTTCACCATGCCGCCCCGAAACAGCCCCAGCGTGCTGTATGCCGGACGCATTGCCCCCGAAAAGGGGCTGCTCTGGCTGCTCCGTGCCATGGCAAATGTCGACACGGCGGCTGTACTTCACATTGCCGGCACCGGCACCGATGCCCACATGCAAGCGGTTCACGACGAGATCGAAGCCTTGGCACTTACCAACCGCGTCCACTTCCATGGATGGTGCGACGACGAGGCGCTCACCGGCCTCATGAACATGGCCTGGCTCGTAGTCGTGCCGTCAGTCTGGAACGAACCCGCAGGCCTCGTTCCCCTCGACGCTGCTGCTCACGGACGCTTTGTGATTTCCAGCAGTGCAGGCGGGCTCCCCGAGTACGTGGCGCCCGGCGCCTCAACGCTCGTTCCCCCGAACGATACCGGTGCGCTAACGCGTGCCCTGCGCGACGCCCTTAGCGATTATGATCGCCTTGCCACATGCGGCGCAGAGGCGCAGCACCATGCCGAAGTTACGTTCTCAGCAACGCATACGGCAAACGCATACGAGCGCCTGTATACTCAGGCGATGAGCCCGGCAGCCTCTTCCCTCGCTTCCTAACAGATCTGTTTCTTCTTATGGCCCAGGTACACCTACTCTCCAGCGCAGATAGCGAGCGTCCCGGACGCCCCCATCCCTTTGACGAACGTGACCGGATGCGCGACGCCGCCCGCCACGACCGTTTTGGCACGCACACGCTGACCGAATCGCCCGATACGGCAGATCTGATTCTATTCGTGGAAAACTGCCACACCGTGCAGCACTATCGCGAAGTACAGTCGCATCCGATCTATCGGCATCATGCCGACCGCTGCGCTCTGCACAGCCGCCACGACCAGCCGCTCCCTTTACTGCCCGGCGTGTATGCTTCACTGAGCCAGTCCGACTACAACCCGAAGCGCACGCGCACCGGTGGCTACCTGAAGGCGTTTGCGCATACCCATATTGGGTACAACCCAAACGTCACTCCGAGACAGTACCTGTACTCTTTTATCGGCAAAGCCAGCACCCATCCGGTTCGATCGCGTATTCTAAGCCTGCAAGACGACGAGGCATTTCTGCTGAATACCGACCCGTTCTGGCCGTACGGCGACCTGCCCGCTGCCAAGCGCGAGATGCTGGAAGCGCAGTACCGCACGGTCGGCCAGGAAAGCACGTTCATTCTATGCCCACGGGGCATCGGCACGTCGAGCATGCGGCTCTTCGAAACGCTGCGTATGGGACGCGTCCCGGTCATCATCGCCGACGATTGGGTACCGCCGGTTGGTCCCGACTGGGACGCATGCAGCGTCCGTATCGCAGAAGCTGACGTTCCTCATCTCCCCAACCTGCTGCGGGACCGCCGCGCCGAGGCCCCTGAGATGGCTACTGCGGCTCGCCAGGCATGGTGCGACTGGTTTGCACGCGACGTTTTTTTCCACCGCACTGTCGAATGGTGCCTGCAGGTAATGCCTGCCTCACATGGATGGTCATGGGATACCCTGCCTCACCTTCTGTCCCCAATGCATATAAAGTCGGTGTGGCGCTATACCGCTTCCCGGTAGGGCCTTGCGTGATTGGCGCACCGCGCATGCGCCAATAGTGCATTCGCACACCCCAGCCTGTTGCGATATTGGTTGTGCGTTGCCCCCGTTGCTTTCCCCTTGCTCTGTTATGCGTGTCGATCTCTTTTTCCCCGCGTTCCCACCAGCCTTTGATGGTATTGGCGATTACACCGCCCATCTGGCAAACACGCTTTCCGGACGTCATGACGTGCGGGTGTGGACCAGCAGGTCAGCAGACGCACCCGAGCCGGAGTCGCCGCCCTCTGAGACGGAAGTCCGTGCCATCCCGGCGCTTACCGATACGGCCGGACTGGCCAACTGGGTAAGCCAGTGCAGTGCTGCTCCACCAGACTGGCTCGTGATCCAGTACAACCCGTTTTCATACGGTACGCGTGGCTATGCGCCCGCTCTGGCACCTGCCATCAAAGAGGCAAAGCGACGGTCGCCCTCAATGAAAGTGGCTGTAACGGTGCACGAACCCTTCATGCCCCCCGACTCGCTTCGCTTCATGATCATGTCGATCTGGCAGCGGCGGCAGTTTAAGCAGATCGGGGAGCTGGCCGACCAGCTTATCTTTACGATCCCGCCGTGGGTCGAACGCTTTGCCTCGTGGTTTCCGAACACGCCCTGTACTCACGTCCCGGTCGGCTCCAACATGCCGCGAGTTGCCGCTACAAAACAGGAGGCACGGATGCATATCGGACTCTCCGACGAACGCTGCGTGCTTGGACTGTTCGGGCGCGCGCGCTCTTCGCGGCTGTTTGGCCATATTCGGGCTGGCCTCCGAACGCTCGAACGTGCCGGGCATCGCCCGCTTCTGGTGTACATCGGCGGCGGTACCGAGGTCATTCGCACTGCTTTTGCGGACCATCGCGTGCATTGCACAGGCACTCTTCCTGGCGACCAGGTGTCACGGCACCTTAGCGCGCTCGACGTCTACCTCGCCCCCTATCACAAGGGCGTGTCGACGCGGCGTGGTGCGTTTCTGGCTGGCATGCAGCACGCGCTTCCGGTGCTTACCACCCATGGTCCGCAGACAGATGACCTGCTTGCGCATGCAGCCGGACGAGCATTCTGTGCCGTTCCCGTTGACGATTCAGATGCGTTTGCCGAAACGCTGCGCTCCATGGTGGAGTCTCCCGCCCTGCAACATCAGCTGGGCCGAAACGCGCGCAGCTTCTATCTGAGCCACTTTACATGGCCTGTGATTGCTGCCCAATACAACGATGTGCTCCGGATGCATACGCCGGTGCCTGCCCCGGTACCTTCCCTCTCGTCTAACCTGCACCCCTGGTCGATCGCATGATCCGCACCCTTGCCGACATTGCCCGCGACCCAAAGCGTGCACCGCTCTTAGCCGGAGGTATTATTCTTATTGCCTTCGGGATGTACGGGATGCTTTTCCTGAGCTCCCATCCCTCAGCACTGCGGCTGCTTAACCTTGCCTACATGGGCGTAAGCGCTGCAGTAGCTGCCTGGCTCTACATATCCAGCCCCGCGCTGTACCTGGGGTTTGTATGGTGGCTCTGGTTTCTCTCACCGTTTGTGCGACGCGTCATTGACTATCACCTTGGCACGTTCACCCCGCCCAACGCCGCGTTCTCTATGCTGGCGCCCTATGCCGCCACGCTCGTCATACTGGTTGACCTGCCCCGGTTCGGACGCCTCCTGACGCGGCGCATTGGCATTCCTATACTCATCTGCTTTCTGGCTGTCATATACGGCTACATCGTAGGCCTCACCAAGGTCGACAGCTTCCGTGCAACCATGATATTGCTCGACTGGATCTGTCCGCTCCTCATGGCGCTTTTTGTTCTGGCACGCTGGCGCGACTATCCACGGCTGCGCTCCGTCTTTCGTACGGCGTTCGTGTGGGGCGTACTTGTAATGGGATGCTACGGCATCTACCAGTTCTTCGTGGCTCCTCCATGGGACGTGCTCTGGATGGAAGGGTCGCGCATGCTCTCAGCAGGAAAACCCGAACCGCTTGGCATTCGGGTGTTCAGCATGCTGAACTCCCCCGGCCCCTTCGCAATGATCCTGATGGCTGGTCTCATCCTGCTCTTCGATAGCAAAGGCCCTATCGGACGCATCGCGGCCGTACCGGGCTACCTGGCGTTCCTCTTGTCGCTGGTTCGCGGTGCATGGGGCGGATGGGTGCTTGCGCTCTCCTACAGCCTACTGCGCCTGCAAAACGCAAGTCGCGGACGCGTGCTCGCTATTCTGGCTCTCGTAGCCTGCCTCACTATTCCTCTCGCACTGTCCGGTGACATCGGCGACCGCACCGGCGCTCGCATGGAAACCTTCAGCGATATCGAGCAAGACAATAGCCTGCAAGAGCGCCAGCTCATGTACAGTTACATGGTCACCGAACTCCTCTTCAATCCCATTGGCCAGGGAATGGGCGCACGCACGTTCGACAGCGACTTTGTAACCATCGTCTACCAGCTCGGCTGGGTCGGCGGGTTTGCCTATCTGGGCGCGCTCATCGCGATGATGATCACCGTATTGCGCGATACCCCCAAACACGACCGGTTTGCCATCCTTGTCTCTGGCATCGCACTTTCTTACTTCGCCCTGATGCTCATGGGCCCTCAGGTCGTTGGCGTTAAAGGCTGCCTGTTCTGGGGATGCATGGCGTTCGCCGTAGCCTCACGGCGCTACCACAGCGAGAAAGCTTCCGCTGAGGAGTCCGGCGAGGCCTCCGGCGACGCCTCCGACACAACCCTGTCCGTTCCCTCTCAGACCGCTTCGTCCCGATGAACATTGCCCTCTATCATACCACACTTCCTGAGCCCAACCGCAAGGTCGGCGGGGTTGAAGCGGTCGTGCACCGGCTCGCTACTGCACTCACAGAACACACCGCCCTGAACGTAACTGTGCTGAGCCTCACGCCAGCCCCAGAGGGTGCCTCCTACCGCCACCGTCACCTGTTTGCCGGCCAGCGCTGGCTCGCCGACCGCTCCTGGGCGCGCTGGTTCGTACTGCCGGCCCTCCTAAATCGGGTGGATTTGGCGGAATACGACGTGGTGCATCTGCATGGCGACGACTGGTTCTGGATGCGGCGCGGCATTCCCTCGGTGCGAACCATGCACGGCTCCGCCCGCGACGAGGCGCGTACCGCCACCAGCCTGAAACGCCGCATCGCTCAGTGGGCCGTCTATCCGCTGGAGCACATAGCAGCGCGGCGAGCCAGTCAAACGTGGGCGATCAGTCCGCCCTGTGCCGACCTCTACAACACCCATGCCTGCATGCCCAACGGCGTCGACCTCGACCGCTTCTACCCAGGCGCCAAAGCCTCCCGCCCCACCGTGCTCTTTGTGGGCACGTGGGAGGGGCGCAAGCGGGGCGGATGGCTGACCGAGCAGTTCTGCACACGCGTTCTACCCCGCTCGCCCAACGCCACGCTCGTTATGGTATCCGACTATGTGCCTGAGCCCTACGCCGCGCATCCCAACATTCATGTGCTGCACCGGCCCGACGACAACACGCTCGCCGAATGGTATCGCAAGAGCTGGGCTTTCGCGTATCCAAGTATCTATGAAGGCTTTGGGCTTCCGTACGTGGAGGCGCTCGCCAGCGGTACGGCCATTGTCGCCTCGCCCAATCCGGGTGCTAACTATGTGCTCGATGACGGACGCTACGGCACACTCGTCGACGATACCTCTTTTGCGGATACCCTCGTTCAGGTGCTGCACGACCCCGACCGCCGCCGAACCATGGCCCAGCGCGGCCTGCAGCGCGCAGCCCGCTTTTCATGGGCCAACGTGGCTCGCCAGCACGCCGATGCATACGCTGCACTTGTGCATGGCGCCTCCTCCACCGTCTCTGTCTCTTCTCCCCTACCTTCATAGCTTACCATGCCGACCGACCGTATCAAACTTATCTACGTAGCCAGTATCGGGCGTAGCGGCACTACGCTCTTTGAGTCGATGCTGGGCGCCCACCCGCACCTTGCCACCTGTGGCGAAGTGCATCTGTGGCCGCACGAGATTACCATGGGAGGCGTGCGCCCGTGCGGTTCCGGACATTACGTGCAGACCTGTCCGTTCTGGCAAGAGATGGAGACCCGCGTCGACCCGCTCAACCAGCCAGGGCCGCGCATTCATCACTTCCGCGAGCATCACGACGGCGGACGCACGCTACGCTGGAATCGCTGGGCCGACTTCAATCCGGCCCCGCTTTCGCCTGACGTGCAGGCTCAGGTCGATCAATATGCCGCCAACAACGAAGCGCTCTTTCGCCACTTCCGCACGCTCGTAACCGAGCGCACCGGCACAAAACCCGAGTGGATTGTAGACGCATCCAAAGATCCGTACCGCCTCCTGTGGCTACTGCGCTCAGGCCGGTTTACCATCAAAGTGGTGCATATGGTCAAGCATCCATGCGGATTCGCTTACTCCGTTACCAAACCGTGGGTACAGTCGCCCCACTGGCATAGCGCTGTGCCCCGGCTCTACTACACGGCCCGGCAGTCCACCGCCTGGGTCATTCAGAACCACCTGTTCGGACAGATCGCCCGGCACCACCTCGACCCGGGCAACTACATGCTGATGCAGTACGAAACGCTCGCATCTGCTCCGCACGACACCTTCGAATCCGCATGCGATATGATCGGCGTCCCCTATGTGCCCGAGGCCGTCACCGATTTTCGTGAGGGAAGTCAGTTCACCATTGCGGGCAACCCGATGCGCTACGAGCAGCGCGGCATCGAGCTCGACGAACGCTGGAAACACGACCTGCCTCCTTCCAGCCGCTCGGTAGCACGCACCATCACAACTGTAAACCGCCGCTCTTTCGGATACGTTTAACCGCTGATTCCATGCCTACGCGTGTACCCCACCCGGTCTCCTCTTCCTCTCCGCCCAAAGCGGTTGCTCCACTGCACGTGTGCACCGTGGGCATGGACTGGTTTCCCGAATCTCCCGGCAACGGCCTCGACCGTATGGTGCACGGGCTTGCCACGCATTTTGCGGATGCGAACGTTACACATCGCACCTGGGTCACCGGCGCCCCCGAGCATACACATCGCCCCACAGCGGTGCAGGCCTTTGCCCAGGGTACCGATTCCCTTCCCGCACGGCTCTGGGCGGCGCGCACACGTATCAGCGCCGACCTGAGGCAGACCCGCTACGACATCCTCGCCTGCCACTTCGCGCTGTATGGGCTGCCCCTGCCTACCACCGACATTCCTTTTATTATGCACTTTCATGGGCCCTGGGCCCTGGAGTCCGACACCGAAGGCGATCGCGCCTGGACCGTACGTCTGAAGCATGCTCTGGAACGCCGCGTGTACAAACGCGCCGACCGGTTCATCGTGCTCTCAGAAGCGTTTCGCAACGTACTGGTGCGTCGCTACGGTGTCGATATCGACCGGATCCACGTCGTTCCTGGCGGCGTGGACACCGGTCGCTTTCATGCCAACACCCCGGCCAGCGACGCGCGTGCTGCGCTTGGATGGCCGACCGATCGCCCGGTTGTACTCACGGTACGACGCCTGGCTCGCCGCATGGGCCTGTTCTCGCTGATCGAGGCTGCCGATGCGCTGCGCCGCAACCATCCGGATCTCCTCGTCTGCATCGCCGGTACCGGTCCGCTCCAGCAGGACCTGCAGCGGGCTATCACCGAGCGCGGCCTGCACGACCATGTGCGCCTCCTCGGGTTTGTGCCCGACGAGGACCTTCCCCGTGCGTATCGCGCAGCTACCCTGAGCGTGGTGCCCACAAAGGCCTGGGAGGGGTTCGGGCTCACTACCGTCGAGTCGCTGGCCTGCGGCACCCCGGTTCTCGTTACGCCCGTAGGAGGCCTTCCCGAGGTGGTGCGCGACCTTTCGCCCCACCTCGTCTTGCCCGACACATCAGCTGAAGCGCTGCGCGATGCGATAGGCCGTGCCTTGCACGGACGCCTCTCGATGCCCGGTGCGTCGGCATGCATGCGCTATGCCCACGAGCGGTTTTCCTGGTCTCACATTGCTACCTCTACCCGTCGTGTCTACGCCAATGCCTGCTCCCTTTAGTCGATTGCTTATTGACCGGGCTCCTGTAAGCCGTGCCCCCGTAAGTCGTGCTCCTGCCGGTTATGCCCCCGAGTCTATGCCTGGCCTCCGTATCCTTTTTGTAGATCATAGCGGCGCGCTTGGAGGGGCCGAGCTTTTTCTGCTCGACCTGGCAGAGCCGTATGCCAGCCAGAGCACCGTAGCCACATTTGAAACCGGACGCTTCACCGAACAGCTTCAGGCAACCGGGATTTCTCACCTCGTCGTGGGCGAGGGCGGCCCGCTGCAGCAGGTGCGCAAGAGCGGCACGTGGATGCGAGCGCTGCAGACGCTCCCCGCGCTGCGTCGTACCGGCCAGGCCCTTGCCCGTATTGCGCAGCGCCACGACATCATCGTCGCAAACTCCCAGAAGGCGCTGCTGCCTGCAGCGTGGGCAGCCCATCAGACCGGACGGCCCCTGCTCTGGATGATCCATGACCTGCTCACACCCGACCACTTTGGGCTGCTGCAGCGCCAGGTGGTTACCCGCGTCGCCAATGCGGCCGTTACACTTGTAGGCACCAACTCACGCGCCACTGCCGACGCCTTCTCGCGCACCGGTGGGCGCGTCGATATGATCGAGATACCCAATGGACTCGACCCCGCCGCCTTTGATACCGCTCGCAGCCTCGACACGCCTGCCCTGCGAGAGACCCTCGGATTGCCGCTACGAGCTCCTCTCATCGGCGTGTTCAGCCGCCTGGCTGCGTGGAAAGGTCAGCATGTCTTGCTGGATGCGCTACATATGCTGCCCGATGCACACGCGCTCATCGTAGGCGAAGCCGCATTCCCCGGCGATGCCCCCTACGCCGATCGGCTCCGCGCCAAAGCTCAGTCGGCCGGACTGCAAGGCCGTGTCCATTTTATGGGCCACCGGCCTGACATCCCCCGCCTGATGGCAGCCTGCGACATCGTTGCCCACACTTCGACAGCAGCCGAGCCGTTTGGGCGGGTTGTTGTGGAGGGACTGCTGGCCCAGCGGCCCGTCGTTGCGACCGATGCTGGCGGCGTACCCGAAATTATTCGTCCGCAGCACAGCGGCCTCCTCGTTCCACCAGGCGACGCTGCTGCTCTTGCCGAGGCATGCCGGGCGTACTTGAACAACCCCGACTGGGCCGCTAAAATGGCTCGCACCGGTGCAGAGGACGTGCGTGTCCGTTACGGGAAGCCCCGCATGCATGCTCAGTTCGAGAACGCCTTGCGCCAGATGACCGCTGCCGACACATCTCTTTAACGCTTACCGTTTTCCCTACCGTTATGTATCCTGACTCACTGAAGACCTTAGCACTGCAAGCCAAGTTTGAGGTCCGTACGCGCGCTGCGGCCACCCCCTGGCTGGCCCCGGTCCACCAGGCCACCGTGTGGTGGACACAGTGGAAGATGCGCGGGCATATCGATGTTCGTGAGTGCCAGGTGCTCGCCGACACCGAGCTTGTCATTGACGGATTCCAGGGCTCGGGCAACAGCTTTGCAACGGTTGCTTTCAAATCGTGCCAGAAACGGCCTGTGCGGTTGGCCCACCACCTGCACGCACCCGCACAGATCATAAAGGCGGTAAAGCAGGACCTCCCTGTCTTGGTTACCCTCCGTGCTCCCTCAGACGCAGTTGTTTCACTGGTAAGCCGGTGGCCCTACGTTTCCCTTCGTCAAGGGCTGCACGCATATATCCGCTTTTACGAGGCGCTCACGCCTTATCTTGGCGCCATGGTTGTGAGCCCCTTCCCAATGACGACTGGTCCTATCGACCAGGTATTCGACGCAGTAAATGAGACATTTGGGTGCTCATTTGCTGTTTTCCGCCCGACCCATGAGAACGTAGCTCGCATCCGCTCAAAAACAACGCTCGACTCAGAAGCAGAGGCAACCCGCCGTCAGAGGAAATCGGAACTCCGCACGGCGATCTCCCACCCGGACTACCGCTTGCTCCGTGAACGTGCCGAGGCGCTTCACGATCGCTGGTCTCAGCACGGCGTAACGCCAACTACTGCTTCATCGAGCGCATAGACGCCCCCTGATCGTTGGCATGTACACATCGTTAGCATGTACACATCGTTAGCATGTACACATCGTTAGCATGTACACATCGTTGGCATGTACACATCGTTGGCATGTACACATCGTTGGCATGTACACATCGTTGGCATGTACACATCGTTGGCATGTACACAAAGTGGTCTGCTCCACCGACTCACACACAGCCACCTGTATACAGCAGGCAGCCGCAGCGTATTGTCTCCCATGCGTGCGCATGCTTTTAACGGCGCCACTACGCGGTTCTCCCACCTATAGACTGCGATCTTTATGATTAACGTAGGCACACGCCACATACACAACTGGATTTTCGTTACCGGCAGCATTCGGAGCGGAACCACTTTTCTTTCAGACATCCTCGCCACGCCGCTTTCGGTCGACTACATCCATGAGCCATTCAATATACGGTGTGGAATGCCAGGCATGGAACAGCGATATCAGTACATTGCTGAGACGCTGGAGACCGACGCAATGCGTGCGCTGGATCGGGAGTTCGAGAAGTTGAAGCAGTACGACTTTGACCTCCAGACCTCGCGCTACGCCAACGATCCATCTTACATCAAGATGATCAAGCGGGTCGTGGGCAGTCGAGGTCCGTTTTTCTTACGGCTCGCGAAGGCCAACTACCTGCATCGGCACTGCGTTGTTAAAGATCCAACGGCGCCGCTCGTCGCACGGCGTCTGCATACTGCGCACCAGTTCAAACCCGTCGTAATCATACGGCATCCGGCTTCGCTGGTCGCCAGCTTTGCCCGTGTGTCATGGTGGCCTGAGACGCGCAAGCTGCTCAGCCAGCCTCTCTTCGTTCGCGACTGCCTCTCAGAAGAGGATCTGGATTGGTACCGCAGCTACAACCACTCCTCGTTGAGCGATGCCTGCTTCCACTGGCTCTTCACGTATCGCACACTCTTAGAATGGGCCGATGCATTTGGATGGCCCGTCGTTACCCATGAGGAGCTATGTGCCCATCCGGTTGAAACGTTTGGCTCCCTCTTCGACGCTCTGCAGCTTCCGTGGTCGTCGTACGTGGAGCACAAGATACAACGGAAGACCAGCGACGGGAATTCGCCTGAAGCCAAACAGGGACGCGTGCAGGATTTTAGCCGTGATAGCGCGCAGATCTTTGAAATGCGTCGAGACTCGCTTGCTCCGTCCGACCGCCAGACTGTCTTTGATATCACCCAGGAGGTCGCGCTCAAACTCTACTCCCGCGAAAGCTTCAACCTACCTTCCTCCCTCAATACTACGTAAGCACATAGTGCGAACAATAGCCGTGCGCACACAGATGCTGAATGCATCCGATGATGGCCTCTTATTTTTTCGATCCTGCGTTTTCGTTTCATCGAAACGTGGGCTCGTTTGCTTTGTGCTCCTCCCAACTCCGGTAAAAAAGTGGCACTGCTGTCTCACAATAACACGTTTTTCCTGGCCACCTGCGCCCTACGCGCTGCGGAGGTGTGAACGTTTTGTTTTCCGCCGGTCCTCACACCGCTTTCTGAAAAGCCGGTAGAAATGCCAGCCTTCTACTAATTACGAAACAGAAACGCTGCGTGCCGTCAGAATCACTCAGCACAGCCACTTCCATATGTTCTCTTTCTCTTTTTGATACGCTACGTATTCTCTACTTCTCGTCTGAGATATGCACGTATCTACCCATTTTTCTTGTGCTCATACATTACCTCACCCCCGCTACAGGACTCGGCTACAGAAGACAATTGGAGCGCGCACCCTGCAGATTGGAATAAGCGCAGCCCTGTATGGACTTCTGGCGCATTGTGGTATACCCCTTGAGTAGACAGTACGTGTGTTCAGCAGGTGCCTATGGCATCGCATCCACTGTCTTACACTTATAAGTACTCATGACTGGGATCCCCTACCTATACCGCGTACGCTCTGTGTTCGCTTCCCTCGCCGCCCCTTTGCGCCGCCATCCGGCTGTGTCTACCGCGGGCATACTGGCCTGCCTCCTTGCCGTAGCGCTTACGGCTGCGTTTCAGCTTCCTGGTGTTTCCTCAAACCAGAGTGAAACGATCACGCTTCCCATTGAAGTGATGGGACCTGACGGATACACACGCACGGTCTCTATGCAGGTGTCGGATGCGAACGCAGCTTCCTCTGTATACATGCAGGCCCACTCGATTGGGTATCCGTCTCATCATATCGATGCGCTCAACTACAATGTTGACAAGGCATCGGTGCGGCTCAATGGCGGCGCCTGGGTCGGTGTTAACAATGCTACCGTCGAATGCTTCGAGCCAGAAGCCAGCCAGGACTGCGTAACCGGACCGGTGCACACGATTCGATTTCGCATCCCCCTTGACCGGCTCGGCAATCTGCAAGAAGGCGAAAACGTAATACAGTTTCGCATCAACTATGCAATCGGGTCAAACGGCATGGGCGATCCTTCTATGGGGTTTCGCATTCTGGACCTGCAGGTGCAGGATGCGGGCGGTATGGACCTGATGACTACCCAGATGGAGTGGGACAACCCAGGCTCCTGGACAGCGCCCTCTGGATATGGCGATGCCACGTCGGTTGAGGCCGGGCGCCAGCTCTGGCACGAGCGTAACATACTTATTGAAGGTTGGAACGGCCCCGAGATCATTGCCTCGTGCAACGACTGCCACGTAGAAGGCGGCTACGACCTGGAGTACTTCGCCTATTCGAACTATTCTATAGAGCAGCGGAGCCAGTTCCACGGCCTGAGCGAGGCAGAGGGCAAACAGATTGCTGCCTATATTCGCTCGATCGACATTGAAACCTCAGACGGCCAGCGGATCGATCCGCCCGGGCGCCCCTGGAATCCCCCGTACCAGCCTGGACTCACGGCGGCGGCTTCGCGCGGGGCAAGCGATGCCCGCACTGTCGGCCAGTCGATGGATGATATGGACCAGGTGTTCTGGGCCGCCGGGGCTGGCCTGGAGTGGGTGCTTGACTACGATGCAGAGATCAAAGACTACCTGTTCCCGCAGGGCGTTCACGCCGATGCTTATCGGATCGACGGCACCCTCAACATGCGCGAGCTCCCTGTAAACCTGCAGATGCCCGACTGGAACGAGTGGCTCCCCGAGTTTCATCCGCTTGATGTGTGGGGGAGCGATTTTGAACAAAGTGGCGCCTGGGACTGGTACGTCAACGAGATGCCTGATCTCATCGATGAGGACCGTCCATGGCGCGTCGAAGCTTCTGCAGAGCGCGCTGTGCAGCGCCTGTGGCGCGAGATCAAAGACCGCTGGGCGCCTCCGGGAAGTTCGCCTGCTCCGTTCGAGCATGAAATCACCCGCCAGGTACCCATGAAGTGGGCTCTCACCAAAACGTTCGAAGCGATGCAGATGAACCATAACGAGGAACATGCGCAGACGCTCTACAATGAACAGGCAGAGCCGCGGCAGTGGACGAGCCAGTCGCGTGTCGTGTTTGACATGGCGCCCCACATTATCGGAGGCAAAGGCCCCGGAAGTGGCATCATGGATCGCTACCACGACACGGCCTGGTATCAGCATCAGCTTACGGTCAACCCCGGGTCGGGGCTCACCACCAGCATGCGCCCGATGGACTGGAAGTACCACTTTCAGCATACCTCCGCAATAAGCGCCCCCGACGCGCACTACTGGCGCCACCTGGCTTCCTACATGAAGCTGGTGCAGGTTGCTCACACCGTCCCCGATGATGCGTCGACTACCGAACCCCGTGGCTGGTATATGCGCCACCTCTCACCGGCATGGATCGACCGCACGCATCCACAGGGCGCGCCGTTACGCAGTATGCCCGACAACGAGTACCGCGAGGCGCTCAACGTGATCATGCGTGCGTATGCTGATGGCATTACACAGCACAGTCCGGATGCCTGGGAACGTCTTGCCGACGACCAGTATGGGCTCGATCCGGCCTCGCATACGCCCCGGTACGAAGCCCGGTACGACCGTACCACGTATCCGAACCACTTCTGGACTGCCTTGCGGAACTTCGGTAACTACGGCGTGGCTTACGACGTGCTGTACGACCTGGCTGTGTGGGCCCAGGAGGCGTGGCCTCGAGGCGACTGGATGGCTCATATCGAGCCGTTTCAGGACAATCCCCCGCTCAACGACGCCCCGCAGGTATCGGCACAGACGCTCTCGCTGTCTCAAGGGTGGAATATCATCTCGTCTCGGATGATCAGTGACCCGCGTCCGATGGAGGAGGTGCTGGCTCCCATCCTCGACGATGTGCTGCTGGTGAAGGACTCTCGCGGGCGGCCCTTCAGTCCGGCATACGACCTTGATGTGCTCGATACCTGGAAGCCTGATGAGGCCTACCAGATCTATGTGACCGCCTCTCATGACCTCGTGGTTGAGGGAACGGCTCGCCCAGGCGACGATCCGATTGCTGTAACGGAGGGCTGGAACTTCCTCCCTTATCTGCCAACTACGCCGATGAACATCGAAGATGCGCTTAGCGGATTAGGGAACGACCTCATCTTCGTGAAGGACATGCGCGGCGACATCTATCTTCCTGATCCCGATGCCCCGATCAACACGATCGGCAATATGGAGCCGGGTAAAGGCTACATGGCTTACATCACAGCCGATCGCACGCTCCAGTATCCTTCGAACAACAGCAGTATGCTGGCACGCAGTGTTCTTGCTGATGCGTCCCCCCCATCGGCTCGTGCCTCAGCAGCGTCGGCTACTCTCATCGCAAACGGCGTAACGTGGCCGTCTGCGACCCGGGTGTGGGTTGAAACCGAGTACGGCGAGCGCGTAGGTACCGGGCGCATCGTAGATGGCGCACTCGTTGCCACAGTGCACGAGGCTGATGCCCTCTCGGGCACCCCCGGTGCGGAAGTAGGCACCTCCCTCGTTCTGTATGCGCAGCGTCCGACCTCTTCTGAACCCGAACCTGTAGAGACCGGTGCAGTACGCAATCTCTTCAGCGGTGCTGAACAGCCTGGCTTTGCGTTTCAGCCGAACGCTGTGTATGTCACGGAATTGACGGATGCGCTACCCAGCGCACTTACCGTAAATGGGCATGCGCCCAACCCGGTGCGCGACCAGGCCACGCTCTCTATCGCTATTCCAGAAGAGACGCACGTGCGCATTGAGGTCTACAACACACTCGGACAGCGTGTAGCTACCTGGGCCGACCGGTCTATGCCAGCTGGGGCGCACGACCTGCCCATCGAGGTAAACGGTCTCGCCAGCGGTACTTACTTCTATCGCGTACAGACCGACCAGGGCACGGAGTCGAAACGGCTTGTGGTGATCCGGTAAGTCGCTCGTTTACCCGACGAACGCAGCGACGCGTTGCTGCTATCCCGCGCCCCGTCTGCCATTGTACGCAGACGGGGCGCTCTATTTGAGACCTCCTGTTTGCGCTTTAAGAGCCTGTTTTGATTTCTTAATCTGGGCTCCGAGCGGCGGCGCTGGACTGGGGCCGAAGGGCATGCCCCTGGTGCAAATTGCCCCCGATGTCGGCCCGTAGCCCCGGCTACGAACCGCCATCGTGGTCCAATTTTCGCCTCAGCGGCGCTCGCTCTCGCCTACAAACCAAAACCCAAACAGGCTCTAACGATTTGTGATGGGGCGCACTCCACACAGCGCGTAGTCCGTGAAGCGTTCTCCGACGCTGTTTAGCCAGGATGTTTGCCCAAACATGGCGCATCGCGCCTGTAGCTTTCTCTGGATAATCGGGGTGTACCGGTATCTTTTAAGGAGCTTTAAACACCATTCATGGTACAGGCTTTCGTACAGGTATTTGCCTGAACTGCTTCGCTGGAGATCTTCTGGAATCTCGCTAAAACAGCCCGTTCTCCTGAACCGCTACGGTCGAACCGCTACGGTTTCTGTAGCAGCACCCGTATGCTGTTTACACTGTGTGCCCCATCCGCTCGTACGCCTTCTTAGCACGTGCTTACCCATGAATACCGCTACATCTTCTGCCATCCTGTGGTGGATGCGCACGCTCGGCTCGTTCGTCGCAGCCTGTTTGCTTGCCTGGACGCTCCCTGTTCAGCCCACCTATGCCCAAGCATTCTTTGATACCTGTCCCGATAACCCCAATGCAAATAATGCAACAGGCATCGTCGTCGAGAATGTGCAGATCGAGTTTCCCAATGGGAACGCCCTTGTAACAGGCGACGAAATCGCCTTCTTCACGTCCGATGACGTCTGTACGGGTGGGGCCGTGTGGGATGCAAGTGCCGGTGACATCACCATTCCCATTTCTGGACCCAGCGTCGTTCCCAGCGAGGTCGAAGGCTATGAGGTAGGCGATATGCTCATGATGCGCGTATGGCAGCAGTCAACCAATCGTCTTTTCGATGTGGATGCAGACCTGGCTTATGAAACGTGCGATCCTGCAGACACGCTGTGTAATGACGACGGCATTTATGAGAACAACGCCATTTACACGATTACCGAGATCGGGAGCGGTGTGCTTCCGGTAGAGCTGGCTTCGTTCACCCTCCAGCTTAGCGACAACACGGTCGAAGCCCGGTGGCGTACGCTCAGCGAAACCGACAACAGCGGCTTTACTCTTGAGCATCGGCTGCAGCGCCATGCGGCCTGGAATGTCCTCGGATTTATACCGGGAGCAGGCACAACAAGTGATTCGCAGGACTACAGCTTCAACACCGAACCACTTCCGTTCGGGATGCACTACTTTCGCCTCTTGCAGCACGACCACGATGGCACAACGAGCGTCATCGCGGATCAGCGCATCGAGCACCGCCTCACCGAAACCCCCATCATAGCAACGCTGGCTCCACAGCCCGTACGCTCCCAGGCGACACTGACGGTCACAACAGCTGCTCAGCATGTAACCCGCATCGAACTGTTCGATGTGCTGGGGCGTCGCCTGCGTACGCTCTACAGCGGCACACTCACGCCGTCTGATCCACACACCATTACCCTTTCTGCCGACGACCTCTCGCCAGGTCAGTACATCATCCGGATTCAGAGCGGCCCATCGCTTACCACGCGCCGCATGGTTGTGGTGCGGTAGCATCCTTCTACAATGCTCCCCTAACCGCTCAGACTACATACGCTCCTGTTCGCTCCTCTTTTTTTCGCGCTACCAGCCGCCCCTGTATCTATCATTGCAGGGACATAGCCTGCTTGAATCGAAACAGCCTCCCATAGAGCTCCTGCAGAGACGACCCGACCCGGCAATCCGTACCTCATACCGCGTTTTCAGGGACGCCCCCTGACCTATCTTAGACTGGCACTTGACATAGTACTACTCTCTTAGTACTATTGTTATGAGTAGTAATAGTACTCATTCCGTACCGTCCGCCCAGTAGCCTTCCCATACCATGCGTCACTCGTGTGCTGCCTTCTTTCTTTTTGTCGCCGGACTAATATGTGGGCCGGACGCGGTTGCCCAGCAACCCAAAGCACTTCCGTTCGAAGAAGCTTCCACCCACGGCGTTGATCGCGAAGCGCTCGAAGCAGAACACGGCGATGCCGTTCATGCTGACTCCACCGTGTCGGTATTCCCTGACCGTCCCGACGATGTAATCGACGCATGGCGGGGCATGTTTGGGGCACTCCTCACTCATCTGCAAGCGGCAGATGTCGACTGGCAGCAGCCTACACGGGGCTACTTCCGTGTCTATGTACAACCCGACGGCTCGATACGGCACCTTCTCTATAAGATACACGACGGAGATCTGCATCAGGCAGACGGGTTTCGGGTAGCGCTAAACAACTTCACGGCCACATATAACTTCGGACTGCAGGCTGACGAACCCTATGCCCAGTGCGGTACAATCACGCTTCAAGCTCCCTGACGCCTTCAGAACCTGTCGCAATCGATATCATTCCTTTGCTCTCTACTGCGAACTAACGTACCTGTCTCCATGCGCAAACGCTCGTTAACGCCTCTTGGCGAAACTGAAATGGAGGTGCTGCACCACGTGTGGGATCTCGGTGAGGCCACCGTCGCCGAGGTCCGCGAACGCATCCAGCACGATCGATCGATCGCCTACACCACGGTTATGACCGTCCTGAAAAACCTCACTGAGAAAGGCTTTCTGAAGTACCGAAAGGAGGGTCGCTCCTACGTCTACTCATCTGCCCGCCCTCCCGAAGAAGTTCGCCATAGCCTCGTCGGCGAGCTGGTCCGCAAGGTCTTCAAAGGATCGCCCCTCTCGCTGATGCAGACGCTGGTCGAGCGCGAAAATCTCTCCGACACCGACCTCGCCGAGCTCCGTACCCTCATCGATCAGATGAACGACGATGCTTGATCTACTTCATACCATCGGCCATGCTACCGCTGCTTCTCTTTGGGCGCCAGCGCTGCTCTGGACGCTCGTTGCAGCACTCGCCTGGGGGGCGCTCTGCCTCTTTAAGACCCACCTTTCGGCGCTCACGCACTACTGGATGCGTGCCGGACTGCTCGCAAGTCTGCCGGTAAGCATACTCGGCAGTCTCTCAATCCGCTGGTTGCTCCCCCTCGCACAGCCTACCGCTCCGCTCTTTCCAGATGTATTTCCAGTCAGTTCACTCAGGCGCATCACTGTCGACGCCTCAGCCTCCGTACCAACGGCCGCATCGGTGCTATTCGTAGCGCTCGGAGTCCTCACCCTGAGTGCTGCAGGAGCCGCGCTCGTCGCACTGTGGCGGCTACTACGCGACACGTATGCGCTCTATCGTCTGCGCCGCCGCCTCTTCCCAAACGCTTCGCCCAATGTGCAGAACACTGTCGATGCACTTACGCGCTCGCTCGGACTACAGCAGCGCGTCCGTGTGCACGTCTCCGACGATGTACCGGTGCCTATGACGTGCGGCCTGCGGCGTCCGCTGCTCCTCCTGCCCCCCGACATTGCCGCCGATGCCCATGCCTGCCGGCTCGCTGCCACCCATGAGCTGGTGCATGTGCAACGCCGCGACTACCTGCTGGAGCTGGTTCTTCGCTCTGTACGCGCCCTTGCAGTCGTTCATCCGCTCGTGCACCGCCTCTACCACGACGCCCAATATTACCGTGAAGTAGCGTGCGACGCTACGTCCTGCGCGCAGCCCCACGTGGAACGCGCAGCGTACGCCCGGCTGCTTCTTCGCTGTGCCCAACGCCCGGCGGCTCCGCTTCCTGCGCTGCTGCCGTTCGCCCGATCGAATACTACCCTCAAACCCCGCTTACATGCTATGTCTGATATGCCTACGCCAACCCATCCACGACGCAGCATTCTTGCAAGTGCTCTCCTGCTCGTGTTCACACTCGGATTCGTAGCCTGTGCAGACGCTCCTTCGGGAGAAACACCGACTGCGCTCGACGATGCGTCCATCATGAATGAAGCCGGGGATGCCTACATTGAAGTCGATACGCCGCCTCAGCTCGACGGCGGTACAGCCGCTCTCTATGAGAACATCACGTATCCTGACGCAGCCCGTGAACACAGCGTAGAAGGACGTGTCGTCGTCCAGTTCGTCGTAAGCACAAACGGCACGGCAGAGCGCCCATCCATCCTGAGCAGCCCCGATGCCGGAGCCGACACGCCTACGGAAGCGGTCGAAGCACTTGAAGACGAAGTGCGATCTGCCCTCAATATGGTATCTTTCACCCCCGGCACGCTGAATGGTACGCCGGTCGACGTGCAGCTGACCCTCCCCGTTGTGTTTCAGCTTTCGGAGTAATGCCTTTCTCTCATTCTTTTCGTACCGCTCTGCCTCGTGGCCGAACCGCGGGGCAGGGCAGTTTTCATATTCCCTTGCAAGGCGTGTGTAGCTTCTTTACGTTAAGATTAAACATCTGACTTTAGGGATGCCCCTATCCGGTTCTCTGCATATTCTTACCGTTGCATGTTCAACTGCTCTCAACCCCAGCATATTCCTTCTCCCTCCTCCCTATCTTCTTTTGTAGCCGGGCTGCTTGTAAGTGGGTTTTTACTCCTCACGGCCTGCACCAGCGCTGCTCCACATGCCCCCACAGGGGAGCAGCCTACAGATGCCCCCACGCCACCAACCATAGCCGTTCCTGCGGAGGCCGAAGTACTCGACCGCGACGAGGTAGACCAAGCTCCACTTCCTGTTGGGGGCATGATGACGCTGTACGAGGAGGTGCGCTACCCCTATAAGGCACGCCAGAACAAGGAGCAGGGGCGTGTGCTCATCCAGTTTGTCGTGGGCCCCGATGGCACCGTCTATGCACCCGAGATCCTTGAGTCGGCCACCCGACGGCTGGATAACGAGGTGATGCGCGTCGTTACTACACTCGACTGGAAACCCGGCACCCACAATGGAGAACCAGTCTACGTACGCGTTACCCTCCCTGCAAGCTTTGATGTGTAGCGTCCAACTTACGCTCTCTACCATAACGCACACGCCCTGCTTTCAGCGCATCCAACTAAAAAGCGCGGGTCCCACTTTGGGGACCCGCGCTTTTTTTCTGTAACGACGCGCTGCATGAGGGGGCAACTCGTGTTGCTCCTCTCGTTTCCTAATATAACCATGCTACATGGCCTGCTCACGCGGCATCACAAGCACCTCTTCCACGTTCACGCGATTGGGCGCTGAAATTGCGTACAGAATCGACTCCGCAATGTCGATCGAAGCCAGCGGCTCCATCTCCATCCCTTCGAAGCTCTCCAGGATGTCTTCGTCCGTAATTGTGTGCGTGAGCTCCGTTGCCACCGCGCCGGGCTCGATGCTCGTCACGCGGATGTTGTGCTGCTTCGAGAGCTCGTTTCGCATCCCCTCAGAGAGCGCTGTCACGAAAAACTTCGTCCCGCAGTAGACCGCCCCACCCGGAAACACGCGGCGCCCGGCGACCGACGAGATGTTCACCACATGGCCGTGTCCCTGCTCTTTCATGATTGGGAGTACCGCCCCGATACCGTGCAGCACGCCCTTGATGTTCACGTCTACCATCTGCTCCCACTCCTCTTCGTGGGTTTTTGCCATCATCGACAGCGGCATAATGCCGGCATTGTTGACCAGCACATCGACCTGCCCGTAGGTGTCGTATGCCGTATCAACCAGATGCCCCACCGCCGCGCGGTCGGTTACGTCGGTGGGCACGACCAGCGCCGTACCGCCGTCCGCCTCGATCTCGTCACGCAGCTCATTCAGACGCTCCTCGCGGCGCGCAGCCAGCACCACACGCGCGCCCTCTTCCGCCAGCAGCTGCGCCGTCGCCTCGCCAATACCGCTGGATGCACCCGTAATAATGATTACCTGATCGGTCAGGTCTGCCATAATCTACAAAAGTTATTGGTATAGGGATTCGTACGAATGTGCTCTAAACGTAGCCACATCAGCGCCCCCCGACCGTAACAATATCGCACAAGACGTATGGCCTCGCAGGTGAACGTCTCTGCTTATCTGATAGCCGGTTCACCGAAACGCGATTCCGTATCTTTCGTGCAAGCACCGGTTATGCTTCTTTCGCCAAACTGCCTCACTTCCATGACTGCTTCCGCCCCGGATCCGTCTGAACCCGAAGCCACAGACTGGCGTGCCCGCATCGCGTCTACCCTTGCTACCTCGGTGCGCGACACGAACGAAGCTCTGTCGCGCGCCCCGGCCATTCAGAAGTGGATGCGCACGACCGCTGCCGAAATCGCAGCGGAGCAGCAGCCCACGGCCATGGAGGGAGACATGCACGCCATGCAGGGCTACAGCGCGGCGCGTCGTGCACTGCACGACGCATTTCCCGAACTGCAAGGCATCGTCCGCGAGCTCACCGACGGGCACGGCACGCTCGACCTGGAGTGGCGTCCGTTTTCGCCTCACCTGAGCCAGGTGCGCCTCTCGTTCGACCGCGACTACGATGTAGACGTGTTCGTAAGGATCGATGCGCCCCAACGGTCGCTCTTCAACGAGCATCTCGACGCCCTGCGCAGTCAGCTGCCTGAAAGCGAGCCGTTCCCGCGGCGCCCCCACACCCGCACGGCCCTGTGGTCATACGACGGCGACGGCGTGGGCGTGCGTATCCACCAACACCACCCAAACGACGATGTGCACCAGCATACGTTTACGCTGCTCCCCCCTGAGGGAAAGGCCACACCTGACCTGACGCGCGAGGCGCTCGCTACCGGACTGCTGAACCGGTGGTCATAAACCTGCTTGTCCCCCGGGTACGCCTCGCTGCACACCTGCACACTCGCATGCCGTGCTACGCGTTGGCGCGATAGCTACGCAGCGCGTGCTCGTCGAGGGCGGTAAGATCGTCGACTCCGTCGATACGCCATCCGTAGGGCGCTTCGTTTTCAGGTTCGACCCCACACACCGCACCGGGCGCAACAAACTCGCTCAGCACACGCGCAAACACGTCCGGATGCTCAAGCGGCAGCGGACGTGCCACTTGCTCGACGACACCATCTTTGATTGTGCAGTGGCCAATTCCAAACGGAATGGGTCCGTCCATCTTCGTGCTGAGCGTCTTAAAGACAGCGCTTCGAGCGCGCATCTGCTGGATAAACTCAGCGACCATCCACATCTGCTGCTGTCCGCTACCTGCTGTGCGAAGGTGCCGGCGTGCAAAGAGCGATCGAATGAGCGCGTCGAGATCGTCTGCCCGTTCGTCGCGAACGTGCGCATCCACCAGAAAACCAGGAACCGATTCCATGTACGAAGCGAGGCCTATGAGAAAACGTTAATGACTCGTCACAGCATACCCGCTTACGGACGGGTCCGTTTCTCTACGTATTCGTAGGGAAACCTGACAATCAACCTATTTTTTCTGTGGAGCAACATACGTAACGCGTGGATTCTCTAACACAACTGGCGCTGGGTGCTGCGGTTGGCGAGGCGACGCTTGGGCGGCGCGTGGGCGACAAGGCGATATACTGGGGAGCCGCGTTGGGCACGGTCCCCGACCTCGACATTGTCTTGAACCCGTTCATCTCGAACGTAACTGCGCTCGGCATACACAGGGGATTTACCCACTCCATCACGTTCTGGGTAGTGGGCGCCCTGCTTTTTGGAACCCTGATGCATCGCTTGCACCGGAAAGACGCCGTACCCTGGGCGCAGTGGACCTTGATGGCGGGACTGGTGCTCTCAACGCATGCTGTGCTGGACGCCTTCACGACGTACGGCACGCAGCTCTTCTACACGTTCAGCAACTACCCGGTCGTCTTCGGGACGATCTTCATTATCGACCCGCTCTACACGGTGCCGCTACTTGCGGGCCTCTTCGTGGCGTGGCGGCGCGCCCCAACCGACCGCCTGCGCTACTGGGCTAACGTCGCCGGACTCGCGCTCAGCACGCTCTACCTGATGCTCACGATTCCAAGCAAACTCCTTGCAGAACAGAACTTACGTGAGGGGTTTGAGAATGCAGGGATTGAAGTAGAACGCACGTTCACGCGTCCCACCGCCTTCAACAATATACTCTGGCAGGCTATTGGCGAGACCGACGACGCGTTCTACGTGGGCTCCTACTCGCACTTCGACACTACGCCCCCTGTCTCGTTTGAGCGCATTCCCAAACGGCATGATCTGCTCAGCGACCTGCCCGACTCGCGCGCACTGGAACGGCTACGCTGGTTTTCGCGCGGATACTACAGCGTGTCGGAGGGAAGCGATGGCACCCTCTACGTGCACGACCTGCGATTTGGACGGTCTGACATGGGCATTGGCCCCGACGGGGAGCCGATCTTTACGTTTCGCCTGGAGCACGATCCGGATACCGGTCGGGTTGTGGGCTTCGAGCAAGAACGTCCCGATATGCAGACAGATACCGAGCTGCTGGCGCGATTCTGGGAACGCATTCTCGGCCGTTCTAACGTCTGACACCGCCCCCGTTGCTGGCGTTGTTTCTTTAAATATACGTTTCAACACCAAACGGACAGATATCTGGGTTGATAATGACCCAGGTTCTGTTAACTTTGGTGTATTGACGTTTGTTTTTGCCTAACTGCCCCGTGTCCCATGGAAGGACTGCTCGATCAGATTACACTTGAGACGATCATTGACTACAGTGGTCGCCTCGTTGGCGGTATCCTCATCTTTCTTATTGCGAAATGGATCGCCGGACGCCTACGCGATGGCATTCGCGCAACGCTTGATAAGCCAAAGTACGACAAGACGCTGGCTCGCTTTGCCGGTAACCTGGTCTACTACGTGATTATTGTACTGGCTGTGCTGGCAGCGCTGAGCACGATAGGCGTTCAAATGGCCAGCTTCATCGCCATCCTGGCTGCTGCCGGATTTGCGGTCGGTCTCGCCCTGCAGGGCACACTCGCCAACTTCTCGGCCGGCGTAATGCTTCTCATTTTCCGTCCGTTTGATGTCGATGACGTTGTTGAGATCTCGGGCGAGCGCGGGCGCGTGCGCGACATCCAGCTTTTCTACACGCGTTTGAACACCATGGACAATCAGCTCGTCATTATCCCAAACAGTGACGTGTTTGGCTCCAGCATTCGTAACGTGCTCTACAACGACGAGCTGCGGGTGGCCTGCGCCGTAGGCACCGACTACCCTGCCGACATCGACGAGGCCCGCACCGTGCTGAAGCGCGCTGCTGAACGCATCGACGAACGCATCGAAGAGCGCGGCACGCAGGTGCTGCTTACCGGACTTGGCGACTCCTCGATCGACTGGGAGGTGCGCGTGTGGATCCGTCCGAGCGGATTTGGCGACCTGCCCCGTGTACGCGACGAGATGGCACGCGTCATCAAGTACGAGCTTGATGCAGCCGATATCGGCATTCCGTTCCCGCAGATGGATATTCACATGGACCGGGTGGATGCAAACGGCAAGGTCATATCATCGTAGCGATTGCCGTAGGATACCGTTGTGGCACTGCAGGCCATAACGGACTACCACAGCTACGCAGCATCGGTCTGTTCGCGCTGATATAACGATCCCGTTTCGGGCTCGACGGAACGGTTTCTGCAAACGACCGGTGCTTCTGCGTAGTCATCGTTACCTACTTTCTAACAAGACTTTATCTACCATGCCTGTACATTCCGCAGAAGCAACCTGGAACGGCAACCTTCAAGAGGGAGCCGGCACCTTTAAAGGAAAAACCGGCGCCATTGGTGGTGGCTATTCATTCAAGTCGCGTTTTGAAGGCAACAACGAAACCAGTCCGGAAGAACTCATCGGGGCCGCCCACGCCGGCTGCTATTCGATGGCGCTTTCAAACATGCTTGCCGAAGCCGGGCATACGCCCGAAGATGTGACCACAACAGCCGACGTGTCGCTGGAGATGATCGATGGCGCCCCGACCATTACAACGATTAAACTGACCTGCAAAGGGCAGGTACCCGGTCTTGATGCGGATACCTTTACCGAGCATGCTCAGGCTGCCAAGGAGGGATGCCCGGTCTCAAAAGCCCTTGCCGGCGTATCCATCGAACTCGATGCAGAGCTTGTAAGCTAAGCTGCTCGGCGTAGAGTCGGCACCACAATGTGGCGTAACAGGGGGACCCGTTTCGGGCGCCCCTGTTTTTGTTTGTGTCTGTCTCAGGGCTCGTGGTTTAGGCTTCGAGGATCCAGGCTGCAAGGGCTTGCGGGCACGTAGCCATGCGCCGACGGGCCTGGCCGGTTAACGCGAGAGTTCGTGGAGCGGATCACTTGGCTCGGTATGGTCGGGCGGGTGGGCGTCGCGGTGCCTGCGCGGCTCCAGATGCGCTGTCACGCGCACCTGGTCATCTGGAAACTCTTCGTGCAGGGCGGCTTCCACATCGTGCGAGCGGGCATGCGCCTCGCGCACCGACATTTCTCCAGGAAACATAAGATGGTACTCGACCCACAGCTGGTCGTCGCTGCGGCGGTGACGCACCTGATGGTAGTTCACCACAGTCTCGTCTTCAACCGCCGCGTTGAGCACCTCCAGCACCCGATAGGTGGTATGCGCATCGGCCCGGTCCATGAGTCCGCCAAGTGAGCGGCGCAGCAGCGTGCCGGCGGTCCACAGAATGTTAGTCGCCACCACAAGGGCTGCCACCGGATCGAGCCACAGAACGCCTGTGAGCCGCACCAGCCCCACTCCTACGAGCACACCCAGGCTCGTCCACATGTCCGTGAGCACGTGCTGACCGTTCGACATCAGCACCAGACTATTGTGCGTTCGCCCTATGCGGATCAGGTACCACCCCAGTCCGCCATTGACAAGCGTCAGCGTCGCAATGATGGCCAGGCCGGCATCGAGCTGCTGCAGCTCTGGACCGCGGATCAGGTCTTCGATAGCGACCCAGGCAATGACGATGGCCGCGGCTGCAATCAGCAGTCCCTCAAATGCAGCCGCAAAGTAGGCGATCTTGCCATGTCCGTATGGATGCCCCTGATCGGGCGGAGTGGAGGCGTACCAGAGGCTAAATCCTGCAAACCCGGTTGCCACAAGATGAATGGCCGACTCGATCGCATCCGAGAAGATCGCTGCGCTGCCCGTGAGCCAGGCCGCGAGCGACTTTCCGGCCAGCATAAGCACGGCCACCGAGAGGCTCCACATCATGGCACGGCGGCGCGCGCGTTCAGCAACCTGAGACATGGCTGGGTAGGCTATTGTGCATTCGAGCAGGAGTACGCTTGACGCATACCGCCACGCATTGTTCATCGCGCTTTGCACGCATCACGCTGCGCCAGCCCGATCTAAGCAAGCGGCCTGCAGGGCAGCGCCGCAGGCTATTCAAAGCGAATGAGAACCTCGCGGCTTGTCTCTGCAGAAAAACCAGGTATGCTGTTCAGTTGCTCTGCCGAGAGCGAGCCGCCCTCATCGTTCATCGCGCGATTCACAAACGAGATCGCCTCCTCGCTATCCTCTTCCAGAAGCCGTTCGAAGTCAAGGTCGAAGAGCACGATGCGATTGCCGTCGCGCAGGCTCGCATTGGTGTCGAGGATTGTGCCTTCAACTTCGATGGAGACCACAATCCGTACGCCTTGCATCATCTGCTGCATCATGAATGCCATCTCCTCATTCTCTGCTGGCGTCGCTTCGGGCATCGCGTGCAGTTTCTCTTCAGCTTGTTTGTCTTCAGGCGGCATGCGTAACAGCAGTTCGGCCGGGGAGCCAGGCGTAAAGGTGAGGTCCATATCCGAAAGAAGCGACCCGCTTCCTTCTTCTGCAGGTAGGTTCGATGCCATCTCATCGGGCGCAGCCTGGTCAAGATTGATCCCGGCCGTAATCTGATTGATGTCGTCGAAGCCATACACGGCCTCGTAGCCTGACGTGCCGCCCCCTGCATCCTCCAGAAGCGTTACCGAGATGAGAGACAGACCGGGCTGCATGTCGGCACGCTCCTGGGCGTCTGCCTCTGAGAAGAGAGGCGGATGTTCCTCGTCACTTTCACTTGACGCCATGCCCTGTGCCATACCTTGCATCATCTCAGTGGCGACTGGATTGAGCTCAAAGCGTTCGGTTACGGTGCCGCTTCCGTCCGCATGGAGCGAGATGTGGTGCTCCATGCTCATGCACCCGCTCATCACAAGGGCGAGGCCAATGACGAAACTGGCTGCAACGCGAGACATGGTTGCATAGAATACAGCAGATGTATCTTTCATATTGAGCCCTTGTATTGCTTATGGAATGCGCACTTTAACACCCTTCAATAAACAATACTTTTGCAACATCTGCAATCCCCCTGTCGCACCAAACGCGGTTGCTTCCTCAGACGCGCTTGAAGGCCAGTAAAAGGTCCTTTCTCTGGCTCCAAGCTCCTCTATCTTATTTTTGAATGCATTTCTTGCAATAACGGATTTAAGAGGCTCGACGGCAGGATACAGGGATTTATGCAAACAGAGAAACTGAGGCAGGCTATCAACCTGCGCTTACCATTACTGCGAGCGGCTGTCGGCCGTGCAGGTGGTGTTGATACCTCCTCGCACGTTGTACACGGTCTCAACAACGAGATACTCCGGATTGGCAAGCTCTGCCATAACGTCCTCAAAGACAATAGCAGTAATATCCTCCTGGGCTGCGCCGATATCGCGCCATGACACGAAGTAATACTTTAAGCTCTTCAGCTCCAGAATCCAGTCGCCAGGTACATACTCAACGCGCACCGTTCCAAAATCGGGCAGCCCCGAAAACGGGCAGCGGGCCGAAAACTCGCCGGGCTCGGTCTCATAGACTACCTGCTGCTTCACGTCGTGCGTGTAGGGGATACGATTGATCGACGCCTGGCGGGTATCGGGCGGCAGAAACGGACGAATGTGCCCTTCGGGCTCGACCCCGAACTGTTTCATGTATGCAATTGCTTCTTCCGTGTGCTCAGCGGCGCGCTCAACCCACTCAGACGCGCTCTGTGGCGCTGCACCCTGCTGCGATACGTCTTGCTGAGAGGTGCCTTTTTGGGATGCATTGAGGTCGTTCATAGCAGATAGAGACGAGTCAGTTAACAAGAGCCGGGGGAGTGCGTGCTATACTTTTTTCTGTCGGATACGGAACAAATGTCGTAACAAAGTAGAATCTACGCGCACTAATGTGAACGGACGGTTTCATTTAACGTAGACGCTCTGCAACAATGATCTCATTCCCCTGCAAACGGCGGTACAACCCATGACTTTCTTCGCCTTTGTTGTGATTCCAACGCTTGTCTTTGCGTGCATCCTTGCGCCTGTGCTGCTGGGCATGGGCGAAAGTGGCACGGGCCGCTCCGACTCGGGCGATGGACCCCCGCCCGGAAACGGCGACGACCCGAAAACGCCGCCCCCAACACGGGGCGACTCGGCCGCAATTCCGCTTTCTTCAATCACCGTCGACACTCCCCACGTACGATCCGGTTCGCCTGAAACCCGGTCATAGCCTGGTCATAATTCCGGGGGAACAGGGGCTACCGGGCAAGGCCTGCACGCGCTGTGCAGCCTGAGCTACTCTAACGTGTAGACCGTTAGGCCTGAACTATGCAGCTTGCTTGTCTTCCATGATCAGGTCAAGCAGTGCGATAACGCGTCGCTGCAACTGACGCCGATCAACGACCATATCTATAAATCCGTGCTCAAGCAGAAACTCAGAGCGCTGAAATCCCTCAGGGAGATCCGACCCAATGGTTTCGCGGATGACCCGAGGCCCGGCAAACCCGATCAAGGCCTCAGGCTCTGCAATGTGAAAGTCGCCGAGCATCGCAAACGAGGCCGTTACGCCGCCGGTGGTGGGATGCGTTAGAATCGAGATGAACGGCAGACCAGCCTCTTCCAGACGCGTGAGGTGGGCACTCGTTTTTGCCATCTGCATCAGACTCAACGCGCCCTCCATCATGCGAGCCCCCCCGCTCTGCGTAATGGTGATGAGCGGGTACCCGTTGGTGTACGCCCGCTTAATGGCTCGCGCAATGATCTCACCGACGACCGATCCCATCGACCCCCCGATAAACGAGAAGTCCATTGCAGCGATTGAGGTCTCGTACCCGCCTACCGGACCGGTAGCCGACTGCACGGCTTCGTTCTGACCGGTTTTCTTCTGGGCTTTTTCCAGGCGTTGCGTATATGGTTTCCGGTCCTCAAAGTCCAGGACGTCGGTCGAATACAGATCCGTGTCGTGCCGGGTGTACGTGTCGTTGTCAAAGAGCAGGTCAAAGTAGCGATGGCTGCTCATCCCGAAATGATAGCCCGACCCAGGAAACACGTAGAGATTGTCCTCCACTTCACGGCGGTTCACGATCTCACCCGTTTTTGGACATTTCACCCATTGCCCTTCAGGGACTTCATTCTGGTCGTCGCGCTTTGTGAGGATGCCCGCTTTCTTGCGGTGAAACCAAGCCATGCCAAGAGTATGTCAGTGAGAGTGAATGCGTAGGCAGTATACAACCTAATCAGCACGGTGTCTACCGCCTGCTACAGGATTTATACCGATTTAGAACCTGCTTGGGTTTTGGTTTGACAGCGAGAGCGCGCACTGGTGGAGCAAAACGAAGACCACAATAGGGGTTCACACCCGGGGCTGCGGGCTGACATGCGGGCACAGCCCGACTGACGTCAGTATATCGGGGGGCGTTGCACCCAGGGGCATGCCCCTCGGCCCCAACCCAATGGAGCCGCTCGCAGCGCCCCGACCGCAGGGAGGAAGTAGTCCTGAGGTGCCCAAAATAAGAAATCAAATCAGATTCTTAGCGGGTGGTGTGCCATGAAAGGCTTTCAGGTACGCCGGTTCCACATCGCAGGGATCTTGCAGGGCGCCTTGTTGGGCCCGTGCGATGCCACGCCGGGCAACGTCGCGCGCAGATAGACGTCTGTGCGCAGGGGGGACGACGCGCACGCTGCGGAGCTGCCCGGCTTCATCATCAGGTACGGCGTCATGGCCTTCTATCTCAAGGTCCCTCGTCTCTTCGACACGCCTCTGCATAGATGTTGCTGCCTTTGCCGCGCCGGGCCCCGTGTACCACAGGGTGCTGCTATCGTGCAGCTGCTGCTCGACCGCATCCGCCAGATCGTCCACGTCGTATGGCCCCGCCGCCACGGCCTCTGACCATACCCCGTCCGTGGCGATATCGGTTGCAATGTACGCTGCTGCAAACACGTCGTTACGGCGCGCATCAAGCGCAGCCACAACCATGTCGCCCGGAAGTACCCAGGGAGCAAGCGCATGCGCTGCCGCCTCAAGGGTAGACACCGTTACAAGCGGACAACCCACCGCCATTGCGAACCCTTTCGCGCTACTCATGCCGATGCGGAGCCCCGTGTACGACCCCGGTCCGGCAGATACGGCAACCGCCTCTACCTGAGAGGCCGCCACGTCGGCGTGGGCGAGGGTCTCTTCAATGAGCGGGGTGAGCCGTGCGGCGTGCACACGCGGGCGATGGATATGTGCTTCGGCCTGGCATCCTCCGTCGTGCCACACAGCCACACCACAGGTCGTATCGGCGGTTTCGAGAGCGAGAAGGGTATTCATGCAGTAAAAAAGCAAGGAAAGCAAACGCAGCTACGTGGCGCCCCGGTGTCCGGCAGGCCACTGCCCCGATTCGACGACCGGCACGCTGTCTACAGAACCGTTGTACCAGTAAACCCATGCTCGTATGTCCATGGGCTTCGCGATGACGGGACGTCGTACAAACAGCGACGTGGACTCGCGGTTCGGATCGAACCCTTCGTACTGGTCGATGCGCGTGAGCACGTTTGTGCTGCGCAAGCGATACAGTTCCCCCTGCACTGTGGCGTCTTCGTTCTCGTCTGCCTCTTCTTCCACTGGTACTGCCCCCGGAAAGGCGCCCAGATCGTACAGGCGACCATGCACGCAGCACGGTCCCTCAAATGCAAGCTGCGGCGCCACCCCCAGCTTCTGCTGCATGCCGGCTGCACGCATCAGCGATCCGTACGTCATGAGGTGATTCGGAGCGTTAGTCATGCTACGCGTGTTACACGTCCATTGTGCGCATTACGTACTCTCGTCTTCGTCCGGCCTGCACGGTTGCTCTTCTTTTTGAATCCAATTCGGAACTTATGTCAGGAGGATGCGGGTGCGTTTACATCCAACCAGCGGTCGGATGCATCCAGAAGATCGAACTGCGCTGCAGGAGGCGCCTCAAACTCGGCATGCACCCAGTCGCCGCTGCCATCGCCTACTGGCCGGTAGCGCTCGCGGTACCAGTCCGGACGCGACGTCAGGTCTTGAAGAGCTTCTACGGCCGCGTCGACATCGGACTCGGTGTTGTAGAGTCCGAACGAGATGCGTACCATGCCGGGCTGTGCGCGGGTGCTGCATGCATCGGTGCAGTCGGATGGCGCGATGCCCTTCGCATCCGCAATACCCAGAAGCTGCCGCACGAACGGCTGTGCGCAGAAGCACTCGTTGCGCACTGCGATGCCGAAATAATCGTTCAGCGCGGCCGTCACGAGTCCATGCGGAAGGTCGTGCAGGTTGAACGTGATGACCCCGATGCGTTCTGCGACCTCCAAGCGATGCGAGCCGTAGATCGTAAGACCGGGCAAGGCGTTAAGGGCGCTCATCGCATACTGCGTAAGCGCCTGCTCGTCGGCTTCGACCACGTCCATGCCCACTCGCTGCAGGATGCGAAGCGTAGCGCCCAGAAGCAGCGACCCCGGCAAGTTAGGCGTGCCCGCCTCTTCGCGCTCCGGCAGGCTCGGGGTTACGTCGTAGCGTTTCGCATCCACAAACTCGACAATGCCCCCGCCAACGACCTCCGGCTCGTGCTGTTCGAAGAGGTCCTTACGCGCCACGATCACGCCCGGACTGCCCGGCGCGTAGATCTTATGTCCGCTCAGGCACACGACGTCGAGCGCCTCGTTTGGAGTCTCTCCGGCGACAGAAATAGGCAAGTGCGCGGCGGACTGAGCGGCATCGACCACGCAAAGCGCCCCAACCTCATGAGCCAGCGCCGCGATTTCGTGGACCGGGTTCACCACGCCGGTCACGTTGGATGCGGCAGTCACGGCCACGTAATTGAGCCGGTCGCCGTGTTCTTGAATAGCAGCGCGCAGCGCGTGCATGTCTACGCGCCCGGCGTTGCCATCGGGATCCATCTCCAGCGGCACGTGCACCACCTCGCGCATATGCTTGCGATGCGGGAGATCGTTAGCGTGGTGCTCCATGAGCGTCGTAATAGCCACGTCGCGCTCCGGACGCTGCGCCGCGAGCACGCGCGCCATGCGGTTGAGTCCGCCCGTTACGCCAGTGCCACAGAAGATCGCTGTATGGGTCTCAGGGGCTCCGACAAACTGGCGCACGGTTTCATGGGCCTGCTTGTAGGCTTCAGTCATGATGCGTGCCCCGTGGTGCAGATGCGAGTGCGTATTGGCATAGTGCTGCATCGCCTCATCGACGACAGCCTCGGCGCCCTGAAAACGCAGATTCGACGCCGCACTGTCGAGATAGACACGGGGTCTGGTGGTGCCGTCGGCGCGGGGGTACGACGTGTCGAGTCCTGTAAACTGGTCGCGCAGCGCTTCGATCTGTTGCCTGCGTGCCGCAAAGGGAGCGGAAGCGAGCGGAGCAGCATTCTGCGTATGGAGCATGGGCCGTATGCCGATTTGTGAACAGATGCGTTACATGACAATGTTGTATACCGACTGCCCATGTGGAGTTCTAACGACTTCTGCGCGGGAGGCGCTGCGCGGGTTGCATCCGCCCAAACGCTGCGTTCTATTACATCTCTACAGATATAACCGACAGATACTGCCGTTTCGACCTCGATAGCGACCATGAACTGGCTCCTCTCTTCTTTGCGCTCCTGGATGCTTCCTGTGCTGGGCATGCTCTTTATAGGCAGCCTGCTCTTGCCCCGCACTGCCGAGGCACAGCACCTGTGGCTCCCCCCCTACCAGCCCATGCAGCTTGGCGTTGAGGCCGTGCAGCCAGACGTACAGGACATCGACGGGCTGTCCGGAGCATATTTCTTTACAGGGACCGTATCGCTGACCCGTGGCACCGAGCTGGTAACCGAGCTTCCGGTGGCCTACCTCAACACCAGTACGCCTGAGGACATCTCAGACACGCAGATCGGAAATCCGTACATCGGGCTGGCGCTTACTCCGCGCTTCTCCCCGATCATGATCGAGGTTGGCGGGCGCGTTCCGCTATCTGACAACACGACGACAGCCGTACTGGGACAGCACGCCGAGGTGGGGCGTCCGGGTGCATTTCTGCCTGAGGGCGGCATGATTGCTCTGGCGGGCAATGCGCGTCTGGCGTTTACGCGCACGCTCAGTCTGCGGGTGCGTGCCGGGGCCTTCTATGCCCACTCGACCGAACGGGCACGTGAGCCCAGCATGCCCCGCGTGGACCGGGATGTCTTCAACCAGTACAGCTCGCAGCTCTGGTATGAGGGCGACACGATCCTTCTGGGGCTTGGCTTTACCGGATACGCGAATCTGACGGCGCGGGGCTCATACGGCGCCAACAGCCGCCACGACCTCTCGGCTACCGTACATATTGCGGGCGTGCCGGTGGTGCAGCCTGGTTTTTTCACGGCCTGGAACGTAGGCGGCGCCTTCCGCAACGCCGAGCCGTGGGAACGTGCCCAGGACCCCAGCCGCAGCGTCGCCTCGTGGCGCTTCGGGCTGATCCTGTCGACCTCGCTGTACTGAGCGCGCTGTGTTGGATGTACTGAATGTGAGCTTCGATGAGAAAGGACGCACTTCTGCCTACGTCTCTGGAGCAGGCATCCCTCCTGCACATCCGGCCCATCCGCGTCCGTCGCTTTTGGTCTCTTCAGTGATCGCGTGGATGCGATAGAGCGGGGGTGCAACGTGGACGTAGCCGCCCCAATTAGCAACGTCAGGTAACAGAAAAAGTCGACAGCAGCGTGTGCAAGGCTTCTCGAGCACGCCGTAGGGCAACATCTCTACCAGGCGCGGGCTAACCCAGGCCGTGCCGAATCGATCTTGCGCGGTATGCACGACAGCGGGCTTGCGCTGTCGGATGATCAAATCAAGCAAAAGCGAAGTCCTAACTTCACAGCAGGACGCTCCTGCCTCCTGCACCAGCAGGCAGTCTCGGAAGACTTAGGCGAGCGGCGCGCTGTAGCCGTGCATCCAGAGACACCGGTCAATCTCCTAAGCAAACTGGCTCAGGATGACACGCCAGGCGTGCGGAAAGCCGTCGCCTTCAGCCCCAACATACTACTGGAACTGTTGTGGAAGGTGGCGGAGGAGTTTCCAGAGACAGTACACGACAAAAGTCAGATGCCCCTTCCAGACACTCCTTTATAGTGGCGTGAAAGTCCCGAACGGCTAAGAGCCTGTTTGGGTTTTGGTTTGTAGGCGAGAGCGAGCGCCGCTGAAGCGAAAATTGGACCACGATGGCGGTTCGTAGCCGGGCTACGGGCCGACATCGGGGGCAATTTGCACCAGGGGCATGACCTTCGGCCCCAGTCCAGCGCCGCCGCTCGGAGCCCAAATTAAGAAATCAAAACAGGTTCTAAGAGTAAATGGATGTTTTCTCTCGCTACTCCGGCACTGCATAGCACCAGCCGACCAGCACAGGCGGATGTGCATTGAGCCTGCGATGGGTGTCCACAGCGGCGTAGCGGTGTCCCATATCCACAGCTTCTGCTTCCGTCATTAGCTCGCCATGATGCGGGGGGCGGTCTTCGAGTCGTTCTTTTTCTTGACCGGCGCGTGCCCGTCGTGCCGATGCGAGTTGCGCTTCAATCATCGGCACCTGCTCGTGAAGAGCCGCGGCGGCACGCGTCTGTAGCACTGTGCGTTGCGCCCGCAACGTGCCAATCGCCGGGTGGTCGCTGGAGGCCTCTGTACCGGCCTGCAACACGCGCTCGCCACGCGCTGAACGGATTGCTCTGCCATCCGCAGGCACGTGCAGTGAATACAGCGTCTCGTGGACGACCCGGCCGTTGCCGTCCTCAAACACCAGACGATACACAAACGTGATGCCGGGCGCACTTAAAAACGCCGCCTGCTTTTGGCCCACTGGCGCGCTGAGTACCTCGCTCTTCAGAACACGCTCTGCCGCCGTCTCCATGAGCGGATGGCCCGGCCCCAAATACTCCACCTCTTCGGTGCGTGCTGTGTCGGGATCAAAAGCATACCGCGTTGCCTCCCCCTCTGCATACAGTGCAATCGCGTACGTGCCGTCGCCATGAGACGTCCATGTCCCGCCGTTGCGACCAATACATGCCGCGACCAGCGCCGCCCGCTCATCAAACGCCCCATACGTCCGCTCAGCGGTGGCCACCATCAACTTCACCTGACGCATGTCTTTTGCATCAAAGGAGGCACATGTAAAGAAATCAGCGTCTTGCCACATCTGTAGCTGCTCAATGCGGGCATCCAGATCGGCCTGTAGCCCCTGCGACGCCTGATCTGCAGGCACATCGTTGCGAACAGCATCCATAACCGTCCTCTTTGCGTCCAGGCTATCGAAGACGCCATCGACCGTAGAATCTGCCGTGGCGACTTCATACAGCGGATGCACGTGCTCACACATTGTAGCAACGAGCTGCCCCTCGCGGGTGCCGGGTAGGTGCAGGTCGTGCCAGGTGAGGTCACTGCGGCTCGTCATCTGCTGCATCGTGCACATCCGGTGCCGTGTAGAGGCTGGATGCCATGCAAGATCAAAATTGATGACATGCGTCGTTGCGGCCTGTATGTGGTCCAATCCCATAGCTCCCCCCCAGGAGGTGATGAGCACAGAGGCCTCTCGGGCGTCCAGGGCCGACTGCACCTCGGCACGGGCCTCCTCATCGTAAAACGTGCCGTGCACCACAACCCGCTCATGCCACGACGCATCCGTGGATGCAGCCTGCATCGCGCGCATGGTGCTGGGCTGGCGGGCCAGGACGATGATCGACGCATCCGGCCTTTCCGCAAGAATCTCGTCGATCACGGTGCGCGTGGCTCTGGTCTTGGCGTGGGGATTGAGCGCCTGCGCCTGCTCCACAAGCGCTACGATCCGGTTCAACTCATCATCGAGCATGACATCGGAGTGCACATCAGCGACCGTGCGTAGCTCGTCCCGTGCCTGCGTGCGCTTTTCCGCAGAAAGCCCTTCTGACCGCCCTGGGCCAGCAAGCAGCGCCTCAGCCTCTTCCGAAAAGGCAACGTCCCGCACCGCCCTAATCACGTCAACGCGTTCCTGTAGCGCCTCAGCAAAAGCCATTGGATGCTCCAGCAGCGCGCCCGTCATGCCCTCTGTGAAAGTTCGTGCTGTGTAGTCGATATCGTTCTCCAGCACAGGATATACATCGGAGATGTACGTAGTGGCCGCCCTATGAAACGCCTGCGCTGCCTCTGACAGCTCAACGGCATGCCGGACCATCGCAGGCTGCGCCGATTCCACGCCTGCTACGGTAGCGGGGCTGCGCCGCACGATCCGATGCAGCACACCACGTGAGCCGGACTTGCGGTCTCCCGATACGCTGAGCGGATCCAACAGCTCAATCAGGTCCCAGAATGCCTCGGGCCCTTCGCGATGCGGCTGCTCACAGCAGAAGATTCGGGCCCGGGCGTTGCGGACAGCCTCAGCGGCATACGCTGCTCGACTTGCTTCCTCCTCGCGGCCTTCCAGCCGGTCCGGCGCATCCTCCACGATCACCACATCCCACGGCTCACACGCCAGATTGCGCCCCTGACTTCCGTATGTTAGCATCTCCGGAGGGATGACGACCCGCTGCTCAGATTGATTCCACAGGTTCACATCCAGTTCCTTTCCACGTCGATGTTCGTCGACCCAGTTGTGATCGGAGACCTCCATATCCAGCCCAAAGTCGTGATGCATGCTGCGCACCCATGTGGCCTCCTCATTGTGTCCTCTGGTTGGAATAACCAGCACCCGGTCGGCCTGTCCACGCAATGCCAGCTCCTTCAACAGCGCCATCGCCTGGGTGCGCCGCCCCAGATCGCCGTCATCGGCCAGCAGCACACGGGGCGGGATCCCCTGAAGCGCCTGCCGCACCGCTCCCCACTGATGCGGCTCCACCTTGGCGCGGACGTGCGCTGCACTCAGCAGCGTCTGGTCGTTCCGCCGGATGCGCAGCCGTTCAGCCAGCAGATGGCGGTCAAACGAGGAAAGCGAGGGGAGAGACGAAGCAGAATCTGGCATGGGTCCAAACAGGTCAGTGAAGCAGAACACGCGGTAGTTGCCCGTTCCTACATGCCCACGCTTTCGTCCCGGACAGGAGGTGTCCGATCATGCCAAGTAGTGATTTAGGGGAAAACGAGGTCCGTTCGCTTCGTGTTAATTGCCTCCATCGATGCAGGGACATTCACCTCCCGATACCTGTGCAGCCCGCGCGAAAGGAGCATTCCGGGATCGGCAGTCTCACGCACGCAGGAGCAGGCTCCAGCGCTGTTTTGTCTTCAGCGCGGATTCGGTTGCATAGAACAAGATACTTCCTCCCTCCCTGTAGGTCGGACACACGAATAACGTCTCCAGTCCATGTGAAGCCGTCCTACGGCACGCAGGTGCGAGTGTGCTTCGAAATGATGCTGGGTCGCCGGGACCGTCACCTCACGGAGAGCAGGTGGACGCTTCACCACCGTCGTTGATGGTCCAGCCGTATGCCTCGACCAAGTGCTCTCGCGATGATTTGCCAGTACAATACTGGATACCGCCGGCCTCGAACGTAAGACCCGTATTCAGATCCAACTCCGCCCACCCGATCAACAGACGGTCGTAGTTCGCCGTAGATAAACCGGAGCCGTTGAACATGAAAGCCATGTCCGTCACATTGGAAATGTCCCATGTACCAATGTCTTGATTGAAAGACGTGGCTCCATGGAACATGCTCGGCATGGCCGTCACACTGGAGACATCCCATCCCCCAATATCCTGATTGAAGGAATCGGCATAGCTGAACATGAACCGCATACCCGTCACATTGGAAACGTTCCATGCCCCGATGTCCTGATTGAAGGAGCTGGCTCCTCTGAACATGCCGCTCATATTCGTCACGTTGGAGACGTCCCATGCGCCAACGTCTTGATTGAAGGAGTAGGCTTCTCCGAACATGCTGCTCATATCCGTCACGTTGGAAACATCCCACGCCCCGATATCCTGGTTGAAGGACGCGGCTCCCGAGAACATGTGCCCCATGTCCGTCACGTTGGAAACGTCCCACGATTCAATGTCTTGGTCGAAGGACTCGGCTCCTGCGAACAGGCCTCTCATGTCTGTAATGCTGCTGGTACAGGTGACGGGGGCATTCTCCGGGGTAATTTGATTACGGGTCCGCTTGGTGTACGGGGTGCCATTGATCACACCCGTGTCACCGATCTCGGCATCATCGCAAATCAGGGTGACCCCGTTGGGAGCCAATGTGAAGTGCGGATTGGCCGACACCCCCTGGATAGCGGTCCGGGCCAACTCCGCCCACTTGGTGCGTATGCGGTCGTAGTTGGCAGCCGAGAGGCCAGAATTTCCGAACATCGCGCCCATCCGACTCTCAATGTCAGCGCTCCCCTCTAATACAGTACCGCTCACATTCCACGCCCCGATGTCCTGATTGAAGGACCTGGCGTATTGAAACATGCCGCTCATGTCCGTGACGTTGGATACATCCCACACTCCGATATCCTGGTTAAAGGATCTGGCTCCGTTGAACATGTGCCCCATATCCGTCACACTGGAGACGTCCCATGCCCCAATGTCCTGGTTGAAGGACCTGGCGCCCGCTCTTCTCTCATCCTCACCTCCGAACATACCCCTCATGTCTGTCACGTTAGAGACATCCCAGGCACCGATATCCTGATTGAAGGACTCGGCTCCTGCAAACATCCACCCCATATCCGTGACGTTGGATACATCCCACGCCCCAACGTCCTGGTTGAAGGAAACGGCGTAACTGAACATTCCTCGCATATTCGTGACGTTGGATACATTCCAGGCCCCGATATCCTGGTCGAATGACCAGGCTCCTGCGAACATCTGCCCCATATCCGTCACGCTGGAGACGTCCCACGCCCCAATGTCCTGGTTGAAGGAATGCACTTGCATGAACATCTCGCGCATGTCTGTAATGCCGCTGGTGCAGGTGGCGGCGGCATTCTCTGGGGTAATTTCGTTGCGGGTCCGCTTAGTGTACGAGGTGCCATTGACCACATCCGTGTCTCCGATCTCAGCATCATCGCAAATCACAGTCACCCCATTCGGGGCCAATGTAAAGCCCGGATTGTCGTGTGCCTGTTCATCACTGGGTCCCATGAGCATCCATAATAGCAGCGCGCTCATCAATCCAATGGAAGTCAGATATAGCCAAGAAGAACGGGATAGACCCGTTAATGGGAGTATAGCCGTAAGGTATGGCATTGTAGTGTTGTACTGGTATTAGTAAGCACCAATAGGAGTACATCTGCGAGACACAACAACCGGGTCAACTCACAACAGTAGAATGCAAGTTACATAAGATCGTACGGATCTCTCTGGATGACGCGCAGCGGACATGCTGGGCATGAGCGACCTGCGTTGCAATCCGTCCGTCTACCGGGGTCAGGATAACCTGAGGACTTATACCATCTGCGTTGAATCATCATACAGGTGTTTTCAGTCGGCGGACGACGAAACGTGCCTCCGTGTCGCCGGGGATGCAAGCGATCCCCGGCTATGGGCTGTGAACCCGTAGCCCGGGATCAGGAGCGAAGCGGATATCCCGGGTGGTCTCCAATCAAACGTGTACATCAAAGTCTCGCATCTGGTATTATCTTCAAGAACGGAAACGATCACTTCTCATTCAAGCAGCCCCAAAAATATTATGAGCTCATCGAGATGTGGTGATGGTATTCTTTTCTGTATCGATACCAGGCCTCGGCATAGAAGACCGCTTTCTTCGTGTGCCCTGCTTGTTGTCGGCCTTGCGCAACGTTTGGAACTTCTTAGCGAGGCAGATTCCGCATCCTACTGTTCTTTATTGTGTTCGGTCACCTTAACGACGGCCTACCCCTGATCCCTCCCCCTAAATCCCCCTCCTCTGAGGGGGACTTTGAGAGCATCTCCCCACAATCCCTTCCTCCTTGGGGAGGAAGGGTAGGATGGAGGGGATCCTATCGGCGAAGCACGTTACATCCTTTCCCGAAGAAGCGAAAAAACAGGCCACCGTCCATCGATCCAATATCACGACGTCTGCCTAAACGGGCTGGGTCCAAACGGCCAATTATCATCTTCTCCTGAATCCGACGACTCCGGCTGATCGGGGGCGGGCGAATCGGGCTCGGCATCCCATCCGCTTAGGTCCTGATCGAACGACATAGCATCAACGAACATCCGATCTACATTCACCGATTCTGGGATGGCCCAGTCGCCTATGGGCTGATTAAATGACCGGGCGCCTTTGAACATCTTCTCCATCGTGTAGAGATCCTCGTAGAAGGTCCAATCCCCGATGGGCTGATTGAAGGCCCGGGCCCCCCGAAACATGTGCGACACGTCCTGCGCGCACATCAAGTCCCACCCGGACATCGAGCCGTTGAACGACCGGGCATCTGCGAGAAACCAGCTAAAATACTGCACCAGCCGCACATTCCACCGATCCAGGTCCTGATTAAACGCTGTTGCTTTTCTAAACACCCCCTCCATGTGCTGGACTTGCGATACATCCCAGTCGTTCACTGGCTGGTTGAAGGAGGAGGCCCGGTTGAACATCCCATCCATCCTGTGGACACGCGACATATCCCACGAATGCACCGCCCCATTAAACGCCTCTGCCCCCGAAAACATCGACGTCATATCGCGAACGTCGTGGGTGTCCCATTCGTCCAGGTCCTGGTTGAACGAGCGGGCATCCTTGAACATCGACTCCATGGTCCGGATGCTACTCACATCCCAGTGGTTGAGCGATGCATTGAAGGCATGCGCCCCCTGAAACATCGCTGCGGTATCGACGGCCAACGAGAGGTCGGGCGCATCCGTCGCAGATAGCTGCATGTTGTGCGCCCCCTGAAACGCACACAGCATACTCCGCCACTTCGTGTGGCCCCACTGCTCGATCTCCAGCAGCTTATCGGCATCGGCATAGTTGTCGAGACAGATCTGCTTAATGCCGCCCGTGATCGCCAGGCGGTACACCCCCGGCTCCGGCACATCAAGGATAAACGGCCCGTCGGCCTCCTCCTGCCCGCGCTGCGCAGGGTCGTCACACCGCATCCAGTGTACGGTGTAGGAACTGCCATACACGGGGAGCGCAACCTGATCGGGGTCGGTAGAGGACTCCAGCATGTTTCTGAGGTACGGCCGCGTTTTGTGAGATTCGCGGATGTTGCGCGTATCCCACACGGTGATGAACGGATCGGGATGGGTAAACGGGTGCGGCATAACAACTAAAAGCGTGTAGGAAAAGTCAGTGATATGGAGAAAACGGTTGGAGCGCGTGCTCGGAGCACGTGATGCGCAGTTCCGTCCGATTCCGTGCACAGGCGCCGCAAGTCGATGACCGGGCATTCGTGATCGAGCGCGGGGTCGCCAAGGAAGACAAGATGTATACGTTGGCTGGACGTATAATCAAAAAAAGACGGATTCAGTACCCTATACAATGTTGCCGACACTGGCGGACACCCCGTGTCCACCTGCTCCCATCAGCTTGTACACCACATCCGCCGTTTGCTTTTGGATACGCCCCGGGTACCGACATGCTGCTTCACACGCCCTCGTTTGCCATGCACGAACAGCTTCAGATGGCGCGCGAGCTGGACTACACCGGCATCGTCTTCTGGTGGGGCATGGGCATTCACCCCGTTCCTGCGTTCTACAAACACTACGTTTACCTCTTTACGGAAGACGCGACTGCTGAGGCGGAGGCCTTTCTGGCAACGGCCCGTCGGCACTGCGCTCACGAGGCGTTTCAGCGACACAAGGCGCTCAAGGCCGCCGGCGAGGTGGCGATTGGCCTGACCGAGCGCCTGCCCCGCCGCGGCCCCGATACGCCGTTCGACCCGGAGCACCCCCGCTGGGCCGATGCCGAGTGGGCACCGCCTCTGGACGAAGATCCCGACCCGGAGGTGCCTGGTGGATTTCGGTAGATCCATAGTGGAGGGGTGAACGGAGACCTCTACACCTCCAGACCCCATGTTCACCCTCACTCCAGCTCCTTAAACTCCTGCACCCGCTTCCCCAGATCGCCGTTGTCCCACACGAGCACCTGGCTCCCGTGCCCCCCTTTCTCGGGCGAGGGCATGATCGCGAAGCGCTTGCCATTGGGGCGTTCAATATTGACAACCACATGCAGGAGCCAGTCCGAGTCGTATATGATGCTATAGACGTCGGCTTTCACCGCCTCGCCCGGCTTCACGTCGCGGTAGACCCAGTCGTCGCTTTCTTGATTGATGACATCGTCATCTGCTGTCAGGAAGCCGCCGGAATTTAGCCTAACGACTGGCAGTGTCTCATCCGACTCATTCACAAACCAGAGTATGCGCTCCGCCGGATCCGAGGAACGCGCACGCACAAAGCGGTAGCGCGGGCGGCGGGTCTCGGGGTCGCGCACCTCAAGCCCCGGTGCAAATTTGCTGGTCGTAGAGGGCGGCGTCCATGAAAAGGCATCCTGCAGGCGTTCGGTATTAGGCTCACTGTTCGACATATCATTCGGGAGATTGATATCTGTAAAAACGCATTATCACATACCACTCCCACGCACGCCACGGACATCCCCCGTCCCCCCTCCATCCTTCCACCCCTTCACACCCGTTCTCTCGAACCTTCTTTACATGACACCCGTGTGAAGAGAAAACGCATCAACATCCCCTCCAACGGCGCATGTCGCCTTGCGCTTCTACCGGACGCCAAGTGTCCGTCTGATCTGGCGTGTGTCGTTGGCCTCTTGTATCTATTCGCACCCTCGCTTCCACGTATCGCCCTGTTCTGTATGGATTCTTCTAATGTATCTGGGCCGCTTCTCCGCCAACTTCAGTCTCTGTTGGATACGACGGCTCCGGATCCGACCGTCGTGTTTGTGCCTCGGATGCAAGTGGGAAAAGCGCTCGAAACAGCGCTGGCACGAACGCAGCCCACCGCCGGACTCACCTGCACAACCGTCCGTAACTACGCCGCGCTTCTCGCCCGCTCCGTACAGCGCGAAACCGATATGCGTCCGCTCGAAGATCCGGCGCAATGGGCGACCGCCGCCTGCTACATGCTCTCCGAGGAGCAGCGGAAGGAGCTGACCCAGGGCGCCCCCGTTCCGCGGGTAGCTCGTATGCTGGCTCAGATGTTTGCTACGCTCCGGATGCACGGCATCTCTCCCGATCTCTATCAGTCCCATATCGAAGAGACACCGGCCCAACAGGCCAAGGCCGCGGCCTATCGCATCTACACCGACCTGCTTCATGAGAACCGCCGCGCCGACGCGGCCACCACGCTGGAGCATGCTACACGCATTGTGTCGGCTGGGCAGGTTGCTTCCTGTGCGTACACGGCGGTGGGCCTGCTTGACGTGACAGATCTTCCACTACAAGCTGAGCGCTTCGTGAATGCGCTCGTTGATGCAAGTGTGCATCCATGCTATCGACTGGGCGCAGCCGCTCCGCATCCCGCTAACGCTTCGCCTGCATCTGCAGCCCACTCCGATCTTCACGCCACGGCCCAGCCGGTGCAGGCATTTGTGCCAGGTCCCACCGGGCGCGCCGTGCACGATGATGTGCGTCCTGATGATGCAGAGCATCTCCGGTTTGCGCGAACCGTCGGGGCCGATGAGGAGGTGCGCACCGTGCTGCGAGACATGCAGGTTCGCGGCTATGCGCACGACACCGTCGAAATCGCCTACACCGCTCCCGATCCATATCTTGGACTTATCGAGCAACAGTTGCAGCGCCACGACATTGCGGCTACGTTGAGCTCTGGGCAGCGCCTTCGGGATACGCCCTCCGGACGTGCACTGCGGACCTACCTCGACTGGCTGACGGGGGCGCAGGATATGGCCGGGCTCGTACACCTGCTGCGCGCCGGGCACCTCACGCTCCACCGCGCACGCCCCGACGATGCGTTTCAGCACGATCAGTTCGTAGCCACCTGGCTGGCCGAGCAGACGTGTCCCGATGGCGCTGCCTCCATTCTGCGTGCAGTGAAGCGCCGTGCTGAAGATCGGACGGATGACAAGGCTGATCGCTACCACGCTACATACGAGACGCTGCGCACGCTGCTTCACGACGCCCCGCATCCGGACGCCCCTGAACATCACGTAGCGCCCGCCAATCTGGCCGATCACCTGTACCGGTTTGCCGACACTTTTGGGCCCAAGCCATCGAAGGATCTGGGAGAGGCGCAGGCCGTGGAGAGCGAACTGGCTCGTAAGCCGTATGAGCGTCTCCTCGCTCACCTGAAACGCATGCGCACCGACGAGCATGGGGCCGACGAGCAGGAAGCCACCGCGCAACCGCTCTCACTGGCCGCCGATGCCGTACGTGCTGTAATGGACCACGAGTTCGGCGGCGCCCGTGCCCCGCGTCCCGGACGCGTACATGTGGTGCCGCTGGAGTCGGCGGGCTACACTGGGCGCGATCACCTCTATGTGGTGGGTATGGATAGCGAGGCGATGGCCGTCTCCTTGCAAGAAGATCCGCTGTTTACGGATACCGAGCGGAATCGACTGGGAGCTATTGGCGAGCGCATCCCACGCAACGCACAGCGAGTGGCTCCTCGGCGGTGGATGCACGCGCAGGCCCTGAACCGCCACGCGGGCGATGCCCTTTTTGTGATGCAGCATCTCGATCCGGCCAAGAGCGAAGAGCGCTTCCCGTCGACCCTCTACCAGCGGTTGCATGCCGCAACGTATCCAGACAAGGCTAATTCTAATGGTGCCGATGCGACGCATCCCAACGAAACTACGCATACACTCCGCATCCCCGAGCCTGAAGACGCGCTCGACACCCTTGACTTGCTACACTGCGATCCTGATGGGGTTGAATCCACGGCGGCTACCGAATGGATCAAAGCGCAGTATCCGCACATCAACGCCGGACGCGAGGCCACACAGGCGCGCCGCTCAAAGAAGGTGACGGTGTACGACGGCCTGCTGCCCGACTCGGACTATCCCGAGCTTGACTTCCTGTCGGAGGACCACGACGCCCCGATGTCGCCGTCACGCCTGGAGATGTTCGCCCAGACCCCGTATCTGTACTTCGTCAAGTACGTGCTGAGGGTGCGCAAACTCGATGAGCCGGTCCTCGAAGAGCGCGGCTGGCTTGATGCTCTGACCCGCGGCACCATTCTGCACGAGGCCTATGAGCGGTTCGTACAGGGACTCGGGCGGATGCCACGAGCAAACGACAAGAAGGCGCTTCGTCAGTCTCTAAAAGAGGCCCTGCACGCCCAATACGAAAAGCGAGGCCGTCCGCCCTCTGAGCACATCGAAGCGATCATCGAACATCAGCTCTGGGAGGATGCGCAGATTCTCATTCAGGCTGAAGTGGAGCGCGCCGCCCCCGGCATGGCGCCCACACACTTCGAGTGGAGCTTTGGGTTCGATGGCAGCGACGTGCCTCCGGCGGTGCTTCCCATCGGCGACGGCACGCTGCACCTCCGTGGCTCGGCAGATCGCATCGACACGGTCAATGGCGCACTGGAGATCTGGGACTACAAAACCGGAAAATCCGATAAGTTTGATCCCCAAGACGGTCTTTCTGACGACCGATGGTCGCTGCAATGGCTGCTGTACGCCTGGGCCGCTGAGACGCTGCTGAACAAGACCGTGAGGCGCTCAGGCTACTACTTTGCTACCCGCCGCGAAATGGGCCGCCGCATCGAATACGAACTAAACGACGCTTATTCCGCCAGGGGCCACCGCATCCTCAAGACGCTATCCGCGATGGCAAGAAGCGGCGTGTTTGTGCCCTCGAAAGGATCTATGGAGAAAGACGGGTGGAGGTATCAATTCAACACACTCGTGGAAGATCGCAAGGCGCATGAAAAACGCGATAAGGCAAGCGCCTTGCCCGACGACCGTCTGCATCTACACAACAGCATACGCAATCCTGATTGACCGGTGCGCCGGGTGCCACCCTGCTCACAGCACGCTACTTCGTTTCCTATCAAAGCCCAACTCCATTCATGCCTGACCGCTCCTCCGAATCTGACAAGACGACCCGTGACCGCATCGGTCCGTTCAGCGAGAACCAGTTGCCTGACTGCTCTAACTTCGAGTCCGATAAAAACTTTCTGGTGCGCGCTTCGGCAGGTGCCGGGAAGACCACCGCACTGATTGCTCGCATCGAGGCGCTGGTACGCGAGGGCGCCTCCATCGGCGACGTCGCTGCGATTACGTTCACGCGCAAAGCCGCCGGCGAAATGAAAGCGCGCCTCTTTGAGCGCTTTGAAGCGGTGCAGGAGCACGCGACTGGGGAAGAGGCCAACCGGCTCCAGACCGCACGCGATGAACTCGACCAGTGCTTTGTGGGCACCATCCACAGCTTCTGCGTGCAGATCCTGCGGGCCTTTCCGCTGCGTGCAGGGCTGCCGCCTGACTTCACGATGGAGACCGACGCCTTGCCCCTCCAACGGCTGCGCGATGAAGCCTGGCAGGCTCATCTCGAATCCGCTTACGAAGAGCATCCCGAGGACTTCCAGGCGCTTCTAAACACCGGCACCGACCCCGCCGACCTGCGCCCGATGTACAACGAACTCGCCAAGTACCCGGACCTCGACGCCCACATCAGCGCAAACGCTCCCAGGCCGGACCTGACTGAGGCCGTTGAGCAGACGATTGCGTTTGTGGAGACGTGGGCATCTTATCTCCCCGACGAAATCAACCCAAATTATAAATTCACTGTTGCCGTTGAGAAGGCGCACCGCATTCTAAAGGTCAAAAAGCCAACGACAGTTCGCGAAAAAGGGGAGTTTCTGGAACTGTTCTACAAGCTGGATGAGGCAAGCCAAGTGCTACGCGTTGGCAGTTGGAAAGACTGGGAGGGCACGATTATGGGGCAAGCCACGACAAACGACCTGCGGGATGAAGGGGCCCCAGAGTTTACACGCACGGTCGTGAACCCTGCCGTGAAGCGCTGGCACGCTTACGTCCACCGCCTCTGCACCCAACTGGCTGTGGGCGGACGCGAGCGACTCATCGCCTTGCGCAAGGAGCGCGGCGTGCTCTCGTCGAGCGACGTGCTGTATCATACACGCAACCTGCTCCGCGACAACCCGGACGTGCGTGCCCAGTGGCAGGCGCAGTATGACGACCGCCCCCGTCTCCTGGTCGATGAGTTTCAGGACACCGATCCGCTGCAGGCCGAAATCCTCTTCTACCTCACCGGCACGCGCCACCACGAAACCGACTGGCGCGCCACCCATCCGAAAAAAGGCTCCCTCTTCGTGGTGGGCGACGACAAGCAGTCCATCTACCGCTTCCGCCGGGCCGACATGGCCATCTTCAACGAGGTGGCCGATCTCATCGACAGCCAGCCCCATGGCGAATCGGTTCGACTCACGAAGAACTTCCGATCGCTCCGGGCGCTCTGTGAGCGCTTCAACGACGCATTCGAGGGCCCATTCGAGGATGATCGCGGTCAGACTCCCGCTAACCTGCCCGCTGAAACGGTTCAGGCCGAGTACACATCGTTCGTTCCGCACCGCACTGCCGATGCCCTCCATCCAGTGCTCTACCAGTCCGCCATTGAGTACAAGAAGTACGACAGCCGGTCCAGCATCACCGGAGACGACGCGTCTTTCATCGCACGGTACATCCGCCGGGCGCACGACTCCGCCGATCCTATCATGCACGATGAAAACGGCGAGACCCTTGTCGACGGCGTACCTGGCGACTTTATGATCCTGACGCGCAATACCGGTCAGCTTCAAACCTACGCCGAAGCGCTCTCGGAGCAGGGCGTCCCGTACACCATCGTAGGCAGCAAAGACGCCGACGAATCGCCCGCGCTGCGCGGACTGCTTCAGCTCCTTACCTGCGTCTTCCGCACCAACGACGCGCTGGCTCACCTGGCCTACTTGCGGGGCCCCCTTGTGGGCATGAGCGACGCCGATCTCTACACGCTCCGCCAAGCCGAGTACCGGTTTGGGTTGTGGTGGAAGGATGCAGAGGCTCTGTTGGATACGGACATTCCGCCCGCGCTCCGCAAGCGACTTACCCACGCCCACACCATGCTTTCAGATGCGCAGACCCATCTCCAGACCCAACGTCCGGCAGCAGCGCTGGAGCAGATCCTGGACGAGACCGGACTCTACGCCCACGCTGCCACCGATACTGAACAAGCTTCGCTGCAGGCTGGACGCACGCATCAACTGCTACACACCGCACGCGTGCTCGACGCGAAGGGCGAGTCGGCCTACGATATCTGGCAGCATCTACAGCGCATTGCCGACGGCGAGGTAGACGTTGACGGCCTCACCCTCGAAACCGGCATGGGGGCAAAACCCAACACCACTGACTCCGGTCGCGACGGCGCGGTGCGGCTGCTGAATGTGCACAAAGCCAAGGGGCTGCAAGCCAACGTCGTCTTCCTCGCCGACCCGTACGGTTCAAACGACCACGACCCCACCGCACATGTCCGCCGCGACAAGAATGAAGTGGTGGTGCCAGTGTTTGAGAAGGGGTATTATCGAACCAGTATCGAAGCCACTCCCAAGAGATGGGACGACTTCACCGCGCACGAGAAAACCTTGGAAAACGCCGAAGAGCACCGTCTTCAGTACGTTGCTGCTACCCGCGCGAAGCAGATGCTTGTCGTATCTCGCTACATCGATAAAAGCGGGAATTACAAACCAGACTTCTGGGATGCTGTCGATACGTATTGCGATACGGCCGATGTACCCGAGCTTGAACTGCCTCCACCCAGCGACCCGTCCGACACACCGATGCACGGCCCGCAGGTGATTTCGGGGATCGAGGCGCGTGTGGACAAACAGCGTCAGCAGCGCGCGTCACAGGCCGCGCCATCATACACCCGTGCCAAACCATCGAATGACCACAGCACAGTAGCCCTGAGTCTGCCCGATGACGTCAATGGCCACGGCTCCCTGTTCGGAAATGCCTTGCATGACGTGCTTGAACAGATCGTGCTGCACCGCCAGTCCATTCTGCCTCTCACCGATGCCGACCTGCAAGCGGTCCTGCACGAACACATCGACGACGTGGCGGAGCACCACGCATCCCACCTGCGCCGCATGATTACGCGCTTTTTGGACAGCCGCATCTGGAGCGACGTGATTGCTGCCGACCGCGTGTACACCGAGCTTCCCGTAGGACGCCCCGTTGCCCACGAAGAAGATCCTGCTGTGCAGCAGGGACTTATTGACCTGCTCTACCGGCACGAAGGCATCTGGCATCTGGTCGATTATAAAAGCAATCGTATCGACACAGGCAACCCAACGGAGGATGCCAAACGCTTACGCGAGTGGGTGACCTACTACGAATCGCCCCTACGGACATACGCCGCTGCCTGGACCGAAGCAACCGGCGCCCCCATCGGCACCTGCGCCCTCTGGTTCGCCGACGTGCCCGATACCGCCCCCTACGACGCGTGGCAGCTGATAGCCGTTTGATCGGTGCTACAGCACCCATATTTGCACCTCGTCTCTTTTCTATGACCGACTTCTACTGCCCCCATGCCCAAACCCAACCTGAGCACCTACGAGAAAATTCGTCGCTACCTGGCCGAGGGCCACGAGCCAACGTCCGCCGAACTGGCCGAATTCACCGGCACAACCAAGCGCACTGTCCGGCGCAACATCCGCAAGATTCAGGAGAACGAAGGGATTGAGGTCCGCGGATACCAGGATGAGAATACCGGCGAAAAGCGGTTCTGCTTCCCTGAAGAGCATCATCTGGTAGACCCCGACAGCGATCTGAACCTGGATGCCGAGGAGCTGCGGGCGCTTCAGATCTCAGCCATGGCCGCAAAAACGATGCTGGCTCCGACACCCTTTTCCGATGCACTGGAAGAAGCCGTTCAGAAGCTTACCGAGCACCTCAGCGACGTGGAGGCAATCACGTCGTTCGACTTCGAGCGACAGGATGAACAGTGGTACTTTGACTCAGGGCGTCGGAGCGCATTTACCCGAGACGTATTCGACGCCATTCTGGAAGCCCTCCGCGACGACCGAAAGATAAAGATTGATTACTACAGCGCCTATCGCGACACCCGCACGCCCAACCGGATTGTGGACCCGCACACTATTGCCGTTCGAGACGGGTCGTGGCTGTTGATTGCATACTGCGAGATGCGAGAAGATGACCGCACGTTTGCCCTTGGCGGCATCGAATCCGCCCAACCCGTTGGACACCCCCAGCCCAGGAAACGGTCGTTCGATGCCGAAACGTATTTCAAGAACGCATTTGGCGCAATGCGAGACTCAGATGAGTACACGGTAGACCTGCATGTCCATCCCGATAAGATCGAAAGCTTTCGGCGCAAAGAGTATCACCCCGAGCAGTTCGTTCCTGAAGAGCCGCTCGATGACGGCTGGTATCGGGTGACGTTCAAGGTCGCCGGGCTTGCGGGTATTGCCTCGTTCGTGCGCGCCTGGGGACCGCACGTCCGCGTCGAAAGCCCGCCCGAGCTGCGCGAGCAGATCAAAGCGGATGCGGAGGCGATGGCTGCTTTGTATGGAGAGGGGGATGCGTAGACGTAAACACGGTCTTACCAACGACCCTCCAAACACGTTGCTACTGCTGTGTCACACGTGAATGTTAGGGTCCAACATTGTCATCGCGAGGAGGGAGCCTGCGACCGACGCGGCGATCTCATGCCGTTGATTGAGCAACTGTATCCGGCCTGAAAGCATGAGATTGCGTCGCTGCGCTCGCAATGACAAGGGTGTAGGTTTCTTCTCAGCATGTTTGTAGAAATTGAGCATCACCCCAAGATTGCCCTGTGACACGGCACTACAGTCAGTCTGGCCCGAAACTAACATCCAAGCTATTACATACCACCGTATAACACAAGACATCATGCCCGTATGATTCGCTCATTTGCTGACGCTGAAACAGAAAAGGTGTATCACCGGCAGTACTCCAAGAAACTGCCTGAGGATATCCAGCAACGGGCTCGCCGCAAGTTACTTATGATCAAACGCTCCCAGGACGTAAACGACTTACGCGTGCCGCCGGGCAATCGGCTCAAGAAGATGAGCGCAGGCCCGTGTACTGCACGCTGGAGCATACGCATCAATCAGCAGTGGCGCATCTGCTTTGAGTGGCATGACGGTGATGCCTACAACGTCGAAATTATTGATTATCACGACTGATACCCATGGCACAGAAGATCCCTCCAACCCATCCTGGTGAGGTGCTCAGCGAAGAGTTTCTCAAGCCCATGAGCGTGAGTCAGAGCAGACTGGCGCGCCAGATTCGCGTCGCCCCGCGCCGCATCAACGAAATTGTAAACGCAAAACGCGGGATCAGTGCTGATACCGCGCTCCGACTGTCTGCCTTCTTTGGTAACAGCGCCGAGTTCTGGCTCGGACTCCAGTCCGACTACGACCTCGAACAGGCGCTGGATACACACGGCGACGAGATCCAACGGGATGTGCAGCCGTTCGACGCCTGAGCTGTTGGATCTCTAATGACACCGTGAAGCGGCTCCCACAGTCCCTTCCTCCTCGGGGAGGAAGGTTAGGATGGAGGGGTCTTCTCACGGATGAGAATCTGAATCTACTCGTCCAGCAATCCACCCTGCAATAGCTTCAACCACACGGTCTGTATCTTGCAGGACGTCTTTCGACGTGAAGCGGAGCACGGTGATGCCGAGCGCTTCCAGATCCGCCTGACGAACCCGGTCGTGTTGGGCTACATCAGGGTATTCGTGCGTAAGGCCGTCTACCTCTATTGCGAGGCGCAGCGGGCGGCAATAGAAGTCGACGATGTAGCGCTGAACAATGTACTGCCGCCGAAACGTGACCCCGTGTATCTGTTTCCGCCGGATCCGATGCCACAGCCGCCGTTCGCTCTTCGTCATGTTCCTACGAAGCCTGCGCGCTACCGGACGCAGGCTTTTATCTTGAGGCATCTTCCGCATCCTATTGATTTTTATAATGTTTGGGGCTCCCTAACGACGGCTTATCCTAATCCCTTCCCCTAAATCCCCCTCCTCCGAGGGGGACTTCGGAAGTGGCACCCACAGTCCCTTCCTCCTCGGGGAGGAAGGTCAGGATGGAGGGGAAACCACCTTGTCATCTACAAAAAGTAAATAAGGGCAATTACGCGCGAAGTCCAGCGCTAGTATCGGTTTGCCCGAGAAGATCTTCAAGAGGCACGGCGACAAATCCGAGTTGACAGTCAAAAAGCACCTCAAAAGCCCCCATTCCCTGAATTGCCTCGGAACGTCCGATACAAGTCATCCCGGACAAGGCGCCCCAGCGCCGCAGATCCGGGATCTTCCCGCTGTTCAGGGCGGCTCTGCCATCAAAGCGTCTCGCAACCGCCATCACTCTTTCCATCTCATTCTACCCCGGACGCCCACTGTCCGCCCTCAAATCCATCGCTATATAAGGCAGCGGTAATCAAGGAAGGGCGATCCGCTTGCATAGATCGCCACACCACTCGCATCCACACACCAACCGCTACCCCATTATGCCTACCGTTACCCTGAAGTCCGACACCTACCACCGCCTGGAAACGCTCGTCACCTCATTCGAGGACACCCCCGAGACTGTCATTCAACGGCTGCTGGATGCGTGCGCCCCCGGCACCATCGACGAGGCCGACACCGCCCGCATCCTCACGCTCGACCCGGACGATCCCGACGATCTGCACCACACCAAGATCGCCCACGGCCACTTTGCCGGACACGCGATCGACGGACGCAACTGGTCGGATCTCGCGAAGCTCGCCCACCGCGTGCTGGCCGCGCGGTGCAACACGATCGAGGAGATCGCCGAAGCGTCCCCCTTCAACGTGCGCGCTGAACGCTACGAGCAGGACGGCTACCGCTATCTGCCCGGCGTGGGCATCTCCATCCAGTACCAGAGTGCGATGCACATGTGGGCCCACAGCCACACGCTGGCCCAGCACCTGGGCGTCCCGGTCGTTGTCCACTGCATCTGGCACGACAAGCCCCAAGCCGCTCACCCTGGCGCCACCGCCCGCCTGGCCTGGACGCCGCCGGTGGTGTAGAGATGTATTTGCACAACCAAGGTACCTCACCCGTTGGGAATGCGTTGCGATTCCCAACGGGTTGGTGGTTGAATGTGAGAACACGGAACGGTACCTTGTAAAATGTACCTATCGGAACGCAATTGCACCGCGTGCTCCGGTGCCAGAACCTTTTCTTTCCCTATCCTGACACAGACAATTTCCTATGGCTGACGACCAACAAGCAACTCCTTCTGCGGCTTCTGAAACTGTAGCCTCCAACGAGGAAAATATAGAGGATCAAAGGGAGGAAGAGAAGAAAGAAGCCTTGCAGATTATTTTTAGTGAGCTGAAAAATGATTTTGAGGCAAGGGTGCGAGAAGGAGCTTCTTTTTCCATTAACTTTGACTACGACTCTGATCTAAGCACTTCAAAAAACGGAAGATATGTGAATATTGAAGGCTGGAAGGTAACTTTCGATTTTACTAAAAGTGAATCAGATAATGCGAACGAGTTTAAAATCAACTTTGAAGTTAAATCGACCCCGATTGGAAAGAATTCAGAAACCCGCCGAGTAAGCAAAACGGATAGAGGATACGTTGAATTCATCGCCGCAGGTAATTCTATATCCACAAACTTTTATTACAAGAAAAACTTATTTAAACTACTAGAGATAAATAATGAAATCGAAATACCTCAAAAGGAGCTTTCTTTAGAACCCCATAAACAGGTCAACCCCGAAATATTGGAGGTGTGGTTTCCTCCCAAATCCGAAAGTATGTCACTTCAGTGCCCAATTAAGTTGAGTGATGAAAACGATGATTGGATAGGGGCAGAATCACAAAACTGGCTTGAGATTGATGAAGGACTTGTGGTTGAGAGTCCGACAATGAGAATAGAGAATGGTGAGGTCGATAGTGATTTTGATAAATGGTGGAGTGTAGTCCGATCAGTAGTTAGTTATTGGACCGTTGCCGCTGTATACTCGGAAAAACGAATTGGATCGTTTCTGGCAGATGATAAAGGTGGCGAAAGCAATACAGATAAGGAAAAAAAATCAGAAGATCACTGGGGGTTGCCTCCCAAGCATTTGTTTGAACCTGTACGTCCGGTGAATCTAAATCCGAGTGATGTTCTCTTAGATCTTGAAAAAGATGGATTGCACTTCCCCTGGCACGTTATAGAATCTGCCTGTGCTGCACTAAACGCAGGAAAGAATGTGATTTTTACCGGTCCTCCTGGGTGTGGAAAGTCAAAGTTGGCTTCTTTTTTAGCGCAAAAGGCCACACGGCAACGGCCTCTGATGGTTACAGCATCACCAGCTTGGACTTCAGGCGATCTTATCGGACGGTATATGCCTGCTCGAAATGGAAAAGGGCTGGTTTTTCGAGAAGGGTTTCTTTTACGTGCCGTACCACAGAGTGGTGTATCGAAATGGCTAATCATTGATGAGTTCAATCGGGCCGACATTGATAGCTGCTTTGGAGAACTCTTTTCCGTCTTGGCTGGTGATGCCGTGCAACTTCCATTCGAGAAATTGACAGAAGGGGATGGGGAACTGGTTGAGGAGGAGGAAAAGACAAAGTCTACTTCATTTGTTCGCATTATCCCAGCAACTGCAGATCACGTCGAAGCACAACCAGGAGATTACAGAGTACCTCGGCGCTTCCGTCTGATTGGCACCATGAATGATGCGGATCGCTCAGGACTAAATAATCTCTCATTTGCATTGATGCGTCGATTTGCTTTTATCCCTGTAGAAGCACCAAGTAATGAGGTCATCAGCCAAATAATAAACGGCAAAAGTGACGAAAAGGGTGAAATAGAGAGAACAACGGACGATCTCAACTTAGAGAAATATTCTTGGCATATTGCTGGAAAAAATAGTGTCACAAATAGCGGAGAATCTAAAATAGAAAGCATAAGAAAAGAGCTCAATAGTCTCTTTTGTATATCCAGGTCCGATCATGAGTTTGATAATCTGATCTCAAGCAAATCAGTCGGAATAGCAATAATCAAAGATGTTATTCGCTTTGTTGGTGAGGGAATGCGCTCACCGGGTTCAGGTAAAGAGCGCTCCATTGATTTTAGAGCGATAGAAGAGAAAAAGTTGCCTGGAAAACAAAGTGTAGAGGCTCATGTTAGCTCGCGGCTGAACAATTTTGGCTTAGATTTTTGCAAGGCTATAGCCAACGTGTTTTCATCGATGTGTTTTCATCGATGTGTTTTCATCGATGTGTTTTCATCGATGTGTTTCCATCGATGTGTTTCCAAGAACAAGCGCTTTGCCCGCTGCAATGATTGGCTTCCCGATTGATGAGCTTCTGAGCGAGGACGAGTGTTATCAGTATCTGAAGCGGTCGCTTCACCCGGAGGGCCTGTCCTGTCCGAACGGACATGCCCTGCCTGACGACCAGGCTCCCCACGATCGCCGTCGGGCCCCGGTGTTGGACTACCGGTGCCGAGAATGTGGGTCGGTGTTCAACATTTTCACCGGTACGGTCTGGTCAAAGACCCAGTACGACTGCGCTACCATTGTGATGCTTCTTCGAGGATTTGCAAAGGGCATTCCGACCAAATGGTTGACCGATGAGATGGATTTGGCCTACCCGTCCGTGCTGAAGCGACGTCACCGGATTCAAGAGGCGGTTCAGAACGGAGAACGCGTCGGGCTTCCTGAAAGACGTCCTCAAGGGCTTCCTGAAAATCGTCCAGAAGGGCCAGAAGAGGATTCAGAAGAGGGGGCTGAACCCTCGGATCAGGAAGTTGAAGTCGATGAGATGTATCAACATGCGGGGGAAAAAAGGAGATCCGCATCGCGATCCCAATGATCCCCCGCGACAGCGAGCGAACAAGCAGCGCGGACGAGGAACGTATGCCAATGACTGCGTACCGATTGTCGGGCTGGTCGGTCGTGAGACTGGATCGGCCCGCTTCCAAGTTTGCCCCGACACAACAACCGCAACGCTCCAGGAGGTCGTTACTGAAGAAACTGGTGAAGAGGCGCTCATTTACACCGATGAAAATCGTTCGTACCTATGGCTTGAAGATGAGGAGGAACCGCGAGAACGGATGGCGATCAACCACTCCACCGGTTGGGCGGCCGACCGGGATGGAGATGGAATTCGGGAGGTGCACGTGAATACGATCGAAGGCATCTGGACCGGCTTACGGAACCGACTGCGGCTGTTTCGAGGCGTACACAAAGACTACCTATCCGGGTATGTCGCGATGTTTGAGTTAGCCTTCAACCACGACCATGTGAGTCCTGATATCCTACAGCGGATGTGTGGACTGTAAGCTTCATCACAGACTTAACATGAGCCAGTGTAGATAGAGACAAAGTAGCAGAGATGCTTGTGCTCTCTTACCTCGCCTTGGCCTTGGTGCTCCAGGTCTTCCCACAACTGGAATCACTAGAGCAGTCCGGAACAGGCGGCGACAACAAGTTGCGAGATGCTATCAAACACATTTTCTGGTCCATGCATGTTGAAGTCGGTTCAAGTAGCGACCTTCGCATGCTTCGAATTGCTAAGAGTGATGAAGGTAGTAAATACGAGAGAGTCCTAAAATCCGACCAAACTATCGCAGAGTTCCTCTTTGAAAACCTAAAAACACGACTCCCAAACCTTGATGCAAATCGGTTGCGCAAGGAGCTGATAGAGGAAGGTTGGCTTTCTGAGGAGGCATAGTGTATCTGCTTCTCCTCTGCAGTGAAGTGAACCGCTGTAGAGGGGAAGTTTGCCTTTTCGGATGCTTTCTTTTCTCACCTCAACATTTTCTATGAGCACGCACAACCGTGTTTCCACTGAAGCAGACCTAAATCTATTTACCTCACAGATCGCCTGGGCCGGCAAGCGGCTGCATGATAACAGTCTTGTAGAGCTGGTGCGCTGGGTGTCGTTGCAGGTGCATGGACGTATTACAGGGGAGAAGAAGGAGCGGGAAGATTCACCGCTGGTTAATGCGCTCCTCAAAATGTTGCAAATGGAGTCACAGCTCCAGAAAGACGCCGAGCGGAAGTTGATTGCCCTCATGCAGCACACGCTCAAAACGTCTGTGCCCCGCTGGAAGGAAACGGATACACCAACCCGGCACGTAGACTGGCCCCGCACCTATCAGCGAGCGCTGGTACAGCCACCTACCCGCTATCAGAATCGCGTAACCGAACGTGTGCCTGATGCACAACTCATGGGCGCACTCGTCTATCAGGCGCGGCAGTGGCGCGATCTGCTTTCACGTGCCTCACAGAGCTACCAGCAGCGCTGTGAGGCCCTGAACAACGCTGTAGATGCTCTCACAGACCGCCACGCCGTGCGTCCAGGTCCGCTAACCCTTCCGCTCATTCACCGACTGGAGCAACACGGCCCAACAGCACAAGATGCAGCCCGCGCCATTCGGCGTGTCTTTGCTCAGCAGCATCGCATTCCCGAGCCTGGACATATCCGCAAGCATCTGCACAGTGTCCTTGAACAGCAGGATGATCTGTACGAGGACGCGATCGATGCAAAGAACAAAGCTTTCAACGACATTCTGGAGGTGAGTGTGATAACGGCGGTCATGCGTGTCGTTGACAAGACAAAGGAGTGGGAGCCCTCTAACATCAGTCTTGATGGAAGCAAATTCAGAGCCGTATATCAGCATACGATCCATCCGATTACGGTCACGATTGGCAAGTCGCCTCCCAGTCCGGATGCTTACGTACAAATACGTAAATCGGCGGGGATGGCAAAGAATGTAGACCCGAGCGATAGTGAACCAGACCTCTGCCTCACGTTCACTAACACCAGATCTGACAAGTCTATTTCTGTGATGGGGGATGCAAAGCGTAATGGTAGTACGAAAGATGAAAAAGAGGGCGCAGGCTACTTTCGTGATGGGCTTCGCACGGCGACTTATTACATGTCGGCATATGCCAAAGCGATGGACGTGACCATTTCCAACACCGAAGAATGGGAGCTCAGTAATCCTGATGAGGCTTCGTTACGCGCTCCTACTGGTAAAATCCGCCCCACCGTCACGCTCTTTTGCAGGCAGGGCACCGATACAACCCTTTTCACTAAGGCGGATGATGCGCCCAGCAACGATAAATGTCCGCCTATCTTAGCTTGTGACATGGATACACATTTCGGGATGAACTCCAATTCGGAAAAATGGAGTTCGCCTTTCATGGTGAAGTGGTTTGACCACATTGCAAAGCAGGCGGTGGATATCCTTAGCTGACTTGTGCACGATCATTGAGAGAATGCACGTATTATCGTATGTTGGTTCACAACGCACATTAACTACCTGCTTCCGTCTGCCCGTTTAACCAAGCTGGTGCAAAGCCATACACGGCGATATGTAGCAGGTACATGTTTTCAACAATAAGACTGCATGCCACGGCCCTTGGGTTCTCAAACCTTGATGCTGGTTTCGCGCTGGCGGGCTTGCAAGTGCTGACGCACCTTTGGTTGTACTTTCTATTCGCATTGTCTCTTCTCGCACGCCTCTAACACAGCCTTTCTTTCACTTTTATGTCTACACGCTTTACGGAAGTCTTCCCCATCCAGCCTGGTGCATTGCCACCGATCTACGCCTATCGCATCAAGGTTTCCTCGTCGGACGTACTTCATGCAGTGGGAGGTGGGATCCCATGGGCCATCCGTCGCAATACCGATTACGATGCTTCCTGGGTATGGTCAAAGGCATGTCGCCGCCTGCTAACTCCGTTTCAGGCTGATTCCTCAGACTTGGAGACTATTGCACGGGCCTGTCGCCGATCAGGCGATGACCGCTACCGAGACCTTCGTTCCATTACCGCTGATCCTGACTTCCAAGTTAGTGCTCGTGCTCAAGCCGATTTTATGGCATGGGGACAGTGGCACCAGATTAAGGGGAAGGTGCGATCGCGGCTCAATGACTCTGCCAGTAGGGTTGATCCGGTCCACATCCGGCGCTATTGCACCCGCACCCCGCATGTTGTTGATGGGCAGCCTGCGCTCCAGCTTTCTGTTCACAGCGAGGTGACCCACCAGGACCCGCTTATCACAATCTATGAGACGCAGCCTGACCTCGTACTTGAAGGGCTTGCAGTCAAGGATCGCACCAAATCGTATCGCCCGCTCAAAGGAACCATCGAGCACCAGCCAGGCTCACTGGGCGAGTACCGAGAAGACCTGCTGGACTATGGCCCCCCTGCGGCTATGCAGAAGGTCATTACAAATGCTTCTGACAAAACCCCCGTCGTTTCTGTTGTCCCATTTGGGACCGGGCAGCGCTCCTACAAATATGTGCTCGACGCACTGGATGTCATTGTACAGCCGCGCCATTACGATCAGCTCAACATCCCAACATCTGTCCAGAACAAACTGACCCTCTCCCCCGAAGAACGTGTTGCTCTCATCCAAAAGGCGGCCGCTCCCCTGCAGAACCGGGGCTGGCTTGACCAAGCTTACCGCGACCGTACTGCTGCCGATGTATTTGGAACTGCATCTGACTTGAGCTATCCACCCAAATTGCAGTTTGGAAGTGGATCATCCTCACGTGATAGCGAAGAGGTAAGCATATATGCGATTCGCAAACGGGGCGTCGTTACGCCGCCTTCTTCTGCTGATGATCGAGGAGCGTATATTCATGTCGTTGAAACGACTGACTCGCGTATTGGTGACGCACGCTCATCCTTCGGCAAAGAGTTCATCAAGGCCCTTGGGCACTTAGGTCTTCGGCTTAAAGTCGTCCCCCACACCATACCTGCGACAGAAGACGCGGTGCGGAAGACTGCTACTTCTATTGCACAGTCGGTGCCGACAAATAAGAATGGCTCTGAGAGTGAGTCTGGAGCAGATCAGGCCGTGGCAGATGGTGCCCTCTTCGTGATGCCGGACCGTCGGAGTGATCTCTATCGATGCTGGAAGCAAGCCACGGTGCAACGTGGTTTACCCAATCAAGTCGTTCAACACAACACACTCAATAACGAATGGGCAATTGACAACATCGCTTTGGGACTCGCAGCCAAAATGGGTGGCGTGCCGTACGTATTAAAAGAGCCGCTTCCATACACTGACCGCGTGGTAGGCCTTGATATTGGGCGACGCAAAAAGCAGCGCGCTGGGGGTACGATAAGTGTTGCGGCCTCAGCTCATCTGTATGCAGCAGATGGCCGCCTTTTGCAGTACTGTATTGAGGACGCAAGTGTAGAAGGGGAAACCGTTCCCCCACATATACTACGGCGCATTTTTCCTGAGGAGTTGTACGGCAAACGCCGTGTACTCATCCATCGCGATGGCCCATTTCGCGGACAAGAAGTTGAGACGCTTCAGGATTTGGCTAATGAGATGGATTCGACATTTCATCTTGTAGAGGTACGGAAACAGGGTGCAGCGCGGCTATACCAGCACAGCTCAGGCAATACCATTCAGGCCGCTAAAGGCGACTACTTCAAGTTGGACGACCACACGGCTTTCCTGGCATCCAGTCCGCCTCCCTCAAAGCGCTCCACGGCACGCCCGCTGCACATTAAAGTGCGTAGCGACGGGCTTTCGCTTGAAGAGGCCCTTCACTCTGTGCTTTCCTTGACACTGGTGCATCACGGCTCGGTGCGGCCCCCTCGGCTCCCGGTAACTCTTCACTATGCCGACCGCATTGCCGAACGACTCCAGAACGGTGTTCGACCACCCGACCGAACCGGGAATCGGCCATATTGGCTGTAAGGAGTGCTGAACGCCGACAGACCCATGTACCAGATAATCCTACCTACCTTGCTTTTCTCCCACGTCCGAGGTGCACCCGAAAAGCTGGACTGATGGCGACGGATTGCATCTCCCAGATTAGATTCCCCCAGCTTTTGGGGAGGCCTGCCGCTCATTCTACGTCTATCCCTCTGGACTCAAGGCGGCGCTTAAAGTGCTGTTTCGCGAACTCGTGCAACCCAAGCTTGAACGCGTCGAGTCCATCAGATGCCTGGGCAATTCGGGCGGCGTCCTTGATGCCAATGCATGCGGTAAATCCTGTGTGCCAATCACCCTCTCCTCTGTCAGGACGTCCTCGAAGCTCACACAGCCCATTGTCCCGGTCGAATTTAAATTTCAACTCGTCGGCGCTTAAGTCCACCTGAGTATCCCGCTGCATAATGAACTCGTACAATGCAACTTTGAACTCATCGCCGTTTTCGGTATGCTTGTGCAGTGTTCGGGCATCTCCATCACTTACGAATCCGATGTTCGGTCCGTAATTTGTGCGTCCGTGTGGGCCTAAAGGCGGGTCGTAGCGGTGCAATAGTTGGTAGACGCCGTCTCTTTTCTCATGGATGTATCGTAAGTTCTTAGCGATTGGTTTTTGCATCCGCTACCTGGGATTCAAGAATAGGAATAGCGAAAATGAACGGCGCCTGATCCGAACTCCAAGGGCGTGTATGCCGGTTAGGCATGATCCCGATTCGCCTTTTTGTAGAGCACATCGGTATCGGACGGCTATTCGGTAGCTTCAAGAGCCTCTTGAAGCGCAGCGCCCAGCGACGAGACCGACGGCGCCGCATCACCGTACGTGGCGATTTCCGTCTCGGGCACGTCCGGAGCTGCTGGCTTCACATGCTCAGGCCACTTGCTCTTGGGCACACCCTTTTGCTTGAGCGCGCGACGCTGCCGGCGTCGCTCGATCGTCGCCCTCGCTTCCTCTTGCGCCGCTTCCAACAGACCGACTGGTGCTTTCAGGGCTCCGGTGTCTTGGCCCCACTGCCACAGCGCCTCCGCATCGAGGTACGTGTTGATGCGTTGATCGGGCGTGGCCTCCTCCGGGATCAGCAGCCCTGCATCCAGCGGCGTGATGGGCACGGGAAGGTTCATCTGCTCGGGGAGCACTGCAACCAGCACAGCGTGGCGGTAGATGCCGCGCCACCGGCACCGGAGCGGTCGGATGGCTTTCATGAGTTGGCTTCCTGCCGCACGAAGCGACGTGGCATTGGTAGAACACTTCATCTCAAACAGCCGCACCGGACGGGCACTATCAGGGCCTGCTACCTCAACCGCGTCGATTTCTTTGAAGCAAGTGCGGTACTGTCCCGAACGCTTCAGGTACTCGTATCGGAGGATGCGGCGGGCTGACAGCGAGACGTGCCGATCCAGCCAGGCCCGAAACACCGCCTCCATCGCTCTGGACAACTTCTGCAGCGGAGAGGGGTCTAACGTATCGCGTAGGGAGCGATTCGTTTGTGCATAATAGGCACAGTGCGATCGGTAGTTGGCATCGTTGGGGCGGACAAAAGTGACGTTTCGCGTTTTCATGGCACAGAAGGGGTCGAGTCGGACAAGCAGCATTATGTTGCGCTGTATGTACTCGCGAGCACGCTGGGCCGGACATTGTGTGTCCACTGCGTTGCTCCTTGCTGTGTAAGGGAGTGCTCAACCACGCATGCACTGCGAATCCGATGCCACAGCCGTCGTTCGCTCTTCGTCATGTTCCTGCGAAGCTCCCGCGCCACCGGACGCAGGCTTTTATCTTGAGATAGCTTCCGCATCCTGCTGATCTTTATTGTGTCCGGAGCAGCCTAACGACGGCCTACCCTGATCCCTCCCCCTAAACCCCCCTCCTCTGAGGGGGGACCTAAGGAGTGCCCTCCCAATCCCTTCCTCCTCGGGGAGGAAGGTTAGGATGGAGGGGTCTTCTCACGGATGGGAATCTGAATCTACTCGTCCAGCAACCCATCCCGCAATAGCTTCAACGACGCGGTCTGTATCTTGAAGGACATCTTTCGACGTGAAGCGCAGCACCGTAATGCCCAGCGCTTCCAGATCCGCCTGACGAACCCGGTCGTGTCGGGTCACATCGGGGTATTCGTGTGTAAGGCCGTCTACCTCGATTGCAAGGCGCAGCGGGCGGCAGTAGAAGTCGACGATATACCGCTGAATAATGTACTGCCGTCGAAACGTAACGCCGTGTATCTGCTTCCCGCGAATCCGATGCCACAGCCGTCGTTCGCTCTTCGTCATGTTCCTGCGAAGCTCCCGCGCCACCGGACGCAGGCTTTTATCTTGAGGGAGTTTTCGCATCGTGCTTTTGGTCTTGTCGTTCGGCATGCGCGAGACGTTACCCAGAAGCCTACGCACTTCCCTCCCCCTAAATCCTCCTCTGAGGGGGACTTTGAGAACGCCTCCCCAAAGTCCCTTCCTCCTCGGGGAGGAAGGTTAGGATGGAGGGGATGCCGTTGAGTGCGAGTCTGGACCGACATGCATAGTCTCGACGCTTCAGTACCCGAGGCACACCCGGACACCCCCTGTCCGCCCACCCACCCCGCCCAGTACAACCACGCAGATCCCCCAAGGCATCCCGACATCTTCTTTTCCGTTAACAAATCCACAGCTGACCATGACCCAACGCGAACGCATCAGCCAGATCCTGAGCAGCCTGGAGCGTACCAACGAAAACCTGCTCGATCTATCCGACGACATCTGGCTCAGCATCGACCACAACGATCCGGATGAATTGGAAGCCGGTGTGGCCTTCAAGCAGGAGTACAATGCGGCGATGACCGAGTTTGCGCAGGCTGCCGAGCAGATCCAGCAGTTGATCACCGACTACACCAGCGTGGCTGCCGATGACGAGGCCACAGACCCCGATGTGGATGCCGAAGAGCACGACCGCATCATTCAGGAGCTTGATCGCTCACAGCGACACACGCTCGATGAGGACTTCCGCTACAAGCGTCCGTACGGGTTTGTGTTTGAAGGACGTGCCGCGAAGGACTTGCGGACCTGGCGGGCCGTGTACGAGCGCGTCATTCGGTTGCTGGCCCGCCTTGAAGGCGATGCCTTTGCGCGTATCGCTACGGATGAGGCGTTCGAGACCAACCGGGGCAACCGCATGTTCGCATCGTCGGGCGAAGGCATGCGGAAAGCACGCGAGGTGGTGCCCGGACTGTGGGTCGAACTGAACCTGTCGGCCAACAACATCCGCGACCGCATTGCACACCTGCTGGAGCACTTCGACTACGACCCGTCTACGTTCGTGGTGTACCTCCGCGAAGATCGTGATGCGGAGGGGTGATGGGGGCTTCAGCAATCAGGGCAGAAGAAACGCGTGCGCTTAGATACTCCCCCCAATCTTTTTCTCTGAGGGGGGACTTTGGAAATATGCCCCCACAGCTCCTTCCTTCCTCGGAGAGGCAGGTCAGGATGGAGGAGATCCTGACGGGCGCGAGTCCGCATTCGCTCGTTCAGTGCAGAGCCCGCAGGGACGTCAACCGCCGTCTGTATCCGGCAGAACATCGCTTGAGGGGCGACTAGCCGCAAACTTGGAGTGCGCGCTCGCATCCTCCTAACACACAACAGCCCGATCCATCGGGGATGGACCGGGCTGCTCCCGTCGAGGAAACCGTGCACGAACGCACATGCACGATGGATGGCCGTTACGCCGTTTCTGGATCGCTTGGCGTGGCCGCTGGAGCGCCGTCGCCTGCAGTCTGTGGAGCCGGGGCTCCATCGCCGCGGGGTGCGCCCGGCAGGGTAATGCTGGACCGATACTCGTCGAGCGTAAACGAGTCGACCTTCACGTACTGGGCCTTCGCGGCCTCGGCACGCTGCACCAGGTCGTAGTCGTCCTGGCTGATGATGCCCTTCTCAAGCGCTTCGTCAAGCAGCGCAAGCGGACGCTTCTTCGGCAGGTCGCCACTGCGCACCGCGTCTTTGATGGTCTGACCCACGTGGTAGGCCTCGCGGCTCAGCTCAAACGCATGCTCCAGCTGTCCGATCGGGTCGCTTGGGTCGGTGTTGGTGTACACGCCCTTCGTGAGCCACTCGCGGGCGCCGTCCTTCTGCTGGATGGCTCGCGCGATAGTGTGGCCAAGATCGTCAGACGGATCCGAACCGATCGTGTTGAAACGCGACCACGGCGCAATGATGCCGCGCAACGCCCACGTCAGTCCAGGCACTTTCAGGTTCGTATAGAGCCCTTCGAAGGCCTCCTCAATACGCGCGAACGCGAACTGCAGCGACCAGTGCAGGAACGGCTCCTGCTCTTTCGGACGCCCTTCTTTCTCGAAGCGTGCCAGCGTGGCCGTCGCCATGTACATCCACGAGAGCACATCCGCGAAGCGTCCGGTAATCTTCTCCTTCCGCTTCAGACCACCGCCGAGGGTCCCCATCGCCACGTCTGCCCAGAAGGCAAAGCTGGCCGAGGCCCATGCGAGCTTGCGGTAGTACTTCGCCGAGGGCCCGCTCACGGGCGACGGGGCCAGGCGGCCGCGGGTCAGGCTCAGCCCGAATGCCCGGAATCCGTTTCGGACCACGTGTCCGATATGGGGCCAAAAGGCTTTGTCGAATGCGTTTACATCGCCTTCCATGAGCGCTTCGATCTCTTTGAGCGCATACGGATGGCAGCGAATCGCGCCCTGTCCGAAGATCATCATGGTGCGGGTCAGGATGTTTGCGCCCTCTACCGTGATGCTGATCGGCACGCCGGTGTAGGCATTCGCCATCAGGTTTTTCGGGCCGCGCGAGATGCCGTTTCCGGCGAGCACGTCCATCGCGTCGTTGACCGCATCGCGCTGCAGCTCCGTAAACTGGTACTTCGCGATCGCGGAGACAACCGACGGCTTCTCGCCGTTGTCGACCGCGCCGTTGGTGTACTTGCGTGCAGCTTCGAGCATGTACGCGTAGCCCGACATGCGTGCCAGCGGCTCCTCGATGCCTTCAAACTTGCCGATTGGCAGTCCGAACTGCTCGCGCACCGCAGCATGTCCACCCGCCACACGGGTGCAGTACTTCACGCCACCGGTCGCCTGCGCCGGCAGCATGATGCCACGTCCGGCCGAGAGCGCATCCATGAGCATACCCCAGCCTTTGCCCGCACCGTCTTTGCCGCCAATAATCGCATCGATCGGCACGACTACGTCCTCGCCCTCGGTCGGGCAGTTGTAGAACGCAATGCCGAGCGGATCGTGGCGGCGTCCGAGCTTCACGCCGTCGAGGTCGGTCGGAACGAGGGCGCAGGTGATGCCGAGGTCTTCGCCCTTGCCGAGCAGGTTCTCTGGGTCATGCAGCTTAAAGGCAAGCCCGAGCACGCCCGCGATAGCGGCAAGCGAGATGTAGCGTTTCTTCCAGTTCAGGCGAATCTTCAGCTCGCCGTCCTCGTCGCGGAAGACCTCTCCGCTTGAGGTCATGGCGCCCGCATCCGACCCCGCATTGGGCTCGGTGAGCGCAAACGCCGGCAGCAGCTCACCGCTGGCCAGCTTGGGCAGGTAGTGGTCGCGCTGCGCCTCGGTGCCGTAGTGCAGGAGCAGCTCAGCCGGACCCAGCGAGTTCGGTACCATCACCGAAATCGACAGTGGCAGCGACCGCGTCCCCAGCTTCTCCACGACCGCGCTACGCGCCTCCGCCGAAAAGTCGAGTCCGCCATACGACTCCGGGATCAGCATCCCGAAAAAGCCCTTCTCCTTCAGATAAGCCCATGCCTCCTCTGGCAGGTCGCCACGCTGGTGGATCTCCCAGTCGTCGATCATCTCGCAGAGTTCATCGACCGGACCGTCGAGGAACGCCTGCTCCTTATCGGTCAGCTCTGAGAATGGCTGATCGAGCGTGTTCTTCAGATCCGGCTTGCCCGAGAACAGCTCAGCATCCATCCACACCGTACCGGCGTCGATGGCCGTCTGCTCGGTCTCTGAGATCGCCGGCAGGAATTGAAGCGCTTCCATCGTACGCATTACGGCTCCAGACAGAAGTCGGCGCAGCGGCGGTACGTTAAAAAGCGCTACCAGCGCCAGGTACGGAATCCAGACCGCCAGGCCTACGTCGGCGCCAAGCAGTCCAACAGCACCCGCGATCGCCCACGTCCAGAGCGGTGCTCCGGTAAACCCGAGCACAAAAGCAACGAGCACAACGCCCGCGCCGATGCCCCAGAGCGGGGCGGTGGCAAAAAATTCTACAAGTGGTTCCATAAGATCACCTCATTCGTAATCAGACAAGACAGCGACTCCCCTTTGCGCCCGGTTTTGAGCGCTTTGGCGTGCAGTTAACACCGTTAAGTTACAACACTAACATAGTTAACAGTGTTATGTTTTGCAAGAACTCCATTTTTGCATGCGCCAGGTCTTCTTTTTTATTGTAATGCACCGCGCCATCGAGCCGCGCTGTGCCCCTCTCGCCCGCCCCGGCTCGTAGGCGCTCCCTTCCCGCCCTGCTGCCAGCTCTCCGCGCGTCGGATGGGAGGCTTGTCTTCCCTGCCCCACCTCACGTTCTCCCTCCCCCATACGCCCGATCCTCCGGCGATTTTCACGGTGTGGGGTAGGGGCCTCGTTGCAGTTCGGCACGTCATCCAATAGGTTTTGTATCTTAACACGCGTGCCCGTATCGCCACGGGCCGCTTCGTCATTCTGTTTGGGCTGATCCGCTGCGCATCCCCCTATGGCAACCTCCACTAAGAAAGGCCGCACGCCGCTGATGCGGCAGTACTACAGCATCAAAGAGCGCCATCCGAAAGCCGTACTCCTCTTTCGCATGGGCGATTTCTACGAGACGTTCGACGAGGATGCGAAAACGGTGAGCCGCATTCTGGGGATTACGCTGACGACCCGCAACAACGGCGAGGCCGACGACGTGCCGATGGCAGGCTTTCCGCATCATTCCGTGGATAGCCACCTGCCCAAGCTGATCCGCTCGGGACTGCGCGTGGCGATCTGCGAGCAGATCGAGGATGCCAGCAGCTCAAGTGGCAAGGTCGTAGACCGCGACGTGGTGGAGGTCGTAACACCCGGCGTGTCGTTCCGCGACCAGCTGCTGAATCCGAAGCAGTCCACCTACGTGGCTGCCGTGCACTGGAACGGCGATACCGCCGGCGTATCCTTTCTGGATGCGACGACCGGCGAGTTTGCGGTGACGGAGATCGCCGCCCCGGATGTACTCCCGCTCTTGCAGTCCATTGCCCCCTCGGAGATCCTCGTCGACAAGCGCCAGAAGGGGCGCGTGCCCGATCGCATGGCGAAGGAGGTGGCCGTTACGCCGCAAGAGGACTGGGTTTTTGGCTATGACTTTGCCTATGAAACCCTCACGCAGCACTTCGACACGCACTCGCTAAAGGGATTCGGCGTGGAGCACATGGACACGGGGCTCGTGGCGGCGGGGGCAGTGCTGCACTACTTGCAGGAAACGCAGAAAGGCGCGGTGCCGCATATCCGGCGGATTCAGAGGTACGAGCAGGACGAGCACATCGCCCTCGATGCCGAAACCAAGCGCAACCTGGAGCTGGTGCGTCCCATGCAGGAGGATGCGGAGGGCGCGCTCATCGACATGCTGGATACGACGCAGACCCCCATGGGCGCGCGGCTCCTGCGCTCGTGGTTGGTGCGTCCGCTGCGCGACGTGGAAGCCATCCAGACACGACAAGACGCCGTAGCGCACTGGGTGGATGCGCAGACGGGCCGCGCCGATCTGCGTGAGGAGCTGGCACAGGTGGGCGACCTGGAGCGTCTCGCCAGCAAAGTAGCCACCGGACGCGCACGGCCCCGCGATCTCATTGCGATTAAGCTCACGCTCAAGCAGCTGCCGCGCCTCAAGCCGTTTGTCACGGATACCGGATGCGAAGCGCTGGCATCCCTGAACGACGCCCTGACGCTCTGCCCGGACGTGGTCGACCGCATCCAGGAAGCCCTCGTCGACGACCCGCCTGCGAAAATAAGCGAGGGCGGGCTCATCCGCGACGGCTACAGCGATGAGCTTGACGAACTCCGCGAGGTGGCCTCGTCGGGCAAGCAGTGGGTGGCCGATATGGAGCAGGAGGAGTCCGAGCGCACGGGCATTCCGTCGCTCAAAGTCGGGTTCAACAAGGTGTTCGGCTACTACATTGAGGTCACAAACACCCACACCGAGAAGGTGCCCGACCGCTACATCCGCAAGCAGACGCTGGTGAACTCCGAGCGCTACATCACGCCGGAGCTGAAGGAGTACGAGGAGAAGATCCTGACCGCCGAGGAGAAGATCGAGCAGCTGGAGCATGAGCTGTTCAACGAACTGCGCATGGTGATTGCCGAGTACACGCCGCGTCTCCAGGATAATGCGCATCAGCTGGCCCGTTTGGATGTGTTTGCGGCGCTGGCCCACGGCGCCGAGACGCACAACTACGTGCAGCCAACCGTGGACGACAGCCTCGTGATCGACATCGAGGCGGGGCGGCATCCGGTGGTGGAGCGCTCGCTGCAGGCCGGTGAGGCGTTCATCCCCAACGACGTCCGCGTGGATCCAGACACGCAGCAGGTGCTCATCATCACCGGACCCAATATGGCCGGGAAGAGCGTGGCGCTGCGTCAGACGGGGCTGATTGTGCTGCTGGCCCAGATCGGCGCGTTTGTCCCGGCGGATGCGGCACATATTGGCGTGGTCGATCGCATCTTTACGCGGGTGGGCGCCTCCGACAATCTGGCGGCGGGCGAGAGCACGTTTCTGGTCGAGATGAACGAGACGGCCAACATCCTGAACAACGCCACGTCGCGCTCGCTCATCCTGCTCGACGAGGTGGGCCGCGGTACGAGCACGTTCGACGGGCTGTCGATTGCCTGGGCGCTGGTCGAGTATCTGCACGAGCAGCCCGAGGTAGCTGCCCGCACGCTGTTTGCGACGCACTACCACGAACTGAACGCGCTGGCCGAGCGCCTGGATCGGGTGCGCAACTATCGCATCCAGGTGCAGGAGCACGACGGCGAGATCATCTTTCTGCGCAAGCTCGTAGCGGGCGGGGCCGACCACTCGTATGGCATCGAGGTGGCGCGTATGGCGGGGCTCCCCGACTTGGTCATCCACCGTGCCCGCGAGATTCTGGCGCACCTGGAGCAGCAGGACCTGGCGGTGGATACCGAGGGCACGGCGAATCCGGATGCTGCTGCCCCCGATGCCGACGAGGTGCCGGACATGGAAGACGGCGTGATGGGCCAGATGTCGCTTTTCCAGCAGGCGGACCCCAAAGCCGAAGCGCTCAAAGAAGCCGTACAATCCATCGACCCCAACCGCATGACGCCCATCGAGGCGCTCATGAAGATTGCAGAGCTGAAGGAGATGGTGGAGTAGGATTGGACACTTGGACGTGTGGAGGGACGAGCAGGCCGTCCGCTCTTGCGATGCTCAGCGTATCCCTTCTGGGCGGGGATCCAATAGAAAAATGCACGTCGTACCCAGAAACCGTTCAATTCGCTCAAAGACCGCTGGCATACGTCCCCATTTTTTGGTTATCTTACACTGATAGGACTTACGCAGTTGCCTAATAATTTTTGTAGTTTCAAGTTATCCACGCTTTACAATGCCGATTTAAGGTCTCCCGATGAATCCTCCCAAAGTCGACGACCTCGACTACATCCACTTTCTGATTGCCGCGCAGAAGGAGTTTACCTGCACCGAAGCGTCCCGCTCGTATCCCAAAGGGAAGAATGCTCCGGCGCACGACGCCTTCACCCGCCTGTTGCAGAGACGGCCTCCAGATACGGAGGCGTTGTGGCAGGAAGCGGAGCCGGTCGTGGAAAAAGACGAGGGACTGTTGATCTTCGACGATACGACGTTGGATAAGCCCTACGCCAACAAGATTGAGCATGTTACCTGGCACTGGAGCGGCAAGCACAAGGATGTGGTCAAAGGCATCAATTTACTGACGCTTCTGTGGCGGGGCTCCTCGAATCCGTCGTTGCCTGAGCAGTTGGAAGAGGAGCAGTTGGAAGAAGGGCAGTTGGAGGAAGAAAAGCAGGAGCCCCACGTGCCTTGTGACTTTCGTCTCTACGAGAAAGACGGGAAGACGAAGAACGAGCACTTTCGTGAGATGGCCGCCACCGCCGCTGAACGAGGGTTTGAGCCCAAACACGTCCTGTTCGACAGCTGGTACAGTGGGTTGGACAACCTAAAAACGGTTCGAGATCTGGGATGGACATTTCTCACGCGGCTGAAGAAAAACCGGAAAGTCAATCCCGACGACACCTTCAACCGACAGATTCAGGAGATTACCATTCCCGAAGCGGGACGGACGGTGCACTTGAAGGGATTCGGCTTTGTCAAGGTCTTCCGGACCGTCTCCACAGACGAAGACGCGGAAGATGCCAACGCGGAAGATGCCAACGCGGAAGATGCCAACGCGGAAGATGCCAACGCGGAAGATGGGGGCACGCAAAAACTGCAATACTGGGCGACCAACGACTTGGAGATGCCCGAAGCGAAGCGCAAGCAGCTTGCACGCCGCGCCTGGGGCGTAGAGACCTATCACCGCAGGCTCAAGCAATATTGTGGGGCCGAGCGCTCGCAATGCCAGAGCATCCAGGCGCAGCACAATCACATTCAGATGTCGATCCGCGCTTTTTTGCGGCTGGAACTACACCGCGTGGAGACAGCGATCAGCTTCTACGAGTCAAAAACGGCCATCATTCGGGAGGCCATCCGGGCCTATTTGACGGATCCAACTTACATCCTACCCTCAAGTGCGTAACTCCTAACTGATACATCAGCCACTCCTCATACGCTCTCTTACACGCTCTACTGTGCCTATGTCCAAATCAAGTGCCTCCCTTCCCGATACCTGGTCGCGCATTATGATTCCGTGGGTTGAGCCCGTCATCGACAGGGGACGCTGGCCCATCAAGCGCATCCAGAATGAATCTGTAACGGTGCGCACTGGCATCATTGTGGACGGCCACGACGAGATCGCAGCTGAGCTGGCCTATCGCCACGTAAGCAGCGACACGGTCCACACCGTGCGGCTTGAGCCGGTAGGCAACGACACTTACACCGCCTCCTTTACTCCGACGCAGCTGGGCGACTACACGTACCAGGTGCGTGCTTGGCTCGACCGTTTTGGCACCTGGCAAGACCAGTTTGAGCGGCGCGTCACCGGCGGCTCGCCCCAGGAAGAGATCGATAGCGAACTGCACGATGGAGCGGCCTTGCTGCGGCGCACGGCCAATGCAACAGCAGACGACCACGTGGCTGAGCGCCTCCGCACTGCTGCTGCGGCGTTTGAGGCGGGCGACATCGACCGGGCGCTGAACCCGGACCTGCTTGCGGTGGTGCGCGCGCATGCCCCTCGCGACATGGAAGCGCGCAGCCCGGCCCACGAACTGGTTGTAGACCCGCGCCTGGCACGCGAGGCCGCATGGTACGAATTCTTTCCGCGCTCGGCCAGTCCGACGGAGGCACATGCCACGTTCGATGACGCCGCCAAGCTGCTTCCGCGCATCCGTGAAATGGGGTTCGATATCGTCTACCTCCCTCCCATCCATCCCATCGGCGAGACCAACCGCAAAGGCAAAGACAACGCCCCTACTGCCGAACCCGGCGATGTAGGGAGTCCCTGGGCGATCGGCGGATTTCTGGAGGACGGGTCGCGTGGGGGACATAAGAGCGTACACCCCGAACTGGGTGGCATGGCGGCGTTTGAGCGCTTTGTGGATGCCGCCAACGCGGTCGACCTCGAGGTCGCGCTCGACGTTGCGTTTCAGTGCTCGCCCGACCACCCGTACATCGAGGAGCACCCCGAGTGGTTCTATCAGCGCCCCGACGGCTCGATCCGGTATGCCGAGAACCCGCCCAAGAAGTACGAAGATGTGCACCCGCTCAACTTTGAGTGCGACGACTGGCAGGCGCTCTGGATGGAGCTAAAAAGCGTGTTTGAGTTCTGGATCGAGCGGGGCGTCACGATCTTCCGCGTCGACAATCCGCACACGAAGGTCATGCCGTTCTGGACCTGGTGCCTGCGCGAGCTTCGCAAAGAAACTCCGGAGCTCATCGTGCTGGCGGAAGCGTTTGCCCGGCCCAATACCATGTATAGCTTAGCCAAGCTCGGCTACAGCAACTCGTACACGTACTTTACCTGGCGCAACACCAAGCACGAGCTGGAGAACTACGCCCGTGAGCTCTTCCATACCGAGAAGACCGAATACTACCGCCCGAATTTCTGGCCCAACACGCCCGACATCCTCCATGACGAGCTCGCCCATGGCGGACGCCCCAAGCACAAGAGCCGGTTCGTGCTGGCGGCTACCCTCTCGCCCGTCTATGGCGTGTACGGACCGCCCTACGAGCATGTCGATAATCGCCAGCATCCCGACCGCGAGGAGTACGCGTACAACGAAAAGTACGAGATCCGGACGTGGAACTGGAACGACCCGACCTCGCTGCAGCCATTCATGAAGCGCGTGAACCGTGCCCGTCAGCATAATCCGGCGCTCCGACAGATGCGCAATATCACGTTCCTGGAAACACGAAACGACCGGCTCATCGCCTATGTGAAATGGACCGATGACAATGCCATCTTGGTCGTGGTTAGCCTCGATCCCTACCACGAACAGTACGGCGAACTGGTCGCTTCGCCCGAACAGCTACACATTGCGCCCACCCACCGGTTTACCGTGCACGACGTGCTGAACGAGGCGGCTTATGAGTGGAGCGGACATGAGCACTTTCTGCACCTTACCCCCGAACAACCCGCACACATCTTCCGCATTGAATCGTCGTCGCACCCCTGATGGGTTTACCGGTAGCTGGTTTGCTACTGGTCTGCGATAGCGTTGCTTTGGTGAGCATGCCCTGATAACGTGCCCTGATAACGTGCCCTGATAACGTGCCCCATTAGCGCGCTACCGACAGCCACGCTTCAGGCGTGCTCTGGCTACATCAGCCTGCGCGCCCGCAATGCAGAGGCATGCCTTTCGCATCCCTCTTTACCTGCTGTATTCATTCGTATACCTACGTGCTTCTATGCCCGACTCCTTTCTCTCCGATCCGCTGTGGTACAAAGACGCCGTAATCTACGAGCTGCACGTGCGGTCATTTTATGACTCGGATAACGACGGCTTCGGCGACTTTGAAGGATTGCGCGAGAAGCTCCCCTACCTGGATGCCCTGGGCGTAAACACGCTCTGGCTGCTGCCTTTTCTGGAGAGTCCGCTCAAGGACGACGGCTACGACACCGCCGACTATTTCAAGGTGCTCCCGATTCATGGCGACCTTGACGACTTCAAGGCGTTTATGGAAGAGGCGCACGACCGCGGCATGCGTGTCATCACCGAACTGGTGCTGAACCACACCTCCGACCAGCACCCGTGGTTTCAGGAAGCGCGCAACCCCGCGTCCGATAAGCACGACTGGTACGTCTGGAGCGAGACGGACGACAAGTACGAGGACGTCCGCATCATCTTCACCGATACCGAAGACTCAAACTGGACGTGGGACGCAAAGGCGCAGAAATACTACTGGCACCGCTTCTTTAGCCATCAACCCGACCTGAACTTCGACAACCCCGAGGTGCGGGCCAAGATGAAGGAAGTCATGTTCTTCTGGCTCGACATGGGCGTTGACGGGCTCCGGTTGGATGCGGTGCCGTATCTCTATCAGCGGGAGGGCACGAGCAGCGAGAATCTGCCCGAGACCATCGCGTACGTGAAGGAACTGCGCGCGGCGATCGAAGAGCGCTACGGACCCGGCAAAGTCATGCTGGCCGAGGCCAATCAGTGGCCTGAAGATACGCTGCCTTATTTTGGCGAAGACGACGACGGCACCAGTACGGGGGTGCAGATGGCGTTCAACTTCCCCATCATGCCACGCCTGTTTATGGCACTGCGCCGCGAAAACCGGCGTCCCTTCGTGGAAATGCTCGAACGCACCCGCGGCATCCCCAACGACGCACAGTGGGCCATCTTCCTGCGTAACCATGACGAGCTCACCCTCGAAATGGTGACGGATGAGGAGCGCGATTACATGTACAACGAGTACGCCGCCGACGACCGCTTCCGCATCAACGTAGGCATCCGGCGCCGCCTTACGCCGCTGCTTGAAGGCGAACGCAAACGCATCGAGCTGATGAACGCCATCCTGTTCTCGCTCAAAGGCAGCCCTGTCATCTACTACGGCGACGAAATCGGGATGGGCGACGATCCGTTCCTGGGCGACCGCAACGGCGTGCGCACCCCTATGCAGTGGAGCCCCGACAAGAACGGCGGCTTCTCGCGCGCACCGCATCATAAGCTGTTCATGCCGCCAATCAACCGGGGCGAGTATGCGTTCGATGTGGTCAACGTGGAAGATGCCAACAACGACCCGCACTCGCTCTTGCACTTCATGCGCCGCCTCATCGCGCTGCGCCAACAGCACAAGGAGGTATTCGGACGCGGCTCGTTCGAGCTGCTCCCGGTCGACAACCCAAGCATCCTGGCGTTTGTGCGCGAGCACGAAGGTACGTCGATTCTCGTATGCGCCAACCTGTCGCGCTACGCCCAGCCGGTCGAGCTCCCGCCTCATTCGGCCTTTGCGGATACGGTGCCCGTGGAGCTCTTCGGACAGTCCGCGTTCCCCGCCTTTGAAGACGGATCGCCTTACCCGGTGATGCTGAGCCCGCATAGCTTCTACTGGTTCAAGCTCGTCTCGCAAGAGGAACTCGATCGTCGCGACCTGTCAGAGCCCGAGCCCTCCGAGACGTCTCATATGAACTCGAACCTGCCGGTCTTCTCGGTGAGCGAAGGTCTGCAGAACGTGCTGATTCCGACCATGGCGCGGGGGCAACATCCCGAACGCTTTGCGGAAGAGCTCCCCGAGTTCTTGCAGGCCCAGCGCTGGTTCGGATCCAAAAGCAAGCGCATCGACCGTGTTGAGGTCGAAGATGCGCTCCGGCTCGATACCGACCCGGTCGTCTACCTCTCTATCCTGCGTGTGCATCGCGGCGACAGCTCCGAGCTGTTTACCCTCCCGCTCACGACGCTTCCCGGCAAAGAGGGCGATGCACTCCTCGAAGAGCATCCCGATGCCGGCATTATCTGGCTGAATACCGACGCCCAAGACGAGCACCTGCTCGTGTACGACGCCAGCGTCACCAGCGACTTCTGGACGACGCTCTACCGCTGGTGGAGCGATGACGGGCGCGGGCGCTCGCTGCAGGGCGTGTACGAGGCCGAACGCACCAGCACGCTAAAGACGGCCAAGCCGGAAACGATTCACCTTTTCTCGGGCGAGCAGAGCAATTCGTCTGCTGTCGTGGGCGGACGCCATTTTGTGAAGCTCTATCGCCGCCTCGAAGAAGGTATACACCCGGAGAAAGAGCTCCTCGATCACCTGACCAAGCACGACTTCAGCTTCACCCCGGAGCTGCATGGCACGATCGACTTCCGCCATGGTAACGACACGTACACGCTGGGCGTGGTGCAGGAGGCCCTGCCCGCGGAAGTAGACGGCTGGACGTACGCGCTGCAGTCCTCGCGCCGGTTCTTAGAGCGGGTAGCGCAGACCCCGCTGCCAGAAGATGCCACGCGTCCCCCGTTCTTTGGCCCCACGCACGACCTCCACCCGCCGGTCTGGATGGAGAACGTGGCCCCCGAGCTGCTCTCTCTCGCCGAAATGCTCGGGGTACGTACCGCCGAGATGCACCAGACGCTGGCCGAAGGCACCTCCAACGCGCTCAAGCCGGTGCCTGCCCCCGACGATATCGGGCAGCAGCTTTACACGCGTGTCTGGGACGAAGCCGAAGAGACGCGCTCCCTTCTCGAAGGCGCCAACGCGCCGGATGTCGACATCGACTGGGATGCGCTCCAGAAGCAGCTCAAGTCGGTTGAAGACCTGCCCACCAACTGCGCACACATTCGCCTGCACGGCGACTATCATCTCGGGCAGATCTTGCGGGCAGATGGGGAGTTTTACATCCTCGACTTTGAAGGCGAGCCCGCCCGCTCGCTTGAAGAGCGGCGCCAGCGCTACAACGCGCTGCGCGACGTGGCTGGCATGCTCCGCTCCCTCGAATACGCGGTGCTCTCCTCCTGGAAACGCTACGACGGCGACGACCCGCACGCTACCGACTGGGTCAACGCCCTGCTCCGGTGGCTCAACGTCACCTTCCTGGATGCCTATGCCGATACCGCCGACCACGACGACTTCCTGATGCCACGCGAGTCGCGCTATCTGTACCTGTGGGCCTACCTCCTTGAGAAAGCCCTCTACGAAGTCCGCTACGAGCTCAACAACCGCCCGTCGTGGGCCTGGCTGCCGCTACGCGGACTGCAGCGCCTGCTCAGCACCGCTAACGAAGCCGCCGAGGCGTTCACGAACGGCGCAACCGCCGACGAACGCGAGGCATCGTCGTTTTCCGATGCGTCGTCGCCCCGGTCGTAAGGGCTTTCTGCTCTTCAGACTCCGTCCCCGCTGCTGAACGCTACGTCTGCCGGAGGGCCCGCGCCTGCAGGGCGCTCCGGTCGACTTTCATCGAGCGGGGCAGGTCGTCGGGCCAGAGCAGGTAGCGGTCGGGATGCTTAAACCGGGCCAGGCGCCCCTGCAGTCCGCTCCGGTAGCAGCCCGGCGCGAACGCCGTTCCAGGCGCCGGCTCCACAAACGCCACCGGACGCTGCCCGAACTCATCATCAGGCACGGGCACGACCGCTGCACGTGCTACCTGCGGCAGTGCCTCCAGCGCACGCTCTACTGTTTCCGGCTGGATGTTCTCCCCGCCCGAGATAAACTGATGATCTACCCGCCCGGTAACGTGCAGAAAGCCAGACTCGTCTACATGCCCTACGTCGCCGGTCGGCAGCCACCCGTCCGCATCGAATGGACAGTAGCGGCCCTCGGGCGTCAGGTACGCCTGGCAGCGCGTAGCCCCACGCACCAGGATCTCACCCGTCGGCCCCACGCGCACCTCGCGATAGGGCAACACACGTCCCGCCGTCGCCAGCACCTCGCGGGGGGCGTTCGGCGGCGTGGTGGTAATCTGTGAGGCCATCTCGGTGGATCCGTACGTGGTGTGCACGGGCCATCCGCGGGCGTGTGCCTCGTCGAGCAGCGCCTCGGGCACCGGTCCGCCCCCGATGAGCAGCCCGCGCAGCACCCGGGGCGGACCGCCATCGGTGGCGCTGAGCACGCGCTTCAGCTGCGTAGCCACGAGCGAGCCATGCGTGATGCGTCGCACCGCCCAGTCGCGCACCGGGTCATCCAGGATCGCAACCGATGCCCCGGCAAGTGCTGCCCGTATCGCAATCGCCAGCCCGCCAATGTGGTAGAGCGGCAGCGACAGTGCCCAGCAGTCCGTAGCGCGCAGCGGCAGCATCCGGGCGGCCCCGCGTGCGCTGTACAGATGTGCCCGCCACGCATGCACCACCCCTTTGGGCCGCCCCGTGCTACCCGACGTAAAGATCACGGTCGCATCCCCTTGCATGCTAATGGTCTGCGAGCACGAAGCCTGTACCGGTATGGTTCTGGAGGATGCGGAGCGTCGTGCCCTGCTGGCATTCGGTCGCGGTTCAAGCCCAATCGGATGCACGGTGCAGGAGGCCGTCTCGGGAAGCGCGTCGCTCGTCTCCGCCAGGCAGACCCTCGCGCCCACCATGTCCAATGCATCGGCGCGTTCCTCCGGAGTCCAGCGCTGGCTCACAGGCACCACACACCGCCCCGCGCGCCAGCATGCCCAGAGCCACGCCACCGTCGACACCGTGCGGCGCGGCAGCATCCCGATGTAGCGCCCCGCCAGCTCCGGATCGGTCTGCAGCACATGCTGGGCCCTGCGGATGCGCCGCTCCAGATCCGCGTATGTCCACGTCTGGTCGGTGCTCGTTACAGCAGGCGCTGCGGGACGGTAACGTGCGTTCAGCGCAACAGGGCACGGAAGGGCAACCATGGTCGGTTGAGGCATTGGGGGTACAGGTAAGCGGGCATACACGCACGCAGAAACAGCCGCTACGCTCCATCAGTCGCGATAACCTCACAAAACGCTGCGGCTCGGAGCGTCGGTTCGCTCTTCTGTGTGCCCCACCATGGCAGCCCGCCCACCATGGCAACCCGCCCCGAACAGCAACGCGTGAGATTGCGTCGTCCTGCGCCCTCGCAACGACAAGGCGAGGGATTCTTCCGAGGTTGTCATCGCGAGGAGGAAGCGCGAGCGACGGACCTGGCGATCTTCGCGTCCCACTATGGCAACCCGCTCCGCGCTGTGCCTGCAGGTGTGTGCCAGACGGGTACGGGGACGCTGAGATCCTTCTGCCTGCGGTGTCAGGAGGACTTGTGGTGGAAGCAGATGGGTAAACTTGATGGGCTTCCCTGACTCCATGCATGACCTATTCGCTACAGATTCCCCTCTTACCGGCGCAGCCGGAAAGGAGGGGCCGAAGGGCGGGGTGGTCCTTCGCCCCATAAAGATCCCGGATCTTCGCTCACGGCAACAATAGCCGGTTCGGAGACTCGGACTTCCTACCTTCATGAGTGGGGAGCTTGCACTTAATCACTTCTTGATTGTACGTTAATCTACGTAGTGCCAGGTCCGCATACTTGCTTCGCTGACCGCGCATTCCCTACGCTCTGCCTGCCACCCTCTTTCTGTGCCCTATGGCTTTCCGCTACGCTTCACTGGCTGCGTGTTGCAGCCTTCTCGTTCTACTGGCCCCCCTCCTTTCCCCTGCCCCCGCCCTTGCGCAGGACCTGCAGATTGATGCCCAGAAGAACGTACTTGACAACGGCGTCACCGTGCTGGTCTGGGAGCGCGAGGCCGCCGACCGCGTCGGGGCACGCACGTTCTACCAGGTTGACATCGCCGCGGAGCGTCCCGGCACGGTTGGCCTGACCCACATGTTGGAGCATTTCCTGTTCATGGGCTCCGACCGTACAGGCACCGACGACTGGGAAACGGAAGATGCCCTCGCACGCGAGGTAGAGCATCTGAACCGGGCAGTGAACGACGAAAAGAACCGTCTGAAGGATTGCATGCGCCAGCGAAGTGTCTTTGCAGAGATCGAGCGCGACTGCCGCACCCCGCGGCTCGACTCGCTGCAGCAGCGCCACAACGCACTTGCCGCACAGCAAAACGCGATGGCCAGCGCCATTGACTTCGACATCGTCTACCACAGTGCGGGCGGCACCGGACTCACTGCTTCGACCGGACGCGACTGGATGAAGTTCGACATCGACCTGCCTGCCGATAATCTGGAAACGTTCATGTGGATGGAACGCAGCCGCATCGAGCATCCGGTCTTTCGGTTTTTTGAGGAGGAACGCGAGGTCGTGGTTGACCAGATTCGCCGCCAGGACAACCGGCCCGATGGCCCGTTTGAACGCGTGCTGCGCTCCATGACATACGACGCGCATCCGTACGGGTGGGCTCACTGGTTCAGCGATCTGGAGAAGGCCACCCGCGAAGACCACTGGGAGATCTTCCACGAGCACTTTATCCCGCAGAACCTGATCATCACCATCGTCGGCGACGTGGAGGCCACCACGGTGTTCGACCTGGCCGAGCGGTACTGGGGCGGCTGGCAGCCCGGGCGCCCCTCTCCGCGCCTGCGTACCGTTGAGCCGGTGCCTGTAGGCGAAAAACGGCTCACCGTGGAGGCCAATGCCGGTCCGGCACTCGTTGTACACGTACCCATGCCTGCAGTCGGTCATGACGACAGTCCGGCGTTCGACGTGCTCGCGGAGCTGCTTCGGGGCGAGGCGGGGCTACTGCATGAGCAGTTGGTCGAAAGCAGCGGGGTCGCAGTTTCGGCGGAGGCGTCAACCTGGCGCTCGAAGTACCCATCGCACTTTACGATCCGCGTCGAAGCCACCAACAACGAGGCACTCGCGGATGTGGAACGTGAGGTTTTTGCGGTCTTGGATCGCCTCGCCGCAGGCTCTGTAGACGACGCTCGCCTGCGCGGCGCAGCGCAGCGCCTTCGCCTCGACATGGCGCGCAGCTTCGAGGCCATCGGGCCAAGTGCCGTGCACTTAGGGAGCATGGAGGCAATCCACACCTGGGACTACTACAACGACCTGCCCCATCTGTGGAACGCCGTCACAGCGGCAGAGCTTGCCGCCGTCGTGGGGCGGTACTTTGCCCCTGACATGCGCACAATCGGGGTGCTTCGCCGGGCGACAGATGAGCAGGCGGCAGAATCGGCCCACGCTCTCGATGCGCACGATGCCGCCCCCTCCACCGCAGCGGCACAGACCACCTACGACCGAGAGCGTCCGGGACTGCGCCCTGGCGGAGACCGTCCTGACACCGCGTATCGCGTTGAAGCTGGTAGCGAGGCTCCAGAAGGCGACCGCCACCTGCGTAGGAACGAGGTGCATCGTCAGGCCGCATCGAAACGGGCGGTGGACACAACCGACGTGTCGCATCCCTCTGCATTTCCTGTGGACGTGCGGGCGGTGGCCGAGCAGCCCTGGTACAGCCCGCCGTGGATGGCCGCCACACGTCCGGCGCGCTTTGCCGATGCGCTGCCGGTGGCGCATCACTCGGAGCTCGACGTGTCTGTTGCGCCGTTTACGTACCCGGACCCCGAAGCGTACCGGGTCGCCCTGCCTCTTGAATCGGAGGCGTATGTGGTTGAGAACGCCCTGCTCCCCATGGTGCAGGCCACCGCGTATGTGGATGCCTCGACGCGACACGACCCGGCCGGTCAGGGCGGACTCGCAGCGCTGACGGCCCAGGCGGTGCGTCATGGTGGCACGCCCGCGATGCCTGCAGAGGCGATCAACGAGCAACTGACCGCGCTGGGCGCGTCGATCACGGTGGAGGTCGACGAGAACCAGACCCAGTTTCATCTGGTCGCGCCCGCAGCAGAAGCGCCTGAACTGATCGGACTGCTGGGCTCGATGCTGGTGGAGCCGGCTTTTCCTGATGCTGCGGTTGCCGAGCAGCGCAGCCGGCTGGCTGATGCCACCGACCGCGCCCGTGGGGCAGCCTCGGTGCAGGTGCGCCAGCGCTTTCTGGAGACGCTGTATGGCGACGATCATCCGCTAACCCGGTTTGCGACCTCCGCGACGGTTGAATCGATTGATCGGGAGGCGGTGCGGGTCTTCCACAACCGGCATTACGCTCCGTCGTCGCTCCGATGGGCGGTGTCGGGAGCGATTGATGCGGAAGAGGTGGCACGTGCGCTGCAGATCACGTCCCGCTCAGAAGCCGACCCGGAAGCTGAACCGACGGTGGATGCTCCGGAGGCGTTGCCTGCAGCAGGACGCATGGTGGTTACCGACGAGCTGGAGACGCGCCAGGCGCACGTCATGATCGGGTTTCCCGGAATCGAGGGCCTGCCTGAGGACCATGCCGCGCTGGAGCTGATGCATTACAATCTGGCAGGCGGTGGCTTTCTTTCGCGGATGATGCAGCTGTTGCGCGTTGAGACGGGCATTACGTCGGCGCTCTACGGCGAGGTGGAGCCGGGACAGGGCGTGGCCAATCCGTATCTATTCCGGTTTAGCGGAAATCCCGAGACGATTGCGCGGGGCGTGCGCCTGGCGCTTGAAGAAATCGAGGCAATGTACGAGGACGGCGTGACCGAGGAGGAGTTGGAGCGAGCGCGCACGGCCTACCTCGCCGGTAATATCGCTGCCTCGTACGACACGCCGCACAAGACGGCCTCGCGCATGGCGCATAAGGCGCTCTTTGGGCGCTTCGCGTATCAGTCGCCACAATACATGCACTTCTATGCGGGGGATGCGGCGTTTCGTGATGCGTTGGAGACGGTCACTGTTGAGGAGGCCAACGCGGCCGCGCGGCGCTACCTGGATCCCGAAAACATCACGATTACCGTACTCGGCCCGCTCGACACAATCCGCACGCACGCTTCAGATGAGGAACGGATGCTTTTGGAGCTGGACTGATCCAGGACTGGGCGGGCTGGCCCTGGGTCGGGGAAAGACCCCAGGGCTCCGCTTCGCCCGGGATGACTTGTGATGACTTGTGTTGTGAGCGTAGCGATCGGGTACTTCCGGGGTACGACCTCGTGCATTTCACGAAGGTCCCCCCTCGAACAGCAACGCATGAGATTGTGTCGTCCTGCGTCCTCGCAATGACCGAGGTGGGGAGATCTCACGGAGTTATCATCGCGCGGAAGGAGCATAAGCGGCCGGCGAAGCCGCAGGCCACCCGCTGAATAGCATTCAACGGAACCATCTACTACTCGGTTGGCAGCGCCTTTCATGCAGGTAGCCCCCTACATGTTGCGGCGATAGCGTCCGCCGACCTCAAAGAAGGCATGCGTGATCTCGCCGAGGGAGCAGACCTTCACCGCCTCCATCAACTCAGCGAATGTGTTACCCCCCGAGCGAGCGGCTTCTTTCAGGCTGGACAGCGCCTCGTCGGCCCGGTCGGCGTTGCGCTCTTGGAAGCCATTCAGGCTGCGTAGCTGATGCTCCTTCTCTTCTGTTGATGAACGCATCAGCTCAACCTCGTCGTTATCGATGGCCCCCGCGTCGTCTTCATCCTTCAAGAACGTGTTCACCCCGATGATGGGCTGCTCGCCGGAGTGCTTCTTCTCTTCGTAGAGCATCGACTCCTGCTGGATCTTGCCGCGCTGGTACATCGACTCCATCGCGCCCAAGACGCCGCCGCGGTCGTTGATGCGCTGAAACTCGTGCAGCACCGCTTCTTCGACCAGATCGGTCAGCTCTTCGATGAAGTGGCTGCCCTGAATCGGGTTCTCGTTCTTGGCGGTGCCCAGCTCTTTGTTGATAATCATCTGAATGGCAATCGCCCGGCGCACGCTCTCTTCGGTCGGCGTTGTAATTGCCTCGTCGTAGGCGTTGGTGTGCAGCGAGTTGCAATTGTCGTAAATCGCCATCAGCGCCTGCAACGTAGTGCGGATGTCGTTGAACTGGATCTCCTGCGCGTGCAGGCTGCGCCCGGAGGTCTGGATGTGATACTTCAACTTCTGACTCCGCTCGTTCGCATCATACAGCTCCCGGAGGGCCACGCTCCAGATGCGCCGCGCCACACGCCCAATGACGCTGTACTCCGGATCCATCCCGTTCGAGAAGAAGAACGACAGGTTATGGGCAAACTCGTCGATGTCCATGCCCCGGCTCAGGTAGTACTCCACGTACGTGAAGCCGTTGGCCAGCGTGAAGGCGAGCTGCGTAATCGGGTTGGCCCCGGCCTCCGCAATGTGGTAGCCCGAAATCGACACCGAGTAGAAGTTGCGGACCTTCTCATCGATAAAGTACTGCTGGATGTCGCCCATCAGCCGCAGGGCAAAGTCGGTCGAGAAGATGCAGGTGTTCTGCGCCTGATCTTCCTTCAGGATGTCGGCCTGCACCGTGCCGCGCACCACGTTCAGCGTATCGGCTTTAATGGATGCGTACGTCTCCGCGTCCAGCGCCCCCCATTCTACGAGATCGGAGCCCGTGCATCCCAGGAGGCCCAGTCCGCTCCCATCGTGGGTTTCGGGCAGATCGTCTTCGCGTCCGTCGGGCCCGTACGGCACGTACTCCGGACGTTTATCGCCCAGCTTTTCGTCGATGAGCGCATCGATCTCGTCCCAGCGCCCTTCCTCGCGCAGATGCTTTTCGACCTGCTGATCAATCGCCGTGTTCAAGAACATGGCCATGAGCATCGGCGCGGGGCCGTTGATCGTCATGGAGACCGAGGTCTTACGGTCGGCCAGGCCGAAGCCCGAATAGAGCTTCTTCATGTCGTCGAGCGTGCAGATAGAGACACCCGCGTTGCCGACTTTGCCGTAGATGTCGGGCCGCTTGGCCGGGTCGAAGCCGTAGAGGGTGACGCTGTCGAACGCCGTAGAGAGGCGGTTTGCCGGGGCATCCGACGATACCAGATGGAAGCGCCGGTTCGTGCGCTCCGGACTGCCTTCACCGGCGAACATGCGCGTGGGGTCTTCGCCTTCCCGTTTGAACGGGTACACGCCTGCGGTGAACGGAAAGTAGCCCGGCAGATTTTCGAGGAGGGCAAAGCGGAGCTGCTCGCCCGGCGCATCGGTTTTGGGGAGGGCGACGCGGGGAATCTTCGTACCTGAGAGACTTTCGCGGTAGAGCGGCACTGTGATGTCGCGCCCGCGCACCGTGTACGTAAACTCCTCTTGCTGATACGCTTCTTTCAGGTCATCCCACTGGTCGAGGATGTCCTTGCAGTGCGCGTCGAGCTTGGCCCACCAGTGATCGACCATCGCATCCAGTCGACCGGCGAGTTGCTCCTGATCCTCGGGGGCCCAGTCGTCGACCTGAGCGCGTGCGCCTTTCGCTTCGCCCCACTTACGGGCGTAGGTGACCTGCTGCTCGGCCCAGCTACGGTAGTCTTCGCACGTCTCGGCGATCTCGCCCAGATAGCGCTGACGGTTCGGAGGAATGATGGCGACATCGGCAGGCTCCGGCTCAGGGGTATCCTCCCAGCTGTAGAGTGCAGAGCGGCGGTCGAAATCGAACGCTTCGTTGAGGCGATCGACCAGCGCAAGATAGAGTCGCGTGACGCCCGGATCTCCAAAGTGGGAGGCCATGGTCGGGTAGACCGGCATCTCATCAGGCGATTCATCGAAGCGCATGCGGTTGCGCTGCACCTGCTTGCGCACGTCGCGAAGGGCATCGCGGCTGCCCCGCTTTTCGTACTTGTTGAGCGCTACCATATCCGCCAGATCGAGCATCCCGATCTTTTCGAGCTGCGTGGGCGCACCAAAATCGTGGGTCATTACGTAGAGCGAGAGGTCCGTGAGGTCGACGATCTCCGTATCGCTCTGGCCGATACCGGCGGTTTCGAGGATGATGAGATCGTATCCTGCCGCTCGGCAGACATCCATCGCATCCTGCAGCGCTTTGCTCGTGGAGCGGTTGGCTTGCCGCGTGGCAAAGGAGCGCATGTAGACCCGGTCGGCGGCACTTTCCCCGTAAATGGCGTTCATACGAATGCGATCCCCCAGCAGCGCGCCGCCGGTGCGTCGGCGGGTCGGGTCGACCGAAAGTACGGCAATCGACACGTCGTCGAAGTCGTTCAGGAAGCGACGGATCAGCTCATCGGTGAGCGTGGACTTTCCGGCGCCGCCGGTGCCGGTGATGCCGAGCACGGGAGCCTCTGTCGTTCGGTCTGCAACGGATTCGTCGAGCGCCGCTGCGGGACCGGCATGGCCATCGCCCCGCGACGGAGTTCCTTCTGCCTCGCCGCCTGCAGCTACTTTAGCGGGCGCTGGGGCATACTCGGGATGCGACTCGCGCATCTCCACGCTGGAGAGCATCCGCGCGATGCGTTGTGCGTCGCGGACCGGCGCATCGGCAACGTCAATATCGGCCTCCAGAATGGGGTAATCGCACGCCTCCACCATCTGATTGATCATGCCCTGCAGCCCGAGGCGCATGCCGTCTTCGGGCGAGAAGATTTTGGCAATGCCATAGGCCTCCAGCTCCGCAATCTCTTCTTCGACGATGACCCCCCCGCCTCCGCCGTAGATCTTGATGTGTCCGGCCCCGCGTTCTTCGAGCAGGTCGTGCATGTACTTGAAGTACTCCATATGTCCGCCCTGGTAGCTGGAGACAGCAATGCCCTGCGCATCCTCTTGAATGGCGGTATCCACAATCTCCTGCACCGAGCGGTTGTGTCCGAGGTGGATCACCTCTACGCCGGTGGCCTGCAGGATGCGACGCATGATGTTGATGGCTGCATCGTGGCCATCGAACAGACTGGTAGCCGTGACAAAGCGAACGGGATGTTCAGGCGAATAGCGCTCGTCGGACATGGGGAAAACGGGCCGTGTGGGGGATCACGTGAAAGATGGAAGCGCTTCTAAAAACGTGAACCCGTCCGTTTTGTTTGTTGGGTTTTTGGTGGAGGCTGCATGCGAGCGCGGATGTTACTTCTGCTCATGTTTCTGAGGGCGCCTCTTTCCGGTTTGCCTGCTCCCACTGTGGCTACTATTATATTCGAAAGCGCGGTCAATCCAGGCCAGTTGCTCTCGAAGGTCTCTATGCCCGAGGCGATGCAACGTCTCTTCTGCAGCATCCACTCCTGATGCTTTAAAGAAGGCGTCGATGGATGTGTTTGAGGCCACCGACAAGGATTGGCTATCGACAGGCACCGTAAAAAACGGAAGATCTGCGCGGCGTAGTGCCTGCTGTTCTGCCTTAATGAGGGGCCAGATCCATTTCTTCTGACTGCGCGTAGCAAGCGCCCGGCTCAGCACGTCCAGTTCAATATCACGGTCAACGCCGCTGAGCAGGGCTGTAGGCTCCAGGCTCCGCATCAATACATTGGTGTATACCTCCGTTGACCGTGGCAGGTAGCGGGTGTGCTGCGACTGAAATCCGGACCAGCATGGATCGTTGGGAAGCGATGGCATAGCTTCCATCAGCACCCGATACATTTCGACAAACCCCTCTCGCAGATCATCCTGATAGGAATTGGGGTCGGCCTGTTCTGTTTTCGTACGTGGGGCGTTTTTCTGTTGATGCGAAGTCATCGTGCCACTGGTGAGAGCCATCGCGTCGGTATTTGGAGCGTCCCATACCGGCACATCGTCAAGCTCAACAGGCTGAACTCCGCCGGAGAATCCACTGATATCAGCGGCGTGCCCTGCTTTTTCCCACGGAAGAACGTCCGTCCAAACAACGGAGCGCGTACTGCCGGGAGTCTTTTTTCTGCTTTCCCCTTCCACATTGCGCGGCTCGGGATAGAACAACGTCTCGGCATCGACCAGCACCGGATGTTCATCCTCAGCAACCAGGTTTTCCATATGGCAGTCAATGCCATTCAGGCTGTAGATAACGGCCATGAGCATGCCCATACGGCGATAGTACCGCGCAAGCCCCGCTTCGTCCTCGCAAGGGTGGTCTTCAACGAACGACATCCAGCCGTACGCCCCCCGATCGATCACTGCGGGCGTGCGCATGTCGAGCAGCGAGTCATGCTCGGTAAGCCGCTGCAATAGGGCGTACAGGTGAGCCTCCATGCCCAGGCTACGCGGCTTGTACACAACCCGTCGCCTCGTAGCCCCGGTCAACAACAGCACGGTACGTCCACGATTATGGCGATCTCCCGTGAGTGGGCGAACTGCGACCAGCCGTCCGAATGGTCCTACGGCTGACTCAATATCGTCGTGGTCCTGTGCAAACCGCGCCAGGAACTCAGCAGAGCGTTCTACCCAATCGATCATGGCCGTACCCATCAGACGCGCCAGCGCGCTGTACTCCTGAAACATAGGACGCCAGTCTCCAGCACACAGGCATTGAACAAACGCCTGATAGAGCGCATCACTCTCACGCCCCTGCTTGCCCGACCGTTCATAGGGCGACTGGCGCTGCATGCGGAAGAGCCCAAACTCATGCACAAGGACCTGAGCGGCGAGGGTACAAAGCCATGTGAGGAGCTCACGCTCCAGATCGGCGCGTGCGGATGGCGCGACCCCTGTTGTTTCGTCAGGCTGATCAGCCTGCAGCATAGCGCCGGCATGTCGCACAAATGGAGCCAACGCTTCCTGGAACGGTAGGCGAGCCCGCTCGGCGATGAATCGGTCGGCATCGCTGCCGGGTTCAGCGCACTCTTCTATGGACGCAGCCAGCCATGAAGCCCAGGGCGGAAGCGACGTCTGCACATCCTTCTGGACAGGGGTTACGGCATTCCTCGCCTCTTCCAAGGTGAACGCGTCCAAGTGCAGTCGTTCACGAAACAGCTCTGGATCGTTCGGGGCTACGACCTCCTGCCACCGTTCGATTCGCTCTTGGGCCAGCTTCTTTGCCCCGTCTGTAGCGATGGGTTGTAACTCCGTACGTTCGGTAATCGATCGGGCCTGTGCAACAATTTGTGCCCACTGCGCGCGCCGCTGCAAATCCTTTATTTGTGTTGAGTACATGAATGTAATGCAATATATATCATTTCTATTGTGTGTCGCCGCAATCCTGATGCCTGCTTATTGATACATGACATGGTGCCCGTCCATCAAGCACATAGATCGACTATTAGCGGCAACCGTCCATGCCGTAGGTCAAGCATCGGCAGTCGATAAAACGTTGCGAGGCAGGTTCCACATCATGAAACCTGCCTCGCGCGCTAAGAGTCTGTTTGGGCGCCGCATAGGAACACCTTACAGAGTGTTTTCGCCTTATCGCAGTGGATCTATATCGCGGCTTCGCGGCTCGTATCCTAACTCCACGAACCATGCTGGCTGCGTTGAGGCGACGCTGTCACAAGGCGTGTCAAACCGGATTCCTGCTGCTAAGAATACGGCCTCGTCGGCGCTCATCTCTTTCTCGCTGTAATCATTAGGGTTGCGCGGCAGGACAAAGAACAATGTGTTCTCTTCCTCTTCAAGCACGCGGATATTAACCTCACGCGGAATCTCGGTGCCGATCTCTCGGCTAATTACTTCACGCGGATTCGACATCAGTTGGCGCTTATATCGACGATCACGCCAGGCCTTCGCAATAATGCGTGCCTCAAAATCGGAGCGACGCGGCTTACTCTGGACCGATGAGGCCTCACTTTGGTCTCCCCCCGGCCCCGACGATGCAAAGGCAGTGGTTGCACCTCCAAGTGTTGCCGCCCCCACGACAGATGCTGAGCGCCGCAAGAAGCGCCGGCGTGAGGAGGTTATTTCTGCGCGTTCGGCGTCTGAATCGCTTTGTTTTCCACTTGATGATGTAGACATAGGTACGCTATCTGATTCTGTAAGAAGAAATTAAAGACCGACCTTCAGAGCCTGTCAAAACAAGGATGACGATATCATGAAGGTGACTCTATCTAACAGAGCGATAATCTAATCGATAACCGGACAGGGCGTGCTTTGGATGTGAACACGTGTCTTTACTTTCTTACGGATGAGACCTTACTGGATGCCGGGGTGGAACCTCACATTCCCGGCTTCACGACCAAGGCGGTGCCGTCGCCTCGCGCTTGGCGGCCCCACTCTCTATCCAAGCCCCAATCAGTCGCTCAGGCGGTCCAGGATTAAGAATACGGAGAGAACCGATGCGGCGGTACCGGCCACCTGGTTGATTTCGCGCCATGACAGTCGGCGTCGTGTCCGTGTATCAACGACAAGCACGTCGCGCTCGCGCAGTTCGGGCAACTCAACGTTACGGGAGAAAACATCTTCGATGCGAGCTTCAAACTCAGGCTCGCCGCTCCGATTTCCATCTCGGAATACGCGGAGCGTCCGAATCTGACGACGGTCGGGATTTTGCTCACCGAGCCGCACGCGTGAGGTCGCCGTGAGCACCTCAAGCATAGAGGCTCCTTCTTCTACTGTCCACACGCCGGTCTGCGCATCTCCCCAGACATAGATCGTAATGCGTGGCACACCTGGCCGACCGTAATCCTGGACGCCTGGATTGTCAGATATATTTTGGGCGTTAACAGAGGGGGGAAGAAAAACCAGACTACTTAGTGCAGCCAAGCAGATGAACGCCAATAGTTTGCGAGAGCAAGAAGCGGTAAGAGTATTCATAGTTGAAGGGTATAAGTATGGGGGGTGTAGCGGTGTTTAACTGAGGAACGACTTCGCCTCTCCCGTGCGCTGCATCACCGCATCGGTTCAGCGCACGGGCTACGTTAGACAGGAAAGGGTTCAGAGCCTGTTTGGGTTTTGGTTTGCAGCCCATTGAAGCCGCTCGCAGCCCAAATTAAGAAATCAAAACAGGCTCTCAGTGAGAAGCACCCAATCAGGTTTCTGTGGGGGCGTAGCTATAGACGTCATCATAGCCATATCCGTAGGCGTATGAGCCGTTGGACGTTGATGCGTCGAAGCGGTTAAAGATAACACCAGCAAGCGGCACATTGACTGCTTTGAAGGTCTCCTCTACAGAGCGCAGGGCGCGCAGGTCCGTCTTATTGGCTGAGGCCACAACCATAACCGCGTCACACAGCGCGCTCACAACGAGCGCATCCGTAGCTCCAAGTACTGGCGGGGTATCGATGATCACGACATCGCACCGCGAACGCCCCAGATCAACCAGCTGCCGCATCCGATCGGAGTCGAGCAGTTCGGTTGGTGGCACCTTTGCCTTGCCAGCCGACACGTAGTACAGGTTTTCGATGAAGGTCCGCCGTACAACGTCACGCTCGGTATCGTTGACGAGCATATCAGCGAGCCCCGGTTTGCGATCGAGTCCCAACAAGCGGTGTGTACTGGGGCGTCGCAAGTCCGCATCGATGAGTAGCACTTTGCGTCCGCTCAGCGCAATTGTGATGGCCAGGTTCACAGAGGTCGTGCTCTTTCCGTCGCCCGGTTCTGGGCTGGTGATCATGAGCACCTCTGGCTGTGCTTCGCCATTATTTTGCGCGAACTGCAGATTGGTGCGAATGAGCCGATAGTTCTCTGTAACAGGAGACCACGGGTTGAGAAGCGGCATGAGCGACGTGCTCAGGGACTGTCCGTCTACATCTACAGACTCTGCTCCAGCGAACGACGACTTAATTTCGCGTTTCATGTCGGGGATCACCCCCACCAGGCTAAACCCGTTTTCACGGATGTCTTCTGGATCATAAATCTCCCAGTTCATCGCCTGTCGGACGAATGCTCCTCCGATTCCAAAGGCCAAGCCCAGCAGCAGACCAAGAATGAGATTCTGCTCTAAGTTAGGGCTCACGGGAAGGGCAGGGATCGTCGCGCTACGGATCACCTGCACGTATCCGAGCTCCGACTCTTCTGTCACGATTGTACGCTGCAATTCCATCGCGATGTCGGCGTAGAAGCGTTCGGCCTGATCAAGACGGCGTGCCAATTGCTCGCGCTGCACCGTCTGGGTTGGAATGCGCTCAATGCGTCCCTCATAGCCTGCAATGCGGCTATTGAGCCGTTCAATGCGTCCTTCGAGTTGGCGCACGGTGGCTTCTTGCTCTTCAATTCGGGTACGCAGCGTGGCAAGGCGCCCGATGGCTGCCCCATCTCCGACTTGCAGGTTCGGGTCTGAAGCCATTTCGACCAACTGATTTGTGAGATCTTCCTTACGGCGCTCCAGCCCTTCAATTTGCGTCTTAATCTGATTAAGCTCACGAACGGTTGACTCGCGTCCGCGCAGGTCTGGATTATTGATGTAGTAGGGCTCGGCCTGTGCTTCGAGATCAGCGATCTGGCCATCAAGGGCGGCGATACGATTCTGGAGCGACTGCACCGACTGCTCGCCTTCTACGGTTGACTGAAGCCCTTCTTCTGCTTCAGCAAGGCGGCTTCTGAGCGTTTCAAGTGCACGGCGCTCTTCCTGAACCTGGAACTCCAGCTGGTCGCGCTGTCCCATCATCTCGACATAGTCAGCAGCCACCCGATTGCCGTCTTGTCCTTCAATAGCAACGGAGTTAGAGCGCGCAAATTGCTGCCACTCTCCTTCTACGTCCTGGATGTCGTCTTGGCGTCGGTCTAATTGGTCTTCCAGAAAGGAACGCGCTGCGCCAATTCCGGCCCGAGCAGCTTCTTGACTGTATGAACGGTAGGCCTCGGCGTACACGTTTGCAATTGCTGCGGCTTCGTCCGGGTACTGGCTCTTGGCCCGAACCTGGATGAGGCTCTGTTCGGGCACGGCTGTAAAGACAACCATTGAAGCAAGGCGTACCATTGCTTCGTGATTGGTTGCCGGACCTTCTTCCGTGTCTTCAAAGAGTAAGAACGGACTCTCAGACGAGGCTGCAACCGTGCGAAGCGAGTCTACAACACGGATAGCCAGCGAGCCCGAATGCTCCAGGATACCAATCTCATTGGCCAATTCAGGCTGCGTGTTTAACCGAACGGTAGGAGCCTGGTTGGGCTTTTCAACCTGAACGATCGAAGACGCTTCGTACTCGGGAGCCACGGTAAATGTGTATGCAGCAAAAGCCGCAACCATCGCAAGGCAGGTACCAACAATGATCCACTTGCCTCGCTTAATCGTATTCCATACGGCATTCAGATCAACTGATGCGGTTTCTTCTGTGGCCGCATGGCTTGCCATGCCAACCTGTTCTACTTTCTTTCTCGGACGATCGAGAGCGTTTTGGTTCTTGTCTTTCATGGTTGGGGGGTAGAAGGCTGAGGTGATCGGGTTATCGTGCGTTCGTATCGCTTTTTAGTGGGCACCTTTGCCTAATAGGACGACGGGAAGGGTGCGAGCAAGGAGATACAGATCAAGCCAAGGGGACCAGTTATGCACGTAGTGGACATCCAGGTCAACACGCCCGCTAAAGCTGACATTGTTGCGTCCTGATACTTGCCATAGCCCGGTGATGCCGGGAGGCGTTTGCAGCACAACGCGGCCCAACCCACGCATCTCGAAAAGTTCTTTGGGCATGTAGGCACGGGGGCCAACGAGGCTCATATCGCCCCGGATCACGTTTAGCAGTTGCGGAAGTTCATCAAGGCTGTACCGGCGCAGCCATTTTCCTACGTCAGTTACGCGCGGATCATGCTGCAGCTTGTGGTAGCACTCGTATTCTGTGCGGGCCTGGGGGTCGCGTTCGAGAAGCTCCTCAAGACGCATATCAGCATCGGCATACATGGTGCGAAACTTGATAAGCGTAAAGGTCTCGCCTTTATACCCCATGCGGGTTTGCCGGTAGAACACGGGCCCGGCTGATGTCCACTTGATGGCGGCGGCAATCACCACAAACACAGGTATTAGCATAAAAAGCAGTATCGCAGCCCCAGCTATATCGAGAGCACGCTTAATGGTGCGCGCTCCAGGTTGATGTTGAAAGTGGCGTACCCCGAATCCATGCAGCCCTTTGCATGTCGGCGTAGTGGCCCACACTGCTGCTCTGCCTTGCGTAGCAGGCACACAGAATACATGCTCGAAGAACTGACTGTAGTGAGCTAATCGGCGGGTCTGTTGCTCAGACTCCATTCCGTTTTCGACAAGCACCGCGTACGGAACAGCGTACTTGTTTGCCCAGCGTAGCGCTTCAGATGAGGCGCCCGGGCTGCCATTGAACGACCCAGCAGCCGTGCACACCGATACGGGGCGCAGCCCTATCTCCGGCCAGCGGCGCAGCGTGTCAACGACCTGACGCGTTTCTTCAGATTCTCCGACTACAACTGCTGGTATGCCCCACCAGGGCAGGTGAGCCCCCATGATTCGCGTGATAATGCGTGCGAACGGTAGAGCCGCCATGGCGACTACTGCACCTGCTGCAGTTATGATAGTAGCTGCTACCTGACCGGTAGCAAGGTAGACCAGCAGTGGGCTGGCGATTGCCACGCCTGCGAGTACCGTTGCGAGCGAACGCAACTCCTCTACGGGGTGCATGACCGCCATGCGATAGAATCCAGTCGCTGTATAGAGCGCCAGGATGCTTCCGACAATGAGGGGAGCAGCTACCAACACGTTCGGGGCAAAACTCGGAGACACCCACAGGCTCATTACGTGCACTATGTAAAGAACCAATGCAACCGCAAGCGTGTCGCCCGCAACCAGCCACGCCGTTGTGCGCCAGCGTGCGGGTTTGACATAGGTGGAGCGGGCTGTTTTCGTATCGGAGGCTTCGTTAACCCGAACCGATATGTCTTGAACAGCCGGCTGAAAGAGCAGCGATTTCTGTAATGATTTTGTGTCCATACGTGTAGGTCGTGATTGACTCAGTAGTTAAGTACCCGGAAGCGCGTCGGCTTCCCAAGGCATGTCTACCTGAAACGCGTGATATGATTTTTCAACCAGTTGTTTGAACTCGTCACGGAAGCGTGTAGGCCCAAATCGCTCGGCATGGGCCCGGATACCATCAGGGTCAAAACGATGTGCTTCTGTTTCAAAGGTTGCCACAGCTTCAGCAATGTCTTTGGCCGTCTGGTGGGAGAAGAAGAGTCCTGTTTTGCCGTGAATGACGGATTCGCGAACGCCTCCTTTGCCATATGCAATAACGGGTGTACCGCATGCCTGCGCCTCAACCGGTGCAATACCAAAGTCTTCTTCTGCAGCGTACACGAATGCGCGTGCATGTTGCATGTAGTACTGCACAGCTTCGTCAGGCTGGCGCCCCAACAGCGTTACATTCGGACCCGCTTTCCGCTTCAGATCCTCTAATTCGGGACCATCCCCGATGACAATCAGCTCTTTGTCAGGCATGGCGGAAAAGGCGTCGACGATAAGGTCGACTCGTTTGTAGGGCACCAGTCGTGCCATGGTTAGGTAGTAGTCTTCCTTCTTGCGCTGCAACGAGAACGCGTCGACATCGACAGGCGGATAGACTACTTTTGCACGGCGGCGGTACGTCTTCCAAATGCGACGCGCTACGTATCGTGAGTTCGCGACATACACGTCAACACGAGGTGAAGAAGCCGCATCGTAGAGACGCATGTAGTGCATAATGACACGGGCCATGGCTCCACGCACCCCGGTGCTCATGTTGGACTGTTCGAGATAGTCATGGTACAGGTCCCATGCATACCGCATCGGACTGTGCACATAGCTGACGTGAAGCTGATCAGAGCGCGTGAGGATTCCTTTTGCGACTGCGTAGCTTGAAGATACGACAACCTCATGCTCGCGGAGGTCGAACTGCTCAATTGCAAAGGGTGCAATGGGCAGGTAGTACCGGTACCATCGCTTCGAGAACGGAAGCGACTGAATGAGGGAGGTCTGTACTGGCTTATCCTGGAGGAAACCACGCTGATCTTCAGGAACGTAGTCGATGAGGCTATAGAGCGACGACTGCGGGAACGTGTGTATCATCTGCTCGAGCACGCGCTCAGCCCCTGCATATACGGGAAGCCAGTCGTGCACCAGCGCTATATCTGAGACGGCACGCACCGCTTCGGATTCGCTTGACACCGGCACGATCTCGGGGGCTCTACTCGCTCCGTCGCCATGTTCGTCCACTACATTAGTGCACGCTGCTGCCCGGTCGAGGCGCTCTGACCAACTAAGAGGGCTGTTTGACGTATCCATCGCGAACGTATGTCTTGTATGTAAACGGTACAGGCCGGTAGATACCAGCCAGGCTTAAGTCATCTTGTTGTTTAAGTCATCTTGCACGATAAGAGTACGACATAGCCCATCGCCTGACTGTATCATCGTAGCGCACCCTCTATCTAATGTGTGGCACAGCCGACATGCGCTTTATGCACTGCCTTTCCCGAGAACGATGCGCCGAAGAGCCTCGAAATACTCTCGAAAGGAGCCCCTCGTATGCTCCAAACATCCCCCCCAGCATCGCTCTGGATGGCCCGTTCCTCACTTTAAAGTCTGAGGACTAAGAGAGTGACGCTACACGGACTTGCTTGACGTTTGCGACGACGAGGCACCTTCACTCTCCCGCCCGTACGTCCACTGTACAGCATACTGGAGCAACTCAGACACTGTGTCGAAGCCAAGCTTTTCCTTGGCACGGCGTCGATATGTCTCAATCGTCTTTCGACTCAGGTCGAGCTGTTCGGCAATATCACGTACAGTATGGCCTTCACCGAGCAGCTGAAATACGGTGAGTTCTCGATCGGTAAGCTTTTCGGTAGTTGCTCCCACCTCGTAATCTTGCTGGCGGATCACTTTTCCTAAGATACGTGATGACATCCGCCGGCTCAGGTAGACATTGCCACCGTGTACGCTTTCAATCGCCTTAATCACGTCGGCTGTTGGCTTGCTCTTCATAACGTACGCTGATGCTCCGGCACGAAGCGCACGCTCAGCATATACTGACTCATCGTACATGGAGTAGACCACGATGCGAATGTCGGGCATCTCAGACCGTATGCGCTCAATCAGGTCGAGCCCATGCATATCTTTGAGTGATATGTCAACGATTGCCACGTCGGGGGGACGTCTTTGTAGCTGTTCAAGCGCCTGTTTGCCAGAATGGGCTTCCCCACTAACGCGCATATTTACACGCTGCGATATAGCAGCACTGATTGCTTCTCGAATGGCCGGATGGTCATCCACAATGAATACGTGGGTACGGCTGTGTCCTTCGGAGGCCGGTAGCGGCATGTCATGTTCAAGATTCATAAGAAGACAGGGGGATCTCCAAAACAGAAAAAAGGAGCATCCGCCGTTGATCTTCCTGGCCCGCACTCGACTCTGATCAAGGCGGGAGATCGACCGGATGCATATTACAAAACGGATACAGACTGAATATACAGCCCTGTCGAATGGACGTATGGCTTGTTGCGCGTCACCGTGGCGGTACTTTGAGCGCAGAAGTTACCCGACATAGAAGTGTGTTCATATTCAACTTTTGGCGCGTCAACCTATGCGCCTTGTCTCATCCATGCCCTGAGAAGCGCCTAACCCGGCTATGTTTTGAAATAACCGCGTTGTGCGTTTCATATAGACCATCAAACTAAAAGCAACGATGGTTATTCTGAAACCAGAAATGTAATCCAGATCTATCGTCGATATGCCCTCCCGTAATCTTCCCGTAGGCGCTTAGATCTTGACCAGTTCCCCTTTCGGTATCTGGGAGTGGTTCAAATCTAAGTGATAGAAGAGAAAGACACCACTGCTGGGCACGACACTACTCGGCACGGATGCCGTCGGAAAAGCGGATGGAGCCGCGTCCTAACTTCTTGGGCTACGTAACGCTGTTCTGATAGATGACCAGACCGCCTGCCAAGACGCCCTAATAAAATAGAAAAGGGTCCTGCAGCCAGCCGGCTAACAGGACCCTCTTTCTTGAGAGATGAAATGTATGTTCTCTGAACTTCGTCGCCTGCCCCTACAAGGAGCCTATAATGAACGCGCCCCCGTGAAGCCCAGCCAGGTCGTGCTTACTTAACTGAGATACGTTAATCGTCCTCCACAAGCGGCTTTGACGGACTCGTTCCCTGACCATACGTCCATTGCACCGCATATTGGAGCAGTTCCGACACGGTGTCGAAGCCGAGCTTTTCCTTTGCCCGCCGTCGGTACGTCTCAATGGTTTTCCGCGTCAGGTTGAGGCGGTCCTGGATCTCCTGAATGCTATAGCCTTCGCCGAGCATCTGAAAGACCGCCATCTCACGGTCGGTGAGTTCATCAATCGCGAAGCTGGGCGATGAAGCCCGTCCCATTGCCACCTTGTTCAGGATTCGCGATGCCATGTGGCGGCTCAGGTAAACTTCTCCATCATGAACGCGACGGATCGCCTTGAGCAGGCTCTGCGTCGGTTCACTCTTCATCAGGTAGCCCGATGCACCGGCGCGAATAGCACGCTCCGCATACACGTTCTCGTCGTACATGGAGAACACGATCATTCGCACGTCCGGGTGTTGTGCACGTACATTCTGCACAAGATCAAGGCCGTGCGCATCATCAAGCGAGATGTCGATGATGGCAACGTCGGGCTGTTTCTTCTCAATGAGACGGAATGCTTCATCTGACGAACCGGTCTCGCCGCAGATGTCCATGTCCATTGTCTGCTCAATGGTATCGGCAACAGCTTCCCGTATAGCAGGATGGTCGTCGACAAGGAAAACTTGTATATGGTTGGTGCGGGTTGGCGCTTTCTTGGTCATAGCACGGTAATAGACTATGCGTGTAGGTTGTGGCGGAGCCGAAAGCACCTCGCGGTGCCCTTTGTAGCCTGACTGCTTATGGCTTTGTTACTTATGGCCTTACATCATTCACTGGTAGCACTTGTGCACTGGTGAATCAGTATACAGCATCTTACCCACAGCGCACATGCTCTTTTGGAGCATATTTTACGCTCATTTAGGAGTATGCGCTTCTGCAAGCGGCTAACACTTCTTTCATTAAGATTACGTGCCTGTGACGAGCAAGGTTCTTCTTTTCATTACATATCGCTACCTGCTTATACCGTTCATCCATCAATAGATTCATTATAGGCACCTATCTCCTGCACTTCTGCGGGCTTCTGTAAGCTCATGGGCGCAGAAGAAGCTTTTCTGTGTTCATTATCGCTCCGTTATCTGGTCGTATAGCGCGACTAAGCGGTCTCCCATTCTTTCCCACTGAAACTGCGGCGCGGCACGGCGAGCGGCGTGGGCGTATCTTTCGTAGCTATGTGGATTGCGTTGCCACCGTCGAAGCACTTTCGCTGCGGCCTGTGCATCGCCAGCTGGCACAACCGCCCCACACTTGTGCTTCTCGACAAACTTTCTCCACAGCGGGAAGTCTGAGCACAAAATGGGTAGCCCGTAGGCCAGGTACTCGTAGAACTTAGTAGGGATGCTTTTCATGTAGTTAGCATGAGGCTCCATCAGGCATAAACCAACATCACTGTTCTCATACGAAGAGGCCATCCTCCGAATCGCCAGATATTCCTTCCATCCATTGAAGCGCACAGCGTCTTCCAGGTTATAGTTGATTACGAACGCCCCTGCATAACGGCGATCTTCTCGGATATTACAGATACCCGATATCTGAAGATGAGCTTTAATATTTTCGTTCCTGAGGATTCGGATGGTCTCAAGCATGGTGTCAAGTCCACGCGTTCGAGACGCGACCCCTGTGTAAAGTAGCCGCAACTCTCTACTCACTTCTGTTTTTTGGATTTCTGCTAATGAGACCTTACAGGAACGTGTCGCAGGGGCAAATCGAGTGTAATTTAAGACATATGTGTGAGGCACTTCTTCCGGGATGCAGTCATCGTATCCATCCTCAGCCACGACCACATGATCGACCCACCTGAAGCACCATTTCTCCAGGCCACGCAGTACCGCCCCCTCTATTCCTCCGCGTGCACTATAATCTTCATGCATATCATAGATAACGGCCGCCCCTGTCGTATGCTTCAGTAGCCACAGCAGGGGGATAAGCTCCGGGTCGTGGATATGGTACACATCGGCACGGAGAGCATACGCATGTTTGAAAAGAGAGACTTGCAGTCCGGCACGTGCGTATCGTTGATGCACCTGCGGAAGCGCATCAACAGCAATGCCGTCAATGATCGCCGAGGTATGCCGCTGCGCAACAAGGTGCACCCTGTATCCGGCATCACGAAGCGTCTTACACTGTTTATAGAAGATCCGTGGGTCCTGCGGATGGTGCACTGTAGTAAGGTGTGCCACACGTGCTCCTGACACATGACCCCGCGCTGGGTATGACATATATCCGTTTGGCGCTCTTGAACTGTGGGTATACTCTCAGAGCCTGTTTGGGTTTTGGTTTGCAGGCGAGAGCGAGCGCCGCTGAAGCGAAAATTGGACCACGATGGAGGTTCGTAGCCGGGGCTACGGGCCGACATCGGGGGCAATTTGCACCAGGGGCATGACCTTCGGCCCCAGTCCAGCGCCGCCGCTCGGAGCCCAAATTAAGAAATCAAAACAGGTTCTCAAGTATGGAGGCCGCACGCTCGTTCCTGTAAAGCAGTCTTTCTTTGTGATGCGCGAAGCAGTCATCATCTGCACGAGGAACCGTCCAGAGAGTCTTGAACGCACGCTGCGCAGTGTACAAAGACAGCACGGTGCCGACAGCCGATCCGTTTTTGTCGTTGATGCCAGCAGTGCAGTTGCGGCCACACGCATCCAGCGAATACTCATGGGTGCCCCACGTCTACGGTACCTGCGCTATCCTGGAACGCCTTCAGCAGCTTGCCAGCGCAATTACGGCATAGAACATCTCCCTGCTTCTGTGGAGTTTGTGCATTTCCTGGATGACGATGTAACCGTTCATTCTGGATACTTTACTGCACTTGTCCGCTTCCTCAATCATCATCAGTCAGCTGCCGGAGCCGGAGCCCGTATAGACGAACCCCAACCTTCAACAAACGCCCCGTCTGCAAGTCAACAGTTCTTTTTGCACAATGCTCGTGCGCGCGGGATCGTTCTTCCTTCTGGTCACACGACCTCTGCTCAGCAGATCGCACTTTCCCGTCCGGTTCAAACTGACTGGCTCAGCGGATGTGCTTCCACATATCGACGTGTATGGGTTGAACAACATCGCTTTGATAACCGGCTTATCGGGTACGCGCCTGGTGAGGACTTAGATCTTTCGTACCGGATTGGTCAAGAAGCGCCGCTGTATGTAGTACCCGATGCGTCGCTTACCCATCATCGTTCACCGGTAGAGCGCCTCTCTGCCACAGCATATCACCGCCTTGCGTTAATTCATCGCTACTGGTTCGTGCAAAAAAACATAGACCACCCGCTACGCTATCCGGCATTCTGGTGGGCAACATTTGGGCAACTGCTTGCTCAGGCCACGTCTAAAAAGGCGGTGAAGCACGACGCTTTGAGGGGGCTTGTGCAGGGTGTTTGGGCAATTCTTACCAGGGATCACCCCATCTTGCAGTAGCCGTAGCATTCATGGAGAGGCAGGGTTCAGAGACGTTAAAGGGATTTAGACAAAATAAAAAACGCGACTCGGCGTGAGAGCCAGGTCGCGTTGTTCTACCTTTAAACTTGTATGAGCGGGTGAAGGGATTCGAACCCTCGACCTTCTGCATGGCAAGCAGATGCTCTAGCCACTGAGCTACACCCGCTGGTCGCGTTGCTTCTTTTCAAAAGCACACTTTCAAATACAGCGCAGCACAATCAGTTCCAATCAAAACCGATCTTTGCGGATCCTTCGTTGAGGTCTGGCGAGTCGGCTACAGAAGCCTCTTCTTCCGGTACCGGCATCGTCCAGATCGTGGCGAGCGGGCTGGCCCCATATGCGTTCCAGAAAGCTTCTGCACCATCGCTGGCAGCAACGGTCGACAGACGAATCCGCTCCGCATCTACAGATGTCCCCCACGCTACCACTGTATCAACGAGCGCTGTAGCAATGCCCTTGCGCCGATGCGCGTCCGCCACGAACACCTCATCGATGTAAACCTCAGCACAGTCTTCGTACACAGGCGGCGGGCCCGTACGGTGGGCCCGCGCAAATCCCGCCAGTTCGTCTCCTGGCGACGTTACAACCCAAAGCTGTACCGTCGCATCGTCTATCCACACCGGCAGGTCGTTATTCCACCGCTCGGCGGCATCGTCGGCAACCGTTAACCGATTGTCGTGCCCAGCCTGCTCTTCCATGAACGCCGTCCACAGTTCGGTCAGCCGGTTTTGGTCGGCTAGCGTGGCACGGCGAATCGTGTAGTCAGCGTTCATAATAACATAGGGGCGACGAAGGAAGGAGACGAGGTGCTGTAGTTGGGCTACGCCGCTACCGGCTGGATACGCCCTTCATGCACAAGCTGCTCTGCGTTGAGAATTGCGCCGCCCGCCGCACCGCGAATGGTATTATGCGAAAGCGCTACAAATTTAACGTGGTTGACCGTGCACGCCTGAATGCGGCCTACCGTAACGGTCATGCCGTTTCCTGCGTACACGTGCTTACGCGGCTGCGGAGCGTCGGGCGCCGAATCAACAGTAACCAGCCGGTCGGGCGCCGACGGCAATGCGCTTACATCGACCGGACTGGTGTAGGTACGCAGTGCTTCTTTGACTGCCTCCGGACTGATCTTCTCACTGAAACGCACTGAAGCACATGCGAGGTGGCCATTTCGCACGGGCACACGGTTACACTGCGCGCTTACAGCGAGCTTGGCCTCTTGAATTGCGCCGTTCTCGTAAGTGCCCAGGATCTTACGCGGCTCCTCGTCAAGCTTATCTTCTTCGCCACCGATGTACGGAATCACGTTACCCAGCGCGTCGAGCGACGCCACCCCCGGATAGCCAGCGCCCGACAGCGCCTGCAGCATCGTAACCTGCACCGCTTCTACGGTAAAGGCTTCCACAAGCGGACGCAGAGCGCAGACGAGTCCTACCGTGGAGCAGTTTGGGTTGGTCACGATGAAGCCGCCGTTCTCCCACGACTGCTCATCGATCAACGCCGCATGCCCTGGGTTGATTTCCGGAATGAGCAAGGGCACCGTAGGGTCCATGCGGTAGTTCTTCGCATTAGAGATAACCGGAAAACCTGCATGTGCAAAGTCTGCCTCAATCTCACCGGCTACCGCCGAATCCAGTCCAGAAAACACAAGGTCGGCCTCTACCGCGTCGGGGGTGCAAGGCACAACCTCCATGTCAGCAACGGCATCCGGCATCGGACGGCTGCTAAGCCAGTTGGCCGCTTCACGATATGGCTTGCCAGCCGATCGTTCCGACGCGGCCAGCGTGTGAATAGAAAACCATGGATGATCGGCCAGGCGACGAACAAACGTCTGTCCAACGGCACCGGTAGCACCTAAGATACCTACACGTAACGTGGGCTCTGACATAAAGCGTAATAAAAGGGTTGGTGGGTGTAAAATCAGTTGAGTACAGGGGCGTGAAAGGGCTCTATCGTGCTTATACGCTGGCGCTTTGCCACACACTGAGGAAACGTACACTCCCAAAGCATACGTTTCCCTTGTATGCCCGATAGTTGCATGTCGTTGTTGAACGCATGTATCGGCTCGCACTTTACGCAACGGGTGGCCAGAATGCAATGTCAGGAGCGCCTTCAGGGACAATCTGCGTACCCGGAGCTTCAGGCCGGTCGATGCTTCGCACCTGCATGGGCACTGCACGGTGAGCCAGCGGACGGAGCGTCTTGGGATGCATGCCCAGCCGCCCCGACTCGGTCCACGCAAACGCCTGCTCCATCGTCAGGCGGTCCAGGCGTTGTGCCGCAGCGTCGGTACGTGGGTCGGCTGTGTAGATCCCATCAACGTCCGTAAAGCGCGTAAGAGAAGCCGCATTCAGGAAAGACGCAATCAGCGCGGCCGTGTAGTCGCTCCCCTCGAACCCCAGCGTAGTGGTTGCTCCATGCGTGCTCGAGCCGATGAAACCAGCTACTACCGGCACCGACTCAGGAGGCAACGTGCCAAACCATTCAGTAACCCCCGCTTCGGTCGCGGTCATATTAACGTTGGCTTCGCCGTGCGTATCATCGGTGTGAATGAGCGTCGTAGCTTCGCCCGCATGCGCCGCGATCCCACAGTCACGCAAGGTGGCTGTAACCATAGGCACCGAAAGCTGCTCACCTGTTGCCAGTACGGCATCACGCAGGGTGGGTGTGAAACCCGTATTGGCAACGTCTATCATCCGGGTACGTAGGGCATCTATGTGGTCGGCCAGATCAGACGCATAACGCTCTGCAGATTCCGATGAAAGCACCTCACGGGCCTGCGTGCGATGGCGCGTCGTCAGGTCATCGAGGAAAACGTCGAGTGCCGTTTCAACCGCGGCATCAGACGACTCGCGCGCTGCGACCACAGCCTGCAGCCCGCGGTCGAGCTGGCGCGTTACGCCCGCAAGGGCCGACACAACCAGTACAGGGCGAACGTCGTTGTGTGCCTCCTTCACCAGAGCTCCTATCGCACGCATCCGTTCAACCGAACCGGTGGCGGTTCCCCCAAACTTCATTACAACAATAGGGCGTGCATGCCGGTCAGATGGATGCATAGAGCATTGCGTTGATACGTGGTAAAACACACAGAATCAACCTTGTCGTTTTTTGGTGTGTTCCTCTGTCAACGCGACGAGGCTGTGCCCTTTGCCAATAATTCCGGCGGACGCGTTTGGTATTCGGGGAGACACGGTGGTATACTTTACAGTGCGGTGCTGTTTGCGGATTTAAGTATGTCAGCGAGAATACATTTACACCTTGTCCTCGCGAGGAAGGAGCCTGCGACCGACGCGGCGATCTCATGCGCCAGTTGGACGCGATTTGTCCTGCTTACAGGGCATAAGACTGCTGCGTCGCTGGCGCTCCTCGCAGTGACAGACTCGAAGGCTCTTTTGTGGACCTACTTAAGAGGCTGTGCCCGACAGACCGTTCGCTCTTGTATCATCGATCTTTTCTGATTCTGTGGACTCTCGCCTCGACGGACGTGCTATTGCTAAATCGGTACGTACAGCTACTCGTAATGCGGTTGAATCCTTCTCTGCGCATGCTGACCCACCCGCGCTCGCTGTGGTGCTGGTCGGCGACCATCCCGCTTCGGCCTCGTATGTGCGTGGCAAGAAGCGGGCGGCTTCCGAGGTAGGCATTCAGTCAACCGTGCACCGGCGCGACGATAGCATCTCGCAGCACGAGCTGCTGGACTTGATTCGCACGCTCAATGCCGACGACACGGTCGACGGGATTCTCGTGCAGTTGCCCTTGCCCGACCATATCGACCAGTACGCGGTGATTGAGACGATCGACCCGGCCAAGGATGTGGACGGCTTCCACCCCCAGAACCTGGGTCGGCTTCTCATAGGCACGCCTCAGTTTGTGCCCGCCACCCCCGCTGGCATTATGGTGCTCCTTGAGCGCGCTCTCGACGACCTGACCGGCGCTCGTGCTGTTGTTGTGGGGCGCTCGAACATCGTAGGTAAGCCCCTCGCCGCCCTGCTCATGCAGCGTGATGCCAATGCAACCGTGACTGTCTGTCACAGCCGCACGCGCAACCTGACTGCTCATACGAAGGCTGCCGATATCGTCATTGCCGCTGCGGGCCGCCCCAACCTCATCACAGCCGACATGGTCTCCAACGGGGTTACCGTCATTGATGTAGGCATCAACCGAGTCGACGACGACTCGCGTGAGCGGGGCTACCGGCTGGTTGGTGACGTCGACTACGACGCAGTCGCGCCGAAAGCACACGCCATTACGCCGGTACCCGGCGGCGTTGGCCCCATGACTATTGCAATGCTTCTACGCAACACGCTGCAGGCAGCCCAGCACCGGCGTGCATAGCATGCATGACCATGGGCATCGCTCTCTCTCATATGGTGTGTCTGTTATGCCCTCCGTTCAGCACAATCCGTACGTACAAGCCGCCGACACCACCGACGCTCAGGCGACCGTGGATGAGATCACGCCTGAAGATGCAGCGGATAGTCTCGAAGAGTTCAACCAGACGTTTCGCGAGGCGGTCCGGCTCTTTCTGGAAGGCGATCTTGAATCCATGTGGACGCAGCTGCGCATCAGTGCACTTGACCTGGCTGCTGTCTTCTTGCCCCGCCTGCTGGTTGCGACCCTTGCGTTCTTGTTCTTCTACACGGCGTACCGGCTCATCGATGCCACGTTGTTCCAAATTCTCGACCGCAGCGACCGGGTAGATGCAGGACTGCAGAACCTGCTCCTGAAGACGTATCGGGTGATTGCCGTCACATTTATCGCCATCATTGTGCTTGGACAGTTAGGGGTCGACGTTACCGCACTCGTTGCCGGGCTCAGCATCGCGGGTATTGCCATCGGTTTCGCGGCCCGCGATTCGCTGGAGAACTTCATCTCAGGCGTTACCATCCTCGTTGACGAACCATTTCTGGTGGGCGACTATATCGAGGTCGAGAACCAGTACGGGCAGGTCGACGAGATCACTCTTCGCTCTACGCGCATTCGCACGGTGCGAAACGAAATTATGGTGCTGCCGAATTCGTTCATGATCAGCAACCGGCTCATCAACCACACCAAGCGCAACACGGTGCGCGTAGATATCGACTTCGGGATTGCGTACAAAGAGTATCCCGATGAGGCTCGCCAGGTCGTACTCGGACTCTTTGAGGATGACGACCGCGTAATCTCGACCCCTGGCCCTACCGTCGTTGTGGTCGAGATGGCAGACTCCAGCGTGAATATGAAGCTCCGGTTTTACCTGAAAGATCCGTCTCAGGAGGTGCCTATTCGATGGGAGTACACCGAGAAGGTGCGGGAGGCCCTGCGAGAAGCCGACATTGAAATTCCTTTTCCCCATCTGCAGATGTTCTTAGACGAGGCCCAGGCCTTAAACGACTCGGTGCTCTTCGACAAGCCTCCGACGCAAAACGGCAATCAGAGCAATACCTCCAACGGAAACGGCGACCGCCCGCGCCCCTAACCCGGTGCGCCTAACCCGGCAGCATGTTAGCTGGCGTTCCTGCTCATTCCTTTTTCGAAATCACTCATTGGGGCCTTTTCCTTCCCGTCGTGCAGCAATATGAGCCCGAGCGTCGGCTCGTGCATCACGATCGAGTTTCTCATCCCAGTTCACCGACCGGAGTCCTTCAAGCTGCTCGTGTGCCGTCAGATCCAGCTGCATGGGCGTTACGGCAACGTAGTCATCGTCAATGGCCGCAAGGTCATTATCGGCACCACTGTCCAGGTTCACGAAGGTGCCCGATAGCCAGTAGTACGGCCGGTCAAGCGGGTCGGTGCGTGCCACAAAGCTCTCTTCCCAGCGCGCCTTGGCTTGCCGGGTGATACGCACGCCTTCGATCTCGTCAAACGGAAGCGCCGGAATATTGACGTTCAACAGCGACCCTGCCGGCAGCCCTTCGTTGAGGACGTGCCGGCTCAGCATGCGAGCGTAATATCCGGCCGCTTCAAACTCATTTGACGACCACGAGCAAAGCGAGAAGGCGATAGCCGGATAGCCCATGATTGCTGCTTCGGTAGCAGCGCTAACCGTTCCGGAGTACAACACGTTTACCGCTGTATTCGGGCCATGATTGATGCCACTCACCACCAGATCCGGCGGGCGATCCAGCAGCTCTTGCCCGGCCAGCTTAATGCAGTCCGCGGGTGTTCCGGCGATTGACCAGGCCTTTGTTGGCCCCGAGGGCACTTCGAACCCATACGACTGTGCACGCACCGGATCGCGCACAGTGATGGCGTGTCCTACTGCACTCTGTTCGCTTTCAGGAGCGGCAATAATAAGATCCCCCAGTCCGTCGAGAGCCGAAGCCAGTGCTTGAATACCCGGCGCATCGATCCCGTCGTCGTTGCAGATCAGGATGCGCGGGCGGTCACTATTATGAGACTGATTTGTGTCTGCCATACGTATGCATCTATCTATTGGATGAAGGCTTTTCTGGGTGCTTTTTGAGCAGGCCCGTTGTAGGGCTACGACAGGGCTACGAGCTGCCGTCCCTATTCGTAACTCTCTTCTTCGTTAGGAAAAGAGCGTGTGCGCACGCTGTTTACGTATGCTTGTACCGCCTCAGTAATTGTCTTGTCAAGGCGCGCGAAGCGTCGCACAAAGCGGGGGTTAAAGTCGGTGGTTAGCCCAAGTGCATCATGCGAAACCAGCACCTGACCGTCGCAGTCTGCCCCGGCTCCAATCCCAATTGTTGGAATATCGAGTGCCTCGGAGACCCTTTTGCCAAGAGCTGATGGAATTTTTTCAAGAACGAGCGCGAAGCACCCGGCCTCTTCGAGAGCCTGTGCTTCCTCAATCAGACGCGCTGCTTCGTCCTCATCGCGCGCACGTACCTTGTACGTACCGTAGTTGTGTATGCTCTGGGGCAAGAGCCCCAAGTGCCCCATCACTGGAATGCCGGCCGAGATGATGCGATTCACAGTTGGGAGCACGTCGTGCCCGCCTTCCAGCTTAACAGCGTGGGCCTCTGCTTCTTTCATCACCCGGATAGCCGACGCCAGCGCCTCTTTAGAATTGCCCTGGTACGACCCAAACGGCAGGTCAACCACAACGAGCGCACGCTGGATGGCGCGGATAACGCACTGAGCGTGGTAGATCATCTGATCAAGCGTGATGGGCAGTGTGGTCTCATGCCCCGCCATTACGTTTGAGGCCGAGTCGCCCACCAGCAGTACGTCGACCCCCGCCTGGTCAAAAAGACGCGCCGAGGTGTAGTCGTATGCTGTAAACATTGCTATAGGCACTCCTTCTGCTTTCATGTTTTGAAGGGTTTGCGTAGTAACGCGCGGCACGTCGGCAGGCGCCGGGCGAATCGTTTCTGTGCTCATAGGAATGTGGGACAAAGAGAAAGCAAAAGTGGGTAGATGGCGCGCTGTTGAATGCTTGCTGCCCACCAGCGCATGGGCATACGTATGGTAGTTCTAAGAGCCTGTTTGGGTTTTGGTTTGCAGGCAAGAGCAAGCGCCGCTGAGGCGAAAATTGGATCACGATGGAGGTTCGTAGCCGGGGCTACAAGCCAATATCGGGGGCAATTTGCACCAGGGGCATGACCTTCAGCCCCAGCCCAATGGAGCCGCTCGGAGCCCAAATGAAGAAATCAAAACAGGCTCTAATGGTGCGACACATGCGAAGTAGTGCATATGCAGCATTATGCAGTACAGCCGGGTCTCCGCTGGTGGGAGACCCGGCTGCATAGGCTCGTTCCGAAACGAAAAGAGAGGCTTAGTTGGTTCCGCCACCCATTGGATCTGTTTCGAGAGAGGGCCCTGGCTCAACCTGCGACTCGTCAATGTCGATACCCAGGCGGGTGGCAACATCGAGCGTGATGTTCACCACGTCGTTGGTTGTGCCGCTTACGTACAGCAGCGCCTGCTCGCGGAGCACCAGGTCGAGATTCTGCTCAGCAGCTACCTCGTTGATCGCGTCCTGTAGCTCTTCAAGCAGCGGGCGCATCAGCTCCATTTCACGCTGAGCGAGCTCCTGCTCGGCTTCTTGCTGAGAGCGCTGCAGCTCGACTTGCATCTGGCGTAGTTCGTCTTCACGCTCCTGGCGGCGCTCATCCGAGAGCAGCCCTTGCTGCTGCTCGTAGCGCTGAACCTGCTCCTGAAACTCCTGCTGCATCTCCTGCAGGTTGCCCTGCAGACGAACAGTTTCTTGCTGCAGGTTTTCCTGCACATCTTGGATGCCCGGCATGTTTGCAAGCACCGCTTCCTGATTTGTGAATCCGATGCGCTGCTGAGCCTGCACATCGGCAGTTCCCCAGGCAGCAGCAAGGATGAGCGCGAGAGCGATAACAGAATATCGGTTGAACATAGTGGGTTGGTTTGTTTGAGGAGTATTCGGTGCAGTGCCTAACAGGCCTGCAGAGTAAACGTGTAACAGCGGTCCACTTATATGAGACGCGCTGTGCCGTGTGGTTTAGTTGGGTTGCTCGAAGTCAATCCCAAGCTCAAAGATCACGTCTTCGGTGAGGTTGTGCTGAGGGCGTGCAAACATAAACAGATGGCTGTCTGCCTTATCAAATACATAGTCATATCCGCCTCCTTCAGCTACCGTCTCGACAGCTTCAAGTATGCGCTCCTGAAGCGGGCGCATAAGCTCTTGCTGACGCTGGAAGAGCAGTCCGTCGGGGCCAAAATACCGGCTGCGGAGTTGCTCCACCTCTCGGCGGGCCTCACGAATGCGATCTTGTTGGCGCTCGCGCTCTTCCGGCGTGTATAGCAGCTCGCGAGCTTGAAAATCTTCGATAAGGTCTCGCACCTCATCTTGTTGAGCCTCAATCTCGGAGCGCCAGTCCCGTTCGAGCTGGTCAAGCTCCTGCTGAATAGACCCGTACTCAGGCAGCTGGTCGAGCACCTGATCAGAGTCGATATATCCGATCCGTTGCTGGGCAGCAACAGAAGACGTTCCAACAAGCAGGAAAAGAACAAATAGTAATGTAGTAACGAGCCATGCTGTCTGGTATTGCCTTTCCGCATCCGCAAACGCCAAATTCATAGCCGGTAGCGCCTCCCGACGACCTGAACGGCTTGCGGAGCATTCACGGTAAGACATATGCAAATCATTTTGAGAAACGAGAGCAAGATACAAACGCCTGCGAAGGCGCGGCTGCCCGGCAGGTACAGCCGGGGCGCACTACGTAACCATAGCAGCACGGCGCGATGCATGAAAGCATGAAACGCTATGGCGCAGCAGCCCTCCGCCAACTCTTCAATGCTTTGTAACACGTTGGCCGGGCGCGCTCAGCATCTTACTGAGTCCATTTTACTAAGTCGATCAAGCTACCCAAGCTACTGCTGCGGCCCTCCCTGTCCAAGCGAGAACTGGAAGCGCCAGCCGGGCGTGCCATTTTCGCCGCGCTGAAAGGGCACGAAGGTATCGAAGTTGTACCCGTAGTTAAACTCGATCATTCCTACGATGGGCAGGAAGAGCTTCACGCCCACCCCTGCCGAGCGGAAAAGCTCCGACGGGTTGTACGTGTCGAAGCTATTCCATGTGTTAGCAGCATCCAAGAACAGATACGGGGCTGCCTGCAGCTGTTGTGATTCGACCGCCTTAAACCGGAACTCTGATGTATACTTGTTCAAGATGCGTCCACCAACAGGGGTTACCTGGTTGCGAACCGTCTCGCGAGGACCAATCACCCGTGCCGGGTACCCGCGCATTGGGATCGGTTCGGTACCGAACTGGAATCCGCTGAAGTCAAAGAGCGTACCGCCCACCTCGAAGCGTTCGAAGGCGACATCATCGCCTGTAATCGAGCCGATGTATCCGAACTGCGTTCCGAATCCGAACGAGAATCGATCGCCCACCGGAATATTCCAATTTGTGTTGAAGCGCCACTTGTGGTACTGTACCAGGTCGCCGATCGGGGGCGCAATCTCTGCAGACAGGCGGATGCGCGACCCACTGCGTGGAAACATCGGGTTGTCGAGCGAATTGCGCGTGAGCGCCTGCCGATAGGTAACGGTCTGGTTCACGCCCTCAGGAAGGCTCGACAGCAGTCCGCGGTCGTTACGCCAGTACTGATAGCCAACCCCAAACGACAGGTTAAAGTTATCATCAGGCCAGCTCAGGCGGCGTTCGAAAAACAGATTGGAGCTAATCTGGGTGAATGTACCCTCGCTTGAGCGACGTGCGCCAATCGAAATAGGCTCCTGTGAGAACTGGGTAAATGAAACCGACCCCCCTACAGGGTTGGGGCGCCCGCGGAACCAGGGTTCTGTAAAGGAAAGCGAGTAGCTCTGAAAGAACGTCCCGTTCGTGCGAACATTGATGCCGAGGCGCTGGCCATCGCCTGATGGTAGCGGACGCCAGGCGCTACCGTCAAACATCCGTTGCGTCGAGAAATTGTTAAACTGAAAGCCCAGCTGCAGCACAAGTCCGAAGCGTCCCCACGTGCCAGAAAGCTCAAGCTGGTCGCTTCCTACCTCTTCGAGGTTATAGGTCAGGTTAACAAGGCGTTCGCTGTCGTCGACATCGAGTGCGGGCCCTTGCCCGAGCGACTCCTGGCTAAAGTAATTCAACTGCATCAGGCGCCGGATCGACTCCTGTATCGCGCTGCGGCTGAACGTTTCCCCGGGCACCGTGAACAACTCGCGCCGCACCACATGGTCTCTTGTTTTCGTGTTGCCTGCCACTGTAATGTTTCCAAAGTCGTACGTGTCACCCTCGCGGATGTCAATGCTGATATCGAGCGAGTCACGCCCTACGACACGGATTGACGGATCTGCGTTGAACTGCAGGTAGCCACGATCAAGGTAGAGTCCTGCTACATCGGTACCGCGCTCGTTCCCCTGAAGGTTCTGTTGCAGGCGCCGCCCGTTGTATACATCGCCAGGAGCTAATCCAAGGCGCTCACCGAGCAGTTCATCCGGATAGACGGTGTTGCCCTCCCAGTCAATATCGCGGATGTAATACCGGTGCCCTTCTTCAACCGTCACCTCAAGCACGATATCGCCATCGGGCTGCTGTACTGTCTCGTGGCTAACGATGCGCGCGTCGAAGTACCCGTTCTCATCGTAGTAATCGATAACCCGGTCAAGGTCATCACTCAGCATGTCAGGGTCGAACGTGGCACTGCGCCAGAAGCGCCACCAGCTGCGTTGCTTGTTCTCGTCGAACTGGCTGCGGAGCCGCCCGTCCGAGAACACTTCATTCCCTACGAACCGGATGTTATCGATTTTGACTTTATCGCCCCGGTCGACCCGAAAAACGAGGCGCACCTGGTTGTCTGCAATGTTGTTACGCACCACATTCACTTCAGCATTGAGGTAGCCGTCTTCGGCATAGTGGCGCTTAATCATCTGCACTGAACGCTCAATGTCGCCCTGTCGTACCGGACGGCCAAGCAGAAGCGGAAGGCGGTTCTCAATATCGCGCCGATCGCTTCGACTCATACCCTGCAATCGAAACTCACCCAAGCGTGGTTCGGGCGTTACCTCAATCACGATGCCCACGGTATCTTCAGTCCGTTCCTCTTGGTAGATGCGGACATCGGAGAAGTGACGGATATCATAGACCGAGCGAATGGCTTCCGCAATCGCCTCGCTCTGCGGAAGCTGTATTTGCTGCCCCTCTTGCAATCCGCTCGTCTGGATCACAAAATCTTGCATCCGGTCTTCAGCCCCTACAACCCGAATCGTTGATATAGTTACCTCTGTTTGTGCCGCAAGGTCTGCTGCCCCCGGAGGAGGAGCTTCTTCAGGAAGAGGGGTTTCTTCCGGACTGGGAGTAGGGGTCGGAGTGGGCTCAGGCTCTACCTGTGCCTGAACGGCCCAGGGAGTACCTACAAAGAGCACCAGTGTGAGCAGAGCCACAGGCCCCACGAGTCGGACACGGTCCATCATACAGGTCGAAATTGCAGTCACGAAATTAGGAATCCAGTCGAGAGAATGCAGTCGACGCCAGCACGCTACATAAACGGGCTAAGCGACTCTATTCGTATCGCCATGTGCGAACACGGGCGGTGTGGCTGTCGGGGGTGGCTCTCATCCATAATGCCTCCCACATGCTTGCGCGTCCGTGTGTGCCTTCTGAATGGCATGGTGGATGCGTGGCAGAAGACCGCCCAGGTCAAAGCTGGCATCACGAGTCCGAAGAACAGGTTTCGTATCCGTTTCCGTTGACCGGCACGCGGCCAAAGCGACGATCGCGGTCTTGGTAGCTGCGAATCGCTTTGTACAGTTCTTCTCGGCGGAAGTCGGGCCAGTAGCAATCAGTGATGTACAGTTCGGAGTATGCGCTCTGCCACAGCATGAAGTTCGAGAGCCTGTACTCCCCTCCTGTTCGGATAAGCAGATCGGGATCGGGGATATTTCCGGTGTCCAGCAGCCCGCCAACGATGTCTTCGTCGACATCTTCCGGATCGATAACGCCGTTAGCAACCATCTGGGCGAGCTGCCGCGCTGCCTCGGTCATGTCCCAGCGGCCGCTGTAAGATAAGGCCAGCACGAGTGTGAGGCCGGTGTTTGAAGCTGTTTTGCGCACTGTCTTCTGAATCTCGAGCTGGCAGCGGCGGGGTAGCTGCGAGAGATCACCGATCGTCTTAAGACACACGTTGTTGTCTACCAGGTTGGCACGCTCTTTCTTTACCGTGTGCGCAAGCAGCCGCATGAGCGCCTTCACCTCCAGCGTGGGGCGGTTCCAGTTTTCGGTGCTAAACGTGTAAAGCGTAAGGTACTCAATCCCAAGGTCGATGCATGCATCAATGGTTTCGCGCACCGACTCAACGCCCTCATAGTGGCCAGCATACCGCACCTGGCTACGCTGGCGCGCCCATCGCCCGTTACCGTCCATGATGGCGGCCACATGGCGTGGCACTTCTCCTCGCTTGTGCAACAGCTCTTGCAATTGCGCGTCGTCCACGTTAGCAGGCAGATAATGGATGGAGGAAGTAAGGTATGATTGGTGCTGAGGATGCAAGCCACGAGCACAACGCACCGCAGACGGGGGTGTACCTTCCGACATTGCTGCGTTACAGGTCTTTCCAATACACCTGCACGAACAGCACGAATCAACGTTTCATGTACTGCAGGCGTATCCGTGTGCAGAATTGGACAAGCTAAGTGATATCAGGCGGACTTACAACGTATCTTATGGCTATGCTCTCGGCAAAACGTTTCGCTCAACACACGGTGAACAGATGGACCATCGCAGAGGAACCTGCATGTGCACCGCCCGTGCTTCGCGCTACGTTGGCACTGACTACAAGCGCAATATGTCATTGAAGATCAAGAAGATCATGAACCCGAGCAAGAGCAACATGCCTACCTGTTGAGCTACAAGCCGCACACGAGTAGATGGCGGACGGCGTGTGATACCTTCGTAGATTAAGAACATGAGCTGCCCGCCGTCCAAGGCCGGGATCGGCAGAATGTTCATGATAGCCAGAGTGATCGACAAGATCGCCACAATGCGCCAGAAGTCGACCGCTCCAGCTGAGGCCGCCTGGCTCGTTACCTGTGCAATGCGTACCGGCCCTCCGAGGTTATCGCGCACGTTATCGCGCCCCACGATGATGCGCTGCAAGCTCACAACGATGTTTTCCGCATACTCCCAGGTTTCTACAGTCCCTGCCAGTAACGCCTCGCCCGCCCCGTACGTGCGGGTGCGCTGTCCAAACTCGGCCGCGAGCATGTCGGGGCTTGGAGTCGCGATGCCAATGACGTAACGGTTGTCGCCTTCTTCGTGATCAGGCGTGATGACTGCTTCGTAGAGCGCTCCTCGCTCGGTTTCAGCAACCAGCTGCGCACGTTCCGACGCCCTGTTCAGCGAATCGGGACGCAGCCATCGAATGGTCGTGGGCGCCCCGCCTGTCTCTTGCAGACGCTCTGCCATCTCTTGCCAGAACCGTATTGTATCACCCGCCACGTGCACGATACGGTCGCCCTGCTGTATGCCAGCCTGCGCTGCCGGACGACCTTCAGGCGCCATTCCCACAATAGGCGGAATAAACGATATACCCAGCGGCGATCCGACGCCCTGACTGGCTCGGCTAATCTGGGTCATAATGTCGCGCGGCCCCACCAGCGTTTGTGACCCGGTGCTTCGGTCAACCGTAATGGTCAACGTGTCAGCAAGCAACGCTCCTGGACTGAGCTGCTGAAACGTCTCAAATGATTCGTTATTGACAGCCAGGATGCGATCGCCGGTGCGCATGCCCATCTCGTAGGCAACCGATCCCTCTTCCACATAGATCGCCTCTACATTTTCAGCAGGGATGTACGCGTCTCCACTACTCCACTTGATCCCGGCAAAGATGACAGCCGCCAGAATCACGTTAAAGATAACGCCCGCCGTAATCACGACAATGCGCTGCCACACCGGCTTCGATCGAAACTCGTGATCTTCCGGCTCTTGCTCTACATGCTCTGTATCGAGATTCTCGTCGATCATACCGCTGATCTTTACGTATCCCCCCAGCGGGGTAGCCCCAACTACGTATTCGGTGTCGCCCATGCGACGCCCAAAGATCGTAGGCGGGAATCCGATCGAGAACCGCTCGACCCGCATCCCAAAGTACTTTGCTGTAAGGAAGTGGCCCAACTCGTGAATAAAAACAAGGATTGTAAGGGCGAGCAGCACCCAGATCGTAGATGTAAGAATGCTCAGCAGCAACTCCATGCGTGCGCCGTACGATGGGATCTATGAAGGAAAAGCGTGGACGTACCGTGTCATCATGAACGGCATCCGTTCAATTAACGCCTGTTACGGGTAGTTCCTTTACAGGATGCGGGGGCTACGCATAAACGGACTCTGTCGGTTTGCTGATACACTGTTTTGCACGCAGGAAACGCCTGTTCGCGGCGAAGGTAGCATACGACCTACATGGTTCTTCTTGAGACCTTCCTACTGCTCAGCCTTATGTCTTTCTCTGGGGCGCTCGCCTTTCTACGCATGCTTGCCACCCGTGCACTGCACAGGTCTCCTTTTGCCAGACTCCGTGATACCCCTCGGCGCAATAGTGACCGGGGGACGTCCTCTTGGAACGAAACCTGTGCTGAACGGCAGAACCTGGCATGCCCCCACTACGCCTTGGAAATGCCAGTTGGTGCACCGCTCATGATGCCCCTTACGATGCTGCTTGGGCTCTTTGTTGGAGTCGCACTGCTCCTAACCGCAGCACCGGGGCACGCGCAAAACCGCCCCACGCCTCCCGCCCCGCCAACGCCTACTGCCGAGGCCGACTCGTTCCAGCACGCGCAGCAGCTTCTGCAGCGCGGCAATCATGACCGGGCTATTGCGCTCCTCAGTGGGCTTGTAGACGACTACCCCAATCGCCTAACATATCAATATGAACTGATTGATGCCTACGAGGAAACCAAGGCATACGATCAGGCGATCGCGCTGCTGGAGCAGCGTGCAGGCGACGCCCCTTCGGTGAGCGACCTTGCGGACCTCGGACGCCTACAGTATCTGGCCGGGCGGGAAGCCGCCGCGCATGATACCTGGAACGCCGCGCTCGACCAGCGCCCCGATCGTGCCAGCACCTATCGCAGTGTCTACCATACTCTGTCGACCCTGCGGCGCTTCGACCAGGCCGTATCTGTCATGGAGCGGGGCCGCGATGCCCTTGACGACCCGGAAGCATTTCGCACCGAACTCGCCCACATGTATAGCCTGGCCGGACAGCACGCCGATGCGATGCGCGAGTATGTAGCTCTGCTCAGCACCGACGAACGGCGCCTTCGCTTCGTTCGCAACCGCCTGCAGCCCTTCATCGACCAGTCTGGCGACGTTGGCGATGCCCTTGCTGTACTGGAAGCAGCCGTAGCAGATCATCCCGACAACGAGGCGTACCTCGACTTGCTTGCCTGGCTGTATGCCGAACAGGAGGATTACGACCAAGCGCTCTCGGCATACACCCGGCTCGACAAGATGCAGAATACAGCAGGCGACCGGCTTCTCGACTTTGCTGACCAAGCGGCCAATGCCAACGCATTCACGGTAGCCGAAAACGCGTGGCAGACCATCCAGACCACCTTTCCCGAAACGGATGCGGCCGGACTTGCACAGAAGAAAGCAGGCGACCTCGCTTACCGGCGTTGGACGCAGGCGCGCCCCTTTACCGATGAAGCCATGCGCTTCGCCAACGAAGCCTGGGATACCTACCATGCAGCTGTTGAGGATACAACGCCACGCGAAGCTCTCGAAGACTACGGCGAAATGTGGATGCGTATTGCTGAACTCGCTCTTGACACCAAACAAGATCTCGACGCTGCACGTCGCGCCCATGCTGCTCTATCCGAAATCGACTCTTATCGTCAGGAGCGTACGCTCCTTTCCGGACGCATTGCACTGCGCGCACAGGACCTTTCAGCGGCGCGCGAGGCGTTTGCATCCCTCAGTACTGGCGAGCCCACAACAGCAATGGAGCGTACGGCCCAGCATCGCCTGGCTCTTTTGGATACGTACGATGGCGACATTGAGAACGCCAAGAGCCGACTCGAAGCGCTGCTTGGCGATCTTTCCGCTGAGGTTGCCAACGATGCCATCGCTCTTCACGCAGCATTGCGTCACTTTGCTGGTCCCGACTCTACGCATGCGGCGCTCCAGTACTATGCGAGCGGTATGCTGTACGAGTTGCAACACCGCTGGTCCGCCGCCGATGCAGCCTACGAGGCGCTTATCACGGAAATCCCCCGCCATCCCCTGACCGAGCGAGCCCGCTACCACCGGGCTGCCCTTGCCGTGCATCTCGAAGGCGTTGACACCTCCGCACAGGCCCTGCAAACCTTTGCCACACAGTTTCACCGCCACCCCTGGGCCGACCGCGCGCTCTTTGAAGCGGCTTCGCTCCTTGAACACGCCGCCAATGAGCCCGCCGAAGCCCGGCGCCTGTACATGCGTCTTATTGAGCAGCATCCGCGTTCCGTGTTTGCAAGCGATGCCCGTACGCGCATCCGTCAGCTTCCGGCTTCGTAACGCTGTCTCACAGCGCAGCTGCGCCGTCTATCATCTTTTTTCGCTTTGCCTTCTACTCTCCTATGCGCCGATTCGCTTCTACCTGTATCGTCCTGCTGTTCTGCCTGTCTGTCGGGTTTTCTGGGCCAGTACAGGGCCAAGACGTTCTTGTGCCGATGGACGACGCCCAGACCAACCACCTGAAAGCCTATGGCGCTGCGTTCTGGATCCTTACCCAGAATCAGGAGGCTGACTGGCTGCTGAACTACCGCGGCGGCTCTTTTCTGATGAACGCCTCCGATGCGCTCGAAGAGGAACTCCGTGTGCGAGACGTGTACTACGAACGCCTCTCAGCCTCCGAGTCTGCCGAGCTTGTGAATCGTGTCGAGTCCGACGGTAACAACCAGGCCGCGGTGCGCCTGGAAACGGCTCCCGAAATTGCGGTGTATGCTCCGGATCAGACCGTGCCGTGGGACGATGCCGTGCTTCTTGCACTCACTTACGCCGAAGTGCCCTACGACATGATCTATGACCGGGAGGTGATCAGTGGCGAGCTGAGCAACTACGACTGGCTCCACCTGCACCATGAAGACTTCACCGGACAGCTCGGCAAGTTCCTGCGCTTCCGTAACACGTCATGGTACATGGAAAAGCAGCAAGAAGCCGAAGCCGTTGCGTCCGAGTTTGGCTTCCGTAAGATCAGTGAGCTCAAACTGGAGGTCGCGCAGACGATTCGATCGTACGTCGAGCAGGGCGGCTTCCTGTTCTCGATGTGCCTTGGCACCGAAACCCTCGACCTTGCACTGGCAGCCCACAGCACCGATATCGTCCCGGAAGAGTACGACGGCGACCCCGTCGACCCAGATGCCCGCGAGCGTCTTGACTACAGTCAAACCTTCGCGTTCAGAGACTTCCAGCCCGACCTCAATCCGCACAGCACCGACCACTCCGACATCGATAGCGGGCTGCCGCCTCCTTCCATGCGCGACCCGTCGCTCGACTACTTCACGTTGTTTGACTTCAGCGCTCAGTGGGATCCGGTGCCGACCATGCTTACGCAGAACCATGTTTCTACCGTGCCTGGGTTTGTCGGGCAGACCACAGCGTTCAACGCCAATATGGTTAAGGATCACGTTGTCAACTTGGCTGAGATGCCCGCTCGTAACGAGGTGAAATATCTACACGGCGGCCTTGGCGAAGGCACGTTCACCTTTTTTGCGGGGCATGACCCCGAAGACTACCAGCACTTCGTCGGCGACCCGCCCACTGACCTCAACCTGCATCCCAACTCGCCCGGCTACCGGCTTATTCTGAATAACATCCTCTTTCCAGCTGCGACGCCCGAGCGACAGCAGACGTAGAGCTGTGGCTTAGTAATGCATACTTTGTAGCTTAATACTGCATTTAATCGCGGCACCAACTACCCGCTTTGGGCCTGCACCTCGTTTTGGGCCTGCACCTCGCTATCTTCCTTTATAAAGGCTCTTGACCGCACGTTCACGGGCTCCTAACATAACGCAAATGAGGTTCAGCAGCGTGCGCTCAACACGCCCGTTAGACTCTCCCTCCCCTATCGACGGGCTTTGATCGGGCTTCTCAACTTTGGCACGCCTCTGTCGATCAGCTCGTATCGGACCCGCTACATCCATCGAGTTATCCAATCGAACCCTCGACCGGAGTCGATTCGAACCAGATTTATAGCCCGACCTGATGATAAGTTTGGCGTGTCACCGATTTGACAGTTAAAGGCACACTCATTACATTAACGGGCATTCATAGCGGATGCGAGCGTTTGGCTATAACGCTACCGGGTGTTACAGCTTTTCCCATCCTGATTCGCACACTTGCACGCTGGTATGCTTTTTCTCCTCCGGTCTGATTCCTCCTTGAATGGACACCGTATTTGCCTGCGCGCTCTTTCTCACAGACCAGTTTTCAGCGGCAGATAGAGATCTGCTACGTGTTATTTCCACGTACACGAACGACATGTCCCGTCCTGAAGGCTCTTTGCTCTACAAAAGCCTCTTTGGACTTGCAGCCTTCGGGTGCCTTGTTAGTGCCTGGCGTGCACGCAGCCTGAATCAGCCTGAAGCGCGCCGTGGACTGGTTGCTCTTCTCCTTTCAAGCGGACTATGGGCAGCCAGCCAGTTTGGGGTTTTCTTCGTGCACTCGACCAGCATCGCGAAGGTAGGGTATACGATCAGCCTCACGGTAGGCTTTTCTACGGTCTGGGCCTGGCTCTACTTTTGCTCTGCCTATACCCGGCGCTCTTTGCACCGCTCCGCGCTGGCAGTTGGTAGCGCTGCGCTACTGTTTGTTATCATTGCCCTTCTCAAGATAACCAACCCCTGGCACGAACTCTACTTCGGCATTGTAGAGCGTTCAACGCCTTTCGCCAATTTTGCCATTGAACGCTACACGCTTTACTGGATAACAACGGGCATCTCTTACGTGCTCGTATCTCTCGGCTTCTTTATGCTGGTCAGTCTGTGGCGCCAGACGCGTGGCGGAGTCGCCCCGATGGTCGCGCTGTTTGGACTCATGGTGTTGCCCGTTGCCATAAATATTATGGGGGTCTTTCTTCCAGAAATAGCTGGGCTGTATCATGAGCCTCTGGGTGTTGCTCTCTTTGCAATAGGTGTCCTCTTTGTGTATCAAGACCGTCTTATGGCGGCCCCTGAAGTAGGGGGGCGCGAAGAGCCAACACTTCTCCTGCGTCCGAATGGCACAATTTACAGCTACAACGCCCCTGCAGAAGAAATCTTTGACGGCCTCAACCGGTCCGCACTGGGGAAGCCGCTTGCCGATGTACTGCCCTCTATAGCCAGGTATCGTGCAACACCGAGCGCGCTCATTGAAATCAAGAACCAGCAAGACCCTCGGTACTACCAGATTGCGGAGAGCCGCATACGCCTGGACCACTTTCATGCTGAGCTGCACCTTACGGTACTTGCTGATGTGACCGAACAGCAGCGCCAGATCCAGGAGAAAGATCAGTTTGTGGAGTCGATCGCGGAGAGCGTCTCCGACGGAATTTTTCAAGTCACACTGGATGGATACATTCGTTACGCCAATCGGGCAATGGCTCGCATGTTTGGCTATGAGACTCCAGATGCGCTGTACGCTACGCATCACAAAGATCTGTTTGCCACGGGGTCACAACTCGGCCATGTGTTGAATGCGCTCAGATCAGACGGCGCTTTCACGGGCAAGATCGTTTATCAACGAGCCGATGGATCTACGTTTACCGGACGTGTGAACGCGACCTTGGTCCTCGACGCAGACGGCGAACCGGCTTACTGCAACGGGGTCTGTGCCGACCTCACCGTGCAGAAAGAACGCGAGCAGGCACTCCGCACGGCCAAAGAGGAAGCCGAAACGGCCGCGCAGCTTAAAGAAAGTATGTTGGCGAACATGAGCCACGAGATTCGTACGCCTCTTACGGCTGTGATTGGATTTGCTGAACTTCTCCAGAACCAAACGTCTGGCTCCCAGAAACGCTTTGCCGACCACATATACGAGAGCGGACGGCGCCTGGAGTCTACGCTCGACTCAATGCTTAACCTCTCTAAGCTGGAAAGTGGGGCGTGGACGCTCAACCGAAGTCCCGTCTCCCTGGTGAGTTTTGTGGAAGAGGCCCTCTCTCTCTTTACCCCACAGGCCAATACTCAAGGGGTTGCTCTGCATGCAAATTTCCCTTCACATAAAGATGGGGACCAAGGCACCGAGCTGGTGCTTTTAGACGCAGAGGCATGCCGCCGGGTGCTATATAACTTGATCGATAATGCCATCAAGTTCACACCTGCGGATGGATGCGTAACGGTGCGGACAATCCAGGAGGCTGACTGGGTCTGCTTTGAGGTTGAGGATACGGGTATTGGGATCTCCAGATCTGCTCAAGACACGATTTTTGATTCATTCGTGCAAGAGTCGCAGGGCACCTCACGTGCATATAAAGGATCGGGGCTTGGCCTTTCTATCGTCCGTCAGTTTGTGGACATGATGGATGGGAGCATCACGCTGCAGAGCCAAAAGGGGAAAGGGAGCCAGTTTACTGTACGCATACCGCTTCCGCCTCAGCATTGAGACACCGGCCGATGTCCACCTGCTGCCATGCGAACCTACGCGCCGGCACATGTCGACGCTACCGCACCACAGCGAGCCGCTTCGTAGCTGTGAAGTCCGCTCCCTGGATCCGTACAAAGTAAGTGCCTGAGGCCAGACGACCAACCGGAAGCGAGATGCGCTGCGCTTCAAACGCAGGCACCTCCACCTCAACTACGGTGCCGACTGCACGCCCGAGCGTGTCGTAGAGGCGGATGCGCAGCGTCTGTGCTTCATTGACAGTCACCCGCACATCCGACTGTGCCCGTGCTGGGTTGGGCATGGGCCCTACAACCTGCCGGGGCTCGTCGATCAGCGTTGCGTTGCGCTCGGTGCGCGCAACAGGCGATCGGTTATCGGCGTTGTCGATGGCAACCAACCCAAAGTAGAGCGGCGTGTCGCGAGGTAGATCATGCAGGTGGATGCGCTCGGGCGTACCCGCGCTGTCGGGTGCGGGCACATTGTGCACCGGCGTAGCCTGCGCAAAATCGGCATCTGTGTCGATGGGCTGCTCGGCGTACCGCAGGTCATAGGTGGAGGCGCGGCCTCGTGTCTCGTCGTCGCCGGTGGCGGTCCAGGATAGCTCAACGCCCCTCCCCGACACCTCCGCGACCCGAAAATCCCCAATTGCTGCTGGCGCAATCAGGTCGGGCAGCTCAACCGGCTCGTCGACCGCCGTAATCGAAGAACGTCCGGCTGCGTTCTCGCTCTGAATGGCGATGTAGTAGGGCGTTTCTGGCCACAACGCATTGGCCTCGGCCGCTTGCTCGGTACCGGGCGCCTGTGGTAGGGGTGCGGGCAGCGGGCGCGCACTCTCAAAGTCGGCCGGCGTCGCAATCGGTGCTGTGTCTATGCGGAGCCGATACCGCTGCACCAGGTTACCGGTGCTATACGCCGGGGCCGACCAGCGTAACAAGGCATGACGGGTGCCTGTATCCGTCGCCGTGAGCGCTTCGACGGGCGGCGGCACATTGAGATGAGCCCCCTGCGCAGCACCGTCGAGTGCTTCTGCACCGGTGCCTGCCGGGTCGAGCCAGTCGCGCAGCCGTGTGTCAGGGGAGTTGCCCTCCCAGGCCACTGCCAGGCGCCCATACCAGTCGGGCTCGTTTACACCGCAGGCCGCAATGCCGCCCGAAAGCACACCCGCTACGCGCTGCGCCTCGTCGTACAGCGGCGCCCCGGAAGAGCCGGGCTCGGTCGTCCCCACATCCCAATCCGAGATGCGGAGGTGGGTGCCGTCGCCTGTAGTGTTCTCGGCATATTCGGTGATTGCAGCAGCGTCGAAGTCAAACGAAATGCGCTTGGCAAACCCACCCGGATGATGAATCGTCGCGGATGCCGATGGCGCCGCATCGGCTCGCGTCCAGCCGCTGTAGAAGAGGTCATAGGCCGGTGAAAGCGGCTCGGCCACCTCCAGCAGCGTAATGTCGGGGCCTCCGCTGATGCTTCCGCTTCCGACTGTGGCCCGCAGCACGGCCCCGGTACTCGTTTCTTCGAACGGATCTGCGTCAGACGTGGTACCGCTGTCGCTACTCCCGGGAGGACGGCAGGTCGCGTGTTCGTAGTTCCAGTAGAACACGGCGGTGTCGGCCTGCTCCTGCGCATCCATGCAATGCTGGGCCGTGAGAACGTACGGCGCAATGGGCCCCTCGGTAGTATTCAGAAGCGAGCCACTGCACGAGAATTGGAGTCCGCCACGCACGTAGGTGATGCGCGTCACCGAAGCGACCTCGTCGCGCCAGTCGTCGGCTTCGGAGCATGCCGTATCGACATTGCACCACCCAGAGGCATGAGGCTGTAGCGGATTGAACGGCGTGTCTGGCGGGGCCCAGCCGTGTCCCACATGCACCAGGCGGGTCGGCAACGCGTCAACAGCAGCATCGGCAGGTACTGTTACCGTGATGAGGGCGGTTTCTCCGGAAATAACGGGGGTGTAAAGCACGCTGCCTGCCTCTTCGGCGGTGTACGGGCCGCGCTGCTGCGTACTATCGGGGCGCGACACCATCAGCTGTGCTCCCGCGGGCAGGTCGAACGGACGAAAGCCCAGGTTGAGCGTCTCCGCGCCGGGGCTCGTAACAAGCCCCTGACCGACGCGGGAGCCGGTGCCGGAGTCGCGCCAGGCCACCAGGTCGGTGAGGCGGCGTTCGGTAGTGCGGGCCGAGGCGAACGGCTGAGGCCCTGACGGCGCGTCGTGCCGCAGCGCAGGACGATCTGCCTCCGAAAGCGCATCGAGCCTGTAGTGCGGGCGGTCGCGGTTCTCCTGCGCGACGCTCTGCACGGGGGCAGACGCGAGGCTCAATAGCAAACCAGCCAGCATGAAGAGAAGGGCGCTACGCATCCGCCTGTATATCTGATGCTTGTATGTTTATGCCTGTGGAGCTGTTAGTTGGCCCCTTCTTGGTTGGCCTCTTCGGTCGGGTCGAAAGCGCGCACGCGGGCGTCCATTCCTTCGACGGTATCGACGAGGTCTGACTTATACGCCTTCATAGCGGCCTGTAGATCCGCGTCGTGCGCCCCCAGAATCTGGATAGCGAGCAGCGCCGCGTTCTTGGCGCCGTTAATCGCGAGGGTTCCGACGGGCACGCCACCCGGCATCTGAACGACCGAGAGCAGCGAGTCGAGTCCGTTCAGGGTGCTGGTTTTAACGGGCACGCCGAGCACCGGCAGCGGGGTGCTGGCAGCGATCATGCCGGGCAGGTGCGCCGCGCCCCCGGCTCCGGCGATAATCACCTTTAGGCCGCGTTCGGCGGCGGTTTCAGCATATTCATGCATTACGGCAGGCGTGCGATGGGCCGACAGCACCCGCATTTTGTAGGGCACGTCGAACTCATGCAGGATAGCTGCTGCGTCGCGCATGACCGGCAGATCCGATTCGCTCCCCATAGCGATACCAACGAGCGGGGTGTCTTCTGTAGAAGGCATGGTCAGGTGTAAACTGGTACGTAGAACAGAGTAAATGCGCATGCTGCATTTTTACAGCACGATGCGCTGCGCCGCCTCTTCGGCCTGAGCACGTGCCTCTTGGGCGGAGTCGGCGAGCGCGGTAACGTGGCCCATCTTGCGGTTCGGGCGCACCTCGGGCTTGCCGTAGATGTGGACGTGCGTGCCGGGTACATCGAGCGCAGCGCGCCAGCCGTCGGCGTGGGGCGGCGTGCCCTGACGGCTACCGAGCACGTTGACCATAACAACATGCGGAGCTACCAGGTCGGGGGCACCCAGCGGCAGGTCGAGCACCGCCCGCACGTGGTTCTCAAACTGGCTGGTCGTGCAGCCTTCGATGGTGTAGTGCCCTGTGTTGTGCGGGCGCGGGGCAATCTCGTTTACGAGCACCTCGCCGTCTTGCGTCTCAAACAGCTCTACCGCCAGGAGTCCGACGCCTTCGACGGCATCAACGGCATCGCGCGCCACGGCCTGTGACTCTTCGACGAGGGCTTTCTCGACGGGGGCAGGCGCTACAACGGCATGGCAGCGGTGGTCGCGCTGCTCGGTGTATACGACCGGATACGCGACCGAGGTGCCATCGGGGCGGCGGGCAATCTGCACGGCAAGCTCACGCACAAAGTCGATGCACTGCTCGACAAGCACGCCATCGTCGGCGGCCAGGTCATCCCAGGCATCGTCGACCTCCGCAGGGCGCTTCACCAAGCGATTGCCATAGCCGTCGTAGGAGCCCTCGTACTGCTTGAGCATGAGCGGCCAGCCCAGCTCGTCGGCAGCGTCATGCACAGCCGCCCGCGTTGCACAGCGCCGATAGGCAGGCAGCGGAATGTCGTGCATCGCCAGGCGGTCGTTCTGGACGCCCTTGTGCCGGATCCACGTGAGCGTCTGCGGACTCGGCCATATGGCGGTGCCTTCGGGGCAGACGGGCGCGAGCGTGTCGGCCGGGGCCCACTCGCTCTCGACCGTAACCGCAGTGCAGCCGGTGGCAAAGTCGCGAAGCACCTCTGGGTCGGTCCAGTCCGCTACCGTTGCGTTGGCGTAAGCCTGCATCGGACCTGCGTCTTTCGGGGACAGCAGCCGCACATTGATGCCAAGACGCACCGCCTCAGCCGCCATCATCTTGCCAAGCTGTCCGCCGCCTAAGATACCGAGTGTCGGAAAAGAAGTCACAGAAGTAGGGAGATTGGTTTGCGGGTTTAGCATTCAGTTGGTGCAGGCTGTTCGGGGCAGGCTGTTGGTTGCCAGCGTGGACTGCCCGGCCAACCATATTTGATCGAGCTACGCCTCCTCAAACAGACGGCGTAGCTCTTCTTCGCTGTCGACCAGCACGTCGCGGGCTTTGGTGCCAGCGAAGGGGCCTACGATACCGGCTTCCTCAAGCTGGTCTACAATGCGTGCAGCTCGGGTATAGCCGATCGCCAGCTTGCGCTGCAGCAGCGACACCGAGCCCTGCTGGCGGCGTACGATGATGTAGGCCGCCTCCTCAAACAACTCGTCGGTGTCTTCCACCCCGAGCAGCACGTCGGGGCCGTGCCCCGACTCCTGTAGCGAGGGCAGCGTGTACGGCGCCATCGGCGGCTGGTCGCCAATGAACCCGTTGATACGCTCCACCTCCTCAACCGACACGAACGGTCCCTGCAGGCGCTGAAGCGAGCTGCCACGTAAGAAGAGCAGGTCGCCGTTGCCGACGAGCCGCTCGGCCCCAATCTGATCCAGAATAGTGCGCGAGTCGACCCGCGAAGCCACCTCAAAGGCCAACCGCGACGGGAAGTTGGCCTTGATCAACCCGGTAATGACGTCGACCGACGGACGCTGCGTTGCCAGGATCAGGTGGATGCCCACCGCACGGGCTTTCTGCGCCAGCCGCGCGATCGGCCCCTCAATATCGTCGCCCGCCGTCATCATCAGATCGGCCAGCTCGTCTACGATCACCACCACATACGGCAGCTTCTGATGGCCCGCATCCGCATCCAGGTCGCCAGCTGCCCACTTGCGGTTGTAAGCACGAATGTTACGCACTCGCGCGTCTTGCAGCAAGTCGTAGCGCTTCTCCATCTCCTCCTCGCAGCTTTTCAGCACGCCGCACGCCTCGTCGACATTCGTGATCACCGTATCCTCGATGTCGTCCGGGCGCGCCATGAAGTGGTCTTCCAGCAGCGCATACTGTTGCAGCTCGATCTTCTTCGGGTCGATGATAACGAACTTCACGTCGGAGGGGTGGCATGCGTAGATCATGCCCATGATCAGCGCGTTAAGGCCGACCGACTTCCCGCTTCCGGTGGCTCCGGCAATAAGCAGGTGGGGCATCTTGGTGAGGTCGGCCAGAAAGACCGTACCTTCAATCGACACCCCCAGCGGCAGCGGTAGCTCCATCTCGGCGTCACGGAAGGTCTTGGTAGCGATCACGTCGCGCAGGCGCACCAGCTGGCGGCTGCGGTTCGGGATCTCCACGCCGACCGCCGATTTGCCAGGAATCGGAGCCAGAATGCGGATGCTCCGCGCAGCCATCGCCATCGCCAGGTCGTCTTCGAGCGACTTGATGCGGCTCAGCTTAATGCCCGGCGCCGGGGTCATCTCGTAGCGGGTTATCGTCGGCCCCACCACCGCCGTGATGTCTTGAATCTCGATGTTGTGCGTGGCCAGCGTGTCGAGCAGGATCTGCTTGTTCGTCTCCAGCTCCTCGTAGTCGACAGCCGGATCTTCCTCGCTCGACGCGTCGAGCAGGTCGAGCGGCGGCGGCTCGTAGGGCACCGGCTCCGACGGCTCGGTCTCCGGCTCTACCGGCACGTCGTCGGCCGCCTCCTCTCGCTCGGCGGGCTGCACCTGCATATCCATGTCGTTCGGCGCATCCGGGTCCGCCTGCAGCGTAACCGGCTCAGAGGTCGACTCCGACGTGTCAGATGATGCGTTAGAGGAATGCGAAGCCGCAGACGCCCGGTCAGAAGGTTCCGACGCGCTGTGGTCTGCGTCTGCCCCGGTGGATGCCCGATTCGTGCGTGCGGAAGGAGCCGCTCCTGAAGAGGGATTATCACGCGCAGCCGGTTCCTCCCCCGACAGTTCCTCCCCCGACAGTTCCTCCCCCGACAGTTCCTCCCCCGACAGTTCCTCGCCCGACAGTTCCTCGCCAGATTCTTTGTTTCTCGACTTGTCTCTCGACGGCTCATAGTGAGCGCCGGGGTTTTCCGGGCGGTCTTGCGAGGATGGCGCGGGGTCGCCCGCCGGTGTTTGCTCTGTTTCAGCGCGCTCGGCGTCGGAGTCTGATTCGCGTTTGCGGCGGGCCCTCCGGCGTGCCTGCTCATCCCCGACCCGCTCGGCAATCGCCCGGATACGGTCGCTCACATCGTCGAAGCGAATCACACCTGGATTTTTTTCGGGCAGTGCCTCTTCCTGCGAAGCCTGGTCTGCGTCTGGCCCAGCCGGGGCGTCTGATCGGGGAGCGTCTTCTTCGCGCTGTGCCGCGCCGGTTGAGTGCGTAGACGACGGAGAGCCAGGCGTTTCGGAGATAGGCGTTTCAGGGGCAGGCGTTTCTTCCGGCGAAGCTTCTTCGGGCGAAGCCTCCGCGGTAGCGGGGGTATGCTGTGCAGGAGCTGACGGTTCGCCTGCGGCATCGGGCGGCGGGGCGGGCGCCTCTGGGTCGGGGGGCGCCTCGTCGGCCTCATCTTCGGACGAAGGCTCCGCATCCGACCGCACCAATCGGAATCCGGGGGCATTGGGCTCGGTGGGGTCTTTGATGCGTGGCGTGTCGGACGCGGCGTCCTCTTCTTCGGGCGGTGTGCCGTACTGCGGGCGCGGGCGGTTTTGCCACTCGACATAACGGGCCTGAATCCACTGCCAGGCATGCTGTGCGCCCGTGGCGATGGCGGCGCCCACTGCTTTTCCGATAACGATGAGCCGATCCGTAGCGCTCTGCACATCGCCCTCGGTCGCGAGCAGTCCGCCAACCACAGCAACGACTGTTAGCACAAGCAGGGTACCAACGATGCCCAGGAGCTGCGTGAACGTTGCGGCCACGGTTACGCCCAGCGCGCCGCCCCAGCGCACCATAGGAATGCCAAAGGCCTGCCCGATCCATCCGAGCAGTACGCAGATGAAGACAGCTACGCCCAGCGCGTTGAGTGCCGGGCCGAGCATAGGAACCAGCGACTGGTGCCGAAAGACCCGAAAGCCAAGCCAGGCGAGGAGTCCGCACAGCACGAGCGCCGGGTAGCCCATGAAGTTTGGGACGAAGATCCATGCGAGCACCGCCCCCATGTATCCAAGCCAGTTGAGGGTACCGGTACCTTCCTCGGGCATCCCAAACATGGCGTCGAAGAACGACACCTGCTGCAGGTAGCGGTCGTCGGCGGGGTGGTACGAAACGAAGGCCAGTGCCAGCAGCGCTGCGAACGTCATACACAGCACGCCGAGGATTTCTTCTTTGCGCGCTGTGCTAAGCAGCGGCTCGCTGCTGGTGGAGGGCGATGATGAAGCCATACGGACAGGCAACGAGGCGTTTATGAACAAACACGAGGGCGCTGAGCATAGCAGAGACGAGCGCTATCCGTCAGCTCATTCAGGCAGGTGCTCGTCCGCTGACGTAATTTTTCTTTGCTACGAGGAGCGCATTTCTGCTGCGCTGCGTCCGGATGCTATGGATCCATTCTGACGCTACCCGCGGTAGGCCATTTTTGAAAGGCAATCGAAGTAAGAGTCTGTTGTGGTTTTCCGCTTCGGGATGCAAGGCGCTACCGAAGCCCGTTTACAGGCCTGGCCCGGTCAGCTGGCAGCAGGCACGTCGGCATATGCTACAAGCCGGTTGTCCGTATAGTACGGAAGGATGGGCAGCTGGTCAATTCGAAAGCAGTAATCAATATCTTCAGCGTGGCCGTTGCGGGCCAAGCGGCGCGCATGGGTCGCATTGCGCAGGGTGTCGCCGAGGCTTGAGCGGTTATATAGAAAGAGCGAGTGGGCTGTATGTGCCGCATCGGAGACGTGGTTGGGCTCGCTCCCCTTCCAGAGCCGGTGCAGGATGGCTCCGGCGCAGAGCGTATCTTCGAGCGCTACGCGGTTTTCGTGGCCAGCACACACAAGAACCACATTGATATCTTGCTCACGCAGGAAGTCGGCTACGCGGGTTACGTTCAGGAAGGAGCCTGCGACCAGGTGCTTCGCGGTTTTAGCTCGGTCGAAGGCCTTGGTGCCATTGGTCGTATTCAGGATCACATCGCGCCCGTGCACTTCTTCTTCGGTATACTCCAGGGGCGAGTTGCCGAGGTGGTAACCGTCAATCTTTTCTGCGTTGCGCTCGCCCCCGAGCCGGAAGACATCGGGGTCGAGGTTGGCGGCAATCTTGCCGGCCTGTGCCATGTCGGGGACAGGCATCACTGCACGGGCCCCGTTGTAGAGCGCCGTATTAATGGTGGAGCAGGCCCGAAGCACATCGATGACGACAACGGCCCGGCCGCGCACGTCGTCTTCAGCAACGGTTGTGTGAGTAAGGAAAACCTCTACGCTCGTGGCACTCATAAACTGTACGTGGTTGGTGTGAGCAGTGCGTGGGAACGCCGTTCAGTGCGCACAGAAAAGACGTTGAGGCAATCGTTTTCCGTTAGCCGCAGGATTCCCTTCTGCAGCGGGTTGCTTTTTTGCTTATTGCCTCTTCTTAATAGTGTATCACAGCGTACTATTGCGCTCCTGCAGACGTGCACAGGATACGCAACGTGCATGGGTGTGCGTGTGCGTCTGGCCCCTACTTGTACAGTGGGGGTTTGGCGACCTCTACGGCCACGGTGCGGCGCCCTTGCACCGATAGTGACGTGCCAGGATCGGTATATGTGGATTTGTTGGGCACGTAGCCCAGCCCGATGCCGCTGCTGAGCGTGGGGGACTGCGTGCCGCTGGTTACGGGACCGAGCACGGTACCGTCGGCATCGATGAGCTCGTCGCCAGCACGCGGGATGCCGCGTTCCTGCGCTACAAACGCAACGAGCTTGCGGTGAGGCCCCTCTTCCTTAACAGCACGCAGCGCCTCGCGCCCGATGAAGTCACCTGCTTCGAGCTTTACGATCCATCCCAGTCCGGCTTCATACGGATTGGTTTCTTTGCTGATGTCGTTGCCATGCAAGCAGAACCCTGCCTCCATGCGCAGCGTGTCGCGCGCCCCCAGTCCAGCAGGCAGGAGCCCGTCATCGGCGCCGGCCTCAAGCAATGTATTCCATACGAGCGCGGCGTCTTCTGGGGGCACGTACAGCTCGAGTCCCGGCTCGCCGGTGTAGCCGGTACGCGAGATGATGGCCCGGTCGCAGTCGATGAACGAGCCGTCGTTGATCTCGATGAAGTGATAGAACTTGAGCTCGTCAAGGGCCGGATCAACAAACGGGCGTGCAATGTCGAGCGCTTTCGGGCCTTGCAGGGCCAGCAGTGCATACGCGTCAGAGCGATTCGTCAGCGTGGCCCCCATCGGGTTGTTCTCTTGCATCCAGCGCCAGTCTTCCGCGCGGTTGCCCGCATTGATGACGAGCAGGAAGTGATTGGCGGCACGCCGGTAGACCAGCAGGTCGTCGATGATACCTCCCTCGGGTGTGCACATAGCGGTGTAGAGTGCCTTGCCGTCGTAGAGCGCCGATACGTCGTTGGTCACCAGGTGCTGCACAAACGCCTCTGCCTCCGGCCCCGTTACGTCGACCTCTCCCATATGACTGACATCGAAGAGTCCGGCGTTGTTGCGCACAGCTTCGTGTTCGGCAATGATACCGCTATATTGCACCGGCATGTCGAATCCGCCAAAGGGCATCATGCGGGCGCCGAGTGCTTCGTGCACGTCGTAGAGCGGAGTGGTGGCAAGCGTGTCGGCCATGGTACAGGTAAGAGGTAGATCGTGGAGGCAATTGCGATGCGTAGGGCGCCTGTGTTATTGATTTAGTATAGGGGCTTCCCAGAGAGGATTCCACTGCCCACCCCCGATTTCATGCACATTTGTGGCACGTAGGGGCATTGACCTTACGGTGCAGGCCTGTCTTTCGTCTAACGTGCGCCGGTCTAATTCGGATCTAATTGGCATGTGCCTCAAAGCCTTCTGCATTGAGTGCATCGAGCGCTGCGCGGAGGGCTTCAGCGGTTTCGAAAGCCAGGCGGAACGTTCCGCCTGTCCCGTCGCGCACGCGCAGCAGCTCGATATCGCGGACCGACACGCCCACCCGTGCCAACGGTTTGGTCATTTCGTGCAGGGCTCCGGCCATGTCGGGCACCCGTACGGTGCAGTCGTACGCCGGACGCATGAGTCCGGATGCACGCTCGGGGAGCTGAGCGCGGGCCTCCTGCGCTTCATCGAAGAGCGCTTCGAGCGCCTCCATATCGCCCATAGCGACCTGGCGCTGCACTGTCTGCAGCCGACGCGTGAAGTCGGCCAGCGCGTCGAGGATGCGCCCCTGGTTGCCAGCCAGGATCTCACGCCACAGGCCGAACGGCGAGTCGGCGATGCGTGTGAGGTCGCGAAATCCGCCGGCGGCCAGCGCAAGGGTGTCGTCGTCGGCCGCTCCGGCGTGCTGCATGAGCGCAACGGCCAGCAACTGCGGCAGGTGGCTCACGCGTGCCACGATGCGGTCGTGGGCATCGGGCGACAGAATAATGGGGGTTGCGCCGACGGCCTCAACAACGGCATGCATGGCATTGAGCGCAGGCTGAGGGGTCGAATCGGTTGGGGTTAGTACGTAGGCGGCATTCTCGAAAAGGATCGGGTCGGCTGCATCTACGCCCGACGTTTCGGCACCAGACATCGGGTGTCCGCCGATGAACGTCACGTGCTCGGGAAGCACCTCGTTGGCGTGGTCGACAACAGCCTGTTTCACCGACGCGACGTCGGTGACGACTGTCTCTTCGCTCAGGTGCGGCGCAAGCTGCTCCATCGCGGCGAGGATCTTCCCGGGAGGGAACGCGAGCACAACGAGGTCGGCCCCGTCTACCGCTGCCCCCATCGATGCCGCCTTGGCGTCGATAATCCCCCGCTCCTCGGCTCGCTCAAGTACCTGGGGGCGATCGAAGCCGACGATCGTGCAGTCGCTGTTGTGCTGGCGCAGCGCCCATGCCAGGGAGCCGCCAATGAGTCCGGTGCCAAGTACCGCGCACCGTTCAAAGGGGAAATCAGTCATGCAGCAGGGATATCGTTCAGAGTAGACACATGCGAAGCGGGCAAACAGACGGGCTGATTTGCTCAGGGCTCGGGGACTACGCCTTCGCCTCATTCATGAACGAGTCTGCAGGGCGGCTGTTCACAGAAGGGCCTTCATCGTATTGTTGACCATACTGCTGGCCACCCTCTGCCACGGTACGCCCCCTGATCCGTGGCCGCTGTAGCCCCTTTTTCCACCTGCCGATGATCTTTTATGCCTGAACCTGTAGCGCTCTTTTGGAGCGGAGGCAAAGATGCAGCGCTTGCCTGTCACGCGCTGCTGCACGATCCTTCGTACCGGGTCGACGCACTCATCACAACGCTGAGCGCCTGTGGCGAGTGGGTGCCGATGCATGGCATCCACCGCGCGGTGATTGCTGCTCAGGCGGAATCACTTGGCGTGCGGTGGGTTCCCGTTCCACTTCCTGAACAGCCCTCCAATGCCGCATACGAGGCTGCACTCGAACGCGCCTTCGCTTCGCATCTCCCTGATACCCTAACTACCATTGCCGCGGGCGACGTTTTTCTGAGCGACGTGCGCGACTACCGGGCCGGGTTGATCGAAGCGTGCGGATACGAGGCGCTGTTTCCACTCTGGGGATGCGACGTTTCAACCTGGTCTCGGCGGTGGGCGGATGCGAGGGGCATGGCCTATGTGAATAGCGTAGATCCTGGCCAACTGGCCCCTGCGTTTATTGGGCGGCACTACAACGCCGCGCTGGTTGCGTCGCTTCCTGAGGCGGTTGACCCCGCCGGCGAGCAGGGCGCGTTTCATACGGTGGTGACCGATCTCGATGCGTTTGCCGCTGCGCTGCACATCACCCTTGGTCCGCACGACGCAAGCGGACCGACCACGTATGCGCCAGCGCGCTTAGCTCCTTACACATAGATGCGTCACCGTCACAGAAACTTAAAAGTACTGGCATATGTCAAAGATCGCGCAATAAAATTGGCTGTTTTTACAGCTATACCAAAACAAAAATTGCATTTAGCCTCATGCACCTAATCGACGTTGTGTCGTCATCCCCCCATGGCTATCTTTCCTGTACGTCTTACAGGAGCAACGATCGGTGGCCTGTTGGCCCTGACCCTCCTGCTCCTTGCGGTGCTGCCTGCCACAGCGCAGTCGCCCGCCCTACCAGCCGACGCGTCTCCTACTGAGGCGCTTTTTCGTTCACAGATTAGCCAGCAGCATGTTGCGCTGCTACAGTCTCCTGACCCACGCATCCGCGAGCAAGCGATGCGCAACATCATCACTCTCACCCACCGGGACCGGTCTGCCTACGACTGGAGCGCTGCGGGTCCGGCCCTTGTTCAGATCTATGCGAACGACGCCAACGACCAGCTACGCATCATGGCGGTATCAGCGCTCTACACCATCCAAGACCAGCGCTTTATGGATGCGATCAATCGCCGCAATGCTGTAAACCGAGTAGCTCATACCACGCGCAGCGGCTCACTCACGTATGTGCCTTTGTATGTGGAATACATCGGTGACCGCGCCGTACGCACGTACTACCATGAACGGGCACTGGCAAAAAGGATGGCACGCGATCAGCGCCGCATAGATCGGCACCTGGCCAAAGCCACTCGCCACACCCAGCGAGCAGAGCACTACCAGAGACAGATGCGTTTTGCCGTTCGCCCGCTCCCATGATGGGAGCCTGCTGAACGATAGCTATCCACTTTCTCATTGTTTGCGCCCGGTTCTGTCCTTGAGCCGGGCGTTTTTGGTATGCTATTTTGTGGTATGCCGTTTTGCAGTATGCTGTGCCTGAAAACGTGTCGCGGACTGCCCATCAGCTGTTGGAGGCGCCCATTCGACAGACCCGTCGCCGGCCTCATGTCTCTGCAGGCTCTATGGTCGCCGACATCGAGCCTTTGCACCGTGGGATGCGCCAGTCGGGACCGTAGGCCTCGACCTGCTTTTTGCGGAGTCCTGCCCGCTCTTTATTCGTGGTTTCGACGATAACGCGCCCGTTGTTGTCGACGTTCACTGCCATCCGGTAGGCTTTCGACGGACTGTGCCCAAACACATCGCCCAGCATTTCGATGACATACTCATACGAATGATCGTCGTCGTCGAGCAGAATTACGTGATACTGCGGGATGTGGATCGTAGCGGTATCTTCGTCTTTCTGCTCGTCTTCTTTCGGAGGCGCCTCTACAGGCGCTGCCGTGGCGGCGCGACACACGCGTGCTGCTATCATCGATCAGTTGGAACGTTTATTTATGGGGGATCTACGCTATGTACCGTACGTGCTCACATGTCGCGGGGGGAGCTTTGGTGGTAGATCAATTAGTGGTTTAGATCAAGCGGGTACGGCTCCTAAGATTGACCTGTGACAGAGCCCTACATCATACGGCGCCCATCCCACCCCGCATGATCAGGCGGCGCTTCACAGTAGCCGAAGGTACCTGTAAACTCGCTACGGTCGGGGTCGTCGAACTCCAGGCGTACGTTGCCCCAATAGGCCGAGCCATGGCGTTTGGTAGCGCATCGGTGTTCTGCAGTCTCCTGCGTCCATACGCCTTCAAACACCGTATCGGCAGTGAACTGCCCGCGCAGCGTGCCTCCACGCACCGTATACGTGCCGTCGACATCCTGACTGTTCAGGTCTTGCTGCAGTTCGAGAAGGCCATGGTTGGGCGTATCCCAGATGCCGAGTACCCGGCGTGAAACCGGCGTGCCTTGCTCACCATGTGCCTGCCGCGACCGAACGATAAGCTCCACGCGGCGGTTTTGGCTGCGCCCTTCAGCTGTCTCGTTAGACGCTACCGGGCGCGACGCACCATAGGCCTTTGTAGTTACGGCATCTGCTGCCAGCCCACCCTGCTCAATCAGATATGTTGCTACGGCATCGGCGCGGCGTTGAGCAAGGCGCTTGTTGTACGCTGCAGACCCGACGTTGTCGGTGTGGCCCGCAACCTCTACCTGAACGGCATTGGAGTTGGGGATGGACAACATTTCTGCGTCGATTGCTCTGGAGGCCTCGGGCCTGAGGATGTATTCGTCGGTCGCAAACAAAACCGCGCTATCGATGCGTACGCGTGTTGCGGTTCCGATTGCGCCAACGGCATCTACGTCGGCCCCAGGCGTGCGTCCGTCGCAGACCTCCTCAAGATCGACAAGCTTCACGTAGTCGTATTGTGCACCGGCGGATGTGAACGGCGCGATATCGACTTCGGCATTGCCCCCAGCCACCATCCCGACGCGTATCCACGTCTCACCGTCTTCTGAAACAGCGACACCGATGGCCTCAATGTCGCGCCCCACCTCGAACACGTGTAGGTCAGCTCCCGGTACATCGATGAGGGTGTTTTCGGTAAAGGCAAGCACGATGTGGCCACCGCACCCCAGCGTGAACACGCTACTCGCACCGGCAGTCTCAAACTCGGGCGGCCCCAGCAGCGCTTCGGGGCGCTCCGAGAACGAGCCCCCATCGGGTGTGCCAACGGTGTAGCCAACCACTTCGTCGGCAAAGGATACATCGCCCATCGGAAAGAAGACCGTTCCGCCGTGTCCATCGGGGTAGGCCTTCCCTTCTGCGTCGACGGCCTGGGCGTGCACCCTCCCAGCACCCAGGATACACAGCAAGCCTGTCAGTGCTATAAGCGTATTTCGAAGCGTCCTTTGCATAATAGCATAGTATTAGGTGCCTCTTGATCTGCTAAAGCGCCATGTTTCAGGATTCCACTTCTAACCCCAACGGTGTTTGAGCGATATCCATCTACTGGCTAATATGATAACCAATATACGCATCAAAGCAAAGAATGCCCGGCACCGCGCCCCGCAGATCGCCTAAACCCAGACAAGCCCGGCCGTTTGGGGGGCCGGGCTTGCAAGAAGTTGCGAGGGTCTGTATCCGCATATGCACAGCCTTGCATGCTGTTATTACATTATCAGGCCGCGCCTGGCAAAGGATACGGCCGGTAATGGGCCGGGGGAGACTATGCTGCAGCACCACTTACGGCACCACCTGCTCGCCCTCATCATCGTACACAAGCAGCGCATCGACCGGGCACACGGCACAGGCCTCAATAAGCTGACCGGGATCGATGTCTTCGTTGACCTCGTCCTCGAAGTCTACAAGGGCATCCTGGCGAATGGTAAACACATCAGGCGCCAGATTGACGCAGTTGCCTGAGCCAATGCACAGCGAACGGTCGATGTGCACTTCCAGTCCGTTAATCGTTTGTTTCTTGATATCAGCCATATTGTAGTAGGATGATTCATCGATAGGGTGAAGGGCTGCACTGTCCGGGTATTGTCTCACCGCGGTACATTACAACCCACCGCATGACACCAAGGCCCGAACGGGGGCGTTCCACGCGAACGGATGCGTAACAATGCAGCAGGTCAGGTAGTGCATCAAACGCCGCCCGCGGCGCCCTCTCGGAGCCTCTTTGCCCTGCTATTCCTCGCCCATCTCTTCACGCACGAGCGATGGATTCTCATCGCCCTCGTCAGAGTCGTCGAGCAGGTTGTGGGCAACGTCCATAAACTCGCGTTCGGTAATGATCCCTACGAGTTGCCCCTCACGCACGACCGGCAGAGCACCGATCTGCTTTTTACGCATCAGGCGTACCGCCTCCAGCGTAGGCATATCGGGCGTTACCGACACCGGGTTCTCCTTCATGATTGTCCCGATAGGAGTATCATCTTCTTCGGTGCCGTCGCGCTCGGCCATGTGGCGCAGCAGGCGGCGGTGGCTGATGATGCCAACAAGACGATGCGACTCGTCTTCAATAAGCACGTGGCGCAGGCGCTGCCAATCCATCATACAGGCTACAAACTCGACGGACTCTTGCTCATGCACCGTCATCAGGTCGGTGTTCATATAGTCCTCTACGCGTGTTTCGCGGATATGCCCCGGCGTGTAGGCTTCGCCCAATGAGGCGAGGGTCCACGTATGCACCGGCTCTCCTTCGATCTGTCGGCGCACCATGCCGCGCGTCACTCCGCTCAGGCGCTCGGCCCGCGTACCGCCATTCATCGACGCAAGCGAGTCAAGCTGCCACTGCGATCCGGTCTGTCCCGAAGCCACGCGTGCTTCGATGATACCGAGATAGCGGTCGATGTCGTCAGTGTCGATGCCGGAGGCGTCGAGTCCATCGCGGGCAATGGGCAGCATTGTTTCGAGGATGAGCGAGCGAGCCGGACGCTTCGATCCGTCGATCCAGCTAAACTGGGAAGCCAGCCCGTGTCGCGCCGCTGCGATGAAGTTATGATGGGCATCGTCGAAGTCCATGACTTCTGAGATGTCATGGTACCGATCGGCCATGCCGGTGACCATGCCGTACCAGAAGACCGCGTTCGCCATCTCGTCGGCGACGGTGGGCCCTGAGGGAAGGATCCGATTTTCGATGCGCAGATGCGGCTTGCCATCGGTGATGCCATAGCAGGCTCGGTTCCAGCGATACACTGTGCCGTTGTGCAGCTGCAGCGCACTCAGGTTGGGGATGCGCCCCTCATCCAACTGCTGGAGCGGGTTGTCTTCAAAATCGGTTGACAGGAGCACCCGGAAGCGCGAGATATCTTCCTTAAAGATCTCCGTTACCGACGACTCCACCCAGCCCGTTCCGAAGTGCACGCGCGGACTCATTTCGCGCAGGTACAGGTTGCTTGAGCGCGTGTCGACGGCCTGCTGAAAGAGCGCGATACGCGTTTCGCGCCACAGGCGCTTACCAAACAGCAGGGGCGAGTTGGTAGCTCCCGCCAGGCACGGGGCGGCTACCACCTGGGCAATGTTATAGAAACGAGGAAACTCATCGGGCGTCACCTGAAAGTGGGTCTGGAAGCTGGTATTGCAGCCTTCCAGCATAATTGAATCGTGCTTTACAAAGAGCTCGTCAAGCCCTCGAATCTGATATCGCCCCGCTCCTCCACGAAGCCGGGTAATGGCATCGTTGAGCGCATAGTAGCGCGGCTTCGGCGTCATGAAGTCCATCGAGAAGTTTGCCAGGTACGCGGTGGGCAAGATACCCACAAGAACGGGCTCCGCTCCCTCGTGTGCTGCCAGGTCGCGCACGCTTCCCAGCAGTTCGTGGGTAGCCGCCTCCATCGTGCTGAAGCAATCGCCGCCATAGACCAGCGGGTCCATGTTAAACTCGGCGTTGAACTTCGTGAGTTCAGTTACGATGCGGTCGTCAGTGTTACGCTCCATCATCCGTTCGATGACAGGCGCTGCCTCCCCCCGGTGGTCGACCAGAAAAAGCTCCTGCTCGGCACCGATGCGCCGCGTATCCGTTTCAAACATTTCCTCATCCAGCATGCGCTCCAAAGCACGCATGTCGTGGATGAGCCGGCGCGCAAAGGCACGTAACCGGCGAGGGTCGCGCTCCTGCTTTACATTTTGTTCGCCCATAACTGTATACACTGTTGCAAGAATGAGTACAGACGTGAAGATTCAGTATACGAAAAGAGGGTGGCGTGCGCAACCGTTGTTTGAAAACAGCTTTGTATGCAGGTGAAGGCTACTGCACTCGCCCGATCGCCACACAGATCACCCGTACAAAATCATCCGTACAAATGCATAGGTGCAGGTACGGATGCGTACCGTCTGTGCGTTATGCTACCTGCGGCTCTCTTGTACAGACCGCCACATGTAGATCGCTGCATATTTGCATCCTCTTATTCCATTTGCGTTTACGTTGCTTGTCGCCATGCGTATTTCTTTTCAGTGTTCCGGCTCATGCCATTCATACTGTACTGCTCTCTTTCAGGGGGGCGTAGCTTTTCTGTTGGGGACCCTGCTCGTGGTACTCAGCGCCTGTGGTACCAGCCGTCCCGCGTTGGAAGCCCCCCCCCAGCCCGAGGCGTTTCCAGCCCATAGCATGACAATGATTGTGGATGCGGTGCGTGGCACCACCGATACGCTGCGTGCATTCGAAGGGGAAGTGCACATGGATATCAACAGTCCGATGCAGAGCGGACGCTTTCGCGCTACGCTGCGCCAGCAGCGTGCCGACTCGCTCTGGATGAACGTGCGTGGCCCACTCGGCATCAACGCCGCACGCATGCTCATCACCGCCGATAGCTTCTACGTGCACAATCGCATCGAAGAGGAGCTCGCCGTTGGCTCCGTCGAATCTGCCCAGCAGGTGCTTCCCGTACCGCCCAATGGCGACGCGCTCTTCCAGAACCTGCTCGGCCTCATCGTGCCGCCCGCCACTTCTGAATGGACGCTGCGCCACGACAACGAGCTCTACCACCTCGACGACCCTGCAGGGCACCGTACCTACTCGGTGGATCCCTCGATCTGGCGCGTCGTTCGGTTTGTGGAGCGGGATGCAAACGGTTCAATTATTGACGAACGTGTGTTCACCGACCACGTACGCGTAGATGGCGTTGTCGTACCAAACCGCATTCTGCTGCGCCGCCCCGGCGACAACGTACGTGCCACCATGACGTACCGGTCGCTCACTCTGACTCCCGACTCGCTCTCTTTCTCTCTGGATGTGCCTTCTGATATCCGACGTGTTGCACTTCCGTAGCGGTCGTGATGCCTGCAGCACACGATGTCCTACACAATGCCCTGCGCGGTGCCCTCTTGTTGCGCCTCGCGTCGTGCGTGCACTCGGCCTGCTGTTGCTCTGCAGCCTCATGCTGCCTGCCCTGGCTCTTGGGCAGTCGCCCGAGGAAGAGCGCGCGGAGACCGAGGAGCGGCTGGAGTCGCTACGTGCGCAGATTGAACGCGATCAGGAGCGCCTGCGCACTACAGAGCGCCGTGCCAGCGACACGCGCGATCGCCTCGACGAGCTCAACCGTGAGATTGCGCTGCGCCAAGAGCTTGTGGAGACGTACGAGCGGCGCCTGCGCCAGCTTCAGCAGCAGCAACGCGCGGCACGCGACACCCTGCAGACGCTCGACAGTGCCCGCGCTACGCTGGTTAGCGAATACAAGGCCCGGGCTAACCACGCCTATCGCTACGGACGTCTGCACGACCTGGCGCTCATTCTCTCGTCGAAGTCGATCAACCAGATGATCGTGCGCGTACGCTACTTGCGTCAGTTCTCTGCCCAGCGCCGCTCGCGCCGCAATGCCATTCAAGAGGCGCAGTCGACCATCGAGGCCCAGCAGGCGGAGCTGCGCGCCTCTCAGCAGCGCACCCAAGAGCTTCTTACCGACGCCCGTGCCGAGCGAAACCAACTGCAGGGGCTGCGGCGCGACCGCCGCCAGGTAATTGCAGAGCTTCAGACTGAGCAGTCGGAACTGCGCGATGAGATTGAGGCGAAGCGGGCCTCCGTCGAAGAGCTTCAGCAGCGGATCCAGGATCTTATCGCCGCTGCCGAGGAAGAAGCTCGCGGCGAAGGCTCAACTGCTGCGTTAAGCGATGCAGCCTACGAGCGCCTGTCCGCTTCCTTTGCCGAAAACCGCGGCCAGTTGCCCTGGCCGGCTCAGGGGGCTATCACCGAAAGCTACGGCGACCAGGTAGACCCTGTGCATGGAACCACCACCAACAACCCGGGGATCACCATCGCAACCAACCCTCGTGCCCCCGTGCGGTCTGTCTTCTATGGCAGCGTGACCGGAATCGACTTTGTGCCCGGATTTGGCATCTACCTCGTTATCCGCCACGGCGACTTCCTGTCGGTCTACAGCAACCTCTCTGACCTCGACGTGTCGATGGGCGACACCGTCTCGGCAGGCGACCGAATTGCCTGGGCCGGTACCGAAAACGAACCACGCGGCGCCGGCGTCTTCTTCGCCATATTCGATATGAACGCCAGCGACTCCGACGACCCGACCCGATGGCTACGTCGACGGTAGACCTCCCCGTCCGTACTGCTCAACACTTCAACGGCAGCCTGCTGCCCCCCAATTCACACAAGATTGCGCCCTGCATCCCCTCTCTGAGTGGGAACGGTACCCGCCGTCTTGTATGTTAAGAGTCCAGGCGTGTGCAGCAGGGCTACCACGCCCTCTTCTGGCCTCTCACACCAACATCCAGTACGTTTTCCGAATGCTTACGCCGACCCATACAGACGTATGACCACACGTATGACAATGCACACAACGTAGCGCCGCAACGCACCCAACCGGCTGTCACGCACCATATCGTTGTCAGCTTATGCGTGTGCAGGCCTCGGCGTTACACCTGACCAGAAGCCGCTGCCGCCGCCTCCCCCTTGACGTTTCGCATACCCCTTCGCACGAATCTTCTGCTGTGCCCATGGCTACCCATTATGACTGCATCATTATCGGAACGGGCCCTGGTGGCTACGAAGCTGCCATCCGTGCCTCCCAGCTCGACCTCAAAACAGCTGTTATCGAAAAAGATAAGCTTGGCGGCGTATGCCTGAACGTCGGCTGCATTCCTACCAAAGCCCTGCTGAAGAGCGCTGAGGTTATGGCACAGGCTGAGCATCTCAGCGACTACGGACTCTCGCTCGAAGGCACCGTCACCCCCGACTTCCCGAAGGTCATCGAGCGTAGCCGCCAGACGGCCAGCCGCATGAACAAGGGGGTGCAGTACCTCATGAACAAGAACAACATCGACGTGATTGAGGGGCACGGCCGCCTCACCGACCCCAACACGGTGCACGTTACCCCCTCCGTGAATATGGACGGCGACGAGATCGGCGAGGAAACCACCATTACCGGCGATGCAATCGTCATCGCCACCGGCGCCCGCGCTCGCGAAATCCCGCCGCTTCCTATCGATGGCGAGAAGATCATCTCGTACAAAGAGGCTATGATGCAGAAAGAGCAGCCCGACCGTCTGCTCATCGTAGGGGCCGGCGCCATCGGCGTTGAGTTTGGGTACTTCTACCACCACATGGGCACCGAAGTCACGATCGTAGAGGTGCAAGACCACCTTGTGCCAGTCGAAGACGAAGAGGTCTCGCGCGTACTCGAACGCTCGTACAAGAAGAAAGGTATTAACGTACTCACCGGCGCCATGCTTCAAGGCGTTGAAGAGCACAACGGGGCTCTGCGCGCCGAAATTCAGGTTGGCGACGATACCAAATACGTCGAATGCGACCAGGTACTCTCAGCCGTTGGCGTCACCGGCAACATCGAAGATATCGGACTTGAAGAGCTGGGCATCAAAACCGAAAACAGTTACATCACAATCGATGAGTACGGGGCAACCAACGTGGACGGCGTCTACGCCATCGGCGACGTAGCCGGCGGCCCCTGGCTTGCCCACAAGGCCAGCCATGAAGGCACCATCTGCATCGAGCACATTGCCGGGCACGACGTGCAGCCCCTCGACTTCGATAACATTCCAGGCTGCACTTACTGTCAGCCACAGATTGCCTCGATTGGATATACCGAAGACGAGGCAAAAGAGGCCGGATACGACATCCGCGTCGGCAAATTCCCCTTCACCGCGTCCGGTAAGGCAGCCGCTCTCGGCGAGACCGAAGGCTTTGCAAAGGTCATCTTCGACAAGAAGTACGGTGAGTTCCTCGGTTGCCATATCGTAGGCTACGATGCCACCGAACTGATCGCCGAAGCGGTCGTGGCACGCAAGCTCGAAACCACCGGGCACGAAATCATGGAGGCGGTGCACCCCCACCCCACCATGTCAGAAGCCATCATGGAGGCAACCCATGTGGCCTATGATCAGCCCATGAACCTGTAGATACCGCCTCTGCACATACCCGGCTGGTCATGGTGCATACCGCCGGTGCATAGCTGACCCTTAGAACCTGTTTGGGGTTTGGTTTGCAGCCCAGCAGAGCCGATCGCAGCCCAAATTAAGAAATCAAAACAGGTTCTTAGACAGTTGCTACGCCCGTCTTGCCTGGCTCACGCCCTTGCGCATTCTGCGCCGGGGCACGCTATGGCACGGCGGGCGTTGTGGTCTACAGCCCCCGCCCTGTTGCTTACAGCAGCAAGGCACTGTTGGATGCGCAGGGGCGGTGCCCTCCTGCACCCATCGTGCCATCTGAGCCGCACGCCGCTGCTGGCATGTATCGCGGCATCTCCATTTGTATATCGTCTCTTTCTGCTGCCTGCGCTTGCACAATATGCTCGAAATAGACCGCTCGGCCCCCAATTCGGTACACGACCAGCTGGTAGAACAGCTTCGCTACCAGATTGCTCGGGGCGAATACGCCGTCGATGAGTCGCTTCCCTCAACCCGGCGCCTCGCCGAACAGCTCGACATATCGTTCCATACCGTCCGCAAAGCGTATAAGACCCTCAAGAACGACGGGCTCCTCGACTCACGCGTGGGCAGCGGCTACACCGTGAAGGAGCGACGCCCTTTCGAGAAGGCTGAACGCATGGAGCGAGGCGCCGCGGTAATGCATGGCGCGCTGCAACGCCTGATCGGCCTGGGCTGCACTGAGCCCGAAATCGAAGCGCTCATGCAAGAACAAGCGGCCCAGCTCGACTATGTGGGGTTCGACCGCAAGCTGCTCGTTGCAGGCCCCAACCCGGAGTTGAACACGCTCTGGGCCGAGCAGATTGGCGAACGCCTGCAGCAGCCTGTGCGCGCCTGCACGCTGGCGGCCCTGCAACGCCACGGGGATGCTGACTATGTGTTCACGCCCTACGACCACCTGCACGACGCGCAGCAGCAGGTGCCTCGTGCCGATGTACTCGGGTTTGTAACGCATCTGCCCAGCCGCGTGCTCGACCGCCTCACCCGCTTGCCCTCGCATAGCACCGTCGGCCTCGTTACGCGCCGCCGTGGCAGCATCGCGCCGCTGTCGAGTCTGCTGCGCCAGCACGCTGCCTTCAACGGACAGGTTATCGCTGCATCGGTCGATGAAGGGGCCGACCATCTCAGCAGCTTTATCGGACAGGTCGCCTGTGTGCTCTACACGCCCGAGAGCAAACGCCGCGTGCGCGCCCATCTCGGCCCCGACCAAACCCATAGCCTGTTTCAGGTGCTCATCAGCGCCGACTCGCTCGATGCGCTCGCCGCTGCCGTGCCGGCTTGACTTCTCCTTGGCCATCGAAACGTTGCCGGCCGCCCTCTGCTTGCGTGTGCCCCTTTTCTAATGCGGGTTGCTTTTCTCCGAGCCGGCATCGTCAGACGGCGTAGGCTTTTCGTCTTCTCCCTTCTGGTCTTCATTTCTCTGATCCGAAGCTGCACCCTCAGCTCCCTCCTCCCCCGGCCCCTTACCACGTGGCGCGTTGCCGTCTGGTGCCTCATTATCTGGCGCGTTGCCCGAGCGTGCTATATCACTTGCTGGGTGCGAGAGCATGGGGGCTTGTCCATGAGCGCCATTGCCGCTGCCATGGATGGATGTCTCAGCCACCTCAGGACGCACAGCACGCGGAATATGCACCCCGGGAAGTTTTTCTAACTCGTCGGAAGAGACCCTCTCGGCACCAGCATGCCAGGAATCTTTTTTCCAGACCACCGAAACATCCTCTTCTTCATCGAACGACGTGGGCGCGATCCAAGACTCTTCTTCGACAGGCTCTTCTTCCTCCTGCCCCGGATACTTCACCCGGCTGTGGTAGACGCCCGTCAGCATCTGCATGAACTGTGCTTTGATCGTACTGATCTCTTTGAATGTAAGATCGGTATCGTCGAGCTGTCCGGTTTCGATGTGACGCTGAAAGATGCTCTCTACCAGCTTGCGAAGGTTACTTTCACTCGGGTCGTCGAGGCTTCGGCAGGCCGCCTCTACCGAGTCTGCCAGAAGCAGTATTCCGGTTTCTTTGGAGAACGGACGCGGTCCGGGATAGCGGAAATCCGATGCGTTCACCTGCGACTCGTTTTCTGCTTCTTGAATCGCTTTCTGGTAGAAGTATTCAACGCGGGCGGTGCCATGGTGCGTTGCGATGAACTGAAGCACCTGGTCGGGCAGATTATCCTTTCGGCCCATCTTCAGTCCTTCTTTCACGTGCCGCGTGATTACCATCGCGCTGATGCGCGGCTTCTCATCGTCGTGCGGATTTTTGCCACCACGCTGGTTTTCAACAAAATAGTTGGGCTTAATCATCTTGCCAATGTCGTGATAGAGCGCCCCTACACGTATCAGCAAGCCATTAGCACCAATCCGGTCGGCGGCCGCTTCAGCAAGATTGGCCACCTGCATTGAGTGGTTAAACGTACCGGGGGCTTTGATGCTAAGCTGTTTTAGGAGAGGGCGGTTCGTATCCGACAGCTCAAGCAGTGTAAGATCGGTTGTGATGCCGAATGCGCGCTCGATCAGCCACAGGATCGGCTGTGCCACGATTGTGAATGAGGCCCCGATCGCCGCAAAGGTGAGTTCATTCCCCAGACGGGCTGCCGGAGTACCCAGGAAGAGCCAGGTGCCTATTATGACCAGTGCGTACCCCACGAACACCAGAAGCGCACTCAGCAGAAACTGTCCACGGTTCTTAATGTCTCGTACGCTAAACACCCCCAGAGCCCCTCCGATAAATGCAGCGAGCGTGTACTGCAGGTTCATACCAAGCATCTGCCCCCCCAGAAACGCCAGTACCAGCGTGCCAAACAGCGCAATACGCACGTTGAGTACGATGGCCATTGTAACGGATATCAACGCCACCGGCACCACGTACAGATCGATGTCGGCAAGGCGGATGACGATGCCAGAGAGGGCCACCCCCAGCCCAAATAGCAAGGCGACCAGCATCAGCGTGCCGTTGTCTTTCCATATGGTGGGCTGCACCAGGTAGAGGTAGCCGAAGAAGAACAGAAACGTAATCATTACCAGGACCAGTTCTCCCGATAGCTGCCGCCACACAATGGTCGTAGCGGCCCGCTGGTTTTTCTCACGCTCCAGCGACGTGAGCTTCTGCTTTGCCTCAGCTGTCACGCGCTCGCCTTGCTGCACAATCACTTCGCCACGCTCTACGCCCCCTGATATGGGCGACACGTTTTGAGCCCGCTGGTCGCGCCGCTCTTGCGTGGCAACCTCCTGATAGCGATAGACCGGTTCAAATGTATCGCGAAAGAACGCGACAGCGATCTGGGCTGCATCCGGACGGTCGTCAAACTGTTCGCTCAGCTGCTCCTCGCCCCGACGAAAGGCTTCTTCGATACCAACGAGGCGGTCTACAGAGATCCGCCGCTGGATGCGCTCTTCCTCATTGCGAACGATGACGTGGTCGGTGTACACCGAGTCGAGCGGTATATCGATCACGCCGCGCCGCTGCAGGTTACCCGATACCTCGCCCACCGCCTGCATGAGCTGCCGGTCCATTCGCGGTTCGCCCGGAGGCGCCCGCATCGCGTCGTTAGGCTGCTCTGGCATGTGCCGCAAGGCGTTGCGCGTAAGCACTTCCCACTGCTCCGGACTAAGCGTAACGCGTGCGTTGCGCCGCAGCTGTACGTATCGGGTTGAGTCGTTCTCGGCCTGCTCGCGGTTATCACGCAAGCGCTGCATACGTGAATCGGTGTAGGCATCAAGTGCCTCGTTGACCTGCTGCTGCAGGGTGTCGCGATGCGCCTGGCTGACTTGCTCCGGGTTCAGGACCTCCGCGAAGTATGGCGGAGTGGTACGGCGGGCACGCTCTCGCTCGCTGCGCACCTGGTCGCTGTCTTTGTAGATGGGAAAGTTGAATGGGGCCACCAGGGTGGGCTGCCGCCAGGTGTCGCCCACCTGTACGGTATACTCGAAGACCTCTCCACGCGGAAAGGCAGCCAGGGTGCCCAGTACCAACACGGCCAGAAGCGCGGTGCGCACGATAAGGTCACGGCGGCGCGTATCTTCAACGTCACTGCCTCCGTGTTCAAGCTGCGTGCCTACCGGCGTCGACTTCTTAGGACGCAGGCCAAGGCGTTCCAGCCACTTTTTCATAGTATTGGATACGACCAATCAGGGTAGTTCGCCACGGCATGAGCTGCATCGTGCAGCTCTGCGCTCTGGCAAGCGAAGCATCTATATGTTCAATCGCACAGTGCTCCTTTCATCTCGTTTGGCACTGTGCTGCTCATCCAGGTGCTGCTTACCCAGAGGGCATTAGCGTGGGGAAAAGGTATTGGAGAATATCAACGAGCCGCACCGTCTAACAGATCCAGCAGCATCTCTTCGCTCAGAATTGGGATGCCACGCTCTTCCGCATCATCATACTTTGAGCCGGGATTTTCTCCGGCCACCAGGTAGTCGGTGTTGCCACTTACGCTCGACGTGACGCGCCCGCCGGCCTGCTCAATGCGTTCGGTGGCCTCTCGCCGTGTAAACGATGGGAGGGACCCGGTAAGCACAAAGGTTTCTCCGTCAAGCACCTGTCTCCCTTCGTCAGGGGTCTCTTCAGGCAAGCGCTCCGTATTTACCCCCACGTCGCGCAGCGCGTTGACCAGTGCCCGGTTGTCCTCAACAGCGAACCAGTCGTGGATGCTCTCGGCGATCACCGGGCCGATCCCGTCGATGGCCTCCAGTTCGCCGATGGGCGCTTCGGCAAGGGCCTGCATGGACGGCACCTCGGCAACAACCTGTTCGGCCACCGTGCGCCCCACATGCCGAATGCCGAGCGCAAACAGCAAGCGGCTGAGCGGCCGCTCTTTCGACGCGGCGATGGCTTCTGTCAGGTTCTGCGCGCTCTTTTCAGCGAACCCTTCCAGCGTCGTCAGGTCCTTGACTCTAAGCCGGTAGAGATCGTCGAGCTGCTCAACACGCCCCGTATCCACCAGTTGGGCCGCCACGCGCTCTCCCAGGCCCTCGATGTCCATTGCGTTGCGGCTTACGAAGTGCTCAACGAGCCGCTTGAACTGGGCGGGACATTCCGTATTCAGGCAGTAGTAGTCGGCTTCGTCAGGTAAGCGTACCAGTGCTGAGTCGCATACCGGGCAGCGGGTGGGGAATGACCAGGGGGGGGTGCTGTCGGTCCGGGCCTCTACGACCGGACGCACGACTTGTGGGATAACATCGCCGGCCCGCTTCACCACCACGGTGTCGCCGATGCGGATGTCGCGCTCTGCAATGTAGTCTTCGTTGTGCAGCGTAGCCTGCGATACCGTCACGCCGCCAATGCCGACAGGCTCAAGGACCGCCTCAGGCTTTACAACTCCGGTGCGACCGACGTTCACTTCAATGTCGCGCAGCGTAGTGGTCGCCTCGCGCGCAGGAAACTTAAACGCAACCGCCCAGCGCGGTGCGTTTGCAATGGCACCGAGTTCATCCTGGTAATCATGCCGGTCAATCTTTAGAACCACACCGTCGATCTCATAGTCAAGGTCTTCGCGGCGGTCTACCCAGTCCTCACAAAACGCGATCGCGTCTTCAATCACCTCAAACCGCTCCCAATGCGGATTCAGCGGCAGGCCGTAAGTCCCCAGTTGCTCCAGAACGGCGGCGTGGGTATCGGGTACGAGGCCTTCAGTTGGACCTTGGGCATAGGTGAAGAAGCTGAGCGGACGCCGGGCCGTAACGCGAGGGTCGAGCTGACGCAGACTCCCGGCAGCGGCGTTGCGCGGGTTGGCGAACGGCTGTTTCTCTTCGCGCCGCAGACGGTTGTTGAGCGCTTCAAACTCACTTTTGCGCATAAAGACCTCGCCGCGCACCTCCATCGACTCGGGGATCTCATGCCTGTCGGTTTCCAACGCAAGGGGGATGCGGCGGATCGTGCGCACGTTGCGGGTGATGTTCTCCCCCTGCACTCCGTTGCCCCGCGTTGCAGCGAGCGAGAGCTGCCCGTCGGTGTAGGTAAGCGCCACGGCCAGCCCATCAATCTTCAGTTCGGCAACGACCGCCGGAGTGGTTGACCCGTGCGCCTCCGCGAGGCCCCGCTGACAGCGCTCGTACCACTCGCGCACCTCGGCTGCATCGAAGGCATTTGACAGCGACAGGAGTGGCTCAGGATGGGTGTGCTTCTCGAATGCATCGAGCGGGTCGAACCCCACGCGCTGGGTGGGCGAGTCGTCGCGCTGCAGCTCTGGAAAATCAGCCTCAATGCGCTGAAGTGCCTGAAAGAGGCGATCGTATTCAGGATCAGGGATGAGCGGATCGTCGTGGCGGTAGTACCGCTCGTCGTGCGCCCGTACTACAGAAACGAGCGTCTCGTAGAGCATCTGGACTTTGTCGGGCGAGAGGGTATCCCAGGTAATTTGGTCGAGCCGCTCTTGAAGCGCGCGCGTTTTCGGGAGGAGTTCGTTGGGCATGGTGGATACGTAGCGATCGAGGGATGCGAAGCAACACGGGCACTACAGGACACAATCTCTGCAGTAGCGCCGTGCAGAAGGGGGCTACACGCGAGGCGGGCAGTACGGTAAGGGGATTAGCACACGCAACTACGGGATGCGGAGCGTGTCGGCTGGCACAGGCAGTTCGCTGGCTGGGGAGGTGCGGGTCGTGTCGGCCCATGCTTCCAGGTCGGCACGCGAAAGCACGCGGCGCCCCTGTGTATCCAGCGGCTCTAAGGGCATAGGACGCTCTTCAATGAAGAGCGTAAACTGGTCGAACTGGCCTTCTATAGCGATGCGGTCCTGAAACGGGAGCACTACCGCATCGCCTTCTTCGACCCAGTATGGACGTCGCAGGTCGTTGTCGCGCTGCACACGTATACCGTTGACATTTCCCCCATCAGCCCAGATCGTTGCGTGGATAGTGGCCCCTAACTGTACGGGAGGCACGTCGGGGCCCTCGTCGAGCGGTTCAGGGGCGTCATCGGGTTCTGTTGTAGGTGCAACCGCCTCGGCAGCGGTCTCTTCACTCACAGCAGGTTCATCCGGAGCGGCCTCGCCGTTGCCTGAAAGCATCACCAATCCGAAAATGCCGCCGCCTACAATCAGCAGTATAACGAGCCCAATAACGACCGGCTGCCACACCACGTTGAGCGCCCCGGCTGACGCCGAATTAGCTTTGTTGCCATCCTCTGCGGCGGCATCCGGGGACGGCGTCCATCGGCGTGCTGATTTCGGATTGTCTGCCTCCGTAAGGGAAGACGCAGTGCCCGCCCCGCCCGTCTCTGCTGCGGTACGTTCTTCTTCCGCTGTCTTTTCTTTTTCTTCTGGCCATTCAAGAGAAAGGGGCTCCTCGTCAAGCTCTTCAACAGCAAGTTCGTTCGCGTAGCGGTTGTTGAGTGCAGCCTGCAAGTGATCGAGCACACGCTCGGGAGGCGTAACGCCGATGAGGCGTGCATACGACTTCGCAAGCGAACGAAGGTAGACCTGATTGAAAGACGTGCGTTCGAAAAGCGATCCGGACTCAAAATCTTCAAGCACGTCATCGGAGACGCGCGTGGCTTCCTGAATATCGGCACGCGACACGTCGCGGGCGTCCCGGATGCGTGTCAGGTCGTGTACGAATCGCTGAATGGAGGCTTCGGGGGCTGTATCGGGCATGCGGTAGCAGTTCCAGCGTCTGTGTCAGGGGGGTGGGGGACCATAAAAAACGTCGCTTCCAGCACAATTGCCAGAAACGACGCAGACCAGACGGCTAAGATGCACATGGTGGAATGTACTGAGGCAGTACCACACCGTGGGATCCGCCTCGTTCTGCTTCGTGCACCCAGCCCTTGCTTGTGTAGAACGGTGTGCAATGTGTGTGTCGGGACACCCGGATTTGAACCGGGGACCTCCGCTCCCCCAGAGCGGCGCGCTAACCGGGCTGCGCCATGTCCCGAATGGTATGCTCTCATAACAAAAGCCACCGCCAAGGTTTCCGCAAGTGGTTCACGGAAAACGGACGGAGAACCGCATAGGCGTTCTCTGCGAGGGGGGCCACGCTTTAGACGTTGCATCTGCACAGTTTTCACAGCGCTTCGTCCAATCCCTCATGCCTCACAGCTGATCAGACAGCTCTTGTAACAGACCGCGCAGGTTGTGCAGGTTACGCACCACATGCTGGCGGTTGCTTTCTCGCTTCAACGCCCGGCGGGCTCCCTCAATCGTGTACTTCTCTTCTTTTAGCAGATACTGGATACGCCGCGCCACCTTGAGATCGGCATGTGTATACACGCGCTGCCCAGATGCATCTTTGTCGGGTTGAAGCGCATCAAACTCCGTTTCCCAATACCGCAGTACGTGAGGCTCAAGCCCCAACTTCATACTGACTTCTCGGATCGAGTACATCGATTCGCTTTGAGTATCTTTCATAACACATGCGTATCTCGTCTACTCTCGTCCATTTCACTGGGCCTCTCATGCAGAGCCATTACCTGACGGCAACCACGGCTGCGTGACAATTTCTACTCGTTCCCTTTTGCTCGCTCCTGCACCTGTACATGCTTTTTAGCTACATGCTTTTCAGCATATGACTCAGTATGCAATCTTCTGGTGTGCGATGCATAAAATGCATAAGGAGCACTACTATTTTACGGTTTCTCAACGATTGTTCAAGCCTATGCACCAACGCATAGCAAGTTGCGAGGTACTACGATGTGTTCTCTGCTTACAGCCCTGACATGCATGGCCTCCTCTACCGCTTCGCGCTCTTGGCGCTCCGACCTCTCTCTAATCGCTGTGGTGTTTATATGGGGGGCCAACTTCCCTATCTTGAAAGCCGCGCTGGAGGCTATGCATCCGTTTGTGCTCAACATCTTTCGTTTTAGCATCTCGGTCGGGCTCCTGGGCATTATCTACGCATGGACGCGCCAGAATGCGTCGTTCTTTGCGCCGATTCGCAAGCGCGGAAAAGCCGTGATCGGACTCGGTCTGATGGGGTATTTCGTGTATCAGATTCTCTTTATCGTCGGTGTAAACAATACGACAGCCGGAAGCGCAGCGCTCATCATGGCAGGCGCTCCGCTCTGGACTGCACTCATTGGGCGCCTTACCGGGCTCGAAACGCTGCGCGGGGTTGCCTGGGTTGCTCTGCTCGTGTCGCTCGTAGGTACAGTGCTTGTCGTGATAGACAGCGCCAACAGCTCAGTTTCTCCATTGCAGTCCGGCATGCTGTTCGGAAACCTGGTCATGCTTGTAGGGGCTGTAGTCTGGGGTGCATTTACGACCTTCAACAAGGCCGTTGTACACAACGTATCGCCGCTTGGTGTTACGTTTTTCGGCCTCCTTGTCGCCTGGCCGCTTCTTGTTGCAACCGGTATTCCCTACTGGTCAACCGTCGACTGGCCGGCTGTAGACGCGTGGGTATGGTGGGCTATTATCTACTCTGGCGCCCTGTCGACAGGTATCGCATTCGTAATCTGGAATACCGCTGTCAAAGAAGTGGGGCCGTCTAACACCGCCGTATACAACAACCTGGTTCCTTTCGTCGCTGTACTCGGAGGCGCCTGGTTCCTCGGGGAGTCCGTAACGCTTCTGCAGATCATCGGCGGCAGCCTCATCATTGGGGGCGTTGTGTGGATGCGCCGCATCCGCCGCGGAGCGTAGAATCAGCTTTTCACGTGGTGATCTCTCTTCACGAGAAAACGCTTCATCTGCGTAGATCTTTCATCACCCCATAACATCTCTCCCTCAAAGCCCAGCCCACCGAACCAGACAGCCGCGAACGTCAACCTACTTTTCCCTTCTCTTCTCTCTTGCGCAGCCGGGGTTATTGTCGTATTCTGGAGCGTACTGTCTCCTCTCTTCTTTCCTTGTCCTTGCTGCTCCTATGCCTGACCTACTTACAACGACCCGCAAACGCCTCAACCTGGACAGCCGTCCCATGCAGCTCTGGCGCAAGGCTAAATCGCTCGGCACCTGGGACCCTGCAGCAATCGACTTCTCTCAGGACGCTAAAGACTGGTCCAGCTGCTCCAATCGTGAGCAAGACCTGCTGCTGCGCCTAACTGCACAGTTTGAGGCCGGCGAGGAATCCGTCACACGTGACCTGCTTCCACTCTTGCAGTACATGAGCCGGAACGGACGTATCGAGGATGAGATGTTCTTGACCGCCTACCTCTGGGAGGAGGCCAAGCACGTAGAGGGCTTTCACCGCTTTCTCGATGAGGTGATTGGTACCGAGGACGATCTCGACAGCTACCTCACCCCGGCTTATCGCACGCTCTTCACCGAGCGGCTTCCAGATGCCATGGACGCGCTGCATACCAACAACGACCCGGCGACCCTGGCCCGCGCCTGTACCACCTATCAGATTATCGTAGAAGGCACACTCGCCGAAACAGGATATGGCGCGTATCGCGCGGTGCTCAAGGAGCGTGACCTGTGTCCTGGCATTCGCGAACTGGTGACCTACGTACAGCGCGATGAGGCTCGGCACGTTGCCTATGGCATCCACCTGCTCACTTCGCTTATCGAAGAGCACGACAGCATCGTATGGCCTGTCATTGAGGAGGCTCTCAGCGACGGACTCGCGCTTGTCACCGAGCATATTCACGAGACGCTCAGTCCATACACGGCCCCCTATCCATTCGACATTACTCCGGATCTGTTTGTGTCGATGGGGATGAGCCAGTTTGAGAAGCGACTTTCTGCTCTCGAAAGTGCGCGCCCGTAGCAGGCGTGTGACTGCTCTCAGCAGGCCCGCTCATGGCAACACCTCGGAAGTTTTTTTCATGGCGCAAGTTCTGAATGGCCCAGGTGCTACCATCCGGCCCGTTCAGCTTCTTTATTTGAGGGCGCTGCCGTATCCTCAAAGAGGCCCGGCGTATCGTCGGGGTCGGGCACGGCGATCGGGAAGATCTGGGTCGACGACTCAAACCTGGAGGTGGCATCGCCACCGCTTAGAGCACCTGGGAAGAACTCGTGCAGCTCCTCTGTCTCGCCGATGTAAGCGGCCGTATGGTCCCACGCTGTGGGCAAAGCCTCGCGCACAGGCTCGTAGAACGCTGATGCCTCTCGCGTTTCCGGCGCAGGCCACCCTGCATGTGCGAGCAGCAAGAACACGCCGCTGACGACCAGAATCACTTTTCCTCCGGCAACGACGCTGCCCAACACGCGGTCTAACAGCCCGAGCCGTAGCGCCTTTACTGCCCGCTCGAACATGCGCACAACAAACGCCACTCCACCATATACGCCCAGGAAGATTCCGGTGAACGCCAGGAGCTCGCTAAACATAGGCGACACCTCCCACGCCTCAACCATGTAGGCTCCAAACGGGCGCATGAACTGCACCGCGCAGATGAATGCGATGATCATGCCAACCAGACTGGTGATCTGGCGCAGTCCACCGGCGGTATAGCCCCGTACCAGAGCCAGGGCAAGTATGGCAAGAATGCCGATATCGAGAAGAGACATGGTCGTATTCAGGGCTTCCTGGAATATGCGGTCATCCGGCGAGCTTTTGCTTTACCACCTGCTGCACGCGCCCGCCATCTACTTTGCCGCGCAGCTTACTCATAGCTGTTCCCATCACCTGCCCCATATCAGCCATCGACGAAGCGCCTGTGTCTGCAATGATTTCGTCAATCACTGCCTCCAGCTCATCATCTGTCAGCGGATCAGGTAGGTAGGTCTTTAGCACGTCCAGCTCCGCTTGCTCTTTCTGAACAAGGTCGTCGCGCCCGGCTTCTTCAAACTGTTCGATCGACTCTTTGCGCTGTTTGGCCTCTTTGCGAACAACTGTCAACATTTCTTGCTCCGAAAGCACCGCTTCATCACCCGATCCATCGCGAGCAGCGATCTGCTTTTTCTTCAGTGCTGCAAGCAGCGAACGGAGCGTACGGAGACGCACCTTGTCCTTGGCTCGCATGGCGTCTTTAATGTTGTCGGTTAGTTGGTCTAACATATTGACTTAAGAAAATATACAAAAGGATCGCGTATTCTTGAACATGTGCGCGTGCCTGCGCTCAGTGCGCTACCAGGCGGTACGCAGATCGGCGTATGTTGGATGCGCAACGCTGTCTGATGTTCATTTGTACAGGCGCTTTCACCATTGCTCTACCACCCCGGGTTCTCTTATCGCAGACTCGTATCTCAGGCTTTCCATCTCAGGCGTCCTGATTGCTACCCGGCTGCCTACGATCCGGCTGCCTACTGCATGATGCCTTGTGCATGCTGCCACTCCGTACAGAGAGTGCGCACGCTCTCTGCATCGCGCGAAGCACACGCTGCCTTGGCGAGCGTCTCAGCTTCCGCACAGTCGATCTGTGCTACGACCGATCGTATCCTGTCAATGAAAGGAGGCGCCATGCTTAGCGTGCGAATCCCAAGTCCGAGCAGCACCGGCACAGCCACCGGGTCAGATGCGATCTCTCCGCATATGCTTACGGGAATATCGGCATGCTGTGCAGCGCGTACGGTTTGCCGCATGAGCGTAAGAACCGCCGGATGCAGCGCGTCGGCGTAGTGTGCCACGTCTGCATCGTTTCGAGCCGCGGCCAGGGTATACTGCGTCAAGTCGTTCGTGCCAAGCGCGAAGAAGTCGACTTCCTCAGCGAACTGCTCGGCCTGCAGCGCCACCGCTGGCACCTCAACCATAATGCCGACTTTCAGGTTTGAGGGCCGTTCTGAAAGCCCTACCTCATTGACAATCTCGTCGATGCGGTCGCGAATTGCCAAGACCTCGGCACGTGTCGTTACCATGGGGAGCAGCATGCGCACTGCGCGCTGCTCCGCCATACGCACGATAGCACGCAACTGGGGCTCGACCAGGTCGGGCCGGTCCAGGAGCACCCGGATGCCCCGCAGCCCCAGAAACGACCCCATCTCCGGACCCGACGCGGGCTCTGTCTTATCGCCCCCGATGTCGAGTAGCCGGATCGTCAGGGGCTGGTCGTCGGCAAGTACGTCCATAGCTGCTGCGTACTGCTCGTACTGCACCTCTTCGTTCAAGTGCTTGCGCGACTGCATCATGAACAGCATTTCGGTGCGCAGCAGCCCGATCCCCTCAGCGCCCTGCGCCGCAAGCACCCGGTACTGGTCTGCAAACTCGACATTAGCCAGCATCTGGATGCGCGTGCCGTCGGCTGTGTAGAGCGGCCCTGCTGACTTGGCGGCGCGGTTATTGTCTGCCTGTAAGGCTTCGTGGTCCTGAAAGGCAATGCGCGTCTCCTTGCTCGGACGCACCACGACCTCACCGGTGGAGCCGTCAAGCAGCAGCCAGTCCCGGTCGTTTACATGGTCAGGCAGGTTGGTCACTCCCATCACTGTTGGAAGCTCCAGCGCGCGGGCAATGAGCGCCGCATGCGAAGTGGGTCCGCCCGTTGCCGACACGCACCCGAGCACGTTGCCCTGGCTAAACCGGATGATATCGGCTGCCGAGAGCGTCTCGGCGACCACAATGCCGTGCCGCCGCTTGGTGTCGGGCATCTCCCGGTGCTGCAACGCACGCAAGAGCCGGTGCTCCGTATCCCGAAGGTCTGCAGCGCGCTCTTGCAGGTACTGGCTATCGCTCTCTTCGAGGCGTGTGCGGTGGCGCTTAAGCACAGCATGGACGGCGGCGCTCGCGTGCTCTTCATGCGTGTGGATGCGATCGCGTACCGCCTGAAGCAGCGTTTCGTCGCGCAAGATCATAGCCTGTGCCTCAAAGATCGCCGCGCTCTCACGTCCCAAACGGTTCTGCGCCAGATTAATAACCGCTTTCAACTCGCTGAGCGCACGGTCTACCGCTTGCCTGAAGCGGGCCTCTTCGTCGGAAGCGGCATCAGACGGAAGCGGCGTTGTGTCAATGTCAACAGAACTGGGGGGTTGGTACCAGGCTGGCCCTAAGACTGTACCGGATGCGACTGCGTACCCTGAAAGGCGCGCTTCTGACGTTACCCGCTCCGAGCCGGGCGCTCGTTCGCCTGCTTCTTCTCCATCAGATTCGTCATCGTCAGATATACTGTCTGTTGATTCGCTCATTCTGGTTTAGCCGGTTCTTTTTCCCCAAAGCCACGATCGAACAGGTCTTTAAGTGCCTGAAGCGCTTCTTCTTCATCGGGGCCGTCTGCTTTAAGCGTGAGTTCAGTACCCTGCTGCGCAGCCAGTGTCATTACGCCAATCACGCTCTTGCCGTTGATCTCGTGCACGCCCCGCTTGATGAAGATCTCTGATTCGAACTTGGAGGCCATACGCACAATAATAGACGCCGGACGCGTATGTATGCCGGCTTTGTTTGATACGACGACAGTCTGTTCAGTCATGCAATACGCAGCAGCAAATGCAAAGGGAGAGAAGACTTGGAGCGCTCTTAGAGCCTGTTTTGATTTCTTGATTCGGGCGTTTAGTAGGCGCGCTCTTGCAGCTGGTGGAGCAGGTCGAGCAGCGCCGTACGGGCTGGCCCCTCCGGAAGAATGTCAAGGGCGCTGTGAGCCGCCTCGGTGTAGCGTGCTACCGCGTTACGCGCTGCTTCAAACACGCCCAGATCTTGCATCGTCTTCTGAACGGTCTCGATCTGGTTGGGCGGGCAGCCCCCCTCTTCAAAGAGCGTACGCTTTAGCATGCGATGCGTTGCTCCCGACGCCCGTTCGAGCGCCATAAGCGTTACGAATGTCTTCTTGCCGGCCTGCAGGTCGCCCCCGACAGCTTTGCCCCAGTCGTCGTGGTCGGCAATCACGTCAAGCAGGTCGTCTTGAATCTGGAAGGCGCGCCCGATAGCCATACCGGCATCGTGCAGCTGCTCACGGGTTTCGGGGGATGCGCGCCCTATGACGCCGCCCCATGCCATACATGCAGCCAGAAGCGCTCCGGTCTTCCCATCGATCATGCGCATGTACGCGTCGACAGGTACCTCGGAGCGGGTTTCGAAGTCCGTGTCGAGGGCCTGCCCTTCGCAGAGCGCGTTGACCATAGGGTGGTACACGTCGAGCAGGTCTTCGGTTGGGGCTTCAGCATCGCGCAGCAGACGGGTGGCGCAGCCCATGAGCCAGTCGCCCGCCAGAATGGCGGTGCTCTCGTCCCACTTCGTATGCACAGTGGGCCGTCCGCGACGCTCAGGGGCCGCGTCCATGATGTCGTCGTGCACAAGCGTAAAGTTGTGGAAGACCTCGGCAGCCAGGGCGACCGGTTCGGAGACGTTGGGAGCAATCCCGTAGGCCTGTCCCGTAAGCTGAACCAGCACCGGACGGACCCGCTTTCCACCTCCGTTGAGTACGTACCGAATCGGGGCGTATAGCACGTCAGGCTTGCGACCGGCGACGAGTGTCGAGAGGGCGGCATCGCATCGCCTGCGAAGCGTGTCTACGGGCACGAAGTCGGACATATCAAGGCTGCTGTGGACGGATCTTAACGAGCCCCTCGCTACGCATCCCTCTGAAACGCGCGCTTTGACATTGCGGGCACGCTTCCTGAAGTGCGGAAGGGGAAATGCGGAAGGGTCATGTGTGGGCTTCGACGACTTCCGCGATGCGTGCGTGCACGTCGCTGGGCGTGCCGGTGCCATCGACGGAGACGAGCAGATCGCGCTCTTTGTAGTAGGTTTTCAGCGGTTCGGTCTGGTCGCGGTAGACCTGCAGGCGATTACGTACCGTTTCAGGCTTGTCGTCGGGGCGCTGGATGATGAGATCGTCGTCGACCTCGTCCGGCGGCGGGTTCACGTCGAGGTGGTAGTTCTCACCGGTTTCGGCGTGCACGCGGCGCTTGGAGAGGCGGTCCACGATCTCTTCGTCGGGGACTTCGAGGCTAAGCACGGCATTTAGCGGTGCGTCGTGCTCGGTCAGAAACGTGGTCAGCCACGTAGCCTGCTGCAGCGTACGCGGATAGCCGTCAAGGATGAAATCGTCATAGTCTTCGTCGGCGATGGCGCCTTCGGCCAGCTTGCGCACTACGGCGTCGGGGACGAGCTCGCCCTTTTCGACGTACGACTTGGCTTCGAGTCCGACCGGTGTTTCATTTTTCATAGCGGCCCGGATAATATTTCCGGTGGCGATCTGCGTGAGGTCGTACCGGTCAACGAGCTTGCGGGCCTGGGTGCCTTTGCCCGCGCCGGGCGGGCCAAACAGAAGTAAGCGCATAGGGAATGCGAGGGGTTGAATGGAAAACGGAAGGTTGGTTACGCGTTATCGGAGCTGTTGGACTGCTCGTCGAATACGCGGTCGGCGAGGCGGCGCGACACTTCGATGAGCACAACCTGAATCACGATCTGCAGCGCTCCACCGACGGCCCGTTGCAGGAGCCCGGGCGCCTCTGGAGATGGCGCTGCCTCGACGAGTACGGGCACCCGGTCGCGCAGAACGTCGTCGACGATGGTGTCGGCGTCGGCACCCGACTCGATGGCGGCACGCAGGTCTTCTTCTACCGCAGTAGCGTAACGCGTGGCCCACTGGCTGCGGGTACGGGGGCGGCTGAGTAGACGGCCTACGACCCACCCGGCTGCGAGGGCGCCGGCCGCGCTAACCAGTGGGTACGCACGCAGCTTCTGACGTACAGCAGTTTTGATGTCGTCGGCTTCGTCGCGCAGCGCATCGAAGCGCGAAAAGAGTGATTCTTGCGCCTCTTTAAGCTGCGACGATACGTCTTCACGCGACGAGGATGAGGAGGTCGGCATAGAGAAATATGGTCAAGATGAAGCAGTCGACGACGGGGAGCCGTTTTCGCTGGTGGGTGCACCACTGGGTGGTGTGGCCTTCGCAGCCTTTGTGGACTTCTCAGATGACCCAGAGGGGGTGGAAGCGCCATTGGACGCTGCCGCCTCTTCGCGGGCCTGCTTTTTTGCTTTCTGCCACTCTTGGTAGAGCTTTGTGCGCACCAGCTTAGGCTGGCGGGCTCGCACGATGGCAGCAGTGGCACCGAGTCCGATCGTCACGATCAAGAACCCCCAGAATGGATGCCCGAGCAGCCAGCCCAGCCCCAGTGCTACGGTTACCAGCGTAAAGAACGCGGCAAGGCCCCCGAACACGGCGAGGATGACGCCAATCACGACTGCGTTGAGGCGCTCGTCGAGTTTGGCTTCGAGATCCATGACCGCCAGGTCTACGCGCAGGTCTACCCAGCGGCGCAGGTCGGCCACCACGCCCTGAGCATGCCCCGCAATGCGTTCCATGCGGGTCTTCGATCCGTTCGGCGAAGCAGATGGGTCAGACGCAGGGGAAGTCGGCTCCATAAGATGCGGCGTGATACAAGATTATAGGTGATCGTTAATATAGCGGTTCAGCATCATATCGCAAGTGAATACCTGGTTCACTCTGCGGGAGGAACTGTTCAGGTGCAGGCACTTTCGTCTGCATCGTCAATATACCCCACATCGGTCTCCAGTTGTTCGCTGCGGCCTCTATTGGTGTGTGAATCCGTGCGCATCTGCGTAGCCACAGCGAAGACCTACAGCGAGGACCCACACCGCACTATCTGTATTGCGTTCACCTGATATTTCATGACGATCGAAACCGCCCCAACGCCTAACCCCAACAGTGTAAAGCTCACCCCGAGCAGTGGTCCCGTTACCGGGGCTTCGATGCTCGCGATCAAGACCGCATCTGATGCAGAGGGCGACGCACTCGGAGAAGCCCTCATTGGCATCGACGGCGTTGTCGATGTATTTATGACTCCTGCTTTCGTGACGCTCACGAAGGCGGATGGCACATCGTGGGGGACTATCTTACCCAGAGCTCGCGCCCTCATCACCGAGCACCTAAGTGGATAACGAGAAGGCATGAAGTAGGCACGCAACCTGGGCGTGCGCCGAATCGAAGCCGCATTGCCCCCCGAGCGGATCGGCAGAACGCGCCGCGCCTCCGCTACGGATTCAGACTTGGGGATCCGGTGCTATGAAGGCTCTTTTCATGGGCAAATGCCTGAAGTGCCTGCACGCAGGGCGGCCACCAGTCGGCGCGGTGGAGCGTGCCGAGCCGGGCTACGCGCTTGTCTTCTGGCATGACGCGCTGCACCCGGTCGTGCCCCCCCTGGCGGCAGAGCACCGGGCCTACCGCGTTGGCATTGCCAGCCACCCAGGTCCCGGCCTCGTCCCGGCCAGTGTACTCAGCCCATCGCACGTGCAGCCCCGACTGCATCTCGGGAGCGCCTCTGCTAAACAGGAAGGTCAGGTCGTCGGCATAGGCGTGGGGCGCGCCTTGCGCTTCAAGGAAGGCCTGTTGCATCTGCAGGGTGCCCGGAACGCTCTCATGTGCCGGAATCGCTCCTCGCATGTGCGCAAGCGACTCAAGGTACGCGTCCGGCGCGAGTCCCTCAGGCGCCCATATAAGCCCAACATGCTGCGGCGCACGGCCATCGTAGACCAGAATGTCCTCGGCCAGCGCCTCGCGCTCATCGGCCGACTCATTTCCGTCGAGCACGACCACCGCAGGACGCTCGGCGTACGCCCATACGATATCGTCGTCATTCAAGCTGCTGTCGTCGCGCCCCAGCATCAGTATGGGCGCCTCCTCTGGGGCAGCCTTGCCCCACTGCACGGGAGCCACCTCTGGTACCAGGTCCTGTTCTTTAGTGGCCCGTGCAAGAGCTGCCTGCAGCAGATCTTGAAGCAACGGCTGCACGTGCGTGGTGCTCACATGCACGGTGGCTCCTCGAAGCGTCAGGTAAGCGATTAGCGGCAATCCGTACAGCGGGCGCTGGCCCTGCAGGTGAAGGCGCGCCGCAGTCACATCCAGCTTCGGGGCTGTGGCTGCAGACTGCAAGGAAGCTCGCAGGCACGCATCCATCTGCTGATTGACCGCGAAGGTGACGTGGTCTTTCGTGAAGGGATAGTCCTCTGTTTCGCAGGCCTTCGAAATCAGATCAATGCGAGGCTCATAGTCGGGATCGGTCCATGCTTCTGCAGTTTGATGCAGGGCGTCTGCCCAGATGATGCGATCAAATGAAGCCATTTCCGGAGAACGGGGATCAGGGATAGAGGCAAAATGGAGGCAATGCAGGTTCTTATCCTTCGATGGTCCAGGTATCGCCCTGGTGGAGCAGTGTCTGCAGATCGCCATCGCCCCGTTTTTCACGCACTGCACTGATCTGTTCATGCAGCTGCTGCTCATACGTCGGACGGTCCGTCTGGTAGAGCACGCCAAACGGGCGCGGCAGATCGGGCTGGTCGAACATGCGGCCGAGGAGATGCGCCATCTCGCGGTTACCGTTATCGTAAACGAGACAGTCGCTAACCGACCAGTGTCCGTTCGTCAGGTCGACCGCTTCAAGCGTGAGTCCGTCGAGTCGGAGCCCGCGGTCGCCATCGGCAAACGTAAGCGGCGCGCCGTCTTCCACAAAGAGCGCACGGTTGGCCTTTGTGTTGCGGTCGGTAAATTCGAAGAAGGCCCCGTCGTTGAATATATTGCAGTTCTGGTAGATCTCCAGAAAGGCCGTGCCGGCGTGGTTGTGTGCGGCTTTCATCATTGCCTTCATGTGCTTTGGATCGCGATCCATGGTGCGCGCCACGAACGAAGCGTCGGCTCCAAGCGCAACGGCCACCGGATTGAATGGGCGGTCGAGGGATCCGTGGGGAGTGCTCTTTGTCACTTTGCCCACTTCCGAGGTCGGACTGTACTGGCCTTTGGTGAGGCCATAGATCTCGTTGTTAAAGAGCAGCACCTGCGTATCCAGGTTACGGCGGCACAGGTGGATGAGGTGGTTCCCTCCAATCGAGAGCGCATCGCCATCACCCGTTACGATCCAGACATCGAGCTCAGGATTGGCACACTTCAGCCCGGTTGCAAAGGTGGGAGCACGGCCATGGATGGTGTGCATCCCGTATGTGTCCATATAGTACGGGAAGCGTCCGGCGCAGCCGATACCGCTGATAAACACCACATTCTCTTTTGCAACGTCAAGTTCGGGCAAGAGGCGCTGCACGGTAGCCAGGATGGCATAGTCGCCACACCCCGGACACCAGCGCACGTCCTGGTCGCTCGAAAAGTCTTTACGGGTCAGGGCGTCACCGCCGCCATCTCCGCCGTAGCCGGGCGGCAGCGTCGGCTTCTTAGGCGACGTGCCGCGAGGCGGCCCGGCTGGCTTCTTGGCACCAGGGGGCCCGCTCGGTTTTTTGGTATTGTCGGAAGCCGTTCCGTTGGAGGAGGTTGGGTCAGCCATGATTCTATGTTGGGCTTATAATTGGGCAGAGCAGCAGAGTCGAATGACGTAGCAGGTGGACCGGCGGGGTTAGGACGCCACAGCGGGCGTGTCTGTCGCCTCGTTGATCGCTGCGCAGATTTCTTCGGCGCGAAAGGGCCGTCCCTGAATCTTGTTTAGCGGCACGAAGTCGGCTTTGTACGCATCGCGGAGGAGCCGGATGAGCTGTCCGTTATTGAGTTCGGGGACGAGCACACGGTCGAATCCGTCAATGATCGCCTCAAGATCTGCGGGCAGCGGCCATACGTAACGCAGGTGCGCTGCACTGACAGCCGTGTCTTGCTCGCGGCACCGCCCGACCGCCTCGTCGATTGCGCCTTTGGTAGAGCCCCACCCCAGTACCAAGAGCGATCCGGCACGCGGTCCCGTTACGGGCGTAGGCGGAATGGTTTGCGTGACGCGCTGCACTTTCTCCGCGCGCAGCTTTACCATGCGCTCGTGGTTGGCCGGGTCGTACGACACGTTACCGGTCTTGTGCTCTTTCTCCAGTCCGCCGAGGCGGTGCTCCAGCTCGGGTGTACCCGGCACGGCCCACGGACGCGCCAGCGTGTCGCTGTTACGCACGTATGGAAGAAACTGCGGGTTACCGTCGCCATCGGTCGTCATGTTGGCGTCGGTTGGCGTGGTGGTCTGCTCGACCTCAAACGCGGGCAGGGTGTCGACATCGGGAATGCGCCACGCTTCCGACCCATTGCCGAGGTAGCCATCGGCGAGGAGCATCACGGGTGTCATGTAGGTAGTTGCGATGCGGCAGGCTTCGTAGGCCATGTAGAAACAGTCGGCGGGCGAGGCCGGCGCCAGCACCGGAAGCGGAGCTTCGCCGTTGCGCCCATACACGGCCTGCAGCAGATCGCTCTGCTCCGGCTTGGTAGGCAGTCCGGTAGAGGGGCCGCCGCGCTGCATGTTCACCACCACGAGCGGAAGCTCCGTCATTACGCCCAGCCCAATCGCCTCGGTTTTCAGGGCAACGCCCGGACCGCTTGTGCCACAGACCCCGAGGGCTCCACCAAAGCTGGCTCCGATCGCCGAACCGACCGCTGCAATCTCATCTTCAGCCTGAAACGTAGCCACCCCGAAGTTCTTGTGTTTGCTGATCTCGTGCAGGATATCGGAGGCTGGCGTTATCGGGTACGATCCGTAAAAGACCGAGAGGCCGCTCTGGGCGGCAGCGGCTACGAGTCCGAGCGCTACGGCTTCGGCGCCGCGCACCGTGCGGTAGGTGCCTGGTTTCATCGAGGCCGGGTCGACCTCATACCGCACGCCGATTGCCTCTATCGTTTCAGCATAGTGGGCCCCCTTTTCGAGCACCGTGAGGTTGGCCTCACGGATCGCCGGGCGGTCGCCGAACTTCTCGCGGATCCACGACCGTGCGGGTTCAAGCGGACGCGAGTACATCCAGAGCGTCATACCCAACGCAAACATGTTCTTAGAGCGATCGATCTGCTTTTTGGACAGATCCGTATCGCTGAGCGCCTCGCGGGTGAGCGTAGTAAGCGCTACGTCGATAACGTGATAGCCCTCAAGCGTATCGTCGTTCAACGGATCGGCGTCTTCCCAGTCGGCAAGCTCCAGATCGCGCGGGGTAAAGGCGTCGGTGTTGAGCAGCACCGTACCTCCGCGCCGCACGCGAGGAAGATGCACTTTCAGCGCCGCTGCATTCATCGCCACGAGCAGATCGACCTTGTCGCCAGGCGTGTTGATGTCAACCGTACCGAAGTGCAGTTGAAATCCGCTTACGCCATATGTCGTACCTGCGGGGGCTCGTATCTCGGCGGGGTAGTCAGGCAGCGTGGCCAGATCGTTGCGCGCATGCGCCGAGGCGAGCGTAAACTGCGAGCCGGTAAGCTGCATGCCGTCGCCCGAGTCGCCCGCAAAAAGCACGGTGGCGTCGGGGATCGAGCGGAGCGCAGTATCAGATGAGTGGGCTGAATCGGAGGGCGTAGTCATGGATGCCTCTCAGGTTGAACGACAAAAGCGAATATCCGTGTGCTATGCTGTGTATTGCTCCCGACAGTATGCGACACCGCCGGTCGGTAACGCTACGATCGGTGCTGTTGGTGCTGTTGGTGCTGTTAGTGCTATGCTACGCGGTTACATGTCCTGCTACGTATGCTGTGTTAGGTACTGTGATGTCAGATACGCGGATGGAAGATACGTAAAGTACAGTTTCCGATTTGGCACATTTGGCCAACCGAACCAGAAGGTCCGTACCGGGATACCCTGTCTTGTTGCTACATGGAATCCCCCACGCGAAGCGCCAGGTGTGAACAATACGTTACACTTGCGTAACAGACAGTGTGCAGACAGGCATTGTATCTGCTCTGCATTGTACCTGCTTCTCCATTAACTCCTTAATGCGTCTTCACATGATTGTTTACACCGCGACCACGTACGGCGTTACTGCTCGGGTGTGGCCTGTTTACCTGGATGATCCTTCAAGCCTCATGGATATGGAGTTTGCTTTCAGCTACGCGATCCATCTCTACAACCGCGGCCATGAAGACCTGGAGCTGATCCGCAAGCAGTTTACAATCAAGGAGGCGACTGGGCGGCTGCAGGCCACGGAGGGCGACGATCTGGGTAAGCGCCCCATCATCCCCGCAGGCCGCAAGCACGTGCTTGATGAGCGCTGTACGGTGAGCAGCTTCGATGCGGTCGTGGAGGGCAACTACCTGGCGCAACGTCCCAACGGCGAACGTGTGCGCATCGCCCTACCATCGTTTCCGCTGCATGCCGCAGCAAACTAAGCACATCAAGGCATTGATCGGTATGGACTCCTGATAAGCCGGCAGGGTAGCACGCATCGGCAAGATAACACGCATCGGGGTGGTCTGGAGTTACCTTGTCCGGGCTTACCGAGTTTACGCGGCGACCATCTCAACACGGATGTCGTAATCGGGCGTCGTAAGCGTAATCACTTCGTTGCGGTCGGCGAGGCCGTAGTCTTCGATTTGCTCGGGCAGGGCCTCCTCGGGGGTATCCAGCTTGAAGAGCGCATCAGCCACCACGTGCCAGTCTTGTGTGGTCAGATGAACCGTTGCGTCGCGGCCTTCAGCCACCATCGGCGCATAGTTGAGCACCTTCTCCAAATGGTTAACAGCCTGCTTGATGTGCTTGTTTATCGGGATGTCTGGGTCCACAGCCATGGCGGAAACGTGTTGGGTTGAGGTAGCGTGTCTATTGTCGTGGTGATGCCGAACGGCATGCCAAAAATGGACGTTCCCTCTTCCCCCGTATGTATCGGCCTGTATGGACAGCTATCTTTCGTATTTGTCGCGTATTTTGCAGCAGGGCACTCCCATGCCCGACCGCACCAGCACCGGCACCCTGAGCCTGTTTGGCGAGCACCTCCGCATCGACCTGAACGAGGGATTCCCGCTCCTCACCACTAAGCGCGTATGGATGCGCGGCGTCATCGTTGAACTGCTGTGGTTTCTGCGCGGCGAAACGAACATCCGTCCGCTTGTAAAACAGGGCGTGTCGATCTGGACGGATTGGCCCCTGCAGCGCTACCAGGAGGCAACCGGTGACCAGCTCTCGCAGGAGACGTTCGAGGCGCGGATCTGCACCGATGCGGCGTTTGCCCGTAAGTGGGGCGAACTCGGCCCGGTGTACGGACGCCAGTGGCGCAACTTTGACGGCGTCGATCAGATTGCGCGGCTGGTCGAGGCGCTCCGTACGAATCCCTACTCACGACGGCACCTGGTCAGCGCCTGGCACCCAGCCGACGTTGACGAGATGGCTCTCCCGCCCTGTCACTATGCATTTCAGTGCCACGTAGAGCCCGTCTCCGACGGCCCCGACCGGCTCTCGCTGATGTGGCAGCAGCGCTCGGTCGACTCGTTTCTCGGCCTTCCGTTCAATATAGCCAGCTACGCGCTACTCACCCACCTGCTGGCCCAGCAAACCGGGTACGAGCCAGGTACCCTACACTTCAGCGGCGGCAACTGCCATATCTACCAGAATCATCTCGACCAGGTGCGCACCCAGCTGGAACGCATGCCGTATCCGCTTCCGCGTATCACCATCCAACCTGCCAATTCGATCTTTGACTATCACGTCGAAGACATCACTCTGCATGACTACCAGCACCATCCGGCGTTGCCAGCCCCTATCGCGGTGTAACCTCATTGCAGCGCGCAAGATATCCTGTGGCATGCCTTGTAGTGTACAGACGTAACGCGGACGGTACCCCTACGACAAAAATGTATAACGAGCGGGCAAACTTTAACGATAGATGCTACGTTACGTGAATCCGACCTTTCAATGATTACTGAAAACTGCGATGATAGACGCCTCGGTGTTCACGTCGAACCGCTCGTCGGAGCCTTCGTCTCGCGAGCGGTCGTTTCCGACTACGCTGGATGCCATTCGCGCCCCCGTGGCGGATGAGTTGGATGCGTTTCGCCCGTACTTTCGCGAGGCGATGGAATCGGACCATTTTCTGCTTGACAAGATCACGCAGTACGTGCTCAGGCAGAAAGGCAAGCGCATCCGGCCGCTGCTCGTGCTCCTGTCGGCCAAGGTCTGTGGCGAGGTTAACGAGATGAGCTACCGGGCCGCTGCGCTCGTAGAGCTCTTGCATACTGCTACGCTGGTGCACGACGATGTGGTCGACGACGCCGACACGCGCCGTGGCATGTTTTCGATCAATGCCCTCTGGAAGAATAAGATCGCTGTGCTAATGGGCGACTTTCTTCTGAGCCGGGGTCTGCTGCTCTCGCTCGACCACAACGACTACACCGTGCTGCATGCACTTTCAGACGCGGTGCGCCGCATGAGTGAAGGCGAGCTGCTGCAGATCGAAAAAGCCCGCTTTCTGAACATCGACGAGAAGACGTACTTCCGTATCATCTCCGACAAAACCGCCTCGCTTATCTCCGCCTGCACCACGAGCGGCGCGCTCAGCGTAACCAACGACGAGGAGATTATCGAGCGGATGCGCGCCTACGGCGAAAAGCTCGGACTCGCGTTCCAGATCCGTGACGACCTGTTCGACTTCGGAGCGGTCGATGCCGGCAAGCCAGTTGGCATCGACATGCAGGAGAAGAAGATGACGCTGCCCCTGATTCACGCGCTGGAGCAATCCTCTAAGTCCGAGCGCAAGGCCGTCATGAAGCACGTGCGTACCGACGACAAGTCGGCCGAAGACATGCAGGCGATTGCCTCCTTTGCGAAAAAGCATGGGGGCATTGCGTATGCCCGTGAGCGCATGGAAGCGCTTGCTACCGAAGCGTATGAGTTGGCCGACGCATTTCCTCCCTCAGAGGCGTGCGATGCACTGCTTGGACTGACTCAGTTCACAATTCAGCGTAAACGGTAATTCGGTAGGGCCTGCCGCACTGCTTCTGCATTGCCATTCCGCTCTCTATCTCACTGATCTTTCCTGGACTGCTTTGTTACTATGAGCGTATTCTGTCACCTACTGGGCACGGGCGCAGCCATCAGCGATCCCCATCGCACTACGACGATGCTGGCCTTCTCAGACGACGCACACCCCGATCAGTCGCTCCTGGTCGACTGTGGCGGCGACGCCCTACAGCGCTGGCAGGCCGTAGGCGGCGAGATCCGCGACATGGCGGCGCTCATCCTTACGCATGTGCATCCTGACCATATTAGCGGACTGCCCCTGCTTATGGAGAAGACGTGGCTCTCTGATCGCGAGGGGGATCTGCCGATATGCGGCTACCAGGAGACGATCGACCAGGCCAACCGGTGCATGGATGCGTTTGCGTCGGTCACGGCCGGATGGGACGGCATGCCCGAGATAGTTCCGCATGTGGTAGCCCACAAAGCCGATGCCCGTGTATGGGCCCAGAAGCCCTGGCGCGTTACCAGCGCTCCTGTCGACCATGGCCCTCCGACGTTTGGCCTGCGGGTGGAGCATATACCCTCGGGTACAGTGATAGCTTATTCGTGCGATACGGCGCCCTGCGATGCCGTGGTTGAACTGGCTCACGAAGCCGACCTGCTCGTCCATGAGTCTAACGGCGCGGGGCCGGGGCACAGCAGCATGGTCGAAGCCGCCGATGTTGCGCGCGCCGCAAAGGCCAAACAGCTCGTGCTGGTGCACCTCCCGCCAGGCAATAAGCAGGAATCGCTGGCTGCGGCTCGCAACACCTTTCCAGAAACCACACTCGGCGTTGAGGGAAAGAGCTACCCCGTAGCACGCAGCTAAGCGCACAAACGGCATAAGCACACTGTGACCTTTTAACGCCCAGAACCCTGTTTCGGTTTGCAGGTGAGAGCGGGCACCAATGAAGCTAAAGGGGAGCTATTCGCCACGCAGAATGCGTGCGTCAACCTCAGGAAGCGACGGGTTGATAAGCATGTCGGTGCCCAACTCAAACCCTGCTCGCACCGACATCCGCGGCGTAAAGCGCAGGCTCCACACCAGGTGCGGCGCCGCAGCATCTGCATCGAGAGCCGTATGCACGGTCATGTTATGGTCCGGGTCGCTGGCATACTCTACGTAACGCCGCGTAATCGTGCGCGCCAGTTCGGCACAAGACCGGCGCTCCGCATCCGTCATGGCCCCGAAGTGCGCCGTGTTGCGACGGGGAACGACCCATACGCTAAACGGGGCTGGCGCCGCATACGGCACAAACGCGACCATGTGCTCATTTTCAGCAACCATACGCCTGCCCCCTTCTTCACGTGTTCGAACCGCTTGCATTAACGGCTCGCCGTGCTTCTCGTAATGGGTGCGGCAGCGCTGCTCCTCTGCAACCATCTGCGTGGGCGGAAGCGGCGGTGCGATAAGCTGACTGTGGGGGTGCTCCAGCGAAGCGCCTGCGCGCCCCCCATGATTACGGAAGAGCACCGGGTACAGGTCTGGATGCTCCGCACGCACTGCCGCGTGGCGCCGCTGGTAGAGCCTCAACACGGCCGTTAGCTGCTCTACATCCAGAAACGCCCAGTGCCGATGATGGTGGGGGGTGTCAATCAGCACCTCTTGATATCCATATGCCGACCGCCCCTCATAGATCTGGTTTGTGGCTGCTTCAGATCGAACCTCATTCTGAAACGCCGGATACTTGTTTGGCACGGCTCGCACGCGCCAGGCCCCTTCTCCAGTCGCAATCTCGTCCAAGATGCCCGGAAGCATCTTCTCGTTACTTGGACAGAACGGGCACCCGTCTACAGGGCCAGACGCTTCATCGGGGGCTTCAACCTGGGTACGCTTTGGGCGTCCCCCACGGTCTGGCGCGCACGCCACCCACTGATCGGTGAGACGGTCGCGGCGCATGTAGTACGAAGATAGATCCATGAAGCAATATAGGAATAGAGGGATGCGAAGCGCTGCGTGTCCTGCGGGGAGCGTATTGCCGGGGAGACACATTCGGTTTGCGACAGACCAGCCCGTTAGCGCAGGGCATCTTCCAGCGCTGTAGCCGCGTCGGTCTTGCCGTCGCGGTACTTGATGATGACAGGCGTGTAGAGCGAGAGCCCATGCTCGGCGCCAAAATCGCTACTGAGCGGACGCGTACCAGACACGACGACGGCGTTTTCAGGCACCTCAAGCGTGCCGTCTTCCGCCGTAATAACCTGCTCTTGCACCACGTCGTAAAGACGCGTGGAGCTGGTTAGTTGCACGCCTGCAGCGATTACGGCCCCTTCGCGCACAACGCATCCTTCGTAGACCCCGGCCTGTCCGCCAATAAATACGTCGTCTTCAATGATGACCGGTGTAGCGTTTACCGGCTCCAGCACGCCGCCAATCTGTGCAGCTGCAGACAGGTGAACGCGTTTGCCGATCTGCGCACAGCTGCCAACGAGCGCGTGCGAGTCGACCATCGTGCCTTCGTCGACATAGGCGCCCACATTCACATACATTGGCGGCATGCACACCACGCCCGGCGCCAGGTAGCTCCCCGTACGCACCGATGATCCCCCCGGCACCAAACGAACGCCGTCGGACTTCTGTACAGGCTTTACCGGATACGTGTGCTTATCAAAGAACGGGAAGCCCTTCGTTGAATAGTCCACGATGCGGCCGATACGAAACCCGAGCAGAATGCCCTGCTTCACCCAGGCGTGGGCCGCCCATGTGCCGTCGTCGCGGCGCGAGGCCGAGCGTACCGTACCGGTGTTCAGCGCGCGTATCAGATCAGCGACGGCGTCACCGGCAACCCCCGCCTTGGGGTCGTCTTCGGATGCTAATGTTTCGATTCGATTACGGAGGGCCTCTACGTCAACCATCTATTTTTTTTTCTGGCATTAAAGTCATTAAAGCGAACAAACCAGTTTTCAACATGCAATGCATATGGGGTATTGTAAAGACCCAGGCTGTGAAAACATCGTCGGGGCCTTAGGTTCATCGTCCCTCCATTCAGCGCTGTGGATCTCTGTGCCAGCAGCGCCGGTACATTTTTGCGGCATATGTTTGTGCTGCATGCCCACATCTTCTATACTTCTGGATGGCGCCATGTAGCACGCACAACCAACGATTCTACTCACAATTTATCGATCCTGCTTATGCTCCGTCGTACCCTTACCCTCCTCGCCCTCTGCGCCCCGCTTTATATTGGCGGGTGCCAGTGCTCTGAGAAGCCTGACATTGGACCGGTTGAAGACGAAGAAGCACAGCTCCAGGCGCCCGAGGCCCCCGGATCCATCTCTATGCCGTTGTACGGGTAACGCGTGTACGGGTAACGCGTTGGCCATTCGGCCTCCACGTGTTCGCTTTTCTCCCCCTCCCCACTTGACTGCTGTCTCTGCATGGCCATCCCAGACGAGAAGGTTGACGAGATCCGCTCGACCGTCGACATCGTCGATGTGGTGGGCGACTACGTACGCCTGAAGCGTTCGGGGCAGAGTTACAAGGGGCTGTGCCCGTTTCACGATGAAAACACCCCCTCTTTTCACGTCAACCCCGACGACAACCTCTATTACTGCTTTGGTTGCCAGAAGGGGGGCGATGTGTTTTCTTTTGTGCAAGAGATGGAGGGCATCGGCTTTCTGGAGAGCGCTCGCTGGCTGGCTGAACGCACAGGCATCACGCTCCCCCAGTCGGATGCCGACGCCGAGGCCGCCTCGCAGCGCGAAGCCATCTACCAGGCGCTCCGCATAGCCGGACGCTTCTTCTACCGGCAGCGTACGCAGTCAGAACGTGGCGCGCCAGCGCAGGCCTACCTGAGCGCGCGTGACTTTACCGATGAAACACTCAAGACGTTTGGCGTCGGCTATGCGCCCGACGAATGGGATGCCTTGCTCAAGCACGCGAAAAAGGAGCACGTTAAGCCGGAGGTGCTGCACGAAGCCGGGCTCATCATCGAACGCAACAGCGGCGACGGCTACTACGATCGCTATCGCGGACGGGTCATCTTCCCGATCTTCTCGCACGTTGGCAAGGTCGTCGGATTTGCCGGGCGCATTCTGGATGCTGATGCCGATCAGCCCAAGTACATCAACTCGCCTGAAACAGACGTCTACCACAAGAGCAACGTCTTATACGGGCTCTACCAGGGTAAGTCGGCGATTCGGCACGAGAAGGAAGCCTGGGTCGTCGAGGGGTATACCGACGTGATGGCGCTGCAGCAAGCAGGTATCGAGCACGTGGTGGCAACGTGTGGCACTTCGCTTACGCCCAAGCACGTGCAGATGCTCGATCGGTATGCGCAGCGCGTGGTGCTGCTCTTCGACGGCGATGAAGCCGGCGGACGGGCGGCCCAAAGCGGCCTCAAGACAGTTATGGCTGAGGGGCTGGGTGCATATGCCGTTACCCTTCCTGCCGGCCACGATCCCGATAGCTACGTACGCGAACACGGCGCCGATGCCCTACACGCCCACGTTGCAAACACGCGTAGCGACCTGCCGCAGTTCATGGTCGACCAGGCGCACGCGGCCGGACGCATGAGCACCCCGGAAGGCCGCGTTGAGGTGCAGCGCGATGTGGTAGCCGCTATCGCCGAAATCCCCGACCCGAACCTGCGCCGCGAATACGTTCGCCAGGCCGCGGACGTGCTTGACGTTCCCCCCGGCGATCTGCTTGTGCAGCTTGAGAAGCAGCGCGACAAACTACAGGCCAAAAAGCAACGCCGCCAGCAGCGTAAGCAGCGAAACCAACAGCGAAACCGGCAACAAGACGGGCAGCGCTATCAGCAACAGACGCACCGTTCCCAGCGCCCATCGGCTCCGCGCCCACAGCCGCCCCCGCCCAACGACGACGTTCCTGCTAACAACCGCGACCGCCACGCCTCCCCCGAACCTAACGGAGCGGAGCGCCCGCCGCAGGTACTTCCTGAAGAGCGGTTGCTCTTGCGCCTCATGCTAGAAAAAGGCGCGCGCATGATCCGCTACGTGCTCCAGCACATGGCGCTCGACGAGTTCAGCGAAGGCCCCGTGCGCGACCTGGTCAACTGCCTGATGCACATGTACAAAAACGGCGACGTGCGCACCGAACGCATTGAACAAGGCAAAGAAGGAAAAACGCTCCAACAACTTGCGGCATCGGTACGGGTGGATGCGTACAGTCCATCAGAGAACTGGGAGCGCCGCCGCAACATACGGGTACCCCGCATGAACGAGCGTCCGTACGAAGCCGCAGCAAGTGCAATGACCTACTTGAAACTGGATCGCGTTGACGAAGCGCTCGACGCTGTGCGCACGCAGCTGCACAGCGCCGACCGCTCAGGAAACGACGACGCGGTCACCTCCCTGCAGAACCGCCTGATGAAGCTGCATAAGCTCCGAAAACACGTTAAGTCGCAAGCGTACCTCAACGCACCACCCACCGGATAATCTCCTTCACTGCCCTACGTGCCATGGCCGCCTCCGCTCCGTCTCCTTCCGTGTCGTCTCTGCCCATCCACCATGCCTTGAGTCCGCAGCCGGTGCCGGAGTCGCCCTCGCTCGACCATCCCAGCCTCTACCTGAACCGCGAGCTAAGCTGGCTCGACTTCAACTGGCGCGTGCTCGATCTCGCCTATGACGACCGCACGCCGCTCATGGAACGCCTTCGGTTTATCGGACTGGCAGCATCGAACCTTGATGGCTTCGTGCGCAAACGGGTGGGCGGACTCAAACGCCGGGTGACCAACGGCGACGTGCGCATCGGAGCCGACGGGCGCACGCCCGAAGAGCAACTCGCGCTCATTACCAGCGCGGTGCATAACCAGCACGACACCATCCACGATACCTGGACCCACGTGGTGGCGCCCGCTGCCGAAGAAGCCATTGGGCTTACCATTCGCTCGTGGGACGACGTTCCTCCTGAGGACCAGTCGCGCCTCACGGCCTACGTCGAAGATCATATCGTGCCGATCCTGACGCCCCTCGCTGTAGATCCAGGGCGTCCGTTTCCATTTATCTCGAACATGAGCCTCTCGCTTGCAGTCATCCTCTCCAGTCCGTCAACCGGAACCGAGCATTTTGCACGTGTCAAGGTCCCAAAAGCCCGCAAGCGCTGGGTCCCGCTCAATGCCCCCATGGAGTTCATCGCGATCGAGGCGCTTGTCGCAGCCCATGTCGACCGGCTCTTTCCGGGAATGCAGGTAGCCGGCGTCTATCCGTTTCGGGTGACGCGCAACGCAGAAGTGCCGCGCGACGATGACGATCCCGATGACCTGCTGGAGTCGATCTCTGAACGCCTGCGTGAGCGCCGCTTTGCGCCCGTCGTACGCCTGGAAGTCGGCACCGACATGCCCCGGGGCGTGCAGTCGTTCTTACAGGAGAAGCTTGATGTGCCCGATGAAGATGTGTACACCACCGACGACCCGCTCGACCTGACCGACGTGGATGCACTTGCAGACCTTCATGTGCCCGATGCGCGCTTCGACCGCTCGCTTCGCTTTCCGAGCTGGACCCCCACCTCACACCCCGGTCTCCCGCGTCCCACCGGCGCCCCCGACAGCTCCCTCTTCGACGCCGTGCGCGATACCGACGTGCTGCTGCACCACCCGTATCACTCGTTCGAAGACAGCGTACAGCGCTTTATCGAAGAAGCCGCCCACGACCCAGAGGTGCTTGCGATCAAGATGACGCTCTACCGCACCTCTGAAGACTCTCCCATCGTTCGCGCGCTGATCGATGCGGCCGAACAGGGTACACAGGTGGCCGTCCTGGTTGAGGTGAAGGCGCGCTTCGACGAGGAAAAGAACATCGCCTGGGGACGCAAGCTGGAGGATGCAGGCGTGCACGTGGCCTACGGAGTGGTCGGGCTCAAAACCCACGCGCAGGCCGCCCTCGTGGTACGGCGTGAATCGGAAGGCCCCCGCACATATGCCCACATCAGCACAGGCAACTACAATACACGAACGGCCCGGCAGTACACCGACTACGGACTGCTCACAGCCAAACCCACGATCAGCCGCGATCTGACGCAGCTCTTCCATTTTCTTACCGGATTCGCACCGGATCAGACCTACGACGAACTGGTCACTGCCCCGCAGTCGATGCGCTCAACGTGGCAGTCTCACATCGCCGATGAGATAGCCGCTGCCGAGCGGGGCGATGAGGCCCGCATCCTCCTGAAAATGAATGAGCTAACAGACGTAGATCTCATTCAGGAGCTGTACCGCGCCTCACAGGCGGGCGTGGAGATTGACCTGATTGTGCGTGGACAATGCCGCGTGCGTCCGGGCGTGCCTGGCGTAAGCAGCACCATTCGCGTGCACAGCATCGTAGACCGTTTTCTGGAGCACGACCGCGTGTTCTGCTTCTGGGCCAACGGCTCGCCGCGGGTGTACATCAGCAGCGCTGACTGGCAGAGCAGCCGACTCGACGAACGCGTTGAGGCCGCTGTACCTGTCCTCGATCAACGGCTGCGCGACCGCCTCGTCGATCACCTGAAAGCTGCGCTTGAACCACGCCCCCGCACCTGGGCACTGGGTCCTGACGGACGCTACGTACGCGCCGACGACGGCACGAATGCGCACAGCGTTCAGGAAATGTTGATGCAACGCTATGCTTCAGATGCCAGTTAAGCGCCGTACTACCGCTTGCTTCCACGATCATCCCCTGCTTTCATGCTTCTCCGCTACTGCCTGCCTGCCCTGCTTTTTTCCGGGCTGTTGCTTGCAAGCCTCGCCGGATGTGCCGGTGACGAAGGCGACCGCGTACGCACCGCCGCCGACCCGTACGAGTACGGACAACGCATCTACACCCTGCGCTGTCAGACATGCCACCAGCCCGACGGCGCGGGCGTTGCTGGTGCCTTCCCTCCACTCACCCCGCCCAACCCATGGGTTAACGACGACAAGGGCCGCCTCATTCGATTGGTGCTCCACGGCGTCCGTGGCGAGATGGAGGTGCACGGCGAAATCTACCGGGGCGTGATGCCCGGATTTGGCTACCTGAACGACGATGAGGTGGCTGCCGTACTTACTTACACACGCCAGAGCTTCGGCAACGATACCACCGCGGTGTCGCCCAAACAGGTGGCCGCAGTGCGCGCTGCCAACGACGCCCCCCGCCGTGGCTGGAACGCCGATGACCTGTGGGAGGCGACCGGCATCCCCGATGTCGAAAACGTGGAGGTCGACTCGCTCTCGTTTGCTCCGTAGCCACGCGCCTGGCTCCTACAGACAGTGCGCTTGTGCCTGCCGGCCTGTCCACCGCTATTCCCTGTTTCTACTTATTTCTGCTGCTTACTTCTGCCCTGCCCATGCACATCGACCCTGACGCGTTTGCCGAAAAGAAGCAGCTCGTTGACGCAGCCGTTGCCGTTTACAACGACGATCCCGGCAAGCTCACAACCGGAACGATCTGCCAGGTCGCCCGCACCGATCGCATCACGTTTGCTTCCTACTTCGACGCCCCCGAAGACGCCCTCGCTGCGTTCTACACGCTCGCGTTTGAGCAGTACCATCTGATTCGCCTCTCCACCGAGGGCTACGCGCAGTTCTCGTTTGAGGAGCGGCTCGCCACGTTTCTCTACATCCTGACCGATGTGCTCGAAGAGCAGCGCACTTTTGTGCAGGCGACCTTCGACACACAGATTCGCTGCAAAGCTTCGTTTCGCGAACACGTGCAGGCCGAGCTCCAGCGCCTGCTCCAGGAAGACACCGTTCCGAAGACCAACCGCGTCGTGACCCGCCAGTGGCCGGTGTACGGACTCTTTACGGAGGCTGTGCTGCGTATCATCCGTTTCTGGATGCACGACACCAGTGCCAACCGCGAAGCCACCACCGCCCTCATCGACAAGCTTGTCAGCTTCACCGCCGAAGTCGTCACATTTCGCGGTGTACAGCGCGGCGCCGACCTTGCCTGGTACGCCACCAAGGTCGACGTGCTTGGCCTCAGCCGCCTTCCGGTCGTCCGCTGGTTTTTCGGATCTTGAGTCAGCCCGCCCTGGAAAGCAGATCGAAACGGGGCAAGGCCCGCCGAAACCCGTCGGGGCAAGAGGGATGCGCGCGCCGCGCTGCATCGACTGCATCCGCCCACAAACCATAGGGTATCGCCAACAGTCGGCGCGCAGATCCATCGACAATCTTACATCCCATCTGGAACGGCTTCCTCGCTGCAGACGTGCCGCATATGCCCAGCGGGCCGTCCATCTGTACCCACGACTTTCCGTATCACCCATGTCTGATTCCGACTCCAGCACCGATTTCCCAGCCTCCAAATTCGACCGCGGAAAGATCTTTGCCAAAACGGGCTTGAAGGTTGGCGCCAATTACGCCCGCTACCTGAAAGACCGCGTCACAAACCGCAAGGGCGACAAGACCGCGCAGAAGGCGGCCCTGAATACCCAGAACGCCAAAGACATCTACGCCGAACTCACCAAACTGCGTGGCACCGCCCTGAAGCTCGCGCAGTCCATGAGCATGGACACCGGCGTGTTGCCCGACGAGTTCATGGATGTGATGGCCCAGGCACAGTACAAGGTGCCGCCTATGAACCAGGCCCTTGTGCGCAAACGCATCCGCGACGGACTCGGGCGCTACCCGGAACTGCTCTTTGACTCGTTTCAGGGGGATGCGATCGCTGCTGCCTCAATCGGACAGGTGCACCGTGCCACCCTCAGCGACGGCCGCGACGTGGCGGTGAAGGTGCAATATCCAAACATCCGTAACACCATCGAATCGGACCTGACGGTAGCCCGCCAGCTGTTTGGTCGTCTTGTAAACGGCCCCTACCTCGACGAGTACTTCGAGGAGGTACGCTCGATGCTTATGCTCGAAACCGACTACGAGAACGAAGCCGCGAACATCGACTTCTTCGCTGACCAGTACGACTACGAAAGCGTCGTTACGCCCGAAGCTGTACACGAGTACACCTCGAAGACGGTGCTTACCATGACGTTTGTCGAGGGCCAGCACATGGAGGAGTTTCTTGCCGCACAGCCCGGCCAGGAGCGGCGCAATCACTTTGGGCAGCTCCTGTGGGACTTCGTCCACGATCAGATTGCCAGCAACTACTGTACGCTGCACGCCGATGCCCATCCCGGCAATTTCCTCTTTCGGGACGACGGACGCCTCGGCGTGATCGACTTTGGGTGCGTAAAGCGCTTCCCCCAGAACTTTCGCGATGATATGCTGCGCCTGTGGAACGCTCGCATCCACGACGACCAGGATGCCATCGACGCCATGCTCCACAAGCTCGACATTCTGCACGACGAGATGAACGCGTCCACGCGTGAGCGAGTTACGTCGTTTTTTGAGCGCTTTGGCCGCCTTATCGTGCGTCCCTATCGCAGCGACACGTTCGACTTTGGCGATGACGCCTTTTATGACGAGCTGAAAGCGTGCTTCAAGGAGGGCTCGCAGCTCCGCGAAACCTCAGGGTCGCATCACTTCATCTTTATTAACAAAGTGCTGGTCGGGCTCTTCAGCCTGATGGCCCAGCTCAGGCCAACCATCGATACGCGCCACAGCCAGGATCTCCTGCATCAGAGCGTAGACGCACTGGCATAGCCCTGGAAGGGTTGGCCTGCTCTATCGCTTTGCGTTCCGGGTCTCTGCCGTATCTTTGCGCCCCCCTCGCTACTTATCTCCTCTGAACCCAGGACGACAGATACGCATTTGGTCTGGTCCGCTGTGCTTCTGTAGCTGTTGCCGCAGTGCGCTTCCATTAGCGGTGTGTTTCATTTATTGCTCTGACGTGCTATGCCTATTTCTGACGACAAGACGGCTCATTTCCGCAAGCTCCTCAATGAGCGCATTGAAAAGCTCGAGGCGAGCCTGGCCGTGGCGAATGCGGGGGACGACACCGTCGCCCCCGACAACGCCATCGGGCGCCTCTCACGCATGGAGGCCATTCAGGCACAGTCTATGAACGCGGCGACCCGCGCAAAACAAGAAAAGCGCCTGCGACGGGCCAACACCGCTCTTAATCGCCTCGACGAAGGCACCTACGGCGACTGTGCTAAGTGCGGCGACCCTATTCCCGAAGGTCGCCTCGAAATTATGCCTGAGTCTCCTTTCTGTGTGAAGTGCGCTCGATAGCCCCATCGGCGGACTTCAGCGACCGGGCTTCCATTTACTGTACCAGGGGCCCGGCAGATCAGCAGATACATTCACCAAGAACGTGCAGCGGCTTCAACAAAGCTGCGATATATGACGAAGCCCCGGTTTTTTCCTTTCACTTCCTGTGCCTGCTCCGTATTCTGCATGTCTACCCGGTACCTTTCTGCACGGTATCCCGGCCCTGCGGAAGCTCGCTACACGCTCATCTGTCTTACACCCACTATGAACTTGCATTCTACGGACTTGCACGCTACCACCTGGTCGCTCGTTTTGGGAGCGCTATCGCTCCTGCTTGTTGTGAGCGCCGCCTGGCCGGCCCATGTACACGCCCAGATCGACCGTTCCAACGATCATTTTGTGACCCGCTCTGAGGTCGTCGGCGCTAACGGCATGGTTGCCACCAGCCAGCCGCTGGCTACGCAGGTTGGGCTCGACATCTTGAAGCAAGGCGGCAACGCCATGGACGCTGCCATCGCTGCCAATGCCGCTATCGGGCTTATGGAGCCAACCGGAAACGGGATCGGGGGCGACCTCTTCGCGATCATCTGGGATGCAGACACTGAGTCGCTCTACGCGCTCAATGCCAGTGGACGCTCGCCTGAGGGACTTTCATATGAGCAGCTCTTGCAGGAGCTGGATGCGCGCGATGCCGACAGCATTCCACCGTACGACCTGATGTCGATCTCGGTGCCGGGCGCGGTGAGCGGCTGGTTCTCAATCCACGACCGCTTTGGTACGCTCGACATGGATGCGATCCTCTCCCCCACGATCCGCTATGCCGAAGAAGGGTTTCCGGTAAGTGAGCAGATCGCGCAGTCATGGCAACGTAGCGTGCCGTTCCTGCTTAACCGCGTGGGCGACGTCGGCGCGTTTGAGGAAACGTTCACGATCGACGGGCGCGGCCCCGCGACCGGAGAAATCTTTCGCAATCCCGACCTTGGCGCTACCCTGCGCCTTCTGGCGGAGGACGGGCGCAGCGCGTTCTATGAGGGCGCCATCGCCGAGCGCATCGACGCGTTCATGCGCGAGCACGGCGGCTTTCTGCGCAAGTCTGACTTCGAGAACCACACCGACGACTGGGTCGATCCGGTATCGGTGAACTACCGCGGCTACGACGTACACCAGATCGGTGGCAATAACCAGGGGACGGCCGTCTTGCAGATGCTTCAGATTCTGGAGGGCTATGATCTGGCGTCGAAAGGGTTCGGCACGGAAGAAACGCTGCACCTTATGATCGAAGCCAAAAAGCTGAGCTACGAAGACCGCGCCAAGCACTACGCTGATGCCGACTTCTACGACGCGCCCTTAGAGCGCCTGCTCTCTGACGCGTATGCCGATGAGCGCCGCGCACTTATTGACGACACGGCCTCCGATCGCGTTACCACTGGCGTGGAGCTGATGGAAGATGGCGACACCATCTACCTAACAACAGCCGACAGCGAAGGCAATATGGTATCGCTCATTCAGAGCAACTTTCGTGGCATGGGCACGGGGTTTGTCGTACCCGGTACGGGGTTCAGCTTCCAGAACCGCGGCGAGCTGTTCTCACTCGATCCGGACCATCCGAACGTATACGAGCCCGGGAAACGGCCCTTTCATACCATCATTCCGGGCTTTGTCACGAAAGATGGCGAACCCTGGTTTAGCTTCGGCAACATGGGCGGAGCCTATCAGCCGATTGGACATCTCTCGATCTTGACCAACATCATCGACTTCGGGATGAACACGCAAGAAGCTGGGGATGCGTTTCGCTGGCGCCACTACGACTCTACAGCGCCCACAACCTCGGTTGAGGAGGCCCTCGAAGACGGCGGGCGTGTCTTTATTGAGTCGGGCGTCGACTACGATGTAGTGCGCGGGCTGCGACAGCGCGGACATAACGTGACGATCGGCGGCGGCTTCTACGGTCGCTATCAGGGCATTCGGTATGATGCGGAGCAGGGCGTCTTCTACGGCGCTTCTGAGTCGCGCGTAGACGGACAGGCTGCTGGGTACTGATCAGCCTTGTACATAGCGGCTTTTATCATACACCAGTGTGATCCACCAGAGGGACGCCGCGTGCTGCGGCGTCCCTCTTTTTGTGAATCGCGCACCGTACAGGATAAATGGCTCTTCGCATCTGGCTGCCCACTACACTCATGACCACGGGACACGCCGTTGTAGCCTGTACGCATCCTCACTTCGCCGTGAGGTGAGAGGGTGCGCCTGCGCGATGGCTTTATCCCACAAACGGGCGCCCCCGGAGCAGGTCCGGAGGCGCCCGTTGGGTGCGGAGCTTTGCAGCGCTCGCATTTTCCTACTGCATGCTCTTATTGCATGTCTTAGGACGGTTGGGCGGTGTGAGCCTGTTAATCTGCATTAGTACGCAACCGAGACGCCCAGATAGACCATGCGGCCCATGGGGGCCGATCCGTAGGCCGTGATGTTGTTGGCATCGGTGAGGTTGGTACCGCCCAAGTTAACGGTGGTGCGTAGCTCGGGGAAGTTGTATCCGATCTGCGCGTTGACGACCGCCGTGCTCTCGATAGTGCCTTCGGCGAAGGGCATCTGGTAGACGTAGTCGTTGTGCCAGCGTACGTTCGCGTTATAGGTGAGCCGTTCGAAGAGCTCGCCGCGGGCGCCAAGGTTGAACTTGTGCTCGGGCGTGTTGAAGCCGAGGTTGATTGCGCCGCGAAGCTCTTCATCGTCGCTGATTGAGGACCATGTGTAGTTCCCGCTTAGCGTAAGCTCGCGGTTGAACCGGTACTCCAGCCCAAGCTGCAGCCCCTGCGTGGTAACGTCCTGATCGGCGTTAAGCCACACCTGCATGAGGCGCGCCCGGCGCGGATCGTCTTCGTCGCGTGCAAAGTCAGCCAGGGTGATGTTGGTGCCATCTTCCTTTCCGATGAAGCGCCGCGTGCCGATGAAGTCGGTGTAATTGCTTCGGTAGTAGCTAACGTCGGCAAAAAACCCGCCGACGGCCCCTTTGTATCCGACCTCGATGCTATTCATCTTCTCGACGTCGAGCGGGTCGATCTGGAAGAGATTTCCATTTTCTACCTGGTCCCTGACGGGCGTTTCGCTGAACGGATCAGCAGCTACGTATCCGTTTTCGGAGTTGCCGCGGAGGAGAATCGGACCGATGTCGAGGTAGATATACTGGTCGAGCTGAGCCGGAGCGCGGAACGCCTGGGCGTAGCTGGCCCGGACGTTATGCCGGCGCTGTTCATCGAGAGAGAAGACCCCAGAGACCCGTGGCGAGAACTGCGTATCGAAGTTCTTGAACTCGTCGACGCGTCCGACAGCCGAGAGGCTCAGGCGGTCGTTGATGAGCCGGCGCTGCAGGCGCAGGAACCCGCCGTACTCGTAGTTATCGATGCCATCGCGCACGGCGCGGGTATCCCCTTCGTCGCCTTGCAGCGGCGAGGCGTTGGGGCCGTCGGTAAAGAGCGTGCCACTTGAGGTAAGCCGGAACTGCCGGTAGTTTGCTCCTACGGTAACGTCGACGATATCAGACTGGAGGGTGTACTGCCCTTCGGTGTGGTACACCTGCGAGTCGATATCGAAAACCGGGCTGGCACCGCTGGGGGGTAGCCCGAGCGTAGCGCCGCGTGCTTCTGCAAACCGGTCTTGCCCAGACTGCGGGAGCACACCACTGGCTTCGCGCTGCGCCACTTCAAACGGGTTGGCGGCCCCGTTTGCTACGGCGTCCTGATACGCCTGCCCGTAGACAATTGCGTAGGCTGCCGCGTACGGAATGGCCAGGTTCTGCAGGAAGTTAGCCCGGTCGCGCTCCGTGTCGCTGAGCTCGCTAAGGTCGCGGTCGCCGATGCGGTAGGCACGCTGGTTCATGAGCGCGCCGAGCAGGTTCAGGTCGAAGGTATCGCCGGGCTTGTCGCCCGTGCGGTACGCACGCAACGTCCAGTCATTGCTCTCCAGCGACAGCGAGTGGGTGTTGATGCTGATGTCGTCGAAGAGAAAGCGGTTCGAGCTCTGGTAGATGCCCCGCCCCTCGGCATAGCGATACCAATAGGTGGCTTTGATATCGTCGCTCAGGAGCACGCTCACGGTGGGACTGATCTGCCACATGCCGGCGCGGAAGTCGTTTGGCACCAGCGATGCTTCGTCGAAGCCCGGCGTAAAGATGTTGTTGGTGTTGGTGTCAATCCCGAATCCCTGCAGAATCGGCGCAATGTCGGCGTTTGTGCTCAGGTTGATGGCACCATACCGGTTCACCGCATCGAATCCGCGCGGGTCTCCCGTTTCATTATTGCCGGGGACGACGCTGTTCCTTTGCGCATCAAAGTTATTGCTGATGAACTCGTCGGCGCGCATGAAGCGCCCAACCAGCTTCACGGCAAACCGGTCGCCGAACGTTTCGGCATATCGGCCCGATATGTCGTACATATCGCGCGTGCCGCCACGCACGTCAAGCTCAATACCCTGGTCTTCGAACGGGTCGCGGGTATTCATAATGACCACGCCGTTAAACGCGTTGGCGCCATAGAGCGCCGAGTTAGCACCATGGATCACATCAACGCTGGCGAGGTCGATCTGCGGTGGGCCTGAGATGTTGCCGGGGTAGATCGACAGCGACGGAGAGAGGTAATCGGTGTAGTCAACCAGCTGGATGAGGCGCTCTGACTTTGCGCTGTTAAACCCGCGCGTAGAGAGGCTGCTGATGAGCATGCTGGATCGGCTCACGTCAATGCCCTTGAGCGACTCCAGGCTTGCCATCAGTTCGGTAGAAGGGCGTGACGCAAGGTCGCGCCCGGTAAGCCGGTCGACCGTGACGGGTGTCTCAAGGATGCGCTCATCGACGCGCGAGGCAGATACGATGATTTCATCGCCCCGAAAGACGCTCTCTCGCATGGTAATCTGCAGGTCCGACGTGGGCCCTTCAAGCACACGCTCGGTCGGCTCAAACCCGATAAACGTAAACCGGAGACTGACGGGCTCGCCATCGAACGGTACATTGATAGCAAAGCGACCTTGTCCATCGGTCGTTGTGCCTCGATACGTACCTACAATGGACACGTTAACTCCTGGAAGCGCTTCGCCCTCAACGTCAACGACCGTACCCTGTACGTTCTGTGCCTGTGCGGATGTCCCCCATCCCGCAAGGAGCGCAAGTAGGATTACGCACCATGTTGTAACAACATATTTCATATTGACCACTATTTGATGACAATTACGTATATGTTTCCGGTTATAGCTTTACAGTGTTTACACATCAGTTCATATTATAATGAGAAAAGCGCTTTCAGTCAATAGCCATTGGCGTGCATACAGCACGTTTGATGCTTCGGTAACCTATTGTAGTTGTGGATATGTGGCCTTGCCTCTTTTCGTATCGGCATCAAGGTTGGGCCCAGAAGCGGTTGGGGGCTTCCATTTCACCGTCTGCATTTGTACCGTGTATGTATAGTGCACAAAAGCTGTATTCAGAAGCCATGTGCAGAAACTACGGCCCAGAAGCCATGTGCAGGTGCACACGCGACAACAGATCCAGACACGACAAGGAGTATAGCTTCTGAAACAGCAAACTGACGTGGTTACAATCCCGCTAATCCCACTACAGCCTTCAACCTTCCTCCACCTTCTTTCTCTTCGTTATGCCTGAGCACACTGATCTGGTTACCGTCTCTGTAGATGATGCTGTAGCTGCAGTACAACTGAACCGGCCTGATCGCCGCAACGCACTCAGCCCCGAACTGGACGAGGCGTTGCGCACCACACTGAAGTCTGTGGCCCGTCGCGATGACGTCCGTGCTATTCTGTTGCATGCTGCAGGATCGACGTTCTGCGCGGGTGCTGACCTCCAATTTTTGCATCCTTCGCCAACTCCCGAAGAGATTCAGACACACGTACTGGATCGCTATGCTCCGCTGGTACGCCAGATCGTAGACAGCCGCGTCCCGGTTGTCGCTGCGCTCAATGGTTCTACTGCCGGGGCGGGCCTCGCGATTGCGCTGGCCTGCGACCTGCGCCTGATGGCCGACGACGCCGTGTTTGTGGCAGGATTTAGCTCTATCGGGTTCGTCCCTGACTCGGGCGTGGCCTACTTTTTAGTCAACCAGTTGGGCTACGCACGTGCCTTTGAAATGCTGGCTTTCTCAGAGCCCATACCTGCCGAGCAATGCGCTTCCTGGGGACTTGTAAACCGCGTGGTGCCCGCGGAGAACTTGTTGGAGACAGCACGCGCTTACACCCGCCGGCTGGCCGAACGTCCCACCAAGGCGCTCCAGTGGACAAAGACATGCCTGCGTCATGCACAGACGGATACGCTCAACACGACCATTGAGCATGAGGCCTTGTATCAGAGCCTGGCGGTGCAGACGCACGACCATCAAGAGGGTGTAGCTGCTTTCATAGAGAAGCGTGCTGCAGACTTCAAGGGGAAGTGATTCTCTGTTTCAGATCCGGTCGCCATGTTGCAGGATTGCTTCTCTGCGAAACACCGGATTTATTTCGTTGGTCGGTCTTCGTTGGTCGGTCTTCCTCCGTCGGGCATGGCATGCACCAAACAAGCGTAGGAGGCTGATATTACACTTACTGGTTCTTACACATCTCGATAGGCACAGCTACCATGTGAGATTTGCGGATAGATGCCTGCTGGATGTAGACGCTGTCTACGCTTCTTGCTGTGTTTCTCGCACGAGGTCAGCATATGAACGGTCGACGAGCACCCCCTCTTCATTGATGTTAAGACGCTCCATCAGCCTGTTGCAGTCGGCCAAGAGGTCTTCTTCAGACGCTGTTCCAGTCGTGTCAACCGCTTCCAGTTCTACAAAATATCCGAGTGCGGGAACGTGGTCAAGGTGGATTTTAACGCGGCCAACCCAGTAGATAGCACGGGTTTTCTCTACAACAACATCCACAGGCAGAGCCGCCTTCAAGACGGCAAGCACACCTTCCAGGGCATTGCCAGGGTCTGTGCGCTCGATGCGCGAGGGCTTCGGGCCCTGCTGGTCTGGACGCTTGTAAAAAATAATCCCTTGTTCGACCGTCCCTTCGCGCACCTTCAGGCGTCCTTCAGGAACTTGAAAGTACGTGTCGCGCTGCTGATCAGTGCCAACATGGTTGGCATCCAACTCGTCAAGGCGGCGCCGGAATGGCGCGAGGCGGTCAACTCGAGCCTTAATTTCAATGTTCAGGTGATGCATAATACATCGTTTTAACAGGTGACCACGTCTCGCGCCGGCTGCGCCGCCATAATTACAACCATGTTAAGGGAGCAGCTTGGCCAGCGGAAGCGCTATTCGAACTGCCTCGCTCTTCTTCCGAACTGGAATTACTCCAGTACAAGGTCTTCATCAATGCCCTGAAGCTGCATGCGGGCCAGCCCCAGATTGGACTGGTCGCGGTTGAGCATCACATATGTGAATACGTTTTCGTTTTCATGAAAGATGCGGATCAGGTGATACTCTTTTTCGAGGGAGATGAGAATCTCTTCGACCCGGTCATCTAATCCCAGCTTTTCAAGCACTGACTTTTTGGTCCGAAGGATCTCTGTATTGGCTGCTCCTGCCAATTCCATGTCGACGTTACCGCCCCCTGCTGTGCCAAGCGTCATGCCTGACTGATAATCTACCAGAGCAGCTCCCTTGGCGCCATCGATTTTCATGATTTCAGAGAGGGACTCGCGAATGTTTGCCATAAGATTCAGCAATCTGTTAATGAGTAAAAGAATGATAGGTGTACCCACGTACGATGCGGTCTTCAGCCATTCGGTGAGAGGGCACTGTTTCAGAATGGCCTTTACAACTCATTTAATAGAATGACACCGCAACATGTTATGTTATGACAAGACGCGGTGCAATGCAAGAGCACAACTCTCTATTCAAGATAACAAGACGTTGTTATCTTGTAATACCACCTTTATACTACTCGCGTCCGGTATGCCACGCAAGATACATCAGTAATAACTCAGGTATCGATAGCCACCCCGTTATCAGCGATAACGAGGATATGCTGGCTGCTGGGCTGTGAAAGCGAACGGCGGCGTTTGCCTTGGAGACTCTGAAAACGCCCCGCAGGCTGCGTGCCATCGGGTAGCACGTTCCGGCATCGTTGGTTTCTATCGCTGTTGCCAAGCTACATCTGCTTCAAGCGACTCGTGCTGTGGCAGCCCGTAGAATGTAACAATCATACGGATTGACTGAAAGGATACACCATATTCTTAAATATGCATGCACACCTGCTCCGTGAAGCAGTATATACTGGACGAAGAAAAGCAATGTACCATGAGGGAGCACTTTCTGCCTCCTGTGTTTCTGCCTCGCTGTATATGACATCTAAAAAAGGAGCCGGCATGCACGTCCTGTCTATTTTGAACCACAAAGGGGGGGTTGGGAAAACCACAACCGCCCTGAACCTGGCTGCTACCCTTGCGACAGATAGCAAACGCGTTCTACTCCTTGATATGGACAGCCAGTGTTCTGCGTCGTTGGCTATGGGTTTGTCTCGAAAGCAGCTTGCCTCAGGGCCTTCAACAGCCGACGTGTTGTTTAACAAGCGCACGATTCAAGACGCATGCTACCACAACGTATGGCCGAATATTGATCTTATTCCTGCTTCGCTTGATCTTGCTCATGCTGGGCTAAGTCTCGATGCCACCTCGGAAGGCGCTGAACATCTCAAGCAGGCTCTTTCCACCGCCGAGATTGCATCAACATATCACGCTGTTCTTATCGACTGCCCGCCGGCTCTTTCGGTTGTCACGCAGAACGCTCTGTTAGCATCAAGCGACCTACTCATACCAACGCGTCCTTCTCCGCTCTCATTTGAGGGATTGAAGAGTCTGGGGCAACTCGTTAAGAAGATGCGCGATGTACATGGCGCGTCCATCACACTGCTGGGCATCGTGATCACCCAGATGATACAGGGTCGCCCCGAATCTGCACGCGCTGTCCGCTCGCTTCGAGATCATTACCATCACAACGTTTTCGAGACTGTTATTCCTGAAGACAACGCTGTAGAGCAGGCGCTCCAATCGCATCAGCCCCTGACTCACTTTGCCCCTCATACAGAGGCGTCTATCAGGTATAATAACTTGGCCGAAGAAATTACCCAGCGATGGGAAGAATATGATAGTGTTCTACACGGAATTCGCGCCATGCGTGCTCAGAGTGCACCATTTCTTGTGTGAGTATTCTTGTGTGAGTACAGTCGTACCATCTTTTGCCTCCTTTCGTCTACGTTGCTTTTAAAGTACATTGCTTTTAGAGACTGTGTCACATTAAATCTGATCGCATCACGTCGTAGGAGCATGTGCACCTCAACAGAGCATGCAGTCATGGCGTTGGGGCATACTTGAAGAAACCACAGGATCTGGTATCCTTACGGATATCCCTATTTCATTCAGTGCATTCTTGCCCCTGCGTTTCAGTTAACGCATCTAAGATGAGGCCGATGCTCTACGCCATCTGGCTCAGTGTTTGCAGTCAGTGATACATGCGGGAAGCGTTTTGCGCAGCGCGAGCTCTCTACACACTATCCACATCGATATGCTTCAGACTATTCCAGTCGTTAACAACAAGGGAGGGGTTGCGAAGACAACCACGAGCATCAACCTTTCCGTTGGATTGGCCAAGCAAGGAAAACGCGTACTCCTGATCGACCTTGACAGCCAAGGCTCAGCATCGCTCGCGCTTGGGGTTCCTCGCTCTGAGCTAAATCCTTCTGTTGCCGACGTGATGTACGGCGATGCATCGCTTTCGAATGCGTTGCACGATCTTTCTATCCTCAATCTTGACCTACTTACAGGCTCGCTTCGGCTTGCCAATGCGGATACTCGCCTCGGAAACACCTCACGGCGCGAACAGCACCTTAACCGGCTTATTGACAAAGTCAGCGACGCCTACGATGTCGTAATTATAGATTGCGCCCCTTCCACCTCACTGCTCACTATCAACGCGTTGGTTGCTGCTGACGGGTTTATCATCCCGGTGTCGCCTTCCTACCTGTCGCTTGAAGGGATTATCAGTCTGGGCGAGGTGGTGCATAACGTACGGCAGAACATGGGGCAAGCCGCTCCTGTGCTCGGCGTTCTCATGACGCGCGTTCCCGAACAGAGCGAGCAGGCCGAAACCATTATCCACCAGGTGCGCGAGCACTACGGGGGCAAAGTCTTCGACACTGTGATTCATGAAGACCCCGCTCTTGAGTCGGCTCCCGGCAGTGGGCAGTCAATTTTCGAGTACGCGCCCTCGTCGCAGGCAGCCGCCGAGTACGATGCGCTTTCTCGTGAGGTCGCTACCCGCCTGAAACGATACGGCGAGGTCTACCAAACCATTCGCCAGAACAGGCAGAAGCGCAGTGCCCCGGCTACGGGTTCGTGATCTCCAAGATGCCCGCAGAGGACTTTCCCTGTGCAATCCGGGCCCTTCTTCATATAGGCACCCGACCATTATGCTTTTATCTCTCTCTTCGATCTTTGAGGACTTTTTCGATACCCCTGAAGACGACCCCCTGCTTCAGGAAGGCTCATCGCCTGAACCCTCGAAAGATCCGTCTTCAGAACAAACCACTTCCAAGCGTAAATCTGCTACATCTCACGAGTCTCGGCATAACCCTGATGGAGGCTGGCCTTCCTCGGACCGGCTTCTCGGAAACACATCTCCGTTTGAAAAGAAACCGGTAGATGCCGGTTCAGCCGCACCCAACGAAGACGGTAGTCGTGCTCCCCACTCGGTTACGCAGCCGCCACGGCATTCCCGTGACCAACCTAAACCTCAGTCACATGCTTCAGATCGTTCGGGGGGAGACGGGAGCGGCGATGCAATGAAGCGCACCCAGAAGTTTGTTGTGCCATACCGTGCCGGGCGCGAAGACTTGATGGAGGTTAATGACGCACTGGGGAGCGGTTGGTCTTTTCAGCATATCGCAGTTTCTGAAGCGCGACCATCAGCCAAGCCAGGTAGCAAAAAACTGATCATCACGCTCGAAATGGACAAGCCACGCTCCCTGTTCGACTTCTAACTGTTTGGCGGGTGCACAAGCCCTGCTATCTCCACTATCTGCATGCCTGGAACGAAGCATGTGGAGCTGGATAGCCCAAAAGGAAAGAGGTGCTGCGTTTATGCAGCACCTCTTTTTGTTTACGAAGCTTGTTCGCTTTGTTTACTTACTTTACGCGCCGTGGAACTCTGCTTCGTAAGCACGAAGCCAGTGTCCTACAGAGATCGCACACACGATGCGCTTATGCGGCGGGGGCCCCGTACTTGTCTTTGTAGTGGACAAGACTATCTGCTACAATCTTCCGGGCTACTTCAGCATTGGCAAAGTCGTTGACCATCACTTCCTTGTCTTCCAGCTTTTTGTAGTCCTGGAAGAAGCGTTTCAATTCGCGGAGGCGGTGCTCAGGGAGGTCAGAGATGTCATGGTACCCATTGAAGGCCGGGTCATCAACATGGATGCAGATCACTTTTGCATCGTTCTCGCCATCGTCAACCATGTTCATAAGTCCGATAGGACGTGCCCGAAGCAGGCAGAGCGGCTGTACCGGCTCTTGTGCCAGCACAAGCGCATCCAGCGGGTCGTCGTCGTCGGCATATGACTGCGGAATAAAGCCGTAGTTAGCCGGATAGACAACCGATGAGTAGAGCATGCGGTCTACTCGGAGCATCCCACTTGCTTTATCTAACTCGTACTTTACTTTCCCCCCTTGCGGTATTTCGATGATGACTTCAATGATGTCGGGGGCATCGGGCCCTACGGAGATGTCGTGCCAAGGGTGTTGCATAAGACGTTCTATCGTGCAGTGCAAAGCAGTCGCGATACATGTATAGGCTTATTACAATACGGAACGGCGGCACTGAAAGCCAGTGCCCCCGTTCCCTGCTACATGGAATGTGGATGATTTCACATAGAATGGGCCTGCTCTCGCATTTCATCATATACTACATGGGTAGCATAAAACCTCTGAGAGCCCTGCTTCACGTTCTGACAGCCTTTTCCACAACCGTCTTCTCTCTCGTCGTCAAGACGGGTGCGATGCAGTGTGGTCGCCGCTATGCATCAATATCAGGAGACTCCGTTCCCGGCAGATCTGCACGCAGTCGCTCGGTAGGATCGGACTTCTGTTCGTTGCTCCACCAGTACGCTATGAGCGCGCTTATGCCCTGTGCATCCAGGTAGTCAGCCCGAATTTCGCTTCCCTCGTTACCATCGTCAACAAGATGGCCAAGCATACGTGCCAGTCGCGTTGCGTCTTCTGTGCTGTGATGGCCCATCCGGAGCGTTCCGCCACGATGTGCATTGCTCAACGCAAAGAGCTCAGCGTGTGCATCCACAACGACTTCGTCGTCAGCTTCGGGCTCTGCGCCTTCATCAGCGGCTCGCACCCGTGCACGAACGGGACGTACGCCACGGCTCCGCAAGGCTTGGGCAAGTGCATCTCCTTTGTCGTTGTCTACGCGTACAATAACGGAGGAACGTGCTGTGTATGGCTCTTCTGCCAACCGCCCCTGTACGTCTGACGCAAGCGCTTCGACATCACCGTCAAAGGAGGATGTAGTTGTTTCATGTATGACAAATGAGGATTCACCTTCTTCCTCGCGCTCTACGATGGTAAGCGCTGCTTCCGAAGACTCACTTTCAGCGATCGCGATGCCAAATGCAAATGTGTTGGCCATAGTGCTTCGTGTTTACGTGCTTGAAACTGACGAGTAGAAGCTTTTTTTCGAAGGCCTGAACAGAGGGCTCGTTTCACGCAACGATTACGAATCCGCAACGACCCCATTTGTAGGTATCGCATAATGGATGCTAAACAGGCTATCCGCGTCGGTCCAGGTTGCCTCAATACCGAGCCCTGCCTGACGGGCTAGCGCCGTGAAGCCTTCTATCGTGTACTTGTGTGAGTATTCGGTACAGATCGATTCCCCCTCTTCAAACGAGACCGCCTCACCAGCAATGCGTACGGTTTGCGCTCTGGTGCTTACCAGGTGCATCTCAATGCGGCTTTCTTCAGAGACCCAACGCGCCTCGTGCTTGAAAGTACCCAGGTTAAAATCCGCTCCCAGTTCTCTGTTGATGCGCCGTAACAGATTCTTGTTGAATGCGGCTGTAACCCCCTCTGGATCGTTGTATGCACGGCGAAGACGGTCTGGATCTTTCTTAAGATCGACCCCGATGAGTATACCTCCGCCACCTCCCACTTGGGCACGCATCTGTGCAAGAAACGAAGTAGCCTGCGCCGGAAGAAAGTTGCCGATCGTAGAGCCCGGATAGTAGGCCAGAGCACGGCGATACGCATCCTTCTGTACAGGCATGGGCACGCGCGCCGTGTAATCGGCACAGACGGGCATAACGGGTAGATTGGGAAAGGAATTAGCAATCCGCTCGGCCGCAGCCATCAAGTGCTCTTTAGAGATATCGATAGGCACGTACGCAGCAGGAGATTCCAGCGCCTGAAGTAACAGATGCGTTTTCTCGCTGCTTCCACTTCCGTACTCGAGAATAGCTGCATGGGGACCGACAGCCGCGGCAATCTCGGCTTCGTAGGTGCGCATGATCTGCTTCTCGGTTCGCGTAGGATAGTACGCGTCCAGCTCGCAGATCTTGTCAAACAGCACGGAGCCATGCTCGTCGTACAGGTACTTTGATGGAATCTGCTTGTCCTCTCGGTTTAATCCCTCCTGTATGTCAGCACGAAACGAATCGGATGTTGGGTTGCAGTCGACAAGCGAGTGGACACCGGAGGCAAGCGTAGAAAGCATAGAGAACCTGAGACAAGGTGTGGGGGGTAGAGACGAGAATGCAGCGTCGTAGCTGCAGCCGGCAGTCTTCGAACGTAAATACGGGAAACGTAAACGCGGAAGAAAGCGGCTGACTTTATTCAGGCATGCCTCTATAGAAAAGGGGTATCTCCCCACAAAAGTAAGGCACGCACACGCTGCGTGGTTACCTTTCCTTAAAACGTTACACCTTTTGCTACGAAGACGCCTCGTTGCCCAACGAGCAGATGCGCGTTCCGGTTAGAGCTTTCGTGCCGTGTACCGTATCGTATACTGAGACCTTTATCTTCATAACAGAAGAGGCAGCAGAAGGGATGCGCACGTCATGCCTGCTGTCGAAATGGAGCTACCGGGTCTGGATGTTGAAATGTGTATCCCAGGGTTTCTACCAGATGTGCTGACGACACGCGCTTGCCCGCTGGTCCTTCAGCGGGCCCAAACGTAGGGGGTGTACCCCCGTGGTCTGTGGCAGCTGCTTCATAGAAAACACGGCGTGTAGGGTGCTGCGGTGCAACAACGTTGAATACCCCTTCGCGCACATCGTTGCGAATGATATGCGCGATGACACCGACCACATCATCGCGGTGCACCATGTTTACGGGCCCATGAGGGCGCGCCACGTCGGTGCGTCCTGCAATGAATCGTCCGGGATGTCGCTCAGGCCCAAACAGCCCCCCCAGGCGAAGCAGCACCGACGCCGCAGGATATGCTGTAGTGATGATCTGTTCCGCTTTTCGCACAGCATGGGCCGTGTGGCGCGCAGGAGCATCGAAGTCTTCAGGATACCGGGGGTCAAAATCCGACTCGTCTACCGTGCCGTTGACCGGAGGATATACCCCCGTTGAACTGGTGTAGATAACGCACGCCACGCCGTGATTTTTTGCCTGATCCATCAGGGCCCTGATCTGGGCAGCGTATGTATTTTCGTTAGCTGCAGCTGCATTGGAGCGTCCCGGAGGCAGGGTACACAGCAAAATATCGCTTTTGAAGAGCGCAGGCACTTCTGGTGTTGGGGCGGGCTGAAGGGTTGTCACAAACGGAGAAATCCCCGCATCTGCAAGAACCTCTTGCCGTGATGCTCGCGTGGTGCTTCCATTCACCCGGTACCCTTGCGAAGAGAGCATCTGCCCGGTAGGCAACCCAACCCATCCGCATCCAATAATGCTAACGGAAGGCAGCGACGTTGAGAGAGCCATAGCTTAAACCAATGTGTGCTGATCATGTCATGACGCGTACGCAGATGCGATATACGCTTTTTATATGGCTTTCTATGCATCTTGCCTATGGGTATTTAATTGCGTAGTTCAGCCACTGCCGAGGCTTCAAATGAGAGCGTAGGCGGTGCAGAACGCTTGGTCGGCCTACCATCTGAGAGCTCGTCTTCCTGAGACGCCTCGATGCGGGGCAGCGAAATTGTAAACGTACTCCCTTCGTCTTCCTCTGAGTCAACTGTGATATGCCCCTGATGACGTTTCACAATCTGCTTTACAATGTACAGCCCAAGCCCTGATGATCCTTCATTGCCTGTTGGCTTCGTGGAGAGCCGCTCGAAGGGCTTGAACAGCTCTTCTTGCTCGTGCTCTCCAATACCCGGCCCTTCATCTTCAACCGAGATATAGGCATGACTGTTACTGCCCACAACTTCGATGCTGATTGTACTGTCATGCGGAGAGTACTTGACGGCGTTGCTAACCAGGTTGTTAACGGCTTCACGCAGGCGATCTTCATCGCCCTCAACCAGAACAGGCTCAGGCGGCACAAAGCATGTAATTGACTGATTTTTGCGCTCGGCCTGTGCCGTAAAGCTATGTGTTACGAGTTCAGCCATGCTATTTAAGTCGAAGGGACGCTTCTCCATGGACCCATGTACACTGCTGGCTGCTGAGGACAGCAGATTCGCGATCAGTTCCATGGCTTCGTCGGCTGAGTTATGAATAAGACCGAGCCGACGGGCCGTAGCTTCAGAGTGCGTCTCGTCCTCAAGCATCACTTCTGAGAGCGCCTGGATGCCAAACACCGCGTTTTTCAGGTCGTGCGCGGCAACGCCCAAGACCTGCGACTTCTCATCCACCGTGCGCTGCAACATCTTGTTGCTTCGGATCAGTTCGGCGTTGTAGCGTGCGAGCTGCCGAGCCTGCAGCTGGATACGAGCTGTACGCTGCTCCACAAGCCTTTCGAGACGCTGGTTACGGGCGCGCATGTGCTGGTATCCCCAGACCAGAAAAGCAACGGCCGCAACGCCGATCATAACATAACCAAGAATAGGCAGAAACGCCTCGTATCGGAAAAGCAACGGCGAGATCAGTAAGAGCAGCATGGAGCTTCGGGGGGACTGTATCGGAATCTGGTACAACGGCGGCGAAGCATGCTCTGAATCGGGCGTGTCTTTGCTGGCGCTGCCAGCCCTCTCGTACTCCTTGATGCGTTGTTTCGCCAATCGGAACCGAGCAAAACGTTTTGGACGACGCTCTCGGGATTTCCTCTCGCTCATGGACTCCGTTAGATACAACTGCCAGCTCCTAAGATGCATGGTTGCAGACCTTTCTTGGATGTGATCGAAAAGCGCGTGATCTGTGCGCCTTTTACTTACAGACACACACGTAATAACGTGACCCTGCAGTGTCAGCGCTTGTCTATACGTCTCAAAATGTTTGGGATCTGTGTCAACTTCTTGGATTTCCGTATCAGAACACCAATTCATGGGCTGTACGCAGCCTTTTGGACATAATGGAATGCTGTAAGATACTGGATGCGCTTCCTCCACAAGAATCACTTAATACGATTCATAAGGCACCCATACCGACGCAAGAGCTAAACGACTTATCAGCTTCTTGACTTGGTATACAACACCAGTATTCTGGCGGAACGCATGTCTGCATTGACATCTCAGACTTCGGCAACGAGATTGACGCAGGAGATTCTTGAGAGCTATCTTGCTTCCTTGAACCTCACGCCGCTACGTTGACACAGTAACTTGTATACTGCTCCAACAGCGGAATGGCTTCCTCTTTAAGGCTTATGCTGTTACCATTAAAGGGGACACGCATCGTTGCATACTGTAACGTTCCTCAGACTGAGATTTGGGGACAGGACCGGAGAAGCCATTATGTTGCTTACCCGATCCGAATCTGGCCTGAGATATTTGGAATGTGCTTTTACGCTACTTTATACTACAACACATTTTTATACTGCAACACATTCCCTTGAGTTAGCTCTTTTGCAGCTACTCTCTTCATTGTGCTTTTTGTTGTAACCTAATTATAGGCTCACACTACAGCCATACACCATCTTCACAGTATTAAGATCCCCAATGTCGGGATTAAGGCAAGGTGCTCTTATGGATGAGTCTCTACAACAAACGTGCACGTACCCCTGCCTCTCCCCGCTATTCGTCCTGTCTTCAAGGGTATCCTGCTACAGGATGGCTAACCGTTCTCCGCCATGCAGCCAAACAAGAAACGCACCGTACACCTGCGGCATCTCCTGAAACCTGTATCTACCCAACTGCTATGAGTAAGGCTTTCTGATTCGTGCCTTCCCTCTTATGGACTTACCGTCTACGCTCTCTTCGCCCGCAGCATCGCCGCGCGCGTTGCTGCCCTCCAGCAATCTTACAGCGCTTGCCCCTGACATCCGCTCGGTGTGGCGTATCAAGCTGTGCTTGCTACACACCGTTATCTTCCTGGGCATCCTGTTCTATGCAGTCACCCGTTTTTTTTCGGGAACCGACTGGACCATGCTGCTCGGGATCGTGACGGGCGTTCTCATCTGCATGGTTCTGTACATTGTCGTGTGGCCACGCTGGCGCTACAACGCATGGGGCTATGAGCTGCACGAAGATGAGCTGGTGCTTGAATATGGCGTCATCACACACGTGCGCACCGTGGTGCCGCTGCGCCGCATCCAGCACCTCGATGTGTCGCAAGACATCTTTGAGCGCGAGTTTGACCTTGGGCGGCTGATCATTCACACGGCGGGCACCCGGTCAAGCGATGTAGTGATCCCTGGCCTCCCTCTTACCACCGCCGAACGCATCCGCGACGAGGTCAAGCAGTATATTCTAAATGATCCACTAACTGAAGATGTGCTGTAGCAGCACGCCACGCCCCATCCAATGCGGTAGCCTGTAATGCGGTAGCCCACGCTTCTGACGCTTCGTCCACCCCCGTTATGTCCCCTACACCTCCTGGCGCTGACCTACCTTCCAATCCTGCATCTTCCGATGCCCCTACCGACCGCCCTGCCTCTTCCCCGGTCTCGGACGGTGCGTCGGATAACGCAACCAACGGAGCCAATGTGAATGCCACGGCCCCTGAAGACGGTGACGTATCTGCCAGTGACGCGTCTGAGAACGCATCTGAAGACGATAACGGGCTTCTGGGAGCCGTGCGCGAGCCGCAGCGTCTGCATCCCCTTACCCTGTTTCTGCGCTTCTTGGCCAGCCTGCCCGCTCTGGCACTGATTCTGCTACCTACGCTCACCAATCCAGACTCAACGATCTGGATGCCCCTTTTTCTGGGGGGCGTGTATGCCGTCTTTGCTATTCCAGCGATTATTCTGCAGTATCTGCGGTTTAGCTACCGCATCACCCCGCGTCAGATTGTGATTCAGAGCGGGGTCATCAACCGGCAGAATCGCAGCATCCCGATCGAGCGCGTCCAGAACGTCGAAATTGAGCAGCGCCTACTGGCGCGGTTCCTGAACCTCGCACAGGTGCGCCTCGAAACCGCAGGTAGCGCGTCTACCGAAGCAAGCATTGAGTACGTGAGCCTCCGCCAGGCTCATAAGATCCGTACGGCCGTGCGCACCTATCAGCGGGCCGCCGACGCCCAGGCCAGCGATCCGGAATCAAGCTCCGACAATCCAGAGGAAGCGGCCCCGCTCTCTGAAACGCTGTTCTCCATGTCGCTACCTCATGTGCTGCTGGCCGGCGCTTTTCGCTTCTCGCTCTTCTACCTCGCGGTAATTTTCTCAGTCCTCCAGTTTGTAGATCCGGAGACCCTGACCAACTGGTTTCTACTCTCACAGGACCGTATCGATGTCGTTGTCGAATCGATGTACGACTCGCCTGTTCTTACCGTGCTCACTACCGTCATCCTGGCGGCGCTCTTGGGCTGGCTCTCCGGCATCCTGCTCACCCTGAACCGCTACTACGGCTTCAAGCTCTGGATGGAGAAAGGCAAACTGCGCAAACGCCACGGCCTGTTCACCGTCACCGAAGGCACCATCCCACTGGCCAAGGTGCAGGTAATGATCGTGCAAACCACACCGCTAATGCGCGCTTTCGGGTGGTATACGCTTGAGGTACAGACCATGGGACTAAACACCGACCAGCAGGGGCAGCGCGTCGTTGCTCCTTTCGCACGCTGGTCTACCGTGCTCGACCTCGCAAACCATGTGCGCCCGCTCGACCTACCCGAAACGTTTGAGCGCGTGTCGCCCCTCACGATCCGCCGCCACTTCCTACGGCGCCTGGGCGTGCTGCTCGCTGTACTGGCTCCCGCTGTCTACTTCTGGCCAGGCGGCTGGTGGCATCCGTACGACATCGCCCTGCCATGGTGGGGACTCCTCGCCGTGCCAGCGCTCGGCGTAGCCGCTTATCTGCACTACCACTATCATCGTTATGCTATCGGGCACGATGGCCTGTACGTGCGCCGTGGCGTGCTGCGCCACTACCTCTGGATGATGCCTATCAATCGCTATCAGGTTTTCTATGCTACCGACAGCGTGCTGCAGCGCCGCCTCCACCTCAAAACGCTCTTCGTAGATACCGCCGGCGCATCCGCCTTTGCCTACCCCGACATTATCGACGTGGAGGCCCAGGCAGCAGACAACGCCGTTGATACGCTCCATGGCCAGTTTCACTCGCTCTACCGGTCTATGGTCGCCACCGCCACAGCCCCTCCTGACAGCACTGACTCCAGACCGTATCTCGTCGATCCAGACACCGTGCCGCGCGCGTTACCGCTTCCTCGTGACTCTTCCTCATAACCGCCCCAATCGCCCTATGTCTGACGCTCGCCAGAGCGGACTCCTCGCCCACATTACCTCACTGCCTAGCCCATACGGTATTGGTGATCTTGGCGATGGGGCTTATGCCTTTGCCGATCGCCTTGCGTCGGCCCATCAGCAGCTGTGGCAGGTGCTTCCCACCGGACCCACCGGCCCCTCGGGGTCACCCTACAGTAGCCGATCAACCTTTGCCGGAAGTCCGCTTCTCATCAGTCCCACCCCCTTGCTCGATGCAGGGCTCGTCACCGAAGATGAGGTCGCTCCGCTACGTAACCTGCCATCTGACCGGGTCGATTATCACGCGGTGTATGAGCACAAAAACCGGATGCTCACCGCAGCCTTTAAGCGCTTCGATAATGCATCTGCTACAGCGAAGACCGAGTTTGCCCGCTTCCGCAACCGGACCGCCCACTGGCTCGACGACTATGTGCTCTACCGCGCGTTGCGCACCGCCCACGGCGGTGTGCCCTGGACAGAGTGGCCCGCTCCGCTTGCACGCTACGACGATGATGCCATCGCTGCCGCCCGCGACGAGCATGAAACGGACTGCCGCAAGCATGCCTTCTGGCAGTTTCTCTTCTTCCGGCAGTGGAATACCCTCAAGGCCTACTGCGCACAGCGCGACATTCAGTTTTTTGGGGACTTGCCTATCTATGTAGCGCACGATAGCGCCGACGTGTGGGCCAATCAAGAGCTGTTTCGGTTGGATGCCAACGGTCAGCCCACAGCAGTAGCAGGGGTGCCACCCGACTACTTTAGTCCCGAAGGCCAGCGCTGGGGTAATCCGCTCTACCGCTGGGACGCAATGGCCGAGCGCGACTTCGCGTGGTGGACACGCCGCATGTCGCACGTGCTTGACCAGGTCGATCTACTGCGTCTCGATCACTTTCGCGGCTTCGACGCCTACTGGGCCATTCCCGCCACCGCAGAAACCGCCGTCGATGGACACTGGGAAGACGGTCCGGGTGCATCGTTCTTTGCGCACCTGCAGCAAGAGCTGGGAACGCTCCCCATTGTCGCCGAGGACCTCGGCGACATCACCGACTCGGTCTACGAGCTGCGCGATGCCTTCGATCTGCCTGGCATGGTCGTGCTGCAGTTTGCGTTCGAGACGGACGCCGACAATATCTTCCTGCCCCACAACTACCCGCGCAATACAGTCGCCTACACCGGCACGCACGACAACAACACGCTTCAGGGCTGGTGGCACGACGACGCCACCGCCCGTGAACAGGAGTACGCACGCACATATCTCGACCTGGAGCATGCCCCCTCGGTCGAATACGCAGCACAGCGCATGCTGTGGGCCTCCGCCGCCGACCGTGTGGTTATTCCCATGCAAGACGTCGTCGGACTTGGCTCGGACGCACGCATGAACGTCCCTGGCACAGACAGGGGTAACTGGAGCTGGCGCATGTCTGAGGCGCTGCTCGATCATGACGGATTCGACCGCCTGCGCTCCTGGACGCAGGCATACGGGCGTGCCCCGTCCACAGATAGCACCAAGACAGATGCGTCATCTGCCCCAGAAGATGCTGACACCGCCCTGTCTTCATCTGAGGCCTCGGAGACCTGAGGCCCCTCCAGCATACTGAACTGTACGCCCCAAAAAGGAGTGCAAACGCTCTCTGACTGTTCGGCTTCTCCACACTCGATAATTAAGACAACGAGACGCGCACGTGCCGAAAAAGCACATGTGCGTCTCTTTTGTCGTACCGGCGTGTACTCTCCGGTGCTCTATCAGAATGCAATACAGGATGAGCGATATGCACGGGGCGGTGCCCGCTTGCTATGCGTCTCCGCACGTAGGCGAAAGGCGCACCTGCACGTCCCACGACCGACCAAGCGCTTCAATGAGCGCCTCCTCTTCATCGGTGATCGGTCCGTCGGCGCGGGCTACACAATACAGATCATCAAGCACGGCCAGGCGCTGCACATCCGGAAGGGCTTGCTTGAGCGTACGCACCACGTCTTGAATGAGCGCCTGGTCGGATGCGGCATAGACCTGCAGCGCCGTACGAATAACGTCTTCAATCGCCGAAGCGTCCAGATCGGGATGCCATGGGCCCAGCCGTTTCTTCACCATCGCTACCTCGTCGCTGTTGAGCTCGTGGTTGCCGGCGTGGGCTACGGCCACGAACAGAAAGGCCAACTCGTGTATCAAGCTCCAGTCCTCGTCGCCCGACTGCACCGCTGCCGTCGTGTTGTCCATGAGCTGCTCACCAAGCGCCTTGTGCCCCCACGTTTTCGCTACGTGTGTAATGAGCCCCTGCTCGTGTTGCAAGAGCACACCGTCTGCCTCCGCGATGCTCACAAGCCCCTTCAGAATGTCGCCGTGATGGTCGGGGCTGAACTCATCAGAGAGCCGTTCCACAGCCTCCGCCACCTCGCGATCGGGGGCGTCGCCCTCTGACAGCAGCGTCGCCGCTTCTATCAGCGTTTCGCGCACATCGAGGCTGTACCCTGCCGCCCAGGGTGCCAGCGCCTCTTGCACCGACACCGCCTCTGCATCCGACAGGCTATCGTCGAATCCATAAGCAGCGGCCATGTACAGAAGCGCAATATCGTGAGCAGGGGTCCAGTGAGCGTCAGGCATAACAATAGAATACTACGATGAAGAAGGGGGCGAAGCAGCCCGCAGTGCATCAGCCAGTTCACGATCTACGTGCTGCCATCCGCCCTCATCATACCAATTAAGCAGTTCGTTCACAATCTCCATCTTATCCTTTCCATCGGCATTTAACGCATCGTAACGGTCTTGCGCAGGTTCCGGCCGCGGCCCCCACGTAAAGCGTACGGTACCGGCTTCACTGAGCACGGCCAGCTTAGGAATGCTTCGCGAACCGCCCGTCAAGAAGCGGTCCATCAGATCCAAGTTCTCATCGCGTAGCACAATGCGCAGGTCGATGTCGGGATGCGCTTCGACAGCCTCCGCAATAACCGGAAGCGAGAAGGCCGAATCGCCACACCACGGCTCGGTGATCACCATCCAGGTCTGCGGCGCATCAACGGCACCGAGCGCTTCCTGGAGCGTCTCAGACGGAGCGTAGCTGTCGTGTACCATCGCCTGCCGCTCGTAATTGTAGTTCAGGTAATGCTTCATGCGACGATCGCCCGCATCGGCATCATCGGGGAGCGGCGCGTTGCGCTCGGCCTCCCAGTACGCCATGTACTCATCGTACGTCATGCCGTCGCGCTGCACGCGCTCCAGGTCAACGGTCTGGGGGGATGCGGTAGATTGGATATCAGACATAATGTGCGGATGCTATATGAGTAAAGGTGTGAACAACGGGGGGAGCCTCTCTTTGCAGGTAGGCCTGTGTATCCGGCCCTGGGCTGCCGTTACACGCCAGAACGTGCTGAAACCGTCCACACAGGCCAATGCACTACTTCTTGGATTTCTTGGATGTAGTCGTCTTACGACATACGACCGGTAGCGCGTCCCAGGTAGGTCTGCAGGTACACCTGTGCGGTGTGCCAGCGATCAAGCGCTATAGGCTCGCCCCACACGTCGAAGTCGCGGCGCTCGACCTCGCTAAGCACCTCCAGAGCGCCGAGCCACCAGAACTTGAGACGCCACTTCGGGCGCCACGAGAGACGGGTAAGGGCCGAGTGGCCCTGTGCCAGTGCATCGCGCGCACGGATGCTCTGCTTCCAGAGCAGCTTACGCACCGGCTCGGTTACAGACGCCCGGCGCAGCTCCCGTACGGAGGTCCCAACCTGCTCGATGTCGCTCAGAGGCACGTACAGTCGGTCGTCAGCCAGATGCTGTGGCAGATGGGTTACCATGGCGGTATAGAAAAACCCACGGCTCAGATGGTCGGTCGCACGCTTGAGCGACCCGGCCCCCGGCACCAGCCCGGCCAGAAGCCGCCCGTGCGGAACGATCCAGCGATCCAGAAAGCGCTTCAGGTCGGCGCTCGTTTCGTAGCGTACCGGCGGCTGGTGACGCTTCAACCCGTTCACCTGCGCAGCCAGATAGCGGCGCTTTAGTCCATGCTCACGGCACGCCTCATACGCCGCCTCTGACACAGCATCGGGCACCAGGCGCAGGCGCTCGCCCGCATCGGCTGCCTTGCAATCTACGTTGAGCGCCCGCTCTGAGGTGGGGGCCGCGTCGCGCAAAGCATCGTGCCAGTCCCAGAACGCCTGTGCGGCGGTGCGTGTGGCACGCGGCCATCCGCTCTCGTACGGACGCGGTAATTCGGTATCGGGCACAGGCACGGCGAGAGAGCGGTTTGGTGAGGCAGTGATAAGGTGTATCGCGGTATCACGCAACATCTCCATACGACCAACCGGGCCTGTCGTTTGCGGGCATGGCTCCCCTGCACAGAGATTCACAAGCTCTGTTTCGCATCCGAATAGGGACTGTAGAAACCCCGTTCGCATCCACAAAAAACACCCCGACTCGTAGTGAGCCGGGGCGTTAGATCGTACATGACCTGAGTGCACAGCAATGCACTATGCATCCAGCTATTTGTTTAGCTGTATTTTAGCTATGCATCCAGATTTTCAATGATGCCCGCTGCGCCCATGCCACCGCCTACGCACATGGTGCAGAGGCCGTAGCGGATGCCGCGGCGCCGCATTTCGTGCAGCAGCGTTGCAGTGAGCTTGGCGCCGGTGCAGCCCAGCGGGTGGCCCAGCGCAATCGCGCCGCCGTTTACGTTGACGATCTCCGGATCGAGCCCCGTTTCGCGAATCACCGCTACCGCCTGCGCAGCAAAGGCTTCGTTCAGCTCAACCAGTCCGATGTCGTCGAGCGAGAGGCCCGCCTGCTTGAGTGCTTTCGGGATGGCCTCGACCGGGCCAATGCCCATCAGCTCCGGCGCTACACCGGCCACGGAGAAGCTCACGAGGCGTCCGATCGGGTCGGCGTCGAGGTCGGCGAGCTTCTTCTCGCTCACTACTATGGTCGCGGCGCCACCGTCGGAGCGCTGCGAGGCGTTGCCCGCCGTTACGCTACCGCCACGACGAAAGGCCGGACGCAGTCCGCCCAGCGCGTCCATGCTGGTGTCGAAGCGCGGCCCCTCGTCGGTGTCGAAGGTGGTCGATTGCTCGTGCACCTCGCCGTCGTCGTAGTGGCGAATGTGCACGTCGAGCGGGACGATCTCGTCATCGAAACGTCCGCTCTGCACCGCATCAGCGGCGCGTTCGTGCGAGCGCAGCGCAAACGCGTCTTGGTCTTCGCGCGAGATGCCATACTTATCGGCCACGTTCTCGGCGGTGATGCCCATCGACACAAAGTAGTCGGGGTCGGTCTCTGTAAGCTCCGGGTCGGGCTGAAAGTAGAAGCCGCTCATGGGCACGTGGCTCATGGATTCGGCACCGCCTGCCACCATCACATCGGCCTGTCCGGTTACGATCGCCTGCGTGGCCATCGCAATGGTCTGCAGGCCCGAGGAGCAGAAGCGGTTCACGGTGGCGCCGGGCACGTGGTCGGGCAGCCCCGCTTTCTGAGCGATGGCGCGGCCCATGTTCATGCCCTGCGGGCCTTCCGGAAAGGCACAGCCCATGATCACGTCCTCAACATCGTTTTTGCTCAGTCCGGGCACGCGGGCCAGTGCGCCTTTGATCGCTTCGGCGCCCAGTTTTTCAGGGCGCGTGGTGCGCAACGTGCCGCGGTCCGCCTTGCCGACGGCGGTGCGCACGCTGCTGACGATAAATGCTTCGTTGGTTGCTTGCATAGTTGAATGCGTTGGATTTGTTAATGGATACGAGCAGGCGTCTTAGTTCCGCAGTGGCTTGTTGTGCTTCAAAATGTGCTCCACGCGCGCCTGGGTTTTCTCTTCGCCCAGGAGACTCAAGAACACCTCCACCTCCAGGTCGAGCAGGTACTGCTCATCGACCTCTTGCGGGGCACTCAGGTCGCCGCCCGTCATCACGTAGGCCAGCTTGTGCGCCAGGAACTGATCGTACTCGCTGATGTAGCCGCCCTCCTTGTACTGATGCAACGCTACGTCGAAGGCGGCCCGTCCGGGCTCGCCCAGCACCTTGATGCGGTCGAGCGTGGGCGGGGGCAGGTAGCCCTGCTCGCTCTTGGCAATGACCTGCTGCTTCGCTACGTGCAGGCGGCGCTTGTCGTGCATCACGAGGGTTGTGTGCTCCGGCAGGATGCCGTTGTCGATCGCCTGGTGGGCGCTCTCGGCGACTTCCGCCATCGCGATCGTCTCAAAGTAGCCACGCAAGATCGCCTGGATGTCGCTCGGGTGGTCGCTCGCTGCGCGCTGATCGGCCCATGCCGCCATGCGCATGGTGCCGGTACCCGCAGGAATGAGCCCCACGCCCAGCTCTACGAGCCCGATGTAGGTTTCGAGCGAGGCCACCGGCTGTGGACACGCCATGGCCATCTCGCAGCCACCGCCCAGCACTTTCTGATGCGTGGCCACCACCACGGGCTTGGTGGCGTAGCGCACCTTCTGGATCGTCTGCTGAAACTGTTTGATGTAGGCGCCGATCGCCTGAAAGTCGCCCTGCAGGGCCGACTCCGCCATCTCGCCGAGGTTAGCGCCCACGCTGAAGTTCTTGCCTTCGTTGCCAATGACCAGTCCGCGCAGGCTTGGATCGTCTTCGACCCGGTTGATGACCTCCTGCAGCCCGTTCATCACCTGCTGGCCCAGCGCATTCGCTTTGGAGCGGAACTCAAAGAGCGCCACCCCATCGCCAATGTCGAGTAGCGCCGCCTCGTCGTTCTCCCACAGCGTACGGTCGGCATTGGTTTTAACGGATGCGAGGGTGAGTTCGTCGCGTGGAGCCGCGTCGTCAATGTACGTGGCATCGCTTGGGCGGTAGACCTGCTGCGCACCATCATCGGTCCGATAAAAAGCAGCATCGTCTCGGTTCGCGAGCGCGTCGACCCAGTCAGGCACCATACGATCCTGGTCGGAAAGCGCATCGAGGACCCGCTGAACCCCCAGCGCATCCCACATTTCAAACGGACCCATCTCCCAGCCGAAGCCCCATCGGATGGCACGGTCGACGTCGGCGGGGTTGTCGCTAATTTCGCCGATACGGTTGGCGCTGTAGGCCAACAGGTCGAGCGTCGTTTCGCGGAAGAAGTGGCCTGCGCGTCCATCGTCGTTCCAGAGCGCCTGCAGGCGGGAAGTCAGATCGCCCGCCTTCTTAATCGTGCGGATGTCGCCGAGGTCTTGCTCATCGGCAGACGTGTACTCCAGCGTATCCGGATCGACCGACTTAATCTCGCCATCGTCTTTTGTGTAGAATCCGGCCCGGGTCTTCTGCCCCAGTTTGCCTGCCTCCACCAGCTTCTGAAGCAGGTCAGGCGTATGGAAGGCCTCGCGCTGTTCGTCGCCTTCGACCTTGTCGTAAAGGTTCTGCGTGACGTCCAGCAGCACGTCGAGGCCCACCAGGTCAGCGGTACGGAAGGTCGCCGACTTCGGGCGCCCGACAAGCGGTCCGGTGAGGGTGTCGATCTCCTCGATCGTGTAGTCGCCGTCGGTGAAGAAGCGCAGCGCCTGCAGTTGCCCGTACACGCCCACGCGGTTGCCGATAAAGTACGGCACGTCGTTGGCAACGACGATGCTCTTGCCCAGGTGCACGCGTCCAAACTGCGCCACGCGCTCTACGAGATCGGGCGCGGTATCAGCTGTCGGAATCAGCTCAAGCAGTTCCAGGTAGCGCGGCGGATTGAAGAAGTGCGTGCCCAGAAAACGCTGCTTGAACGCATCGGAACGCCCTTCCGCAATCTCGTTGATGGGCAAACCGCTGGTGTTGGTAGAGATGACCGCATCATCGGCGGCATGCTCCTCGACCCGCTTGTGGATGCTGCGCTTGATGTCCATGCGTTCCAGCACTGCCTCGATGACCCAGTCGGCCTCAGCGATGCGCTCAAAGTGATCGTCGAAGTTGCCCAGCGTAATGCGATCGGCGGCCTCGTCGTTTACAAACGGGTCGGGACTGGCTTTGCGGGTCTGCTTGAAGCTCTTATTGACGACGCCGTTCGGATCGTCGTCGCCTGCAATGTCGAGCAGGTGTACGTTGAGTCCAGCATTGGCCAGGTGGGCAGCGATCTGTGCGCCCATGGTGCCTGCGCCCAGCACCGCAGCCGTGCGAAACGGGCGATGCGTGGTGGGCGTGGCCACCTGCAGAGAGCGGGTGGATACGGATGTCGTTTCCATAAGAACCTTCAGTCGGTTAAGTGAGCGGGGGAATGTCGTCTGAGTACAGGATCGTCTGAGCACAGGGAGAATGCGCCAAAAGAGCACTCACTGGCGTAGATGCCAGCTTAACGGTGTTAACCTACAAAGTATCTCTTAAAGATGGAAGCGCTTGCAGCTGGTTTTATGCGGTTTTACTTGGTATTCCAGCAAGCCGATGCTACAGACCGAGTGTAAGGGGCCGGGTGCAGGGGGCTGCAATGCCCCCTGCCACGGTATCCTGCGTGATGGCCGGATCTACGGCGCATGATCTAAAGCGTTACGACAACGGTGCCGCGTTCTGTGCGATTCACCGTTCCGTCGTCAGCGTCGTAGAGCGCATCGATGTCATCGGCATAGGTATCGTGCACGACCGGGCGCTTCACCTTGAGAGTCGGGGTGAGCAGCCCGGACTCTGGGGTTAGTTCGTCGGGGATCAGCACGAATCGTTTCACGGTCGACCAGTGATCCATGCCTTTGTTCGCATCTTTGACCAGATTGGCCATCGCCCCGTAGATCACGTTGTTCTCTAACAGGTCCGAGAAGGGCGCGTCTTCGTCGAGCCCCTCACGCCGTGCGACGGAACGCACCTGGTCTTCATTGGGGAAGATCAACGCGCTGCAGTACTTGCGTCCGTTCCCTATCACGACGGCTTTATCGATCAGCGCCTCGCTTCCCAGCGCATTTTCGATGGGCTGCGGGATGACGTATTTGCCCGTCGAGAGCTTAAAGAGCGATTTCTTTCGGTCGGTGATCATAAGGTTACCCTTGGCATCAAACTTCCCGATATCGCCTGTGTGAAACCATCCGTCGTCGGTGAGCACCTTTTTCGTCTTCTCGGGCGCTTTGTAGTAGCCCTGCATCACGTGCGGGCCGCGCGTCAAGATCTCTTTGTCGTCGGCAATGCGCACCTCTACGCCCGGGAGCGGCTCGCCAACGGTGCCTGGCATATTGCGCTCCGGCCGCGTAAAGCTGATGACCGGACTCGTTTCGGTGAGTCCGTAGCCCTGCAAGATCGTAACACCGGCGGCCGCCATCAGATTGGCCAGGTTCGGCTGTAGGGCCGCGCCTCCAACCACGATGTACTTGACCTGTCCGCCAAGCGCGGCGCGCCACTTCTTGAAGACCAGCTTGTCCGCGATGCCAAGCTGCAGGTTCTCCATCAACGACGGCGACTGCGTCATGTCATAGTTTTCCGCGAGGCCAAGCGCCCAGCTTCCGATCTGGTGCTGCGCGCCTGTCATATCCATTATTTTCTTCTGGATGCCCGCGTACACCTTCTCCAGCACGCGCGGCACCGAAGCAAACGCGGTGGGCTGCACGACCGGAAGCGCTTGCACGAGGTTGTCTGGGTGCGTGAAGTACACGCTGGCGCCGATCCACATAAACCCGTAGTGCAGGGCCCGGGCGAAGATGTGCGTCATCGGCAGAAACGAGATCACTGTCTCACCGCCAGCGGCCTTCTCCAGTCCGGTCAGCTCATTCAGCGCCGTCGTGGCGTTCGATGAGATATTCTGGTGCGTGAGCATAACCCCTTTCGGCATGCCGGTGGTGCCACTCGTGTAGATGAGCGTAGCCAGGTCGTCGGGGCTAATTTGCGCACACAGCTTTTGCGCAGCCGCTGCGCGGTCGGTGGTCGTGTCGCGTCCGATGGTCCGCACCTCGTCCATCGTATGCAATGCGACCTCGTCAGGCAGCTCAGGGTCGATATTTCCATCGCCCTCTGCAAGAATCACATGATCGATATTGGGCAACTCGTCGAGTAGATGTGCAGCCTGAGACAGGCGTGCGTTGTCGGCCACGATCAGGGCACGCGCTTCCGCGTGCTCCATCACATAGGCCATCTGTTCGGGGCCGTGCGACAGGTAGATGGGCACGTCGATCAACCCCGCGATCAGGCAGCCCATATCCGCGAGGCAGAAGTTAACGTCGCTCTCCAGCAGGAAAGCCACCTTGTCGCCCCGTTCCAGTCCAAGCTCCCGCAGGCCCAGTGCCAACTCTTCGGACTGCACGCGAAAGTCGGGAAGCCCCATGGGCTGCCACTTCACCGGAGCCGTGGGCTGGTTGAACGAGCGGGGGTTAGGATAGCGCTCGGCCGCTTCATACATAAGGTCGGGCAATGTCTTTCCCAATACGGGATCTCCCGAAGATGGAGGGGCGGTATGGATCGGTCCAGGCATAGATGCAGAGGGATTTAGTTACGTGGTGAACGGTCTGTAGAGCTTCTGACAGGGTCGTGTTACAGGCTGTGCTGCATTCGTACTCATTCATGCTGCATTAATGTTGTATGGTACCCCGTAGCACAATAACGCCTTATGGTGTATTTAATCTATGGTGTTACATGATCTATGATATCAGAATGCGGGCAAGGCCGGCCCAGAGGGTCGATGATACCCCGCAGATGATACCTCGCAGATGTCAAGCTACCGACGGAACCGTGTAGCTACGCAGCGTCTGACGGATCGCCGTTTCGATGAAGTCCGAACGATCGATACGAATGTCGACACGCTCGGCGATGAGTAGCGATACCGTGCCATGCAGCGACGCCCAGATCGCGCTGGCTGCCACGCGCGCATCCTCAACAGCAAAAACACCGGTTTCTGCCCCTTCAGCAAGCGCTTCCGCAATCGTGTCTAAGTTGCGGCGCGCCCGGCGGTATTTCTCGGCCGGGTAGCGCTCCATCTGCTCCGGACGCAGCTGAAACATGATCTCGTAGTACTCCGGATTTTCAAGGCCAAAGGTAATAAACTGCTCGCAGAGAGCACGAAGCCGCGCTACAGGTTCATCGTCAAATGCGCTTACGATGTCGCTAAACGCATCATACAGGCGCTGCATTCCTTCGTCGATCAGTGCGTGCAGCAGGGCGTCTTTGCTGTCAAAATGAAGGTAGATGCTGGTCGCGCTGTAGTTGATCGATTGAGCAATCTTGCGCATCGATAGGTTATGATACCCCTTCTTCACAAGAAGACGGCGGGTTGTATCCAGGATAGCGCGGCGCAGGTCGCCGTTGTGGGAGGAGGCGTCGCTCATGGCAGCTTATTTGGTGAACACGTACTTCAAGTCGCTCAGCAGCGTATGTTTGCACCCCGTACCTTCGCATTGCATCGCGAGAATGGGACGCTAACGTATTTGTAACGTACAACACATCTCATGGCATATTCAACCACCTCGGTCATATTCTCTTCGCATTGTCCTATAATTTCTTTACGGTTGACTGTACTCTACGCCAATACAGCACTTTCTGATGAACTTATGCCCCGCGTCGGGCTTATGAAACGACGCTACCGCATTCGTTTTCCATCCGTGTTTTTCGCTTCATGCCTGATCAGGCTCCGCCTCCCCACGAAGACCCCTCAACCCCGCGTCCACTGGGCCCGCTGGGTACTCGTGCGCTCGTAACCTTTCTCATTGTTCTGGCAATAGCCACAGCTGTGGGGAGTGCTTACTTTCTTGTGTCGGCTGCCGAATCGGCCATGGAAGAGGACAATGCACCGGCCGACACGACGCAGGTTGAGCAAGTCCCATAGTCTGTCCCACCGGTCTCTCCGACTCGTCTCCCCCACCCGTCTCTCTGGTTTCCTCTGGTTTCCTCTGGTTTCCTACCTTGCGCTGCAGTCGCAAGCCTAACGGTTCCTCTCGCTCCTTAACCGCCTTCCTTCTTCATCCCTGCCCCTATGTCTCCGCCTTCTGCTACATCGGAACCGTCTGAGCCGCACTCTTCATCTTTCTCGGATTCATCGCCGCCGGATTCACTGCCCCCTGATCTTTCCCTTTCGGGACGCGCGCTGCGCGAGGCTCTTGAACGTGCCGATGCCTATCCCTACACGCCCGACCAGATCCACGTCGTGCAGACGCACATCTCGTATGTAGCGCTGGCGCCTCCGTATGTTTACAAGATCAAGAAAGCGGTAGACCTGGGCTTTCTCGACTTTACTACGTTGGCGCAGCGGCGCCACTACTGCGAGGAAGAGATCCGGTTGAACAGCCGCCTCTGCGGGGCTATCTACGAGGGCGTGGTGCCCATTTCCCGTACGCCCGATGGCCTTCGCCTCGAAGACGATAGCAACGTCGTGGAGGTCGCTGTCAAAATGAAGATGCTTCCCCACGACGACTTTCTGGACGCGCGCCTCGAACGCGGCACGCTGACGGAGTCTGACCTCGATGCCGTGGTTGACGTCCTGACCGACTTTTACGCAGCACGCCCCTCCTCGCCCGAAGTTGCGGCAAACGGGCGCGTCGACCGGGTGTGGACTAACATCCGGGAGAACTTCGAGCAGGCCGTTCCGCATCGTGGCGGACTCATCACAGAGCCTGCGTACCGCGCTCTGCAGTATGCGGCCGAGCGCTTCATAGACCACCACGCCCTGCTGTTTCACGAGCGGCGCGCCAACGGGCATATTGTGGATGCGCACGGCGATCTCCGGCTCGAACATGTGCATCTCAGCGAAGACGGCGTCTGCATCTATGACTGTATCGAGTTTACGACGCGGTTTCGTCACATCGACATTGCGAGCGACGTCGCGTTTCTCGCAATGGAACTCGACGTAAACGGGCGCCCCGATCTGGCCCGCTACTTCGTCAATGCCATTGCCGACGCGCTCGGCGACCCGAACCTGGCCCGCCTGGCCGACTTCTACAAGAGCTATCGTGCGTTTGTGCGCGGCAAGGTTAACGGCATGAAGCTCGATGACCCCGACATCACCGGAGACGCCCGCGACGCGTGCAAGCGCGACAGCCAGACGTTCTACCAGTGGGCGCTCCGCTACTTTGTGGCCGGCAACACGCCGCGCGTGGTCGTTGTGATGGGGCGCCCGGGCACGGGCAAGAGCACGCAGGCCCAGGCGCTGCACGAAGCGCTCGGCTGGCCGGTCGTGTCGTCCGACCAGGTGCGCAAGCGCCTCGCCGGATTGCCGCTGCATGAGCGCCCCGATACCGAGACGCGCGCGGAGCTCTACAGCAGCGCCATGTCAGAGCGCACCTACGACGCCCTCGCTGAGCAGGCGGTCGGCGCTGTTGCAGATGGATCGTCGGGCCTCATCCTCGACGCGACGTACAGCCACCGGCGCACGCGCGACGCTCTTCGGAAACGCCTGCCGCACTGCCCGCCCCTCTTCACTGAACTCATTGCCCCTGATGAGGACCTGAAGAGCCGCCTTGCAGCACGCGAGTCGCACCCCGATGTTGTGTCGGATGCGCGCGCTGAGGACTTCGAGCTGCTCACCGCCCGCTACGAGGCGCCCGATGCACTTGAAGATGCTCGCCACATACAGGTAGAAGCAACCGGAGAGCCGGAGGATACGACCGTTCAGATCTTGAAGGCGCTCATCCAGCTTAAGTAGCGTGGCAGATAGGACGTGTGCCTGTGCCTGGCTGTAGTTCGTCTGTAGTTCAGCTGTAGGTGTTCTTTTTCCGGTAGCGGTTCAGTGGTAAGTGATTATCACGTAGGCTACTTCATCACAGTCCGCTGAAACCCCCTCTGTCTGCCGAGCTTCGCCGGAGGCGTGATCCCGTGGACATCTCCCCCCTTGGAAAAGGGGGAGAAACCCGTAGGGAGAGGGGGTTCGACCGAGACGAGGCTGCGGTGTCAAATCACTTCATCACTTAGCGTCTATCCACTACCCTTTTTTCTACGGAAGCACGTATCGCAAGACAGCTACGTAGTGGATGGCGCTCCCTCCCATCACAAAGATATGCCACACGGCATGGTTGAAGGGCAGGCGGTTCCAACCGAAAAACACGACCCCACTGGTGTACACCACGCCGCCCGCCAGAATCCATCCAAACACCTCCCACGAGAGGGCCTCAATGAGCGGCTGCGCAAAGAGAATTCCGATCCAGCCCATCACCACGTAAGGCACCACGGCAACCCAGTGAAATCGATGGCGCGATAGGAGCTTGAACAGCATCCCGAGGATCGCACAGCCCCACACGAGCCCCAGCACTCCCCATCCCAGCGGCTCAGGCACCATTACCGCCAGAAACGGCGTGTAGGTGCCTGCAATCAGCAGGTAGATCCCCACATGATCGAGCACGCGGGCTATGTACTTGAGACGCGGACGCGTTACCGCGTGGTAGAAGGTTGAAGCTCCATACAGAAATACAAGGGTGGCGCCGTACAGCGCACAGCTCACGATGTGCACCGCCGTACCATACGTAAGGGCCAGCGCCAGCAGCACGCCCCCGCCAACCAGACTCAGCACGAGCCCAACCCCGTGCGTGATGCTGTTGACCAGCTCTTCCAGATGCGACTGGTGGGGCGCGGTGGCCGGACGTGTTGGGCTCATGGGCAGAGGGCGTGTAGATCGCTACATGCTGGCAAGACGGCGCGCAGATTCCCTGACTTCATGCAACAGAGACGACCTGCTCGCGGCTTGAACGATCGTGGCGCTCTTTAAGTTTGGATCACTCAGGTTTGGATCACACCCGGGTTGAAGTCGGCCATCTCCGGATTCAGGTCGGCCATGTTGATTCCGCGCGACAGCCATGCGCGTGTGTCTACCGGATCGATGATTTCGTCGACCCAGAGACGCGCCGCTGCATAGTAGGGCGTGGTCTGCTTCTCATATCGGTCTTCGATCCGGGCGAGCATCTCCTGTTCTTCCTCTTTGGTAAGCTCTTTGCCCTGCTTTTCAAGCTTGCGCACCTGAATCTGATGCAGTACCTTCGCCGCCTGCGTACCCCCCATTACCGCAATCTTGGCAGTGGGCCAGGCGCAGATAAGCCGCGGGTCGTAGGCGCGTCCGCACATGGCGTAGTTACCTGCGCCGTATGAGTTGCCCGCTACAACAGTAAACTTCGGCACGGTACTGTTCGACATCGCATTCACCATCTTGGCGCCGTCTTTGATAATCCCACCGTGCTCGGCTCGCTTGCCGACCATGAAGCCCGTTACGTCCTGGAAGAACACGAGCGGGATCTGCTTCTGGTTGCAGTTCATGATGAACCGCGCCGCTTTGTCGGCAGCATCGGCATAGATCACCCCTCCTACCTGAATCTCGCCCTTCGTTTCGTGATTTGTCTTGTTGCGAACAACCGCCCGCTGGTTTGCTACGATGCCAACATTCCATCCATCGATACGGGCATATCCGGTAAGCAGTGTGCGTCCGTATCCCTTCTTGTACTCAGTCCATGAGTCAGCATCCACGATACGAGCCAGCACCTCGCGCATATCATATGGCTGCTGTCCGCTATCGGGAACGAGGCCGTAGATCTCCTCGGCGTCGAATGCTGGCGCCACGGGCTCCTCACGCGTGAATCCAAAGCGGTGCTCTGGACCCATATGGCCAACGATGTCGCGAACGGTGTCGAGCGCCTCTTCATCCGACTCGCACTTGTAGTCGGCCACGCCGGAGATCTCGGTGTGGGTAGTAGCCCCACCCAGCACGTCGGCGTCGACCTCTTCACCAATGGCTGCTTTTACGAGAAAGGGCCCGGCAAGAAATACCGATCCGGTTCCGTCTACGATGAGCGCCTCGTCGCTCATAATCGGCAGGTAGGCGCCGCCTGCTACGCAGCTGCCCATGATAGCCGCAATCTGTGGAATGCCCTTGCTGGAGAGAATCGCGTTGTTGCGGAAGATGCGCCCGAAGTGCTCCTTGTCGGGGAAGATCTCGTCTTGCATGGGCAGGTAGACGCCCGCGGAGTCTACCAGGTAGATGATCGGTACGTGGTTTTCGAGGGCGATCTCTTGCGCCCGCAGGTTCTTCTTCGCAGTGATTGGAAACCAGGCGCCTGCTTTGACGGTGGCGTCGTTAGCCACCACCAGGCTAAGGCGCCCGCTTACATGGCCAAGGCCCATCACCGTACCGCCCGAGGGACAGCCGCCTTCGTCCTCGTACATCTCGTATCCGGCAAACTGCCCGACCTCGGTAAAGTCGTCGGGGGCGTCGAGCAGGTGGGCGATGCGTTCGCGCGCCGTGAGCTTGCCCCGCTTGTGCTGCCGCTCGATGCGCCGATCACCGCCGCCTTTGGCGACCTCGGCGCGGCGCGCGTTGTACGTCTCCAGCAAGCCTTTGTAGTGGTCGGCGCGGCGCTGGAAACGTGATGAAGAGGTGGATGCGGGCGTGCCCAGTTGATCGGGAGCAGATACGTCGGCCATGCAACAGGAAAGGATCTTGGTGAAGAAGAATGAAAGCGGTTCCAGCCCTTAAAAACAGAACACCTGTCCCGGAAGATCCAAGACAGGTGATTCAGTTTGTGCGGAGAACACAGCAGTGCAGCCGTGCGGTACAGCCGTAAAGTACAAGAATTGAGCTACAGAATAGCGCTCATTTTGCGACGAATCTCTTCGGGCGAGTCGCCCGTCTTGTCGTGGATGAGCCCAACCAGCTTGTCCATCTCGCCGCGTGCCCGCTTCATCTCTTTGTCGTCGAAGTCGGCGTCTTCCCAGATCAGCTTAACCTGATCGCGAATGCGACGCCAGCTTTCGTTCATTGCTTCTGTAGCCATATGTATCTTTTCGTTTTGTGCGTACGGAGCTCAATCAAGACACGCATGCGCCGTCACCTCTCTACGATTCTGCGATGACGAGCACACACAACCTTTGTGTAATGTGGACTGTAATTTACGGATCGCGTGCAACGAGAGTTTCGGTAACAGGGTACAAGAAGCTACTGAACACTCGTGAATCACTCTCTATGATTTCGGTACCATCGTATGTCACATCCTACACAGGTGGGTGTCATTGGAGCAGGGATTAGCGGACTCGCAGCGGCGTACCGGCTGCATAAGGCGGGATGCGCAGTGCAGGTCTTTGAAGCCAACGACTATGCCGGCGGCGTCATCCGCACGACCCGCCGCAACGGATTTCTCGTTGAGGAGGGCCCAAATTCTATCAACGGGGCCGGCCCCGCACTCGCGGGTGTGATGCGTGATCTCGGACTCGATAACGCACGCGTCGAGTCCAATCCCGAAGCCCGTAATCGCTTTGTGGTACGCAACGCCCGGCCTGTGCCCATCCCGCAGTCGCTCTCCGACTTCGTGCGCACACCGCTCCTCTCTGCGCGTGCCAAAGCCCGCTTATTCACCGAGCCCTTCCGCACGCGCGGCCCTGCCAACGAGTCGTTAGCGCGTTTCGTGGCGCGGCGTCTTGGCCCTGAGGTGCTCAACTACGCCGTGAATCCCTTCGTAGCCGGCGTCTATGGCGGACGCCCCGACAAACTCGCGGTACAGCATGCGTTTCCAACGCTCAAGTCGATGGAGAAGGAGCACGGCTCGCTCTTCATTGGTGGACTCCGCAACGCAATGCGTGGCGGCAATGCCTCCGAAGAGCCAACTGTGAACGGCCTCTTTTCTTTTGAGAACGGCCTCGACACGCTGCCGCGCACCCTGGCCACTCACCTGCAGGAGCAGATGCATCTTGGCTGCGCCGTGCATGCCCTCGTGCCTACAGACGCCGGCTGGCGCATCAATCACGCGGCCGGAAGCACGCCGGTCGATGCCGTGGTGTATGCGGCGCCCCTGCACACGATGGGTACGGCGATCACGTTCGACACGTCGCTGTCGCTGCATCCGCTACGCGACGTGCCGTATGCTCCCATGCGCAGCGTATCGCTCGGGTTCAAGCGCGACGCGGTGTCGCACCCGCTCGACGGATTCGGAATGCTGCTGCCTGCTGCCGAATCGTCGTTCGAGATCCTGGGCACCATCTTCGCCTCTACCCTCTTTCCGAAACGGGCCCCCGACGGACACGTGCTGCTTACCACTTTCGTGGGCGGGGCCCGCGCTCCTGAACACGCCCATGCCAACCCGGACGCCGCCCGTGCGCTTGTCATGCGCGACCTGCAGCGCCTGCTTGGCGTTACCGATGATCCGGTGTTTTCGCACCAGGTGGTTTGGCCCCGCGCCATCCCGCAGTATACGCACCGCCACGGCGCCGTAAAGGGACGTCTTGATGCGCTCGAAGCCGCTCACTCCGGGCTCCAGTTTGCGGGCAACTACCGCACGGGCATCTCGGTGGAAGACGCGTTCGATTCGGGGTGGCATGCAGCCGGTACGCTTCTTACGTAACTCTACGCTCTACGCAACCCTACCTCTCACATAGCCCCTGGCCCCTGAAACCACGAGCGCCCCTGCGGCGATGGTCACCATCGTTGTGCAGGAGCGCTCGTTACGTGTTGAATGTTCGTGCCGTCTGCTATGCCCAGTCCCTTTCTTGGGCCAGGTGCCGCATGAGCGTGCGCTTCGCCACAGGCAGAAGCGTAGGCTCGTACGGAAAGTCGAGGTCCGTGTTGAACATGTATGTCGCCGGGTTCGGCAGATCCTTGCGCTCATCCACCATTTCGAGCTTGACCGAACTCGGATGCGCGTCCACGCCAAACTGATCGATCGACTTGCAGTGCTCGGTCTTGAGCGTGCGGTACTGCTCGTCCTCGTTCGTAAAGATCGACACCGTGTAGCGCAGCACATGCAGGCGATCCGCCTTGCGGTCGGGCACGAGCACGTAGCCTTCTTTCACATACGACGGCATAATGCCCACCGTCTCTACATCGAAGTTCTCCTCGACCATCTCATAGATCGAGCGCCCCTCCTCAATCGCCTCCTGGATGCGTGGCAGCGCCCATTCGATGAGCGCACGGACCGTCGAGAGCTCACCGTCCTCCAGCTCCGGCCAGCGGTACTGCAGCGTACCCTCTTCCCAATCAATGCCGGTCGCCGTACCCGCAGAGGCTGTACGGTACGCATCCGACTGCTTCAGAATCGTTCGCAGCGACGTGTACAGCGCCACCAGGCGCCCAAGATGCGGGTAGATGCGCTTCGCCGCAAAGTCGCGACGTGCATGCTGCAAGCCGCCGAGAATCTGATACTGCGTTCGCTCTACGTCGTCGGCCGCACGGGCGAACAGGTTCATATCGAGGGTAGCCATAGCGTTCTGTACTTCTATGCTTGTTAACACATTGTTAATCCCTAAATAAGGATGGGTGAATTAAAGAGCAAGAAGTACGCCACCGTTTCAGCGAATCGGGCGTAGTGGAATCGCTTTTCTTCATATTGGCAGGGACGGTACTGGCACCTTGGTGAGAGGGATACGGACCGCTTGCGCCTCTCCAGTATGCGTCGCGGCATCAAGAGCGGTCTCCATGGCCCGTTGAGAAAGGGTCGCGCAGGCGCCTCGCTGGCTACTTATCGCGGGCTGCTTTCATCTTCGCAAAAAGCCCCTTGATCTGCTTGCGCGGCATCGCCGTGAACGCGTTGAACTGTCCGCCCGCCACCAGCTTCTCACCGCCATCGAACGTAACCACCTCGCCATTCATGTAAGCGGCCCCGTCGGAGAGCAGAAACGCCACGAGCGTAGCCAGTTCCTCGGGTTCCCCGAAGCGGCGCGTCGGGTTGCGCTGCTTCATGTCGTCCTCGACGTCCATGCCTGGCACGAGGCGGCTCCATGCCCCTTCCGTCGGAAAAGGCCCCGGTGCAATCGCATTCAGCCGGATGCCCTCGGGCCCCCACTCTGCCGCCAGGGAGCGCATCATCGCCACAATGCCGGCCTTGGAGACCGCGCTGGGTACGACAAAGGCGCTCCCGGTATCGGCGTAGGTTGTGGCAATCGACAGCACCACCCCACCCGATCCGCGCTCAATCCACCGCTGTCCGCACGCCTGTGTGCAGTAGAACGAGCCGTACAGGTTGGTCTTAACGATGGCGTCGAATCCGTTGGGCGAGAGGTCTTCTGTCGCTGCCAGGAAGTTCGCCGCGGCGTTGTTCACGAGAGCGGTTACCGGGCCCTGGGCGTCTTCCGCCTCGTCGAAAAAGGCGTCGACGGATTCTGCGTCGCGTACGTTGCATGAGATGCCATTGGCCGTACCGCCGGCCTCTTCGATGGCAGCAACGGTTTCATCGAGCGGCTCGGTGCGGCGCCCATTGATCGTGACAGCCGCGCCCAGCGCTGCACAACGCTCGGCCATCGCCCGGCCCAGCCCGGTACCGCCCCCGGTGATTACGATGTGCTCGCCGTGGAGGAGGTCAGATGCAAAGATAGTTGACATAGGTCAGGAAGGTTTGATTGTCAGGAAAAGCGTGGTGCCGTATTACAGGCGATTGTCTGGCGTCCGAGATGTCGCGGAAGGCTACGCATCGAACGCCGGGATAGCACAGAAGGAAAAGCACGCAGATCCAACCGCGTACAGGCCAATTCTACCGTGCAGGATACAACAGCCCCACCGACAATTGCGAATCAAGAGCAATGCTACAGAGGCATCGCTTCCGCCAGTCAGTTCAGCCCGTTGCGGTAACGCAGGCGAAAAAACCGTAATACAGTTTTATTTACCATTACTTGTCCGGTAGACTATGTGCTTTTCGCCACCTATTTAAACAAATCCTCCACACAAAGCATGGGTGGCAACATGACGATCCTCCGTTTTTCTTCTGCAAAGCGCATCCTGCCCCTTGGCTCTCTTGCCGTCCTCTGGGGACTGACTTACCTGCTTCTCTTGCCAGGCGCCTCCCTCCAGGCTCAGGATCTACCTCAGACGACTCGGTCAATTCCTTTTGGAGCTGAGCTTACGATCATCAATCCTGCAACAGCGAATCAGGCTCCTTCTGAAAAGTTTACGGCCGAGCGGGAGCTTCCCTGGGGCTCGTTCAGAAACCTTACCAGCGAGCGCTACGGCGAGCTGTTCAGCGAATATCGAAGTCGGGGCTGGATGCTAATCGACGTGGAGGCTTATACGCAAGGCCGCCAGACGCGGTATGCAATGGTATGGCGCGATAATTACGATGGACGACAGTGGCGACAGTGGCGCAACATGACCTCGGATCGCTACAATGAGCGCTGGACCGAGATGCGAGAGGCTGGGTTTCGGCCTACCGATGTCGAAGGATACATGATGGGGCGCAACCTGCGCTTTGCCGGCATCTGGGTGGAGAATCGTGAAGGGATCCGCTGGAAGTCGAATCGAAATATGACCACCGATCGGTTCGGAGAACTCCACGCACAACGCCAGCAGGAGAACCTGCGCCCCGTCGATATTGAAGCGTACGAAACGCCTGGTGGATTGCGCTGGGCAGCTATCTGGTATGCCGACACCGACGACGTAGACTGGACGATGCGTACCAACATGACACGCGCCCAGTACCAGAGTCAGGTCAATGCGCTGGGCCGTCGTGGCTACCAGGTGCGCGATTATGAAAGCTACACCGAGAACAATCAGCTGCGCTACGCCGCTATTTGGGAGCGTCGCGCAGATATGCCCATGTACCAGCTACGCACGAGCCGAAACGACCAGCAGTTTCGCAATCTGTGGAACGCGTATCGCGATCGGGGTTACCGGCTTGCCGATTTTGAAGCCGACCCGAAGGGGTCGCGCTATTCAGGCGTCTGGGTGGAAAATAACACACGCCTCCGCTACACGCACCGTGAAGCGATCGATGGGTTAGTGAACGCACATCGAAGCGCAGTACGTGCGCCCGGTATTTCCGTAGCAATCATTCACAACGGAGAAACCGTCTACCGTCGGGGGTTTGGAGATGCGAATCCCAGCGAAGGCCATGGTGCTCATAGCCAGACCGTCTACAGCGCTGCATCCGTCTCCAAGGTGTTTGGCGCTACTCTGGCCGCTCATTTGGAAGACGAAGGCCGGCTGTCTAATGACCGCCGCGTCCGTCTCGATATGACCCGCCCCACGCGACAGTACCTGAACCGAGGGGTCAATGGCCGAGCTACGTTGCCTGCCCATCACACCCATACCGTCGAGCAGCTCACCGCACACCTTGGCTGCGTGGTACACTACCCGAGAAGCAGAAACTCCGGCACAATCCCCGGAATCTCAAACAGCGACATGGTAGCCTTTTACCCCAGTGCCCTGCAAGCGTCTACGGCCCTATGGAATACAGGTCTGGTTCAGACTCCAACCTGCACGGTCGGGAGCAACCGTGTCTACTCCACCCACGCGTTCACGCTCCTTGGCGCCGTACTCGAACAGGTGAGCGGGCGCCCGATTCACCGACTCGTGCGTGAGGAGATCAATGCGTCGTGGGGACTCCCATCGGTGCGCTCTCAGTTTGAAACGGCTTCGTTGCAGTCCAACCGTGAACGTGCCACACCGCATAACAGTAGTGGAAACGCATTTAATTATGTAGACAGCAGTTGGAAAGTGCTGGGCGGGGGCCTGGAGATGCACACGCTCGACATGGCCCGGTTTGGCTGGCGCCTGCTTAATGGAGACATTGTGCGCGACGCGGTCCGCGATAACCGGCTCTGGACTCCTTTAGCTGCTGGGTGCTCGTTTGGCTCAGGGGGACGGTGCAGCAACGGAGTCGGGTGGAGGCTTCTTACCCAAGACGGCCACCGCATCGCCGAACATGGCGGGTTCGGGTCGGGTGCTCGCACGCACCTCCGCATCTATCCCGATGATGGTCTTGTCATTGCTGTGATGATCAACCAGGCATACAGCAGTGATTTGCCAAATCCCAGCGTCCTGGTCCGTCAGATTGGAAACGTAATCCTGTAATTGCTTATGCACACGGCCGCTCCTATTGGTATCGTCGGCGCTGGTCTTAGCGGACTCGTCGCCGCTACACGCCTGCACGAAGCCGGTCATGCGGTCGTAGTATGGGAGACCCGCGACCGCGTTGGCGGGCGGATGTGGAGTCCGCCTCTTGGTCCCGGTGAGTTGCACCTGGATCTGGGCGCGGCCTGGCACTGGACCGAGCACACCCGCGTGCAGACCCTGGCCGAGCAGTTGGGCATTGAGCGCGTTTTGCAGCATGAGCCCGGCATCGCGCTCTACGAGCCCCGCGCCGAGCAGCCCGTGCAGCGCTTCCCCTGGCCCGACACGCCGCCCCCCTCGTGGCGACTCGATGGGGGCACACAAACGCTGGCCCAATATTTGGCTGCGGCGCTGCCCGATGATGCGATACAGCTCAACCATCGCGTCACGGGTGTGCACCGAGCCGATGCAGGTGTGCAGGTGGCCGTGACTGCGTCTTGCGGGACATCGTCTATGACCGTTGCTCATCTCATCGTAGCCGTGCCGCCGCGGCTGGTGGCGCACACCATCGACTTCGACCCAGCGCTGCCCGATTCGCTCACGTCCGCTCAGCGCAACACGCCCACGTGGATGGCGGCCTCGGGCAAGGCCATCGCTACATTTGCGGATGCGTTCTGGCGACGGAAGGACATCGACGGACGCGTGGTGAGCCATGCGGGTCCGGTGGCCCACTGGCACGATGCCGTCGCTTCCGACGGACGCGCTGCGCTCGCGGGCTTTCTGCATCCCACCGGGCTACACACCCTCGCTACCAACGGACGCGAGGCGCTGCACGCGGCCATCCGCAAACAGCTTGCGCATTGCTTCGGAGACGACGCGCCCGCCCCCACGGCCATCGCCACAAGCAACTGGCGCACCGACGCGGCCACCACGCCTCCCAGCGAAGATCCGCTTCACGTTGAGCACCCACCGACGCCGCCATCCGTGCTCACCCAGCCGCAGTGGGATGGACACCTGCTGTGGGCCAGCGCCGAAACCGCCACCGAGCACCCCGGCTACCTCGACGGCGCCATCGAAGCAGGCGAGCGCGCCGCCGAGCAGGTGTTTGAAGCATCCCCCGAATCCGCTTCAACTCGCTGATCGGGAGCGCCTTCATTCGTTGTAGGGACACGGCGCGCCGTGTCCCTGCTGTGCTGGAAACAAAGATTCTCGCTGCATCCGCACGGGACGCATGCCCCCGCAAGCCTGCGACCGAACGTCCGACTGGCGAACCAACTAACGCGACGAGGCCGAATATCGGTTACCAGACAATACCTGAAGGCCCGGCACCTCCTGCCCCGACAGCGGTTTATATTCTGCGCATCCCGCTAAATCCGTCCTAACCCCCGCTTCCGGATCGCATGGCAACGCCCGCGCCCGATACCTCGGATGCTACGCTCTATGGCCACGACGACACGCCGCGTATTGTGGATGTGCAGCCGCTGCTGAATCGCCCCTCGCGCGAGCAGGCCATGGTGCGCCTCTACCGGCGCAGCGAAGATGGCGCGGAGGTGTTCACCGAAGAGGCGTCGCTGTATCCGTTCTTCTTTATCTCGGATATTGGGCTGCTGCGCCATCGCCGCGATACCTTTCGCACCTCGCGCCTGCAGGGCGGCGGGTTTTTCGAGCATGTGGTTGTGTTCTCGTGCTGGCAGGACTACTACGAGGCGATCCGCCACGTAAAGCGCCAGACCGACAGCGACCAGCGGCAGCCCGACGAGCTCTACCTCATTAGCGACCCGGTGCAGCAGTACCTCACGCAGAGCGGACGCACCTGCTTCAAGGACATGACGCTCGACGACCTGCACCGCCTGCAGCTCGACATCGAGGTGATTAGCGACGGCTCGTTTCCCAATGCCGATCGTCCGGGTGACGAAGTCGTGATTGTGGCGCTCACCGACAACCGCGGCTGGTCGGAGGTGCTGCATCAACGCTCAGGCGTACCGGAGGCCATGCTCCTGCGCGAGTTGGTGCACACGATCAACGAGCGCGATCCGGATGTGATAGAGGGATACAACATTTTTGCCTTCGACCTGGCGTATCTGCAGGATCGATGCGATCTGCACAACGTCGATTTTGCCATCGGACGCGATGGGTCGGTGCCCCGCACGTTTGATAGCAGCATGCGGTTTGCCGAGCGCACGGTGGACTTCCCTGCGATGGACATTGCCGGACGCCACGTCATCGACGCCTACTTTCAGGTGATGGCGTTCGACGTCTTCAAGCGCGATCTGCCGGACTATAGCCTCAAGACCGCCGCGCGTTACTTTGGCTTTGCGCCCGAGAACCGCACGTACATCGCGGGCGAAGACCTGACCGAGGCGTGGCACAATGACCGTGAGCGCCTCCTTGACTACGCGCTCGACGACGTGGTCGAGACGGGACGGCTGGCCAAACATCTCTCCGGCTCCACCTTCTACCTCACGCAGATGCTGCCTATGACCTACGGACGCGCGGCGCGGCGCGGACCGGCGGCCAAAATCGAGTCGCTCTTTGTGCGCGAGTACCTGCGTCAGCGCTACGCCCTGCCGCAAAGCCAGTGGGGCAGCCAGTCGATGGGCGGTTACACCGACATCTTCCGCACGGGCGTCATCGGACCCGTGGTCTACGCGGATGTGGAGAGCCTGTACCCCTCCATCATGCTAAACTACGACATCCAGCCCGCCGGCGACGCGCTCGACCTCTTTCCGCGCCTGCTGGACCGCCTCACCACGCTGCGCCTCGACACCAAATCCGCCATGCGCGCCGCCGAAGACGAGGAAGTGCAGAGCGAACTGGATGCACGGCAGTCGTCGTATAAGATCCTGATCAATTGCTTCGACCCCGAAACGGAGATTATGACCGTGGAGGGTCCGAAAAATGTGCGCGACGTGTCGGTTGGCGATCGGGTCTATTCGCTCAACCCCGACACGCTCGAAGCCGAGATCAAGCCCGTGACGCGTGTGCACCACCAGTCGACGTACCGGGGCGAGATGATCCGCCTGAAGAACCAGCATGTCGACTTTCTCGTGACACCCAATCACCGCCTCCTCACCAACCGCGTGAATGGCTACCGGGAAACGGGCTACCAGTGGATCGAGGCGGGTGAGCTTTTTCGAACAAAGTGCCGCCATCACTTACCTCCACGCGCGCCCACTTCTGAACAGAGCGTACCCACACTATTTGATTTGGAGGCGGAGTGCATCGCACTAAACATAGAGCATAAGAATGACAGGAACGGACGGATAAAAGACCCGCGTCGTCAGGCAAGATGGATCCCGAAAACATACGATTTTAAGGACTGGCTCACTTTTCTGGGCTGGTATATCAGCGAAGGCCATCTTTATAAATCAACTCGGAAAGATTACGGCTATACTGTACGTGGAGAATCCTACGTCGTCGGGATCAACAACAAAACACCTTCCTATCGTGAGGAAATTCGCGAGCTCTTGGACCGGATGGGGCTCTCGTATAGTGCGGGGGTTAATGGCTACACCATATCAAATCAACTGTTGTACAAGTATCTTCTCCATCATTGTGGGCGCTACAGCAAAGATAAAAAGGTGCCATCATGGCTTTTTGGTTACGACGCTGAGGACATAAGGCCCCTCTTTGACGCTTTGTATAAAGGAGATGGTGATCAAGGATCTTTCTACCGGTACTCAACGACTAGCCACAATCTTGCTGTCGATGTCGTTCAGCTCGCACACCACATTGGATACAACGCCCAGATCATTGGTTGTGAGAGCGGTTGCTATAGGGTTGGAATCAACCCTCCAAGAGGGCGGGGTACAGCCCCAGTTATCAAACACAAGCACCGAGGCCGTATAGACTACGAAGGCCCCATCCACTGCGTCACCGTGGCCGACAATCACACAGTGCTTGCTGGACGGAATGGCATATTCAACTGGATTGGGCAGAGCTTCTATGGCATGTTGGGATTCAGCCTGGCCGCGTTCAACGACTTTGCCGAGGCGGACCGTGTGGCGCGCATCGGGCAGGACCTCGTGCAGCAGATTATTGATGTGATTCGCGAGCGCGGCGGCACGGTCGTGGAGGTGGATACCGACGGCGTCTTCTTCGTGCCGCCGGAGGATGTGCGTGGGGCGGATACCGAGCGCGACTTCACCGTTGGACTCACCGATGCGATGCCCGAGGGGATTCGCATTGGGTTCGACGGACGCTACAAGAAGATGCTCTCGTACAAGAAGAAAAACTACGCGCTCCTCACCTACGACGGCGACCTCAAGTTCAAAGGCTCCTCGCTCATCTCGCGCTCGAACGAGCCCTTTGGACGCACCTTCGTGCGGCGCGCCATCCGTCGCCTGCTTGATCACGACATCGAGGGGCTGCACCAGCTTTATCTGGATACGCGGCAGCGCATCATCGACCGCACCTGGGAGCAGGGCGTGGACAGCTTTGCCCGCACCGAAACCCTGAAGACCAGCGTCGAAGAATACGAAGCCGCGGTGGAAGCCGGGGATCGTCCGCGGGCCGCCACCTACGAACTGGCCATTCAGCGAGAGCAGGAAACCGGGCAGCCGGTGCGCGTGGGCGATCGCATCTCGTACTACATCACCGGCGAGTCGGCCAACGTGACGGCGTTTAAGCACTGCGCCCGCGCCGAGCAGTGGGACCCGGACGCCCCCGATTCACCCAACGAAAACACGGCCTACTACCTGAAGCGCCTCGACGAATTCGCCCGCAAGTTCACCCCGTTCTTCCGGGAGGAAGACTTTGACCTGGTGTTCTCGCCCGAAGACCTGTTCGGGTTCTCCGCCGAGGGCATTGAACTGGTCACCGAAGTGCATGAGTCCGAAGAAGACAGCGAGGCAACAACGGAGGTGCCGTTTTGAGGGGAAGACAGTGAATCCACGCAGCCAAATTGGATTTGAACCTCAGGGTTACCTCCGCACTAAGAGCGCGTCCTCGGTCGTTGCTTGTAGCATCGTCTCGAACTGAGCAATATCATCTCGCCCGGAAGCGTATAGCTGATTGGGATGTTGCCAATAGAAGACAGGGTATCCTGACCAGGGTCAGCTATCGCACAACCACCATCTTCCGAGTCTCAACATGTCCGTCGGCTCGGATTCGATAGAAGTAGACGCCACTTGACATTTCGGAAGCATCGAACAGGGTTCTATGCTGCCCAGGCGGCAGCGAAGCGTCTAAGAGAGACGCAACGCGGCGTCCCAAGATGTCGTAGACGTCAAGCCGAACGTGCTGATTAGACGGCAGAGTAAAGCGGATCACGGTCTGTCCGCGAAACGGATTCGGGGCATTCGCTTCCAGAACAAACTGGTCCGGTGCTGAAACGTCAACGGATACCGTGTTTTTTGCCGTTGCGCCCTTCCCGTTGGTCACCACATACGTAAACCGGTCGACGCCCGAATACCCGGCCCGCGGATGGTACTGATACGCACCGTTGATATCCTGCCGAATCGTTCCTTCTTCAGGTGTAAAGACCCGTGCAAGCAGAAGGGAGTCTCCGTTGGCATCTCTTCTCTCTTGTGCGAACTGCAGGTCAACCGGCTCTCCAAACGTGGTTTGAATCCGATCTTGTCTCGCTTCCGGTGCAGTATTGCTCTGGGCGTTCAGGCGTTCGGGGTTAAGAAGAAACGCCTGCTGTCTCTCATTGAGGAGCCCAAAACCTACGATCTGTCCCAGATCGTTGATGGCTCGCGCTTCTTCCAAGACCCATCCTGCTTCCGGCGAGATGCATTCGTTCAGGTCGGACGCGATCCCAAACTGGAATCGGTACGCGGCCCCCAGCGGCGTGCGCTTTGGCGAGGCAGATGCACCCGAACTCGACAACGTTCGCTGGTGGGATACGAGCCGTGCGAGTTGAGCAAGATCGCGGGTTGTTCGCCATGAAGATGGACGGACAGCCTCTTCGTCGCGGAGTGTTGCTGTTTGGGACGTGTCGGTCACCAGAATACTACTCCCAACAACGGTCCCGTTGAAATTGTTATCGTATGCTTCTGCAAAGCGCTCATCATCCCCAAGAATCGTTGGCGTTCCATCGAATTCCCACTGGACTGCCCGCTCGCTACTTCGACCGACGACTTGGCCCCTATCATTGATTCCGTAGGCTCGTCCCGGCCCGAGATCAGTGACTTCCCCGAGTTCCCACCGGAGGGCTCGCTCCGAAAGGCTATACCCTGCCACGACACCATCTGAGTTTACATCTATTGCGCGGCCGCCATGCCCCTCGGGCACAGGGAGCGCCGCGAATCCATTATCGTTGATGAACGGACGAAAAGTCTCGTCTTCGACGTAGGTGCCGACTGAACGTGACCCACTCGTTCCAAACGCGATGCTGAAGGCATCGGCTGGGCCCTGTGGGGTGGTTTCGATTCCGCTAAATCGCACAGCCTGAAAGATGCCATTGATGTCCGCCGTGCCCGCTATGTCTTCGTCAATGGCAAACGTCTGGTTGATCTGGTCGGGCGCGACCGGCGTTATGTCGCCGCCGCTCCAGATAAATCCACGGACGCTTCCATCGGCGGTCTCAGAAAAACCCACGATCTCTCCTGCGTTGTTGATGTCTACGGCCCGACTCACTGTGCCGCCGAGCGTACCGAGACCGACGACGGTGTACTGACACTGTGCCTGAACCTCTATCGTGACTTCTGCGGTGCTGGAAGCAACGTTGGTATCAGACACCCGGTAGATGAAGCTATCGGTTCCCACAAAGTCCGTATTCGGTGTGTAAACGAACCCTCCGTCTGGCACAATCTCAAGATTATCGATCCCCTGTGGTGTCAGCGTGCCATTGTCAGGCCCCTCAACTAACGTGGCGAAAAGCTCATCGCCCTCTGGATCAGAGTCGTTTTCAAGCACGCCCGGTGCCGCAACCTCAAGCGCAGTGTTTACGTCGACGGTGTACGCATCGGGCTCGGCAGTCGGACGCCCGTTCACGGTGATCACAACGGTTGCCAGATCGGAGGTTGTGGTGCCGTCATCAGCGCGGTACGTGAACTGATCGCTCCCCCGAAAACCAGGATTTGGCACGTATGTAAATGCGCCGTTTAGCGTCAAACCGAGCCCATCAGATCCTTGCGGGAGTAGCTCGCCGTTTGCGGGCTCCTCTTCCAGGATAGCAATCAGGTCGTCGTTGTCGGCGTCGGTGTCATTGATGAGGACGCCTGGTGAAAAGACCTGCAGCGTGTCGCCTTCATTCACCAGGTAGGCGTCGTCCTCCGCGACCGGCGCATCGTTGGTTGCTATTACCGTGAGCGTCACGGTGGTCGTATCACGTCCGCCGGACAGATCGCTGGCGAAATAGGTAAACTCATCGACCCCACTAAATCCTGGAGCAGGCGAGTAGTTGAAGGATCCGTTTGCGTCGATCAAGTTGTCGCCGGCGGAAGACGACAGGGTACCGCTCGTGGGGAGGCTAACCACTGTTGCGGTGAGCTCATCGCCCTCCGGATCGGAGTCGTTTTCAAGCACGCCCGGTGCCGCAACCTCAAGCGTACTGTTTTCGTTGACGGTGTACGCATCGGGTTCGGCTATCGGGCGTCCGTTCACGGTGATCACAACGGTTGCCAAATCGGAGGATGTGGTGCCGTCATCTGCTGCGTATGTGAACTGATCGACACCCCAAAAATCAGGATTGGGCACGTACGTGAACGCGCCGTCCAGCGTCAGACCGAGCCCATCAGATCCTTGCGGGAGTAACTCGCCGTTTGTGGGCCCCTCTTCTAAGATAGCAATCAGGTCGTCGTTGTCGGCGTCGGTGTCATTAATGAGGACGCCTGGTGAGAAGACCCGCAGCGTGTCGCCTTCATTCACCAGGTAGGCGTCGTCCTCCGCGACCGGCGCGCTGTTGGATTGTGCTGCAGTGATAGTTGGTACCCATGCGGCCAGTATGAGCACAACAAAAGCCATGAAACTGGCGGTGGAAAGGCCCCTAATCGAACTATGCATATCAACAGGAAATATAGAAGCGGCGTGAAGCATCTCAAAGCGCATTTGATTCGTCAGTTGCCCGGGGTAATCGTCATTCCATTGGAGAGCCTAACGGCGCCGCGGGTAAGTTCGAGTGTCGCGTCGGGAGGGGTACCGGTCACCTGAAATTCAGCCGCGTTGCTCTCACTCCCGAAATTCGCCCATACGCTTTCTCCGTTCACCGTGCCGGCGAATTCACCACTTACGGTCAGGCGATCCATGTCGTCTTTTGCGTATTCAGGAATCGGAATCCGGATCAGAGGATTATTCTCCGATGGGTACGTCCACACATACCGATCGATACCGATGTCTCCGTAGGTAAACGTATAGATTTCGGTAGTGCCGTCATCGGCAAAGTTAATCTGCCCGGTTGGCTCCGTTGCGCGAATCTGCCAGGCGTATCGTTTCCCGTTTTGAAGCGGGAGCTGATTAGGAAGATACGTAAACGTCGAACGTCCTGAGATTACATCATCGACCTGCGGGATATTCCCCTCAATCGCGGTTAGCTTGTTTTGGCCCGGTTTTATCTCGACGATCCGCAGAATGTAATCAGGAAGGACCCCAGCCGGAAGTCCGGTCGCCGGTGTCCATGCGAACTGAGGGGTTGGTGCCGTTACGAGCGCTCCGTTCTGCGGTGAGATCAATACGGGGGGTTCCGCAATCCGCACACTCACTACATGCTGCGCCGGAAGCGTTGCGATCAACCGGTCGGCTGCCATAGACTCCACCTCAAGCGTAATTACATATTCTCCTTCAGGAAGGCGGCCTGTCGCATTGATACGCCGGAGGAGACCAGCGTCAAGCCTCCGGAGCAGATCGGGGTATCCGCCAGAAAATCGGACGCGAGGGGGGTCTTGAAAAGTTTGGTACAGGTACACACCCGGCTGATATGTAACTGGGTCAGAGATCACATTGAGCACCGGTTGCCCGTTATACTCGACCTCGAACCGAAAGCGAAAGTTTGCGGATTCGCCCGTCGGATCGTTGTAGATGAACTGGACGGGATACCGACCGGTGCGGTAGTCTTGCTCAATCGTGTTTAGACCCACGCTGGAAAGCTGACTCGGGAGCCCGACGAATTGCACCTGAGCGGTTCCTTGTGCCCAGCCAACGGATGTAACGCCGAGCATCAAAAACACAATCATTCCTGCAGAGAGCAAGACACGTTTCCATAATGATGCAGACGCAAATGATGCGGGCGCAGACGTCGACCGCTTCCGCAGAAGCAGACGGCGGCGAAACAGCCTGGAGGTCGTAAACATGGGCATAAACAAGGTCATTATATATCATAGACAACTGGGCAGAGGCGACGCGAGGCAGCGACTCTTCCTGCGTTGCGTTATCGACTAAAATCTGTACTCGTAGCGGAATGTGGATTGGACCTCGGTGAAGGCCTCCCCCGCAGTACGGCTGCTTCGAAGTCCACGAACGCGCACCGAAAGCTGCCCCAGGGCATCGAGGCGATAGACAAGGCTCGATGTAACGTTGACTTGCTCGCTCACGCTCTCCATCCGCATCCCAAGCGGCTGATCAGGTATCGAAATCGGATTGGTCGTCGCCTGATTCCGCGACCATCCGCTGCTTACATTCAGGCGCAGCGCACGATCAAGAAAACTGTGGCTCGCGTTTGCCGTCAGTGAGGTTGTCAGCAGGTCGCTCGTCGATTGTTCGCTCAGCAATGCATTTCCCGATAACCCGAAGCTCATTCCGCTCGCGAGCCCCAGCGTGTAGCTGAGAGACCCGGAGTAGTTCTTGTATCCGGCCGGAGCAGCTCCGGCAAGCTCCCGCTGATCGTTAAGACGCTGAAGCATGGCGTTCATCGTCGTGCTGTGGGTCGTGGCCCCCGTTCGAAATATGAACACGGGCGAGAGCGACACCATGTCTGAGATTTGTCGAAACTCGGAAGTTGTGGGCGCTCCTACCGCTGCAACGTTTTCGTTTACAAGACGCATCAGCGCGGCGGTCACGTTAAGGCGCTGGGTCAGCCGCATCTGGGCATTCAAACGCCCCTGCCGCCGCCGAAGCGTCGACTGCAGATCGTCGTTCAAGTTATTCCGGCGCTGCGAGAGTTGAGCACTGAGCCGCACCTTCCCATCGATCAGCTCGGTGCGCGGCTCTACACGAATAACCTCCTGATCGGTCCGAAGATTGGGCGTGCCAACCGACTTAAATTCTGGTTGGATGCGCTCGTAGTAGGCCCTCAACTGTCCGTATTTTACGTTGAGAAGCGAACTTATACGGCCTGCGTATCCCATGCGACTGCCAAGACGGGCATCCAGCGCCCCAACATCATAGAAGAGGCCAGGTGAATCATTGCTGCGGGATGCCTCACGATCGGGCGTGAATCCAGACGCGGTAATCTGCCCCTGCAGCCGAAGGCGGCCACGCAGCACGTTGAATCCTCCCTTCGTGGTCAGGTTGGTGTTGGAGGTCGGCGTGAGCGCTCCGGGATCCTGTAGCGAGGAGCCCTGATCGAATCCGTATACGCCAACCAGTTCGAGAAATGTGCCTCCGTCCTGCCCATAGCCAACGCGTCCGGTATGAATCCACTGCTTGTAGGTACCCGCACGGGGGCTAAGCACCGTGGCGGGATCAGCGACGTCGGACGGAGATTCTGCGGGTGTGGATGCAAGCGGGGCCGGCTCTACGGCTCGCTGCGAAACACCACCGGCGTATGTGAACCGCCAATTTCCAGGCGTGAGCTCCAGAAATCCGCCGTTTACGGTTGCGCCATTGAAGCTGTACTGCGAGATCTGCGGAGACACGCGCCCTATGTCTGCTTTAATCCACTTGTATGTGATACCAAAGTCGATCTGGTTGATGGACTGGCGACGTGCGTTCTGATCGAACTGAAACTGCTCGGTGGTGAGCAACAGATTCAACCCGTAGCTCAAGCCATACCCCGATCCCTGGGCCTGCGCGTACATGCGGCCACTCGCGCCAGGTCGCCGACTCGAAATGCCGCTGGCCCCGTAGAATTCGCTGACGAATCCGACCGACCCGCCAACGCTGATCTCGTCGCTGATGCCAATCCGGCTCAGGACGTCATCCACATACTGGGCCTGGGCTGTGCGCGCATCCAGGACCAACATGCCCAACATGAGTGTCCCCAGAACCACCATCACCAGTCGCGCCGGAAGGGTCCTGCGGTTTCGTGTGCAAGGGCTGTGGTTCGCCCCGCTTGGTGGTAAGCCCTCTAAAACATTGATCGTCAATTCTGTCATCGCTACCGGGTAAGCATCTGCGATAGGGGAACGGGGTCATCAATCGAGCTCCCTGTCTCACCTATGCAGGAATACAGGACCCGACACGGATGGGTTAGGGGACGTTGATGGCTTCTTCAGGCCTACTGGTCAGGCTATGGTTTCCATAGATATCGTAGGCTGTGACCTCGTAATAGACCCCGGCGCGTCCGCTTTCGTCGACAAAGTGCGTCGTTCCAGCCGGTATAATCTCTTCGTGAATCGATTGAGGTATCCCCGTTGCAATCGGCATCTTCCGTACACGGTAGCCTGCAAGATCTTCGTCTGGAACGCCCTCCCACTGGATCGTGACGCCGTCATCACCCGCGACAGCCCGTACGCCGCGTACGGTTCGCGGCGCCTGACTATCGCCGATTGATAGTCGCGCTTCGGGGGCACGCGGCCCTACATTTCCTGCGTCGTCCACCGCCTCCACGGTGTACCGGTACCGCTGGCCTTTTGTGGGGAACCGGTCTTCAAACCGAAGCCCACTGGCGGGCAAGCGTGCGATTTCGCGAAATGTGCTGTCTCCAACTGCGCGATAGAGCACATAGCTGGACACATCAAGCGACGGCGACGAGTCCCACGAGACCAAAATGCGCTGTCCACCGGTCGTGTACGCCTGAAGCTGGCCCGGCGCGGCAGGGGGTACATTATCTGGAATCTCAATCGTCAGAGCACGGCGCGCGCTGCTGTTGCGCGTGCTATCGACCGCGGCGATGCTGTACCGGTATGTCGCCCCTTCAGGAAACCGTCCGTCGGGGCCTTCGTCCTCGTATGTTGTTACGGTGACGTCTTCGTTGTTGAGCTGGACTCCCAGTTTCAAGCGCCCACGCTCCACGCGGCGACGCAAAATAGAGTAGGTTTGGAGATCAGGAGCGGGCTCCTCGTCATTCCAGGAAAGACGTACGATGTCTTCCTCGGCGTCGTAGGCCGCCTCAAGACCTGTGATGGGTGCAGGTGGGGAATGGTCTTCGACTTGCCCCATGCCTGCTGCACTTGGTGGGCCTTCGTTTCCGTTATCATCCACGCTGACGACGTGATAAAATAATGTTTTTGCTCCGTACGCCCCAATAGTGGTGTCCCGGTAGGCATCCTGATAGACAGGCAGAATGTCGTCGTGAAGCGGCTGCCAAGCGGCGAGCGAGTCGACCCGGTTGGACCGGTACACGCGATAGCCGACCACATCCAACTCTTCAAGCGGGTCCCAACTGATCTCGACCTCACGCTCTTCGGCTTCGGCCTGAACATTCTGAACCTGTCCAGGCGGAATGTTATCGACCGGCGAGAACGTCATACGCGCCGTCGTCCGCTGATTGGCAATGTCGATGGCTTCGACGACAATGTGCAGCGTGGTATCGAATGGGACTTCCATGTTATACCGGTACTCCGAGATGTCGCCACGGCGAAACACCGGATACGTGCTCACCCGCCGTGCTCGCGACGGCTCCCCTCCTGGGTACTCGTAGATCTCGAAGTAGCCGACGCCGTCGTAATTCTGGCGGTCTGGGCGCGGGTACTCCCACTGGATGGTGCCGACGTGGGCGTCGTTGGAGGCCGTCAAATTGACGGGAGCCGCAGGCTGACGGGCCTGAAGCGACACGGCGCCCTGGATCGATTCGCCGGCGGGCTCGCCGAACGCGTCCACGAACTCGAAGCGGTACACTGCCTCATCAGAGTCCTGCGGCGGTTGCTCGTCCACGTAGAGACGGCCGAGGGCCCGAGCCATGCCCGGGTACAGGAAGGTGGCGATGCCCGCGCGGATGCGGTCGCCTCGGACGTTAAACAGCACCTCGTGAGCATCCATTGTTGTGCGGGCATCGTTCGCTTCCAGCGAGCTACCCTCGCCGCTGGTCTGTGCCTCTTGCAGCGACTGCGCAAGACGGGCATACGGGCGGGGGTCCATGAACTGGAGCAGCTCCTGCCCTGACGTTGCGCCGTACACCGGCTCGTCGGTCAGCTGGATAAACCCACTCCCCGCATTGCGGTAGATATGATAGCCGTAGCCGAGCGGAAGATCTTCGGTATGGTACACCCACACCGCACCGTCCACACGCGCTTGTCCCATCACAATCGATTCCGCATCCTGCACCTGCTGCGCCAAGGCGACATATGGAGTCGCGAGAAGAAGCAAGAGGAATCCCCATCCTACAAGAGCGAGACGCATCGAGCAGGGCAGAGAGGTAGACATGTACATCATGAAGCGTAAGGGGATTGAAGCGGTGCGGCGGTGGATTCGGGGCTGTGGGGCATGGACACGCTTCTCGGGCGTATCGGCCTGTATCGTCTACGTGCTGCTATGGCGCGTTCTGCTGCGTGCGATTACCGGGCACGTCGAAGATCAGGCATGACGGCCGCCGGTCCAGCGTCGGGTTCGCGCGTGTCCGTCGCTCCTCTCGGGCCAGACAGGCTTCCTCATAGGTGGCGTTGATGACGCGAGTCCGCGTCAATCCCTGACCGTTGGTGACCTCGACTTCGAGCGACCACGGCGTCGGCGCACCGAGCTCTTCGCGGGAGATGGTGAATGTCAGTGGAGAAAGTGGCGACAGCAGACCTCCGATTCCACCTGTACCCCTTTCATCGGTCGCATCTCCGTTCTGATGGTCGTGCAACACCACCCACGAAGCATCACCGTTCGCGTTGAGGAGGCGGTAGCGCACGCGACGGATGCCCGACTGCCCGTCGTAGACGTTCGAGATTTCGCCGTCCACGGCGCTGGGCGCCCGTGCGCTGCGCTGCTTTTCGAGTTGCACCACCGGTTGTTGCGGCGGCGTGTCGTCGCGATTCGGCTGCACCCAACTGGCTCCTACATAGTGCGACACCTGCCCCTGGTTATTCACCGCACGAAGGGTGACGTAGATGCGCCCTGTGTGCTGAATATTGGCGAGCAGTGGTGCCAGCTTAAAGTGGCGGGCCTTCCCCGGGCCACTCGGAAAGAGATCGGTATCCAGAAGCGTCGGCGCCCCATCATCGGGCCACGCTTGTAAGTCCGTTCCCCCCGGTTCGGTACCAAGCGCAATCTGATAGCCGGCAACCCCGGATTCCGGATCGACCGACGGCTTCGTCAGATACAGGTACTGGTTGCCAGGCGACGTAACCGCGTCGGGAAGCTGCGGGCGTGTGGGGTCTGCAGCCTGAAATGGCCCTTCGGTGCGAACCTGAGTCTGACCGAACTGGTCTTCCACATGGAAATGCAGGTAGAACGGCTCCCACGTGCCTGCGTCCGTGTAGGTCCGGTAATACTCGATGCCGTTCGGCCCATTGACCGCGACATCGCGCTGCGATCCGTCGTACCGCCAGGGACTGAAGGATTCGCTGTAGTCCCAGTTGATGCCCTCGTCCACGATCTTCTCGGGGAGCGGCAGCGTCTTGACCACATTTCGTGCGTAGATCGCATTCGGGTTGATGTCCTCGTATGTCGTGACCAGCACCCGATACGGCGAGCTTCCGCTCTGAAAGTCAATGTCTTCGCTAAATGTGCGTGGAACGGGGCGACGAAACGCCATCAACGGTCGAGCCTCCTGAGCTGCAATTGGGGCTTCATGCCTCGGAGCATCTGACACGGGTTCGTTTGTGACACGTAGCGCCCCCCTTGTAGCATCTGGGGCCGGACGTGGGAACCAGTTGAATCCTCCTCGGAGTGTTGGCCCGCCCAACGGCGCGGCAAAGGTTTTCGAGTAGCGAGAGCGCCAGGGATTTCTTGTTCTATTTTGGAACGCACCCCGAGCACGAATCTCAACCGAGAAGAAGGTATGATCATCCCACAAGCGAATGTACAGCGGGTGATCCTCCGTGTATCGTACCCTGTGCAGGATCTCTCCCGTTTCTGTTTCTTCCCGGACGTAGGTATCGGGCGCACGCTTAATCGGCGTCCAATCGCCATAAACATCTCCCTCATCGCCTACACGGTGAAGGCGGTACTCAAACACGAGAGAGTCGGCGGTTGTCCCGGTCGCTGTCTTCGCGCTCAGCGTCGCCGATGCAGACATCCGCGAAGCATCCACCGTGTCTCTACGTACCACGTGATAAGGCGCTATGTATTCTCCAGCATGGATCTCGGTTTCTTCTTGGATGTCGACCGTTAGCGGCACCACGCTATGGACGTAGCTACTGCGGAGCGCGCGTGGGATCTCAGCGAAACTCCCAGGGAAGCTAAAGTCAGCCTCGTAGAAGTTGATGTTCCTAAACGGGGTGAAGGCCATGTTCCCGAAGTTGTCCTGCACCTGAATCCCAAAGGCTTCCTGGAGATATCTTCCCTGGCGCTCTCCTGGGCTATCATCAGCTTCATTGGCAGACAGGATGATGTCGCGATCGATACGTGTTTCCAGGATCCATGCATCATGCCCGTGCTCGTCTCCCGGATGATGGTACGTGCCTGTGAGAATCTCCCAGTCGAAGACGGAATCGGCCTCGTCCAGCTCGCCGCGTTCAATACGAATGTTCTCTTCACCGGGCGTCGTCCTTCGGCCGTTAAGGTAACCTCTCTCGTGCGGCGTCAGCTCGCGAGGTTGATCCAGGTTGTCCGTGAGCTTAAATACAAACGGACGTGTTTCACCGGGTTGCGCCCCTCGCGCAATGATCCGAACCGGGATTTTGTCCGCAGCGGGGTCGAGGAAGTAGCGGCTACCATACCGATTTTGGATCTCACGAGCCATGATCTCAACATCGAACGAGACCTCGATATCTGGATCCGGATCGGCCATGTCGACCTCTTCCGGGTCTTCTTCGGTCGGTGTGACCGTACCGATCGAAGTGCTCCCATTATCATACGTGTACACCCTGTACAAGGGCGTCGGCTCTTGGTCGAACCGAATCGTAAAGGGTTCAGGCGTAATCCGGTACTGCACGCCGCTTGCGCTTCGTACACGCAACTCAAGTCCTACTTCTGTCGCTGTCTGAGTTGTGCGAGTCTGTGGGAGCGCGATCTGAAAACGTGTGCGATTCCCGATCGACCCACCAATCGGCTGAGAATCCCGATCTACGCGCACGTACGAATCAACAAGCGTTGATCCACTCGTTTCCCACGCTACATTCAGCGTCGCGACGGGCCGATTTGGCAGTTCTTCGTCTAATCCAGGGATGTCTTGAAAACTGGGTAACCGCGTCGGGAATTTCCTGGAGATCGTGGTAACATCCTCGACAGTAAGCTGCTCGTAACTGATGTCGACCGCCCGATTGAACGATTCCAATCTCGGCGGTCGCAACGAGCGCAGGTAAGCCTGTTGTGCGTCCAGTGCAGCTTCGGAGCTTACATCTAAATCAACTGCCGTCGTTTCACGATCCGAGGCCTGCTGTTCCGTAGTCTGCTGCCCGTCCGCTGTCTCTTCGGCCCCTGCATCATCCTGAGCGGTTGCCGTCTCCTGGGTCTCTGCCCATTCGCTGTATGCTTTGTACATCGTCGCAAGCTTCTCGGTGAGCGCACTCTTTCTTGCATACGCCCTGTCCAGCCGGTTGGTGTAACTCGACCACTGCTCGCCGACATCATCCAGCGTGGTTTCATACGGCGCGATGACGCGGTCGTGGTACTCGTCGTCACTGACGATGTAGCTCATTTCGCCCTCAGTGAGCGTTGTGAGCGCCTCGTCGGGCATGGTAATCCACAGATTCCTGCCGTTTTCCTCGGCAAGATTCAGAAGATTGTAGTAGTCCTGGACCTCACGCCCCATGTCCTCGGTCCGAATGCCGCCGTATGCGGCCGTGTGGAAACTAATGCCGTCGTACTCAGCTGAGGGCCAGGGGGACTCAAAGTCAGCAAACTGATTCCAATAGTAGTCAAATCTGCGGGTGGGATTTTTAGCCCGTTCGTGATCGAGACGCCAGAAGTACGTACCAATCCGGTCATCTGCAGGTTGGAGATTGTCTCCTGTATCCGGGTCATATCGTCTGAAATAAGAGTCATTAGCGATTTGCATGTCCCGCAGATAGGAAGCGTAGTCTGAGTAGCCCAATTCTTGATAGTATTGGGACTGCGACGGGCACTGCGCCGTCTGTGCTTCCAGCAGATTACGCCACTCTGCATCTGGATACGCCGTGTAGCGCGTTTGTCCGCTGAGAACGCATGTGTTTGAGAGAGTCGTCTGATTCCCGTCGTATGTGCCGTCGTTCAGGTCGTCAATCACAGCACGTCTGTTTGCAGCAAGAAGAGCGATGTGTCGCTTCACATCGAGGATTTTCGTCGCATCCCACTGCATCTCCGGGTCGACCAAAGGCTTCAGCAACGGCTCCCCATCTTCAGGGCCTGCGGCACCTTCTTTAACCACTTGAAATTTATTGCGAATAACCTTCGCCCAGACCCATGCCATTGCGTATGTGCGACGCCGAGCTTCGACCAGGGCTCCGCTTTGCTCTGTCGCGACGGCGAAGTCCGCACCGAATGTGGACAGGTTATCCTCTCCCCCGTACATCAGGCTGTCGAGCCTGGCGAGGCTCCCATCAATTTGCTGGATGCTTTGAATAAACTCGGTCGAATTGGTTGAGGCTGCGGCCCGAAGCCCATTGAACGCTTCCCGCTGCCTGTTGACCTCGCTCGCATCAATCGCAAACCCGCCCCCATCGGTGCGCGTAACCGGCGAGGTGCCTCTGTAGGCCGATGCCGCGACGAACTCTGCATCGTCAAGCGTGGCATCGATGGTTTCGTACAGCGCGTCCAGCCTCAACGCACGTTCATTCAATCGATCAATCGCATCGTTGAGCGCCTGTGCTTCTTCTTCGAATCCGTCAAGTGCAAAATCTTCAACCTTGAGGATGCGGGCGACCTGATTGAAATAGTCTCTTTGAATGGATGAGATGCCCACTTCGCCCATGTAATCGAACCATGCGTTCTCTATGGCAAGCATGTCATCGACCGCCTGGCGACGGACCCCAATCGCTTGTGCGATTAACTGCCGGCCCGCGTCCTGTGCTTCTTCGTCCGTAACCGCAAAACTTCCCCAGTCGCGTGCGGCTTGCTGGACTTCGTCCATTGCTGCTTGCGTTTCTTCGGCGGCGCCTCGCAGGTCGCTCTGCGATTCCGCCACGAGGGTCCGAAATCGGTCATTTGTTCCCGTTCCGCCATCAAGGTCAAGTCCGCTCGGCTTTGCTGTCGCGGAAAACCAGAACGATCCTTTCACTTCAAACACACTGAAGAGATAAAACTCTCCGCTCCCGCTTCCAAAGAGCATGTAATGATCGTTTTCATTCGGAACGACGCCGAGTTGCGCGCTAAGTTGGGCATGCCCCAGCACCACGATACTCACTTTCGCTTCGGCTTCCGCAAACGCGCCCACCTCTTGCTGCACGGCGTTGTACCAGAATTCGATACCGGCGTGAGCGTACAGGTTGACGATCGCAAAGTCTTTATCCAGCGTGTAGTCCAGCCCAAACAGAAACCCCGCATCGTTGATAATGAGACCGGCCTCTGATGTGATAAACGCTGCCGAGGTCGGGCTCGGGTCGTCGGGGAAAATCTTGAGCCCCAGGTATCCTGCGATCCCCCACTGAAAGTCTTCCTCAGAAGAAGCCGGACGTGTGTCTACCCCGTCCCACCGTTCGCCCGTGGATGCATCGACCACGACGTTGGTGAAGAAGACATCGAGTTGCCCCCTGCCCGACGCGATTACCTTATCGGTGGCGGGAACGCGCTCGGCGTAATGCAGGCGCACCCCTCCCTGCAGTCCCTGAATCTCAGGCTGCCACAGCACCGCCAGGTACCCCCCGAATTTGACCCCTGATTCGGGGGGGCAATCCAGATTAGTGACCGACGAGGAAAGTCCCCCCATCGCATTGGGCGTGTTGAGCTTTCCGGACAAATCCAGCGTAAAGAACTGGTCAGTTACCGTTATAAGGGAATAGGTGTTCGCTGCATAATTCCCGGCACTCCCGCCGATACCCGCTTCGGCGTACAGCATAATGGCGAGTTTCAGATCGTTGCTGCGCGGCAATCCGTTTGGATTTTGGCTCGCGAAGTCGCCCCCGGTCAGGCCTCGAAGGCCCTCATACACGTCCGTGATATCATCTGCCTCCGGGTTCCAGAAAAAGCCGCCCCCCGCTCCATTTAGATCAACGACACCTGGGACAATCGGTATGGTGAATCCGGATCCTGCCAGGAAGAACCCGATGGAGAGTTCATTATTGATCGTAGAAAACTTACCCTGAGCGAGAAGCCCGTAGCGTTCCTTGAATTCCCCGGTCGCTGGGTTTTTCCCGATCCCGAGAACGGCCAACCCGTCGACTTCGACGCCGACGTTTGTGCCCGATGACTCCGTTACCTGCGTCTGGACTTCTACACTTCCTTGAATAAAGGCTTCGACTTGCCCACTCCCACCCAACTCGATTCGGGCCTTACTTAGCTTAAAGTATGTGTCGCCCTCCGTTTTTTCGTAGTAGACAATCTGCTCGACACTCCCGCGAAACAGGCTGCCCTCGAACGCATCAGCGTCGCCTGCTGTCTGGGTCGCTGGGGTTGTCGCTGGGCTATCGGGCCGGTTCCCCGGTGGTAAAAACGAATCTGGAGATCTGTCTGAGAACACAGCCAGGCGAAGTGCCTTTGGAGAGCCCGTCTGCGAGTCTGTGCCACACGCTGAGAAAAGAAAGTATTTATCCACATCCGAGACTGTCTCTGTCGTCCATGACACCTCGCTGTCCGTCGTATCTGCTACCGGCACCGGGCGGTCAAAGGACAGCGCATCGGCGCTTTCATTTTGCCGGGCGCCCCAGTCTATGCATCCAACTTCCATGGCCATGTAGCTATCTACGGCGAGCATGAACGGCCCCTGCGGCTCGCCCAGGCTCAGCGTATCTTGCCCGACCGTAAACCCTTTGATTCCAAACTGGCCCTGTACCTTCGGGAGATCCAGCGTGGCGTTTCCTCCCATGGTCACGTAGGCCCGGTCTGGATTGACAGCGAACTGTGTGATCGTCGCTGAAAAAAGTCCGCCATCTACACTCAGCAATCCGCTCTCGGACTCTGCATTCAGGTTCCAGCCCATGCTGAACTCGAATCCATGTTGGTTGGAGGCCGTGAAGAAGGAGCCATCTCCAGGGTCTCTTTCTTCGCCTTCGGACGAATTACTATCGGTGGGCTCGTCCGGTGCAGATGTTTCACCATCTCCCTGATCGCCTGCGCTTGCATTCCGGAAGCGGAACCAGATCCCGCCGCCTGCTGCAATCATCCGCGGATCCCCAAACATCATCGTTTTGTATGCGCGCCCCTCGCTATCGGTACGTTCAGCCACATTCACCACCCGGTCGTTCCCTGACCGAATATTGCTGCCGCCCAGGTTCTGCCCTGTACGTTGCCTATCTTGCCCCATGTAAACATGAAGGGCAAGCGCGGTGCTCAAGCGGAAGTCCGTGTTTTCGAAGTCCAGGTCAAGGCCCAGTCCCGTTACCTCGAATACAGCCTTGTCGCCAAATGGAATTTCAAGCGGCGAGCCGTTAATCTGTGGATCGTAGGTCGCTGAGTAAAACGCGTCCTGCGTTTCCTCGTCTGCCTTACGGACGAACGACTGAATCTGCTCACCGGAGCTGGCCGACTCTCCATCGTCGAATATACCGTAGAGGTTGACCTCGAAGCTGTTGTCAGTAAATCCGGTCTGCAGAATCCCGGTCAATTGAATATTCGAGTCGTCGGAGTCGCTCTCAGTGTTCTGCGTTGCCGTCGGCGTAGCGCTCTGCCACTGGCGTCCAGACCGAAGCGACTCTTTCTTCTTCATTGTCGGAATGTCGGCCACGACCCCGATCCGCATAAACGCATCATTGTCGCCCCCAGGCCCGCTGTCTTTCATGCCGAGAGCCAGGTAGTCTACGCACACGCGGTCGCCCACGATGGAAATGGGCTTGTAGCCGGCCAGCAGGTTGATTTCGCCTTCTCCAAACCCGAGGTCGCCGTTGGTTGTGAGTCGCATGCCTTCAAACGCAATCGCCGTCGCCTCGTCGGGGTCGGAGGTCACCTGCGCGTTCGAGCAGCTGTGTTGCACCTGTGCGTTTTCTCGCTCAAGCTCTGCTCTCCCCGTAATCCTATCCCGGACCCGACCCAGCCCATAGGCCGGGTTGATAGCATCGCTTTCTGTGGGTTCGTCCTGGTACCGCCACGACCCGTCCGCATTCTGCTCGACCTTTGCGGCATTGAACACGAGCCCCCCACTGAAGCTGACGGCGAGCGCAGCAGATTCCTCGACCCTGATGGCCAGCGTATTCGGCTCGGGCTGCAGGATAAGGAGGTTGCGCCGCACTTCCATCTGCTGCTGGTCGACCGTGTTGGCTTCGACGGTAATGCCGTCGGACCCGAGACGCATCTTGTCGATCGCGATGTCGAACCCGACGGAGAGTCCGGGGAGCCCCAGCGTGCCCGCGAGCTCCAGCCCGAAGCCCGGACCGTCTGGGATGGTCATCCCGCCGGCCTCGTACGTGAATGTTCCTTTTGTGCCGACGGGTAGCACGCCCCCCGACGCGTTATTTTCTGGTGTCACGTTCCAGGCCGTTCCCGACCACGAAGCGTCGTAGTGTACCACCGCAGGGCACGTCTCAATCGTGGCTGATGCTGCATACGCGCTCGTGCCATCTCCTCCGCCCAAATGGAACGGCCCCGGCTCCTGCTCGACAGGGGCGCCGTAGGCACACCCCGCATTCGGATCCAACTCTACCCGCCCAAGCACCGGACTCGTGATATCGCCATGGATACGGAACTGGCCGTTGGCATAGTCGATGGTCGCCCCGCGAGACAGGACTGTCACGGCCTCTTCGATTGTATAGCTCTCTCGTTGAGCCGTCGGGGCTGTCTCAGCGAATGTCGCATCGTAATGAACCGTGTCGATTGGGGCGGTCGTATTCATGCTGGCGGCATGACGATCGGACGGTTGGACACCGACTATGATCTCGCCGTCAGCGAACCCGTTAGTCGCGGCGATGCCTTCAAATGGAATCGCCAACCCGGCGCCGCCTGCATCCATGTCCATGTCCATCGTGCCAACGACTGTGAGCCCCTCATTTTCGCTGTACTCAATGTCGTGGATGCGGAGCGGCGTACCGGTCACCGTGGCGGTGTCGGCAAGCGCCGTTCGGGACAGTGACTGGAGTTGAAAAGCATTATTTACGCGAATATCGTAGCTGATGGCTCCTTCCGAATCGCCCAACCCGACAAAAACGACGGGCGCGGGCGTGCTATCTTTCGTCTGGATGCGCCAACCGCTCGCGACCTGTTCGGTGGTGACGAGAAGCGTTCCGTCAGCGCTGCGGAGCGGGAGGTAGCCGATCTCTTCGGTGCCCAAAGCAATCCGGTCTGGCAGGTCTGGAGTCTGTGATTCTGGAACGCCCTCAATCTGCAAACCGCTCGCATCAACCCAGGCGCGAAGAGCTGCCCCTTCTTTGAGATCGACGCGTCCGCTCGTTACGCGCATCGTTGTCTCGAAGGCAAACGTAAGCGCGTCGTACGCAGCATCCAGGCGCGTTTCTTCATACAACGTCGCATCTGCGCCGGTACCTATAGTTGTGGTGTACGAACCGGTGCCAGACCCATCCACCTGTAGTCCGGCCCGGGTCAACGTCTGCCCGGAAGGAACCGTAAGCCGCAGTGCGTCGGTGGCAGCGTCGGGGAGCGTCTCGCTATCGGCTATCGACCACACCAGGCTCGGAAGCGTCCCGGCCAGAACAAAGGACTCGTTGAACTGAACCTGTCCAGACAGAATCTCGTGGCCTTCGAACGGCACTTGTAGGGCGTCGAACGTCACAGGGACATCGGCCGGCCCCACACGTCCGTCTCCTCGAAAGGAGAGTCCGGTGGTGGTAATGTCGGCGGTCTCAACCCGAAAGTCGAAGACCGGTGCCTGTTTGGGATAAGACCAGTGAATATTCTGCATCGTAAGGTCGGACTCTCTCACCTCACCACTCACAAGATCCATGGCATACCGTCCGCTGCCCTGTCCGTTTGTGAACGCACGGCCGTCTGCAAATGTAGCCGCCACGGTGCCATCTATAATCACCTGTTGCACACCGCCATCGTAAGTGAATTCGACGGTCGAACCGGATGACGTGCCCGTGGGCGTGTAATCCAGCACCAGCGGGTCCTGCGCGACTGTTCCACAGACTGCGTGGGAGGCAGGGCCGTTCACCGACGCCAGACCAGCATTGCTCTTCAGCATGACTTCTGTCTCGTTCGAGCACTGGGAGCCGGCTGCGTCTGCCCCTGACAGCGTCACGATGTTGCTTGTCGCAATTTGGCCGCGCAGGCGCAGGTCGACGCCGTTCGCCTGCGGACCATCAAGCGGAATCACACGACCGGAAACCGAAGAGACGCGAAATACGGCACTTCCCAGCTTTACATCTGCGCCCCCATCCAGTACCCGCTCCAGCCATTCGCCGTCGATTCCGTTCTCTACAAAACGCGCATTTTGCACGGTGAAGGCTTCTTGCGACAATGCCGGCGAGCGGTCTACAAATCCCGGAAGCCTTGCTTCGAAGTCCAGATCAGGGGAAATCCCCGACGGCTGCCCGGGCGACCACGCAAACCAGTCGAAGGTTGTGGTCGGCAGGCGCAGCCCAATCAGCCCGAGCCGAAGGGCCCCGTACTGGAATGGACGAATCTCTGAATTGGTAGAGCCTTCTTGCTGAAACGACTGGCTCGGAATAAAGAATCCGTCGCGGTCCAGCTGAACATCCGCAAGCGGCACCGTGAACGGCACGTCGGGATGCCCGATTTCTGCGGCGAGAGTTGCGCGAAGCATCTGCGAGCCATCCGCCCGATACACCGCCTCCAGCGTCTCCACGCGATTTAGATCGAGCAGAGCATCGCCGAGATCAAGCGGCGTCATGTCGGTATTAGGGAGGCTCGTGACGCCAAAGAGCTGAATCCCGGATGGCGTAACCTCCATTTGTAGCTGCGCACCCGCTGCAGGCGAGGCGTTCTGCTGAATCAGATACGTACCGTTCAGATCTACATTGTATGTGGGATCACCACCCAGCAGAGGTAGATTTAGCGTCGCCGTGACCTGTGCGGGTTGAAGAACCACATTGTCTGATCCCTCCACGATGCGGATGTCATCGCCTCCGAGTTTCGAGTCGGTACCTCCAATACGTCCGTCTGGACCCACGCGGTAGCTCAGTGGCTCACGCTGTGGCAAAACCCCTTCCAGGACACGGAAATGCCCGTTCATGCGCAGTCCTCCATTGATCGGGTCGTATACAATCCCGGTTAGCAAAAATGGAAGGTTTCCCCATGTGGACTGCCCGAAGTCAAAAATCGGATTGCTGGGACTTTGGATCGCTGCGACATTCCCGTCCAGAAGGGTGGTAGTTACGGGATCAATCGTGAGGTACGGATCGAACTGGGCATCAACGGTCACGTAATTCGACTGCCAGGTGCTCCGAAGCGCGGGCACATGAATGACTGGAGCCGCGTCGCTGTTAGCGCCACTGTTAGCGAACGTGACGCTCCCATCGCCATTCACCTGTGGATCGACCAGCCACTCGCCATCGGGAGCGCCGTTTTCGCGGACGCGTAGAAAGGCAAGGTCCGAAGTGGGCAGTGGAATATCGGCCGGGATTTGTGCGAGGATGCGCTCCTCATCCCCGATCGGAGTCTCTGCTTTCGGCACGGTGAGATGAAATCCATCTCGGTCCAGCGTAGCAATCGTTGTGAGACCACGGACGAATTCCGCTTTCCCCGTCCGGACCTCCAGCGGATCTCCGTCGAGAACAAAGTCGGTGCTAAACTCGACGGTCAATGCGCCCGGCCGAATCGTCGCCTCGCCTGGCCGTGGTTGCGGGTACTTGATCATACCCACACCTGTCCCTGTGATGCTCATCCCGTTCAGGTTTACCTCCACCTCTCCGGGCTCAAAGATAAACCCGGCGTCCCCTTCAGATGGAAGCTGGATCGTACGGCCACTCGCAACGGCTTCCAGCGCTCCGACATCGAACGTTCGGGTCGTCTCCTCGGATGATGTCTCTTCCAGAAGAACAGCCTGCAGCGCGAATAGATGTGGACGAGGCTCCTCATCTTCTGCATCCGCCTGTGCAGGGTTACGATCGCTTACCTTTTCGTCTGAAGCCACCGAAGAAGCCGGCGAATTACGAACCGCGTTCGCATCTCCCCAATCAGTATCTCTCGTTACACCACGGATTGGTACATCTGTATAGACGTGAGTGGCCTTCACGGAAGACGAAGCGTTGGAAAGCCCGCCTGCCGCGACACTCGGAAATGCCCCGAACGATAGGAGAGCAGTCAGGACGCACGCAGCAATCAGGCGTCTTGCACGATTCCAGAGCAGCAGATAAGAAGTCTCAAGCTTTACCATTTGCAAGAATGCATGTTAAACGCTGGAAGTCTGTAAAAGAGGAACTGCCTGAAATTGCATTTGCGTGCTCAAGCATGCACTCCTGTTTATGCCAATGCATTACAACAATCCGAATGCAAGTGGCCACGCGTCTCGTTCAGTGTTGCTTTGGGGATCGCCTTTCGGTTGGCCTGCGCCGAAACACACATTCATTACCCAATCCGAAGCTGATGTCGCGCATTATGAACCACGCACCGCAAACCACAGCTCCGGATTTGCGGTTTATCACCCAAAGCTGTTCGCAACACGGACAATAAGATGTAACGCTACTATTTCAAATGCGTATCACTGACGTTTCATTCCTGTTGCTCATGTTGCATAATTTGGTTGATGTGTGTCTATTCACACTAACTAAAATGGACAATCGTCGCTTACTAAGTGCGTGTCTGTTGAATGGATATACAGGAACTCAACCTCATTTGTGTATCTTATATTGGACGTTTGGTAACTGACGCCAACTATCACTGCAAGCAGATGCAGCGAGACCATCTGCGCGTTGATGTTCATGCACCGTAAGCTCTCCCCCCGTTTACTACACTATTTTCCTTCTTGACTGACCGGCTTCTTTCTTTCCCTCAGGGTTCACCTTTTTGCCTCTTTCGGTTTCGGCACGCCCTCAAGCGCGGAGTGCCCATGTGCCTGATGTTTCAGCTTAACGTTTTTGCTCTGAGAACCTGTTTTGATTTCACACGTCGCGAGTGAAAACGAACGGGAGTCCGCCTCGTTTTCGGTGGTGAACAGACGTTTCACCGAAAGCGACACCGAAGCTATGCGCAAAGACTATAGCTCCGATTTGACGGACTCCCAATGGCACAACATTAAAGCGGTTCTCAATACCTCGCGCCACCGCCAACATGACCTGCGCCGCGACATTCTGGATGCGATTTTCTACGTGGTCAAAACGGGATGTCAGTGGCGAATGTTGCCTGGTGGATTTGCGCCGTGGCAGACGGTGTACTACTACTTCCGAACGTGGAAACAGCGCGGCGTAATCGCACGTCTGCTCAGCATAGCCCGGCGAGGCGCACGGCGAGAAGCCGGGCGCGAACCCGAGCCCAGCGTGGTAATTATTGACTGCCAATCGGTTTCGATCACCCGCTCAGGCGGTCTGTGCGGCTTTGACGGCAATAAAAAAGTCAAAGGGCGCAAACGGCACATACTCACGGACACGCAGGGCTGGACGTGGGCCGTCGGCATTCACGCCGCCAATGAGCACGAAAGCCAGCACGCCTTCAAGCTCATTGAACGGGCTGAACAGCGAAGCGAACGTCTTGAAGCGGTCTTCGCTGACAAGGCCTACCGCGGCGATCTCGAAGACGACCTTGAGGAAGCGCTTGGGCTTCGGCTTGAGATCACCGAATCCGACTCCGAAGAGCCGGGCTTCTCCGTCGAGCCGAAGCGCTGGATTGTCGAACGAACACTCGGCTGGTTGGGGGGCTGGCGGCGACTTGCGAAGGAGTACGAGCGCCTGGCCGAGACGAGTGCCGCCATGGTCCGGCTCGCGTCGCTACGATTGGCCCTCAGCCGCCTCTAACGGCATATCAAAACAGATTCTGATTCTCTGGGCGTTCGGTTTTGCTGATTTCATCTCTCCAGTTCAGGCCCAGAACCAACGCTCACCGCAAGAGCAAGGCCGACCCGGTATCGAACTGTACGCAGCCGATTCCTACGGCACATGGCAGGGCGACGTAAAGATCGGAAGTCGGCAGAACTGGGGTGTGACCCAGGACAGCGACGGCGTTGTCTATGTCGCGAATCAGGACGGGGTGCTAAGCTATGATGGCACCCGCTGGTCCGTTATCCCTGTTCGGTCTGAGGATCTCGGACGCTCGAATCAGGAGTCACAGACGAGCGTCTTTGCCATCGAACGCCTTCCCTCTGGTCATTCGGATGCCGGACGTATCCTGGTTGGCGCGACAGGAGCATTTGGGATGCTCCACGAAGACGACGTCGGACGGCAGACCTTCCATGCTCTCTCGCAGTACCTCGACCCAGACGAAAAGCAACAGCTCGGCACTGTGTCGCAAATTGCAGCCACGCAGTACGCGGCCTACTTCCTCACGGACCGCCGCCTCTATCGCTGGCAAGACGACTCTGTCTCTGTCTGGTCAATTGCTGACCTCCCCGACCAAAACTCTTCCGATCAACACAGTAAGGGAAACTCTGGGGACCGTCTCCGTGGTGACCGTACTGCTGACGAAAAACCCCCCGCTCCCGAATTTTCGTCACTATATACCGTGCGGGATACGCCGTATGTCCACGTGAAAGAGACCGGGCTCTTCCGGGTTAATGGTGGAGAACTTCAACCGGTCTCTCCTCAGCGGCCCTTCGCAGATGTGGATGTGCGGGTCGTTCTTCCCTCAGGAACGGCAGATCGCCCGTCGCTTCTCGTTGGAACGAAGGAAGGGGGCTTCTTTGACCTTGCAAGAAGCGGGGCGGTACGGGCGCTGGAGTGGCCCGTCGAGTCCTGGCTACGGGCCCACGACCTGTCGCATGGTGTTCGTCTGGCAGATGGCACCCTGGCCCTGGCAACGCGCGATGCAGGCGTAGCCCGCGTGACGGACGCGGGGCGCCTTCTGCATGTGCTGGGTACCAACACTGGACTCCACACCAACGTAGTCAACCATCTTTTTGTCGACGATGCGGGAAGCCTCTGGCTCTCCCTCGGAGATGGAGTCTCGCGAGTAGATGTATCGGCTCCCTTTACGTACTTTGATGAGGCATTAGGCCTCTCGGCTGGTGTGCAAGCCCTAGCAAGGCACGAAAACATGCTGTATGCTTGCACCCGAAACGGCCTCCACCGGCTCGACACATCGGAGGGCGCATTTCCACAGATGACTGCTGTACCTGGCATTGAGGCCCACTGCACCGGGCTCGCCTCCACGCCAAACGGCCTGATCACAGCAACCAACAAGGGCACCGTCGTTTATCGCACGAGTGGAACCGTGTATCCTGTGGACGCCAAGGCTGCCCCCTCGCCATCGTCCGCTACGACTGTTCTCCACCCGGACGACGACCTTGCTTTCGTCGCGGGCACCCCGAGTGGCGTACGGCGCCTACGCCTTGTCAATGGACGCTGGACTCCTGACCCAACGTTTACCCAGCCTCCCGAGCTTGCCTCCACCTCCATCCATGACCTGGCGTGGGATGACACTGGCTCTCTCTGGGCTGCCGGTCCTGATGCCGTGCTACGGGTTGCAAATGCGGACTCCCCGTCACCCACAGTCACCCGCTTCGACGAAACCAGCGACCTTCCCGTGTCGCGGGACATGCGCGTCTTTGCCGTAGATGGCAACGTCGTGGTCAGTACGCGACACGGATTGCACCGCCCGGCAGACGCGCTCGCGCCCCGTACCTTTGTTCCAGAGCCATCGTTTGGAGCCTCGTGGGCAGAAGAGGATGCATACGTCACACATCTCATCGAAACGGAGGGCGGCGGCGTGTGGGGACGCGCTATCGAAGCCGGACCGGACGGCAGCCGCGTCATTACATCAATGCACAAGGGGCCCGCCGGCCAATTCCGCAACTCCCGACCCTTTGTCCCCTTTCGCGATGGGGTTCACGGTCCGTTCTTCATTGAAGGCGCAGTCGTCTGGATCGGTGACCGCGGCCTCGCTCCGCTCTCCCGACTCGACTTTTCGAGCATCTTGCAGACATCAGCCTCTCCGCCTGGCCCGGCCTCCCGCGTCACCCATGATGATGCCTCCACCGGCGCTTTCATCCGGCGCGTCTCTCTCGGACCTCAGGACTTGACCATCGCGGGGAGACTGCAGACAGGTGCATCGCTCCGCATCCCTTTTAGCCGCCAGAATCTGACTATCGAGTATGCCCTTCCTCGATTCGTCCTCGTGGCAACACCCGTCGAGTACCGAACGCGGTTAGATGCTGGGGATGCGTGGTCATCCTGGTCTCGACACGCGGCCGTCAGCTATGCCAGTCTTTCTCCAGGAACGTACCGGTTTCAGGTACAGGCCCGACTGCCCGGCGAAGCTCCAAACGCGGTCACCACGCTATCTTTGCAGGTCGTGCCTCCGTGGTACCAATCGTCTTGGGCGCTTGCTCTCTGGGTTGTGTTGGGGCTTACCGCCCTCGGAGGACTCGTTCTTGGTGGAGTACGCTGGCGCACGCAGACCCTTGAGCGTCGGCAAAGGCGTCTGGAAGACACAGTCGAGCAGCGCACCCGTCAGGTTCAAGCCAAGAACGACCAGCTTGCCAACCAGGCCGACCGGCTCCAACGCATGGATCGCGTCAAAAGCGAGTTCTTTGCGAATGTCTCCCACGAATTCCGGACGCCGCTCACCCTCATCATTGGCCCGCTCGAGGACCTGCAAGCGGCCCCCCGAAGTTCGCTGTCGGCCGTTGCACAGCAGAACGTGGCGTTTGCCCTACGCAACAGCCAACGACTCCTCCGCCTCATCGGGCAGCTTCTCGACACCGCCAAACTGGAAACGGGGAATCTGACGCTCAATACGCAGGTCCTCAACTTAAACACGTTCGTGCACGGCCTCACTCGCTCGTTCGCACCCCTCGCCGAACGCGGAGGGGTCGAAATACAGGTCGATGTGCCGGATGCGCCAACCCCGGTCGATGTAGACCCGGATAAGATGGAGAAGATACTTGGCAACCTGATCTCGAATGCACTCAAGTTCACTCCCAACGGCAGCACGGTGTATGTGACGGTCTACCGCAAAGAGAAAGATGCCTTGCTCACCGTGCAGGACAGTGGACCCGGTATCCCCGAAGAAGAGCAGATGCGCATCTTTGACCGGTTCTACCAGGCGAATACCGCCAAACGCTCCACCCAGCCCGGAACAGGAATTGGTCTGGCTCTTGCCAAGGAGCTCACGGAACTTCACGGGGGAACGATTACCGTGCAGAACGGAGCGGAAAACGGCGCTGTCTTTACCGTCCGGCTTCCGATCAGCGACCGATCTGCCCGAGACGCTCTCTCTGTCTTTTCGCCTGCGAGGCCGATCGATTCAGAAGCGGCGGCTCAGGCTTCCATGGCGTCTGGAGACGGTGCCACGGCAAACTCCGAGTCATCGTCAACACCAACGGATTCTGATTACCAGAGTGCGAAACGTAGCAACGGAGACGGGTCTCGTAACGGCGGCACAGGGCGGTCCAGAAACGGAGCAGAAGACCGTAGCATCGACGAACGCACAACGCTTCTCATCGTCGACGACAACGAGGAGATCCGCGCGTACGTGCGCAGTTATTTCGAGCCACAGTACCAGATCTTTGAAGCTCGAAACGGGCACGAAGCTCTTGGCACGGCGCGCACCCATCTTCCCGACCTCATTATCAGCGATGTGATGATGCCGGACATGGATGGCTTCGAGCTTGTCCGCACGCTACGCTCCCAGCCGGAAACGGACTTCCTCCCGATCATCCTGTTGACTGCGCGGGCCACAGAGGACGACCGGATTACCGGCCTCGACGAGGGGGCAGATGCCTATGTTACGAAGCCGTTCAGCATGCGCGAGCTCCACACGCGCGTCGAGAACCTGATCGCCTCTCGGATGCGACTCAAGGAGCGGTACGCCGCAGCGTCGGTCGCAGCAGAAGACATACCGGAGGCAAGAGAACTGGAACACCTATCCCCCGCCGAGCGAGCGTACCTTGAACGCGCTCGGGACGTGGTCATAGCCCATCTCGAAGACGAAGACTTCGGGGTTGAAGATCTTGCCGAGGCGCTGTCCCAGAGCCGAAGTACCGTGTACCGCCGCCTTCGCGACTCTATCGAGCAGTCGCCGACAGCGTTCATCCGCGAGGTTCGTCTGCAACACGCGGCGGCTATGCTTCGGGAGAAGCGGGGTACGGTGAGTGAAATCGCGTACGCCGTCGGGTTCAAGAGCGTGTCTCACTTCTCGCAATCGTTTCGAGACGTATATAGCGTCGTCCCGTCGGACTACCTCAACCGCATGCAGCAAGGATAGCCCTGACGCTCATTTCCAGCTGTCCCCTTCTCATGTCTCATGGCGCAGGACAACGTCTTGATGCGTAGCGCAGTCTTGATGCGCAGCGCGCATTCTACATCTGCTCCCGGGCCCTCATATTCTCTCTTGAGCCCTGGAGCTCCCTTCAGGCCTGGTAGCCCCTTTCAGACCTAAAATTCCCTCTCATGCAACGTCAGTGCAACAGATTGCAACGTGGATGTAAGCGGTTCGGCGGATTCCTCTTTATATTACTGGTATCAGAATTGTCGCGTAGCGTAAGACGCCGCCTAAGCTGCAGCATAAACTGCGGCATACTTCCACACCTTGCATCATGATCATGCCCTGCATCACGATGTCACGATGTAAGGTCGCGCATCTACTACCCATTCCCTTTGCTTAATTATTGTACTTAACACACCAATGCCCACCTCGCTACGTGAAAATTCGCAACGGGACGCCTCACAATACAACTCGTTTTCTGCGCCGGCCATCCATCTGTTAAAGACCTTGCACCGGTCGAAAGCCAGCATAACAGGCTCCGCCCTGCTGAATGCAGTGCTGGATGCGTTGAAGGGGTGCTCATTGAGACAGGGGCGAGCCGGGCTATGTTTGATCGTCTCAGCCTTCTTGGAATAGCGGCGATGCCCCCATCGGCCCACGCCCAGATCTACGTGGATGCTTCGGCGTCCGGCGCAGCCGATGGCACGTCCTGGAGCGATGCCTACACCAATCTGCAAGACGCGCTGGATGAAGCCGACGGCACCGACGAAATCCGTATTGCAGAAGGCACCTACTACCCCGACGAGGGCGGGACGGCGACCAACAATGATCGTGCAGCAAGTTTCCGGATCACCGGCGCCCAGGACGGCATCGAGATCAATGGGGGATACCCGGCCGGGGGAGGAGCGCGCGACCTGGCCGTTCACACAACCATCCTCTCCGGTGATATCGACGGCGACGGCACCCCGGTTGGCAACAGCTATCACGTCTTTTACATCGATGGCGTATCCAACGGCGAGATCACCCGAGCGACGGTACTCGACGGCATAACAATCCGCGATGGCAATGCCAATGGAAGCGGATCGGCATCCGCATCCAGACGAAGTACGGAGTCTTCCCAGCTTCCCACCGCCGATCCGGACCCGGAGGATCTGATTCCCGGCCAGTACATCATCACCTTCGCGGATGCGCAGCCGTCGCCCGAACTCTTTGGGAATGCCCCGGCGTGGGAGTCGGCCCGTGAAGCTGTGCGGCAGCGCGCTGAAGAGGTATTGGGCGCGGCTACTTTGTCAACGACCGGCTCATCCTCGCAACAGGCCACCGACCCTGTAGTGGAGCGTACGTATGCCGCTGCGCTCATCGGATTTACAGCATCAGGACTTACCGAGGAAGTGGTCCGGGCGCTCCGCGCTGACCCGCGGATTAAACGCGTTGAGCAGGATGCAATGGTCTACGCTGGAACGAACAGGGAAGACGCTGGCAGGGGAGCCTCCTCACATTTGGAAGCCCCATCCGGTTTGGAAGCCCCACCCATGACACAAACGGATGCCCCCTGGGGCCTCGACCGTATTGATGCCCGTGCCGGCCTCGACGGTACCTACACGTATGATCGCACAGGGACGGGCGTCACGGCCTACGTTCTCGACAGCGGCATTCGGCCGACTCACGCCGAGTTCGAGGGGCGGGCATCCATCGGGGAGGACTTTATCGGAGACGGACAAAATGGTCAAGACTGCCACGGCCACGGCACGCACGTCGCCGGAACCGTCGGAGGAGCGACCTACGGCGTAGCCAAAGAGGTGGACATTGTGGCCGTCCGTGTCCTGAACTGTCAGAACTCAGGGTCCAAAAGCGGCGTGATTGCAGGGATGGACTGGGTAGCTGCCAACGCAGCGCTTCCGGCAGTGGCGAATATGAGTCTCGGGGGCGGTGCCAGCGCAACGCAGGACGAGGCGGTTACCCGACTGGCAACAGCCGGCGTCACAACCATTGTAGCTGCCGGGAACGACGACACGGATGCCTGTGCCTTTTCACCCGCCCGAGCCCCGGATGCGATCACGGTGGGAGCTACGAACGATGGAGACGTCCGTGCTTCGTTTTCGAACTATGGCTCCTGTGTCGACATCCACGCTCCCGGCGTGGACATCCCCTCGGCCTGGTACCAGAGCGATACCGATGTCAACACAATCAACGGCACGTCCATGGCCGCGCCTCATGTGGCCGGGATTGCGGCGCTCTATCTCGAGGCCAATCCCTCTGTCTCCCCAACCGATGTACGCAACGCGCTCCTCGGCACAGCAACAACCGGGACGATCTCGGACCCAAACGGGTCGCCCAACCTTCTCGCGTACAGCCCCCTGCTGGAGCAGGCCACGACAGCGGAGTGGAAAGGAGCAGGCATCTACTGCGACGGCACTGGGGGGGTATGCAGTCCCACACTTACACGGATCGTGTTCGTGCAAAACACCACCGACGGCATAGGCGGTGCCCTTTACGCGGGAGGCCAGAACAGCGGAGAGAGCAGTCCGCTCGTGATCAACGGACTCTTTGTAGGCAACCAGGCGTCCCGCGGGGCCGCAATCTACAGTGATGGGCGGGATGAAGGCCTCAGTTCGCCGATCATCCTCAACTCGACCTTTTCCCAAAATGGAGTGGGGGTCGGTCGAGCGATCTTTGCGAATGGATCCGGGAACGGAATCAGCAACCCGCAAACGATCAACGCCATCCTCGCCGAAAGCGGAGCCGAAGTCGGATTCAACGAGGGCACGACGACGCATGACCATACGCTCATTGAGGGCGGATGCCCAACCGAAGCCACGTGCACAGCCGCTGTCTCAGGGCCCGTTCGCTTTGCCAACGCCTTAAGACCGGACGGAGACGACGGCACGTTGGGAACTCCCGATGACGGGCTGGTGCTGCTGGGAAGTAGTCCCGCCCTGAATGCCGGAAGCAATGACGCCCTGGACCTCAACGGCGACGGCACCCGGGACGTAGAAACGGACCTCCTGGGGCGGAGCCGGACGATGGATCCGACGGACACGGTCGATCTCGGCGCGTACGAAGGCGCAGTTCCCATTCGCACGATCTACGTTGACGCAAGCGCAACGGGCATGGAAGATGGCCGGTCCTGGGAGACGGCATACACGTCGCTTCAGGCAGCGATTCGCCGTGCAGGACCCATCGCCGAGATCTGGGTAGCCGCCGGGACGTACACGCCCGGGCCGGAGCGCACGGACAGCTTTACCCTGACCGGTGCAAAGCCGGAGCTCAAGATCTACGGCGGCTTTGCGGGTACGGAAACCTCCCGCGAGCAACGCGACCTTTCGGCAGGGCCGGCAACTATTCTCTCGGGCGACATCGGCACCCCTGGTGATCCATCCGACAACAGCTACCATGTGCTGTACATTGACGGCCAAAATGACGGTCCGGTGACGCCGGACGTGCTGATAGACGGCGTCACCATCACGGGGGGCACGGCCAACGGCACGTTTCCCGAAAACGCGGGAGGCGGCGTCTACTGTAACGGATTACGAGAAGACTGCAGCCCGCGTCTTCAAAACGTCATTCTTCACGGCAACACCGCCAGGTACGGCGGCGCGATTTACGGCTACGGCACAATCGGAAACAGTCAGTTTCAGCTCGTCAACGCAGTCTTGCTCAACAGTGACGCTGAGTACGGCGGAGCCATCAACTGCTTTGGTTCCAACGGCGTCTGCAGCCCGGTCATCACAAATACGACCATTGCCGCCAACACGGCCACTCTTGGAGGCGGCGTGCTCAGTCAGACAGGCAACTCGGGAGGCAGTGTGAACCCGCAATTGACCAATGTCATTCTCTGGGGAAACAGCGCACAGGATGGTCCCCAGCTCTACAACTGGTCCTCCGGCGCCACGCCGCTCCTTCGTCATACGCTCGTTGAGGGCGGAGCCGGCGGCGTGTTCAACCGGAACGGGGGATCCATCACCTATGCGAACACCGATGGCACGCCCGCGTCCAGTTTCGACGCGAGCAGCAACCTATCCGCCCCTCCCGATTTTAGCGACCTCTCCGACCCAAGCGGTGCAGATGACGTATTCGGAACGGCAGACGACGGGCTGCGCCTTACGGGCGGCTCCCCAGCGCTCGATGCAGGCACCAATGTGCCCTTCGAACCCGGTGGGGTTGCCGAATCCGTAACGACCGATCTGACCGGAGCCCCACGCATCCAAAATGGCACCGGGTCGGGCGCTACGGCGGTCGATCTTGGGGCCTACGAACGCGCTGCGACGGTTCAACCCAACCGGGCGCTCACGCTGGACGGCACCGACGACTTTGTCCGCGCCGATGGCGTCTCGGGTGCGCTGGCCGATTCCGGTTCCGATGCCCTCACCATGGAAGCGTGGGTCTACCCGACCAGCACCGACGGACAACAGGGCCTCACCACCTTTCACACGAGCACCGGCGGCAACCGCAACCTGCTGTTCTACCGCGAGGGGCAGTTTCAGTACTTCGATGGAACCACCGGCTACGTCCCCGGCCGCAATGCCTTTCCGGCGGGGCAGTGGTACCACGTGGCGTTTACGGTTGACGCCTCTGATACCGCGACGCTCTATGTGAACGGGCGCGAGGAAGCGACCTTCACGACCAGCGTACGCCCGGAATCGGGTGGCCTCTTTTCGATCGGCCAGGAGTGGGATGGTGGCCCCACCGCCAGCGACTTTTTCGAGGGGCGCGTCGACGAGGTGCGCATCTGGAGCCAGGCGCGCACACAGGCGCAGTTGCAAGAAGGCATGACCACCTCGCTCGGGGAAGCCAACACGCTCGGCGACACGTTCGACCTGTCGGACCTGGTGGCGCACTACCGCTTTGAGGGCAATACTCTTGACGAAACGGGCACCTTCAACAGGATCGCCGAGGGCGCGCCGACCTACACCGACGACGTGGCGCAGTCCACCGCCGACGATCGCCTCATTGTACGCGTGAACGCGGCGGTGAGTGGCGGCGCCGGCAACGGCACATCATGGACCGATGCGCACGCCGCGTTGCAAGACGGGCTCGCGGGCACGGGTCCGGAGAACGAGGTCTGGATCGCCGCCGGTACCTACACGCGCACGAGACGGCTTGCTGCGGGAGATGCCCGCACCGCGACGTTTGAGATCGCCGGCGCGCAGAACGGGCTGAAGATCTACGGCGGATTTGCAAGCGGGGATGCCTTTGGTGACCGCGATCCGGCAGCGAACGAGACGATTCTCTCCGGCAACATCAACGGCGACGAAAGTGACGCCTCCGGCAACGCCTACCACGTGCTCGTCTTTAACGGGGGCGATGCGATTGGCCCAGATGTCAACGCAAACATCACGACCGATACGGTGCTGGATGGCCTCACCATCACCGGCGGGAACGCCAACGACAGCTTTCCCAATAACGTAGGAGGAGGGCTTTTCTGCGACGGCGAGAGCACCGGCAACGCGTGTAGCCCGGCGCTTACGGGGCTCACCTTCACGGACAACTCCGCAGAATTCGGCGGGGCGATCTACAACGATGGCAGCTTCGACGGCACGAGCAGCCCGCAGATTACAAATGCGACCTTCACGCGCAACTCCGCAGGCTCCGACGGCGGAGCGATCTACAACAATGGTGCCGATGGGACGAGCAACCCGCAGGTTACGAACGCGTCCTTCACGGGTAACGCTGCAAGCGCCGGCGGAGCGATCTTCAACAATGGTAGCTTTGGCACGAGCAGCCCAGTGGTTACGAACACCATCTTGTGGGGCAACGATGCCAACGATGGCAACGAGATCTACAATGAAGATGCCACGCCCACCCTTGTGCATACGCTCATCGAAGGCGGGGTGAACGGCTCAGGCATTGGAGGGGGTGCTAACACCGACGGCGGAAACAACCTCGACGCCGATCCGCTCTTCGCCGATGCCGACGCAGGCGATGTGCGCCTGACCGCCGGCTCCCCCGCGATTGCACGCGGCACGTTTGCGCCGTTCGCACCCGGTGGCGTCGCTGAAGATGTGACTACCGACCTCGCCGGCGACGCCCGTCGCTTTGGGCTCTTCCCCGACCTGGGGGCTTACGAGGTGAGCACCGTCGTCTCCACCAGCGACCCGATCACCGGCGCCACGGGGCTGGTGGGCTACGTCGAGCCGACCGGCTTTGGCGGGCTGCTCTTGCTCCGGGACGCGGCCAGTGGCGATCTCACCTTCACCCGCACGGAGGAGACGCCGGAGAGCCCGGACCTGCCGGAGAACGTGGCCCCGGTGACGTGGACGGTGGAGGCCTCGCTGGATGCAGCGCCGACCTACGACCTCGTCTTCGACGCGAGCAGCCTCTCCGGCATTGGGGACTTCGGCGCGCTCATGCTCTACAAATCCGACAACGGCGGGCAGACGTGGGATGCCGTCGATACGTTCAGCGGCGCGAGCCTGGTGCTGGATGAAGGCCGCGCTCTGGTAGCGGTGCAAGACCTCGTGGGCTTTAGCCAGTTCGCGATTGGAAGCAGCGACACGGGCAACCCCCTCCCGGTCGAGTTGGCGGGATTCGAAGCGCAGCGCTCCGGCCCCGAATCCGTCACCGTGCAGTGGCAGACCCTCTCCGAAACCGACAACGCCGGGTTTGAGGTGCGGCGCGCGGTGGGATCTGCCGGTGGACCCGTGAATGGATCCGTAGAGTCTGTTTAGGTTTGACCGCGAGAGCGAGCGTCACATTGCTGCTCGCTCTCGCCTGCAAACCAGAACCCAAACAGGTTTTAGGCAGCGTCTGCTGAAAACTCTCTGTGGGCTGCGTGCCGTCGGATAGCAGGCTGCACGTCAACGCGACGGGCGAAGTTGGCTCGGTGCTATGTCAACAACATGGATATATCATGCTATGACAGGCCTGTCGGGTGTTGGTGTACTGCAGTATAGCACGGGAGCAGTCCGGGTGCCGCGTCATGCTCGGTATCGATGAGGGCGGTAGACCTGCCCCTGCGAGCTGTCCTTCCTCTTTGGAAACGCTGTTTGCCCGCGCGGGCCGTATATACTTTTCAGGAGGCTGTGCGGTGTCGGGGGGCGTGCACCTGCATCCGGTCGAGGCGCTGGCCTGTCGCTTTCTTCTTGATCCGGGAGCGGCTGGTGTGTCCTCGCCCTTATGCTGGGCTCGGGAGCTGGGCTTTTTTGACGTTGACGGGTTTTGCGGAGCGCGATTCTTCGGACGATTCCGCGATGGTCTTGCTGGGCAGTGCGGCTGACGGGAGTTGGATGTCGGATGCCTCGGGGTTGAAGTTGAGCATCACGTCTAACACGCCCTCCTTCGTGTCCTCCTGCATGAGCAGGTGGCGCAGCTTGCTCGCGTTGCGGAAGCCTTTGAAGTAGCCGCTGTAGTTTCTGCGCATCTCCAGCACGCCGGTGCGCTCGCCCAGCCATTCGCACTTGAGCGACAGGTGCTCAGCGACAACCTGCACGCGCTCTTCCCATGACGGACGAGGCGGCACCTCGCCGGTCTCCATGTAGATCTTCGCGTCGCGGAAAATCCAGGGATTGCCGATCGCTCCGCGGCCGATCATGACGGCGTCAACGCCTGTTTCGTTGAACATGGCGTCGATAGCTTCGGGGTCGAGGGCGTCGCCGTTGCCGATGAGAGGAATGTCGCACACGCCCTCCTCTTTGATGCGCCGCAGCCATTTCCAGCGCGCCTCACCGCCGTATTGCTGCGAGCGCGTGCGGGCATGCACGGCGAGCCCGGCAATGCCGAGGGCTTCGAGGCGCTGTGCCACCTCTATGATGCGGATCGAGTTATCGTCCCACCCCAGGCGGGTCTTAACGGTTACCGGGCGCGTGCTGGCTTCGATGACGGTTTCGGTGATGCGCTCCATCTTGTCGAGGTCGCGCAGGATGCCGGCACCGCCGTCTTTGGCGATGATTTTGCGTACCGGACAGCCGAAGTTGATGTCGATCACGTCGGGTTCGGCGGCGTCGACCCGGGGCGTAGCGCGGCGCACCTCGTCGATCTCGCCGCCCCACACCTGAATGCCGATCGGCCGCTCCTCCGGAAAGATATCGAGCTTCTGCTCAGCGTCTTCTACCCCCCGGTTCAATCCGGCCGTCGACACAAACTCGCTGTAGAGCATGTCAGCGCCGAGCCGCTTGCAGATCATCCGAAAGGGTGGGTCGCTCACGTCTTCCATGGGAGCAAGAAAGAGCGGGCGGTCGCCAAATGTCAACGAGCCGAGGGTCATGGCAGGGGGTGTTTCGTTGGTAAAAATGCTGCAGCATCGTATACACGATGTGGCAGACTGCGTTCAGTCAGGCTACGTTCAGTTGAGCATGCGTAGCACGGCCTGTGCAAAGGGATCCGGCGCTTCGGCGTGCACCCAGTGTCCGGCATCCGGGATTGTGACCAGCGAGGCATTCGGAAAGCGTTCCTGAATCATCGGCCAGTCGCTGTCGGTGATGTAGTTTGATCGCGCACCGCGGATGAACATGGTCGGCTTCGTGAAGCGCCCCTCGGCCTCGATGGGTCCAACCAGCTTGTCATAGTGGGCGTCGATGGCCTGCAGATTGGGCTTCCAGACGTACGCCCCGTCGTCGTACTCCAGGTTCTTCAGCAGGAACTGCCGGATGGTCCACGACGGCACGTCTTCGGCCAGCACCTCGTCGATGGCGCTGCGGCTTTCGTACTGCGTGGGGTCGATGGCCCGGAGCGCGTTGATGAGCGCCTGATGATTGGGGGTATACGGACGCGGCGCCATGTCTACGACGATGAGACGATCCATCAGGTCGGGATAGCGCAGCGCGGCCTCCATCGCGGTCTTGCCGCCCATGGAATGGCCCATCACCGTGACCGAAGAGAGGTCGTGCGTATCCGCAAAACCGCGCAGGTCCTCGGCCATGCTCGGGTAGTCAATCAGATCGGTATGCGGCGAGCGTCCGTGGTTGCGCTGGTCTACGGCGTACACCGTTGCTTTGTCGCTAAACGCATTGCGGCTGAGCGTATGCCAGTTGCCGTGCGCCCCCAACAGTCCATGAAGAATGATGAGTGGCGGCTTTTCTTCGCCGTATGTCTTGTAAAAAAGCTGCATACTTGCTTGGTTGGTGCGATGAGATAGCGGTTATTGTGTACGATTACATTTTTGGTGGCACACCATGGCATACGACCCATGGCATACCACCAGGTGCTCCGTACGCGTAACGGGCGCGTTGACGCATCTCACCCTGCGTTTGGGTGCGGTGTTTCGATGGGCCCTCTCCCCATCCCCCTGGTTTATTTTTGCCTCCTGCTTATGCGTACTTTTGTTTCTTTGTTAGTCGCAGCCTTTATCGGGCTTGGCGCTTCGCTCGGGCCTACCCTGCCTGCAGGCGCACAGTCTGTAAACGGTCCGTCTACAAGCGGCCAGTCTGCAGATGCGCCCCCCCCCATCCAGGCCAGCGATCTGTTTCGCATCCACCAGCTGGGCGATGTGCACATTGCGCCCGACGGACGCCACGCCGTCTACACGGTCACGCGTATTGTGGATGCCGACAATGGCGACCGCACGTACCGCACACAGCTGTATGTGGCTCGCCCCGACGGACGCATGGCACCGGAGCCGCTTACGCGGGGCGCCTCGGCCTCGCAGCCTGTCTGGCATCCAGATAGCGACCAGATCGCTTTTGTACGCAGCGTAGACGGTACGCCTCAAGTCTTCGTAACGCGCCTTACCGGCGGCGAGCCTTACCAGCTTACCGCGCATCCGTACGGCGCCTCGCAGCCGCAGTGGATCGATGGCGGACGCCGCCTGCTCTTCGCTGCCTCGGTGCCGGGCGACTCGCTGGCCGCGCAGGGCGATCCGGTGCCCGCATGGTTTGAGGCTCGCCCTGGCATCGCAAACCGTTCCACCGCGTACAGCGCCCCTACGGTAGATCGGCTTGTGCTGCGGGATACGCTGGCGCATCGCACCCTCGATACGCTGGCAACAGATGTAGACCTGTCGGCTCTCAGCATGGATGCCGATTACCTGAGCGCGCGTGATGCCCCCATGCGGGTAGATTCGCTGCGCGCCCATGCGCTGACCCGCCGCGCTATCGTCGATACCATTTCGGTGGAGCAGCCCGTGTCGCCCTCGCCTGACGGCCCACTTCCTCTGCAGCGCCAGTGGCTCGACGAGCGCGCCAGCGAGCGCAACCCGGATGTGATTACGCGCCTCGACTTCCAGGGCGAGTTCGACCTGCGCGGACTCATCTCGTTTCAGCACTACTTTACGGTCGATGTGCCCGGCACAATCTGGACGGGCGACCCGGACCAGCCTACCGCTACCCGCGTTACGGAGGGCTTTCGCAGCTACAGCGGTGGGCAGTGGCTCAACAGCACCAACCAGATGGTCGCCAGCACGCGTCCGCTCGACGGGCGCCACCCCGACGACGTGCGGGCTCGCCACATCGTACTCGTTGATCCCGATACCCGCGAGGCCGAGCGCTTCTTGCAGATCGACCCGTATGCGCTCTCTAACCCACGCCTGACGGACGACGGCACCCAGCTGGCCTTTACGGCGTCGGATACGACGGCTGCTGGCTACGCACAGCCCCAGATCGGCATCTTTGCAATGGATGGCCGCACCGAGCCCCAGCTCATCACAGCCGGACTCGACCGGTCGGTGGGCACGCCGCGTTGGTCGCCCAACGGATGGTACGTCTACGCCACGGCGCCGGCGGAGGGCGGCTTTCCGCTCTACCGCTTTGCTCCATTTGCTCGCGACACCACCGATGCCGAGAACGGAGCGATGCAGCCTCCCGAGGTGACCGATTCACGCACCGTGTTCGAGGCCGACTCGACCATGATGCAGGCGCTGCAGCCCGAGCAGCTCTCTTCGATTGAGCGCGGCATTCGCTCGTTCGACATTACCGACGCCTCAGCCGTGTACGTCGTCACCGAAATCGAGAACCCCTTCGAGCTCTATGCGGCAAGCGCCGACCTCTCGAATGAACGGCGCCTGTCCAGCCACAACGCACGCTGGCTCGCCAATCGCGTGATCAGCCGCCCGGAGCCGTTTTCGGTCACCATGGAGACCGATAGCGACACGTTTGCAGTCGACGGCTGGCTGATGCCGCCGACCGAGGTTGACCGGCGCCAGGAGGCTGCCTATCCACTCATGGTGCAGATGCACGGCGGCCCGTCTGCCATGTGGGGACCCGGAGAGGCCTCGATGTGGCATGAGTTTCAGTTCATGACCGGACAGGGATTTGCCGTGGTGTACAATAACCAGCGTGGCTCAGGCGGATACGGCAACGACTTTCGCCGGGCGAACTACCGCGACTGGGGCACCGGCCCAATGCGCGATGTGCTCGCTACGACCGATTACGCGATCGCTAACAACGAATGGATCGACGCGGACCGGCAGGTCCTTACCGGCGGCTCGTATGCCGGCTACCTCACGGCCTGGATCGTAAGCCAGACCGACCGTTTCGACGCGGCCGTGGCGCAGCGCGGCGTGTACGACTTGCCTACGTTCCTCGGTGAGGGTAACGCCTGGCGCCTCGTACCCTCTCACTTCGGCGGCTTTCCGTGGGAGGGCAACGTGCCGCCACCGGTGAACGCCCCCGCCGATACCGTGAGCGTGTACACGGACTCGCTCGACACCGCGCGTAGCACGCTGATCCGTAACTCTCCGCTTACGTATGTCGACCAGATCACGACGCCGTTGCTCATTATGCACGCAAGCAACGACTTGCGCACCGGTGTCATACAGAGCGAGATGCTCTACCGGAGCCTCAAGCTGCTGGGTCGGCCTGTGGAGTACGTGCGCTACCCCAATGCCGGACACGATCTTTCGCGCACCGGCGATCCCAGTCAGCGAATCGACCGGGTGCTCCGTATCTACGAGTTCATGACGCGCTACGTAGAATGAGTGGCTCTGTAAAGGAGGTGCTCCTGCAGAGGAGATGGTCTTGCAGAAGCGGTGGCTTCTGTCGCGAGACCATCTCCTCGTAGGCTCGCGTCCGTTCTACGCTTTCTTGTTATTTGCCGATACAAAAACGGCACTGAGGCCCAATCGCCTTAGTGCCGTTTGCGTTAGTGCCGTTTGTGGGTGTAGCGGTGTGCTCTACACCTGGTACCAGCGGTTTGCATGGCCCCCTCTTCGCGGAACTATCTTTTCTCGGAACTATCTCTTTCTGAAGCGGACACCCCCCGTCTACTTTCGCCCGCCCTGTTAGGATGTTTTCTCCACCGAGCGGAATGGGGCTGCTCCCTTTTCTCCAGCTTATTCGTTTTCGAGGCTACATGGCGGCAGCCTCTGCTTTTTCAGGTGCTGCCTGTTCATGCTCGGGAAGCCCCTCGCCTTCAGGCCCCTCGTTGTACTGCTCGCGGATGTTTGGATAAGCGGTCTGGAACATCTCGTTGACCTCTTCAATCTCGCCCGCGTGGTGTTCGGTGCGTGCTTTGTGGAGACGCACGCAAGCCTTCCACACGGCGCGGCGCAGGTTCCACTTGCGCACTGAGTACGCCGCGCTACGGCGCGTGCCGTCACCCTCCAGCCAACTTAACTGCACGTAGGGCTTGGCCGTACCGCTGCCATCGTCTTTCCAGCAGAAGTTAAGCCCGATAACCCCGGTCTTTGAGCGCGCCTCTGCCGATCGTCGAACAGGGTCCATCGGGTCGGGAAGCTCGTCCAGTAGCTCGTCGCGGTAGGCAATCGCCTCCTGAAGCGCCTCGTCTTTGCCGCCATGGCGCTTGTCAGAGAAGTACTTGGTGTGCTGCTTCTTCTGCCGCTTGATGCGTACCTGCCACCCGTGCGTCGGATGGCGGTCAGGGTGTTCAGGAGTCGGCTCGATATCGATTCGAAATATATTCTTCGGCTTATCGCTCATCGTTCTATCTTTATAATGATAAAAATCAATGTCGGACTTGGAGCGGAACAGGCGTGTTGATCTTACCACACGGGCCTGCACAGGCATGCACCGCCCCCTCACAAATTATGTGGCATGGGTGGGTTGTGAATGCCCGTTTTCGTAAGCGGCATCAGTCGCTGTCGAAACAAAGACCAACTGCCGACTTGGAAATATATGAATGCAAGCTGTAATCAGCAAGTGTTTGAGCACCTCTACCCCCGCCTCCTTCTGTAGCCTGCACGGCCCGCTTTCACAGAACCTCGCCCCAGATCGTCTTTGCAGACCGTCTTTCATGGTGTCGGAGACGATTCTACTTCGTTACACCAAGGTGGTCATCATAGCGTGCAAAGTAAAGCAGCATGAACATACTTCTTCGTTTGATGCAACCAGGTAACGGTTCTGCGCCATGAATCGGGCCTGGGGCAACTGTGCGTAGTACCATCTAACCACCTGCCTCCCCAAACATGGCGAGGCCCGCCGCGCCAGGGTGGCGGGGTGGGCCTCGTAGTCGGCTTTTCAACCGAGGTGGGAAGAGCTACGCGCAGTCTCTCTTGACGCTATCTCAGATGCGTTATGAACGATGTGTTATGAACGGCCTATAGCAGTCCACGGCTCTTCGTCCATGAGCGGAAGCCATCGACCAGCTGCTCAAACGAATCCATCACGAAGAGCTCATCCTGTAGATTGTAGACCTCGTAGTCTTTCTCCGTGATGTGTGCCGGGTCGAACGCGTGGGTGGTTACCTCATCGGAGAGCGCGTGGGTCACTTCCTCGTTCGACGACACGATACCAGCCCCAAAGATACGGGTGTCGCCCCCTTCATTCAGGAGCCCAAACTCTACTGTGAACCAGTGGAAGCGCTCCAGGCGCGGCCGGTCGGCTCCCTCGGCATTCAGCGCAGCTTTGCCGAAGAGCTGGTAGAAATCCGCAAAGTCCGGCTGCGTGAGCATCGGCATGTGCCCAAACATATCGTGGAAGCAGTCGGGCGCCGGCGTGTAGTCGAGCTCGTCCCAGTTGCGTACGTAATCAGTCGACGGAAATTTACGATTGGCGAGCAGCGTGAAGAAGTCCTTCTCGTGCAGCAGCCCCGGAATCCGTGCTACCTGCCAGCCGGTCTGGTCTTCAAGCTTGCGGCTTAGCGCACTTAGCTTGGGAATGCGGTTCGGGGTGATGTCGAGCACGTTGAGGCCACGCGTGTACGCGTCGCACGCCCGGCCGGGGAGCTGCTCCATCTGGCGCTCAACGAGCGTGCCCCAGATCTCGTGGCGATCGTCGTCGTAATCGGGGTATGCAATCTCGTCGCCCACGGGCGGCTCCTCCTCCAGATTCTGAGGAACGCATCGCGGATCGATCTCTTGTCCGTCGGCAGGTGCTTTTTCATAGGCCGAGCGCTCGTCGGCTGCCTGCGAAGCGGTCTCTGCAGAGGCGGTATTCGAATCCATAGCAAGTAATAGTCAGTAGTGTGGGCGATACAGCGAACACATGCGGCTGCTTCTCGGAACCGCTTCCAAAGCGGAGAGGCTTCACGAGGCAAATCGCACATGACAATGCACGTGGAGCCTTATGTCAAGCAGCGTTACTGTATTGTAATGCCTGCTGCACGCATATGATTCTCTCTCCCGATGTGCCCTCTATGCCGTGTATCGTATTCCGGCAAGCTCAATACGAATGCTCCGCATTCCCCTATGAGTTGCGTTAGCGATAGCCCCGCCGGCCGCACGCACCTGCCTGCGCAAACCATCTGCTACCTGAGACGTGCCTGGCGAATCTGATTGCCCTGTTGCTTGTTTGTGAAGCGATACCCGTTCTTCTGTCCTACGATTCTTGTATCCTACCCTCCTGCTATGCTCGACGCCGTCCGCACCGCTGCCACCCGTTACGAAGCCGACGTCATTGCCTGGCGACGCGCTTTACACCAGCAGCCAGAACTCTCAACCGAAGAGATGCAGACAGCCCGGTTTGTGGCCGATGCGCTCGCCCCGATCAACCTGCCCCTGCGCACGGGCCTGTATGATACGGGACTGATGGCTACGCTCCAGGGCAAGAAGCCGGGCCCTACGGTGTTTTTGCGGGCAGATATGGATGCGCTGCCCATCCAGGAGGAGACGGGGCTGGACTTCGCCTCTCAGAACGACGGCACGATGCACGCCTGCGGACACGATGCGCACACGGCGATGCTGCTTGGCGCTGCGTATATTCTCGAAGGGATGCGCGAGGATATTCACGGGGCAATCCGGTTCTGCTTTCAGCCGAGCGAAGAGCGTCTCCCAGGCGGGGCCCCGTTTCTCATCGAAGAAGGCGTGCTCGACGACGATGAACATAGCCCGGCCCCACAGGTCGTCTACGGACAGCACGTTGCGCCCGACCTGCCTGCGGGTACGATTGGCGTGCACAGCGGCATGTACATGGCCTCGGCGGACGAGATCTACCTCACGATTCACGGCGAGGGCGGACACGCCGCCGCCCCGCACGAACTGTCGAGCGATGCAGTGGTAGCAGCGGCTCATGTGGTTATCGCGCTGCAATCCGTGAACAGCCGCCACCGTCCGCCCGATGTGCCAAGCGTGCTGTCGCTGGGCCGCGTGCAGGCCGACGGCGCCACCAACGTGCTCCCCGATGCCGTGCAAATTGAGGGCACGTTCCGCGCGATGGATGAGGCGTGGCGGCAGAAGGCGCACGGGCTCATTGAGCGCATCGCCACACAGACTGCGCAGGCTCACGGTGCCACCGCCACGGTGGATGTAAAAACCGGCTACCCGGCGCTCTATAATCACGATGCCCCCACGGCCCTGGCTCGCAACGCTGCGCTGGACTACGTGGGCGAAGACCGCACTATCGACCTGGAGAAGTGGTATGCGGGCGAGGACTTTGCCTACTACTTGCAGGAGTGTCGGGGCAGCTTCTACCGGCTGGGTACGGGCAGCGCCCCCGGTCACGACACGCACGGGCTGCACACATCGCGCTTCACGATCAACGAAGACGCGCTCTCAACGGGTGCGGGCTTCATGGCGTACCTGGCGTGGCGATATGGGGCTGAGGCATCGCGCGGCTGAGGCGGTGTGTTGCGTATCCCCCGAACAGAGACCGCCCACGCCGACGATGTGTCCGGGTGGGCGGTTGCATGTGGTGCAATAAGGGGGCAGATCAAGCGGGCGAAGTGGCGTTGACGGCTTCCACGCGCTGCACCTGCGGTACCGAGCGTTTCAGGGCCTGTTCGATGCCCGCGCGCAGCGTCATGGTGCTCATGGGACAGGTGCCGCACGCGCCCAGGAGCTCCAACTCGACGACGTTATCGTCGGTTACGTTGAGCAGACGCACCGAGCCCCCGTCGGCCATGAGGTACGGGCGAATGGTGTCGAGCGCTTCCTCAATTTGATCGCGCATTTCCGGATCGATGGAAGCCTCAGCGTTTGAGGCAGCAGAATCAGACATAATACCAACAGGTTGTACGATAAGCAGTCGGGCGGAGCCACATTAGGTAACCTCGCACAAAGCATACGGAGACGCTCTGGAAAAGATCACGCCTCGCGCAATTTGATGCAACGTAGTATTTGATGCAGCGTAGTGCGTGGCTCGTAGTTTGAGCGATACCGAGAGGGCCGCTATCGATAGAGAATCTCTACCTTATCTGTGGGGTCTTGCGTTGCATTGCGAATCTCGACCTGCTCCACCGAGCGCTCAGCAATCTGCCGAAAGGCCTGTGCCGAAAGCGAATCAGGGTTGCGGAGCACGACAGGCTCGCCTTCGTCGCCTCCTTCACGCACGGACTGCTCGATGGGAATTTCACCCAAAAACGGCACCTCCAGGTCGCGTGCCAGATCCTGCGCGCCGTGCTGACCGAACAGGTAGTACTTACGGTCGGGCAGGTCGGGCGGCGTGAAGTAGGCCATGTTCTCTACGATGCCGAGCACGGGCACATCCACGTTGTCGAACATGGCCACGCCCTTACGGGCATCGTCGAGCGCCACGTTTTGCGGGGTGGATACGATGATTGCGCCCGTCAGCGGAATGGTCTGCACAATAGTAAGCTGGATGTCGCCGGTGCCGGGGGGCAAGTCGAGCACCATGTAATCGATTTCGCCCCAGTGCACATCCCCCAGAAACTGTCGGATGGCTTTCGTAACCATGGGCCCGCGCCAGATGACGGCTTTGTTTGGGTCGACCATGAAGCCCATCGACAGTAGCTTGATGCCGTGCTTTTCAAGCGGCACGATCTTGCGTTGGTCGTTCACACGCGGCTTCTTGCCCTTCATCCCCATCATTGTCGGAATGGAAGGGCCGTAGATGTCCGTATCTACCAGGGCAACGTTGTAGTCTTGCTCGGCCAGCGCAATCGCCAGGTTCACGGCCACGGTGCTCTTGCCCACGCCGCCCTTGCCTGAAGCCACGGCAATTGTGTTCTGTACGCCTTTGTTTTCGGGCTCTTTATCGCCGCTCTGATCGCCCACGGCAATGTCGTCGCCCAATGAGATCATTTCTGCATCCACCTCAACGTCGACATCCAGCGAGGGGGCGACCTCGTCGTGGATGGCCCGGGTGCAGGCTTCGGCTACCTGCTTTTCGAAGGGCGTGCCCGGCTCGGGACAGACGACCGTGAACGACACGCGGTCGTTGCTCACTTGCAGGTTGCGCACCAGGTCGAGACGCACGATGTTCTGGTCGCGATCGGGCTCAATGACGTGCTTGAGGGCGTTGAGGACGGCTTGTCGGGACACGGCCATATCAGCAGTAGCTTGTTGAGCGGGCGGAAAACGGGTGGAGATGAGCGCGTATTGTGCACCTTGCCTGCAAGCGCATTGTTCCTCTGGCAGGGCGTGTACAGGGGGGATTCAACAGGGTGTCATGCAGCGCGGTCCGTAGGTCATGCCTGTTGTACGAAGGGGCCGACAGGTCTCCCTCGTGGGAATCTCTCCCGCTGGGAGCCCAACAGGTGTAATACGGAGATTTTCTACCGACAGCCGTCGGCACCACTACGCTTAAAATGATAGCCATGTAGATGGCAACTTGAGTTATCGATTACACGCGTTCTACGCTTCACCGAACATCGCGCTTCAAAAGATACGTCTGCTCATGCAGCGTCCGTCTCGTGACTTGGTGGGTTGTGCGCTATTCGGGTTGGAATGTCACCGTTCTTTGTACCAGAGGTTATGTTAGTGCGGTAGCGGGCAAACATTAAATGATGCGAGCGATACAGTTCGGATGCGTGTTGTGACTTTCGTTCAAGTCGTTCTTCGACCGATTGATTTTCGACCGATGATTGAAGAGACCACAACCTACCAGTGCCGAAAGTGCGAAAGCGCAAACATCGTCAAAAACGGCAAGAATGTCTGCGGCAATAAGCAGTATCATTGCAAGGACTGCGGGGCCTACGGCGTGATCGATCCGACGCCCCGAGGCTACTCTGAGGAAGAGAAAAAACGCATTCTTCAGGCCTACCACGAGCGCGGCTCAATGCGCGCTGTAGAGCGGATCTTTGGGGTCAGCCGTCCGACGCTTTCGCGGTGGCTCAAAAAAAGGGACGCCTCCTCGACGCAGTCGCCCACGAAGTAGAGCCCGGCCAAGCCGATGACCTGCTTGAACTTGATGAATGTTGGACCTACGTCCAAAAGCGTTCCAATAAGCGATGGCTATGGGTTGCTCTATGTCGGCGCACCCGGCAAGTCGTAGCGTTTGTGATTGGAGACCGGAGCGCTCGGACCTGTGCTCGGCTCTGGAGCCGAATCCCTGCGTCTTATCGTGCGGCACAGAGCTTCAGCGATTTCTGGACCGCGTATCAGCCGGTGTTCAAGGACGATCCCAAGCATGAGCAAGTAGGCAAAGCCAGCGGCGAGTGTTCGCATGTCGAACGGTTCTTTGGCCTGCTTCGGCAGCGGTTGGCTCGCTATGTGCGTCAGACACGAGCAGCCTCCGAGTCCGAGCGGCCTCCGAGTCTGAACGCATGCTGCACTTGACGACCCGGCTGTTTATCGCACGGTACAACCGAAGCGTCACTTAACATCTTACCGCTACCGTTAGTGCCAGTGCCGGTTCAGGAGTAGTTGCTCGTTTAAGTTCAGCAGCATAAGCTGATGGTGCTTGGTTCGGGGAGGCTGCCTTCAGGCGAGTGCATCCGTTCTCACTTGTGCCCAGCCGGCGGCGCGACGGGCTTAGAAGGTTCCCTCAGCGACCTCCTTCAAAATATCGACGTCCAAGGCCTGCTCGGCCACGAGCTTCTTTAAGCGAGCATTCTCTTTATAGAGCGCCTTCAGCTGTTTGAGCTGGTTCTTTTGCATGCCGCCGTACTCGTGGCGCCAGCGATAGTAGGTTTGCTCGCTGACCTCGATCTGTTTGACCGCCTCCTTGACGGTGGAGCCTTCCGCAGTGAGTCGCTCCACTTTGCGGAGCTTGGTGATGATCTGTTCGAGGGGGATGCTTCTTCATAATGTCGTGTCTGGTTTAAGGGGCACGACATAACATACGACCTCGATCAGTTTATTGGGGGCATTCCAAGTGCAGAGCCAACTGACCATTGAGGGCGCTGTCGATGAGCAACAGCACGTGCGGGTGCAGATCTACGACGTGCTTGGGCGGCGCGTTACGACGGTCTACGACGGCCCGATGGCGCCCAACGAGATGAAGCGCCACGGTGCAGCCCGGAGCCGACGGCCTGAGCAGCGGCACGTACTTCCTGCGCATGACGGGGGAGCAGTTCCAGACCACCACGCGCATTAGTGTCGTGCGGTAGACGTACATGCCGGACATGTCAGATTCAGGGCGTCCCTACGTTTTGTGGGGCTGTTATCGTAACGGCTCTTTAAGATTCTGAAATCAGCTGGCGTACGCTAATTTTCTCTTTGTCAGAGGACTTCCATAGCTGGCTGGGGACACTTGTATCCTCTGCGTGAAAACGGGGCAGAAGCCCGACACGAGCCCGTAGGACGACTGATGGAGCGAAGCGGAATAAGGGAGAGGGGGGCGAGCGAAACGAGGTGCGATGTCTCTTCACTTTATCACTTATCACTTAGCGTCTACCCACTACCGAGTTTCTTATCATCACACCCCTACCAAGACAAGGAGCCCACCCTGAATACAACTCACGCCGCCGCACGCGTCAGGTGTACAGCCCACCAAGGCGCGTGGGTGCGTTCGTTCGTGACAGCAAAGCCATGCGCACGCGCAGCCTCTCGCATAGCAGGAGCGTCGTCGGGGAGACAGCCTGAGCAGATACAGGCGCCTCCTGGACGCACTCGAGCTGCAAACTCGGGCATCAGGTCGATGAGAACGCTCCGGTGGATGTTGGCAAGGATGACATCTACCGGACGCTCAGGCACCGCCTGTATCGTGCCATGGTGCACCGTAACGCAGTTGACCACCCCATTCTGTTTAATGTTCTCCTCCGCATTCTCAATGGTCCCTGCGTCGACGTCGCAGGCATCGACACACTCGGCCCCGGCCCGGCACGCAGCAATGGCCAGGATGCCCGTGCCGGTGCCCACGTCGAGCACATGGGCATCGGTCAGTAGCACCTGGGTTAGCAGCTCAAGCACAAGCCGGGTCGACGGGTGGTAGCCGGTGCCAAAGCTCATCTTCGGGTCGATGACGAGCGGCGGGTACGCGTTGGGGGGAGGCGCGGCATCGGACCACGACGGACGCACGAAGAACGGTCCGATATGCTGGGGTTTGACCGAGGCCTCCCACTCTGCATTCCAGTTGCGCGCCGCAATCGTATTGATGCATAGCGTCGCTTCAGGGGCGTGTGCGTCAAGCCAGTCCTGCACGGCCTGCGTGTCGGCCTCGCTCCAATCCGGAGCAGCCACGTACGCCCGAAACACCGCATCGGTCTGAAACCCGTGTGCGCCGCGTGCTTCGAGCAATGCTGTGAGGGCGTCATGCCGCGCCGCTGCACCCTCGATGCAAACCTCAATGGTTGGTACGTTGGAATTCATGCTGGAATCAGTCATGAGCAGGTACGCGTCCGCGATAGAGCGAGGCGATCCCGAACGTAAGGGGCTCCCACCGCAAGTCCGTGTAGCCGGTTTCGTGCATCCGGTCGAGGAAGTCGGGGCCGTCGGGGAAGGCTGCAACCGAGTCGGGCAGGTACTGGTAGGCACCGGCGTCGGGACTCAGCGTGCCGCCGATGCGTGGCAGTACGTTGCGCGAGTACCAGTCATAGAGCGGCGCCATGAGGGCCCCGCGCGGATGGCTGAACTCCAGCACGACCAGTACCCCACCGGGACGAATGGTGCGGCGCATATCGCGAAGCCCGGCGTTGAGGTCTTCGAAGTTGCGAACGCCGAAGGCCACAAGGGCGGCATCGAAGCTATCGTCGGCAAACGGAAGCGCCGCCGCATCAGCCTGAACCAGTTGGATGCGCGGGTTGAGTCCGCGCCGGTCGAGCTTCTTCTGGCCGAAGCGTAGCATTTCAGCGGAGATGTCGACCCCCACCACCTCGCGCGGATGCAGCTCTTCTTCGGCCATGATAGCAAGATCGGCGGTGCCAGTCGCCATGTCCATGAGCCGTGTGATGCGCTCCGAACGCAGCAGGTCGATGGCGCGGTGGCGCCAGTACTGGTCGATGCCGAGACTCAGAATGCGGTTGAGCAGGTCGTAGCGGGGCGCAATCGCATCGAACATAGCCTCGATGTGTTCGCGCTTACCCGCAACCTCTCCGATAGGGGGATGCGTAGGCATGGGCAGGTAGGTCGTGACAGGGAGTTTGAATGCAGGTGATACCGATCTGCCGCCTTGAAAGTGCCCCGCACGCAGCGTTTAGCTCAAAATCTGCGTGAGCTTTAGCAAGTCATAGTCGATGCTCTTTTTGCGACCCCAGACGTTGCGGAGCGGCGTCAGCTTCACCTCGTGGTTTACGATGCCGACCATGACCTCGGAGTGTCCGTCAAGCAGGGCTTCGGCGGCGCCTACGCCCAGGCGGCTGGCCAGCACGCGATCGCTGGCTGTGGGCGAGCCGCCCCGCTGAATGTGCCCGAGGATCGTAGAGCGCAGATCGATCTCGTCGAAGTCCGCATCGTCGAGCAGGGCCTGCTCAATGCCGCGTGCCCCGCCGAGTTCGTCGCCTTCGGCTACGACTACAATGGTGGAGCGCCGCTGGGCCGACATGAGCGAGAGGATACGCTCTTTCACCACCTCCATTTCGGTAATGGTTTCGGGGATAAGCACCATCTCTGCGCCCCCGCCAATGCCGCAGTTCAGGGCAATGAATCCGGCATCGCGCCCCATCACCTCGATGAGAAAGAGGCGGTTGTGTGCGTCGGCCGTGTCGCGTACCCGGTCGATGTTCTCAATCGCGGTGTTGAGCGCAGTGTCGTACCCGATCGTCGTGTCGGTGCCGTACAGATCGTTGTCGATCGTACCCGGACAGCCTACAACGGGCACGTCGTGCTCGTCGTGGAAGACATGGGCGCCGCGCATCGTACCGTCGCCTCCAATAGCGACGAGTGCATCGATACGGTATTCTTTTAGCATCTCGGCAGCGCGAGCGCGTCCTTCAGGTTCTCTAAACGCCGGAGAGCGCGCGCTCTTGAGTACGGTTCCTCCGCTCTGCACGATATTCGAGACCGACCGGCGATCCATCTCTACGTAGTCGCCTTCAATCATCCCCTCGTATCCGCGCCGAATGCCCATCACTTCGAGGTCGTTGGCCAGGGCCGTACGCACAACAGCACGCAGGCAGGCATTCATGCCGGGTGCATCGCCCCCGCTGGTGTAGACGCCGATCCGTTGGATATCTTTCATGACAGAGCACGTTGTGTTCGTAACAGAGAGTTTAGAGAGTTATGACAGAGCCTGCAGCCGCAGCTCCCGAGTTGCACGGGATTTACGGATTTTACCGTCCGGGGTCTACTGGACCTGCGGACGTGCTACTACGATACCGATCTGATGACCGATCTGTTGGACGTACCGTTGAAGATCGGGCGAAACAAGCACTTCGCCGCTAAGCGAGGCATGTAGTACGCCGAGCTGCCCGTTTTCGCCACGAAACGCCAGTCCGGTGTGTGCAATGTCGAGTCCGCTGATGTCGGTTGCAAGGCCCAGGATGTCACCGGCTTCGATCTGACTGGCCACGGCATCAATCTGATCCTCGGGCACCACATGCCAGTGATGGGCACGGGCCTGCAGGCTGGCTTCCATCTCCTGAACGCATGCGTAGAGGCTGTCGTTGTCGGCGAAGCGCGCGTATGCCTCGCGGTTCTCGCTCATAAACGTAAGCGGCCGGTCGACCCGCTCTCCGCCCAGGTCGGCCGTGATGTCGCGCACGATGCCGCGGTCGTGGTTATCGGCAATCCACTCGCTAAAGTAGTGCAGGCGTTCGCAGTAGCCCGGCGTGGCGCCGTCGCGGTAGCGCTGCTCCTGCAGGCGATCGGCATATCCGGCGAAGCTGTAGTCCTGCGCGTGAACGCCCCGCCCCAGCGCAAGCGCTACCTCAACAAACGTGACGCAATCGAATCCGTCAAGGCGCGTTACCAACCGCTCGTCCGGGGTCGTATCGAGCGTGTGTTCGAGGTAGGGGGATCCGATGAGCTGCTGCCCAATCGATTGCATGGCGCGGCCCAGCGGGACCTCGTGCAGCGCTTCGCTATGTGCGTGGTCGATGAGGCGATCAAACCGCACTTCGGTGAGCGAGTCGGGCGCGGGCGGAGCGGTCTGCGCTTCTTCGCTGGCCGTAGATGCGGAGGCTGCTGGCGTGCCATGCTCATTGGGAGACTCGGGGGAGGGTGAATTGGTGTTGCATGCGAACAGGGTGAAAAGCCCCATCGTGAACACGGCAAAACGAAGCATAGCAAGGCGGCGGACAAGGTCAAGGTTAAACGATCCGAGGGGGCGGCCCCGGTGCGGATCCCAAAAGATGCCGCCCAGAAGATGCCGCAAGAGCGTTCCTGACGTGCAGCATGGTATGACGCGGCATATAGCATACGGCATGATGCGCGGAGGCTACCACTCGGGCGGCGTTTCCTTCATATCCGGAAGGGTGTCGAAGGGTTCGTCGGGCAGGGGCCACCACACGGGGTTGAGCGAAACCGATGTGCGGAGCGCGCTGAGGTACCGGGGCCGGGGCACCTCGTGGGCCCCGAAGCGCTCCAGGTGTGAGGTCGTGTACTGCGTATCGAGAAGCGTGTACCCCCCGGCCCGCATCTGACGTACCAGGTGGGCAAGTGCGACCTTTGAGGCGTTGGAACGGCGAAAGAACATGGACTCGCCAAAGAACGCTCCCCCCATCGCTACGCCGTAGAGTCCGCCTACGAGCTCACCGTCGGCCCAGCATTCAACGCTGTGAGCGAAGCCGCGATCGTGCAGCTCGATGTATACGTTTTTGATGGGCGCGGTAATCCAGGTCTCCTCGCGATCGGCGCATGCAGCCAGGACCTCTTCGAAGGCGACGTCGGCGCTTACCTCGAAGGTGCCCCGCCGTACGTGCCGGGCCAGGTTGTGAGGCATGTGGAACGTGTCGAGCGGGATCACCCCCCGCGGATCTGGCGCATACCACTGAATGGTCTGTGCGTAGGGCGAGCCCATGGGGAAGAGACCTTGCGTGTAGGCCCAGAGCACTTGATCGGCGGAGAGGGTATCGGACATGCACCATGTGGGGAAATCAAAACAGATTTACGCAACTCAAACTGTGAATGAGTCTGCGCGTTCGTATGTTATCGTCACGCCTTGAACAAAAACCTAACCGCCCCTGCCCATGTCTGATACCTCGTACCGCGCTGAACTTGACGTCCGTTCCTTCGACCTGACCGTTACCGACGAGGGATTGGCAGTCGACAGTGCCACCCACGACATCTCTGTAGAGCGTGTTGGCAACGGCTATCTGTCGTTGCTGGTTGATGGCGAGAGCGTGTCGGCCGCGGTAGAACCGGTCGACGGCAACCGCTATCGCGTTACCATTAACGGGCGGATGACAGTGGTACGGGTGAAAGACGAACGGGCCATGCTGCTGGAAGCGTTTGGGTTAGAGGATGCGGCCGATGCGGGCGAAGCTGAACTGCGCGCGCCCATGCCGGGGCTGGTGCTTGACGTACTCGTAGAGGAGGGCGACGCGATCGAGGCCGATCAGGGGCTGGTGGTGCTTGAAGCGATGAAGATGGAGAACGAACTGTCGGCGCCTGCCGCCGGCACGGTCGAAACCATCCACGTTGCTGCGGGCGATGCCGTTGACAAAGATACGCTTCTCATTGAGCTTGACCTGGACGCGTAGCTGCTTCTTTTTGGCTCTCGCCAGTGTGTTATCGCCGGTGCGCTATCCTCGCGGATGCGCAATTGCTGTTGTGCGGCGGCGGCCGCATCGTTGCCTTTTGTGTTGGCGTTTTTTCTGTTGCTTTTGTCTGTACATCGCCCCTTCATGTGTATTCTTGTTACCGGAGCCACCGGACTTGTCGGATCGGCGCTGGTGCGCCAGCTTGTCGCGCAAGATGCCTCGGTGCGTATCTTGCGGCGTGCTTCTTCTCCACTGGGTGCGCTGGGCGAAACGGCGCAGCAGGTGGAGCACGTAGTGGGCGACCTGACCGACCCGCTATCGGTGCGCGAGGCGGTTCGTGGCATTACGCATGTCTATCATGTGGCTGCGCGCGTCGACCTCGGTGCCGACCTGCGCACACTGCGCCCGGTCAATGTGCACGGCACCGCTCACGTGGTGGATGCAGCCTGCGAGGAGGGCGTCGCGCGGCTGGTGCACACGTCGAGCATTGCCGCGCTGGGCCGCCCCGACGACTCGGACGTCCTCATTTCGGAGGAGACTCCGTGGGCAGGCACGCCCGGACGCTCGGCATACGCGCAGACGAAGCGCGAGGCGGAGCTGGAGGTGCACCGGGGGATTGCAGAGGGGCTCGATGCGGTGATTGTGAACCCGGCGCTTGTCTTCGGCACGGGGCGCCCGGATGCGAGCACGCATCGCCTGGTTGAGGCGGTGCGCCGCGAGCGCCTGCCGGGAGTGCCTCCAGGAGGCACCTGCGTGGTTGATGCTGAAGACGTAGCCACGGGGATGCGCCGGGCGATGCTACGCGGCGAAACCGGGCGGCGGTACATTCTGGGAAGCCAGAACATATCGTGGGCCCGCATCATCCACACGCTTGCTGAAGCGCACGAAGTGTCGGCTCCAGAGCGCGTTATTCCAGCGTCATGGCTTCGCGCGGCCGGACGTGCGGCTGAGGCCTGGGGCTGGGTTACGCGCTCTACCCCGCGCTTTTCGCGTAGCATGGCCCGTACGGCTGCCAAAACAATGCGCTACGACACCACCCGGGCCCGCACCGAACTCGACTGCACCTTCCGCCCATTTCGCGATACTGCGGCTCGCATCGCTGCCGGAGAAACACGTGAGGCAGCTTAAGAGCCTGTTTGGTTTTTGGTTTGCAGGCGAGAGCGAGCGCCGCTGAGGCGAAAATTAGACCCCGATGGCGGTTCGTAGCCGGGGCTACGGGCCGACATCGGGGGCAATTTGCACCAGGGGCATGCCCTTCGGCCCCAGTCCAGCGCCGCCGCTCGGAGCCCAAATTAAGAAATCAAAACAGGTTCTAAGAAGCCACTACTGCGAAGCTATTACTGCGGCAGTGGGACATTCATCTCGTAGGCTTCCACGCCGCCGCTTTCCGTGCCGACCATCAGCATCAGGCGTTCGTCATTAAACCAGCGCACGAACGAGGGCGTGGCCTGCCCAGGCGCAGCAACGGGAAGCTGTTCGGGCTCATCGGTAAAGCGGGGCGCCCCCTGCGTGCCTATGTTACGGTGCACAACGAGCCCCTCTTGCTCTGACCCGACAACCAGATCGAGCAGGCCGTTACCCGTCAGGTCTTCGAAGACCGGGGCGCTGCGCCGGTCTCGCTTCACTGCGTCGAACAGATCGCTCTCCTCGCTGAGTTGAAACGAGACGTTCCCATTGGCGCTGGTGTTTTCGAAGAGATACAGGCGTCCGTTGGAGGCCCCGGCTACAAGATCGAGCTGTCCGTTTCCGGTTGCGTCAAACAGCGCCGGGTTGGCATTGCCGCTCCGGGGCAGTTCGAACGTGAAAGCAGGCTCTGGGTCGAACGCAACGGAGCCGTCATGAGGCTCCGACACATTTTTATGTACGGCCAGGCTCCCGTTCCACATGCCTACGACCAGGTCAAGCTGTCCGTTGCCGGTCAGGTCGGCCAGCGCCGGGGCGTAGTGGTAGTTGGGCGGCAGGTCGAGTACACGCCGCTTCTGCAGCTGGGGCTCAGACGCCGTGCCCGTATTCTCAAAGAAGAACACGTGCGAGGTCTGCCGGTCGTCGGGAGCGATGCGGTTGGCCAGAAGCATATCTGGGGCGCCGTTCCCTGTCAGGTCGCCAAACGCAGCGCTGGTTTCGCTTCCCACGTCAATGCCATTCAGAAAGCGTTCGGTACGCTTCGTGTGGGTGCCGTCGTCATGCGCTTCGTAGTAGTAGAAGTTATCGGACAGCGTAGAGTTTGGATCGTAGGCCCCTCCGAGCACGCCAATGAACAGGTCGAGCTGCCCGTTGCCGGTCCAATCGGTGAGCGCGGGGGCGTTGTATCCGCTGGAGGCGACCGGCTCGGGCCGGGGGAACGGAGCGGGGGCGCCCGTCAGATCGGGCCGTCCACACGAACCGCGATTTTCGAAGTAGAGCAGACTCGATTCGAAGAAGTCGCCCCAGAGCAGGTCGATTACGCCGTCGTTGTTGACGTCGGCAAACGTGAGGGAGTTAGCCCCGTGCGCAGCCGATGGCATCGGTCCAAACTCCTCGACGATCTCGATGCCTTCAAAATTATCCGTGACGTGGCGGAAAACCGGCACCCCGGCCTCGTCGAACGAGTCGGCGCTGTAGCGGGTGATGGTTCCATCCATGCGTCCGAGCAGCAGGTCGGGCATGCCGTTGCAGCTAAGGCTGGCGATGTTGGGGATGTTCTGCCGATCTGAGAAGATCGGCTCCCCCTGTACGTCGCGGAGCGTATCAGCAGCCAGCTCAAACTCCGGCTCTTGCGTGGTACCCACGTTGCGGTAGTAGCGGATGAAGTTGTACGGCGACTCGGTGAGCAGGTCGTACGTGCCATCCTGACGCACGTCCACAAAACGGAACCACTCTCCTACCTCCAGCTCCTGGAAGCGATCGGTCTTCCACACGAGTTGGTCGCCTTCGCTGCCGCCCTCATTTTGGAAGAACATGAGCTGGTTGTTATGCTCTTGCACAAAAAGATCGGGCGCGCCGGAGCCGTTGATGTCCACAAACTGCGGACGCGGGTTGGTGAATCCACCCAGAAACGGATGGGCGTACGGCTCCCCTTCCGCATCCAGCACGGTGAACGGAGCGATAGCTCGTTCGAACATGGGGGCTGGTTCTTCAGGGTCGGTATCGACCGCTGCACCACTGCCTCCACAGGCAGACAGAGCACATGCAACGGCTACGAGCAGGGTACACAGGGGCCAGAAACGAATCATACAGCGTATTGAATGACGGTGGAGGGTCTTGAACGAGCAGGAAGGCACCACAGATCGCTCCTTAGTAGCTCATCTGTGTCCCGATGCCGGTCGGGTAGACGCCCACTTCAATGACCCGGACGACCTCGAAGGTTTCCGTGTCGATTACGCTGATCGTTCCGCGACGGTCATCGGTTTCGTGGCCGTGCCCATCATGCCCGTCGTGTGTAGCATGCTCGTGCTCTTCGTGCTCGTGCTCTTCGTGCTCGCTATCATGCGCATGATCATCGCCATGATCGTGGTGCTCGTGGTCACCATCGTGATCATGATGTTCGTGGTTGCGGTGCTCGTCGTCGCCGTGTTCATCTCCCATCGCACTGGCGTCCATGCCCATGTCGCGTGCCATCTCTTCCATCATCTGCCGCTGATGATTGTTCGAGACGTAGAGGTAGCGTCCGTCGGGTGAGAGCACGGCTCCATGCGGCTGCACAAACGAGTCGTCGGCGATCGTTTCGATTACGGCACGCTCGTTCGCATCCACCACACTGATGGTATTGTCTTGTTTATTGGGGACGTAAATGCGGCTTCCGTCGGGGCTATAGACGGGATGCCAGGGCTGTGCGCCTACTGCAACCTCATCGATCAGCGTGAGGCGTCCGTCGCCCGCGCGGTCGAAGAAGAGCAGCTGCGCGGTAAGCTGTCCGGTACCCACGATCTGCGTGCCGTTGGGGTCCGGTGCCAGCTGCACGATGACGTGCGTCATGCCGCTGAGCGGAGTAAGCTGGCCGCGCTGCGTTTCCACGTTGAGTCCGATCAGCTGGTTGGTAGCGAGGCTTGCAGAGTAGACGAAGGCTCCATCGAAAGGGATGGTGAGCGCATGCGGGCGGTCGAGAAACACATCGACCTCTTCGAGCGCAGCGAGATCATCGCGCGGGGCCATGCCGATGCGCTGCGGCGGGCTCACGGCCATCATGGAGCGGGCGATGAAGAGCTGATTATGCTCGGGATGAAGCGCCATCAGTCCCGGCGCTTCCATCGTGCCCTGGCTGACGAGTTCGTTTTCGGCGTTGAACTTGAGCACGGTGTTCTCGCTGATCAGCGACACGTACCATGCCGATCCATCGGGTTCGCCAATCACGTGATGGGGGCTGGCGTTAGATGAGAACCCCAGTTCGGTGAGATCGACGGTGGTCTCGATCTCATGGGTGTCCATGTTAATGATGGATACGGTCGCTTCGCCCTGGTTGGCGACGTAGAGACGCGGCGGCGTATCGGGCGAATCAACGGTATCGTTCTGCCCTGCGAACGCAAGCGCAGGAAGGGTTGCTATCAGCAGCCAGGCTGCCGTAGCGAGGAAGAGGCGGCGGAAACGCATAGCCGGTATGAGCTTGAGTGAGACGGGTCGAAGTTGAGGTAAAGGCAGGGGGGTATTTTACACAACGGGAAGGGGGCGGCTCCTCGTATATGATAGCCGCCCCCTTTCCATATCGTGTACGCGATGTAACAGCGTTGCACCAGGGTGTTACGCCACGGTGCTATGCCGTAGCGCTGTGCCGTAGCACACCGCGCAGTGGCTACAACGGATCTTGCTGCGGGCGCAGCATGAAGATCCCTTCGCCAATGCTGTTCACGAGGATCGTTCCGCTCTCGAAGTACGGATAGTTACTCCACGAACCCGAGAAGCCAGGCCCTTCCTGGAACGGTGCCGTGTCGAACTGCCCAATCACGGTTGGATTCGCACGGTCGGTGATATCAACCAGGTGGAGTCCGGCGCGGTAGTTCGAGAGGTACATCAGGTTATCCTGAATGTAGATGTTATGCGTGCTTGCGGTAGTCTCGAAGAAGAACTCGTTGACCATCTGCGGGTCTTCAAGATCTTCGAGATCCCAGATGAGCGTGCGCGTGTTATCGACCAGCCCTTGCAGCTCATCGAGCTCATCGTTCATGTAGAAGTAGCGGTGATCTTCATCGAGCCAGCCTTGGTGGGTGTAGCCCACGTTCGGGTAGCTACTAACCGAGACGGCTTCGGGGTTGTCCTTATCCGTCACATCTGCGATGCTGAGCGCTGTTTCGTTGGATCCGAAGCAGAGCTCGCGGCCCTGGTAGCGTTCGTCGGGACCGTCGTAGATCACGCACTGCACGTCATGCGAGTAGCCGGTGCCGCTGCGTCCGGTACGCTCATCGGCGAAGCAGCCGCGGAAGTCCGGGTTGAGCGGATCGCTGATGTCAACCATATGCAGGCCGCCTCCGCAGGTCTCGCCGCCCCCGCTGCTGCCTACGATGTAGGCAAAGTCGGTCTCGGTGTTGACCTCAACGTTGTGCGCGCTGTTAATGCGGTCGTAGAGCACAGTCGGCTCAAACGTGACCGGCTCCTCGGTGTCGTAGTGCTCGCGCAGCTGGGTCAGATCAAAGATCTGCATGCCGTGCTCACCTGCGTTGTCGGAGACGGTAAACGAAAAGTTATTGTGGACCTTCGTATCACGCCAGGCGCTGGAGCGAGCGCCTTCGGTCATCGGCAGATCGCCGATGAAGACCGGGTTTACTGGATCGGTCACGTCCACAAATGCAAGCCCGTTGGTGCGCCCTACGAGGCCGATCTCACGGCCGGTTTCTGGGTCGGTCCAGCCCCAAACATCGTTGGTGCTGATGCCGCGCTCGCCTCCAATTTCATGAATCGGCAAGAACGAGAGCATGTCGATGCGGTCGCAGTCGAACGCGCCTGCAGTGCCGTCTTCACAGACTGCTTCTCCGCCCGTGTGAGCTTGCAGTCCGGCATCGAGGGCTCCTTCAACATGCTGGTGCGCCATCCAGGTGCCTGCGTCTTGCCTCAGGATAGCGGCTTTGCCTGCACTGTTGGCTCCGCCCGGCAGACCGGCAGCAACTACGCTGCTGTTGGCAGCGAGTGTTGCACCCAGCTGAAATCCAGACTCGGTTTCCGGTACAAAGACGCGCTGGGCCGAGGTCCACTGCATGTCTTCGTAGGTGTAGCGGTAGACGCCTCCGCGGCGGCTATCGGCATTGGGGGCGCCGATCCAGGCGTTGGTGCCGTCGAACGCAACGGCAGTGCCGAAGCGCGAACGGTCAACGCCGTCGAAGGGCGCGAGTCCACGTGCAGGGGCCCATGCGTCAATATCTGCCTCGTAATTGAAAGCAAACACAGCACCGGTACCCGCATCCTGACGGGGAGCACCGACGAGCATCACACCGTCTTGCACGGCCAGCGAGGCGCCGAACTGCGCACCGCCGGTCAAGTTATCGTGGGTGATGCGGTCTTGCTCAACCCAGGCGCCGCTCTCTTCGTCGTAGGTAAAGGCAAAGACAACACCGCGCTCATGCCCGGGGGCACTCACGAACACGGTGCCATTGTGCACGGCTACGCTGTTGCCGAAGTTGGCCCGGTCGTCAAGATCGATTCCTTCTGTAGAAATGCGGCTCTGCTGCCAGGTGTCGCCATCATTCCAGAACACGACAGCAGCTCCTTTGCGATCATCGTGGGCCGTGGCGCCTGCTACGATCAGATCGCCGGCATGGGCAACGCTGCTACCAAATCCGTCGAGGGTGTCAGCCGGGGTCATTGCGTGGGTCTGTGCCCATGCTCCGTCCTCCTGGCTAAACAGGTAGACGGCTCCGAAAGGCTCGGCGGTGGGTGCCGAGATAGCGAGTTGGTCAGATCCAACAGCGATGGCACTTCCGAATCCGTCGCCTACTGTGCCGTTTTCGGCGCGCAGGCGAGCCTGTTCGGCGTATGTGCCGTCAGCGTCGGGGCCGAAGACGTATACGAGGCCGGGCGTATGCAACATGTCGGGCTCACCGGCTACAACCAGGTCGCCGTGCACGCCAAGCGCACGGCTAAATCCGTCGGCGGCGCTACCTACTGTCCCAAATGCGGAGGACTGTGCAACGGCTGACGGGCCGCCCACAAGCAGGAGCACGCTGCATAAATAAAGTAAAAGTCGATTCATAACGAGTCGGTCAGAGCAAAGAAACGATGGAACGAAAAATGGGTCGGGGCTTCACGTAGAGCCGCCCCCAGACACAACGCAGAGCGCGTGCGATGATGCGATGGTTGTGTGCGACGCAAAAGCGATACGCGACCATTTAAGAGGTATACACCGAAGTGTTGATCGGGTTACATACACCGCTTTCACACTTCAGTTATAGGGAAGCCTGCGAGAAAAGTTTAGCGTGATTGGAGGCTGTGTTATCAAATGCTGTACACAGATGTGAACAGTTTGCGAGAGGAACAGAGCCTTTTCAGCACACGTTACGCCTCCGTAGCTATCCAGATAGGTCCACGCGCTGTGCTCAAGGCCGGTCCGTGGCATTTGTTTACTCTTGTCTTTTGCTGTCGACCTGCTGTCTATGTACCGTTCTGTTTGCGCCATGCGCTATCTTATCATCGGGGTTGCCCTGTGCGGCCTGTTCCTGACCGCGTGTTCAGGGAGCCAGCGCATTGTGCACAACTCTGCTGAGGAAGCGTACCAGAAAGCGTCTGCGCTGTTTGAGGAAGGCGACTACGAAACCGCTATCCAGTATTATCGCGGGGTTTTTCAGTACGGACGCGGTACGGAGTGGGCGCCGAGTGCGCAGTTCATGCTGGCTCGTGCCCATGAAGAGCGTAGCGAAAATCTGATGGCAGCGACCGAGTACAACCGCTTCACACAGCTCTATCGCAACCACGAGCGGCTTCCCGAGGCCGAGTACCGCCGCGCCCTCATGTACTACAACGAGTCGCCGCATTACAAGCTTGACCAGACCGACACGGAGCGTGCGCTGGCAAACTTCCGACTTTACATGCAGCGCTACCCCAACGATGAGCGCGTTGATGATGCGCAGGCCAAGGTGCAAGAGCTACGCAATAAGCTGGCCCGTAAGCAGTTTGAAGCGGGCGAGCTGTACGAGCGGCGGCGCATGTACCGTGCGGCAGCGTTCACGTACGAGGGCGTATTTGACCAGTATCCCGACAGCGACTATGCCGACCGGGCTCTGCTTGCCTCCATGCGTACCTACATCGAATACAGCGACCGCAGCATCCCGCAGCGCCAGGCCGAACGCCTTGAATCGGCTATCGCGAACTACGAGCGCCTCACGCAGGTCTTCCCCGACAGCCCGCTCTTGAGCGATGCTGAGCGTCAGTACGAGCGTGCCCAGTCGCGGCTTGAGCGCATCCGCGAGCGCGAAGACGGGCAGATCGCGCAAGACACGCCATAGCGACAATTCAATAGCTGCCTCTTCCTTCCGGCCTGGCACCCGCCTCCGCGTTCCCGTTCTGTGTGCCGGGCCTTGCCTGTTTTTGTATCGTATCGCTTGCTCCTGCGCGTTCATGCACGTAGCCCTTTTCGGCGGATCGTTTAACCCTCCTCATATTGCTCACCTCATCGTTGCCGAGGTGGCGCGCGACCAGTTCGGCTTCGACGCCGTCTGGTGGATTCCAAACGCAACGCCTCCGCACAAGGAGAACAGCAAGCTTGCTCCAGCTGCCGATCGACTATCCATGACGCGCGCTGCGATCAAAGGGCATGACGGATTCGCAGTCTGCGACATCGAGATCGAGCGGCCCGGCGTGTCGTACACGATCGATACCGTGCAGGCGCTTCACGAACAGCATCCCGACACCACCTTCTCTCTTATCATAGGCAGCGACAGCCTCGACACGTTTCACACCTGGCGCGAGCCGACGGCCATCGCCGATCTTGTGGACCTGATCGTGTACAAACGGCCGGGCGGACTGGACGCTGTCGCGCAGCCTGAGTTCGCGAATCAAGCCCACTACGTTGCCGCTCCCATGCTCGAAGTGTCGAGCACCGAGATCCGCCAGCGCTGCCGTAGCGGACGCTCAATCCGGTATATGGTGCCAGAAGCGGTTCGGCAGTACGTACGTGCCCATGGGCTCTACACTTCCTGATCCGCCCGTCTCTCGGGCTCCCTCTCTCCGCTGCTGAACCGACTCTGCATGGCTGACCTTGCTTCGCTTCGCAATCGTGCTGCGCGTCTGGTTATGGTGCGCATGGGATCGTATCTCTCACCCACCCGCACGGCAACCGACGACTACGACCGGATCGCAGCGCTCGCTGCACGCTACCCGATAGGTGGCGTGCTGCTCTTCAATGCCGCCTGGCCGCAGTGCGCCGATACGCTCGCTGCCCTTCAAGACAGCGCCTCGGCGCCGCTTCTTGTTGGGTCTGATATCGAGCGCGGCGTGGGGCAGCAGGTCGACGGAGCCACACGCTTTCCGCATGCGCTGGCTTGCGGACACGCCGGCCGCCGCGCCGTTGAGATGCTGGCGCGCATTACCGCTCTGGAGGCGCGAGCGTGTGGCATCCACTGGGCCTTTGCACCGGTGGCCGATCTGCGCAACGAACCCCGCAACCCGATCATTGCCAACCGCGCCTTCGGCGATACCCCCCATTCGGTGTCTCGCCACGTAGATGCGTTTGTACGTACCGCGCAGGCGCATGGACTCGCCACTACCGCCAAGCACGCGCCTGGACACGGACGTACCACGACCGACTCGCACGTCGATCAGCCTCGCGTATCCGCCGATGCCGATACGCTGGCTGCTACCGATGCACTTCCCTTTCGCGCAGCCATTCGTGCCGGCACCACAGCTCTCATGACCGCTCACGTCGTCTATCCGGCGCTCGACGCGGAGGCCCGCCCGGCCACCGCCTCCCCACCCATTCTGTGCGACCTCTTTCGTACGTCGTGGGGCTTCGACGGACTCGTTGTCTCCGATAGCCTGCTCATGGATGGCATTGATGCCTCAGAGGGGGATGCGGGCGCACAGGCTGCTGCACTGGTGGATGCGGGCGTAGACATGCTACTCGACCCGCCTGATGCCGAAGCGGTTATTGACGGCATTGCCCGCGCCGTGGCCAACGGCACGCTCAATGAATATCGCCTTAACGAAGCCGCCACGCGCGTTGAGCAACTCGCTTCCTGGATCAAGCAGATCCGCCCTTCTGGACTCGCGCCCGACCCTGACCTCCACGATATCGTGGGGCAAAAGCTGCACACGCGCGCAGCGCATGCGATTGCAGCCGAAGCAATTGATCTGTCTCCAGCTCGAAGCACGTCTCTGCCGCACCCACCTGGCCCTGACACAGACACACTGGTAGTCCGCTGCTCGGCGCGTCCGTCTCAGACCGACGATGACCAGGCGCTGCGCGACGCGCTGGTCGAGTACGGTGCAGCCGTGGACTACATCGCCTGCCCTGCCGATGCCGCGCTGGTGCGTTGTGTGGAGGCGGCGAACCGCATCCACCAGGCCGGCCAGGTGGTGGCGCTTCTGGCCGTTGAGCCGGCGGCCTGGCAGGACTTCCGCCTTGCCGATGCACATCGCCCCGTCGTAGATGCGCTGCGTGCGCATCCGCAGGCCCTGATCGTGGCCACGGGCAGTCCGCACGTGCTCGATGCGTTTTCGGATGCGTGGGCCTGTGCCGCCACCTACAGCGACAGCCCCGCGTCGCAGCGCGCACTGATCGAGCGTCTGTTCGGGGCTGCTGGCCGCTCCGGGCCGTAACGAATCCCCAACGCAGCCCCCACTAACGAACTCTGGTCGGATCCAGCCTGTTTGGTGCAGTGATGTCCATGCTTCTCCTCACCAGCTTCCTTTGATACTATGGCTGCCGTCGAATCGAACATGCGCGCACTGGGCACGAAAGCGCCCGACTTTGACCTACCAATTGCCAATCCCGGAGTCGACGACCTGCACGGCGTTCGCCGGTCGCTCAGCGACTACAGCGACGCTCCTGTGCTGGTTGTGATGTTCATCTGCAACCACTGCCCATACGTGCACCACGTCGAACCCTCACTCATCGAAACGGCCGAGACCTACAGCGAAAAGGGCATTCAGTTTGTGGCGATCTGTGCCAACGACGCCGAGCGCTATCCGGATGACGGCTTTGAGCGGATGACGGAGCGCGCCCGCGAGAAAGGATATCCGTTCCCCTACCTGCAAGACGAAGACCAGACCGTGGCGCAGGCGTACAATGCCGCCTGCACGCCCGACTTCTACGTGTTCGACGACGAACGCACGCTTGTTTATCGCGGACGCTACGACGAGACGCGTCCCAACCAGGGTACGGCCCACGGGGGGGACCTGCACGCGGCGCTTGATGCAGCGCTTGAAGGCACCGTGCTCTCCAAAGAGGAGCAGCATCCCTCCATTGGATGCAGCATCAAGTGGAAGCCCGGACGCGAACCGGCCTCTGCCGCCTAACACCCGGCCGGCCCGCTCGCTGCTCTCCTCCCTTTGCCCTACGTCCCTATGTTTGACGGACGCGGCTTCTCCACCTGGCCCTTGGCTACGCTGGGGGCCGCTCTAATGGCCTCCTTCTTTCTGCTCATCATGACGCTTATGGAGGCTGCCCTTGGCAACCCGGCGCAGATTACACGGGCTGGCATCAGCGTTACCGCTGCTGCGTTTTTCGGCTACCTGGGCGTGGTCTTCTACCTGTGGCATACCGATGACGAATCGGACCGGCAGGTGTAGGACCGGCAGGTGTAGGGCTGAAGAATTGAGTGTACTGGAAGACAGCGTGTCGCACGGTCAAAACAAAGCCGCTGTGCTCATAGACAGAGCACAGCAGCTTTTGTGGTGTTACGTGGTTCTCCCGAATCAGCACACATGTACCGTGCACACGCTTTCGGTACCGGGTTGCTGCTGACCTACTCCAGTTCGCCCGTCCGGCTCACGAGAGTCCATCCGCGGGCCCAATTTTCGCTTCCGAACGCACCGTAGAAGTCAACGGGCACGTAGGTGCCATTCACTCCATCCGTGTCGAACTTGGTTGGCGCTTCTGGAGGAGCCTCCAAGGCCACACCTGCAGCTAACGGATTGAAAGAGGTGGTGCCGCTTCCATCCCGTGCGATACTCGTGATCGGCGATGCGGTGAGCAGTTGATTGTTATTCTCCCGAAGGTAATCGGCAAAGAGGCCCCGGAAGTCCTGCCCGCTCTGTTCGTCTGTCAACTGGATGATATCCTCAAATACCGTTGCCTCCGGATCGTAGTCCGGTCCGATGTTCCACCAGAGGTTGTTCTCGTATCGGAGCTCACCATCTTCCCACTGCTGCCGGCTGTCTTCATTGCCGGCTCCCAGATCTTCAATCTGGATGCCGGCACCGAGTCGCGAGTCCATAAAGATGGAATTGAAGTAGGAATTGGCGTTGTTATCGCGGTGGATGATGAACGGATCACCGCCGTCGCCCGCGACATTCGCATCTGCAAATTCGGGACCGATGCCGATGTAGGTCGCATTGGCGATGCGTGCATCGGCCAACGGACGCCCGTCTTCCGGGTCGGTGCCACCGTCTTGCTCAGCGATGCGCCCCGTTTCGTCTGCGGGCTGCACGGCGAGCCAGAACTGGTTGTTGCCCCGGTAGCCTTCATCCGTGTCAAACAAGTCATCCGACGCCCAGACAGCAATGAGATACCGGCTGTTGACTGTACCGCCAAACCACTCAAATCCGTCGTCATCACTGGCATAGGATTCGACGTATTCAAGCGTGGTTCCATTGCCCACGCCTCCAAGCGTGAGTCCCTGAATTTCGTCGCCATTGGCCAGTTGGCTGCCCGTGTGGCGAATGGAGACAAACCGGAAGATGCCGCTGTTGTCGTTGTCGTCGTCTCCACCGTAGAGCGTGCGTTCGCTGCCAGGCACACCTTCGATATTGGTTTCGCCCGGCTGCGAATTGAGTCCAGCACGCCCAAGCATAATGACTCCGCCCCACAGGCCTCGCGTGTCGGGCCCCAGACCAATATCTTCGCTCGGATCCATGCCCGGTTCGACCGGATCGGCATCAGCAGTAAAGATGATGGGGTTGGCATCATCCGGGTTATCACTACCCGGGTTACCATCGGCAAAGATCTGAGCCCCCCGTGTAACGATAAGTGCGGCTGCGTTCTCCCCAGATCCCGGCAGCCCTTTAATAACCGTGCCTGGTTCTATGTTGAGCGTTTGGCCTTCCAACACGAAGACAAAATTATCCAGCTTGTATACGAAGTCGCTGGTCCACATAACCTCGTTGACCTCGTTTCCATCCTCGTCAATGTAGCCAATGCCGAGATCGTCTTCGTCGTCTGACACGACGATCTCGGTACCCGTTGTGTCGTAGGTAGCTACCGTAAAGTCTTCGCCACCCCCTCCATTTCCGGGCGGTGGTGTTACGACACCTCCGTTGTCGTCGTCGCAGCCAACGAGCACGAGGGCGGGCAGCATGAAAAAGATGGTCAGTGCTTTTAGCGCAGCAGCGCTCCACCCTGTCGGGGCGGGCTGCTCATTTGCAGGTAGAACGGTCATAAATGTAGCAGTCGCTATGCGTTGTATGAGCGTAAAAAGGGCAGCATGATTTTATTTTGGTAACATGCTGTCTTGAACTACCGAAGGGACGCACCTGTCGGGTGCGTCCCTTCGACTAAAACGTGCAATGCGTTACTGCACGTGTTGTAAGGGGCCTCTACAGTTCGTAGGAAAACCCTACAGAGACAGTGCGCCCCAATGGATTGCGATCGTTGATGAAGGATTCGTTCTGGAATGCCTGCGCGGTCATATAGTCGGCGTTCAAGAGATTCTTGACCGAGGCCTTGAGCGTAACGTTACTCATAAGCTGCTGCGAAGCAGTTACATCGATCGTGCTACGAGCCTGCTCAAATATGTCAAGCCCGTTCCGCGTAACAATGTCGAGCCGGTCGCCGAAACGGTTGTAAAAGATGTTGGCTCATGTTAAGTCTGTGATGAAGCTTACAGTCCACACATCCGCTGTAGGATATCAGGACTCACATGGTCGTGGTTGAAGGCTAACTCAAACATCGCGACATACCCGGATAGGTAGTCTTTGTGTACGCCTCGAAACAGCCGCAGTCGGTTCCGTAAGCCGGTCCAGATGCCTTCGATCGTATTCACGTGCACCTCCCGAATTCCATCTCCATCCCGGTCGGCCGCCCAACCGGTGGAGTGGTTGATCGCCATCCGTTCTCGCGGTTCCTCCTCATCTTCAAGCCATAGGTACGAACGATTTTCATCGGTGTAAATGAGCGCCTCTTCACCAGTTTCTTCAGTAACGACCTCCTGGAGCGTTGCGGTTGTTGTGTCGGGGCAGACTTGGAAGCGGGCCGATCCAGTCTCACGACCGACCAGCCCGACAATCGGTACGCAGTCATTGGCATACGTTCCTCGTCCGCGCTGCTTGTTCGCTCGCTGTCGCGGGGGATCATTGGGATCGCGATGCGGATCTCCTTTTTTCCCCCGCATGTTGATACATCTCATCGACTTCAACTTCCTGATCCGAGGGTTCAGCCCCCTCTTCTGAATCCTCTTCTGGCCCTTCTGGACGATTTTCAGGAAGCCCTTGAGGACGTCTTTCAGGAAGCCCGACGCGTTCTCCGTTCTGAACCGCCTCTTGAATCCGGTGACGTCGCTTCAGCACGGACGGGTAGGCCAAATCCATCTCATCGGTCAACCATTTGGTCGGAATGCCCTTTGCAAATCCTCGAAGAAGCATCACAATGGTAGCGCAGTCGTACTGGGTCTTTGACCAGACCGTACCGGTGAAAATGTTGAACACCGACCCACATTCTCGGCACCGGTAGTCCAACACCGGGGCCCGACGGCGATCGTGGGGAGCCTGGTCGTCAGGCAGGGCATGTCCGTTCGGACAGGACAGGCCCTCCGGGTGAAGCGACCGCTTCAGATACTGATAACACTCGTCCTCGCTCAGAAGCTCATCAATCGGGAAGCCAATCATTGCAGCGGGCAAAGCGCTTGTTCTTGGAAACACATCGATGGAAACACATCGATGAAAACACATCGATGAAAACACATCGATGAAAACACGTTGGCTATAGCCTTGCAAAAATCTAAGCCAAAATTGTTCAGCCGCGAGCTAACATGAGCCAAGATGTTAATACCCGTGCCACTGTCGGGACTTTCGTATCCGGCATTCACGTTCACGATGTAAGGCGACTGCCCCTGCAGCGCACGTGTCGTACTCGGATTGTCGTCAAACGCTCGTATAGCCTCCAGTTCGTCTTCACTTCGGCTTACCTCCGACTGAATCAGTGTAACGTTGACCCCCACCTGCACGTGGCGCAAGAGGCGAGAGAGCTGGTCAAGTCGTTTGCGGAATTCAAACTCAGCACCGTAGACCTCTGCACTCTCCTTGTTCACGTAGTTGATTACCACGTCGGATCCTGCAGCCCGGGTGTCGATGGTGCGCTCGATTGGGTTTTGAAACGACTTGTGAAAAATACCTGCTGAAAGCAGCTCGCCACGGCGCACAAACCACTCCCAACGAAGGTCAAAGTTATCTACTAAGGTCCGCGTAAGCTGTGGATTGCCAATCTCGATGTAGTCAGCGATAAAGTTGAAAGACGTGAACGGAGCGAACTCGCGGAAGGAGGGTCGCGCCAGCGTGCGCCCATATGCGACACGCAGATTCATATCGCGTTGCGCCGACCAGTTTACATTTGCGGAAGGCAGTATATCGGTCTCTTGGAAGCGGCCTGCGCTGCTGCCATCCACGGTTTCAACAGACATATCGGTATGCTCTACACGTGCGCCCCCAACAAACTCCAGCGAGGGGACGCCCGGCACAGGGACTTCGGCCATTGCAAAGCCTGCCCAGATGTCTTGTTCACCGTTGTAGTTGCTGGAGGGCTGGGTACGGTCAAGGATATACGTCCCAAAGCGGTTGCGCCCCCGCGAGTCTGTACCCGTGCGGCCAGCCTGCTCGTTAATATAGCGATTTGGGTCGCCCTCATAGGTCGTCTGATCGTCGAGGTGTTCGAATCGGCGCTCCCGAAAGGTGCGCGAGCGCTGACGCAGACTTCCACCGGCCTTCAGCAAGACCGTGCCGACCGTTCGCTCGGCCGACAGACGTCCTGAAATATCTTGTTCTGAGAGATCACGAAAGTAACGTGTAGGCGCCTGGTAGATCGACCGAGAGATGCCGTACGTCGTGTCGGCACCGGCACCTCGTGTTGAAAACTGGTTCGCAAAGAGCCGGTAATCTGGCTCATCGCGGCTCGTCTCCGAAAACGATGATGCCCACTGCACACGCAGCCCACCACTACCCTCCTCCAGTTGATGAGTCCCTTTCAGCTCTCCGGAAAGAACCGACCGATCAACCGTTCGCAGCGCCCGCGTCTGGAAGACCTGATCGCCGCTCAGGTCACGCGGCAGCGCGCCCGTGCTCAACTGCGCCTCCTCTTCCAGGCTCTCCGTGTACATGACTCGCGCTCCAATCTCGTGGCGAGGGGTGATCTGAAAAGAGACGCCGACCAGTCCTCCCAGAAGGGTCTCTTCACGTCCTTTCTCGGTTAAAAAATCTGCTGATGGAACGAGTGTCTCCGAAGATAGCCCCACCTGGTTGAAACGCGTGGTGGTGCCATTGGAGAAGCCTGAGAACGACTGGTCGTAAGACAGCGACGCGATGATCCCCAGCGCTCGCCCTCCAAGTACGCTGAACTGATTGCCTACAGCGAGCTCCGCACTTCGGCTAACGGTAATTGTCTCTTCCGTTGGTGCAATCGGGGTTGAAAATGCCTGTGTGGCTGCTTCGAGTTGCTGCGCACGGCTGTCGTCATTGAATACCTGCGCGATGTTATCGGGCAGTCCGCTGTTTGCTTCTACCGGTATGGCACTGAGCCCACCTACCGGCCGTATCACACGTCCCCCAATCCCTACCTCGGTGTCAAAAGAGGACGATACCGAGGCGTTGAAGAAAAAGCTCTCGGGAAGGGCCCGCGTTGATATGTCGATGGAGCCGCCCGTGAAGTTTCCGGGGCGATCCGGTGTGAAGGTCTTTGTAGCGACGATATTGTCGATCAGATTGGCAGGGAAGAGATCAAAAGCCACACTGTTTCCATCTGGATCAGAGCTTGGCAGGTCGGTGCCGTTGAGCTGCGCGTTTACGTAGCGCCCTTGCAGCCCCCGCATGGTTACGTACTTGCCTTCGAGCACCGACGCGCCCGTCACCTTGCTCATGGCATCGGCGGCGTTGCCTGCGCCGGAGCGGCCAATGGCCTCCGCACTAATGGCATCGCTGACTCCGGTGGCCCGCTGCCGCTGGCGCAGCAGTCCGGCTTCCGAGTCACGAGCGGCCTGTGCTGAGACAATTACCTCGCTGAGTTCACGGGTTTCGGAGGTGAGGTCCATCTCCAGTCGCGTGGTCTCTCCAGCCTCCACCGTAACCCCTTCAACCGTCTTGGCCTGGTATCCGGTGTACGAGAAGCGCACGTCGTACTCACCCGGCTCCAGATTGGTGAGGCGATAGCGCCCTTCCAGATCGGTGGCCGCGCCCTGCGTGGTCCCTACAATAGCTACCGTAGCACCGATGAGCGGATCGCCCTGCTCCGAATCCACCACCAGACCGGCAATCGTACCGGTTTGGGCTTGCGTGATCGATCCGATGCCGCAGAGAAATAGAAGCGCGAGCGTTGTGGCGAGGTAGCGCACAGTGTGCGGGAGCCTGGTCATGCAGATAGTGAGCACATCATTGAGCCCTTTCTTTGACTCGCTGTAATGCACCGCACAACCTACCCGTGAGTTTTTACCTCAAGATTACCCCATTATAGTGCTTCTGTTATGATCGTCCTGCCACGCGCTCCGTGTGACGATCCCGATGCGCTATGCGGCTTCATGGGCCCAACTGGTAGCACACTGCTTGCTCTTTGCGTTTCCGAATCATGCCTGCCCATTCCCTAAAATGCTGTCTCGTGGCCGCCGTCGTGTTTGGTGCCCTACTGCTAAGCACCGTCCCCCCTGCTTTTGCAGATGATTCTCTTGGGCCCGCCCCACGCGTCGTGGCCGATACCACAAACATCCCGCATCCCTCCAATGACAGCGACCACGAATGTGCCGATAATCTGGCGGGATGCGCGGTCGGCGCGGCACTCTACGCCCTATTTGCCCCCGCCTTCAACGCGCTTTTATCGGATGCAAGAATTGCGGGCACAGGCGGTCCGGCATCAGCGCTGAGCCTGCGGGCCGGGCGCACGATCCGCTACGATTCAGGTACTGGTATAGCCCTTTATCCTTATACGGCATTAGGCATTCGGTCGCAGCAGGTAGCGCCCGTTTCCCCGCAACCCCGCAGCGAAAAAATCTTTCCGGAGGCAGTGGTCGGTCTGCGCTCGCCTGTACACACCTGGACATCCGGCGGGGCAGATTGGCTAAAGCGGGTCCATCTTTCTGCAGAAACACGATGGCTGCATCGCGGCAGCACCCACGACCAGTTGTGGATTGAAGCGGCTCCGGGACTCATGACGACCAGCGGCTCGTCATCTACCCACCTGGTGCTGGCGCCCACACTGGCAGTCGGCATCGCCGGCCCCGAACGCGGCACTGTGCAGCCGGGATTGAGTCTGGGTGTGCACTGGTAGAAGGGAAAGTTGGACGCGCTATCCGTCGAGTGCCTCTGTATCATAGCCCAGCTTGGTGAGCACGGCATCCTCAGTCACGTAGTAAATATACCCATCACGAACGTAGAAAGCGGATCCTGGCGCTCCCAAGTCGATCGTGCCAACAAGATCGCCGCTTGGATTCAGCACGAACACCATCTGTTTCAGTTCGTCGGTCACGGATCCACCTTTCACAAAAACGTGCCCGTTGTCAACAGCCAGGCCACCGATGACGCTGCCCGACGGTATTTCTGACTCCCGAGATCCTGCCGTTTCCACCTCGATTTCTGGCTCTTCTTCAATTGGAAGTTCGACGGTAATGTGCGACTCGGAGCTGGACGACGTATTTATAACTTCAATCACGTTGCGAAATGAGTAGGCAAACACGGCAACATCCCCGTGGCTACGTAGCACACCAATGTTTCTCCATAGACTACCTAATTCTTCTTGGTCTTTTAGCTCAAGGAACGGAGTGAACTCTTGTGTATCTTCGTCAAGCACACGCAGTCTGGTTGATACATACGTTTCTCCTTGCTCCCTGTCTACTTCCATCTCCATGACAGGAAAAATGGTTTTGCCGTTTGCAAAAGAAAAGTTGAGACTACCAATGTTTTGGGGGATGTCTATTGTCTTAAGAAATGACAGGTCTTCATCAAATACCGACATAGTACGTGTACGTGTTGCTTCTCCCACGTACAGCTTATTGTCATGATGCTCAACAAATCGAGGGCCATATTCAAACTCACCGGGTCCCTGGCCCTGTGTGCCTACCATGTTGACCAGTTCCCCTTCGCTGCTAAAGGCCATTAGCTTATAGAGGTTGGGAGCCGTCAGGTATATCGTGCCGTCTCCGTTAACAGTGAGCGCACCGACCTCAGCCACTTCGCTACTTATGTCTTTTTGGAATACACTTACAGCTTCTATATTTTCTATATTCTTTGCCTCTCTTCTCTCGTCCTCTGAGCTTTCACATCCCGGTGCAATCGTGAAGACTACTAATATCAAGACCAGTTGTATGCATTTTTTCATTATGTGCTATTAAATTGGTTAGACTGACGGCAAAAAAACGGGCCAGGGGAACAAAGAAACTGCAATATAAAAAGCAACGATAAATCTCGTGACAGGGGTGTTTCCAAATTTGCATTATTACGAAATGAGAGGATATACTAAATCACTGTAGCCTTGCTCTATGCAGAAGTGCAAGAATGACTACGACCTCTCTATGAGGCAAGCTCTATCGATATGAGTGATGCTTCGATACACAAGAGATTGTATTTACAGTATGCCCATTTTTAGGCAAAAAAAAAGATTACCATGTAACAGATGTGCAACTGGCCCTAAAAGCGCCCACGCGTCTGCTTCGCGTCCTCTTCAGGGACTTTGGAGTTGTCTTGGTAAACAATCGTGGATGTGATCTCTTCCTCGTCTTCGCTTCGCCTCTTTCGGAGACGTCCGCGCCAGGGGCGTTTCCAGTCTCCGGCTACTGGTTCGTCTTCCTCCACCACGTAGCATTGAACTACGCCCCCTGTACCGAATGCTTTCGGCATCGCTCGCATCTCCATTAGGTGAAAAAGTCTCCTCTACGCCGCCACCACATCCCGGTCAGCAATGTGGTCCATTACCTTTTCGGCATGGAAGCGGCCGTTCTCAATAAACCAGCGGCTCGTGTCGCAGCCGCCGCAGATGGTGCCCGCCAGGTAGAGCCCCTCGCGATTCGTCTCGAAGGTTTCGCCTGCCTCGTCGTGCACCGGCGTGCGGGCTTCGTCGTTGCGGATTGCCACGCCCATCGTCTCCAGCAGCGCATAGTTCGGCTTGTAGCCAATCAACGGCAGCACAAAGTCGTTGGCGATGGTCACCGGCCCCTCGGGCGTGTCCATCTCGACCGCGTCGTCGGTGATGGCCGTCACCTCACTCTCAAAGTACGCCGTGATCGAGCCTTCCTTGATGCGATTCTCCAGATCGGGCTTAATCCAGTACTTCACGCCGTCGTCAATGGCGTCGTCGCGGATGATCATCGTCACGTTCGCGTCGGTGCGGTGGCAGGCCAGCGCGGCCTTGGCAGCGGAGTTGCCGCCCCCCACAATCGCTACGTCTTGGAGCGCATACGGGTACGGCTCCTTGAAGTAGTGACTCACCTTGCTCAGCTCCTCACCCGGCACGCCCAGCCGGTTCGGGATGTCGTAAAATCCGGTGGCCACCACCACGTTGCGGGTCCGGTGCGTCCCTTTCTCGGTAACCACCGTGTAGTCCTGTGGCGTTCCTTCCAGTCCGGTCACCCGCTCGTAGAGGCGAATGTCCAGCTCCTCAGCTACTGCCACGCGGCGGTAATAGTCCAGCGCATCCTCGCGGCGGGGCTTGTAGTCGCGCGTCGAGAACGGGTAGCCGCCAATCTCAAGCGGACGCGGCGTCGAGAAGAACTCCATGCGCGTGGGGTAGCCGATAAACGAGTTGCAGAGCGCCCCCTTGTCGATGATCCGCGCCGAAAGACCGCGGCGCTGGGCCTCAATGCCGCACGCGAGTCCGACCGGACCCGCTCCAATGATGATGACGTCGTGCATAACGAGGTGGGCTGGTTGGTTTGCGAGGGAGTACTACGTGCACCTACAAGATTGAAGGCGCAGGGTGAGCATGCAGTTTCAAGGCCACCTGAGGCGTTGCGAGCCTGGCACATCCGTGCGCATCCCTTAAAAATATGTGTCAACACACGGAACGCAATCTTCGTTCTGGTTTCAGGGGGATGCGGGGCGCTGTAAGATTGTTGAAACAGCGATACGAACAGGGCACTTCTCAGGCCATGCGGGGTAGGTTGCCATGATTCGCACACTGATCTTCTTGACCAACACCCATCGCCCATGAAACTGCTCTCGACCTACGACCTCGGGCCGCTTACGCTGCCGAACCGCGTGATCATGGCGCCCATGACGCGCAACCGCGCCGCCGGTGATTCGGGCACAGTGCCCACCGATATGATGGCGACCTACTACACGCAGCGCGCCTCGGCAGGGCTCATCATCACCGAAGCCACGCAGGTCACGCCGCGAGGGCAGGGCTACCCGAACACGCCGGGCATCCACAGCGAGGAACAGATTGCAGCCTGGCGGCGCATCACCGACGCGGTGCACGAGTCCGACGGGCGTATCTTCAGTCAGCTGTGGCATGTAGGCCGCATCTCGCACGGGTCGTACCACGACGGCGCCAAGCCGGTAGCCCCCTCGGCCATTGCCGCCGATGGCGAGGCGATGACCGCATCGTTCGAGATGGAGCCGTTTCCGACGCCGCACGCGCTTTCGACGGATGAGGTGCGTGAGGTCGTGGAGCAGTTTCGGCACGGCGCCGCCTCGGCCAAGGAAGCGGGCTTCGACGGGGTGGAGATCCACGCCGCCAATGGCTACCTGATCGACCAGTTCATTCAGAGCGGCACCAACAGGCGCACCGACCGCTACGGCGGCGCGCTCGACGACCGCCTGCGTTTCTTGCGCGAGGTGGTAGAGGCGGTCTTGCAGGTGTGGGATGCTGACCGCGTGGGCGTGCGCCTTTCGCCCGGGGGCTCCTTCAACGACATGCACGACGATGATCCGGTGCAGACCTTTGGCCGCGCGGGCGAAGTGCTGAGCGAGTACGACCTGACGTACCTGCACACCGTCGAGAACGAGTTCGCCACTGGCGAGACCGCCTCGTCGCTCATGCGCCAGGCCTACGACGGTACCCACATCGTCTGCGGCGGCTACGAGCGCGATTCTGGCGAAGAAGCCCTGCAAGCCGACCGCGCCGACCTGATCGCGTATGCCCGCCTCTTTCTGTCGAATCCGGATCTGCCCGAGCGCTTCGCCCGGAACGCGCCCCTCAACGAATGGGACGAGAGCACCTTCTACGGCGGCGATGCCGAAGGCTACATCGACTACCCGACGCTGGAGGAAGCCGAGGAGCAGGAAGCCGCGGCGTAATGCGCCCTGGTTGACCTCAACGGCACAACCTGAACAAGAGCACACACCAGAGCACACGCCTCGATCCATGCAGGGTCGGGGCGTTTTCTTGTGTGGGCGCGTGTGGCGGTGACGTGCGCTGGGAAATCGACCCCGGGACTCCATACGAGACGTCCCGCGTACGTGTTTAGCGACATACCATAGATCGCCGGGGACGCAAGCGGTCCCCGGCTATGGATTTTGCTCACATTGCGCCGTTCTGTAGCCCGGGATCAGGAGCGAAGCGGATATCCCGGGCGCACTTGCAGCGCAAGGCGTTACAACAGGGCGTTACGAAGTGCATCTCATCGTGTCTTGCTTCAACAACCCTATTCATGAGATGCCACTTCTTATGCCCTACACGCGATTATACTATCATATCGTAACAGCTACATATCAGCGTTTCCCGCTCATTACAACTCGTGTAGAACCCTTGTTGTATGCGGCGCTGCGGGCGAAGACCAAGTCAGTAAGCGGACGTCTGGTCGGCATTGGTGGCATTGCAGACCATGTCCATCTGATCGTTGGTCTCCCTCCCACACTATCAATAACTCAGTTCATGCTGGCAGCAAAGAGTGGAAGTTGCTACCGCGTACGTCAGGAAATAGGACAGGATGCCTTCCGATGGCAGTCGGGATACGGCGCGTTTACGGTTTCCCCACGCCACATGGATCCCCTCCTGGGTTACGTAGCCTGCCAGAAAGAGCGCCATGCTACCAATCGCTTGTGGGGCCGCTGCGAAGCAATATCGGAGCCGTGATGTTAGCGGAGCTGCCAGGGACGCAAGCGGTCCCCGGCTATGGATTTTGCTCACATTGCGCCGTTCTGTAGCCCGGGATCAGGAGCGAAGCGGATATCCCGGGCGGTCATTGTACCACGCTAAATAGGTACCGTCCCGGCGGGACGTCTCTACGGACGAATTATACGAGACGATCGTGCAGCCCGCAGTTTGATTTTGAGTGGAGACAGATCGTACGCCCGCCCCATGCATTAACATCTACACGCAGTTTATTTCCGTACAAATGCTGCTTATGCAGATGCCATCCACGAACCCGCCTGAATCCACTACGCGCCATGACGACAGAGCACCCGAGGTCGATGTCGCAATCGTTGGAACGGGCTTTGCCGGGCTCGGCGCGGCCATTCGGCTCATGCAGGAAGGCATGACCGATCTTGTCGTGTTTGAGCGCGCGGACGAGGTCGGCGGCGTCTGGCGAGAGAACCACTATCCGGGCTGTGCCTGCGACACCGCTTCGCACCTCTACTCGTTTTCCTTTGCGCCGAAGGCCGACTGGAGCCGGCGCTTCGCCGGGCGCGACGAGATCTTCGATTACCTGAAAACGTGCGCGACGCAGTTCGGCGTGCGCCCGCACATCCGGTTTGGGCATGCGGTGCGCAGCGCGGCGTGGGACGAAGACGCGCTGCGCTGGCGCATCGAGACGTCGCAGGGCGCCTACACGGCACGGACGCTCATTTGCGGCCTTGGCGCCCATTCGCAGCCCCGCATTCCCAACCTGCCGGGACAAGAGCGCTTCGAAGGCGAGGCGTTTCACTCATCCAACTGGCCTGAGGGCTTCGACCCGTCCGGGCGCCGCGTCGCTGTCGTTGGAACGGGCGCTTCGGCCGTGCAGCTCGTACCGGCGCTGCAGCCCCACGTTGAACACCTGACGCTCTTTCAGCGCACGCCGGCGTGGGTCGTCCCGCACGGCGACCGAGAGATTTCCGCGGCGGTCCACGACCTGTTTCGTCGCGTGCCGGTACTGATGCGGATTTGGCGCGCCGCGTTACACCTCCTCCGCGAAGCCTCCGGCTGGCTCTTCTGGGACCAGCGCGTTGCCCGCCTGGCCGAGCCGTTCGTGCGGTACTGGATGCGGAGCCAGGTCCCGGATTCCGACCTGCGCGAAGCGCTGATCCCCGGCTACCGGCTCGGCTGCAAGCGCATCCTGCACTCCGACACCTACCTCGCTGCCCTGTCCGAACCGAACGTCACCGTTGTCGACGGCGCCGCGCGCGAGGTGCATCCCAGAGGTGTGTCTGGACCGGTGGGGCCGCACGACGCCGACGTGATCGTCTACTGCACCGGGTTTCAGTCGACGACGATGCCGTTCAGCCGTAGCATCTACGGCCGGGAGGGGCAGGTGCTGGCGGAGACCTGGGGCGGCTCGCCGCGGGCGCACCTGGGTACGACCGTGGCGGGGTATCCGAACCTGTTCCTGCTGCGCGGCCCGAACACCGGGCTTGGCCACAACTCCATTCTGCCGATGATCGAGGCGCAGATCGAGCACATCCTCGGAGCAGTGCGGTACATGAATGCGACAGGAACCGCCGCCGTGGAGCCCCGCGCTGCCGCGCAGGCCCGCTTCGTGCGCCAGGTCGACCGCTGGTCGGAGGGCACCGTCTGGACCGACGGCGGGTGCCGCAGCTGGTACCTCGACGCCTCCGGCCGCAACGCCGTGCTGTGGCCCCGCTCCGTCGCCGCCTTCCGCCGCCGCGTCACCGATTTTGATCCGTCGGAGTATGCCACAGTACGCTCGTCTACGACAAGCGACACACCAGCCGCCGTGAAATAGCCGATGCGATGGGAGCGCCGCGTGGCTTTCCTCAGGCGAAAGTTAAGTGCGTTCTCTGAGTAGCGCGGTAACCAGTTGAAGACGTGCAGTTCAAGCCAATTCCATCTGTACCGCCTTGTAACAGCCCGTAAAAACGCAGCCGGCTCTTGCACATCCCCTGTGCTGATCCCTATGCTATAGGTCTCTATGATACAGGTCCCTATCCCTGCTCGCTTTTCGCTTCATGAACCCAGCCGCCTGCCTTGACTGAAATCCTTACCCTCCCTCAACTGGAGCGCCATCTGTACGCATCGGCTGATATTTTGCGCGGTAAGATGGATGCCTCCGAGTTCAAGGAGTACATCTTTGGGATGCTCTTCCTGCGCCGCGCGTCCGATGTGTTTGAGGCGGAGTACGAGCGCATCTACCGGTCGTGGATCGACGATGGCGCTCCGCCTGAAAAGGCGCGCAAGTTTGCCGAGAACCCGTCCACCTACGGCTCCACGCTCTTTGTGCCGCCGGGCGCGCGGTGGGCCTGCTTCATCTGGCGAATCAGATCGCTTTCGTTGAGCCAGGCCGCAATCTCCGCCTCGCTCATCGATGTCGGCCGGACGGGCGGCCCGTCTTCATACAGGCCCTTCACGGCCCGAGCGGCTTCGGTGTATCCAAAGAGCCGGCCAACCGGCGCCAGTGCGCCGTGGGCGGACGCAACGACCCATTCGTTGACGGGATGCAACTCCTCGCCCGGTGTGTAGGTGAGCGTGAGGGTCGTCCACCAGATAAGGGTCGTCCACCAGATATAGATGGGGGCGACGAGGAGAAGAGTCAGGCCCAGCGCGTAACGGAGCAATTGCTTCATAGAGCGGAGGTGCGTAGGTACGGGCAAACGAGGTAGAGATGTATAAACGAACGTGCGGGGTAAGAACGTGCTGGAGCATGGGGAGCACGCCGCCCGGGTCATTGTTGCCCGGGTCATTACCAACCAGTGCAGTGGCCGCCGGCCAGCGTGTCCAGTCTCGCGGCTACCGCCTCCCGATCGCGAAGCCCGAGTGTCTCTTCTCCATCTGCACGGTAGGCGGCAGCCAGGGTCCCAGCCATGGCCTGCGTGGCCGGCCGGTTTAGCACGAGCCGGTCATCGGAGGTGACGTCGTAGACCCACGCGATGAGTCCGCTGGGCGGGCGGAACGGCCTGTCCATACGTGCTGTGAAGCTGCCCCAGGCGACCACTTCGTCGTTGCCATCCTCGGTGACGTCGTCTACCCACAGCAGCGGCGCGAGAAGGTCGACCCCGCCTTTCGGAAGGAAGCGCCAGCCCCGGGTGCTAGTCATAAAGCGGAGGCCCCCGCTGGTCGTGGTATCAGAGGGGGCGCCGGCGGCCGGTGCGTTGGAGGGGCGCAGACGCACGGTAACATTCCAGTAGCGTCCGCTTCCGCTTGGGCCCTCCGCAGCTACGGCCACGGAGGTTGCACGGGCCGCGCCGTAGGCCCAGGCATCCTCCGGTGGACGATCCCAGGTCGCATAGGCCTGCTCCCCGGTATGACCAACATACCGATCGCGGGGTACCGGAGCCTCGGTAAAAGGCGGAGTCATCGGGCAATCGTCTACAGCGGCTTCTTCCCATTTTGTAGGAGACGCTTCGGAAAGGTCCGCTTCGGAAAGGCCCGTTTGGGGAAGTGCTGTTGCAAGGGTAGCGCTCAGCGCCTGCAACGGGTTCAACGTGAGTCCAGCGGCTGAGGTGGCAGTCGTTGCCAGGCTGAGCGCGGCCAAGCTGAAGGCCGCCAAGCTGAGAGCAAGTAGAGCCGTAGCAAAGCGATTCCGCACAAAGCATGTCAGATCGTGTCGTGGCATGAGTCGGTTGGGCTATAACGTGCAGAAAAGTATGACATGTAGAAAAGGACGCATTACTGCTACCAGGGTTCATCACGACCCGGCTTCTGCCACCAATCGCTCCAGTAAACGATGCGAGCGTGGCTTTTATGAAACGCAATACCGTAAGTGAGGCGATCGCCCTGGGCTGACGCCGAGTCGGTCCAGGTAACCACGTAGGCCGCCCGCTGATCGGCCTGTTGGTAGGCCGCGGCTGCTTCATCAGGCGCGACATCAAGGGTCAAAAGGAGAAGGCCCACATGGTCGAGAAAAGACCTCGTAAGTGCATAGAAGTCATGTATCTGTTCTTTGGAGACGCCTTGAGGGAAGTGCGCCACGTAAGAATCGATGGTCCATGACGCACGAGTAGACTCGTATTCAGCAGGGTCTGTAGATCCGCCTTCTGCTGGTCCTATGGATGTATCGCATCCTGAAATCGAGAAAACCACCATTAGGCCGAGGAACAAGACGGTCCCCATAAAATGACGTGTAGCGTTCAGCATGGAGCTCTCAAGCTGCTTCTGGCGCAGTGAGATCATCAGCCTAATGCTGGCGCGGGTCATCATCAAGGTGAGACCAACAGCGAGTCCGATAAAGAGGATCTGATCAGCCATGTCGAGGAGGAGTGTAGACTGGAGTACGTTTACACAATGCAAGACAGGTTTCTTTCATAGAAGCACTGCAGGTAAGCTTGTGCATGCACCAAGGTTAGTTAGGACCACTCGCTTTGCTTTACCCTGCCGGACTGGTCTCTGCCTCCGAGTCGGTCTCCGGTAGTTGAGGCGTTTCCTCTGTATTCAAGTCGATCTCTTGCAAGAAGGGAGCACCTCGGTCCTCGTAATAGGCATCAGCGAATGTAGAGAACCCGAAAAAGGCACCTACCATCCAAAGTCCAATGGCTGCACGCCGGTGGTTATCCTTTGCTTTTAGGGTCTCTGTCCAGTGTTTAAGGGTTGTCTCTTTCAGCGAGTCATCTTCGCGCAATTGGTCTCGCACATCGAGATAGAGAATCGCCGCCTCGGGTGGACAGCGATCGAAGTCGAGATCTGCAATCTCTTCCAGCTCCTGAAGAGCTCCTCTCAGTACGTCGTTGTTGACTGCTTCGTAAGGGGTGGCATGACGACCCATATCCCGAAGCTCGGCTCCCGCTTTCTCAAGGGTATCGCGAATCTGTTCTCCGATGGCTTGATCTGCGCCTGATTCCGTATACCACTTGCGCAGGTGCTTCCTCAAGACTTCCAGGTAGTCGAAAAGCGTTCCAATCGGCGTGGAAGGAAATGATGGCTGATCTTGCCGGTCATATCGAATTACCGACTCGAGGAGCGTAGATGGAGGGGAATCGCTCTGTCGCGTGATCTTGACATGGACGGCGCCGAGGATCTCCTCCTGAAGCGGTGCGATCTCGCCTTCATGCATTTCCAGACCAAACATTTCAAGCAGAACATTGCCTCCCGCTTTTTGCTGTTCGCGGAGACGTTCGGTCTCTTTTGCCTTGATCACATCCTCAAATATAGGAGGGGCAAGTTTTACGCCTGCGGGCAACCGAACATTGAGCATACGGGCGCCGCGCTCTGTAATTGGGTACAATCGCTGGATCGCACAAATGTCGAGTGATTGAAAAGCTGCGACCTCCACTCTATCGCTTTCTATTGACTTAAATTGATGTCTTTTCCTGCTATCAACTTCCACAAGAGCAATCAAAACTTGAAAGTCTTCCTCATAATCAGGAAGAGCGTCTTGCAATACAGACTCCCATCCGTCCATTAGGTACACTTCGTCCTCTTCAATACCAGCAGGAATGAGGGTCAACCCTGAATAGGCCTTGTGGCGCCGGTTATACCAGTCGAGGAAGTCGGTATGCGTAACGGGAAGCAGATAATGTTTTGGCATTCAAAGAGAGACAGATAAATAAAAAAGAGCGCGACCAAATCGGTTTTCTGTTTCAACCAGGCAAGCCGACAACACGGGCATACTTTTCAGAACGCGATATCGCTAAATGGATCGTCGTCGTCATCTGGAGCGTCGTCTTCAGGGATGGATACCTCATGCACAGCGTTCTCAGGAAGTTGCTGAATTAGCCGGTGGGGGCGTCCGGTGTAAGTCAGATACAAGTCCCGGCGTGAGCGGGTAAGCGCGACATAAAAAAGCGTACGCGCCCGTTCGGTATCGTTCCTCCAGATTGTCATGTACTCACTGAGGCGAGGAATAAATACAGCCTCGAAGTCAAGCCCTTTCACGCTGTGATACGTCATGATAAAGACGCGCCCGTCGCTCTCGGCCTCACGCAGCCTGCCGTACCCGTTCCCAAGATAGCGGAGTTTGATTCCTTCACGCTGCAGGTGCTGGTTCATCAGACGATAGTCATTTTTCCCATACTGATTCCGTTGAACGCCCCATGTGGACATGCCCTCGTGCTGTAGAACACTATTGGTGAATGATACGATTTCGTCGTGACTTGGAATCAGAATGGCTGAGGGATCCCCTGGTTTACCGAACTGTCGGGCCTTTTCCCACACGTACTTAATCTCTTCGCTATCGGTATCTGCTTGCCCGATGCGCGGCTGAACAGAAGCCATTTTGGTCTGCTTGGCTTCATCAAGGTTCTTCTCGGGGAAGATCTTCTTTGCCAATTCGACGATGTTGGGCGGTAAACGGTGAAGTCGTGTGAGAGGAAATCGCTCTGACTGGGTGATCTCTGCGATGTCATCTGAGGATACGCGATCATCGTAGATTGACTGATCGTCGTCACCAGCAACGATGAGTTGATCGCACTGCGAGCGTATCTGGCGAAGATCGCGCTCGGGCAGGTCCTGCACTTCATCAACGAGGATCAGATCATAGTCGCTGTGATCTTTCCTGAACTGATAATAGGTCTTTACAGGAATAGGACTTACGCAGTTGCCTAATAATTTTTGTAGTTTCAAGTTATCCACGCTTTACAATGCCGATTTAAGGTCTCCCGATGAATCCTCCCAAAGTCGACGACCTCGACTACATCCACTTTCTGATTGCCGCGCAGAAGGAGTTTACCTGCACCGAAGCGTCCCGCTCGTATCCCAAAGGGAAGAATGCTCCGGCGCACGACGCCTTCACCCGCCTGTTGCAGAGACGGCCTCCAGATACGGAGGCGTTGTGGCAGGAAGCGGAGCCGGTCGTGGAAAAAGACGAGGGACTGTTGATCTTCGACGATACGACGTTGGATAAGCCCTACGCCAACAAGATTGAGCATGTTACCTGGCACTGGAGCGGCAAGCACAAGGATGTGGTCAAAGGCATCAATTTACTGACGCTTCTGTGGCGGGGCTCCTCGAATCCGTCGTTGCCTGAGCAGTTGGAAGAGGAGCAGTTGGAAGAAGGGCAGTTGGAGGAAGAAAAGCAGGAGCCCCACGTGCCTTGTGACTTTCGTCTCTACGAGAAAGACGGGAAGACGAAGAACGAGCACTTTCGTGAGATGGCCGCCACCGCCGCTGAACGAGGGTTTGAGCCCAAACACGTCCTGTTCGACAGCTGGTACAGTGGGTTGGACAACCTAAAAACGGTTCGAGATCTGGGATGGACATTTCTCACGCGGCTGAAGAAAAACCGGAAAGTCAATCCCGACGACACCTTCAACCGACAGATTCAGGAGATTACCATTCCCGAAGCGGGACGGACGGTGCACTTGAAGGGATTCGGCTTTGTCAAGGTCTTCCGGACCGTCTCCACAGACGAAGACGCGGAAGATGCCAACGCGGAAGATGCCAACGCGGAAGATGCCAACGCGGAAGATGGGGGCACGCAAAAACTGCAATACTGGGCGACCAACGACTTGGAGATGCCCGAAGCGAAGCGCAAGCAGCTTGCACGCCGCGCCTGGGGCGTAGAGACCTATCACCGCAGGCTCAAGCAATATTGTGGGGCCGAGCGCTCGCAATGCCAGAGCATCCAGGCGCAGCACAATCACATTCAGATGTCGATCCGCGCTTTTTTGCGGCTGGAACTACACCGCGTGGAGACAGCGATCAGCTTCTACGAGTCAAAAACGGCCATCATTCGGGAGGCCATCCGGGCCTATTTGACGGATCCAACTTACATCCTACCCTCAAGTGCGTAACTCCTAACAGGAATATGACCGATCTCGTCGGGGATGCCTGTCTGCACAAGATCGATAAGACTATGCGTGTAAAGAACGACGCAAGCGGTCAGATTGGGGTTGTCATTCTTCGCTTGAATCAACGTTGCGACGATCAGAACCGACTTGCCCGATCCGGCAAATCCGCTAACCCAGTAGTTGCCACCCCCGGTGGCATTATTTAAAAATTGATTCTGATCAGCGTCATACTTATTACGGGGGACCATCCAAGACATAATGCGAACGGGTATCTATGAGAAAAGTGGATTGCTACAGGAGAAAGACGAAGCAGCAGACCATTTACGGCGAGAGTGCATCAGGCGCAAAGCGAGCGGCAAGGCTATCGGTATCATATTCACCGCTCTTTGTATCAGAGACAGAGTCTCGTTCGTCCAATTCAGCCTTGACCTCATCTGCGACTTCATCGTGCCCGAGAATGGTTGCGGCCCGCTTGAGTGATCGTAGCCGGCTGTCACTGAGGTCACGGTACTGCCTTTTGTCTTGGAGAATGTCGAAAGCCCGCTCAATGAGCTCGCGGCTTCGCTCCTCATCTTTGCCTCGAAGGTGCGTTCCCAATGACATCAGCGTTGGCACGTAGCTGCCATTCAGCTCAAGTGACTTCTCCAGATACTCGGCATATGTCTCGCGGTCACGATTCTGATTCCAGGCTGTAACAGCGACATTGCGGGCCGTAACGGCACTTTCATTCCGATCATAGGCTTTTTTAGCCCATTTCAGAGCGAGGTCATTGCGGCCTCCCTGTTCGTACTCGCATGCAATGCTGGTTTCACGTTGGAGGCTCGCATTCATCATCTGGAGTTGCTCCAATATCTCGGCCGCGCGAAGATGGTCTCCTACCTCGCTACACACTTCGGCCAGTTCAAGGAGCTTCTTCATGGTTGTGCGACCACTACGATTTGCCAAGGCAGTGTTAGCAGCACGTTCCGCTTCCAATACGCGTCGCTTTTCAGGCGTCAGGTCGCTGTTGGCGAAGGGGCGCGCGATTTCCGTCCGTACTGTTTGTGAGCCGACGGTTGCTTGCACCTGCAACAGCTTATCACGGCTGAGCTGGAGGTCGAGATGCACCTCCGTTCCACGCTCGAAGCCACTTGCGTCGGGTGCTTTGACCTCCAGGGTGGCCATGATCTTGTTTCGCGTCCCCACACATATAGGAATATGAACGCTTTGCTGTCCGTCACTGCCAACGCGCAAGTCGTCGATCGTTGTCGGTGGTGCTGGAATTTCTGTGCTGGCTGGTACAAGTGTGCGAAGAGTCTCCCCTGCTGCATCGCGGACGATCGCGAAGATGGATTCGCTTATGATCGGTTTGATGAGTGATGTACGCAGGCCATTGACAACGAGTGAGTTAATGGCAGCGCCGGTCGAGACATGCGAACGGAGATCACGCGGCACTTCGACCTCCACGGCCTGTGTGCCGAAGTGGTCGTGTAGAGCGGCTTGTACATAGGGATTCTTCGAGCTCCCGCCCACAAGCAAGACGAGATCTAACTCAAAAGCCTCCAGTCGTGCTTTTTGTATGGCCGACCGGATGGGCTGGAAAATGCTGATAACATCGTCAGTGTCTGAGCTGGCTCCTTCCGGGTCTAAAAAGGGAGCCATGACGCTGTGAAAGTCCGCATATGTTAGCGTGAAGTGGTCGGCTTCCAAGGTCTGACGTGGTAGAGACACCGCCGCGTTGCGCGTTGGGTTAAGCGACTCCTCCGGGTCGGTCGCCAGTTCAGGGAGACGGGTGCCAGGCATCTCGCTGGATACGCGCTTGCACGCGGCAATCTTCAACTGTTCTGCAACACTTTTCAGCGTCGGAACTACACGCTTCTCGACATCAGTCTGCCGCAGGTCACGCGGTGTGATCCCGCTCTGTTCACAGATTTGGTTCAGCAGCACCTCACGCACCAGTTGACGGTCAATGTTGTCCCCACCGAGGACCTCAAAACGCGAGATGGCAAGGTTTTTCGAGTAGAAGCCGTCAGGCCCGTCCCCGACTTCCAGAATGGAGATGTCGCACGTACCTGCCCCAAAGTCGAACACCAGCACCCGCAGCGGCTCAGCGGAGGGGATCTGAAGCGGTTTGGTTTCCCCAAACATGTTGGCTTCCGTGAGGAAGTTTAAGAATGCTGCGTTGGGCTCGTCGATGAAGGCTTGCTCGGGGAGATCGATGCCCGCATCGCGGAGTGCACGCATCAGGTCCTCCCGCTGGTTAGGCTCAAAAGCTGCTGGAATGCTAATTGAGTACTGAATGTCGGTGGGCAGCCCTCTGTCTTCTACGAAGGCTTCAATATGCTCTCGCATGTAGCGCAGAAACACGGCCGCTGCGTGACGGGGCGTCTCGATGGTAGTAACCGGATGGTCGCGTCCTAATTTTGAGTTGTGGTACTGCGGTCCCAGATCGACACCGAGATCCATTTTAAATGAGGACCATACCGAACGCCCTTCCGTCACACGATCCTGGTTTTTAAGTTGCCGTGCACCGGCCCCGATGAGAAGACGTTCGTTGTGCCATGCAATCACTGAGGGAACGAGATGCCGTTCGTAGGAGGCACCGTCGGGGAGCGTCTGTGGTACGGGAATAGGTTCTGCTCGAATGGGCTCTTCTTTATCTCCAGGAACAGCATAGCTGGCTACCGTTGTGGAGGTCCCGAAGTCGATGCCGACAAACGTAGTGTTTTGAAGACGATCTCGGACCAGCTCTTGATCTTGCGTTTGCGGAACCAGCGTGGTGATGTGCAGACTGCGGTTATTCACTAAAGAGCAAAGAAGAGAGGAGTATAGTGTAAACCAATAACGCATCTTACGTTAATAAATTAGGCCGTAACATACAAGTTGCTTATCAAGGGGCTGTGCAGTCGCAAGACATAGAAGGTAGCTGCAGGTGGGGTGCATACAGCCTGATGAATCCCCGGGGGGCGATTTGCGTCTTAACCTGTGCCTACATGGTACTATAATTTCCCTTCTTCCTCCTCTGGCGTTGCTCACATCAATGCATACTGCCTGCTTGAAAGTCTATGTCTGGAAAGTTTATGTCTGCATGTTCGTACTGGGCATGTCAACGCTGTCCTTAGCCTATGGTCAGTCATCAACGGGGACGCCTGCAAGCGAAGCGCACATGCAAGAACTTGCGTCCGGCTTGGAGCGCGGGCTCTTCCCCACGGGGCGCCCTGCAGGCGGGATCGGCGACTCGACGCTGGCTCGTGCTTCGCGTGGATCCGGAGCAGTGGCGTCCCCGCGTACGTACCATTCAGCAGTATGAGGAAGCTGTCACGCCGGCCCTCATCGAGAATCCCCACGAGCGGCGAGCGCCATCGGGCCCGTCGTGGGCCCAGATCTTCGACGTCCCCATCGTGACCAACGCCGGGATGTTTGCCACCGACCATCGGACCCATGTCGGCTACCTGCGCACCCCGCAGGGCGTACATAGCGCTGGTGTCAACCGTTATCAGTCGGTGGCGGCCTTCGGCCCGAAACCAGCGTTCGACCCGAAACCGGGGTCCCCGAGTGGGGAGCCGGTGCCGGCCTTCCGGATCTACGACCGCGACGAAACCCCGCTGCCCGAGATACGCACCCGATACGAGACCGTGATTCAGAACCTGCGCCTCATTAAGCGACCGGGCGAAAACCGGTGGAGCATGCAGGAGAAGCGGTGGAGCGAAATGGCGCTGGCCGAGGACCGGGCCGGCCACCTGGTGCTTGTCTACAGCCGGACCCCGTATCCGATGCACGCCTTCAATGCGATTCTGCTCGACTTGTCCCTGGACATTGTGGCGGCGCAGCATCTGGAAGGCGGCCCCGAAGCCCAGCTCGTCATCCGCTCTACGGATGCGGTGACCCTGCCCGATACCACGTATGCCGGCAGCTACGAAACCGGATTCTACCCAAACGACCAGAACAGAGATGCCTGGTTCATTCCGGTGGTCATGACCTTTGAGCCCCGATGACGCTGCAGTAGGCGGTTCATCCGTTGGGCGTGCACCCGTTAGTGCGTGCTGAATTCGTTAGGGACAAAGCGCTCAAGGCGTTAAGCAGCTCAGCTTGAAATATTTCTTGCTCAGTCGGTGAGTACTGGGCAAAAGAATGCATCACAACCTCCGAGGATGAGCGCATCGAGCATAAGCGTAGCGAAGGGTCTTCACTACGTTGACATTTGCACGTATCCCGAAAGTACCCCTACAGCGCAACGACAAGAGAAGTCAGTATCAGAACGATCGCTACGGCCAGCAGAATCGTAAGTACCCGGTTCTGCGTTGCCGTTGCTTCTGATAACTCCTCAATCTGTCGGCGATTCTTTTCAACGTCGGTTTTTACCTCCGCAATATGCTGACGGACGCGGTTAATGCTGGCATCTGTACTCTCTTGGGCAGCAGCGATTTTATTATTGGTGTTCGCGATGGAGGTGCCCAGTTCTTCCTTGAACTGTTTAGCCGATCGTTTGGTCTCAGCCACATCTTCTCGAATAGTCGCCGCCGACTGCTTTTGTGTATGGGTGTTCGCCGCCAAATCATCATTTACCTGTTCGACCTGTTGACGTGTGCGGTCGATGTTGGCGATCAGGCTCTCGTGTGCCGCCTCAACCTTTTTGTTCGTGTCTGAAATTGAAGCACTAAGCTCGTCCTTGATCTCGTCTGTTGACTGCTTTGCTTGATCTAATAGGTCCTTGACATCTGCAGTCAACTGCTGCTTCGTCTGATTGATGAGGGCCGTAGCGCTTTCAGAAAGCTCTTGGACGCTCTCGCTGTGCGCCTCCGACACCCTCTGAAGACTCATATCCACGTGTTCGTTGAGCTCTTGAAGCTGGCTTTGATGGCGGGATTGGACGGTCTCCTGAAACGCGCGCAGTTGTTCTGCGGCCGATTGAAGACGGTCGGTCTCCGTTTGAAGCTGCTCAAAGCTGTCGGCAGCAAGGTTTTGCATCTGGCCCAGCAGTGCGTCAAGACCGTCAACAACGTCTGATACGTTGTCTGTTAGTTCGTCAACTGTTGCTGCACTCCGGTCAATCTGTTCAGTCGCGGACTTGAGGCGTTCTAATTCTGTGACCAGCTGCTCAAAGCGGCGCTGGGTCTCTATGATGTCAGTTTCCATTGGCTTCCTCTATGCCTAATGAGTGGTTGAATTGAGCAAGGTGCTGAGCGGTACGCTCGACCAGAAACATGTCGCGATCCGGACGCATCGATGCCTCTACCACTGAACTGATTTCAGCAAGCCGCTGGTGAAACTGTTCCAGCGTGTCTAAGATGTCGTTCCAGGACGTTGAGGGGCTCTGTACAAAAGAGGTGAAGCCCCGTCGGTAGGCCTCGACCGCTTCTACCGAGGGTTCGAAACTGGCCTGTGTTGTGTCGTTTTCCTCGAAGGCGACAGAGTCGAGAACCAAGATGCTGAACGCATTCAGAACCTGAATCACGGCATTCTCTCCGGTCAGGGTCGTCTGAAGTCGTGCACAAGCTCCTCGAAGATGTTTGGCATTGTCGAGTTGCCCGCCGAGTTCATCTGGAGGATTAAATACGAACTCGATATATTTATCAACGATAGCAAGCGACTCTGTCTGACCTTGATCAAGGTCAGAAAGTAAATACTCGCCGCGGGCGTATTTCGATGTGAAGTAGTAAACGATGCTATCTCGGAAGTGCGATTCCCCTCGGTCAATGCCCTCCTCGCATAAGCTACCCATGTAGTCAATGGCATGCTTTCGCTTCCGGGCAACCTCTTCATATACAAACTCGGTCTGTACCCAAAGACAGCGCTTTATCAGAGAAGGGGTCTCATGGTTGTATTTGGGACTATCTATTTTTTGAAGCCACTCTTCAGTGCTTTTCTCGCCAAGATACCGGCGCAGGTATTTTTCAAGACGCTCTCGATAGTAAGCTTCAGACTTGCCTGTGAAGCGTACATTCAAGACCTGATCCTGATAATTGATGCTGTAGTCATCAATCACTCCAAGTACCGAAAGTCGATATAGCGCCCGTTGAGTATCTGTCGGGTTGCGGATATTGGGGAAGCAAGATCGAAAAAAGGCTTCTGTCTCCTCGTCTAAAGACAGCTTAGGAGAAAGCTTGGAACGTCTCTCATTACGAGATCTGACATACTTTCTATACTGGTAGTAGAGCCGTTCAATGAAGTCATCTTCGTCATGGCTGAAGTTATAAGCAGCTCGGACGACCTCATCGGCAACTACGTACTCGCTATCATCGTCGTCGAGTTGACCCGTCTCCTTCAATTTAGATGTCATATTCTGTACGACATCGCTTGTAAATGCGATCGGGAGCTCTATCTCACTATTAGCATCTCGATTGCGGAGCTGTGGAAGGATGCCAGGAGACTTAGGCAGTGTTTGAAAACTCGAGTTTTCGAAAGCAGCGTCGGGTGAACGCCAGTTTGACCATGGCCAAGTAGCACCGAGCATACTTCTCATAGCGGGTGGCGAGCCGGCGACACTCTTTGAGCCAGCCGATCAGTCGCTCAATCACGTTTCGCTTTGCGTACATCCCCTTGTCAAATACCGGAGGTCGTCCCTTTCGGCGCCGCTTGCGCCCTCTTCCGGGGCGCCGTTCCGGGATCATCGCTTGGATCCCACGCCGCCGCAGATAGTGCCGGATGTGCTGGGCATCGTATCCCCGGTCGGCAACCAGCATGTCGGGACGTGTGCGCGGGCGGCCCGGCTGGCGACGCGGAATGCGTACCGTGTTCATCAGCGGCTTCAGATGAGGCCCGTCGTGGCGCTGGCCCGCAGAGAGACAGGCAGTTAGCGGCACCCCGCCTGAGTCACACACAAGGTGGATTTTGGTGGTCAAACCGCCTCGCGAGCGTCCAAGGGCCTCGCACGAGCCCCTTTTTTCTTGGGCGCTCCCGCAGCAGCTCGGCTGGCTCGAACGGAGGTCGAGTCAACCATCCAAGTCGCGTAGTCGATCAATCCGTGTTCGTCGAGTTCAATCTGCAGCCGGTCAAGGATCCGGTCGAACAAGCCAATCGCTTCCCACCGACGAAAGCGCGAATAAACCGTCTGCCACTTGCCGTACCGCTCGGGCAGGTCGCGCCACGCCGCCCCGGAGCAAAGAATCCACAGAATGCCATTGAACAGCCTACGATCGTCGAGGCGAGGCCGCCCCATGGTCTGCTCGGGAAACAGATCCTCGATCAGGTCCCACTGTGTGTCGGTGAGTTCGTAGCGGCGCATCGGAAAACAGAAGTTGGTGATCAGAAACTGGTACGGCAGTCGTTAAGATACCCAATCCAAGACTTTTCAAACAGAGCCTAGTTCGAGTTAGGTATTCGGCATAGTCACGGGTGTCTGATTCTGCCTTGATCGTCTCACGCACGACCTCCAAAACCTTCTGACTGTCATCTTTAGAAACGCCCTTCCGATATTTGCCAGGGTTGATCCGACGGAGATCGTCAAGATGGAGACAGCCGTAGCACATGCGTTTATCAGGGTTCTCACGCCACTCCCCATTCACGTAAAGTAGAAAAGGTTCGTCCCCGTCCTCATTGGGAAAGAGAGAAAGCCGAACTTGAGCAGAGAACTTATAATCATGAGTCAGCCTGTCTTTGACTGTTTGCTGTATGCTCCGAACGAAGAAGCCATCTTCATAGTGGACCTCTTCCAGGAGTTCACCCAGAATGGCTTTTTCGCGGTCAAGGCCCTTAAATGAGTTTCGGTGGAAGCTCTTGTTGGCCTTGAGGTCGCAATGGTGGTAGAGAATTCCACAGATCGCAGGCTCGCCATCACGACCTGCGCGTCCTGCCTCTTGATAGAAATTCTCGACGGAACTCGGCACACTGTAATGCAAAGTAAACCGGATATTGGGTTTGTCGATACCCATCCCAAACGCTTTCGTCGCCATCATGAGGTTCGCACGATTGCGGATGAAGCGTTTCTGGTTGTTTTGAGATGCTGAAGCTTGCTTCTGTACCCAAGACTCTTTGACGGTGTCTGCGCCCTGCGTGCTGAAGTAGGTTACTATTTCAAGAGATGGAATGCGATCTTTAAGTCCCTTCGGTTTGAGGTAAGGTTCGGGGTCATCGTCGCTCTGTTTATTCCCATAGTTTCCCGGCCCATCACGCAGCGCAAGTACGCCATTAGCCAAACTGGGAGATTTCGTCGGACAGAAGATGAGACCCGCATTTTCATACTCACCGTTCTCGTTCGGGCCCAGAAAGGTATTAAGACTGGGGGCCTCGCTGTCGTTGGGAGGGTCTTGAAGCTCGTGGATTTTCTTCGTGACATGTTCTTGAATAAAGCGCTCAGCCTCATTGTATTTGTCCCAGCTTAGCTGCTCCTCGCGTACATAGAAACGCTTCGTAGGGTCGACGTGGTCAACGTCGACTTCTGTCCCGATGGGTATAATGTCAAAGTTCAGTTCCTTGCGGTCAATCGCCTGAGGGGGAAGGGTTATAACAGCATCCTCTCCCATTCTCAGTTCACGTTGTACATCTGCCAGTACATCAAAAGAAGCAGTAGCAGTAAGCCCAAAGAGCGGGAGACGGCCACGGTCTGGGAGGCCATAGTTTGCCTGTTCAGATGTTTCAGACAAGACATGTCGGGAAGTGCAAAACTCTTCCAAGTTATCGGCAAGATGTAAATAGACGTGCCGAAAGTCATGGCCCCACTCTGATACGCAGTGGGCTTCATCAATGACTCCGTAGGAGAAACGGACCCCATCTTGCAGGCTCTCCTTGAACGCCTGCCGATATGCTGGCATCTGAAGGCGCTCGGGGGCGACAAACAGGAAGTTCAGTTCGCCCCTTTTTAGCTCTTCTAATACTTTTTCTTTCCTTTCTTTTGAGTACAACGAGTTGATATAGTCGCTTGCATTCATTTGCTCCTCGCACAACTTTTCGTACTGATCCTGCATGAGCGAGTTGATCGGGTCTACGATGATGGTCGTGCCAGGCTGCAGCAGGCCACAGATCTGGTAGGTAAGCGACTTGCCGCCGCCTGTGGGCAGAAGTCCGATGACGTCTTTGCATTGAAGGGCACGATCAATAATTGCAGGTTGCCCCGGATAAAAGGCGCGCTTCCGAAACGCATTCTGAAGGACATATATTAGGGCGTTGTGGCGCGCCTCATCGTGAAAGTTGAACTTCTGGACTTCCTGATCTTTGCCTTCCTCTCGGGTGCGGTGGACCGTTCCGATCGAGGGATATGCGATGCGATCGGCGAATACGCGCCGTTTAGGCCACACAGGGGCGTCCGTCAAGCCGAGGCTGTCGTGATGGATGATCGTCAGCCGTTTGGCAGACGAGGAAGCCTGATCGTTTTCTTCTTGAGCCGAAGTCGACCTGTTCTCGGATGCACCGGTGGCAGCGTCATGTTCGAAATCGATATGCAAGTCCGCACAGTGCGGCTCATCTACGTGTGCGATGTAACGTGATGAGGCCTCCGTCCCGTATCGAAGTGTAGTCAGTTGATACAGAAGGTGCGATAGATCGGTACAGATAGCCTCAACAAGTTCAGAGTCGAGGCCCTCAACATACACACGGAGTTCCTCGGTTCCGTCGTGCTGCATAGCTGAATCCTTATTCTGCAGCATCGCCCACACGATGGTAATTTGGAGGTGTGCGGCGTGGATCAGATTACGGCTGAGGCGGAGGATATGCAATGGACACTCACCAACACGCTTTGCGACATCAGCCAAGTCTTCTGAGGAAGCCTTGAAAACATCGGCCAGATCATCTGCATCAACCCCATCCCAGAAGGCGTCATCTGTTACGATGTGTATGGATGGCCCCTCGTCCGTTGGGGCTGCTCCCGCCTCAGGTATATACCGATCGATCAGCCACATGCTTAAATCCAACGAGGCGCGGGTGGGACGTCCGCGACAGAGATAATTGTACGCGACGGCTAACGTCGAATCAATCGGATCAGACGGTGGATCTGTAGAAAGGCCTTTTACACCAAACCGACCCACCCGGCGATAAAACGCATCCAGTACATTGTCCTCATGTTCGGTATCCTGTTCACTAGTATCCTGATCGCTACCTTCGTCGGCTTCAGTACCTGTTTCTTGACACGTTTGTAGGATAGAACGGATGCGGGTATCGACCTCATCAATGAGAAACCCTTCCTGCGGTCTGGGAACTGAAGCGTCAGCACTGTCTCCACGCTCTACATCGTGGCGCTCTGCCCTGGGGAGCACCGAGCTATTGGTATTGGAAACGGCTACTTCTGAGGAGTGCGAGTCGAGCGTTGCATCCCCAACCGAATGATTAGCCGATTCGAGTGATGGTCCGGGTTGATCAAGGGTGACAACGTTGCGGGCAACCAATTTCCAGAAGCAAGACACGAGCGTCTGTGCATTTTTTCCCGCTTCGTGAACAGGCGCCTGCCTGGTCCCTGACAACGCTTCAGAGACCTGATTCAGCCGAGGCCAGCCTCCATCTGTCACTCCTTCCCTCTTGCAGAAATCGGCTGTTGACTGCATGGTGCAGACCGCAGGCAACTTCCCAAGAGAGGTCGAAATGCCTATGCGCTCGTACTCGGCCAGAAGTACGTTCAGGGTAAACCGTGAATTGTGAGTGACAACAAGATCAGCATCCTTCAGGCGGTCATTCAACGCACTCAGGACTGTCTCCAACTCATACCCGGCGTTCAAAGCATCTTCGGTAGCAATGCCATGGCGGCTTGCTGCCTCTTTGGGAATGGTAAACCCATTCGGACATACGATATAACTCTCCTTAGCAAGTCGTTCGCGGCTGTGCGAGTACGCATGCCAGGCAACCTCCACAAGGCGCGGCCAGACCTCCACATCGGAGGCCGACAGTTCTGAAGAGAGGTCGGTAGTTTCCAGAGCAAGAAATAGTATCACTGGCACTTATGCCGTGTTGAAAAGCAGGCTTCGATCCGGATTGTAATCATGCAAGAGGAAGAGGTAGCACGTCAGAGTGAAGGGGGAGACTGTACGGTAGTCGGGAAGAGCAAGTATGGATGCAAAGATATAGAACTAATGGTGCTGCAGAGCCCAGCTTAGGCTTTTATGGATTTGTGCTTTCGCATAGCGCACCGGCAGAGACACCTATGTTGAGTAGAGCGAGCCGCAAGTTCTATTGCAACATCCACAAAGTAGCATGTACCGAAAGCAGAGCGAGTGCATGAGCACTGCCTCTGCTGCAGCACACTTATTCGTCCCCCGTAGACGACACGTATTTCTGGCGGATCTTCTTGGCTGCCTTCTGAACAGCAGCAGCATCCCCATCAAATTCCGCCGACACTTTTTTCAGTTCAGCACCGCCCCGGTCGCGGCCGCTCTTATCAGAATTCGGGTCTACACCTGCAAACCGTCGCAAAGTCATTTGAATGGCAGCAGGACTTCGGTGATTGTGCTTCTGCAGTTCAGAGGGGTACACCCCGAGTTCGCGCAGCTCGTCGCTTAGATCACGCACTCGCTGATTACCGGCAGACAACGTGCCCTCTTGGAGATAGAGCTCAAGTGCAAGAATGAGTTCATCACGTTTCCAAGGAAGGTTTTTCGACTTGGTCATAACAGAGCTGAAAAATTATGAAGGAGAAAAAGTCCTACAACTCAACTGATATGAGATGTATTGATAACTGGTATGCGCGCAAAAGGTAACGAGCTATAAACTCAGTTGCAATGCCCACTCTGGGTTGCCCATCAGGCAAACCTAAAACGAACCGTTCAGGGGCTTTGTGGGACTCATGTAGGCCAACAACAAGCTCTGCGTTGCTATTCCCCCTCATAGCGCTGCTCGCCATTGGGTCCGACGTAGCGGTAGAGGGTGGCCTTGGAGATCTCAAACCGCTCGCAGATGCGGCGCACGGGCACATCCGGATCCCGCATCAGGGCTTGGACCTCGGGGAGATCCTGCTCGGATAAGGCGCGCGGCCGCCCCCCAGTTTGCCCTCTCGAACGAGCCGCGCGGAGGCCTGCCATGGTGCGCTCGCGGTTTAAGTCCCGCTCAAACTCCGCCAGCGCGCCGAAGATATGAAACTGAAGCCGCCCGGCGCTGGAGGTGGTATCAAGATTCTCCTTGAGGCTCTTGAACTGAACGCCCTTGTCCTTGAGGGTTTCGACCTTGGAGATCAGGTCTTTCAAAGAGCGCCCAAAGCGATCGAGACGCCAGACGACGAGCACATCGCCCTCGCAGCCTTCCTCTTCGAGCGCATCGGTCTGCAGGTCCAGGTTCTGTTCGCCGGTGGAGACGCGGGCATATCCGATGTGCATATCAAGCAAGAGCTATATGAAAGCGACAGCCATTTACGTGCGGTGCGCCCGAAAAGTTGGATCGGTCATTCTGCTGAAGTATGATCACGAGTGCCAAACAAGGGTCGGCCAGAACGCACTGCTTTCTGTTTTTTGATACCTGCGGGTTTTGTGTCTGCGGATCAATGGTGCCTGCGAATCAACTGAACTTATCCCTGCTTTGCGAGTGTTTTGTCAAACATAGGCGCGTTTGCGATCATTTTGGCAAGCCTACAGGCGATATCTCAAATGATTGCTGCCTTACGAGCATTCTGTCAATAGCGCACGTGGTCAATAGCCGCGAGTGTTTTGCCAAGCGCCTACCATTCTGCAGTCGCGTTCTCACATTGGCGAGTCGATTACCATTAGCTGATTACCTGTCAGAAGCCACAAGCACGTTCATGTCACTCACGCTGGATCGCCTTCCGAACAAGCCGCGCACGAGTTGGAACGGGCGAGGTATGCCAGAGCCCGGTTGGCCATGTGGATACAGCGCGCTGATCGAGCACTTCGAGCTATCGATTCCGGCTCCGCCCCGACTTGCGATGGTCGCAAAGCGCCATGAGCCGGAGGAGGCGGCCCGTTGGTGGGTCCTTCCTCGCCGGCGGAAGCCCGATGATACCCTAACGGATCATCTGGAGCTGGCACTCAAGTTGGAGGGCATCAGCCTGGCCGTCTTGAACGCGCTTTTTAAGGAGATACCTGCAGGGGTGCTGAGCTCGTGGGTGGGCGGGTCTCCAACCGGCAAGTACACGCGCCGCATCTGGTTTCTGTATGAGTGGCTCACGGGACGCAAGCTCGGGGTGCCCGATGTGAAGGGGCGCCCAGCGGCCGTGGACGTGGTCGATCCGTCGCAGCAGGTGGCCTTGCCAGATGGTGAGCTTTCGCGTCGGCATCAGGTACGAAATAACGTGCCGGGCTCTCCGCGTTTCTGCCCGATGGTACGGTGGACGGAGACGCTGAAAGAGAACGTGCGTGCGGAGCTGGACCGAGAGGCACGTGAGGTGGTCGGGCGTACCCATCCCGACGTGACCGCACGGGCAGCGGCGTTCCTGCTGCTAAGCGATAGCCAGTCCTCGTTCGAGATCGAAGGGGAGTCGCCCCCACGCGACCGCATGCATCGCTGGGGACAGGCCATTGCTGAAGCCGGGGCGACCGAGCTCACCGCCCGAGAGCTCGTCCGGCTTCAGCGCATCGTCATCGGCGACGAACGCTTCGTAACGATTGGTCTGCGCGAGGAGGGCGGCTTCATCGGCATGCGCCACCGGCGGACCAGCGAACCGCTCCCCGAGCATATCAGCGCCAAACCGGAGGATCTACCTGACCTCGTGGAAGGTGTGATCGCGTACGTCGAGCGGGCCCAAGAGCACGACATGGATCCCGTCATCGTAGCGGCGGTGGCGGCCTTTGGCTTGGTCTACATCCACCCGTTCGAGGACGGAAATGGCCGGGTGCACCGGTGGCTCATCCACCACGTGCTCGCCGAGGCCGGATACAATCCGCCGGAGCTTCCATTTCCGATCAGCGCGGCCATCCTGCGCAACATTTCTGCTTATCGTACCGTGCTTCAGTCCTACTCGAAACCGCTCCTTTCTTTCATTGAGTGGGAGCCGACCGGTCGTGGCAATGTGCGCGTGTTGAACGACACGGCGGACCACTACCGGTTCTTCGATGCGACGGCGCACGCCGAGTTCTTGTACGGCTGCGTGGAGGAGACCGTACGGCGCGACCTGCCGGAGGAAGTGGCCTACCTCGAAAGCTACGATCGTTTCGTAGAGCGGGTGCGATACGTCGTCGAGATGCCATCCGCCATGTATGACCTCTTGCACCGCTTCCTACGCCAGAACGAGGGAACGTTGTCAAAGCGAGCCCGCACGAAGGAGTTTGCCGAATTGACAGAGAGCGAGGTAGATGAGATCGAGACGATTTTTGCTGAATGCATGGGGTAGGGCGGTGGCGAAGCAGCTGGACTCTTTGGTACCGCCGGTTCTGCGAACAACCCGGTGCTGTGAACAGCTGTGAACAGCATGGGACCCTCGCCGCTCACCGAGGGCGACCTCAGCAGGTTGCAAAGTTCCGAGTCCGGGCCGCTCGGCCGTGGCGCCGCTGAGCTCAACGGTAAAGACGCGCTCGCAGCCTTCGGATTCGAGGGCGTCGGTCTGAAGGTCGAAGTTCTGTTCGCCGGTGGAGACGCGGGCGTCGCCAATGTGCATGGGAAGCGACAGCTATTCGTGAGCGACAGCTCCTTGGGAAGTCTGAACTGATTCAGGAGTCAACCGCGGTTGACTCGTGGTTTGTATCAATACCTGAAAGCTACAACAACAATCGATACAATTTGTTTTGATACGTCTTTTGAGACGTTGAGGTAGAAGAGCGGAGCTGCTTATACCTATTATACGGGGGGCAGAGCGCATGGGAGATTCGTCTCAAAACAGACTGGTTTTGAGACGGATACAAGTTAAAAGCAGGTAGCAGGCATTTTCCTCTTTACGCGGGTCCTCAGGCGGGTCTTCGAGATCAGCAAAGGAGTCCAAGAGCAGCTTCCGCAATATCTTTCGATTGCCTTGGGCAGGATGCAGGATTGCTGACGGGGGCACGCGGCTCGTGTGACGCGGCCCAGGCGATCTTGGATCAGGCCCCAGATAGCGAGCCGCCCCCCGAAGACCGGCGCGTTGACAGCCCAGGCGTTGACACGGGGGAAACGCCAATGACGCCCTGAGGCGCAAACTCACAGTGCCGATACGCGAGAGATCGAATCTCTTCTGTGACACTGCAGGAAACGATTGTTAGTTTACAACGTATTGCCCTTTGCATCATGATCCTCAGGACATGATGCAAAGGGCTAACAAGTCAAAACACATGAAAGACACCTTTCTTGTCCTCACTAAACTTGCTGAAGAGGCCCGACACATCCTCTCTTCCTGGCGCGCCCATGTGATTCTGAGGCGCGAACGGGACCCTTATTATCCTGAAAAGAACGTCGACCGCGTATTGTCCCGTCTCCGACGCGACGAGTTGATTACTCCGATCAGAGGCCAAAGCCTGTTCAAGATCACGAGCCCCTATGCCCGTCGGAGCCTCAATATCTATGAGTTGGCTAGCGAAGCCTATCCGCTGGACATTCTGTCTCATTCCTCAGCTCTTGAGATCCACCGCCTCACCGATCAACGATCCCGTGTTATTCACCTATATGAGGGGACGTCCTCGCCTGGGACGGTTGTCAAGCGGACAAGCCGGGAGGCATCCGGTCCCATTGTCCCCGTTGGGACAACGCCCGAGGAATGGCGCACGCACGCCCTTCCCCGGCGCGTCCGAGTAAAGAGCTACGAAGACTTTACGCTCAAGACCCACCGGTTGAAAGAAGACTGGGTATTCGGCCATAGCACCCCCTCGGTCCAGGGCGTTCCAGTCCGTTGCACAGATGTTGAACGCACGCTAATCGATGGGCTGAAACAGCCGAGTTACTGCGGAGGGCTCAGCGAAGTATTCCGGGCCTGGGTTCGCGCCGACCCTGACCCGAACCGGCTGGTCGACTATACCGAACGGCTGGACCAGCTCATTCTGTATCAGCGTGTGGGATTCGTTATGGAAACGCTCGGCATGCATCACGCTCACTTTCCCCGGTGGAAAGCCGAAAAAAGCCCGAGAGGAGGCTCCCGCGTGCTCAATCCTGACAAGGAGTACGCATCCTCATACAGCGAGGAATGGAATCTCTCGATCAACCATCCCATCTCTATTCTCGACACCGAAGACGCTTCGTATTCGTAGACGCGATTTAGGACAGGTCCCATTAGGGCAGATCCAAGGCTTCAACAAACTGAATCACTTGATCAAAGGCCGCCTCAAAAGGCGGAAGGGTCTCGCCACCGGGAAGACGACTGGCAATATCTTCGTAGCCGACCGAAGCCCGCTCGCGCACCTCGGGATTTGTAAACATATCACGTGTTACTTTATCAACGCCCAGTCGGTCGTGGCTCTTCTTTTGGAGGTACATAGCGATGTTCTCCTCACTGAGAATAGCTCCAACGTGGGTGGTGAAAAACCAAATGTCGTAGACGTCGCCGGGCCGATTCCGCTTGCGCTCAACTTGCTGAAGAAGAGACCGCAGCTTCTCCGCAATAATATCGTCGAGGCCCGAGACATGGAGATCGATGTTGCCTGCACTTCCACTGTCGACAGACACATACTCATCCGCGCACACGACCTCGTTCAGCGTGATTTCCAGCTTGACGACATCGCTAAATGGCGGATCTCGATCTTCTAACTCGCTATAGCCCACCTTAATTTCCAATGCTGGGAATTCCCTCGGGTCATGGTTCCCGGGGTGAATGTGCGTGCTCTGGACAATCAAAGCCGCAAAGTCGTACATCGGAGCGATGTCTTCCAGGGCTCGATTGAGGCGTTCTTCGATGTCTTCGAGGAGGACTTGCGTCTTTTCGTGGGGCTGGTCTGGAAAGGCCTCCGTTGAGCTAAAATCAACATCTACTGAGCTCCGGGGACTCTTGTAGGCTAATCGGAGCGCGTTGCCTCCTTTGAGTACAAACTGTTCATGGAGCTTGTCATCGAGGGACAGCGCGTGCAGCACAGCATAAATCGCGTCATCATCGGGGAGATGAGGCATAGGCTACTCAGCAATTAGATTGATCAAAACGAAGCCCTTCAAGGGCTACCTCATTGAGTCTTACGCCACTAATGTCAACCTGCCTGTCCACGAACGCAAGATATCGATGGACAAGATATCGATGGAGATGTGAGGAATCATTCCAGCACCCCTTTAGCTTTTACAGGTCTACTTGTACCTCGCTAAACTGTCAAGTTCGTTTCGAGAAAGACCTGCCGACAAGCGCGTAACCACAGAAATCTAACCATATCTCTTCTATGGCCCGCCACCATTCAAAGTAGAGACAAAGTGTTCTATTGGTATCTGCCGGCAAGAGGCGTGCACAGGTGGGCTCGACGTATAGTATATCGAGTTCGTTATAAGGCCTGTTATCAGGGGTCGATACCTGATAAGCAGGTAGCAGAACAGGCACGATGAGGCATCAGGTCTGTTCTGCCTGCTATTTCCCTGTACGGTGCATACAATGAGAGAAATGCGATTAGATTACTGCCACTCTGGCTGTATTCCTTCCGAGATGCGATTCTCCACGATGCTCAGTCGAGCCTTCACTGTAGTCATTTGCTCGGCTTCATCCATCTTTCTGAATACATACCCAGTGGACGCGACTGCAACTACGCCAGCAGCAGCACCGATGCCCCCAAGAACTACCATTCCTCCAGTCATTCCAAATCCTCCGGAGGCAATAGATCCTCCCCCCCACCATGCAAGAGCGGCATTTTTGGCGGCGGCTCCACTCAATGACGAAATAGCCGTTCCTGTGCTTGCTGTGCCCAGAGCAGTTGCTCCACCAACAGCCGTTACAGCAGCTCCTTTCGCAGCTATCACCTGTGCTGTAGAGCGTGTCAACATACGCTTCGACTGTTTGCCGCCCATCTCTCCCAGGAAGTACATACCCGCGAGGTAAACAGTAGAACCAATCACGGCGCCTCCCGCGGTCCCCAACACTCGACTGATCGACTGACCTGCAATATGCTGCACAGGCATCATTTTGACCAATTGTTGGCCGACTGTCGTGTTGATGAGCGTTCCATGTATTGCTGCGCCAAATACATAACCAGTTCCCGAAGATAGCGCAACCATTGCACCCTGCCTTTTGGTACTGTCCCAGTCGACTTCTCCATCGAATAGACGCTGGCTCGTTGCCTGCACTAAAACCGACAAAATACCACTGATCGCAGCTACACCGAGAGCGTGTACTGTTCCCATTGTGTATCGTATGTACCGACCGTCCCGAGTGGTGAGACCCACCGTTTCAGCAAAGTCAGGGTTGTCAGCAAAAAATTTCGCCAACTTCTTGGCGACGGGAGAAGGTACACCTTCATCCTCAAGAGTGGACTGAAACGCAGATTGTATGCCCTCACGAATCTTCTCAGGAAGCTCTCCTGGCTTGTAATCGATTACCTCGCGGACTATGGCTCCGTTAGTCCCTACGACAGGATTTCCATCTTTGCCTAAATGAGTGAGGGTAATGCGGTGGGTTCCCTCTTCCACGTTGTAGTTAAATAAGCGAGATCGATAGCTGATTACACCGTCTCCTGCTCCCTCAACTATCTTGGCTGCATTCTTGAGTTGCCGCTTGATATCTGCCGTCGTATATCCCTTTGGGACTCGCACGTTATAAACGTCGTTTTCTTTCCAAACATCTGCGGTCTGGCTGCCGGAAAGTGGAACCGCAATGGAATCGACATTCTCTGGAACGATAGTTCGCTCAATTACCGAATCGCCACTTTCCCAAATAGTGTCCCGGTATATTTGAGCTGGCGTGCTCATCCGTGGACGTATCCATCCATCGCTCATTTGAAGGCCATCCTTGGTCATTCCCAGCCTTGAAGTGTTATACTTTGCTTCCACAACCAACGGATTCCGTATTCTACCTTGGCTGTCAGCTCGAAGGTAAAGTCCATCCAGCCCATGAATACTGTTTCTTGCAGGAGACGAAACCCAGTTTCCAGTTCCTCGCAAGAATTCTTTAGTCATGACTTTATCCATGACATATTCCCCCAAACGTCCCTTTGCAGCACTGGAAAGCCCATCCGAACCGCTGTATAAGAAGACATCAGAGGCCGGCATAGCATGTTTAAGTCCTATAGCAGCGGCTCCTCCCGAGGCAAGAGCATTAGTGCTCACGCGCATTGCAAGACGAGTAGATCTGCGTCGGCTTCGAGCTTTAGAAAAGGATGAGTCGGGAGGAGAAGAAACAGGTATAGGCATAGCAAAAGGGAGATATAGTATAGGAGTTACGCACTTGAGGGTAGGATGTAAGTTGGATCCGTCAAATAGGCCCGGATGGCCTCCCGAATGATGGCCGTTTTTGACTCGTAGAAGCTGATCGCTGTCTCCACGCGGTGTAGTTCCAGCCGCAAAAAAGCGCGGATCGACATCTGAATGTGATTGTGCTGCGCCTGGATGCTCTGGCATTGCGAGCGCTCGGCCCCACAATATTGCTTGAGCCTGCGGTGATAGGTCTCTACGCCCCAGGCGCGGCGTGCAAGCTGCTTGCGCTTCGCTTCGGGCATCTCCAAGTCGTTGGTCGCCCAGTATTGCAGTTTTTGCGTGCCCCCATCTTCCGCGTTGGCATCTTCCGCGTTGGCATCTTCCGCGTTGGCATCTTCCGCGTTGGCATCTTCCGCGTCTTCGTCTGTGGAGACGGTCCGGAAGACCTTGACAAAGCCGAATCCCTTCAAGTGCACCGTCCGTCCCGCTTCGGGAATGGTAATCTCCTGAATCTGTCGGTTGAAGGTGTCGTCGGGATTGACTTTCCGGTTTTTCTTCAGCCGCGTGAGAAATGTCCATCCCAGATCTCGAACCGTTTTTAGGTTGTCCAACCCACTGTACCAGCTGTCGAACAGGACGTGTTTGGGCTCAAACCCTCGTTCAGCGGCGGTGGCGGCCATCTCACGAAAGTGCTCGTTCTTCGTCTTCCCGTCTTTCTCGTAGAGACGAAAGTCACAAGGCACGTGGGGCTCCTGCTTTTCTTCCTCCAACTGCCCTTCTTCCAACTGCTCCTCTTCCAACTGCTCAGGCAACGACGGATTCGAGGAGCCCCGCCACAGAAGCGTCAGTAAATTGATGCCTTTGACCACATCCTTGTGCTTGCCGCTCCAGTGCCAGGTAACATGCTCAATCTTGTTGGCGTAGGGCTTATCCAACGTCGTATCGTCGAAGATCAACAGTCCCTCGTCTTTTTCCACGACCGGCTCCGCTTCCTGCCACAACGCCTCCGTATCTGGAGGCCGTCTCTGCAACAGGCGGGTGAAGGCGTCGTGCGCCGGAGCATTCTTCCCTTTGGGATACGAGCGGGACGCTTCGGTGCAGGTAAACTCCTTCTGCGCGGCAATCAGAAAGTGGATGTAGTCGAGGTCGTCGACTTTGGGAGGATTCATCGGGAGACCTTAAATCGGCATTGTAAAGCGTGGATAACTTGAAACTACAAAAATTATTAGGCAACTGCGTAAGTCCTATAGTAGACAACCAACAAGTGTGCGATAGGCAGCTAAAAAGCCTCGATGGGATGAGGCGTAACATCGTGAAGCCGCTTGAGAGCGTTGAGTTTGCGACCTTTTTCTTCGAAGTCCGACTCGCTTTTTGCTTTCTTGAGATTGTTGTATAGCATTTCAAATACTTCAGCATAGCATCGGTCAACCTCACGGGTCAAGTATTGCCGGTCAATCTGACCAAGCTCAACGACGGCATCGGAGAGCTTCTCCTGATCACCAACAAGGCCTGTCTCTTTCTCGCCATCCTCAAGTGCGTCTCTAATTGCATGCATTGCATATTGATTGTATGCCTGATGACGACGTTTCTGGAGCCTTTCGATGGCTCCCTGAACATCGTCGAGAGTCGAAATAGCCTCCGTCACATAAACGTCAGTCTGTAGTTGTGAGACTGTTTGGTTTGTGTCTTGAAGCACCTGCTCCATTTTGCGGATCCCTCTGGTGAATCGTCTATCCCCTGTTCTGTGTGCCTTACCACTGGGTAGGTTAACTAATGCATCCATATAAGAGTCTTCTGAGAGCCCGCTGTGACGCTCTAATAACGTATTCCACAAGCGTTCGTCCTCTCGCTTGCGCTGGGCCTCTGTAACTTTGTTTGATGTTTCCTCAAAAAGTCTAATAGTCTTGCCAATCCGTTCCTTTCTCTCTTTCTCCGCTACCCTACGTTTGGTAACTAACTGTCGTATGACCTGCTCTGCTGACTGAAGAAGATAGGCAGATGCGGTTGCACTATCTTCGTTAGCAGCCGCATCGATGGAAGATCGCGCTTCGCTGAGAAGTTCATTAATCTCAAGTGCTGATTGCAGCCGGTGCACATATGCTTGAAGCCCACGTACTGCTTCACCGTCCCGATACTGAATCAAGGAGTGAACATTGCGCGCGAGTTCGAGAGCCTGGCGCACTTCCGAGGTGTTGGAGGGAATATCGTTTTCAAGACCATCCTCGCGCCACTGTTCAAGCGCTTCTTCTGCTTCTTTGTCTTCTTCAGACACCTCCATGCTCGCATCGGAGGCATGTAATATAATAGCACGAATACTGTCGAGATGCTCAGTGAGAGCAACCACATCCTCAACGTGATCATCAGCGACATGCTGAGCCTGTTCGAGTAGAAAGGCTTCAGCCTGATCACAGCGCTCGAGAATTTCGCTGTCATCTGTATGCTCAACAGATCTCAATAAGAGGTTTACATACTCTTCGAGAGCGTCAATGTCATCAGGGTTCTGATGAATAGTGTTGACGAGCCGAAAGAGCTTTAAGCGGCGATCGCTATCTATCGAAAGAAGAGATCTGAAGCCTTCGTCTGTAGCCTCGGAATCTGCTTCTAAATCTTGATTTTCAACGCCAAAAGCAGCTTGGAAATGATCGATAGTTTGGCTGAGGGGGGAGGAGTCCATGATACGTGGTTTCGAGTTTTGGTGCGTATAGAAGATGTACGAGGCACACGCTCTTAGGATGGTCGACAGCATCTGGATGTAGGCTCATCGTAAACATGTGCCTGATTTTTTGGACACATCTCATTAGTGAGATCAAGTCATGACAGTGTCCAGGATGATATGATCGTCTCAATCACCGAAGCCAGCGGTTAACAACTTGCTTAAGAGTCCACCGGACGCCACTTTTGAGCATAGGATACCCCTTGATGGATTCAGCCAGATGAGGACCGTAGCGATAGTACAATGCTACGGATACACGTCCCATAGTCGTAGGCTGCAAGACAACATCCCGGAAAGCACGAAGGCGCATGACATCAGGATGGTCGTAGTCACCGTATACCACTGTGGCGACGAAGCACCCGTTTTCTGACCTGTCAACAGCTCTGTTTCTGTTCTTGTCTGGCTTTTCGTCCCCTGAGACCTGAGTGTAACACGACTCGCAGAAGTACCATCCGGGTCCTGAATGTCCCATGTTGTCTTCGAAAAACTGTACCTCTCCCCAGTCCATAGGTGCATGACCTCGCTCTTCTGCGTCCTGCATCCACTCCTTGAGAAGTTTAGCCTCCATACGGGCAAGGGCTTGCTCTGCCTCCTGTCGTTCTGATCGGCCAGCGTCAGGGGAAACCGCATAGAGTCCTGAGGAACCAATATCAGGCTCAAAGAAGAGAAGATGCTCTTCATGATCGAAGCAAAAACGGGCCTCACATCGGGGACACTCGTAATTCTCGAGAGACACCTTTTCCATACATCCAGGTGCTTGGCATCTGTCCATTATGCGTGATTAGCTACTTTGTGAAGGATTATTTAAATGCGAATCGCATATTCGCGGGTGTTTTTCGCAGATGGTAATTGTACTCAGTCACCACAGCGGTGGCATCTGGCGGTAGGCATCGGGGGCTGACAAGACGGCTCCAGACAGCTGTCCAAAAATGCCGTGGATCTCGGTTTTATTGCGCAAGGTCGCGTCCGCATCCACAAAGTAAAACAGCTCCTTGAAGGCGCGCTGCTTGGTCATGCCTACGAGCCCGGCACTCAGCCACAGCTCAAGGAGGTTGCCTTGCAGGGCGTTGAATACCCAGTTGTACTCGATCTTCTCGACGGCCTGGTTGTTGCCGTTGGCTCCAACGGAGGCGGCTTGCATCAGGGCGTCATACTGAAGCCCTTCCGCATTCGGGCCCAGCGAGTCGGTCTTTCCCTGTACGCGATCATCCACGCGCTGCGCGCTGCGCTGATTGAGCTGCTGACTGGACGCTTGCACAGACGACAACGCAGACTGGATGTCCGGCTTCGCGTTAGAGCCATCAAAGTATGAGCCCGCCTCTGCGGCAAGGGTGGAGGCCCAAATCGAGCTTCCCATGACATTCGATGCCATCTTCTTGGGATAAGCAGTCGCCGAATACCGATTGCGCCACTTGTTCAGGGAACGGCGCTTCGCAGCAAGACGCTGCTGAATAAACTCCATGACGTGATCTTGCGTGAGTCCGATGTCGCTGATTGTAGTAGCCATACAGGAATTAGAAGAGTGGTACAAGGCAACGCGTCGTGTTACGCGTTATGCGATGGCGACGTATAGAGCGGTTCGAATCGGCCGACACCGCCGGGGTTGGGATCCACCAAAAGAGGCTTGAAATAGGCGGTAACAGTCTGCAAGACGGGTGGGTGTAGGTCGCTGTCATTGACAGAAGAGTCCGTCATGGCCCCAGCCGCTTCACCAATCGATGCACCCGCCAGTACGCGCCGCTGCCACCCGTAATACGCTCCCAGTACCGTATGATAGTACGTGTACATATACTCAACCTGCTGGAGGGAATCGCTATTTCCTCGCGCTGCTCTCTGTGCGGCAGATCGGAGCGGAGACAGGTTTAAATCCACAATCCCGTCTTCATTCTCAAAAAAGGGCCGGAAAACTTCGCCGGTATCTTCGTACACTGCACGTCGCTTGGACGCCAACATATTTTTTGCTTTTGAATCAGAAAGGGCGTCCCCTCCTCCCATATTCTGTTCAAGAAAAGCACGTCCCAGTTCGGAGGCGACGATTGTCTCCCCGGTAAGTTGAATGGCTACGGCACGTGGGTAAATTGCGCTCTGACGCGCCCATCTGAACGCCGAAAGACGATTGTTTGCGTTGCGAATAACACGCTGAAGCGAGGACTCGCTCAGGTCGACCAGCAGAATGGAGTCGAGCCGCATGAAGGGTTTTGTGCCAGAATAATCCAGTCGATTGCTTAGATTCGACTTACTGCTTGAGGGACGGTCCCTTTGATGCTGCGCTGCAGACGAAGAGGCAGATGACGAGGATGTGCTTTCTTTACTTGTTTCGGAAGAGGATGTCTTGCTTGTCTTCTCGGAAGAAGTACCCTCGTCATTGAAAAACAAGTAGATAAAATATAAGATAGCAATTGCACCTATTAACTCCATGCGTAAGTATTTTTTGTAAGCGCTTCGATGCGTTCAACAAAACAGCTCAACCAGAAAATGCGATCTAAAATCGGACCTGCTTCCAAAAGTAGAAAATGAACAATTTTGGATAGACAAGCGCATTTCATCATTGCTGCTGTGCATATTACCGACACACAACCATCACAAATGTAACGTACATAGTTCGTCATGGCGCTATATACCCCGAAACTTCATAACTTAATATCCACCGGACGCCCACTGTCCGGGGGCAGGGCGGCGGACGTATAGCCCTGTGCATTGGCGCTCTGCTCCAGCAACGACTGGCATGCCTTAAGGAGATGGGCCACGCCTCTATTCTGAGTCTATTCTGAGCACGCCCTTACCCGGATGCGTACTATGCGCTAATAAGAATCCGGCAAAACGAAGGTAGCCCAGTCCACGCTGTTGACGGACCGTGTACATTCATGTACGTTGTATCTCTGATCCTCAGCCGTTGTGTATCGCCGATGCACGGTTCCGGACTCTCTCCCTTCGAAGTTATACCTGCAGTCATGGAATACAGCGCGGCATTTACAGCCGGGGCGCTTCTGCACCAGGAGTCGGTGCAGGTCATCGCTGCCGTGCAGGAGCATGGCGACCTGCAGGCGGCAGATCCGGATGTGCTGACTGCGAACTCGAAGCGGGCCCGCGAGCGAAAGACGAGAGAGGTTGTGCGGCGCCTGCAACAGATGGAGCGCTCGGTGTGGCGCGATTTTCTCGACGACTCGGTGGCTGAACAGAAGATGACGCTGTACTATGGCGCGCTGAAGACGTATCGACTCCTCTTCGACTTTCACATGGACGTGGTGCTACCTCGGTGGCGTTCGCTCGACCGTACGATCACTCCGCACGACGCACGACGTTTTCTGGAACGACGGGCCGACCAGCATCCCGAGCTCGACACTTGGAGCCCCTCGACCTGGCAGAAAGTCCGGCAGGTCATGCTCAAGATGCTCAGCGAATCAGGGCTCCTGTACGAGAATACGCTGCAGGCGCCCGCACTGCCCAACGCCTACTGGCATCGCTTTGTGCGCGTAGGCGACATTTGGTTTCTGGAGGCGGCCCTGCTTAACGAACGTACACGCACCGCTATTCTTGAGGCGGCTACGTCGTAGAACCAACTCCCAATGCATCTGGCCTTGCGCCTGCTTTCCGCAATACTGACTGTTTGATTCCTCTCGATGTTATGGCCGTATCGCTGCTGGATGACGTTTTTGAACTGCTCACTGAGCCCGACTTCCAGAAGCCGGGGTCGGGGCTGATGAGCTTCCCGGCCTACGTGTACGTCTATCCTCCTGATCAGGAGTACGCCTTTCGCGAGGCGCTGCCCCAGCTGGCTGAGCGGCTGCAGCGCGCCAACGTCGGGCAGCATCCGCTCATTGCCAATGTGTACGACGCGTTTCAGGCGTACCTGTCCAACCAGACACTGGGCAATCGTTCGCTCCTCGACCGCATGGTAGAGGCCGAAGCCGACGACCCCGATAAGGTCAATCGCCAGCTGAAGCGTCACGCGCGCTCGGCCGAGTTCACGGCCTATCTTGCAGAGCGCTTTGCCGACTTCGTGCATGAAGACGACGATCAGGCCCGCACCTACGTCTTCGTGCATGGCTGGGGATCCATCCATCCGTATTTGCGCACCAGCACGTTTCTGGATCAGATGGAACCGCATCTTCGCGGATACAAACTCATTCTGTTTTATCCCGGTACGTACGTCAACGGGGCCTTTCGCCTGTTTGGCAAGCTGGAATCGGATGAGGTCTACCGGGCCAGCTGTCTGAATGAACGCATCGAAGGCGATGCCCTCGGCGCCTAACGCCCTGGAGCAGGCGCTGTGCTATGCCGCCTCAAGGCATCCACCATGGCACGTCGCTTCGTACCCCCTACACTCTTTCTTACTGCCATCAGCCTCCACATCCAACATGCCTGAACGATTAGCCGAACTGTACGAACGCGATATCGACCGCCGCATCGATCCGGTGGCAACAGTCACCGAACTCTCCGATGACTACGTCGAGAAGGAGATCGAGGAGTATTTCTTCACCGATACGCTCTTCACGCACCTGCATACCTTTCTGGACAAGCTCACCTCCGGCACCGAAGGACGCACCGGCGTCTGGATCAACGGCTACTACGGATCGGGGAAGTCGCACTTCCTGAAGTACATCTACTACTGCCTCTCCGATCACGTGGGCGACAAGGCCCTCGCTCATTTTGAGAATAGCCTGAGCAATTACGACGGCGACCCGCTCGACCAGCCGGTTGCAGAGGCAGATGCCCGTGCAGTGAAACGCGGCCTGCAGGCCCTGAAGGTCGACCCGGTGATGTTCAACATCAAGAACGTGTCAGACGATGACCGCGGGCAGCGGAGCGTCACGAAGACGTTCTACAAGCGACTGAATGCGCATCGGGGCTATAACAAGTCAAACCTGCAGATTGCCCGGTTTGAGAAGCATCTCGATGAGCAGGGGGCACTGGCAGCGTTCAAGGAGGTGTTTGCCGACCGCACCGGCGACGACTGGGACGCCAAAGCGACGGATGCGGTCAACTTAATACTCCATGATGTGGTCGCAGCGGCTGATGCTGTGGCGAATATCGACACCGAGGCGGCGCGCGCGTCGCTGCTGCGCGAGGCGTCGGTAACCACCGAGGAGTTTGTCGACGAGTTGGAGCGCTACCTGGCCGAGAAGCCCGACGACTACCGGCTGGTCTACCTCGTCGACGAGGTCAGCCAGTACATGCAAGGGGAGTCGAACCTATTGGTCGACCTGCAGACGATCGTTGAAGAGATTGGCGACCGCATCGGCGATAAGATGTGGGTGGTGTGTACGGCACAACAGGAGCTGAAAGAGCTGGTAGAGACGGCCAAAGAGAAGCAGCAGGCCGACTACAGCTATGGCAAGATCATCAGCCGGTTCGAGACCTACCTGCCGCTGGAAAGCCAGCAGGCTGATCTCATCACGAAAAAACGGGTGCTCTCAAAGAATCCAGAAGCCAGCGAAGCCCTCCGCACGTTCTTTTCAGAGCACGAAACGGCCGTGCGCAATCAGTTTCAGACCAGCGGCAGCGCGCAGTACCGTGGCTACGCCGACCGGGAAGAGTTTGTGGCTGCGTATCCCTTCGTACCGTATCAGTTTAGACTGATCGTGGAGGTGATCGACGCGTTTGCAAAAGCCGACTTCCTGGTGCCGGGTACGGCGGGCACCGAACGCTCGCTCATCGGGCTGGCTCACGAGGTCGCCATCCAGTGCAAGGACGAATCCGTCGGCTACTTCGTGCCCTTCGACGAGTTCTACAACGCACGCCTGGCCGACAAGCTGACCCACCATGCCCGCGGCATCATTGCAAATGCCATGCGGCTCAAAACGGTCTCGCAGGATGCGTTTGCGCAGCGCGTGGTGAAGGCGCTCTTCCTGCTCTCAAACATCGCACGTGACCAGAGCATCGACTTTCCCGCCACGGTCGACAACCTGGCGTTCATCCTCATCGACACAATCGACCCCAACTGGTCGGAGCTGAAGCGCAAGACACAGGCGGTGCTCGACGCGCTGGTTCAAGAGAACGTGGTGAGCGAGTCGGAGGGCACCTACCGGTTTCTCCAGGAAGAGGAGATCCGCGTGAAGCGAGAGATCGACAACCAGAACATCACGCTGCACGACCGGCTGAAGGCGTTTGCTGACCGGGTCATGACCGAGGAGGTCAAGTGGTCGAGCCGGGTGAAGCTCGAAGGCACGAGCGTTCAACTACACCTGAAGATCGACGACTACGAGGAAAGCAGCACCGGCACGGCTACGGTCGAGGTGCTGCTCTATGCCAACGAGGACCCGGGCGAGCTCAGCTTCAAGCGTGAAGGGCGCGACCTGCTGCTGTGCCTGCATGAGCAGTTTGGGGAGGCGCAGCGGGCGCTCCTCGACAAAGCGGTGCGCATCAGTGCGTACCTGCAGGAGTTTCAGGACAGTGCCACCGGCGAGCGTCTGGAGGCCATGCACACGTTCAAAGACCAGCGCGACCGCGCCCTGAAGGATCTGCGGGCCTGGTTCCGAAAGGCGCTGGCTACCACCACGTATGTGTCAGACAACCAGCAGCTGGATGCGTCCGACAAGAGCAGCGGCTCGGCCGAGACGCTCTATCAGACGCTGCTTGACGAGCACCTGCACCGCGTGTACAGCAAGCGCGCCCTGGCCACTGAGTACGCCAGCAACCGCAGCACCGTGCGCCAGCAGGCGGCCCGCCAACAGATGGAGACCGATGATACGCCCACACCGGCCGAAATCGAGGTCAACCAGTTCCTGGCGCTGCACGGACAGCCCACGCTGGCCGATGTGATGCGCAAGTACGAGAAGCCGCCGTTCGGGTGGCAAGACACGGAGGTGCTGCACATTCTGCTGAACCTCGAAGCCAAGAAAAAGTGGGCCTTCAAGTGGAACAGCGAAGAGGCCGATCGCAAAACGTTTGTCGAAAAGGGCTTCCGCTCCGGCGAACAGGCGTCCATCACCCTCCACAAGCAGGAAGACGTGGACCCGGAGGTCATCGACAACGCGGTGACCGCCATCAACCACACGGTGTTCAACGAAACGCTGGTTGAGGCCTCGACCGACCCGCGCCGCCTTAAAGACCGGGTCGAGCAGGTGCTGTCGGACAAGGCCGACGCCGCCCGGGCCCAGGCGCAGCAGCACCGGGGCCGCCCGTTTGCGCATCACTTCGAGGAGCTGGCCGAGGCGCTCAACGCCGCCCGACAGGCACCCAACGCCGAGCGGCTCTTCAAGCAGGTTGCCGAGCGGGCCGACGCGTTGAAAGATCAGGTCGAGCGGGCGCATGAGCTCATCAACTTCTGGGAGCGCAACGGCGACACGTACCAGGCTATCAAGCAGTTCGTAAATAAGCACGCGGCCAACGACGACCTGCTCGACCCTACCACGACATCGCGGCTGCAGAAGCTGGCCTCGTATGTGCGCAGCGAGGTGCTACCCCACGAGCAGTTTCGGTCGATGCTCGACTACTACGAGGCCGCCCAGCAGGCCGTACAGGAAAAGGTGGACACGCTCCGCCAGCAGGCCGTGGATCAGTACGAAGACGTCTTCGACGATCTCGAAGCGCGCCAGCAAGAGATGGAGGTGGACAACGTGCTTCCCGACCGGTCGAACCAGCTCAACACGCTGCGCCGCACCGAAAATCTGGCCAGCCTGAAGCAGAAAATATCGACCGTCAGCGACTTCCGCGCCAGATACCTCCAGAGCCTAAACGACGCCGCGGCCTCCGAGCATGAGGATACCCCGCAGAAGCCCTCCGAAATCTTCGACGTGCGGAACGAGATCAACCGCTACGAGCTCGAAAACGAATCCGACGTCGACGACCTGGTCGATGACCTGCGCCGCAAGCTTCTGCGTCGCGTAAGCGAGGGCAAGCGCGTCATCCTCAGGTAACAGGCACAAACAGGCACGGACCACGCCCCACGGGCACCCCCCGCTCGCTCCGAATCTCCGAGAACACATCGTATGGATACTGCTCCGCTCAAACCGTTCGCTCAACAGATGCGCGTCGCCCTGCGCCAGGGTGTGGCCCAGCGCCTGCGCTACTGGGGCATTGCCCCCGACGGCAGCGTCACCGCCGAACCCGAATCCATCGACGGCGGGTACATCTTTCGCGACGACGTCTACAGCGACACCTCCGTCCCCCGCAAGTGGCGCGCCCTGAAATCAGCCGTCGGGCGCAGCAGCGTAGATGCGGTCGTTGAAGAAGCTGCCGCCACCTGGTTCAACCGCCTCGTGGCCATCCGCATTCTGGAGTTGAACGACTACGAGAAGACCATGCTCGGCCACGCTCGCGCCGCCCACGAGCCCGCGCTGCTGCACCGTGCCCGGCAGGGCCTCATGACGTTTCTGGACGAGAGCGACCAGCAGACCGTAAAGCAGGCCCTGCTGCAGAGCCACGACGACACCGCCTTCCGCACGCTGCTCGTGGGCTACTGCACAAGCCACAGTCTGCTCAACAATGTCTTCGGACGCCTTAACGACTACACCAGCCTGCTGCTGCCCACCAACCTGCTGCAGCCCGAGGGCGTCATGGAGCAGATTGCCACCACCGAGGCCCTCACCGAAGACACCGCCGCCCAGGTGGAGCTCATCGGATGGCTCTACCAGTTCTACATCTCCGAAAAGAAAGACGCCGTCTACGACAAAAGCGGCAAGTTCGAGCCCGAAGACATCCCCGCCGCCACGCAGATCTTCACCCCGCGCTGGATTGTGCGCTACCTGGTCGAGAATACCCTCGGCACGCAGTGGTTACAGGCCGAGCCCGATAGCTCGCTCCGCAATGAAATGGACTACCTCGTAGAAGGTGACCCCGCCGCGTATGCATCCGGCCAAACAGGGGTACAGCAAACAGGTTTTCAGGGGGATGCGCAGGCCGTGCCCGAAAGCAACGGCGCCAGCGAACCCCAGGGCGAAATGTTTGCAGACGGGGCCACGGGTGCCGCAGGCGATATGGACACGCTCGCTGCATGGGATGGACGCGACCTCGAAGACCTCGTGCTCTTTGATCCCGCGGTGGGCAGCGGACACATTCTGGTGGTGGCCTTCGATCTGCTTATGGTCATGTACCGCGAGCGCGGCTATACCGACCGGCAGGCCGTAGAGCGCATCCTTACGCACAACCTGAAGGGCCTCGACCTGGACCGCCGGGCGGTCCAGTTGGCCCGCTTTGCGCTGCTGATGAAAGCTGCGCAGTACAACCGCCGCGTGCTCGACCGCACCGACCTGCACACCAACGTCTACCCCATGCCCACCCCGCGCAGCTTCTCGCCGCGTGACCTGCGCGCCTACTTTGGGGATGACATCGCCGATGCCCACGGCGCCGAAATCAAAGAGGCGCTCGACCTGATCACCGAGCACGGACAGAACGTAGGCTCGGCGCTCCAATTCAATCTCTCCGATGAGGCACGCTCGGCCATTGCCGACCGCCTGGCGTACTGGGCCGACCGCGACGCGGCTGCGCTGGACTTCGGGAAGCAAGACCTGGTGCCCGCCCTGCACCGCTACCTGCAGCCGCTCTTGCTGATGACCGGCACCTACCCGGCGGTGGCCGCAAACCCACCGTATGCCAGCAGCCGCAATATCAACAAACCGCTCAAGAACTATCTGAAGGAGCACTACCCACGTGCAAAGAAAGATCTGTTTGCGACGTTCATGGAGGTGCTGCCAGACCGTACAGTGCCGGGGGGGCGCTTTGCGTTCATTACGCCGCCCTCGTGGATGTTCTTAAGCTCGTACGAGGACCTGCGCACGCACTACATCGACGATTACTTCTTTGACAGCCTGCTGCATCTTAGCCGGGGCATATTTGGGGCGGACTTTGGTTCGGTGGCCACGGCGGTGCAGAAAGCCAGCCAGCAGGGCCGCACGGGTACGTACTTCCGACTCATTGAGCGCACCTTTCAGGAGTTCCACGCGCATCATCTCCACGACCTGTTCCGCCGCGTGATGGACGACCCGGACTTCCGGTACGACTTTTCGACCTACGACAAGGATGGCTCCATTCCCGAAACGTCTGATCCCGACGGCCAGCAACTCTATTATCCCAGCGTCAATCAGCGAGACTTTGAGAAGATTCCGGGGGCGCCGATTGCGTACTGGATAGGTGAAACAGAACTGAGTTTGTTTGAGGAGAATAAATTGTTATCCGGAGTAGCAAAGATTAGGAAAGGTATAACAACAACAGATAATAAACGCTTTTTAAAAGTATGGTATGAAGTGTCTTCTGGCAGCATTTCTCCGTTTGGGGGCGACAGATGGGTTCCGTATGAAAAAGGAGGTGGAAAAAGAAAGTGGTTTGGTCTTCGTAATTTCTTAATATTATGGGAAGACGATGGTGCGGTTCTGAAAAAGATGCGTGATTCAAAAAATGGGTCAAATCCGGTCCTTACGAGCTTAAACTTGATAGATGAGGAAAGCTTTACGTATTCAACATTATCGAGTAGCGGAATATCTTGCAGGTACTCTCCTTCTGGGGCTCTATTTGATAACAAGGGGTCGTGCGTGTTTTCTGACAGGGTTTTCAACGTGGGTGCGTATTTGAACTCGGTAGTTGCTGAGCGCATTTTTGAATTCATCTCACCTGGGATGAGCTATCAGCCGGGAGAAGTAAGGTCCTTGCCATATCTGTCTCGCCATGAGAAGGAAGATGATGTTGAAGCCTTAGCAAGAGAATGCGTGTTCGTTTCGAAGAGAGATTACGACTCCCGAGAGACCTCCTGGGACTTCACCCAGCACCCGCTCATCCAGCAAAACGCGCCCACGCTTGGCGCTGCCTACACCGCCTGGCAAGTGCAGGCTACCGATGACTTCCTGCAGCTTCACACGAACGAAGAAGAACTAAACGACCTGTTCATCGACCTCTACGGGCTGCAAGACGAACTGAGTCCCCGCGTCGCCCTCGACGACATCACCATCCTGGAGGACGAACTCGATTGGGATGCGGTGGACACGCTGGACGCCGAGCGCGACCGCCTGAGCGACGACGAACTGCGCGCTCGTTTCTTAGAAGACGCCCCCAGCGAGGCGCTCTTCAAGATGGAAGTGCCCATCCGGCAGCTGCTCAGCTACGGCATCGGCGTCATGCTGGGCCGCTACCGCCTGGGGCACGACGGGCTGCACATCGCCCACCCCAACCCGTCCAGCGACGAACTCGCCCCGTACGAGGTGCCGGTGCCACTCTGCGGGTCCGAACTGGAGGGCACCACCCCATTCGAGATCGACGACAACGCCATTGTGCCGCTCATGGGCACCGACAGCCCCTTCAGCGACGACGCCGTCTACCGCATGCGCGAGATCGTGCGGCTCATCTGGGGCGAAGACACCCTCACCGAGAACCTGAACGTCATCAACCGGGCGCTCTCCATCGGGCGCAGCCGCGGGCTGAAGCGCGACTACGAGAAGACGATGGAAGAGTGGCTCGTGGGCGACTTCTACGACTACCACAAGAAGCAGTACAGCGTCCCGTACTACGGCAAAAAGCCCATCTACTGGCTGTTTCAGAGTCCCGAGGGGCACTTTCAGGTGCTGGCCTACATGCACCGCATGACCAAGTACACCGCGCAGCAGGTGCGCACGTACCTGAACACCTACCAGCAGCACGTGCGCCGCGAGAAGGAAGCGCTCGAAGCCCAGGGCGAAGACACCCTCTCGGGCAGCGCCGCCAAGCGCCTCGACCGCCTGCGCGCCGCCGAAGACGACTGCCGCGCCTACGACGACATCCTGCAGAACGTCGCCGAACAACGCATCGAGATCGACCTCGACGATGGCGTCCAGAACAACTACCCGAAGTTCGGCGACGCCCTCGCCGACCTGTAGGCCCCGCAACGCAAGAGACCTGACAGGTTTCGGAAACCTGTCAGATCTAAACCAGCGTCTCCAACCAACGCACCCTCCCCCCCGCAATCCCATGAGTGAAGACGCCCAGAACGCAGACGGCTTATTCGACCTCCCGTATGCGCAACGTCAGTTTGTGCAATTCGAGACGGCTATTGCTACATCACCACAAGAGGAACAAAGAGACCCAGGTGGTTTCGGTGGACTCTTGAAAATAGCCGGGCCTTTTAATCTGGGCGTCTTGAGCGCCTTCTTAGTGGGTAAGGCGCTGGAGAAGTACCAAGAAGCGCAGGAACTGGGCATTGACATCATTCCGGTTCCGACCCAGGAGGCTGTGGCCTTCAATCTGCCTCCCGGGCACCCGCAGAAAGACGTTCTGTACGTAGCTCACCCCTCAGATCCCACGACCTATCTGCCAGCCGCCGACTTTCACCGGATGGCGTTCGAGCATAAGTTTGCAGAAGCGATTCGCTTGCTCACGCATCTCGGAGCGAAGACGATCAACGTCCACCACACACGCGGCTGGAATAAAGAGTTTGCGGGTACGCTCGCGGCAGGCATTCCGCAGGCTGAAGGGACAGGCAGCGCCGGGGCAAACTCCGGCTCTTCCACCGAACTACTGTACGAAGCAAGGCTGGCCGGTCACGATGAACCCCGACTGCCCGAGAACATGGTGTGGTACCCGCACGAGCCGACGTGGAAGAGCATCGCCGAAGCGCGCACCGAGTTTGGGTTGGAGCGCTTCAACCTGAAACTTCAGTACACCGACGACTACGGCGTAAACGCCGACCTCGCAATCGACGTCCAGAACGCCGGCTTCTCACTGGGCGGCTCGTTCGAGAAGCACCAGAAGACGGTATGGTCGTTGGACGGTGTGTTCGGCGGGTAACCACTCCAAATCCGTTTCGTAATGAAGACCTGTCAGGTCTGCAAAGTCTTGCCACCGCCCCACTCACGCTCCCATCCCCCGTACTATGACCGCCCTCCAGGATCGCGTTGCCAACCAGTTTGCCTCAAACGACCGCCTCCGCATCCTCTTCTTCTTCGACCCCGAGGGAAAGCACCGCGACGAGGTCGAGGCGTGGGACCACGATACCATTGTTGCCGTGACGGCTTCAGCGGCCCGGTTCACGCTCCATCGGCGCCTTGAAGACGAATGGGCCAACACCCCGGTCTTTCTGTACCACCTCGAGCCGCGTCCTGCCGACTGGACCAACGAGCCCCTGGCCGACCTGTGGGTGGCGAACCGCGAGCTCCGCATCGACCATGTGGCCGAGTTCATGGAGACGTACGACCTGCCCGCCGACCAGCGCGACCTGGTACAGCGCTACTACAAGGGCGAGCTTGAGCACAAGAACCGCCAGCAGTTTCTCGCGGCGATCCTCACCCCCGAAAAACTGACCGAAGACCGGCTACAGCGCGGGTTGGCCGCCTATCACGCCAAAGAAGCATTTCCGGATGTCTGCTTCAGTACCGTTCCGAAGATGACGCAGTTGCTGGCGGCGCTGCTCATTGGCGCGCGCAACGAGCAGGCGTTCGCTTCCTACCAGACAACCTGCAACGACCTAAAGCTGAGCGAATTCCTCGGGATGCAACTCAGCAAACAGTTTGATCTCGACACCGCCGCGTTTACGTACGAGACCGTGCGCAAGGCCGCCGAGACCATGAAATACAACCTGCTGATGCGTCCGGTCGAGACCATAGAGTCCGACGACCGGTACCGCAGCCGGCGCGTTACCTCTACTGTGCTGCTGAACCAACTGCAGAGCCTGCGCAACGAATGGAGAGACCACCGCGCCCTGAAAGCCCGTCCGGAGGACGTGCTCGACCTGGTCGCGCACCGGATCGACGAAACCCACCTTACGGAGGTGTACGGGTCCGACACTACGTTCGGCTACCTGACTCCGACGCTGCGCAGTCGACGCATTGAGCAGGCGCTGCGCACGGTGGCCCACCAGCCGGGCGCGTCCAAGGAAGCGGTAGCGCCGATGCGCGCAAATAACGAGTCCGCCACCGCCGCTCCACAAGATGCTGTGCAATACGCCGCTGAGGTCGTCTGGCAGATGGGAGCGCTCTACCAGGGCATCCTCGACTACGAGCAGATGGTCTTCCCCTCGCTGCAGACGTACATCGACCGCTACGCCGAGGAGCTGTGCCCCATCGACACGCACCACCGCAAGGCCATTGCCGCCCACCGGAAGCTAAAGCGCGCCGCCAATGGAGCCGACTCGCTGGATCTCTCCGTGCGCGAGTCGCTCGATGACGCATTCAACGAGGCGCTGCACGCGTACAATACCCGCTTCGTGCAGCCCCTGAACCGCAACTGGCAGCGCGACCTTGCCGATACCCCGAGTGCGCTCGCGTCCTCCGGCATTGCTTCGCAAGGTCAGTTCTATGCGGACTACCTGGCCAGCGACGACCACAAAACAGCCGTGATCGTCTCTGATGCGTTCCGGTTTGAGATCGCACGCGAGCTCTCCAGCCGCATGCTCAAAACCGACACCCGCAAGACCACCGCGCTGAGGCCGATGCGGGCCGCGCTGCCGACGGTGACCTCGATCGGCATGGCGCATCTGTTGCCTCACACATCGATCACGCTCGAAGGCGGCACCCCCCACATCAACGGCCGGAGCACCGAGGGCACCCGCAACCGCTCCGCGATCATCGAAGAGGCGCACCCTTCTACGGCCTGCGCAAAGCCATTCGAGAAAATAAAGACGCTTGGCCAGTCTGAAGGTCGCGAGCTGTTCAAAGCCAACCGGCTGGTGTACATTTACCACAACCGCATCGACGCCATCGGCGACGATCGCAAAACGGAATCGAGTTTGGTCGGAGCCGTGGAGGAGACGCTCAACGAACTGCAGCAGTTGGTGCGCACGCTCAACAACTGGAATGTGTACCGGGTCGTGCTGGTGTCTGACCACGGCTTCCTCTACATGGACGAGGACCTCCCCGAGTCGATGATCGAGCCGTTTCCCGATGCTGAGGGCGCCGTTTACGAGTGCAACCGCTCCATCGTCGCAGATCGGCTGAAAAGCAACGGAGGCTACCGCTTCCCCCTGCGCGCCGTCAGCGATATCGACAGCGATGCAGAGGTGGGTGTGCCACGAGCGGTGAACCGGTACCGGCGTTCGGGTGCAGGAAAACGCTTTGCGCACGGCGGCGCCAGCCTGCAAGAGATGGTCGTGCCCGCACTGGTCGTCCGCAAAGCGCGCAAAGACAAAGCCGAAAAGGTGGGCGTCCGCCTGCTCTCCAAAGACCGCGTCATCAAATCCAGCGGATTGAAGGTGCGCATCCTGCAGCGCCAGGCGGTGTCGGATGCCTACGCCGCGCGCACGGTAACCGTGGGCCTCTACGACGGCGACACGCTGATCTCCGATGAAAAGCGGCTGGAGCTTAACTCGACGGCCGCCGATGCTACCGAACGCACCGAAAAGGTGATGCTCACGCTGGGCTCTTCAGGCAACGACCTCAATTTCTGCCACCTGCGCATCCACGACGTAAACGATGATATGAATCCGCTCGTTGAACAAAAGTACTCAATCCAGCGGCTTATTGAGTCTGACTTTTAAATACCTGTTCCGGGATGCCTGAACAGGGCCGCACGGACGACCGCCCGTTGCAATGCGTACCTTCTCGTAGACGACTGCTGACCGATGGATACACGTATGGATGCCCCCGACCCCCCTCCGGCTGATACCAGTGCGCCCCTCCAGAAAAAGATAACCCGCGAACTGGACGGGCGAGTCGTGCGCAAAGACCTCACGCAACTCGTGAAGGGCAACGCAGTCGTGCCCACGTACGTACTCGAATACCTGCTGGGCCAGTACTGCCCCACCGACGACGAAGACCTGATCCGCAACGGAGTCAAGAAAGTCCGGCAGATCGTCCGCAACCACTACGTGCACCGCGACGAAGCTGAGCTGGTCAAATCCACGATCCGCCAGCAGAAAGAGCACAAGATCATCGACCGGGTGTCGGTGCAGCTGAACGAGAATCGCGACATCTATGTGGCTGCGTTCTCCAATCTGGGGATTCGTGGTGTGGAAGTTTCTGAAGAGGTGATCGAGCAGCACCCGAAGCTGCTCACCAGCGGCGTGTGGTGCATCGTAGACATGGCGTATCTGCACACCGAAGAAGCGCGCCGCTCCCCGTGGATCATCGAGCGGCTCAAGCCCATCCAGATGGGCAGCTTCGATCTGCCAGACTACAAGGCCGCACGCAGCCAGTTCACCACCGACGAGTGGCTCGACCTGCTGATCCAGAGCATCGGGCTGAATCCGGCCACCCTGAGCCGTCGCAACAAGCTCTACCAGCTCGTGCGGCTCATTCCCTTCTGTGAGCGCAACTACAACCTGATCGAGCTCGGGCCCAAAGGCACTGGCAAGTCGCACATCTACTCCGAGTTCTCGCCGCACGGCATCCTCATTTCAGGCGGCGACGTGACGAAAGCGAAGCTCTTCGTCAACAACAACACCGGCGACATCGGCCTGGTCGGGTACTGGGATGTGGTCGGGTTCGACGAGTTTGCGGGCCAAGACAAGCGCGTAAGCCGGGGACTGGTCGACATCATGAAAAACTACATGGCCAACCGCAGCTTCTCGCGCGGACGCGACACGATGTCGGCGGAGGCCTCGATGGCGTTTATCGGCAACACCGACCGCTCGGTGCCCTACATGATCAAGCACTCGAACCTGTTTGAGCCGCTGCCGAAGGGCTACTACGACCCCGCCTTCATCGACCGCCTGCACTTCTACGTTCCAGGGTGGGAGGTCGACAAGCTGCGCAACGAGATGTTTACGGAGGGATACGGCCTGATTGTCGACTACCTGGCCGAGGCGTTGCACACGCTGCGAGGAGAAGACTTCAGCTTAATGGTGCGTGAGCATTTCGAGTTGGATGCTTCCCTCACCAAGCGCGACCGCGACGGCACGATGAAGACCCTCTCGGGCTTGCTGAAGCTGCTGTATCCAAACAAGCAGTGCCCGAAAGACGAAATGAAGCGCCTGCTGGAGTTTGCGATGGAGGGGCGTAAGCGCGTGAAAGAGCACTTGCTTCGCATTGACGAGACGTTTGAGGTGGTCGACTTCCAGTTCAGCGACCGGGCGAGCGGGACCGTTACCTCCGTAAATACGCTGGAGTTTCGCCAGTACCCCCAGCTGGTCGCCGCCTACGAATCCGACGCGGATAGAGCCACGGGCACAAGCGTTCCGGCCCCCGATCTTCCTGCCGAGTCGGACGGCGAGCCTGAAACAGAGGAACCGCTGCTGGAAAGCGGGACGCAGGTGGAGGTGATGGAGAACCAGAAGGGCATCTCCTACGAGACGCTCTTTGCCCCGCATCTTCGAGAGGCTGAGCGCATTGAGATCATCGACCCGTACGTTCGGGCGTACCACCAGGTCAAGAACGTAATGGAGTTTTGCGACATGCTCCTTCGCACGCGCCCGGAAGGGGACGAGGTAGACGTCCACCTCATCACCGGCGCCGACACCGACAACCAGGACGAGCAAGAACAATTCTTAGACGAGCTGTCTGACAGCCTTGCGGGAACCGGGGTCCGCTTTACCTACGAGATCTCGTGGGAAAGCATGCACGCCCGCTCGATCAAGACCGACACGGGCTGGAAGATCAGCTTAGACCGCGGCCTGGATATTTTTCAGCCACCGACCAACCGTTTCGACCGGGGCCGCGTCAACCAGAAAGCCCGTCGTTGCAAGCCCTTCGAGGTCACCTACCTGCGCGATGAGGATGTGTCGTTGCAGGGTGGGGCGTAGATAACAGCAGGAGAGAGGTGTTCGAGGTGTAGAGAGAAGTCAACATGCACCACGAATGGGTACAATGGGCTCACTCACGTTTTGTCGCGTACTGTGGTGTAAACTGTGGTGTAAAATACTACTGCATGCCATCCGCTGTTTTTTAATTTGTTCAATACGATACACAATGTCTGATTCCTTCGGAGACGAATTTCACTACTACGCTTCAAGGAGCAGTTCGGTCGGAGACGAATATGCCGACGAAGAGAACTTGTTGATTGAGGTCTTGGGAGATGAAGCGGAGACTTTAAAGCAGCATGTCCAGATAGCAAAGAAAAAGTGGTCGCGTAAGACGCAAGACTGGATTCGGCAACAGACTAAACTCAAATTGACTTATGATGGAAACTCGGAAAGCATTCCCGTGGAGGTATCCGACGGTCTACCACCGCCGTTTGCCAAGGTGGTAAAAGAAAATGATGACAAGAGGTATTGGGAAATGGTTTTGAACCGCCCCGTGCTTGAAACGACGCTGCAAGGCCTCAATCTGATAGAGGGGAGAGTGGAGGATCTCAAGGAGAAGCTCCGGGCCTTTTATGATCAACGTCGCTCAACAAAGAGACTTGACAAAGTATCTGAACAAACATTTTCAGATGCATCTTATTTTGTTGGGGAGCTCCTGAAATACCTTGGCAAGAGCAAGGCTATTCAGCGGCTATCAAGCATTCCTGTAGATGTTCTCGGCGCGTACTTCTTTCGGATTCCGCGAATCCAATTATACTGGCTCCCTATTGCCGTCATCGCAAAGGTCTTGGGAGTATCCGTGGATTCACTCACTGCTGTTGTCTTGCTCCATGAGCGGGCGCATGCTTACACGCACAATGGCTTTGATACTGACGGCGAACAATGGGATACCTCTGACTTTGGGAAAGCTGAGTTGCGTATCGTGGAAGGCCTCGCTCAGTATTACACACGCACCGCTTGTATTCGTGCTGAGGACAAGCGTCCGGATTTACTACAAGCCTACCGTCGCCTTTTGAAACATCAGTCTCACGCTTACAGAGTGCAGCAAAATTGGCACCCTGAACGCCCTCGTGCAGGTGAGGTCATACGAAACACTCTAATACTAACCCGGGCAGAGTCCACAACTGAGTATGAAGGGTTTATTCAGACACTGAAGAGTAGCTGGAAGAGACAAGGGCAGTGGGAGGGTTTTGAGTTGAGACTTGACGCTAACCAAGAAGAGCCCCGTGGATGACACTAAGTAGGCCCACAAACATATCTTTGCGTATGTCATTGCGAGGAGCGCGAGCGACGCGGCGCTGTGAGCGCAGCAAGGAAGCATCTTCAGCACGATTGGGGGCACCTCTCGAAAAAAGGCCCTGCTTACGTTGTAAGAGATCCTTCGACTCCGCATCTGCCTGGCGGCAGATCCTGCGCTCAGGATGACACGTTGTGGGAGGTAAGGCGTCACCCCACTAAGTCATCTCGGACGGAGCGTTCCCCCACTTCAAGTCATCCCGGACGGAGCGCAGCGGAGATCCGGGATCCAGCGCATCGTGCATGGCACAACACATCAAGATAGGTCCCCCCGTCAAGCGGGCTGATGCCTCCTCGCGATGACAAGGTGTACACGTATTTTCGCTTGGCTACATAAGTGCGCGACATGTAGCCGTTATAAGATCATCGTAATCGCGATGTTGAGAAGCACAAGACCGCCTACAATCAGCAGCAGAAGCCGCAGGTGCTGTTTGGTATCGTTAAGGGCCTGCTCTTGCTGCTGAAGGGCCTCTCGGTTGGAGCGTACCGCCGACTCCAAGGCATTTTGGTTGCTGCTTACTTGGCTCAGACGGTCTTTGACGTTCCCCACTTGGTTGCTGGCCTGAATAATGCGGTCGCCGTTGGACTGAATCCGGTCAATGATTGCTCGTTGCTGCTCGCTGTGGCGGTTGATGGTCTCTTTGAGTTCGTCCTGCGAGGCGTCGAGGGTCGACGTGGACTCCTGGATGCGGGCTTCCATTGATTCGAACCGCGCAGGGAAGTCTACGTCGTTAGTCTGTTCAATAAGAGCAGCCGTGGCGTCGGCCAGGTCCTTCGTGGCGGACTGCACATCGCGAGCAGCTTCCGCAGCCTCCTGGGCTGCCTCTTTGCTGGATTCGATATGCTGAATCGCCGTATCCAGCTGCTTCAACTCGCGCTGGAGCGTCTGGAGCGACTGGCTTACGTCGGGCACACTGGCGAAAGACGTCGATGCGGTGTCGTTTGAGGATGGCATAGAAGAAGTATGTGTTCGAATCAACAGGAGTGAAAGAAGAGGCTAACATTCCGCTACCCAGCTACCGGCTCGTGCTGGGCGTCTCCCAGAAAGTCCGCGTTGAACTGCTCAAGCCAGTCGGCATGCACCCGGGCAATTTCTTCAGACACGAGCCCTTCGAGCTCGCGATCGTAGCGCAGTAGCCAGTCGCTGTAGGTATCCAGCGCCGAGAGGATGTCATCGTGTGAGAAGCCCTTGACCTCGCGGAAGCAGCGCCACCCGTCCTCCATGTCACGGCGGAAGGCGTCGTAGGTACCTCCATCGGTCAGGCAGCGCGTAAAAGCGCGAAGCAGGTAGAGCGCACCGTTGTCCGTGTACTCGGTGAGCAGGCGGTCGCACGCTCCGCGGAGATGGTTAATCTTGTCGTCTACGCCTTCAGTGTCTTCGATGTAGTGCCACACCAGGTCCAGGGAGAACGTCCGGTCGCCGATAGCGCGCTGCAGTTCGGGCAGGTAGCGCGAGTTGAAATAGGTATTGACGCGCGTTCTGAAGGCGCCTCGGTCGTCCAGCCCGGCTTGTACGGCCTCTTCCATCGTGCGCATGGCGGCTTGCCGCTGCGACGCGATTTGATCGTAGACAAAGTCGATCACGTAACTAATGCACTGGTGCAGCGCGGTTTTTCCTTCGGTTTCGCGGACCTCTTGGGGAATGCGACGGGCTTTTTCCGGGGACACATACCGACCGATGTAGGTCTGCACGGCATCGATAAAGCCTTCGTCCCCGACGTCTTGGATCGTAGCCTCAATGATTCCACGCCGGTAGTCAACGGTGTAGTCTTGAATCAGCCCAACAGTTGAAAGGCGGTAGACTGCCCGAAACGTATCGTCTTGGTTCCGACGCCGTCGGTACTGGCGCTGCAAGAAGTCGTCGTGCTCTTCAACCGAGTTGTAGGGCGGCCAATCGTTATGCTTTCTATTGTACGCCCACTTGAGCTTCTTGACGATGTCTTTGGCCTTGCGCGCCTTCCGGCATGCGAACCGGACGATGGATTTGTTGAACCCGCGGTCGACCTTGGTTTTGAGGTGCTGCACGATCTCTTCGGTTGGCGTCTGGCCTTCAAAGTCGATCTCTACAGGACGTGTCTCGCCTTCTTTCATCTCCTGAAGCAGGGCCAGAAGGTCCGTATCGTTCTCGCCTACCGCGCCGGTGAGCACGTCCAGAACAATCTGCTTTTCCTTCTCGGGCCCCTTGAACGAACCGTTGTGAAAGAAGCGAAGCAGTTCAAGATCGGTGCTTACCGCAGGCTCATTTTCAGGCTTTTCCACTTCTAACCCTGAATACAGGATCACGCAGCGCGATGCATCGCCATCACGACCCGCACGCCCAGCCTGCTGGTAATACGATTCAATGGACTGCGGGATGTTCATGTGCACCGTGTACCGGATGTTGGGTTTGTTGATACCCATGCCGAATGCCTTGGTGGCAACCAGCGTGTGGACCTTGTTGTTGGTAAAGCGCTGCTGCGCACGGGTGAGGTCTTCGTCGCTTTGGCTTTGATTTGAGCTGGCAAACGTTCCCACCTTGTCTCGTAGCGGCTGAACGCTCCTCACCGCGCTTGCGACTTGATCCACGCCGAATTTACCATTGGCATGCGGAGTGAATACCAGCCCGGCCTGGGTGTTATCCTCATGCAGGTCAAAGAAATCCTGCGGCGAACTGTTCGTATCGCCCGAAAAGAGATCGTGGTCGGGCATGTTTGCAATCAGATCTTTCAACGCCTCTTTCTTGGCGCTGTAGGTCGCGTTCTTCTTGTCCCATGCGTCAGCGGTTTCGTCGATATCCTCCACGGGAACGTTGACCACGTCAAAGTGGAGCTCTTTACGCTCCATGGAGGCTGGCGTAATGGTTTTTGTCTCTTCCCCGAACTCCAATTCACGGCGCACATCGGCCAGAACGTCAAACGACGCGGTGCCGGTGAGCGCAATGATGGGAAGCTGGTCCTGCCATCCATGCTCGCAGTGGGCCCGGACGTTAGGTCCGAGACGCAGGTACGCCGGGCGGAAGTCATGGCCCCACTCGGATACGCAGTGGGCCTCGTCGACCACGCAGTACGCAATCGGGCGCTCCAGCGTGCCGAGGTAGTCCCGAAACTCCTGAATCTGCAGGCGCTCCGGCGCGACAAACGCAAACTGGCAGCGTCCGGCCTTCATATCCGACTGCGCCTGCTCGCGTTCTTTCGCGTTCAGCGAGGAGTTGATAAACGTGACGTTGCCAATCCCTGCCTCTTCGAGGTTGGTCTTCTGGTCTTGCATGAGTGACTTCAGCGGCGACACGATCAGGGTAAGGCCCGGCTGCAGCAAGGCCGAAAGCTGATACGTGAGCGATTTACCCGCGCCGGTAGGAAGCAAGCCGATCACGTCGCGTCCCGGAAGCGTCTCGCAGAGAATATCGGCCTGTTTGGGGCGATAGCTGCGCTTCCGAAAAAGAGTGCGGAGCAGGTAGAGCAGCGCTTGAAATGCAGGCTTCCCTTCGGCCCGCGCGTCATCCAGGGGCGGATCGACGAAGACGTCCTTTTCCTTCGGCTCGTCTTCTGCATCGTTTTCGATCCACCGTTTCTCTTTCTCAGGCGGTGGCGGGTCGGGGAGCGTGTAGGAAATAGGCGCTCCGCCTGCGATGTGGTGGGATTCCGTAGGAGCATAAGCTGATCGCACGACGGCCAGGGGCGCGTCGATGCAAGACGAGTCCAGCGTATTCAGGTGTGGATACAGGAGCACCGAGGTATCGAGCACCAGATCTGCACCGGCAAACAGGTCTTGGGTCTCGTCATCATCTAGCGGATCGCCGTCAAACGTAGCATCTGCGGGCGCAGCCTCCCGCGTGAGGGCGCTGTACGAGCGATCACGTGCCACGTGCAAGTCAATGTCGGGAACCGTGCGGCCTTCGCCTTCCAGATCGAGTAGAGCGCCTAACAGATTCCTGAGGTCATCGATGGCCAGGCGAGCGCCCGGGAGGTCGCGCTCTACGACCACAATGTACCAGGTGTCCTGATCAAGGCTCAGGAGCGATGTACGGGCGAGACGAATGAGAGCCTTCTGGATGCGAGCGACGTGCATGGGAAGAAGGGCCAGGAGCATCCAGTTGCGCCCAGCTTCCGTGTTGAAGAGCGGAGTGTCGTAGTTTGTAGCCAGCAGTTCGGCGTACGGATGGGCGTCCAGATCCTCCTGAATCGGTGCGGCAACTTCTTCGGGGAGCGAAGCCGTGTCTTCTGCTTGGATACGGCCTGTTGTCCACCCGGCATCTTGGCACGCCCGGTCGCGCTTGGCATCGAGCTTCTGCTGGGTTTTTCCATGGTAGGCCTCGCCATCTACCTCCAGAATAAGGCCCTGGGTTGTACGAGGCAGGTCGGGCAGGTCAAGAGCAAAATCGACCCGCTGATTGGTAAAGAGGTGCTGCCTGCGCTCTGAAACGATCGTATCCATCGCACGCTGCGGCTGCGTGACTTGCGGAGCCCATGCACCAGCCGCCGATGGGAGTCCGTCGCGCAGAAATGCCCCCTCGGCACCGCTATCAAGCTGGTCGCTGCGGTCGGCTGTGACCTCTGCAGGTGTTATGCCCGGCATGATTGGGGCCAGCGCTAAGTGCAAGCGCTCATGATCCGCCTCCGTGACCGCACGTGTGAAGGGAAACGAGATCGAGCTGTTTGAGGGGGCCTCTTCCGTCCATCTTATCTCTGAGGCAAGGGCCCGCTCGACGTTGACCGGAGCCAGCGTGGGGAGCCCGCGCGACACGATGTTGCTCGCAACGGCAAGAATAGATGCTGAGGGGCTCTCTTTATCATCCGGAGGAATTTCCTCATATTCCTGCTCAGTGTAGACGGAAAGGTCAAAAGCGGTCAGACGGTCAAGGAGGACATCTGTCAGGGAGTCGTCCTGTGAGTTGAGATGATTCTGGATAGCGGAGAGACAATACCCGGCGCGTATGAGCGACATAGAAGTGGGTTAAAGCGAATAGTATGATGCTTAGGTTCGAGATAAAACAGCATGTTGAGTAGATCCACGAAGGTGTCTTCTTGGGTGTCATTGCGGAGAGCGCTAATGATGCAGCGCCCTAACCTTAGAGAAGGAGTACCCTTGGAATGCCATTTCGTGTGGTCCTATCCGAGGTGGATTGCCTTTGTGAGACGCAGAGATCGCCACGTCAGTCGCTTCTGCTCCTTCCTCGCGATGACAGAGACGTAAACACAACATGCTGTAAAATCATGACATGCAATAGTAAACAGGTACTGAAAATGTAAGAGGTCTGCCGCTCAAGAGCAAATCACCTGAATAAAAGCAGTTCATCGCTCAGAACCTCTTTAAGGTTTGTTTTGATGGCGAGAGCAATCACCGCTGAGGCGAAGATTGGATATCAATGGAGGTTCGCAACCGGAGCTAAGGGCTGGTACGAGAGCGGAGCCCGAAGCAAAAAAGGCAGACCAAGACGCCCCTCGTAAGGATGTCTATATGCTCGTCTCAGGTCGGGGCTTCAATCAGATGCCAGCTCCAGTCGTCCCCACAGCACAGACGCGACGATCGATCCAGAGCGAACACAAAGCCTTCTGTCCCCTGCACGGCTTGCAATCCGCCACCGCATTGTTCATCTTGACTTCAACAGCACGATGTTCTTCTATCAAGCCCCGCCCCTTCGTATGCTACGTGCACTGCCTTCCGTTCTCTTCGCTGCTGCCCTTGTTTTTGCGCTAACGGGATGCGAGACGCCGTCGCCTGATGCCGATGCGTCCGATGCCGACACGACCGCTGTTGCCTTCCCCGACGGCGAGCTGGTCGACCTCTCGCATCCCTTCAACGCCGAAAGCATCTACTGGCCCACCGCGACCCAGGAGTTCGAACTCGAAGAGGAGTTTGTGGGCGAGACCAACGGCTACTTTTACAGTTCGTACGTCTTTACCGGCGCTGAGCACGGCGGCACGCATATGGACGCGCCGTTTCACTTCGCCGAAAGCGCTGAGGCCGCCGAGGAGCAGTTCACCGTCGAGGAGATTCCCGTAGATCGGCTCATCGGCCCAGCCGTCGTAATCGATGTGCGCGAGCAAGCGACCGACGATCGCCTTTATCAGGTACAGGTGGCTGATTTTGAGGCGTGGGAGGCCGAGCATGGCCCTATTCCTGACGGGGCAATGGTGCTGCTGAACACGGGCTCGGCACAGTTCTACCCCGACCGTGAGGCCTACATGGGCACCGCGGAGCGCGGCGAGGAGGCGTTGCCCGATCTGGAGTTTCCAGGCTTGCATCCTGAAGCCGCCGAGTGGCTGGTGGAAAATCGATCCATTCAGGCTGTCGGACTGGACACGCCGAGCATCGACTACGGGCCTTCAGCGGATTTCGCCGCGCACCGGGTTCTCTTTCCGGAGAACATCGCTGTCTTTGAGAACCTCACTAACCTGAACGAGCTGCCTGCCGCCGGTGCGCACCTCATGGCGCTGCCCATGAAGATTGAAGGCGCGGGCGGCGCGCCCCTGCGGGCGGTGGCTGTGCTGCCGTAGTTGTGCACACGTGACATTGCACGTCAAGAACGTAGAGACACGGCGCGTATCTGTTTAGCGGGCTCCGGTGATCGCCTGGGATTATCCTTCCGACATCTGTCGGAATACTGATCCCGGGCTAAGGAAACCCATAGCCGGAGACCGCTTGCGTCCCCGGCGCACAAGAATCTGCATACTCGCACCTCAGAGCAGGAGATGGTTCGACTGCGCTCACCATGACAGCCCGTACGTAGGGACACGGCGCGCCGTGTCCCTACAGATTTTGGCATAAGATTCCGTGCACAACTCCTCTGCTATCGTCCATCCAACCATCTTCCATACATCCATCCTCCCAAACCTACCCCCGTTTCGCACGAAAGAACGCCTGCAGCATACTGGAGGCCCGCTCCGCATCGAGTCCGCCGATGACCTCAATTTGGTGGTTCAGGCGCTCGTCTTGCCCGATGCGGTAGAGCGTGTCGACTGCACCGGCTTTTTCGTCGTACGCGCCGAACACCAAGCGTTTGAGGCGGGCGTGTACGAGCGCGCCAGCGCACATCGGACACGGTTCGAGGGTGACGTACAGCGTGCAGTCGTGCAAGAACTTGCGTCCGAGCGTGTCGCAGGCCGCCGTCACGGCCATGATCTCAGCGTGCGCCGTGGGGTCGCCCAGCTGCTCCACCAGGTTGTGTCCACGTCCCACCACGCGTCCCTCGTGCACAATTACCGCGCCGACCGGCACCTCGTCAGCATCGAAGGCGCGTTCGGCCTCGCGAAAGGCCTTCTGCATCCATTTGCGGTCGGCGTCAAGGAGGGAGGACAGGGCCATAGTGATGAGGAGTATGTGTTGGGGTAATAGAGCAGCGCCTGGCGCAAAGCTATTGAATCCACGGAAAGGATGAGCACCAGATCAACGCGGGCCTGCAGTCCGGTCGATCCGTTGCTGTTACAGGTCATTGTCGTCAAACTACTCCTCTTACTAGATTGAGGTTAGCTATAAACAAAGCGGGTCAGATTTCTTGCAAGCATCTGCAGTTTCTGGCCATCCGATGGCTCACATTTTTGTTACAATTGTCGCTTGTTTCTTTTTTTTTCGGTACTTTACATACAGAACGTATTAATTCTCCGAAATTAAATATAAGAGTTAACGAGCATGACTCGCATCAAGCATTCGCTTGGCGCTCTCTTCGTCATTGTCATTCTTGCATCTGGTGGTTTGCTTATAAGCACCGGAAGCGGGGCTCAGGAAGCCTATGCAGAAGGGGTTGGCGAGAGTTGCAGTACCACCTGCACGATACAAGGATGTGGCGGTGGTCCCGATGACTGCCACAAGATAACGTGCAGTGACGGTACGGAGGTGCAATGTGGGATGGTGGCGGATACGCCTCAAGAACAGTCGCCTCAAGAACAGTCGCCTCAAGAACAGTCGCCTCAAGAACAGTCGCCTCAAGAACAGTAATTACGTCGCATGCCCAGCATCATAATCAACCCGATCTGGCACCAGGGACACCTTCTGTCTCTGGTGTCTTCTTCTGGCAATATCTCAAAACATATTATACATGATGAGGATATATCTTTTTTCCTTGATCCTTATTCCAGCACTAATCGCAGCAAGTCATGCCTCTCCAGGTCACGAACCCGGTGACGACAGCCCAAGCAATGAGAATCCCGATGAGCGACTTCTCGTCGATGTAGCTCCTCAAGAGCTACAAGAACGGGTTATTGAAGCGACCTTGCGCGACTTCAATACGCTGCCTATTGACCAGGAGGAATCATCTTTGTACAATCCTATTGCCGTCGATATAGGCCCTAACGGAGACCTCTATGTCTTGGACTACGGAGACCACTTTGTGAAACGCTACACGCAGGATGGCACACTGGCAAATCGCTATGGCCATGGACAGGGGGCCGGACCAGGTGAGACACGGAATCCTACTGGTGTAGCTGTAGCACCCGGCAGTGGAGGCGTATGGATTAACGATCAGCAAGGACGCAAAGTTGAGTTTTTTGACGCTGCAGGAGATCACATTTCGGCTGTCCGTACGGATCATGGAGCATGGCGCATCGCAGCTCTTCAAGGCGAACGTATCAATGTTGCTTTCGGCTCGGATCCCAACCACATGGTCTCAGTCGCAGGGTCACAAACAACTGATGGGTTCCTACAAACATCGTCTCCTGTAATAGAAGAGCAGCAGTTCAACTTTAAAGTGCTGTCCGGAGAAACTGCGGCCGCGGGAGAGCAAGTCATCCATGTTCCTAACTATGGAGGACTCATTTTCAGCTACTCGCTTTCTGACGAAGAGTACTCGTATGTCAGAGAGCAGGTCAGCCCTCCTGATTTACCGCTTGTGCAGCGTACGGGAGACGGTGAAACGGGAAGCGTGGGTCTTCCACACGAAGATTTAAATTACCGCAATCTAAGCGTACACGCCGACGACGAAAGCATATATGTTCTTGTTTACCGACAGAGCGGCGAGCAGGTAAATTATTTTATAGACAAATACGAATTGGACAATGGGGAGTACGAGTACAGTTACCAACTCAAGAAGGCATTCCGCGACTTTGCTGTAGATGAAGAGTCCCTCTTTCTTACCGATGGTGAGAGCCTCTACTACTCATCGGATGCGCTGTAAAGTTCGATCATACTTTAGGGTTACGTTGCCCGTATCCCACCACGCGTCTGGCGCGCCCGATCACATATCATGAATCGACGTGCGCGCCAGCGGCAGCGTCATGCAGCGGGGGCCACCGCGTCCGCGCGAAAGCTCGGTACCGGCCAGTTGAATGGCCAGCTTCTCATCGCCCGGCGTGAAGGTGCTGTCCTGGTAGTACGACAGAAAGTTTTCGGCTGATACGACGCGGTAGCCGTGCTTGCGCAATTCCTCAAAGGTACGGCGATTCCGTTCGTATCCCACAATAACACCCGGCGCCACGGCAAACACATTGGCCCCGTCGGTCCACTGCTCGCGCTCCTGGTTGAGCCGCTCGCTGCCACCACACGGAATAAATTTCAGGTCGCGGTCGATGAGGTCGTTCAGCACGTCACGCAGGTTCGGACGCATGTCGGTGATGAACTGACCCGGCTCGCTCCCCTCGGTAAGATGCACCGCATAGCCGTAGCTCGGGTCGTCCACCAGCGGCGGAAAGGCAACGCACTCATTTGGTGAGGCAAACGTAAACACCGTATCCAGATGCATCGTGGAGCGGCGCTTGGGCAGATCCACCGCCAGCACGTGTTCGATGGGCGTGTGCTCGAACACCTGATGCGCAATCGCCATGATGGCGCCGAACGAGGTGCGCTCGGAGTGCCCTACCAGGAGCACATCGGGGGCCGCCATGAGCAGGTCGCCGCCCTCGAAGGTCACGCCTTCGGGCAGCGTAATCACGCGGTCGCTCACATCGTCAAAGAACGGGTGGTGATGCAGCAGCACCTGCATGATAATGCTCTCGCGCGAGCGCGCCGCCGTGGCTGCATGGCTGATCACGATGCGGTCATGTACCACCGCTGCCAGATCGCGTGTGAACATGAGATTCGGCAGGGGCGGCAGCGTAATCGGCAGGGGCGACTCGCCGGTTAGCGCCAGGCTATGCAGTTCGCTCGGCGTAAGCTGCTTCAGGTCGTGCCGCACCGCCTGGATGTTCGTCTCCGGCATCACGCGGCAGAGCCGGTCGATGAAGTCGGCGCGCGCATCCTCCTGCTGAAACACGTTCAGCAGCAACTCGCTCACCTGCAGCACAGCGCCCGGCTTGTCGACCACCTTCTCAAAGAGCGTGCACATGAGCAGATGCTCATCGCGGGCGTGCCCCAGAAACAGAATATCGTCAAAGAGCAGGTCCAGGCGATTGTCGGGCGCCACCAGCTCCATCTCGTGGCCCGGCGTATGCACCAGCACCTGTTCGAGCGGCATGGATTCGGTGTCCACCTGAAAGGTGGCCGACGTCGGACGCGGCGGAGCAACGGTATCGGGCATATGTCGCGGGATGCGTGCTTTGGGAGAAGAACATGTCGGAGTGATACTGGAAGCGCTTCTGACCTGCTTTTGTCACGATGCGGTGTGCAGGAAGCAGCTTCTCTCATGCCCGTACGTGCACAGCGCAGAAAAGTTAATCCCTCTTGTATTTGAGTTTGATGGAAACGTCTGCGATACTGCAAAACGTCTTCGCTTCGTTCTCCTCGACGCTGTCTGCCCTATGACCTGCCCTATGACCTGCCCTATGACCTGCCCTATGACCTGGCTCCGCTCGCTCTCTGTTAGCGGCCTTCTCATTGCCTCGCTCTTTGCTGCCTCGCTCCTTGCTACCCCGCTCGCCGCTCCGGCGCAGAGCCTGACGGGGTTCACGCCCGAACGGGCAGCTGCGCAGGAGGCGTGTGAGGCTGAGCTGCTTGCGCTTCCCGACAGCAGCACCTTCCGCACGCATCTGCAGGCCCTTACCGAGGAGCCCAACCCGGCAGGCACTGCAGCGAACGAGCGGGTGGCGGAGTACATCGCCGCGCAGATGGAGGCGGCCGGACTCCGCGTCGACCGCTACCCGTACGACCTCTACATGCCCGATCCGGAAGCGGCTACGGCCTCCGTCGCGCTGGTTACGCCGCAGCGGATGCCCCTCGGTATGCAGGAAGACATCCTGCCCGACGATCCCTTTTCCGATCATCCGGATCTGCGCCCCGGATGGAACGCCTATTCCGGCTCGGGTACGGTGACGTCTGAGGTGGTCTACGCCAACTACGGGCGTATCGAGGACTTCGAGCAGCTCGATGCGATGGACGTCGATCTGTCGGGCAAGATTGTGATTGCGCGCTACGGCGGCAACTTTCGCGGCTACAAGGCCAAGTACGCCGAGGAGCGCGGCGCGGCCGGACTCATCATGTACACCGACCCGGCCGACAGTGGCTACGTGCAGGGGCTTACTTATCCGGAGGGCCGCTACGTGCATGAGAGCGGCATTCAGCGCGGCTCCATTCTGACTCCGCTCGGCGGCGACCCGCTCACGCCCGACGGCCCGGCGCTTCCGCTTGACGATCCCGACACGCCCGAGCGTCTCGACCCCGACGAAGCCGACCTGCCGCGCATCCCTGTGGCCCCGCTGTCGTACCGCTCGGCGCAGGAGATCCTCTCGCGCATGAACGGCGATGCCGTACCAGCTGGCTGGCAGGGCGGCCTTCCGTTTACGTATCGCGTTGCAGGGGGCGAATCGCTCACCGTTGAGCTGGCCGTCGACCAGCCCAGGGGCATAACCCGCGCCACCAACATCATCGGCGTCGTTGAAGGCACCACACGCCCCGACGAGTGGATCATCCTCGGCTCGCACTTCGACGCCTGGGCCTTCGGCGCCACCGACCCGAACAGCGGCACCGCCATGCTTCTGACCCTGGCCGAAGCGCTCGGCCAGCTCTCTGCAGGCGACTGCGCGCCCCGCCGCAGCATCCTCATTGCGCACTGGGACGCCGAGGAGTATGGCATTCTGGGCTCGATCGAGTGGGTACGCCAGCTGCAGGAGCAGTTGGATGCAGGCGCCGTGACCTACATCAATGCAGATGCTGCCGCGACCGGACGTGCCTTTCGCGGGGCTGCTTCGCCCTTGTTAAAGGGGCCAATCCTCGACGCCGCACGTGCTGTCGCGCATCCCGATGATGATGCCGGCACCGTCTACGACCACCTGGCCGCTCGCTCGGGCGACGCCGACACCGCCCTCGGCAACCTGGGCGGCGGCTCCGATCACGTCGGCTTCGTGACCCACCTGGGCGTGCCGTCTGCTGCGGTATCGATGTCGGGTTCTACCCCGATCTATCACTCCAACTACGACTCGTTCGCCTGGTACGAGCGCTTCGGCGACCCGACGTTCACCGGCGGCCCAACATTGGCCCGCCTCGACGGCCTCTTGGCGTTGCGCTTTGCCAACGCCGACGTGCTGCCCTACGACGTGGCCCGCTACGCGCAGGACACGCATGCGCACCTGGATGCGCTGGAAGCGGTGGCCGCCGAGCATGAGATCGACCTTGATCCGGCGGCGCTTCGCACGGCCGTGGAGCGCATCGAGCAGTCGGCCCACGCCTACGAGTCAGCACGCGATGCCTACGTAGAAGATGGGCGCTCCGCATCCCCCGAAATAAACCAGGCCCTGTTGCAGCTGAGCCGGGCGTTTATGCGCCCCGAGGGCCTGCAGTCCGGAGGTATTCACCGCTCGCTCTACGTGTCGCCCGATCCGTTTAGCGGGTACGCCTCGTGGATGTTGCCCGCGCTGCGCTACGAACTGGAAACGGGCGCCGCCGACCTCGACGTGTGGATGGCCCGCTACGAGGCGGCGTTCGCCGAACTGGCCGACCGCATTGAGGCGGTAACGGTGCAATTGCAGTAGAGACGATTCCTGTAGAGACGACTCGGTGGGACGTCTCTACGGGTTATGCCTCGTACTCCACCCGCTCCAGCACCAGGCCTTCGGGCGGCATGGCGGGGCCGGCTTCGCGTCGGTCTTTCGTTGCTAACACGCGCGGCAGATCGTCGACGGGCCGCCGCCCCTGCCCGATATCGATCAGCGTACCCACAATGGCGCGCACCATGCCGTGCAGGAAGCGCGAGCCCTCGATCTCGAAGCGCCAGTCGCCGCAGTCGGTCTCTCGCACCCACCGGGCGTGGCGGATCGTGCACACGCGATTTTCGGTGTCGGACTGCACGAGGCAGAACGCCCCGAAGTGTTTCTCACCGACCAGATCGGGAGTAGCCTCCCGCATCGCGTCGAAGTCGGGCACAGGGCGCACGTAAGTGCGGGTGCGGCGGTCCAGCGCGCGGGGCTGCGTGCACAGGTAGTAGTGGTAGCGCCGCCAGCGGGCGTCGTAACGGGCGTGGAAGTCAGCATGGGTCTCTTCCACCTGCCGCACAGCAATGCCCGGCGGCGTAAGCGCGTTCAGGCTGCGGCGCAGGCGGTGCGGATCGGTGCTGCCGGGCACGTCGAGATGGGCGATCTGCCCGCGAGCATGTACGCCCGCATCGGTACGCCCCGACCCGGTGAGGCGGGGCGCCGTACTGAGCACGGTGTCGAGCGCCTCTTCCAGCGCGCCCTGCACAGTACCCACATCGGGCTGCACCTGCCAGCCGTGAAAGTCGGTTCCGTCGTACTCGATGCGAAGGCGCAAGCGCGGCATGGTGGAGGTCCGTTCGTTGAGAAGAGCCCAGACGCTGCCTGTAGACCCAGCAGCGCCACGCGTTCCCGTGCCTCTCAGGTCTGCCCCACCTTGCACAAACACACCACCCGTTGTACATCCGGACCAATAGCTCAGAGCACTGCTGCAGGATACTGCTGCAGGACATTGCTGTAAGGCACTGCTGCATTCCGCGGTCATGGCTATGCCGGAACCGGATCGGGCTGCATTACCTCGAAGGTGAGCATCTCACCGAGCGTAGTTACCCCCACGCCTTCGTCGGGGTGCCAGCTACGGTTCTGCGCCAGGTACGAGCGGCTGTCGAGCTCCAGCAGTCCGATAATCGTCTCCGCCACGATGCGAGCGCCCACCGGGCCCAGTCCCTCGCGCTCCTCAAACAGTCCCGGTTCGGTTTCGCGTCCGATGCGCTCTGCCTCTACCAGCAGGTAGAACCACAGCGGCGTACCTGAACTCAGATCGATCGTTGTATCCGCTGAGTTTGCAATGTTCTGGGCCGCGGTAGACACATGGTCAACCTCATCATCGGGGCGTTCCATAGCACGCGCAATCTGCTCGCCCGACGGAAGCAAGAAAGCCTGCCCGCGCAGCAGGTTACGCGTAGCCAGCGACGCCTCGGAAGGCGGTTGGATGAACGGAAGATCGAGCAGGTCGGGCGAGAGCTTGCTGTCGAGCTTCTCAGCCATCTGTACGTTCCGGTCGGCCGTTGTGTCGGCAAGTTCGTACCAGTCAACAACCGCCGCCTCGGTACTGAGCGGCGTGAACCCACGACCGAGCGTCGGCCCGAACACGTGGTGTGTCGGATTCGAGCGCTGGATGTGGATGCGTAGCGGAATCATCGAGTGCCCAAACCGATAGGCAGCCGTAGCAAACTCGATCGGCACGAACGGTACGCTCGTATCGGTGCAGAAGAACCGCCGTCCGTTCCCGAGAATGTCGTCGACCACGGCCTGTCCGCACATAGCCGTGAGGAAGTCCTCGACCACAACCCACTGGTAGTGCCAGGTCGTCAGGCGACGAGCGGCCTCGTAGAGATCGTGTCCGGAGAGGGCTGCGCCGTTCTGGGAGCCGCTGTGCAGCGTATCAACCACGTGGTTGTGGAAGCGCAGCATTGCCAGGTGCATCTGCGAGATGATACGGTTTTCGTCGTTGCGCGGATCGCCGATCAGAGCGACGCCGTGCGCCGTACGCGACAGGTCTTCGGCGGCCAGATCCGCCGGCTGAGGCGCGCCGTCGACCTGTGCGGCGGTGCCGTCGGCCCCGGTGATGAGCTTCACCCCGGCGAACTCGCCCGACGCATGGTAGAGGTACGCACTGGCTTCGGGCCCGCTGCCGTATACGGAGTCGAGGTCGAGCGTGGGGGTGCGCACATTCGGCGTTTCGCTTTCGTCGTTGACCTCCTCCAGGCTCGACGTCACGTCAAGCGTGATGTCATGATCAACAAACTGCCCGAAGAACACCTGTCCGACAGCCACCGACGACGTACGGTCTGACGACGTGCCGCCGTCCATGGGGCCACCGGGGGCGCCGAGGCGGCGCAGGTGGTCGGGACGCACGTACAGGGGCGGCCGGCGAAACATACGCCCGAATCGATCGCCACGCGCTCCTTCATGTCCGTACTGACAGAACGCGTGAATACCTTTTAGGCTGGTCATTCCATGATGATGAGACATAAGAGCACCTCTTTATAATCCAGTGTATAGTCCAGCGAAACGGTATCGCAGCGATGCGCACAGCTTGGCAGGCCACCTGGCGATACGTGCAGGCAACGGTTGGAGACAACAGTTGGAGAGCAACACCAAAGCGGCATCAGGGCACTTTCAACAGCTACCTTTCATATAGCCATACCGGCCCAAAAATGCTATACCGCAGAGGTGTCTTACACCATCTATCGCCCAAAGTCACGCCCCCTCCTGTCCGGTAGTCACACAGCACTCCGTAAGTGAGCGTACTTGCACCCGCGCCACGGCGCCGAACGCCTGCTCCTTCGGGGCATACACCATGGCGTTCGTGTACCCTTTTTCTAATCCATGCCCCTGTTTCCATGCGCGTCTACCTCACTGGCTTTATGGGATGCGGAAAGTCGACCGTTGGCACGCGACTCGCCTCGCGTCTTGACATGCCCTTTGTGGATACGGATGATTGGATCGAGAAGCAGATCGGCATGCGCATCCCACAATACTTTGCAGAGGCGGGCGAGGCGGCCTTTCGGGAGCGGGAACGCGACGCGCTGGAAGCAACTGCTGCGCATTCGCACGCTGTGGTGGCTACGGGCGGCGGTATGCTCGTCGACGCGGCACGCATGCAACGCGCGAAAGAACTGGGCACGGTCGTCTACCTGCAGGTGGACGTGGATGCGCTTTACGAGCGCCTGGCTCCTGAGGCTGCGTCGCGCCCCTTGCTCTGGGATGATAGCGGAGCGCCCTTGCAGGGCACGGCCCTGCGCCGTCATATCGCGGACCTTCTGGCCTGGCGGGCTCCTGCCTATGAGCGCGCCCACCTGCAGGTAGACGCCGCTGATCGTCCTGCACGCGTCAGCGCAACGATCGCTGCTCAGGTGCAGACCCAGGCAGAAGAACCGGCAGAAGGAAAAGACGAAGACAGATAGACGCTGCTTGCTACATGCCGCTTGCGGCGCGCCATACGGATGCTTTCCTGGTAAGGCCGTTTCCTGATTTCTTGAGCGTACCCGGGCCGCATGAAAGTAGTGCTTTTAGCGCATGTACGAAGCGCTCTACCTGACACAAAAGTGTTGCATAGGATAGCGTAGCCATTGAGTCGCATAGACTTCACAGACCGTGAACAAACAGAGGTGCATTCGGTAAATAAATCGTGGCTTAATCTCAAGCACTATATTTGTGTGTTGCCTCGGAGTAGCCAGAGCAGCACAGCAGCGTTTGTTCTGGGTATATTTTGCACCTTTGTATAGCGATTTTACCCTATTTGACACGTAAGCCAAACAGTTTGGCACGGTACGATAAGCATTTCTCCATCGTGCCTTGTTGATTTCATGTGAGCTAAGTGCGATTCAGCGCTGGTGGAGGCCAAGCATTCCCTCCTTCCATTCGTGATACGTGTTCACGGCGTTACCAACACAGCTTTACTTAACAAGAGTACCCCATTACTATGCTGTCTCACGTTCTCCTCGTCGGCACGAATACAACGTACACCACGCTTGTCAAGTATCGCCTGGCGTCTGCTCCGGCCCTGGATATGCGCCACGTAGATACCGGACAGGAGGCGCTACGTGCGTTCGACGCGACCACCACAATGGCAGTGGTGAATGCAACGCTTTCCGACGGGGCGGGGCTTGAGTTCGTCCAGTCGATGCGGTCGGGATGGCGCGACGTTCCCATCCTGTTGCTCGTACGCCCCCATGAAAAAGATATCGTACAAGATGCCCTGCAGCATGGCGTTACGGACGTGCTGATTGCCGGCAGTACAGATCTGAGTCGCATGGAGTGGTGGCTCAAGCGGGCCCGCACGCAGTCAATTACTACGGCGCTTCCTCTGCCTAAGCGCGCTGGTGGGCCAGACGTCATTGTCGGGCAGAGTCCTGTGATGTGCCGCACGCGCAGCCTGTTAGAGCAGGCCCGTCAGATGTCGGGTCCGATTCTTCTGCAGGCCGAGTCGGGCACAGAGCCCGACCGCTGGGCCCAGGCAGTGCACAGGCAGAGCGCCGATCCCGACGCACCGTTCGTGGCTATGGACTGCGCGCTCTACCGGGATGCCGCCGACGCCGAGGCGCTCTTTGGCGGTCCCAACACATCGGGGGCTTGTAAAGACGCCGGATGCGGTACGCTCTTCCTCGAAAATGTGGGCATGCTCGACGACGACCTTCAGCAGCTGCTCCTGTCGGTTGCCCGCGACGGTCATATTCCCGCAACTGGCGCGGACGCCCCTACTCCATTTGAAGCACGCCTCGTATGTGGCACCTGCCACGACTTGGAGCGCCTGGTCGACGACGGCGCGTTCAACGCCGATCTTTATGACGCCCTTACGGAGTCGCATATCACCCTCCCGCTCCTGCGCGATCGGAACGAAGATATTCTGATGGTGGCCCAGCAGATGCTTCGCAGCGCGACCAAAGACCGGGACGAAGCGCCCGTTGCGTTCTCGGTACCGGCCATGAAGCAGATGCTGCAGTACGACTGGCCCGGTAACACCCGCGAACTGCGCTCCGCGATCCGGCGGGGGGCCCAGGCGGCTACCGCCTTCGAAATCACTGCAGCCGATCTCTTCCCGGATGAATACGACGCAGACGAGTACAACACAGACGAGACTCCTGCCTCAGTTCTGTCAGATGGTAGCACCAAATCCCCAAGCGAGTCGCCCAATGCGCATTCGCTCAACGGCGAGTCTGATGGACAGACCGTACCTGCTTCGCACGATCAGCAGTCGGCGTCGCGCAACGACAGCGAAGATCGGAGCGAGGAGGTCCCCGCCCCCCGCTCGTTGTTTGACATGAAGGCTATTGAGCAGGATGCGCCTGTCCAGCCCTCAGTTAAACGTCCATCTTCCCCCCAGGTCACGCCCCTGCAGCAGCTCGCAGCCGACGCCCCGGAGGCTATCGTTCCTCTCGAAGAACTGCAGCTCCTTGCTGTTGAGCACGCGCTTCACCTATGCGGTGGGGATATGCAGCAGGCCGCCCGTGCCCTGGGGGTCCCGGCTTCAACCATTGCCCATTTTGCATCTACGCTAAACACCGAAGAGAGAGTTTCAGCCTGACCACGGCTCCTGGGCTCATAAACAGCCAATGAGCAGGGATGCAGCGCGACTAACCCCGAACAAATCTGTAGGGGTCGTGGCCTACCTGCCAGACATGCCCTACGCTTGCCCCATCGCATAATGGTTATGATACTACGGATTATCTGGCCCTTGCTGACAGGGCTGCTCCTCTCCGTGCTTCTCTCCCCGCTTCCTGCGCACGCGCAATACGATAGCCCAGACAACAACGTCCTCCACAACGTCGTGGGCTCTTGGGAGGGCCTGCTTGAGGCGGGGCTCACTGAGCTGCACATCGTCTTTCACCTCGATGCAGACGGCGATAGCCTGACCGCCCTCATGGATAGTCCTGACCAGGGCGCCATCGGCATTCCAGTCTCGGATGCAACGTTCCAGGACGATCGCCTTCGCCTCACGGTCACCGCAGTCGGTGGGCGCTACGAGGGCACGCTCGTGGTCGAGGCCGACAGCGGGCGCTCTATCCAGGGAAGCTGGTCGCAGATGGGGCAGTCGTTTCCGCTTACGCTGCACCCCACCGACGCATCGGTTGCGCTTCGCGTGCGGCCTCAGCAGCCGGAACCACCCTACCCGTATCGCACGAACGATGTGACGTTCGACAACAGCCCCGATGGCATCCAGCTCGGGGGCACGCTCTCGCTCCCCGATGGCGGCGGACCGCATCCGGCCGTCGTTCTCGTATCGGGGTCGGGACCGCAAGACCGCGATGCCACGCTCTTCGAGCATAAGCCCTTTCTGGTACTGGCCGACCACCTCACGCGAGCCGGCATCGCCGTGCTGCGCTACGACGAGCGCGGAGTGGGCGCCTCGTCGGGTACGCCCTTCCCGACCGTTACGACCGAAGCCTTCGCCCGCGACGCCGCAGCCGCCGTCCGCTTCCTGAAAGCTCATCCGGATGTACGGGTCGGATCGGTTGGACTTATCGGACTGAGCGAGGGCGGCGTGGTCGGTCCGCAGGTCCACGTCAACCACGAATCGCTTGCGTTCCTGGTGCTGCTGGCCGCTCCAGGGCAGACGGGATACGACACGCTTGTTGACCAGCTTGAACGCATTGCTGCTGCTCAGGGCATGCCAGCTGCGCTTGCTGAAACAAGCAGCGCCTCCCAGCGGCAGCTCCTGCAGGCTGTACGCACCGCCCCCGACTCAGCCGCCGCGCAGGAGGTCGCCGCTCTCCTGAAGGAGGGACGCTTGCCCGACGAACAGGTCGACGCGCAGGTTGCCCAGCTCACGTCGCCCTGGTTTCGCTACTTTGTTGCCTACGACCCCGTACCTGCGCTGCAGCAGCTCGATCTGCCGGTGCTCGCGCTCTACGGAAGCAACGACCTGCAGGTGCATCCCGATATCCACGCCAGGCCGCTACGCGATGCCCTCAGCGCTACCCCCGACGCAACCGTCTCTGTACTCGACGGACTAAATCATCTCTTCCAGTCTGCCGAGACCGGACTGCCTACCGAGTACGGACAGATCGAAACGACGATCGCACCCGAGGCGCTGCGTCAGATCACGACCTGGATTCAAGAACGCACTGCCCTGCCCTAACCGCCCACGCATGCTGCGTGAACCGATGTCACCCGCATCCAGTAGAGGCAGGCACGTCATTCTCTATCGCCAACACAGCCGCCCATGCCCCTCTTTCGATCCGCCGTTCTGCTGCTCTCTGCAGCGCTCCTGCTCATCCCCACTGCGCAGGCACAGTCGCCCGAACCCAATGACGACCCGCGCCCGGTTCCCTACTCTGTTACGCCACCTTCTGCCTTTATGGATGCGGTAGAAGCGAACACCCGCACGCTTACAGGCGCGCCCGGGTCGCAGTACTGGACCAACACGGCGACGTACGACATCGATGCAACGCTCAACCCGGAGACCGCGGAGCTTACAGGCAGCGCCACAATTCGCTATGCCAACAACGCCCCCGAGCCGCTCCTTGAGTTGAAGCTCCACCTGCGCCAGAACCTGCATGCCGAAGGCGCCATCCGCAACCGGGAGGTGCAGGTCACCGGCGGCATGGCGGTCGACCGCGTCGCTCTGTCTGATGTCGACACGGATGCGTTTGACGAGGAGCCGCGCTACGAGATTGACGGCACCGTGATGACCCTGCCGCTCGACACGCCGCTGGCCTCGGGCGATACGGCCCACGTGCAGGTCGACTGGTCGTTTGAGGTGCCGCGAGGCAGCGAAGCGCCACGCATGGGACGCGAGGGCAACGCGGTCTTCTACCTCGGCTACTGGTATCCGCAGGTGGCGGTCTATGACGACGTCGACGGCTGGGTCGCCGAGCGCTACCAGGGCAACGGCGAGTTCTACATGGGCTTCGCCGATTACACCGTGAACCTGACGGTGCCCGAAGGCTGGCTCGTAGCCGCTACCGGTACGCTCCAGAACGAAGACGCCGTGCTCACTGAGTCCATTCAGGAGCGCATCCACGCCCCCGAGGCCCCCGAGGCCATCCAGACCATCGTGGGGCCCGATGAACGCGGTGCAGGCAGCGCCACACGCACCAGCGAGAGCGGCACGCTCACCTGGACGTTCCACGCCGAGAACGTGCGCGACTTTGCCTGGGGCACCTCAGCCGAGTACATCTGGGATGCCACCACGGCTACCACCAGCGACGGCCCGGTGCGCATCAACACGCTCTATCGTCCCGGCACCGCCGCCTGGGAGCGCAGTGCCGAGTACGCCCGCTTCTCGATCGAACACCTCTCCGACATGCTCCAACCCTATCCGTACCCCCACATGACCGCCGTAGAGGGCGTCATCGGGGGCGGCATGGAGTACCCCATGATCACCGTCATCGGCGGCGACCGCACACCGCAATCGCTCTTCCGCGTCACCTACCATGAGATCAGCCACATGTGGTTTCCGATGCTCCTGGGCACCAACGAGAAGCGCTATACCTGGATGGACGAGGGCACTACGTCGTTCAACACCAACGAGGGCACTGTCGACTTTTACAACGCCAACGCCTGGGCTCCCAATCGGCAGTACTACTATGGCTTCGCCGGACACCCCGACGAAACGCCGTCTATGCGGCATAACGACCGCTTTCCAGTCGATGGGCCCGCACGCGTCGTCGCGTCGTACAACAAGCCCGGCGTTATGCTGCACGCGCTGCGCGGCATCTTAGGCGAAGAAACGTTCTTTGAGGCCTACCGCACCTACGCCGAACAGTGGATGTACAAACACCCCACACCACACGACCTCTTCCACACCTTCGAGACTGTTAGCGGCGAAGACCTCAGCTGGTTCTGGCGCGGCACCCTCTACGAAACGTGGACGATGGACCACAGCATCGATAGCGTTGCTGTAGAGGACGAACGCATCACCGTAGCCGTGCACGACAGCGGCGACCTGCCCATGCCCATCATCCTCGAAGTCACCTACGACGATGGCACCACCGAGATGCATCGCCGCGCCGCCACCGACTGGATCGACGCGCGCACACGCCGCCTTCAGGTTTCATGGGATGCGCCCGCTGATGCCACCGTCACCCGTATCCAGCTGGATCCCGAACGCTTCCTGCCCGACGTGGACCGCCGCACCCATCTCTGGATGCCTGCGCCCGGCGAGTAGGTACTTTCGCGTTGTCAGCACAGGGGTTCTTGGGGGCCCCGAGTACGGTGTACGTGCTTTGAGAAGAACCGGCTGCCGGCAGGCATATGGAGGACCTGTGATCTTCGCTGCGTTCCTTTTGAAATACACGTCAAGCACTTGACGGGGACCGAAAAAAGAGCTACCATGCGTGTGCCTGTTGGGAACTGCTCAGTGCCCGACGCATTGGTAACGCCTGCAATTGTAAACAGCAGATTGCAACAGCGAAGATCACACATTCCTCGGTAGCTCAATTGGTAGAGCATGCGGCTGTTAACCGCAGGGTTGCTGGTTCGAGTCCAGCCCGGGGAGCCCTGAACGCTCCGTGTCACTCTGGCACGGAGCGTTTTCTGTTTCTACCCGCTGCTATCTCGCGCGTCAGCCCCGGGATAGCAACGTACCCCTCACGCTCCACATGTCATTTCGAGCGGAACGGCACTGACAGGGAAACGCGCAGTCCTGACACGAGCGAATCGCGGTCCCAGATCAGGTTCAGGACAGGTGAACACGGTGAATAAGGATCTCCCGCATACCGGGCAGAACATCCCACACGAGCGCGTACCCACGACTCCAGTGTAGACCTCCTGCCGACGAGGCCTGCTCGCAGAACATCATTTTAGCCCGGTCTTTCAGTTTGGGAGCCGCGGTGACTTGAATTGGTGGGGAACCGCTAACGGTTAAATGCGCATCTCGGGTCACACCGCCCCCAAATCGCCACGAACACCCGACGGTCTTATCACCTGAACGTAACCTTGACGCTCGGCATTCATCTTAGTATCATAAAGATAGGTTTGACAGGGCCGTAGAACCAAAAACGGGCAAGACCAACTGGGCCAGCATCTGATGGGTCGAAGCAGAGAACGCACCATCCGCACGCCCTCCCTTGATTAGGACATATCTCTGATTAGGACATATCTCTGATTATGATACCTCTCAACTTTATGCCGAGTGCATCTCAAAAGTGGTCGTTTATCCTCTTCTTCACTTTTCTGCTGGCCTCTCCGTACCTCTGGAGCGGATGCAGTGATGCTCCTTCAAACGGGGTTAAGGTCACTGTCGAAGAGCGCGACGGTGTCACCTACGTTACCAACACCAGTACCAGAGTGTGGGATGATCACGACGCCGCCCCGATTCAGTTTACGTTGGAGGAGTCCTTCGGGGCCGAAAATGAACCGGAAGAGGCCATGATCGCCACTGTGCGCGGTATCGTAGTCGATGCTGCCGGCATCGTGTACGTGCTTGACCAGGGCAACAACCGCCTGGTTGCCTTCAACCCGGATGGCAGCCTCCGGTGGAGCGTCGGGCGTGAAGGCGAAGGGCCGGGCGAGTTCAACGGCGCCTTTGGTATGGTCAGCGATGGCGACAGCACACTCTACATCTCAAACCAACGGAGCACCCGAATCGATGCATGGTCGACAGATGGCACGTTCATCGAAAGCGTGAACCTGAGCGAGATGGAGCTCATGGGCACCATCGCCTCGTATGTGGATGGGATGCTCGTACTCAGCGGCTGGGCACAGGGCGGCCTGCAGCGCTTCCATTTCGTAGATCCGACACGCTGGACGCTGGAGCGCACCGTCGACATCGACATCGGCCTGGAGCTACATGATCGGTTCTACGTGAACGTCGAAACGTTTCCTTACGAAAACGGCTTCTGGCTCGGCCACATAGACACGTACCAAATCGGCTATTACCCCCCCGATGGTACGCTGCAGAAGCGGATTGAACGCCCCTTTTTTAATGACGACCTGGTAGGCGGCGTAATGGCACGGGATGAACGCTCATGGACCATCTACAGCAACGTTAGTGCTCCCCGCGTGCTCTCAGATGGCTCGCTCATCGTTACCTCGTCGTGGCCCGCTAACGTAAGCAACCCCGTTCAGCACTTTGAGCAGAGCCGCAGTCCGGATGCACCGGAAACCATCTGGGCCAGCGCACTCGACCTGTTTGCGCCAGACGGTCGCTTTCGGGGGCGATTGCTGTGGGAAGACACATACGAACGAGGCGCAATCCCTGATATAGGACGCATCCAGACCATCGGTCCAAACGGCGCGCTCTACACAACAACAACAGCTCCCTTCCCGCAGGTGCGCCGGTATGCGGTGACGATAGACTGACGACGTTTCCAGCAACGCTATCATGGCAACCAATCGCTGTACCACGCATCCCCCTGAAACCGACCCTCGCTTCGATGTCCCCCTGTGCGGTGTCGAGGTAGACCCGGAGACGCGCTGTGCTCATTACGACACCGAGCGCGACGTAATTGCGATCCGGTTTCCGTGCTGCGACGTGTTCTATCCGTGCCATGCGTGCCACGATGCCGTCGCCGATCACTCTGCGCAGCAGTGGGATGCGCAGGCGGATCTCGATGAGCGGGCGGTGCTGTGCGGCGCGTGCGGTACGGTGCTTACGTGGCGGCAGTACCTCGATGCCGAACACGCGTGCCCCGACTGTGGGACCGACTTCAACCCCGGATGTACAACGCATCTGCATCTCTACCTCCAGAACACAGAAAGCCTGTAGACGCCCCGCCCGTGGCAGAGACATCTACAGGCTTCTATTGAACAGGCCCTGAAGTGCGAAACTACTCCACACCGTCCCATTCGCCGAACCAGCGTAGGATCTGGTTCAGGCGCTCGACCAGGTTTACCGGTGTGCCGCCGCGTGAGAGGCCGTGGCCCTCGCCTGCGAACATCACCATCTTGGTGGGGACGCCCACATTCTTCAGCGCGTAGTACCACTCCATGCCCTGCCCAATCGGCGTAATGTGGTCGTCTTGGCTGTGGATAATGAGCGTGGGCGTCGTCACCTGATCAGCAAACTGCAGGGGCGAGCGGTCCCAGTAGTAGTCGAAGTTCGTCCACAGCGAGCCGCCGAACTCGGCGTTCATCTGACGCGGGGGAAAGGCCTGTGTGCCCGCTTCCGAGATCCAGTTGCTTACGCTGCGCTGCGTGACTGCGGCGCGGAAGCGGTCGGTCTGCGTGGTGATCCAGTTGGTGAGGAAGCCGCCGTGGCTGCCGCCGGTGATGAGCAGGCGCTCGTCGTCGATCCAGGCGAAGCGCTCCAGGGCCTCATCCACAAGCGCCATGTTGTCGCGGTAGTCCACGCCGCCGTAGTCGAGGCGCACCTCGCTCTGGAAGTCATAGCCGTAGCCGGTGCTGCCCCGGTAGTTCGTGAAGACCACGCCGTATCCAGCTGCCGCAAGCATCTGCATTTCGTGGAACCACTGATGCCCCCACATGCCGCCGGGGCCGCCCTTGATGTTCAGCACAACTGGATACGATTCGCCCTCCTCGAATCCAACCGGACGTAGCACAAACCCGTCGAGCGTGCCGCCGCCGTCGTGCTCGAAGGTAAACCGTTCGTAGGGCTGCACCGCGAGCGAATCGAGCATCTCAGCGTTGAAAGTCGAGAGCGCCTGTGTGTCCGAGCCGTCGGCGCGGGCGGTCCACACCTGGGGCGGGGTGGTTTCGTCGTGGCGCGTGTAGGCGATGCGCGTGCCATCGCCCGAGAATGAAGGTGTGCTCAGGCTGGCGCCTTCGCCCGTAAGCACGGCGTAGCTGCCGTCGTTGCCAAGCTGGAAGATCGGACGCGCCCCCCGGTAGTCAGCGCCAAAGAACGGCTGGTCGTGTCCCTCAGGCCACTGCACGCTTGAGGTGGTGAGCGCCATGCCGTCGTGTATGACCTCAGGCGTGCCGCCTGCCACCGGAATGCGGTGCAGTTCAGTCGGCTCGTAGCGGTCGGCGGTGTGGTGGTAGAGCAGGTGCTCACCGTCGGGCGCAAACACCGGACTCTGTGCGCGGCGGTCGGGCGTGTCGAGCGTCTGCACTTCGCCATCGGACAGCGAGAGCAGGTGGATATCCTGGTTGAAGCCAGCATCGAACTCCTCGCCGGTGAAGTCGGCGTTGAAGGCGACGGTTTCGCCATCCAGGGATACGGTGGCGTTGTGCACGTGGTAGTCGGCATCGCCTACGAGCGGGGTGAGCGCACCATCGTCGAGCGAGAGCAGCCAGAGCGTGCGCCGTTCGGGACCGAGGTAGCTGCCGGCTCCGGTGCGGTACGCTGCTTCGCGTGCTACCGTGGTATCGGGACGGGGCCCCTCGGGCTCATCGGCCTCTTCGGTGGGATCGTCGACCGCCGGGTCGATAGAAAGCGTAAGCAGGACTTGGTCGCCATCAGGCAGCCATTCGTATGCGCTAATGCTGCCTTGCTTGAGCTCGGTGACGGCTTCTGCTTCTCCGCCATCGGTGCGGATCGTGTAAAGCTGCGAACGTTCGTCGCGGCTACTCAAGAAGGCGATTCGGTTACCGCTTGGCGACCACTGCGGACTGCGATCCGACGTCTCTTGCGTGAAGCGGCGCGGCGCCTCGGAGCCGTCGGTCGGCACGATCCACAGGCTGGATTCGCGGCTGCGGCGGTCGTCGGCAACGGTGGTGCGTACAAACACGACGCGCTCGCCATCGGGCGCCATCTGCGCGTCGCTGCTCATCTGGAACTGATAGTAATCGTCGGGCTGCAGACCGCGCTCCTGCGACAGAGCGGGGCTCATGCTTACAACGAGAAGAAGGAGCATACCCACGAAGGGGATGCGGGGCGAAGCAATCGACATAGCGAATACATTTGCGTGGAGGATACAACGGTTTGCCTGCAAGATACAAACCTCCGACCACGAATGCATCCACCCAGTGCTGCGATGGATGGTGGAGCGCTCCATGTCTGTTAGCCGCTTCTTCGACCGCGACGACTTTCTCGCATCCACCCAACAGACCGCATTTACATGCCGCACGCACAACGAAACGCACAACGACCTGTCGCAGGCAATCCTGCCCACGTTCCTCCGCTACAAAGATCGCGCGCTGCAGTACTACGAAAGCCGCCTTATGAACACGCTCTTCCGGTGGTTTTTGCCGTGCAACATGCTCCAGAACTCCGTGGCTGGCGCCCCTATCCCGCTAACGATCGAGGAAGGCATCCACACCCACAACCGAATGACGCTGCAGAAGGGGGGAGGGGGGCACAGAAGGAGGCGCTGCATGGGTGTCAAGGATCGTGAGTGCGGGTACGGCGACGATAAACCGCGTGCCTTGCACCGCCACCTCGTGCTGCTGCGCCACAATTTCGGGCGCAATATTCCACGGCAGAATTAGTACGTAGTCGGGTGGGTTTTGCTGCAGCGCCTCGGGTGGATGAATCGGGAGGTGGCTGCCGGGCAGGTACTTGCCTTGCTTCGAGGGGGCCGCATCGCACACGAATGGGAGCAAGTCGGGCTTGATGCCGGCGTAGTTGAGCAGCGTGTTTCCTTTCGCGGCGGCTCCGTACGCGGCCACGGTTTTGCCACTGCGCTTGGCCTCGATCAAAAAGTGCAGCAGGTTGCCTTTGATGCAGTCGGCCCGGCCCTGGAACGTGGCGTACGTCTCCTGCTCCTGGAGTCCGTAGCGTGCCTCCTCTTCGAGAAGCGCGAGGACGGCATCGGTTGTGGGTCGTGGGTCGTTGGTGTGACAGGCGTAGATGCGCAGGCTACCGCCGTGGGTAGGAAGGCACTCCACCTCCCACACACGCAGACCGGCTGTGGCAAGCACCTGTTGCGCTGCATAGAGCGACAGATACGAAAAGTGTTCGTGGTAGACGGTATCAAACTGCCCGTGCTGCATCAGCGTCATGAGATGCTGAACCTCCAGCGTAACGGTGCCACCTGGCGCAAGCGCAATGCGGAGCCCCGCACAGAAGTCGTTGATGTCGGGCACATGTGCCAGCACGTTATTCGCAGCAATGAGATCAGCTTTGGGATAGGTATCTGCAAGCTCCATGGCCAGCTCGGCTCCGAAGAAGCGCGACACGACGGGGATGCCGAGCGCGCGTGCAGCATCCGCCGTACAGGCGGTAGGCTCAACGCCCAGACACGGAATCCCCGCATCTCGAAAATTACGTAGGAGGTAGCCGTCGTTGCAGGCCACCTCCAGGACGAAGTTATCTTCGGTCAAGGCCAGCCGGTCGGTAATCATGGAGGCGTAGTGCGCCGCATGGTTGAGCCACGTCGATGACGTGCTCGAAAAGTATGCGTAGTCGTCATCAAACATAGCAGTGGAGGCCGCATAGTCTTCCGTTTGCACCAACCAGCAATGCGTGCAGACGCGCGTACGAAGCGGGTAGTAGAGTTCATGGGCACGTAGGTCAGCCTCTGAAAGGTATGCGTTGGAAAGCGGTGCATGGCCCAGATCCAGAAAGCGCGTGGTCAGCGGCGCGTGGCAGTGGCGACAAGTCATGGACGTAATCAGTAAGGACAGAGATGCAATAAACAAGCCTGTGAGTATCCCGGTAGGCTTGTGCATCCAGTATAAATCAATGCGACACAGATGACGTACGCCATTACGCATGAGACCGATGGAGAAGCGGTGCATCGTCTATGCGCCAACGCGGCAAAGCGCGGGTGGGGGGCAGAGGGGGGACGCCTCCAAGATACAAGCTACCGACCACGAATCCGTCCTCCAACGCTTGCGATTGGTGGGGGGCGGACAGCTTGGCTTGGCTTTCCCTCAAAATAAAACAGGGCAGAGCCCCTAAACGGTTTGCATCGCACGGCGGAGCCATGCGACGAGTAGCACATATCCTATTACTCACGTTGTATCGATTCACAAAATTGTCTCAATACGATGTCTGGTTTCAACATACAGCCCATTGATCTTATTGTGATTGTGCTCATGACGGCCACGTTTGCTACGCTCAATGAAACTGGGCACATCGGCTATGTGCAGGAGCTGATTCTGGTGCCGGTGCTCGGAGCGTATTTTCTGGGGCGCGATGCGGAGCGCCTGCAAGCTAAGATCGATGCATGGCGGCGCGGATCTGCGTCAGAATCAGCTTCGGAGTAAAGGGATGCCAGTGGTGAAGGAGATCCCTCGACCTCTGCACCGACAGCGGGCGGCGCATCCGCTCGGGATGACACGGCGAGCAAATCGTTGTCTGTCTCAATTGATAACACGCGCTTGCTGCTCGTGGCGTGGGCGTTGCATCTGCGGGGGCGGTGCGGTACGTTGAAGGTGCTCTCCTAAATAAACCAACGCGAATATGATGATGCGAACGGGTACGATAACGTCGGATACGATAGCGTGGCTGGTGGGATGCGTGGCGTTGCTGCTGGCGGTGAATGTGCAGGCGCAGGAGCGATCGCTTCCAGTGGATACGACGATCACGCAGAGCGATGCGGTGACGGTGAATGGCACTGAGATTCCGTACGACGTGACGACGGGCACGCAGCCGGTGTATCACGACGACGGCCACGCCATGGCGTCGCTGCACTACACGTACTACGAACGCAGCGACGTAGACGACCGCTCGGGGCGTCCGCTCATGATCTCGTTCAACGGCGGCCCCGGCTCGGGCTCGCTCTGGATGCACCTGGGCTACACGGGCCCGAAACTGCTGGAGATCGACGACGAGGGCTACCCGATTCAGCCGTACGGCGTGAAAGACAATCCGCACTCGATCATCGACGTGGCCGACATTGTCTACGTAAACCCGGTGAACACAGGGTTTTCGCGCATCCTGGATGACGAGGTCGACCGCGACCAGTTCTTCGGCGTGCGAGCCGATGTGTCGTATCTGGCCGACTGGCTCGACGTGTTTGTATCGCGCCAGGGGCGATGGACCTCGCCGAAGTATCTGATCGGTGAGAGCTACGGCAGCACGCGCGTGGCCGGACTGGCCGGCGCCCTGCAAAACCGCCACTGGATGTACCTGAACGGCGTCATTCTGGTATCACCTACCGGACTCGGCATGCGTCCGCCCGGCCCGTCGCCGCGCTCAGAGGCGCTGAAGCTGCCCTACTACACCGCTGCGGCCTGGTACCATGAGCAGTTGGATGCACAGCTGCAGCAGCGCGAGCTGACGGATCTGCTGGAGGAGGTGGAGGACTACACGCTCGACGCGTTCATTCCGGCGCTCTCACGGGGCGGTATGTTGGATGCGGAGCGGCGGCAGCAGGTCGCCGAAGAGGTGGCGCGCTACGCGGGTGTGTCGACCCAGACCATCTTGGACCACAACCTCGCGATGCCGGCCTCCTACTTCTGGAAGGAGCTGCTGCGTGACGAGGGCTACACGATCGGCCGCCTCGATTCACGCTACAAGGGCCTCGACCGCAAAAACGCCGGCGAGCGCTACGACTATCCGCCCGAGCTTATCTCCTGGAATCATGCGTTTACGCCGGCCATCAACGAGTACCTGCGCGAAGAGCTGGGCTTCGAGACCGACCTGCAGTACAACGTCTTCGGACCGGTGCGTCCGTGGGACGGGCAGGGGGACCATGACGTTGGCGAAGACTTGCGGCAGGCTATGGCGCAGAATCCGTTCTTGCACGTGATGGTGCAGTCGGGCTACTTCGACGGCGCCACGGACTACTTCTCGGCCAAGTACGTGCTCTGGAATATGGACCCGAGCGGACGTCTGGGCGAGCGGATGCGGTTTGAGGGCTATGAGAGCGGACACATGATGTATCTGCGCGATGAGGACCTGGAGACCTCGAACGAGCACATCCGCGAGTTCATCGAAGCATCGACACCGATGCCGGATACGCCCGCACGATATTGATCTTCACGATATTGAGTAGGCTCACAAAAGAATCTTCGAGTCTGTCACTGCGAGGAGCGCCAGCGAGGAAGTGCCTTTAGGGTGCAGTTAGGGGGCAGTCTTGTACCCTGTAAGCAGGATAAGCCGCGTCTACCTGGCGCATGAGATCGCATCCCAGCAACGGTGTTCAATGTCAAGGCGCCTACGCGGCACAAGCGCGGAGAAGGCCTGCTGGTCCTTACTTGGCACCTCCCGAAGGTCCGGACGGATACGCTCCAAAAAGCGCCAGAAGGCCAGCGTCTATGTCATCTGTCTTGGCCAGACGCCCCGTCGCTTTGGCGAAATCTCTGCTCTGACGCGGGTTCACTACGGCGACTGGTAAGCCAGCAGCAGCCAGCGCGGCAACGAGTTCGCGTTCATAGCCGCCGGTGGCTTCGAGAACAACCCGTTCGGGAGCCGCTTCCAACAGGCGCTCTGCAAGCCGGTCAATGCCCCCAGACGTATGGTCAAACCGGGTCACTTGGACGTGGCCTTCCCGAGCGAATAGCCAAATCTAGATGCTTCTTTGCAACGTCGATGCCAGCGCTGCAGCGGGGATTCGGTCTTCAGCAGTAGCTTCTTCAGCAGTAGCTTCTTCAGCATATGCTTCTGCGAGAGGACCCAGAGTACATCGAGCTACTACCCCCAATTTTAGAATCTCAAACGTTGATCAAACATACAAGGAGTACTCGTTTGCTACGCTCACAGCGCCGCGTCGGTCGCGGGCTCCCTCCTCGCGATCACACCGTGTAAACGTATTTTCGTCGACTTAGCTTAACCCGCGCCGGAAGTCAGATCGCGTTCATGGAGACACGTGCAGGCCGATACAACGCCCCGCTTTGTCCAGCCCCCGAGTCATATCAGGCTCAGGGGGCTTGGTAATGTGGGTAGTAGACAGTGGCCGTCGGTCGCACAGCTCTGAATCAGCTTCCTTCTTCGATCTCGCCTGCCACCTCCGAAGCGACCTGGCGATTGAGATGGGTGTCATAGTCCGGACGCTTGTTCTCGTACGATGCGTTCATCAGCGGCGAGGAGATGATAAAGTCGGCTGAGGTCCGGTTGCATGCGATGGGGATATTCCACACGACTGCGATGCGGAGCAGTGCCTTTACATCCGGATCGTGGGGCTGCTGCTGCAACGGATCCCAGAAGAAGATCATGAAGTCGATCGCGCCCGACGTGATGAGTGCCCCAATCTGCTGGTCGCCGCCAAGCGGACCGCTCTGCAGCTTGTTGATTGACAGTCCCAGCTTGTCTTCGAGGATGCGCCCGGTGGTGCCGGTCGCGTACAGGTCGTGCTGACGAAGCACATCGCTGTTGTAGTCGACCCAGTCCAGAAGATCGCTCTTCCGGTTGTCATGGGCGACCAGTGCGATGTGTCGTGTGCGCGACGGAGCAGGTGTTTCTGATGATTCCATGGGTGGCTCGTAGATTGATGAGAGCACACAGTGCATCTGCCGGCCTTGCGAGCCTGCTTTGATTTCTCATTCTGGGCTGCAAGCCTGGCGGACGTATTGTGCGCGCTCGAATCCCACCTGCTGAAAAGTGATTCCTCATCCGTGAGGTGTAAGCACTTCCTGAGTGCAGTCTTCTTCACGTCTACACCTTTCCTTCATGGAAAGCGGTACCGGGTGGCACAATGATGCTACTGTTCTGAAGCATCGAGGCTCTCGGTGTTTTTACGGCGCTATGGGTACGGGCCTCCTTATCCATCGTCCTATCTACTCGGGGGGCCGGCGGTGCGCGTCAGACGTCTCGATTTTATACCGCTCGTTGGATGAGGCAACCGCAGTGCTCACTACCGCCACAACAATTCCTGCCCCGCCAAGCACAACGCCGAGGGCACCTCGCCCTATCGAGCTGCCAATATCATCAGACTGATCTGCGGAGACGAGAAGCGCTCCCCCTACAATGGTGCTTCCGAAGCCAATAAGCATTCCTGTGTTTACCCCCGACTGCACCTCTACCTCGCGGAGCGATTCGGTTGCATACGCCTCATTCTGGTCCGTTGCCGTGTTGTAGAGCGTGATGGAGTCGGGACGGATATGAACACGCTGCGCCTCGATCTCGCCGCCCCCTGCGAATGAGAGTACGACATCATCGTCCGCATCGAGCGATGCATTCAGTCCCTCTCGCTCATCCGCGTCGGCAAGACGCACTGTATCGGTTGTGGTGCAGCCAGATGCGAGAACAAACGCAAGCAACACCCCCGCCGCAGCGTACCAATAGGAAAGGTGTGATGCGTGGAAGGGGGATGAGTTCGCACAGCAATAACCCATAAGACGACAGGTGTTATGCACGAAATATACTGCATGACAGCTATCTCATTGTAACTTCATCATGCACTATTGCTATCCATCCCGGCGTGTTTCCTGGTGCATTTCCTGGCTGACTGCTGCAGCCTACCGCTCGCCGACGACTACGGAATCGGTCGTAAAGGCATACGCCTCCAGTCCCTCCCCCTCTTGCTCGTACTCTACAGTGAACTGCATGGTGGTTGGCGCCAGCGGAGCGTCGTTGAGGATAAAAAGAAGCACGTCAACCGGACGGGGCGTACGTTCCAGGAAGTCGATCAGGGGTTGCCGCTCGTAGGGGATACCAGGCCCGTTTCGGCGCCCGGCGATGTCGAACAGGCCAGCAAGATTCTCGCCGGCCGGATAGGCGTCCCCGAAATCTGTATCGCTGTAGATCCGGATATCTTGGATCATGGCGTCGTACTCCGGAATCGGTGGCGAGCAGGCGCGCGCGGCAGGAATCAGCTGGATCGACTGAACCGCTCGGGGTTCGGGAGACGCGGCGGCGTACAGCTCGCCCTCCAATTGGAGGCGAAGCCCCAGCTCGCCAGCCGCCAGCGTATCGTCCTCAATCTCATCCAGATCGAACTTGAATCCAAACGTAACATCCGGGTCCACCTTGAACGCGGCACCAGAAAAGCCTGTCGTTCGGATCTCGCTCTTGAACGGGCCACACTCGTTTGTCGTGTCGCATCCGCCAAGTACAATAAGAATGCTCAGCAGCAGAAGAGGAAGTAGGCGATTCATAGATGTGTCTTGCTGGACAGCGGTTCAATGTTAAATGATTGCCTGTGGTTTACATCATCGCAACCTGCCCCCCCTCTGTCTGCCGAGCTTCGCTGCAGGCGTGATCCTGTGGACATCTCCCCCTTGGCCAAGGGGGAGAACCCTGACACGAGCCCGTAGGGCGACTGATGGAGCGAAGCAGAATAAGGGAGAGAGGGTTCGAAAAAGAAAAAGCTACGGCATCCAATCGCTTTATCATTTACCATCTATCCACTACCTTTTACTGGATTAAAATGGCGGTCAGGTGAGGGGGGAAAGCGGCGCCCATGGCCCGAGTGCATGCATTTAGCCACTTCTGGCAGTGATTTTCATAGAAGGGTCAACAAAGCGATGGCACGTGCATATTGCTGACGCACTACAGACCGACCTGATCCAACAATGACGGCCAGAAATTACGTGGCGACTCAGACAACGGAATGCGTGCCGTAATCTGCCAGTGCCCGAGATCCTCAAAAAAGCCGTTATGTGCGGAAGCCGTCCACGACCGATTTAGCGTTACGTAGTAGAGGTCCACGCCCCATCCAAGCGTGGTGTACTGGCGTCCGCCAACCGCTTCGGGTTCATGGAAGCGCCCGGCTTGCAGCGATAAGATATCGTAGACCTTGACCTGTGCCCCGAGATGGTGCGTAATTTGTTCGCCCAGAGAGGCCTGTTCATCACCTGTCACAGATGTCGTGGAAAACGCGGGTTGTGCGCTCCACGTTTGGATGAGTGAAGCGAAGGGTCCGTACAGATCCCCGGTTTCGTCATAGGCCTGCATCTCCTTAGAGAGTGCTCCAAAGACATCCACCGAGAGCGGCGAGCGATTGGCCCATCCGGCAGGGAGGGCATAGCCTACTGCAGCGCCTGTACGCAGCCGCGTCGCAAGCGGCTCTTCTGACGGAGCTCCTGAAATGCCATCCTTGGGCGTATCAGCGTGCGGACCAAAATCAGTGAGCGATGCGCCCCAAGACGTGTGGAGCGTACCCTCTGCAACGGCGAACGAACGGGTGTAGTGCGCCCCCAGGTCAACGGATACACCCCGACGCGAAGAAGCAGGCTCGCCATCAGCACCGATCCGTTGTCCGGAGATCGCCTCATACAAGATGTTTACGCCTGCGCCTACACGCCACCGATCTGAAAGAGTGTATGCACCAGAGAGTGTGTGAGCCGTTTGAATGTTGTTCCTATCTTGTACCGATCCTGCATCAAATCGACGGTACTGATAGGCGCCTGCCCACCGTCCATGCTGTGCCTCAACATACGGATTGGTGGTCCATGTCGACCCAAATAGCCAATCGGAACTGGGCAGGGGCCCATTGCCACCCAGCGATATATTACTCCCTACTCGCACCTGATCGGGGGTCCCGAAAGTGGCCGGGTTGATGCGTGCTGCCCCGGGGTATCCGTGTGCGGCAACGGTGGCCTCCCCCAACGCACGAAGCACTGGATGAGGATGGATTTCCTGGGACTGGAACGCGGGCGTTAGGCGCTGGAACTCAACGTCGGGGATGCCCACTTGCGCTTCTGCCTTGAGCGGAACAGCAATGAGAAAGATCGCAAGAAGCGTAGTGCCACGAAACGCAAACATGAAAACGGCTAATATCGGCTGAGATTCGACGATGACGATGGCATTACCAGTCTAATCTACTTTTAAAGACGCTGTCTGTAGGTATAGAGTAACACATGCTATTCTCAGCCTGTGCGATAGACCATCAACCTGTATCAAATCCCCAATCGCCTACGGGTGCAACCGTCCAATCGTACGCGGAAACGGAATCGCCTCGCGCACATGCTCGCGGCCACAGATCCACGACACCACGCGCTCCAGCCCGAGTCCGAACCCGCTGTGCGGCACCGCGCCAAATTTGCGGAGGTCCAGGTACCAGTCGAACGCCTCCTCGGGCAGCCCGTGCGCCTCAATCTGCTCCTGCAGGAAGTCCAGATCGGTGGCCCGCTCGCCGCCGCCCACGACCTCGCCGTAGCCCTCGGGCGCCAGCACGTCCATGCCCAGCGCCAGCCGGTCGTCGTGTGGATCGCGCTTCATGTAAAAGGCCTTGATCTTCGCCGGAAAGCGATGCACGATAATCGGACGGTCGAAGTGCCACGTCAGCACCGTTTCGTCGCTTCCGCCGAAGTCCGACCCCCATTCGAAGGTCTGTGCCGATTCCTTCCAGTCTGGCAGGTTGCGCAGCTCCTCTTCAATTTCGTTGATGCGCTTGTTGATCTCAATCTCGCGCGCGTCGATCTGGCGTTTGATGTGCTTCTTCGCTTGGCCGCGCCGCTTCTGATTTTCCTCACGTTCTGTTTCCAGCTCCGCCTGCTCCTCGTGCAGCCCTTCAATACGCGCGTCGATCAGCTCCGCGGTCGACTCGCTCCGCAAGAGCTCCACTGCTTCATCATAGCTGATGCGCGGGAACGGCGTCTCTACCTGCTTGAGCGCGGTCGTGTCGCGCTCCAGCGTCTCCAGCTCACGCTCGCAGTGGGCCAGCACGTCCTGCACGATGTACGTTATGAAGCGCTCCGCGAGCGTCATGTTCATATCCAGATCGTAGAACGCCATCTCCGGCTCGATCATCCAAAACTCCGTAAGGTGGCGCCGCGTCTTCGACTTCTCGGCGCGAAAGGTGGGCCCGAACGTATAGATCTTGCCGAACGCCATCGCCATCGCCTCGCCGTGCAGCTGCCCGCTCTGCGTGAGGTAGGCCGACTCATCATCGAAATAATCCAGCTCGAAGAGCGTCGAGGTGCCCTCCACCGCGTTGCCCGTCAGCACCGGCGCATCGGTGCGGATGAACCCGCGGTCTTGAAAGAAGTCATGCATCGCCTTCTGCACGCGGTTGCGTACGCGCAGCACAGCCCATTGCGACTCGCTGCGCAGCCACAGATGGCGGCGGTTCATCAGGAAGTCGATGCCGTGCTCTTTCGGCGTGATCGGATAGCCATCGGAGGCGCCGATTGTCTCCACTGCATCCACCTGAAGTTCATAGCCGCCCGGCGCCCGGTCATCGGCCGACACCGTGCCCGTAATAGCGAGCGCAGTTTCCTGGCTCGCATCGTCTGCCGCGGCCCAGCTTTGCTCGTCCACATCCCCCTCGCTTACCACGCACTGCACGTAGCCCGACCCATCGCGCAGGATCAGGAAATACAGGTTTTTGGAGCCGCGTTTGTTGTGGAGCCAGCCCTTCAACGTGACGGACTCACCGTCGTGGTTGGGCAGCGCATCAATGCGAACGTAGTCTTCGATAGGAGCTTCGGTTGGAACGGCGTCGTCGGCCATGAAAAGCGGGGCTAAGCGTGAAACGAATAGATGAACGGGTGCCAGCGCGCACCGATGCCATGATACCACATCGCATCCACAGGTTCCAGTACCGAGCCGGCCACAAGCCCCCATGCAGCCTGGATTTCAGCCGGTTTGCATGGAGCATCGCCGGCAACACCTATAGAACACATGCAGAGGGATGCGAAGCGCTGTCTTCAACATTCGCCTGGATGCTGCTACACTTATTTCGCTGCCTGCCTCAGATCTGGTCGCGCAGGCGTTACCGTAGTGCATGTTTGCGACGTCGCAGCGCGAAACAGCACTCTCTGTCTCTCCCCATCAGCGACAAAAAAGATCAGTGACTCTCCACTGCACAATCCATTGAGAGGCCGCACGTTCGCCGGAAGGTCGGGCGAATCGCCTCCTGAGGAACCCGCCTGGTTCACCAGTTACGCCTGTTGCGCAGTAAAGAGTCTGTTATGCTTTGACCCCATTGGAGTATAGAAGTCTACCCTTCTCGAAGTGAAGAAGGTAGTGTAAAAGCTCGACACGCAATCCCTTACCTCCATTTAATCTAACCACACCACCTCTTCATGACCAAGCAACCTGTTGTTGGCGTTATTATCCCCGCTTATAACGCAGAGGCGCACATCGATGCAGCCCTGGCCTCAGCGCGTGCTCAGACCTACACCACACTGGATATTGTCGTAGTTGACGACGGATCGACTGATGCCACCGCCGAGCGTGTGGGTTATCATGCATGCCAGGATGCGCGGGTGCGGCTGCTTCGGCAGCCCAACCAGGGCGTTGCATCCGCACGTAACCGAGCCATTGCAGCCACGCAGGCCCCGCTTATCGCCCCTCTTGATGCAGACGACCTGTGGGCTCCGCAGAAAATTGCCCGCCATGTAGCGCAGCTTCGTAAGCATCCCAAGGCTGGTCTTGCCTACTCATGGTGGGTCTCGTTAGATGAAGCCGGGCACGTTATCGGACAATCAGACCGGTGGGGGCTCCACGGCGACGTGTTTCAGGCTCTGCTGTCTGTCAACTTTGTCGGAAACGCCAGCGTCCCGGTCTACCGGCGCGACGCGCTTGAAGCAGCCGGCGGATACGTCAGCTATCGCGCTAACGACGCCGAAGGCTGCGAGGACTGGGACCTTACGCTTCGCGTAGCTGAGCGCGCCCCCTTCTGCCTGGTTGCCAGCTACCTTACCGGCTACCGGTCTGTCTCGCAGAGCATGTCAAACCGCGTAGACCGGATGCTTCGCTCCTACGACCGGGTCCTTGCGCCGCTTCGTGCTCGCCACCCCGAAGTGCCCGACGAAGTGTATCGCTGGTCGCGCAGCAACTTTATGATGTATCTGGGAACGCTGTGCTATAACCAGGGCGCTTTGAGTTCCGCTATTCGCCTGCTATGTGCCTCCATTCGCACCGACCCTCCTGCAGCGCTGTGCACCACTTCTCTGAAGAAGATCTTCAAAAGCGCACTCCGGAAGGCTGCACGTCCCGTTACACGCCACGTGTGGCCGACACAGGATGACTGGGAACGCTTTCGAAGCCGCACCCGGCGCAAGGCGCCTCCGCTTGCTCTGCCCCCCGAGGCCTACCCCACACTCAACGATGCTGTCGAGTCGTGGTCGTGGAAGCCATACAAGCCCTACGACCGCATCCGGATGCAGCGCTGGAGCCAGGCGGTTGACGCTTCCTCCTCCTACGTCTCTTAATCACCTGTTTCTTCGTAGCAATTCACTCGTAGCAATTCACTCGTAGCAACTTATATGTCTTCCGCTGCCCTGCATACCATGCAAACCGTACGTCCACTGCTCAAGCGACACCCGTGGATCGTTGCGGGCACAATCGTTACAGGCGTGCTTGCCACGCTGGCCGAAGGCATTGGGCTGGGCCTGTTCATTCCGCTGTTGCATAGCGTAGAGGCCGATACCCCTCCTGAAACAGGAACCTGGTTCATTGATGCGGCTGCCTCGCTTTTCAGCGACCGTTCCCCCAACGAGCGGATGCTTCTGCTAACAGGCGGTATTGTAGCGGCCATCTTTGTACGTACCGCCCTAACGTACATACGCGACGTGCTATACGGGCTTCTTGAAGCCCGCCTGGGTCATCACGTGCGCGCTACGTTGTTCGACCAGCTTGTGCAGGTCGGCTATCGCTTCTGGGAGTCTAACGACCACGATCGTCTCTACAACACCGTTGCCAACGAGAGCTGGCGCCTGGTACAGGCTGTTGCGTTGGTCGTCTATCTGGTTATCACGATCAGCGCTCTATGCGTGTATATCGCGCTGCTCCTGCTAATTTCGTGGCCCCTCACGATCGTAGCGGCTGTGTGCCTGGGCGGCGTCATGGTTGCTACCCGAGGGCTGCGCACCCGGGTCGAACGGCTGGGCCGGGCTGCAACGCGTGCCAACGTTGGGCTCACCCGGCGGCTGCTTGAAACGTTCGGAGGCATGGAAGTCATCCGCACCTTCGGACAGACCCGCCACGAGCAGGAACGCTTCAACCGGGCATCGAAGCGCGTCAGCCGCATCGGAATCTGGAGCAGCATCTGGGGCGGGTTGATCACGCCCATCTATGAGATGGTGGCGATGGCGCTGCTTGTGCTGATTCTGGTCGGACTGTTATACTCGTCGGCGTCGCTGTCTGCAGCGCTGGTGTTCGTGCTGGTTCTCTACCGCCTGAAACCGCGTATTCGCGATCTGGATGGCACCCGCGTTGCCCTTGCCGCACAGGCAGGGGGAGTGGAGGCCGTAGCCAGCGTGCTCAGCCGGGCGGATAAGCCTTATCTCCCCAACGGCACCCAGACCCCCACCGCTCTGCAAAACGAGCTTCGGCTTGAAAATGTCACCTTCCAGTACACCCCAAACGACGCTCCGGCGCTCAACAATGTCTCATTTTCATGCCCCGTCGGTAAGACCACAGCACTTGTAGGTCCGTCAGGATCGGGGAAGTCTACGCTTATCAAGCTACTCCTGCGGCTTTACGACCCTACTCAGGGGACCATATACGTGGATGGCCAGCCGCTTTCAGACTTCAAGGTAGAAGCATGGCGTGCTCATATCGGCGTAGTTAGCCAGAATACCCACGTGTTCAATGACACCGTGCGGGCCAACATCGCTTACGGGGAGCCTGAGGCCTCACTTCAGGCGATCAAGCAGGCTGCCCGAGAGGCACAAGCGCATGCATTTATCGAAGCACTCCCCCGGGGCTACGAAACGCGCGTCGGCGATCAGGGCGCCCGCCTCTCAGGCGGACAACGACAGCGCATTGCTCTGGCCCGCGCGCTACTCCGCGACGCCGATCTCCTCATCTTGGACGAAGCAACGAGTGCTGTAGACGGACGCTCAGATGCGGCCATCCAGCGCGCGCTGGCAGATAGCAACCGGAACCGCACTATACTGGTTGTCGCGCATCGCCTTTCCAGCATCATGCACGCCGACCATGTTATAACGCTCCACGACGGTGAACTGGGGGCGTGCGGTTCCCTCGATACGCTGCTGAACACACCGGGGCTGGTTGCCGATCTGTACGGGGCGCAGTCACCTGATGCCACGCTCTCCACATCTGCAGCCAAGACTCCTATCTCCTCTACGTCACCAGCCTCGTAGTTTAACCAACCGCATTTAACTAACTGCTTACGTATGCCTTATCTGCTTACTGACATTGACGTCGCCAAACCGCTGCCCTCGCTCCATCTTCGCGATGACCAGACAGGATGGGCTGCCCTGATTCGATGGAAAGGACGTCCCGTCGATTTCTGGATCGAGCCATGCGATCCTGGCACAACCATCTCCGCCCACGAGTTAGCCAGGCGCCTACACACGCAGAGCCAATATGCCCTTACCGAAGCGCAACTGCACCTCGAATCGCCGTCTCCACAGGCTGATCCGCCTTCCGTATCCGTTGTCACCTGCACCCATAACCGGCCCGAGCGACTCGCCCGATGCCTGGCAAGCATACAGCAACACGTTCCGGAGAACGGACCCGCTGAGGTGCTCGTCGTCGATAACGCCCCGCCCGACAATCGCACCCACATAGCCGCTCAAACTGCCGGTGTGCGCTATGTGAAAGAAGCCCGCCCCGGACTCAATGCTGCCCGTAACCGGGCCTTTGCAGAAGCCCAAGGAGACTGGGTCGCCTTTTTAGATGATGACGTAGTCGTTGATGCTGAATGGTGGAGGGGCTTGTGCCGCGCGCACGCTGCTAACGCGGATGCCGACGGATTTACCGGGCAGGTGATGCCCTATGCGCTCGAAACGCATGCGCAGGTTCTCTTCGAGCAGCGCGGCGGATTTCGACGTGGATTTACCTCGATCCGTTACGGTCCTGCCCCTCATGCTCCTATCTATCCGTGCAATACAGGTATTCTGGGTACCGGCGCCAACATGGTCTTTCGGCGCGATGCCGTTCGCCGCATAGGCGGATGCGATGAAGCCCTCGATGCCGGAGCAGCCTTGCCTGGCGGAGGCGATTTAGACCTGTTCTACCGGATTATTCGTAGCGGGGGCGTGCTGGTCTATGAGCCAACCATGCTTGTCTTCCACGAACACCGTCGTACCCTTCAGGCCCTGCACAATCAGTACGAACACAGCTGGGGACGCAGCCTGATGGCTTATCTCGTTAAGATATACCAGACTGATCCTGCCACACGCCCTAAAGTCCGACGCTTGCTGTGGTGGTGGATCCGCAACACCGGCCAGCATCTGGGGCGGGCGACCTGGGGACGTACCGACCGCCCCCTTTCATTTGTGATCGCTGAACTTCGAGGCGCACTACGCGGCCTGTGCGGGGCCTACCCGCGTGCTGTGCGCCGAGCCAACCACCTCAAACAAGAATACCCATCATGAATCCACCTTTTGCTGTTCACCATGTTGAGATGGAGCACCTGCCCGAGGCGCTTCCGCATCCCTCTACGTCAGATGGAGCCTACGTCGTGTTCTGGGCCCACGGCGTTCCGCTGGGCCACCGCCTGATTCCATCATCCGCGCTGCCCATGTCGCCTGCCATGCTGCGGGCCTACGCGTACCCGGCTATTGCTCCCACCGTAGCCTACTATAATGAACAGACGGCCCCCCTCAAAAGCACCGCAGATACAGATGCGATAGGCACGAATACGCTCAGTGCCATCAAGCATCTGCGACAGAACCAGTCCCCCCCAAACAGCAAGCCGCGCTACGCATCGACCGATGCATCCGTCGTTATCTGTACGCGCGACCGCCCCGAGCACCTTGCTGCATGCCTGCACGCTATCGATGCACTCACTCCGGCGCCTGCCGAAGTCATCATCGTTGATAATGCTCCGCAGACCGATGCCACCCGACGGCTCGTTGCCACGCGCCCGGGAGTGCGGTACGTGCACGAACCCCGCCCCGGACTCGATATTGCCCGCAACACAGGGGTGCGTGCTAGCACGAAACCGATTATCGCTTTCACAGACGACGATGTGCGCGTGGATCCACAGTGGCTTCACCACCTGTGCGCCGGGTTCGATACCCCAGACGTCATGGCCGTTACAGGGCTGGTGCTTCCAGTGGCGTTAGACACCGAGCCCCAGTACCTGTTTGAGATGCACTGGGGCTTTCACCGGGGCTACCTCCCGCGCCGCTTCGATGCGGCATACATGAAGGCGCATCGCTCACGCTGCGCACCGGTGTGGGATATCGGGGCCGGCGCCAGCATGGCATTCCGGCGCGATGCGTTTATGCACGTGGGCGGCTTCGACGAACGCCTCGACGTAGGCGCTGCCGGATGCAGTGGCGACTCGGAGCTCTGGTATCGTATCCTGGCCGACGGGTGGACCTGTCACTACACGCCTATGGCTGTAGCACATCATACCCACCGGACCACAGCAAGCGGCCTGCGTCGCCAGCTCGAAGCCTACATGCGCGGGCATACCGCCGCGCTGCTGGTGCAGTACGAGCGCCACGGTCACCATGGGCTGCTGCGACGTCTGTTTGCATCGCTTCCCAAGTACTACCTGCGCCGCCTTATTGCAGGTGCCCGGCATGGCTACCAGGGCCGCTACCAGACCCTGGCTGCTGAGATCCGAGGCGCCCTCTCCGGGGTGCTCTTCTACCTGCGTACCCCGGCTGCCTCCCCTGAGCACCTCTTCGCCAGCGTAGCAACGGGCGCAGAAGCAGAAGCTGAACCAGAACGCCCTGCCCTAACCAAATCCTCGCCACAGGCCTCCTCGCCACAGGCAGCGTAACAGGCAACATGGGCATCCCGTTTCTCTCAATGAACCCTACCCACAATAGACATGCTCGATACGAACAACGTCGAATATCCTGCTACCTACTACGAAGAGCTGCATCCGGGATCGGCCCGTTCAGCGCACGCTGTAGCGCAGACGCTCGTAGACTGGCTCGCCCCACAATCGGTTATCGACGTCGGATGCGGCGCCGGAGCCTGGGCCGCCGCTTTTGCCGATCAGGGCGTGCCAACCGTGCATGGCCTGGATGCCCCCTGGCTGCCCCGTGACGTACTTCAGTTTCCAGCATCCGACTTCATTGCCCACGACCTGCGTACACCGCTTACACTGAACCGCACGTACGACCTGGTTCTCTGCCTGGAGGTCGCTGAGCATCTCCCCGAAGCGCAGGCTATCCCCCTGGTCGAGTCGCTCGTACAGCTTGGGACGGTTATCGTGTTCTCGGCAGCACTTCCCCGACAAGGAGGGCACGACCATCAGAATGAGCAGTGGCCCGCCTATTGGGCGCGCCTGTTTGCTGACCATGACTACGTCGCCGTGGATGTGCTCCGGCTCCCTTTCTGGCACGACGACGCCGTTGAGTGGTGGTATGCACAGAACATGATTGCATACATGACTCCCGAGGCACGGGCTTCCCATGCCGCCTTTCCTCAACCAAAACACACTACCGCTCCCGCACCCCCTGCCCTGGTCCACCCATCGCATGCTGTGCACCTTCATGCCGAAATTGATGCGCTGTACGAAAATGTACAAGCCCTTGAGACGCACATCTCGACTCAGGAAACTGTTAATAGCGATTTGCGAAGCCGCTCTCAAGAGCTGGCCACCTGGGCACAGCAACTCCAGACAAAAGTCAGTGCTCTTGAGCAACTCACCCCCGGTACGGTCTCGCTAACCCGGGTGCTGCGCGCCTTACCTCATCTTATTGCGCATGCCATACGCCGCCGGTGGACGTAAGCCAGCTTCCTTTCAGAGCCTGTTTGGGTTTTGGTTTGCAGGCGAGAGCGAGCGCCGCTCGGAGCCCAAATTAAGAAATCAAAACAGGTTCTCAAGGCACCGGTAAAGGGTATAGAGGAATGTAGAGGGATGCGAAGCGCTGCCTTCAACACTCACCTGGGTGCTGCTACACTCATTTCGCTGCTCGCCCGAAACATAGCCTTGCAGGCGTACCCCTTACATCCTCCCGCACGATCATCACAAACGTGCAAGTCCCAGCCAGCCGTACCTGCCAGCTACACGTACAGACGCCCCAGTGGGACGTCTTTGTCCCGTTGAGGCATCTTCGTTCCGGCGAAGCTACCGCACGCTGCTACCGCACAACGGTGACGCGCTGGGTCTCGGTGTGGCCTGTAGTCTGCATGCGCAGGAAGTACGTGCCGCTCGCCAGGCGGCTCACGTCAAGCACCTGCTCCGTGCGCCCCTCCGCATCGGCGTTCACCACCGTCTGCACCCGGCGGCCTAACAGGTCGTACAGGTCGATCCGCACCGCCTGCCGCTCCGGCACTGCAAAGCGCACGGTGGCCTGGCTGCGTGCCGGGTTCGGGTACGTGGGCAAGAGCTCCGCCTGGGTCACCTGCCGCGCAATCGTCACCGTCTCGCTGAAGGACGCGGTGCCGCCCGTGTCGACCTGGCGCAGGCGATACGAGAGGCTGTCCGCTGCATAGGGCAGGTGCGCATCTTCGAAGCGGTAAGATTGGGGGGCGTCGGTGGTGCCCGCGCCATTTAGGCGCGCGATCGTTTCCCACGTTCCCCCGGTAGAGACGTCCGACCCGGGCGTCTCCATTACGGATCCATTCACGGATCCATTCACGGGTCCATCGGCAGATCCCACCGCGCGCTGCACCTCAAACCCGGCGTTGTCGGTTTCGGAGAGGGTCTGCCACTGCACGGTGACGGATTCGGGGCCGGAGCGCTGCGCTTCGAATCCCGCCAGTTCGACCGGGAGGGGGTTGCCCGCGTCGCTGCTTCCAATCGCGAACTGGCTAAAGCCCACGAGGTCTTGCACCGCCACGAGGGCGCGGCCTTCATCCAGCACCAGGCTCGCGCCGCTGAACGTATCGACGGCATCCCACGTCTGCCCGCCATCTTCAGATTTGTAGAGCGTGAGCGCGTCGAAATCACTAATGCCACCAATATCTGATGTGGAGAGCAGGAGGTCGTAGCTGGGAGCGGTGTCGAGGTCCGAGGTGACCGTCCACGTAAACGGCGCGACGTTATCAGGCAACTCGCCGCTCGGATCATCGGGGGCCTCGCCCGTGCGGTCGAACGCAAGCCCGCCATTGGCCGCGCTGTTCTCGCGCAGCAGCACGAGTCCCTCGAAGCCGGTCGGCTCCAGGTAGCCGAGCAGCCCAGCAGCGTCGGCGATGTCGTTGTCTGTGGTTGCGATGTCGTTAAACGTGAAGGCGCCGAGGTCGGGCTTAGCGCCGAAGAGGCGGTTGTCGCCTGCAAGGTCAGTGGTGATGCCTTCCGCGACGCCACCGGATTCGAATGGGGCGAACGTGCCGCGCGCAATCGCGGGGGAGCCGGGGGTGAGGCGTACATCGCCGGCGTCGGCATCGGCAAAGAGCGGATCGGCGTCGAGGTTGTTTCCGCCGTCAGTGATAGCATCGCCTCCAACGCCCGAACCGTTCAAACCGCCCTTAATGAGCGTGTGCGCGAGGGTGGGCGTGGCTTCTCTGTTGTAGATCTCGTTGCCGTCGGGGGCAGCATTGCCCCACGAGATGGTGTTTGTGACTACTGGATTGCTCATCCCCCCACGACCTGCAGCGTTGTAGATCGCCCCGCCCCGATCTCCCGCAGTGTTGCCCGTGAAGGTCGCATTCGTAACCTGTGGACTGCTCTCTCCACCATCGAAGCCGCTGTTGTAGATGGCCCCACCGCTGCCCGCTGGGCCGTCTACGGAGTTCCTGATGAAGATCGTATTTACAATTACTGGGTTGCTCGCTCCGCCATCGCGGCCATTGTTGTAGATCGCCCCTCCGGTATTTGCGGCGTTGCCCGTGAAGGTAAGCCGGTTTAGCAACGGACTGCATGCATTGCCGCTGCGCTCACCGTCGCAGACAAGTCCTCCTCCAACACTATCGGAAAAGTTGCCGTCTGCATTCCCGCCGGTTATGGTCAGGCCATCCAGCACCGTATCGGTCGTGATGTTTGCGGCGCTATTGATACCAATGCGGCTCGCACCCCCATTGAGAACAACCACATGGTAGGCGTTACCCAAGTCATCACTTTCGTCGTCGTTGATGTTGCCGGAGAGGATGGTTTCGTTGGCTGATAGGTCGCGACTGTCCAGCGCTGCTTCCACCTCCGACACGTCGGTAAACGTCTCGCTGCCGCTCCAACCGCCATAGATCTTCAGTCCGTCTTTCGCGCCGGCGACTTCAAACGTAGCCGTGCGGGCATCGCTGGCATCGAGCCGGGCGCTGGGCGTGTAGGTACCTGCCGCAATGAGAATCACGTCGCCCCCCGTAGCGACATCCAGTGCGTATTGCAGATCTGAAAGTCCATCCTCAAAAGAGGATCCGTCGCCGCCGGAGGCACTTTCGTCCACAAAGAAAAGCGGACCCTTGGTGAAGTTGCCGCGCTCGTAGGCCCCGAGACTGACGGTGCCGCCCTGAATCCGATCCTCCCCAATCAAGTCCGTGGTGATACCGGCTGGAATCGCGCTGTTGTCACCAGCGTTGAGCACGGAGCTCCCCGGTTCGAAGCGCAAGCCGTCGTCAGCGGTGCCGAGGATGCCATCATCTCCAGCCGGATTATCAGCATCCACAAAGAGCGGATCGGCGTCGAGGTTGTTACCGCCGTCGGTCGTCGACGAGCCATCATTTTCGCTGATGCTCGCGAGACCGCCCTCTATGAGCGTGTGCGCGAGGATGGGCGTGGCGTCTCTGTTGTAGATCTCGTTGCCATCGTCGCCGGCGGTATTCCCCCACAGGATGGTGTTCGTAATCTGTGGGCTGCTCGTGCCGCTGAAGCGACCATCGTTATAGATCGCCCCGCCTTGGGAGTCTGCGGAGTTGCCCGTAAAGGTCACGTTTGTAAGCACCGAGCTGCTCTCGCCGCCATTGAAGCCATTGCTGTAGATCGCCCCACCTTCCCCCGCGGAGTTGCCCGTGAAGGTCGCGTTTGTAACCACCGGGCTGCTCGTGCCACTGAAGCCCCCGTTGTAGATCGCCCCGCCTTGGGAGTCTGCGGAGTTGCCCGTGAATATCGTGTTGACAATCTGTGGGCTACTCGTGCCAGAATCGCGGCCATTGTTGTAGATCGCCCCGCCCCTGATAGCCGCAGAGTTGCCGGCGAAGGTGAGTCCGGTCAGCGATGGGCTGCATGCATTGCCACTGCCCTGGGCGTCGCAGTAAAGCCCCCCTCCGGCACCGCGGGGAAAGTTGTTTTCGTCGGCGTTTCCGCCGGTGATGGTGACGCCATCCAGCACCGTGTCGGGAGTAAGGTTTGCGTCAACATCTGCACCAATCGCATCGCCACCGTTCAAGACGATCACATGGTACGCATTGCCCGATTCGTCACTTTCGTCGCCGTTGATGTTGCCGGAGAGAATGGTTTCGTTGGCAACCAGGTCGCGACTGTCCAGCGCTGCGTCCACCTCCGACACGTCGGTAAACGTCTCGCTTCCGCTCCAACCTCCGTAGATCCGAAGGCCGTCCTGTTCGCCGGTGACCTCAAACGTAGCTGTGCGGGGGGCGCTGGCATTGAGCCGGGCGCTGGGCGTATAGGTGCCTGCCGCAATGACGATCACGTCGCCGCCGACGGCTGCGCTCAGCGCATCTTCCAGGTCGGGATAGGCATCGTCCCATGAGGCGCCGGTGCCAGTGCCCGAGGCCGCGGCATCCACATACAGGATGCTGGTGGCGTTGTCGTAGAGCGCAAACTCACGGGCGCTCGTCTGACCCGTGAGCGTGAACGTCTCGCCCGAGGGTGCTTCTGCGCGGGCGGTCCACGGCTGCGTTGGACCTGGGCGTTCCACGAGGCCCACCGCGCTGGGATTCGGTACCGTCACGTCGCCGTACGTGAGCTCCAGGTCGGACATGCCGGTCGGCACCGCGCCCCATACGGCGTTGCTGCGCTGACCGCGTGGAATTTCCTCGTCATCGAAGACCTCGGCACTGGCGTCGCCATAGCGATAGAGCGTCACAGGGGCATCGGTGGTGGTCACAGTGAGTGCGGCATTCGTTGGCCCCACAGCACCGGTGCCGTTTACGTTAATGACCACACTTTCTTGCCCGAGCGGTGCGCCGCTGGCGGTCCACTGCGGGGCGCCTTCAAATGCGGCATCCCGCCCGCCGGTCAGATCGTACGCAGTGAGGCCGCTGTGACTGTCGTCGAAGCGCTGACCAGTCTGCGCGGCATCGAAGCGATATGACGCAACCAGATCCGGCGTATCCGCCGGGAGGGTTTGGTGCATCGTCGCCTGAATGTCGGCTTCGCTGCGCGCCTCCGTCCACATCCGCAGCTCGTCGAGCTCTACTTGAAGCCGGTCGGTGCCATCCGGCCGCTGCGCCACGGACCACGCGCCGTCGTTGACGGTGAGCGTGCCCACATCGCGCTCATCTTGGAAGACCCCGCCAAGGTAGACCTTCTCAGTTCCGGCGCCGTCGTAGGTCACGGCCACGTGCTGCCACGTGTCAAACGCCACGCCCGCGGCGTACGTGTTGTCGTTGCCCCAGTGGGCGACCTCAATGGATTGATCCGTGACCGCAATGCCGAGCAGGCGATTCTCCGACTGCGATTCCGAGCCTTTCCAGAGGTACCAGCCCTGGCGGTCTGCGCCCGAGGCGCTGCCATCGACCTTCGCCCAGAAGGCGATCGTCCACGGCGCGTTGCCGGAGAGGTCAGGATGGGCTTCGGCTGTGGCCCCGTCATTGGTGCCGTCGAAGGCGAGGGCGGTGCCGGAGCCGTACGGCGCTTCGAGCAGGGCCCAGTCGACGATGGCATCGCTCGGGTCTGTGCCGTCGACACCGCCATCATCGACGGTGTAGCTATTCGTGTTAAGCTCGGCAGTCAGGTTAAGCAGGCCCGGGTCGGCGGAGGCGCCGCGTTCATAGTCGATGCGTACCGTTGCAGTGCCTCCCGCCAAGACATCTACCGTCCAGGTATCGCCATCGTTGTTCACATCGCCATCGCCTGAGTCGTCTATGGCGGAGACGCCGGGAGGCAGATTCCCCAGATCGACCTCGGCGCCGAACACGCCAATGCCCGTGTTGGATAATTCAAACGTGCCGGTTTCTACGCCCGAGCGGGCCACCAGGCGCAGTTGAGCCTCGTTGTTGATCCCTCGCTCATAGGCTCCGACGCTGACCGTCCCGTTCTGGATACGGGCCTCGCCCAAGAGGTCGGTTTCGATATCTTCGGCAATACCGCCTGTTTCGAACGGCGTGTTGTCTCCCGCATCCAGTGCAGGTGAGGTAGTCAGCAAAAGCAGCCCGTTGCCCGATGGGTCATTCACATTCACAAAGTCCGGGTCGGCGGCGAGGTTGGTACCATCGCATGATGCATTTGTAATACTTCCGCATCCACCCTTGATAAGCGTGTGACTGAGCATTACAGAGGCTCCGGTGTTGTTGAAGATCTCAATGTCATCGTCATCGTCATCTGCACTATTGTCCCAAAAAATACTATTGACTACTGTGGGACTACTTGCACCCTCATCAAATTTAAAGTTATTGATTGCCCCGCCGCGGACCCCTGCACTGTTGCCCGTGAAGGTGGAATTCGTGATCTGCGGGCTGCTCGTGCCGTTAAATCCAAAGTTATTGATTGCCCCGCCGCGGTCTCCCGCACGGTTACCGGTGAAGGTCGAATTGATAATTTGAGGGCTGCTTGTGCCCCCACTTGTCGTACGGTTGTAGATCGCGCCGCCATTACCAGAAGCAGTGTTGCCGATGAAGCGGGTGTTAGATATCACAGGACTACAGTTTCCGCCAGAACCGCCGTTACAAAATGCACCACCGCCGGTTGTATCTTCGAAACCCCCACCACGATCGGCCTGTCCTCCGGTAATCACGAGCCCGTCGAGCACGGTATCGGTTGTGATATTCCCGCCCGTCGTACCATCAAGGTACACCACCGTTTTGCTATTTGCGCCGTTGATGTCGTCGGCCTCTTCGGTGATCCCCTGGGCGTTGGTGTTGTCGTTACCTTCGATGTCTCCGGACAGCACCGTGAGATTTTCTGCCTGCCCCCGATTGGAACGTTGATCCTCCACATCGTCGATATCTGAAAACGACTCATCGCCGCTCCATCCGCCATAGATCTTGAGGCCGTCTTGGGTGCCGGTGATCTCAAAGCGCGCGTCACGGTCGGAGGCATCGCTTGTTGGCACGTAGCGCCCGGCGGCAATTACGATAACGTCGCTTCCCGTCGCCATGCTTAGCGCGCCTTGCAAGGAGAGCGCATCGCCGTCGGAAAACGAGGAGCCGTCGTTGCTCGCGTCGCCGGTCTCCGTGACGTGGTAGACCGTCTGTGCATGGGTCGTACCAGCTGTACCAAGAGCACCTCCTAAGAGAACAAAGAGCGCGAGTGTGGCAGCAGCAAAAAAGCGCAGATAAATAGAGCGGGAGCTGGTGGAGCGGTTGCAGTAACGACTAATCATTATCGGGTCAGCACACGTGGATCATAAAACGGACAGCAATCGGCCCGACTCATCCGCTGGCGCAGACGGTAGAGCACAGAAGGCTCTTCTATATACCGCTTTTTGGTGTCATCCGCTTGTCTATGCGTGTCAATCCCTTACCTATTTGTGTCAATCAATGGCTCAATCGGCTAAAACGAAGTTTTTTTTGCTTTTGCGAAGAAACAGGCAAGCTAAACACAGCTGGCGCTCCGGTCCCGAACTGCGCGTTGTTTGTTGGATACAGCTTGTGTGCACGACCTCCCGTTTCGTATCCCTCTCACGACGTTCCTGACGTATGCCCGACCTGCTCTGTGTAAGCGACATTCATAGCGACCGTAGCGCAGCCCGCCGTCTCGTAGCCCGTGCGCCGGAGGTAGACATTGTTGTGGGCGCTGGCGACTTCTGCGATATGCGACGCGGGCTCAACCGCACCATCGACATTCTTTCGGATATCGACACGCCCACGGTGCTCGTGCCCGGCAATGCGGAAAGCGTGAAGGAGCTACAGGAAGCGTGTGCCAACTGGGAGGCGGCCCACGTGCTTCATGGCAGCGGCGTAACGCTGCAGGGCGTTCCGTTCTATGGCATCGGCGGCGGCATTCCGGTGACGCCCTTCGGCGCATGGAGTTGGGATTTTACCGAACAGCAGGCCACGGCCCTGCTGGCTGATTGTCCGGACAACGCGGTGCTCGTTTCACACTCCCCTCCGAAAGGCGCTGTCGACCGCGACTCCCGCGGACGCTCACTCGGCAGCGCGGCCCTGCGCGATGCGATTCGACGCGCCACGCCGCGCCTGGTGGTGTGCGGGCACATCCACGGAAGCTGGAACACCGAAGAGCACATCGGGGACACGCCCGTGCTAAACGCGGGCCCCGAGGGGCATGTGCGGGGAGTGTAGAGCCCCCAGTCTCGCATATCTCGTAGAATCGCGCTCCTACGCCAGCGCCCCATCCCCACCAGATTCAGGCGACTCCGGCGGAGTCCAGTCTTCCTGATGCATGATATGAAGACGATCTTGGGCTCGCGTGCAGGCCACATACATAAAGTTGAGATGCGTGGCGTAGTCGCAATCTGCGTCGAGCCCGTACACAATCACGACCGGCGCATCCAGCCCTTTGAAGCGCTGTGCCGTACTGTATGACAGTTCTTGATTTGTAGGCGGGTCATTTAGATCAAACGACTTGAGCTCGTATCCCCCCAGACGTTTTGTATCTGCAAGCGCCGTGTTTTTCTTGCTGTGCATCGCCAGCAAGATGATCTGGTTGGCCTCAAAGCCATCGGCACGCAGGTCGCGCACCAGCGTATCCAACATCTCGGCCTGCTCGTCTGCGTTTTTGTACGTGTGCTCTTTAACGTCTATTCCTTTACTGAGACTTGGATGGTGGTGCAGAGGCGTTACACCACGCATAGTTGCTGCATACTCGGCCACACGCTGCGTTGCTCGGCAGTTTCGGGTAATGCGAACGAGAGGCATGTCATCCCACGCAGTGTCTACACTCAACTGCGGACCATAGATGTTCTGATGGATATCGGCAAACACATATACATTGGGATCTTCGGTAAGCAGGAATTGCAGTGCATCCCACCAGTTCGAGTAGATGTCTTGCGCTTCGTCAACTACCAACGCGTCGTATTGAATCCCCCTGTTTTCAATGATCTCGAGCAATAGATCTGAACTTTCTTCAACCCAGAACGCGTCATCGGGTCGGGCGGGCATCCGGCGACGGCTGGTATGGATAATATTCTTTTCGATGATCTCGTGGAAGTAGCGGGTATCGAGGTTATCGATATCGCGTGTCTGCTCCGACAGGTGTTGGGCCAGCAGACGGTTATAGCAGAGCAAGAGCGTTTTCTTCCCTTCGCCGGCCAGCTGCTTTGCTCGATTCTCTGCGAGTAGCGTTTTTCCGGTGCCCGCTGGCCCCCGTACCAGCACGCGGGGATTTGACTGGAGCGTTTCGTAGTAGAGCGCTGCCTGCTCTTCGGTGAGCTGGTGGTAGAGCTCGCGTCCCTGCTCAATAGTGGCTTTTCGTGTTGATGCCCCCTCAATATCGCCTGCGGGGATCATCCGAAACGTATGCGTGAGCTCGTTCCACACTGTTTGTAGGTTGGCCTTGCGCTTCTGCTGTGCCCTGGAGTCGAGCTCTGCAAACGGGGTAGCCACCGCTCGCAATGCCCCCTTCACAGCGCTGTTAAGCTGCTTCATGGCTCGTGCGTCTATACACGTTTCAGGCGGATGCCCCACTGGCATCTCTCCATTTAGCTCCGCATCCGGAAACACGCTGGCAAACGCGTGGGGAACATCGATCTTGCCCTCTCTCATCCGTTCCGTTAGCTCATCTTTGAGCGCATGCATCGCCGACTGAGCCTGCGCGAACGGATCTCTGATCGTATTCCACGTCCCGTCGTCATGACGCTGCGACCGCCAGGTGCCATCGGGCTGCTTCTCAATCGCACGCCCCCCTTTCACTTCGAGCACGAGCAGCCCCTGATGCGGATGCCAGACAACAAAATCGGCTTCTCCGAAACGCCGATGATTGTTGTGGTTACGATACGAAAAATCCTGCGAGTAGATGATCTCATAGTCGTTGTCGAGCTGGTCGCGTAGTGCCTCATAGACGGTGCCTTCTGCCCTGGGCGTAATGTTTTTCGGGTTGATTGGGGGGTGTACAAAAGCCATAAGGGTCACGTAGAATTGTTCAAAGACTGGGGAAGAACAGGCACCCGTCTACCTGCAGACAATATATGGATGAATCGACTACAGATGAATCGCATCGTGCAGTGATAGGCCACCGTACCGGGTGTTTCAACATCCGTTAACATAAGGCCGTGCCCGGTCTGTATCAAGCGTGCCGACCTTGTTGCGTTGCTCACTTGCATTCGGCCTACAGGATGCGACACCTTAGTGCATGTCCGAATAGATTTCACCACACCCAGCCGCCCGTGCCTGATCATGGCTCCCTCTGCCCGATCGACCCTGAATGATCGCCTGACGCGCTTTGCCGCGCTGCACGCCGTGTTGCTTCTCGCAGGCGCTTCCGGAAGCCTTGTTCTGCAGTCGATGGTTCCTGTCGTTGCGGCTGGGGCTCTTTCGTTTACCGGGTTCATCGTAGCCTTTCGCTCCTACTGGACACCCGCCGGACGCTTCGGCGCGGCCAACACAACTACCGCGATACGACTTATCGGCTTGCTGGCCCTGGCTCTCTGGCCGTGGTCGCCCGAAACCGCGCAGCCGCTGCTTGCTGCAGGTGCCACACTGCTTCTTCTGTTTGATGGACTCGACGGCTGGCTCGCACGCCACACCGGTCAGGCCTCAGCGTTCGGCGCCTTCTTTGACAAAGAGGTGGATGCGTTTGCGCTGCTCCTGCTCTGCCTGTTGGCTGTTATACAACAGGGCATGTTCGTCGCGCTGATGCTGGCCGGTGCGCTACGCTACCTGTTTGCTCTGAGCCTCTATCTCGGCGATCCGCCAGCCGCCACCGAGCCGCGCACCCCGGCCGCCCGCTATCTGTATGTGTTTATGATGACAGCGATCTTACTACCGTTCCTCCCGCTTCCTAACTGGACCCTTCATGCTGTGTGGATCGCGGTTGCCGGACTCCTCGCCTCGTTTCTGCCCTACTTCGTCTGGACATTCCATGGGCGCGTCCCTCTGCTTCCGATACTTCGCTCGTCGTCGTAAGTTTTTTGCCGCAGCGTCTCCCCGCAAGGTAGGTGCGTGCTATCTGCATTTCCTTCAGGTTGTGTTTGCCCAGGCCTTTAACTTCACCCGAATGCTATGCCCCCCGATCCGAAGCCCGTTGAGTCCATCGCCGATGTACGCACGTTCTTCGACCGGTTTGCTCCGCATAACACCGAGCAGCATGGTACCACCGATACGCTGCTCCGATACCGCGTTCGGCTGCTCCGACAGCACGGACGCTTTGCCTCGTCCGACACCGTACTCGATCTGGGATGTGGCGATGGGAACCACCTGCGCATGCTCGCTCCCGACATCTGCAAAGGCATCGGTGTAGACGTATCGCCCGCCATGGTAGCGTCGGCACAGCGCGCAGCCCGTGCTGCTTCCTACGACACCCCTCTCTCATTTCGGGTGGATGACGCACGCACCCTTTCTACAATCGACCGCGATAGCGTCGACCGCGTGATCTGCGTGGGTGCGCTGGAGCACATGATAGATCCTGCATCGGTGATTCAGAGTGTACACCGCGTGTTGCGTCCAGGCGGACGTTTCGTCGCTCTTACGCTGAATGGCAGATACGCATGGTATCGCTGGGTAGCCCCCCTACTCCGTATTCCTACACGTCACCTCGAAACCGACCGGCGCCTTACGGCTGCAGAAGCCCATGCGCAGCTTTGTGGCGCTGGTTTTGCATCGCCCACCCTAACACCGTGGACGTTCGTTCCTGCAGGCGACATGCCAAAGGGGGTGGCGCCCGTCTGGATCGGATTGGATTACGTGGGGCAGTGGTTTAATATCTGGGCGCTACGTGGGGGACTGATCCTGACAGGAATAGCCACTTGACATTCTCCCACGACTAAAGATGATGGAGCACAGCGGAATATCCGGGATATAGGAGGCGGTGGTTCAAATAAGGCGAAGCCGCAGTGCCCGATAGCTTTATCACTTAGAACCTGTGTTGATTTCTTAATTTGGGCTCCGAGCGGCGGCGCTGGACTGCAAATTGCCCCCAATGTCGGCCCGTAGCCCCGGCTACGAACCTCCGTCGTGGTCCAATTTTCGCTTCGGCGGCGCTCGCTCTCGCCTACAAACCAAAACCCAAACAGGCTCTTAGCCACGCTCCACCCCCTATCTCTTTTCTACCTGAAGTAGTATATTTCTGCTCTAATTGCAAATTGCTTGTATTCACTTCTTACACAGCGGGGGTCATAGCCCAATATCGGTAGATTAGCTAACAACCGGCAAACACAATTGGGTAATTTATACCGGTAAAGTTGTTAATGGAAACAGAAGCTGCCCGTATCTCATCTCCCTTGATGCAATAGAATGACGGTTTAGAGACGTGGAATAAATCATTTCAGACATATACCTCCCTGCTCATTGCCCGGATATATACCTCCCATCCGCCCCAAAAGGGGTATCGCTATACATATCAAAGCATTACCTCACTCGCATACTAAATAATCAGGAGTTGAATCTCATCCTTTTCTGGACCCCTTACGCTCCAAAAGCGACGCTCTCAACGCTTGACACAAAGCGCGTAGTTTTGTATCATTGGTTTACAAAATAACTCCCAAAAAGCACAAGTGGTCATTATGACGACCTCATTTACGGACAAACTTATTCTTTTCTGCGCACTTATATTTACACTCGGGGCCACCTCTTCTGTAGCACAGAGCGAAGATGCCTTTGTGACCACATGGGTGACTACGGAGGCAGATGAATCCATTTTCATTCCGACGGCCTCAAGCACTGCATATGACTTCACGATCAACTGGGGCGACGGAACGACCGAGTCGGTCAGAGGCATTGATCCGCGGCCTGAGCACACCTACGATACGCCGGGCGTACATACCGTCGTGATTACGGGCGTATTTCCGCGCATCCACTTTAACGCCAGCCCCGTGCCTCCATTTGGCGAGGGGGATGCGGCGAATGCCCGCAAGCTACAGACGATCGTACAATGGGGGGCGGTCGAATGGCTGAGCATGGAAGACGCCTTCGCCGGAGCGGTGTATCTGACCTCTGACGCAGACGACGCCCCCAACCTGTCGCGCGTCTCGTCGATGGATCGCATGTTTGCAGGCGCCGCGTTCTTCAATGACAACATCGGGCACTGGGACGTATCGAACGTCGAAAGCATGTCGGCCTCGTTTGCACGCGCCTTCTCGTTCAATGGCGATATAGGCGAATGGGACGTTTCCAATGTAGAAGACATGTCGGGACTGTTCATGCATGCAGCGTCGTTTAACCAGGATATTAGCAACTGGGACGTGTCAAATGTCACAAACATGCGTGCGCTCTTCGCAGAGGCTGATGCCTTTAATCAAGACATCGGAACCTGGGATGTCTCCAGCGTCGAAGATATGTCGGGACTGTTCATGCACGCAGCGTCGTTTAACCAGGACATTCGCGACTGGGACGTCTCTTCAGTGACCCAGATGACAGCTATGTTTGCGGGCACCGAGTCGTTTAACCAAAGCATTGGGGACTGGGACGTCTCTTCGGTGCGCAACATGCGCGCTATGTTTGCAGAAGCTGTAGCATTCAACCAGGATATCAGTAGCTGGGACGTATCGAACGTCAGGAATATGACCCGGATGTTCAGTAAAACAGCGTCGTTTAACCAGAACTTGCGGAGCTGGCAGCTTGACAGCGTGGTCAAAATGGGATTCATGTTCTCGGGAGCCGAGTCGTTCAACCAAGACGTTCGATCCTGGTACGTCCCCCCCGTTGCCCTCGCAAGCAACGCCTTTGACGACACCCCAGCCTCCAGACTACTTCGCATTCCCCCCCGGTTTCGGTAGTCTTACCAAATAAGAACGGCACGGCCCCTGCACGGTAGCGTGATATCCAATACAACCAAGCAGCTAACTGTGTCTGTCCCCCATTTCGCATGGAGACAGTGCCTCCCGTACTCGCATGCCTGCGTTCCAGCATTGCTTCGGTATACTGGCGGGTATGATGGTGCCTATCACATATCTTTCATCATCTGCTCTTGTTGACCATCGCGTTCCACCTGATCTCTGAACCATGCGTAGCTTGTTTGTTTTTGCAGTGATCGCTCTGCTTACTGGTATGTCGCCCGTATCGAAGGCACAACCTGCTGAAGCGTTTGTCACCACCTGGAAGGTAACTGACCCCGCGTTGTCGATCACAATCCCTACGGCGCCACAGGTCACATACAACTTCGTTATTGACTGGGGAGACGGCACCCGCGAAACCGTTACCGGCATCGATCCCAACCCGACTCATACCTACGCAGCCCCGGGCACCTACACCGTATCCATTCAGGGCAGCTTTCCGCATATCTACCTGGATGCGGCTCGCCACGACCCTGTAAGCAGTGGTAGTCGTGCTAACGCGCAAAAGCTTCAGACGGTGGAACAGTGGGGGGCTATCGCGTGGCACAGCATGGAGAACGCATTTGCCGGAGCAAGCCACCTGACGGTACATGCCGACGATGTGCCCGATCTATCTCGCGTTACGTCTACACGGGGCATGTTTTTGGAAGCCACCTCGTTTAACGCTCCTATTGGAGACTGGGACGTCTCTTCGATCAGAGACATGTCGGTGATGTTTGCCGAAACAGCCTCTTTCGATCAACCGATTGGCGGATGGGACGTCTCGCGCGTAGAGGATATGTCCGGCCTGTTTATGAACGCCTCGCTTTTCAACCAGCACCTTAACGGGTGGGATGTCTCTAACGTACAGTCAATGGCTGCCATGTTTGCCGGGGCTGCTGAATTCAACCGCGATATTAGTGATTGGAACGTCTCCAGCGTTGAAACGATGGATGGCATGTTCATGAACGCGGCCTCGTTCAACCAGAATATCGGCGGGTGGGATGTCTCTCATGTGAACTCCATGACTGCCATGTTCGCCGGGGCTGACGCCTTCAACCAGGATATTGGGAGCTGGAACGTGTCGAACGTTGCTACCATGCGCGACATGTTCACCGAGTCGGAGACGTTTGACCAGGACATCGGGGCATGGGACGTATCCAACGTCAGGAACCTAGTCAGCATGTTTAGGCGGACTCGCTCATTCAACCAAGATCTCAGCGCGTGGAATACCTCTAATGCCCACGACCTGAGCTTTATGTTTTCAGGCGCTCGGTCTTTCAATCAAGACCTCAGCGACTGGAATATTGCCGCGATCGCCAACACCTATAGTATGTTTCACAACGCCTGGGCGTTTAACCCCGACTACGCTCCCCCGGGCGTCTCCGTGCAGCGCCCTACACCGCCCTGTGCCCCCTCGTGCGAGCTGCACCTCGTGTGCCACGGCCGCGGGTGCACCGTTTCGTACGTATCAGATGCCATCCAGCTGGCGTCTTTTGCAGGCGGACGCAACCTGCAACTCTACGTTATGATGTGCCATGCTCCCTTTCCCACTGCCTCACGCGCTCTTTTTTGCATGAATCCAAGCCAGGGTCCGCCGTACATAGGTATGCAAGATGCCATTCAGGACTTTCACGAAGGCCAACTCGACCAGTAAGGATCGCAGAGCTTGATGCGAGTCGCAACCTACGCCTTCAGGAACGCTACCGGACGACCATAATCGACTGGGTCTTCTGGGTGGATTCGCCACGCAATCGCACAACGTAAAATCCGCTCGCTAACCCGGCAGCTTCGAATTGGAACGTGTTTGTCTGATGCGGAGTCGTGCCCCCCCGATACAGTGTCTGAACGCGCTGACCGAGTGCATTGTATACCTCAATAATCACCTCTTGCGCTGCGTCGACAGCGAAGCGTACCGTAGCGTTATTTCGAACAGGCGAAGGGTACACAGTAAGCGCAACCGACCGGTCAAGCTGAACGTCTATGCTACGCGCCTCAGTAAGCGTAGCGGTGCCGTCGGTATCCACCTGTCGCAGCCGGAACTTATGCGTGCCTGGAAGCAGGGATTCGGTTTCAAATTGGTAGGTGGTCTCCACATCCGTCGTGCCCTGTCCTTCCACAAAGCCAAGTGCAGCGAAGTCCTCGGAACCAGGTCTCTGGTGTTGCACCTCGAAGCCGGCATTGTTCGTTTCGGAGAGGGTCGTCCACCGCAATGTGGCGGAGGAAGCCCTTGTCTGTACCGTAAATTCAGCCAGCTCTACCGGCAACGAATTACCAAACTCGTCGGTGGGTATGATGTGGATTTCAAAGCGCACATTGGCATCCTCTGCCTCATTGAGCGGCTCGGCATGCTGGTCCATTGTTGTAGCCGGATGGGAACTACGAATTGCGCTCTTCGAAACGCTGCGGTTGGTACTCATTGCTCCAGGTTCAGCATCGAACGTGTAGGCATCGGCCTCACGCAGATCGACCTCGGCCCCGGTCTTCAGATCACGCAAGTACACCTGCCAACCGGTAGGCAGGCCCCGCAGCGTCGGCCACCGTAGCGTAAGTTTGTCAATGTCGTCCGTGTTTTGTGCATCAATCACGACGGGCACCACAGCAGGCGCATCCAGCGCAAACGGAAGGGAGTAACGCGAAAGCCGGATAGGCTTGCTATTGCGCATGCCATGTCCAGACAGGGTGACGTACGTGCCGGTCATGGGCGAGAGCTTCACCGCGCTACGCACGTCGAACTTCATTGTAGCGTCGGGGTGCAGGAAAACCTCGAAGGCCTCGTCGTACGTGGCCAACGTGCCTGCCGCGTCATATCCCGAAAGCGTAAAGGCGATGCGCGCCTGCGAGGGATTGGGCACGGTGGATTTGGGCGCAGTGGGCGCGAGACGACGGCCATCGGCATCGAACGTGAGTGTGGTAGCCGTACCGCTGGCCCGTGCTACGAAGAACCCCTGCCAGGGCGCGATGAGACGTGCCTCTCCGGCGTTTTCCTGACTGCGCTGAATGTATGACCCGGACCCTCCGTTCAGGCTGGAATCCCAGATCTGAGCTGTGGTCGTGAACCCTTGTCCCGCAAGGTCGATTGCGTTCAAGTCGAATGTGTACGGGTACGGGTTGCCAAGAAGATGCCACTCTACGTCATCGCCCGTCGGGTCGCCGCCGTTACCGGCCGTCCCCCCGTTCTCAACATTAACCGTAATATCGTCTGCAGGCGACAGACCCTGACCGCTTAGCGTGAAAGGAAACGGACTGTACTGGTTGACCGGAGCCGAGGTATCCCACATGTACCAGATGAACCCTTCTCCGGCGGGAAGCAGATCACTTCCAGATGACGCCGACTCCCAGCCGGTTTCTTCCCAGCGGTAAACGTTTGCCTGCCCGCCCAGTGGTAGATCGGGAACGCCCTGGACCATGTTCTGCATGTCGAGGTCGGCTACAGTGAAGGCTTCCACGGGCGGTGCCAGCATACGCCAGCCCGAGGTGCCGTCGATTGGGGTAGCCGGCTGAAGCTGCTGCTTGGGCCCGTTCTGTCCGGGCGCGCCCAGATCGGTACGGCTGCTGCGTCCGCGCGTGAACAGAAACCCTTTCTCGCGCCGCTCCGCCACGGCCCAGCGGTCGGCGTTGTTGTTTTGCGCGGTGCCAGTGAACACGCTTGACGCCCCGGCAACCGGATCGAGTGTGCCACTGCTGCGGGCAGTGCCATAGTCAACGGTCGTAACCGGGGCCCCATTGTCCTTGACGGCGAGCGTGGCACCGTCGTTTGCCAGTTCAATGTTGGCCTGCTGGTCGCAACGCACGCCGCCGTTCTCGCTGATGTCGGTGTTGCGGCACACGGTGAAGAAGCTGCGTGCCGGGAGCGTGCCGGAAAGAGCAGCATCAGTGGCAGCGGCGGTATGAAGCGTCCAATTGCTCAGGTCAATATCACTATCGGTGGTATTGTACAGCTCGATCCACTCGCCGTCGGCGTCGGACACAGCGTCTGGAATGGCCAGAAACTCTGAGATAAGCACATCCGGGGCACTCTCCCGGTCGAGGATCGTGACGGTGAGCGCCCCGCTGCTGGCCTGCGCAAAGCATTCGGCAGTAAAGCAGCGTTCCACATCCAGCGTAAACACCGCATCGAGGGGACCGTCCTGGTTGGTATTTGACGGAAAGGCGAGGTTGAGCACTGCTTCTACAGTGTCGGCGGGACTGCCTGCGGGAAACGTGAGGGTTTCGCTGTCGAAGCCACCAATGCTCGTAGATGAAGCGGAGCTACCGGCTTGGTCAAAAGTGATTGTGGTAGCGGCAAGACGTCCTTCAAAGGGGGTGAGCTGAATCGTCGCTCCGAGCGTGGTGCTCTCCGTATCCCCCTGTACAACCGTCGTTTCGGAGGTGAGGAATGTGGCTTCGGGCCACGGGGCATCGCAGAACCCGTTCAGCTCATCAGGATCGGTGGGCCGATCAACCAGCGTAAGGAAGCGTGTGCTGGGGTCGGTAAATCCGTTGCGATTCCCAGCCGTCGTACCGGGTTGGATGCCCAGGTACTGATCGAACGTACGCACGCCGTTGCCCTGCCAGCCAGGATCAGGCTGTTCGCCGATGGTCCCCAACACATCTTCGGTGCGTCCGTCAAGGACCAACTCAACCACATCATCGCCATTAAACCATGGCTGGCGCTCGAAATAGGCTACTCCGGAGCATGTATTATCGCGGAACGCCTTGAGTCCGCCGGTGTCGTCGTTATCGCCGATAAGCAGGACCTCATTGGCTCCGAGCTCGCCGCTATCTATTGTAGGCTGTGTGGTAGACGACGTGCTTCCATTAAAGTACGTGTTTATCTCAAGTGGATCCTCCGCGAAGTCGATGGGCTCCCCCGACACGTTCCATACTTGAATGCCCCGTGGCGTGCCGCCGCCTCCGCTATCAGAGTACACGTATCGGCTAATGAGCACGCGCGGCGCATCGCCTATATCGAGCGTGTACGTGCGGCGCAGGCCAATGGACGTGCCCGATGAGGCATTTTGCAGTACGAACTGGGCTGTACGGGTCGCATCGCCCGAGAACGCATTTAGATCGACCGTGACCGTCTGCGTGTCTCCATCGCTGGCCGAGGCCGGGAACGTGATGGTTTGGGTGTCGAAGTTGGCTACGTCAGCGGGATTCGCAGTGCTGTTACTCTCGTCAAAGGCGACCTCCACAGTGCGCTCGGTGCCATCGGGATTGCGGATCTCCACATCGAAGGTAACGGTGCCATCGGTCGACCACACGGCGGCCCCGGTGTCTACCAGCTCGACAACGGGCGGATTGGGCGTGAGCGAAAGGTTGTTGAGCGCAATCTCGTCGCGCGCCCCGCTTCCCCCGGCATCGTCCGAGTCCCATCGGAGGATCAGATACTCGCCGTTTTGCAGATTGAGATCGGTGAGCGCCCCCTCACGCGGCACGGTCTGCCAGTTCGGACTTGCATCGGCTCCTTCCGGCGTGGTGTAGTCGAGTGCAGGCACATCGGTAAAGCCGCCTTCGGTAAAGGCATCTTCGTCGGTGACTTTGTATATGAGGTTCAAGCTCGTGGAGCGGTCCTGGTCGTTGAACACCTCGATATCGTACGCCACGGCGACGTCATTGATGGATGTGCCCGTGTCGTTGAGGTAGCGTGCGACGAAGGAGCCTGGAGTAACGTCGGATCCGGTAGGCTGCACGCCCCAAGCGAAATCGCCCGTATCCACCTCAAAGGCGTAGATACCGCCGGTTGTTACACCGCCGGTGCTGATGCCCCGGGCGAAGTCGCCTGTTGTTTGCGTGTCGCCAAAATCGAGATCCCCATCATTGAGGCCACGCACGATGAACGCTTCCGAATTCAGCTGATCGGGGTCCGCCGGCGAGGCAAATCCGCTTCCCTGAAAGGTGTTGAAGTCCTCGAACAGCGTATCATCGGTGTTTTCGATGATGATCGGTCCGCCATCTGCCGTGCGGGGAGTCACCGAGATGTCGTTGAATCCGAACTGCGGGCGGGCTCCACCCCCGCTGACGTCGTTGGTGACGAACGCCAGGGTGATGAACTCGCCTGTGGGAACTGCAGCAGGGAGGGTGGTCGATTGCTCATTGCGTTCCCATACCGCATCTGTGTCGGCATCCTCGTCGATTGTGAATGCCAGGCCGCTGTCGTTAAAGGCGGAAGCGCTGTTGCCATCGGTCTGGCAAGCATCGCCGACCGCGTACTTGAGTTCGATGGACTGGCTGCGGTCTTCATCGTTGAGCACCCAGAGATCGTAGGCTACATCCAGCCCGCCGTTGATGCGAGTGCCTGTCGTGTTCTCGTAGCACACGTATACCGTGCCGGGCGTAAAGTCGCTGCCTGAGGGCTTTAGTCCGAACGTGTAGTCGCCATATCCATTATTCAGATCGGTGGGTTTGCTAACGTCGAAGGCGTAGATACCTCCTGAAAAGGCATCATCGGTCTGTGCCCCTTGCGCAAAAGCGCCACCTGTCTGCGTTCCACCAAAGTCCAGATTGCCATCGCTCGTGCCAAACACCGCAAACGCGTTTGAATTGAGCTGCCCCAGACTCGGTGAAGGCGAAAACCCGTCGCCGCGAACACCCTGAAAATTAAGCAGGGCAGGCGTGTCGATGGCAGAGAGCGTTACGGGACCCGCCGCGGGCTCCAGATCGCCACGCACGGTGATGTTGTCGTAGCGGTTGTTACCACTACCTGATGTGGCTCCGTCGAGCGTAATTCGAAAGACGACGTCCGGGTTATCGTTTAGCGTTGCAATACCCGAGAAGTCGAATGTCTCGACGGCGCCGCTCGTTGTGCTATTGGGGGTAAAGGTGAACTCCTGCGTGAAGGTTGCTCCGCCGTCGGTCGAGTAGCTAACCGTGTTGTTGTCAAATCCGGTGTCCGTGCGTCGGGCCCACAATGCCAGCTCGATGTTTTCGGCGCCTATCGTGGAGACGGCAATATCGAAGTGGTTCCCGTTTTGGTCGTCGCCCGCAACAGAGAAGCTATCTCCCGCTGCGTCGCCCCCTTGGGCATTGCCAGTATTTCCTTCAAAGGCGTTCAGACTTCCCTCATCAAACGAATACGTGATCTGCGCGTCCCCAAATGTGACTTCGACCGGCGCGGGCCATGGATTGCCATTCTCGACGGGGTCGTTGAAATTCCAGTAGCCGAGCAGGTCTTGCTGGGCCATCGTTGGCTGCGTGATCAGTAGTAGACTGATAGCAACAACCGGTAGCAACCGGAGAGAAAATATACGAGCGTACCATGCAGGCATAAGCGACGGTAGCCAGGAGGTAGGTGTACAGGCGATTCTCTACGGTACATATTTTTCTGGCAAACAGCCACAAGCCTATTGTTACGATCCCTTTAAGGATGGTCCAAATTGCCTGTGGATTTGAGTCCGTTTCGCGATGGTACGGAAAACGTACGCGCCTTTAGCCAGTCCAGAATGTCGCTGATTACAACATCGCGCTCCGGCTCGTTGAGGACTTCGTGGCGCAGGTCTTCGTATTGGTGCATCGTTTTGTCGGTGGAGCCGCTCTGGGCGTGGAATGCTATGCTTCCCGCGGGGTCTACGATCGTGTCGGATGCACCCTGTACAAGCAAGTAGGGAAGACAGATCGCATCAGCCCGTGCTCGCACCTGCTCTCCGCCACGCAGGATCTCAATCCCGGTGCGCGCAGGAACGCGCCCCTGGTGATTAAGCGGGTCGGCTGCAGCATCGGTGAGGACGTGCACATCCCGTGATATTCCGTTTTCGATGGCGCCAACTGTGGGCAGCGCAGGCAGGTACCTGCTCACGGCATCGGCAACGGCCAAGAGCACGCGCGGCACGCTGGCCTCTACCGAGAGCGCAGGGGCAGAGAGCACCGCTCCGTCAACGGGGAGTCCGGGATGGAGTGCGGTACGCAGCGCAACGAGTCCGCCCATGCTGTGGGCAAGTACAAAAAGCGGCCCATCGGCTTTGCTGGGGAGATGCGCAACCATCGCAGCAAGGTCTTCGCATAACAGGTCCAGGTTCCAGACGAGGGCACGCTCTCCCGGCGAGCGTCCAAACCCGCGCTGGTCGTAGGCGACAACGGCGTATCCCGCCTCCTGCAATGCCGTAGCCACATGGCCGTAGCGTCCGCTATGCTCGGCGTATCCATGAACGATCAGGACCGTGCCGATGGGGGGTGATGTGGGCTCCCAATGCTGCGTGAAAAGCGCCACACCACTCGGCAGCGCTGTGCGAGTGATGCGGCTGGGTGGGTTCGCAGAGAAGAGCATAGAGGCGTGGGGGGACGCGAAGGAATTAGAACAGGTACGAGAGCCATGCCTGAGACAACGACGATGTTCCGCTTCGATAGAAGCGAATGGAACAATAGTCGATCGCCTGCGATTTCGTGGAGTGTCGTATGTTTATCGTAACAGTCTGGGGCTTCGCTCCGCATGAACGTCCTTCGCCATCCTTCTATTCGGTATGTCATGGTCAGCGTGCTGGCTGTGAGCCTGTTGCCGTGGGTGGGGAGCAGTTGGACGGAGTCGCTGCTCGGACCGTCGTCTGACGCGCGTGCCTCCTGGCTTCAGGGGCAGGTGGCCGAGTGGCCTTCTGAAGCAGACCGTGAGGCCTTCAACAAGGCGCTTTCGGAGGCTTCATCTGGACCGTTGCTCTCGGCTCAGCAATATACGGCGTCTGTGCTTCAGGCCTACGAGGCTCACGCCCCGAGCGGACACCGCGCTGCGTATCTGTTCGGATGGAGCGGCGACGCTGATATTGACGCATTGGCACGCTGGCTGCATCAGCAGGCGTCGCAGTGGAACGCTACGGCGCCTACGCCACGTCTCTTCTCGGCCGGTCTTTCGGTGACGACAACGACACGTGTGCAGTTCGATAGCCCTGCGACGGCCCCTCACGCGGTGCTGTCGCCTCTTTACTCCGCTATCGACCGCGCACACACCCACTTCGAAGAAGCACGGTGGCTTGTCCGGCGCCTCGTCTACGCCACCCCGCGCGCTCCGTAGCTCCCTCCTGCTGCGTGTACGCTTCAGCGCGCCGGCACGTGCATGCCATGTGCACCTGCTCTAACTCGTGGCCTGTTATGCCATGGAGCAGCGCGGTGCGCATCCCGCTACCAACCGTTGCGTGATGTGCTTTCTGTGCATCAGCCCTATGTTTTCGTTGGGCAGTGCTGTCTACGCTCTGCAACCTGCGTGTGTGTGTTTTGCTACGACTGCGCAGGCCCATGAGCATTCTCTTGCAACTTCGTGCTGCCGCCCTGCTCTTGCTTGAATGCATTGACCAAGCGGGCGCTCAACGAACGTTTGAATGAATACCACCAGGATGCTGCACGGCTTCTGGACGCCCCCTTACCACCACTTGCTGTACGTTCTTACTGATCTGCTATGAAAGACAACGGACTCAAAATCGCACTCACGATCTTCTTCGTGGGGTTATGTGCTTACTACTTATTCCCGACGGCTCAAAATATCATGCTCAACCAACGGTTGAGCGAGATGACAGAGCAGGAGCGGATTGAGTACGAACAGGAAAACTTTACGCGCATCCAGGAAATCCGGCAAGGATCGCTCGGGCTCGGGCTTGACCTGCTGGGCGGGATGCACGTAACGCTCGAAATCCGCGTAGCCGACCTCATTGGACAGCTTGCCATCAACAAAGACGAAACGTTTGAAGAGGTGCTGCAGACAGCAGCGCGACGCGCCCTTGAACAGGATCGTTCTGTGGTCGACGTATTTGTTGAAGAGTTTCAGGAGCGTGACCCGAACGTGCGCCTCTCGCGGTACTTCCGTAATGAAGAGGCCGGTGTAACGCGTCGCTCCGAAAACAGCGACGTCATTGCATACCTCAACGACCAATCCAACGAAGCGGTAGAGCGTGCCATTGAGATTGTTCGTAACCGCGTTGACCGGTACGGCGTGACTGAGCCCTCTATTCAGCGCCAGGGCGAACGTCGTATTATTGTGGAGCTGCCCGGCGTGGACGATCCCGAACGCGTGCGCGACCTGCTGCGCGGTACGGCACGCCTGGAGTTTCGCCTGATGGCCAACCCCCAGCGCCTCACCGAGTCGGTCCAGGACATTATCGACTACTTTGAAGCGCAGGCTCAAGACGTTGAGATGGACGAGCTTGCGGAAGGCGAGACGCCCGATGTCGAAGAGGGGGAGCTTCAAGAAGACCCGATCGCCGAGCGCGACCCGGTAACCGACGAGGAGGCCCTTGAGGAAGAGGCCGATCCAACCGCCGATCCGCTGGCGCAAGACGATCCGCTCGCCCAGGAAGACATGGTAGATGAGTCCGAAAACCCTTTCCTGGCCCTGATGCAGCCGCTGCCGTACCAGCAGCAGCGCCCCGTCTTTGCTCATGTGCTTCTGCCTGACACCTCGCGCGCTATGGACCTGATGCGCCAGGAGGATGTGCAGCGCCTCTTGCCAGGCGACGTTGAGCTTATGTTCGGTGCAAATCCCATCGGTCAGACGCAAGACGGCGTAGACGTGTATGAACTGATCGCTGTTCGCAGCCAGGTTGAGCTTGCCGGCGATGCCATCACCGACGCCTCCGTTGAGTTTGACCAGTTCACCAACGAGCCCAAAGTGCTCATGGTGATGGACTCCGACGGCTCGCGCACTTGGGCGCGGCTCACCGGGGCGAATGTTGGAGAGCCTGTGGCTGTTGCGCTTGACGGCGTTATCTACTCGTATCCGACCGTACAGCAACGCATTCTGGGAGGGCGCTCCGAAATATCGGGGCTCGACTCGCGTCAGGAAGCACAAGACATCGTCACGATCTTGCAGTCGGGTGCGTTGCCCGCACCGCTTGACATTGTAGGCGACCGTACGGTAGGTCCGAGCCTTGGTGAAGCCTCAATTCGCGCCGGATTTATCTCGGTTATTTCGGGGCTCGTACTGGTGATCCTCTTCATGGTCATGTACTACCGCACGGCTGGCATCGTCGCAAATGTGGCGCTTCTGCTGAACATCGTTCTGATTCTGGGAATCTTAGCCGGATTCGGGGCGACGCTCACCTTGCCAGGTATTGCCGGTATTGTGCTAACTATCGGTATGGCGGTGGATGCAAACGTGCTCATCTTCGACCGAATACGTGAGGAGGCAAACACCGGCAAAACTCTTAAAGCATCGATTGATGCCGGGTATGACCGCGCCTTAAGCGCGATCCTTGATGCCAACATTACAACGTTCTTCGTGGGCGCCATCCTCTACTCGTTCGGCGTAGGGCCCATTCAGGGCTTTGCCGTTACGCTCATGGCGGGTATTCTGTCGTCTCTCTTTACCGCGATTATCGTAACGCGGCTCATCTTCGACTACATGGTCGACGAGCGCAAAATGCGCGTCTCCTACGGGTGACGTTTCGCTGAGCTATGCTGCCGCACTCCGGGGCCTACGGGCCTCGGAGCCCCCGCGGCGCTTCTACACGACCATTCACTCCGCTTACGATATAACTTTTTCTGACTATGCGTTTACTTGAAAACCCCAGTTTTTCGTTCATCCCGAATCGCAAGATCGGGTACATGATTTCCGGGACGCTCATTCTACTGAGTATCCTTTCGTTTGCCACGCGTGGCCTGGAGCAGGGTATTGACTTTCTGGGTGGTACCGAGATCGTCATCGAAAATGTAGGCGGCCTCGACGCCCTCGAAGTACGTGCCTCCATGGCCGAGGTGCTTAACGGCGAACCCGAAGTCAAAACCTTTGGAACGACCGGCTTGCTTATCCGCACCGTGTCCGATCGCGACGTCAGCGACTTGCAGCGCGACGTGCTTGCTCAGTTCCAGGCGAGCTTTCCCGATGTGTCGCCTGAGGTAGTACAGACCAACGTGGTTGGGCCCCGGTTCGCTGCCGACCTGCAGCGTGGTGCCATCTATTCGGTGCTGGGTGCCCTGTTTGTCATCTTCGTGTACATCATGCTACGCTTTGAGTGGCGATATGGGCTTGGCGCACTGGCTGCCATCACGCACGATGTGATTATTGTGCTGGGCATCTTCTCACTATTTCAGGACGTGCTCCCGTTCTCCCTGCAGATCGACCAGGCAATTATTGCAGCATTCCTGACGATCGTAGGGTACTCCCTGAATGATACCGTGGTGGTCTTCGACCGCACCCGCGAATACCTCAACCTGTTTAAGACCGATCCTTACGACGAGGTCGTAAACCGCTCTATTAACAGCACACTGAGCCGTACAGTCGTAACCTCGATCACCACGCTTATCGTGACCAGCATTCTGCTCTTCTTCGGCGGCGATGTGCTGCGCGGCTTCTCGTTTGCGCTCGTTCTCGGCGTGCTCATCGGAACGTACTCGTCGGTCTACGTGGCTTCGCCCATCGTAGTAGATATTCGCCTCTGGCTCGAAGGCTCGGAAAAGGAAGAAACCAACAAGTACAAGCGCAAGGAGCGTACACGCATATAATCACGTATGTAGCACGTATGCAGTGGGTGCTCTAACAGCCCGACGAAACCAGCCCTTACGTGGCTTGGGTCGGTTAAGGATCTGCGTCGCGTAGGGTGAACCGCGTCTGTTTCTACTCGTTACGAAGCCGGAGTGCATCTTGACGAGATGCCGACGAGATGCCTCCGGCACGTGCGGGCAGATGCTCGCCGGTGCTTACGCAACCAGAAGCACGCAACCAGAAGGCTACGTCGCACCGTGCGCATTTCGCCTTCTGACCATCATCACTTTTCTTCATAGCTGTTCACGACACGCATGCCAGTTTCTATTGTAATCGGAAGCCAGTGGGGCGACGAGGGCAAAGGGAAAATCGTTGACCTGCTTAGCCAGGATACGGCTGACATTGTTGCCCGCTATCAGGGTGGTGCCAATGCCGGACACACCATCTGCTGGGATGACCAGGAGTTTGTGCTTCACCTCATCCCGAGTGGAATCTTTCATGATGGCGTTGACTGCGTCATTGGCAACGGCGTGGTGCTTGACCCGAAGGCTGTGCTCGAAGAGATTCAGCAGATTGAGGCGCTGGGCTACCCGGTTGAAGGGCGTCTTCACATCTCGCACAACGCCCACGTCATCATGCCTCATCACAAAGCCATCGAGGCTGCGCAAGAGGCCGGGCGCAAATCGGATACGAACGACGACGCCATTGGCACAACCGGTCGCGGTATCGGGCCCGCATACGCCGATAAGTTTGCACGCACCGGCATCCGCGTCGTTGACCTGCTCGATCGCGACGTGCTGCGCACTAAACTGACGCGCGCCGTTGAGGCCAAAAACGAGATGCTCAGCCGGGTGTATGGAGCGAACGAGCTCGACGTTGATACCATCGTAGATGAATACGTAGAGCTCGACCAGCAGCTCGATCCATACGTCACCGATACCGCACAGCTGCTCGGCCGTGCGCTTGACGATGGCAAGCGGGTGCTTGCTGAAGGCGCTCAGGGCTCGCTGCTCGATATTGACTTTGGCAGCTACCCGTTTGTCACCTCCAGCCACCCAACAGCAGGCGGCTGCTCTACCGGCCTTGGCGTATCGCCTGTGGAGGTCGACCGCATTATTGGCATTGCAAAAGCGTACTGCACGCGCGTCGGCAACGGGCCGTTTGTCACCGAACTGAACGACGCCATGGGCGAACACCTGCGCAAAGTGGGCGCTGAGTTTGGCGCAACCACCGGCCGCCCCCGCCGATGCGGATGGCTCGACCTGGTTGCCCTGCGCTACACCACCATGATCAACGGGTTTACCGAGCTCGTCATTACGAAGCTCGACGTGCTGTCGGGCCTCGACGAGATCAAGGTCTGCGTAGCCTACCAGTATGATGGGAAGGAAACCCAGCGCTTTCCAAGCGAGGCGCACACGCTGGATCGCGTCACACCCGTTTACGAAACCCTGCCCGGGTGGGATGCGGATATTAGCACCGCGCGTAGCTGGGACGACCTGCCCGGTGCAGCGCAAGACTACCTGGACTTTGTAGAGGAGCACTCGCGCGCGCCCATCGGCTCAATCTCGATTGGTCCGCGTCGCGATCAGATTATCACGGATGTACACGAGGCACCCGTTGCCTAAGCGGTCCCAAACGGCCGCTTCCGTCCTCGCCAGGCTCCTGCGCTTCGCATCCCCCCTGTACTGACTACCGCGACGCTGTGCATGCCTACCGCTGGTCCGTTCGGCTCAAGCTCGGACTCATTGTCTTTGCGATGGTCATTGCGCTGGCCTCGCTCTGGTACACCCACGAACTGGTTGACCGGCTCCGCGACCGCGAGCAGTCGATGATTCAGCTCTGGGCGGATGCACAGGCGCAGGTTGCCCGCGCGCAAGACCGAGCGACCAATCCGCACCGCAGCGAATGGGATGCCCTTGAACGCATTCTTGAGGGCGGCGTACAGGTCGACACCGTTACCGAAACCAACCCAGCGCGCCTGCGACAAGCCCTGTCGTGGGCGCGTTCTATGCCTCCTACCGGTGAGCTTGACTTTATCCTGAATGAGATTCTGGAGCCGAATCCGTTTGCCATTCCGGCAATCATCACCGACTCTACGCAGACCGAACCGCTCTTCTGGCGCAATGTCTCTGTTGAAGACGACCTGTCTGCACTCAGTCCCAGCGACTCGGTAAAAGCCCGTGACCGGCTCAGCGACCATCTCGACGAGATGAAACAGGCGTTTGCCCCTATCCCGATCCGGTTTCGCTACAACGACCCTAATACCAACAGCACGGAGGAGCTTACGCAGTACGTGTTCTACAACGAGTCGGGACTTGTACGTGAGCTACGTATCTTTCCGTACGTGCAGCTCGGCTTTGTGGGGCTCTTTATTCTGGTTGGGTACCTCGGCTTCTCGTATGTGCGGCGCAGCGAGCAGAGCAACCTGTGGGTGGGCATGGCACGCGAGGCTGCCCACCAGTTAGGTACACCTATATCCAGCCTCATGGGGTGGACCCAGCTGCTGAAGAGCGACTCGCTGTCGCAGGCGAACCGCAATGAGGCTGTTTCGGAGATCGAGAACGACATCGAGCGGCTGCAGCGCGTCGCCAATCGGTTTTCGGACATTGGGTCGATGCCGAAGCTGAAGCCGATGAACGTATCGACCGTGATTCATACGACGGCTGGTTATATCCGGCGGCGCATCCCCAAACACAGCCAGTCGATTACGCTATCGGTGGAGGCCCCCGATGCCCTGTACGCTCGTATTAACGAAGAGCTCTTTGCGTGGGTACTGGAAAACCTTCTCAAGAATGCGCTGGATGCGCTCGACGGTGACGGAGCAATCAAGGTGGTTGCAACTGCAACGGACAGCATGGTGCAGATTGATGTCGAAGACACCGGGTCGGGCATTGAACGCCGGGCCCGTACAAACATCTTTCGACCGGGCTTCAGCACCAAAGAGCGCGGGTGGGGGCTCGGGCTCAGCCTGGCGCAGCGCGTCATCGAGAACTACCACGGCGGTACGCTTCAGCTCGCCTCCTCGACTGTTGGTGAAGGCTCAACGTTCCGTATCCAGCTGCCGGCAGCGCCTGTCCCATCCGACCATGCTACTGGCGAAGCGTAGCAGACCGTACTGATCAAATCATGCTGATTTCGCGCCGCTCTACCGGTGCAGCAGTCTTCTTCGCCAAAAACCCGGCTACTCACGCTCCGGTTCAACACGTTCAGGGCGAGCGTCACGCGCTGCCGAAGCGAACACAGCAAGGTAGACGCGGTCGCGCACGCGCCAGACCAAGATCGGCCGTCCCTGCACCGACTGCTCAACGAAGGTATCTTCAGAATCGAGCGTCTGGCGGATGGGACGCGGCAAGACCGCTTGCTCTTCGAGCTGGTCGAGCTGCGCATAGGAGTAAGCGAATACACGAATCGAGGCCTGCGCATCGATATCGCGATACTGCAAGACCGGTACGGGCTCCGGATTTAGAGGCAGTGCCGCCAGCCCCACGAGTTGGGCTCGCTCGATGCGTGGCACGCGCAACGTGCTTCCTGTTTCAGCCTCCCAGACCGCCCGCAGGCTGTCTGCATTGTCCGACTGAATGATTGAGGTTAGCACATCAGCATGTTGCACTGAAAACTCGATGATGCTCGGCTGGTCATCTTCAGCGTCAGCGCTGGCCGTCCATATCGACCGCACCCCCCAGGCCAGAACCACCAGCGCCAGCAGACCCGCGATAACAGCCGATGTTTTAAGCCACTGACTCCGCCGGCGCTCTGTGCGTTGCGACCGGGTCTGGGCGGATGCGGTTCGCTCTGCCTTCAACGCGCGCGCTATCTGGCTGCGCAGTGCAGCAGGTGGCGCGCCATGGGTCTTGTTGAGGAAGGTGCGCAGGCTCGCGTTCAATTCCTCATCTGGAAAGGCCGTGTCTACCAGCATGCGCTGTCCTCCACTCATCATGTCGCGCAGCGTTGCGCGAAGCGACGCCCGAGCGGCCGCGATTGCCTGCTCCACCTCATCGGCCGGACGCTCAATGAGCTGTCCTACAGCAGCCGGCGACAGGTCGAGCACGAACCGTGCCGTTAGTAGCGTACGCGTGTGTGGTGAGCAGGCGGCCCATGCCGAAGGCAAGGTTTTCTGTACGATTGTTTCCGCTGCCTCGCGGCGCATATCGTAGCCATCTGCGCCATCTTCAGCCATGTGTTCGGTGTATACCTGAAGAGCAAGCTCCAACAACCAAAGCAGCCGATCGTCGGGGCGCTTACGGGGCGGCACATCGGCTGCACGCTCAAACACCTGGTACGTGAGCGCCGGCGCCTGGTGCGAGCCGATCAGCGCAGCCATCAGCGTGTACACGACATCAACATGCTGAGTAAGGGGCGGCGTGGACATACGAGGCAAAAAGTAAAGGCAAGGAAATAAGGCCAGAAACGACGCGTGCCCCCCGCTCACAGGCAGGTCGCGGCACGTAGCATCTTTACGTCAGATACGTTTCACATCAGATCCGTCAGGCAGCGTGGTGTGCTACGTTGGGCGTGTTTGTGTCTAACGACGGAGGAAGCAGCTTGACGGCATCGCTCTTTCGGATATTTAACAGCTGTGCAGCATGGCCCCCGTTCACGGCAACCTCTAAAAACCCGCTGCTGCCAAAAAGCACGACCGGGTCGCCCTCTGCTACCGAAGCATACGTGGGGTGAATTGCATCGAGTATGGTAGAGCCCACGTAGCACTTAAGCGGCACGGGAGCGGGCGGCGTGGGAGCATGCAGTGCCTCACTGTCGAGATCAGGGAATGCTTTCGTTACGGTATCCGGTTCGATATTGGTGATGCAGTTGCCAAACCGGTCGATATGCACAACCCATCCCTCGATCGTATGCTGCAGCACCATAGGAAGAGCCCACCGCAGCGAAGAAAGGTTGTCTACAGGCGTGCCGATCTCGTGCAGCGATGCTCCTGCTTCCAGATGAGCAGCAGCTGGTGCGAAGATATCGCGTCCGTGAAACGTAGCACTGGGCGTGTCGGTGCGCCAGAAGGCCGGGTTGTCGAGCTCGACAATTGCATCCGGGGGTTCCTGGTTGAGCAGAAGCGAGAACACGCCATTGTCGGGCCCAACAAACCACTGATTCGCATACCGCAGAGCAACAGCGCGCCGCTCCGACCCTACGCCCGGGTCTACAACCACCAGGTGTACCGTGCCATCGGGGAAGTGTGGCACGGCGCTCTGCAACACAAAAGCCGCCTCCATGACGTCTTGTGGACTGATGCCGTGCGTGATGTCTACCAGGCGCGCCTCTGGAGCAATGCCAAGCATCACGCCTTTCATGGCGGATACATAGGCGTCTTTTGTCCCAAAGTCGGTTGTGAGTGTGATCATAGGAGGGGCGTATACGATGAGAACGTTATCGCGTCGAAACGCAGAGCTAAGGTACGAATCAGTAAACTGCTGTGCAGCTTCTTGCATGCGCCGCAGAGGGTTCGGTTCACTGTCTCCGCCAGGCCGCTCTGCAGCCGGTGTACGGGTCCGCCGTGACACGCCTTGCAGCCCGCGGCAAACGGGCTTGTTGGAACCATACGCGGTGCTGATGGAATATGTAGAGCACAGTGCTTTTCCTTGATCATGTGGTTTACATCGGACATATGACGTCGCTTAGTTCTCCACGTCCGGATGCGTCTCCAGATACGTCACGTGATATAGATCCAGCACGCGCCTATGAAGACACTGTAGCGTCGTTTGTAGCGTTCTGGGGCGAGATGGCTTCGCAGTGGGGCATCAACCGCACCATGGCGCAGATCCACGCTCGTCTGTTCTGCGCCGGTGCACCGATGAATACCGATGAGATTATGGAGGCGCTCGACATCAGTCGAGGCAACGCCAACATGAACTTGCGCTCGCTCACCGACTGGCAGCTGGTCTCCAAGAAGCGCCTGCCCGACTCCCGCAAGGATTACTACCAGGCCGATACAAATGTGTGGCGCATCACGGCCCGCATCATTGAAGAGCGGCAGCGCCGCGAGTTACAGCCGGTACAGTCGCAGCTTGAACGCTTTCGCAACGGCCTTCCCGAACCAAAGTCGGCCGCTGCCTCATCACAGACCGATATGCTCAACGAGCGCCTGGCTGCGCTGATCGAACTGCTGGAAGCTTTCGAGTCGATGTCTGACGTGCTGCTTCCGCTTGTCCAACAGAATGACCTGGACACGCTGACCCGCCTGGTGCAGATGGCTCGCATGTTTGCGGACTCGTCTACCGGCTCCCCGGCGCCCAGTCATCACGAGCAGCAGCACTCACCTTCCGATGCGTCATCGTAACGCGATGCACGCCGCCTCTTGCGTTCTGCAGGTCTTTCGCATCTTACTTCGTATCTTACACCGCTTGCCTGCTTAGCTATGACCAAACGCCACACCGACCTGGGTGCCCGCGGCGAAGCCCTTGCAGCCTCCTATCTTGAAAACAAAGGCTACCACGTTATTGAGCGCAACTACCGCTTCGAGCGTGCCGAGGTCGACCTGATCTGCTACGACCCAACCGCCGTGCCTACTGGCGACCTCGTGTTTGTCGAAGTAAAAACGCGATCTGGGCTGGGGTACGGAGCGCCCGAAGAAGCAGTCACCGATTCAAAAAAGAAGCAACTTATAAAGGTATCGGAAGCGTACCTGTACCAGAACAACATGGAGCGTTCCAGCTCGCGCTTCGACGTTGTTGCTATTGTGCTGCGCCAGGGCGACGAGCCGGAGATTGAACACATTCAGCATGCTTTCTGGGCATAAGCACGAATAAGCATGAAGCGGAAAGGAAAGGGAAAGCGCAGAGGCCTTCGCTCAACCGCGAAAAGCAAGCAGCCGCAGTCCGTTCAGGCTCACGAGCACGGTAGACCCCTCATGCCCGATCACAGCCAGTGGGAGCGGAAGCCCGGTCCAGAAGATAGCTGTAACCATAATAGCAATGGCTCCAAACGCGATGCCGAAGTTGATGTGTAGCGTGCGCTTGGCTCTCTGGCTCATGCGTATTGCGTAGGGGATTTTGCTGAGATCGTCGGCCATGAGGACAACGTCCGCCGTTTCAAGCGCTACATCTGTACCCGCGCCTCCCATTGCAATACCGATGCGGGCTGTAGCCAGCGCAGGGGCATCGTTCACCCCATCTCCCACCATAATGACTCCGCCATATTCTGCTTCTAACGCATTGAGGCGCTCCACTTTTTCTTCCGGGAGCAGCTCTGCATAGTAGGCGTCTACGCCTGCTTTTTCTGCGATGGCGTGCGCCACCGTCTCGTTGTCGCCCGTCAGCATCACAATGTGCTCTACACCGAGTGCATGCAGCGCCCGGACGACATCGGCTGCGCCCTCACGGAGCTGGTCGGCAAAGCTCATCCATCCCAGCACGTGCGGTCCCTCTTCATCAGACTCACGTACGACGAGGACAGCGGTATTCCCCTTGTGTTGCAGAGCTTGTACAGCTTCCTGTGCGGCCTCGAATCCCTCAATAGAAGCTGCACTGAACCGGTCCATTGCATAGTAGCGCAGATTGCCGATGTGAACCGTAGCGCCATCTACCGTAGCCCGGACGCCCTTCCCCACCTCTGAGTCGAACATGCTGGCTTCGGGAATGGTGAGTGCCTGCGCTCTTGCAGCCTCAACGGTAGCCTCGGCCAGATGATGTTCGGAGCGCTGCTGCACCGCTGCTGCCAGGCGAAGCACGTCGTTGTCAGATACCAATGCGCCGTTTATGGTAGCCCCTTCACGAGCAGCATGACGTTCGAGAACCGTGTCCCCGGTGGTGAGCGTACCCGTCTTGTCGAACGCTACCGCGTTGATATCGGCGGTGGCCTCCACGTAAGCCCCGCCTTTGTACAGGATTCCGTTCCGTGCTGCCCCAGCGATTGCTGAGAGCACCGCCGCCGGTGTTGAGATGATAAGCGCGCAGGGCGATGCGGCCACCATCAGCGTCATAGCGCGGTAAAAAGCGTCATGAAACGCCTCGTTCCAGCCCCAGACGGGTACGGTAATAAATAGACCGGTAAGAACCAGCACTCCGATTGCATATGGCTGCTCGATACGCTCCAAGAGCTGCTGTGTGGGTGCCTGCCGGCTCTGCGCCTCCTCGACCATATCGATGAGCCGAGCAATGGTCGACTCGTGCACCGCCCGCGTCACCCGGATGTCGAGGCTCCCCGAGGCATTGGTGGTGCCTGCGTACACCTCGTCGCCCTCCGATTTATCGATGGGAACCGACTCGCCCGTGACCGAGGACTCGTCGACCGTGCTCTCTCCTTCAACCACGGTGCCGTCGAGCGGGATCGCATCGCCGGGACGCACGCGCACGGTGGTGCCTACGTCGATGTCATCGAGCCGCCGCGTTTCGGTTGATCCGTCGCTGCAGACCACCTCGGCCTCGTCCGGACGTAGCGCCATCAGTTCGTGGATAGCGCGGCGCGAACGTCCCATTGCGTAGTCTTGCAGCACCTCCGAGAGCGAGAACAGGAAGAGGAGCATAGCCCCCTCAAACGGCGCGTTGATGACCAGCGCGCCCAGCGCAGCCAGCATCATCAGAATGTCGATGTCGACCGTTCCCTTTCGGAGCGACTGTATGCTTGCCCTGGTTCCTTCCCATCCGCCAAACACATAGGCCGCTCCAAACGCAACCCACATAGGTCCTGCAGGACCGTCAAACCAGTCAAGCAGCCCACCTGCGACCATGCCGACGAGGGTGATGGCTACAAATACGGCTTCGCGCGTAATGGACCCCGGTGCTGATCTCGATTCCTGCGAGTCTGATTCGGAAACTGACAATGCGTATAGGGGAGTATATGAGGCATCTGAAAGACGCTGCGTATACGTACGAACGTAAGATGCTGTTCAAGGAGCATCTTCCTCTACCGGAGCCTCAACGGGATCAGGAATGGACGGATAGATAACGCGGTGTGCAAGTTTTTCATTATCCGGTAGCGGTAAGATGTTAAGTGACGCCTCGGTTGTACCGTGCGATAAACAGCCGGGTCGTCAAGTGCAGCATGCGTTCAGACTCGGAGGCCGCTCGGACTCGGAGGCTGCTCGTGTCTGACGCACATAGCGGGCCAGTCGCTGCCGAAGCAGGCCAAAGAACCGTTCGACATGCGAACACTCGCCGCTGGCTTTGCCTACTTGCTCATGCTTGGGATCGTCCTTGAACACCGGCTGATACGCGGTCCAGAAATCGCTGAAGCTCTGTGCCGCACGATAAGACGCAGGGATTCGGCTCCAGAGCCGAGCACAGGTCCGAGCGCTCCGATCTCCAATTACAAACGCTACGACTTGCCGGGTGCGCCGACATAGAGCAACCCATAGCCATCGCTTATTGGAACGCTGTTGGACGTAGGTCCAACATTCATCAAGTTCAAGCAGGTCATCGGCTTGGCCGGGCTCTAATTCGTGGGCGACTGCGTCGAGGAGGCGTCCCTTTTTTTGAGCCACCGCGAAAGCGTCGGACGGCTGACCCCAAAGATCCGCTCTACAGCGCGCATTGAGCCGCGCTCGTGGTAGGCCTGAAGAATGCGTTTTTTCTCTTCCTCAGAGTAGCCTCGGGGCGTCGGATCGATCACGCCGTAGGCCCCGCAGTCCTTGCAATGATACTGCTGATTGCCGCAGACATTCTTGCCGTTTTTGACGATGTTGGCGCTTTCGCACTTTCGGCACTGGTAGGTTGTGGTCTCTTCAATCATCGGTCGAAAATCAATCGGTCGAAGAGCGACTTGAACGAAAGTCACAACACGCATCCGAACTGTATCGCTCGCATCATTTAATGTTTGCCCGCTACCCATTATCCTTTTGGGCGCATATCCCCCTTTGTGGCTACGCGACATTTCCCCCTTCGCGAAGGGGGAAATCCCGAACAGCGTGAGGGAATGGGGGATGTGAGGACCGCGCATTCTGCGACAAGGCGACGATCAACAAAGGAGGAAGGGAACCCGCACATGCCGTTAGATAAGTGATAGATGGATAAGAGAACGGACGTTGTGCTCGTCCATCTGTTTACACATCCCTGTGCCAACGGCGCATGCGGAATTGGTGTTACTCTGCCTCGACCTGAACGTTGCGCTGATCCGTTACGTCACGCTGCACGGCCACGTAGTAAGTCTTTCCGCCTTCCTGCATAATGGGAGCTACTTTCCATTCAATCACGAATGGAGAGCCATCTTTTCGGTAATTGATCGTCTCCCCGTGAAAGGTCTCACCCTTGCGAATCTTACGGTCGAGTCGTTCGAGAACCTCCGGATCCGTCTTGGGACCTTGTAGCATTCCCGGTGTCTTGCCCATGACATCGCTTGCTGCGTAGCCAGTCATCTCAGTGAACGCGTCGTTGACATAGACGATTTTTGAGGGCTCTCCTTCGCGTTTAGAACGAGTTACGGTAATCGCATTGAATGACAGAGCGGCCGCTTTCTTGAACAGTTCGGAGCCACGTTGGCCTGAGAGTTCTGCTGGTTCGGACATAGGTACATTATCGGACATGGATACATCATATGATTGTACGAGGGATAGTGCATTGGTAGACGTCACGACTGCGCCCCCTTGCAGTTGCGTTTCCTGGCTGCCGAAGCGCAACGTCCACGCAATAATCCAAGGCACCATACAGCAATACGACAACCATGCAGTTCTCGCACCTGCTTGTGGATGCGATGACCGTTTTTTCTACTTCGATCTTACTCAGACTGCAGCCTGATCTACGTAGCGAGCCCTCAACTTCGATTTTGCGTTCTGTGCCGGTGGCAGAACGCCGAGTAGCTTCAGGCCCCACCGCACCGGTGTAGGGGTCTCCGTATGCGTCGTACCGCTCATACTCGCCAACACAGCGCTGTGCAGGAATTTCTCTGAGAGCCCTCATCGTTCAGCTCGCCATCGCGTGCCAGTCCGTACAAGATGCGTAGCATGTGCTCAAATCCGCGGTGGCCCGGTCTCATCTCAACCCGAAACCGAACAGAAGTGTCGGTGGCGTTCTCAAAGAAATGAGAAACGCCACGCCCCACACTGGTTCGATCGCCTCGACGCAGCGTACGGGTTCTGCCTTCGATATGTACCGTAAGCACGCCTTCCATCACTTCAAAGTGCTCGGTGAATCCGTCGTGGTAGTGCTCTGCGTTGCGCCCGCCTGGAGCCAACTCAATTTCAAGGACGGTGAGCGCACCGTCGGACTCATCCGCGGTAGTTATAAACGTGACAGTATCGCCTTGAACGGGATTGTGAATCGTGTCCATACTGGAAAAGCACCTATCCAACGGGGATGAAGACCTCTTTAAGGTGTAGATTACCTGTCAGACATGCAAGCCCAAAATGAAACGGAGACACGCTGCAGGATGCTGCAGGCGACGATGCCAACGATCGCCTGCTTCCCCACATTCAAATTGCATCCAATCTGTGCATGGGCTATGTTGGTGGAGACGTACCGTTACATTCTCCTCCGATCTTTCTGCTTGACCTTCTCTCATCGTCATGCCTTTTCGCTACGCGTTCAGGTGCGTTTTCGGGCTTGTGGGACTGCTGTTCATAAGCGGCGCCATCAGCAGTCCTGTCGCCGGCCAATCTGTCGCTTTTCAGTCTGTCGCCGATCGCACTGTGGCCGTTCAACCAGTGCACCATACGTCAGTTGGTAAGCCATCGGTTGAGGCGCTTCCTGAGGAAGTTACGCCGCAGGGGCTCACGCCGAGGTCTATACTGCCCTTCTCTGGACTGGCTTATGAACCCATCTCGCCGCACTGGCAAAGTCGGCTTCAGCCCTCCCATGCGCTGGGGCGTGCTTACCTGGCCACGTTTATTCCGATCGGACTGGGCTCGTTGGCGTATACGATCGACGAATCTACAGGGCAAGGCTCCTCGTTTGGATCGCCGCTCTCTATCGTGGGCACCTGCCTCTCTGCACTCGGCATCGCCATAGGTCCCTCGATGGGACTGTGGTGCACGGGCGCACCCGAGCTTGCCTGGCTTAGCTTCGGGGTGCGTACAGCGGGCCTCGGAGCGCTTGGCATCGGCTTGTGGCGCACCTCCAAGACGCTTGATAGTACGGAGGGCGGCTTCGCCTTCATAGTAGCTGCACCGCTTACCCTGCTTGTGTATACGCTGCCGGGTATCCTCATTACCAGTGCGGGCGCCGGATGGGCCTTCCGTGCAACGCCCGATCGCTTCTGTGACGCCTCAAGCGGAGCCCGCGCTCACCTGACTCCTCATGTCGATGCGAGCGGAGGACACGGGCTCTCGTTGACGGTGAGCTGGTAGCGCGCGATATTCTGCCGAATAGGGCGGCCACGATCCGCTCGCACGACCACCGCCGCGTTGCAGCGTGTTGCCTGTGTGGCCGTGAAAGCCATCCGAGGGGCTGCCGCCCGTGCGCATCCCCCTGACTTCTGCATGGCCTGACTTCTCAACCTGCTTAGCTTCGCTCCGACTGTATATGAAGGTTGCATTTCAAGGCGTCGCTGGGGCATACAGCGAAGCTGCTGTTGCCACGCTCTATCCGGATGCTGCACCGCTGCCGTGTGATACGTTTGCAGACCTGTTTGCGGCTGTCGACGCCGGTACGGCGGGCGCGGGGGTCGTACCGATCGAGAATTCGCTTTTTGGGAGTGTGCATGTGAACTACGACCACCTGCGTGCGCACGACGTGCACATTGAAGCGGGCCGGTTTATGCGCATTCGCCATTGCCTGATGGCGCCAGCGGGGGCCTCGCTTGCAACCATCAACTCCGTGCATTCGCATCCACAGGCGTTGGGGCAGTGCCAGGACTACCTGTCGGCTACCCTGCCTGCAGCCCGTACCGTTGCGTCGTACGACACGGCCGGGGCGGCGCGGTCTGTAGCCGAGGCAGGCGACGGCACGCAGGCGGCCATTGCCAGCGAGCAGGCCGCTGCCAAGTACGGCCTCGCGGTGCTGGATACGGGCATTGAGGACCACGACCGCAACTTCACGCGCTTTCTGGGGATTCGCCCCGGACCGGCGGAGGACCATGTTTCCGACCGTGCAAACCGAACCTCCGTCGTGTTCGCGCTCCGTGAGAACGTGGCGGGGGCGCTGTTTAAGAGTCTCGCGGTGTTTGCGCTGCGCGAACTGGACCTCTGTAAGATGGAGAGCCGCCCGCGCTTTGGCACGCCCGGGCAGTACCTCTTCTATGTGGATGTGGCGGGCAGCTACGCCGATACGCCGCTGCAACGGGCGCTGGGTCACCTGGCGGAGCTGACCACGGAACAGAAGCTGCTGGGATCGTACCACGAAGCCCCGATCCCTCCCCCTGCGCCTTAACCGTGTGCACGGATCGTGTGCACGGATCGTGTGCACTCGCTGCTTCACAGGGCTTCTCTCTGATTCATACGTAACGACGTGTCTATGCTGTCTATTGCTGCCACCGTACTTGGGGGCATCGGGCTCTTTCTGCTTGGCATGATTCTGATGACCGACGGCCTGAAGGCGGCGGCAGGCAGTGCACTGCGGAATGTACTGGGGCGGTTTACGGATACGACACCGCGCGCCCTGGCCTCGGGAGTCGGGCTCACCGCGCTCGTGCAGTCGTCGAGCGCCACTACCGTAACAACAATCGGATTTGTGAGCGCCGGGCTGATGACGTTTCCGCAGGCGCTCGGGGTTATTCTGGGAGCCAACCTGGGATCGACCAGCACCGGATGGCTTGTGGGCCTGTTCGGGCTCAAGCTGTCAATCAGCACCATTGCACTGCCCATGATCGGGGTGGGCGCGCTGATGCGCTTGCTCCTACGCGACCGCTGGGCCCAGGCCGGCATGGCACTGGCTGGATTCGGAGTGATTTTCGTGGGCATCGACGTGTTGCAGTCCGGAACGGCCGGACTCGCCGAAACGATCGACCTGAGCGTATGGGCTACGCGGTCGTGGGGCAGTTGGGCGCTGTTGGTCGGCATTGGCGCGCTCATGACGGTGCTCATGCAGTCGTCAAGTGCGGCGGTGGCTACGACGCTGACAGCGCTCTACAGCGGGGCGATCGAGATCGACCAGGCCGCTGCTCTGGTCATCGGGCAGAACCTGGGCACGACGGTGAAAGCCGCGCTTATCAGCATCGGCGCCTCGATTCCTGCCAAGCGGACAGCACTGGCGCACATCTTGTTCAATGTGGCCACCGGCGTCGTTGCCTTTGCACTGCTGCCGGTCTTTGTCTGGAGCGTCGACACCTGGATGGCTGCCTTTACGCAGGGCGACGAGGCACTTGTGATCGCTGCCTTCCACACTGTGTTCAACCTGATGGGCATTCTTCTTTTCATCCCCATACTCCCCCCCTTTGCTCAATACGTAGAACGGCTCATTCCAGACGACGCCCCCCGCCTAACACGGTACCTCGACGATAGCGTAATGGAGGTGCCTTCCATGGCCAGCGAAGCGACCCGGCGGGCCGTGCAGTCGACGACCGCCGCTGTGCTCAAGCGAGCGCCCGCCTGCCTCAACCCCAAACGCCCGGCCCCTGACTGGACCGCCATTCAGGAGGCTCTGATCGACACGCGCGCTTTTGTCGGCAAACTCGATGCGCTGAACGATGCCGATGAGTCGGAGCGGCATCTGTCTACCCTGCACGCCCTGGATCATCTCGACCGGCTGGTGCATGCGCTGCAGGAACGACCTAACACCTCCGCCTCGCTCTACGAAACCGAAGTACAGCCGCTTGAACATACGCTGCGCCCGGCCTGGCGGCGGGTGCGCCAGCAGATGGAGCGGGAAGAGACCACCCGGAATGGATCAGCCGACCAACGAGCTGAGGCCATCGACGCGATTCGAGACGCCGCCGAGACCCTGGCTGACCGGCGGCGCACCCGGCGTCCACAGCTGTTTCAGCGGATTGCAACCGACCAGTTGCCGCCCGATGACGCCCTGACCGTGCTGGCCCACCTGCGCTGGCTCGACCGCATTGCCTACCACACCTGGCGCATTACCCACCACCTCATCGGCAACGGCCTGGCCGAGGACGAACCAGATGCCGCCACAGCGTTTTCGGAACGCGACGCGTTTTCGCCGGCTGCGTGATCAGCCACACAACCGCCACTTGTTCGTCGAATTGTTCGTTCTCTCTCAAGATCTGACCCCGTAGAGAACGGGTGTTTCAATGCGGCGCCTGGGTTGAGATGATCCTATTGCGTCGTCTTATTGCGTCAGAAACGAAGTACGGCGGTCGACTTTCTGCGTAAGAGTATGTACGTTGCTACGTGTGAGGCATGCCGCAATGTACTGCATGCGTCCGTTAGCGCTTCCTCCGTTTGCATCCCCTAACTGCACCTGATTGCCCCGTGTCGTTCTTCTTTTCTGTTCGCGAAGGCATTGCCAACTTTCGTCGCGCCCGTTTTGCAGCGGTAGCATCGACTGCAGCGATGGCGATTGCGCTACTCCTGTTGGGCACGCTGGCACTGCTCGGAATGGAAGCGCAGCAGGTGCTGTCGTGGCTACAGGAACGCGTTGGCGAAATGGAGGTCTTCGTATCCGAGCAGGCGACCGAGTCGGAAGCCGAAGCGCTGTTTTCGCGAATTCAGACGCATCCGACCGTAGCCAGCGCGGAGTACATCTCACGCGAGCAGGCCCAGCAGATCTTTCAAGAGGAGTTTGGCGAGGGCGCAGATACATTCATCGATGAACCGTTTCTTCCCGCATCGGTGCGGCTGCAGGTCGTGCCGTCTCATGTACATGGCGATAGCCTGTCGCAGCTGCAGAGCACAATGCAGAGCTGGGATCATGTGGATGAGGTTGTCTTCAACCAGCCGCTGCTTAATACCGTACAAGAAAACATTCAAATGGCTGGAAGTGTGGGCTTGGCTGTAGGAGCTATCATTCTCGTTGCAGCGCTCTTTCTTGTAGGCAACACCATTCGCCTAACCATCTATGCCCGGCGGCTGCTCATTCGCACGATGAAACTTGTGGGCGCCACCGATGCGTTCATCCGCCGCCCGTTTCTTGTGGAGGGTGCCCTGCAGGGCCTGCTTGCAGGGATATTGGCCGGCGGAGGACTGTGGGGACTCTATCGCAGCGCCACCGAATACTTCCCTCAGTTAGCCGGAGTATCGCCCGACCTTGAATGGATCTTGCTCGGGGGCATGGTTATTTTTGGCATGCTACTCGGCTGGACCGGCTCTTTCTTTGCGGTCCGCCGCTTTATCAATCGCGTCGAATTGCACTAATTCCTATCGACCTATTATAATTATGATACACGCTTTGTTGACGCTACCCCGGTCCCGCTGGTCGCTTCCTCTATTTATCGGCACCCTTGCTCTCTTTCTGCTTAGCGCCTGTGGCGAGGAGCCGCCGGGCCTTGAAGAGACCGAAGAGGGCGTTCTCGAAATTGGTCGAGTAGCCGTTCACGATACAGAAGAGCGGACCGTTGCCCTTCGCGGACGTACGCTTGAGGTGAACGGGCTGCGTGGAAACTTACAGTTGGAAGCCCACGACGACGATGCCGCCACCTGGACGTTCAGGAAAACAGCCCGTGGGCGCGACTCTACCGCTGCGCAGGCAGTGCTTGACGGACTCACTGTAGAAGAGCGAGGTACCGAGCAGCGCTATACGTTTGCTTTGGATGGAACGGCCCCAACGCAGAGCCGCATCGATGTTGAGGGGTTGCTGCCCGCATCCGTTCCACTTGTCGTGCGACGTTCCAGCGGGGCTGTTCGCCTAAGCGGATTGCAGGGCGGGTTCGATGTCGAACAGACCCACGGCACGATACACGTACAGAACGGCCAGGGCGACATACGGGTGCGCATCAAAAACGGCGATATCGACCTGGATCTGTCTGTCCTTGAGGCCGGTGCATCGGTCGACGTAGAAACCGAGAATGGGAATATCCGCATCGCGGTGCCGGACACGGCGTCTGCCCGTGTGGACGCCGAGACCGAAGCCGGGCGCGTGTTCTCACGTGGGCTGACGTATGACACACGGCAACTGCGCACGAGCGAGGCTGGTTATCACTTTGAGGCGCAGCTGCACGGTGGGAACGCCTCGGTTCGAGCCCGTACCACGCATGGCTCTATTACGCTACAGGCGCGCACCGGCGACCCAGAAGCGGATGCGAATGATGCTCCCACCCCGCCCGATGCTACCACCGCTCCGGTAAGCCCGGACACGCTCATTCAAGAGCCTGAAAGCTCAGAGACAGATACCGAACCCGAAGCAGACTCGGAAAACGAGGCCGGTGCTGAAACGCTCGAAGAGGAGACGGAAGAGACAGATGAAAGCAACAGTCCTGAGACACCCCCCTCTACGACCGACGCGGTGCACACAACGGTAGACCAGTCGCCTGCTCCGGTAGGTGGCCTATCGGCACTCACTGAAGCCGCGACCTATCCCGAAGCGGCTGCTGCCAATGACATTGTCGGACGGGTCTACGTGCAAACCATTGTTGGCGCGAACGGGTCGGTGCAGGAGGCCCAGATAATTCGCGGCATCGGGTATGGGTGTGATGAGGAGGCACTGCGCGTAGTGTGCGAATCCTCATTCGAGCCCGCACAGATCAACGGACAAAACGTTGCCGCTCGCACAACCGTGTGGGTTCAGTTCCGACGTAGCGATGCCTGAAGACTAAGAGCATGCAAGGTGCAAGAGAAGCCGGCAATCCGCTGCTTCCTCTCTTTGGCTTACCGTTGCTACATAGCTGCTACATAGCAGAAGGCTCAGTGTCGTTGACCTGATTCTCTGCCGACTCGCTCCCTCCAGACTGGATCAGTGCCGCTCGCTCAGCGCGCGCCCTCGCGTCGTTCTCCAGAACCGGCGTCACGTAGTTATATGCAACCGTGACTCCGATAGCGAAAAGCGCTGCTCCTACTCCCAGCAGTGCATCGAGGTAACGCGGCCCGGCCAGTGCCAGGCGGATCATCACGGTAGCCACCGCAAAGCCTGAGTTTCGGAATACGATGTGGTATGTGCTTCCGTACCGAAGCGATACCAGCACAATGAGTACGTCGCTGAAGATAAAGACCGTGAAGATCGTCTCGAAGAGCGGGTACTGCGTGTCGCCCTGGAGCAGTTTATATCCGCCATACAGCAGCACGATGCCAAAGATGAAGAGTAGCACCGTAGCCAGCGTCTTTTTCGCATCCACAAATTGACGCAGTTCATCGACCGACGACGTGATATTCTGGTGTTTCTGCAGCGCATAGAACCCGCCCAGAAGCGCAAAAATGGCGAGCGCCCCAACCGCGTCAACAACGACAAGTTGCACTGCTTCCACTGCCTCGGGCTCGTCCATGCTCCACTCAATGGGCTCTTTCTCGAAGTGAACCAGCTCCTTAAACGACTGGCGCAGCAAGATCAGGGAGAAGATCTCAAGCTGCTTGCCAGCCGTGTCGGCTACCGAGGTTGCCAGGCCAAAAATAAGGCCGATGATCTCGAAGATCAGGAAGAGCGAAAATGCTACGTCGATAGCGTAGAAATGGTTGGTCGGCACCAGCCCCAGCATGCCTTCATCAGGCAATATGCCAAGGCGACTCAGTTCAATAAGCGCCAGTGCCAGAAAGAAACTGACAATCAACGACGTGGCGATTCCTCGCTCTGTGCCCTTGCTCTTCCACTTTGCTTCGAGGATATCGTAGAGGCGTGCTATGCGCCGCTTCAAAAGCGTCATGTGAGGGTTTCACGCGGTTTATGGAGCGAAAGGCAGCGATCGGATGTGCCCACCCCAAGCCACGCCTTCATGTTTCGTTTACAAAGCCATACGCGAGGTGCAAAACGGCATCGTTACGCCACATGTTTTTGTCCGCTGGGCAGCTGATATGCGTTTCGCGCGGTGGCGCGTCCTGTGCTTCCGCTCCTACCGAAGCGGTTGTGGAGTGCGGCTGAACTTATTCCCGGTCTGCATGCTTCGTTGGCGCTGAGAGGTATGACCATGTAGAAGTATGGACGGCTGGGTGCACGCCTTCAATAGCCCCCCTTTCATCGCCTCCCCAAATCTGGCAACGCAGAGCGAAGTGATTCTGCAATGCTGCACCTGGATGTGATTGGATGTGGTGCCGCGGTGTCACAGTGTATCCGGGTCGACCTCTACCACCTGCCGGTTCATGATTGCAAGCGTGCGGGCCGGATACTCTTTCACGAGGCGATAGTCGTGGGTGGCCATCAGCAGCGTCATGCCCTGATGATGCAGGTCGACGAGCAAGCCTTGAATGTCGGAAGCCACCACCGGGTCGAGATTCCCGGTCGGCTCGTCTGCCAGGAGCACCCACGGATCGTTTGCGATGGCCCGTGCAATGACCACGCGCTGCTGCTCGCCCCCCGACAGCTCGTGTGGAAACTGGTCGCGCTTGTGGTTGAGCCCAACACGGGTAAGGGCCTTGAGCGTGCGCTTCCGTACGTCTTTCTTACGCTTACCGGTAGCGTACAGTGCAAACGCCACGTTGTCGAAGGCGCTACGGTCGGGTAGCAGCTGAAAGTCCTGAAAGACCACGCCAACCTCACGCCGCAGATACGGGATATCGCGGTCCTGAATTTCATCGGAGCGGTAATCGCCGACCTGCGTAGTGCCTTTGTCGGGAAAGTGATCCATGTAGAGCATGCGAAGCAGCGTAGACTTGCCGCTTCCAGTGGGCCCGATGAGATACGTCATCTCGGCGCGCTCCACATCGAACGAGACGTCTTCAACCACCATTCGCTTGTCACCGTTTGGCGCCCGGTACGACGCCGTCACGTTTCGGAAGTGAATCATGAGAGCCGGTCGGCTGGTGCAGGAGGATGCGAACGGATGCAGCGGTCTGGGCGCATGTGCTTCACAAGCGCATGCTCGGTAGCCCTTAGATCCTGTTTGGGTTTTGGTTTGTAGGCGAGAGCGAGCGCCGCTGAGGCGAAAATTGGATCACGATGGAGGTTCGTAGCCGGGGCTACGGGCCGACATCGGGAGCAATTTGCACCAGGGGCATGCCCTTCGGCCCCAGTCCAGCACCGCCGCTCGGAGCCCAAATTAAGAAATCAAAACAGGTTCTTAGGCCGCGCTCTGCTTTGCACGGCGATGCTGCGCCGTTGTAATGGCCACCTCAATCGCACTACGCATGCTACCAGGCAGTGCCATGCCCTTGCCCGCAATGCCATACGCAGTACCATGGTCGGGCGAGGTGCGCACGATCGGGAGTCCGGCCGTGAAGTTGACCCCGTGGTCGAACGCAAGCGCCTTAAATGGCACCAACCCTTGATCGTGATACATCGCAAGCACCGCGTCGTATCCCTCGTCGAGCTGTGTCGCAAAGAAGCCATCGGCGGGCAGCGGGCCACTCACCTTCAGCCCGGCTTTTTCGGCTTCGGCAATCGCGGGCGCGATGATTTCTTCCTCTTCTTTTCCGAGCACCCCCCCGTCGCCCGCATGTGGGTTCAACCCAAGCACCGCGATGTGGGGCGTTTCGATGCCGAAGTCGTTGCGCAGGGTTGTATCCAGCACCTCTAACTTGGTGCCAATAGCGGCTTTGGTGATGCCTTTAGCGACCTGCGCAATCGGGATGTGAGCCGTTACGAGCCCCACACGGAGCCCCCCTGCTACCATCATCATCATGGGACGCGGACTGTTTGTCCGTTCGGCGATAAACTCGGTATGTCCGGGGACGGTGTAGCCAGCCTGAGCGATTGCATCTTTCGAGATGGGCGCCGTCACCATCGCATCTGCTGTGCCCTCAACGCAGGCGTCTACCGCAGCGGCCACAGCATGCATGGCGAGGGTGCCTCCGGCAGCGGTAACCGCGCCAAACGACACGGTAGGAGCATGCCCGTCCGTTACGTCGAGCACCGTGATGCCGTCGTTTGGAATGGTATCTGGGATATGGTCTACGGTGTGGATGGTCAGGTCGGAGTAGCCCAGCACGTCGGCATGTACGCGAAGCACATGCGCAGATCCCACGACGATCGGCTCCATAGCAGGCATCAGGTGCGGGTCGTGTAGCGACTTCAGCAGCACCTCGGGGCCGATGCCATTCGGGTCGCCCAAGGTGATGGCGACACGCGTACGTGCGTCGACATCAACGGATGGGTCGGGGCGTTGATACGTGGGACGTTTAATAGCCATAGCTATAAAATCAAGCGATCAGGAAATACAAGAACAGGGAAGTAACAGCACATGCCGCGCCGCTTGCCTACATCGCTTCTTAGGCAGCGCCGCCCTCTTTGGCTTCAGCGTAGTGGTCCAGGTAGTCAGCGAGAAGCCGTACGCCGGCTCCCGTTCCCCCTTTGGGCTGGTACGGCTGCGAGCTACTCAGGAAAGCCGTGCCTGCAATATCGAGATGCATCCACGGATAGTCGACGAAGTGCTCCAGAAACTTTCCGGCGGTAATCGACCCTGCTGGGCGTCCGCCGACGTTCTTGAGATCGGCAATGTCGCTTTTGAGCTGCTCCTTGTAGTCGTCGTAGAGCGGCAGCGGGTGGACCCGGTCGCCGGTACGTTCGCCGGCACGCTGCAGGGCGTACAGACGCTCCGACGGGTTGCCCGTATCGCATGTCATCACGGCCGATGCGTAATGGCCTAGTGCAATCACCGCGGCACCGGTAAGCGTAGCCAGATCGATGACCAGCTCGGGCTCGTAGCGCTGGGCGTACGAGAGGGCGTCGGCGAGCAGCATGCGGCCCTCTGCATCTGTATTCATGACCTCAACCGTGGCCCCGCTGTGCATGGTCACGACCTCGCCGGGCACGTATGCATGCCCACCCGGACGGTTGTCTGTGGCCGGTACCAGCCCGATGACGTGGAGCGGAATATCGAGATCAGCCAGCGCCTCGAAGGTGCCTATAACGGCTGCTGCCCCTCCCATGTCCGCTTTCATGAAGTCCATCGAATTCTTGGTCGGCTTGAGCGACAGCCCTCCGGTATCGAACACGACGCCTTTGCCTACGAGCACGATAGGCTTTGCATTTACTGCATCGGGCGGATTCCACGTGAGGGTGCTGAACGTGGGGGGTTCTACACTGCCCCGGTTCACCGCCAGCAGACCGCCCATCCCTTCCGTTCCGATGCGCTCTTTGTCCCACGTATCAACGTCGTATCCGTGCGCCTGCCCCGATGCTTCGATTGCGGCGGCCAGGTCGCGCGCCGTCTTCTCATGGGGCGATTGGTTCACCAGGTTGCGCGCTGCGTAGGTCGCCTCTACGAGATGCTGCCCGCGGGTGGCACCATCTTCGACGGCGGCCTCGTCGTGGTCTTCGCTGTACGCGATAAGCAGCTGCTCAAACGCTGGCGTGTTGCTATCCGTCTTGTACGCGGTGTAGCGATAGTGGGCCAGCATGAGCCCCTCAACGAGCGCCTGCGTAGCCGGTCGCGCATCCATGGGGAGCGTTGTCATGACGAAAGCTGCCGATGTGGCATCGGTTGTTCGCAGCGGTTCGGCAGCGGCGGCGGCGCTCCGGCGCAGCGTCTCGGCATCGAGATCGTCGGCTGGGCCACAGCCTATGAGTACGACACGGCGGGCATCAACGGCATCGGTGTAGAACGTCGCGAGGCTGCCCACCTCGTCGCTGATGTCGTCGAGGGCATGCTGGAAGGCAGAGCCAAACACAGAAGCCAGCGCGTCTCGCTCCACCTCCGCTACAGGCTGGGCGAGCGGTACAAGCAACGTATCTACGTTAAGCGTAGCCGGCGGACGCGGCGTTGGGGTTACGGTCATCGGTCACTGAGACAGGTTGATGAATGGAGGATGCAAGACGGGGTGCGCAGCCGGGCATCGCTGCGGGCACATGAGACCGTAGCCTTGAGACCGTAGCCTGCATGCAAAGCCGCCCACCCAGCTTCGCCTGTAGATGTTTTCCGGATGCTGTTACGAGCTCGGCGATTTCATGAGTTCGGCGATTTCGGAAGCGTCTTCTTCGGAGAGCGGGCCGCTATCGGGCAGGTCAAACTCGATATAGCGTGCAGCCGCGCCGACAACATCGGCAATGACGTCGTCGAACGAGTCGCCTTTCACGTAGGCGCCTGATGCGTTGCGGTGGCCGCCGCCGCCAAACGAACGGGCCCATTCGTCCACGTGGACGTCGCCCTCAGAGCGGAAACTGATCTTGGCACCGTCGCTTACTTCGGAGAAAAGTACCGCCGCCTTCACGCCGTCGATAGAGAGCACATAGTTCACAAAGCCCTTCTTATCATCCCAGCCTGCGCCGGTATCGTCAACCATGCGCTGCGTAACGACCGAGTATGCGAGCTGCCCGTTGAACTTAATGCGGATGCGATTGAGCATCCGTCCGAGCAGGCGTAGTGCTGGCATGGAGCGCCGGTCATAGATCTGCGCGTGAATTGGTCCGGGGCTTATATCGCCCCGCTCGAGCACATCGGCGATGATGCGATGCAGGCGTGGCGTAACGCTGCTGTAGCGGAACGAACCTGTATCGGTCATAATGGCCGTATAGAGCGCAGTGGCCACCTCTTCGTTAATCAACGAAGGATCGATAGCTTCGATAAGCTCATAGATCAACTCGCCGGTAGCCGACGCGGTGTCGCGCACGTACGTATGGTCGAACCACTGTTCGGGCTCGGTATGGTGGTCGATGAGCAGCACTTCGGCGCTCGCTTTGCGTACGCTGCTCCCCACGCGCCCCAGGCGCTCCTCATCGTTCGTGTCGAGCACGACAATGAGATCAGCTTCGGCAATCGCCTCGTGCTGCTTGAGCGCCCCTTCGAACTGCTGGATGCGCTCCCCGCCCGGAAGCCAGTCCAGGTTATACGGCGCCTCGTCGGCGTTGATGATGTCGACGGTCTTCCCCATCTGACGGAGCGCACCGGCGAGGGCAATCTCGGAGCCGAGTGCGTCGCCGTCGGGGCGCAGATGCGAAGTGAGCAGAAACCGGTCGTTGGAGCGCAGCAGGTCGAGGATGTCGTCCATTAAATCCTTCGGCACAGAGCCGTTCGAGGGACATTAGCAGGAATGTGAATAGCGTTCTCTGTACGCAGTCTATACGGTCGGGTTCAAGACAGCAGGCCGGTCGGTGTCGCATCTGAATGAGGGATCGATGAAAGGCCTTTTCGCCTACGCGATTCGGACATGCATAGAGCAGATGCGATGCATCTTGCACCTGTACCTCTCGTATGGTAGCCTACCGTTCGTATCCCTCTAAACCGTGCAGCACCGTTATGTCTCGTTTTCTACAACAGGCCTGGAAGGGCCGCTCGGGCCTGCCTCCGTATGTCATTACGCTACTCGGTCTTATTGTCGGTGCGTTTGTGGTGGGAGGCGTGGCCGTGCTGGCGCTCGTATGGGTCGTTTCGGGCAGCATCCCGATGGAACCCGAGGCTACGACGCCAGAGGCGTTCGGGCTGTCGGACCTGGAGTTTTTTGCGGTCAACATGGTGCCGTTTGTAATCTTGCTGGGGGTGCTTGCACTCTGCATTCCGCTGCTGCATCGGCGCCCGTTTCGGTCGATTATTACACCGTCTGACTCGGTCGACTGGGGGCGCCTTGGCATCGGTACGTTCGCGTGGATGGGACTGATGCTTTTCACGTTGGGCATGGAGGCACTCGTCTCCTCGGAGACGCTCAACATCTCGTTTGAGCTTGGTCCGTTTTTGATGCTGCTGGTGCTTGCGCTTACGCTGATTCCGATTCAGGCCAGCGTAGAGGAGCTTATCATGCGCGGATACATCATGCAGGGCGCCGCACGGTGGCTACGCTCCGGATGGGCCGCTGTAATCGTATCGTCGATGCTGTTCGGGCTTTTGCACTGGGCGAACCCGGAGGTGGCAAGCTTTGGGGCGGGCATTATGATGGCGTATTATATGGGATTCGGAGCGTTCATGGCGCTCATTACGCTGGCCGATGATCGCCTGGAGCTGGCCATGGGCATTCACATTGGTAACAACCTGTTTGGCACCGTAATCGTCACGTTTCCGGAGTCTGTTCTTACAACGCCTGCGCTCATCCGCCTCGACACGATGGCGCCGACCCCAGGCACGCTCGTAACCTGGGGCGTTACCGCGGTCGCGTTCGGGCTGATCATGGGACGGCTCTACGGATGGTCGTGGCAGGGGCTGTTTCAGCGTCTGGGTCCGGTACACGGGCCGGCCGACGAATCCGGACCAGACGACGGGGCCTCCCCCTCTTCAGGCACAGACGGTGACCTGGATTCGTTTTCGGGCGAATACGGCGTGGGCGACCTGCGCGATACCGACTTGGGCGATACCGACTTGGGCGATACCGATACGCCCGGCTCTTTGTCGTCGCGGTAACACGGCTCATCACCACCTTTCAAGGCCGTGCTTCTTGCGCAGCCGTTGCTCTGCAAAGCCGTTGCTTTGTGTAGCAGTTGCTACTTTACCAAGCACGCATTGCAAATCCACGCGCAGTTCAAGTCAGGCATGAGCGCATTCAAAACATCATTTCGGGCGCCGGGTACGGCGTTCGTGTTTGCGCGTCGCGCTGCCCTTTTTCGACATGCGCATATGGCAACGTATGCAGCCGTGTGGATGCATGCGCCGCGGTCTTCTTGCTGATTGCTTATCGCCATGGTTGAACTTCCCGCTATTGACCTCTCTCCGTATATTGAGGCCTTTCTCTCCATCTTCGTTGCCATGAATGTGCTGGGCGTTCTGCCCCTGTTTATGGGACTGACCGATGGCATGACGCTGTCTACGCGCCGTGCGCTGGTGAAACGCGCCACGACGACAGCCTTTGCCATCGCTGTTGTGATCTTGCTTGCCGGCCAGTTCATCTTTCAGACGCTTGGCATCACCGTAGATGACCTGCGCATCGGAGGCGGAATCATTCTGCTGGTGCTGGCGATCACGGACTTGCTCTTTAGCAACCTCACACGCCAGCCTGGTAGCTCAAATGGAGACGTTGGTGCTGACCTTGCTGTAGTGCCTCTCGGCACGCCACTGATGGTAGGTCCAGCAGCCATCACGGCCATTCTTGTTCTGCAGAACAGCGCAGGCTACTTGCCTACTATTGTTGCCCTGGTCGCCAACCTGAGCATATCGTACCTGGTCTTTTACTTCGGGCCTGCTCTTATTGCGATGATTGGCAACGGCGCAGCCCGTGCATTTGCGAAGGTCGCTACGCTGTTTCTGGCTGCTATCGCGATTGCCCTCATTCGAACAGGCATCGTGAATACCATCCAGGCAATGTAAGCTTATGGATAATGTAGGCCTATGGACATCGGCTCCCTTACGCCAGCATGCTATGGATAAGCGTGGTAAAGTGGCTGAATTGTAGCCCATGCAAACAAAAAGCCTTAAACCAGAGAGCTTCCTTATTTGCGTTCTTTGCGCATAATCTGCCCCAACTTGTTACAACAACAACCGATTAGGGTACAAATTGAATGATTCTTCGTCGACGATACGGGGAATAGCTCTTTGTTACGATTGCGTGAGCCCATGGGTGCTTGTACTTTCTTGCACATGTAGACCTCTACTACATGTAGAAATGACGTAGCCCCGATCGCTGTGTCTGCTCCCCCGTGTTGCTCTTGACCGATTGACTGGCTCTTATATGGCATCGCTCGATACACCTGCTCGCGAACAATGGGGCTCGCGCCTCGGCTTTATTCTGGCGGCTGCCGGCTCAGCAATTGGGCTGGGGAATATCTGGCGCTTTCCCTATCTGGCAGGCGAAGGTGGAGGCGGCGCGTTTGTGCTGGTCTACCTGCTCTGCATCATCGGGATTGGCATGCCCTATCTGTTTGCCGAGCTCTCGCTTGGGCGCAACAGCCAGCGTAATCCAGTAGGTGCCATTGAGGCAATTGTCGGGAAACGCTCGCTCTGGCTTATTGTGGGCGGCTTCTGCGTGCTGGCCGGGTTTGTCATTCTCAGCTATTACAGCGTGATTGCCGGATGGGCTGTTGGATACGCGGTAAAAGATGTGATTGCCCCTGGATTGGGATTCGAGGATTTCGTGGCTTCTCCCCTGTTGGTCATCACGCTGCTGGCAGTCTTTCTGGGCATCACGCTGCTCGTTGTACTTGGCGGGGTAGAGCAGGGCATCGAGCGCTGGTCTAAGATTCTGCTTCCAATTCTGTTGGTGCTCATCCTGCTCGTGATCTTCCGTGCGGTGACGCTCGAAGGCGCTGGCGAGGGGATCGCTTTCTACCTGTGGCCCGACTTTTCAGGGTTGACGACCGAGATCATCATCGCAGCACTGGGGCAGGCCTTCTTTACCCTGAGCCTGGGCATGGGGGCTATGGTTACCTACGGCTCCTATCTGTCAAAGAAAGAAAACATTGCCACATCGGGCATCTATGTTGTTGTCTTCAACACAGTTATCGCTCTTATGGCGGGCTTCATGATCTTCCCGTCGATCTTTGCAATGGGCATGGACCCTGCAGCCGGGCCGGCGCTCGTCTTTATCGTGCTTCCTGAGGTCTTTAGCCAGATGCCCCTGGGCGGCGTGGTCAGCGTCACGTTCTTCGTGCTGCTCTCCATTGCAGCACTCACGTCCAGTATCTCCTTGCTGGAAGTCGTTGTCTCTTACTTTGTCGACGAGCGTTCGTGGTCACGCAAGAAGTCTGTCGCTATCATTGGCGGATTGGTCTTCGTCATGGCGATTCCTTCCGCGCTGTCGCAGGGCGCTGTTGCGAGCCTCAGCGAAGGGGGGATCTTCGGAGATACCGACTTCCTGAGCTTCATGGATTACTACGTGGGCAGTGTCGGACTGGCTCTCGGCGCGTTCTTCCTCAGCATCTTTATTGGATGGGTCTGGGGCGCTGATGAGGCTGCCCAGGAGATCATGCAAGGCAGCAACCTGAGCGCCCGCGTGCTCTCGGTCTGGATGTTTGTCATCCGCTATATCATTCCGCTTGTAGTCCTGATCATCATCGCAGGATACATAACCGGAACGTTGTAACGTAACGCTGTAGCATGACGCTGTAGCGCGCTGCTGTAACGGACCGCTGCCTCTTCCCTGCGCACCTGTCGTTTCATATGGCTGCTCTTTCGTCTGTCGCCCGGTTGTTTCCAGCACCGCTTCTGGGGGTGGCACTGCTGCTGGCCGGTGTTCTTGGGGCCGGCTTTGCTCCTGCAGCATCAGGCCAGCCTGCATCCGGATTTCCTGCGCTCGCAACGTCGACAGATCACGTACAGGCGCTGCCGGGCATGCGGACTACGGTGGACATCCCACTGACTTCCACCCCGTGCGGTGCGCCGCTGAAGGAAACCACCTTGCATCTGAAGGCCCGTCCTATGCCGATGCCAGCGTGCCATGCAGACGCGCCGGTGCGCATCCCCCCGTACGCGCTGCCTGCTACCGCACGGGCTGCCGTATTGTACGCTCACGCTACAGCTGAGCCCACTGACAGCCGCTCGGTCTCGGACCGGTGGCTGGCCCGCGACAAGGCGCTGCACGTAACGTACAGCTTTCTGTGGACGCTCAGCTCGCAGTACGTGCTCGTCGAAAAGACAGCGCTCTCGCACGACACCGCAATTCCCTATGCGCTTCTGTCTGGATTTACGGTGGGAGTTGCGAAGGAAACGTACGACCGATACAGGGGACCGACCGGGCGCTTTAGCTGGCGCGACATGGTTGCTAACTCGGTAGGGCTTACGCTGGCAGCTGGTGTGATGCTACTATAGCATTCGTACCATTGCCCGGCTGCATGATTCGACGGTGCGCCCGCAAATGGGGAAACGCCCCAGAGGGCACCGCCGGTTTTCCTGGGGGTCGGATCAATGCGGGGGCGGTTGTGGTTTCCTGTGTGCGCATCTACTCACGAGGTGCGCCATTGCTCTTCTTCCATCCGCCGGGCTGCCCTCGGCGACACACTCCCCCCTACTTATGAGCGTCAAAGATCACTGCGGTATCTTCGGCATTTTCAATGCGCCCGATGCTGCTCGACATATCTACTATGGCCTGCATGCCCTGCAGCACCGTGGCCAAGAGTCGAGCGGAATCGCAACGTCAACCACCGACCCGGAGAACGGGGCCCCCATAATGCCGGTGCACCGCGACTTCGGCCTCGTGCTCGACGTCTTCGACGATCCGGAGCTCTTTGATCGCCAGCTGATCGGCGATGCAGGCATCGGTCACAATCGCTATTCCACAACCGGGTCGTCTGACAACCGCGCAAACATTCAACCGCTGGTTGTGCACCATCGCAAGGGCAACCTGGCACTGGCGCACAACGGCAACCTGTCTAACGCACGCGAACTGCGCAAAAGCTTTAGCGAGCGCGGCACGCTGTTTCAGACCACCAGCGACAGCGAGCTGATTTTACACCTCACCGCGCAGAGCCGTCGCCAGAAGCATCTGAACCAGGTCATCGACGCGCTGATGCAAGTTGAGGGCGCGTTCTCGCTGCTGCTCCTGACCGATGAGCACATGATTGCAGTGCGCGACCCAAACGGCTTTCGTCCGCTCGCCCTCGGGCGCCTTGGCGACCCAGACCAGCCCGGTGGGGCAGCCTACTGCGTGGCCAGCGAAACATGTGCGTTTGACATGATCGGAGCCGAGTACGTTCGCGACATCGAACCCGGCGAAATTCTGGTCATCGACCGCGAGGGCTGCGCCAACGGCGGAAACTTCAAGAGCTACGAGATTCCGACAAACTTCGGCGTTAGCCAGTGCATCTTCGAGTATGTCTATTTCTCTCGCCCCGATTCGAAGATCTTCGGGGAAATGGTCGACAAGGTGCGGCGCCGACTCGGCGTAGAGCTGGCTCGCGAAGCTCCCGTTCCCGAAGTCGACGACGACGCCAAGACGCCGATCGTCATTCCAGTACCCGACTCCGCCAACACGGCTACGCTTGGCTACGCGAACGAGTGCGTAGAGCAAGGCTATCGCTGCCGGTTCGAACTGGGCTTGATCCGCAATCACTACGTGGGGCGTACGTTCATTGCGCCGGGCCAGGATCGCCGCGAGATGAAGGTGCGATGCAAGTTTAACACGGTTGAGGGCCTGCTGCAAGACCGGACGGTAATCGTACTGGATGACTCGATCGTACGTGGAACGACAGCACAGCATCTCATCAAGATGCTCCGTGATTCAGGAGCGTCTTCTGTCCATTTCCGGGTGTCATGCCCTCCCGTAGTCAGCCCGTGCTTCTATGGCATGGACTTCCCCGACAAGGAAGAGCTGCTTGCAAATCAGTTCGAGAGCGTCGATGAGATTCGCGACTGGCTGGGAGTAGACTCGCTGGCGTACCTCTCAGTAGAAGGTATGAAGCGCGCGGTGTATGGAGCCAACAAGAACAACACGCAGGGCTACTGTGCAGCCTGCTTTACTGGCAACTACCCGGTGCCCGTGAATATGGACGCCTCGAAAGAGGAGAATGAGGAGTGGGCCGTGCAGACAGTGTAAGCAGACAGTGTAAGCAGACAGTGTAAGCAGACAGTGTGGCGCGTAGGCCGACCGGCCCCGACTCATTTCCTGTCTACACAGGGGCTGTCTACACAGGATGAAATCGCATGCAGAATCGCACAAACGACAAAGCCCTCGCTGAGCACTGGCTCGGCGAGGGCTTTTGCATTTTTGCTTGGCCTGCCCGGGAGGATTCGAACCCCCGACCTGCGCATCCGTAGTGCGCCGCTCTGTCCATCTGAGCTACGGGCAGAATGTGTGACGGACCCTGTCTCGCCCGTTGCGCACCCATACACGCAGTCAGAAATAGAATGATCCGTCTTGTAGCATCCTCACAAACTGTTCAAGTAGCTCGCGTTTCTGCTGCTTCAAACGGCGTAAGGTGGAAGAAATGATTGGTGGGTCCGTGCCCTCTGCCAAGTGGGAGAGCATGCTCGATAGCGCCCGTAACGTACGCTTTCGCCTGTTCGACAGCCTGCGGCATGCTGCGCCCGCGAGCCAGTTGTGCGGCGATGGCTGATGCGTACGTGCAGCCCGTACCATGCGTGTGCGGCGTATCGATGCGCGGCGCACGTACCGCGTGGTAGTCGCTGCCATCGTAAAGAATATCCACGGCATCGTCGGTCGCAGATAGGTGGCCTCCCTTTACAAGCACTGCATCAGGGCCGAATTCAAAGAGCACGCGCGCGGCGTCGCGCATGTCGGTTTCGGTGCGCACCGTCATATCCAGCAGGTGCCCGGCCTCGTGCAGGTTGGGCGTGATGACGGTGGCCAGCGGCAGCAGCACGTCGCGGAGTGTTGCCACCGCCTCGGGCGCCAGTAGTTCGTATCCGCTCTTCGAAATCATGACGGGGTCGACGACCAGCGGGTATAGGTCATAGCGCTCAACCGCCTCGGCTACGCATTCAATAATATCGGCTGTAGCCAGCATGCCGGTCTTAACCGCTGCAAGTGGAAAGTCGCTGGCCACCGCCTCAATCTGGGCGGTAATGAGGTCAAGGTCCACGGGCTGGGCCTGGTTGACGGCACGCGTGTTCTGGGCGGTGATTGCGGTAATCACGCTGGTAGCGAACACCCCATTGGCCTCCATCGCTTTGAGATCGGCCTGTATACCGGCTCCACCGCCAGAATCACTACCGGCTATCGTAAGGGCTACAGGCTTTACAGAATCAGACATAAGAGTGTGTGCAGGGTGTATTTTGATTGCAGGAGTATGCTCATGGCGCAGCCACGGCATGCCAGGCTTCTATGTACCGTGCAGCAGCCACAGCCGGGGTGTCGGCCTGCATGATGCCCGAGAGCACAGCCACGCCATGTGCCCCTGCCTCGCGGCACGAAGCCACCCGATTGGGGGTTATGCCGCCGAGCGCCAGCACAGGTACGCGGACCTGCTCTACAAAGCGACGCAGCGCAGCCGTTCCAGTACCCGGGTGACCGGGCTTGCTCGACGTAGGGAATACCGGACTGTACGTCACGTAATCTACGGCATGCCGACGGGGCGCAGGGAGTTCAATCAGGTGATGCACCGAATAGCCGAGCGGACGCGGCACGGGCGCTGTTATCGTTTCAGGTCGTGGGCCGCGCCATCCGGTGTGGAGTCCACACGGAAGGGATCGGGCTGTAGCGTATCTCGTGTTTACTGTGATGGTAGGCGGTCGACGCAGCGCACGCAGGCGGTTGACCAGCGTATGAGCAGCCCTGGCAAAAACATCAGGAGGCGCGTCGTGATCGCGCAGATGCACCCAGGCTATGCCTGCCTCGACGGCGGCATGCACCCGGTCGGCCACCTCTGTCGTACGCCCTGTCGCGAACTTGTTTGCAAGCAGCGTGATAGGCGGATCGGGAAGCGAAGGCGGCTCAATCATAGGCAGCGCAGGTTCTCATGAGGCTCACTGTCCCACACGCCCTTCCTCGGGCGACGACGCCTTAGCATAGCGCCGGCGCGGAATACGCCCGGCACGGTACGCCAGGCGTCCGCCCTTCAGGCCGTGGCGGATAGCGCGGGCCATATCGACCGGGTGCTGCGCCTCGGCAATCGCGGTGTTAAGCAGGATGCCGTCGTAGCCCAGTTCCATCGCCTGTGCAGCGTCGCTAGCGGTGCCAATCCCCGCATCCACAATCAGCGGCGTATCGGGCAGGATTTCCCGGATGATCCGCAGGTTGTACGGGTTTACGATCCCCATGCCGCTGCCAATGGGGGCGCCCAGCGGCATCACCGCTGCACAGCCCAGGTCGGCCAGCTTGCGGCACGTGATGGGGTCGTCATTGGCGTAAGCCAGCACGGTAAAGCCGTCGTCAACCAGCGTTTTCGCTGCTTTCAGAAGCTGTTCTACGTCGGGCATCAGCGTTTCGTCATCGCCGATCACTTCCAGCTTAATGAGGTCGGTGTCGAGCGCCTCGCGCGCCAGATTGGCAACGAGCACGGCTTCGCGCGCCGTGTAGCAGCCCGCCGTGTTTGGCAAGATCGTGTGTCCGCCCCGCTTGAGCAGGTCAAGATGACTCTCGGGCGCTGGATTCGCCACATTCACGCGCCGAATAGCGACCGTCACCATGTCGGCCCCCGAGGCAGTGATCGCGTCGAGCATCACCTGCGGATTAGGATAGCCGCTGGAGCCGATCATGAGCCGTGAGGTAAGCGTGTAGTCGCCGATCGTCAGCGCATCGGCATCGGAGTCGGACTGTATGGAGGGCGTGGCAACGCCGTTCGCATCCGCCATAATCGAAAAGGGGAATATCAAAAAAAGCAGAGAGGGAGGTGGGGCGTCATCCGCCTTGCAACGCCTGGATGACCTCGACCTCGTCGCCGTCGTAGAGCATGGTATCCGCCCATTCCTCCCGGCGCACCACGTCCTCATTGATCGCCACGGCTACGCCCTGCGTATCGCTCTCGATGTCGAGGGCTTGCAGCACCTCGGTAAGCGGATGCGGAGGCGTAATCGGGTGGCGGTCGCCGTTAAGCTGAATGGTAGCCGCTGTGTCGGTACTCATGGTGTGGGGACGGTTGGCGAGTGCAAACGGGAGGGCAAAAACGGTTCGATCCAATCGGAGGTTTCTCCGCTCAGGAGCTGGCGGGCCATCTCCTGAGCGGTAATAGGCGTAAGCAAGATGCCGTGGCGGTAGTGGCCGGTGGCGCACCAGATACCTGGATCGCCCGAGGGCCCCAGCAGCGGAGCGTGGTCGCGACTGGCCGGGCGGAGCCCTGCCCACGTTTCATCCACCGGCAGGTCATAGATGCCCGGCACGACCTCCCAGGCCCCTTCCAGAATATCGTAGAGGCCGCCGGCAGTGACGGTCGTATCGAAGCCGCGCTCTTCGCTGGTTGCGCCAATCACAAGGCGTCCGTTGCTCTTGGGCGCAAGGTACGCATCGGGCCCGCGAATGACGTGCGAGAGCTCAAACGCGCCCTGCATGGCACACTGCAGCATCTGTCCTTTCACAGGCCGCACCGAGGGCGTATGCTCGGGCGTCCAGCCTTCCAGCTCGCGTGACCACACGCCCGCCGCCACCACAACAGCCTGTCCAGTTAGCACGTTGCCATCGGTCAGGCGGATGCGGGGCGCGTCCTTATCCGGATGGATTGCCTCTACCTCGGTATGTTCGTGCAAGGTGCCACCTGCTTTCTTGAAGGCGGTGCGTAGCGCATCCACAAGAAGCCGGTTGTCGACCTGATGGTCCATGGGCGCGTGGATAGCAGCGGCAAGGCGCGGCGCAAGAAACGGCTCGATCTCACGCGCCTCAGCCCCCGAGCACCACGTCACGTTCAGGCCGTGTTCTTGCTGGAAGTCGTACAGGCGGCGCAGCGCCTCCTCGCTATCGGGATCGTCAGCCACAATGAGAGTACCGTCGTCGCGGTAGTCGACTGGCATGTCGGCTGCAGACTCGAGCGCATCGACGAAGGCAGGCCATCGGCGCAGGCTTTCGCGGCTCAGGCGGTAGAGATCCAGCTCCTCGAAGCCGATTTCGGCGTCGGGCGCAAGCATCCCCGCAGCCTGCCACGAGGTGCCCCGTCCCGCCCGGCCGCGCTCGATGAGCGTAACGGCCGCGCCGCGCCGCGCGAGCGTCCAGCCGAGGGCGAGCCCAATGGTGCCGCCGCCAACGATCAGATAGGGAGAGTCTGACATTGTATCATGATCGGATGGTCTGTTGTACGTGGATCGTTTGCACGCACAAGACGGTATGTAAGTTTGTGTTCTTTCGTTGTGATCTGGTTGATATAGGTAGAGATCTGATTGACCAGGCGTGCAACGAAGATCCACTCGCGATACACCACTGCAAACACGTCTGCCAGATCACCGGAAATATCGAGGTTCGGGGCGGTGACGGTGCCGTCGGCGTAGGTGGTTTGCTGCTTGCTGCATATCGTCGTGGCACACGGTGATGGTGCGCAGCTGCACCAGCCAGCACGACTGCACGCCCTCCTCAAGCCGAAACCGGATCTTGCCGATGAGAACCTGCATGCCATGAGTCGGCGACGCGATCTCAACCGCGAGAAGTGGCGGCTCGGTCCCCCGAATCTCGTCAACGGTGTAGTCAATGGCCTGCTCCCATAGGCCGACAAGTCCGGAGTGAAGTAGCGCTCGGAAAGCTCGATGGTCAGCTCGCTGAACACCGTATACGGAGGTTCGAACGTGTGAAAGGCAAAGGTGAGCTTCTTTTGGGTAATGCTGTGCAGTTTGCTTGGCCTCGGCTTGCCTCGCTCTCGTTCGTAGTCGAACATGGGAGAAGCAACGTCGGGCGTCTCCATGGCAGTCAGCAGTGTTAAGGTGGCGACAGCTACCAGTCTATAGGTCTATAGATTGCATGAATGCCGTCCCCAAAAGTGCCTGTAGCCCCCTTCTTGAGGCATTCGCGTGAATACATATGCGCGGTTCATCACACGCACACCGTTAGCTGGTGCTTCGTGCTGGGGTCTCCTATCATCGCACCGCTACCGGCGTGCCGAGCGCCATGCATCCGCCAGTTCCGATGCGTTTCGGGGGCCTCTGATGCGCACGTCGTCAATAATCACCGTTGGGGTGGCCCCGCGTACGTTGCGGGTCCGACTAACCTGCTCGCGCTGATCCTGACGCATAGCCCGGCGGGAGGCATCTTCGTTGGTATTGCCGTAATGATACGGAATGCCGCCTCGCTCCAGCGAGGCCCGGAGCTGAATGGTATTCAGGCAGCGCTCAGGCCCATAGATCATAATAGCTTTCCCCTTTAACGCGTTGCGGTCGGCTGTATCCACAAGCATTCGGTCGGCCATGCGTCCGTATACGGCTGTTCGGTAGCTTCCTTCATAGTCAGGTGCGTTGAACCGCGGCCCCACAGCAGCATCAGCCCCCATATGCGTGAATCCGGGGTTCATGATCACGCGGCAGTGGCCCGGACTGTCGAGCCACCGTTCGACGGCGCGCTCATCGCTGTGCGTAAAGTACGATATGGTTTCGCCTACCGAGACAAACCGGCGCGGCACCTGGTCGCTAACGCGCTGCATCGGCGTAGAGCCGTCGCTGCCTTCATGGCCGCGAAACACGCTGGTCGTCATGTCTTCGTTGTGGACACGGGCCGCTTCGACGAGGTCGGCATTCCAGATCAGGGGCGGGGCCGCTTCAAAGGCTTCGTCACCGCACACACGGGGCTCGCTTCGCGCTTCGTTAATGAACGTGAGCATCTCGGGGGCGTCGTTGCCAAACGTATCCGTCCATGCCCGTTCAGTAGCACGCGTCTCACCCTGTTCTGAATTGCTCGGTCCACTGCGGGGTCCCTCGCGCGGAGATTCTATCCAGGGCTGCACATCTCCCGGAAGCATAGAAGTGCATCCTGCAGCTATCATTAAGCACAGCATGGCAGCAAGAAGCAGCGGGCTCTTGCCAGACGTGCGGTGTGCAAGGACGTGTGCAATACTGCTTCGCGATCTACTGTTTCGCGTGTTTTGTGGGCTACGATCTGCGACAGGGCCTGTCATAGGGCAGTACATTGTTGGTTAAACCTCTCATAAAAGACACGTTACCTATGCGTAGTATACGCATTAGCCCGGACACCCGCTTCCTGTAGACGTCTCTTGCGGCACGCTATCTACACCCGATGGATCGCCCGCCCCGGCCCTTCGTTGTCTACTGTCGCTCTACGCTGTTCAAGAAATCTCTGCCCATGCCGCGCCCTTCGCTCTGTATCGCCGGTGCTGGACTCGCCGGTGCCTGCGCCGCTTTGTATCTATCGGATACGTACGATGTGCATCTGATCGAAGCCAACGAGGCCGCCTCGGGGGCGTCGGGCGCAGCGGCGGGGCTTGTGAATCCGCTCATGGGGCGGCGCGCCAACCTGACGTGGCGGGCCTCTGAAGCGTGGGCCGCCCTTGAAGAGACTGTCGCCCGCGCACGGGCAAAGCGCACGTTCGACAGCCGCGGCGTGCTGCGTCCCACCACCGAACCAAAGCAGGTGCGCTTTTTCAAACAAGCCGCGTCGGAGCACCCCGCGTGGTGCGACTGGTGGACTGCCGAGAAGCTATCGGAGCGCTATCCGTCTGTGCAGGCTCACAACGGCGCGCTCTGGCTCCCGAAGGGCGGCGCCGTTGATGTGCCCGCTTTTGTGCGCGCCCTGCTGGTGCGCGCCCGAGCCCAGGGGGCTACCTATACCCCACTCACGCGTCTTACCGGCTGGACCGCGCACGACGACCACGTGGCGGTGCATACCGATTCGGGTGGCGCTGCTGCCACGCATCGCTACGACTACCTGATGTGCTGCGTCGGACAGGGCTACGCCGCCCTGCCTGCGCTCGAACCGCTGGATCTACACGGTATTAAGGGGCAGACGCTCACGGTGCAGTGTCCAGGAGATGCGCCCTCAGGACTGCCCCCGATCTCTGGTCGGGGCTATGTGGTGCCAGATGGCGATCGCTGGATTCTCGGAAGCTCATACGAACACACGTTCGACGACCTGCGGCCCTCGGAGCAGGCTACACAGCGCATCCTCAAGAAAACCCGGTCGATGCTCCCGGCGTTGCAAGGAGCCACTGTGCACGACATTGCAGTGGGCGTGCGCGTGAAGCACGAGCCCACCAACCTGCCACTGGTCGGACCGTTGCAGCACCGGCGTACCTGGGTGTTTCTCGCACTCGGGTCGAAAGGACTGCTCACTGCCCCACTGATTGCGCGTCGCCTTCCGCAGTGGCTCAAGGAATCGCATCGTGTGCCGGTGGCGGTGCGAGTGCCGCGCACGCTGTTGCCCGATTCGTGGTCGCCGACCCCCACCCGGTAGGTTCCCCGGTCGGCTTGTAGCGTGTGGGTGCGGCCTCGACGCTGTCATGTTGCACTTTCTGTCGTGTTGACCTTTTATGACGTGGTTACGACGCGGCGGCATGTGCCCGCCCCCGAACGCGCCAGGCTCCCCATCCGATTCCGGCAACAAGTCCAATCATGTTTGCAATTGTGTCGTAGATATTTCCGTCTCGGGTAGGGAGAAAGGCATGCTGCACCCACTCCGTTCCTACGGCCAGCGCAAGCCCGGTGCCCCCAACGACAAGTAGACAGCGCCTAAGGGGCCATGTCCCTTCTGTATCAGAACCTGCTCCCAGGGCCCGCATCCAGAGCGCACCGAATCCGGCAAACATGACAAGGTGCACGATCTTGTCGAACCCGATGTCGGGTGGCGTGTCGGGGACCGACGAGGCCGGCACCGTTACGGCAACGAAAATGCCGAGCGTCCAGAGCACTGCCAGCAGGCGACCCCGACGTGCCGTAAGAGAGAACGTCATAGCGTGACAGGCAGGTAGTCGATGATGTCGGTCGGACTGAGGGTACGTGCGTTGTTTGTTGCCGCAAAGCGCTCGGCGGCGCGTCCGCCAAGGTGCATGGCGCAGGCAGCCGCATCGGATGGCGCGAGTCCTTGCGCCGCCAGTCCGGCGATGAGTCCAGCAAGCACGTCGCCGGTGCCTGCCGTAGCCAGTGCCGGGTCGCCGGCCATGCCCGCCAGCGTGCGTCCGCCGGGATCGGCTACAACGCTCGGATAGCCTTTTAGGAGCAGCGTCACGTTCCACCGCGCCGCATACGCTTGCGCCTGGCGGACACGGTCGCGCACGTCGAGGTCGCTGTCGGTGCGTCCGTTTTCGGCGCCGGCTGCGCACAGCCGTGCGAACTCGCCCATGTGCGGCGTGAGTATCCATCGTTCTGAAGCGCCATTTTTGGCGCCGAGGCGGTCGTGCAGGGCAGGCAGTGCCCCCGCATCCAGTACAACAGGGCCGTCGAACGCGTCGAGCAGGGCATGTACGAACGGAACCGCATCGGGCGCCAGCCCCGGACCGATGAGCAGCGCACGCGCCTTATCGAGCGGCCCGTGCAGGGCATCGGGCACCGCCTCGGGCGTGTCGGGCAGGGCGTGTACGGGAATTGCAGGCGCGTAGCCCGCCACCGTGTCGCGTATGGAGGCCGGTACCGCACAGGCCACATATCCGGCTCCGCTGCGCGCTGCAGCCTGCGCAGCCATCATAGGAGCGCCCGTGTACGGCGCACTCCCCCCTACAACCAGCGCCATTCCCACGTTGTACTTGTGCGCGTTGCGTCCACGCTCGGGAAGTTGGTTGCTTACATATGCATCGGTCGTGCCAAGCGCTGCTCCCGAATCATGTGCGCGCTCGTGCAGCACATGCTGCGGAATGCCTATGCGCGCTGTTTCAACGATGCCCGCGTACGACGGTCCGTCGTTCCGGTGCAGCCCGATCTTGTCAGCCCCAAACGTGACGGTCGCTTCCGCCTGCACGGTGGGCTGGCGGGCCTGCCCCGTATCGCTGTTGAGTCCGGACGGTACGTCGAGTGCCACCGTGGGCGCAGCCGTCTCGTTCAGATCATGGATGAGCGCCGCAATCGGTTCGCGGGGCGCGTCGGCGAGGCCGGTGCCGAGAAGCGCATCCACACACACGGCGGGAGAGGCATGCGTGGGAGCAGGCACGTCGCTGGGCTCGCGCACGACCGTCCACGTAAGCGCATCCCCATACGCGTCAGACAGCTGCATGAGGACCGTGGCGTTGCCGTCCGCATCCCCCGAATACCCCGAAGGCGCAATGGGCGACCAGACCTCGACGCGTGCGCCCCGGTCGAGCAAGGCACGGGCTACCACGAGTCCATCGCCTCCGTTGTTGCCTTTGCCACAAGCGATGCGCACCAGACGTCCGCGTAGCGGACCGTACGTCGACGCGATGTAGCGGGCGGCGTGCTGTCCGGCAGTCTCCATGAGCACGCGCCCGGGGATGCCAATGGTGTCGATGGTGTGCGCGTCGGCGGCGCGCATCGCCTCAGCGGTAAGCAGCGGGGTCAGTTCGGTCATAAGCACAGCAGCGCAGCACGCGCCCATTGAGTTACTCAGTCAGCGATCAGCTCAGTCGGCAGTCAGTCGGCAATCAGAATGATGCGGAGCGGCTGCTCCAGCACATTCGTCCACCGGGCCCGCCCTTCGATCGTCTGCTCGCTCCACGTCACAGCATCGGCGGGCTCATACGGCGCCAGCTGCCCCGGCGACCAGCCCCCGGTGTCGTTACGATCGAGCACCACGCGGATGCGGTATTCCCCTTCGGGCATGCGGTCTACGAGCATCACGCCCGCGGTATCCGCACGAATGTGCCGCACGGGCCAGTTGTTGCGCGACAGGTCGTGCACCTGCGCTCGGAGCGTCCCCGGCGTTCCTTCAGACAGGCCGGTACCAAGTTCGTCTGGTTCAGATTCGTCTTGGGGCTGCTGCTGTCTGTTTTGGGGGGATGCGGGGCCGTCGGCCTCCCGATCGAGAGGCAGAAATGCATACAGGGCATCGGGCATCCAACCGCGGGTGATGGGCGCGAAGGCGGACACCGGTTCGTCGGTTGCGGGCGATTCGCGCTCCGGCCATCTGCGCTGCTCTACGTCGACCGTAAACTCGATCTCGCCGAGCTCCTCGCTATCAAGCCGACGGAAGCGCTGCGTGAACACCGTGTCTTCCTCACTCACCACCCCCTGCCCGATGCGCAGGTCAACCGGCATACCGGGTTCAAGAGGCGGATCAACGTCAATCCGGTAGCGCAGTCCATCAGTGCTGCTGGCATTGATCGTGCGCGGCGTTCCGGTGGTATCGGCGGCGGTAATGTCAGAATTCCAGACGTCGCCGCTGAGCGGAAGCGTTACATGCAGGCGCGGCGCCTCCTCACGAGTCAGCGGACGCCCGGCTTCGCCCCCGCCCCGATCCGGGCGAAACCCGACCAGTTCGGGACGGCCCGCGTCGGCGGCGGTTGATGGCGTGAACCGGAGCGTGGTGTCGGGCACGGCGCGCCCGAGCGAGTCGGCAAGCGCGTTAGGCGGTACCGTAAGGCGGTGCACCTGCTCCTCACGCAGGGTCTGCTCCGCCTCCACGCCAACCTCGAAGGGCGTATCGAAGCTCGTATAGACCGACCGGATGCCGATCGTATCCTGCGCGACCGAGTCGACGAGCACCCAGGTCTCCGGACTCCGATCGGTCCACTCTACCGGCTGGTTGAACCGCACGTGCTGGCGCCGTTCGGTGCGCGGGCGCACCCGCTCGGCACGCGGCTCGCTGGGCGCAGGCATGGTTAGCAGCCACGGCACCGGCATGGGTTCGGGCGCCTCCACAGCTTCAATGACCGGTACCGGCGGCACGGCGTACGCCTCGTTCGGGTCCGGGAAACGGTTGCGATTATCGTCGCGCACGCCGATCACATAGTACGGCTCCTCGCGAATATTGCGAAACGTGAACGTGCCATCGCTACCCGTTTGCGTGCGAAAGTCAGGCGCCTCCGGAAGCGTATCGGGCGGTGCCGCTGCATCAGGCGAAAGCGCATAGGCGAACACATCGACGCCCTGCTCCGGGGCGCCCTCGTCCGGCTCTACGATACGCCCTTCGATACACCCCTGGTCGATCTGCGGCCCCGTTGCAAACGCAAAGATGAGCGGCTCATCGAGATTGACGCTGCGCACGTCGCGCAGGTCTGTGTCGAACGTCACGATATAGGTCGTGCTGTCGCGCAGCGGTTCCGTGAACGACACGGTAATCGTGCGTCCGCTAAAGTCGAACCGCGGCGGACGCTCCGGCTCGGGGGTCATGGAAAAGGCTCGCGCGGCCGTGCTGCGTTCGATGTGCTTATCGAAACGAAGCACGATATCGGTGTCGACCGACACGTTCACCGAATCGTCGGCAGGTTTGAGACGCTCCAGCACCGGCGGTGTGGTGTCGCGCGGCCCACCGGTGGGTGCCGACGGATTGGCGCATCCCATAATGCCTGTGCCAGCCAGCACCAGAATGAACGCGAGCAGCACCCCGGCGAGCCCGGAGCGTTGCGGTGGAGTAGCCCAGAAACGGGCGGACGTGCAGGTACGCATGGGTGTAGTACGCATGGATACGTCACGCATAGATGCCACGCAGGCGCAGAGCTTCAGCGACTTTGCTTACGCCTACTACGTACGCTCCTATTCGGAGCGAGGTGTCATGCTTTTCAGCGGTTTCATAGACCCGATTGAAGGCCTCGGTCATGGCCCGGTTCAGACGCTTGTTAACACGGTCGAGCGACCAGAAATAGCCGTGGCGATCCTGTACCCACTCGAAGTACGACACCGTAACGCCTCCTGCATTCGCCAGAATATCCGGCACGACCAACACCCCCTTCTCATTCAGGATATCGTCGGCTGCCGGCACCGTCGGGCCGTTTGCGCCTTCAACCACGACGCGCGCCTGCATATCCTCGGCGATCGACTTCGTGATCTGGTCTTCTTTGGCCGCGGGCACAAGCACATCCACGTCGAGCGTAAGCAGCTCTTCGTTGGTGATCTTCGTCGCCTCGGTATACCCTTCGAGCGAGCCCCCATTGTCTTTGACGTACTGCTGCATGGCGGGGATGTCGAGCCCGTCGGCGTTGTAGTAGCCGCCTGAAATGTCGCTTACAGCCTGCACCGTGCAGCCCTGCTCACGCAGCAGCTGCGCGGCCACAGACCCCACGTTGCCAAACCCCTGTACAGCGACAGAACAGGCCTTGGGAGGCAGGTTCATGCGCTCCAGCGCAGCCAGCGTAACGGTCATTACGCCACGCCCGGTCGCCTCGTGGCGCCCTTCCGACCCCCCCAGGGCAATCGGCTTGCCCGTTACAACGGCGTTTTCGGTACGGCGCGCATGCATCGAGTAGGTGTCGAGTATCCACGCCATGATCTGCTCGTTTGTGTTCATATCAGGCGCCGGGATATCTCGGTCGGGCCCGAACACGTTGAACATGTCCGACGTGTAGCGCCGCGTGAGGCGCTCCAGTTCGCCCGGACTCATCTCGCGGGGGTTGCACACTACGCCTCCTTTCGCGCCGCCAAACGGCACGTCGACTACGGCGCACTTCCAGGTCATCCACGCCGCGAGGGCCTTCACCTCGTTCAGCGATACATCGGGGGCATACCGGATGCCGCCTTTACTGGGCCCGAGCACGTTGTTATGAATCACGCGGATCCCTTCGAATACCTTCACGTGCCCGGTATCCATCACGACAGGAACCGACGTGATGAACACCCGTGCGGGGCGGCACAGGTATTCATAAAAGCCCGGGTTGAGTTCCAGAATTTCCGCGGCCACGTCGAACCGCTCCATCATGGACTGAAAGGGCGAATCGTGGTCGATAGGCGCCGGCTCACGATAGACCGAGCGGTCGTGCACATCAAATTTGAACGGCATAGCGGACAGAATGAGTTAATGCAACGTATGATGGCAATATCTTCCGTTCTCAAAGACCATACGGAACGATACTGTTCGCGCACAACATACGGTAGCGCTTTCACTCGTGCCACCGCTTAGCTCGTTACGCCCCTATTTTCATCAATTACCGCCATACGTATGCCGCAGCCTTCGCCCCTTTCGAAACGAATGTCTACTACGCTAACAAGTTTACAGAGCCGCCCCAATCGGCAGCGTGCTCAGCTAAGCGTTCTGGTAGGGATTCGCGCGGTAGAGGCTGCCGTGCAGGGCGGTGCCCGCATCGGACACGTGATCGGCACTGAAACCGCCTTTAACGCCCCCCGCTTTCGCCAACTCGACCTGCCCGACGTGCCTCGCTACGTCACCGATGCCGACACGCTTGACAAGCTGGCTCCGGTGGCTTCTGCCCAGGGCCTATTGGCCACTGTACGGATCAGCCTGCATGACGCTGCATCGGTGCTGGAGCGCGCAACCACCGCCCTGCTCCTGGATGGCGTGCAAGACCCGGGCAATGTAGGCACGCTTATCCGCACCGCGGCCTGGTTCGGCGTTGATGCCGTCGTAGCGGGCGCACAGACTGCCGGACTCTTTCACCCGTCGGTGCTCCGCGCCGGCATGGGAGGGCACTGGGACGTTGCGCTGGCCCGACACGACGATCTTTCGGAGACGGTCGCGCTGGCACGCCGTGCAGGTATGACCTGCTACGGAGCCGACATGGGCGGTACACCTGTACAGTACTGGCATCCCGTGCAGCCCTCGCTGCTGATTGTAGGTAGCGAAGCACATGGCCTGAGCGCGGCACGCTTAGACGCGATCGACGAGCCTGTATCCGTGTCTGGAAGTGCCGACCATCCCGCTACCGAATCGCTCAACGTAGCTGTAGCTTCAGGCATCGTGATGCACCGCTGGACCGTGGCCGCACCGTGATTTAGAGCGGCTCTGCTGGATGTTACATGTGCAAGATGCAATTTCCCGATCTGGCCCGTATACTGTACATGTTCACCCCACTCGAACGCGCAGCCCCCATTTACTCCGTGTGCATCCCACGTGCATCCCACGGTGGGCCCTGTAGCGCGCTATCTCAACGCTTTTCTGCTTAGCACCTTCGAAACGCTTCATGGAAATATCGTCGCTGCAAAGCCTGTCGCGTGAGCATGGCCTCATGACGATGGAGCAACCGCTCAAAGAACGCAATGCCGAAAACCAGTTACGGATCGGCGTGCCGCGCGAGGTCGCCAATGAGGAGCGGCGCGTGGCCCTTGCCCCAAGTGGGGCCGCTGCCCTGGTAGCCTCTGGACACGAGGTGTACGTGGAGCGAGAGGCCGGGGCGCAGGCGCACTTCCGTAATGACGAGTATGCGGAAACCGGCGCTCAGCTTGTCGATGACCCGGCCAACCTCTACGGCGAGTGCGACCTGATCGTTAAAGTGGGTCCGCCCAACGACGACGAACTCGATATGATGCGGGAGCGCCAGATCCTGATTTCGGCGCTCAACCTCGGCGGCACGTCCCCGGAATACCTGCATCACTTGAAGCGGCTACGCACCACAGCCATCGGCTTTGAGTTTATCCGTGACCGCGATGGCACCTTTCCGCTTGTGCGCATGATGCACGAGATCACAGGCTCGATAGCAATTCAGGTAGCGGGTCGCTTCCTCGAAAGCAACGAGGGCGGCAAAGGCGTCATGCTCGGCGGCATCTCGGGGGTCCCTCCCGCTACGGTCGTCATCCTGGGCGCCGGCGTGATTGGAGAGTGGGCAGCTCGCACAGCCCTGGGCTACGGCGCACAGGTGATCGTGCTCGACCAGGAACTGGGAGCTCTGCGCTCGCTGGAGCACTACCTCGACCGCCGCATCACCACCGCCATGGCAAGCGAACAGTATCTACGGCAGGCCGTGCGCTCAGCCGACGTGGTTATCGGAGCGATGATGTCGGATGGCCAGCGGTCCCCCCTCACCGTCACCGATGATATGGTCGAGTCAATGGCTGCGGGCGGCGTAATCGTGGATGCGGTTATGGACCAGGGCGGCTGCATCGAAACAAGTCGCCCGACAACGCACTCAAAGCCGACCTACCGGGAGCACGACGTCATCCACTACTGCGTTCCGAACATGCCGTCAAACGTCGCTCGAACGGCCAGCTATGCGCTCACGCACGTGCTCGTGCCTTACCTGCAGCGCATTGGAGAGATTGGCAGCATCAACGACGCGCTCTGGAATGACGAGGGCCTGCGAAGCGGCACCTACGTGTATCGGCAGCATCTCACAAAGAAAAGCCTGGCTACGCTTTTCGGGATGCCCTATCGCGATATTGAGCTCCTGATTGCCTCGGGCATTTGACTCAGGCAGTTAACTGGTCTTAACTGATGTAAGCTTCCCTGTAGTTCACTATGCCCGGTAACGAGTTGGCCCGGACATGACACTTTTCTTATCTACGCCGCTTCAATAAGCTTCCCTCAATATATGCCGTCTCTTGCCCCGTCCTATTTGCTAACCGCTTTGCTAAAAACGCTTCTCCACTCCTTCCGCTCTTTTCGGTCCCTTCTTTTTGGCGGACTGGTCTCGGTGCTTCTGCTGTTAGGGGCTCCCCTTTCCACGCACGCGCAGTCAATTTTTGCTGACTCAGGCGGATTCCGCATCGGATCGGAGGACGGCTCCTATCAGCTGCGCATCGGGGGCGATGCTCACGCGGATACCCGCATCCTGCTCACTGAAGCACCCGGCACGACTACTTCGTTTTACATGCGCCGGGCACGCGTACGGCTGCGTGCTACAGTACAACGGCGGTTTAGCGTACAGTTTATGTCCAACTTCGGACAGGGCCGCGCTGGGCTGCAGGATGCGTTCGTCGATTTTCGGTTTGCACCGAGCATTGCATTTCGTGCAGGGAAGTTCAAGACGCCCGTTGGCCTTGAATTTCTGCAGTCGCCAAACACGATGATGCACATTGAGCGGGGATATCCGACTGCCTTTGTCCCCAATCGTGACATTGGCTTTCAGTTACACGGAACAACGCTTAGTCAACGCCTCGAATACGCCATTGGTGTCTTTAACGGTGCGCCCGATGGCGTAAGTCTTGACGGCGACGAGGAGCCCGCGAAAGACATTGTAGGACGCGCTTTTATCGAGCCCTGGCGCGGCGTATCGGATGCGCCTGCAAGACTGAACGGGCTGGGCGTAGGTGTTGCCGCATCTTATGGGATTGAACGCGACCGGCTCCCGACCTATCGCACCTTGCACCAAAGCCCACTCTTCAGCTATCGCCCAGCGGTTCGTGCCGCCGGGCCTCGCCTCCGCCTCGTACCGCAGTTCTATTACCACGCTGGCTCGCTGGGCCTGTTAGGAGAATACGCCTTGAGCAGCCAGGCGGTGGAATCCGGCGATACCATCGAGACGCTCCGACACCACGCGTGGCAGGTCGGGGCGTCGTACCTGCTTACCGGCGAGTCAGCAACATACGGCAGCGTGGCTCCACGCAACACGTATAATCCCGAACAGAATAGTTGGGGCGCGTTCGAAGTGAGTGCCAAAGTCCAGCGGTTTGCCTTCGACGACGATACCTTTCCGACGTTTGCCGCCCCCGACTCTCAGGTCCAACACGGAACAGCCGTAGCCGCGGGCATCACCTGGTATCCTATACGTAACATCCGGTTCATGGTGGTTGGCGAACGCACCATGTTTGGCGGCAACGAAGCAGGCGAGATGCGCAGCGCCGAGCATACCCTCGGCACCCGGGTGCAGGTCGCCTATTAGGCAGCGCCCGACAGGCCTTTTCGGGGTGTAGGGGTACTTTGGGAGCCTGTTTTGATTTCTTAATTTGGGCTGCGAGCGGCTTCAATGGGCTGCAAACCCAAACCCAAACAGACGCTTAAGGCGTTACCAGGCGCTTCTACCCCTCTTTTGTATCGATGAAGCGTTCCTGTATGTCGGGTGTAGGGATGCGACATTGGCTTCGCTTCCCGAACCATGCATAGCGGCTTGACGCAACCTGCCGGTAGACAGCGTCGCGCACCGGACGAGGCAAGGCCAGCGCTGCCGACAGCAGCGACCAGGGCACCCCCAGACGCTGCAGTGCGCGCAGTGCAGCTGTTGACTCGCGGTAGATCCTGCCTTCTTGTACAAGAACAACACTGTCGAGGATGTCCGGGTCGTATCCAGCTGAGAACAGGAAGGAGCGCGCGGGCTCGCGCTGAAGCGTCCCAAACTTGAAGTGACCAGCCGGGTCTTGGTCAATGATGAAATTGATAAACCCATTACACAGGTTGCATACGCCGTCAAATAGCAGAATGCTGTGATTGAAGCTAATCGGACGTACCCGTATCGTCCCGTTGACAGCAACTTGCGGGGAGGCTTTGGAAGCCATACTTAACCACCTTGGCAATTAAAAAGGAAGGAGGAATGCGACTTTTCCGCGCACCGTATTGAATCCGATATACACGCCGTGTATTTACGGGTTCAAATCTTTATTTGGAAGCCAATCCGATAGAGTCCTGTTTCGGCCTGGTGTTATGCATCGTTATTGTGCGTCGCGCTATGCGTCCCGTTATGCAGCGCACACAATCCGGACAGCCCCCGATCTGCTGATTTTTGGGACTAGGTACCACGAACATAGAATTGTTGCGATTGGCGTGCATTTTCTTTATACTTAGGAGCAATAAAATATTTGCTCTCGTGCTATAGAGGGCAATTTTTTGTCTCTATCGTGCTCTTTTATACGACGCAGTCTACTTACTTTTATGACGCGACCGACCCGCATTTTGTATATCGCTGGCGAAATGGAGCCTTTTACAAACTCCTCGCCTTTATCAGGATTGGTGCGGTCGCTTGCCGAAGGCACACAGGAGCAGGGCGGATACGACGTTCGCGTCTTCATGCCTAAGTTTGGCGCGATCAACGAGCGGCGTAACCGCCTTCATGAGGTCATCCGCCTCTCGGGGACCGAAGTACCGATCAATGGCACAACAGACGCCTGCACGGTCAAGGTCGCCTCGGTTCCGGATACGCGCATTCAGGTATACTTCGTAGGTCACGACAGCCACGTTCCGGAAGCTCCTGATTCCGATGCGTTTCCTGAAAGCCATGCGTTGTTTTTCAACCGGGCTATTCTGGAGACCCTTGTGTCGCTCCGCTGGATTCCTGAAGTCGTTCATGGGTTCGGGTGGCAGAGCGCGCTCTTTCCCGTTCTGCTCCAACAGGAGTATGTAACCCATGAGCAGATGACCCACGAGCCTCACTTCATATTCACGCCCGACGCCTCTGCGCTCTCACGCCAGGTGCCCGATGGATTCGACGCACAGGCGGCTGACTATCATGCTACAGGTGCCGCCTACGCTGCCAGCATGGCGCCCCTCAATGGAAACGGCACAGCCGCTGTATCGCTCTCAGATGACGATGCGCAGCAGCAGATGCTTGACCTGTATGCGCAGTTAGAAACTACCTGACTAAGAACCTGTTTTGCGTTCTTAATTTGGGCTCCGAGCGGCGGCGCTGGACTGGGGCCGAAGGTCATGCCCCTGGTGCAAATTGCCCCCGACGTCGGCCCGTAGCCCCGGCTACGAACCGCCATCGTGGTCCAATTTTCGCCTTAGCGGCGCTCGCTCTCGCCTGCAAACCAAAACTCAAACAGGCTCCAAGAACAGCATAGTAGCTTTGAGCGGGCTGAGCGGCTTCCCGTGGCCATCTTTGCTGTAGCGGTTCTTGCCACGGGGCCTCTTCAACTCCATGGTGGACCGAGTTCTGATCAGAGCCCGCTTTCTCAAGTTGAGCCAGGTCGTACCTGAACATATGTTTTGTGCATGAATCCATGTTCTACACAAACATGTGTTAGCAATTACCTCTCCCCTTCCGGCTTAACACAGCCTCAACGCCGCACCTCCAAGTGTGGCACGTCAGACTGGGTATGCCGGCGTTCTTCGAAACAGGCGGACCATCAGACGTCTCGTAAGTACTGCACCTCATAGTCAGAGAACCCAAGCGACTGTCTTCCGTTTGGGGTTTTCGGTTGTTTACACCACCGAACTGTAACCAACCAATAACGCGCTTTTTCGTCATGTTTCTCACGATTGCGCTCTGCCAGGCGTCTCTTATCTCGTATGCACACTGCCCGACTGTTTCTGTACGCTTTTTTTCTTAGCGGGCTCATGCTCGTTCTGCTCGCGTGCGACGACGACCCTTCCGGGGTCGGAGTTGGAGTTGGTCCCGATCCGCTTGAGGGCGGCGAGCCCATTACCCTTGACCTGCTGCCCAACACGGTAGACACCGAACGCACCCCGGCTGTAGCAGGAGGAATCGGGACGCAAAGCCCACAACGTTTCTTCGCAGGACGCGTAGACGATCCGGTTGCCGGTATAACGCGGGCCGAGGGGTTCTTCAATGTTCGTCAGCCCGCATCTGTGTCGTCTTCATTCGTTGAGGATCCCGTAGATAGTGCATTCCTCCGGTTCGTACCGGTCTCTGTATATGGCGACACGACCGGCACGCTCAGTTTGACCGTCTACGACATGCTGGCCCCCTGGTCTCCTGATGAGGCACGTACCGACACGACCCTTGCATCAGGCGATGCCGTCACCTCGGTTGACTTCTCGCCCACCGACGAGGAGGTGCTCATCCCGCTGCCTGATTCCTGGATTCAGGAGAATGAAGCCACGCTCCGCGATACCACCGATGGTGGCCAGTCATTTCTTGATACATTTGCTGGCTTCCGTATTGCCCACGAGTCGGGGAACGCTGCTGTAGGATTCAACCGCACCGACGCCAATTTAAGCGTCGTGACTGGCAGCGACACCACGGCCCTTGAGGGCCGCGCCAGCCTCACAACTGTGGAACGCGATGCCCCCCCGAACCTGCCCGACGACCGGATCCTCGTTCAGAGCGGATTTGGCCAGACCCTGACGTTTGCTTTCGACTTTGAGAATCCTCCGCTCGATACGCTCCAGGGCGTTCCGGTTAACCGGGCTGAGTTTGTCTTGCCTGTTGACTCTACGCTCTTCTTTGAGAACACTCCAGAAGGATTCGTACGCCCACAGCCGTCGGACTACTCGCTTTCCGGGATTTCTACAGATGATGATCAAGAGGTGACGTTAGCCAGCGGTATCTCCGTTGTCACCGACGCAGTGCGCATCACGGGCGAAAACCCCTTGCAAGTCTTTGAAGACAGTTTTCTGCGCACCCCACCTTTTCAGCGCTTTATCGTAACGCCTCGTGGTGGAACTGACGGCCCTCCCGACGAGCTCTCACTTGGCGTTTCTGTCTTTCACCGGGTAGCCCCTGATGCAAATGAGGATTCTTCTACCAGTCCCCGCGCTACCGTAACCGTAACTCCTTTTTAGTGCTGCTTCGTCGCCCCGACTTAGACAGCACAATTGACCTCCACGCCCGCTGCGTGGAGCCATTCACCTGCATGGTCTGCACTTGCTTGATTCTCAACTGACTTTCATGACTCACTCTGTTCGAACGCTGTTGATTAGCGCCCTGGTTCTTATAGCCAGTACCCTGCCGGTATGGGGCCAGTCTGCCGGCGACGGGTCTATTTACTCTCGATTTGGCATTGGCGAACTTCAGGTCATCGCCTCGTCTCAGGCCGAGGCGATGGGCGGCCATGGCGTAGCGCTGCGCTCCCTCAACTACACGAACTTCAGCAATCCCGCTCTATGGAGCGACCAGGTGCTTACGCGTGCCTCGCTTGGGGCACGATTTCGTACCATTGAGTCCAGCACGAACACGGAAGACAGCCGCCTTACAGCAGGAACGTTCGACGGCGTCCAATTTAGCTTTCCTCTCGAACGCCAGAAGATAGGAGTAGCGTTTGGATTCGCTCCTGTATCTCGTTCTAACTTCCGCGTGATACAGCCCGGCACATCAGCGACAAGCCCTTTTCCTGATGAGTCTCTTGACTATGAGGTAGAGTTTCTTGGACGCGGCGGCCTTCACACCATTACGGGCGGAATGGGCTACCGCATCAACAGTGCTATTAGCATAGGCGCGAGTCTTGACTATCTGTTTGGCACCATTGAAAGCCGGCGCCGCACCTCGTTTGAGCGTACCGATTTCAGGGATGCTGTCGTTACGGACGGAATCCGTCTTTCAGCACTTACAGCCACGATCGGCAGCCACCTCACGCTAAACAACGTCCTCAACGACGATGACAACCTCATGGTGGGGGCTGCCTTTACGCTCCCCACCGAACTGTCGGGCACACGCACACGCACTACAGGAGAGAGTCTTGACCAAGACACGCTGAGTACAGCTTCAGGAGGCGCCTTGGATATGCCCTGGACGGCCAAAGTCGGCGTCGCCTATGCGCCCAGTGCTGCTCTTACCATTACAACAGAGGGCGTGTATGCTCCCTGGGGCAATGCCTCAAGCAGCCTTACAGCGACCGCTGGCGTGCCATTCAGTTTCCCGGAGGGCGGAACAGAGACACTCAACGACCGCTGGCGGGTCTCCTCGGGTCTGGAGTGGCGCCCGGCCGGAGACGATGCCTTCCGTGGGTTCCTGGCTCAGACCGCTTACCGCGTCGGGGTGTCTTATGAGCAGCTGTATACGTCGCCCACCGCCGAGACGTCCATAAACGCGGTTGAAGCTCGTTTGGGGATTAGCCTGCCTACCGCCATTTCTGGCACGCGGATTGATCTTACAGGAAGTGTAGGACGACAAGGTACAACCGACCAGGGCCTCGTGCGCGACACTTACTACGGCATTACGGCCCGCGTAAGTATCGGCGAACGCTGGTTTCAGCAGCGCAGGCTCAGGTAAGCTGCCTCTTTGAACGGCTGCACGTGCTCCCCAAGGCATCCCTGCGTTGCTGCACGAAGATCCCTTGACTCCACCGTGCGCTTCAGTTCGGCCTACGCACATGCACACACAATGTGCATAGTGTTCAACATTCTGTTACGTCCTGTTCAATAATGTATACACTCAAATGCACGCCACGATTAGCCCCAGGCTCTCCACCGCCCTCTTCGCTGTAGCAGTTATGCTTGCGGGAGCACTGCTCCCCCAGACGCTGTACGCGCAGAGCAATGACGCCGAAGGTCCAAGCGATATGGACATTCGCCGGGCGTACAGTCTCTATACCGAAGACTATAACAACGAAGAGTGGGAGAGCGCAGCGCCCAACCTGCGATGGATCTTGGAGCATGCGCCTACTGCTCCCTTCGACGATGACCGTAACTATCGCCGCGCTGTAGACCTGTACGCCGGCCTGGCTGAAAAGGCCAATGACGAATCTGAGCGGGCAGCTTACCTTGACTCAGCGGCCGTGATGCTGTCGGACGCCCCCAATAAGCTCGACGACAAAGGCATCGACTATAACATGTACCGGTGGGAGATGAACCGTGGGCGCTTTCTACAGCAGTACGGTTCGGAACTTGAAAACTCGTACGAGAACCTGGCTAATGCTCCGACTCACTACGAGCGTGCCTTCGAAATCGACCCGCAGCGTATCCAGACGTATTTCATTAATGAAATCATCGAAGAGTATGTTGAGCGCGGCGATCAGGGAGATGCTATTGCGTTCATGTCGCGTGCAGAAGAGCTCCGTGGAGACGACGAGGAGGTGATGTCGATCGTGAACCGTGAGCGCGATCGCATCTTCGACCGCAACCCCAATGAGCTGATCAGCTATCTTGAAGGCGTTGTGGAAGATGAACCAGAAAATGTAGAGGTCATCGCGCAGCTGTTTTCGCTGTACATTGAGCAAGGCCGCCTGGATGCAGCTAACGAGCTGGCCGAAGACTTAATGGCGATGGATCCTCCGGCTGAGATCTATGTTGCGATCGCGCAACTCTATCTCGAAGATGGTGAGCACCAGGATGCGTTCGATACGTTCGAAACCGCTGTCGAAAAAGGAGCCGAACTTACTGCCGAGGACTACCACAGCATGGGCCAAGCGCAAGAACGAATGGGGCAGCTTTCTAAAGCCCGCACCTACTTCCGCCGGGCCCTGGAGGTCGATGATTCGTTCGCACTGGCTCATGTATCGATCGGCGATATCTACGTGCAGGCCGTCTCTGAATGTGCAGGGAGCGAAATGGGCCGGTCCGACCGGGCCGTCTACTGGCTCGCGGTTGATCATTACGAGCGGGCCCAACGCGGCGGCGATCAGAGCGTAGCGAATAACGCCCGCAACAAAGCAAATACATATCGCGAGTACTTTCCGAGCACTGAGGATGTGTTTTACCGCGATGACTGGTCGCAGGGCGAAAGCACCCGGATCGATTCGGGGTGCTACTCATGGATTAACGAAAGCACGACCGTGCGCACGCGGTAAACGCCTCCGCTCCCTCAACGCAGCGTGATCCGCATAGCCCCATGCGGCTTTATCACCGTAGCATAGAAGGGTCAGCGGCAGGTCCGCTGGCCTTTCTTTTGTTTGTATAGGTTGACTTGGCTATCCCCCACGTCTTCCTTCTTATTCGTCTGTTGTTATCCTTTTTTCGTAATCAGGAAACCACTCTTTCTTGTTATTTGCGCTGCTACTGCCGTTCTTTATAACTGAGGTCTGCTCACAAAACTATTTTAACCAACCCCTCTACCACTATGGCGACCATTCAGCGCATTATAGCTCGCGAAGTTCTCGACAGCCGGGGTAACCCCACGGTCGAAGTAGACGTGATCACAGACAAAGGGGTGCGCGGGCGAGCCGCTGTTCCAAGTGGAGCCTCAACGGGTGTGCATGAAGCCGTTGAGTTACGCGATGACGACCCGAATCGGTATGTCGGAAAAGGCGTGCAGCAGGCAGTGGAAAACGTCAATACCGAGATCGCCGCCCAATTAAAGGATCATCCCGTTGCAGATCAGCACGGCATTGACGCTGTCCTGCTTGACCTAGACGGCACCGATAACAAGTCAAATCTTGGCGCCAATGCCATTCTCGGCGTATCACTGGCTACCGCAAAAGCCGCGGCTCAGACGCACTCGCTACCGCTGTATCGTTACCTTGGGGGCGCACTGGCCAAACGCATGCCGGTGCCACTTATGAACATTTTGAATGGGGGGCACCACGCCGACAATACCGTGGATATGCAGGAGTTTATGGTTGTCCCTATCGGAGCAACCAGCTTCGCTGAGGGGCTGCGCATGGGTGTCGAGGTTTTCCATACGCTCAAAAACGTGCTCTCCGAGAATGGCTATAGCACCGCCGTAGGCGATGAAGGCGGATTCGCCCCTGCCCTTGGATCCAATGAAGAGGCCATCGAGCGGGTCATTGAGGCGATCGAGGCTGCTGGGTATGAAGCTGGCACGGACCTCGCCATCGCCCTCGATCCGGCCACCGCCGAGATGTATGAAGACGGCCAGTACGTCTTCTGGAAAAGCGATCCCGATAATCCGCGTAGCTCTGCGGAAATGGTCGCCTACTGGGCCGACTGGGTCGAACGCTACCCCATCATCTCGATTGAGGATGCAATGGATGAAGATGACTGGGCCGGCTGGAAGCAGCTAACCGATGCGGTTGGCGATCGCGTGCAGCTCGTTGGCGACGACCTGTTTGTGACCAATACTACGCGCCTGCAGCGCGGCATTGACGAGGGCGCAGCCAACTCGATTTTGATTAAGCCCAACCAGATCGGCACCCTCACCGAAACGGTGAATGCCATCAACCTTGCCCACGAGAACGGGTTCACGAGCGTGGTCAGCCACCGCTCAGGGGAGACCGAAGACACGACCATCGCCGATCTGGCTGTAGCACTGGGTACCGGCCAGATCAAGACCGGATCGGCCAGCCGAAGCGACCGGCTCGCCAAGTATAACCAGCTGCTTCGCATTGAAGAGAGTCTCGGTGCAGCAGCTGAATATCCCGGGAAAGGTGCCTTCACCCGCGCTGCATAGCCGCGCCGGATAGCCGCGCTGCTATGCTATCCAGCTGTATGCCTGCGCACGCGTGGCGCTCTGTTCACTGCTTTATCGCTCATGGTCTCTTGCCATGTTGCTTTCTCTACCACGACGCACTATTCTACGCTGGACTGCGGTGCTGGTGCTTGCGTTCGGCCTTATATGGGTCTTCTTTTTGGATACGCACAGCATCATGCATCGCGTTGAGCTACACCAGCAGCACCAGGAGGTGCGTGCAGAGAACGAGCGCCTGCGCATCCAGATCGAAAATCTTCGCGAGCAGCTGGAAGACCCGCTCTCTGACGAGACGATCGAGCGCATCGCTCGCGAGGAGTATGGCATGCAGTACCCCGACGAAACCGTGCATCGAATCGAGTAGCCCCGCCTCCACACCTACCATCCGTCTACATGAGCACGCACGCAATCGGCATCGACCTTGGCGGAACCAATATCAAAGCCGGACTGGTCGAAAAGCGCCACGGCCTTGTTGAACAGCGGTCGCGCCCTACCGAGGCCGAACGCGGTCCTACGCACGTGCTCGATACCATCGCGGAGCTAACCGCGAGCCTCTCAGACGACCATGACGCTGCGCCTATAGGTATTGGCATTGGCTCTCCCGGCGCCATTAACCTTGATCGCACCACAGTCAGTCATCCCCCCAACCTGCCGGGTTGGAACGTAATCGATCTACGCGAGGAACTGGCTACTCGAACTGGGCTTTCGCGCATTGTCGTGGAAAACGATGCCAACGTAGCCGGACTTGGCTGTGCTCACTATGGCGCAGGAGCCGCTTACGACTCGTTTCTGATGGTTACCCTTGGCACCGGCGTGGGTGGTGCGATCATCCACCAGAACAAGATATTTCGTGGAAGCACCGGCGGCGCAGGGGAGGTTGGACACATGACCATTGACTACGAAGGCCCCCTGGCGAACTCCGGCGTGGGCGGCGCCCTCGAAGCGTACCTCGGACAGCAATTCCTGTCGCAGCACGCCCGTATGCGGCTACGCAACCATCCCGACAGCCTCGTCTATACCCTCACCGACGGCGACCTGAGCGCGCTGTCGCCACGCACCCTGCATGAGGCGGCCACACAGGGCGACACCGCCGCAATCGACATCCTCGCCTGGGCCGGACATAAGCTCGGGTGTGGGCTTGGAAGCGCCGTAAACTTGCTTGACATCCGCGTCATCATTGTAGGCGGCGGCGTGTCAAAGGCTGGCGATTTTCTGCTGGATCCGGCGCGCAAGTCCCTTATGAAGTACGTCGCACCCGGACTCCGAGACGGCCTTCGCATTGAGCGAGAACGCCTCGGCAACGAGGTCGGCCTCTTGGGGGCCGCCCGTCTTGCATTCGATGCTTCACCAATGTCGTAATACTCCGCTTCGCATCTCCCGACCTCCCCCTTCTGTAGGCGGACTGAACCCGCTGCTGTATTTGCGCTCTCACGAAAAGCAATCATGACTCACCGGTGTCCGCAACAATGGAATTGGATAGCTGCGGGGCTGCTCTGGGTCTGGATAGGATGCGGAGCGCTGCTTGCAACAGCCGCATTCGCCACAGACGCCACAAAACAAAACATCTCCTTTGGTACAACCGCCAGCGCTGCGCCTCCCAATGTGATCGCGGATACGCTGGACGCGGATACCACCGCCTCCGATCCGTTGCCTGACGCTGACGCGTTGCCTGACACCACACAGGCCACGGATGCGGAGCTACCCGAAGATGCCCTTGCTCCTGCTGGCGAGGCAGCGCCGTCGCAGGAACGCCCGGAAGCGCGCGAGGGAGCCCTGGATGCCCCTATCGAGCTGGCGGCTCGCGACTCGCTTATCCTATCGTTTGACGACCCCGACGGCGACACTGGCACCTTGCATGGCGAAGCGTCGGCTACGTACCAAGAGAACGTGCTGCAGGCCCAGACCATCCGCTACCTGTTTGCGAGCGATGAGATGCATGCCTCGGGCCCCCCGTCGGATACGGCCCGCACGCCGTTTCCCGTGTTCGACCGGGGCGACGGCGATGAGTTTTCTGGCGAGTCGCTTGCCTTCAACCTCCGCACGCAGCGTGGCCGCATCACACAGGCCCGCACTTCTGAGGCCGAGGGGTTTATTGAGGGAGGCGTGATCAAGCGATATGAAGAGGGAACGTCGTTTGTGCAGCGCGGCAGCTACACAACCGACCAGCGCCCCCCTGGCGTCACGCCATCGTACTCGCTTCGCTCCGACCGGATGAAGCTCGTTAACGAACGATGGGTCTATACCGGACCCATTCAGCTCTACATCTTCAATATTCCAACGCCGCTCTGGCTTCCTTTCGGCATCGTCCCCTACACCGAAGGACGGCGTAGCGGTCCGCTCCCTCCCACGTATGGAGAAGATCGGCGCGGATTTTATCTGCGCGATTTTGGGTGGTATTTCGCCATGAACGAGTTTACTGATCTCACGGTCCGCGGGGGCGTGTGGTCGGGCGGAAGCTTTGAGATCAGTCCCCGATTCCGCTACAACCGCCGCTACCACTACGACGGCAGCCTGAACCTGAACGTACTGTTTGAACGCATCGGCCAGCCAGAAGACCCCGACTTTCAGAGCTCGGTCGAGGGTACCCTGCGCTGGAGCCACAACCAGGACCTGAACCCGACCTCCTCCATTCGGGGGCGCGTTAACCTGGTTACATCGTCCGACTTTGTCCGCGAGAACACGACAAACTTCAACGACGCCGTTCGGCAGGAAGTGTCGTCTAACATCCGCTATCAGAAGCGCTGGCAGGGCAGCGGCCGCCAGATCTCAGTGCAAGCCAATCAGCGCCAGAACCTCAACTCGGGCGACACTCGGCTCACGCTCCCCGACGTCTCGTTTAACCAGCGAAGCTTCAAACCCTTCGAGCGCGACCGCGTGGGGCGCGACGAAGCCTGGTACGAACGCATTACCACCAGCTACACTGGATCGCTCAGCAATGAGTTTGTCTACCGTCCGACTGAGGAGACCGATATCGAATGGTATGAGGCGTTCGTATCCCCCAGTGCGTATCGTGAGGGACACAGCGACCCCGACCGGACCGATCCGTTTGACATTGAAGCCAGCCACCGCATCCCGGTCAACGCAACGTTTCGGATCAACCAGTACAACCTGAGCATCAACCCGAATGTCAGCTACCGTTCAGAATGGGTTTTGCGTACGCAGCGTAAGGAGCTTGTTGTTGACACGCTCGATACCGATGAGACGGCGCCGGGCGTGGGCACGCCCGTAGAAACGCGTGTGGAGCGCAGCACCGAATCCGGATTTGCTGCACTCCATGACTTTTCGACGGGCGTAAGCATGAGCACCGAGTTTTTTGGGCTCTTTCCTGTACGCGTAGGATCGTTCCGTGGCCTGCGTCACCGCGTGCAACCTTCGATCTCCTACAGCTACCAACCCGACTTCAACAACCCGTTTTGGGGACGAACGCGCACCTATATTGCAGACCTTGACGGCACGGAGCAGCGCTACGATATCTTTACCGGGCGCGACGTGCGCGGAAGTACGGAGCAACAGAACATCAGCTTCAGTGTAAACAATCAGTTTGAGACAAAGCGGGTACGGGTGGATACGACCGGAGCTACCCAGGAGAACACGATTCAGCTACTCCGGCTCAACGCCTCGTCGTCGTACAACCTCGCGGCCGACTCGCTCAACCTGAGCGACATTCGACTTACGGCACGCACCCGTGTTAGCGACTACAACATCAACCTGCGCTCCACCTTTTCGCCCTATCAGTTTACCAATGTCTCTGACGACCCCGACCGAGAGCAATTTTCGGTCATCGACCAATATATGATTTCGAATAGCTTACTCACGCCGCTGCGTCTCACGCAATTCAACGCGTCGTTCAGCGGGCAGCTTCGGGGCGGTGGCGGCGATCGCCAGCAGGGAAGGAGCCCCCAACAGACGGCAAGCCGTCAGCGGCAGGGTGGGCCGACGCCCGACCAGCGCAGTCCGGTAGACGGCACGACCCCGCCCCGTCCAGATATGACGGCGCCGGGGCGCGTAGACTTTGCGCTGCCCTGGTCGCTACGCTTCGACTTCACGTACAACATGAGCCGTCGCTTTCGTGAGGCCAATCACCGCGCCTCTGTAAACGGCACGTTCGACTTTCGTCTGACGCCCAAGTGGCAGATCAGTGGACGTAGTGGGTTCGACATCGTGGAGACCGAGATCACGACCACGCAGCTCTCGATCTATCGCGACCTGGGCGCCTGGGAGATGTCGTTCTCGTGGGCTCCATTTGGGCGCCTGCAGTCCTACAGCTTCAGTCTCAACGTAAAAGGCGGGCAGCTGCGCAACCTGCTACAGCTGAACGTACCCCGTAACGAAGCGGGGGGCCGTCTGGGCGGCGCAGCCGGCGGACTGCTTGATGGCGGGGGCGGGCGTGGAGGCGGCAGCCTCTTTTAGATCCTGTATCCCCGGTCTTGTGTCCGGATGTACCTGAGCAAACGCCCAACAAAAAAGCGCCTACCCCTCTGCGAGCGGTAGGCGCGTATCGTTGTAGGCCGATTGAAAGCCTGTTTGAGGACCCGTTAGGCCACGTTTGCCTCTTTGAGCGCCTGCGTTACTTTGTCGGCCGCCTCTTTCAGCAGCACCGCTGAACGCAGTTCCAGCCCGCTTTCATCGAGAAGCTCTTTGCCCTCTTCAGCGTTTGTGCCTTGCAGACGTACGATGAGCGGCACATCCAGGTCGATGTTCTGTGCTGCCTGAATTACGCCCTTCGCAACGCGGTCGCAGCGCACAATCCCCCCGAAGATATTGACGAGGATGGCTTCCACATTTGGATCTTTCAGAATGATACGGAACCCTGCTTCAACCGTCTCGGCATTGGCTGTGCCCCCTACGTCAAGGAAGTTAGCAGGCTCGCCCCCGGCCAGCTTGATGATGTCCATCGTTGCCATAGCAAGGCCTGCACCGTTCACCATGCACCCTACGTTGCCGTCAAGCTTGATGTAGCTGAGCCCGTGCTCGCTGGCCTCAACCTCGGTTGGGTCTTCTTCATGGATGTCGCGCAGCGCTTCCAGGTCGGGGTGCCGATAGAGCGCGTTGTCGTCGAGGTTGATTTTGGCATCAACCGCCGCAATGTCTCCGCTTCCGGTTAGCACAAGCGGATTGATCTCGGCAATGGTGCTATCGGTGGCTTCAAACGCCTCATAGAGCGCCATGATAAAGCGCACCGCCTGCTTGAGCGCGGGGCCTTCAAGCCCAAGCCCAAACGCGAGCCGTCGCGCCTGAAACGGACGCAGCCCAATAACCGGATCGATCCATGCCTTGATGATCTTCTCAGGCGTCTCTTCGGCGACCGTCTCAATCTCGACGCCGCCCTCGCTGGAGACCATGATGACGTTCTGACTTTTGGCCCGGTCGAGCGTAACGCCAACATAGAACTCTTGCTCGATGTCGACCGCGTCGGCGATCAAGATCTTACGCACTTTCTGGCCGTCGGGGCCTGTCTGGTGCGTAACGAGATTCATGCCCAGAATAGCCTCGGCATGTTCTTCGACCTCATCGATCGAGCGCGCCAGCTTCACGCCGCCACCCTTACCACGCCCACCGGCGTGAATCTGGGCCTTGACGACAAACATGGACGCCCCGTCGCTCTGCAGCTGCTTGGCAGCTGCGACAGCATCGTCGACGGTATTCGCCACAATGCCGGTCTGCATCGACACGCCGTGGTCGCTTAAAATTTCTTTCGCTTGGTACTCGTGGACTTTCATGGGAGGTTGCGCGGTTGCGTGAACAGTTGGTCCGATCCATAAGTAAACAGAACCGTTGCAAAGAAGCGAACGCTACAGCGCAGGTACGTCCAGTTTTCGCAATCTGCTCACGGATGCCTGTCTGTGGTAGCTTTACTGATCTTGAATAGGTGCAGACTGTGACTCGGTTTGACTGGCATATTGTAGCGCGCGTGCTCAAGGGATTTGTTCTCTTCGTAGCTGCACTCATTGTCTTCTTTATCGTCCTGCACTGGGTTGAGTACAACGACGACTTTATCGACCGGGGCGCTGACATGCGCGACGTGTTTCTCATCTACTACCCAGCCTATACTCCTGAGATTATACGGCTTACGTCGCCGCTTGCCATCTTCCTGGCTTGCATTTACGTAACCGGCAGGCTCGCTCAAGAGGTGCAGCTCGTTGCGCTGCAAACGTCGGGGGTTTCGCTGTACCGGCTGATGCGTCCGTACGTGTTGGTCGGCACCTTCCTTACAATCCTCATGTTTGGGTTTAACGGTTGGATCGTGCCCCGCGCGAACGAGATTGTGGTGGAGTACGACAATGAATATTTGCATCCAGAACGCCAGACGATCGAGGTGAGCGAGATCCACCGCCAGAATGACCCGTTGAGCATCGTCTCGGTGGGCTACTACGATGCGAACGAGCAGCGCGGGCATCACGTGTCGTTGCAGCAGTTCAATGAAGAGCAGCAGCTTGTAAGGCGGTTCGATGCCGACCGCATGGAATGGGTCGACTCGCTTGCTGTATGGCGTATGGTCGGCGTGCAGGAACGGGCCTTCTCAGTAGACCGCCCCATGCAGCATACCTATCGGTCACGCATGGACACAACACTGCAGGTGCTGCCCCGTGACCTGGCACGCACGGCTCGGGATGTGGAGGCTATGACCGTTACCGAAGCGCGCTATTACCTCGAATCACTTCAGCGATCCGGTGCCGGACAGCTCGGTAGGCCGCTGGTTGCCTATCACGACAAATATGCCTACCCAATGGCCAACCTCATTCTCGTGCTCATCGCTGTCCCCCTGGCTGCCGTTCGGCATCGGGGTGGACAGGCCGTCCGGTTCGGGGTTGGGCTACTGGTAGCGCTGCTCTACCTGGCCGCCCAGAAGCTCACAGAGCCGTTTGGGTACGCAGGCACCGTTGAACCCTGGATTACGGCCTGGGTGCCGCATCTGCTGTTCGCTATTGTAGCGTTGCTGCTCCTGATCCAGGCACGCAAGTAATCGGCCGCCTCATCCGGATACAGCCTCGTACAGACGCGAACGCCCCGTATCCGTAGGGGATACGGGGCGCAGTCATTTATAAACGATTGTAGACAGCTGAACAAACTGTTTCAGGGCGTCATCTGGAGCAGGAAACGCGTTATGCCTCTCATGCCTTGCCACGGAACCCACCGAAGTTCATCGGCGGTGCGCCTCCTTCTCCCTCATCCTGATTCGGCTCGGCGATCGCACCGTGTGCATCCTCATAGCGCTGAATGTTCTCTTTCAGCGCACCCAACAGCCGCTTGGCATGCTGCGGAGTTACAATAATGCGGCTCTTTACGCGCGCTTTCTTGACCCCCGGCACGACCCGGATGAAGTCCAGAATAAACTCCTCAGGAGAATGCGCAATCATGACAAGGTTGGCATAGGTACCTTCGGCCTCCTCCTTGGTCAGCTCGATGTTCATTTCGGAGTCGCCGTCGGCGTTTGGATTGAAAGTAGCCATGGTGTCGGAAAGCCTATATGGAAAAAAGAGTAGTATGCCCTCTGGGACCTCCTGAATCCCTGTGGGATTAACCTTGTGGGATTAAGAGGCGCCATTGCTATTAGCGTGGGCCAGTGCACCGATGAGATCACTTTTCGTGATAACCGAGTAGGCCCCTTCAGAAGCATCGGTTTCGACAAGAACCGCTCCGGCCCCGCTCTCCAGGTAGCTTGACAGATGCTCTAGATGTAGCGATGTGGGCACGACTGGAAGGGGATCGCCCATCACATTCTCCACAGCTTCGTTGCGCGCATCTGGTGAGGTAATCAGTTCATTCAGGATCTGCGTCTCGGTGATGCTTCCCACAACCTCATTTTCTTCATTGAGCACGGGCATCTGCGAGATCCCTTTCTCTGTCATCCGCTCGATTACGGATCCAAGCGTATCCTCGGGCGACGCAGCGATGACTGCCTCTCCCGCAGGGCGACGCTTAAGCACATGTTCAACCGTCACGTTGGTACGGCTTTCCATGAAGCCATGGCTTCGCATCCACTCGTCGTTGTAGGTCTTGGAGAGGTAGCGGAAACCGGAGTCGGGCAGCAGTACCACAACAACATCGTCTTCGGTGAGCGTGGCTTTGTGGTCGTGTAGCCACTGGAGCGCCCCGGCCATCGCCATGCCACAGGACTGCCCGATGAAGAGCCCTTCTTCTCGGGCCAAGCGCCGCGTCATCTGCATCGTTGTTTTATCGTCAACGCGCACGAAGTCGTCTACCACGTCGAAATCCATGTTCTCAGGAAGGATGTCTTCCCCGACCCCTTCTGTGACATACGGGTAGATCTCATCGTGGTCAAAAACGCCCTCGTGGAAGTACTTGTAGAAGACCGATCCATACGGGTCTACGCCAACAACCGTGACGTCTTCATTCTGCTCTTTCAGGTAGCGCCCGGTACCCGAGATGGTACCTCCGGTGCCAGCGCCTGCAATGAAGTGGGTAATCTGTCCTTCTGTCTGCTCCCACAGTTCGGGGCCCGTGGTTTCAATGTGAGCCTGCGTGTTTGAGTCGTTGTCGTACTGATTCAGGTAGATCGAATTCGGAATCTCCTCAGCCAGCCGTCGCGCCGTTGAGTAGTAGGAGCGTGGATCGTCAGGCTCCACGTTTGTAGGGCAGACCAGTACCTCAGCGCCAAGCGCCCGCAGTACGTCCACCTTTTCCTGGCTCTGCTTGTCAGTGGTCGTGAAGATGCACCGGTATCCTTTTGCAATTGCGGCAATGGCGAGTCCGGCCCCGGTATTCCCACTGGTGCCCTCAATAATCGTCCCCCCAGGCTCGATGAGCCCTTTCTCTTCGGCATCTTCAACCATTGAGATGCCAATCCGATCTTTCACAGAGCCCCCTGGGTTGAAGAACTCAACTTTAGCAAGTACGGTACAGGGCACCCCCTCTGCCAACCGGTTGATGCGCACCAACGGGGTGTTGCCAACGGTTCCAAGAACGCTATCGTGCCACATGGTCGTGTAGGGGGGTCAGTAGGTAAGCATAAGGATTGTCCTGTTTCCCGCTGTGAAGTACAGGGCGCGGTACAAAGTACCGTACAGGCATTGCACGTCGTGCGTATCTCTCAGAAACGCCCGCAAGCCAGAATACGCAAAGCGCTTCCATCTGCATTGTGTAGGATAGAGACTCACGCACGTGTAAAGTACATAGGGTTGTATCGAAGTGCTGCCATTCCGTTTCTTGGAAATGCTGTGCGGTACGCGTTTGTGCTACGCACCTGGTCTTTACGTGCATATCACACCACGCGTGCACATTTCATGCGTTTGCACGTAGCATTAACCTCTTGCTGAGGAGTTCTGCTATCTGACCGTAGCTACAGTAACGTTCGTGAACAGGCTTCGCGAAGGGTATGCCTGTACGTTTCGCGTCTGGTGTGTTATGTTACTTCTGCTTCTTTGCCTCTACCTCCCCCCTGCTCCGTTTACACCATGAATCCAGAACTGCTGGTAGCCACCTGGTCGCTTCCTGCTGACAATCAACCCGGCACCGATCATACGATCACCCACTGCAACGAGGCCTGGCGTCACGTAATGGGCCCGATGCGCTCGCCCTGGGGGCGGCTCAGCGAAGAGGACCAGCTTCGGGCCCGCGACGCGCTTCAGGAAGCCGCGTCGGGCGGACTCGTTACCGGTCTGCTTGTAGATGCGCACACCCCCGATCGTGACGAGCCCCTTCCAATTCTGCTCAACGCGATTCCCGTCCGCATCGCGTCGTCTCCTCAGACGCGCACCGCATACGTCGGCGCCCTTACCGTTACGGGCGAGGTGCTTGCTGAACCCTCAAGTTGGGTGCCTTCCCAGACCAAGCGGCATCGTATGGAGACGCTTGGACGCATGACGATGGGGGTAGCCCACGACCTCAACAACCTGCTTAGCGGGCTGATGGGCCATCTTGAGCTCGTTCAAGAGGCAAACGTGCTGCACCGTCTCCCAGAAGAAGAACGCAAGTCGCTCGACACGGTACATCGCGCAGCGCAAGACGGGGCCTCACTCATCCAGAAGCTGCAGCGCTACATCCGCGACGACACGGAGATGCACACTGAAACGCTCAGTATTGAGGCGCTCATTGACGATTGCCTCATGCTAACGCGGCCGTACTGGCGTAACGAGCCGCGTCGCAAGGGCATCCAGATCGACGTGCAGCGCAACTACGAAGATACCCCGCCCATCAGAGGCGTGGCCTCTGAACTTCGCGAGGTGCTCGTCAACCTCATCCTCAATGCCGTGCACGCGATGCCCGAGGGCGGCACGCTCCGCATCCGTAGTTACACGTGCTCGCATCCTCATGACAGGGCCGAAACCCAGAAGGAGCCTCCAAAGGAGGAATCAGATCAAGAGCCTCAGTACGTAGGTGTCGACGTGTCAGACACCGGGGTTGGCATGGATGAATCAGTGCAAGCCCGCATTTTTGAGCCCCTGTTTACGACGAAAGGGGAAGAAGGAACCGGATTGGGGTTGTCAGCCACCTATAGCATCATGCAAGAGCATAACGGATCGATTTCCGTTGAAAGCGTCCCAAAAGAGGGCAGCACGTTTTCCTTGCATTTCCCTTGCGCAGACCGTCGCGAGGACGCTCCTTCCAAAAACAATTCTTCCGAGTCGGAAGGCGAAGAGACCGCCTACTCGATTCTGATTGTCGACGACGACCCAATGGTCCGGCGCACAATCGAAAAACTGCTCTCCTACCAGGGGCATACCGTTACCTCCGTCGATTCAGCCCATGCTGCGCTTGAGTATCTTGCCTCGACGCGGGTCGACCTGATCTTTACTGACTTTGGCATGCCCGAAACAAACGGCGCCGAGCTGGCTGAGCGGGTGCACAACTCGTATCCTGCCATACCCATTGTCTTGCTTTCAGGATACACCGACACGACGCCCGCCCTGCCGCATGTCGACCATGTCGTCACTAAACCTTTTACGACACGCGACCTCAAAACTGCCATCTCGTCTGTTATCGACGATTAACCCGCACCAACCGCAACGCAAGAGCCACGTCTGTCTGTCAGCCTGTCGCGATTCAGGCTTCTGCCTATCATGGTCTGGTGTTTGTGGTCTAAGGTAGTTCGATAGCAATAGCAGACATGCCTGCCTCCCTCAGGTATCATAATTGATCATAATTGATTTTACGGCAATGCCCAGTGGGGGCGGCAGCGTGCGCTGTGTAGTGTAGCTGTGTAGTGTATTTTCTCGTTCATCGGCCAACCTTCTATGACAGAACTCGACCTGAGTGATCTGTTCTCTATGGATGCTGAGGACAGCGGTCCTGAGCAGCGCATTCCGCTCCCCACTCCCGATGAGGAGGTGGAGATGAGCAATGCCGACATTCCAGATGACCTTCCCATTCTGGCACTCCGCAACACCGTGCTCTTCCCAGGCGTGGTCTTGCCGATCACGGTTGGGCGCGACACATCGCTGAAGCTGGTACGCGAGGCCTTCGAAGCCGATCGCCTGATCGGCGTAGTTGCACAGCGCGAAAGCAATGTAGAAGACCCCGCCCCCGGCGATCTGTTTGAAGTCGGTACCGTTGCGGAGATCCTGAAGCTCATCAAGATGCCCGACGGGTCGAAGTCGATCGTCATTCAAGGCAAACGGCGCATCCAGATCGAGGCGTACACGCAGGTCGACCCTTATTTTCGGGCCACGGTCGGCGCCATAGATGAGGAAAAAGCCGACGACGATCTCGAAATCCAGGCGCTCATCCACTCTATCAAGGAACTCGCCGTACAGATCGTAAACAAGTCGCCAAACCTGCCCAGCGAAGCAGCCGAAGCGATTGAAAACATCGAGTCGCCTACGTTTCTCGTGCACTTTATTGCCTCTAACCTGCAGGTCGAGGTCGAGCGCAAGCAGGATATCCTGTCGACACGATCGGTCACAGAGCGCGCCAACAAGGTGCTCGATCAGCTGAACGAAGAACTGCAGGTGCTCGAGCTCTCAGAAGAGATCCGCTCGCGCGTGAAAACGGATGTCGACGAGCAGCAGCGCGAGTACCTGCTGCGCCAGCAGATGAAGGCGATCCAAGAGGAGCTCGGCGAAGGAGCCGGCGATAGCGAAGTGGAAGAACTTCGCCGGCGCGCCCGCGAGAAGGAGCTGCCCGAAGAGGCCCGCGAACAGCTCGACAAGCAGCTGCAGCGCCTCTCGCGCACCAATCCCGCGGCGCCCGACTATGCCGTGACGCGCAACTACATCGACTGGATTCTGGATCTGCCCTGGCTTGAGTACTCCGACGACCAACTCGACATCGACCGGGCCGAAGAGATCCTCAACGAAGATCACTATGGCCTTGAGGACGTGAAGGAGCGCATCCTGGAGTACCTGGCGGTCTTGAAGCTCAAAGGAGATATGAAAGCGCCGATCCTCTGCCTGCACGGGCCGCCCGGCGTAGGTAAGACCAGCCTCGGCAAGAGCGTGGCACGGGCTGTCGGGCGCAAGTTTGTGCGTATGAGCTTGGGCGGCGTGCGCGACGAGGCCGAAATTCGAGGCCACCGCCGTACCTATGTGGGAGCACTGCCCGGACGCATCCTGCAGGGCCTGAAGAAGGCGGGTACCAACAACCCCGTACTCATGCTCGATGAGGTCGACAAGCTCGACAGCGGCTTTCGCGGCGATCCTTCCAGCGCGCTGCTCGAAGTGCTCGACCCCGAACAGAATGACAATTTCAACGACCACTACCTGGAGCTCGATTACGACCTCTCGAAGGTGCTCTTCATTGCGACCGCCAATTACGTGGAGCAGATCCCCGCTCCGCTGCGCGATCGCATGGAGATGATCGAGATCAACGGCTACACGCAGAACGAGAAGCTGCAGATCGCCAAGCAGTACCTCTTGCCCCGCCAGATCGAGGAAAATGGACTGACCGACGAACAGCTCGGCTTCTCCGATGAGACGCTCATGGAGCTGATCGATGGCTACACGCGCGAGTCGGGCGTACGCCAGCTGGAACGCACCATCGGCTCTATCGCGCGCGGCGTCGTCAAGAAGGTGGCCACCCAGGAAATCGAGTCAACCACCATTACCCCCGACGATATCGAGGGCTACATCGGCGCGCGCAAGTACTTCTCGGATGTCGCGGAGCGTACCGAAGTACCGGGCGTAGCAACCGGACTGGCCTGGACGCCCACGGGCGGCGATATTCTGTTTATTGAATCTTCGCTCTCGCGTGGGTCGGGGCGCATGATCCTGACCGGCCAGCTTGGCGACGTAATGAAAGAGTCGGCTCAGGCCGCGCTCTCATACGTAAAAGCTCACTCCGACGAGCTCGGAATTCCACAAGAGGCCTTCCGGTACTGGGACGTCCACGTACACATCCCGGCCGGAGCGGTCCCGAAAGACGGACCCTCAGCCGGCACCTCCATTCTGGCTTCTCTGGTATCGGCCTTCACGCAGCGGCGCGTAAAGCATACCGTGGCCATGACTGGCGAAATCACACTGCGCGGTCTTGCGCTCCCGGTAGGCGGCATCAAAGAGAAGGTGCTCGCTGCAAAACGGGCTGGCATCGAGCGGGTGGTCCTTCCCAAGAAAAACGAGAAGGACGTCAAAGAGATCAGCGACGAAGCCCTTGAGGGCATCGAGGTCACCTACGTAGAACGCGTAGACCCCGTCATCGATACCGTGCTTGAAGACGAATCGGTTGTCGACCCTGCTGAGTTCTTCGCGGTGCCCGATGCCGAGAAGAAGCTGCACGCCGGCACGACCAACGGCGCCTCCAACGACGACCCGGTTGTGGTGCGGTAGCTACCCACACCAGCCATCTGTAGCAGAGCACTTGGTGGACCTACCTGTTAGGCATGCAGGGGGATGCGGTACGCTGCGCCTCGCTGCATGCCGTTTTGCATCGGTGCATGCGCTACGCAGCCCCGCGTACCCGGCTCTTCTATGCACACCCGTCGCAGTTCGCAGGCTCACGTCACGCGCTGCGCGTGTTCTTCCTGAACACCTGCACGCCGTGAGGACATCGTTCGGGAGCAGCGTTTGGATGCGCTATTTGGATGCGCTATTTGGGGATACAGCGTGTGGATGCATCTTTACCGCACGCTTTTTATGTTACCTATATTACCATCCTGCTTGCATATTGCAGGTGGAAGCGCTTTGTCTTCCTGATTTTTATGTACATACGCTTTCTCTACCATGGCTGAAACGCCTCGTATCTTCGTTGCACACACCGGTGGCACCATCGGGATGGCCCGGTACGAATCGGGCGCATACGATACCCGCCGCGGTCACCTGCAGGCCCAGATCGAGGCGCGAGGTGCATTTGAGGGCGATGACGTTCCCACATACGACATCTACGAGTTCGACCCGCTGCTCGACAGCGCCAACATGACGCCCGCGCACTGGCTCAAGATCGCAACTACGATCCGTGACCACTACACCGACTACGACGGCTTTCTGGTGGTGCACGGCACCGACACCATGGCGTTTTCGGCGGCAGCGCTCTCGTTCATGCTGGCTCCGCTCGACAAGCCGGTACTGTTCACCGGATCGCAGATCCCCCTCGCTGAAACCCGTACCGATGCACAGAGCAACCTGCTTACATCGCTGCTCATTCTGGGCAAGCACCACGCACGGCTGAGCGGCGTATTTGTCTTTTTCAACGACCGCCTCTTGCGCGGCACGCGAGCTACCAAAGTCAATGCCGACTCCTTCGCCGCTTTTGCCTCGCCCAACTTTCCGCCTGTAGGCACCGTTGGCATCAACGTGGAGATCGACTGGACGCTTGTGCCAGAGCCGGCTCCTGAGCGGCGCGTGCCCAGCGTTACCGCCCTCGGCGACGCCACCGTGGCAGCTTTTCGGGTGTTTCCGGGGCTGGAGGCCACCTACCTCTCTAATGTGCTCGCCCCACCGGTGCAGGGGGTTGTACTGGAGTGCTACGGCTCGGGCAACGCCCCTCATGCCAACACAGCTTTTATGGATGCGCTGCGGGCCGCCAGCGAACGCGGGGTCGTCCTCGTCGACGTTACGCAGCCGCTGCACGGCACGGCCGACCTGGGCCTCTACGCTACCGGACACGCGCTCGCCAACGTGGGTGTGGTGAGCGGCTACGACATGACTACCGAGGCAGCCCTCGCCAAGCTCTACTATCTCTTCGAGCAGGGCCATTCCCCCGAACGCGTGCGCACGCTCATGCAGCGCAACCTGCGGGGCGAGCTGACACCGCCCGATGAGGTGCCGCCCCAGCTCGGACGCACACGCCGACGCTTGGCCGGCTATCGCTGAGTATGAGATTCGCTGGTGGACGTGTCGGGCCGTGCGTCTGGTTCGTCTCGTGTGCCTGACGTATCCTCGGCCTCGTCGAGAATGACTGCATCGTCAACGTTAGGGTCGAGTCCCTCGTAGAACGCTTTCGTAGAGCGCCTGGCAATGGCGGATGCGCGGCACTGCACGGCCTCGGTAGCGCGGCGCGACAGCCGGTGCAGCATACCGCCCGCGTAGACAGCCTGTCCGAGCCAGTTCAGCTGCTCGTGGCGGCGCTCAGGCGCGTCAGAAGGCGTAGATTCGCGATGCGAAGAGGAGGTAGAGTCTGCTGACATGCGTACCGCTCTCGGGGTCTGGTAGGAATGGGGGATAGAGGCTGTGCCTGCATCGTATACAGACGCCACGGGCATAGGTGCCCGCTGGCAATCGCCGCGCCGGCGCTCCGCATCCCCCTGTGTTATTTCGTGGTAGGCGCGTGATGGTAGTCTCGCGTTGGTCGCGTGTTGCTACGTTGTCGGGCCCCGTGGATCTGCACGGCGGGCGGAGCTTTGAACATGTCTGAAATCGCTTTCTTTCTTGCAGGGCCCCGTTTCTATGAGTAGTTCCCCCACGTACGAGGGGCGCGTGTTGCGCTCCACCGGCAGCTGGTACGAGGTGCAGGTCGACCCGGCAGATGATCCTGACATGCCCAGCGTCGTTGCCTCGCGCATTCGCGGCAAATTTCGGCTTGATGAGACCGACGTAACCAATCCGGTAGCGGTGGGCGACCGGGTGACGATCCGCTACAACGAGGATGACGAAACGGGGATGATCATCGACATTCATGAGCGGCAGAACCGCCTGAGCCGGCGGGCAGCGGGGCGACGCGTGAACCAAGAGCACATCATTGTGTCGAACATCGATCGGGCCTGGGCAGTGCAAGCTGTGCAGCAGCCGCCTCTGAACCCAGCATTCGTGGATCGCTTTCTGGTGATGGCCGGCGTGCACGACATCCCGGCTGGCCTCGTTATTAACAAGATGGACCTGATGGATGCTGATCAGGAAGCGAAGGTCGCCGACATAGTGGCCCGCTATGAGGCGCTCGACTATCCGGTCTACTGCACCAGCGCAACCGCTCAGGCCGGTGTCGAGGACTGGCACGCGGCGCTTCGCGACCAGGTGAACGTTGTGACGGGCCCCTCGGGCGCTGGCAAGTCGAGCCTGATCAACGCGATTGCTCCGGACCTGGACATCGAGACGAAGTCGATTAGCGAGCAGACGCAGAAGGGGCGCCACACCACCACTTTTGCCGCGCTACATCCGCTGCCCGATGGCGGACATATCGTGGATACGCCGGGGGTGCGCGAGTTTGGCATTGTGGAGATGCATCCCGCCGATCTGTGCCACTTCTTTGTGGAGTTTGTGCCGTACCTCGATGCCTGCAAGTTTGACGACTGTACGCACGACCATGAGCCCGGCTGTGCCGTTAAGAATGCCGTAGATGAAGGGGCAATTCACCCGGCACGCTATGAGAGCTACCTGAGCATTCTGTACTCCCTGCAAGACGGGATGGAAGGCACCGGGCGGTAGTCCAAAGCAGGCCGGTTGTTTGTTCCGGTATGCCCCTCGCCCGGATGCTTCAACATACGCTTTGTTTCTGTCTTTCTCTTTGCTATGGCCCGTTTTTCTGATCTTGAGTCCCTCCTCAACCATATCTGGACCTATGTCGAGACGGGGGCGCATGACCGTTCACATCCCTTCTACACGCCCACCCTGGCTACTGCGCTTGCGGCTCCCAACCTGCGCACCGTGGTGCTGCGAAAGGCAAGTCGCGCCGACCGCATGCTGGCCTTTCACTCCGACCGCCGCTCTCAGAAGATCGGTGAGATTCGCGGCAACGAGCGCATCGCCTGGCACCACTGGAATGCAGATACTGCAGAGCAGCTGCGGCTAAAGGGCACTGCGACCGTGCATACCGACGACGGCGTGGCGGATGCGCTCTGGGCTGATGCAACGCCCCGCCAGCGCGCGATCTACGTGAAACCAACCGCTCCCAACACGCCGGTTGATGCCCCTGCATCGGGCATTGCTCCCAACGTGCAGGAAGCCGACACTCCTTCTCAAGACGACGTGCGCAACGGGCGCCGCTACTTCGCTGCCGTACGTACAGTGATCGATGAGATCACGTGGCTGCACCTGCACCCCGAAGGCCATTACCGCGCTCGCTTCCGCTGGACCGACAGCGCCTGGCAAGGGAGTTGGGTTATTCCGTAGCGTCCCCACGCTGCGTATCGACCTGCGTATCGGCCCCATGCATAGACCATACCCATGGACCAACCTATGAACCGGTATGAACCGGTGCACGCTCAACAGATCGGTTTGCAGGGTACTGCCGAACTGTCTTTTGCCTCCGGACTGCTTCTTTCAACGCATGTTTACACCTCTGTGTAACATTGCGCTGCTGCTATGCGTGGTGTGGGTGAATCGACGAGATGCTCTCGCCCTGCCGGCTTCCGCCCTCATTACTCACCCAGCTGTTTTGTGGACGCCTTTACGGAAAACGTAAACCAGTATCAGGATCGCATCTATGGTTTTGCGTGCTCCTACCTGAAGGATGACGCTGCGGCCAAAGATGTCACGCAAGACGTGTTCATCCGGTACTGGAACCATTATGACGAGGTCGACGACGACCGCGCCATCGCCTGGCTAATGCGGGTGACGCGCAACGCGTGCATCGACCTACTGCGCAAGCGCCAGACCCGTCGCAAGTCAGTCACGGTCAACTCAGAGAACCTGCACCGGGCCCCCGATGACGAAGCCAACCCGCATGCCGATGCCGAAGCGACCGACTTTGAGACCCGCGTAGACGCGGCACTCGCCGAGATCGACGAGCCGTACCGCAGCGTGGTTACGATGCGAGAGATCCAAAACATGAAGTACAAAGAAATCAGCGACGCGCTGGACATGCCCATTAACACGGTGAAAGTGTATATCCACCGCGGCCGCAAGAAACTCCGTCACGAACTCGCCGAAGTGCTCGATTATGAACCGACCTAATGCTCCGCTACCGCCTGATGATTGGATGGACGAGCGCGTGGAGGCGTACGTAGACGACACGCTTCCGCCTGATGAGGCCATGCGGTTCTCTGCTGCTCTCGACGCCTCGCCGCACTGGCGCGCGCAGGTAAGGCATGCCGGGCGCATCCACCAGACATTAGAGACGACAGAACTTCCTGCGTGTCCGCCTGCCTGCACAGAAGCGATTCTGGATCAGACCGTACGCGCTACGTCGGCCCGTGCTGCGCGGGCAGGGCAGGAGTCGTCGCAGGACGCCTCGGTCTCCTGGCTCGACCGCGTGGCCCGGGCGCTTGATGCGCTTTCGCAGCCGGCGTATAGCAGCATGGCCGCTACAGCGATCGGTGCGTTGCTCGTTGCTGCCCTAGCCTGGGTGCTCCTGGCCGAGCCGTTTACCACGAGCACGGAGCACGCGCCTGTTGCCGACGCGCCCATCGAAGCCCCCTACACCGATGCCGATGTGGCTCAAGCCCAGGCCGATGCCGAATGGGTGCTGGCTTATATCTCCGATGTAAGCCAGGAGGCAGGCACCCGCGCCGAGCGCGAGATGGAACGTGCCTTCCGGCCTCTCCGTGACGCCTCCTCTTCCTCGCCAGATACCCCCTAACCCTGCTTTCCCATGCGCACCCTCCGTTTTGCCACCCTCTTTGTGGCCGTCCTGATTGGCGCTATGGCGCTCTGGACTCCTCATGAAGGGCACGCCCAGTCTCCTCCCGTGAGCGATGACCCCGGCTATGTTGACCTGAATCAATTTGCAGAAGCGCTCGACATGCGCCCAAACATTGAAGTCAATATCCAGGGCGCCCTCCTCGACATGGTGAGCAGCCGTGCCGAGCGCCAAAACAGCGATGCCGGACGGCTCATGCAGAACTTGCGCTCCATTCAGGTGCGCGGGTTCCCCATCGCCGATGCGTCTCCCGCCGACTACGAGGCCCACTTCGACCGATTCACAGACGACCTGAAAAGCGAAGGGTGGGAGCAGGTTGTATTCGTGCGCGAAGACGACCAGCGCGTGTCTATGCTGATGCGTCATCACGACGACGCTGTGGCTGGACTCACCGTTATGGTGAGCGATCCTTCTGACGCGCGCCTGCTCTTCATCAACATCGTGGGAAACATCCAGCCCGATGAGCTCGACACCATTATGGGCGGCTCCGGACTCGACATGGGCGAGGTTGCGTCGCCTTCCGACGATAACTCATGAACTGGCCTCTGCCTCTTACTGACACGCCTTACAGCATCGCACACAGAACGACCGCTCTTGCGAGGAAGCGGTCGTTTTGCGTTTTGTGTAACGTTTTCGTTCTATGGGGAGTCCCCACGCGCCCGCCGTTTCTCTTCGTCAAGCCATGTTACCCTGTCATGGACACTATTATCGAGCCATTCCGCATCAAGTCGGTCGAGCCTATTCGTCTCACCACGCGCGAGGAGCGCACCGCCCTGATTCAGGATGCCCACTATAACCTATTCAACCTCGACGGCGACGATGTCATCATCGATCTGCTTACCGATTCGGGCACCGCAGCCATGAGCGCAGCGCAGTGGGGCGGGCTCATGCAGGGCGATGAGAGCTACGCGGGCTCCTCATCGTACTACCGATTCGAGCGCGCCGTACAAAACCTGATGCCCTTCGAGCATGTCATCCCCACCCACCAGGGCCGAGCAGCCGAACGCATCCTCATGGGTATCGTGGCAGATGAAAACGCCATCATCCCCAACAATACGCACTTTGATACGACGCGCGCAAACATCGAAGCGACCGGCGCCGATGCTGTCGATCTTGTCATTGAGGAGGGCCACGACCCGGCCAACCTGCATCCGTTCAAGGGCAACATGGACGTAGATCGCTTAAAGGCCCTGCTGGATGAGGAAGCCCCGCGCATCCCTCTGGTGATGCTTACAATAACCAACAATTCAGGGGGCGGACAGCCCGTGTCGCTGGCCAACATCAAAGCAGTGAAGGCCGTCTGCGATGCTTACGACACACCGCTCTTTATGGATGCGTGCCGGTTTGCCGAGAACGCGTACTTTATCAAGATGCGCGAAGATGGATACGCCGACTGGTCCGTCCCCGACATTGTGCGCGAGATGTTTGCCTATACCGATGGCATGACCATGAGCGCGAAAAAGGATGCGCTCGTCAATATCGGCGGATGGCTCGCGCTCAACGACGACATCTGGGCCGAGGAAGCACGCAACCAGCTGATTCTTACGGAGGGCTTTCCGACATACGGCGGGCTCGCCGGGCGCGACCTGGAGGCGATTGCACAGGGTCTGAAGGAGATCGTGCGCGAGGACTACCTGGCCTACCGTATGGCCTCGACGCGCTACCTGGGCGAAGCGCTCACTGACCTGGGCGTGCCGGTCGTGCAGCCCATTGGCGGACACGCCGTCTATGTGGATGCAGACGCACTGCTCCCGCACCTCCCGCCGCTTCAGTACCCCGGTCAGTCTCTCGCCGTAGCGCTCTACCTTACCGGCGGCATTCGGGGGTGCGAAATCGGGTCGGTGATGTTTGGGCGCCAGCCCGACGGTTCTGAGGAGCCCGCTTCCATGGAGCTGGTGCGCCTGGCGATTCCCCGGCGGGTCTACACGCAATCGCACGTCGACTACGTCATCGAGTGCTTTGAGGACATCGTAGAGCGCGCTGACACGCTCCCAGGCTATGCCATTACGCACGAGCCAAAACGCCTGCGCCACTTCACCGCACACTTCGAGCCCATCGCTGCGTAGCATCAGGCGCCGCCTTGCGTGTGCGCTGCTTTTCCCTTCGCGTTCATGTTCGCGGTTCAGACGTAACGTTTACATGCTGGAGGTGTCATGCTACTGCCCTGCTTTGCCAATACCGATCTTCGCTCCCACACGCACACACCACCCTTCTCACCATGCCTGAACGACGCTTCGACGATGACTTCACTCCCGGAGATGCCTCCGAACCGGAGAACGATGAGCTGCACGAGCTTCGCGTAGAGGTGCGCGCCTTGCGCATGCGCCTTCGCGAGATAGAGAAGGAGACGGGCGCCCGCGTACCCGATACCATGCTCATCGACAAGAGCTTCCTGAAACGCTCGTTTGCCGTATTCGGACACCACCTCGTGGCAAATATCATTATCAGCATCATCATCGGTATTCCGATCTTCCTGATATTTGTCTTGATCGGCCTATCGCTTTAACACTCCCCCGGCATGTATCTTCCCTTCTTTGCCTGCCGCGACTGCACGGTGATTGCCCACCGGGGCGGACGTGGCGGCGCGCCCGAAAACACTGTACCCGGATGCGACTGGGCGCTCGATCAGGGCGCCCACGCCCTTGAGATCGACGTGCAGTGCGCTTCCGATGGCGAGCTCATCGTTATCCACGACCCGACCGTCGACCGCACGACCAATGGCACCGGACCGGTCTCTGAGCTGTCGGTACAGGAGCTGCGCACGCTCGATGCCGGCTTCTCGTGGGCAGATGCGCATGGGCGGCATCCGTATCGAGGCGCAGGCGTTCGGCTTCCCACGCTGCGCCAGGTTATCACGCGGTATCCCGACACGCCGCTTATCGTGGAACTAAAGGGCGGCATCGGTCCAGGCATTGCCGATGCCATGAGCGACCTCGTTACCGCAACCGGGCGCACCGACCGGCTCGTTGTAGCCAGCTTCGATGCCCAAACGCTCCGTCGCTTCCGAAAACTACGTCCCGGCATCCCCACAAACATGGCGATGACGGAGACCGCGGCCTTCTACGCCCGCCACCTGGTTGGGCTGCATACCCGCTACAGGCCTCCTGGTGGGGTCTTTCAGGTGCCCCATCGCTATGGTGGGCTGCCCGTGGCCTCTGCGTCCTTCGTGCGCGCCGCACATGCGCTACAGATGCACGTGCAGGTGTGGACGGTAAACGACCCCGCCGAAATGGCTACCCTGCTTGCTCGCGGTGTGGATGCACTGATCACCGACTATCCGGCGCTCGCCCTCCGCACAGCCCGCCAATCTGGGCGTTCGACAACGCCACGCCTGTAATCAACCGACCTCTAACGGCACCAGCGGCGTTGGCGCTGTGGATCTTTTTAGGTCTGCTCCACCTACACCTTCATCCCATGTTCACTATTTACATATAAAACAGATCTCAACGGATGAAGAGCCTTCGGATGCGGCCTATGTTCGAGCGGCACCTTGCCTGCTCGCCAGATGAAGCCGAAGATATGATTCAAGCGTATGTAGAGTCGACCAACGAAGGGTATTCAGGCTCTTTTTACAATAAGCATGTGACCATTAGCGTACCGCCGCAGGAGGAATGGTTCTGGTCGCCCCAGTTGAGCCTCGACCTGCAGTCTGGTAACGGCGGCACACGTGTACGTGGGGTATATGGCCCGCGCCCCTCTGTGTGGACGATGTTCATGGCCATGTATGCCCTTGCCGGATTCACCGGGTTTATCGGTGGTATTGTGGGACTTACGCAGTGGAGCCTTGGCATGGACGCAATGTGGCTCTGGTCGATGCCTGCTGCCGCTGTTCTGGTGATCTTCACTTATGCACTGGCCCTGGTGGGGCAGTGGCTCAGTCGTGATCAGATCGACGCGCTTCAAGCATATACCGAGCGTGCTCTCAACGAAGCCGAAGCGCAGAGCGCCCCGGCTCCCTGAACGCATGCCCTGCTGAGCATGTGTCAATAACCACATGTCAATAACGGTAGTACAGTCGGCTGACTCTCCGGCTGCATGTCCGGGCCATCTGCTTTAGAGCCTGTTTGGGTTTTGGTTTGTAGGCGAGAGCGAGCGCCGCTGAGGCGAAAATTGGACCACGATGGCGATTCGTAGCCGGGGCTACGGGCCGACATCGGGGGCAATTTGCACCAGGGGCATGCCCTTCGGCCCCAGTCCAGCGCCGCCGCTCGGAGCCCAAATTAAGAAATCAAAACAGGTTCTTAGCAGTCGTCTCGATGCGGCATGCGCTCCACTTCGGGCACATCGGCCCCGTTGGCGATCTCAACCTCGGCGCGTTCGTCCACTACAACGCGTCCGTCTATGCGGCTCTCCGCTCCGATGCGCAATACGGGGGGACCACCTCCCATCGATGGCGACCAGTCCGAGCACATGAGCAGCACCACATCGCCTTCGACGGTGGCTCCATCGCGGAGCGTAATGTCCCCATTATACGAGTCGACGCCCCCCTGCACCTCTGTCGCAATCAGGTCGATGCGGCCATTGCGCGTCTGCACGTCGCCTCCAATACGGCTGCCCTCATCGGCGCGAATGCTGCCGTTTCGAGTTTGAACCGTTCCCTCAATCGTAGACGCCTCACCCACGACAACACGCCCATTGCGCGCCTCTACGGCACCACTCACACTGCTCCCGGCCCCGATCGTGATCGATCCGTTGCGGTTGATAAGCGTGGTTGCCCTGTTCTCTCCGTCAAGCGTGATCGATCCGTTGCGGTTCTCAACCGATGTAGCAGTCACCTGCTGCCGGAGCGTGATCGCTCCATTGCGATTCTCTACAGCACGTACCTCGCTCCGCTCTCCGATCGTAATTGAGCCATTGCGTCCTCTGATAGGCTCTGTGATCGTCGCATCGCTGCCAATTGAGATAGCCGCGTTCCCGGCCTCTATTGCCGTCGTTACCGCTGCAGAGTCGGACACCGTAACCGTACTTGTAGACTGCCCGGCTTCGCAACTACCAACCCCGGTAAGCACAACAGTTACACACAGGATAGTGAGCGCCGACAGCACCGCTGACAGCGTCTGTTTTTTTGGCGTGATCAATGATAACACGTTCATGGCCATGTGTAGGATTGAGTGAGAGCGATCGTGCATCCGGAAGACGCACCCGGCCTGATATATGTTACATCGACGTTTGGCTGTCGCTCGACCGGCCTGCAGCCCGACGTGCCTCAGGCCACGATTCAGGAACACTTGCGTGTTGTCCCCACATGCTATGCAGTGAAAAGCCCGATAGCAGATCCTTCCCCAGGCGAATACTTTTATAGCGCTTGGTACCTACAATTACTTTCACACTACCCTTTACTTTAACGAATCCACCGGACGCAGCCATGAAGTACACCCAGGCCAAAGACATTATGACGCGCACCGTGCATACCGTAGAGGCCGACCGCTCTCTACAGGAACTGTCCGACTTCTTTATCGAGCATAATGTAACGGGCGCTCCGGTTGTAGACGAAGCAGGCGCTCTGATCGGTGTCGTTTCTGTGACGGATCTGACGCAGCACCTTAGCGGCGGTGGCAACGGCATCAGCACGCATGTACATACAGCGTACCATGATGAACTCGCGGCCGACTACGCACAGGAGGAAGTGGAAGCGCTTCGTATTACGGAAACAACCACGGCAACCGTGCGCGACGTGATGACGCCCGAGATCTACGACGTGAACCCACACACTTCGATTCAGCAGGTCGCCGATGTGATGCTTCGTAGCAGCATCCGCCGATTGTTTGTGACCCGAGACGGCCAGGTCGAAGGCGTTATCACCTCAACCGATATGCTGAAGGTTGTTCGCGAACTGTAGTGCATCGCCTATTTCTCGCTTAAGCTCTATCAGACCATTATGGGACGTGTACAAGACGAAGTTGCTATTGTCACCGGAGGCGCCGTAGGCATTGGACGCTCCGCCGCACGACACCTGGCTCAAGAAGGTGCCAAGGTTGCCATTACGGATGTCAATGAAGAGGACGGAGAGGCCACCGCTGCCCATATCCGGGATGACGGAGGCACCGCGCAGTTCTACGCGCACGATGTAACCGACGAAGCCGCTTGGGAGCGTGTTGTCGATTCTGTGCGCAATGACCTGGGTGCTCCTACGGTGCTTGTGAACAACGCTGGCATCTACCTCATCAAGCCGCTTGAGGACACCACAGTCGAAGAGTGGCGCCACCTCATGGATATCAATGTAACGGGGGTTTTCCTCGGAATGAAGCATGTCGTGCCTGCCATGCGTGAGGGGGGCCGCGGCTCTATCATCAACCTGTCGTCGGTTGCCGGACTCGTCGGCTCCGCCAAGCACGTATGTTACGGGGCGAGCAAGGGTGCTGTGCGCACAATGACCAAAGACGCTGCCATCGAGCTCGCCGATGACGGCATCCGTGTTAACTCAGTCCATCCGGCATACGTGGACACCGGGATGGCCGACTACGGAGCAGAAATGAGCAATGCTTCAAAGGATGAGCTCGATGCCATGCATCCGATTGGATTCATGGGCCAGCCCGAAGACATCGCTTACGCCGTTGTCTACCTCGCTTCAGACGAGTCCCGATTCGTAACAGGAGCCGAACTCGTCCTTGACGGCGGGTACACAGCTCAGTGACGGGGTCTTCTGCACGCCTCTCTTTGCATACAGTAGCGCCAAGGGGACGCAAAAGGGCATCGTGTAAAAGAGACTCTACGTAACCGCTCCCTAACAACACTTTTTCTGGGGCGAACGGTCTGCCGTTCGCCCCCACCTTTACACCAGTCGGTCAGGCCCCATGTCCGGATACAGATGAGGATTTCGCCTTTGAAAATACCGGGGGCCTCGACATCTATGCTTACAAGGCGCGCCAGAGACAACTTCATACAAGTTTACAATTGCACATCTTCTTTTTTTGTTTGTTGTCTTGTGTACCCACACCAACGTTCCATTGAACATGTAGCTTTACCTACAAAACGCCTGCGCTTTTCCCCACCACCTGTTGCCCCAGGGTAAAAGCAGGCCATAGAACTGGAACGCGTATTGCTGACTCAAAGTCTGATTCATGAGTTGATGTGTTAGCCTTTGGCGCCCTCCACCAACTGCGTACCATCTGCCGAGGTCTGTCCCCCACCATCTACTTCTCCCCACCGCACAGCGTTTATGCTAACCTTTATTGACATTACACCTGCGCAGTGGCAGTCGGGGGCTGTTGCGCAAAAACCTCCCGTCTCAGAGCCTTCTGGCAATACCGAAATACACGACCTCTTAGACGCAATGGGAGCTATTGTCGTCAAGATGGACGTGTCTGGTACTATCCAGTACACCAATCACGCATATGCCAAACTGGTAGGCTCCTCCGCAGCCAATGTATGTGGCCGCGATGTACGCGACCTGCTCGAAACCGCTGAAGAGATTGACAGCATCAACAATAGCCTGTCCAGGTTGCGAAATGGAGAGACGAACTGCGTTCACCTTCGCATTCGGTGGGTAGCCGAAGACGGTACGCCGCATTTCATTGAAGGCTCTTGCACCGCCCAGCGCGACGCGTCGGGATGCGTGCAGTCATTCGTACTCGCCGGCGTAGACATTACGGAGCGCCGCCGCATGGACCGCCATATGGCCACGCAACACGCAGATGAGCGCCATCGCATCAGCCAGTCGCTCCATGAAACGCTCGGCATGCACCTGGCGGCTACCGCCATCAGCGTACAGAATCTCAAAAGCAAGGTAGAGCGCGGAGAAGACTGCAGTGCCGAAGACCTTGACGCTGTCGTACGGGCTCTTCGAGATGGCACCGAAAAAGCACGTCAGCTTTCGCATACACTCGTTCCGGTATCGCTGCAGCAGGGCCGCTTCGCCGAAGCCCTCGACGATCTCGCGCGCGAGGAGTCTGAGCAGTTCGGCGGCACGTGTCGATTCGTCAGCTATCCGCCTGTTCCGTCTGTTACCAATCAGATTACAGCCCTCCTGATGTACCGGGTTGCTGAAGAGGCTGTCCGGTCTGCCCGGCTGCACGCAGCCCCCGATCACATCATGGTTCGGCTTTTCCGCGACGGGAAGCACCTCTGCCTCTCTATTCGAAACGACAAGCGCGACTGGACCGCCAACCGCGATGATCCATCGGTCAAGCAAGGACTCGACCGGATGAGGTACTGGACGCAGTTTATTGGCGGTGCGCTTCACGTGTCTCGCACACCCGACAACACTACGGTTGTGTGCCGCGTGCCAATTTCTGCCCTGAAGCCTGCTACCAGCTGAATAGCGCCCATCATGCAACGCGGCAGGCCCTCAAATCGTATGCTCTGTCGTGCTTCTTTTACAGATCGCAGAAACAGATCGCACAACCTGTGTGGAAGCCGCCGTACAGCCAACTATCTGCTGCTTAGTGCCTGCTCTCGCACGCTCACATGCTGCAACGCCTCTCTGAATGGAAGTCTCTCTTTATCGTTCTTACCGCGCTCTTGCTGGTTGGACTGCTCCTATCTCGGGTTTTTCAGCCGGAAAGGGGGAACAACGTCGAGCCTGAAGTCACGATACGCGCTACCGAAGCCCGCTCACACCTCGACAGGCCCGCTGAAGTCTGCGGCCCTGTCACCAACACATCATATGTCCCGCGCACTGGGGGCGCGCCTACCTTCTTAAACATGGGCGGGTCGTATCCGGACCAGCCCTTCACGGTCGTAATCTGGGGCGAGCACCGGGGCCAGTGGAGCGTAGCCCCGGAACGCCTCTACCGCGATACCGAGATCTGCGTGCGCGGACGCATCCGTCTGCATGAGGGCACGCCACAAGTTGAGGTGCGCCACCCCCGCCAGATTACACGACGCCGTTAAGAGCGGCTTCGCACTGGATCCTGCTCTACGCAACTCGCTCACGCACAGCCCACTACCGCACACAGCTATCGCTGCTCGGTCGACGCGAACTGCTTGCCGAGGCGCTCCGCCAGCTGCTCCAGCATCTGCGTATCCGTCTCCGTGAACGCGTCCAGCGTATCCGAATCGATGTCGAGCACCGCAAGTAGCTGTCCGTCGGGCGTTGTCACCGGCACAACCACCTCCGAGCGCGTCGATGAAGAGCAAGCGATGTGGTCGGCAGCCTCCTCAACATCAGGCACAAACTGCGTTTCGCGAGTGCGCGCTGCCGCCCCACACACGCCGCGGTCGAACGGAATGCGCAGGCACCCGTGCGAGCCCTGGTACGGCCCCACGACCAGCAGGTCGTCTGATACCGACCGGTAGAAGCCCGTCCAGTCGTAGTAGTCGAACGTATGATGCAGCTCGCACGCCACCGTGGCCATCGCTGCAATCCAGTCGGTCTCTCCTTCTAAAAGGGCATCGATGCGGTCGAACACGTCGGTGTACGCGGTGGCGCGTGCATACGTATCGGGAGGAACAGCAGGCTGTGTCATAAGGGAGTCTGGTCATGTGTAAACTATCGGAGCAGCACATCCGCCCGGCATCTTTCTGGCACCCGCCCAATGCGAGCAATAGCTGCGTACGAATGCTCCTACGAGGCCCCCGACGCGTCGTTCGGCTTCCGTCGCCCCCATATCCATTTGTCCGTAACCAGACGCACGGTAAGCGCGTGCTCAACGCGAATCTGGCACGAGAGCCGGGGGTACCCGTATCGTTTCGCCAACCGGTCGTGCCAGTGCGTTGGCGCTACCGCCTCCACAATGCGCACCCCGCAGGTCGCGCAGATCCCGCGTCCGCCACAGTTGGCACGCCGGGTGATCGCCGTGTAGGGCGACAGGCCATGCCGTAGCAGCACATCTCGCAGCACGGCCCCGTGCGGCACCGAAAGCGCATGCCACCGCGTGCCGTCGTGCACCCGAACCGTATGACGTGTCGCATCTGACCTGTCGTCTGGCATATGAACAGCCCTCATCTTAACTTCACTAAATAATGCCTCTCGACCCTGCAGCGCATCTGTATCTTTGTACGGTGCATCTTTGTACGGTGCATCTTTGTACGGTGTACCTCTGTCCACCGGTCTCTGGGAAGGCAGGCGGATACGCAGCGTAGACGCTCTGGTGCGTGTAGTAATGCGTACAGCCCATCTGTCCCGGGTCCGGCATCGCTTCGCGTCTCATCGAATCACAATCCTCAACGGTCGTGCACAAAAACGCGCTACAGGTCATCCGGTTTGCCCTACTGGCGGGCAGCCTCGCCCTTGGAGGCATTGCGACTTTTCTGACGCAAAACGGCGGTCCCCTCGCCCCCGAGCTCCTGGCCGTTGAAGCGAACGCCCAGACCGGTGCCTCGCTCCTCTTTCTCGTGTTCTTCGGCAGCGTGCTGGCTGTGCGCATGAAGTGGAATGCTGCAACGGATTTTGCATCCAGGCGCACGTACACGATCACGGGCTGGGCTTTGTCTGAATCCGCTGCAACAGTAGGGGCTGTCTACCTGCTTCTGTTGGGCGAACCGCTCTTTTTTGCGATCGGATTCGCCGCTCAGCTTTTCATCTCATTCGTGCTGATTCCGATTCCGAAGCAGCAGACCCCGTAGCTGCTGTATTGCGCGCTTCGCACCATCTGTGCGCAACAATCCCCCCGGCATGCCGTCCGTTGTACGTGTATGTCTGCTTCTCTTTCTCAACGCAACGGCGCGCATGACCAACAAAAAAGTAGCGGCGGTACTGAAAGAAACCGCGCAACTTATCGAACTCACCGGTGGCAATCCGTTTCGGGCGCGAGCCTTCAGCAGCGCCGCCCGCACCATCCGCGATATGGAGGAGCCGCTCCAGGACTACGTAGACCGCGGCACGCTCCAGCAGATCGACGGGATTGGCGAAGGCCTCGCTGCGCAGCTCAACGATCTGTTCGAGCGTGCCTCGTTCGACCTGCGCGACGAGCTTCTGAACGCCGTGCCTCCCGGACTCCTCGACGTGATGCGCGTGAAGGGGCTGGGCACAAAGCGGGTGCGCACGCTCTGGAAGGAGCTTGACGTTACCTCGCTCGATGAACTTGAAGCTGCTGCGGAGTCGAATCAGATTCAGCAGATTAGCGGGTTCGGGGCCAAGACCGAGGCCAACATCTTGAAGCATGTGCGCGCGCTGCGGCGGTACGATGCCCAGCGTCGCTATGCCGACGTGTATGCCGCCGCCCGCTCGCTCCGCGACACGCTCGCTGAGGCGACCAGCGCCCCCGTGGCGCTGGCGGGCGGCTTCCGGCGAAAGTGCCCAACGCTGCAAGAGCTCACGCTCGTTAGCGCTGCAGACGCCAGCGCCCTCGTTGATGCGCTGGACGCTGCGGAGTACGAGAACGCGTCGGCTTCCGACAAAGAGCTCCCGCCGTACGTCCGTGCTACTGTGACGGCTACGCTTCCCGACGGCTTTCCTGTTTCGATCTACTGCGTGCATCCAGATGAACTTGGAACGGCACTCTGGTACCACACGGGATCCGAGAGCTATCGCGACGCGATGTCAGACGCTCCCGATTCGCTGCCGGCCATGGCCGATGAAGCGACGGTCTTTGCGTCGTTCGACAGCGCCCCGCATCCCCCTGAACTCCGCGAAGCGCTGTGGACCGACACCCTCGCCGCGCTGCCAGATACCAACGCGCTCATTACGCTTAGCGACCTGCGTGGCACGCTGCACAACCACACCACGTACAGCGACGGAGCCCACTCGCTGCGCGCCATGGCCGAGGCGACGCGCTCGCGCGGACTCGAATACATCGGCATCTGCGATCACAGTCAGTCGCTCACCGTTGCCAGCGGGCTCTCGCCCGACGAGGTACGCGCGCAGCACGACGCCATCGACGCGCTCAACGGCGCCTACGACGATGGAGCGTTTCGGGTGTTTAAGGGCATCGAGAGCGACATCCTAAAAGACGGTTCGCTCGACTACGACGATGAGCTGCTGGCGCAGTTTGACCTGGTGGTGGCGAGCGTGCACTCGGGCTTTAGCATGACCGAGGCGGAGGCCACCGAGCGCATCATCCGCGCCGTTTCGCATCCGGCCACAACGATCCTCGGGCACCCCACGGGGCGCCTCTTGCTCGTGCGTGAGGGCTATCCGATTGACCACGAGGCCGTCATCGATGCCTGCGCCGCGCACAACGTGGCTATTGAGCTCAACGCCAATCCCTATCGCCTCGACGTGGACTGGACCCATGTGCGCTATGCGATTGAGCAGGGCGTGCTGGTGTCGATCAATCCCGATGCGCATTCCACGGACGAACTCGACAACGTGCGCTGGGGCGTGGAGGCGGCACGTAAGGGTGGGCTCACGGCAGAGGCGTGCCTGAACGCGAAGTCGCTGCCAGATTTCGAGCAGTGGCTGGATGCGCGCGCTCCTGTTGCTTCTACGGCATAAGCCCTTTACAAGCCTTTCTCCCATGGTCTACCGTCTCGCTGTAGCTGCGCTGGTTGGCGCGTTTCTGACGGCTCTGGGGTTGCTGTGGTGGACCCAGGTCGCAGCACCGGCCGCTCCCCCTTCGTCGGTCTCGCTGCCGGGCCAGTCCGCCAGTGCAACCGTAGGCTGGGAGGACGATACCCCACTCCTGTACGTAGACGCCTCTTCAGAACGCGATGCGGCCCGGGCCCTTGGCATGGTCCACGGCATGCGGCACGCCTGGGCGATGGTGCTCTGGCGCCAGGCAGCGCGTGGCGGACTCACAAACTGGCTCACGTCTGATGCCCTCCCCCTCGACCGCCACGCCCGCAAGATGGGGTGGGCCCGCACCGCCCAGGAACACACGTGGCGCCTGCCGGCCGGCGACCAGGCCTGGCTCGCAGCCTATGCCGAGGGCGTAAACGCGGCGTTCGCAACCGATTACGTGCAGTCGCAGCCTCCGTTCGCCCTTCTTAGCGACCCGCCCGCTCCGTGGGCCCCCTGGCACACGCTGGCCGTGGAGCACCTGCTCACCTGGATGGCAACCGAGCGCCCCCCGCTCCCGGCGTCTGCTTCCGAGTCGATGCGCGCTTTTGCATCCGTAGACCATGACCTGCGGGACTGGCTTGGCCTGCACCACTGGCACGATAGCATGGCCTGGCTGCTGGACGTATCCGGTTCAGACGGTTCAGAAGGAGCCGGACCTGCGTTGGGCTACCGGTTGACGCGCGGACACAGCATCGACCCGCTGATTGCTCCGGTCTGGTATACGAGTTCGTCCGACACGGCCTGGGTCGCCACCGTGCCGGGCACCCGGTGGACGCTCGCGCACCACACTCGCACTGCGCACCACCTGACCCTGCCGCATGCTACGGCACGCTGGATGCGCATACCCGACGATGCGGCAACGTCTCTCGCCACCGAGCGCATCCGCATGCGGGGCGGACACGAAGCCCTGGTTAGCACGGCATTCACCGGCACAGCACGCGTCTTCGAAGTGCATGCGGAGGAGCGCGCCCGCGACAGCACGCTTGCCGACTCGACCTTGGCGCTCACGCTTGCCGACTCGACCTGGGCGCTCACGCTTCCGTATCGTGCATCGCTGCCTGCACAGGCCAATCGCTTTCCCCATCCGGCTACGCTCCCGCATCATGCCTCAGCCACGCTCCGGCACATCGCTGGCGAGGCGCCTGCTGTCTCGGGGCCATCCACCCCGATCCGAAACGCCGCAGGCGACTCGGTGGGCGTTGTGATGAGCGCGTCGCCATGGCGCGCGACCTGGGCCCATCGCTTTCAGACGTATGCCGACCGGCAGGCTGCTGTGGATGCATGGGCCGTCGACGACACGAGTACCTGGGCACAGCAGAAGGTAGTTCCCTTGCAGGATGCACTCGCGACCCATCCGCCAACGGACTCGCTCCAGGCGATTGCCGCTACTTTTGTACAGAACTGGGAAGGCGTGTTTGAGCCGTCGAGCATTGGCGCATCCCTCTTTCGCATGTGGTGGGACGAAATCGAGGCGCTTCGTGCAGGGCCTACCCGGCTGGATCCTGCGCTTTACTTTGCATCGGTGCGCTACCGACGTGCTTTTGCGCGGGCCGTAGAGCGTTTGCAGCGCACGCATGGCTCCGATGTACGTCAGTGGCGCTGGGAGTCGGTCGAGCCGCACCGGCTTCGGGCGCCGCTGTGGGGCGACGCCCACCACCTGCCGGAGCGACTCTATCCGAGTGCAGGCCATCGTCATCCGTATGCTTCGATTCCCGGACGTAGCCATGCAAGCACGCTGGCTCCCGGTCCTGATCCGGAGGCACGGCGCCCGGCACCGGGCTACCACCTGCATTGGGTCGGCCGCCCTGGCGAGTTGCCACACTACAGCCACACCGATCTCTCACGCACGCTTGCCGACCGCCTCCTCTCTTCGTCTGACGCCCGCTCGCGAGCGCATCGCCCCACCGCTCCCCCCGACGTACGCATCCGCCTGACCCCGTAGCCAATCTCTTTCCGGGTCAACAGTGCGGCTGGCCATAAACACCACCATAAACAAACGAGGACGCCTCGCGGGAGACGCCCTCGTTCTGTGGTGTTTTTCGATACTACGTTGGATGTACTGCGCGGCAGCCTACAGCCGCACCAGCTCCACGCGGCGGTTGTTCTGGCGGCCTTCGGCAGTGTTGTTATCGGCCACCGGTTCTTCTTCGCCCATACCCACGGCTTCAAGCCGGTCGGCTGAGATGCCGTGCCGATCGACCAGGTACTGCATCACCGACTGGGCGCGCTGGGCGCTAAGCGTCTTGTTGGCCTGTGCGTCGCCCACGTTGTCGGTATGCCCTTCAATGCGGAGCCGTAGATCGTCGTGCTGCCCCAGCATGCGTCCGATTTCGGTGAGGGTACCCGTGGACTCCGGGCGGATGGCATCGCTACCCGTATCGAAGTACACGCCCTGCGTGGATACCCGTCCGTCGGCCATGAGACGGTCGTAGAGTTGTAGGCCGCCGCCTGCAATTCGGATATTGGTGATGTAGGTTGGACCGCTATCTTGTCCCTGCAGGTCGAAGTCCACGAAGTTGTTGCGTTCGACCTCCATATTTGGAATGTTAGCTACGCGCTCTTCTCCGACATACATGGTGCCGTACGTGCCATCTACGGCGATGCGAATGGGCACGAGCTCGTCGCGGTAGGTGTTAACGCCTCGCGTGCTGGATGTCGGGCCCATCACACCCGAGTTCTGCGAGCGGAGACCAAAGTACGAATGGTCGCTGCCCTCTTCGGAGAGATACACATTCAGCCCGCGCGGTGCGTTTCCAGCAGAGATATGAGCGTCAAACTCAATGGTGAAGCGCTGAGGCAGCACCTCGTCGAGCTCCACCCGGAAGCGACTATTAGAAGACGACCCGGCAAGAAGCCGCTGGCCCTCCCATTCGAGGATCTCAAGCATGCCTTCCTGAAACTCAAGCCGCTGCGGGAAGCGCCCGATGGTCTCGTTTTCAAACGCATAATCAAACAGGACCTGATCACCCGGCACGAAGTCGTAGTTCGCCCAGGCGCCTTCGCCAGGTCGCGGGGTGTTATCAGCCACTTCGGCGTCAACACCGGCTGCTTCGACAGCCTCGGCGGCCTCGCCCTCTTCGTCGCCGTCGCGCACCTCAACCAGCTCGCCCTCTTCGTCGGTTATTACAACCGGCTTGCCGTCTTCTTCAGCGCTTGAGATGCACTCGGGGTCAGACACGACGCAGACCACCGCATCTTCCATCTCATCGAGCACCGCGTTGACGGCACGCGACGTAACGTCTTCGGCGCGGCGCTCAACCTCGCGTTCAGCCCGGTCGCGAACGCGGTCCCAGATCTGCGCCTGTACCGCTTCGGCACAGAGTCCACCAATGAACAAGAACACGAATGCAAAAATCGTTGTACGGTACCACATGGCTTTTCCTTATATTTGACTGGGGGAACGTTTTAAATATACGAGGACTCAGCCTCATTACAAACAGCGCAAATACGACACAAGGGCGGCCACCCTCTCTGTACGCCGATCGCTGCCGCACTGCTTCGCGTGGATGCCTCGGACCTTCGCGAGCTCGCATGCTTTTCTGATAGGTGGAACCTGCTCTTGCATGTGAACGCCTCCACATCTTGTTATGACCCCACTCGACACTGTGCTCGCTGTTGCTTTAGGTGTCGGGCTTAGCGCGGCCGCCGGACTCCGAGTCTTCATTCCGCCGCTTGGCGTTAACATAGCTGCTCTTTCGGGGCATCTCTCACTTGCTGAGGAGCTTGCCTGGCTGGGGTCGCCTGTTGCTACGGCGGCGCTGGCAACGGCAGCGATCGTTGAGGTAGGCGCCTACTACATCCCCTGGCTCGACAACCTGCTGGATGCGATTGCATCTCCCCTTGCGGTCGTGGCAGGCACCTTGCTCACCGCCTCCACACTCGGAGAGGCATCGCCCTTCTTGCAGTGGGCCCTTGCACTGGTGGCCGGCGGCGGATCAGCCGGACTCGTACAGGGCAGCACGGTTATGCTCCGTGGTAGCAGTACAGCTGCCACGGGCGGACTCGGCAATCCGCTTGTATCAACCGGCGAAACCGGAGGGGCCCTGCTGGTAACGGTGCTTGCGCTTGTTGCCCCCCTACTTGCTCTGGCCGGGCTTGTCGCGCTGGCCATCTATGCCGTGCGCCGTGCTCGTGCGCGCAAGGAAACCGCATCTTCGTAGCAGCCAGCGGAATGCGCAGCGCATGCGTTTCCAGATAAGACCTGCGCCCTAACCGCTACGGCGCCCAGGCGCTGCCAACCTGAAGGGCCAGACGCACGCCTATCTGGTTCTGATTGGGATGTATAAACGCAAACACATCAATCCCAAAACCAAACCCTGGGGCAGGGCTCACGAAGAACTGTCCGCCAGCGAGCAGGCCTGCGGTGCGGCGGATCGCTCCTGCAGTCGTGTGCTCCCAGCTTACGCCCGGCCCGGCGGTGCCTGCTACGGCGATGTCGCGCCTGGCCCACACGCGCCCCCCACCGATGCCTGCTGTTACCGCGTAGGGCAGGTCTTCTTGCTTGGTGCGCGACTGCGTACTCCAGTTTGTGTGCACGGCGACCTGTCCGATCGTCGTGCTGGCAGGCCATCCTATGTTCAGATGTGCACCTACGCTTCCGTTGGCTGCGCTGCCTGCCCCACTTCCCACTCCACCGCTTACCCCGATCCAGGCACGGGGTGGGTTACGGGCATCAAGCGGATCCGAAAGCGCCTGGGCACTCGCGAGACCTGCCATCCATGCGATTAGCAGGAGCATAGCCGTAGAAAAGATGAGCGTTCGCATCCACATAAGACCAATCGGCTTGACTGGAGAGCTGCACATACACGCTCTCCCATTTCGTATTTCTGCATGTGCTTTATGGGACGACGCAGCCGCACCCCATGGCGAACGGGTCACATCTCTTCTCCGAAAGTGGATAGACGCTAAATGATAAAGCGATTGGATACCGCAGCTTTTTCTTTTTCGCCCCCCTCTCCCTATGGGCTTCTCTCCCTTCGCCAAGGGGGAGATGTCGGCAAACAGGGGCGTGGTGATTTAGCGTACGATGATGTAAACCACAGACAATCATTTAACATTGAATCGCTACCCTTCTTCCGAAAGGAACCTGTAGGTAAGGTTGAGCAGAGCAGTTGCTCTTTTTTTCAGTCCTTTACGGGGATACGGCACAGCTTTGAGAGCCTAAAAACGTCGATATGAGGCGCTAAAAATTAGTGTGGGTGCTTCTGATTATAGAGCAGTGCTCCGTGGTGTCCGCATCCAGAGTGCCATCGCGCTACAGAGTAGTAGACGGCCGAGCGACATATTACGACGGCCCGATTCAACGTGTAGCTCTCTCTGAATAACGTTCCCCAGACCCATGCTTACTTTTGACTTTTCGTTCTCTGCATCACGCTGGATACGTACCCTGACCACTGCGTTTGTAGGCGTTGCTTTGCTGGTTGGACTTGCTGCGTGCGACTCAACCGATAGCAACAGCGTTGATGACCCCGACGCCCTTGCTCCTGAAACCGCACGCGTCTCTATCGGCGGCGACGGCAGCGTCACACTCAATGCCTTCTTTGCCACTGGCGAAAACCCAGATACCGGCGAAGAGGGATTCGTGGTCTATCTCACCGAGTCGGATAACGTGACGGGCGAGCAGGACCTGCGCTCAGGCAGTGCAGCATTTATCGCCCGTGAAGGCTCCCGCCCGTCGCCGGGCACTTACACGTTTGCCGACCTTGATTTTGATCAAGAAGACGACACCCTGATCCGAGACCAGTTCGGGTTTGTTTATTGGGACCTTTCTGGTGATGCCGGATTCCCTTCGCGCGTTGTGGTATCTAACAGTGGCGAGCTGGCTATCTCAAGGTCGACTAACGACCAGGTTACCGGCTCGTTTGAGATTGAGGCTACAGCTGTATCGTTCAGCCAGAACGAGGTTGCCGAAGAAGCGATTTCAGTAAGCGGTATCTTTGATGCCGGGCGCGTTAATGTGCTCATTCCAGGCGTGGAGTTTTAAGGCCTGTTTGACCTCTCAACTTAGAGCCTGTTTGGGTTTTGGTTTGTAGGCGAGAGCGAGCGCCGCTGAGGCGAAAATTGGACCACGATGGAGGTTCGTAGCCGGGGCTACGGGCCGACATTGGGGGCAATTTGCAGTCCAGCGCCGCCGCTCGGAGCCCAAATTAAGAAATCAAAACAGGCTCTTAGAGCCTGCTTTGATTTTTTACTTTGGCTCCGCTTAACCTCCTGGTCGGAGTCACCTCTCAAGGGAATCAAAGCCACGATGAGTCAGATGCTTCAGTGTCGCACTTTTGTGCGCTACCGCGGCATCTGGCTTTTCGATTTGTGTGAGGAGGGGGGAGTAGTGCCTCTATGTAGCACGATCTCTTTGTTCTCGGCTTTTGCTTAGCTTGCGGGACGCGTTGCTACATAGTTGCTACATAGCTACATGTAGGTTTCTGTACTTCTACCTTGACGCGTTATTCGGGTACGCCATCAAATCGCCACCCAAAGAGTTTATCGGTGGAGGCTACGGAATCACGGATGTGCAACTCCAGCGTATTCGTATCTTGGAGGATGTCTTCGCCGTCGTCGTTGACACGCTCGAAACGAAGTGTATTCTGGCGATAATGCGCTCGCTCATTGCTTGACCAGTTTATGGGTTGTGCCCAGGTCGCATTGATACTTTCTGGTTGATACTCGCCGCCGTCGTCGGTACGCAGGAAGATCGTCCAGCCTGTGCTGCGGAGGCTCGTAGCGCCATACGACGACCGGTTGCCGCGATCGATATAGACGTGCACATCAATCACAATTGCTTCAGCGTTGGGAGCGTCAACGCGAGATGCAATTTTGCGCTCGGCCTCCTCGCGCGCGTACGCTCCTACAGACGTGCGCTGGTCGAACTGCTTCAATCGGAGTTCGCGGCTCCACAGGGTTGCAAAGCTGCGCATCCGCCCGGCCTCAAACAGGTCGGCCCCGCGCTCGACCCGGTAGCCCGATGACCAGCGCTGCCACAGATGGCCGAACGACAACTCCGATTCAAGCACCAGGCGGCCATCATCTTCCTGCAGTTGCACGTTTTGCAACGAATCGACATGGGGCACCGTAGCAGGCATCGGCAAGAAACGCGTGGCAATGTCAAGCGTGCTTAGGTCGCCCGACCGCCCCAGTCCGGCACAACCTGCCAGAAAGAGACCCGCGGCAGCGAGCGTGACGACGGGTATGACGATGCCGCCGCATACGCGTAGTATAGACAAGCGCCACATATGCTTCACCAGAATGAGCAGGCCGCGTACGACAGAGTGTCAAGTGCTGTTTAAAGAAACGACATAGGCGGCATATCATCAACCCGTTACCACTCTACTTTTGGATCACCCTACCCGAAGCATGGCAGATCACAGCTTTTACCGGCGCGTGTGGGCGGTTGTAGAGCGCATTCCTGCAGGATGCGTGGCCACCTACGGAGACATTGCGGAATATCTGGGCCGCCGCAGCGCTGCCCGCACCGTCGGGTGGGCACTCAACGCCGCTGCAGGCACCGCGGTGCCGTGCCACCGTGTCGTGAACCGCAACGGCGCACTCACGGGCAAACGGTTCTTTGAGACGCCGACCGTGATGGAGGAGCGCCTGCGTAGCGAAGGGATACGCTTCGTGGAAGACGATGTCGTGGCCCTCGGCGACCACCGGTGGGTTCCTCTTGACGAACTTCTGCCTCCGGGCACGCCGCTACCCCTGGAGTCGGTAGAGGACCTCCCAGAACGCGGGGAATGAGACCCGGGCGCTCTCAGCGTTCTGAATCATCGTTTCGCCCGCTGCCACACATCCTGCCACGCCGGCAGCCATCGCGATGCGATGATCGTGAAAGCTGCGCACCGTAGCGCCAGCAAGTGCGTTCGCCTCTCCAACAATGGTGAGCCCGTCTTCCTGCTCGCTCACAGATGCGCCCATTCGCGTGAGAACCTCCGCGATGGCTTCGAGGCGGTCCGTCTCTTTCACACGGAGCTCGGCCGCATCGCGAATGACCGTCGTTCCTTCTGCGCAAGCAGCGGCAACGGCAAGCACAGGAATCTCGTCGATCAGGTTGGGGATGGCTGCGCCTTCTACCGTGATGCCTTCAAGCGCTGCGTGGCGCGCGGTGATTGTACCCATCGGCTCGCCATTGGTCTCCGTGCGGCCCGTCACTGTAAGATCGGCCCCCATCGCCTGTAGCACATCGAGCAGCCCGGTTCGAGTCGGGTTCAGCCCCACATCGGGAATGGTGACCTCGCTATCTGGCACGAGCGTGGCGGCAACGAGCAGGAATGCAGCCGACGAAAAGTCGCCTGGCAGGGGATCCCATGTGGTGGCAACGGGGCCGTCTTCAGATGTAACGTGGATGTGCCGTACGTCGCTGTCGTCGACCTCGATCGGCAGGTCGAGCATGCGTTCGGTATGGTCGCGGCATTGAACCGGCTCAACGACGGTGGTCGTGCCTTCTGAGTAGAGACCAGCCAGCAGCACACACGACTTCACCTGTGCCGATGCCATCGGCAGCCGGTACGTAATCGCGTGTAGCGATTCAGCCCGTCCGTTGATGTGGATGGGGGCCGTCCCGTTGGTAAGACGGATCGCTGCATCCATCTGCCGGAGCGGAGTTGAAATCCGCTCCATGGGGCGCGCGCGCAGCGATTCGTCGCCGGTAAGCGTACTGTCGAAGGGCTGCCCGGCCAGAATGCCAGCCAGTAGCCGCATGGTTGTGCCCGAATTGCCACAGTCGACCGGCTCGCTCGGCGCCTGCAGTCCGTGGAGTCCGACCCCGTCGATGTGCACGGTATCGCCTTCGACATCAATGGGTACGCCGAGCTGGCGCAGGCACGACAGGGTAGACTGCGGGTCGGCCGCCCGAGGAAAACCATGCAGCGTTGTTCGTCCGTCGGAGAGTGCAGCCAGGAGAGCGGCGCGGTGGCTCACCGATTTATCTGCTGGCACGCTGGCGTTGCCCTTCAGGGGCCGGGCGCGCGAAACGGTTTGGGTAGACATAATCACAGGGTAGTCACAGAGAAATGTTGGGCGATACTTTCAGGAGCGCGTATGCCCCCTTTGCACGTTGTCGCATGTTGTCGCAGGCCATCGCGGACACGGCCCGCGGGATGCTACCAAACGGGAGTTTCTTCCGTAGGCGGCATGGGAAACCCGTCGAGCACCGACTCCAGCAGTGCTTGCCGTTCCTTGTAAGGCAGGAAGGCATAGCGGAAGCCATTGAGTGTAATCTCACGCAGCTGGTCGGCTGGCACGCCGCAGCGGTCGTGTACGCGCCACAGCTCCTCGGTCATACTCGTGCGGCTGAACAATCTGTTGTCGGTGTTCACCGTAACGGCCACATCGTTTTCTGCGTAGAAGGCAATAGGATGCGCCTCATAGCCCGGTACCACATGCGTTTGTACGTTACTGGTCGGGCAGATCTCAAGCGGGATGCGATGATCAATCACGTACTGCATAAGCTCCGGATCCTGACGCAGCGTGATGCCATGCCCAATGCGATGTGCCCCGCAGTAAAAGAGCGCCTGGTGGATTGAGTCGGGCCCCCACGACTCGCCGGCATGAATAGTCAGGTTCACCATGTTATTGCGAGCATGGTAGAAGGCGTGCACATGTCCCTTTGGCGGGTTGCCAGCCTCTCCCCCGGCCAGGTCGAACGCGGTCACGCCCTTGTGGCGATGGGCTACTGCCAGTTCTGCCTGGCGCATCGAGGCGCTCTCGTAGCGATCACGCAGTCCGCAAATAATCAGCGATGTCTGGATATTGTAATCGCGCTCGGCCTCCTTGAGTCCCGCCAGCACCGCCTCGTTCACCTCCTCAAGACGAAGCCCCTCTTCGGTATGCAAGATCGGCCCGTAGCGCACCTCCAGGTAGCGCACGTTCTCCTGAGCATTATCTTCGGCCAGTTCATAAGCAACCCGGTGCAGCGCTTCTTTGGTCTGCATCAGCGGAATTGTATAGCGGAACCAGGCAAGAAAGGCCTCCAGCGTCTCCGAATCGTCAATCGAGCGCAGAATTTCGCGCAGCCCTTCCACCGAGTCAGATGGCAACACACCCATCTTTCCCTGTGACTTTGCCAGATCGAGCATCGTCTCCAGGCGCAGCGAGCCATCAAGGTGACAGTGAAGTTCGGCTTTAGGCCACGCGGCGATATCGTCGCGAGAGAGTGTCGGTGTATTGTTCGATGGGGTAGGAGCAGACATACAGTGTTAAGCCAACAGATGAAAGATAGCTGAGGTCTTTGCGCAACGCATTGTTGCAGCGGTCGCCGGGAAACCGTTGCCGCATCAACACATGCCTTCGAAGATCTGTTTCGCTAAACCTATGCGTACCTGATACCTTTCCTATGCCTCTTTTACAGATCGATGCACAGTACCTTAACGTCTGCGCTGCCATTTAAAATGTGGAAAGCCGTCGGCTGGCCCTCGCTTCCGCGTCCGGCTCTGTTCGCTTTGCTCTCTTTGCTATCTCGTTGCTTCCAGTGCGCCAAACAGCTGCGAAGAGCAGATAGGAGGCCGCCGCTGGGGGAACTGAAAAACAAGGCCTCTGTTTAGCGAAATGCGTAGTTGGCCATTTGCATGCACGTAATGCAAAAGCCATTTAGCACGCCCTACGGCGCATATATCTGCCTGCCTTCAACCCTTTGCTTTAGTTATGGGATCGTTCGGCCCCTTCGAAATCATTCTTATATTCCTCGTCGTCTTGCTCATCTTCGGAGCGAAGCGTATTCCGGAGATTGCGCGTGGCCTTGGCCGTGGCATCCGCGAGTTCAAAGATGCTACCAGCGAGTTTAGCCGCGAGCTTGACATGGAGGAACGGCGCGACCGTATCGATGCCCCGCGCCGCCCCAGCCAGGGCCAACCACAGCCCCGTGAGCAAGCCCCGGCGGAATCTACCAAGAACCAGGGCACTGACCCTGCTGCGGAGCAGAAGTCGTCCGAGTCTGCTTCGTAATCTCTTCTGCTCAACCTGGCACGCGCCATCCTCCTGACTCAACGAAGACATCTGTCTCGCCAAAGGCATTCAGGGGGATGCGTAGCGCCGTGCCCTACCGTAGCGCCCCCTTCCCGGGTCCCTTTTGCACGACCTGTGCAACACGCATAAAACGTATCGACGCGCAGACCTATTAGGACTCCGCAGGACGCGCATGTTCTGTGCGTACGCATCTTCACTCTGACCTGTCTGACTGCTGCATTACATGAGCTACCCCACCTTTACGGAGGCACGTACAGCCCTATCCAACGGCGAGACCAGCTGCGAAGCACTGGTCTCTTCGTATTTAGAGCGTATTGATGATCGCAACGACGCAGTCAATGCCTTTCTGACTGTCGATCGCGACGGCGCGCTCAACCACGCGCGCTACCTCGACAGCCAGCTGGAACGCGGCAACCGCCGTCCGCTCGCCGGCATGATCGTCGGCGTCAAAGACATGATTGCCATCAAGAACCAGCGCCTTACGTGCGGGTCGCAGATGCTTGCGGACTTCACTTCGCTCTATGACGCGCACGTCATCGAGCAGCTTCGCGAGGCCGGGGCGATCTTCATCGGCAAAACAAACTGCGATGAGTTTGGCATGGGCTCCTCAAACGAGACCTCGCACTTTGGACCGGTGCAACACCCCGATCATGCCGACTACGTACCGGGCGGCTCCTCAGGAGGCTCCGCTGCCGCGGTTGCCGACAATATGTGCCATGCCGCCCTGGGAACCGACACCGGCGGCTCTGTGCGGCAGCCCGCAGCGCTCTGCGGCGTCGTCGGGCTCAAGCCGACCTATGGACGCGTAAGCCGCTACGGACTCGTGTCGTATGCTTCTTCTCTTGATACGATCGGACCGATGGGGCGCTCGGTCGAAGATGTTGCGCTTCTCTTCAACGCCCTGGCCGGGTCCGACGCCCGCGACTCGACCAGCGCCGATGTCGAGGTGCCTGACTATACCGAAGCACTCGGCCGCTCTGTTGAAGGCGTCCGTATCGGACTCCCTGAGGAGTACTTTGCTGAGGGACTGGACGCAGACATCCGTCGCATGATCGAAGCGCAGGTTGAGCGTCTGCGCGAGCAGGGAGCCGAGGTGCGCTCCGTATCGCTTCCCCACACCGAGTACGGCATCGCCACCTACTACGTACTGGCTACTGCGGAGGCATCCAGCAACCTCGCTCGCTACGACGGCGTGCGCTACGGTCACCGGACCGATGCGCCATCCATGCGCGACGCAATCAAAGAGGAGCAAAAGCAGCTGGAAGAGCAGATAGCAACGGCTCGGTCGAATGGAGATGCGGGGCGCGTCGACCAGTTGAAAGCCCGGCTCGACACCCAAAGCGATCTGCTACGCGCCCTCTATGTGCAATCCCGAAGCGAAGGGTTTGGCGATGAGGTAAAACGTCGCATCATGCTTGGCACCTATGCGCTCTCGGCAGGCTACTACGACAAGTACTACGAGAAGGCGCAGCGCGTGCGCACGCTCATCCGTAACGACTTCTTACAGGCCTTTGAGGAGGTCGACGTACTACTGACGCCCGCCACCCCAACGCCTGCCTTTAAGCGAGGCGAGAAAACGGAAGACCCGCTCCAGATGTACCTGAGCGACGTGTACACCGTACCGGCCAGTCTGGCGGGCATCCCCGGACTGTCGTTACCGATCGGAACGCATCCGGATGCCCCTCACCTCCCTGTTGGCGCGCAGCTCCTGGCCGCCCCCTTCGACGAAGCAGGTCTCTTACACGTGGGCGATGCCTTGATGAAAAACGTGCCCGCGTAAGAGTCTTCCGTTGCGGTTACGCGGCGTGCCTTGTACCCTATGTGTACCCCTTCATGATGTGCTGCGAAACTCCATCGCAGCGCGTCTCCGCCGTTACTGACCATCGACGCTTCACTGATCGCATGAGCATTCTCGTTGACTCCGATACCCGCCTGGTCGTGCAGGGCTTTACGGGCCAGGAAGGCACGTTCCATTCCGAACAGATGATCGACTACGGCACCAATCTGGTTGCCGGCGTTACCCCCGGAAAGGGCGGCCAGACGCATCTCGATCGCCCTGTCTTCAACACCGTTGCGGAAGCGGTTGAACAAGAAGGTGCCAACACCTCCGTTATCTTCGTGCCGCCCCCCTTCGCGGCCGACGCCATTCAGGAGTCCGTCGAAGCCGGAATTGAGGTGATTATCTGCATCACCGAAGGCATTCCGGTCAAGGACATGAAGGCCACCTATCATTATGTGCAGAAGCACGGTGCGCACCTGATCGGTCCCAACTGCCCGGGGGTAATCACACCGGGAGAAGCCAAGATCGGGATTATGCCGGCCATGATCTTCGAGCCCGGCTCGATCGGTGTTATTTCGCGCTCGGGCACGCTCACCTACGAAGCAGTCGACCAGCTGACACGGGCCGGATACGGCCAGAGCACAGCCGTTGGTATTGGCGGCGACCCCGTCATCGGAACGCGCTTCGTGGATGCCCTGGAGCTGTTTGAGGCCGATCCCGATACGGAAGCAGTTGTCCTGATTGGGGAAATCGGGGGAAGTGCGGAAGAGGAAGCCGCTGCCTACATCGAATCGAGTATGAGCAAGCCGGTCTTTAGCTTCATTGCCGGACGTACAGCGCCTCCTGGCCGCCGCATGGGCCATGCCGGAGCCATCGTCTCGGGGGGATCGGGCACAGCAGAGGCGAAGTTTGCCGCCCTCGAAAAAGCCGGAGCTATCGTAGTGAAGAATCCCGCGCTCATCGGCGAAGCCGTACATGAGCATCTCGGATAACATGCTCTGCCGCTACCGATCTGTTGCACGATCTCCTGTTGCAACGCGCCCCGTGCCGTCTCTAATGGCAGCACGGGGTTTTGCTTTCCGCCCCCCTTTATCAACTCGACCTACGCATCCATGAAAGTCAAGTCTGCTGAATTCATTAAGGGCGCTGTTCGCTGGGAGGGACTGCCTTCCGACGGACGCCCCGAAGTTGTCTTTCTGGGGCGCTCCAATGTGGGCAAGAGCACCATGCTCAATGCGCTTACACACCGGAAAAACCTGGCCCGTACCAGTAAGCGTCCGGGCAAGACCCAGGAGTACAACATCTTTCGGATCAATAACCGGCAGTACTGGATCGACATGCCCGGCTATGGTTACGCCAAAGTACCCCAAAAGAAGCGCGTGCGCTGGGCCGAGTTTATCGCACGCTACGTAAGTGAGCGCGAGCCCCTGAAGGCTATCGTTCATCTCATGGATAGCCGCCATCCGCTGACTGATCTCGACCGCGAACTTATCGATATGATACGCGGTGGCGCCGCGCCGCTGCTGGTCGTGCTCACGAAAGCGGATAAGCTCTCGGGCAATGAGCGACGGGCCCGCGAGGGCGAGGTCAAAGAGCAGCTTGAAGAGGTAGGACTACACGTTCCGCTCATGCTTACCTCAGCCGAGAAGGGCGACGGCCTCAAGCCGCTGCTGCGCTGGATCGGCACGCTTACATAGCTTATACACATAGCTTTACGCCAGCAGCAGGAAGCGTATGTGCAACGAGCAACTGGGATCTTCTACGCCTGTGTCTCCCCATCCGACGAGGCCCGCGCCCCGGCTCCCTGGAGCGTAACCGAAAGCGTTTCCCCGCAGTGCGGGCAGGTGCATGCTCCAACTTTTGTCGGCTCATCTTCTTGCGCGTCTTCTTTGCCTCGCAGACTGGCCTGACGATCTTTCTCAATCTCGTTGACGAAGCCCGACCCGAGAATACTGGTAGGGAGCGCGAACAGTCCGATGCCAAGCATAGCCACAACGGCCGCCAGCGTGCGGCCCAGTCCGCTTATGGGGGTTACGTCACCATACCCAACGGTTGTTAGCGTGGCAATAGCCCACCACATGGCCTGCGGGATGCTGCCAAATGTATCGGGCTGGTAGCTGCGCTCGGCGTAGTACATAAGCGATGCCGAAATCAGGAGCAGCATGAGCATGAGCGCGGTCGTCATCACAATCTCGTGCCGCTTGCTCGCCCATACGCGACCGAAGAGGCGGAGTGTATAGATATAGCGCTTGAGCTTAGCCAGACGCAGAATGCGCATCAGCCGGAAGAGACGGAGGAAACGAGCATCTACCCCAAGGAAGGGCAGGTAGAACGGGAGAATGGCCAACAGATCGATGATGGCAAGGGGCGTCATGCTCCACTTCAGACGCCCAGACAGGCTCTTATCGTAAGGCTCCGCCAACGTGCATGTCCATATACGCCCCACGTACTCGACAGTAAACACAACGACAGCGACAAACTCGAAAGCATGAAGCGCGGTGCCATATGCCGATCGCATGCTGTCAACCGACTCCAGGATGACCCCAGCTACGCTGAGGACGATAAGGCTCATGATGAAGAGATCGATACGGGCACTCCAGGCCGACAGACGCTCTTGCGTACGCTCGGGGAGAGTAGGTAGCGCAGCGTCTCCATCCGCTGGATGAAGCAGTTCGAATACAATGCGTTTAAGGCCCGGGCGGGTGGATGATGACACGTTGGGCGCAAGGTGGGTGATTGAGAAACGAACACTGGCAAGACACCGATACGAGGCCTTGCCGTTACAAACGAGACCAGTTGGATTTACGGTTCCCCCAAAGCCCGTCTGCCTTTAGAAAACACCGCCTGCCGGTAGATCCAGTCACCTCTTTCATCTATTGGCTGTTACAGTGCACTACGCAACGCATCTACACGTAAAAGAAGTAGAGCATTGCGGTGGTCACCACGACGAAGAGAATCGACAGCAGGCTACCGGCCCGCAGGTAGTCGGAAACCCGGTACCCGCCGGGCGTCATGAGCAGTGCGTTAACGTGGTGAGTAGGGATGATAAAGGAGTTGGCCGCACAGATGCCCACCTGCAGTACAAGCACCTTGGCTGGCAGCCCTCCGATGCCTGTCAGTTCAAGTACCAGCGGCACCAGCAGGACCGTAGCCGCAACGTTCGACATCATGAGCGAGAACAGCGTTGTGAGGACCCCGAGCGATAGTAGGATCACGAATGGGTGGATTCCTTCAATGCTCTGCACCAATGCCTCGGCGATAAACGACGCCGCCCCCGAGGACTCCATAGCGAGGCCGATCGGAATAAGCCCAGAAATGAGAAAAATAACCTTCCATTCAACGGCACGGTAGGCATCCTCGATGGAAAGCACACCGCCCAGCACCATCGCTACAGCACCCGTCAGGAATCCGATTGAGATCGGAAGGTCAAGTAACAGTACCGCGCCGAGTGCAGCAGCAAAACTGCTGACCGCAAAGATGGCTTTTTCAGGACGTTTCTCCTCGCGCTTTGGCAGCGGGGTAACAGTGATGAAGTCTTCGCTTTCCTCGAAAAACTGCAAGTTCTCCCAGGCGCCCTGCAACACGAGCGTGTCTCCGGCACGGATAGAGTGGTCAGCGACGTTCTTATCAATCACCTGGCTCTCACTGAAGACGAGGACTACCTGCGCGTTATAGACATCGCGCAGCGCTACATCACGAATTGTCTTGCCCACCAGGCTCGATCGTGCGGGGATGACAACTTCCAGATATCCTACCGCAGCATTTTGCGCCGACTTCTCCCCTTTCTCCAACAGCTGAAGGCTATTGTCGCCAGCGAACTGCTCGATATCCTCTTTTTGCCCCTGAACCAACAGCTGCTGGTCTGTCTCAAACTGCAGTTCATCCCAGATCTTGTACTCGTCAGCGTCTTGACCGTAGGCACGCAACAGGTTGACGTTGTATTGTGCACCCATCTCCGATTCTTCGACGGACTTCCCAACCAGATGACTATTTTCTGGGATACGAAACGTATATATCGAATCGGAGAGCCCCCAGACATTGAGCATTTTTGCACCCGCTGTCATTTCTGGATTCGTGGCCTGCCCCGTTGGAAGCAGCGACGAGCTGAAAAGCAGAAAGTAAGCAATGCCAACGATCAGAAGTACGATGCCGATCGGCGTGACGCTAAAGAACGAAAAGGCCTCAATGCCGCGGGTCGCGAGCAGATCGTTGAGGACGATCAACGAACTGGTTCCGATCATCGTGAGCGTTCCTCCGATCAACGCGGCAAACCCCATTGGCATTAGCAACCCCGACACCGGGATGTTTTCACGCTTGGAGATGCCTGTCAGGACCGGCAGAAAGAGCGCCGCTGCGCCAATGTTCTGCATGAACCCAGACATCACGCCCACGGTGACCGACACGGTAGAGAGAATGCGCCGTCGCCCCGATCCAGCCACGCGCAGGATGAAGTCGGCAATTTTATCGGTGACGCCTGAGGCAAAGAGACCACGGCCCATGACCATGACCCCGATGATCGCCAGGACAGCATTGCTGGAGAATCCAGAGCGAGCGTCTTCCGGGGACAGGCTCCCTGTCCACACCAGCGCGAGCATTGCCAGAATAGCAACAATGTCGATCCGCAACCACTCGGTTATAATGAGAACGACCGTGACGGACAGTATGCCGAGTACAATAAGAAGCTGAGGATCCATACAGGTGCAGTCGGTGAGTAAAGTCGAAAAACTGTCAGACGCGTTCTCAAGAGATGCCCGTCAAGACGCAGCGGTAGTAGATTAACAGTTCTTGACTTATGTACACGGTTGACCGGGTCGCGTGTGCCACGTTAGCCCGCGTACTCTCAGCGCCTCCACAAGAAAAAGCCGACCAGACATACGCCTGGTCGGCTTAGCTCTATTGTCATCGGGAGAGGTTAGGCCAGCGCATCGACCAACTCACGACAGAAATCGGGAATGTCTTTTACGACCCGCCCCCATACGATGGCTCCATCTTGGAAAGCGGCTTCGTCAACCCAGGTTGCCCCCGCGTTTACCAGGTCGTCTTTAATTCCAAGGCTGCCTGTAGACCGATGCCCTCCAACGATGTTAGCCGAGATGCCCACAAGCCCAGCATGACAGATCAGCCCAACGACCTTATCCTGTGCGTACAGATCGGCTACCAGAGAAGTTACGCCCTCATAGCGGCGCAGCTTGTCGGGAGCCCAACCGCCAGGCACCACAACGCCGTCAAAATCATCGGCACTTAGGTCAGATACCGCAGCGTGGCTGGTTGCACTGAGTCCATTCTTCCCGGTGTACGTGTGGTCTGCCTTTGGGGCTGCGATGGTTACATCGGCCCCTTCTTCCTGCAGCCGCATTATAGGTACCCAGAACTCCAGATCCTCGAATGAGCGCTCCAGCAGTACAACAACCCGTTTGTTTTTTAGACGCATAGGACACAACGTGTTTGGGAACAAGATAGTACGGCTTGGTTGCCCGCATAATGTCTAAAGAGCAAGCGTACAGTTCGCATAGCGTTTTCAGACACCATTCAATATAGCGGCGAGTGCAGCGTCATTACAATGCTCTAAATGCAACGATCCCCGGTGGTTTTTACCTCATTTCAGTTGCTCTCGGGCAGTGAATCGATCTCAGCCTCTTCAGGCATATCAAAGAGACCAGGATTCGGCGTGTTGGTTTTAAATCGCACATCGGTCAGGCGAAACTCAGGTCCCAGCGGTTCGCCGAGTGACTCGTCTTCCCAGCTATGATAGCGCCCGGCAACGGGCAGCACAATCCCGCTCTCTGTGGTTGTGGCTGTATACAGCAGCGCCGTATTCGGCTCGGATGGCGGACGATCGCCGTAAGTTACGGAGAAGCGAACAAGTCCCAGTTCATGCGTATTGGCATCGGTGTAGACGACATATACATCGTCGGGCGAGTCGCCGACTCCCTCTTCGTAGCGGATCTCTGTTACGTTGTACGTGGTGCCTTCAACCGTTGCTGTGCCGACATCGGTGGCTATTGCCCCCGGATCTGCCAGCACAAACGGCATCGCAAAAAAGTAAAAGTAGGTGCTGGTATAGAAGCGTGGACTGGAGCCGTACGGAAAAGCCTCTAGCGAGGGCGCAACCCAGGCGTGCTCGCCGTCAAATCCCAGAACAAATTCATTGCCTTCAATCCGTACCTTACGCGTATCCAGATCAATAAGCTGATGGTCGCGAGCCGTAGTTCCTCCTCTGCGCTGCTCAAACGTGTACTGCAGCTGGCGCTGGCGACTCCATGCTTCCAGCCCGCCATGTGCCTCCCAAGCTTGCTGCAGCGCAGACGGCGCATCTATGGATGGGGAGACGCTTCCATTTCGATCTGAAGGAGGTGGATCGCTTTGCCGACACCCTGTGGTTAGTCCGATACCAACAACCAGCAGACATATGAGAAGAACGCGACCTGATTGAATGTTCGGTGTGTTCATTGTGGCGATTCGGTTGGTGTAAATAATGTACGGTAGATGATTCCTGTGCAGTGCCCTGTACGCAATAGCATGTGTGCCGTATGCTGTCAATCTATTACACCACCCTCTGAATTTCTGCAGCGGTAGCAAAATATGTAGCTACCCCAAAAACCAATCGCCTTACACCGCATGTGGTACATTCCCCCACATGCCCCTTGCATTTTCGGATCCTTTTTTGCGTTACGCATGATTGCTCATTCAATCAGTGTCGAAACCTGGTTTCTCTGTTGAGAACACCCCGGATTCAGAATGCTCCGGTCGAGCGATGAACAGACCATACACAAACCATACCTGTAGCACACCATAACATGGTGCCTCGTACGCGCAGAGCTTTTGTACGCAACGCGCTTGCACGCCGGTTATTGAGCAGCTTACGTAGAACCCTACATAAAACTATCCCGACTGTATCATGTCACGCAAACTGGCCGACCTGGGCAATCAATTCACGACCGACCGCGTGTTACGCGGATACCTGAAGCGGGTGTGTCCCCCTGAGATGTACGCCACCATCCGCCCCGACCTGAACAAGCTCGGCGCTCTTACCGGCGGCGAACTGTACGACCTGCAGCTTCAAGACCGTCCCAATACGCCGCGGCTGGTGCAGTGGGATCCGACAGGCGACCGGATCGACAAGATTGAACTCACCGAGGTATGGGAGCGCGTGCTGCCCATGGTAGCAGAACATGGCGTCATTGCTACAGCATACGATCGCGAGAACGGTCCGCTCAGCCGCGTGCATCAGGGCGCCCTCGCCTACCTGCTTCTGCCTGCCTCCGACATGATGGGCTTTCTGCTGGCAACCACCGATGGCTCGATTGCCACCCTGCTCCGCTCTGGAAACGAAGCGCTCATCGACAGGGTCGGGCCTCATCTGATGAGCCGCGACCCCGAAACGTTCTGGACGAGTGGCCAGTGGCGCACCGAGCAGCAGGGCGGCACGGACTTGAGCAAAGTAGATACAGAGGCCCGGTATGAAGATGGCACATGGCGGCTGTACGGCCACAAGTGGTTTACCTCGTCTACCGCAGCGAACATGGCCGTTGTGCTGGCGCGCCCCGAATCTAACACAGAAGGACGTGCAGGGCTTTCCCTGTTCCATCTTCCCATTCGCAGCAACCACGCCGATTCACCGAATGCGGGCATCCGGGTGAACCGGCTCAAGGAGAGCATGGGAGCCAAGAAGCTGCCAGTGTCTGAGGTCACCCTGGACGGTGCTGTGGCCCATCCAATTACTGAGCTGAAGCACGGCACGCGTCATCTTACCCCGATGGTGGATCGCGCCCGTATGTGGAATGCTCTGATCGCCGTAAGTAGCATGCGCCGCGGCCTGGCACTGGCGCGCGACTATGCCCGCCGCCGCAAAGCCTTTGGTACCCCCATCATCGAAAAGCCGCTGCACTACGACACGCTTGCCGATGTTCAGGCTACTTTCGAAGGGGCATTCCACCTTACGTTCCGGTTTGTAGAGCTCGTCGGCAAAGAAGAAAACAACGCGCTTAATAGCGACGAGCAGCACCTCCTCCGCGCGCTCTCCCCACTCGTCAAGCTCATTACAGCACGGCAGGCGGTTGAGGTAAGCACAGAAGTCATTGAAGCATTTGGCGGCTCTGGATACGTCGAGGAAACCGGAATCCCTACGCTGCTGCGCGACGCCTTTGCGCTTCCTCTATGGGAGGGCACAACCAATGTGATGTCGCTCACCGCGCTGCGCACCCTGCGCCGCGACGGACGCCTTGAGGCGGTGCATAACGAAATTAAACGATGCGCAGCTTCTGTCGAGACGCCCGCGCTGAAACATGCGATGAAGCAAGCACAAGATGCCTTTAAAGCTGCTGTGCAGTGGCTCGCGGAAACGCTTGAAAACTACGGCGAAAAAGCCCTTGAGGCCGGAGCCCGGCGCTTCACGTATACCATCGCTCATGCACTGGAGGCTGCGCTGCTCATCCACCATGCCCAGTGGGCTATTCAAGAGGAAGGGCGGCGCCCCATTGCCGTTGCCGAGTACTTCACAGCCAAAGGGCTCAATCACATTGCCCGGCGTACTCACTACGACGGATATATGCTTGCGCAGGACTTCAACCGTCAGTCGCTATTCCAGGATGAACTTGCCGTAGATACCGGGTCGCAGCAGGCTGTATAGCAACACAAATTACTTGGTGGATGCGCCCGTTTGTACAGGCCGGTGGTAGTGCTTTCGCATGCTCCGGTCTGTTGCCTTTGGCTGCATGGAAGGCCTCTGACGCGGACTTTTTTACTCCCAACCATGTGTGATCGTCTCCCTTAAACTCATCGGCCCCACGCTGTTATGCCGTCTACGCAAACGCCCGATGTGGCGACGCTCCCCCTTCCCAAGAAGGAGCGCTACACGTACGCCAACTATGCCACGTTGCCGGAAAATGGGTCCTACGAACTGATTGCCGGATCCCTGATCATGGCTCCACCGACCACTTTGCGTCATCAACACGTGCTCCGCCGTCTGGCCTGGGCGATACAGCGTTACCTCGATCAGTCGGCGATCTCATCCCGGTGAGTTGTTGTTTGCTCCCATAGATGTTTTCTTGACAGAAAACACCACCATGCAGCCCGATCTGGTGTACATTGCCTACACGCGGCGTGAGATCATCACAGAACAGCGGATTGAAGGCGCCCCTGATCTCATTGCTGAGATCTTTTCCTCCTCCACCGCCTACCGCGATGTGGGGATCAAGAAACAGCTGTACGAACAGCACGGCGTACGCGAATACTGGACGCTCCGCCCGGAATCGCAGGCGGTTGAGGTTCACGTAAATACCGACGCCGGTTTCACACAGCATGCGCGTGTCGTGGAGGCGGGGCTGGTAGGCTCACCCGTTATCGACGGAGTCGAGGTCAAGGTGGCCCATCTGTTTTCTTCTACCACATAAGGTTTCAGACGTATGACCAATCCTTTTCCTGCCATTGCGCGTCGCTTTGCTGACTGTCCCAACGAGCTGCGCCCCGACGGCATTACCCACGCCATCGGTCAGACGATTCCGTTTGTGGATACCGCCGGGGTGCACATCCGCACGTACACGCCCGAAACGGTGACGGTCGCGCTGAGCCCGGAGCGTGCCGTATCCAACCACATCGGCACGATGCACGCGGCGGCGCTGGCGCTGCTGGCAGAGACGGCTTCCGGACTCGTCACGGCTCTGAACATCCCCGATGAGAGCGTACCCGTCATTCGCACACTCGACGTGTCGTTTCAGCGTCCGGCTCCCGAACGGATTACGGCCACCGCCTCGCTCGATGCCGACATGCGCAACCGTCTCGGTGCTCGCCCCATTGGTCGCGTGGATGTGCCGGTGACGCTCATGATGGGAGACGAAGCGGTCGTCGAAGCTACTGCCGAGTGGGCCTGGCTGCCCGCCTCGCGGCTTAACCTGCCAGATTGACTCCTGCCCCCCCGGCAGGCATGCCCAATGCCGTCGTCGTTCCCAGCATCGTCTCGGCTTGACACTTACCCAGAATCCGCCGTATCATTTGGAATACATACCCATCAAGGCTGTGCTGTCGTGGCACGGCGGCTGAATGACCTGGGGCATCACGCCCCGTCATGCAGCGTCTCGGGGGAAGTCCGGTGAAAATCCGGCGCTGTCGCGCAACGGTGAAAGTCCGAATGCCTGCTTGATGCAATAGAATGGCGACTGGCTGTGCTTTGTAGTGCCTTTTGTAGTGGTGCCTTCTGTACACGCCATGCGCCGCGCCCACGCGTTCTGGGATCCATGGTCCGCAGTGCATTACGGTTGAAGCAAGCCCGTACGGGTCTGAAGATCACGTACCTGCTTTGCCCTACGCCGTTTTTGTGTATCCGATACCTTGTGCGCGCTCCAGGCGTTCAAGGTTTTCCTATTTACGGATACGCTACTATGTCTAACACAGATGCCCCCTCCCTTTCGCCCGATACCACCACCCGTATGGTACGGGCTGTCTTTCCGGGCGACACCAATCACTATCACACCCTCTTCGGCGGCTCGGCGATGGCCTGGATGGACCAGGCGGCATTCATCTGCGCCACCCGCTGGTGCCGCTCTAAAGTGGTGACCGTCCATACCGGCGAAATCAGCTTCCAGGAGCCCGTCCCTGAAGGCACTATCGTGGAACTCGTGGCTCGCGTTGTGAAGACCGGAACGTCGTCGATGCATGTGCGCACCGACATGTTCATCGAGCCCATGGATCAGTACGAACGCATTCTCGCATGCACGGGTACGTTCACGCTCGTTGCCCTCGGAGCTGATGACAGCCCCGTTCCCGTGCCTTCGCTTCAGGATGTACCGCAGAATGCACCGGTTGTATCCGACACAGGGCAAGACGCATCGCCGGACGCATAGCGGCATTGGGAAGTGCTTTCCCCCACGCCCCCCGTGTACACCTGTGCACTGCGTGCGTGCTGCCGACCCATGCAGCGCGCAATCTGTCTTTCTTTACTTTCTTTAAATGCAAAGCCCTATCTCTTTTATGATCACCTCAACCAACCTTGGATTTCCGCGCATTGGCGCGCAACGTGAACTCAAAAGAGCAGTCGAAGCATATTGGGCGGGCGACGCGTCGCGCAGCAGACTAATCGATATCGCTCGTTCGCTACGCCTTCGGCACTGGCGCCTTCAGAAGGATGCAGGACTCGACCACATTCCCTCCAACGATTTTTCGTTCTACGATCAGGTACTCGATACCATCGCGATGGTGGGAGCCGTACCGCCCCGCTTTGACTGGAACAGCGACCAGGTTGACCTCGATACGTATTTTGCAATGGCTCGTGGCGTACAGGAAAAAGAGGTAGATGCAAGCGACGGCGATTATGCCCGCACAGCGGCGATGGAGATGACCAAGTGGTATGACACCAACTATCATTATATCGTACCCGAATGGCATCCCGGTCAGTCCTTCTCGCTTTCATCCACCGGGGCCATCGACGCGTATAACGAAGCAAAGGACGCCGGCATAGAGACCCGTCCGGTGCTCCTTGGTCCGGTCTCGTTGCTGCTTCTGGGCAAGGCGCAGTCTGCCGAAGTGCAGCCGCTCGACCTGCTAGATAACCTGCTCCCTGTATACGCTGAGGTTCTGAATCGCCTCGAAGAGGCTGGCGCACAGGCGGTACAGATCGACGAACCCCACCTGGTGATGGACCTCTCCGACGCTGCCCACGATGCCTTTCGGCAGGCATATGCCGTCCTCGCCGAAGCGACCGATCTGAACCTTTTACTGACGACCTACTTCGGTCATCTGGGCGACAACATGGAGGCGGTGTTCGACCTTCCGGTGCAGGCCGTGCACCTGGACCTGGTGCGCGCACCTGAGCAGCTATCGGCGGCCCTGCAGCAGATTCCCGATACCATGGCCCTTTCGCTTGGGCTTATCGACGGGCGTAACGTGTGGCGCGCTGATCTCAACGCTGCGCATGACACCGTTCAGCAAGCCGTCAATACGCTCGGAGCCGACCGCGTCTTGGTTGGTCCGTCGTGTTCGCTCTTGCATGTGCCTGTCGACCTCAACACGGAGACGACGCTCGACGACGAGGTGCAGCAGTGGCTCGCTTTTGCCACGCAGAAGCTCGATGAGATTGTGGCGCTCGCGAATCGGGACAGCCAGAGCGCGCCTGCGGCCGGGCGTCTCTTTGCGGCCAGCCGCGAGGCCCATACGCACCGATCTCGCTCCGACCGCATCCATAATGCTGATGTGCAGCGCCGGGTTGCCTCCATTACACCCGACATGACCCGCCGCGACCAGCCGTACGCTGCGCGGCGCCCTCTTCAACAGCAGCGCATGGACCTCCCGCTCCTCCCAACTACAACCATCGGCTCGTTTCCGCAGACGGACGAGGTACGAAAGAAACGCGCAGCACACAAGCGCGGCGACCTTTCCAATGCAGACTACGAGGCTTTTATAGAGGATACGATTGCCGATACCCTTGCCGAGCAGGAGGCTATTGGGTTAGACGTGCTGGTGCACGGGGAGCCGGAGCGCAGCGACATGGTCGAGTACTTTGGGCAGCAGATGACCGGGATTCTGTTCACCGAGAACGGATGGGTGCAGAGCTATGGCACCCGCTGCGTACGTCCGCCGATCATCTATGGCGATGTGGCGCGCCCCGAGCCGATGACCGTACGCTGGCTTGCTTACGCTCAGTCGTGTACGGAGAAGCCCGTGAAAGGCATGCTAACCGGCCCGGTTACCATTCTGCAGTGGTCGTTTGTGCGCGACGATCAGCCCCGCGCTCAAACCTGTCGCCAGATCGCGCTGGCTATTCGCGACGAGGCGACTGATCTGGAAGCAGCGGGTATTCAAGCCATCCAGATCGACGAGCCCGCATTTCGGGAGGGAATGCCGCTGCGCAGTGCCGATGCGGATGCGTACCTGCAGTGGGCTGTCGAATGCTTCCGGCTCGCCTCCTCGGGGGTCAACGACGCTACGCAGATCCATACTCACATGTGCTACTCGGCCTTCAACGACATCATCGCTTCCATTTCCGCGATGGATGCCGACGTCATCTCGATCGAAGCTTCTCGCTCAAAGATGGAGTTGCTGTATGCCTTCGACACCTTCGACTATCCAAACGAGATTGGGCCCGGTGTCTACGACATCCACTCCCCGCGCGTCCCCTCAGCCAGTGAGATCGAATCGCTCATCGGTAAGGCGCTTGACGTGCTCAACGCCGAGCAGCTCTGGGTAAACCCCGACTGTGGACTCAAAACGCGCCGCTGGGTCGAGGTGAAGCCGGCACTCAAAAACATGGTGCAGGCCGCCCGTGCCCTGCGCGAGTCCGCTGCAGCATAACGTCGAGGCCGGTACGCGTTCGGAAATGTGTTATAGCAGCGCGTTGAACTGTTCGGGGATGCGCCTGGATATGCAAAGAGAGGCGTCTGTCCGTTTGAAAGGCAGGCGCCTCTTTTAGCGTTTAGCTCCAACAGGAGTTGAGCGCCCGCATCCCACCATATCTTTTAGAGGTGCATACCTTATCGCGAGGCAACGTCATCATCAGAAGGCTGCCCGTCGAAGACATCTTCGCTCTCGTCGTAAGAGTCGGGGTCCATGGCCACCATCATCTCACGAAAGCGCTCCATCTGTGAGAATGAAAGGTTGATGCTTGTGCCCCCGACCTGGATGCTCATGCTTCGGCTCTGCAAAAGGAGGCGGAACTCGTCGATGGGGATCGTGAGCCGCATAAACTCACCGATTCCGATAAGCTCCGGGTCTTCTCGGGTCGACACGTTTCTCCACGTCCGGCTCCAGTTGTCGGCAATAATGGTCACATTGTCATAGTCGAGCCAGCTCACATTGCGCGTTCCGCTGGAGAGGAGAATGCGGACGCTCGCAGGCGTGCACGCCTGCCCCTGACAGTCGGCCTGCGACTTAACGTAGATGATCTGTTGTCCTGAAGAGCCCAGCCCGCTTCCGCCCCGCACAATCCGAATGGGATTCGTTTCGTACACAACGCGGTCGGTCTCCGCGTCGTACGTCGTTGACACGCTCTCCGTTGAAGCGCATCCGGCTACGCTGCCGGCCAGCACGATGAGACACGCTGCGCTACTTATCAGCGCTACGACCCGAGTGGACATGCGCAAGGGATACAAGTAGGTCATGATTAGAAGGACGTGTTGTTGCTGGGTATAATAAAGTCTTGATAGCCTATCTTACAGTGTAACCATGCACGCACCGGAACGCAACCGGCTTAAAAGCAATCTGCGGGGAGAGGTGTGCAGCCGTTTCACGGACAGGTTCACGGTGATGATTGAAGGAGGTTTGTCATGTATCTCTGTGCAATCCTCCAACTTTGAAGGGAGGCGCTCGTTGAGGGCATCGTGTGTACGTACCCTCAACAGATTAATTAAGACAACCGTTTGCCTATGATTATCTATGAAGTGAACCTCACCGTCGATGCTGATATCGCGACCGAATACAGCACGTGGCTGCGCGAGCATGTGCGCGACCTGTTAAAGCTCGATGGGTTTGAGGGCGCCACCTGGTACACTCGCACCGAGGCGGGCGATGCGGTACCTGACGACGAAGCCCCCGAGGGCCCTCGCTACTGGACCCTCCACTACTTCGTTCGCGATGCCGAGGCACTGAATACCTATCTCGAAGAGCACGCGGAACGCTTTCGTCAGGATGGGCTCGACCGCTACGAGGGGCGCTTCAGCGTAGACCGGCGCATTCTGAAGCGCGCTCGCACCTTCAGTGCCCCATCGAACGGGTAGTCCTCAGCACGCCCTAAGCTACGAGACCGTGTGCTGGCCCCCCTTCAGACAGACTCATAGATCTTGGGCGGATAGATCCTGGACGGATGCCGCATGACGCTGCTGCGAGGATATGCCGAATTCGAGCACGTAAGCCACGTTGCGCCGAACACGCAGGCCACAATGTTCTTTACTATACGATGCAGTCTTTACGGGCAGCACACTTCTGTGTCTGCCGCACCTGCTTCTGTTTCTGATTATCTGCTGCACGTATTATGTCTACCTCCCTCCGTGATATCGCCATCGTCGCCCACGTTGACCATGGCAAAACCACCCTGGTCGATGCCATGCTCTGGCAGAGCGGCACCTTCCGTGATAACGAAGACGTGCGCGAGCGCGTCATGGACTCGATGGACCTGGAGCGCGAGCGGGGCATCACCATCATGGCCAAGAACACCGCCGTGCAGTACGGCGACACCAAGATTAACATCGTAGACACGCCCGGTCACGCCGACTTTGGCGGCGAGGTGGAGCGTACGCTGCGCATGGTCGACGGCGTCATGCTCCTGGTAGATGCTGCCGAAGGACCGCTTCCACAGACCCGTTTCGTACTCCAGAAAGCGCTGGAGCTCGACTTGCCGTCGATCGTCGTGCTCAACAAGATCGACCGGCCCGATGCGCGCCCGGAAGAGGCGCTCGACGAGATCTACGACCTGTACATCGACCTCGGAGCCGACGGCGACCAGATCGAGTTTCCGGTCATGTATACCGTTGCCACCGAAGGCCAGTGCACCACCGAGCCCGGCGGCGAGCTGACCGACCTGGAGCCGCTCTTCGAAACGATTCTGAGCACGGTGCCGCCCCCCAGTGGCGATCCTGAGGCAACCATGCAGATGCTCGTAACGAGTGTGCAGCGCGATAACTACCTCGGCCCGGTCGCTGTTGGGCGCGTAGAGCAAGGCAGACTCAAAAACCGGCAGCGCGTATCGATGTGCCACCGCGATGGCTCCATCGAGACAACGGAGATCACCGCTCTCTTTGCGTATGAAGGGCTGCAACGCGTCGAAGCCGAGGAGGCAGGCCCGGGCGATATCATTGCCGTGGCGGGCGTCGAGGGCATTGGTCTCGGCGAAAGCCTCTCCGACGCCGAACATCCCGAACCACTCGAACCGGTGGATGTAGACGAGCCCACCCTGTCGATGGAGTTCCGCGCCAACAACGGTCCGTTCAGCGGACGCGAGGGCGATTTTGTAACTTCGCGTCAGCTCCGCGAACGTCTCATCGACGAGTCGCGCAATAACCTGGCGATTCGCGTAGAGCGCGACGACGCGGCCAACTGCATGCTTGTATACGGACGCGGGGAGCTGCAGATGTCGATTCTGATCGAGCAGATGCGCCGTGAGGGCTATGAGTTCACCGTGGGGATGCCGCGTGTCATCACCAAAACGATCGACGGCACGCGCCACGAGCCGTACGAGATCGCCGAGATCGACATCCCCGAAACGCACATGGGCGTGGTGGTCGAGCGCATGGGTACGCGCAAGGGCGTTATGCAGAACGTAACGCATCACCAGAGCGGGCGCGTGCGTCTTACCTTTGAGGTCCCCAGCCGCGGCCTCATCGGCTACCGCTCGCAGTTCCTTACGGATACGAAGGGCACCGGCCTGCTAACGCATCGCTTCGAAGAGTTCAAGCCGTGGGCAGGCGACATTCCGCATCGCACCACCGGTGCGCTCGTGGCTGACCGCCAGGGCAAGGCGACCGGCTACGCGCTGCTGAACCTGCAGGACCGTGGCACCTTCTTCGTCGGTCCCGGCGACGCGGTCTACGAGGGCATGATCGTCGGCGAAAACAACCGCACGCAGGATCTCGACGTGAACATCACCAAAGAGAAGAAGCTGACCAACATGCGTGCCGCAGCTGGCGAAGAGCTGGAGCGCCTGCCTCCGCCCCGCGACCTTTCGCTCGAAGAGTCGATCGAGTTTCTGCGCGCCGACGAGTTTATCGAGGTCACGCCGAAAGCCATCCGCCTTCGAAAGCGCCACCTGGATCCGCACAAACGCAAAAAAGCCAACGAGCACGCGTACTCGGAGTGAGGGCAGTCAGGGCAGTCAGGGCAGTGACTGCCATCGCGCCAGGCAGCCTGGCGTAACACCTACGGTTGAACATATACAGATAAACACGTACAGACGCTAACGCGGTGCCCGCTCCCACTTTCGGGGTGGGCGTTCGCTGTTTGCCCTGGCGACGCGTACGATCCAGCGTCATTGCTTTCCGGTTTCTATGCAGGTTCTTGCATTTGCGCCGGCCTTCACGCATATTGCATCTGCGTGTCTCTATCAAACAACACTTATCTGATGCAACTACGTTTTACGCTCCTGTGTGCAACGCTTCTTCTCTTTCTTAGCGCCTGCGAACCAAACTCCGAACCCGCGGACGCCCCCGATCGCCCGGCTCCAACAGCCGCCACCATCGACCTTGAGCTTGGCGCGATGGATGGAGACGATCCGTATCTCTTTGGACGGCTTGGCGGCGTAACGGCCAACGCGGAGGGAGGCATCTTCATTGCCGATCTCCAGGCCGATGTTGTCCGCGCTTATGACGCCGAAGGCCAATACCTGTTCGACGTGGCCACTGCTGGAGAAGGCCCCGGCGAAGTCGACAATCCGTGTTGTCTCGCTATCGGCCCCGAAGGCCACCTGTGGATTCGAGACGACCAGAACCGCCGCTACAGTCAGTACAGCGTAACCGATGAAGGGGCCTCACAGATCGCGTCCGTTCAGATGGGACACCAGATGTTCGGCTTGCAAGCGCCCACCACGTTCGATGCGGACGGGAACGTTATTGACGTAGGTACGCAGACGCCCGATAGCGGACGTTCGTCCACACCCGCTCGATTTCATCAGCGTTCAGACGGCGAGACGGTACGCACCGTTTCTATTCCACAGCCTCCTTCCGAGCGCTTAAGTGTCTACGAAGCCGAGATACGGGGCGGCGTGGCGCGCTATCCCCTCCCCAGCGGTGTACAATCCTTCAACGCCCATGCCCCCAATGGCGATTTCGCGTTTGCCGTCAGCGACCGGTACGAGATCGTTTGGGCAGATGCCGCGGGCGACACGCTCCACGTGCTTAGCCGCACACCAGCACCTATAGAGCGATCGGAAGAGGATGAAGAGCGGATTCGTGAGACGCTTGAGATGCTTACCGAACGGTTTGACGCTTCGCCGCACGAGCTGGAGCAGCTTCTTCCCGATCAGAAGCCCCCGCTCGAAAGCATCTTCTTTGATAGTCAGAGCCGCCTGTGGGTGCAGCGCGCCGTACCTGAAGATGCCCCCAACGAGGCGGATATCTACGACCGCACGGGCACACTCGTTGAGGTCGTGCAGTGGCCAAACGACGTGATGCTCACACGCGGCCACATCACCGAAGACGCCATCTATGGGTTCCGTTACAGCCAGGCCATAGGCGTGCCACAGGTCGTTCGGCTCCGCTACTAACGCCTGCACGGAACCGGTTCATATCCCACATCACGTACCCAGAACACGCCATGCCTAAAAGCCAACTTGTGCCTCTTTCAACCCTGCTCTTCCTGGTGCTGGTATTTGCAGGGGGATGCGGAACGGATTCAGCACGCAACGCTGAAGGAGATATCCGCCCCGAACCGGTAGCCGTAACGCCTGATCTCGCCCTGGGCGTGATGGACGGCGATGCGCCGTACATGTTTGGACGCATTGGCGGAGTCGTCGCTGACGCGTCTGGACGCATCATCGTCGCTGACACACAAGGCGACGTGGTTCGCGCCTACGATGCCGCTGGAACGTATCTCTTCGACGTTGCCACAGGCGGCGAGGGCCCCGGCGAAGTCAGCAGTCCCTGCTGCCCGGCCATCGGCCCCGACGGGCACCTGTGGGTTCGTGACGACGGCAACCGGCGCTACACGCGCTATCGACTCGGCGCAGAAGGTGCATCGCCCGACGGACAGGTCAGTATGGAGCATTTCGCGTTTGGGCGTTGGGCGGCTACGACATTCGATGACGCAGGGCACCTGATCGATGTGGGGACAGCACGCGGCGAAGAAGGATTCAACCCGGTGCGCATGCATCGCAGCCTCGACAACGAGACCGTGCACGAGCAACCGATGCCCGCAGCGCCCGATGGACGCATTCCAAGCCACGAGGTTAGCATCGAAGGCGGCATGGCCTTCATCCCGCAGCCGCACGGTCCACGCCAGGTAGATGCTCACGCCCCAAACGGCGACTGGGCCTATACCATTACTGATCAGTACGAGGTGGTCCGCTTCAACGCAGATGGCGACACGCTGCATGTGCTCAGCCGCAGCGTAGACGGCCCCGCGCTCACCGACGACGAGCACCAGTCGGCCGAGGCTCAGCTGCGCCGGCAGACCGACCGGTTTGGCACCCAACCAGACGCTCTCTCGTTCGACATTCCGGCGCGCAAGCCGCCCCTGCAACGGGTATTCTTCGATGCCGACAGCCGCCTCTGGGTGCAACGCACGACCGAAGCGGGCGCCCCCAACGAAGCCGATGTCTACGATACAGATGGAACTTTGGTGCAGGTGGTACAGTGGCCCCGCGAGATCAATCTGCATATGGGACAGATCACCGATGAAGACCTGTACGGAATCGCCAGCGGTGACGCCCCTCAGGTGGTGCGCCTGCACTGGTAATGCAGGGGCTACCCGAAGGATGGATGACAGATGCGAATGCAGGCGTGCACCGTGACTGTACTCTCGGCTTGTACGCTACAACTACACTGCTACTCCGCTTCCGCTTTGGCGGCCTCGACAATAGCGCGGACATCCGCACGCAGGCGTTCGGCGTTGTAGATAATGCCGTCTTTCACGGTGTAGGACACACCGCCGATGCGCTCTACAGCGTCCGTCTCGTCGGTCAGGTACAGCGCTCCGGTGCCGTAGAGCACCTTCAGGTTGTGCAGCGGATTCTCATCAACAACCAGGAGGTCGGCTTTTTTGCCCACTTCTACGCTGCCGATGTTGGCCTCCATTCCGAGGGCCTCGGCCCCACTCAAGGTGGCAGCAGTAATCACTTCAAGCGGGTGGAAGCCCGCTTCTTGCAGAAGCTCCAGTTCGCGGATGAATCCAAACCCGTAGACCTGGTAGATGTAGCCGCTGTCGCTACCGGTGGTTACGCGCCCGCCCCGGTTCTTGTATTCGTTCAGGAAGGTCATCCACCGGTCGTAGTTTCGTTTCCATTCGATCTCGTCGGTGGTGGTCCAGTCGAAGAAGTAGGAGCCGTGGTCGACGCGACTCGGCGTAAAAAACTCCTGCAGCGACGGCAGGGTGTACGCCTCGTGCCAGTCGGCATTGCGGGCACGCATCAGGTCGCGGCTGGCCTCGTAGATGTTGAGGGTGGGATTGAGGGTGAAGTCGAGCGCGATCAGCGAATCCATGACCGCGTTCCAGCGGTCGCTGCCCGGGTCGGCGGCCTGCTTCCAAAGGCGCCCGGCTTCACGGAAGCGATCCATTTCGTTGTTGTAGTTGTAGTCGGTCGGGTAGTCTTGCACCGTGCGATCCGTGAAGAGCGCCTCGGGTAGGCCGTACCAGTGCTCCATAGTGGTGAGCCCCCAGGTGGCAGACTGTAGCGCATCGACGCGGGTCACGTTAAGTTGGGCATGGTGCATGGCCGTACCCAGGTCTTGCTGGCGCGCTTCGTCGAGCGCGGCCTCCATAATGCTCGGGCGTGCCCCGAAGAACTTGATACCTTCCGCTCCTCGTTCAGCAACGTCTTGTACCCAGGCACGTGCCTGCTCGGGAGTCGAAATGGGTCCGTCGTGGCCCTGTCCGAAGCCAACGTAGGTTACCAGGCGCGGGGCAACGATTTCGTTGGATGCGCTGCGTTCACGATGGGCAAACGTCCAGTCTATCCCGTTGAAGCTGCCCGGTTCGCGCACGGTCGTTACACCGTGGCCCATCCAGAGCTTGAGCACGTATTCGGCCGGAGTGCCCTGCGCAGTGCCCCCAAGGTGGGCGTGCATATCCACAAAGCCCGGCAGCACGTAGTGCCCGCCGAGATCAATCTCGTGGTCGCCGCCATCCGGACGCTCGTCCTCATCGATGGGCACGCCCGGGTAGCCCACACTCACGATGTCGGTGATGCGATCGTTTTCAATCACGATGTCGACCGGCCCCACGGGCGGCGCGCCGGTGCCGTCGATGAGAGTAGCCCCGCGTAGCACCAGCCGCTCGTAGGGGCCCTCGCCCTCGTCGGTACGGTCGGGCGCTTCAGGGGGTGTCTGCTGCGCCGCAAGCGGTACTGACAACAGCACGGAAAGGAGCAGACAGCCAAAAAGAGAAATGACACTTTGGTACGGAGCACGCATAGGAGTTCGAGACAGATGTGGGGAAGACAGAACACGGTCGCATCCTTCTATACCAAAACGACATAGAGGCAGCCCCGCGTGGTGGCGAGCTGCCTCTATGATACGGATTTAAGGACGCAGGAGCAACCGGCGGGCGAGGCTCTTAGCGAGACACGTATGGCTGTGGGGTGGGGGCTCCGTCTTGCTTATAGATGGTGCCCTCTTTCATAACGAACTGGACGTCGTGGAGCGTGCTGATATCGCTCAGCGGATCGCCCTGCACGGCAATGAGGTCGGCGTGCTTTCCTGGTTCGAGGGTGCCTAAGTGGTCAAGCTGGTCGAGCAGGTCGGCGGCGCTATAGGTGGCAGCGTAGAGCGCCTCGGCGGGTGGCATGCCGGCCTCGACCATGTACTCGAACTCGGCAGCATTGCGTCCGTGGCGGAAGACGCCGGCGTCGGTGCCAAAGGCGATGGGCACGCCGCGCTCATAGGCCCGGGCGAACATCTCTTGGATAACCGGGCCCACTTCAATGGCTTTTTCGGTCACTTCGGGGGCGTAGTAGCCCTCGATACGCGCCGAGTCGGCTACGCTCTTGCCGGCGGTGATGGTGGGCACCAGGTAGACCCCGTTGTCGATCATCATCTGCATGGTCTCGTCGCTCATGTAGGTGCCGTGCTCCAGCGAGCGCACGCCTGCCCGGATAGCCCGCTGCATGCCTTCATCGCCATGGGCGTGGGCGGTGACCTTGAGCCCGTGGTCGGCGGCGGTTTCGACGATGGAGCGCACCTCGGCCTCTTTGAAGTGCGGGCGTGTGCCATCGGCGTTGAGCGAGAGCACGCCGCCGGTGGCTGTGATCTTGATCTGGTCAGCGCCCCGCTTGATGGCCAGGCGCGTGGCTTCGGCAGCTGCGTCGACTCCGTTCGCTACGCCGTGCTCAACATCGCCCAGCCCCACGATGTCTTCGCGATAGCCCGTGGTGGGGTCGGCGTGTCCGCCCGTGACGGCGAGCGACTGCCCGGCCACGAACATACGCGGCCCTGCAATATTGCCCCGGTTGATGCCGTCGCGCAGGGCCAGGTCGATGCCCTCGCGCCCGCCAATGTCGCGCACCGTGGTGAAGCCCGACATAAGCGTAGTGCGTGCGTACTGAGCGGACTTAAGTACGCGGTTGGTGGGAGAGAGCCGGAAGGGTTCGATGTAGCCGCCCTGCTCGAATTCGTTGGAGAGATGCGTATGCATGTCGATGAGCCCGGGCAGGCAGTACTGATCGGTCAGGTCTACGACGGTGTCGGCATCGCCGCCTGTCGTGTAGCCTTCCTGGCGCTCGACGATGCGCCCGTCTTGGACCACGAGCGTCTGCTCTGGAACCGGTTCCAGGCTTACCCCTGGGTCAAGGAGCGTGCCGCACTGTACGTAGGTTTGCTGGGCTGAGGCGGATGCAAACACTCCCCCAACCAGTGCAAAAGCGATAGCAATAAGAATGGTACGCGAAAAGGTATACATGCAGGGTTATACTGGGTGTGAATCGGGATGGACGAGTTACTCTCTGTGCACACGTTGTAGTGCACGTTGTAGTGCACACGTTGTACTCTCTGTGCACATTATGCTCAGTAGGATGCGAGGCATCTGTGCGTAGCGGCACACTATGCGGTTCGCAGTGCATATGCTGAGGTTGATACATCTGGTACGTGGGGGGCAGGCTGCATGATGCGATGCGCCCGATTTTCGCCGTCATCGTCTTCGCCTCCTCCGTTTCCAGGGCCAACAAGTCCGCACCCGGTGAGAGCCAGCATGCCGGCGAGAGCGAGGATTGCGATACACTGTGGGATGTTCTTCATGGCGTGTGGCAATTTATGTGATGCGAGGATGCGTTGGCATGGCCACGACCGGCTGCCTGGTTGACGTCACCTGATTGCTTCAGAGGCGCCCGTCATTGGGGGGCGTACTGCCCTGGTAGATGTAGACGAACTGAACAAGCGAGTCGGTATCGGTTGCCGTGCGCGTGAAGCGGCGATCTCCATCGATAGATCCATCGACCTGTATGCCTTCGAGGCTTGTGGTATCGGTTGTGGTGTACACCTGGGCCAGGAAGCGCTGCGGACGTGTAATATCGTAGGTTGCCTCAAACGGTACGTCAACAGTAAGCGTGTCGCCCTCGATCACCTGCACGTCGAGCGTCCGCCCGAAGTCAGCGGTCTGGTCTTGAGCGAGAAACACGGTAGACACGACGAGCTGCACCTCATCAGCTCCTGCGCCATCGATCACGACGCGCGCCGTGCTGGGGGCCGGATCGGACACCAGCCCGCATCCTGCCACCAGACCTATGCCCAGACTTATGACCAACAGCACGGTCGCAGCGCGGAGTGGTGACATAGTAAGCGTGGGGCATTGGGCAGGATGCGAGCGCAGAGCGCGGTGTGTGTTCTATTAGAGCCTGTTTGGGTGTTGGTTTGCAGGCGAGAGCGAGCAGCAATGCGGCGAAAATTGGACCTCGATGGGGGTTCGTAGCCGGGGTTACGGGCCGATATCGGGGGCAATTTGCAGCCCATTGAAGCCGCTCGCAGCCCAAATTAAGAAATCAAAACAGGCTCTTACTCTCTTACTGACCGAGGTTCGGATTCGCTCGAATCTCGGTGATCGTGATGGGCAGGAAGGTGCCCGGTGTGTTCGCACTCCAGTTTGGCGACGGATCGTCGAAGCGGTAGTGGTCTGCCAGGCGGCGCCCCTGCAGGTAGAGATTAACCTTGCGGCTGTGCTTGAGCAGATCAAACGCATCGACCTGGTCGTCGTACGGCGTAAGTCCATCAAGAGCTCGGAGCTTGTTGATCTCTTCCGTGTAATCGAGCGTCGGGTTGCCCGCAAGCGCCGCTTCGGCAAGAATCAGATGCATCTCACGAGCCGAGACCACCGGGATGTCTGCAAACTGATCCTGCGCGATGAACTCGGTGATGGCCTCTTCGAGAACCGGGTCTACGACGTCGTCGATCGGATCACGCAGCGACACCGCGCTGAACGTTCCGTCAGGCTCCGGTTCAATGTAAGTCTCTCCGAACCCAAGCTCGGCGCGCTGATTTACCTGTAGCGCCATGCTAAGATCGCCGACAACCAGACCCGGAAGTGATCCATCCATCTCCATAGCGAAGACGTAGCTGGCATCCATCATGTCGAGCGCAGCGATGGCATCTTGTACGGCGCCGGTCTCATTGATGAGATTATCCTGCGGCGCCCCTGAAACGGGATTCACAGTCTGCCACACGGCCTTGCTATACTGGATGCGAGCGCGCATGCCGGTTAGAGCCGTTTCGAGGGAGGGGCGCAGCTCCAGATCCAATGCAGCATCTACGTAACCGAGCGCCGTATCGTACAGACTGCTCATGTTATCGGGGCCCACCGGAGGCGCCCCTTCGCGGCGATCGGAGTCGATTGCGAAGTCGTCGAACATGTCGGCGATGCCAGTATAGATGACGGCCCCGTAAAGATAGACGCGTGCCAGCGTATTCTCATCATTGAGCAGCCCTTCTTCGCGAAAGCCTTCGATGCGACGTATGTACTCGTCGGCTGTCCACCGCGCTTCGCCTACGAACGGGAAGGCTGCATCGGTGAACTCGTTATTGGGATTTTCGAGACGGCCGATATCGAGCTCGTCCCATGCGTCACGCGAACCGATCCAGGTCAGTTCGTCGGTGCCAGCCGAGTAGGGCGCCAGAATGGCCCCGAGAGCGCGCGTAACAGTTGCTTCTGCGCCATTGGCCATGGCAGGAGCTGCTGCCGGGTTGTCAAGCTCGTCTTCAATGAGGTTGTTGGGGTTGCTTACGTCCAGCAGGTCGCACCCCGACACAATGATCAGCGTAGCGATGAACAGCGCAGCGGCAGCCTGTGGGAGTCGGATTGATCGTAGCATGTTGTACATAAGGAGGCAGTAAGTTCAGCGGCAGATATCGGTAGGTCGCAGCACCCGTCCGGGGCTTTCTTGCCCCGGACCGATGGTAGAGCGGCACGATGGCGTATCTTTAGAATCCGAGCCGGACGCGGAAGGACACGCGGCGAGGTACGGGGAAACCGAATGCCTCTACGCCGTCAAGGAAGTTGTTTTCGAGGCTGTTCCCTCCGCCCCGACCAATGGCGTTCAGCTCCGGATCTACCCCGCTGTAAGCGGTCCAGAGCGCCAGGTTACGCCCCGCAAGGCTGAGCGTGAGGTTGCGTCCGCCGAAGCTTTCCACGAAGCGTGCCGGTACGCTGTACGTGAGGCTCACCTCGCGCCAGCGCAGGAAGTCGGCCGACTCGATGGCGTTGAGTCCGACAAACGGAGAGAGCGCCAGCGTTTCGTTGATCCACTCATCGAGCGCTTCGAGACGGACTTCCGGATCGTTCAACGGGTTGCCGTTACTGTCGACGCCGCCGGTCATGTAATCGCGCTCGATGCGCGCTGCATCAGGCAGGTTGCGCCCGATGGAAGCATTCGCCTGCCGGAATCCTCCCGTCAGGTTGTTCACGAAAAAGTTGCCGAATTTATATTCGAAGAGCGTCGACAGCGTGAAGTTACCGTAGCTCACGTCGCCGCCAAAGGCTCCCTGCCAGTCTGGAGTGGGCTTACCCAAGTTGAAGTCAGCGGGGTCGCCGGTTGGACTGTTCGCATTGGTCGCGATGAGGACCTGGGCAAGGCTGTTAGGAAGCGACGCTGATGAAGGATCGAGTCCTGCCAGGTAAGCCAGCAGCTCGTCGCGTGTGTTCGGTCCGCCGCTGCCGATGAGATCCACCGGCAGGCTCCCCTCCGGCACATCCTGCAGGCGGACGCCGAAGTGCGTGCCTGGCGCGTATCCCTCAACGAGGAAGTTGCGGTACCGTGGGTAGCTCCCGCCCACTTTGATGGGCGGCGCACCCCCAAGGTCGCTGACCTGCTCCCACAGGTACGAGGCGTTTGCGAAGAGATTGACGGATACGTCGCGCCGGTCGAGCACGAGTGCCTGTGTCGACACCTCTACGCCCTGTGCCTTGAGTTCGCCAATGTTTACAACCTGTGGCGCGTTAAATCCTCCTGTAACAGGAAATTGCTGTGCGACCAGTGCATCTGAAACGGTGCGGTTCCAGTAGGTGGCCTCAATTCCGACGCGGTCATCGACCAGGCCAAACTCGCCGCCGACCTCCCATTCGGTAGAGCGCTCGGGCTCCAGATTGGGATTACCGAGATTACTCGGTACAATCCCCGCCCCGCTGATCGACGAAAGCGACCCAAACGTGGTAAGTGCATCAAACGCCCCCGGCTGAAGGCCGGACTGTCCGATAGCGGCGCGCAGGCGGCCCGACGAGAGCGGTCCTACGTCGCCCGACCAGAATGGGGCGTCCGAGAAGCTGAAAGCGAGGGAGGCTTTCGGATAGAGCACGCCGCTGAAGTCCGTTCCGAAGGCGCTGTTTGCATCGTAGCGAGCGCCCAGCGTTAGGAACAGGTAATCGTTGTACCCGATCTGCTCTTGTGCAAAGACCCCGAGGTTAACTACTTCGCTGAAGCTCTCGATGAGCGCCTGATTCGCCGCTGCCGAGGTTACTTCGAATCCAGGTCCGGGGAAGTTCAGCCCCTGCCCAGATTCCAGCGAGTTACGCGTTATGAACCCCTGCGAGCCAACGGTAAGATCCGACTCGAACAGCGGGCCGAACTGAGACGCGAGCGTGCCCTTTACGTCGAACGTAAGCTCCAGGTTATTCTGCGTGGCGAACTGCTGTCGACCTCTCGGGGTGTCGGAGGCGAAGTTGTCGATATTCCATCCAAAGGGACGAAATTCGCGGCTTGACGTGTTCGTGTAGTCCAGGCCGAAGACCGCATCGAGCACCAGATTGTCGATGGGCGTGTAGTCAACGCCGAGCGACCCGTTGAAGCGGCGTGCTTGCTGCGTGGTCTCTTGCTGCACGGACTCCGCAACCGAGGCAAATGCTATCGTACCCGTGCGATTGTTTTCTTGCACCAACTCGGGTTTGCTAAACTGTGCAAGCGAGATCGTACCGTAGATGTTGTTGTTGGTCTGCAGCGTCTCGAAATCCATATCCGAGTAGCCGGTGGATACGCGAATGCGCAGATCTTCGGAGGGCAGAATCTGGATGTTCGCTGTACCCTGTGCGCGACGCACGGCATCGTTTGCACGCGTCGTTGTACCAGCAGGCATGATGCTCGGATCACCCTGGAAGGGCCCGTCCTCACTCAGGAAGCGTCCGCTCACGAAGTAGGTTACGCTTCCGAGTCCTGTTTCGCCCCCGCCGCTCACGCCGCCTGAGTATTCCTGCGCGAAGCCGGTGCCGACCAGGTCGTTCGGAAAGTTCTCGCCCACAAGCTCGTAGCGCTGAAACGCGTTCTCATTGCCCCGTAAGATGCGTCCCATGCGCTGCGCCTGCTCATCGCTGCGAGCAAATCCTACCTGATCGGGATAGGCGTTCGGGAAACGAATCGCCGTTACCTCGCTGGTAAAAGTGAACTGAGGCGCTCCGGGCGCTCCCTGCTTCGTAAAGATCTGGATGACCCCATTCGAGGCTTCTGTGCCGAAAAGCGTTGCAGCCGCTGCGCCTTTGAGCACCTCCACGCGCTCGATCATCCACGGGTTGATGTCGTCGAGGCGCGAGGGCGAGCCACCGCCGCCTACAAAGCCCCCGCCAAAGCCACCGCCGCTGTTAGCACGCACGCCGTCGATGTATACGATGGGCTCGTTACTCTGCGATAGACTGGCCGACCCTCGAATGCGAATGCGCGTACCGTCGCCGGTCAGTCCGCTTGACGGCAACCCTACCATGCCTGGCTCACGCCCCTGGATCAGATCCGAGAAGCTCTGGATGGGGGCGTTTTCAAGCGAGGCGGTGTTGATCGTAGAAATCGAGTTTCCGAGTCGTCGCTTTTCGACTGGTCCGCCAGTGCCGGTTACCACCACCTGATCAAGGTTGATTGAGCTCTGGCGGAGCTCAAAGTTGGCGACGGCTGTTTCCCCCGGCTCAACGGTAACCTCTTGAGAGGCCGATCGGAACCCGACAAAGCGAGCTTCAATCGTGTAGGTGCCCGCGGGCACCTCGCCGATCTGATACGCTCCGTCTCCGTCTGTAATAGCTCCAAGGCTTAACTCGGACAAGAGCACTTGCACACCGGGTAGCGGCTCCTCTGCTACGCCGTCAAGCACGATGCCTTCAATAGCACCGCGCTCCTGCGCTGATGCGGAGAGGCCTCCTGTAAAGATGAGTAGGATAGCGATCGTATACGGTATCACTCGCGTCATGAGAGTCGCTCTGGGTCACATGGTGAATAAACGAAGACAAGGCGACAACCTGGGCAGGAAACGGCATCGTTCGCTTGCCTGGCTGTGCCGCCGAACACCTTAAGGTTCGACGCTGCTTCTACCGGGGTGGGGAGCGCGTCGCTTCACTACTTCACTGCATAGCACAATGCATGACATTGGATGTCAGATACAGAAAATTGTAACCACTACCTGAGCAGTGCACAACTTTGCATATGCAGTGAATTTGGTGTCTATGTTTCGCTATCTAACTGTTAAAAATGAAGCAATCAACCTTAAATGTAACGGAAATGAAACGAAGCGCTTCCGAAATATAAAATAGAATGTCAAACACGGTTTTCCTTCATTGTGTGTGTACTATACGTATGTATAATCGCACACATAAACGATGAACTGCCTTTCTGGTGGCATGAGCTGCCTGTTCGCCACCACGAGAGCCCAGTTCTACATTCTCAACTTTCTTGATGTAGCCAACGACTCGGGGCCGCGCACGGCTGCCTGGGTCTCGCAGACGCTCTCTCCCCGACTGGTTGTCATGTTGAACGCTCTGCTCGCAGGCTAAGTATGGCCAAAAGAGAATCTTTGAGTGTGTCATTGCGAGGAGCGCCAGCGACTCACGACCGCAGGGCGCTGACGAACAAATCAGACAGGCATGCGGCGATCACAGACGTGATTCTGCGACTGCGCGATGTACGCCCGACGCGCACCGGCGTGCACCTGCAGCGGCCATCTATCAGGACATGCGGCGCATCCGGAAGCCCGTGACGGACCTCCGCCCCCACCTCCTACGTGCGCATCCCTCCAGAGCACCTTTTTCTAAAAACGGCGCGGTGCCTGCTACGGACGATAAGTGATCCACCGAAGGAGTTCGCGCAGGCTGGGCGGCTTACCGTACATGAAGATACCGACGCGGTAGATGCGACTTGCAATCCAGATGGTGGCGACGAACGAGAGCGCTACCAGGCTCCACGATGCGATGAGTTCCCACGTGGCAACGTCGGTGAGCGCGGCGCGCAGCACCATCAGGATCGGGGCGAAGAGCGGGATGAAGGAGAGTACGGTTGAGAGCGTGCCGTTGGGGTCTTCGATCACGACGCCGAGCACGAGCAGCGGGATGAGCAGCGGGATGAAGACCGGGTACATCAGGCTCTGTGCATCTTGCACGCGCTCGACGGCCGACCCGACCGCGGCAAAAAGGCTCGCGTAGAGCAGATACCCACCCAGAAAGAAGAGGAGCGTCCAGAAGAGCAGCGAGAGCGGAAGCGACGGAATGGTAATACCGGCTGCTTCGAGCACGGCTTCTTGCGATGCATCGGGAGCGATGTTGTAGGATGCAGGATCAATAAACAGCATGAGCACCGGTCCGGCTGCTGCCAGCGCGCCCGCTACGAGCACGCCCCAGGTTATCATCTGCACGAGTCCCATAGCGCCGATGCCCAGCACCTTGCCCATGAGCAGCTGAAACGGGCGCACCGACGACACGACGATCTCTACCACGCGCGAGCTCTTCTCCTCGATTACGCCCTGCATCACGTACTGCCCGTAGATGAACACGGCGAAGTAGATCGTGAATGCCAGCACGTAGCCGATGAGCGAATAGACGAAGGTCTGGTCGGCCTGGTCGCCGGCTTCGGTGAGGCGTCGCATCTCGACCGAGGTCGACGACGCCAGAATCGATTCGATAGCTGCGGGCACTTCTTCCGCAGCAAGACGCTGGTCCTGTACCGTCTGGTTCACGAGCGACTGCATGCGGGCCTGTGTGGTAACGCCTCCGCCTTCAGCGCGGTAGAACACGGCCTGCCCTTCGCCCTGAAGCAGCGTTTCGGGCAGCACCAGATAGCCGCTGTACACGCCGGCCTGCACCGAGTCGGCCAGTGCTTCGCTCGGGGCGGTGGCCTCTACGAACCGAAAGCGCTCGCCACCGCGCGCCTGCAGCGACGGCAGCAGCCGGTTGCTCTCGTCAACGACCGCGATAGGCTCGTCGTCGTTTCCATCGAGTGCCATAAAGGTGAACACGGCCGGCAGCGCAAACAGGGCCACCATGCCCACCGGCGCCAGCAGTGTGGCCAGGATGAACGCTTTCGAGCGCACACGGCGCAGAAACTCGCTCTTGAAGATGATCCAGATGGGGTGGTGCATGGGCAATATGGTTGCTCTAAAGGGAATGGCAGGGGGATGCGGGGCGCGTGCGCCAGGCTACCGGTCTTACGCCGCTACAGATGCGTGTTCTTCTGACTGTGTACGGCCTACAACGTCCACAAAGATCTCGCTGAGCGGGGGCTCCACGCGCTCGAAGTGATGCAACTCGTCGACAGCTTCGAGCGTCGCGTTCAGCACAGCGCGTGGCGAGGTGCCGTTGAGCAGCCGCATCTCGGCCCGATGCGTGCTTCGCGTATGGATGCGAACAGCCCCTGCAGCTTCCAACTGGTCCAGGAACGCATCGTCGCCCTCAAATCCGACAATGATCGTGTTCTTTCCAAACTGCTGTTTGATTTCGCGCAAGGCGCCCTGCAAGACAACCTGCCCCTTAGCCACAAGGCAGATGTCGTCGCAGAGCTGCTCGACCTGTTCCATGCGATGAGAGGCGAAGAGAATCGTGCGGTCGTCGCGCCGCAGCTCCAGAATGATATCGCGAAGCAAGTCAGAATTGATCGGGTCGAGTCCGCTAAACGGCTCATCGAAGATAAGCAGCGACGGGTCGTGCAAAAGCGTTGCGATGAACTGGACCTTCTGCTGCATCCCTTTCGAGAGCTCGTCGGTCTTCATGTTGCCCCAGTCGGCGGCTTCGAAGCGCTCAAGCCAGTGCTGCGTGCGCGCCTCGGCTTCTTTCTGCCGCATTCCCTTAAGCTGCCCCAGATACACCAGCTGCTCACGCACGCGCAGGTCTTTGTAGAGTCCGCGCTCCTCTGGCAGGTAGCCCAGCCGCCGCTGGCTCCATGGCCCCACGGTGCGTCCGTCGTACGTAACCGCCCCTGCATCCGGGATCGTCATGTTCGTAATCATGCGAATGGTGGACGTCTTGCCGGCCCCGTTTGGCCCCAGTACGCCCAGAATACGGCCCGGCTTGGCCGTAAACGACACGTCGTTGACGGCTTTGGTATCGCCGTATGTTTTGTGTACGTGGTCAACGATGAGCGTAGCCATATTTGAGGGTTGATAACTTCGGGTTGTCAGCGATTATTTGTATGCGTGGCAGATGCACAAACAGGTGCCTATCTCGTTGCAGCGGAAACAGCAATGGTGCGCGCCGGCACAGTCACGAGCCGCTCCCCTTACATGTTACGGCTCTCCCGTATAAATCTGCTAAACGGTCGGTTTATTGCGCTCAACGGTAGCTTTTTTCGCTCCATGTCCACTTCCCCCTTTGCGCTTCGTTAGCGACGCTCAGAGGAACCGCCCTCTTTCTATGAGCATTTTACAAAGACGGTGGTTTACGTACTGCTCTTACCCGATGACTATGGACCACAACACAGCGCCTCTTTCGATGCCGGGCCTGGCGGCTTGGGCCTGCTCTGTCGCGCTGTGCATAGCGCTGTGGGGATGCGGGTCGATGTTCTCGATGACGACAGACGACATTGCCCGCGGCTATCTTCCGGATGTCCGCTACGTACATCACCCCGACTCGCTGGTTAACCTTCGCCTGGACCCCACCCCGGACTCCGTAGGGGTGACACTTGACCAGCAGTTGGCACAGATGACAAGGAAGTGGTCCACCGCTCCCAATGTACGCCATCGCGGCCCGGGCTTTTCTGAACGGACGTTTGCCACGCTCATCAGCCGTGAACTTGCGCTGGCGCACACGGCCACGGCGTTCGGCACCGACGACCTGTCGGCTTCCGTAGCGGCCAGCCTGTTCGAGCAGGCCGAAGCGGACTACCAGGAGTTCGTTGTGATCGACTTGCATCTCTTTTCACCGCGCATGATGGACACGAATCCATCGTACTCAAACATCCGGTTTAACCTGGAGGTCGATGACATGCTCTCTGTGGCCCCCGTTGATGTCGTAACGCATGGGCGTCCGCAGCGCTCTACCCTGGAGAACCAGCGAGGTCCGGGAGCAGAGTATCTGTACTACATGCGCTCGTCGCTGGTCTTCCCCCGGCGCGACGAGGACGGTAACGACCGAATCGCCGACGCTGAGTCGGTGCGGCTGTACATCACGATTCTGTCTAACATGGGCGCGCGCAGCTTTTTCGACTGGCGGTTCGACGCATCCGGACCTACGCTGAGCACGAACGCCCCCGAGTCATAACCACCCGGGGGCGCACTGAATCATCTCCACATGCTTTCTGAACTTCCCGTAGGAACTCCCTGCAAGAACTCCCGGCAGTCAGCGCCGGGAGTCTCGTTCTATTTTTCGGATTCGGATCAGGGGATTCGGATCAGGGGGCTTGCGGACCTACGAGCACCGCGTTCAAGAACAAGCGGTTGCCACTGCGAAAGTAGGCCCGATAGTTCAGGTCTTCGGCAAAGGCAATGACGCGCCCGCTGCCGACCCGCTCTTCGTAGGCGTAGACTGCACCCGGAAGGCGATCTTGCGATTCGGCCCACATGTGTCCGCTGTAGTCGAAGTCATCGCCTCCAGCATAACGGACCCCGGCACGCTGCGATGAACGGGGCGTGCCCTCGGGGGGCAGGTAGAGCCGCTCCGAATCCACCAGCGCATGGAAGCCGTCAGGGACGCCCGCTGTGAGCCAGTGGTTGCGGTTGAGATCGGTAGCCACCATGGCGCCGGGCACCGATACGCGCAGGCTGTCGGCGTGGTCTTCATGGTCGTACCACGAACGCAGGTGGATCAGCTCCAGCTCGCGTGCAACCTCAGTGCCTGCTCCGATTGTCACCAGCGTACCACCGTCGCGTACCCAGCGAGCCAGCCGGTCCATTCCTGCATCGCCGGCCTCGCGACGAATCATCGAGGGGCCGTAGGTTTCAGGAAGCACGATCGTGTCGTATTCGCTCAGGTTGGCACTGCTCAGCGAGCGCGTGCGCAGTACGGTGGTGGGCAGCTCATACTGCCAGTCGAGCGTAAACCACGCCCACCCAAACGAATACGGCTGCACGCCCTCCTCAGCCAGCAGCGCTATCGACGGCGCTTGCAGGTAGATGACCTGTCCTGACCCGAGCGAGGGACGCTTGCCCTCGGCCAGTCCGGTACCCACTGCCTGCACCTGCAGGTTGTACTGGTCTGCAACGGACTGCACATCTTCGTGCACGCTCGCATCCGACTGACCGGCGTAGACAATGCCCGTGCCAGCGGCGTAGTTCTGCCCCTGAAGGCGTGTACCTTCTTGCAGCATCGCCACGCGATGGCCCTTCTCGTTCAGGTGCGTCAGCGCCGGAAGGCCAGCCGCCTGCGTGCCGTCGATCAGGTACGCGTAGCTGGCCTCTCCGCCCTCAATGGTAGGTGCGGGAGCCTGCGACTCCGTCACGCGCTCCGTGCTGAGCCCGCTTCCGTCGGAGGTGCTGTAGCCGTCGATCCCGAAGAGCATCGGCAGCGACCACGCCGTGATGTCGTAAAAGCGCGGGTTTTCGGCGCGATCGACCCGCTCGCGGGCTTCCTCAAGGAACCCCTCGGGCACGGGCACGCTGGGCTCCAGGAGCGCACGAATGAACCGGTTGCGCGGCTGGGCGGCTTCGACGACGTACGTGCCCGCCTCAAACGAGCGGCTGCCGACTGACGCCCCGGTGCGGTCTTGTACATTACTCAGGCTGGTGGATGCGGTAAGCCGGTCGACTTCGACGCCATTGCGCTGCAGCAGGTCGGCCACCTCAGCCAGCAGGTGCGGATCCCCATCGCCCGCGGTAAGCAGGTAGCGCTGCGTGCCGGTTTCGCCATCGGCAATCGCATCGCGGTGCGCAGCTACGTAGTCCTGCAGCAGGGCCTCACGCTCGCTGGCCGCGAGTCCGAGTGCGGCGGTGAACGCGGTGTACTGATTCGTAATAGCATCCGCGTAGATGCGGACCGTGCCATCCGGACGCGTGAGGGCGAGGCCGCGGCTGCTGCCTTGCTCGTAGAGCATGCCGACCGCACCCTGGTAGCTCATGTAGGAGGTGGTGTATCCCGGATAGAAGTAGTTGAAGCGCTCGCGCGTCATGTAGTCGGTACCAATCGCGTCGAAGGCTTCGGCGTGGGCTGCACCAAACTCCTCGAACCAGCTGCTGGCGTACTCTGGGAAAAAGGGGCCAACCGGGTCTGTGGGCGGGTCGACGTAAAACTCAACGTTCGACCCCATCTCATGCGCGTCGATGCCCGCCTGTGGACGCCAGTTCTGCAGCACCGGCACGCGCGCCTGCGTCTCGCGATGGGTATGTGCAAACCAGTCGCGGTTGATGTCGAAGTAGTAGTGGCTGGTGCGATACTTCAGCGCCTCCCAGGCCGTGAAGTCATTGGCCCAGTCCTGGTTGTCTGGGTTGGCCTCGCGCCCCATGTTGTCATGGTTATGATAGGCAAACGCGTCGCGTCCGTCCGGATTCAACATCGGATCGATGATAACAACGATGTTTTCCAGGATGGCGCGGGTCTCGGCATCGTCTTGCGTGGCGAGGCGCTCCAGCATCCGAAGCCCGGCCTCCGACCCTGAAAGCTCAAATCCGTGAATGGAGCCGCCATACCAGAACACGGCAGGCTGATCGGCGATGATCGCATCCACTTCGGCATCCGACAGGCCCCGCGGATCCCCCAACTGCTGCGCGTTCGCCTGAACCTCGTCGAGGCGCGCATGGTTTTCGGGCGCGGTCACGATCGCATGCATGAGCGGACGCCCCTGCCACGAGCGGCCGATGTGCTCAACAACGACGCGATCCGATACCTCGGCCACCGCCTCCAGGTACTGCTCCATCTGATAGGCCTGCGTGATGCGCTCGCCAAACGAATGGCCGACAACCGCTTCAAACGATGGCGCATTCTGCGCGTCGGCTATGGATGGTCGGAGCAGTAGCAGAAGCAGGATGCTCGATAGTACGACGGTGTAGTAACGGAGACGCATAGATCAACAACCAGGCTATGGGGAGTACGGTGTGGAGTATGGAAGCGATGCACGCAGGAGACCTGCAGGTGGAAAGCATCGTGTGTATGTATGGTGCCTACGAATAGCATACCGAATGAATATGAGGGGTGCAAGCAGCGCGGCACCTACACGCCATAACCAGTTGGGGAATACGTCACGTTCTTGTATATTGGCGTTACGTCCATTTATGCATTGAGCTATGTATTAAGCCTGCACGCTATGCCAACCGATACGACTCCGCCTCGAACCCGTGCTCTCTTGAATGCGCTGGGCCCCGGCCTGATTATGGCTGGCGCGGCGATTGGCGTGTCGCATCTGGTGCAGTCTACACGCGCAGGGGCAGAATATGGATACGCGGCGGCCGTGCTCATCGTAGCGGCGTGCCTCTTTAAGTATCCGTTTCTGGAGTACGGACCACGGTATGCTGCAGCCACTGGAGAGAGCCTGCTCGATGGCTATCGGCGCCTCGGGCGCTGGGCCACTGCGCTCTTTGCTGTAGTCACAGCCGGCACCATGTTTATTGTCCTCGCCAGCGTAACGGCTGTCACTGCCGGACTCATGGGATGGCTTGTCGGCATCACGCCGGATCTGACGCTGTGGAGCGGGGTCGTGCTTGGGCTCTGTATCTTGGTCTTACTGGTCGGACGCTACCAGGTGCTCGACCGGGCCATCAAGGGGATCATGGCAGTGCTTGCCGTGTCTACGGCCGCCGCTGCCGTAGCTGCACTCGTCGGACCGCCTCCTGAGGCTACTGGCCCCACCGCAGGTCCAGGCGCGCTGCTTACCACCTCCGGCATCGCCTTCTCGCTTGCGCTGATGGGCTGGATGCCCGTCCCGATCGATGTGGCCGCGTGGCACTCGTTCTGGACGCTCGAACGCGCAAAAGAGGTGCAGACGACTCCTCAGCTGCGCGACGTGCAATCCGATTTTGCTATTGGATACGGCCTGTCGCTACTCATGGCATTGGCCTTTCTCGTACTGGGCGCCGGGGTGATGTATGGCACGGGCACACAGTTCGCTACGCAGGCTGTTCCCTTCGCAACGCAGGTCGTCGATCTCTACAGCAGCACGCTTGGTCTAGGCATCGGCACGCTGGTTGGCGTTGCAGCGCTTACGACCATGCTAAGTACCACGCTCGCCGTAACCGATGCCTATACGCGGCTGGTTGCCTGGTACATGGCCTTCTGGGGAGGCACGCTTAGCAGCGATGCCCCCGACATCGCGACTACGACCGCTACCGAGGCTGTCGCCGGTGATGACGCGCCCACCTCGCAGCGCCACTACTGGATTGCCCTGCTCGTAACGCCGCTGGGCGCCTGGATTATTCTTGCACTCCTGGTGCAAAACCTGACAACACTGGTCGACGTGGCTACCACACTGGCGTTTCTGTCGGCTCCGGTACTCGGCTACATGAACTACAAACTGGTGTGCGGCGATCACATGCCCGAACACGCCCGTCCCTCTACCAGCATGCGCGTGCTCTCGTGGGCCGGCCTCGTGTTTCTGGTCGGGTTCTGCGTGGCGTACGTGGTGGTGTAGTGGGGGCGTGCACTCCATGCGCAGATTGCGCGCCACTGCGAACGAGGCTGGTGCAGTTAGCCTGATCCCGGAAAAGCCTTTTTTGCTCATCCGGATGGATGATCAGATGCAGAGGAAGATCTGCTCTGCGTGGATATGTTTGACTTCGTATGCCCGTGTAAGAGCCTGTTTTGATTTCTTACTTTGGGCATCCCAGGAGTACTTCCCCCCGCAGTCGGGGCACTCCGACCGGCTTCAATGGGCTGGGGCCGAAGGTCATGCCCTTGGTGCAAATTGTCCACAATATACTGGCGTCAGCCGGGCTTGCGCCCTCGTGTCGGCCTGTAGCCCCGCTACGAACCTCCATCGGAGTCCAATTTTCGCCGCAGCGGCGCTCGCTCTCGCGACCAAACCAAAACCCAAACAGGTTCAATATATCGAAGCGCGATTCAGTCTTGGCTCGAACAGCAGGTAGCCATGGAATTGACCGCCTCTACCGTAATCTTGATAGCGAGATCGGCATATAGACCACAGTACACATTCCTATTTTCCTAACCCCATCCATCAAATGATGCGTATCCACGCTATACTATCATGCCTTGTTCTTATCGCCCTCATGCTATGTACCGGATGCGGAGGCGACGCCTCGGAGGAGGGTGGTTCGCACGCGCAAAACAGCAGCGGTGAGCAGGTCCATCCAGACCCTGAGCGCCTGCCTCACGTGGGTGTTACCCCCACTGCAGTCAGTGACGCTGTGCCGTGTGATCTCTCGTCGGTTCCTGCTTCATTGGAACGCCTGCAGGCCCATATCGACGGTAACGATGCGATGGCCGATGCCCATCGAATTCCTGTTGATGTGCCTGAAACAGGAGCCGTGGAAGTTGCGTCGCTGAATGAGAACCTTGTGCTCATTCTCGTAACCCTTCCTGGTATGGAAGGGCTCTGGTCGTATCACATCCCCACCGAAAGTGCTGAACAGGTCGCCACTCGGGGACAGGGGCCCGGCGAGCTTATGTTTCCGACTGATCTGACTGTTCAAGGCGCAGAGGTATACGTCGCTATGGGAACGATGCGTATTGCCACGTTCACCTGCGAGGGGGCCTCGTGCACGCACCGCAAGGATGTACGCACGCAGTTTCAACCCACGCAGATTGAGGTGAGCGAAGATGGCTTTGCAACCACCGGCCAACTTCCGTTGCGTGGCGAGACGGAGATCGATGCACTTGATGGCGCAATCCACCATGTCGATTCAACCGGCACGCTTGTCGGGTCCTTTGGCGAGCCATACCAGACCAATACCTGGATGGTAGATGACCACTTTACCAGGTACAATAGACTTGCTGTGCTGGATGATGGCTCACATGCCGTACACTACGACGCCATTCCGCGTCTCTATACCTACGACTCAGACCAGACGCTTCGCCATGCCATTGAAATTGAGGACTTCCTGCAACCCACATTTGTATACGAAGACGGAAGCCGGTCCGTATATCGTGAGGATGACCACAGCCGCCTCGGTCAGTTAAATGCGCTTGTAGATGACATTGCATTCCTTGCCGTGTCGACAGTGCAACTGAGTGTACCATCAGAGTCCATTGGAACGGGAGACGCAGTGGAAGTCATTTACGATTACTACTTGGTGGGAGCCACGTCAGGATGCGCATCTCATTTTGAACGTGAAGAGATAGATACTGAATACGGAGCTGGCGACCGCTTCCGCTGGGTCCCCACCAAACACCACCTGTTGCGAATAGGAGAGGGGTCGGTGCACTTGGCTGAAATCGACGATGCGTAGGACGCCACAGCCTTTTATGTCGAAAGATTAGGCGGGCCGGAAAAGGTCGTGGTTCGTCCGTCGTCTAAAAAGAAGTGCCTGACACGAAGCGCAAAGGGGACATTCCCCAAAACACACACCAGCACACAAGCCCATCAGTCGGCCATCAGCAAAAGAGCGAGCAGGGCCGTTCGCTCGATGAGCTTATCAATAACGATATGCTCATGCGCAGCGTGCGCGCCATCGCCAACGGGGCCGAGGCCGTCGAGCGTCGCGGAGAAGAGGCTGGCCTCGTTGCCGTCGGACGCGCCGCCCGCCCGGGCCTCTCCGAGCGTAAGGCCCAACTGCTCACCGGCTTGCTGCGCCAGACGCCATAGCGCACGATTGCGGGCGTGCGTTCCATGGGCGGCCGATGGAAGTCTCCGCTCACCGAGCGCGTGTATGGCCGCCTCCATAGTCTGCGCGTTCCTCACTCCACCACAACCTCGGCCCAGTCCCAGCCCGGCAGGTCGCGGTCGTTGACGGCGCGCACGGCGATAGGCGCTTCCGTGTCGAACGAATCAAGCACAACGCTCCGGTCATCGGTTTCTTCAATGACCTCATCGCCATCGGCCGTATGGTAGCGCACTTCATAGTGCGTAATGTCCGACTCCAGTGGCTCGTCCCAGCGCACGGTGTACGTGTCTTCGCCCTGCTCCGCATGCAGCCCGCGAACCATAGACGGCGTATGGGCCAGCTTCATGAATACGCCGGTGGTCGACTGCGCTACCGCGCGCACCAGTCGGTGATTGATCGTCTCCAGCCGGTCGGTAGGCTGATGATAGTTCGGGTTGCCTAAGATGGGGTACGACCCGATGCCGCCCAGCACATCGCCGTACGCTTCAAAGAACACCTGCGCATCCGTAAAGCGGTAGTAGCGTGAGTCGTACGTGATAAGATCGGAGTACAAGATCGACGATGCGTGCTGGATGTCGCGAATCCCGTAGTTCGAAAAGCGGATGGTGTTATCGAGGCGATGGTGGCGCGTCCAACCCATCATGTCGTTGTTAACGACCCCGGCCACCTGCAGTCCTTCTTCATCGGCGCGGCGCACGAACTCCCGCGCACCCAGAAGCCCGGCCTCTTCAGCCGTCAGCGATGCAAAGATGATCGTAGCGGGCAGCTCTTTGTCGGCCAGCACGCGGGCCATTTCGAGGAGCACCGCCGTGCCGGTGGAGTTGTCATCGGCGCCGGGGCTGCCGGGTACCGAGTCGAAGTGGGCGCTGTAGATGTACGTCACTTCAGGGTGCTCGCTGCCTTCCAATCGCGCAATCACATTAGCCGTGCTGTCGCGGTCATTCGGCATGAACCACTGCTTTTCGGGCTCATAGCCAAACGACTCCAGCGTCTCGTAGATGTACGCGCTGGCTTTTCGGTTGCCCGGCTCAGTGAAGTACTTCGAGTCGAAATCGTAGAGCGTCTTCTGATATTCGTAGAGCCGCGTCAGGTTGATCTCGCTGGTGGCGGCGGCCACGTCATCGTGCATCGGGGCAAACATCGCCTCGGCCTCGTCGCGCAGCGTCTGCTCTGCCTCAAGCTGATCAGCGATACGCGCCTGTAGCGCATCCATGGAGATGCGCTGCGTAAGATCCACCAGGTGTACACTCTCTTCCTCTGTAATGGTATTGCCGTCCCGGTCAGCACGTAGCACCACGCGCTCCCCCGAGGGCGCCACGTCCCACTCGTATTCCATCGAGACGGTGCGGATATCGTTGTTGTGGAAGATGCGGTGCTTGTCGCCTGTAGCTATATCGTAGAGATGCGCACGGCGGTGGCGAAACTCTCCCATCTTAGCGAGCAGGGTCTCCTCACCCAGAAACTCGGGGAAGAGCTCGTGCTGGATGTCGCGACTGAACTGCTCTGTGGCGCCCGTCTCGGCATCGGACAGGTAGACCTGGTGACTGATGCCGGGCTGCTGCGTGAATGCAACGTGCCTCCCCTCCGGCGATACGGCAACCGATGCAATGGCATCATCGCTGGTGTAGAGCGTGCGGGCATCGTTGGGGGTGTCGGTGAAGCGTACCAGGAGGCGGTGCATCTCGTCTTCGGTGCGGTATGCAACAAGCGCCCCGTCACGAGACAGGACAGGAGCGATACCGGTAAACGAAATGGTGTCGCCCGTGTCGAGGTTGTGGAGCATGATCGTGGATCCATCGGACGCTACGGACGCGGGCATCTGATCGGATGGCACCGGGAAGGGCGGCTCGCTGCTGCCTTGGTAGAGCAGATGCGGGCGCCCGGCCACGGGCTGCGGCTGCATGCGGTACCCTGGCGTTTCGTCATGCACCGGCACCGGCGCTGCGCCAATGTCTTCAAACCGGTAGATGTGCGAGCGATCAGGCTGTTCCGGATTCATCCCGGTCACGTACAGCTGTCCGGAAGCGTCGTAGACCGGGTCGGCGAGCAGGAGCGTCTCGTGCGCAAGCGGCTCAGACGAACTATCTTCGATGCGGCGCTCGTTCCAGGTGCTGGCCCGGGCGGCGTGCCATTCCAGCATTGCATTGGCCCGTCGCATGGCGGCCCGATCGCGATCTGCGCGCGCCTGCCGCATCGCCTGGGCAGCCGACCGCATGTCGGCCGTTGGCTGAATGCGCCGGTACACCCCCGTTGCTCCGTCGGGAGCAAACACGAAACCGGTGCCTTCGAAGCGATCGACTTCCTCGGGCATCTCGCCAGTGAGGTCAACGATCACCGTGTGCTGCGCATTGTTCTGCACGTGCTCGTACGCTACCTGCTCGCCGGTGGGACTAAACGTGAGGTTGCGTCCGTCCGGCGCAATCTCGACCGTTTCGTACAGCTCGCCGGTCATCAGCGCGATGTCGTCGAAGAAACGCTCGCCATCCTCCTGGTCGAGCACGGCCTGAAAGCCCATGAGCGCCTCGGGGTACGCGCCCTCATCCCAGGCGATGCGGGCCTCGTCAAACAGCGCATGGGTGGACGCAGTCGTGGACTGCGCCTGGGCGTCGGTGCCTGGCAGTCCTATGAAAAGCATCGCCAGTAGAACGGCAGAGCACAGCGAGGAGATAGCAGAACGATAGATCATGGAGGCGCGGGCTAATCATAACAACGGCGTATACATAATAATCCCGAATCGCACACTCATTCGCAAGCCAATCCATGTCATGACTCGGTATACCAATGTGTAGGGCTGACTTGAATCCACAGCCCAGACGTCCGGTGTAACAATGCCGTGCATCAGTTCACATACAATCGTGATGGTGTGTACCATCATTGTGGATACGCCTTCATTTTCCTTCTATCCCCCCGTTTTTGATGTCTGACTCCTACTACAGCCCCGATCACCTCTCTACTTTTGGCCAGTTCGATAGCGACGACGAGCTCTCGAAAGCGTTCTTTCAATACTACGGCAAAGTCTTTGAGGATGGGGCCCTCACCGCTCGCGAGAAGTCGCTCATCGCACTCGCAGTGTCGCATGTCGTACAGTGTCCCTACTGCATTGAAGCCTACAGCGACGACTGCCTGGAGAAGGGGGCGGACCTGGAGCAGATGAAGGAGGCGGTGCATGTGGCCACGGCCATCCGCGGTGGGGCCTCGCTTGTGCATGGCGAGCAGATGCAGGAGCACGTGAAAGACCAGATGATGTAGCGCCCCGTTCCGCATCCCCCCGTTGTATTGCTCTTCATGAAAGCGTTCTCCTTTTATGGCTTCTGATGCGTCTGATTTCATTGCGCTGAAAACCATTGATGGCACCTCCACCGAAGTACCGACCACACCGACTGATCCGCCCGAAGGGCCGCGCAGCACCACCAGCATGAAGGGCCGCCGTGCCCCGCTCACGCGTCCGAAGAAGCAATTCGAGGTGCTCGATGCGGTCGATATTGACGAAGGCCCGACCGGTACCGGACGCTTTGACCGCGATCTGGGGGCCTCGGGGTGGGACGATCTGACTCCCGCTCAGCTGGAGATCGTGCAGATCAATGTGGGCAAACTCTGCAACATGACGTGTACGCACTGCCACGTAGACAGCGGTCCCGACCGTACCGAAGAGAACATGAATCGGGAAACGGTGGAGCAGTGCCTCGACCTGATCGACCAGACGGAGGCGCACACGGTGGATCTAACCGGCGGCGCACCCGAGCTAAATCCGCATTTCGAGTACCTGGTGGAGCAGTGCGTGGAGCGCGGGCTGCACGTTATTGACCGCTGCAACCTCACCATCCTGACTACCGGTCCGTACCAGCACCTGGCGGAGTGGATGGCTGAGCGTGGCGTGGAGGTGGTGTGCTCGCTGCCGCACTACCGCAAGCTTAACACCGATGCGCAGCGGGGCAGCGGTACGTACAAGAAGTCGATCCGCGCCCTCAAGATGTTGAACGACGCCGGCTACACCCCCGACAACCCCGACCGAATGCTCACGCTGGTCAGCAATCCTGTTGGGGCGTTTCTGGCTGGGAACCAGGCGTCGTTGGAGCGCGAGTGGAAGGAAGCACTGAAGCGAAATCACGGCATCGTGTTCGACCAGCTTCTGGCGCTCAACAACATGCCAATGTCACGCTACCTGGAGTGGCTGATGGAGAAGGGCAAGGTGGATGAGTACCTGCAGCGCCTCGTGAACGCATTCAACCCCGGTACGATTGCCGGGCTCATGTGCCGCAACACGCTGTCGATTTCGTGGGACGGCTACCTGTACGACTGCGACTTCAATCAGCAGTTGGAGATGAACATGGCGCTCAACGGCACCGATCAGCCGCACGTCTCCGACTTTGACCTGGCCGCGTGGAAAACGCACGCCATCCGCACCCATCGCCACTGCTACGGCTGCACCGCCGGTGCAGGAAGCGGATGCGGGGGTGCGATTGAAGAGTAGCTTGCTTCTCTTGCAACGCTTCCCGTCAAACCGTACTTTACGAGTTGACGTAATTCTCTCCTGAATACTTCGCCACCCTGCTATGATTCCGTCGTTTGACGCTGGTTCGTATCGTGCCTCTGTCGAAGAGGCGGCCGCGCACATCCGCACCCAAACCGACACCGTGCCCCCCACCGCGCTCATTTTGGGGACCGGGCTGGGCGGACTCAAAGACGACATCGATGTATCCACCCGCCTCCCCTACGAAGACATCCCCGGCTTCCCGACCTCCACCACCTCGATGCATGAAGGCGAACTGCTCATCGGTACGCTGCAGGGCGTGCCCGTGCTGGCCATGAACGGGCGCATGCATCTGTACGAGGGCTATACAGCCCACCAGGTGGCCTTTCCCATCCGTGTGATGGGCGTGTTGGGCATCGAGCAGCTGCTCATCTCGAACGCCGCCGGCGGCATGGATCCGCACTTCGAAGAGGGCGATCTCATGCTCATCACCGATCATATCAACGAGCAAGGCACCAACCCGCTAATTGGCCCCAACATTGACGACTGGGGCCCGCGCTTTCCAGATATGAGCAAACCCTACGATGCCGACCTCCGCGCGCTGGCCCGGTCAGAGGCGCTCAAGCATGAGATCCACCTCTACCAGGGCATCTACCTGGCCGTACTCGGGCCCATGCTCGAAACCCGAGCCGAGTACCGCTACATGCGCGACCTCGGCGCCGATGTCGTCGGCATGAGCACCGTCCCCGAAGTCATCGCCGCTCACCACATGGGCATCCGCTGCCTCGCGGTCTCTGTAATCACGGATATCTGCCTGCCCGACGCGCTTGAGCCAGCCGACATCGAGGCCATCATGGCTGCCGCCGCCAGCGCCCGCCCCCATCTCCAGAAGCTCTTCAGCGGCGTCGTACAGTCGCTCGCGTAGTTCCTTTCTCTACTCTCTACACGTCCCACAGCGATCACAGGTGGATACGCACGGATGCGCCCTGTCGACCCTACGACAGCCGCCCTGCAGGGGCCTGCTTTTCTGAAACGCCTGTCCTCCTTCTGCCTGGCCTGCCTCCGCGAGCAGGTCCCTCGCGCTGTCAGAACAAGAAGAGCCCGAGGGAGCCACCCTGCCCCCCACCTAACTAACGGCATGTGCAGGTTTCCTTCCTCCTTTGTTGATCGCCGCCTTGTCGGAGAATGCGCGGTCCTCACATCCCCCATTCCTTCACGCTGTTCGGGATTTCCCCCTTCGCGAAGGGGGAAATGTCGCGTAGCCACAAAGGGGGATATGCGCCCAAAAGGATAATGGAAAACTTGCACACCGCGTTAACTAACCCCTCCAGACTCAATTGACCAGCTTTCTAATTACAAATGTAACAGAGAGGACAATTTGCTTATTATATTATCTTGACAGAAATTATTTTACTATTGTAAGCGCTTTCCAAAAATATACGTCTTGATTTATTTATTTTGCGCAATTAAATAAAGTTATGCTTAATAGAAATCAGCTGGCTTCAGCAAGCCAGTGCTTTCACTCATGTAAGGTTTTGTGCCCATGCGAACGCTACGTTTTCTGATATCCAGTCTCGTTCTTCTTGCATTTCTGGTACCGGTGGCGGCCTATGCCCAGGAGCCCGGCGCTGCAGACACCATCGATCCGGCCATGTGGGCGGTCAATAACCTGTGGATCATGATCGCAGGCATGCTAGTGTTCATCATGCATCTCGGATTCGCGTCACTGGAGTCGGGCATGACGCAGTCCAAGAATACGGTCAATATTCTGTTCAAGAACTCGATGATCATCTGTATCGGGATCTTGACGTACGCCGTCTGCGGCTTTAACATCATGTACCCGGGCGACTTCAACGGCTTCTTTTCGCTCGGCGCCGTGGCAGATTTCATTACGGTGTCGCCCGAAAACGCCGAGGCGCTCCTCACCCCGGCCTACGACGAGGGCTACACCTGGTACACCGACTTCTTCTTCCAGGCCATGTTTGCGGCTACCGCAGCAACCATCGTATCAGGCGGCGTGGCCGGGCGCATCAAACTGTCGAGCTTCTTGTTGTTTGTCGTGGCATTTCTGATGATCAGCTATCCGATAACCGGGTCGTGGCAGTGGGGCGGCGGCTTTCTGGATCGGATGGGCTTCTACGACTTCGCTGGCTCCACCCTGGTGCACTCCGTAGGTGGATGGGGCGCGCTCGTGTTTGCGCTTCTGCTGGGGCCCCGCCTGGGCAAGTACGCAGCCGACGGAACGTTGCAGACCATTCCCGGCAGCAATATGTCGCTGGCAACCATCGGAGTCTTCCTGCTCTGGTTTGGGTGGTTTGGATTCAACGGCGGCTCGGTGCTTTCGGCTGATCCGGCTACCGTATCGCTTGTGCTCGTTACCACCTCCATTGCCGCTGCCTCAGGGGGCATAGCAGCGGGCCTGCTCTCCTGGTACCGCGACACCAAGCCCGACCTGACCATGGCTCTCAATGGCATCCTGGCCGGACTCGTTGGCATTACAGCCGGAGCCGACTTGATGGCGGTCTGGGAGGCTTCGCTAATCGGGGTGATCGCAGGGGGACTGGTCTACGCGTCGATCGTCGTTATCGATGAGGTCTTGAAGATTGACGATCCGGTGGGTGCTGTCAGTGTGCATCTGACCTGTGGCATCTGGGGCACGCTCGCTGTGGGACTGTTTGGCGAGATGGCTGGTCTTACTCAGGTCGGTTATCAGCTTGCTGGCATTTTGGCCATCGGCGCCTTTACGGTAGCGTTCTGCCTGGCGGTAGGCCTCGGACTGAAGAACACGATGGGGCTCCGCGTCGACCATGAAGAGGAAGTGGAAGGGCTTGACAGAGGCGAGCATGCAATGTCGGCCTATCACGACCTGGTCCGCTCACATGCTACGAAAAGGTAGCCCTCTCCTCAATCTACAGGATACCACTGCCACGCGTGGCCGGGAGATGAGCGCCCCGGCCACGCTTTTTGTGGGCTGATACAGCTTTGTGCACTGATGTGGAGCTGTAGACAGTTATTTGCGTACCATTCTGCCCATTCCGCCTCAGTCAAACAGCGACGGCGCGTACTCGCGGCGCTTGAGTTCTTCGATAAGCTTGCGATTGGGCGTATCAAAGTTAGCTTTCTTGTTCTGCCTGGTACGCCGCTTCGTAACTTCTCAGACGAGCATCAAGATGGGCGTGTAGATCGTCGAAGGTGACGCAGTGGATATGCTTTGAGTTAACGAGTATGTTGTCCCTTCTCCAGCGCAACCTATCTTTTTCTCTTCGGGTCAGTTCATCTACCCTGCCCGCGATGAGCATGCCTTCATAACCAGCGTACTCATCACCAAAGCGATTGGCAAAGTCACGGGTGTTCTCCATATCAGAAAGTTTCCAGAACCAATCAACAAGCTGGCTGAATCCATGCTCGAAGCGGGGCGACCACTCTGGTGTCGCTTTTCCAGACTTTGCTGTGAAGATACTTGAAGCATCCGCATTTTCGAACTCTATAAAGCCATACCAGCCCGAAGAAGCGTCTCCTACCACGAGATCAGCCTTAAAATCGCCGAAGACATCATATTCGTACGCTATGCGATTAAAGTCCGAGATGTATGTAAAGTACGACCCAATGAAGACGGATAGGTGTCTTCGACTACGAAAAAACGAGAGAACGTCTTTTCTTTCATCCAAGTCACGATTCGTACCAAAGTGAACGCCCAGGTCATCTAACTCTTGGCGGCATTTGTGAGGGTCGAATCGGATTGGATCGAGATTTTTCATGCCGTATGTTCGTGCATTCGCTTCAGTCTTTCATGCGTGACGACATCCAGGATTTCAACCTTGTCCCCATCGTAGCGGAAAATAACACGCAGGGTACCGCCTGCTCTCATTATATACAGATCTTTCTGGTCGCCGCTCAACTTTCGCACTTGACTGTGAATGTGTTCGTCTTCAGGAAACCGCTCCAGAAAGGAAAGCTGTCGCTCGACCCGCTTTCTGTCGACTGGAAGAAGTGATCTGATGGCAATCTGTGCCTGCGAACTTATTTCTACCATGATGCTTTTGCTTGTAGGCAGTCCATTGTGAATGCCATTGGAGAGAGCACCGTCGTACCCTAAGTAGCACTTTATTTCACGCTCGTGTTTCCTGAAAGTTAATTCTAAAGGCTGCAGTGCCAGGTCATGCAGATTACAGCCGTTCTCTCTCAGTCAAACAGCGACGGCGCATACTCGCGGCGCTTGAGTTCTTCGATAAGCTTGCGGTTGGCACGGGGAAAGGCGTAGTCCGCCAGTTCGTCGACGGTGACCCACGTCATGGGCTGGTCGATCTCGGGGGTGGGCGTGCCTTCTACGATCCGGCAGGGATAGGCGTGCAGCGTGATCTTGAAGTGGGAGTAGGCGTGCTTCAGCGTGTAGAAGAGGCCGTCGATTTCCACCGTGATGCCCAACTCCTCCTGCAACTCGCGGCGGCACGCGGCGTCGGGGGATTCGCCGTCCTCGCATTTCCCCCCTGGAAACTCCCATAGTCCGCCAAGCATGGCGTCGTCGGGACGGCGTTGGATGAGCAGGCGACCGGCTTCGTCGAACACGAGTCCCACCGCGATGTCTTTGTGGGGAATCGGCGTACTCTCGGGCGTCACCGGGTAGTGCTCGGGGGTGCCTGCCTGCGTTGCTTCGCAGACCGGCTCCAACACGCACGCGCTGCAAGCGGGATGGCGCGGCGTGCAGACGGTGGCTCCCAGTTCCATGAGTGCCTGGTTGGCATTGCCCGGATCATCAGGATCGACGAGCGCATCGGCCAGGGCCTGCAAGCGGCGGCGCGTGGCGCTGCGGGTCGAGTCGTCCTCGATCGCGAACACCCGTGTCAGGACGCGGATCACGTTGCCGTCGAGCACGCCGTGGGCCTTCCCAAAAGCAATTGACGCCACTGCCGCTGCAGTATACGGCCCGATGCCCTTCAGCGATTTGAGTCCATCGTATGTGTCGGGCACCGTGCCGCCATGCTCGCGCACCACCGTCTGCGCAGCCTCGTGCAGGTAGCGGGCCCGCGAGTAGTAGCCGAGGCCCTCCCACTGCTGCAGCACCGCATCGCGCTCGGCCTCGGCCAGGTCGTGTACCGTCGGAAAGGCCTCCACAAAGCGCCGGTAGTATGGCTCGGCCTGATCCACGCGGGTCTGCTGCAGCATGATCTCCGACACCCATATTCGGTACGGATCGTCGGTCTCGCGCCACGGCATCTCGCGCTTTACGTCGTGATACCAGTCGAGGAGCGCCTCGCGAAAACGCGTGCGGTGGGCATCGGTAATCTCGGGCAGGTCGGAAGCGGACACAGGGAGTAGGGGCTGTTTGAGACTTGCTTGCCATAAGAACGGGCGCACGTGATGCATCTACGATGCGTCGGTCAGGTGCTCGGCGCGGGCTTCGTCGCCCCAGAGTTCGTCGAGTCGTGCATCACGGCGGCAGCCTTGACGGTAGCGGTTGTAGTGGCTGGGGTTCTTCTGGTAGAAGTTCTGGTGGTACTCCTCGGCCGGGTAGAATGCGTCGAACGATTCGACGGGTACGACCACGGGATCATCGAAGCGCTCAGCAATAACATCGCGGGTCGATTCGGCCAGGGCGCGCTGCCCGTCGTTGTGCGCAAAGATCACCGGCGCATAGATGGCGCCCCGGTCGCAGAACTGTCCGCCATCGTCGAGCGGATCGATGTTGCGCCAGTAGACTGCCAGCAGCGTCTCGTAGTCGACCACCTCCGCGTCGTAGATAACCTGAACGACCTCGGTGTGTCCAGTGCCTCCGGCAGTGACGTCGTCGTAGGACGGGTGCTCAACGTGTCCGCCTGAGAAGCCGGAGATGGTGGCCGCTACACCGTCGAGCTTGTCGTAGGGCGGTTCCATGCACCAGAAACAGCCGCCGCCAAACGTTGCGGTATCCGGCTCGGCAAAGGCGCTGATGTCTACGTCGGGCTCGTAGAGCGGCTCGGGGTCGCCCGGCTGGTTGGATCCAGAGGAGGCATCTGCGCAGCCAAGTAGCAGCGCAGTGCTTACGATGAGGAGCGCAAGGAGCGTGGTTCGCATAGGGGTCGACTGGTTATTGTGGAGTGATGTTAGGAGGGCTCGATTGATCGCCTGGGATATCCGCTGCGCTCCTGATCCCAGGCTAAGGAAATTCTACAGCCGGGGACCGCTTGCGTCCCCGGCGCTTTGTGGACAAGTCGCTGAACAAGAGCCACCTCCTCTATCGCAGCTCCGGAAGCGATTCATCCTCCGGGACGAAAGCCAGCGCCAGGCCGTTGTTGCAGTAGCGCAGTCCGGTAGGGGCGGGGCCGTCTTCGAAGACGTGGCCCTGATGGCCGCCGCAGCGCGCGCAATGGTACTCGGTGCGAATCATCCCCGCGCTGGTGTCGCGTTTGGTGCCCAGGCGTCCATCGAGCGGCGCCCAGTAGCTGGGCCAGCCGGTGCCGCTCTCGTACATCGTGGTCGACGGAAAGAGCGGCAGGTGGCAGGCCGCGCAGATGAACGTGCCTCGACGGTCTTCGTTGAGCAGCGGACTGCTATAGCGCGGCTCGGTACCCTCTTCAAACAGAATATAGAAGGCATCGTCGCCCACCAGTTGGCGCCAGGCCTCAGCGGTACGACGACTCTCACCCACCGCTTCTACCGGCGGGTGGATGTGCAGCGTATCGGCCCCGATTCCGTCGGTTACGACGCGCTCTTCAGGAGGTGCAGGAGCCACGTGCAGCGTATCGGTGCGGGCCCCCGCGTTGGGGGCCGACTGCCCGTTGCGACAGCCCACGAGCGCAGAGGGGGCGATACAGCATACAGCGAGGCCTTTCAGAAAGGTAGCACGGGTCATAATAGCATCAGAAATACGGGGTTCGCGAAACACAGACACGACGCGCTATGCGTTCGCATCCACCTGAACCTGAACAAAAAGCGTGTCGGTGGGCGCGTCGGTGTCGGGCACGAGCACAATCTCGTAGGTGCCCGGATCGGCGTCGGCGGCGGGCCAGGCCAGCGAGCGTCCGGCTACGCCGCTGAAGGGCGGGCCGTCGATGAGCCGGTAGCGGCGCACCTCGGTGCCCGCCAGGGTGGCCGGAAGGGTCGTGGTAAGCACCGTACCCGTCTCGATGGTGAACTCCAGGGTGTCGGCAGGCGCAACACCGGTAGCGTCTGGGGGTTTGACCCAGCCCATTGTGGCGATCAGAACGGCAGCAACGAAGCCGGCCAACGCCGCTTGCAACGCAGAAGTACGCACAGGCCTATCGCGGTGGATGAGTAGAATACGTGTCGCCTGCCTATACCGATGCATCGGAATCGGGTTGCTCGCTACGTGGCTCTGGGGCGCAACGATTCCGTTGGCCTTTGGGCAAGAAGGGGCGCAGGGGGATGCGAACGCAGTGCCCTGGGCGGTGGTGGTCGACGGCACTCCGGCCAACTGGCCTACAGCGCAGGGGGCTTCGCCGCCGGATTCGGTGCGTGTGGCGGCCCGTGCGCTGGCCCGTCACTACCAGCAGCGGGGCTACCTGCACGCTACCGTCGATTCGGCTACAGTCCATGCCGAGCCCCCGCCCCGCGCCACGTTCTACGTATCGCGGGGGCCTCGCACTGCCGTTGATGCGGTCGTCCTTGATGGGGCCGATGCACTTCCTGAACAGGCGCTGCGCCGCACGATGGAGCTGCGCAGCGGCATGCCCCTGGACCAGTACGTGATCGACGGTGATCTTCATGCGCTGCGCGAGGCCTACCGCGCCGAGGGCTATCCGCTCACCCGGGTCGGCATCGCCACCATTCGTCCCACCGATGACACAGGGGCCGTCACGGTACATCTGTCCATCAACGAGGGGCCGCAGCTGTGGCTGAAAGGGATCGTGCTGGAGGGCGCCGAGCGCACCCGCCCCGCCTACGTGGCGCGGGCTGCCGGCCTCGCCTTCGATGCGCCGCTGCGGGACTACGATGGTGCGGCGCTGCAGCAGGCGCTCGAAGGTACCGGGCTGTTTGAGCAGGTGGAGCAGCCCGCCATACAGATCGACGAGGATGGCGGCGCTACGCTCACGATTCCGCTTGAGGAGCGCCCGCCCGGCGTGTTCGACCTGGTACTGGGCCTGCTCCCCGACGGCGGCGTGGACGGTTCGACCGCGCTCGTAGGATCGGGGCGCCTGGAGCTGGAAAACCTGTTTGGCGGCGGGCGCGAGGCCGACCTGCACCTCGACCAGCGTCCGGGACGCACCAGCGCGGTAGATGTGCGGCTGCGCGATCCGTTCCTGCTCGGACGGGCGCTGGATGCGGAGGCGGCGTTCTCGGGCGTGCAGCGCGACTCGTCGTACAGCATGCAGTCGTACCGGGCTGCTCTGGGCTACGACGTACAGCCCGGCTGGCAGGTGCGCGCCACCGCCACACGCAACGTAACTCGCCCGGGTCCGCGCGGTCAGGCGTTGCAGCAGGACGAGCAGCGCGTGGCCCGCAGCCGCTCGCTCCGGGTCGGCGTTGGACTCCGCATTGACCGGGTCGACAGCCGTCGCAGTCCACGCCAGGGTCTGCGCGCCGACCTGCTGCTTGAGCAGGGGCGTCAGCAGCGCACCGGTCGGCGCGTGGTAGAGGGCGACACCGTGCGCACGCAGCAGACAGGCCGGCCTGCCCAGGTGCAGGGGCACCTGCGCACCTTCTGGCCGGTGGGTGTACGCCAGGTGATTGTGGCCGGGGGCAATGCCCGCGGGGTGTTTACCGAGTCGTACGACATCAGCGATCTCTTTCGGCTGGGCGGATTCGACTCGCTGCGGGGCTACGACGAGGACCGGTTCATCGGGCGGTTTGTCGGACGCGCACTTGTGGAATATCGCCTCTTTGTGGATCGTACGTCGTTTGTCTTTGCGTTTGCCGAAACCGGATGGGTCGACCGTCCTGAGATCGAGGGGCGCGCTGCTGCTACAAGCTGGCATCCGAGCGCCGGCATCGGCGCGGAGCTGCGCACCGGACTCGGGCGTGTGAACATCAGCTATGCGATGAACCCCGATGACGGCGGTCCCACCGACGGACGCCTGCACCTGGGGCTGGCGGTGGCGTTGTAAGCAGGCCCGCTGTTGGCACGTGCCTGGCTACCGGGCACACGTATTCGTGATGCTGTACTGGAAGATGGTTGCATGATCGCGGAACGTCACGTACAGCGATTGCTCGTCGGCCGAGAGACTGAGTCCACGCGGGCTTTCAGCTTCGCTCACGTCGAGTGCTGTGATGTAGGTGGCTGTAGCAAGGTCGTAGGGCACATCCAGCTGGTAGACCAGAATGGCGCGCCGGTCGGTATCTACCAGGAAGAGAACCTGTCCCGCTTCGGCAAACTCGGTGCCGCGCACGGCCTCCTCTTCGCTGCTGATATCGAGCGTGGTGCTCCACGTCCCAGTCGCGATGTCCCACGGCGTACTTAGCGTAAGCGTATACACCGCCTGCCCCGCACGGTCATCGATGTAAAGGTGCGTGCCCTCGGGGTGAAAGTCGACATCGTGGCCGCGCAACACCTTATCGGATAGCGCCCGGTAGTTCGTCGGGGTCGCGGTGGTAAGATCCCAGGGGGATTCGAGCGTGTAGGCCCAGATCTCGGTGCGGTTGAACACCCACATCTTGGTTCCATCATCGCGGATGAAGAGCCCGTGGGCATGCGCCCCCTGCTCGGTTGCTCCGACCGTATCCGACAGGTCAAGCGTCATCGTCGGCGTTGCTTCGTGAAGCGTCCAGGGCGTACCCACCGCGTACCCGACCACCTGATTGGTGCTGCGGCTTACCACAAAGAATAGGGTGCCGTCGGGGTGCCAGTGCGTTGCACGGGCGTTCTGCGTATCGTCGGCGATACGGAGCGACTGGCCCGCGTACGCAAACGACGCCATGTCGAGGCATCTGCTCGTTTGCGCACCAACGGGGGCGCCCCCGATGAGCACGAGGGCGACCACCATGAATGAGAGAATTGCCTTACGGAAAGAAGGATGCGCCATATGATGTACGCTGCGGGCAAAAATGCGTGGGGGACGCAATGTACGGATACGCACGCACGATTGCACGACCTCGTCATTATAATATTGTGATCAGGACGATCGCCGCAGTAGCCCCTGGCTGCCAGCATGACAGAAGGCGAGTACTTGACTTTACGAAACCTCTCATGTATGATGGCAATTGCATATGCCCCCTGTGTCAGAGTGGCGCAGGGATGACTCCGCACACGCGGAGATAGACCCTCGACGAACTCAACACCATTTTGTAAGACTATGATGACTCCGCACACGCGGAGATAGACCCGAGGCGTTTTGGTCGGCGACGGCGCGGGGGTTGATGACTCCGCACACGCGGAGATAGACCTACGGCCCCGCTTCCGTGTGGGGTGTGGATACGGATGACTCCGCACACGCGGAGATAGACCTGCCACGTCTGACAGTGGCACGCGCCCGATCTTGATGACTCCGCACACGCGGAGATAGACCCGGTATCTTCCTGTTCCATAACCGTTGTAGCGGGATGACTCCGCACACGCGGAGATAGACCTTGAACAAGTGGAGGGCCGGGAGACTGAGCGGTGATGACTCCGCACACGCGGAGATAGACCCGTGCAGCAGATCGAGAGGGTGCGATTGTGCGAGATGACTCCGCACACGCGGAGATAGACCCCTGCGCTCCCAGATGTGGTGGGTGCTACGTGAGATGACTCCGCACACGCGGAGATAGACCGAGGCACAGTCGGATCTCTTTTGATAGGCTACCGATGACTCCGCACACGCGGAGATAGACCCATCGGCATCTGGGCCAGCGTGAGGATGTGGTCGATGACTCCGCACACGCGGAGATAGACCCTCCGCTTCATTGCTCTGGATCTGACGGGAAGCGATGACTCCGCACACGCGGAGATAGACCCTTCGTTGCCTGCATCGTCTTGCCAACGTAGAAGATGACTCCGCACACGCGGAGATAGACCCCTTATCACCACAGAGAGCCTGTCAGGAGCGCCGATGACTCCGCACACGCGGAGATAGACCCATCTCCTTCATTGTAGCTACTTGAGAGAAGTCGATGACTCCGCACACGCGGAGATAGACCCGCGGGGCAGCCGCTTACTTGGGATACACCCAGGATGACTCCGCACACGCGGAGATAGACCTCATAACGCCCCTTGAAGCAATCCGCTCGCAAAGATGACTCCGCACACGCGGAGATAGACCGCTGCTGCTGTGTCCATCCGTGGCGCGTGCGCAGATGACTCCGCACACGCGGAGATAGACCCGAAGCGCAAAAAGCGGGTATGGCTTCTGCTGCGATGACTCCGCACACGCGGAGATAGACCCGATAGTGGAGCAGCTTCATTTTGCCCGAGCGGGATGACTCCGCACACGCGGAGATAGACCTCGGTACCAATGCGGTTTGTGTTGCCGTAGCGAGATGACTCCGCACACGCGGAGATAGACCGGCGGCACCGAAGCCGCTACGCGGGCACAGGTTGATGACTCCGCACACGCGGAGATAGACCTAGATCGGGAAGGATCTCCAAGATACCACGGATGATGACTCCGCACACGCGGAGATAGACCTATACGAATAAACACCCCCCCCCATGTTAACCCGATGACTCCGCACACGCGGAGATAGACCCTGCACACGCGGAGGCGCGTGGATACAGATGCAGATGACTCCGCACACGCGGAGATAGACCTCAGCAGCCGAATCTCTGCGCGCGCTTGATCCGGATGACTCCGCACACGCGGAGATAGACCTTACCTGGGCCTCCTGCCCACGTATTGCACCATGATGACTCCGCACACGCGGAGATAGACCCTGCCTGCTCTTCACGCTTCGTGTAGCCGCGTTGATGACTCCGCACACGCGGAGATAGACCCGTGTCTTGTGGCCTTTCGTGCGTGCAAAAAAAGATGACTCCGCACACGCGGAGATAGACCTCCTGGTCGGTTTGTCGTTCTTTGCTGGACACTGATGACTCCGCACACGCGGAGATAGACCTTTGATTCGGGCTTTGTGGTGCCCTGCCCGTCTGATGACTCCGCACACGCGGAGATAGACCTCGAAGGCCCGTTTTGGTGTGGACAGGACGGTGGATGACTCCGCACACGCGGAGATAGACCTCCCAACTTGAACCGACATAACTTCGCGCCGCTGATGACTCCGCACACGCGGAGATAGACCTGCAGGATACTGCCGCCGGAAGGGAAGTGCAGTGATGACTCCGCACACGCGGAGATAGACCCGAGCATCACGAAGGCGGGGCGCACTTTTGTACGATGACTCCGCACACGCGGAGATAGACCTGGCGTTGGGCCGTTTAGGAGAAGTCAAGCTACGATGACTCCGCACACGCGGAGATAGACCTTCTTTCAGCGCTTCTGTAGCGGTCTGTTCGCCGATGACTCCGCACACGCGGAGATAGACCTCAGATCCGCGTCGGTGGGCGTGCTCGATGCAGGATGACTCCGCACACGCGGAGATAGACCCATTCCGCTTGACGCACTCGGAGATAATGCCGTGATGACTCCGCACACGCGGAGATAGACCCGGGCCATCTACGTGGACTTCGGTATCTTCTACGATGACTCCGCACACGCGGAGATAGACCGATACAGGATTGCGTACTCCGTAGGACGCCGGAGATGACTCCGCACACGCGGAGATAGACCCTGCGAAGCGACGTTGCGTAGCGTGTCCAGCAAGATGACTCCGCACACGCGGAGATAGACCGTCCTATCATTTCGCCGACCTGCTCAAGCGTTAGATGACTCCGCACACGCGGAGATAGACCAGCGAATGAGCGTATCATCGGCTTGCAGGATGGGATGACTCCGCACACGCGGAGATAGACCTCTGATCTTGGGTCTGTCGCCATGCTTCGCGTTGATGACTCCGCACACGCGGAGATAGACCCCTTCGGCGCGCGCTCACTGGCTCGGCTGAAAGGATGACTCCGCACACGCGGAGATAGACCTCGGCATCGGACGTACTCGCATCATTATGCATCGATGACTCCGCACACGCGGAGATAGACCCAGATCGGGGCGGGCGTGCTGGTTGTCCTGTGTGATGACTCCGCACACGCGGAGATAGACCTGCTGCGGCAGATCAGAGAAACGCTCGTAGTCCGTCACGACCTCTACCTCTTGTCCTGACGAAAGCGCCCCTTTGAGTTTGGTATAGAACTCCTCGGGGTAGCGGTTCAGTGGTAAGTGATTGTCACGTAGGCTACTTCATCACAGTCCGCTGAAACCCCCTCTGTCTGCCGAGCTTCGCCGGAGGCGTGATCCCGTGGACATCTCCCCCTTGGAAAAGGGGGAGAAACCCGTAGGGAGAGGGGGTTCGACCGAGACGAGGCTGCGGTGTCAAATCGCTTCATCACTTAGCGTCTATCCACTACCCTCCTTGGTATCTCGAAACACAAGCTTTCTCATTTTTCAGATCAGCAAAATGGTAGAGGAAGGCCGCATAACCTATACCTGACATAGCACGTTATGCGATGTGGGGCGAATGGATCGTGCTCGTGAAGCGTGTGATGTATTGCAAACACAGTATATGCCTCACATCGTCCCCATGCCGTCCTGCTTGAAGTGGTGGCTCATTCGCGCATTGCCGCCGAGCCGCGCAAAGACCTCCAACATATGTCCATACGATAGCTTCATCGGCGTGCATCCCGGCTGTCCCGAGTGCTGCACGCCTCCGGATAGCATGTGCCTGAATCGTGTCAGTCGGCAGCGGGCATGCGAAACGTGTCTTCAAGCAGCTCAGCGTGCACAAGCAGCGCGTCATAGAGCGTTTCACTTCGCGCAGCCACCTCCTCCCCTACGTGATCCCAATCGCTTGCTGGTGCAAAGGCGGTGCCGTTGCTATAGGCGTTGCCCGCAGCGGTCAAAAAGATACCGATAGGTGCAGCACGCACCGTATCGTCGGCCACCTCGCCGGTCTCCATATCGAGCGCGGTCACCAGCTGGCCATTGTGCATCTGATAGTCGAGCGCGCCCTGCAACTGCTGGTCGGTGAAGGCGTTGATGGCGTCCATGAGTTCAGGCCGGTGGGTTGTGATATACTGCGCGGTGCCCTCCCGCTCACGTGCATAGCTGAATCCGCCCGTAAGATGATTCACGAACGTCCACAGCGCCTGTGTCGACATGGTGTCTGAGGCAACGTGGGCCGTGCCGTCTTCAAAGCGGATAGCGGCAGGCATGCCCCAGGGTTCGGCCAGGTCGAGCGCGGCGTCGAGCATGTCGGCGCTGCGCTCAAACAGCTGACGTGCCTGTTCGCGATCGGAATCGGTGCCAAATATGTGGAGGGTTTCGTACCAGGACTTGTGTGCGTGCAAGAGGGCGCCAAGCGTAGCGAGATCCATCGTTACGGCCCCCTCAGGTCCTGCGCCGTCGTGGTACGCTCCCAGTTCGTCGTCCCACCAGCTGTCCCAGACCGCAGCCTGCTGGCGCGCCTCTTCTACGAGATCATCGGGGGTGTAGTGAAGCCACTGGGCCAGATGCTCTTCAGCGAGCTGTCCCATATCGTCGGCTCCGCCGGGCTTGTGCCACCGCACCCAGGCATACACGTGCGAATGCAGCGCAGCGCCGCCATGGCTCATGCTTTCAAGATCGACCTGCTCGTGATCAGCGTCATGCGCGATGCGTCCGTTGTCGGTGTGCGCGTCGAGCAGGTAGCGCCCCATGTCTGAGTAGTACGTGGTATTGTTGTACGTGATGGCATCCTCAAGCCCGTGATCGGCCCAGCGGTCGCCGCGATGGTGGATGTGATAGGCATACGTTGCCGGACTGTAGAGGCGCAGGTCGGCCGACGCGGCGGCCTCCCTCTCCTCCATCGGGCGGCCCGTCTGCGCATCTACCCGTGCGTGCAGGCGTCCGCCCTCAGAGAAAAAGCGCTCCAGGATCGAGACAGAGGCGAGCCAGTCGCGTCCGCGCTCGGCCTGAGGGGGACCAGCAAGGCCCTCGTTGTAGTTGGGATGCCCCATCTCACTGCCACGCGAGAGGCCGCCGACCATGGAGGTGCCGTGCATGGCGTGGCTCATATCTTCGAATCGCGCCTCATCATCCGCAAACACGGGCTGCCCGTCCGCGTCCAGCATGTGTGCAACCAGGAAGTCGGGGGCCTCCTGTTCGGCAGCAGGTTCAGGGGGATCCGATGGTTCGCATCCAACAAGAAAGAACAGCAGCGCCGCCGACAGCGAGGCGATGCATACGAAGAAACGCGTAGATGTGCGAGGCCACATAGGGAATGCGGGAAAAAGGGAGCAAGAACACAGAAGCATGGGCGCGCCGCTTGACGCTTACCCGCTGCAGTACCGATACTTATTAACTGACTACGAGTCCTGTAAGTAGAAGTGCCAGTCTCGTTTCAACCGAATTACACTCTACCATCTTCCGAACAACCTATGTCTGACTCACTTCGTGTTGGCGTGCTCACCGGTGGGGGCGACTGCCCCGGTCTGAACGCTGTTATCCGTGCCGTTACCAAAAGCCTGCTCTCGCAGTGCCATGCCGAGGTTATCGGAATTCGTGAGGGCTTCCGTGGACTTATTGAGGGGGATACGCAGGTCTTGACGTCGCCCGACGTAAGCGGTATTCTGACGCGTGGCGGGACGATCCTGGGCGCAAGCAATAAGGCAAATCCGTTTGAGTACTATCGCAGCGGCGGGGCCGATGTGTCGGCGCAGACGTTAAAGCAGTATGAACAGCTGCATCTCGATGCCCTCGTTGCCATTGGCGGCGACGGCACCATGTCGATTGCTCACCGCCTGCAGGAGCTGGGTATGGACGTGGTTGGGGTGCCCAAAACGATCGACAATGACCTGATGGGCACCGACCGCACCTTCGGATTCGACACGGCGGTGCACATTGCCACGGAGGCGATGGACCGCATCCACACGACCGCACAGAGCCACCACCGGGTGATGATCGTGGAGACGATGGGACGCTATGCCGGGTGGATTGCCCTGCACTCCGGCGTAGCCAGCGGCGCCGACATCATTCTGATTCCGGAGCTGCCCTATGACGTAGACGAGGTCATCCGCGTCTGCCAGGAGCGTGAAGAAGGCGGCCGCCAGTTCACGATCATATCGATTGCCGAGGGGGCAAAGCCGAAGGGAGGGTCGTTTACCGTGAGCGAGCGCGTCGAAGAGAGCCACGATCCGCTGCGGCTGGGCGGGGTTGGCAAGACGCTGGCCGAGCAGATTAAACCCCACATCGAGAGCGAGGTGCGCACCACGATCCTCGGTCATATGCAGCGCGGCGGCACGCCTACCGCGTACGACCGTACGCTTTCTACCGCGTTTGGCGCGCACGCTGCCGAGCTCGTGGCCGACGGCACCTTCGGCGTGATGGTGGCTCGCCAGAAGGGCCGCTTTACGCAGATCCCGCTGCACGAGGTGGCCGACGAGGTTCGCACCGTGCCGCGTAACGCACCGCTGATCGCATCAGGCGTGGCCATGGGCACCTCGTTTGGCGTTCCCGACCTGGATGTGTGCATGCGCGACGCTGCGGCGATGCCGTGAGCGGGTCTGCCGTGAGCGGGCATCGCTGCTTTTTTGAGACGCCCGGGCCGGACGTCTCTACTACGGGTTTTTCTGACTATATCTTTGGGACTATGGATGTTTTTTTGACGGGGGCGACCGGGTTTGTGGGGTCGTACGTGCTGCAGGCGCTTCGGGCACACGACCACGCCGTAACGTGCTTGCTGCGCGACACGTCGACGCCGCTCTCGGTACACGACAGCGGCGTAACGCGGGTCGCGGGCGATATCACCAATCCGGTTTCGCTAGAGGGGGCACTTGACGGATGCGACGCGGTGGTGCATCTCGTAGGCATTATCGACGAACAGCCCCGCCGCGGCATCACGTTTGAGCGCATCCACACCGAGGGTACGCGCCATGTCGTAGAGGCCGCCCTGGAGGCGGGCATTGAGACATGTATCCACATGAGCGCAAACGGCGCCGCTCCCGAGGGCACCGGCTACCAGACCACCAAATGGGAGGCGGAGCGCATCGTAGGCGATGCCGAGTTTGAGCACTGGTGCATCATGCGTCCCTCTATCGTGTTTGGGGATCCGGGGCCCAACAACATCGAATTCGCATCGCGGCTGGTGGATGATCTCATCCGTCCGTTCCCGGTGCTTCCGGTATTTGGCGACGGAGAATACGAACTGCAGCCGGTGGCTGTTGAGGCCGTGGCGGAAGGCTTTGCCCAGGCGCTTACGACCGATAGCGCCCACGCGAAGACGTTCATGGTCGGTGGGCCCGACAAGCTGGCCTACGTTGAGATTCTGGACCGCATTACAAAGGGGTGGGGACACGACCCAAAACCGAAAGTCCACGTACCGCTGCCGCTGGTTAAGCTCGGTGTGAACACGGTAGGTCGGCTGGGACTGCTTCCCATATCTCCCGCGCAGTTTGCAATGCTCATTGGCGGCAACACAGGCGACGCGTCTCCCTTCAACGACACGTTCGACGTTACGCACCGCCCGTTCACCCCGCGCTCGCTGCGGTATCTACGAGGGCGGTAGAGTTAGGCAGCGCCTGAAAACGCTCCGCGCGATGCGCACCGTGACTGTGCATCGCGGCGCACATTTTATAAAGACTTTGCTTCATTCAGCAACGTACTTGCCGGACCTTCTTGGACCGTCCTAATTTCTTTTAACAACCTCACTTACCTATGCCAACCATCCGCCGCATCGCCCAGTCGCTGGAGCAGTGGGCTCCGCCTGCATCTGCACAGGATTACGACAACGTCGGCCTGCAGGTGGGGCGCCACGGCGCAGATGTAAGCCGTGGCCTGCTTGCCCTTGACCTGACCCACGAGGTCCTCGAAGAAGCCGCGACCGCGGGCGCCGAACTGATTGTGACACACCACCCGCTTATCTTTCAGCCCCTGAAGCGCGTCACCGACAGCGGATACACGAACAACCTTGCGCTGCGCCTGGCCGAGCAGGGCATCGCGCTCTACAGCATCCACACCAACCTTGACGCTGCGCCCGGTGGCGTGTCGTTTGCCCTGGCTGAGCGCCTCGGCGTGCAGGACCCGACGTTCCTCGCGCCGATGAACGACGTAACCTGCAAGCTCGTCACGTTTGTGCCCGAAGAGGATGCGAAGGCTGTGCACACCGCCATGGCCGATGCCGGGGGGGGACGCATTGGCGACTACGATGCGTGTGCGTTCCGTTCTGCAGGTACCGGCACGTTTCGTCCGGGCGAGCGCACCGACCCGCACATCGGCAGCGCCGGAGGCACACTGGAAACGGTCGATGAGATTCGCCTGGAGATGGAAGTGACCCGGTGGAGCCTGCCCACCGTACGTACCGCTATGCAGAAAGCTCACCCGTATGAGGAAGTCGCCTACGACGTCTATCCGCTTGACCAGGCGACCACACAAGCAGGCATGGGCGCCATCGGCATGCTCGATGAGGTGGTGCCACTCTCCGTGTTCTTAGCCCGTGTATCCGACCAGCTGGATGCGGGTAGCCTGCGCTATGCCGGCACCCCGGATGCACCCGTGGAGCGCGTGGCCGTATGCGGAGGGGCAGGCAGCAGCCTCGTTGGCGCCGCACAGGGCGCCGGGGCCGATGCGTATGTGACAGCTGATGTAAAGTACCACGACTTCTTTAACGTGCTAAGCGCCGACGACGGTGCGCCGCAGATGGCGTTCATCGACGCCGGCCACTACGAAACCGAAGCCCTCACAGAGGCCCTCCTGCGCGACTGGCTTGCCGAGCGCTTTCCTGAGGTAACGTGGACCCGAACCGCCCACCGCACCAGTCCGATGCGCACATTTGTGCCGGATGGCGAGTAATACAGCATCGACCTGCACAAGGCTACTCGGGTCGGGCTCCAACTTTTCGCACAACGGCGGCAGGTGTTTTCTATTTCGGAAACACCCAATCCCAAACAGACGCTGAGCACTGTAGTACACGCAGCCTCATGCCCCGTACCGCTTTCCTAAACACGCTTTGTCTCCAATTCAGTTGTTTGTAACGGTGAACGGGTAGCGGTTCAATGGTAAGTGATTGTCACGTAGGCTACTTCATCACAGTCCGCTGCCCCCCCCCTCTGTCTGCCGAGCTTCGCCGGAGGCGTGATCCCGTGGACATCTCCCCCTTGGAAAAGGGGGAGAAACCCGTAGGGAGAGGGGGTTCGACCGAGACGAGGCTGCGGTGTCAAATCGCTTCATCACTTAGCGTCTATCCACTACCGGTGAACGATCGCCAGAGCGCTGCGCTACTTCTCGGCGCACATGACCGGATCTAACCTTACGCCGAAGAAATCTCGTGCTGTGCCGCCACCCGCTCCGGTGGGCTTCCAGAATGAAGCACAAGTGTCTCCGTACACAGCGTGGAAGACGGTTCTATGCGCTGCACGCCGCGAAGCAGTGGCCCATCCGTGACGCCAGTGAGCGCCATGGTGACTGTGTCAGTCTGGACGAGGTCGGCGGCGGTAGGGGTGCGTTTGAGCACGTTCGGAAGAGCTGGATTTTGGACGAGACGGTCATGCTCTGCCTGCGAGCGCGGAGCCAACCGCGCCTGCATGGCCCCGCCAGTCACCCGCTGCGCTGCCGCCGCAAGTACGCCTTCAGGAGCCCCGCCGATCCCCCAGAGCAGATCGACCGGCGCGCCTGAGTAAGATGCATTTGAATAAGGCGAGGCGGCCACTCGGCCTTGCAGTGCGTGGAGCGCGAAGCTAAGATCGCCATCGGTGAACAGGTGCACCTGGGCACCCGCCTCTCGGATCGCCCGCACAAGCCGCTCGTGCCGTGGACGCTCCTGCACGGCAACGCGCACTTTGGAGGGAAGCACATTCAGCGCATCGGCCACGTTGTGGATCACCTGTTGCGGTGCTGCATCCAGATCCAACGCCTCAGCGGCAGCAGCAGGGCCGATGAGCTTCTTCATGTAGAAGGCCTGACCCAGCGGCATGATGCTGCCAGACGGCGCCAGGGCCAGTACGGCAAGCGCCCCCGGCGCGGCGTTGGCAGCCAGGCGCGTGCCCTCCAGCGGGTCAACAGCAACATCCACGGCCGGCGCATCCGCGGCTCCCACGCGCTCACCGGGGGCAAGGTACGGAGCGTCGTCTTTTTCGCCCTCGCCGATAACCACACGTCCGCGAACCGGCACGTCTTTGAACCGGCGGCGTAGCGCATCGACGGCCGCAGCATCGGCAGACTGCTTGTCGCCCTGTCCAATCCACGGTGCACATGCACAGGCTGCAGCCTCGGTGAGACCGCGCACGGCGTCAGGTAGGAAGGGCGTTGACAGCATCGAAGGAGGCTTTTTTATGGACACGCGCTACAGGCACCGACCGGTACCGGGCGAGAGCCCCGGCAGGATGATAACCTCGTTATTCCGCAGCCGATTCCTCTACCACCTCTACACCGTTCCAGAACGCCACGCGGTCTTTGATGTGCGATGCTTTTTCTTTCGGGTCGGGATAGTACCAGGCGGCATTCTTGTTCTGCTTCTCTCCCACGACTACGTTGTAGTAATGCGCCTTTCCCTTCCAAGGGCAGGTGGTTCGGTGGTCGCTCGGCTCAAAAAAGGCGTCCTTAATCGATTCAGGTGGGAAGTAGTGATTTCCTTCTACAACAACTGTGTCGTTACTTTCAGCGATAACTGCGTCATTCCAGATAGCAAGCATAAGAGTACAGGTATTTGTTAGTGGTCGGTACGTGTTAGAGCCTGTTTTGATTTCTTTATTTGGGCTGCGAGCGGCTTCAATGGGCTGCAAACCACGACCCAAACAGGCTCTTGGGAGTGCAGGGTCGTGGGTACGTGTGATGGGTACAGGTCGTGGGTTACAGATCAAGAGATACGAAGCATCGGCGTAAGCATCCAGAGCACAAGGCCACCGCGCACCGTCCAGGCTGCGGTGCGTATCCAGTTTGAAGCAACCAGCCAGGTGTGCGTGCGCGTGCTGAACCCATCGGCCAGCAGGCCATGCAGCGGCGCCTGTACAAGCCCGGTGCTCCCCCAGATGAGCGCGAGCAGTCCAGCACCGATCCAGGCCTGCAATGCAGACACGCCGGGGACGTATCCTGCAGCCAAGAGTCCGGCCGTGATCAGTTCAAGCGCCATAACCGGAAGCACGATCCACGTGATTCGGTTCATATGAAGCGTCTGGTAGGTAGCGTACGTATCGCTTCCCACATACGCAAACAGCGGATAGTGCACCAGCTGCATCACCCAGATAACCCCTACCATCGTCCATGTAGTGCCCACGTGGGTGAGCAGCACGGTACGCGGATTCAGGAGCAGGTCGGTCATAGCAGGATAGTCATGGATGGACGCGTTCACGTCAGGCCGAGGGGACGGAGTGATCGGCGCGGACTGCCTCGGCGGCGAGGCGTCCGGTAGCCATGGCGTCGTTGATGGATGCGGTGCGCAGGTAGTCGCCACACACGTACACCTCGCCATGGTGGCGCACGGCATCTGTATTGTGGCGCACGGCAGGGGCTGTTTGATCGGGCAAGGCGTGGGGGATGCGATACGTTTTCAGGTGCGACCATCCGCCGGCGGGCAGGCCGAACCAGTCGATCAGCTCGCGGCGCACGGTGCGTTCAAGCGAAGCATCGTCTTCGACCGGATCGCCCACAACGACCGCCGAGATCAGCGTCTCGCCTTCGGGCGCATACGAAGGCGCTACGTCCGACATTACTGCAACGTTGTTCAGCAGGCCATCCTGATCGCCATTTAGTGCCAGGATCGGCTCGTCGAGCGGCGACTCCGCCGCCTGGTAGTAGAGGCACGTCGTAGCGCGCTGCTTTGCAGAGATCGCCTCGTCTTGAAGCAGCGTACGGGCCGACGGGGCATCGGTGGCGATCACGATAGCGCTGGCGTCGAGCGTGGTGCCATCGTCCATCCGCAGCGTATGGTCGTCTTCAATCGCGGCGACGCGGGTGTTGAGATGCAGCTGATCGGCCGGAAGCGTCGACGCCATCTGTTCGGGAATGGCCTGCATGCCCTGCGTGGGCACGGCTGTATCCCCCTCGGCGAACATCTTGAACAGAAACTCGAACAGGCGGCTGGACGCTTCGAGTTCGGTGTCGAAGAAGACGCCCCCGAAGAACGGGCGGAAGAAACGGTTGATCATCAGGTCGGAGAAGCCCCAGCGGGTGGCCAATACCTGGCGCGTTGACTGCTCGGGGGCGCTAAATATTTCGTTGAGCGGCTGGCTCGTTAGAGCGCTACGCAGGCGCGCTACGCGCAGCTTGTCGGCAAGGGTGCCGATTGGGGCAAAGAGCGTGCGCGGCGCATCAAACGGATGGCGAAACGGGTCGGCAATGCGGTGAAAGCGGCCGTGCGTACGAACGAGTGCGCCGTCGTAGAACGGTTTCAGGTTGAGCGCGCCGTAGTCGAGATGATCCTGGCATTCGGGATAGGCAGTGAGTAGCACCTGGAAACCACGGTCCAGGGTAAAGCCCTCAACAGTATCGGTACGTACACGCCCGCCCACGGCATCGGCGGCATCGACAAGACGAAATGGGATGTTTGCACGGTACAGGTGGGTGGCGCAGGTCAGCCCAGCCATTCCGGCACCAACGATCGTTACAGGAGCGGTAGACAACGGTGTGACGTGTGGTTTTGAGTAGGGTCTTGCGTACGTACCGTTATGCTACTTGATGCCACGCTGTAGAGATTGCTTTTCTTTGTAATTCTGTCGCAATAGGTCGCCGTTCTTCAGGAAAATCGCTGCTCCTACCCCTTATTTCGGCCGATGCGGGTGCATGGTACGCCCGAGCGTATGACGGAGCGCAAATGCAAGGTCATCGAAAGTCCATGCGAACCCCTCTTCCTGCAGGCGAGCCGGACGCGCCCGGATGCTCTTGAGCGCCATCGCGTCGGCAGCCTCTCCGCTCAAGACGCGAATCAGGGCTTTGGGGATGCGCCACGGCGTGGGTCTACGGAAGATCGTACCGAGTGTGTCGACAAGGGTGTGTAGCCGTACCGGCTCGGGCGCGGTGGCATTTACCGGTCCGCGGAGGGTGTCGCTGTACAGCGTGTGGTGGATGGCGCTCAGCAGGTCGTCGAGCGCGATCCAGGGCACAAACCCATCGCCCCGCCCCGGCGTGCCGCCGAGTCCGGCCTGCACGAGTGGCGCCAGCACCTGAAGCGCGCCGCCGTTTGCCGCGAGCACGACTCCGATACGCAGATGCACCGTGCGAATCCCTGCCGCCTCAGCCGGTGCAGTGGCGGCCTCCCACGCGGCGCAGACCTCGCCCAGGAAGTCGGTGGTGCGCGGCGCGTCGGCCTCGGTAACAGGCGTGTCCCCACGGTCGCCGTATGCGCCAACGGCCGAGGCTGATATAAGCGCGCTGGGCGGATCGTCGAGCGAAGCGAGGGCATCGGCCAGCAGGCGCGTGCCCCGGGCGCGGCTGTCGAAGATCCGGGCCTTCTTGGCGTCGGTCCAACGCGGGGCAAAGACGTTCTCTCCCGCCAGGTGAACGACCGCATCAACGCCGTTGAGCGCAGCCGCATCCACCTGACCGGTGCTGGGGTCCCACATGATCTCGTCGGGACGTGTGGCTGGGCGTCGTACCAGGCGATGCACGGTGTGTCCACCTGTACGCAGAAACGCCACGAGGGCGCGGCCGACGAGTCCGCTACTTCCGCTGATGGCAATGCGCTTCGGCGCGCTCTCGTACGCGCGGTGCCGGTCAAGATCGTGCCGGGTGATGCGGTGGCGGTACGCGAACTGCCTGCGCAGCTCGGGTTCGGCCAGATACGGCGCGAGCGCGGTGCTCAGTGGTGCAAACGGCAGTTCGTACGTGATGTCGTCGACCAGGCGGCTGCGCGTATCGCTAATGGGTTCGAAGCGATGCGTGTGGTCCCACCGCTTGAACGGTCCCTGCACCTGCCGATCGCAGAACTGGCGTCCGGCAATGTGACCATGGTGTTCGGCGATCCAGGTGAGCGCGACCGGCTCGTAGCCAAGCCGAATGACTGCCCGCTCGCCGTTGCCGATGCCCTCGAACGCAGCCAGCTGGACCGGGGCCCAGGGCGGAGTGAGCCGCTCAAACGCACCCAAACGCGCATGCCAGTCGTAGAGCGCCTGCGCAGAAACGTCGAGTACCGAGGGGAAGCGAAGGGTGGGCATATACTGGCAATGGTTGGGAGGATTGGTTGTTAACACATGTAGTAGGACCACAGCATGCTGCGTTCCTAAGGATTTGCCTACCGCACCTCGTCGTACGCCTCCATCGCGGCATCGCGAGCCTCGCTGTGGTCGACGATGGGCTTGGGGTAGGTCTTGCCCAGCGTAACCCCCGCTTTGCGCAGCGTCCGCGCAGAGGCCTCCCAGGGGGCGTGGAGGTCGCTCGTGGGCAGGTCACGCAGCTCGGGCACCCACTGGCGCACGTAGTCGCCGTTTGGGTCGTGGCGCTCGCCCTGCGACACCGGGTTGAAGATGCGGAAGAACGGCTGCGCATCGGCGCCGGAGCCAGCCGACCACTGCCAGCCCATCGAGTTGTTGGCGAGATTGCCATCTACGAGGTGCTCCCAGAACCAGCGCTCGCCATGGTACCAGTGGATGAGCAGGTCTTTCGTGAGGAACGAGCCTACGATCATGCGCACGCGGTTGTGCATCCACCCGGTGGCCTTTAACTGACGCATTCCCGCATCTACAATCGGGTAGCCGGTCTGCCCGTGCTGCCAGCGCTTCAGCGCCTGCTCATCATCCGTCCAGGCAAAGTCCTTGAACTTGTCGCGGTAGGTTTCGTCGGGGATCGTGGGGTAGTGGTGCACCATGTGGTACGCAAACTCGCGCCACACCAACTCCTGCAGGTACGGCTCAGCCTCCTCGTGGGCCTCGTTGGCATCGGCCCAGTCGGTAACGGCATGCCACACCTGCAGCGGACTCAATTCGCCGTGGTGCAGGTACGGCGAGAGCCGGGAGGTGCCGTCGTGGTCGGGACGGTCGCGCTCGGTTTCGTAGTTGGCAATCACGTGGTCGAGCGTGTACTGCAGGCGCTGGTGCGCCGCCGCTTCGCCGGGCGTCCACGCCCCGGCAAGTCCGTTGGTCCAGTCGGGGCCGTCGTCGTGTTTTGGATGCAAGCGCATGTCCTGCACAGACACGCTGTCGGGCCAGGCGTTGGGCGCGGTGTTCGACAGATCGGGTGCGCCGAGCGGCGCGGCATCGGTGCGCAGCAGGTCGTGTCCGGTCACCTTCTTCCAGAAGGGCGTGTAGACATGGTACGGTCCGCCACTCGTCGTTTCGACGCCCTCGGGGTCGTGCAGCAGCTGGGTTTCGTGGGATACGGGGCGGCAGCCGGCGTTGCGCAGGGTTTCGGCAACGGTGTTGGCCTGTGCAGCCAGCGTGGGCTCGTAGCGTCGGTTCCAGTGCAGGTGCGTAGCGCCGACGGCTTCGGCGCAGTCGAGCAGCGCGTCTTTAGCGGAACCGGTGCGCAGAATGAGCCGCGATCCGGCTTCCTGCAAGTCGGTCTGCAGCGACTGCAGGCTTTCGTGCAGCCACCAGCGATGCGCGCCGCCGGGCTGCCAGGGCGCCTCGCCGTCGGGATCCCACACAAATACGGGAACGATGGCCCCCTGCCGGGCGGCAGCGTGAAGGGCGGGGTTGTCGCGCAGGCGCAGGTCGTGGCGGAGCCAGACCAGAGAAACGTCGGGCATATCGAGGGGCGTGTTCGGTTGGTGGATGGTACTAAATAGCGATACTAAACAGAAGAGACCCTGCTGGGCGCGATCAACAGACAGCAGGGCAGGGACAGTTGGGTGCGCGTTACAGCGTGCCGTTGTACACCTTCGTGCGGATGTCGGCGGCGCGCTCGGCGATGGCACTCCGCTCCGCATCCCCCTTGCGCCGTACGTTGGCCAGCTGGAAGTTCATACGCCGGTTGCCGCTGAGCGTATCCTCATGGCGATCCAGGAAATCCCAGTAGAGCGTTGTGAAGGGGCAGGCCTTCTCGCCGGTCGATTCGGCGGGGTCGTATTGGCAGCCGGAGCAGTAGTTGCTCATGCGGTTTACGTACTTGCCTGAGGCGGTGTAGGGCTTGGTACCCACATAGCCGCCGTCGGCGTACTGCGACATCCCGAGCATGTTGGGGACCGACACCCAGGGCCAGGCATCGATGTAGAACGCTTCGTGCCAGTCGTTGAGCTCCTGCGGATCGATGCCGTAGAGGAGTCCGAACAGGCCGGTGATCATGAGGCGCTGGATGTGGTGCCCGTAGGCGTGGTCGACCACCTGCGAGAGCGCATCGTGCATACAGGCCATCTGCGTGTCGCCGGTCCAGTAGAAGTCGGGGAGCGGCTCGGACGCGCCGAGTTCGTTCATGGCAGGCCAGTCGTCGGCGCGATGCCAGTAGAGGCCACGGATGAACTCGCGCCAGCCCAGAATCTGCCGGATGAAGCCTTCGACCGCGTTGAGCGGAGCATGGCCGTCGTGATAGGCGGTTTCGGCAGCGCGGATGACGTCGCGCGGGTCGAGCAGTTTCAGATTGAGCGCCGGAGAGAGCTGCGAGTGGGAGAGCCAGGGGCGCCCGGTCCACATGGCATCTTGGTGCGTGCCGAAGGTGGGTAGACGCTCGTCGATGAACCGGTCGAGCGCCTCCTGAGCCTGCTGGGGCGTAACGGGCCAGGGGAACGGATCGCTGACGCGTCCGGGCGCATCGGGGTAGGCTTCGTTAACATCGACGACGGCTTCCTGCACGTATGGGTCGTCGCGATACGACGGGGGATCGGGCAAGAGGCCGGGCCCGTCGGCTCCAAACGACTCGCGGTTCTGCTTGTCGTAGTTCCAGTCGCCGCCGAGGGGATCGCCCCTGTCGGTAAGCAAGCAGTTATAGGCCCGACGCTGCTCGCGGTAGAAGTACTCCAGCGTCGGCGATTTGCGTCCGTCAACCCACTCGGTGAATGTATCGTGCGTACACAGGAAATGCGTATCCTCGTGGAGCGTGAGGGGGACGCCGGCCTCGTCGCAGATGCGCTGCAGCCCACGACGCTGCTCGATGGATCCGGGCTCGGTGGCATGCACCGCTGTGGGGGAATGCGTGGCGAGGGTACGTGCCAGGTGAGCCAGCGGCCCAGGCTCGGGGACTTCGTCGGTGCAGGCTTCGTAGTGAACCGTGAAGCCCTGCTCGCGCAGCGCGTCACGAAAAGAACGCTGCGCCGCCACCACATACACGCGTTTCTGTGTGTGCTCGGGCGTATCCGGCGCCGTGTGTTCAGTGAGCACGCACACATCCTGAGCCGGGTCGGCGTCGCGCAACGGCGGCGCCGTGCGGCTCAGTTGGTCGCGAAAGAAAACGAGGAGGCGGCGCATGGGGGGTATGGGGGGTAGAGGGACGAAAGGCCTGATCTTCGTGGAAAGCGAAGCGGGAATCGCAGTGAAAATCGCCAGAGCACTGGTAGAGAGCTGCTTAGCTGCTACGGACCGTACCGAGCCCGCCATCTACGCCGATGACCTGTCCGGTGACCCAGTCGGCGGCGGGATCGGCCAGCCAGCAGATCGCATCGGCCACGTCTTTGGGCTGTCCGACACGGCCCAGTGCGTGCATAGCTTCGGACTGTTTGCGGCCCGCATCGGACTTGAGGATATTCGCAGACAGCGGCGTGTCGACCAGTCCGGGTGCCACGCAGTTAACGCGCACGCCACGCTTGGCATAGGTAGCCGCGGCGGATCGGGTAAGCCCGATGATTCCGCTTTTCGCTGCTGCGATGGCCTCATGGTTATTGAGGCCGATGCGCCCGACAGCCGACGAGCTCAGCACGATGCTGCCGCCACTGCGCATGAGGGCGCGCGCTGCGGCTTTCACCGTAAAGAACGACGAGTCGATGTTCAACGCCATCTGCTCGCGGTACTCCTCGATGGAGGTCAGGTGAGCAGGCTTCAACAAAATGGATCCTACGGTGTGGATGACGCTGTCGATACGCCCGTAGGTGTCTGTTGCCGCGTCCACGATGTTCTGGACCTCCTCGTAGTTCGTCGCGTCGAGGGGATGCACGGTGGTTTCGGTGTCGAGCGAAGCCGCCAACTCGTTCAGATCAGATTCGGTGCGGGCGCCCAGTACAAGACGCGCTCCGTCAGCGGCCAGGCGCTCCGCTACTTCGGAGCCAATGCCACCGGTGGCACCAATAAGAACGAAGACGGGAGCATCATCAGAAGCAGCCATACGAGTCGGGAAATAGGTTAGCGTGAAATTGAGCGAGAGACGACCGGTGAAGCGCGGCAGGCAAACTAACGTGCTGTGCCGGTACCCTGCTTATGTCGCGGAGGCTTGAAGAAAGGGCACCGTTGTATGATTCCAGGCTCATCTAAATATCGGTAGATCGTTACGGCCCGTTTTTATATTTTCGACGTTACATCTTGCTGCTCTGTTTTTAACTGATTGGGGCAGATATGGTAGACGAAGAATAGGAAGCGCAGGCAACATCCAGACATTAAAGGCAGACATAAAAAAGCGGATGCCCCTGATGGGACATCCGCCTTATGCTGTATACATGCAATACAAAGTACCTGTGAGGTCACAGGTGATAGCATATACTGGGGCGTGCCAGATGTTACGGCATCAGGACCCCGTCAATTACGTGGATCACTCCGTTTGAAGCATCAACGTCAGCTTCGACGACTTGCGCCTCGCCTACCATAACGCCGTCTTCAGACACGGTGATCGTCAGATCGTCGCCCTGAAGCGTGGGTACCGTCTGCTCTCCTTCCTCAAGGTCGCCCGACATGATGTCCCCTTCTACGACGTGGTACAGCAGAATCGATTCCAGTTCAGACTTGTCTTCTGCCGCAAGCAGATCTTCGAGTGCGCCATCAGGCAGTGCCTCAAACGCCTCGTTGGTTGGAGCGAATACCGTGAACGGGCCGTCCTCTGCAAGTGCAGAAACCAGACCGGTCGAATCCAGCGCCGTTACGAGCGTGGTGAAGCGCGCATCGGCCACCGCAATATCGACGATCGACAGCGTGTCCTGGGCCATCGCCGGAGCGTCAGCGGGTTCTTCCATATCAGCGGGAGCGTCGGGGGCTTCTTCGCCGTTGCAAGCCGTAAGGCCCACAACGAGAACTGCTGCAAAGAGCAGCATTGAGAGCCCGCGCGCGATGTACGAGTGAGTTGATGTCATGGATAGTCCTCCGTAGTTAGTCAAAAGTAAAACGTGTTTAAAACGTGTTTAGAAAGCGTGTGGGGTGCTGGGCGGGCTTGTAGGGCTCGAAAGCCTTATCTTGCCTGCGCGCCGTGCGTAAAAATTAACCGTTTGACGCACAATGTCAAGTAACCCGCTAACCAGCAACAAGATGGCATGGGGGGATCGGGGTGCAGCCACAGCACGAACGCTACACGATGCTGCGTTACTACATTGCCCAATATGATATAAATGCAACACCAATTACCAATGCACGCTCCGTCTATTTCACCCAAACGTTACACCCTTTTTGGCAAATGGTGTAACGTTTCCCCTATCGTTGCTGCCTTGTTTCGTTATCTCCATTTTATGTAACGTTGCAGGTCTTCACCACTGCCAAACTTCACACGTTTTGCCCGACTGTCAACACGCATCATGTCCGTATTTGCTTCAAAAGTGCTGGGCCTGCTCGTCCATCCGCTCGTGCTGGGCCTCCTCGTGCTCTGCATAGGGTGGGTGCTCACATGGCGGTACCAGCGCATCGGTCTCGTGCTCAGCGGCACCGGACTGCTCATCGTGGCAGCCCCGGCGCTTCCCCTTGTTGCCGACACCCTGCAGTACCAGCTTGAGCGCACGCATCCTCCTGTTGCTGCCTCGGACTTGCCACAGGCCGATGCCATTGTCGTGCTGGGCGGTGGCGTGGGGGCTCCGGTGCCGCCTCGCATCGATCCCGATTTCAACGATGCCTCCGACCGCATCGTGCACGCGCACCGGCTCTACCAGGCCGAGCGCGCGCCCCGCATCGTGGTGAGTGGCGGACGCCTGCCCTGGGCCGATACGCCGCCCGAAGCCTTTACCCTGCGCCGCGTGCTCATGCAGTGGGGCGTGCCCGAGTCCGCCATCTGGACCGAGCCCGAGAGCGCCACGACCTACGAGAATGCTCAGCGCACGGCAGAATTGCTTCGCGAGCGCAACCTCGACCGCGTGCTGCTCGTCACCTCCGCGGCTCACATGCCACGAGCGCTTGCCGTATTCTGCACCGCCGGAGTGCCCGCTCTGCCCGCACCCACCGATCACCAGGTCGTATACGGACCCCGTTCTGCCTTCGACTTCGTACCCAGTGCCGATGCCCTCTCTCGGAGCACCGGCACCCTGCGCGAGTACGTAGGATACGCCGTCTACCGGCTTCGCGGATGGGTGGCCCCCGGTGCCGTAGCATCAGCTACCACCGATTCAGACGCCCGTGCAGCCGCCACGCCCGCCTGCACCCAATAACATGCTGGGGCCAACACGTTCGAACTGCCTGCATACCCCCCGTCCTACTGCTCTGTGCTATTGCTTTTGAAGGATGCACACGCTTCTGCCTGTCGCTATCGTCGTACTCGGACTTGCAGCGCCGCCGCCCGTTGGGCGCGTGCCTGTCTCGCAGGTGCACGCTGCAACCTGGTCTACATCTTTCGCTACCGCGCCTGCTGCATCCGATACCACGCAGCGATGGGACGAGGACGCGTGGACGCCTATCTACCGGACCGAGGGTGTTGCTCTTTCGTACCTCTTCTATCCCGAAGCACGCGGCAACCGCAACGGCGTGGTCGTGCGCATCCGGAACCGCAATGCACATCCCATCTGCTACCGCTTCACCATCATCTTTCGCGGTCCGGACACCGAGCGTGAAGCCTATGCCCAGGGCTCCGTGCCACCGCACACCCTACGCACCGGCGGCGACGCCGGCCTCTTCTGGACGCCTTTCGATGACGATGAACGCATCGGCGAAATTGGTCTTCGTGGACTCCGCGTCCTTCCCCGCTGCCCATAAAATTGCGCTACAGCATCCCCGAACGCCCAAAATCTGTCCAAATGTGTAACGTCTGCGTAGCGCATCCGCCGAACCTGAGACGCTCCGCCTCTGTCTCCCTTACCATGCAGTGTGTTGCAACATAGAGCACCGCATCTAAGCACCGTGCTTCTGCCGTAATCTTCTCACCGGATGCTTTCTTCACTCGTGTCGGTCTCGCCCTTTCTCAGGCTCCTTGTTCTCCAAGTACGTCCCTTGCTGGTTGCTGCATGCACCGCCCTGCTGCTGCTAGCCTGTGAACCGGCAGCTGCCCCCGAGCCTGCCGATGAAGACCTCCCGATGCCAGAGCCCATCCCCGGCGTGAACACGTACGGGCTCGACGCTACGCTCACAGACGCTGCCTTGGAACGTGCCGCCGAGCTTGAGCCGCTGCAGAGCCTCGTTGTGGCGCGGCACGGCGAAGTGATGGTTGCAGAAAACCTGGGCGGGCCCAGACTCGACACGCCGGTGAACGTAAAATCCGTCTCCAAGAGCATTCTCTCTGCGCTTGTTGGGCTTGCCATCGAAGAAGGCTATCTCAACAGTACAGACCAGCCCATCGGTCCCTTCGTTGAGAACTACCTGACCGAAGACGACGACCCGCGCAAGCGCAATATCACTCTCGCCCACCTGCTTACCATGCAATCGGGATTGGAGCGCACCTCGGGCAGCAACTATGGTAGTTGGGTGTCAAGCAGTAACTGGGTACGCAATGCCATTCGGCGTCCCCTGCACGCAGCGCCCGGTACAGCGCGGCGCTACAGCACCGGCAACTCGCATCTGCTCTCTGCCGTGCTCACGCAGGCGACCGGGCAGAGCACCTGGGCTTTTGCGCGAGACCACCTGGCCGAGCCGCTCGATATCCGTCTGCCGCCGTGGCCCACCGATCCGCAGGGAATTTACTTTGGCGGTAACGACATGCTCATCTCCCCGCGCGATCTGCTTCGCTTCGGGGAGCTATACCGGCAAGGCGGCATGTACAACGGTACGCGAGTACTCTCGAACGAGTGGGTGCGCCAGTCGTGGATTCCACGCTCAGAGTCGCGCTGGAGTGGCGCAGGCTACGGGTACAGCTGGTTCAAGCGCCACGTAGGAGCCGGATATCACTCCACCTACTACGGCTGGGGCTATGGCGGACAGTATCTCTTCATCGTGCCTGCGCTTGAGCTGACTGTGGTTGCAACCTCCAATCCGTACCACGGCACCGGACGCAGCCATCGCACCGCTGTACAGGAGGTTATCCTAAATATGATCGTCCCCGCAGCAGAAAAAGGACAGGCCCCGGTCGAGCCGGCCCATCTGACAACCCGCCCCGACAACTCGTGAGACGTGCGTCCCTGCTTTCCCCGTCTATGTTGACCGCTAAACGGATCCGCTTCTTCCTCCAGCAGAAAACTTTTGGGGACGCAAACACGTTACTCGTGACTGCAATTATGCCAGGAAGCATAAATTGCGCCGGTAGTTTCCTCTCCCAATAGCGTCACCACCGTGAGTTCTGCTACATCGAGCCGCAACCATCGCGAGGAGGTCGACCGCCGCCGCACCTTCGCCATCATCAGTCACCCCGATGCCGGAAAGACGACGCTCACCGAAAAGCTGCTGCTGAAAGGCGGCGCGATTCACGAGGCGGGCGAGATCAAGGCGCGCAAGGCCAACCGCCACGCCCGCAGCGACTGGATGTCGATGGAGCAAGAGCGTGGCATCTCGGTCACGTCGTCGGTCATGCAGTTTAAGCATCGCGGCTTTGCGCTGAACCTGCTCGACACGCCGGGGCACCGCGACTTCTCGGAAGACACCTACCGCGTGCTCACCGCCGTCGACAGCGTGATCATGGTGCTCGATGTGGCCAGCGGCGTCGAGGAGCAGACCCGCAAGCTGATGGAGGTCTGCCGCCTGCGCGACATCCCCATCATCACGTTCGTGAACAAGCTGGACCGCTTCGGGCTGCCGCCGCTGGAGATCCTTTCGGACATCGAGGAGACGCTGGCGCTGGAGACCGTGCCACTGTCGTGGCCCATCGGTATGGGCGACCGCTTCCGCGGCACGTACAATCTGTACGAAGACGAGCTGCACCTCTTCTCCCACGCCGATATGCAGGGCGAGCACGAACGCCTGTCCATCGACAGTCTCGACGATGAACGCCTCGACGACATTCTCGGCGAGCAGGCCGACGAACTGCGCTTCGACATCGAACTGGTCCGCGAAGCGGGCGACAGCCTGAATCTGGAGCGCTACCGCGACGGCATACAGACGCCGGTGTTCTTTGGCAGCGCCCTCAGCAACTTTGGGGTGGGCGACATGCTCGACACGTTTGTCGACATTGCCCCGCCGCCGCAGCCGCGCCCGACCACCACGCGCAACGTAGATCCGAACGAAGAGACGTTCTCGGGCGTGGTCTTCAAGATTCAGGCGAACATGGACCCGCGTCACCACGACCGCATGGCGTTTGTGCGCGTGTGCTCCGGGCAGTTTGAACGGGGCATGACGGTTACGCACGCACAGAGCGGCGACACGATGCGCCTCAACAATGCCACCGCTTTCATGGCGCAGGACCGCGAAGGCGTAGAGCGCGCCTGGCCCGGTGATATCATCGGCATCATGAACCACGGGACCCTAAAGATTGGCGATTCGCTTTGTGAGGGCGATCCGGTGCAGTTTACCGGTGTGCCGAGCTTTGCCCCGGAGCACTTTCGCAAGGTGCACCTCGAAGATCCGTTCCGGGCGAAGCATCTGGGCAAAGGCCTCACACAGCTGAGCGAAGAAGGCGCCATCCAGGTGTTTCGTCCGCTGCGCGGCAACGACTACATTTTGGGCGCGGTGGGCGAGCTACAGTTCGACGTGGTGCTGGCCCGGCTCGAAGACGAGTACAATGTGGACGCCCGGCTTTCCGGGGTCAATTACACCTGCTGTCGCTGGGTCGAAGGCGATCCGGCACTAATCGAAGCCTACGAATCCGACGAGATCAACAACCTGTTCCGGGATGCCGGCGGCACGTTGGCCTACCTGGGGATGAGCACGTGGCGGCTGGAGCGCATGATGGAGAACTGGCCTGAGCTGACCTTCAAGAAAACAAAAGAGCACGTCGAAACAGAGCTTACTGCATCGTGAGGAGGCCCTCACGGCAACTGATACGACCCGACATCGGGGAATCGGTACGCCATCCTCGTGATGGCTCGCGATGGCAAGGTGTAAACGTATTTTCGCCGACTCACTAAGACACAATTTCTCTATTCAAGAGGGCAGCGCCTGAGAGGGCTACGTTGCTGCTCCAAGATTGACGTGTGGCAGACCAAGGCCACCACACAGCACTGATATTACGCATCTCTTTTCTTGTCCACAGGCACGTCGCGCAGGAGCATGACGTTAGAGGCGCTCTTACGCATCAGGTTCAGGCTCTGCTTGTTCGGTTCGAGCTGCTGCAGAAAACCGTCGCCGGCAGCGGGCGGACGTACAATAATCAGGTCATAGCTGTTCGGTTCGGCCGCATCCACAAGATCGCTCATTGATCCGTAGTCTTTGAAAGCTGCCTTACTGGTAAGCCCGTAGTCGTTGAGAATCCCAGTGATGTGCCCAAGTCGGCGGCGCTTATCGGGGAACAGATCTTCGTCAACCATGCGCTTTACTCGCTGGCCCATGGAAGCTTCCATGTATCCCTCAAAGCGGTGAGGCAAGTCGCTCCACATGATGTTGATCGTTATGTTGACCCCGCTGCCTTCGAACAGCTGTCCCAGGTAATGCGCCATGTTTTTGTCGTCGGCATCTTCAGGCGGCAATGCCAGGAGCACGTTGTGGCAGAGCGCATCGCTGGTTTTTGTAACCAGAAGGTTGCCTGTCCCCTTGAGCACCAGCTCATCAACAAAAACCCCCATCAGGTTGCGTGAGAACCCGCCTTTGCCGACGCCCCCCAAACATATGATGTCATAGTCATTGGCCACGCCGAGCAGGTGCTCGGCCATGTTGCCATCGGCCTGCTTCCAATGCACGGCGCTATCATCTCCCAGAATCCCCTTAACCAGTACGTGGAGTTCGCGGTCGATCTCATCGGCAGCACGCGCTGCCCCCAGGTTGTCGCCTTTCTCACGGGCCCCCTGTACCATCGCCTGCTGTTCAGCATCAAGAGCGCGAGGGCGCTGTTTGAAAACAAGCACCGTGATCTCGTTAGACGTGCCCCGAAACAGTTGAAGCGCAAATCGGGCCGATTTCTGGGCCCATTCGCTTCCATCCGAGCAAATTAAGGGATGCATAGCGCTCTACAAAATAACTGAGTGTACAAATAATGAGTGTACAGATAAAACGTTGACAGGCTCTGGATTAGCATGTTAGGCAAGCAGAGGCCAGTAGACCAAAAGCATGACAAGGAATACGCCAAACGCCGCCAGCATCGCCCCAAACCCGGCCTTCACGAAGTCGGCAGCCGAGAGATATCCAGATGCGTAGATAATGGCATTTCCAGGGGTTGACACAATAAGCATAAATCCAAACGAGGACGCAAGTGCTGTAGTGAGTCCGATGATCAGTGGCGAGAACGCAGCCTGCGCGCCGATCTCCAGCACAACCGGGCCCATCACACTTGCAGTAGCTCCGGCGCTCATAGCCGAGGTCATGCCGGTAACCAAAAACGAAATCAGGACAATCAGAATGTTACCGTCTTCGATGCCTGCATCGTAGACAACACTGAGGAACGAGTCGGCAACCCATGCGGCAGCACCTGTCTCGGCTGTATATCCTCCCAGCGAAATGGCTCCGATGTAGATCATGAGCACCCCCCAGTCCACATCGCTCTGGTAGTCGCGCCACTCTACCACACCAAGGACAAGCAGCATGGCCGCTGCACCTACAGCGATAACGCCAATGCCGTAAAGATCCCCAACGACGAGCCAGAGTACAATCGTGATGCCAAACACGCCAAGCACGATCATCTGGTCAATTCCGAATGGCCGCTCACGTACCTCCATGCGTAGTGACTCTACAGCGGTGCGCATGTCTTTGACTTCGGGCGGAAAGATAACAGGCAGCAGCACCGTGAGTACCCCTACCATAACGACCGTATACGGTAGCATGTAGAGCGTCCATGTCGCGAATCCAATATCGACATCGGCAAGCTGCTGCATGTAGTCCATCATGATCACATTCCGTGCGCCTCCTGCAGGCGTATACGGACTGCCCACGATGGCGCCAAATCCTACAGCAAAGATAAGGAGCTTTGTCAGGTTGGTGATGGGGCCGTCGTGTGTATCACGCACGATGCCAATGATGCCAAGTACAGGCGCGAGCATGAGCGCAGCGGCTGCATCTGACATAAAACCCGCCAGCAGCGCGCTCACGGCGATAATACCAAATACTACAGCGTACACGCTCGCCCCGACACGCGTCAGGATATACAACGCGATGATCTTATCGAGTCCACGACTGGAAAGCGCAGCCACCAGCATGAGCGTGCCCATGAGAAACAGCAACGCGTTGCTCATCATCCAACTGGTTACCAGCTCCGTCCCGATGCCTCCCACAACGACCTGGTAGACGGGAATGAGTAAGCCAATAGCCGGCAGCGGAACAGCCTCCGTTGCAAACATGATGCAGACCGCCCCAAGCAGTGCTACCGCGCGCTGCCCCGACGCTCCTAACGCTTCAGGCGTCGGCATAAGCATAAGTCCGCCCCATACCAACAGCGATATGACCAGGCCGATAAGCTTCGTTCGGGCTTCTTTATCAGTGCCCAGAGCCCCCCAGAACCACGTTACGCGATCGCGCATCTGCGTAATGAACTGGGATAAGAAAAGTGGCATACACAGGACACCTATAGGAAGAACGTGATGAAGGATGCAGACAGAGGTCGACAGAAGGCTGCGTGTAGTCAACCCTGCAACCTAAGGTACCACGGACTGACATGTTTCTTTTTTTGAGGACTGCATGGGGATGCGTAAGCCCCACCACTCATCTCTTTTGGCTGCATACTTGCCCGCATAGTGGATATTCACTGCGCTGTATGCTACGTTACTTCGTGCTTTGATGCCGGTTACCAGCTACCCGGCTTGTATCCGGCACGTATCCAGCACGCGACCGCCCCACCCGTTACCTCCTCAGATGCTCCACACGACCTATGGACCGCCGCCAGTTTCTTGAATCGTGCTCTGCGCTTGGCCTGACCGGACTCATGCCGGGCGTGCTCTACACGCAGGTTGCCTCGCGCCGCCGCGATGACGAGCAGATCGAAATCACTGCTGAAGACATTGAGGCGGCTGAGCGCCTCATGGGCCTCTCCTTCACCGAAGACGACCGCGAGATGCTGGTCGATGAGCTAAACGGACAGCTGCAGCAGTACCAGGCGATGCGTGAGCACACCCTGCCCAACGGATCTCACCCGGCTGAGGTGTTCAATCCACAGCTGAGCGGCGCCGCGGTCCCCGAAGGCAACGCCGCCCCAACCTGGCAGTGGCCCGAAGCGCCCGTCCCCGACACCGACAAGGATCTGGCTTTTGCCTCGGTGGCTCAGCTGTCGGTGTGGCTGCGCAACCGCGACGTCCGCTCCATCCAGCTCACCGAGCTCTACCTCGACCGCCTGCGCCGGCTGAACGAGACGCTCAACTGCGTCATCACGTTCACCGAAGAGCGCGCCCTCGACGCAGCAGCCCGCGCCGATGCCGAACTTGACGCCGGCGAGTGGCGCGGTCCGCTCCACGGCATCCCTTACGGCGCCAAAGACCTCTTTGCCGTGGAAGGTTATCCCACCACCTGGGGCGCAACCCCATACCAGAACCAGACCATCGACGACACCGCTGCCGTCATTGAACGGCTCGATGAGGCCGGTGCCGTGCTTCTGGCCAAGCTCTCGCTGGGCGCACTGGCCTGGGGCGACGTGTGGTTCGATGCGACGACCATGTCGCCCTGGAACCCGAACCAGGGCAGCAGCGGCTCGTCGGCCGGATCGGGCGCGGCGGTGGCTGCGGGCGCGGTCCCGTTTGCACTCGGCACCGAGACCCTTGGCTCCATCGTGTCGCCCTCTACCCGGAACGGCGTGACCGGCCATCGGCCTTCGTTCGGTACCGTTAGCCGCTACGGCGCTATGGTGCTGTCATGGTCGATGGACAAAGCCGGTCCTATGGCGCGCTCGGCATACGACTGCGCCCTTGTCTACGACGTCTTGCGCGGTTCGGATGCACGCGACCCTGGCATGGTAGATGCCCCGTTTCCGTTCGATGCCGAGCAGCCGCTCGCTGACCTGCGTGTTGGTATCTACGAGGATGCGTTCGAAGGCGACTACCAGAATGCCGAAGCCGACCAGGCTGTGCTCGACGCGCTCCGTGCGCAGGGCGCAGACCTGCATCCCATCAGCCTACCCACTAATTATCCACTGGGCGCGCTGCTAAATACGCTCGGCGTTGAAGCCGCCAGCAACTTCGACGAGCTTACCCGAAGCGGCGAGGACGCAACGATGGTCCGCCAGACAACCGACGCCTGGCCGCATGTCTTTCGTGCTGCTCGCTTCACGCCGGCGGTGGAGCACATCCAGGCCTCGCGCCTGCGCCGCGAACTGATGGTTGCCACCCGCGAAGCGCTTGAGAGCGTCGACGTGTTCATCAGCCCCTCGTTTCGTGGGGGTACACTACAGATCACCAACCTGACCGGGCATCCGTGCGTCTGCCTGCCTAACGCGTTTCATCCGGTGGAAGACGACGAGGGGCGCGCGCATCCCGACCACCGCAGTCCGGCGAGCATCACCGTGCTCGGACGCCTCTACCACGACGCCGAAACGCTACGCGTGGCTCATGCTATCCAGCAGGCAACCGACTGGCATACGCAGCGTCCGCCTGTGCGATAGCACCTGTGGCCCAAAAGTGGCCAGTCATTCTGCTTGGCGGATCGGAGATATAAAGAACGGATCAACGTGTCCGCCTACCCACCTTTCGTTCCGCACGTAGGAATAGAGTAGAACCAAGAAGATTTGCACGCTTCCCAGAAAGCCACGATCAACACGACGACCACGGTTCTTTATGGGCCTCTTCTGCACGTCGCGTGTGCTCGGCAAATTTCTCTACTAATCTATTCCATATGATGCGTATAACCAGTAGAATCCTGACTACCTTTTCCCTTTTTGCCCTCCTTTTTGCATTCGCCGCGTGTAACAGCGTAGATGACAACGGTGAGGATGGCACAGACGGTTTCGTTCTCGATGTCGGGAGCTTTGAAGCGACCGCTAATGACAGCGGAGAAACCCTCGACCTTTCAGGAGGCGCAGCGTTCGGACTCAAACCCTCTCCGAGTGGCGGGGAAGAATTTGTACTGTACATGCTGGATGGCGAACGTCCGCCCGAAGATGAGCGGTCTGAAACCAACCGGTCGTGGACGACCATTGACATTGAGGGCCGGGAGGGCGTCGTTCCTGAAGAAGGCAATTACGACTTTGAAGAAGGCGGGACCGTTCCGTATTACCAGAACTCCATGAACAGCTATGAGCTGGGCCGATTCATTGGCGGCGGACCCGGCACGTTTACGATCACAAACGCCAGCGAGGATGTACTCGAAGGCACATTTAGTTTCGAAGACCCTCATGGAGGGGACACACGCGTGGAAAACGGCTCTTTCACCGCAGAGCGTGTGGACGATATCGCAACGGTACGCTGCCGGCCTGACTGCGACGAGTAGCACCACATCCGGTCGCCGTACTGCGGCATTGCTTCTCTGCAGGGCAAACGAAGTAAACCTGACAGGTCTCGGAGACCTGTCAGGTTTTTTTGTTCGGTCTCATGCCCGCCATCCGCAACACCTGCGTTACGTGTAGGGGTACGGGCGTCTATGCAGAAACGCGCTGCCAGGGGGCGGGTGTAATGCGGATGTGCATTTGCTGCTCCGCATCCCCCCCCGAACCCCTATGCCCCAACATATTACGATCCGCGGCGCCCGCGAAAACAACCTGCAAAGCGTCGACGTCGACATCCCGCGCAACCAGCTCGTGGTCGTGACGGGCCTGTCCGGATCGGGCAAGTCCAGCCTTGCGTTCAACACGATCTACGCGGAAGGCCAGCGCCGCTACATGGAGAGCCTGAGCGCCTATGCGCGCCAGTTCCTGGAGATGATGGAGCGCCCCGACGTGGATCACATCGATGGACTCTCACCAGTCATTTCCATCGAGCAGAAAACCGTGGGCGGCAATCCGCGCTCTACCGTGGGCACCGTCACCGAGGTGTACGACTTCCTGCGCCTGCTCTACGCCCGCGCCGCCACGGCCTACTCGCATGAGACGGGCAACAAGATGCGCAAGCAGAGCGATGACGAGATCATTGACGGCATCCTGGGCTTCCCCGAAGGCACGCGCCTCATGATCCTGGCACCCGTCGTAAAAGGGCGTAAGGGCCACTACCGGGAGCTCTTCGAGCAGACGGCCAGCCAGGGCTTCGAACGCTTCCGTATTGACGGCAAGTTGCGCACCTACGAGGAGGGCATGAAACTGGAGCGCTACGAAACACACGACATCGAAGTGGTGGTAGACCGCCTCGTCGTCAAAGACGGCATTCGTCCGCGTGTAGGACAAAGCGTGCAAACGGCGCTCGACATGGGCGGCGGTACGCTCATCGCGCATGTGGTTGACGTTCAGGGGGATGCGGAGGCCGATGTAAAGGCGGGCGATCATCTCTTTAGCCGCCACCTGGTGGACCCAGAGACCGGCCTCTCCTACGACGAGCCGTCGCCGAATCTCTTCTCGTTTAACACCCCCTACGGCGCCTGCCAAAACTGCGATGGACTCGGCGTAACCAGCGAGCTCGATGCCGACCTGATGATCCCCGATCCCTCAAAAACCATTGCTGAGGGCGGACTCGTACCGCTTGGCAAACCCCGCGACATCTGGATCTTCAGTCAGCTGGAGGCAGTGGCCGAGGCGTACGACTTCGACTTCGACACCCCCATCGAAGACCTCTCTGAGGAGCAGCGCGATGTAATTCTGCACGGTGCAGGCGAGGAGCAGTTCGACATTAAGTACAGCTACAAAGGCCGTGCGGTTAACTATACGCACCGCTATGGCGGGCTCCTGGACCATGTGCAGCATGCTTACGACAACACCGACTCGTCGAAGAAACGGCGCTGGGCCGAGTCGTTCATGCGTGAGACAACCTGTCCGACCTGCGGCGGGGCGCGCCTCAACAAGATTGCGCGCTCGTATCGTATCGGTGAGCACACGATTGGCGATCTGGCAAACATGGATCTGGAGCGCCTGCGTCAGGTGGTGGATACGCTCTCGTTCGATAGCGAGCGGCAGCGCACGATTGCTCATCCCATCATTAAAGAGGTACGCGAGCGACTCGACTTCTTGGTGAACGTGGGCGTGGGCTACCTCACACTCGACCGGACCGCACGCTCCCTCAGTGGCGGCGAGAGCCAGCGCATCCGCCTGGCTACACAGGTGGGTACGCAGCTTACGGGCGTGCTCTACGTGCTCGACGAGCCCTCAATTGGACTGCATCCGCGCGACAACGAGCGGCTCATCCGGTCGCTGCAGGCGCTGCGCGACCTGGGCAACTCGGTGCTCGTAGTGGAGCACGACCGCGAGATGATCGAGGCGGCCGACTATGTGGTCGATCTGGGCCCCGGTGCCGGCGAGAAAGGCGGCCACCTCGTGGCAGAGGGCCCACCCGAGACGCTCACCCACATGAGCGAAAACGGAACGGCCACCAATGGCACATCTGGATCCAACGACGTGGTCGTGAACGGCGAGTACACCGGCAGCGTGACCGCGGCGTATCTGCGCGGCGACCGGGTGATTGGCGTGCCGGGCGAGCGACGCACGGGCTCGGGCGATGCGATTACGCTACGGGGCGCGACCGGTCACAACCTGAAGGGCGATCCGCTGCGTATCCCGCTGGGTACCTTTACGTGCATCACCGGCGTGTCGGGGTCCGGCAAGTCCACACTTATCAACCAGACGTTGTATCCGATCCTGTCGCGCTATCATCACAACGCGAAGACGGTGCCGCTGTCGTACGAGAGCATTGAGGGCATCGACCACATCGACAAGGTCATCGAGATCGACCAGAAGCCGATCGGGCGCACGCCGCGTTCGAATCCGGCCACCTACACGAAGCTGATGGACTACCTGCGCGATCTCTTTCAGCAGCTGCCCGAGGCAGAAATTCGGGGTTATGGCAAGAGCCGGTTCTCGTTCAACACGAAAGGGGGCCGCTGTAAGAAGTGCGGCGGCACGGGTACGGTGACCCTGGAGATGAACTTTCTGCCCGACGTAAAGGTGACGTGCGACGAGTGTAACGGTCAGCGCTATAACGAAGAAACGCTGGAGGTGCGCTACAAAGAGCACTCCATTGCCGACGTGCTGGACCTGACTGTAACCGAGGCACTCGATCTGTTCGAGAACCTGCCACGCATCCAACGCAAGCTGCGTACACTGGAAGCGGTGGGCCTTGGTTACATCCGGCTGGGGCAGCAGTCCACCACACTCAGTGGCGGCGAGGCGCAGCGCGTGAAGCTCTCGAAAGAGCTCTCGCGTCCGGGTACGGGCGACACGCTCTATATCTTAGACGAGCCCACGACGGGCATGCACTTCGAGGACATCCGTCACCTCTTGAACGTGCTGCGTGCGCTGGTGGGCAACGGCAACACAGTGGTCGTCATTGAGCACAACATGGACGTGGTGAAGCAGGCCGACCACGTCATCGATCTGGGGCCGGAAGGCGGTCAGCGCGGCGGCGAGATTGTATTCGAAGGGCCGCCCGAGGAGCTAGCTCAGGCGAATACGCACACGGCGCGCTATGTTGCGGAAGAGCTCGACCGCGCCGAGCGCGAAGACGCGGTGGTGATGGATCTAAACGCATTTGTAGAGGAGGGAGTGGCGTAGAGCGCGCCTTCTTCTCTCTCCCGTTGTCACCCTCTTGTCATCCCGAGCGCATACCGACAGGAGTCGGCATGCAGCCGAGGGATCTCAGGATGACTTTGGTGTGGAAGTCGGGGCGGGGCAATGCGGAATAAGCGATGCGACAGCGTTTTGCCGCTCTGCTTCCGGTTTCGTGCAGATCCAGGCAAGGCCCTAAACGGCCGCGTCACGAGGCGGAGCCTTACGACGAGGATACAAGTACGTTTTTGGAATCCAACGGTCTCTCGTCGAATTTGCAAAAGGCGCTACGCCGGGTAGAGATCTACCCGCTCCCCTGGAGAGGGGAGCTGTCGCGAAGCGACTGAGGGGTGGACCTTACCGCTCTTCCTTCTCCACACGTACCGAGAGACCAGGGCCAGCAGAAAATGTCGCTTCCACTACATCGCCCGGCTCCACCGGGCCCACGCCTTCGGGTGTGCCGGTATAGAGCAGATCGCCGGGCTCCAGCGTAAAGACGGAGGAGCAGTACGCAATCAGCTCCGCCACCGAGAAGATCATATGCTTGGTAGAGCCCTGCTGACGCGTCTCGCTGTTGACCGACACGCCAAGGGTGAGCTGCTGCGGGTCGGCAACCTCAGAGGCCGGCACGATGGCTCCGAGCGGCGCGAACGTGTCGAATCCCTTCGCCACCGACCACGGATGCCGCCGCTCCTTGGCACCTGCCTGGATGTCGCGCGCCGTCATGTCGAGTCCGACCGCGTAGCCCGCCACGTGGTCGAGCGCGTCTTCGGCAGCGATGTGCTTGCCGCCGGTGCCAATCACCGCCACGAGTTCGACTTCGTGATGCACCTCCAACGACGCCTGCGGGATACGCACCGCGTCGCCTGTTCGGATGAGCGCTGTCGACGGTTTTAGGAAGACCATGGGCTGGTCAGGCACGTCGCTTTTCATCTCAGCGGCGTGCTTCGCATAGTTGCGCCCGATGCAGAGCAGCTTACCGGGCGTGAGCTGGCGGCCGTTTGGAAGGGTCAGTTTCATAAGAAACACGAATCGTAATAGGAGAAAATAGCGAAACTTTGCGCGAGGGCATCCGTGGGCAGAGTCTGAACAAAATTATTCACTCTCGCGGTGGTACTCAATCCAGCGCTCCAAAGCAGAGATCCCTATGTACGCTATTGTTGACGTTAAAGACAAACAATTCAAGGTGCGTGAAAACGACACCGTCTACGTGCCGTATCATTCCGACGCGGAGGCCGATGACACGCTCACGATCGACCGCGTGCTGCTGCTTTCAAACGGAGACGGCGAAACGACCGTTGGTACCCCCACGGTAGACGGCGCTTCGGTTGAGGCGCGTGTGCTTGAGCACGTGAAAGGCGACAAGGTTATCGTCTTCAAGAAGAAACGACGCAAGCGGTACCGCGTAAAAAGAGGACACCGCCAGCAGTACACCAAAATTCAGATTGAAACGGTTCACTCCGCATAGGCGCTTGCTGCAGGAGATTTCCTGCACGCTTGAGTGCCCCAGCATTCGCTTGTAGCACAGACGAAAGAGGTAGGTATGGCTCATAAGAAAGGAATGGGTTCGACCAAAAACGGTCGCGACTCCAACCCCAAATATCTCGGCGTAAAAACATACGGTGGCGAATTCGTGAAAGCGGGTAGCATCATCGTGCGCCAGCGTGGCACGAAATTCCACCCTGGCAAGAACGTAGGCCGTGGTGGCGACGATACTCTCTTTGCCAAGGAAACGGGCACGGTACAGTTTGCTCGTAGCCGCGGCAACCGCCGTTATGTGCACATTGTGCCTGAAGAGGCATAGCTTACAAATGCACAGCAGCATAAGCATGTGCTGTGTGCATAAATATACGGCCCCCAACTTTGAAAGCGTCTCCTGGTTAGCCAGGAGACGCTTTTTCTTTGTGCATGCTATTCTTTGCGCACGTATGCGTCCGATCAGGCTGCTGCCGTGGCACACGCCAATGTTTGGGGACAGAAACGGGAGTTTTCATGCTCTGCTTCATCAGGTTGCCTGGAACGCTCTTCCGAGGAGTTGATGTCCTGTGCAAACTTCCGTCGTCGCGTGGCGCATCGCAGGCCTCCCTTCCAGCTCCCTTCCATCTGTCGTCTTTTGCCTGTCTGCAGACACACGCTCTACATACTGGTCCAGATCGACTTGGCGGATTTCTGAGGTTCAAGATGCAACGTAGTAATTTATTTTGCCCCCCTGAAGGCCATGTAGCGGCATTAGGGAAACAAACCATGAAGGCTACAATACGCAGTATTGTGTGTATTATGCATCGCCTACTGTCCTTTATACGTGTCAAAAATGCCGGTCTTCCGGCGAGGGTTGTACTCTTCCGTATTCAGCATTCTCGCTTGCATCCTATTGGTATATCAACAAACACGCTTCTCTGTGAAGCGGGGGGCATGTCGCAATGAACGGACATGTACTCGTTTTGAATCAGGACTACAGTGCTCTTACCGTGTGCAGCGTGCAGCGTGCAATCGTGCTCATGCACCTGCAGAAGGTCCACCTGGTCGAGGCAATAGATGGCAAGGCCGTACGGTCGCCCAGTACGCGAATGCCTTACCCAAGCATCGTACGCCTGAAGGCGTATGCACGCATTCCGTACAAGAAGGTCATGCTCTCTCGCAAGAACGTACTTAAACGCGACCACCACACCTGCCAGTACTGCGGATCGCGTGACCGCCTGACCATCGACCACATTCTGCCCAAGTCACGAGGTGGACGCGACACGTGGGAGAACCTGGTCGCTGCGTGTGTCACCTGCAATAACCGCAAGGGGGATATGACCCCGGAAGAAGCGGGGATGGAGCTGAACCGTACACCGTTCCGCCCGAGCTACGTGATGTTTATTCGCGACTTTGTGGGTAATCTCGACGACACCTGGAAGCCTTATCTCTTTCTGGCGTAGCATTCGTTTACGAGTGCCGCAGGTGCCCAATGCAAATGCAATCTCCGTCTATTTTGACGGATGCTTTGCACCCTGAGCCCCTTGCCTGCGCATCCCGCTACCGCCTACGGTGTACATTAAGGTAGCTTCTTAGATCTGCTCCTACGCCCTGCTTGTTATGTCCTCTTCCTCATCAGCTTCTCTATGGATCACTCGTGCTGCGTGGGCCATTCCTGTACTTCTGCTTGGGCTGACTGCCCACCAGGTGTGGTCGGGATTGGAGCTGCGTAGCACTCTGGATTCCGGCATCGACGCCGAAGCCGAGGTGACGGAGGTGTTCTCGACCGATCGCGTTGACGTCACATACGACTACGTGAGCTTGCGCGTTACGCTCGACGATGGGACTGTCATTACCCGTGAACGCATGTCACTTCCCCATTCGCTTATCGGGGTCGTCGAAAACCGCGAAACGCTCAACGTGCGGGTGCAGCCTGGGGCCAGTCAGGAGATCGTCATTACCGAACTGGCCAGCACCCAGTGGCGCATCGCTATCCTAAACGCAGGTATGAGCTTTGTCCTTGGCATTCTCGTTGCGGGTGGACTCTGGTGGTGGCGACGTACGCTGATCAATGAAGGCGACCCGGCTGACCGTGGGGTCGACGCCCCCGATCCTGATCACCCAGCACGCCAGCTCTCTCGGTAGCGAAGGCTGCATATGCAGGCGACACGTAAACAGAAGCATAGATAAAAAGACACCAGAGGGACACAAACGCAGGCTGCCCGCCCCAGCTATATAGCCGGGGTGGGCAGCCTTTTCTGTAACGGTCTGGTGCAGCTGTTTGTCAGCCCGTTGGCTATTGCTACGATGAACGATACATCGCGTACAGGATCGCCAGCGGCATCGCATACACAAGGTGTCCGATAAGGCTCATGATCGTGGGTGCCCCAATGTTCGGGAAAGGCGGCGCCATCGGGAAGCCCACCGCCTGCAGCCAGAGCGGCATTGCGAGCACAGCAAGGATGAGCGTCGTAACCACGCCCCAGATAAGCCCGTGCGTAATCGCTCCTGATAGCGTGCGGGCATCCATCCAGTTACGGACCGCAGGCAACTCCACGTAGGCTACATACGCCAGTCCGAGCGTTACGCCATGGAACTGGTGGAAGAACCACCCGGCCAGCGGCGCCGGGTTGTCGGGCGTAGCGGCAATGCCGTACATATTGGGGATTACCACTTCGAGCAAGGGAGGCGGCATGATAAAGGCCATCATAAGCCCAAACCCCATACTGCCAATGAACCCGCCCAGCGCGCCACGCCACCAGTCCCATGGACCAATGGCACGTTCCGTTTTTGTTGATCCAGTAGTCGATGCAGTCGTTTCAGGGGATACAGTTTGCGTAGCCATAACGAATGTACGTAGTTTAATAAGAAGTATACTGCCGGATAAATGCTCATATAAACAGGTGCAGAGCAATCACAACCTGTCCATAAGGCATCTCTATGTATGCTCATCCAAGGAAGCGTTACAGCACCCGATAGGCAGATCAGAAACGCTAATATGATGTCACCTCAGGATCCCCCTTCGATTTTCTACCACCAGGATCCGGTCCAAAACGTAGAACCGACAATCCAATACTGCACGATAGGATCTTGATACCCCGGCCAGCAGCATACCGTGTGGATCTGACACACACTACTTGGCGTAGGGTAAGGGATATTGCTACAGCAGTTGTACTTACAACCACATGTGTTCAGTTTTCTCTATTACTCGTTCTTGTTGCTATAGCTACTGCTGCACGTTCAGCGACTACGCAGCGCACCCTGTGGCCGTGTATACACACGCTCTCTCCCTAATCCAAACAGACCTATGAACCTGAGATGCCTGCCGATCTGGGTTTTGATCGGCTTTCTCCTGATCGGAACTTCCTACTCTTCAGAAGCGCAATCCAGCGCCCCCAACGCGATGCTTGACGCAACCAACCCGTTCTACGAACCCAGCACGCTTCCTTTTGAGGCGCCTGACTTCGATGCCATCTCCAATGCAGACTACAGACCGGCGATGGAAGCCGGTATGGAGCAGCAGATGGAAGAAGTGCAGGCCATTGCAGATAATCCGGAACCGCCCACCTTCGAGAACACGATTGTCGCGCTGGAGCGGTCGGGCGCGCTCCTCACGCGGGTGCAGCGGGTATTCTACAACATGACCTCGGCGCACACCAACGACGAAATCCAGCAGATCCAGTCCGCGATGGCGCCGCGCCTGGCCGAGCATTCCGATAACATTCGGCTGAACGCTGCGCTCTTCGAGCGCGTGCAGACGCTGTATGAGCAGCAAGATGATCTCGACTTGGACGAGGCGTCTGCGAAGCTGTTACGAGACGAGTACCGCGATTTCGTGCGTGCCGGTGCGCTGCTCAATAGCGATCAGCAGCAGCGCATCCGGGAGATCAATGCGGAGCTTTCGTCGCTCAGCACAGAGTTTCAGGAGAAGCTCCTTGCGATGACGCCTGAGCGCGCCGTGCTCGTTGAGCATGAAGCCGAACTGGAGGGGCTGAGCGTCGACCGTATTGCCGCTGCCAGTGAGGCCGCTGAGGAGCGTGGTCATGACGGGCAGTACCTGCTCTCCATCACCAACACCACACGGGTGCCGGTGCTCACCAGTCTGAAGAACCGCGACGTTCGCCAGCGGGTGTGGGAAGCGTCAGCGCACCGTGGCATCGGGCAGGACGGAGGCATCGACACGCGCCCGCTGGTCCAGCGCATGGCAGCGCTTCGTGCCGAGCGGGCACAGCTGCTTGGCTACGACACCTTCGCGCACTTCGCCCTGGAGCCCCAGACCGCCGAACGTCCGGAGAACGCGCTCGACATGCTCACCGACCTGATTCCCGCCGTGCGAGCCAATACCGAACGCGAAGCGGCCATGATTCAAGAACAGATGCGGGCAGATGGCGTCGACGGTGACGTGCAGCCCTGGGACTGGGAGTACTACGCTGAACGCGTACGCGAAGCCGAGTACGACATCGACGACCAGGAGGTGCGTCCGTATTTTGAGCTTAACCGGGTGCTGGAGGACGGCGTCTTCTACACCATGAACCGGCTCTACGGCATCTCCTTCGAGGAGCGCTTCGACCTGCCGGTGTATCACGACGACGTGCGTGTATTTGACGTTATCGACCACGACGGCGAGCAACTGGGTCTGTTCTACGCCGACTACTTCGCGCGCGACTCCAAGCGCGGCGGCGCCTGGATGAGCTCGTTTGTCGGGCAGTCGCACTTGCTCGACAAGAAGCCGGTGGTCGTCAACGTGCTGAATATTCCCAAACCAGCGGAGGGCGAGCCCGCGCTTATCAGCTTCGACAACGTGACCACGCTCTTTCATGAGATGGGGCACGGCGTGCATGGACTGTTCTCCGACACGCGGTATCCCTCGCAAGCGATGACGTCGGTGCCGCGCGACTTTGTGGAGTTCCCATCGACGTTTGAGGAGGACTGGGCCATCCACCCCGAGGTGCTGGCGAACTACGCCATCCATCACGAAACAGGCGAGCGTATCCCAGAGGAGCTACTCAACCGCATCATCGCGGCCCGTGACTTCAACCAGGGCTTCGAAACGCAGGAGTACCTCGCGGCCACCATGCTCGACATGGAATGGCATACACTGACACCTGACGCTGTCCCCGAAGACGTGCTCGCGTTTGAGCAAGAGGCGCTGGCCAAGTACGGGCTGGACTACGCGGCGGTACCGCCGCGCTATAAGTCGCCCTACTTCGCGCATATCTTCTCCGGCGGCTACTCGGCCAATTATTACGCCTACATCTGGAGTGAAGTGTTAGCCGCTGATGCCTTTGCCTACATGACGGATCAGGGCGGACTGACTCGCGAGAACGGCGATCATTACCGGGATACGATCCTCTCGCGTGGAGGCAGCTGGGAGGCGATGGACCTCTATCTGGACTTCCGTGGCCAGGAGCCAGCGGTAGAGCCGCTGCTGCGCCGCCGCGGGTTGAATGCAGAGGTCAACGCGGAGTCGGTAGAGCCGTAGTTTGGGAGAGATGCGTCTGGAATGAAAGGGGCGCGGCTCCTCCCACACCGCAGGGTCATCCTGACTCCCATAGGCGGAAGGATTGCAACGCCGCCCTTCATGCCGGGAGTGATCCCCTCTCTCAAAAGGATGTGATGAACGCCGTCTCCAGTTTCTTCCTCCCGATGACAAGGTGTGAAAGAGGGCTTTTCTATCTTATAAACCTGACAGGTCTCCGAGACCTGTCAGGTTTTTTTAAAGTTAGAAGCCGGATTCTTGACCTCTGCATGCCCACAGGCTGTGCTCTATACAACGTTCTGGATCCCGGATCGGCGGCGCAGGGCGCCTTGTCCGGGATGACTTGATGGGGGATGCGTCTGGGGTGACTTGATCGGAGGACGCACCCTCCGGGATGACTTGACGTAGCGGGGCGCGGTTCTTCCCACACCGCAGGTCATACGGAAGGATCTCAACGCCGCCCTACACGCCGAGTTGGACCACGCAATGGGGCGGCCCACCTCCCATGGCGGACGACCGGGGCCAAAAAAAGGCACCATACAGCCAAAAAACCACCCAAACAAAAACCGCCACCTCCAGCGTTTGCTGAGGGCGGCGGTTTTATGTTGGGGTACAGAGGCCGGTATTAGCAACCGTTACGGTGTATCGGTCGCATCAGGTGCCGGCCGAGTAGTCGGTGGCGTAGGCAACCTGCTCGTCCGTAAGGCTGTCGATTTCGATGCCCATCGTGTCGAGCTTGATGCGCGCGATCTCCTGATCGAGCTCTTCCGGAAGGTCAATCACGTGCGGGCCCAGCTGCTCGCTGGACTCATGGCTCTGCACGAGCTTCAGGTGCGCCATGAACTGGTTTGCAAAGCTCATGTCCATCACTTCGCTGGGGTGCCCTTCGGCCGCCGCAAGGTTCACGAGGCGCCCGTCGGCGAGCACGAAGACGCGCTTGCCGTTCTCCATGGTATACTCGCGATTGTTCTCACGCACCTCGCGCGTATCGACCGAAAGCTCAGCGAGCTCTTCGAGGTTCAGCTCCACATCGTAGTGTCCGGTGTTCGACACAATCGCGCCATCCTTCATGCTCAAGAAGTGGCGTCCACGAATGACATTTTTCATGCCGGTGGCCGTCACGAAGATGTCGCCGATCTTAGCGGCTTCGTCCATCGTCATCACGCGATGGCCGTCGAGCGTGGCTTTCAGTGCCGCAGTCGGCTTCACTTCCGTCACGATCACGTTGGCGCCCATGCCTTTCGCGCGCATCGCCACACCGCTGCTGCAGTGTCCGTATCCCGCTACGACAAAGTTCTTGCCGGCGAGCATCACACTGGAAGCGCGCAGGATGCCGTCAATTGTGCTCTGACCGGTGCCGTACACGTTGTCGAAGTCCCACTTCGTTTCGGCATCGTTCACCGCAAAGACCGGATAGAGCAGCTTGCCATCGTCGTCCATCGCGCGCAGGCGGTGCACACCAGTTGTGGTTTCTTCGGAGCCGCCGACGATGGTATCCGCCATCTCCGGGTATTCCGAGTGCACGCGGAAGATGAGGTCTGCGCCGTCATCGAGCGTCAGGTGCGGCGCCTTCGGCTGGATGGTCTGGTCGATGCTCCAGTAGAACGCCTCGGTATCCTGGCCGTGCCAGGCGTAGATTTCGGTCATGCCGTTCTCGGCGAGTGCGGCAGCCACTTCGTCGTTGGTCGAGAGCGGGTTGCATCCGCTCCAGGCCACTTCGGCGCCACAGGCCGCCAGCGTTTCGATCAGCACGGCCGTTTCTTTCGTAACGTGCAGGCAGCCCGCAATTTTGTACCCCTCGAACGGCTTGCTCTCTGAAAACTCCTCACGCAGGCGCATGAGCACCGGCATGCGGCTCTCTGCCCATTCGATGCGCTTGCGCCCTTTCGGTGCTAAACTCAGGTCTCGTACTTTGTATGCCCCTTCCTTATGATCCATCAGGTTTTGGTGTCGTTGTGCAGAGTGGTAAACAAATACAAATAACCATACGGTAGATGGATCCAGGTGCTCCCCGCATTCTTGAAATTTAACTCACATCCCATACGAGATCTGCCCGAAACAGCCCGCAGAGTCCCGCCTCCCGTCATCTGTCTTCACGGCGCGTCGACCGTCGTAACGAAGTGCAAATACCCACGCATCCAGAGAACACCGCATTTACTCTGCAGGTGAGACACGGTTAGTGGCAATCATCACATACGTTCTGTCAACATGGCCCTCCTCCATCTTTCTGATGTCCGAAAGTCTTTTGCAGAAGGCGACACTGCGCGCACCGTGCTCAACGGCGTGCACGCTGAGGTGGATGCGGGGGCGTTTCTCGTGCTCATGGGGCGTAGCGGCGCCGGGAAAAGCACGCTTTTGAATCTGGTCAGCGGCATCGACCGGCCCGACTCGGGCGTTATCCGCTATAACGACACCGACCTCACAACGCTGTCGGATGCGGAGCGCACCCGCTTTCGGCGCGAGCACATCGGCTTTGTCTTCCAGTCGCTGAACCTGATCCCGACGCTCACCGTCGCGGAAAACATCGCGCTGCCGCTGGAGCTGAGCGGACAGTCCGACAAGGCGGATGCGCGCGTGTCCCACTTGCTTGAGCGTGTGGGGCTGCCCGACCGGGGCGATAGCTACCCCGACCGGCTTTCGGGCGGAGAGCAGCAGCGCGTTGCCATTGCGCGGGCGCTGGCTCACGAACCGCTCTTGCTGCTGGCCGACGAGCCCACGGGCAGCCTGGATTATGAGACGGGGCGCCAGGTGCTCAGTCTGCTCACCGACATGGTGCGCGAGCACGATACCACACTCCTCGTTGCTACGCACGACCAGAGCCTGGCCGACCAGGCGGATCGCACGATCACGCTCCATAACGGCACGCTCCACGACGGCTCTCTTAGCGCCCTGCTATCGACCCACTCCTGATCATGTCTTCTCTGCTATCTCGATCCAGTGCTCAGTACCTACGCAGCCACCCCTGGCTGATGGCACTCTCGGTGCTGGGCATCGCGCTGGGCGTGGCCATCGTCGTAGCGATCGACCTTGCCAATACAAGCGCCTCCGATGCCTTTCGTCTTTCCACCGACACGGTCACCGGCGAGGCGACCCATCAGGTCGTCGGGGCCGGCGAAGGGCTGAGTGAAGACGTTTACCGCGCCCTCCGCACCGAGCACCGCTTCCGCACGATCGCTCCCGTAATTGAAGGCTACGCCACGCTGGAAGCCGCCGAAACGGCGCGTACGTTTCAATTACTGGGCGTCGATCCGTTTGCCGAAGGACCGTTTCGTCCGTATGCGGGATTCGGACCGGATAGCGACCTGGAGCTGGAGCCGCTTCTGTCACGCTCTACCATCCTCATCGGCGCCGAGACCGCCCGCGAGCTGGACGTAGAGCCCGGACAGTCGCTCACCGTGTCGGTCGAGGGCGTGCAGCACACGGTAGAACTCATGGGCGTGCTTGAGACCGACGACGAGCGCAGCCGCCGGGCCGTCGAAAATCTCATCGTCACCGACATTGCAACCGCACAGCGCCTGTTGGATGCGCGCGGACAGCTCTCTCGCATCGACGCCATCATCGAGGATGAGTCGACCGAGGAGCACTTGCGGACCGCGCTGCCAGAGGGGGTCCATCTGCAGCGCTCGGAGACCCGCACCGACACCATCGCGCAGATGACCCGCGCCTTCGATCTGAACCTGACGGCGCTGAGCCTGCTCGCGCTGGTCGTGGGCGCATTTCTCATCTACAACACGATGCTGTTCTCGGTCGTGCAGCGGCGTCCGCTCATCGGGCGGCTGCGCGCACTGGGCGTCACAAAGCAGGAGATCTTTCGCCTGGTCCTGTCGGAGGCGGCTGTGCTCGGGCTGGCCGGGACCATTCTGGGCGTGCTCGCGGGTATCGTGCTCGCCCAGGGGCTGGTGCAGATCATCACCCGCACAATCACCGACCTTTATTTCGTGGTTACGGTGCAGCAGCTCTCTATTGCGCCGTGGACGCTCGCCAAAGGAGCCGGACTCGGACTTGGCCTTACGCTTGTAGCCGCACTCTTTCCGGCGCGTGAGGCCGCCAATGCACCGGTGAGCATGGTCTTGCAGCGCTCCACCTCCGAATCCGATATTCAGCAGCGGGCTCCAGTGCTGGCTCTCGGCGGCGCGGTGCTCATCGGCGTTGGCGTTGCAATTCTTGCTCTAATTGGGGGAAGCATCGCGTGGAGCTATGTCGGACTCCTCCTGCTCATTCTGGGCGCCACCGCGGCCACTCCACTGGCTGTGATAGGAATGGCCGCAGCTACACGCCCGGTTATGAATGCCGTGGCGGGCGTGCTCGGCCGGATGGCGACCCGGGGCGTGGTGAGCACGCTGAGCCGCACGGGCGTAGCCATCGCCGCACTGACCGTAGCGGTTGCTGCCACCATCGGCGTCGGCATTATGATCGACAGCTTTCGCGGCACCGTCGAAACGTGGCTCCAGCAATCGCTGCAGGCCGACGTGTACGTTCAGGCTCCCAGCCCGAGCTTCCGCAGGTCTACCGCCACTGTCGTTCCGGCCCTCGTTGATGCGATCCGCGACACCGACGGGGTGGACGATGTCTACACCGTGCGCAACGTAGATGTGGCGGCCAACGTGGGTCCCACCGAGCTCATCGCCATTACGCCCGGCCCGCGAACCCCCGACACCTACAGCCTCAAGTCGCAAGACGGTCTCGTGTGGGATGCGTTTGCCAGCGAGGATGTGGTGCTGGTATCAGAGCCATACAGCTATCGCTATGACATAGCAACCGGCGACACCCTCACGCTGCAAACCGACCAGGGGGCGCGCGACTTTCCGGTAATCGCCGTCTACTTCGACTACGCCTCCGACATGGGCAGCGTGCTCATGAGCCGCACGACGTACGACCGGCACTACAACGACAATCGCGTGTCGGGCGTGGCCGTCACCGCCGCGCCCGGTATCGATGTAGATGCTCTGATTGCCGATCTACGCGCCGAGGCCAGCGGCGTGCAGGACGTGCTCATCCAGTCCAACCAGGCGCTGCGTGAGGCCTCCATGGACATCTTTGACCAGACGTTTGCTGTTACGAATGTGCTGCGGCTGCTTGCCATCCTCGTCGCTTTCATCGGCGTGCTTACCGCGCTGATGGCACTTCAGCTGGAGCGCAACCGCGAGTTTGCGGTGATGCGCGCCTCCGGCATGACCCCCGGCCAGGTCGGCGGCCTCGTGACGATGCAAACCGGCCTGATGGGACTCTTTGCCGGACTCTTATCGCTGCCGCTGGGCTATGCGCTGGCCTACGTGCTCATTTACGTGATCAACCTGCGGTCCTTTGGCTGGACGCTTCAGATGGATGTGTCTGCTGGCATCTTGCTGCAGGCGGTGCTCCTGGCCATCGGCGCTGCGCTTCTGGCCGGACTCTATCCGGCACGAAAAATGGCGACCGCTAATCCGGCGCTCGCGCTGAAAGAGGAGTAGCACGCAACGCTTCCCCACGCACTCTGTTAAGCAGGTCGCCCAAAATACGTTTACACCTTGTCATCGCGAAGAAGGAGCTTGTGACCGACGCGGCACTCCTCGCGATGACATCCTCAAAGATTCTTTTGTGAGCCTACTCGTACCTATCATGAACCGCCTCCTGCTCATTCTCATCGCGATTGCCCTGCTTCTTGGAGTTGGGGCCTACTGGCTGTCGGAGCCAGCTGTCGACGAGGCCTCCATCCGAACGACGACGGCTGTGGCGGAGGCCATGGGTAGCACCGACACGACGGGATACGACCGTGCCGACCGCGTGATCGACTTTTCGTTTCCCGACGACCACGGCCCGCATCCGGGCTTCCAGACCGAGTGGTGGTACCTCACGGGTAACCTCGACGGCGACGACGGAGAGCACTACGGCTTCAAGTTCACGATCTTCCGCTCTGCGCTTACCCCGCCCGACGCCGCCAATGCCGAGCACGCCGATCCGGCAGACTGGCGGACCAACCAGTTCTACATGGGGCACTTCGGCATGAGCCATATCGACCGGGCCTGGCACCTGAGCACGGAGCGCTTTGCCCGCGGCGGAGCCGGACTTGCCGGGGCCCAGGCGCAGCCGTTTCGCGTGTGGCTCGACGACTGGCAGATCGCCAGCGCAGAACCCATCTCCCAAACGCCCGATGCAACACCCGACGATTCCACCTTTCCGTTGCACCTGGATGTGAGCGACGAGCAGATGGCCATCGACCTGACCGTCACGCCGCGTAAGCCCCCGGTCTTTCAGGGTGACCGGGGCCTCAGCCAGAAAGGGCCTGGCTCGGGCAACGCTTCCTACTATTACTCGTACACCCGCCTCGACACCGAAGGCCAGATCATGATCGAAGGCGATACGGTTGCCGTATCCGGCCAGAGCTGGATGGACCGCGAATGGAGCACCAGCGCGCTCGCCGAGGATCAGGAGGGGTGGGACTGGTTCTCGCTGCAGTTCGATGACGGACGCGAGCTCATGTACTATCAACTCCGCAACGACGACGGCACGCCCAGCACCTATAGCAAAGGCATTCTGGTCGAAGAAGATGGGTCGTCTACGCTCATTGAGCGCGAAGACGTGGAGCTCGAAGTCACCGACACGTGGACCAGCACCATCGACAACGAAAGCGAGTATCCGGTGGCCTGGCGCATGCGCCTGCCGGAGTACGACCTGGACTTCACCGTTGACTCGTACTTCCCGGGGCAGGAGATGGATGTGTCGGTGCGCTACTGGGAGGGCGCCGTGCGTATTGACGGCACGTCGGGCGAGATTCCGCTCTCCGGTCGTGGCTACGTGGAGCTGACCGGCTATGCTGATGGAGCATCCGCCGGACCGGTCTCGTAGAAAGGCTCCGTCTGCATCCGCCAATAACCGACTGCCCCCCTGTGGAGCCACTTGCCCTGCCCGCCATCAACGCACCCGTTACCGAGCGCGGTGGCAATCCGCACATTCACGACCCCGTACGCCGCAAGTACGTCCGGCTCACGCCCGAGGAATGGGTGCGCCAGCACTGGATCCACTTCCTGAACACCACCCGTGGCGTCCCGCTCGGGCTGATGTCCGTGGAGCAAGGCTTTACCTGGCAGGGGCGTCCGCAGCGGGCCGACCTCGTCGCCCACACGCGCGGCGGCGACGCGCTCCTCTTGCTTGAATGCAAAGCCCCGTCGGTGCCGCTCACACAGGACGTATTTGACCAGACCAGCCGCTACAACCAGGTCTTGGGCGCCCCCTTCTGGATCGCCTCAAATGGCCACATGCACTACGTCTGCCGCGTCGACCTGGAAGCGGGCCAGACCACGTTCTTAGACGAGCTGCCCCCGTACGACGAATTGTGCGCAAAAGCGGCATAGCAGTACCTTTTCCGCTTCGTAGTGCCTACGTTGGGAACGCTTGTGCCACTCACTAATCCCGTTCCCGCCTATGTTTTCGGATGCGACCGCCTCTACCCGTGCCACCGCCCTGCGCGCCGTTCGTGCTGCTGCACAGCTCTGCCAGACCGTGCAGGCCGACATCGACAACACCGTCGCCACAAAAGACGATCGCAGTCCCGTTACCGTGGCCGACTTTGGGAGTCAGGCGCTGATCTGCCATGCCCTGCAACAGGCATTTCCGGAGGTACCGGTCATTGCCGAGGAAGACAGCACCATGCTGCAGACCACGGAGCAGGCGCATATCCTAAAGCAGGTTGTCGACCGCGTGCAAGCGCACGACCCCACAGCCAACGCCGAAGCCGTCTGCCGCTGGATCGACCACGGCAATGCTACGCAGTACCACGACCGCTTCTGGACGCTCGACCCAATCGACGGCACGAAGGGATTCGTACGCGGCGATCAGTACGCGATTGCGCTTGCGCTTGTGGAAGACGGACTGCCTACCGTAGCGGCTCTTGCCTGCCCGAACCTCCCCGACAATCTCGACGCCCCTGCCTCGCACGGGCAGGTGTTCATCGCCGTTCGCAACGAGGGCGCCATGCAGTTTCCGCTTGACGATCCCGAGGCGGACGGCACACCGGTCCGCACCCGCACCACCGCTCAGGCCGGCGAAGCCCGCTTTACCGACTCCTTTGTCTCGGCGCACAGCGCGCACGACAAAGCCAAAGAGGTCGGCGATATGCTCGGCATCAGCGCGCCCCCCATTCGCATGGATAGCCAGGCGAAGTATGCCCTCGTAGCACGCGGCGAGGCCGACATCTACTTCCGCCTGCCCCGCCCCGGCTCCGACTACACCGAAAAGATCTGGGATCACGCCGCCGGACGCCTCGTGGTGGAGGCGGCAGGCGGGCGCGTCTCCGACATGCACGGCGAGCCGCTCGACTTCACACATGCACCGCTGCTTTCCGAGAACACCGGCGTAGTCGCCACCAGCGGTGCCATCCATGACGATGTCATCCAAGCGCTTGCCGATTACGAGCGATAGCCCACGCATCCCTCTGCAAATTCAGTCCATCAACGCTATGAATCCTGACCTGATGCGCCGGGCCATTGCCCTGGCCGTGGAAAACGTGAAAGCTGGACGCGGGGGCCCGTTTGCGGCGCTTGTTGCCCGCAACGACGAGATTGTTGCCGAGGGCACGAACCTCGTCACGTCATCGGGCGACCCCACGGCACATGCGGAGGTCACCGCTATACGAAACGCCTGCCAGGAACTGGGCAGCTTTGAGCTGACAGGCTGCACGCTCTACACCTCGTGCGAGCCGTGCCCGATGTGCTTCGGTGCCGTCTATTGGGCACGCCTCGACCGCGTGTACTACGCAGCCACGCATGCCGAAGCCGCCCGCGTCGGATTCGACGACTCGCACATCTATGAAGAGATCGACCGCAAACCCGCAGAACGTACGATTCCCATGCAGCGCGTACTCAAAGACGAAAGCTGGGCCCCCTTCGAAACGTGGACCGAGTACGAGAACCGTATCGATTACTGAGCCCTCGTGCAGATGTCTCGCATCGCAGATCTGCATTTCGCTCTTTCCCCAAACAAAAAAGCCCCGTCTTCTCAGACGGGGCTTTTCGTTTTAGGATCATCTTCCAGGGTCACCCCCCGGAAAGTGGAGCCGTTTCGAGCACTTACTTCAGGTCGAACCGGTCGAGGGTCATGACCTTGGTCCATGCGCTAATGAAGTCGCGGATGAGCTTCTCTTCGCCGTCGTTGGCTCCATATACCTGTGCGATGGTACGAAGGCGTGCGTTCGACCCAAAGACCAGGTCAACACGGGTTGCGTTCCACTGCACCTCGCCGGTCTCCCGATCCTGCACCTCGAAACGCTCCTTCTTTTCCGATGCCGGCTCCCACGTGTAGTCCATCGAGAGCAGGTTCACGAAGTAGTCGTTAGTGAGCGTTTCCGGGCGATCGGTGAAGACCCCGTGGCCGGCTGCTTGTTCATGCACAGCATCGAGCACACGCATCCCTCCGAAGAGTGCTGTCATCTCAGATGCCGTCAGGTCCAGCAGGTCAGCCTTGTCGATCAGGAACTGCTCCGGGGTCCAGTCCTGTCCCGGATCATCGGCGATGTAGTTGCGGAAGCCGTCTGCTTTTGGCTCAAGGTGTTCAAACGCCTCCATATCCGTCTGCTCCTGTGTTGCGTCGGTGCGCCCGGGTTCGAACGGTACGTTGACCTCGTACCCGGCGTCTGCGGCTGCCTTTTCGATGGCAGCGGCTCCGCCCAGCACGATGAGATCAGCCAGCGATACCCGCACATCGTCGGTTCGCGACGCATTGAAATCTTGCTGGATGTCCTCCAGGACGTGCAGCGCACGAGACAGCTCGTAGGGCTCGTTCGCTTCCCACGTTTGGTGCGGTTTCAGGCGGATGCGGGCACCATTCGCCCCACCACGCTTGTCGCTATCACGGTATGTCGATGCCGCAGCCCAGGCGGTCTTGACAAGGCGCGAAACAGACAGATCCGTGTCGAGGATTGTCTTTTTGAGCGTAGCAATCTCTTCGTCTCCGATCAGGTCGTGGTCAACACGAGGCACCGGGTCCTGCCAGATCAGATCTTCCTCGGGCGCTTCCGGACCGATGTAGCGCTCTTTCGGACCCATGTCGCGGTGCAGCAGCTTAAACCAGGCCCGCGCGAATGCATCCTCAAAATAGTCTGGGTCTTCCTGGAAGCGTTCGATAATTGCCCGGTAGCTCGGATCCCGCTTCAGGGCTACGTCTGTCGTGAGCATCATCGGGTCGACCTTCTTTGCTGCATCGTGTGCATCCGGTACAGTTCCCTTGAGCTCCTCGCTTTTCGGACGCCACTGCCACGCTCCGCCGGGGCCTTTGTGCGGCTCCCATTCGTAGTCAAGCAGACTGTCGAGATAGCCGGTGTCCCACTGCGTCGGTGCTTCGGTCCAGGGTCCTTCAATGCCGCTGGTAATGGTATGAGCCCCCTTCCCTGAGCCGTACTCGTTTTTCCACCCGAGTCCCTGCTGCTCAATTGGGGCGGCCTCTGGTTCGGGGCCGAGGTGCTCATCGGTGTCGGCACCGTGAACTTTTCCGAAGGTGTGCCCTCCGGCAATGAGCGCGGCCGTTTCAACATCGTTCATCGCCATTCGGCCAAAAGACAGGCGAATGCGTTGCGCCGACCACTCCGGATCGGGGGTGCCTTCGGGTCCCTCAGGATTCACGTAGATGAGCCCCATCACCGTGGCACCGAGCGGGTCGTCAAGCTCGTCTTCTTCATTGAACCGATCCCACGACTCCATTTCGTTCTCCGGACCCCAGTAGACCGAATCGTCGGGGTGGAAGTCGTCCTCACGGCCAGCGGCGAATCCAAAGGTCTTGAAACCCATTGATTCGAGGGCGACGTTCCCGGCCAACACCAGCAGGTCGGCCCATGAGATCTTGCGGCCGTACTTCTGCTTGACAGGCCACAGAAGGCGCCGGGCTTTGTCAAGATTGGCGTTGTCGGGCCAACTGTTGAGGGGAGCCTGAAGCTGCTGTCCGCCCGACGAGCCACCTCGCCCGTCGGTGGTGCGGTACGTTCCGGCTGCGTGCCACGCCATCCGAATAAAGAGGGGACCGTAGTTTCCGTAGTCGGCGGGCCACCAGTCTTTCGAGGTCGTCATCACCTCTTCAATGTCCGCTTTGAGTGCGTCGTAATCAATCTGCTGGAATGCTTCGCCGTAATCGAACGACGCGCTCCACGGACCAGGGTTCTGCCCATTGCGATCAAGGATCTCGATATCCAGGCTGCTGGGCCACCACTGGCGGTTGGCGGAAACCGTGCTCTGCCGCGGGTTCTCAGAACCTTGATGGGGCGATGAGCCGTTCGTCCCATTGTGCATCACAGGACATCCATTAGATTCGTTTGTATGGTCTTTTGAATGGTCTTCTGACATATACCGGACGTAGGGCTTTACTGAATAAGTAACGTTTCAGTATAAACGTAGGTACCAGCACCTGATCAGTCAAATTAATCTTTGTTGCACTTTACATAGCTCAAAACTATCGAAAGGAGGGCCGCTCTTATGACATTTGCGCAGTTGACGTATCTTGTTGCCTTAGACGACCATCGTCACTTTGGGCAGGCTGCCGCGGCCTGTCATGTCTCGCAGCCTACGTTGAGCGTTCAGCTCCGCAAGCTGGAAGACGAGCTGGGCGTTGAACTTATCGATCGGAGTCACCAGCCGGTTGTGCCTACGGGAGCCGGCGAACTCCTCATCAAGCAGGCCCGAACCGTTCTCTCAGAGTGCGACCGCCTGCAAATGCTCGCGGCGGAAGTACAGAGCCGAGTTGCGGGAACCCTCCGGCTCGGCATGCTGCCAACGCTTTCCCCCTACCTGATTCCGCTTGTCTTGCCGCACCTCGAAACGGCCTACCCTGAGATTACCCTTGTCCTGCGCGAATGGACCACCGCCGAGGTGCTGGATGCTCTACGGCGCGACGTTCTTGATGCAGGCCTTATTGCCACAGACGAAGCCGGCCCCGATTTCGAAGTCGCTCCGCTCTTCACCGAACCGTTCGTAGGCTACCTGTCACCCGATCACCGTCTCGCAGACTGTGGTCCGCTAAACGTGTCGGCCCTTGCCATCGACGACCTCTGGCTTCTTAGCGAAGGTCACTGCTTCCGCGACCAGGTGCTCCAGATCTGCAGCCACCGCGCCAACGGTACTCCGTCGCAAGCGCACCTCGAGAGTGGTTCGTTAGAAACGCTTCTTCACCTTGTCCAACGCAGTGGAGGCATGACGCTTCTGCCGGCCCTTGCTACCTGCCACATGACCGAGGCAGAGCAAAGCACCTACGTACAACCGTTTGCTTCCCCTGCTCCCAAACGCACCATCCGAATCGTAACGCGACGGCGCCACAAGCAGCCGCTTGTGCGTGCGTTCAGAGAAACGGTGCGTGCGACCCTTTCAGATGTGGTGTCTTTTGCCTGACCACGCCTACCTGGGCATCCCTACGGGTAGGCTCCAAACACGTGCAGGCCCGCTGCCAATTGGCAACAGGCCTGCTGCACAATAGAAACACATAGCCGCTACAGAGCGGACCGGCATCGTAGCTGTGGTGTGCTTAGTCGCCCGACATAAAGAGCGAAAGCACATACCAGAAGAGCAGTCCGAGCGAAGCGAAGAGCTCCAGCGAAGCAGACACGTAGCGGTCTTTCGGGTAGTGGTGCAGCACGTTAGAGGTGTCGTAGAGGATAGCAGCGCCGGCGAACACGACCATGCCGACGGCGAAGAACGTACCGAGCTGGAACCCGAAGAGCGATCCTCCTACGATAAGCACCAGGGCGCCTACCCCGCCCCAGATGAGGAGGCTACGCAAAAACGAGAAGTCTTTGCGCGTGTAAAATGCAATGAACGTGAGCCCGGCAAAGCCAATCAGCGTGACGGAGGCAGCGCTTTCGATGGTGCCGGGGGCTACGGACTGCGCCATGAACAGCAGCGGCACCAGAATGAGCGCCTGCGCCACCACAAATCCGGCAAGCGCCAGGTACTGCGTGCCCAGGTCTTGCGCCTGATGGGCCGCCCGGCTGGCCAGCCAGCTAATCAGAATAAACCCGCCCATAGGAATGAGCCAACTCACGCTGAGCATGGCGCGTGCTATAGGCTCGGCCAGGCCCAACGAGAAGAGTCCGTACAGAATGGCGATGAGCCCCACGACGGCACTGGCCAGGTGCAGGTAGGTACGCATGATGAAGGTGGCCCGCGTCTCGGTGTCGGCCGCTGCTACTGCCGAAGAGGCCGCCCAATCTGGGTATTCAGTGCGATGGGAAGTGGACATACCAGGGAATGTATCGTTGGCGAAAACTACAGAGTAAACAGTCTATCACACCCATATCAGAGTAGGAGGATCCGTGCTCCACTGGGGTTTGGCAGGGCGGTTTCAGTTAAGTAGACCCACCAAAGAATCGTTGAGGATGTCATTGCGAGGAGCGCCAGCGAGGAAGGGCCTTTAGGGTGCAGTCTTGTACCCTGTAAGCAGGATAAGCCGCGTCCAATCGACACATGAGGTTGCATCCCAGGAGTACTCGTTCGCTAGCGCTCACAGCGCTACGTCGGTCGCGAGCTCCCTCCTCGCGATGACACCGTGTAGACGTATTTTTGCTGACTTACTTAGCGCGTAAGGCGCTCTATGAGTGCTCGGTGCTGCGGATAGTGCTGCAGCAGTATGTTGCGCGGAGGCGCCTCGAAGTCAGTAAATTCAAATCCAGGTGCTACCGTGCAGCCTGCAAGCAGGTAGCCACCGGGCGTGTCGACGGTAGCAGCAAACAGATGGCCACGCGGCACAACGACCTGCAGTGCCTGCCCCGCCGCAATGTCGCGTCCAAGCGTAGGCGTATGAAGCGAACCGTCGGCAGGATTGATAATGTACAGGGTGCCAGACGATCCCGCATAAAAGTGCCAGATCTCTTCCTGATGGATGCGGTGGAACGCCGAAAAGTCGGGATGCTGCAGCAGGTAGTAGATGGAGGTGCCGAACGCACGGGCCCCCTCAAACCGCGAAGGTAGTGCCGATGCGGGAATGAACTCGTCGGATCGGTAGACTTCACGGTACATACCGCCTTCTTCCGGCAGCGGCTCAAGGGTCAGATGATCAATCCAGTCGGTGGCAGTGCGCATGGGCATTTCGGTTTCTGTGAATGGAGTTGAGAACGCTGGTATCGGTTGGCTATTCTACGGCTCCCCGATCTAACGCGGAAGCGTCCTTCCACCAGACCCGAGTAGGCACGGCTGGGTGTAGCGAATTGCTGGTGAGCGGACGCCTGCGTGGCGCCTGTGAGCCGGTCTGTTCACGACGTTGCAGGTCGCCCGGAGGCCCGAGATTAACGTTGCTCGAAGCGAACGGTCCTGTGCCTCCCCTATAACCCAGAAACCTGCGCGGCAGCGGCGTACACGACGATGGATACCGGGGCGCTACGCTGGCGCGCGCCCTGTGCATCGCGGCCGTGCAGAGCGATGGTATGACGGCCGGGCGTGAGCGTCCAGGTCGCGCTGACGGGCGCGCCGTTTACGGTCCACGTCTTGTCGGTCCACCCTGCGGGCAGGTGGCCCCGCAGATGCAGCCGCTGATAAGCCGGGCGCAGCACCGGGTCGAGCACGAAGCGGGTGCCGGGTGTGGGGTAGGTGACCTGCGGACGCGCATCGGGGTGGGTGGCTGTCTGGAACGCGTCTTCGGGAGGAAGAGGCAGGCCGTTGGCGCGCATCCAGTCGTGGTACGCAGGCGGGTGCACGGCGTAGGTACGCTCCTGCACGCGGAAAGCAGGCGTAGCCGCAGAGGCCCGCGTTCCGGTGTAGCGATCGATCGCGATGCGGCGATGCACCGTGCACGTGTCGGTCGGCGGCGTGCCCGGCTGAAAGCGCTCGGGGCGCGTTATCGGGCAGTACGCGCCGGGCTGCTGCCCACTCGCCGGACAGATGGCTACTTCTTCGAGCGCTGCAGCCTCTGGAAACGAGCCGCCCGAGCCCAGCATGCGCATCACATCATGAAAGAGAGGCCCGGCCCCGCTGATGCCGCTCACCTGCTCCATCGGCGATCCGTCGAAGTTGCCAACCCACACGGCTACGGTGTGCGTGGGCGTGTAGCCGACCGTCCAGTTGTCGCGGTAGTCCTTCGAGGTGCCCGTCTTCACCGCCACGGGAAACGGGAGCTGAAGCGGGGTAGATGCGCCGAAAGCCGGGATGCGCGCCTCGGCATCGGCCAGCATGTCGGTGAGCTGTGCGGCAGTGGATGGCGTAATCGGGGTGGATGCAGGAGCGGGCGGCTCAACATGCAGGGTATCGCCTGCACCGGTTCGGATCCACGTATACGCGGTCGCTTCCGGACGCGTGCCGTCCCGGGCGAGCGCGGCGTAGGCCTCGGCCAGTTCGCGCAGTTGCACCTCGCCGTTGCCAAGGGCAAGCCCGACGCCGTAGTGGCCCGGCGTGCGGTGGAGCGAGGCAAAGCCCATGTCGCGTAGCGTGCCAAGCAGGGCCGCTGTGCCCATTTCGCGTGCCAGGTAGACCGCCGGCACATTGTAGCTTGCCGCCAGCGCCTCGCGTGCCGAAACGGGTCCACGAAACCGGTTGTCGTAATTGGTTGGCGTAAACGCACCGCCAGCCTCGGGCACATGCAGAGGAATGTCGGGCAGGATGGATGCAGGCGTATGGCGCCCTGTTTGGAAGGCGGCTCCGTACAGGAACGGCTTCAGCGTGCTGCCGGGCTGCCGCTGCATGCGCACGCCGTCGTTCTGCCCGGCGCGATTCGCGTCCCAGAAGTCTCCACTTCCTACGTAGGCACGAATGGCGCCGGTAGCGTTGTTGAGCACCAGCACAGCAGCGTTGGTCACGTTCTGGTGGCGCAGCGCATGAAGGCGCGTCTGCACGCGGGCTTCGATGCGTGCCTGCAGGTTCGCGTCGAGGGTGGTGCGCCATTCGCGGGCGGTATGGTCGGCGTCGGATGCGGCGAGCAGGGCTGTAGTGAAGTGGGGGGCGCGCATAGTCTGCGTGGGTGGACGCAGACGCAGCGGGATGTTCGCCCATGCGGTGCTGTCGGCCGTTGAGAGGGTGCCGCTCTCGACCAGCGCTCTTAACACGCGCTGCTGACGGGCGCGGGCTCGGTCTGGATAACGGTATGGGTTGTAGCGGCTCGGACTCTGAGGGAGCCCGACGAGAAACGTGCTCTGCTGGGGCGTCAGGTCGCGTGCGGAGGTCCCGAAGTAGAGCTGCGCGGCGGCCTCGATGCCATGGGCGCGGTTGCCAAAAGACACCCGGTTGAGCCATGCCTCCAAGATCTGTGTCTTCGACCAGCGCAGCTCCAGTCGCAGCGCCAGGTGGGCCTCCGCCAGCTTGTCGATCCAGATGGATTCGGAGCGGGGGCGCATGGCACGCGCCACCTGCATCGTGAGCGTGGACGCGCCACGCACCACACGCCGCGCCCGCAGGTTGGCCCGCGCTGCATCGAGCACGCTCAGCGGGTCGATGCCCGGATGCCGATAGAAGCGCTGGTCTTCGGTCGCGATGAGCGCATGCACCGCCGTGGGCGCAATGTCGTGCAGCGCCACCGGCTGCTGGCGTCCGTTCGGGTAGACCGTGCGTAGCGTGGTGCCGTGCCGGTCTGTAATGCGCAGCGTGTGGGGGGCGTCGGCTGGGTCAGACGGCAGGGGCCATGCCAGTGAACCCATGCCCAGCACAAGCAGCAGCGCCACGCATCTCGCTTTCCACCCTACATGAGCACCAATGCGCACGGCTGTATGCTTCTTTTGAAAACAATGAGAGATGTGCTACAACGTAGGCACCAGGAGAAACGCACGCAAGACGTAGATTCACGCTACGGGCGATTTTTCACGGCTGGCCGCTCGTTGCGTTTGCTTATTTGCGGCGGTCGTTTGGAGCGCAACACAGTGCAGCCTCCTTCGCTTGAACTCGGTCTTGAGTTGCTCATATGCCCGTGTTTGAACGACCGGTTGCTTGTTCCGTATTTTTTTGGACGTTTTCTCAACGTACAATCGTCACCTACGCTCCCCTCCTCAAATACTACCCCAACGGACATGAACCATCGTGTACTTGACCTTACGCCTGCCGCTGCACATCTGCTCGTCTTTGATCAGCAAGCGGATTTCATGGAGGAGCTTACGGCTTTTGGAGAGCGTCGGTCTGTGCAGAGTGCCACGTTTCAGGGGATTGGTGCTTTTTCTTCGGCTACCTTGGCGTTTTTTGACCGGGATGCGCAACGCTACGATCCGATTGAGATAGCTACGCAGACCGAAGTGCTTCACGTGAGCGGAAACCTGACCCGCCACGAGGGAGAGATCCGCGTGCATGCCCATGCGACCCTGGGCTACCCGGATGGCTCCACGATAGGCGGACACCTGCTGCAGGCCACCGTCTGGCCTACGCTTGAGCTGCAGTGCCAGACGTATTCGACCCGCATAGGGCGCACGGACCACGAGGACATCGGCCTGCCGCTCATTCCGCAATCGTCGCCAGCGCAGTAGATAGGACTTTCGGGGTGTCCTCGTTGCAATGTGTTACGCGAGACCATTTCAAGTAGTGGGTCAATGGTAAGTGACTGTCGCTTGGGCGACATCATCGCAGTCCGCTGAGTGTTTTCAGACGCTGCCCAAACCGCTGCCCAACATACCGCCCAGCGATTATTACCCCCCAGAGCCACTTCTTCGACCGTTCCTGATATCGACCAGCTTCTCGTTGCACGAAAAATAGGCAGGTAGTTCTCTGTCACAGGTCAATCTCCGGGTAACACATGGCCACCTAACGTACCGAAAATAACTCACAACCTTGTCATTGCGAGCGCAGCGACGCAATCTCATGCGATCGGACCGGATGCAGCTGCCCAATCAACGGCATGAGATCGCCGCGTCGGTCGCAAGCTCCCTCCTCGCGATGACAATTTCGGACCCTAACATTCAGGTGTGACAGAACAGTAACGCACCTTCTCATTTGGCGCTTTGTAAGGGATATTTTTACGTTTCTTTTCTTTTGTAGGGATATCCCTTATCCTCTCTCAATTAACATTTTTGCTTTGTCAACTCCTTCACTTTTTGTCGCACAATCCTGCAACACACATCAGAATACTGACAGACTGAGTAACGCCATCTCTTTACTTTCATAATGTGTTATCCACCCTGGTTAGAATTGACCTATTATTCGCAGCCGCTACTCTTGCGCTGCGTAGACCAATCGACATGAATATACCTGTTTCCGATCTTCTGCTCGATGGCGAAGCCGAGGAGGTTTTGCCTGTTCCGCTTTCTTCGCGACAGATGGAGACAGATGGAGTACGTGCGTCGCCGCGCCAAAGCTCACGGCATTTCAGAACGGCAGTTTGTACGGTTCATCCTGAATAAGCTGCAAGAAGCCGATTCGGCTTTTTCCGATAAACCGTCGGAGCCGCCGCCTCGCAGGGCGCCTTCCTCATCAGAGAGCGAGCCGCCCGAATCATCCTCGGATGACAGTGGCGACACGGCACTTAATCGCCTGCGCAAACACCGGTCTTCATCTGACGCGCAGGGGGATCTTGAAACTTCAGGTAAGGACCCCGAAAACACGCCGTTTAATCGCTCCATGTTTGATTACCTCCGTGACGAATCTCCGTGATGTAACATGTAACGCAATAATCACACTATTATTTTACGACTTTATATTTCAATTATTAATTACAGCTTAAACAGTATTACTTGAACACGTATGTCGCCCCCAAATATTCTCCTTCTGGATGACGACGATGCCATTCTCCGCCTTGTAAGCCATCAGTTATCTACCGGCTACGCGCTATCGACATACCAGACCTGCAGGGCAGCCCGGCGTAGCCTTCAAGAGACCCCCTTCGATATACTCTTGCTCGATGTTCAGTTGCCCAATGGCAGCGGCTGTGATGTGCTGCACAGCGCCCGCACCCATCCTGAATCGTTGAACACGGAGACTCCTGCAATAGCGTTTACCGCCCATGTGCTTGGCGACATGCGCGAACGCCTGCTCAGTAAAGGATTCGATGCCTACCTCGCCAAACCCTTTCGTGCGGCCCAACTGGTCGGCACAATTGATTCGCTCCTACCAGCCTGACGGACTCGAGCTCTGTCCAGTGGTCTGGGGCGCTGTGCCTTCGCTCCACCTTGCAGCTCACTGGGCTTTGTGATGCCTCGCTTCCTCTCATAGCATCTACATGCCTTGACCCATCGCAACCGTTCTGTGCCCACAGTCTCACCATCCGAGTTTCACCGTTACATACCCGGCGAGCGGTTGGAGAGCATACGCCTTCCAGTCGCTCCAACCCGTTCCGAGTCAGTTCTCGTTGAGCGCTTTCGCATCCCTGGCGTCTCATCGTCTCATACGTTTCCCCGCCTGAAGAGCCACCTGCTCTCTGTCATCACACTGGGGCGCGCCAGCGGGCAATACAGTCTTGGGGACGATACCGACCTACACGAGATCGAAATTCAGGAAGAGGTGTCGCTCTTTCTTGCAGCTGGCACGTCTACGACGTGGGCCTGGGAAAATTGTGACGTAGAACTTGTTGTCACGTACATCCCGCCGCCGCTCATCTATTACTTTGTGTCGCTGCATGCGCTGGATCCGAGGCGCACAACGCTACGCTCTCACGTTTTCGAGAAAGACCGTGTGCTGTACCTGCTGGGACGTGCTCTCACCGAGTCTGTTGAGCCGTGTACCAACGATGGAAGCGGCGTTACGACTCGCGCGGTGGCGGGCGCGGTCGTCCGTGCTATGATTTTCCGCCTGCTCGTCACCGCCGATGCAGACCTGCCGCCCCTCATGCAGGCAAATCAAGGACCTCTTCCGGCGTCGGCACGGCGGTCTGTGCAGGAGCACATCCGTACGAACCTGGATGAGGACATTACCGTGGCCGATCTGGCCGACCATCTCGGTATGAGTCCATCTCACTTCAGCCGCCTCTTTAAGCAGACGGTGGGGCATACGCCTTATCGGTATGTGCTGCGTGAGCGTGTGCGGAGGGCCCAGCATCTGCTTGCCGAGACCGATCTCTCGATTGCCAATGTCGCCTTGCAGACCGGATTTTCAAATCAGAGCCACCTTACGCGCTGGTTTCGCCGCGTTACGCACACCACTCCTGCTTCGTACCGTAAGGCTATGAAAGCCGGTGAGACCTCTTCATCCAACCTCTCTGGCCCTGCCCCTGCTTCTGCACGTTCGGGAAAGAAGGATTCAAGGCGCTTATGACTTCGCTGGGCGCACTTCTGCGGGTCCTGGCTGCGGGAGCCATGACCAGTCGGGCAGGTAGCTTCGCACGCGCACGGCTGCGTTCTCGACAGAGATGTAGGCCACCGGGATGAGAACCAGCGTAATGAGCGTGGAGGCGAAGAGTCCGCCAATCACAACACGCGCCAGGGGCGCCTGAATATCACCTCCAGCGCCCAGTCCGATAGCCAGCGGAAGCAGCCCGAGCATCGTAGTGAGTGCGGTCATCAAGATAGGACGCAAGCGCAGACGCCCCGCCTCTACCACCGCCTCCGACAGCTCTAACCCGCGCTCGCGCCGCATGATATTGATGTAGTCCACAAGCACGATCGCATTGTTCACGACGATACCGATAAGCATGATGAGCCCCATAATGCTCTGAATGTTGACCGTGGTGCCCGTCAGGTAGAGCGTAGGCACGACTCCGACGAGAGCGAGCGGCACCGAGAACATGACGATAAACGGATCCAGAAAGCGTTCAAACTGCCCGGCCATCACCATATAGATCAGCAGGAGAGCCATCACGATAGCCAGCATAAAGTCGCGTTGTGCCTCTTGCTGCTCGCGGTACTCGCCTCCGAAGGTCAGCGAAAATTGCTCAGGCAGGTTCATCTGAGCAACCGTGCTCTGCGCCCGTTCTACGACGTCGTTCAGGTTCGAGTCGCTGGTCAGCGTTGCCGACAGGTAGGTCACACGCTGTCCGTTGATGCGCCTCACGGTGCTGGGTCCACGCCCCTCCTCAACCTGAACGAAGGCCGACGCCGGAATGGTACCGCCATCGGGGCTACGCACGGCGATGTTATCCAGGTCTTGCACGGTAAGTCGATCTTCGGGGCGCAGGCGCACAATGATCGGGAACTCATCGCCCTCGACTCGAAAGGCTCCGGCCCGCGTGCCAGCCAGGTTGGTCTGAATAGCGGTAGCTACGCCCTGCGTGGTGAGGCCTGCCTGCGCGATGCGCTCTCGATCAAAGAAAATATTCTGCTCGGGCTGGCCGCGATCTTCGCCCCCAACCTCCACGTCGGCGATACCGTCGAGCTGCTCCAGGCGATTTTTGATGTCGTCGCCGATAATCTGGGCCTGCTCCAGGTCGTACCCGCGCAGCTCCATTTCGAGTGAGGTTTCCTCGTCGCCCCCACCACTACTGAAGGCCCGGCGCAGCACCCAGAGTCCGGTACGAGCACGCACCCGTATCTCGACACCCGGCACGACGCCCTCAATGTTCTCGCGCAGGTAATCGGCCAGCTCCGAGGGCTCGGTGGTGCGCTCCCCTTCCGGACGCATCGCCAGGTCGATACGGGCACGGCTGCCGCGGATCTCCGTCGTCATGAACTGCACATCCTCCTCGGGCACCAGCGGTTTCACAACGTTCTCCAGCTCCTGCAGGTACGATTGCACCACCGCCAGATTCGTCCCTGAGTCCATGCTCATATCGATGCGGATCTCGTTGGCGTCGGTCTGCGGTGCCAGCTCAACCGGAAGCATGGGCCAGACAAACAGCGCTCCTGCCAGCAGCACCCCTGTCGATGCGAAAACCGTCTTCCGGTACGTAATGACTGTACGCAGCTTATCTTTGTACCACTCCTCCAGCTGCTGAAAGCGACGCTGGAAAGCCGACCGGGTTGAGGCATCCGGATTGGCCTCGTTCGTCAGGAAGCGACTCGCCAGCATAGGTACCAGGGTGAGCGCTACAAAGAGCGAACATACCAGCGAGAAGACCACCACAAGCGCCAGCGACTGAAAAAGCGACGCGCTGGTAGCCTGTGCAAAGACCAGCGGCAGAAAGATTACGGAAGTCGTGAGAGTCGACGCTACAATAGCCCCGGCTACCTCACGCGTCCCTATACTGGCCGCGTCGGGCAGACTTCGCCCGTTCTCTTCGCGGTGCCGCACAATGTTTTCGAGCACGACAATCGCATTATCCACGATAAGCCCTACCCCGAGCGCAAGTCCGCCAAACGTCATGATGTTCAGCGTAAGTCCCCCAAAGTAGAGGAGACCGAATGTTGCGATAATCGAGATGGGAATAGAGAGCGCAATGACAAATGTGGTAGAACCGTTGCGCAAAAACATGTAGAGGACAAATATCGCGAGCAATGCCCCCCAGAGCAACGAGCTCTGCACGCTGTCGATCGACGACTGAATGTATGTGCTCTGGTCGCTGATCACCGTAAGATGCATGTCATTACGTTCGGCGTTAACACGCTCCACCTCGGCCCGAACGCCATCGGCTACAGCAACCGTATTGGCATCGCTCTGCTTCTGGATACGCATCTGCACAATGGGCATCCCATCGAGCTCGGTCATCCGAAACGTGTCCTGATAGCCATCTTCTACATTGGCCACGTCGATCACCCGTATAGGCTGGCCTTCGGCGTAGGCGATGACGGTATTTCGGATCTCATCGACCGATGTGTATTCTCCAAGGGCCCGAACGTACATGTCTCGAAGTCCGTCTTTCACGTTACCGCCACCAACCACCGCGTTTTCGGATGCGATGGCCTGGCGCACCTCGTCGGCGGTCAGCCCTGAGGCCTGCAAGCGATCGCGCTTCAGATTGATCTGAATCTCGCGCTCAATCTCGCCGCGCAGCTCGATCGTACCCACACCGGGCACCTGCTCAATCCGCTTCGCCAGATCGCGCTGCAGGATGCGACTGAGCGTCTCCAGATCGTAGCGTGATTCGACGGCAATACTGACAACAGATGTCTGGTTCGGGTCGAACTTCCAGATGCGAGGCGGATCGGCATCTTCGGGCAGGCTTCGCCGCACCCGGTCGAGCGCATCTCGCAGGTCGTTGGTCGCCGCATCAAGGTTCGTCCCCTGAGCAAATTCCAGACTTACGCGGCTTGACCCCTGGCTGGAGCGCGACGTGAGGCGTTCCAGGTTCGGTACACCCGCTACCGCATTCTCGATAGGATCGGTGATGAGCGTCTCCATCTCCTCGGGGCCCACATTGCCGTATCCCGTAGCAACTGTAAGTCGGGGATATTCAATCTCCGGAAGCAGGTCTACCGGGAGATACCGGAAGCTCACGATGCCCAGTGTAATGATCACCAGAAAAAACATGCTGGTGGCCACCGGGCGACGGATCGATAGGTTCGTAATTGAAGCCATAGTATACAGCCTAAGTGTGCGACATGGGTAGTTCGTACAGCATGGTTCGTACAGTGCTGTGAAGCACATCACGGCTATGCCGTGTGCAGTGGGTTCTCAAGCAGTCAGCCCGAGGAGGAAGACGAGCCCGTGCGCTCGGTGTGGAAACGGGTTGACGTCGCGTCCTCATCCTCCGATGCGTCGTCCGTGGTATCGTTGGTGGCTGGCGTTGCTTCTGTCGAGCCGGTTCCAAATCGCTCTTCGCTCATGCGCTGCTGGCGCTCCAGAAAGTCGCGCAGCACGTCTTGCTCTTGCAGCCGCTGCAGGCTCACGATGCGCTCCCAGTCCATCGGGCGGACCCGCGCCTCCACCTCGCCCCCACGACGCATGAGAATTTCCTGCCCAACGGTCACGATCCAGGTACCTGGATCAATGCCCCGTACCCCGGCTACATCGCGCCCTTCTGCAATAATGTCGACCGGCTGAAAGCGTACCATGGTGGGCTCAGTCAGCGCCGCCCGTTCTTCTTCGCTCTCGGATGTACGCTCAATCGGGACTTCTTCGCTCAGTTCGGATGCTGTGAAGACTCCTTTCTCACCTGTACGTGGGTTCTCATAGATCGCGCTGCGCGGCACCAGCGTGGCCTGTTCACTTTCGCCGTACAGAATATCTACCTGTACAAACATGCCGGGGAGCAAGCGCTGGTCCTCGTTCGGCATGTCAATCTCAGCGCGTGCGCTATAGGTATCTGACTGCAAGAACGGTGAGATGCGACTTACCGTAGCGCGCAGAGGGCGGTCTTCCTGTCCGTCAGGACGCACTTCAACGGTCTGCCCCGCCTCGATCTGCCCAAAAAGCCGGTCGGGAATGGGTATGCGGATGCGCACGGTGCTCAGATCACCAATCACGAAGAGCAGGGTGTTGGTGTCTACGCGCTGCCCCTCTTGCACCTCCCGATTGCCGACGTACCCGCTAAATGGGGCACGTATAATCGTTTGCTGCAGATCTTCCTGACGCTCTTCAACGACGGCTTCAACCTGATCGACCCGTCCTTCAGCCTGATCAACGCTGGCTTCGGCCGAGGCTACCTGGGCCCGCACGCTTTCAAGCTCTTGCGGACTCTCAAACTCTTGTTCAACGAGCCGCTCTACCCGGTTCAGGCGGGCTTCAGTTTCGGCGAGGCTGGCGCGTGCCGAGCGCGCATCGGCTTGTGCAATACGGAGGTCCGCTTCGGCCTGGCGCAGACGGTCGCGGTAGGCTCGGTCGCGAAGCGAAACAAGCGGTGCCCCGGCTGCAACGTAATCTCCACTCTCGGCATGCACGCGCTCAACCCGCTCGCTGATCTCCGGGTACACATCCACCTGACGCTCTGCCCGAACGGTACCGCTCACGCGCGCCTCCAGCGGCAGTCCACCAAACTCAGACAGCACGGCCTCAACGGATGGGGGCTGGCGGTCGCCTTCGCCCCCCCCCCATCCGCCACGACCCTCTTCATCTTCAGCGCTGCCACACCCTGTACCAGCAACCAGGATGATGATCAGTGCGAGATACCCTGCTATTCGTTTCATAGACATACTTTTATTGGATCAACAAGATATGAGGTGCAACACATAAATGAAGGATGGACACGGCCAGTCGGCGGCTTGCAGCAACCTGTGGTGCTTTGCGTGTATAAACATGTAAACGTACATGCCTATTGATTATGTACACCAGTGCGCATCAAAGGATTATAACGATCTTGCCTTATCTGCTACTGATCTGTTTTCGCGTGGGCTCTCATCAGTATGATACTTTGAGTATGGAGCTCTGGGAGTATGGAGCTCTGGGAGTATGGAGCTCTGGGAGTATGGAGCTCTGGGCTCACGGACTGCAACCGCAATGCTCGATACTCGCTGCACTATACCGGGGCGCGGCAGCACACGTCAGCACAGCACACGTTACCACGTGACGGGCATGCCAGTAACGGGATGCAGCAAAAGTACCAGAAAGCACCGGCCTGTGCATTGCGGCATTACAACTGTATTGCAGCTTGGCATGCTGACTTGTACAATGACATGCACCTTATTCAGTTACATCTGCTGTCACAGACTTCGCGTGCGGCGTAATGAAAAGAAGGATTGCAATGGAATATGCATTCCTGTATCAAGTATGATACATTTGAATGCCCGAAAGCCCTTATCCGGGTGATACTTGGGTCATGTTGGCGACCAGGCACATTCTGTTGCCGTATTCATTTGCCTTAATCGACTGCACACCGTTCAACACGTTTTTATGGATCCTTCAGCCTCTTCGGGCACCCATCGCCGCTGGTCGACCTGGATGGAGCTTGCGGTCATTCTGGCCGTCTGGCTCGTTTTTGCTTCGCTGGTCGTGGGGCGCCTCTTCATCGACCCCGAACGCTCGGCCCGTCCTCCTATTACAGGCCCGTCTGACGTCTTCTGGCGCATGTCGATCTATCTAATGTGGGCCGCTATCACACCGCTCGTGTTCTGGCTCTCCAGCTACTCGGGGCTCGGACCAGCCCGGTCGCTCCGGCGCATCGTGCTCCATCTGATAACCGCTGTGGGTATTGCTACTGCGATGGATGCATACAGCAATATTGTGTACCAGTATGCTTTGCAGCCTATTGAGGAGCGGGAGGCCTTTTCGTCGATCGCTGCAAGTGCTTTTTACGACATCGCCCGGTTGGGCTTTCTGTGGGAGCTGATTATCTACTCGGCCGTGCTCGCTGTGGGGTTTGCGCGCGACTACTACCGCCGGTTCCAGGAGCGCCAGATGCAGGCGGCCCGCCTGCAGGCTCAGCTCACCGAGGCCCGGCTCGATGCCCTGCGCATGCAGATCAACCCCCACTTCCTGTTCAACACGCTTCATGCTATTTCGAGCATGGTAGAACGTAACCCCTCAGGGGTGCGCAAAATGGTAGCACGGCTGAGCGCGCTGCTCCGCCACACGCTCGACCACGACGGCGTGCAAGAGGTTACGCTCGCACGCGAACTCGACGTGCTCGATGACTACCTGGCCATCATGCAGGTGCGGTTCGAGCATCGCCTCAGTATTCGACGCGATGTAGACAGCAGCGTGCTCGACGCGATGGTACCCGACATGATTCTGCAACCTATTGTCGAGAACGCCATCAAACACGGAGTCACCCAGCGCTCCAGTCCCGGCTGGGTGCGTCTCGAAGCCCACCGCAACAACGACACGCTGCTGCTTGCCGTTGAAGACAATGGCCCTGGCACAGCACTTTCCGATACCTTGCCCAAAGGCGTAGGGCTCAACAACGTTCGCTCTCGCCTCGAGCAGATGTACGGCGACGCGGCCTCACTTACGCTCACCACCGGAAGCGAAGGCGGTGTGCGCGCCGAACTCACGCTTCCCTACCACACCCAAGCCAGTTTTGACGAACCAGTCTCCGTTGCTCATGACGAACTCACTCCAGCTTGACGTCCTTGTTGTCGACGATGAACCACCCGCTCAGCGACGCCTCACCGACCTGCTCGACGCCCGCAACGATGTCAGCGACGTTCAGATCTGCGACAACGGCCGGGCAGCCATAGAGGCAATCCGCACCCATAACCCGGACGTGGTCTTCCTCGACGTGCAGATGCCCGACTGCACCGGCATTGAGGTGGTTGATGCAATCGGTATCGACAACATGCCGGTTACCATCTTCGTGACGGCATACGACCAGCATGCTCTGAAGGCGTTCGAGCTGGCTGCTCTCGACTACCTGCTCAAACCGTTCGAAGACGAGCGTTTCCACGAAGCGCTCGACCGGGCAACCGATCAGGTACAGATGCGCTCGACCGATCAGCTTGAACATCAGCTTGAACGCCTGCTCAGCGCCGCCCGCCCCGACCTGACGTCCGACCGCGACGCGTACCTGCAGCGCATCCCAGTGCGCACGCGCAACGAGGTGCGCATCGTAACTGTGAGTAACATCACCTTCTTCGCAGCCGACGGTCCTTACGTACGCCTGCACCTGCGAAACGGCGATACGTACCTGATTCGCGAACGCATGAAGGTGCTCGAAGAGCAGCTCAGTCCGAAACAGTTCTGCCGCATCCACCGCTCTACTATCGTCAACCTCGACGACGTGGAGGCCGTCCTCCCCAACCACGACGATCGCTACATGGTGCGCCTCGAATCTGGGAAACGCCTGCGCGTAAGCCGCAGCCGACGCGACGCGTTCGAAGAGCGCTTCGGACTCACGACGTAGCCCTGCTTTGCACCGCTCTGTTCTCCTGCCAGGCAACCCGCCTACATGGTCGACTCCTATCGTACGCTTCGCAAAGCCGTGCAGACCGAGCTTAAACGGAAGGGCTCTCGCTTTATCGCAGAAGCGTATCCTGTCGAGGATGCTGCTGCCGCCGATGCTCAGATCGAATCTGTGCGTGCCCGCGAGCACCAGGCCACCCACCACTGCACCGCATATCGCGTAGGCCCCACCGGCGATACCTTCCGGTACGACGACGACGGCGAGCCGTCGGGCACGGCCGGACCGCCCATCCTGCAGCAGATTGATGCGCGCGATCTCACAAACACGCTCGTCGTAGTTACCCGGTACTACGGCGGCACCAACCTCGGCACGGGCGGACTGATTCGAGCCTACGGCGATGCAGCCTCCAACGCGCTTCGTGCCGCGGTCATCAAAGAAACTGTGATGCGCGTTCCCGTCGCCGTAACATTTCAGTACGACGACACCACCCCCGCCGAACAGGTACTTCGCCAGTTCGACACGGCACGGCTCAACGAATCGTATACCGACGTCACGCACTGGGTAATCGGGCTACGCCCCTCGCGCGTCGACGACTTTGTGGAGGCCATGACCAATGCACTGGGGGGACGCGCGACCATCGTGCCTGACCCGAAAAACCCGGGCGCTACAGACTGAAACATTGCCGTTCTGAATACCTTCGACCTCTACCCCACATCTTATCCCCACACCTGGTGCACAGTCGCGTTCAGCACATTCTCTTTCACTGCTGCCTGTACGTGAGCGCCTTTTTCTCTGTCTGCTCATCGTTGGAATCGGCGTTCTAAGCGTAGCCGGCCTGCCCCATGCAAGCACGGCTCAGAGCCTCGCCATTGATACAGTAAAATTGATACAGTAAATGAGTATGCAGGTAATCCGCATCTGCAAACGGACTACGTACCCGTCCTGACCAGAGAAAACGGCCCCCTGCTCTCAATCGTAGCTGGGTGGCGATGTTGCATGTAGGGGAAGCTGGAGCATTCTCCTGCGCACTACCGGCCAATGACTGGTCGCTGGCACGAGCCGGCTATCGCACGCAACCGGCTTTTCTATTGGCCTTGGGCGCATACCGTGTAGGAGTCTTCCCCACGTACACCCCCCTCCAATTCCCGTCGTTCATTTGTCTTGTTCCCTACCTTGCACACGGGCGGTATATCACGTAGCATATAGGCGCAGGCAACTTTCTACTTCTGCGCCCAACCAACCGGTTTTGTCTGTCCATCCTCTTTTCCAATCGCCCCATTGTTATGTCTGATATCAATCTCAAGCAGTACGGTATAGATGTTGGCACAGTCCTACGCAACGCTGATCCGGCTCGCCTCTACGAAGAGGCCATCCAGCTCGACCCGACGGCAGCCATCGCCAATACCGGTGCGCTGACCATCCGCTCGGGCGAGAAAACCGGTCGCAGCCCTGCTGACAAGCGCATCGTGAAACACCCCGAAAGCGCCGACGACATCTGGTGGGGGCCGATCAACATGGATATCGATGCCGAGACCTTCGAGATCAATCGGGAGCGTGCGCAGGATTACCTCAACACGCGCGAGCGCCTCTACGTAATCGACGGATTTGCCGGCTGGGATCCCCAGCATCAGCTCAAGGTGCGCATCATCTGTTCGCGTCCGTACCACGCGCTGTTTATGCACAACATGCTCATCCGCCCGACCCAGGAGGAGCTGGCTAACTTCGGGGAACCGGACTTTGTCATCTACAACTCGGGCGAGTTTCCGGCCAACCGCCAGACCAGACACATGAGCTCGAAAACGAGCGTCGACCTCTCGTTCGAAGACAACGAGATGGTGATTCTGGGTACCGAGTACGCAGGCGAAATGAAGAAAGGCGTCTTCACCGTCATGCATTACCTCATGCCTAAGCGCGACGTGCTCTCCATGCACTGCTCAGCGAACGAGGGGGTTGAGGATGAAGACGTAACGCTCTTCTTCGGACTCAGCGGCACCGGTAAAACAACCCTTTCGGCCGATGCCAACCGTCGCCTTATTGGCGATGATGAACACTGCTGGAGCGATGACGGCGTCTTCAACATTGAGGGCGGCTGCTATGCGAAGGCGATCGGACTTACGCCCGAAAGCGAGCCTGAAATATACAATGCCATCCGCTATGGCACGCTGCTGGAGAACGTGGTCTTCGACGAAGAAACGCGCGAGGTCGACTACGACGACACCTCCATCACGCAGAATACCCGCGCCTCGTATCCGCTGGAGTACATTCCAAACGTCAAGATTCCGTCGGTAGGCGGCCACCCTGACAACATCATCTTCCTCACGTACGACGCGTTCGGCGTGATGCCTCCCGTGAGCAAGCTCACGCCCGAGCAGGCCATGTACCACTTTATCAGCGGATATACCGCCAAGGTAGCCGGCACCGAGATGGGTGTTACCGAGCCCAAAGCCACGTTTAGCGCCTGCTTTGGCGCCGCGTTCCTGGTCTGGCACCCAAGCAAGTACGCTGAGATGCTGGCCGAGAAGATGCGTGCCCACAACGCCGAAGCCTGGCTCGTAAACACCGGCATCACAGGCGGCCCGTACGGCACCGGCCACCGCGTGCCGCTGAAGTACACCCGCGCCATTATCGACGCCATCCACGACGGGTCGCTGGCAGCGTCCGATATGCAGTCCGACCCGACCTTCGGGTTCAACGTACCAACCACGTGCCCGAACGTCCCCGACGAGATCCTCATCCCCCGCAACACGTGGGACGACAAGGCCGCCTACGACAAGCAGGCCGAGAAGCTCACCGGGCTCTTCGCCGAGCACTTTGAACAGTACGCCGACATCGCTGGCGAACAGATTTCCGCTGCCGGGCCCAATCCCAAGAGCATCGCGTAACACACGCGCTGTGACTAACACGGCGCCCCCACGGTGCATACCACACTGCGCAGCCGGAGTCCGATCCAGGACTTCGGCTGCGTTTTTGGTTGAGCACCTTGCACAAATGAGAGCGTCCTCGTATCTTTTATTTGCGTATTCCTCAGTTCCAAAAGCGGTGGCGCATGTCTTGGCCGCCCGTTTTGCCGCCTTACACTCTATTCTGATTCGATTCTGAACGATGCCCTGTCTGTTCTTTCCCTCCTTGCGCTACGTAGCACTTTTCGCATCCCTGAACGCTGTAGTCATCGGATGGGCCCTGCTTCCCACCCATGTCGCAGAGGCGCAGTCAATTCATGCAGGCGAGGAGGCGCTGGCCGCTGAGAACTATGAACAGGCGCACCAGATCTTTGAACTGCTTGCTGAAGACGGGAGCGCCCATGCGCAGTACCGAATGGGGTATTTGCACCAGACGGGGAGCGGAGTCCCCAAGAATGATGACGCTGCCTACTCCTGGTACTATCGTGTCCTGGAGCACGACACGGACAACCCGCCGGAGAATACACCTTATGACCCAGTTGCGCGTGCCTACAACAACCTGGCGGTGCTGTACAGCACTGGCGGTTCTATAGGTCGCGACTGCAAACGGGCCTATGAGTACTACCGTGCCAGCGCCAGGCGAGGCCTTCCCGAAGGCCAGTATGGCATGGCTACCATGCTGACGGGAGATGCCTGCTTCAACGATGCGCATGACGACATGGCGGTGCAGCTCATGGCGGTGCAGCTGTACCAGGAAGCAGCAAGTGCCGGGCTGGCGGAAGCACAGTATAAACTGGGGGTGCACTACTGCACCGGCCGAGGGGTTGAGCAGAGCCACGCTACCGCAGCTATCTGGTGGCGAGAGGCTGCGACGCAGGGCTACAGACGCGCCCAGATTCGTCTTGCAGATCGGTATATGCAAGGCAACGGCTTGCCTCAAGACGATGTACAGGCATACGTCTGGCTGTCGCGTACGATCGCAAACACATGCTGCGGAACGGACGTCGCTGAAGGCGTCCAAGACGCTCTGCTCCAGCTCAAGAGTCGCATGAACGAGGAGCAACGTACCCGCGCCGAGGCCATGTTGCATGAAGCGCCCCCTGGTTCAGATCCAGCCGTCAGGCCTACAGATTCGGGCGAGTAAACTAACTGTGGTTGTAGAGGGAAACCGGGGAGCCCCGCGAAGACATCCGGTGGGCCCTTCCTCGGAAGGATAGAGAGGAAATACGGGGCTGCCCGCTCTCAGCATTCAATCTCGGTATTTAGGCATGCCAGAGCACGAAGGGGCTGGAATGGCTCCGGCTTACCCCGAAACCGCCCCGACGTCTACCCTCGCCGACTTCGGATACGACACGTAGGGCTTTACCACGGTGTCGTTTAGCTCAGCAATGGAGGCGGTGTCGGCCATCTGCGAGAGCTCGCGCAGCGTGCCGGAGCGGTCCAAAATGGCAATGGGGTCGTGGTTCGTCGCATAGGCCGCGTGGCGCGAGCGGTCGATATGGAGATAGAACGGCAGGTCGTCGCCAACGGTCGCACGAGTGGACAATCCCTCTTGAAGCAGCCAGTCGCGCACGGTCGCCTGCCAGGCCGCTTTATCGGCATCGGCCGGCGCATCCCCCAGAAAGGTGACCCGGAAGAAGTCGCGGTTGATGAACCGCCGCGCCAGATCCGCCAGCACGGGGTCATCGGACTCCATCCACTGCTTGAGGCTGAAGAGCACGTCGGTATCGTCGAGCTGGCAGTAGTGGGTGCGCACCGTATCGGTATCCAGCTGGTCGGCGGTGATGTCGTGCTCCAGGAAGAAGCAGAGGCTGCGGCTGCCCGCACGGATCGTGTCGGTTTCAGACGATCCGGCACGCAGGTGACGCCGCGCGCGCCGCAGCGCCGCATGCAGCACCCGGTCGCCCGCCAGCACGGTCTTATGCAGGTAGACCTGCCAGTACATCAGGCGCCGCGAGATCAGAAAGTTTTCTACCGCGTAGATGCCTTTGCTCTCAACGGTAATCCGCGAATCCGTCCCGCCCTGCATCGGATGCACGCGCAGCGTCTTGATGATGCGCTGCACGCCCACCTCGCCCTCGGCCACACCCGTGTAAAACGCGTCGCGCCGCAGATAGTCGAGGCGATCCATGTCGAGCTGACTCGACACCAGCTGGTGCATCCATGGACGCGCGTGGGTGCCGTCAAAGATCTCAATTGCGGTGCTGAGTGCCCCGTCGAAGCGCTCGTTCAAGTGCACCAGCAACACGCGGCTCATCTCCTCGTGGTGGAAGTCGCGGATCAACTCGTGTTCCAGCGTATGCGAAAACGCGCCGTGCCCCACGTCGTGCAAGAGCGCCGCAGCCAGCGCAGCGGTGTGCTCCTCAGGTGCAATGGGCGTACCCTTATTTGAGAGACTCGTGAGTGCGTCATGCATCAGCGCCATCGCACCCAGGGCGTGGTTAAACCGCGTGTGCTCAGCGCCCGGAAACACCAGGTGCCCCACCCCCAGCTGACGAATGCGCCGCAGCCGCTGCACCTCAGGCGTCTGGATCAGGTCCATGATCAGGTTCTTTGGCACCGAGATAAACCCGTGCACCGGATCCGAGAAGATCTTAAAGCGCTGCTGAGCAGACAGAGACACAGAAATGGGGGCCGTGATGAGGAAAACAGGCAAGGGGAAAGCGAACGCTCGGCTTATCGTGCCGGGCTTGATGGCTGCATGAGCCCACTCATCGCTTTCGAGCGGGCCCTAACGGTCGCGCGTCCGCTACTCATGCTCTTCGTACGCGGCGATAATCTCGCGCACCAGGCGATGACGCACCACGTCTTTGGGCGTCAGATAGACAAAGTCAATGCCCTCAATGCCCTCCAGGATGTGCTGCACCTGCACGAGCCCGCTCTTGCTCCGGTTCTTGAGGTCGGTCTGCGTCACGTCGCCCGTTACAATCGTGCGGCTGTTAGGCCCCAGGCGCGTCAAGAACATCTTCATCTGACGGGTCGTCGCATTCTGGGCCTCATCCAGAATGACGAAGGCCGACTTCATGGTTCGACCGCGCATGTACGCGAGCGGCACAATCTCAACCCGGTTGGTCTCGATGTACTCGGCCAGCTGCTCGTGCGGCATCATATCGCCCAGCGCGTCGTAAAGCGGCTGCAGGTACGGGTCGATCTTCTCGTAGAAGTCGCCCGGAAGAAACCCGAGCTGTTCGCCTGCTTCTACAGCCGGGCGCGCCAGCACGATCTTCTTTACGCGATGCTCACGAAGGGCCGCTACAGCCATCGCTACCGCCATATACGTTTTCCCCGTCCCTGCCGGACCAATCGCAAACACGACGTCATTCTTCTGGGCCGCCTCGACCAGACGCGCCTGGTTTGGCGTACGCGGCTGGATCGCCTCGCCCGACGGCGTGTGAAGCACCACCGTATTCGGACCGGTGGGCGCAGCAGGCGGAGCCCCGTCGGACTGCTCCAGTGCAAGGACGGTGTCAACGTCTTCTTCTGCCAGCGCGTCGTTGCGCTCCAGAAGCACCATAAGCTCTTTGAAGACCGCCTCCACGGCATCGATCGTATCCTCGGGCCCTTCAACATACACGGTGGTTCCGCGTGCTGTTATCGAGGCATCGGGGAACGCCTCTTCAACCTTGCGCAGGTGAAGGTCGTTGAATCCGAAAAGAAGGAGCGGGTCGGTATCGTTTATGCTAAACCGTTTCTCAGCCAAGGACAGCGGGAGAGCCAAGTTAAGGAAAACTACGAATGAGGGGTTATGCCTCGTAGCGTCTATTATGTACCGTTTCAGTGTTTGTTTGCACTATGCCTAACCTGATTGTATCGTTTACGAAAATGGAAGGAGCGGGTAACGACTTTGTTGTGCTCGATAACCGCTTCTACCGGTTCACGTATCCAGAGCTGCAGCAGCTGGCTGCCCGGTGGTGCGACCGCCGGCGCGGAATCGGGGCCGACGGCCTCCTCGCCCTCGACCCGGTCGCCCCAGAGGATGCATCTACCGCCGACTTCCGGATGCGCTACGTGAACGCTGATGGGTCGCACGCCACGATGTGCGGCAACGGCGCTCGCTGCCTGGCGCGCTTCGCCTACGAAGCAGGCATTGGCGACTCGCGACTCGTTTTTGAGACCGACGCCGGACGCTACGCAGCCGATGTGCCTGACGCTGCCGATGCGCCTGTTCGCCTGTGGGTGCCTGCGCCCTCGCGCTACGAGGCCAACTGCTCGCTTCACGACGTCCATGAACACCCGCTAACATGGCATCAGATCTGGTCGGGCACCGAGCACGTCGTTGCCTTTACAGACAACCTTGACGACCAGCCGCTCGCTACGATGGCCCCGCCCGTGCGCCACGATGAGGCGTTTGCCCCAGAGGGCACGAACGTAAACCTGGCCCATGTCGAAGACGACTATACCCTGCGCATGCGTACATATGAGAAGGGCGTAGAAGCAGAAACGCTCGCCTGCGGCACGGGCGTGGTGGGTACGGCTGCTGTGGCCCTGAAGCAGCGCTACGTTTCGGCACCGGTCACCGTGCACACCCCGGGAGGCACATTCGAGGTCGGCCCAGCTTCTGACCCGGAAACGCCCGCCCCATGGTACCTCGACGGACCCGCCCGCGCTGTCTATCAGGGCACGTTCGAGCACGTACCGCAAGCGTGAACGCTGCACCTGAACCCACTCCGCGTGCTCCGTTGCCCCAGAGAGAGGCGATACCGCAATGCGGAAACCGGGTCTGATGTAATGACTGCATCGCTCTCAGAAGAACGCCCACTCAACAAAAAACGCGCAGGCTCCCCTGTCCCCCGTGGGAAGCACTGCGCGTGCTGCGTCAAAACCGTTGCCGAGTCCGGCAGGGCTCGACGCAATGTGGAAGGTCAGGGCAGGACTCCCCGACCATTTAACCAAGCGCACTACGCCTGCCCAACCGGACACGCAGTCCAGAAAAGTTTTTTCAGCCCCCATAGAGCACCGGATATATGGATATATCCAGCCTGAGGGCGCCACAAGTTACCATCTCAGTCAGTCTACAGCGCCGTCCAGGCGCGTTGCACACGCCTGTAGAACCTGTCTCTATCGCCATCCCACGTTACAACCTGAACGCGATCGCGCTTTCGGTAGAGCCAGTGCATGCACAGCCGGATCTCGTCGATGGCCCGCTTCGAAAATACGTCGCCGTTTGCCGATGTAGCCAGCCACTTTGATATCGGCTCGTCCAGGTCGAGACGTGTTTCCTGGTCTCGGTGGGATGCAACCGTATCCGCCTCGTAGGTTGTAGTGCCACGCAGACGCCCATGATGCACCCAGAGCCCGTGCACGCGGCCCGACACGTCGTCGACATACCAGATGACGCCCTGACGCTCGCGGATAGGCGCCTGCCAGAGACGCTGCCGGCGCACGAACCGCTCGACCGCTTCGTGGCCATCGCGAAACTGAGCCGCCCGCTCAAAATCAAGTCGCTCCGAGGCCTCTTGCATCCGCGTGTGCAGATAGTCGAGCAGCTCGGTAGAGCGCCCCTGCAGGAACGTTTCGAGCGCGTCGACCGACTCGGTGTAGGCCGTATCTACATCGTCTTCGCAGGGCGCCAGGCAGCGATCCATGTCAGCATAGAGGCAGCGCTGCCCGAGGCGGAGCGTGTCGTCGTCGCACTCGCGTAGCGGATACAGCCGCGCAGCCATATCGATGATAAGCTCGGCCTGGTCGGCGTTACGCACCGGTCCGTAGTAGGCTGCCTCCGGCTCCTGCATCCGGTACGACCAGCCCAGTTGCGGGTAGTCGTCGGTGCGGTTGAGCATGAGAAAGGGGCGGCGACGGTAGCGCCGCTGTGCCCGGTTGTACGTAGGCTTCTCCTCTTTTATAAGACGTGACTCCAACAGGAGCGCCTCCAGTTCAGTGTCGGTCGTCTGCCACGTGATCGTACGCGCTTTCTTGACCAGCTTGCGCGTGCGCGCCGGCTTCGATTCGATTCCGGTAAAGTAGTTGCGCACCCGGTTCGACAGCTGCTTGGCTTTGCCGATGTACAGCGTGGTGCCGTTGCTCGCCTTAAAGAAGTAGACCCCGGGCGCGTCGGGAATATCGGGCAGCACCTCGTTGCGCAGCCGCTCCACATGTGCCGGTGGCTTGCGGACGTTACGGTATGAGCGCCCTTGAAAGCGCATAAGCTCGTCGAGCGTGTCGATGCCATGCTCAAAGGCGCATTGGTTCAGGAAGCGCAGCAAGATACGTCCGGTAGCCTCCGCATCCCCCAGGGCCCGGTGGCGCCCGTTTACACGCACGTTGTAAAAGGTCGAGAGTGCCGAGAGCCCGCGCGACTTGAGCCCGGGTAGCAGGCGACGGGCCAGGCGCAGCGAGCAAAGCGTCTGGTTACCAATCGATTTACGCCCGAGCCGGCCCAGTTCAGCATTCAGAAAACGCTCATCAAACGACAGGTTGTGCGCGACCAGCACGCCCTCCCCCAGAAAGTCGAGGTAGGCAGGCATCACATCAGCCATAGGAGGCGCATCCATCACCATCGCGGTGCTGATGCCTGTGAGCCGCTGAATGTTTTTGGGCACGGTGCGGTCGGGGTTGACCAGCGACTGAAAGCGCTCGACGACCTCGCCGTGCTGTACCTTCACCGCACCAATCTCGATAACCCGATCCCGCTCTTTTTTAGGGCCGGTCGTCTCGGTATCGGTGACGATAAAGCAGGTCTGGTCGAGGGTGGACATGGCGGTGCGCTAACAGCAAACAACAACGGCGGCGGTTGGGGGGGCTGGCATTGAGCCTCGGGAGAGGCATAACGCTTCCAGAACATCGAGAAGGTAACATACCAAATGCTTACAGGGTCTACAACCGACAGGCGGCTGCGCGTTGCCATATTGCTCCTTCTTTTTGCGAAATATTGGCTACAATAGCAAGATAGCCCTGCTATACTTAAGCGTCTGTATCCCCTTTCTTTTCAGAGACTCCCCAGTGTTATGAAAGTCACAGTTATTGGCGCTGGCAACGTAGGCGCAACCGTCGCCGAATGCGTTGCTCGCAAAGACATGGTCCAAGAAGTAGTTACGGTAGACATCAAAGACGGCGTGCCGCAGGGCAAAGCGCTCGACATGGTCGAGTCGTCTCCCATCCACGGCTTTGATACGTACATCACGGGTACGACCGACTACGAAGACACCGCCGATTCCGAGGTCTGCATCATCACCGCTGGCCTGCCACGTAAGCCGGGCATGAGCCGCGACGACCTGCTGGCCAAAAACGCAAACATTGTAAAGAGCGTAACGGAGCAGTTCGTAGCACATAGCCCCGATGCCACGATCATTGTGGTGTCGAACCCGCTCGACGTAATGACCTACGTCGCGTATGAAGCCAGTGGATTCCCCGCAGAGCGCGTTATGGGTATGGCCGGTGTGCTCGACACCGCGCGCTACCGCGCATTCATTGCCAACGAGCTTGGCGTATCGGTGCGTGACATTCAAGCGCTTCTCATGGGCGGCCACGGCGATACGATGGTGCCCCTGCCCCGGTATACCACGATTGGCGGCATCCCTCTTCCCCAGTGGCTCGACGACGAAACCATCGATGCCATTGTGGAACGCACCAAAGGCGGCGGTGGCGAGATCGTTGACCTTATGGGAACGTCTGCCTGGTACGCACCCGGCGCAGCCGCTGCGGAAATGACCGAGGCTATCATCAAAGACAATGGCCGCGTGCTGCCCGCCGCCGCGTACGTAGACGGCGAGTACGACCTGGAAGGGTTCTTCATCGGCGTGCCCATCGTGCTGGGAGCCGGGGGCGTTGAGGAGATCATCGAAGTCGAGCTCAACGACGACGAGCGCGCCCTGCTCGACACCTCGGCCGAGCATGTGCAGGCTAACCTCGACACGCTACAGCGCCTCATCGACGAGGGCGAGGTCAAGTAACGAAGTAGCGTAGCCTGTCCTCTATGCGATCCGGCTGGCTACTGAGCTGCACGCCCCCGCATCTGTCTGCTTCTACTGCAGGAGGATGCGGGGGCGTTTCTGTTAGACGGCGAGCTGTCACGGGGCTCCGAGCGCTACGCATCCACCTGAAGCACGATCTTACCCGCGTTGGCATTCTCTTCCATACGGCGGTGTGCCTCTACGACATCGGCCCAATCCATGACCGAGTCGATGACCGGCGCCACCGTGCCGCCGCTCCAGTGCGGGTAGACGTCGGCCATAAAGTCGCGGATGAGTTGGGCTTTGTACGCATCAGACCGGCGGCGCAGAGTCGAGGCGTAAACGTGAACGCGCTTGGCCATGAGCGCCCGTAGCGACATTTCTTTGACCGTACTACCGCCCATAGTCGCCAGTTGCACGAGGCGCCCATCGGTCGCCATCACGTCGATGTTGCGGTTGAAGTACGGCGCGCCCACGAAGTCGATCACGACGTTGACCCCTTGCTGCTGCGTGATAGCGGGCACCCGCTCAACAAAGTCGTCTTCGGTGTAATCGATGGCATGGTCTGCGCCCACCCCGTGGCAGGTTGGATGTTTCGCCCTCGAAGCGGTAACGATGATGGTGGCATCCTGCAGCCGTGCCAGCTGTGTAGCTGCAGTACCTACGCCGCTGGCCCCTGCGTGAATGAGTACGGTTTCGCCTTGCTGCAGGTCGGCCAGCCAGTGGAGCGCCTGGTAGGCAGTCAGGAACACCTCAGGCATTGCAGCGGCCTGGGTCATGTCGACCGCATCGGGCACCGGGATGAGGTGATCGGCCCGCACGACTGCGTACTCGGCATATCCGCCTCCTGCAAGCAGCGCACACACCCGGTCGCCCGGTACCCAGTCGGCAACAGCCTCGCCGACGGCATCGACAACGCCTGCCGCCTCCAGCCCGAGCGTGTCGGGCGCTCCTTCTGGCGGTGGGTAGTGCCCACGCCGCTGGTAGGTGTCGGCCCGGTTCAGCGCAGTCGCCTGCACACGAATGCGCACCTCATGAGGCCCCGGTTCTGGACGCTCAACAGAGCCGATAGTCATCTCGTCGGGATCGCCAGGGGTTTCGACAACAACAGCACGCATGGTAGCCATAGGTCATGTAGCACGTTGTGAGAGGATCGCGATACCATTGCTACGCAGGCTGAAGTATGTCGTTTGGTGCGCTTCGGGCTGTCTCGGCAGGCTCCGACGCAGACGGATCGCACGTAAAGGTGCGTGTGGTGGCTTCTCGCCCGTACACGTAGAGCCGCTCCGCAAACAGGAAACGTCCGCTCCGATGCTGCAGCATGACGGTGGAGGCGCGGGTGCCGTACGCCTCCCCTGAAATAAACATCGACGAGACCTGGCGCTCCTTTTCGGGAGGAAGTCCGGTGTCGGGGAGGAGCGAGTCTGGAGCCGGCACATGGTCATAGAGCGCATCGAGCAGGTGCTCAGGATGTACGGTGTCGCCGAGCGCGTCGATGATACGCTGCTTGCCCCGGTTAACCTTGTGCCACGGCGTATCGAGATGGGCATTGCTTAGCCCGTGCCAGCCGGGCTCTACAACCTGCGGGGCACGATCGGGGTGAGCCATGTAGTAGGCCGTACTTCCGCGCCCGAAAAGCAGGTTGAACGGGGCACGTGGTGTAAGCTGGCGCAAGGCCGACAGGTAGTGCTCGGGCGCCGTGTCGTCGCGCAGGTAATCTGTGACAACCGTGCCACGCGTAGGGCCGTCTGGAAACGTGCGGTGCAGGTCGCGGATGTTAGTCAGCGCGGCCCACCGCCCGTCGCATGTGAGCCCGCACCAGGTACCGCCTGCTTTCAGGTCGCGCCCGGCACAGATGTGAGGCGCACTTGGCCACCACTGGGCCGGACGGGTCGGTCGCGCATAGAACTCATCGCGGTTACTCGCCATGATGAGCGGATAATCGGGATGGGCTTCCAGACCCAGAATGATCAGGCACATAGGCAGATTTTTACTCGCTACGCGGGTTACGGAAGTGAGGAACTAACGGTCTGAGGCGGGAGGAACGGAAATGCCCCATAGCAGCGGAGCATCTGGGCCTGCGCTGTACATACGGCTCTGCAGAATGCGGAGGGAATCGCGCCGTGCATCAAGCCAGGTACGTACACGCTCGGCCTCTTCTGGCCCGCCGTCGTGGCCCCGGTATGCGACTACGGTGATAAGCCCGCCCTCTGTCATGAGCGCCTGTGCTGCATCGAGCGCGGCATAGGTCGTATCGGGGCGTGTGATGCGGGTGTGGTCATGCCCTGGCAGGTATCCCAGGTTAAACATGATGGCATGTACGGGGCCTGAGACGTGTGCCCGCATGGTTTCGTGCCCGGCCTGCACGATTGTTACGCGGTCGGATACCTTTTCCTGTGCGCATCGCCGCCGGGTGGAGGCGCACGCAGCCTCTTGCACGTCAAAAGCAGTTACGTGTCCGGAGTCCCCAACGTGCTTCGCCAGAAACACCGTGTCGTGTCCGTTGCCGGCTGTTGCGTCAACGGCGAGGTGGCCAGGTTTGAGATGGGTGGCCATCCACTGGTGGGCGATGGTAGTGAGTGCGGGAAGAGCCATGCATAGAGCGCCTCGTGCAGCGCTTGCGATTAGGGGAAAAGCTGTCACATAGCGTTCGCCTCTCTGGCTGTGCATGTTCCGGTTAGACAGCTTACGTGAGGCTGCAGTGCTTCATCCCCGTCCAGAATTGCCCTTCATGCCTCCCCCCTGTGGCCATCCGACGTGCCTTGCGATATGGCCTGTACGGTACGGCAGGCCACGTTCAGTCACTTACTGTGCCGGCTCCACTTCCACGATTTGTCCGTTGGGAAGGATACGCTCATTGGGACCGGGACGCACGGTGGGGAAGTCGCTCAGGCGCATGTCAGGATTCCGGTCTTTGGGTACGTAGTGTACATGGTCGCCATGCGGCACTTCCAGATAGGGTTGATCGGGGAAGGGATCGATCATCTCATACACCACAAACGCGAAGAAAAGAGCCGCGAAACCGATTACAATCCAGCGGCGCACCGACCAGCCCGAGGTGCTTTTCTTGTTGGCTTGCGTCGAATCTTTTGCCGAGGGAGAGGATGCAGCCATAGCGTTACGTTACCGCGATTGCCAGACAGGTTGAGTGTGTATTACATGCGTAGTTACGATACCGGGGGGTCTTCGTTTCTGGATGATATGCAGATATTGCGTTTGTTCTTCCGAAAACGGGTTTATGGTCTTGCAGGGTGGTATCGGGTCGTCTTGCGGTTTGTATCCATATTTGCCTCCGTATTCGCATCCATAGTTAATAGCCATAGATAGACAGCGAATCACGTCGCATATGGATGCTCACCACGATTGCCAAGAGCAGCGTATATGACACAAGTGCTGAGCCTCCGTACGAAAGAAACGGAAGCGGGAGGCCCACAACGGGCATCAGGCCCATGACCATCCCAAGGTTGATAACCGTATGGATGAGGTACACCCCAACGGCTCCTGCTGCCACGAGGCTTCCGAACGGATGCTTTGAATCGGCCCCCAGCTTAATGAGACGCAGCAGGAAAAAGCCCATCACGATTAAGACCAGTCCGCCCCCGACCAGACCAAACTCCTCGGCGATTACGCTAAACACGAAGTCAGTCGACTGCTCCGGGATATAGGCCCCCTGCGTCTGCGTGCCTTCCATGAAGCCCTTGCCCCAGATCCCTCCGGATCCAATTGCTGCCTTTGATTGCACGAGATGGAAGCCGACGCCCTGTCTGAATTCCTCTGCCTCGGGGTTCGTAAACGATATGATGCGAGCCACCTGGTGAGGGCGCAGCACGTGTACCAGTGCGAACGAAGCAATTGCTCCTGCAGCAGCGGTTAGCCCCCCTGCGAGAAGGGTCAGCATGCGATGGTGCGTACCGATCCACATTCCGGTTGTAAAGATCACGACGACGGCCACGGCGGCCCATACGCTGAGCAGGCCCGCGTACAGGGCAAGTCCGGGCACGATCATCAGCAGAATCAGCGAGATGGGAAGCCCTCCCCAGAAGAGCACAATCGGGATGAGTCCGATAAACACCAGCGCGGTGCCGGTATCGTTCTGAAGCAGCACGAGCACTGCAGGCACGGCTACCAGCGCAGCGGCGCGGAGCACGTATCCGAGATGCTGAGCCGATACAGCACGCCGATCGGAGAGCAGCCGGGCTACGGCCAGGACCGTACCGACCTTAGCAAGCTCTGAGGCCTGCAACCGAATCGGGCCGAGGGCAAGCCAGCGCGTGCCGCCTCCCACCTCACGCCCCATGAAGATGGTCGCAATCAGAAGAACCAGCGTGAGTCCATACAGAGGGTAGGCTCCCAGCATGAGCGTGCGCGGTGTAAGCAGCATAATCCCGGCAAGCACCCCGGCTGCTACGACGAGCCAGGCAAGCTGCCGGTAGAAATTCTGCTGCACCGACGCATGCAGATGCTCGGATCCGGGTCCGTGCGTGCTGCTGTAAATGGCAACCAGCCCCATCCCGACCAGCACAAGCCAGGACAGTACAGTTAGCCAGTCAATGTTGCGGTACCAGGCGTTCATGTGTTAGCGGGGTGACGTAGAAATATGGGGTACAGCGGAGGGGTTACGGATGAGACACCGGCACAGCCCCGGGTGCACCTTCGGGCTGTCGACCTTCCGGGCTGGTTTCGTCGGGCACCTCAGGCTGCTCAAGCGGTTCACTGCGCTCTTCATTGATCACGCGGTCCATCCAGTAGCGCCGCTCCCACGTATCGGCAATGGTGCCCGTCAGGTACTGCTCGGCCATAAAGCTTGCGATAGGGCCTGCGACCGATCCGCCATACCCAGCATTTTCCACAGCAACAGCAATAGCAATCTCAGGATCGTCGTACGGCGCAAACATGATAAACACCGAATGATTTTCGCCGTGTGGGTTCTGCGAGGTTCCTGTTTTTCCTGCGCTTTCGATACCTGGTATGTTGAGCCACTGCCCGGTTCCGCTCTCCATCACACGTCGCATCCCTTCGCGCACCCGATCCATGTACGCCGGTGAGACGCCAATCGAGGAAGACGAGGGCGGCTCAGCCATAATTCGCTCGCCTGTGGATGGATGCTCCGCGTATCGCACAAAGTGCGGCGAGGGCAAGGAACCGCCGTTCGCCAGCGCAGCAGTGTACCGCGCCATCTGAAGCGGCGTTACGCTCATATCTCCCTGTCCGATACCCAGGTTCACCGTATATCCGGCGGTCCATCGCCCGTACGTGCGGTTGAAGTACGAGGAATCTGGGATCAGGCCTGGCAGTTGGTTGCCGATGTCGAAGGGAGCATGCTCTCCAAACCCAAACTTGCGGGCCCAGTCGGCCCACGTATTCACATCGAGTTTCATCATCACGTCGTAATACAACGTGTTACACGACACCTCTATCGCCTTTTCGAGTGAGATGCGTCCGTGGTTCTTGCTCTGGTGATTCCGAAAGACACGATTCCCGACGCGGTATCCGGCTGGACAGTTTACGAGCTGATTTTCGGGGATGATGCCTTCTTCGAGTCCGACAAGCGTCATGAACGGCTTCCAGGTAGACCCTGGCGGGAATCCGCTCATCGTAGCCCGGTTGTAGAGCGGGTCTTCGGGAGCAGACCGCAGGCTATCCCATACAGCTCCAGACACTGCACTGGCAAACATGCTCAGGTCATAGTCGGGATGACTCACAAACGAGATAATCTCTCCCGATGAGGGGTCGAGCGCTACGGCGGCCCCGCGCTTATTTACGAAGAGCGACTCGGCCAGCGTCTGTACTTCGTGGTCAATGGTAAGATGCAGGTCGTAGCCGCTCTGAGGGGTGCGGTCTTCCTCTCCGCCCCGGTATGACTGCACCTCCATCCCTCGCACATCAACCACGACAAACTCGCTTCCATAACGGCCGCGCAGCTCCGATTCAAAGGCCGCTTCTATGCCTGTGATTCCGATGCGGTCGCCCGGACGGTAGCCATCGGGGCGCAGTTGGGCCAGGCGCGTCTGGTCGATCTCACGCACGTACCCCAGCGCATGGGTTGCTTTCATCGGGGTATGGTAGCGGCGCCGAGCGCCAACGTCAAAAGACACTCCAGGAAGCCGATACAGGTTTTCCTGGATGCGGCTATATGTCTCAAAGTCCAGGTCCGAGAAGACACGACTCGGGCGAAGCGACGACCAGTCGCGTGCCTCCTCCAATCGCGCCGTAACGACAGAGTCCGGAACGCCGAGTAGCTCAGCCAGCTCCGGGAGTGTCTGCTCGTCCACATAGCGCGGCGTTAGCATCAGGGTATAGTTGGGGGCATTGTCGACCAGCAGCGTGCCGCCCCGGTCATATAGCGCCCCACGGGCCGGCATCACTGGACGTTCACGTACTGCGTTGCTTTGGGAGGTACCCCAGTAGGTTTCGCTATCGAAGACCTGCAGATAGACGAGCCGCCCTGCAAGAACGAAGAAGACGGTAAGCACAGCTATCGCAAAAAGCCGGACACGAAGGCGATATGATTCCATTACGTCGGGGTGGGGGAGACGTGTTGAACGAAAAGATAGGCATTGGAGACACGTGTCGTACGTTCATGCACTAAACAGTTCCCTTTTCAGGGCTTCTGTAGAGGCTTCTGTACACCGGAAAGTCTCCTTCAAAAGAACCCGCTGTGTCTCTACTATACCTCCACATGTACATCCACAACCTGTCGCTTTTCCTCTATGCGGCCTGGCGTACATCAGGAGATCTATTCTCATTACCTCCAAAACTATGCCATCAGCAATACACGTCGTCCAAAAACGGATGTAGTGGGGTGTCTCCTTTGGGGGATGCTTTACGCAATGCCTTACCCGATACATGGAACAGCAACATTGATCCACATCGGTTTAGGATCCGTTGCCGCCGGGGGGAGGATCGGGACGTTCGGGCGGGCTTCCAGGCGAATTCCCGGGGGGATCGTTAGGTAGCGCATCGGGTGGTCCTCTTCGCGGATCGTCGGGAGGCCCTGCATGCTCAGGGGGATCTCCTCCGGGAATCTCACCACGAAAAAGCGTTCCGAGGACATCGGGGGCAGGCTGGCCTCTGCCGATGGCACCCGTTGCATGATGAGCGAGCGTACGCATCGGCTGTTCGTTTTGCCGGCGCGCCTGCTCAAGAGCATGGGGCAGTTGGCGGATAGCAGAGGGGGCGTACTCCGCCTCTACTGCTGCATATGCGAGGCGGTGCCCAGCGCTTGCAGGCTGATCGGCATCGGGGAGTTGAGGGAGCACCCGAATGGCGGACTCAATCTGCGGTACGGCGACGGGACGTGCCGACACGGCCTCTGGAAGCGCCGTCAACCATGCTTCGGCAACATCAAGCGAGAGATTTTGCTGACGCGCAGCGGTTACGCCTCGAATGAGCGCGGTGCGGTCTTCGGAACCCCGACGCGATGCAGACGAACCCAGCACATCGGCCGCTCCCTCACTGGCCAGCCAAGTATCTACTACGCGCCCGGCCTCTTCGGTGTGCGTACGAAACGTTTGCAGCACGGGCCGCATGCGAGCAAGCGGTACATTTTTCGCAATCCCCTCTAATGTTTTCGTGAGCAGCGGTGCTCCCGGAAGATCGTTCTCGGCAAGCTCAATCGCAGGGGTTATCACACCACGAATCGCATCTTCCGATAGCCCGCGCCGTTCGCCACGCTCAACAACCGACTCAAGCAAACCAGCGCTGAGCCCTGCAGCTCTTCCCCGGTCAACAAGCGCATCCAGGTCAGATGCTTGCCCTGCAGCGGCCGACGGCCCTATCGCACACGCCATCAGCAATACGCATAGCATCGTCTGCAGCGCTCGTCTTACATGTCTGCCACAAAGTATATCTGACATTATGCTCACGGATCTATCGTAATTATCCCATTGGTGCCCCCAAACGAATCGTCTTCCGTTTCTGCATAGCCGGGCAGTTCAACCCACTCCGGCGTATCTTCTACCGGATCGAAGTGGTCTTCGACAGCATGGACACGGAACGCGTAGCGTCCGGGTGTTAGGTAGAGTACAGCCTCATAGTGCCCGTCTCTTGTTGGGGTGAGCGGAATACCCGGAAGCGCCCACGCGTTGAAATCGCCGATGAGATAGAGAGAAGCTGCGTCTGGTGGGGCTGGGATGGATACACGAACGGCGCCTCCCTCAACATGCCATAGCTGCTGGCGCGTTGCTGACGGAGTGGCTCGCTGTGATAGAACGGCTGACGTGCGCATCCGTAGGCCCGCTCCTATGTGTAAGGTAGATGCGCCCGCATCCTGCCCAGCATAGGTCGCATGTGCATGTGTGAATATGTCGAGCGAGCGCGTGGGCTGCCACGTCGCTTCAATCCCGGAGCGGCCACGGCGCGTTGTCTGCGCCGTGGTGCTTTGCTGGCTTGTAGGTGCTGTGCGGTTTTCTGTAAGCACGTAGCGGCTTTGCTCACCTGCTACGTTGGCCGTGATTGACCATGCCGGGTGCGGCCACCAGGTAGCTGCCACGCGTGCCCCTGCGCCGTCGCTCTGCCCGATCGCCTCCGCAGACATGCTTTGGCTTCTGTATCCTGCTGTGGTTACTCGCAGATTGTCTTGAACCCACCAGTGTATGGCAGCCTGCCCAACAAGAGTTGCTCGCCAGTCGCCAAACTGAGCTGTGCCACTTGTATCGCCTCGCTTGATTCGGCGCGTAGACCCACCTGCGAGCACATCGAGGTGCACCCGTTCGGTAAGTTGCCCCCGAACAGTAGGAAGGGCCCACAGTCCTTGCTGCTCAGTCTGCAGTTGATAGCGGCGCATTCCTGTGGTCAGCCCGACCTCGATACGCTCTGAGATGTCATATAGCGTGCGCACATCGGCCTGTACAAGAGGCCATTCTACCGACTCTGCGCGTTCCGGATCGCCCCCTCGCAGGTCGCTGCGCATGCGGATCTGTGCATATGCCTGAAACTGCGTGTCTGTCCACGACAGGGCCGCCGTAGGCGAGACTCCAAGAAACACGGGCTGAATGTTAGGGTCCCAGATACGAAGCATTGGGTCGCTATATGGGTTCGTTTGATATCCGGCCGTTACCGCTACCTGGGCTGCTCCATGCAGCGTCTGAGCAGTTACCGAAAGCGGGAATGCCCAGCATGCAAACAACAGAGCCCATCCTGCTATACGCGCCACATACTTTGTGGTGCGTTCCGGTCCACCGACGAACGACTCAGATATATTCAACAGGCTGCATGCAATTCGGTTAGCAGTGCTTCGCATCAGTAGCTACATTCGCCAGCTACTGGGGGGTACTTCCAACCGAATAAATGCACCTATAGGTTCAGCACAGCATTCTGAGCTCCGAATCCGTCGTCTCGCTGCTCTACCGCGTATGGATCCGTTACCCACTCTTCGTCATCGATGAGATACATGTACTCATGTTCACCACGATCCATCGAAACCAGACCTGTCCATACCATGCGGCCGTCTGCGAGTGTGCGCGGCACGAGTGGCTGGGGCTCCCAGTCGTTGAAGTCACCAGCTACGGCGACGGAGGTGGCCTGTTCGTCTGAGTAAACGAACCGCGTCCAAACCTGTGGTGCACCTTGCTGTGTTGCACCAACCGGATGCGTCGCTGCTTCTGTGGATGCATACGTCGGCGCCTCGTCTCCGGTAGCCATCCACGTGCTGTGGCTGTACAGGCCAGCTACGAAGGTAGCTGCACACAGCAGCAGCACTGCGAGTCCACGAGCCCGTTGAGCGCTCGGCAGTCGCGATCCTGTAAGCCACTCGTTGATCCATACGCCGACTGACCGGCGGAGCGATTTGGCTTTCGCTGGCTGCGCTTCGTGGTGCTCCTGTGTTTGTAGCGCCTCTGTTTGTAGCGCCTCTATAGTGCGCTCTGCAAACGCCTCTGGGATAGCAGGTGCTTGCATCTGGTCGAGGGCATTTCGCATCCGATGTTCGCGCACGAGCAGGCGGCGCGCCTCCGGTGCATCAGCAATGCAGTGCAGCGCATCAGCAGCCTCGTCTTCACGCAAGTCGCCATCAATAAGACGCTGCACCAAACGGTCGGGGTCATTCGTCATCGGTTCTTCCAAGGTGCGTTTGAAGCTTTTTACGGGCGCGGTGTACACGTACTTTCAGTGCGCTAACAGACACATCCATGCGTTCAGACATGGCCTGGTACGTGAGTCCATCGCGGTATTTGAGAAGGAATGGGACTGCATAGGTTGGCGAGAGCGCTTGAATCGCTTTCCACATGCGTTCGGACTCTTCCGATTGCATCAGCGCGGTGTCGCTCTCTGTCTGATTTCGGGCTGGCAGGCGACCGGCCTCCGTTTCTTGGTCAGTGAACGCGTACGTGTCGCGGCGGCGGTTCTTTGCGTAATCGCGACACCGGTTCAGGGCAATGCCGTATAGCCAGGAAGCAAATCGACCGGGCGTGTCAATGCGATTAATGTGCTGAAACGCCCGCAGAAATACGTCTTGTGCCAGATCGTCGGCATCGCTCGAAACCGCTGCGTACTGGGTTGTCAGCTCAAAGACCATGCGCTGATAGCGCTTAATCAGCCGCTCGAACGCCTCACGGTCTCCAGCCTGTACCTGGTCCACTAAGGTAGCATCAGAACGCGAATCTGGCATGTACGGTATCATTTGATATGCCGGCGCGCCCCCTGGCCGATATACGACCAGGGGGCCTCTGCGCACGGCACTGACAGGGAGAGGAGATTATAGCAGAATCAAGCAGCCGGTCCCAGCAGTCTGTTAAGACTCCGCCTGCTTGGTGTGTGTACTGCTATGAGTCCTCCCCGTTGTCAGAATCGGTATCGTCATCATTGTCTTCGTCATTTCCATCTCCATCAAGATCTTCTTCCTCACCATTAAGAACCATGGCCTCGGCCTTGACGACAGGCTTGAAGATGAACGACCCGCTTTCCCCTGCTTTGACGAACGACTCTTCAATATCGAAGTCGAGCGTCAACTCAATGCGGTCGCGTTCGCTCTCAACCGTAAACGGCGGGAAGTTAACTTTTACACCTGTTTCAGCTGCACTGGGGAGCCGTAGGTTGGCTTCCTGCGCATTGCCTTCTTCATCTTCATAAAGCACATCGGCCTCGCGCGCTGTTACCAGTCGGATCTGACTGTATGTACCTTCTGGCAGGGTAGTCGACGCCATGAGCGTATCCACGCCATCTTGCAACTCTGTGAGGTCGACCGTGAACGCATCGACATCCAGTACTGAGATCCCTCCCTCGCGGGCCTCCCCCTCAGCAGCCTCATCCGCCGGAACGACCGCCACCTTCTCAATCGTAACGAAAGCCTCAATGATGTCGCCTGGTGCATCCGTCAGGTAGATATCTATCTGTCCTCCCTCATCTGCATCTGACCCAAACAGGTCGCACCCGGTGTAAGCAACCAGTCCGGCAGCCAGAATTAAGACCAAACCCAATTGCGAGATAAATCGACGCATAGTATACAAGTCTTCTTGTGTGTAGAGAAAAAATGTACGCGATTGTCTCCCTGCCTCAGCAAAATCCGTCAACAGCACTTGACCAGAGTGGCTGGTTCGCTCTGACGCAACTGCTTTCGGAATGCTGCTACTGAAACCTTTCGACAATGCGCACAATGGAAGAGCAGGCAGCCCCATGGTTACAAGATATAATGTAACGAAAAAGCAACACCCGGAAGGTCAATGTGTGCGTAGCAGCGGTGCATGCCGGCCCAAAAGAGGCAACAGCGCTATCTTAACAGCACCATCCGTGCTCTTTCGTCAGCTGGCTCTATGTTCATGTTGTGCCGATATGTGATGTGGCAATAGCACGTAGTTGGGACAATAACTGCACCTTCCAAAACGATCTGTCATACCCGTGTTGTGTAGCGCGGTGTATGTCTGCTGTATTTCAATTCGGTGCCAGCATTAGCAGGCATGGCATCAATAGAACCAGCACGTGATAGGCTGCCAGGCACCTAACGCTTTATTCCCACCTGCTTACCGCAGTGTGAAGTTAGCCCGGCCTGAGGAATCTACAACTGGATTCCGCACGAACTCTGTAACCGTCTACCGCAGCAGGCTACAACATAGTCAAGAGCTACAACCGTGAAGGAAGAATCAAGCGACCGATGAGGTCGTTGTAGTATCAGCTTAGTTTTCAACTTGTACCCTGCACCCCCATGTTGCGCTCATTTCGCACAGTCGGCATCCTTGTACTGCTGGCCCTTTTTGTAGCCGTTGAGCCCGTTGTAGCTCAGTACTTTGGGCGCAATAAGGTGCAGTATGACACGTTTGACTTTCGACAGTTCGACACCGAACACTTCCAGATTTTCTTCTACCCTGAGAAGCGCGAGGCCGCCATTGACGCGTCGCGCATGGCCGAACGCTGGTATCGGCGGCACTCGCGGAGCTTCCTGCGCGAGTTCGACGACCGCAAGCCGCTGATCTTCTATGCAAATGATACTGATTTTCAGCAGACCAATGTTATCGGAGGCAACATTGGCCAGGGGACCGGCGGCGTTACGGAAGCGCTGAAGGAACGCGTCATCATGCCCCTGACTGGCTCGTACCAGGAAACAGACCACGTGCTTGGTCATGAACTGGTTCATTCTTTTCAGTTCGATATCGCCCTCCGGGGGGATACGCAGGGCTTTGCCATTCAGCGCCTTCCCCTCTGGCTCGTAGAGGGGATGGCCGAGTATCTCTCGCTTGGCCGCGAGCATCCGCATACGACCATGTGGCTGCGCGACGCAGCGCTGAATGACGACCTGCCAACGGTCGATCAGATGACGCGCGATATGTTTTCGTACTTCCCGTATCGCTTCGGGCAGGCGTACATGGCATACATCGGCGGCAAATACGGCGACTCGGCCGTGACGAATCTCTTCAAACTGAGCGGACGCGTCGGCGTCGAAACAGCTTTCACCTATGCGCTGGGGACGACAACCGACTCGCTCTCTACAGAGTGGCAGCAGGCTGTCAAAGATGCCTATATGCCGCTTATGGAAGGACGTACAGACCCTGCCGATGTTGGCGAACCGGTCCTCGGCGAAATTGGAGCCGAAAACCAGTTTTTCGTGTCTCCCTCTATCAGCCCTGATGGACGGTACGTGGCGTACATCTCGCGGCGCAATCTCTTCACGACCAATCTTTTCGTTGCCGATGCCCGCACAGGCGAAGTCGTGCAGCAACTGCGCAGTACCCGGTCGAACCCCCACTTCGACGCCCTTCGATTTATCAACTCGGCGGGCTCCTGGTCGCCTGATGGACGCAGGTTTGCGTTCGTGACATTCACGCAAGGACGCAACGAAATTAACATCTTAGATGTCGAATCCGGACAGATTGATCGACGCATTCGAGTCGGTGAGGTGGGCGCGATCCAGAACCTTGCGTGGGCGCCCCGAGGCGATGAAGTTGCCTTTACCGGTATCGAAGGAGGGCTGAGCAACCTTTATACCGTAGATATCAATACGAATGAGGCTCGCCAGCTCACCAACGACCGGTTTGCCTATCTTCAGCCCACCTGGTCGCCCGATGGACAGACCCTTGCGTTTACCACCGATCGTGGCGTAGACGGCACCAACTTTGAAACGCTGCAGTTCGGAGACTACCGCATCGGGTTTATCGATATCGAAACGCGCGAAATTAGCAGCCTACGCCCCTTCCAGCGCGGCATGCACCACAACCCGCAGTATGCCCCTGATGGACGCAGTATATACTTCGTTTCTGACCAGGACGGCTTCAAGGATATTTACCGCTATGCCCTTGATGAGGAGGAGGTCTACCGTGTAACGGATGTCAAAACAGGCGTGAGCGGCATTACCGCGCTGTCTCCCTCAATGTCGGTCGCGCAGCAGAGCGGACGCATGGTGTTTTCGGTCTTTGCCAACGGAGGGTACTCGATTGTGGGCCTCGATGGCGATGACCTGGTTGGAACGCCGATGGGCACCACGCCTGTGGCTGCCCAGGGCATGCTGCCTACGTTCGACGGCATGACCGTGGAGCGCCTCGACGTAGCTCCACCGCTCATCGAGGATCCTGCTCCAGCTCCCCCAGCCCCGCTGTTTGGCGTGATGCCTGAAGCGCTCCGTGCAGCCATTCATGGGAGCGCGGCTGATACCACGCTGGCAGACACAGCTGTTACGCCCTCGGCTGTTGCGCCCTCGGCCGATACCACCGAAGCCCCCATGCGCCCGGCTCAACCGCTGGCCTCATCCTCGGCTGTACCAGCTCCAGCCCGTATCTTGCCCCCTTCTGCAGCGCTCAACGACGGACTCGTTGCCGGCTACCTCGACGACCCGCTTACAGGACTCCCTGAACCCGGACCGATTGATGAACAGAGCTATAGCCGCCGCCTCCAGCTCGATTACATTGCGCCCCCTCAGGTGGGCGCTCAGGTGGGGGGGCGCTTCGGATCCCAGTTTGTTGGCGGTGTCGGGTTCTTCTTCAGCGACATGCTCGGCGACCAGTCAATGAGCGTGTTCGTGCAAGCCAATGGCACGTTCAAAGATATTGGCGGTGGTCTCTTCTACCAGAACCAGCGCACGCGGCTCAACTATGGCGGCGGAATCTCGCATACGCCATCGCTGTTCGGCCAGGTAGCTTTCGACCAGCAGACGGGCGAGTTTATTCAGATTCTGCAGCGCATCTTTCGCACGCAGGCATTCGGGCAACTGACCTATCCGGTTTCGCAGACGCGGCGATTTGAGCTCATTGGAGGAGCCACCCGTTTCGGATTCGACATTGAAGCACTGGGTATCAACCAGTTTGGCCAGGTGCGCGAACGCGACCTGAGCGGACAGGAGCCTGACACTATCTATCTTGCCCAGATTGGACTCGCATACGTCGGCGACTTCTCGAACTTTGGCTTTACCTCGCCACTCGACGGCGGACGCTATCGTTTTCAGGTAACGCCCCAGGGCGGGTCGCGCAACTTTGTTTCTCTCCTCGCCGACTACCGGCGCTACCACTTTGTGGAGCCGGTCACGTTTGCCGGACGCATTCTGCACCAGGGTAACTACGGGGCCCGGTCGCGCCTTACCGGACAGATCGAAGATGGCTTCATTCGTGAAACGCTTGGCGATCCGTACCAGCTTGGCTTCGTGCGCGGGTACGCCTTCAGCTCTATCTTCAGCGATGACATCTGCCGTATCAACCCGAACCGCGAGGGGTGCAATATCGACCGCCTTATCGGCACACGCGTGGGACTGGCCAGCGCTGAGATTCGCCTTCCATTCCTTGGAACCGACCAGCTGGGCTTGATCAACTTTCCGTATCTGCCTACCGAGTTGGTGGCGTTTGGCGATGCCGGCATTACCTGGACCAACGAAGACCTGACGAGCTTCGAGTTCTCAACTACGACCGCAACCCCTGAAGGCACCACTCCAGCACGCCCGGTGTTCAGCACCGGTGTGTCGGCCCGTGTTAACCTCCTGGGAGCTCTCATTTTCGAGATGTTCTACGCCCGCACGTACCAACGCGCTACCGACTGGAACTTTGGGGTGGTGTTGCGCCCTGGGTGGTAGGCCCTGCAGCCCATTGCCCGCGCACGATCGTGGCGCACGCACCGGTAAGCATCACGCGTTCGCCATCGGGCCCTTCCGGTAGGTGGATGCGCACGGTACCGCCCCGTGCTGAAATCTGGTGTCCAACCAGTTGTGTCGTGCTCAACTCCCGGCCCCAGTACGGACCCAGTGCACAATGGGCAGACCCGGTCACCGGATCTTCGGGTACGCCAACGCGCGGCGCAAAGAATCGCGACACGAAGTCGTGCGTGCCGTTGCCCGCGGCCTGTGCCGTTAGGATGACGCCACGTGCTTCGGCCCGCGCCAGCACCTCCATGTCCGGGTGAGCTGCCTGCACATCGCCAGGTGTGTCAAGCCGGATCAGCCAGTCGCGCGCTGACCGTCCGGTATAGGTCGGAGCAGGTACGCCACATGCCTCGACCAGTCCATCCGGGAGCGGTGTTTCAGTAGGAGGGTCTGCCGGAAAGTTGAGCGTGATGCGACCTGCTGCCGTGTAGCCTGCCGTTAGCGTTCCGCTTGCCGTGCTGAACGAAACTGACTGGCGCGCATCCGACTGGGCGTGTTCGCGGAGCGCGTGCGCTGCAGCGAGCGTAGCATGCCCGCATAGATCGACTTCGTCGGTGGGCGTGAACCAGCGTAGACGGGGCTGCTCGGCCTCGCATCCAATAACAAAAGCGGTTTCGGAAGCCCCCACCTCGTGGGCCACCTTCTGCATCCACGATGCCGGAGCGGGGGCGTCCAGCAAGCAGACGCCCGCCGGATTGCCCGCAAAAGGTTGATCGGTGAATGCATCTATGAGGAAGAAAGAAATTGACATACGGTCGGGGTTGGGAACCAATAGGACGGTGCGTTAGATTGCATACTGACCTTCCTCTTTAGTTGTCCCGGTTTCATGTATCGACTTATCCGACCGCTACTTTTTCGGCTCGATGCCGAACGCGCCCATACGTGGAGCCTACGTGCCGCTCGCCTGCTGCAGCACGCCGACCAGTCGCTGCTGGCTCCGCTGTACGGCTACGAGCATGAGCGCCTGCGACAGACGCTGTGGGGACTGGACTGGAAGAATCCGGTCGGTCTTGCGGCGGGTGCCGACAAAAACGGGGTGGCGATGCGCTATTGGCATAGCATCGGACTCGGACACGTTGAGGTAGGTTCGGTGAGTGCCCAGCCCTGTTCGGGCAATGCGCGTCCGCGTGCCTTTCGGGTGCCTGAAGACGAGGCGCTCATCAACCGCATGGGCCTCAACAACGACGGTGCTGATGCAGTGGCCGAGCGCTTGCAGGCATACAACGACCCGCAGGGGATTATCGGCGTAAACCTTGCGAAAACCCACGATCCGGATATTATGGAAGATGCGGCACGCGACGATTTCTGCACCAGCTTTCGCGCGCTCGCTCCGCATGTCGATTACGTAACCCTGAACGTTTCGTGCCCGAACACCCGATCTGGGAAAACCTTCGAGGCGCCCGATGCGCTTGATGCCCTGCTTACCGACGTGCTCAGCGTACGCGGCGAGCTTGGCCTGGCCGTACCCGTGCTTGTGAAGCTGAGTCCGCCCGTGAGCGACCGGGTTGTTTACGACTCGGCGCTGGAACGCGTTATCCGCGTCGCCCAGGCGCATGGCGTGGATGGCTACATTGCGACGAACACAGCCCCGGATCGGAGGGGCATGCGTGCATCGGACGAGCAGTTGGAGGCCATCGGAGGCGGCGGGCTCAGCGGCCAGCCCCTTGCCGCGCGGAGCACCCAACTGGTGCGCTACCTCTACCAGGCAACAGGCGGCTCGGTACCTATTGTTGGCGTGGGCGGAATCGCCTCGGCCGAAGACGCCTTTGCTAAGATTTGCGCTGGAGCCTCACTTGTTCAACTCTATACCGGCCTCGTCTACCACGGACCGGCACTCATCAAATCGATCAACCAGGGTCTTGTGCGCCTGTTGGATGCGCATGACCTGCCCACTATCGGGGATGCCGTCGGCACCGACATCGAACGGTTGTCTTCAAGCATCTGACACCAGGGCGCAGCACCTGGCGCTTGAGACATGATGGTTTGCTATGCACCACCAGCCTACAGGCCATCCGGGCGAAACAGTACAGAGCAGCCAATAGTTGTCCAATGTTACCGTTTTGTATCAGGCTTTGTGCGTCTATCTGTACAGAGTCTGGTACGGCACATTACGTCTTTACTGTGTCTTTTCAGGCAGGCAAGCGCCCATAAGGTACCCACCGGGTCATCGATCGCTATCCGCCAATACTGGTTGTTTTCTGTCTGTCTGATACGTACGGCTCTGCCCTCTATCTTGAGTGGCTTCGTGCCGGTCGTTTGCGCCCCTACGTGCTAAAATCGTATATCTGTAAGTAGTCCCCACTTTTATATGCCTGCCCAGGTCGAATTCGAAACGATCCCCCAGCTATTCACCCGTCTGGTAGACCACTACCGCGGTGACGAGCGCACGGTGCTTCGGCACAAGCCTGATGGCACCTGGCTCGACATTTCGTGGGAGGAACTGGAGAAGCGCGTACAATCCATGGCAGGATTTCTGCATAAGCAGGGTATACGCCCCGGCGATCGGGTAGCAATCCTTTCCGAGAACCGTCCGGAATGGGCCATTACCGACCTGGCTACTCAGATTCTTGGCGGCATCAACGTGTCGATCTACAACACGCTACCCGCATCCAAGGTGGCCTATATCCTGAACGACTCCGGGGCAAAGTGGGTGATCGTGTCGGTTCCTGTGCAGCGCAAGAAGGTCGAAGCGGTTCTTGATGAGTGCCCCGCCCTGGAGGGGATCGTTGTAATGAGCCCCCTTCCCGACGATCCGCCCGATGCGATGGTGCACTGGGAAGAGGCATTGCAGGCCGGCCACTCGTACTGGAAGAGCCATACAGAAACGCTTCAGAAACTGGGCCGCGACGTACGCCCATCCGATACCAGCGCCCTGATCTACACGAGTGGTACCACCGGCGACCCGAAGGGCGTGATGCTCTCACACCGCAACTTCTGCGTGAATGCCAAGGGAGCGCTTGACCGCGTTTCGTTCCACAGCACCGATCACCACCTATCGTTTCTTCCGCTGTGTCATGCGTTTGAGCGCACAGCCGGGTATACTGCAGTGCTTGCTGCAGGTGCAAAGATAAGTTACGCGGAGAGCATAGAAGCGCTTACACAAAACCTAACCGAGGTGAAGCCCACGGTACTGATCTCAGTACCGCGCGTCTTTGAGAAGGTTTACAGCCGTGTTCGTGAGAAGGCCGAGCAAGGATCTGCAATCAAACAAGGCGTCTTCAACTGGGCGGTAGGCGTGGGCGAGCGCTATGCCGAAGCCGAGCAGGGCGGCGGCGCCGGACCGTTGCTTTACATGCAGCAGAAGCTGGCCCACAAGCTCGTGTTTTCAGAACTGCATAAGAAGCTCGGTGGCAACCTCCGGTTTGCAGCGTCGGGAGGCGCTGCACTCCCTAAGGAGATCGGACGTTTTTTCCAGGCTGCGGGTATTGTTATTGCGGAAGGATACGGCCTGACAGAAACGGCGCCGGTGCTCTCCGTCAATCCGCTGGAGGCCCCTCGGTTTGGAACGGTTGGCCATATCGTGCCTGACGTTACGGTCGCGATCAAAGACCTGAGCGACGACAGCCCCATTGGCACGCTGAGCGGAAACGACTATCCGTCATCGCTCACCACCGAGGAAGGCGAGATTGTTGTAAAAGGCCCAAATGTGATGGAAGCCTACTGGCAACGTCCAGAGGAAACGCGGGGTGCGTTCGACACCGATGGCTGGTACCATACTGGCGATGTGGGCCGCTTTGTGGACGGCTACCTGCAGGTTACCGATCGCATCAAGCACATGCTGGTGTCGCAGGGAGGCAAGAACATCTACCCCGGACCAGTTGAAGAGCACTTTAAGACCAAGGCGCCGTTCGACCAGGTGGTTGTGCTTGGAGATGACCGCCCGTTTCTCACGGCCCTCATCGTGCCGGACTTCGACGCGGTGCGGCTGCAGGCGCGCGACTCGGGCGAGCCGGAGCGTCGAGATGACAACGAGGCCCTCGTTGCAGAACGCTGGGTCGATCGGCTCTTCAGCAAGCATATTAGTGCGTACAACAAGCAAGCGCCTGCACACGAGAAAATTCGGGCCTTCCACCTCGTTGCTGAACCGTTCACGGTAGAGAACGGCATGCTTACCCCAACGCTTAAGAACAAGCGCCGTATCATTGAAGACGAGTACGCCGAAGAGATCGACGCGATGTATGAGCGCTTTGCCCGGCGCAGTTCGTAGCATGCTCCCCTCACAAAGCCACCAATATGGATTCACATTGAAAGTACCCCCATTTTGTGGATTGACCCACGATTCGGAGTGTCGCTTGCGGATCCATGTTATAGTCGTCTGGTATGCAGTGTATAGTTACTCGGGGCGTGGCGCAGCCAGGTAGCGCGCTTCGTTCGGGACGAAGAGGTCCCCGGTTCAAATCCGGGCGCCCCGACATTGCAGTACATTGCAAGACAAACTTATGAGAGCACCACGGCTTGAGCGCCCTGTTCTTCAGTGAACAGGGCGCTTTTTTGTTGCATGCGTGCCTTTTATTTTTTGTTACGCATACCAGAATCGTACTGCCTGAAAGCCTGCATTGTGGGTATATTTTCCTATAACTTATAGGTTAATGTTTTATACTGTAATATATCCTTAGGCATATCGCATCTCATCCAAAAGCACATGTTGCCGTGACCACCAAAAGTCACATTATATGCGTGCAGCGAAGCTTTGGTACAATCCAACACAAAGCAGGCTCAGTGTCTGGTCTACTTTTGACTCCAAGTCTCTGTTTTGGACCTCGCTTCCTCGCATCGTCCCCATCTTCCCTCCTATAGCTTCTTCTATCATACATTTTGCACAGATAAAACATGCCTACTAAATCAGATATTTCTTCTGTAGACACGCAGGTCGTTGCTTTCTGGGATGATCTATTTTCGCAAGGTGAAGCATGCGATTACACTCGGGTCGAAATTCCCGACACGCAGGATCCCAAGCTTCTCCGTGCCAGAGAACACTTCGGTTCTCTAAAGGGCAAAACCGTTCTCGATATTGGATGCGGAAGCGGTGCCACGTCACTTTTTTTCGCGCACTGCGGAGCACAGGTCATTAGCATTGACATCAGTGCTATTGCTATTGATAACCTGAGGCGCTACTGTGCCGAGCACCACATCTCCAACATTACAGCTATCCAGATGCCTGCTCAGGCTATCGATGAACTGGCGCCGGTCGACTTCGTGTTTGGCGCGATGATTCTCCACCACATTGAGCCGTTTGACGCCTTCGTCACAACGCTCCGCAACGCACTCAAACCGGGCGGAAAAGCCTTCTTTTGGGAGAACAGCGCTGGTAGCCCACTCATGATGTGGTGCCGTAAGCATATCACCGGACGGTTTGGCGTCCCGAAGCATGGCGACCCCGAGGAGCAGCCGCTCACTCCTCACGAAATCGACCTTCTATCTGAAGAGATGAAGGTAGAAGTCGAATATCCTGAACTACTCTACTTTCGAATGTGCTCCACCTACCTCTTCCGTGGTTACCTGGAAGCACCGTTCAAGGCACTCGACGACTTCTTCTATCGTTATCCGTCCTTCCGCAAGCGAAGCTACCGGCAGTATCTGCTTTGCACGCGGTAGTTACGCTGCGGGGTGCAGCCCCAACGTCGCCAGATTTGGATTACACGCTCATGCGCTCGTACGTCACAAACGCAAACCCGTCGCGTTCGTCACGCTGCACCTCGGCAAAGGTATCCCCAACCAGATGCTTGTATGGCGGGAAGAACGTGTCGCCCTCGTAGTCACCCTCGACCTCGGTAAGTTCGAGCCGGTCGGCGCGCGAAAGAAACTGCTCGTAGATCTGTTGTCCGCCCCCCACGTAGAGCGTAGCGTCGTCGGCGACCGCACTGAGCGCATCTGGAATTGACGAATACGACTCAACATCGTCGTATTCGTCAAACGTCCTGGTCCTCGTCAGAATCAACTGGCGGCGGTCCGGGAGCGGTCCGCCAAACGTTTCAGCAATGGATTCGAAGGTGCGCCGCCCCATGAGCAGCGGGTGCCCTGTTGTCAGACGCTTAAAGCGCTTCAGGTCATCGGGGAGGTGCCAGGGCAGGTCGCCGTCTTTGCCGATCACACGATTTTCGCACGCTACGGCAGCAATGAGTACGATAGTCACGAGACACAGAAGTCCTTATTTGTGGAGTGGTTATTTAGCTTCTGTACGTACGCCACGACGCCCTCGCTCCGTGAAGAACGAAGATGCTAAATTCCGCTGTACACAACTCTTAATGGACGTTGATTCAGCCTATCCTGGCGTCGTTCGTGTCAACTCCTTCTATTGAACGCCCAGTCATTGTCGGTAGCGTTCGTAACACAGGAAACTTGACTCCGGCAGATCTACACCGTTCCTTGAGACCGTTCCTTGAGACTGCCTTAGAGCCTGTTTGGGTTTTGGTTTGCAGGCGAGAGCGAGCGCCGCTAAGGCGAAAATTGGACCACGATGGAGGTTCGTAGCCGGGGCTACGGGGCGACATCGGGGGCAATTTGCACCAGGGGCATGACCTTCGGCCCCAGTCCAGCGCCGCCGCTCGGAGCCCAAATTAAGAAATCAAAACAGGCTCTTACGCCGATGCCTTCCCCACACGAATCGACGTCCCGTTTGCATGACGCTCTGCCTCTTCGAAGATAAGACAGCCGCTCACCTCGCTCCACTCACTCACACCCGGGCCGTGCACGAACTCCGCTGCGGGATGCACACGCTGGGGGCCACGCTGCAACAGACCTTTCCGCACGCGTCTCTCGCGCTGCATACGCGCCAGCACCTTGAAGCAGTCGTGGCCGCGCGTGCGCCTCATGATGCCACCGTTAACCGACTGCCTGCTAACGAAGGCGTCCTGTTTGTCCATGGCGGCGCGCTGCCCGCATCTGGCTGGGTCGACGTGGTAACGGCCTCTGTGAACGAAGCGACCCCGCGCGTCTTTACATCAGGCTCAGCGCTCATCGCAGCCTGGTGGCCCGATCCACACGCGCTACCGGCCGACCTGCTTTCGAACGACGCGTTGCGCGCAGAAGCCTTCAGTGCTGCCCCCGTAACTGAGCTCGGCGCTGTGCCCCGCATCACTCGCACCTGGCACCTTATGGATGCGCTGCGCGACCGCCTCCATCAAGAGCTTGGGGCAGCACTCAACGCGTCGCCGTCTGACGCGCCTTTACACGGGGTCCATGCGTCGGCGGTCGTTGATGCGCCCGAGCAGGTCTACCTTGCTCCCGGCGCCTCTGTAGGGGCCGGTGCCATTCTGAACGCCGAAAATGGACCGATCTATATCGACTCGGAGGCAGCCGTACTGGAGCAGGCCGTCGTGCGCGGCCCCATCTACATCGGCCCCCAATCTCAGATCAAGCGAGGCGCAGATGTCGAGGGCTCCTCATTCGGTACGTACAGCAAGATAGGCGGCGAGGTGCATAACTGCATTGTGCAAGGCTATTCCAATAAAGGCCATGCAGGCTTTTTAGGGCATAGCATCCTGGGGGAGTGGTGCAATCTTGGCGCTGACACCAACACCTCGAATCTCAAGAACGACTATGGCACCGTAAGTATCTACGATGCTGCCGCTGCCGGCTTTGTCGACACCGGACGTCAGTTCATGGGGCTGGTCATGGGTGATCACTCAAAATGCGGCATCAACACGATGTTTAACACCGGCACGGTTGTAGGCACCGGATGCAACGTGTACGACAGCGGGTTTCCCCCTCGTCATCTGCCCAGCTTTTCGTGGGGCAGCCCGCACAGCGGGTTTGTCGACTACCGGTTGACCAAAGCGCTCAGTGTCGCCGCTCGCGTTATGGCCCGGCGCGACAAGACGTTAACAGCTGCTCAGGAACGGCTCCTTACGCATCTGTTTGAGAAGACGGCTCCGCAGCGCGCGGCGATGCGTCAAGATGGATAACATCGACGTTCGAGGCCTTCCCATCTTTTACTTTCAGGCGCAAGCAGGTTTTCTTCTGATGAAACCCCTGTCGCCCGGCAGCTCCCGGATTCACGAACAGCATGTTGTCCAGTTCGGCAACACGCTCGATGCGCAGAATGTGGCTATGTCCGCAGATGAATATGTCGGGCGGGTCTTCGGCAAGCCGCTTGTCCATGTTGGCCTGCCAGCGCCCCGGCCGCCCGGCGATGTGCTCGATCCACACCGAGAGTCCGCCAAACGTGAAGCGCTCCCGCTCCGGCAGGCGCCGCCGCGTATCCGCATCATCGACGTTACCATACACTGCGTGTACCGGCGCCAGCGTGGCCAGTCCATCAAGAATTGTGAGATCACCAACATCACCGGCATGCACGATGGCATCCACCCCCTCTAACACGTCGACCAGGTCGGGGTGAAAGTATCCGTGCGTATCCGATAAAATACCGAGTTCCATAGACAAAAGGTATCAGCAAAGAATCGCGAAGGTTCGCTGCACCGTGCCGCCACCAGCGTGCGCAGTGGGTGGGTGCAGTGGGTGGGTGCAGTGGGTGGGTGCAGTGGGTGGGTGCAGAGCAAAAACGCACACAGCAGTAGAGGCGGCTCGCTGTGAGCCGCCCCTATGCACCGATGCGCACCAAACACGTTTCGCTACAGTTCAACGGTCTCATCAAAGTCGAGGATGAGCGGCTCAAACCCGGCTTCTTCAGCGGCCGCCTCGAAGTCGGACAGGTCTACCTCGATGAACGGGAACGTGTCGTAGTGTAGCGGCACGATCGTGTCGGCATCCACCATCGTAGCGGTATGGATCGTGCCGGGAATGCCCATCGTGACCACGTCGCCAATCGGGGCCAGCAGCACATCGATGTCGTACTGCTCTCCAATCCACTCCATCTCAACGAAGGGCGCCGTGTCGCCGGTGTAGTAGACCGTCAGGTCGCCGAAGTCAAGCACAAACCCGATAGGCACGCCGCCGTAGCTCCCATCCGGAAAGGATGCGGTGTGGCGCGCATGAACGGCCTCTACATGCCCCCACGGAAAATCAAGCGAACCGCCTTCGTTCAGCGGATGCACCGACTCGTGCCCGAACTCTTGCTGCACGTGCGTAATCACCTCGAACGTTCCGATTACAAGCGGGTCGCCCTGCTTCGTGAGCGCCTCCGTATCGACAAAATGGTCGGCATGCGGGTGCGAAACAAAAATTACGTCTGGATCCACATCGGATGGCGTTGTCTTTGTGTGCGGGTTGTTATCCGCCAGGAATGGATCGAAGAGAAACGTGTTTGTGTCCGACTCCAGCTGAAAAGTAGCGTGCCCGAAATACGTTAAATCCATAATAGACCGTTCGTTGGATGCAAGCGTCTTGCGAATAACTGTACATCGGATACAACGGCACAAAAGCGACATGCGGTTCACACATATTGCAGTACCGTATGCCATAATAATGTAACGGGCCCCGTAGCATTCTGCTTGGCTTTTGGGATGCGGGCGCCGTGCACATCGCGCATTTGTTACGCGACCCGTACTATTGTGCCCCACATCATATTGAATCCATATAAGCTGGGCCCCGTCCAATACAATGTCCATCGCTGATTCATTTGCGCTTCCCCGCCCTCACATGGCTACTCCGTCTGTCAGCACGCTTCCATCGTCTACCTCTGCGACCAAACGTCCAATTACCGACCACCTGCGAGCCACGCTCGCCGACCGCCTGCGTCCGCGTCTGCAGGGAGAGCTACGCGTCGACGCGATGACCCGCGCGCTCTATGCGACCGATGCGAGCATGTACCAGATGGAACCGGTTGCGCTCTGCATCCCCAAAACCCCAGAAGACGTACAGGCAACTATCGAGGAGGCGAATGCGCTCGAAATACCGGTACTGCCCCGTGGCGGCGGATCCTCGCTTGCCGGGCAGGGCGTCAACACGGCCGTAGTCATCGACTTTACGCGCCATCTCGACGCCATCCTTGACATTGACGTGGCGGCGCAGCAGGTTACCGTGCAGCCCGGCATCACGCTTGATGCTCTGAACGAGGCGCTTGCCCCACACGGACTCATGGTAGGCCCCGACCCGGCCAGTAGCAGCCGGGCTACGCTGGGCGGCATGGTTGCCAACAACTCGACTGGCACCCACTCCATCCGGTACGGCAACATGATCCACCATGTGCACGCCGTACAGGGCGTTCTCCCCGATGGCACCCCTGTCCGTTTTGGACCGCTCTCGCATCGGGGATGGCAGCAGAAGATGCGTGGCGACGGACGCGAAGGCGTGATCTACCGGAGTCTCGATGCGCTGCTCAGCGCCCACCGCGACGTCATCGAGCGCGACACCACCGACCATTGGCGACGCAACAACGGCTACCGGCTGGAACATCTGTTGGAAGCGGGCAACCGCAACCTCGCGCAGCTCATGGCTGGCAGCGAGGGCACACTCGCCGTTCTCACGGAGATGACGATCGATCTGGTCAAGAAGCCCGCGACGACGGTGCTTGGCATTGCCGCCTACGACACCCGCGACGAGGCACTCGAAGCAGTAACCACCCTTCTCGACACCGATCCCGACGCTGTCGAGCTTTTCGACGGCGTGGCCATCGAGCGCATCCGTAACACGCCGGGCTATGCCGAGCGGCTCACGTTCATCGACGGCACGCCCGGCGGCGTGCTTATCGTCGAGTACGCCGGCAACTCAAAAGAGGCACTCAGTGCAAAGCTGGATGCGCTCGACGGCGTGCTGCCCGGCACCGATGCCCGCGGTCCGGCACGGCGCGTTGTTGACGATGCCGCTATCAAAAACGTATGGGGCATCCGCAAAGAGGGACTCGGCCTGGTGATGGGCGTGGAGGGCGACTACAAGCCGTGGGCGGTCATCGAAGATGCCTCGGTTCCCGTCGAGCACTTGCCCGACTATATCGATGAACTGAGCACGCTAATCGACTCGATGGGGGTGCGGGCTGCCTACTACGCCCACGCCTCAGCCGGCTGCTTACACGTTCGCCCCTTCGTGAACACAAAAACGCAGGAGGGCGTCGAGCAGCTCGATGCCATTGCCAGAGGCTCTCTGAAGCTCGTAAAGCGCTACGGGGGTGCTATCTCCTCGGAGCACGGCGACGGGATTGTGCGCGGCGCGCTCAACCGCGAGATGCTTGGCGACGAACTCTATGCCGTCAATAAAAAAACCAAGGCAATCTTTGACCCCGACAACCTGCTGAATCCGGGCAAGATCGTGGACGTGCCCCCGCTGACCGAGAACCTGCGCATGGGTCCCAACTACGACACGCGTCCGCTTGCCACGTCGATGAGCTTCGATGCCGAGGGGGGCTTTGCACATCTCCTCGAAAAGTGCAATGGCAACGGCGCCTGCCGCAAGCGCGACACAGGCACCATGTGCCCCAGCTTCATGGCTACACGCGACGAGGAAGACTCTACACGTGGCCGGGCCAACGCGCTGCGTTCTGCTCTCGCTGGCGACCTGCCCGAAGATGCGTTTACCAGCGATCGCATGTACGAGGTGATGGATCTCTGCATCCAGTGCAAGGCCTGTAAGACGGAGTGTCCTTCAAACGTTGACATGGCCAAGATCAAAACGGAGTGGCTGCACCAGTACTGGCAGGAGCACCGCATGCCGTGGCGCACCTGGCTGTTTGCCCATCAGCCCCAGTTTGTTCGCAAGCTGGCGGGTACGCCCCTTGCTTCGCTGGTCAACTGGTCGTCGCGCCAGGGCTGGATGCGCCGCATCGGAGAGTGGATGATGGGCGTTAGCGCCGAGCGCGACCTGCCGCCCTTTGCGCGCGAAACGGCATTCCAGATGGACCTGGAGGCCGCAAACCCTTCGGATGGGCCAGAAGTCGTGTTCTTCGCCGATACGTTCAACGCATACCACACACCCGAGGTGGTGCGTGCAGCCGTGCAGTTCTTGCAGCGTACCGGCCATCGCGTTACGCTGGCCCCTGAGGGCCTCTGTTGCGGACGCACGTTTCTCTCGAAGGGACTTGTCACGAAGGCGCAGCATACGGCACTGCGTACGCTTGAGGGGCTCTATCCGTATGTAAAGAAAGGGCTTCCGATTGTGGGCCTTGAGCCAAGCTGTATTCATGCGCTCGACGATGAGTTTCTGTCGCTGCTTCCGGGGGAGCTGCGTGCTCAGGAGCTGGCCGAGCAGGTGCACGGATTTGAGGAGTTCGTAGCGCAACGCCTTGCAGAAGGCGCTCTTGACACCGCCGAATGGGCGTCGTCGATGTCAACCAACGGATCGAAGAATGAGCTTCTCTTGCATGGGCACTGCCACCAGAAGGCGCTTGTTGGCACAGAGGCTACAGAGCGCATCTTGCAGGCAGCAGGCTACGACGTAACTTCCCTGGATGCCGGCTGCTGCGGAATGGCTGGCGCGTTTGGCTACGAAGCTGAGCACGTCGACATCTCCAAGCAGATGGCCGAGCTCCGCCTTGCTCCAGCCGTGCGCCAGACCCCGGAGCAGACAACCGTTTCTGCACCCGGCTTCTCGTGCCGCTCGCAGATCAAGGACGTAACAACACGCACCGCTCAACACCCTGCGGTGCTTCTCAACGAAGCGCTGCGGGGCTGATCTGCGCGGGATGCCCCCCTGTCCTCGCCACCAATTACAAAACCCGCCGGGCCCTTGCGGCACCCGGCGGGTTTTTTGTATGGCCGTAAGATAGCGCGCTTTCACGCTATGCGTTGCCGTAGCTTCGCATTAGCGGGGAGCGCTACTCTGCACCCTCAAGTGAAACAGCACCCTGAGGAACCGGAGCGTCCGCATCGCCATGCAGGTACGTGTTGAACCAGCGCATCATGCGCAGGGTGTAGTCCATGCGCGCAGCAGAGCGACCGTAGCCGTGTCCTTCCTCCGGATACAGCGCCAGGCGCAACGGTACGTCAGGGCGACGCACCTTGATGTGGCGGTACAGCTCCAGCGACTGGCCCGGATGGACGCGGGTATCTTCCTCGCCATGGGCAATCAGCAGCGGCGTGTTAGCCTGCTCCACATAGTAGATGGGGCTTCGCTTCAGCATGTCCATCCACGAGTTCCACAGACGTGTGCGCGAGTGCACCAGGTACAGCTCTTCGGGGATATCGCTGGTGCCCCACTTCGAGATATTGTTGCTGATGCCTACATTCATCACGCCGGCAGCAAAGCGCTCGGAGTAGTACGTGCTCATCCAGGCTGTTGCGTAGCCACCGTACGAGCCGCCGGTTACCCCGACGCGGTCCGGATCCGCAATGCCTTCGTCGATCAAGAAGTCGACGCCGTCTACAACGTCGTCAAACTCGCGTCCGGCCAGATCGCCCTGGCTGCTATAGACGAAGTCGATGCCGCGTCCGGTACTGCCCCGGTAGTTCGGATAGAAAACAGCAAAATCCTGTGCCGCCCCCATCTGTCCGGGATCGGAGTAGCGGGTCAGCCATCCGTTATCGTAGTGCGCTTCGGGGCCGCCATGCACAACCGTAATCAGCGGCACGCGGGTGCCTTCCTGATAGTCGACCGGCAGGATCAGCAGCCCGTCGATCTCGAACTGGCCGTCGCGCGCCGTGTAGCTGACGACACGCTGCTCTCCCATCGTCACGTCATCAAGATCAGGATTGGAGTTGGTCATCCGCTCAGGCTGGTCGTTGCCATCGGCAAGCCAGTACACCTCAGGAGGATGCGCCGGCGTGTGCGCTGTAAACGCAATTTCGCCCTGTGCTGTCGGCGAGAAGCCCGTCATGATTGGCCCGTCGAGATCAACAACGCGTGTAAACTGCGTACCGTCGGGACGAATCGTACCGAAGGAGCGCTCTACGCTCTCGCTGGCGATGAAGTGAATGGTCTCGTCACCCGTCCAGGCAATCTGTTCGAACTTGCCTTCAAACTCGGGGAAGATGTTCTCGGGGGTGGCATTGTCAGCCGCATCCACTACCATAATGCGCCCGTCGATAGGGTCGTGAATGTCGTGGCCCGCACGCAGCGCCAACTGCTCCTCGTTCGGACTCCACTCGATCTGAGCGATCTTGCCTTCGTTGTTGATGTCGGCGGTTACATTGCCCGACGAGGGATCTACGATGACCACACTCTGAAACATGTAGAAGTCGTCGACCTCGGGCGAGGGCGCCACGGTCAGCGCCAGCTGCTCACCGCTCGGGCTCCAGGTCATGATGTATGCCGTTCCATCGATTTCCAGAGGCTCCGCAGCAGCATCGCTCGTTACATCAACCGTGTAAGCGAGGCGGTTCGGGCGATTTTCTTCGAAGAGGTTCGGCTCGTAAGGAAGCTCCGCTTCGGGCACGTCCAGCTCCTCGCTGGCGGTGAACACGATGCGGTTTCCATCAGGCGCCCACTCGTAGGTAGCAATCGAGCGCTCGAACGCATAGATGCGCTCCATGTCTCCCGTCGCCGGGTCCATTTCGTAGAGAGCACGGCCGTTTTCATCGTCGTCGCGCGCTGTCAGAAAGGTGAGCGTTCCATGCTCCGGACGAAACGTCATTCCTCCTATCGCGCTCTCGCTGTAGAGAGCCTCTTCTTCACCTGTTTCGGTATCAATCACGAACAGGTGGCGCGCTGCAGGAGCGTTCTCCTCGCGCGGGTCCGCAGGCTGTGAGCGCATGAACGCAATAAAGTTGCCGTCGGCGTCAACGGTGGTTCCGCTTACCGACTGCAGCATCGCTTCTTGCATGGGCGTAAGCCCCTGCGCGGTGCTTACAGTGGGCAGGCTAAGGAGCCCCATCACAACCAGCGCCAGCATCAGGCGCATGGGCGTGCGCAAGTTCTTCAGTATCATAGTGACGTATGTAACGTGAGAAAAGGAATGCGGTACAAGCATCGCATCGTATCTGCAAAGCGCTTATTTGCGAAGCGCTTACACGATGCCGTGTTGGTTCGTATCAGCGGCTTACGCCCCCGTTCCCCCTGCTGTGTGCGTTTGAGTCCAATCTGTGCCTGTTACGACTCCGACGATGTGGCGGACTTCGAGGCAGACGTACGCTGTCCGCGCAGCCAGATCGTGAGGGTATTGATCAGAATATCGGTAAGCAGCAGTGGCACCAGACGCTTGATCCAGGTGCCTAAGCGGCGCGGCATCCACCGCGTGAAGAGCCATAGCCCAAGTGCGCTCAGCACAACCTGTATCAGACGCTGTATCCAAGAAGTCATAATCTTATAGGCAGTCGGTTAAGAGGGATGCGAAGCGAAAGGATGCTGCTTGCAGTGTTCTAAGGCGGGCTTGCCGGCGCGCAGCTTCGGTGAGACGTGCGTTCGCTCAGGCGTTGGCCAGCTGCCCGCATGCGGCGTCGATGTCTTGCCCGCGGCTGCGGCGCACTGTAACCGTTACGCCTTCCTGCACGAGCGCCTGCACGAACCGGTTGAGTTGTGCCTCAGAGGTGCGCTCGAATGAGAGCGTAGGCACCGGGTTATACATCAGGATATTGACTTTCGAGGGGGCCCAGCGTGTAATCTTGGCAAGGTTCTTTGCATCCTGCACCGAGTCGTTCACGTCTTTAAACAGGCAATACTCGTACGTAATCGGGCGTCCGGTCGTATCTGCATAGTACCGAATTGCCTGTTCGAGCGCGTCGAGGCTGGTTTTTTCGGACTGGTTGACGGGCATGATGGCGCTGCGCTGCTCATCGGTGGGTGCATGCAGCGATACGGCCAGGTTGGTGCGCGGATCGTCGTCGGCGAGGTCGCGAATGCGGCGGGCCAGCCCCACCGTCGAAATGGTGATGCGCCGCGGCGACATGTTGAGCGTGTCTTCGTCGGTAAGCAGCGCGACGCTCTGCAGCACCGCATCGTAGTTCAGAAGCGGTTCGCCCATCCCCATAAACACGACGTTCGACACAGCCCGCCCGTAGTGTTCTTGGGCAGCTTCGTTCATGAACCAGACCTGGTCGTAGATGGCCCCGGGCGTCAGGTTTTCCTTGAAGCCCATCAGCCCCGTGGCACAGAACGCACAGCCCATGGCGCAGCCGACCTGGCTCGACACGCACACTGTAAGGCGTTGGGCATCGCCCAGGGCGTCGAAGCTCGGGATGAGCACCGTTTCGGCTTCGCGCCCCGAGGGAAGCGCAAACAGCCCTTTGAGGGTGCCATCTTCGCTTCTCTGAACGCGCTGCATGTCGATGCTTGAAACGGTGGCCTCCTCGTTGAGGCGGGCACGAAACGCCTTCGGGAGGCTCGTCATCGCCGCAAAGTCTGTCTCGCCACGCGCATAGATCCAGTTGTAAAGCTGGCGACCGCGGTAGGCTGGCTCGCCCAGTGTGTCGACGAACGCTTCGAGGTTATCGCGTCCCATCGTTTTGAGATCGACGGTATCGGCCATGTAGGGGCAGGGTCACAGGAAAGAAGTATGTGCACAGGAGATACAAACGGGGCCGCATGCACATGCGTTTCCCTCCGGCTCCATCAGCGCCTGTCGGCTCTTTCGGCCTTTCTCGTGTGTTTCCGCACTACGGCCCCTGGCTGAAGAAATCTCTTACTTCGATGTTAAGCCGTCTGGAAGAGCGGGCGATGCACGCTCCATACGGCAGCGCCTACCATGAGTGCGGCGAAGCCCCAGGTTACTGCCAGACAGGTGATCGGATCGGCCAGCACCGCAGGGGCTTCAACATAGAGCCCATGGCGAAGGCCGCTCACCGCATAAGAGACAGGGTTTACCAGCATCAGTTCGCGCAGCCCGGTGGCGGCGCTGTCAAGCGGAAACATGGCGCTCGACAGAAACCAGAGGGGCAGCAAGAAAAGGTTCATGATCGCGTGGAATCCGCGCGTGGTATCGGTACGCCAGGCAATCGCACAGCCCAGCGCCGTAAACCCGATGCCCATACCCAGGCAGATCGCCGTGATGTACGCCACCCCGCCGATGGTGAGCCCCGGCCCGACCCAGGGCCACACGACAACGAACAGGAGCGCCTGTACCGATGCGAGGAGCGTACCCCCGAGCGCGTTGCCGAGTACGATTGCGGTGCGCGAAGTAGGCGCAATGAGCACCGTCTGCAGAAAGCCTGAAGCGCGCTCCTCAACGATAGATATCGTCGAGAAGATCGCCGTGAAAAGCAGGACCAGCGCCAGCACGCCTGGAAAGAGAAATTCGACGTATCCAACTGCACCGATCGGCGAATCTGGCATCTGGAAGGCGCCCTGAAAGCCGAGCCCCAGCAGCAACCAGAATGCAAGCGGCTGGACGAGTGCACCAGCTACCCGGCTGCGGTCGCGCACAAACTTGAGAATTTCGCGACGGCACAGGGCCGTAACGGTGAGGAGCGCAGTCGACATGAAAGTACGGCAGAGCCGTGTTAAGCAGAGTACATAGGAGAGAGGGTGTTCACCGACGCGTCGAGCTGGGCGCCTGCATGCGCCATAAAAACGTCTTCGAGGGTCGGTGGACGTACGGTGGCGCTCTGGATGCGGTCACCAAAGGCCTCGTAGATGGGGGCGACCAGCTGCGCGGCGTTGTCGTGTAGCAGCTGAATGCCTTGTTCAAAGGGATGCGCCTCGCACCCGAACTGTGCGGTGAGATCGCGTGCCAGCTCGTACGGTTCATCGGTTGTGAGCCAGAGCATCTCGTCGCCCAATGCGGCACGCAGCAGGGCGGGCTTTCCTTCGACCACGAGCTCGCCCTGTGCAAGGATCCCAACCGCGTCGCAGCGTTCGGCTTCATCCATCAGGTGGGTGGCTACAACCATCGTGGTGCCCTCGCTTTGCTGAAGCGCCGCAATGGTTTCCCAGAAGGAACGACGAGCCATCGGGTCGAGCCCGGCAGTTGGTTCGTCGAGCAGCAACAGGTCGGGGCGATGCAGTAGACCGCGTGCTAAGTCGGCCCGTCGGGCAAGTCCGCCCGAAAGCGTATCAACCGCGTCGTCGGCGCGGTCGTGCAGGTCCACGTAACCAAGCACCGTGCTGATGCGGTCGCGCAGCGATGCGCCGTGAAGGCCGTAGAGGGCGCCCTGAAACGCGAGATTCTCGCGAACGGTGAGCGTATCGTCGAGAGCAGGCGACTGAAACACGACACCGAGGCGTTGGCGTACGGCGGCAGCGTCATCACGAGTCGAGGCACCAAAGACCTCCGCATCCCCCTGTGTTGGCGTAACCAGCGTTGCCAGTACGCGAAAGAGTGAGGTCTTCCCGCTTCCATTGGGTCCTAATATGCCAAAAAGCGCCCCCTGCGGGATCGTGAGGTCTACGTCATTCAGGGCTTGCTGGTCGCCATCGTAGCGAAGCGACACGCGTTGTACGTGGATAGCAGGTGCGGGCATGCTGAGAGCGGCGAAAGACTACAGGAACCAGTCAATTGTCAATAGAGCGACAAGTGCTGGTACATAAACAATGGATGCTTTTAGTACATGACGCGCACGTATGCCGGTGCGTTCGCGGTTGAACTGGAGAGCCGTGTAAAGAAACCAGCCCCCGAGAGGAAGAACGCCAAGCAGATAGATCCATCCAACCGGTCCTACAGCTGCCGGGAAGACGCTGGCGACAAGCAGCAATAGCGTGAAGCCGATCATCTGGTAGGCGGTGGAGTCGCCCGAAGGTTCTTTGACAGGCAGCATGGCATAGTTGCCGCGTGCGTAGTCTTTGCGGTACATCCATGCCAGCGAGAGGAAGTGCGGCATCTGCCAGAGCGCGAGCACGGCGAAGATGGCCCACCCGGCGGCGCCGAATGTACCGGTGGCCGCCACGTAGCCCCCCAGTGCCGGAAGCGCGCCGGGAATGGTACCAATCAGCGTGTTGTACGTGGTGTAGCGCTTCAGCGGTGTATACACGTATAGGTAGAGAATGGCCGTTAGCGCTGCAAGTACGGCCGCAGGCGGATTGACGAGCGGACAGAGGAGCCCCACTCCAGCCAGCACCATCCCCGTACCGATCCACTCGGCCTGTTGCACCGGAATGCGCCCAGATGGAAGCGGACGGGCCGCCGTGCGCTTCATCGTCGCATCCAAGTCATGCTCCATGCAGTGATTGAGCATACCAACGCCCCCTGCACACAAGCCCACGCCGACCAGTGTATAGAGCAATACGGGTAGGTCGAGCGCAGCCGGACTCCCCAGCAGGAAGCCCGCAAATGCCGACACCGTCACGAGAAACGAGATCTCGGGCTTGGTGAGCGTAAGGTAGTCGCGTAGCAGCCCCCTCAGCGAACGGTCTGTCCCTGTATGCTCAGACGCTTCGGTAGCAAGAGCTACCGATCGCATATGCGACGAAGAATTTGACGAAGAGTCGGTACGAGCCATGTGTAGCGGAAGGCGATAGAAAGACAGGTCCGTCGTACATCCAGCACGCTGCGTACAGCATGCTACGATGACGACTGCGACGCAGGGGGCTTAGCAGAAAGTAGCGGTTCACTGTGGGGCGCACCTGTGTCGCCGGCAAACGCCGGCTGGACTTCGTTTGCAGTTGGCACAAGCCGGTGCGACCAGAGCGCCAGCGCGATGGTGGACACAAAGAGGATGGCTCCGACCACAAGATGGCTTACGGTGAGCAGCACCTGTGCCGTACTGCGCACCTGCAGCGCCGTTTCGTGGATCAGCACCAGATAGGCGGCAAGCCCAAGGGCAAACTGGACACCAACAGCTACAAGCACAGCCCAGGCACTCAGGCGCACGGGCTGACTATCAGACCAGTATTTTTGAACGTAGACGAAAGCCGCAAAGATAAGCCCCGTAACGACAAAAGCGCCTGCAATGTGCAGGATGGCAAAGCTTCCGGAGAGCGTCTGCGTAGAGTGGCGTAGCATAGCGCCCACCACAATCTGAACGTATACGCCGATGGCTGCTGCCCATGCCAGTGCACGCATGGTGCGTCCGCGCCCGGTATTCGGGAGCAGTCCGCGCCGGTTCCGCCACGTGTCGGTGGTAAAGATGGCCATGCTTACCAGCAGCGCAAAGAAGAGCTGCGCTGTGCAGGCATGTACAGCAGCAAGCACCGATGAGAGCTCCGTGACCCGCAGGCCTCCGAGGATGCCCTGAGTGGTAACGAGAAATAGCGCAAAAAGACCGAGCTTTCGCATCCAGCTGCGCGAATCCGCCCACCACGTCCAGCCCGCAAGCACCATCGTAAGCATGCCTACCAGGGCCCCAAGCAGCCGGTGTCCGTGTTCAGCCAACACCGGTATGTTGAGCCACCAGCGCACGCTCGGATCGCTCGGATCGTACATTCCCGTTCGGAAAGGATCGTACGACCCAAAGGTAGCCGGCCAATCGGGCACAGCAAGGCCAGCCTCAATACTGGTTACCCAGCCGCCCCACGAAATGAGCGTTGCGGTAACTGCAATGGTTAGATATGTAAGGCGGCGGCGCCATGTCCAGCGCCAGCGGGCCGTTTGCTCACTCATAATGCGTTTTTGCAGCGGACGGGAAACGGGGGTTCAGGCGTGTTAAGGTACCCTTCACAGGAATGTGACGTTCCGTTAAGAGCGGTCGAACGAGATCCTCTTTGCACGCTTGCGAACAAGGACGCCTGCTGCGGCTACGCAATGACGCGCCGTACTTTGAACGGTTGCTGTTTCGCCTTTGTATGCCTCTTGTTTGTGTGCCGCTCATTCTACTCTAACTACATTACAGCAGCGTATGTCTTCTTCCGTCCTTATCGAATCGGTATCGGGTATTCGCGGCATCATCGGTCGCGGATTTGGCCCGCATGTGGTCTTGCGCTATGGAACGGCGTTTGGGCGCTGGTGCCGCGCACGTGCTGATGCGCTCGACCGCAGACCGCTCGTCGTTGTGGGACGCGATGCACGCCCGAGTGGCGATGCGTTTCAGCGCATCCTCATGGGCACGCTGCAGAGCATGGGCTGCGACGTACTCGATACCGGACTCGCTCCCACACCTACCGTCGAAATGGGGGTGCTACAGCACGAAGCGGTTGGCGGCGTAATTCTCTCCGCATCGCACAATCCGCTCGACTGGAACGCGCTCAAGCTCCTCGATCATAACGGTGAGTTTCTGGATGCGGAAGCCGGACGTGCGCTGCAAGAGGCCGATCCTTCTAACACCTCGTCGGTGCCCCACAACGAGATGGGCAGCTACACGATGGCCAATCTCGTACCCGCTCATGTTGATGCGATTCGCGATCTGCCCTACATCGACCCGGATGCGATTGCCGCGCAGGACTTCACCGTCGTCGTAGATGGCTGCAACTCGGTGGGCGGCCTTGCGCTTCCGTTGCTCCTCAACGAACTCGGGCTGCGCGACGCCAACATCGTCCGCCTCTACTGCGAACCGAACGGACAGTTTGAGCGCACCCCAGAGCCACGCCCCGAACACCTGACCGATCTTGCCGAGGTCGTTCGCAACCGCAATGCCAACCTGGGGCTGGCGGTCGATCCTGATGCGGACCGCCTCGCGCTTGTCGACAACGAAGGACGCATCATTCTCGAAGAGCTTACGCAGGTGCTTGCGGCTGACTTTCTCTGGAATCGACGCGATGGTGCGTTTGTTACCAACCTCTCGTCTTCGCGCGCCATCGACGACGTAGCTGCGCGCCACGGACAGCCGGTGCATCGCTCTGCCGTCGGTGAGATTAACGTGGTCCAGAAGATGAAGGCGGTAGATGCCGTTCTCGGAGGCGAGGGCAACGGCGGTGTTATCTTGCCCGACCTGCACTACGGGCGCGATGCCCTTGCAGGCACGGCCCTCCTGCTGCAACACCTGGCCGACACCGGGGCTACGCTCGCCGAGCTCCACGATGCCATGCCGCACTATGCCATGGCAAAGGATAAGCTGCCTCTTGACGGACTCGACGTGGACGCGCTCCTTGCGCAAATGCAGGATACGTACGCTGATACGCCGCATGCTACCATTGACGGACTCAAAATCGACCTACCGGAAGGATGGGTACATCTGCGTGCGTCAAACACAGAGCCCATCTTGCGGGTCTACACGGAAGCGCCTACCCAAGAAGAGGCTCAGGCGCTCGCCGACCGCTTTAAAGACGAGCTCCAGGCGCTTGCTGCGTAAATCTACTGCTCTGTCGCACCTGGGTAGAGCGCAGACCACAGACGAATGAGGCTGGCTCACAACGTGGTCTTTGTTTGCTAAGGATAGGAGGAGGTGTAAGAGCAAGAAGACCTCGACTCGGGGGCCGGGGTGACTAAGCGCCAGACCCTTTTGTGGTAGAGCGGGTAATCGTCCGCCTGAGTGGTCCCAAACATTGTCCGTTGCCGCAGCGCTACGCATCCGCCTGCAGCAGAACCCCTTCGTTTGGGCGCAGGCGCACGAACGCCCCCTCTACCGAACCGGTGTTGTCCAGACCCGCATCATCCATGTACGTGGATGCGACACGCTGAGCTTGCACTGCGGACTCGGGTAACGGCACTGTTTTTTCTGCTCCAGCAAAGTTAATCGCAATCCAGAAGCGGTGGTCTTCGCCAGCACGCTCGTAGAGAAGCACCCCGTCGGGCGCATCGAGGGTGCGGCACGTTCCCCGCCGCAGCGCACGATGCGTTGCGCGTAGCTGGATCAGGCGGCGCACAAAATGGAGCATCGAGGTGTTGTCCTCGCGCTGCACGTCTACATTCCTTGTCGAACTGGATGGGCTTACAGGCAGCCAGGGTGCTACGTCGTCGGGGCAGAACCCGGCGTGGGCACCTGCATCCCACTGCATAGGCGTGCGCACCGGATCACGCCCCAGCTCGAGACCTGGCGAGAGCAGCTCCCACGGATCTTGCACCTGTTCAGGAGGGATGTCGACATTTTCCATCCCAATCTCATCGCCGTAATACACTGTGGGGGTGCCCCGTACGGTGAGCAGAAAGAGATAGCCACAGCGCGCCTGCTCGCGCCCGGCCCGCGTGGCGAAACGGGGCTGGTCGTGGTTGCTGAGCACCCAGTTTGGCCACCCATGGTCCGGAATTTCGTGCTCGTACTCGTCCACAAGCGCCCGTACGTTGTCGGCTGCCCATGGCGTAAACACCAGGCGGAAGTTGAACGGAAGATGGAACTCCGGCTGCTCGGGCGTACCGTAGTGCTCGACTAACTCGGGAATCTTAAGGTTCATCTCTCCAATCAGCACCCGGTCGTCGTACTCATCGACCACGCTGCGAATCCACCGGTTGAATTGGTGCACATCCGGCACGTTCTTCGTGTGCTGCTCCACTACCCGAAACGACGGGTCCATATCGGGCGTCCAGTCGGGGTTGACCGGGTTATCGCGAAAGTCCGGATCCTTCATAACGCGGTACGACACGTCGACGCGGAATCCATCGACGCCCCGGTCGAACCAGAAGCGCAGCACGTCTTGCATGGCGGCACGCACCTCCGGATTACGCCAATTCAGGTCGGGCTGTTTTTTCAGAAAGGTATGCAGATAGTACTGCCCGGTCGCCTCGTTCCACTCCCAGGCCGACTCGCCGTCGAAGCGGCTGAGCCAGTTGTTTGGAGGGCCGCCATCAGGACCAGGGTCTTTCCAGTAGTACCAATCACGCTTGGGGTCGTCGCGGCTGCTCTTCGACGCCTGAAACCACGAATGCTCGTCGGAGGTGTGGTTCGGCACAAAGTCCATAATGACCCGCAGATCTTTGCTGTGGGCGCGTGCGATCAGCGCCTCCATATCCACAAGCGTACCAAACATCGGATCGATGTCGCAATGGTCCGATACGTCGTACCCGAAATCTGCCATGGGCGACGGGTAGACCGGAGAAAGCCAGATCGCGTCAACACCCAGCCATTCCAGGTAGTCGAGCCGCTGTGTGATGCCGACCAGATCGCCGATGCCGTCGGCGTTTGCATCCTGAAAGCTGCGCGGATAGATGTGGTACACGACGGCGTCTTTCCACCAGGTGCTCATAGGGTTATGTAGTAGTCGTTGGGGTCGCAGGGATACGGGTGGGATACGCCCGTTTTCAGCGTTCAGCAGGCACGCACGTCAAACCCTTCGGCGAAGCGCTCCGCCACGTTGCGCAGGCGCTCCATACGCGTGGTATCTGACACGAGTGCATCGTGAAGCCTGCGGCTCCGATCAGCCACGGACGCTTCCTGGTAAGAGTAAGCAATATTCCGGACCTGGTTCGTCCGCGCTTTGGCTTGGTCGCTGCCGTATTCATCATTCTGAAGCGGACGGGCAGCCCCCCAGTCGATATGTATGAGTCCGGGCGCGTTGTTGCCATAGTCGTGCTTAAGGGGATGCGGACGCTCCGGGTCAACCATGAAGTTGTCTGCGTGCCAGTCGCCATTTTCTACCCCAACGCACTCGCACACCAGCTGATGAAACAGCACCAGCTCGTAAACATCGGGCGTGAGGCGGTCAGGGTCCTCCAGTACATGTTCGCGCAGCGTTGGCCCGTCTACGTAGGGCTCGTTGATGTACCCGAGACTCGACACCAGTACCACGTCGTGCCCGAACAGCTGATTGAGCGGCTCGACCAGTCCCTCCTCCAGAATCAAACGCAGGCGCCCGGCAGCGGTTACCAGCGCGCCATCACGCGTGAGAACAGGGCGGTTTTCGGCGCGTCCGTTGTACGTAGACGCCCCCAGCTCAATCTCGTGGAAGGGTTCTGGGCCCGGCTGCTTTGCCACCAGGTCAAGCTCGGGCGCAATGAGTACCGTGCTACACCGATGCCGCCCCATGATGTACTCGCCCTTCAGAATAAGCATGAGTCCGGTATCGGATTCGACGCGCTGCTGCCACCCTGCCAGTACGTCGGCTTCTGCGGATTTTCCATCGGCGACCGCCGTACGACGGCGCATCTCAATGCGCACCATCTGCCCGAGCAGTTCGTCGATAAGCACCGCCCGCGGGACCGCCGGGGTCGTCCCGTCGGGATGCGTGAGCGGCCCCTGTGTGGTGATCTCTTCGTAAAGGGCCTCAGCGTAGGCAGTCATACCGGTTGCTGCTCCGTTGAAGTCGTGCCCTGTGCGCCAGTCATGCAGCCGCACGATCCCCGCCGTCGCTTCGCTCGGCGATTCCGTACCGAGTTCCGTAGCCAACCGTGCCCTAACCTGCTCAGGGTCGGCCCCAGAGTAGTGCAGTTCATCGCCGTATTCTGTGAGCGCATCGGCTTCTTCCAGCAGCGGGTCATCTGCCGGTGCGTTCCATGCGGCCCGCATCACCCCAAACCAGACCGGACTCCACCCGCCCATGTTGCGCGTGAGGTAAGCCGGGTCGTCGTGCAAAAACTCGGTTGGCACCAGCCGGTCGGTCGTCGTCTCATGCAGATGGCTCGCCGGGTCGTCTCGACCGAGCAGACTGTCGATCCCGGGTGCGCGTCGCATCTGGTCGACCCACTTTCGTTCAGCGGACACGGTCGGACGCGTTGCAAGCACCTGCACGGAAGCGCCTTTACGCGCAGACTCAGGGGGCATCAGGAAGGTCACAACAGCTTCGCGGTTGAGGGGAATACGAACCACGCGAAACGGCGCCAATCCAGAATCAGAAGGCATGTAGGGTGGGGATTATGGCGTAAGGTTGCAATGCAGTCAGTGCCGTACGCACTGGTTGCTGTGTATTCGCATACAGAGTAGCAAGCACAACGATTGCACGCAAGCCACGTGCTGCTGTACGCATGCTACTACCCCTCTGCTGCGCCTGCCTCGTTATCCCTCATCCCTTTATGGTAGTGGTTCAATGATAAGTGATTGTGATGTCGGCTACATCATCGTCGTCCACTCAACCCCCTCTGTCTGTCGACATCTCCCCCTTGGAAAAGGGGGAGACACCCGCAGGGAGAGGGGGTTCGAACAAAAAGAGGGTGCGATGCCCCTTAGTTTTACCACTTAGCGTCTATCCACTACCTCCTTTATTATGCCTCATCCCGTTTTGCACGTAGCATTGCCGCCGTACGCAGGAAGTTGTTCAAGATCTGCTTGGTAGACTGAGCAGCGCGCACCTGCTCTTCGGTGACCGTGTCGAGCGCTGCCTTTAGCTCATGCATGGGGAGCTCCTTACGCTGAATCATGTCGCGCGCAGTGCGCATGTCGTACTCCGGATGGAACTGCACGCCGTACGCGTGTCCCTTGCGAAGCGCCTGGATGCCCGCCTCGTTGCGGGCAACTACGCTTACTTCATCAGGAAGTGAAGTGACTTCATCGGAGTGCGTAGCGAACGCAACGAATGGATTGGAGAGTCCGGTAAGCAAAGCCTCAGATTTTATGCGCTCTATTTCAACGTAGCCTAACTCATACGCGCCCCGGTCTTCAACCGTCCCCCCCATCATCTGAGCCAGAAGCTGATGTCCCCAGCACACCCCCAAGACCGGGAGGTCGGCGTTAAGCACGCGGCGCGTCCAGGACGCCAGCCGGGCAATCCATGGCCGGTCGTCGTAGACCGAGGACTGCGACCCGGAGATGACGACTGCATCGAAAGGGAGCGAAGGTGTTGCATTTCCGTTAGTGGCAAGCCTCGGGAGCGAATCGCCCTGCGATACGCGCACAATGGTCAGGTCGGCATCCAACTCACGTTTAAAGTTGCGCTGCACATGCGTATCGCCCAGCGACGCGTCAATAAGCACAACGTGGAGCGAATCGGGCATAGTACACAGCCAATAGATCAGGCGATAGGCGAATGCGAAAGTGTGATGCTACGACGCAAAGAGGGATTTCAACTTGACCGTCAAGCCATCCAGCAGGGCCGAAGCTGCCGTACCGGACTCCACCTGCCGCACATGTTGGATAAAGCCCGCGTCTGTGTTCGCATGGATCTCCACGGTCCGCGACGTTGGATCCACGACCCAGTACTCCTGCACGCCATGCATTTCATACAGCCGCTTCTTTGTCGTGAGGTCGTGATGGGCAGTCGACGGTGAAAGCACCTCCATCACCAGGTCGGGGGCGCCGTCGATGAGCTGCTCTCCGATAATGTTTGCACGCTCATGTGCAACAAACACCAGATCCGGCTGCAGCACATCCGTATCCGATAGCTTCACATCGATGGGTGCGAACAACACCTCACCCTGATTCGACGCATGCGCATCCAGCTTACGAAATAGGTGTCGGAGAATGCGTTGGTGATACGGCGTAGGCGCGGGCGACATGACAAGCGATCCGTTGATGAGCTGGCAAGGCGTACCCTCAGGCAACTGCTGGTAATCGGCGTAGCTATACTGCTCTTTGTCGGGCAGCGTCTCGGGCAACGGCAGCGTCGTGGATTCCATGACTCTGTCAACCTGTGGTGAAGAAAAGGTGCAACCATCTATACGCTGCGTATCCGCGATGTATCCCTGCACCACGCTGGATCCTGGATCTGCACTTCGCTCCGTGGGAGATGACTTAGCGGGAGAATAAACAAACTCGCAGCCCCCAATCACACCGATCGCATGTAGCCTTTGAACAGCAGATCATCGCCTACAGTCATCCAATGCTGCTCGGCGAAGGTGCGTGCGTTATCCATTCGTTCGATGCCAAGATCGCGCAGACTTGGCATGCCGGTGCCCACCACTTTGGGCGCTATGAAGCAGAAGAAGCGATCCACCAGGTCTTGCTGAAACAGTGCCGTAGCAAGCCCCGGCCCCGCCTCTACAAGTAGCGATTGCAGCGGGCGAGCGGTAGGGCCGTCGGGAGCCCCGAGGTAAGTAAGTAGAGCCTGCAGGTCGAGATGATCGTCGGGTGTTTCGGGGATGCGCACGACCCGTCCACCCTGCGCAGTGAGGGACTCGGCATAAGCAGGCGCTGCCCGCTCTGCACCGACGACGGCCATTGTGGAGGCCGTCTGGGCATCGGTAAAGAGGTTCAGCTTCGGCGAAAGCGCGCCGGTGCGGTCAAGCACGATGCGATGCGGCTGGGGGCCATTGACGTGACGCACGGTGAGGCGCGGGTCGTCGGCCGCTGCGGTGCCGCTTCCTACGAGCACCCCGTCGAGATCAGCGCGCCACCGATGCACCTGCGTGCGCGACTCCGTACCCGAGATCCACTGGCTGTGTCCGGTGGTTGTAGCAATGCGTCCGTCGAGCGTCTGCGCAATCTTGAGCGTGACGAGCGGGCGTCCGGTGGTTACGTGATGAAAGAAAGCCTCGTTGAGCCGCTTGCATGCATCTTGCGCTACGCCAACTGTTACGTCGATGCCGTGGGCACGCATCCGCTTGATGCCACGCCCGGCCACTTCCGGGTATGGATCGACGGTGCCCACCACTACGCGCGGAATGCCTACATCGACGATTAGATTGCTGCACGGGGGGGTTTTGCCGTGGTGACTGCATGGCTCCAGGTTTACGTAGAGCGTCGCGTCGCGCAGGGCATCGGGGCCGTGGGTGTCTATCGCCGTGTGGATGGCCCGCGCCTCGGCGTGCGCCTCCCCGTATTTCGCGTGCCAGCCCTCTGCCAGCACCTCACCGTCCGCATCCACCAAGACAGCCCCTACCATCGGGTTGGGACTTACGTGTCCGGCGCCCCGTCGTGCCAGAGCGATGCAGCGACGCATCCACCTGGATGCCCCGGATGCCCCGTCGGAGGGGGGGGCTACACTTCCTGGATGTAGTTCGGCAGCGAGGCCTGGGTCAGTTGCCATTGCTCAAAGTAGAATTTGGATTCGGAGCGCGCCTTCTGAAACGGAAGCACGAAGCACCGCGTGGATTCGGTGGAAACGTTCGTTTGGAGCGCATTGGTAAGGGCCTTGCGTACGGGTGCCGGGCTGAAGAAGCTCCAATCGAAGCCGTCGTGGGCAGGCTCCGACGAGAACACGGTAGCGCCCGATTCGAGGAGATCATGCAGCGCGCTGCTGGCCTGCCGTCGGCCCGACGCGGCCACAGTGCGAAGGGGAGCGGGCTCTATAGGATGCGCAGATACAACAACCACACGCTCGCCTTTCGGCTGCATCCATCGGCGGCGCACGGCCTGCATGTCGAGATCGGCTTCGAGCGTGCCTTCCGGATCGACGCCCAGACCGTGCGGATGCGAGAACACTTCGGCCAGCGCATGAACGATCGCATCCATGACAGAAAGCGCGGTGAGTCCGATGCGGTCTGTATCCAGATCGGTCCCCGCAAGGTAGCCACGGTACGCAGTCGGCGGATCGAGGAGGGCACGCAGCGTAGCAGGATCGGGCTGCGTGGCGGTGTCGGCAGAGCGCTGGGCCTGCTTCCGGGCGTCAGGATCGGCGTTTTCCGTGACTGCCTCGAGCAGTGCGGGTTCTTCAAAGAAGTACTTAACGATGGGCATGGGACTACAAGGGGAGCACGCAACGAGTGTGGGTCGGGGGTACGGCACGCACGGGCTATGGGTTTTCAGCGGGATGCGTGACGGGGTCACCGGCGGTGACGGCCGGTTCTGAGCCTGGATCGATTGCCTCCAGCTGCTCGCGGTACCCTTCGTACGAGGCGTCGGAGCCGCCTGCGGCGTGGCGGACCTGCGCGCGCTGGCGGGGCAGCAGCATGTCGACCCGGTCTACGGTGCCCATCCAGATCTTCAGCGCTTTTCCGGCGCGGCGCGCACGGGCATGCACAGCCGGCGGCAGTGCGAGCGCAATAGACGCGCCCGGAGGAAGCACCACATCCACTGGGTGACGCCAGTCGCGCTGCTCCAGCCGGTCGATGTAAAACATGCGCGTACCGTTGTTGGTAACGCCTACCCGTCCATTGGTGAGAGCAATTTCTTGATGCGGAAGCCGCTCATCCCCCACGTGATAGGCCTCCAGGTCGAGCGGTTCGGCGCGCGAGGTGTTGGCGTACGCATCCAGAATCTCAATGAAGTCGCTCGTGTAGTCTTTCAGCCAGCCGCAGTAGCTACGCACCTCCCCACTGGCCACGGTCACCTCGACAACGACCTGCGAGAACAGGTGCCGCTCCAGTAGCGGGTCAAACGCATTGCCGGTGTGCTGCACCACCTCGGTCGATATAGACTGCACCTGTGCGTCGTGCCGCCCGATGAGTCCGCCCGCTGGCGCCTTTGCTTTCGCCACGCCGATGATCATGCCGATGGACTGCAGCAGCGCATCGCGCACCATGCCCATCCAGTTGCGAACCCACCGCCCCAGCCGCCGGAGCAAGCCCGGATTCCGCGTCTGCTCGATGAGCGTTCCGCGACGCTCCCGGTTCTTTTCAGTGAGCCCTTCCGGACACCGGTAGAGCGCATGCAAGGAAGCATACTGCTCCTTGTACAGGATGGTCGACCGCTCCAGATGTCCCTCACGGGCCACTACCGGTTCGGGATACGTGAGCTCCAGCCCGGTCGAGCGGATATCGGCGGTGCCCCAGGTAGCTTCGTTTGCCTGCGTCACGAGCGTAATCGGGAAGCCGTCGAACGACTTCAGGCAGCGGTCGCGCCGGCGCGTGCGCAGGAGCGCCAGCACCGTAGCGACCAGCAAGATGACGAGAATGGTAAGAAGCGTAGAGCCATCCACGGGCTATTGTATGCAAGTGCTATGTGCAAGTGCGGCAGTTATTGGTCGTTTGCAGGCTCCGCTTGGCGCTGCTGATAGGTGACGTATGACACAGCCAGAACTCCGAGTACGATGACTGGAGGCAGAATGTCACCGATTGGGTCGCCTACCGCCGTATGCGCAATGAACGCGGATACAAACGAGGTGATGAACCCGAAGTACGTCCACTCTTTCAGGAAACGCGGAAGCGGAGCCAAAAGGGCTATACTCCCTACGATCTTAGCGAGGCCCAGTTGCACCCGGAAATAGTCCGGAAACCCCAGATGCCGAAACGCCTCAGCCATGTCCTCTACCAGCAAGTAGAGCGTTCCCGATACCAGCTGCGCGAGCGCGAGGAGCCCGGTAGCTCCCCAGTAGATATAGTCTCGTTTCGTCATTTTAGATTTTATTTGTTACAACACATAAATTGTGATAAAGGATAATTCTAAACAGGTGCGTGGCTGCACAGTTCGGTTCTTCCCTGCTCATTTTTTTCTACGGGGCGCCTGAAGCACTTTCTTGCATAAACGGTACAATCGAACGAAGCGGACCCCTGCCAAGTACGTAGTGCCTAAGAACCTGTTGGGGTTTTGGTTTGACGGCGCGAGCGAGCGCCGCTGCGTCGAAAATTGGACCTCGATGGAGGTTCGTAGCCGGGGGTACGGGCCGACACGAGGGCGCAGCCCGACTGACACAAGTATATCGGGGGCAATTTGCACCACGGTCATGCCCTTTAGCCCCAGTCCAGCGCCGCCGCTCGGAGCCCAAAGTAAGAAATCAAAACAGGCCCTAAGTAGACACACAAGAGAATCCTCTCACCGTGTCATTGCGAGGACGAAGGGCAAAGCAATCTTATACGGTTCTGGTTGAGGCGGATTGCTTTTGTAAGACCCCCAGACCGCCCTGAACGCAGAGGTTTATTTTTGCTGGCCTACCAGATTTGCGTCTACGAGATGCGTACATCTCTTTTCTCGCTGCTGGGCTTTCTCGGCGCGACTTCATGGCTCTGACTTTCCTTACGTTACAAACAGCCTGTATAGATGCGCGACATTTTGCTTTCAGCCTGGGTCTGGACCTCCACGGCTCTTCTTCTCATTGCTTGGGTGCCAATCATTGCGATGGTGCGCCTCACCGACCGCGACCCGGCTCTCTACCGTAGTGGCTATACCCTACGGCTTCTGGGACGCAGCATGACCTACCTGAATCCGTTCTGGGATGTAAAGGTTGAGGGCACGCCTCCCGATAATCTGCGCAACCCGTACGTAGTTGTCGGGAATCACCTCTCTCAGGGCGACCCGCCCGTGGTGTCGCGGCTTCCCTGGGAGATGAAGTGGGTCGCCAAGAAAGAGCTGTTCGACCTGCCCGTAGCCGGGTGGCTCTTACGCCTCTCCGGAGATATCTGTGTCGACCGCAAGGACCCGGCAAGCCGCAGCCGCGTCATCGACAAGGCACGACACTACATCGATCATAAGTGCAGCGTCATGTTCTTTCCTGAAGGCACGCGCTCACGCGACGGACGCGTGCACCAGTTTGCCAACGGTGCCTTTCGGTTGGCGCTGGATGCGGGAGTCCCTGTTCTCCCGATCGTCATCGACGGCACCCAGGAGGCCCTTCCGAAGCATAGCCTCCGCTTCCGTACAAATCCGGAAACCATGCGCGTGAAGGTGCTCCCCCCCGTAGATCCCCATGCTGAAGGCCTCACCGAAGTAGATGCCCTTCGCACCCATGTCCGCCAGCAGATTGTCGCTCAGCTTGCCGAGTGGCGCGGCACCTCTCCCGATGCCGTCGATGCGTTGACGTCTCGCTCAGCGCCTTCGTCGTAGCCTGCGCATCCCCCACCGGTTTACCGCCTGCCGCAGCTTAAAGCGCACCGCTTTTACGACACCGCCGACCGCTCCCTCTCGTTCTACGAGCTGCCTGCGCTCGGGGGCAGCTACACGCTGCGCGGCTTTCGCGACTTCCAGTTTCGCGGGCGGCATGCACTGCTGTTCAATGCCGAATATCGCTGGCGGACCTGGCACTTTGCAGATCTCGTGCTCTTTACCGATGCCGGCAAGTCCTTCGATACGGTCGACCGCTGGGGGCTAACCGACCTCAACGTGTCGTACGGCATCGGGAGCCGCCTCAACAGCAACGGCTCCATACTCGGGCGAATCGGGCGGCGCGGCGATGAATGTCAATACGCTCGGCGAAGTACCACGCTCCAGCTGGTACGTGTCGCGCCATTATTACGACCGCCTGTCGCCGGAAGAGCTGACGCGCGGGGCGCTGACTGAAGACGATCTCGATCGCTCTGAGCCGTGGCGTATAGCTGATGGCGACCAGGCCGGAACGACCCCCAGCTTCTGGGTGGATGCAGGGGAGCATCGCCATCTGTTTAAGTTCGACGCTCCCGGTTATCTGGAGCTTTCAGCGGGGTCGGAGGCCGCCGCAACGCGCTTCTTCCACGCCTTCGGCTATCACACGCCCGAGAACTACCTCGTGCACTTCGAGCGTGACCAGCTCACCGTCAGCGATGGGGCCACGTTCACGGACGATCTGGGCCGTGAACGTCCCAATGACGGAAGACGACCTTGACGACATTCTGGATGCGGTGCCGCAGTACGACGACGGACGCTACCGGGCCGTAGCCAGCCGGTTTATTCCGGGAAGCGTAATCGGGCCATTCAAATATCACGGCACTCGCCCCGACGACGCCTTCTGGGCCGCCAAGCAGGTCGCGCATTTCAGCGAAGCCGACATCCGTGCGCTCCTCGCTGCTGCCGAATACTCCGACCCGGCTGTTGAAGAGGAACTCACAAGCGCACTGCTGATTCGCCGCGATAAGATTGCACGTGCCTATCTCCCGCACGGAGGAGGCATCGACCGATTTCATATCGAGCAAGATACCCTGCACTTCGCCGACCTGCTCGATCATCCGGCCTTCGCCGAGCCCTCTGCGCCGGTATGGACTACCCTTCCTGAGAAGCCGCCCACCGAGTGACTGCTGCCTGCCGTACGCACTATCCGGCATCTACCTGTCTGCACACACATGCCTTCACGCTGTCCCTTGCAACGTTGGCCTGAATGACTTCTCTGCTTCGCTACATTGCTGATGTACGTCCACACGAAGCCGCGCTCACGCTGCTGACGACGGCGTACTTCTTCGTGTTGCGGTAACGTACTGCCCGCTGAGAGGACATCTGCGCATAGCACGTGTTACACGCAACGGCATTACACCAGCATCGCCAGGCGGCGCGACGGGCGGGTTACCGCCACATAGAGCAGCGCTTGTTGCTCAGCGCCTCTGCAGACCTGCAGGTCACGGTAGTCAATAAAGACCGTGTCGAACGTTGACCCCTGCGCTTTATGAACCGTGGATGCGTAGGCGTAGTCGACCTTTGCGAACTGCTCACGCAGGCTGTAGTAGCGATCCCACTTTTTCGCATCGTCTTTTGCATCTTCGCGGCGACGGCGAAGAGCATCCTGGTAGCGCTCCTCTTCTTCATCATGAAGCACAGCAATCTCTCGTCGCATGCCGTCGTAGACCCCGCGCACCTTCAGCATCCAGACCTTCCAGGAGCTTAAGTCATCCCCCTCTATCCGCTTTTCAGTGATTGACTCCACGCGCACCTCTTCGCTATTCTTGATCAGCGGCCGCTGGTCATGGTACCATGTTTCGCGGGCTACAATCCACTCGCCCACCTCAAAACGAGGGGCCTCGGAACCGTATCGCTCGGCGCGCACCCGACGGTTGTAGGCTCGCACCGTCTTGTTTCGGTAGGCCAGGATGCGCGCATGTTCGGGGTTTTCCCGAAAGGTATCGCTCGCAAACGTACGCACCAGGCTTCCAAAGAACTGATCATCGTTATGGGTAATCGCCACCCCTTGCCCATCTTCATACTTGCTCCGAAAGCCGTGCCACGACTGGTTGCGCACCTTCGTAGCTAATTCCAGTACAGGATTATCTGTTGCCTGCCGGTGGACTTTTTCCAATGTGGCGCCGGGTACCTGTAGGGCCGGGGAGTCTTCCTCGTTGACCGGCGGGAGCTGTGCCGGGTCTCCCACGAAGAGCCACTGCACGCGGTCGGGGGTCGCTTTTATGTACTGCCATTCGTCGCGTCCAACCATGGAGGCTTCGTCAACAACCACGATGCTTGCCTCCATGTCACGCTCTTTGTCATCAGGCACCAGCTCGTAATCCCCTTTACCGTCTGGCTTTAGGCGCAGTCCGAGAAACGAGTGCAGCGTCTGCGTGGGTACCCCGACCTGGAGGTGGTTGCGTAAGACCTGCACTGCCTTATGTGTTGGCGCACAGACGTAGACTGCGCAGTCTTCATTGTCGAGCTTCTCAACGAGCGTGCTCACCACGTATGTTTTGCCTGTTCCGGCATAGCCGCGCAATCCAGTAAACCGTTCGCCCTGGGCCAGGCGCTCATAGACGGCATCGAAGGCCGCCTGTTGATCAGCGGAGAGGGTCATAGAGGGAGGGCAAAAAGGCTTACGACGAAGGAGACGATGGCGCAGGCGACGACAGTTTGGTGTTTCTGCGCAGCGTGGCCAGATGGTTGAGATGGCGTCCGAATCCGTTCATAACGAGCAGATGTGCGACAGCCTGTGTGGCGTTGTAGACGGACCACGGTAGCATCGGCGAAAAATCATGGATAGCTGCCAGAATGTGCTTCCCGTCGGCGGTACGCCGAAATTCAAGGCGTCCGGCATTATGGGCATCCGGTGCTTTGCTGGCCAGCAGCCCGCCTGTTACGTAGAACAGCTGGCGCCCGCGCGGACTGCGGTTGGGGGCATAGCTGAGCTCCAATAACGTAATGCCCAGGGGCTTAAACCGAACCCGGCATACCCGCTGGTCGGCTACGGTGCACTGCAAGAGCGGTCCGCCAATGCGCGGAAGCCACCGCATGTACTGGTTGGCCACGTCGCGTGCCGTGTATCCCGGCGGAAGCGGAAGGCGCTGCACCGACCGCACCACGCTTTGCTCACGCATAATGGCCTGGTCTTCGTTTTGCAGCTCCGATCGCGGGTTGGGATACGGGAGCCCCTGCTTGTTGACCGATGCACGAAGCCCATCTTCAAACGACTTCATGCCTGAACGCAGCTTTTCCTGTAGCGGATTCGTGTCTACAACAACCTGGTAGCGCAGGCTATCTACAAACGGGCTAACGAGGGCCCAGGGAGCTCCGCTGAAGAGCCAGACCCAGAGCTTAGAGAGGCGGGGCGAGGTAACAGGAACGGTCCCCATCGGTCGCGACAGTCCAAGCACCCGTGCCGTACGTTTCAGCATCTCGCGATACGACATAACATCGGGTCCGCCCAGGTCGTACGTTTTGCCGTAGTGAGTCGGCTCTCCCAGCACGGTCTCGAACGCGCGCACGACGTCATCAATAACGATCGGCTGTGTTTTTGCTGATGTCCATGCGGGTAAGATCATCACGGGCACGCGCCGCACAAGATGTACAAGCATGCTTAGCCATGTACCGCCACGCCCTACGATGAGCCCGGCACGAAGTGCCGTGAGGGGGGTGCTGCAGGAGGCAAGTGCTTGTTCGACTTCTTTGCGGCTGCGCAGGCGATCTGGCAGAATGCCCTGTGCGGGCACAAGCCCTCCAAGCGTTATAATCTGACGTACGCCTTCCTCATCGGCAGCGCGCGCTACATTGTCGGCCAAGAGAAGATCCAGGTCGGGCGCACGGGCCTGCGTGAGCCGCGCTGAGGCGTGCAGGGAGTGCACCAGATAGAGAATGTAATCGACTCCTTCTAAGGCTTGCTTTACTTCATAGGGGTCGAAGAGGTCGCAGTGAACCCATTCAATATTGGTATCCTGGACCTGGTTGGCGGATGCTCGTGCGGGCGACCGCGTGAGAGCACGGATGCGATAATGTGGGGCCAACGCCCCTCGAAGGGCAGTCCCTACGAATCCGGTAGCTCCAGCAATAGCTACGAGGGGGCGTTTAGACGAGCCTGCCATGAGCATTCTGCAATCGATTGGGCGGAAATGCAAAAAGCCGATCTCGGAGGTCCGAGACCGGCTTTGCTGCGGAGAGGGAGGGATTCGAACCCTCGAAACGGCTATAAACCGTTTACTCCCTTAGCAGGGGAGCGCCTTCAGCCACTCGGCCACCTCTCCGTCTACTTGTCCGTTCGCGTGCGTGTTAAGCAGCGTACGGTAGACAGCATGTACACGCAGCGACGTGTCGATATGACGTGTCGATATGAGGCTGTGTGCACTGGTCTATATATCGGATACTACATACGAGATACATGCAGCCAGAAGTTCCGATCTATGCTGCCACAGATTACGTCAATTTACGATGAGAGCGCTTCAGCTCCACTCGAGATGTCGAGGATCTCCATCGTAATCGCATTCTGGCGTGCCCGGTTGTACTTGAGCTGTAGTTCGTCGCGCAGCTCTTCAGCATTGCTGGTTGCGTTATCCATTGCTACCATTCGAGCCCCTTGCTCCGCGGCATTTGACTCAAGCAGAGCGCGCCACACCTGGTAGTTCAGGAATCGCGGCACCAGTACGTCCATAATGTCTCGTGCGCCGGGCTCGAAGATATAGTCGACTTCGTGGTCGCTTGCGTGCTCTGGAGGGGCATCTTCTTCCATAACAGGGGTAAGAAACTGCTCTTCAGGAAGCGGGAGCAGGGGCTCCACGATTCGGTTCTGGCTGATCGTGTTCTTAAACTCGTTGTACACGACCTGCACTTCAGACCAGATTTCGCGCTCGAATCCTTCGCGTGCCGCCTCAACAATTTTTTGAGGGAGCTGAAACGTGAGATTATCAAACACGCCACGAAAATCTCCTACAAGCTGATAGTCGCGACGCTCAAAATGCTCGTGGCCTTTGCGTCCTACACAAAGCAGGTAAAGGTCGCCTTTGGCGCGCTCCTTGGCATAGTGCTTCTCTATTGTTGCTTCCGCAGTCTTAATCACGTTCGAGTTAAACGCACCTGCAAGCCCCCGGTCGGCTGTGATAACGACGAGCAACACACCGTCCGTTTCGGGTGCTACAAATAGAGGATGCCCGGCGTCTTCAAGCTCATCAGTAAGATGCGCGATGAGCTCGCTCAACTTGTATGCATATGGGCGCGCATGGAAGATACGCTCCTGAGCGCGCCGCAGCTTCGCAGCCGCAACCATTTTCATGGCCCGGGTGACCTGCTTCGTGTTTTCGATCGAGTCGATCCGGTTACGGATGTCGCGGAGGTTAGCCATAAGCAGCCAGGAATGGATACGTACAAGGTTGGGCGCGGCGTGCATTGTCACGCGGAGTAGCATCAGGCATCGCGCCGAGCAATTTTGCCAGGAGGATTATATTGAAGGGGCTCGGTTAGAGCGCCTCCAGAATCTCTTCATCGTCGTCTTCCTCGTCCTTAACGATGTACGTGGAGGCTACGTCGCTCACCACATCGCGGATGTCAGACTCAACGTCTTCACTCAGCTTGCCGGTTTCGCGGATGCTGTCAAGAATGTCTGCATGCTGTGTTCGGACACGCTCAAGCAGGTCTTGTTCAAAGTCCTGAATGTCTTCGACGGGCACATCGTCGAGTAGCCCTTCTGTAGCAGCATAGATGATGACAACCTGCTCTTGTGCAGGTAGAGGCGAAAACTCGTTCTGCTTCAGGATTTCAACCATGCGCTCGCCACGGTTCAGCTGACGCTGCGTTGAAGCATCCAGATCAGACCCGAACTTGGCAAAGGCCTCCAGCTCGCGATATTGCGACAGGTCGATGCGCAGCGTACCGGCTACGCTTTTCATCGCTTTAATCTGCGCACTTCCCCCCACACGGCTTACCGACGTCCCTACATCAATCGCGGGTCGTACACCTGAATTAAAGAGGTCGGTTTCAAGATAGATCTGACCGTCCGTAATCGAAATTACGTTAGTCGGGATATAAGCAGACACGTCGCCCGCCTGCGTTTCAATCACCGGCAGAGCCGTCAGCGACCCGCCACCCTGAACGCGGTCTTTGAGCCCTTCAGGCAGATTGTTCATATCTGCAGCCACCTCCTCGTTATCAATGATCTTCGCACCGCGTTCCAGCAGGCGGCTGTGCAGGTAGAAGACATCTCCAGGATAGGCCTCACGCCCGGGTGGACGCCGCAGAAGCAGTGAGAGCTCGCGGTAAGCAACGGCTTGCTTCGAGAGATCGTCGTATGCTACCAGCGCATGGCGCCCCGTGTCACGGAAGAACTCACCGATGCAGGCCCCTGCGAAGGGGGCGATGTACTGCAGTGGCGTCGGCATCGAAGCCGACGCGTTCACAATCACCGTATAGTCCATGGCGTCGTTGCGCTCAAGCGCACGCTGGACCTGGGCTACTGTTGAGTCTTTCTGTCCTACAGCAACGTAGATACAGTAGACCGGCTTATCGGTATCGTGAGTTTGTTTTTGATTGATGATCGTATCCACGATCACCGCTGTTTTTCCAGTCTGGCGATCGCCGATGACAAGCTCACGCTGGCCCCGCCCGATCGGGACCATCGAATCAATAGCTTTCAGCCCTGTCTGCAGCGGTTCGGTAACCGGTTCGCGGTAAATCACCCCGGGAGCTTTTCGCTCAAGCGGCATGTCAACTCCATCCTCTTCGATGGGTCCTTTCCCATCGAGCGGGCGCCCGAGCGGGTCTACCACGCGTCCGAGCATGTGCTCGCTGACCGGGACCGACGCAATTTTACCTGTGCGGCGTGCTTCATCGCCTTCACTAACAGCATCGACCTCGCCGAAGAGCACAACACCTACGTTGTCCTCTTCGAGGTTTAGCACCATGCCCTGCACACCGGAATCGGGGAACAAGACCAGTTCGCCGGCCTGAACGTTTGAGAGACCATAGAGCGTGGCAATACCGTCACCGGCTTGAAGCACAGTGCCTACTTCGTAGACGTCGGCATCGGCTTCGAAGCCACCCAGTTCACGCTTAAGGACAGATGTTACTTCATCTGGTCGAATGGAAGTAGACATAACGGAGTGGTGTTAAAGAGGTAAATGGTACAAAGGGATGCGCAGGTAGGAGCGTGGGCATCTGCGAGGGAGTGCGCAGGCGGCATCATCAGGCCGCGCCATGCTGTGGCCGTCACGGTGTGGCGGTCAGGTGTGCGTTGGTATGGAAGCGGTCGCGCAGTGCTTCCAGTTTGTGATGAACACTGCCGTCGTACACCTGGTCACCAATCTTCACAACGAGCCCGCCAATGAGAGACGGATCTACCGTCACCTCCATACGGATCGTAGCATCAGTCATCGTTTCGAGCGCCCGAGTGAGCATACGTGTCTCCTCGTCATCCATCTCATGCGAGATGCGCACGTGAGCCTCTACGATGCCCTCTTGCTCGTTTCGTATCGAACGATAGACCGACAGCATTTCATCGATCAGTGTAAGGCGCTTCTTGCGAGCCAGGAGCTTGAGAAAACGAAGCGTAAGCTCATCAACCCGATCGTCAAATAACGAGCCAAGGACCCGAGTTTTCTGATCGGCCGAGAGGACCGGGCTTTTAAAGAACCGGGCCAGCTCGTTGTTTTCTTCGAGCGAGCGCTGAATAAGCGCCATATCATCATCGATAGTATCGACGCGATCATTCGCTGTAGCTTCCTCGATCAGGGCCGAGGCGTATCGGGTTGCAACCGCACGTTGACTCATAAGACAAGAGGCCAGGCTGCAGAGCCGCGAGGGGCGCTACAGCGATGAAACGAAACAGACGATCAGTTCTCAGGCAGTTCGTCAATGAAGTTGCTCACCAACTGACGATGCCGATCGGCATCCAGGTCGGCCTGAACAACTTTGCGAGCTGCCTCAATAGCCAGGTCCGCCACTTCGTCGCGAAGGTCTTCGAGAGCTCCCTGCTTCTCACGCCGAATCTCCGCCTGCGCCTGGTCACGCATGCGGCTGATCTTGTCGCGGGTTTTTTCAAGCTCCTCTTCACGCAGTTCTTCAGCGGCCTCACGTGCCTCACGCAAGATCCGTTGCGCTTCGCGCTCAGCCTGGCGGCGTTTCTTTTCATTCTCTGCCTGCATTGCCTTGGCCTCTTCGAGGGCCTGCTCGGCACGCGTCATAGAGTCTTCGATGCGCGACTCGCGCTCGTCGAGCGCTTCGGTAATCGGTCCCCACCCAAACTTGTACAGGAGGAACAGAAAGATGGCGAAGGCGAGCGCTTTCCAGAAGAAGAGGCCCGCGGTCGGCTCGATCAGGCTTTGAGCAAGATAGAAGGCCATAGTATACGGGGAAAAACGATACGGGAAACGTAAGAAGGCGGCTACGCAAAGGCAGGCTCCTTCAAAACAAGAGAAACGTGTTCAGTGTCCATGCAGCGAGTCACACGCGGCGGCAGCCAAGCCAATCTTTGTGTAAGGATTAGCTGTTCTGCGTATTTTAAACGCATGAGCGGCTTAAGCAGGCGCATATAACGAAGTGTTACATGCACTTTGTCCACGCCCCAGGCGGGCACGTGGCCAAGCATCTCTACTGATGCAGGGATACTACTGTAGAGACACCGCTGCAGGCAACAGCGCGATTGAGTATGCGAGACGCCTGAAGGCGCAACGCAGTTGGCTCAATTACGCGAAGAGAACCAGCAACAGACAGATGATGACGGAAAAGAGGGCTACACCCTCAATCAGACCGGCAGATACAATCATAAGTCCGCGAATGTCGCCAGCAGCTTCTGGCTGGCGGGCTGCGCCGTCCATGGCCGAGTCAGCGAGGCGACCAATGCCATAGGCGGCACCGATGGTAGCGAGGCCGGCACCGAGGCCAGCAGCGAGGTATGCGAGAGCAGCAGCTTCCATAGTATTAGGGGTACGTTGTCGTGATGTAAAAACGAAGGTCATGCAGAATGCAGGGGCATGACGTCCCTGCCGCGAGCGCCCCAAAGGCGCGTACAGCGCATAGTGCGGATTAACCCGCAGCGGGTGCTGCAGCGGAAGATTGCGCCGATGCAGAAGCATCGGAATCATGATGCGAGGAGGTATGCTCCTCATCATGGTGCCCGTGCTCTTCAACGGCCATGCCAATGAAGAGCGCAGACAAAATGGTAAATACGTATGCCTGAATAAAGGCGACAAGCAGCTTCAGCAGCAAGATGAAAACGATGAATCCTGTACTAATGATGCCCGCTCCGAAGGATGCAGCGCTGCTTGCAAATAGAACATTGATAATAAAGATGATTCCGATCAGGCTGAAGATGACCAATGAGCCCCCCATCATGTTAGCAAAGAGACGGATGGCAAGCGCTGCGTGGCGCGTGATAAGCCCCAGAATCTCGATTGGGACAAGAATGACACGGATCAACACGGGCGCATCAGAAGGCCCCAGGAAGATATGCTTCCAGTGGTCGGCTGTAGCGTAGACCTGCCCAATTACAAAGGTAAAGAGCGCGAGCACCCCGGTCACGGCAAGGTTACCTGTAGCAGACCCAGAGAAAGGCACAAGCCCAAGAATATTGGCCGTGAGAATGAAGAAGAAGGCACTCAGTAGATACGGGACAAATTTCTTGTACTTGGCCCCGATGTTTGGCTTAGCCACTTCATCACGAATAAATACAATGATGACCTCCATCATATTCTGGAGAACACCACGGGGCGCCTCTTTTCGACCAATGCCACGCTTGTAACGGTTGGCAAGCGTAGCGAAAATCAACAACACGAGCGCCATTGCAGCAAGCCCGAACATGAAGTGGCGCGTGATGGAAAAGTCGGCAACGATGTGCCCGCCTTCTTCGGCAAGAGCTACTGGACTGTACAGGTGCGACTTGCTTGCTTTCTTTTCCGCGAGGGCTTCCGGATCAGTGACGAGCGTCTCGTCGTCCATCAGCCCATAGCTTCCGGAGTCAAGCAAGTTTTTCGTGGACGCAAAGGCATCAATCCCAAGATTTCCTTCTGCATCCCTTATCAGCATGATGCGTGGTAGCTCCACACTGAAGAACGGTTCGAAGTCAAGATAAAAACCGTCAGCAGCGTGTCCGACAACCGATCGGTCTACAATGTAATCGAGCGTAAGCCCATTGCTTTCGCTATCTTGATCAGGCGTCTGGGCGGAAGCGGGTGTGCTCAATGCCATGAGGCCAAACGCAGATAGCATTAGCCCGACAAGCAGAACGTAACGGAATGATAAGCGGGAGTATCGATCCACCGAGTCGAGTAGGTCAGTCTGAAAGAAACGTCAGGAGCATGTATTGCTGGTGTGCCTCCATATGACAGCTGTTTCGAGCACCACACTCAAAACGAGCGCAGTGACGAGCGCTATCACGAAAGCGGTTTTATGAACCGGGAGCATCGTGACTGCGAGAGCAAGTCCACCGAGAACGAGTGCCATACGAAGCAGGATGCCTCGCACCGTCGCACGTGTCGCATCTGTGATTGAAGACGCTCGAAGCGCGCCTTTGTGCGTCACAACGCGAATGAGTGTACTTGCTCCAACAATGCCAATCCCCAGGATTGCACTGAACCACCATGTAGAGAGCAGACCGTGCATAGCTTCAACGGCTCAACACCGCTTAACAACTAATGTGTGCTGGCGTAGCTGTTTCCGAGCCCGCCTTCTTGGCGAGTCAAGCAGAACTGAAGCCAAGCATCTGTGGCTGCATATCACACATCACAAAGTGTAAAGCACGAAGCGGTGGAAGACCTGTGAATAGCAGAAAATAGCTGCCTTATGCGATGAATAATAAATGAAAGGAGAGGTCTCAGCATCTACTTTTTTGGAGGCTCTCCTTCATGGTACAGTTCTTTCACAATGTATCCTACAGATATCACCGCCAGCAAACTGCCAACCATCACAAAAACGGGGGTTGTGTTAAGTGCGAGATCAACGCCCCACCCAAGCGCTGGGGGCCCACCGGCTGCTCCGACCAGGCGCCAGCCTAAGTCAAGATGTGGAGCAACATCGTGCCACGCGTCACGCCAAGGGGTTTCAGGTTTTCTCTGCTCTGCCTTGTCTCCTCGTTCTGGGTTGTCAGTGTCATTTGCATCCATTTTCAAGCCTCTTGCTGGGGTTCGAGTGGAGATGAGAAGTCACTGCGCTACGTAACAGGTCATCTCTCTTCCCAGCTCACTCTCACGCAGTGTTTACGACGTAGACTTCGTTTTGTCTTTCTTCGATGCTGAAGACGTTCCTCCGTCTTGCGACTTCTCGCCTGTAGGGGTCGACTTCTTCTGTCCGGGTGTTGTGTCTGGCACAGCTTCTGTTTCCTTGCTGGCTCCCATTTCTTCCATTGAGCAACTGCCTGTAAAAAGCGCACCCTCCTCTACAACCAGGCGTTTTGTGTGGATGTCGCCCTCAATGCGGGCCGTGCTCTTCAGCACCAAGCACTCGCTCACGCGCACTTCGCCTTGCACGCGTCCTGCAACGTCGGCATTGGTAGCCACAACCTCACCATCCACCGACCCACTCTCCGCGATAATAGCACGCCCCTCAACACGTATGGTCCCCACAATGTGACCGCTGGTCCGCACGTCGTTTTCGGCATGAAGCGTCCCCTCGAAAGTCGTTCCTTCTCCAACAAGGTTAATCTGATCCGATACTGCTCGCTTATTCTGTGACATATTCTTATTGTCTGTTTTTTTCGACGAGAAAATTCCCATGGGTTGTAGGCGATGGTTTTGAACAAAATTAGCCTGCAGTTTGCAAGCTGACCTATGCCAGTTTGGTGATTGTATCGCAACAGAATGTTGTTGCTATTTGCGATAGATCCGTGCTGCTACCAGCCCGCGATAAACGAACGAGGATCTTGTGCCAGTCCGTGGTGCCAAAGCTCAAAATGAAGGTGCGGTCCTGTTGTGATCTCGCCCGAATTGCCAGTAACGGCAATGACCTCTTGCTCCCGCACTTGTTCGCCAACTTGCTTCAGCACGCGTTTGTTGTGTTTGTAGACAGAGAGATAGCCACCTCCATGCTGCACAGCGATTGTGTACCCCCCTTCCTGCGTCCAGTCAGACAAGACCACGTATCCATCTCCGATTGTGCGTACGAATGAGCCCTCTTGCACAGCAATATCTAACGCGTAGTGGCCTGCACGCGGATCAAAGCCCCGTGTCGGATAGCCGGTCTCAACAGGAGGCGGTACGGGCATGGACAGTGCGGGGAGATCGTATTCGGCTGTGGCTGCCGGCGCGGCTTGCTGATCTCCGCTAAACCGGGTCAACGTAAGCGCGGGCTGTTCGTGTAGCGACCAGCTATCGCTACTTGGCGCCGGGCTGTAATCATCAACATCTGAATCAGCGCTCCCTTCGTCTCGTTGCACAGCTTCAGAGCTTCCGTCAACACCGCCCGTCAGTAGAGCCTGAAGTCGCTCAATATACTGCTGCTGTACGCTTAACGTGTCTTGCAAAGCAGCTACGCGTACGGCGTTGAGCTGTGCGCTACGTTCCATCTCTTCGGTACCGTACCCGGGAATAAGCTGGCGCAGCGGTGTAAATGCAAGGACACTGCCCGCTACGAGCATGGCTACAAGCATAGAACTTCCCCACATGACAAGGAGGCGGCGGGGATCCACTTGATATCGGCGCGGCTCTTCGACCGTACTCTCATCAAGAAGTAGAACCGTGTACGTTGTGTCGATGTCGCGAAACAGTTCTTTCAGGAACGCCCACATGACAGTATGATGCTTGGGTTAGGGGGAAGGCCTACGGCGCGTTGACGCCTAATTTATGGAGCATTGGGAAACATCCGGCATGAGTGCCGGTGGATTCTTCTGTTGTGTATTCAGCAAGGTTGCTGATTCGGCGCTATGCGCCAGCACACATACTTGAACTACGTCACAGACCCATTACACGTTTACTATGCCCCAACATAAATCTGCAAAGAAGCGCCTTCGTCAGAATGCCAAGAAACGAGTCCGCAACCGTGCGCAGAAGCGCAAGGTGCGCACCCTCGTCCAGAGATTAAAGTCTACAACCGATTCAGAAGAAGCGCGTGCTCTCTTGCCCGACGTTAAGAAGGGCCTGGACCGCCTCGTCTCCAAGAACCTCATTCACAAGAACAAAGCTGCTAACAAAAAGAGCAAGCTGGAGAAGTACGTAAACAGCCTGTAAGTAGCTTACATACCTCCATTGGGCCGCTCAACATAATTTGGGGCTCTCTTTGTAGTGCGAATAACTGCGAATAACACTGCAAGAAGCGACCTGCTGAAACGCATCAGGGTGGAACCCAACGGACCGAAATGAACCGAAAGCCTCTGCAAGGCATCATGGGTCCGACACGTATGTCCGATACGTCAACGGCTTCCCGCTCTCTTGAATGGGTGGGCGCTTGCCAAGTCTCTCTTGCTATGACTTTCCCCGCAGCTGTCGATCACTCTGGCTTCGTATATTCGTAAAAGTTGGCCCAAGGCCTTTGATTTTACGATACATCTTCATACATTTGCAGCAGTATTGCCTTGCTCCTTACAGCCATAACGTCAATACTGTGAGCAAGATATGACTGGCTTGAGCAGATACGGGACGTTCTTGCTATTAGCTTTTTCCGTTCTGCCACTTATTTTCACGACGCACAAGCCCGTGCGCAATTATCTGTGTGTGCGCGTCAAGGCTTCTCTTGCGTAAGACAACATGGCAACACGGATGAGATGATACAATCATCGCATTCTGAAAGTGATGTGTGCAGGTATGCACACGTCGCGCCTTCATCTTCAAATGGACATGTTCGCGAAATACCTTTGACCGTTAAATAGCGTTTCTCGCAGAATAGGTTAAGCCTCCTGTAGGCTTCAAGGCCACCCTGTGTGTCCTGACCATCGCATTTTGTCAGCGGTATTACAAATACAAAGCTCTCGGCTTGCTTTCATGCATGCTGAGTAGCGCTCAACGATTACCTGTCCGACACTGCCTCCTAAGAATCTTTTTCAGACCTATGACCCGAACACTTACTTCATTCCTCTTATCCATCGCTTTGCTGTTTGCCTTTACGGTAGACACATCCGACGCGCAGACGAAGCGGGCCGGCGATACGTTCTACCTGAAAGCGGGTGTTGGCCTTGTAGACTACGCCGGTGAACGGAGCCCGACGTCTGGCTTTGGCGACATCTTTGACACGGAAAAGTTTGACGAGAGCTTCCCGTTTGGCTTCCTCGGCGAGTTTGGATACAAATTCAACCCTAACTTCGGCATTGGTCTTGGTGTCCAGTATGGAGACTACCAGTTTGCTGGTGGTCCCGGACGTCCTGGCCTAGAGAGCGCCGGCATTACGACAGCCTACCTGACTGGACGTCTCGGTCTGGGTGCTCGCAGTTGGACCATCTCTCCGTACGCTGACTTTGGCGGCCACGTCTCATTCGGTGGCGAAGACACGGCCTTCGGTCCTACCGTGGCAGGTGGATTCGATATCGTTGTGAGCCGCCACACCTCGCTCTTCGTTGAGGCTCGCAGCCACCTCACGTTCCCAGGCGACGCGCTCGACAACCTTGAACAGGGCGACTACGACTCATTCGATGCGCTCACGATTATGCCTGCCCTCGGCATCTCGTACACGTTCCAGCCTGCAACAACGGCTCCTTCCATCTTCGCAATTGATGGACCCACCGAACTCGACACCGGCGAATCCGGAACGTTCTCGGCGACTGTCAACGAAGACGACGTTACCCGCCCGGTCTCCTACCAGTGGGACTTCGGCGATGGGTCGACTGGATCGGGTCTGCTGACGACGCACACCTTCAACCAGGAAGGACAGTACGAAGTGACCTTCACGGCGAGCAACGAAGCCGGCGAAGTATCGGAGTCGCTCACGGTTAACGTGACCGATCCGCCTGCTCCGGCACGCATTGCAACGATCAATGCCGATCCGAGCCCTGCAACCGCGGGTCAGGAAGTTACCTTCACGAGCAACGTGCGCGGCGACACGCCGATCACGTATGAATGGGACTTCGGCGATGGCAACACCGGTACCGGTGAAACCGCCACGCACACCTTCGATGAGGAAGGAGAGTACACGGTTACGCTCAACGCCTCGAACGACGTAGGCGATGACTCCCGCTCGCTCACGCTGATGGTCGAGCCCGATCTGCCGCCGATCTGCGGTACCGTTACGGAGCTCAACCCGGCATTCTTCGGTGTCAACTCCAGCACGCTCACGGATGAAGCCCGCGGCGCGCTCGAAGAGAACGCCGAAATCCTCGCTGAGTGCACGAACCTCACGGTTCGCGTCGAAGGCTTCGCTGCCGCTGGCGAGCGCAACCCGGATGAGCTGTCGCAAGACCGCGCCCAGGCCGTCGCTGACTTCTACGAAGAAAACGACGTGCCGGCCAACCGGATCACGGTGCAAGGCCGCGGTGCGATCGACGACGAGACCACGACCAAGAAAGCGGGTACGGAACAGCAGCGCCGCGTGGACTCAATCCCACAGCGCTAACCCGGACCGCACACGTAAATCGTAGCAGCGCATCAAGCTAAGCCGCTGCTACCGTGCATGAGCGAGCCTACTTCCTCCGGGAAGTGGGCTCGCTCTTTTTTTGTTGGTATATGCTGCCGCACGCTCCCGTGCATGCGCTCTTTCCGACATGTGTCAGGCGCCGAAACTGGATGACACTGCAGATCCTCTATTGGTATGCTGCGCTGTCCACCACATGAATGCTTCTGCCGTGCTCTTTCACTACAGCAGCTCGCCTTATTAAAGACTACGCGCCGCTCCCAATGCATTGCGCATCCCTTTTCCGTCGCATATCGCGCGCTTCATACTTGCCTGCTTCTGTTCAGGCGGTACGCCTTTTCTTTGCCCATGCGAGCGTGGCCTATTTTATGGCGGCAGGGTGTCTGTTCGTCATTCTTGGCGGCTGCACTTCTATGCAGCCGCCTCGCGTGCTTGCTCTCAGCGGTCCTGGCGAAGTCCCCATAGACACAGCAGCTGTCTTTGTCGCACAGATCAACAAACGGGCCACTGAGCACGTGCGTCTCGATTGGGACTTTGGGGACGGTACAACCGATGTCGGACTTCGCGCCGTTCACCGCTTTGCGCGCAGCGGCACATTTGCCGTCCGTTTCACCGCGACCAACGAAGCCGGGTCTGCAACACGTACCCATCTCGTTCGCGTGCAGCCCCCAACTGCGTCTCCTCGGATTGCGACTATTCAGGCGATCCCGAACCCGGTCGTCGTCGGACAGCCTGTAACCTACCAGTCGGATGTCCGGGGCGTAGTCGCGGAACGGCTCTGGAGTTATGGCGACGGAACGGAGGTTTCTGATGCAAACGGGGAGCACCGGTATCGGTATGCAAGCCCCGGTACGTATACCGTGCGCCTGTACGTGGCCAACGAAGCCGGAAGCGACACGCGCACGGTCTCGCTTACCGTGCAGCCCGACGTACCTGCGCTCTGCCGGGCTGACCTTGAAACCAACCCGGTTTTCTTTGCCTACGGCACCAGCCTCCTCTCTGACAGCGCCCGGGATGCCCTACGTGCTAATGCAGAGCTTTTTGCCACCTGTGCTCCTCTCCCCATTCGTATTGAGGCGTACGCTGGCTCCAGCGAGCCCCGTGCAGCCACCCTGGCCCACGACCGGGGCCGCGCAGTTGCGATGTTCTACCAGCAGCAGCGCATCGATCCAGAGCGGCTTCTGGTGAATGCGCATATTGTACCTGCTCCTGCCGGGAAGACGCGCAAAGGCGGGTTGTCCTTACAGCGCGTTGCCTCTCATCTCGTTAACGAATAGATACGCAAAGAGAGGCTGTACATCCCTATGTGGATGAGCTTCAGTTCGTGACTTTTACTTCGATGGGGCTACATCGCTTCGCTTTCCTTAACAACTCTACTCCTGATGGCTCGTTAGATTATCAGCTTTCTTTCGGATACACTGCTACAGACCAAGCATGGGCACCCCCGCTCCAACTTCTGACTTTGGCCGCACGGCTCAGCGACGTGCTGCACGGGCGCTTAAAGCGGAAGCGGCCCGGCTGGGCTTTGACGCGTGTGGCATTGCAACGGCAGAGCCGCTCGACGACGAGGCCGCGCGCCTTGAACAGTGGCTGCTCGAAGGCCGCCACGGTACCATGCACTGGATGGAGCGTCACTTTGACAAGCGCATTGACCCGACGCGGCTGGTGCCGGGCGCCAAAAGTGTGATCTCGGTGCTGCATAATTACTATCAGCCAGGTACGCGGCACGACGAGTCGGCTACGACCGGTAAGATCAGCCGGTACGCCTGGGGCGATGATTACCACGATGTGCTCAAAGACCGTCTCTACTTGCTCTTGCACTGGCTCGAAGAGCACGTCGGACAGTCGGTGCATGGGCGCGCCTTTGTGGATTCGGCGCCGGTGCTCGACAAGGCCTGGGCTGCGCGTAGCGGACTCGGGTGGCAGGGCAAGCACTCGAATCTGCTCAACCGCGAGATGGGTTCGTTCTTCTTCATCGGTGAGATCATCGTAGATGTGCCGCTGCCGGCGGACCATCCGGTCGAGGACTTCTGCGGCTCGTGCACCCGCTGCGTGGATGCCTGTCCGACCGATGCCATCTATCAGCCGTACGCAGTTGATGCCACGCGCTGCATCTCGTACCTGACGATTGAGCACGGCGGCGATGATGTACCCGAGGCGATCTCAAGCGACATGCAGAACTGGATCTTCGGCTGCGACATCTGCCAGGATGTGTGCCCGTGGAATAAGTTCAAGCAGCCCACGACCGAGCCTCGCTACCAGCCGCGCGAGGGCATGTCGGATACCGACCTGCGCGACTGGGTGGAGCTGGAGCTTGAGGAGTTTCGCGAGCGCTTCTCCGGCAGTCCCGTTACCCGCGCCACGTACGAAGGCTTTAAACGCAACGTCCGCACCGCCCTCGACAACGTATCGTCGTAGGCAGATGCGGACGGTTTTGCCTCTATCCAGAAGGCGAAGAGCTACTGCATTACGAGACCGCCATCCACAATCAGGTTTTGTCCTGTTACGGCCCGCGCCCATGGCGAGGCAAAGAAGAGCACGGCATCGGCCATCTCTTCGGGGGTAGTCACCGAGCGCAGCGGCGTGGAGTTACGGATGAGATCGAACACCGCGTCGGGCGTTGCATCGCTGGCGTCAGTGCGGTCGAGGAGTCCGCCCGATACCATGTTCACGGTGATGCCCTCGGGCCCGAGTTCCTGCGCCATGTTGCGCACAAATCCGAGCAGCGCGGCTTTGCCGGTGGTGTAGTCGTGGTACGGCACGACCGGGTTCTGAACCAGATTGGAGCCGATTGCCACGAAGCGTCCAAATCCAGCCTCTTTCATGGCCGGGCGGCACGCTTGTACCAGGTGGAGCGCGGCTTGCACGCTGCCCTCGAGCTGGGTCTGGTAGTCTGCCCACGACACGGTGTCGGCGGTCGCGCGCGCCTCGGCATCAAACTGAAAGTCGATCAGCGCATTGCTGACTACGGTAGTTACGGGCGTACCAAAGTGATCGGCGGCGGCGTCGACCATGGACTGCACGGCTTTGCGATTGCGCACGTCGGCCTGATAGGGGAGCGCGCGGTCGCCAATCGAGGCGGCAACCGCGTGGGCAGCGTCTTCGCTCTGGTAGTAGTTCACGACGACACGAGCACCTTCGCGCCCAAAGGCACGGGCCAGGGCGGCGCCGAGTCCGCGACTGGCACCGGTAATGAGCACGACCTGATCGGAAAGGGCAGGAGTAGTAGACATAGCAGGTAGTCGTTGGCTTAGAGAAATGCGAAGCCAGCGGCGCCCCCAAGGAAGACGTGCACGGGGAACAGCGGGAAGCTTTCCTTCGCCGGTACGACCCGGATCAGGTTCGAAGGGTGTATCTCTCAGCCCCGGCGCATTTCTGTGCGGGGGCACCCCCAGCCTCGCTATCGAAAAGTGGGTTCGGGGGATGCGACCGTCCATTCGTTGCACGGCAGTCCAGACGCATCCCCTGAACAGTTCCTAACGTACCACAGCGCACACGCAACCGCAACGGTTCTACGTGTCTTCGTGAGGCGTTGCCATCTTATCTGCTTTATCTGCCTGCTGATCTTCAGCGTCGGATTGCAATTCTTTAGGCACGACCACAAGAAGCCAGATCAGCCCAAAGGCAACTTGCGCGCCCGCAAAGAGCCGCACCGCCCCTGCCAGGTCGAGCCAGCCCAGTTCAAGCACCACGCTGGCTATGCCGATGGAGAGGCTTTCGGCGATCATCACCAGGAGCCACTCGGTGGCAAAGACGCGTCCGCGATAGGCATCGTCGGTGCGTTTCTGGAGGAGTACGGTGGCGAGCACCCAGTTGCCCCCACTGGAGGCATGCGCCATGACCACCAGCACAATAACCGTGAACAGCGCAATGCCTTCAGGCGCCCACGGCACCAGGCCTACCACAAAGTAGGCGCCTCCGCTCACCGCAATAGCGCTGCCCAGCACCATTGGCCATTTTGCTTGGTCCGTAAAGAGCCCCCGAGCAATGATCGGCCCGATGCCGGTGCCAATGCCGCGTGCCATGAACAGCACGCCGATGCCTGCTGCGATCGCCCCCGGCGACACCTGCTCGCCGATGAGCGTAAGCATGTACACAAGCCCGCCTCCGGCCAGCGCCCAGGTGGCTTTGGCTGTTGCGATGCGTGCCACGCGTGGATGTGCTCGAAGATGCGACCAGCCGTCCCAGATCTTGCGTGCGGCGGTGCGCAGCAGCGGATCGTCGGCGTCTTCGGTGTTTTGCGGAATGACGGTGCGGTAGACAAACCAGGCCGACCACAGATAGGTCAGGCAGTCAAGGATGAACACCGCCTCAATGCCAGCAAACTCCACCACGAATCCCCCCAGGGCAGCGCCCACCGCCAGCATAGTCGACCAGGTGGCCGAGGAAAGGGCATTCGCCGTCAGCAGTTCACGCGGCGCGGTGATGTTGGGGATGGAGGCGCTTTTCGCCGGCACATAGACCGATCCCACGACGACCTGCGCGGCGATAAGCACGTAGATGAGCGGCACGTGCGCCGCCTCTTGCACAAACAGAAACCCAAGCACAATAACGGACCGCAAGAGGTCAGCCCCAATCATGAGCCGGCGCCGGTTGTAGCGGTCTACGATAAGCCCGGCAACGGGCGCAGCCAGGGCCCACGGCAGCATCTTCGCAAGGAAGATCACGCCAATGGCGAGCGGCGAGCCGGTGAGCGTAGAGACAAGGGTGTAGAGTGCAATCAGGTTGAACCAGTCGCCCAGGAGCGACAGGCTGCTACCGAACCAGAGCCGGCGGTAGTTAGCGTTGGTACGTAGCAGTTCGAGGTAGCCGGCGCGGTCCTCAACGTCGATGTCGTGGTTGCGGGATCTATAGGCCATAGGGCCTGTGACATGATCCACTGGGCTCCAGGTTTCTGGCAATGCACCGTGCTGGGATTTCTCGCAGCAATGTTGCGTTCCGCATACAGCTGCGTTTCGTACATAAATGCAACCGGGTCCACCGAGCAACGTCGGTGGACCCAGCAGGGGATCGTGCTTTGTTGGTTGTACCCGCGGATTATACCGGCGGCGTGCGCGTTCTCACTGGCGTTCGGGGCGCATCAGGGGGAAGAGGATCACGTCGCGGATGGAGTCCTGATCGGTCATCATCATGGTGAGGCGGTCGATGCCGATGCCGAGTCCGGCAGCGGGCGGCATGCCGTATTCAAGGGCGCGCAAGTAATCCTCGTCAACGGGTGTGGCCTCATCGTCGCCCGCGTCAAGGAGGCGCACCTGCTCCTCAAAGCGTTCGCGCTGATCGTCGGGGTCGTTCAACTCGCTGAAGGCATTGCAGATCTCACGCCCAGCCACAAACCCCTCGAAGCGCTCCACGAGTCCGTCGGTTTCTCGGTGCTTCTTGGCGAGCGGACTCAGCTCAACGGGGTGATCCATCACGAACGTAGGCTCGACGAGCGTAGGCTCGACCGTTTCGCTGAAGATCTTGTCGTAGAGCTTGCCTGCCCCCAGGTCTGGGTCTACGTCGATGTCAAGTTCTTCCGTCACTTCCAGCAGCTCCTTGCGGGTGGCGCCATGCAGGTCGTATCCCGTTTCATCTTCGATGGCACCGAGAAACGTAACGCGGTTCCACGGGCGCTCGAATGAAACGGTGTGCTCGCCGATTGTGACGTCGGTGCTGTCGTGGAGTGCTGTGGCAACGGCCTCTACCAGCTGCTCGGTGAAGTCCATCATCCAGCGATAGTCTTTGTACGCCACGTAGAGCTCCATCATGGTGAACTCGGGGTTGTGGAAGCGGCTCAGCCCCTCGTTCCGGAAGTCTTTGCTGATTTCGTAAACGCCTTCGAATCCCCCAACCAGTAGCCGCTTGAGGTAGAGCTCATCTGCGATGCGCAGGTAGAGCTCCATGTCGAGCGCGTTGTGGTGCGTCGTGAAAGGCCGTGCTGTGGCTCCGCCATACACCGGCTGCAGCACGGGCGTTTCCACTTCAAGATATCCCTGCGCATCCAGAAACTGACGAAGGGTGCGGATGAGCGTAGCGCGCTGTCGAAAGACATCACGTACGTCAGGGTTGACTGTCAGATCTACGTAGCGCTGCCGATAGCGGAAGCCCTTATCGGTAACCTGGTTGTAAGTGTCGCCTTCATCGGTTTCCTTCACCACGGGGAGCGGACGCAGCGCCTTCGAGAGCAGCTGCATTTCGTCGACACGCACCGTTACCTCGCCCATGCCGGTGCGAAACACATATCCTTTCAGGCCTACGATATCCCCAATATCGAGCAGTTCGGTGAAGACCTCATTGTAGAAGTCCTCGCCGACTTCGTTTTTACGGATGTATGCCTGGATGGTACCCGACTCGTCTTGCACGTCGAAGAAGGCGGAGCCTCCCATCACCCGCATATTGGTAATCCGCCCGGCCATCGACGCGGTAAGCGTTGTGCCTTCGTCGGGGTCGTGTGCTTCATCGTCGAACGTCTCAAGCAGATCAGCGGCGTGGTTGTCTACGGGCCAGCTGTATGGGTACGGGTCGATGCCGCGTTGTTCAAGCGCTCGCCGCTCTTCGCGGCGACGCTGTTCTTGCTCAGAGCGCGTAGGTTCTGGTGAGGCAGACGCGGTGGAGTCCATAGGAAAACAGGAAATCAAAACGGTAGCGAGTAGGAGGAACCAGGTAAAAATAGAGACGCCCTCGCATTTGGAAGGCGTCTCTACAGGAGATCAGTAACGGGATACCAGGGGTCGCGTTCGCTGTTGCGGTACGGTTTCAGCGCAGTTTCAGCGTGTTCAGCACAATTGCGCAACGGAGATGAGGTGCGTGGGGGCTTGCTCTGGCCGGGTACCCGGCGCTATGCCGTCCACTGTTCAGCTTCAACAAGCAGCGTGTTGTGATGGGCGCGCAGAAGATCGGCAACCCGGTTACTCAGGGCACGTGCGGGGCTCTCCTTTTGCTGCGCGTTCGAAAGCGAAGTAAGCTGATTGACACTCTCGCTAAGCGCTTCAACGGCTTCGAAGAGCGCTTCAGGCCATGGCGGCGCGTCGCCTGCAACGGCAGGCTTCTCACCACACAGACGCGCAAGTCCGTTTCCTTGCATGTCAAGCTGCGCGCGGAGCAGCTTCGCTACCTCGTCGATTGTGTGCAACATCTCGTCGAGTTTCTCACGCTGTCCGAGCGAGAGCGCAGCCTCTGCCACGTGATACTCATGGCATGCCACACGCTCCACGATCTTTACGGTTGCCATAACAACCGACTGGAATGCGGCTCCAGTGTGGCGCTCTTCCAGAATGGACCGAAGTACAGCAAGGTCTGACGGGATGTGCTGGACGAGTTCGGCGGTACCTGCATCTTCGGAGTCACCGGAATGCAGTAGCATTTTGTCTTCGATCCGCTCACTGGGAGTGCGCGCAGGAGTATTCATATGCGAATGTAGAGTTATGACACAAACACGTGTGCTGCTATATCTTGGTAGGCCAACGTGAATAGCAGCAAGGGAAGCAGACGGTTGGCGCGCACCCTGGGTATAAGGATACGGACCGGGAAGAAGCCTGCGGCGCTCTCGTCTCAGAGAGCATCAAACTCGTTGAGACGATGCATCTCGCCACGTCAGCCGGTGGGGAGGCATCAACAGCATTCGTGGGGGAATGCTCAAGCACTACGCTTCATTATTGTATTGCAACATCCTGATGTGCGCTCTAACAGGGAGCGCTCTAACAGGGAGCGCTGCCGTGAAGCGTTGCATTGTGGGGCTGAGCATTTATACGCAGTATCGCAATCTCAGCGGAGGATGTCAAGCACTGTTATTTCTTCTACCTTTCTGGAGAGAGTTTTTCAGTATGTTTTGTACGCGTGCAGCGTCCCGCTGAGACAGCTTACCTGCTTGGCGCTGCAGTTGAACCATTATATTGGTTAGCGAAGCGTACAACCGTTCTATCTCTATATTTTGTTCCGTAATGCGGTTTGTGGCCTCCTCTTCAGGCAGTACATCGCCCTCTCTGGGGCTTTCTGATGAGGTATGCAGCGCTGCTATATGAGCGGCAATTGTTTCATGGTCACCGCGCGCTGCCGGCCCCGTCAGAGCATCGGAGCCGTTTTTTTGGATGTTCATCCATGTCCGTTCAACGAGGGGGCGAAGCGCATCAAACGCCTTATCAGGTTCCAGGCCGGCGTTCTCCCACACATGCTGCGCTGTAGCCAGAAGCGCAACAAATCCGTTAGACGCCAGCACAGCCGATAAGTGATAGAGCGGCTTCGCACCTGATTCAAGGTGCTGTGGCGAGGCCCCCAATTCTTTAGCAAGGGCCTCGCCATATCCGTATGCATTTTCATCACCTTCGATTGTCATCCATATTCCCTGAAATGCCGATGGAGGCGTGTGAGCAGTGAACGTCTGCAGCGGGTGAATGCTAAGTAGCGCTGCCCCTGCTGCTCGTAGCGGAGCCAATACCTCAGCAGCATGTGCCCCCGACGTGTGAGCCGCGATCCATGGGTCCGACAGCGACGCACGTGCTAATTCGGCGGCTACCTGGTCTAACTGCTGGTCGGGCACACAGATGAGAACCCGCTTTGTGGCTGGCGGGATCTGGGTTACGCTACTGCTTGCATACTCCGCACCTACTCTACTGGCAAGTGCCACAGCGTCAGAGCGTGTGCGGCTCACAATGCCGGTTATCGACGCTCCACGTTCATGCAGCGCACGTGCAAGTGCAGAGCCAACGGCTCCAGCTCCCACAACAACTGTAGGCTGTGCAACGACTTCTTTCATATAGGGTGGGGAATCATCGGACGTGCGGGGACACAGGCATGCCTGGAAAGCAGCGGAAAGCAGCGGGAAGCAGTCAGTGAACAGGGAGCCGCACGACGAGGCGATACCGTGTGCTCTCCCGATTCTCCCCCAACAGCGTGCCATGTTAGGCGGCTTATGTTTAGCCTGCTTACGTGCTCCTTACGCGTCTGGCTCGCGGGGCGCCTCTGTCGCGGTGTTTTCTGTTGCAAATGGCGCCTCGCCGTTTATTGCGTCAAGCAGTGCGTTGCGGTGGCGCGTACGCATCATGCGGATAGCCGTTTCAGGATCTGATTGAGCCACACACTCAGCCCATCGAAGGCTCATGTGCATCGCGTCGTGTACAGCCGTGTACACGTCGGGGTCAGCGCAGCCCCGCGCCGCAAGAAGCTGAGCGGCTTCGGGACTCCGGCGGGGCAGTCCTATTGTTGAAGCGGCAACCGCTTCGTCGTCTGAGGCGGCTCGCACCTCCCGTAGTGCCGAGACCGGAGCCCTGCGGGCAGACACCGCACGCGCGGTGTCCCACAGGTTGTAGCAGCGTTGCGACGGGGCCTCCTCTTGCCATGTTTGGCGAACGCACCAGCATGCAAATGCACGAAGCACATAAGACGACTGCTCCGATTCAAGGTAGCGTGCCAGCTTCATTTCATCGTTCAGCTCTTTGTTTGGCACCACAGAAGCAGGCTTCCCGCTACTCCGTTCAACAGCCACCGACCGGCCGCTGCGTCCATCAAAGATGTAGTAGTAGTCTGATATTCGCTTATTCATGGGTAGCGCCGCTGCCGATTAGCGTAGAGGCGATTGGCGTGAGAGAGCAAACTCTTATTTGCAACGCCTTCTATTTACAGGACATGTACAGGGTATAATGACCTGTGACCTACAATTTTAAGACGTATAGCGAGCATACGCATCACATACAATATCTTTCTCATCTCAGAGCTTCTCATCGCCAGCTGTTCCAGATGGTAACAGGATAGTCCACATTCGCTTCAAAGTACTGGCTGTACGCAACAAACCAGGTGTACAGGTCTTACCATTGTAGCCCATATATGCAAAGCGCCCCTACGATTGCAATCAAAATTGCAATCGACTGTGCAGTCAGCTGCAACCAGCGCTGCTCCTGTTTTCTTCTGTGGTAGTGTGCTCCGTTCGCCCTGTGTCTGCGCCCTGCACCCTGTGTCTGCGCCCTGCATGTATGTCTTACATCCGCACGACCCGTTCTCTTTACGCCTTACCGGCTGTGTCTTATGAGACATGTAACACGATACGTCCTTCCTGCCATTGGCCTGATCCTTCTCGGTGCCGTGCTTGGTGTGCAGGTAAACTCATTTACCTCTGACGATACGGCCTACGAGCAGCTTCAGAAGCTGGAGCGCTCCTTCGTTATCATTACGCGTCAGTATGTCGATGAGGTTGAATCCAAGAAGCTCGTGGAAGAAGGCATCGAAGGCATGCTAAACGCCCTCGACCCGCACTCCACCTACATCCCTGCTGAGGATGTGCAGCGCGTGCAGGATAGCTACCGCGGCTCGTTCGGCGGTATCGGAGTCATGTTTGAGGTCGTCGAAGACACCGCCCGGGTCATCTCTCCCATTGCCGATGGCCCGAGTGAACGCCTCGGCATCATGGCAGGCGATCGCATTGTCGGCATCGAAGACGAAACCGCTGTTGGCATCGGGACAAATGGCATTCAGGAGCGCCTGAAAGGCGAGGTAGGTACGGAGGTCACGATCACGATCTACCGTCCCGGTACCAGCCAGGAAGAGGACTACACGATTACCCGCGACGAAATCCCAATGTACTCGATCAACACGTCGTACATGAGCGACGACCGTACGGGCTACGTGAAGATCGACCGCTTCGCCATGACCACGCACGACGAGTTTATGGAGCATGTAGGCGAGCTCCGCGAACAGGGCATGCAGCGCCTCGTGCTTGACCTGCGAGGCAACCCGGGCGGTGTAATGCGCTCTGCCATCGAGGTTGCCGACGAGATGCTCGGAGCTGGCCTTTCGATCGTTGAAACGCGCGGTCGCGAGCGCTCCATGAACACAACGTTTAACGCAAGCGGAGGCGGGAGCCTCGAAGACACGCCCATCATCGTGCTCGTAGACCAGGGCTCTGCTTCCGCCAGCGAAATTGTGTCGGGGGCGCTGCAAGACCACGATCGGGCTCTCGTCGTGGGCCGCCGTACCTTCGGCAAAGCGCTCATCCAGAAGCAGTTCGACCTGGATGACAGCAGCCTGCTGCAGATGACCGTGGGCCGCTACTACACGCCCCTCGGACGTCTCATCCAGACGCCGTATGAAAATGGCGATCAAGAGCAGTACATCGAGCGCATGATGGCTGATCAGGAAACGGCCACCTTCGACCCCAGTGCCTACCGCGAAAGCGTTCCTGACTCGCTTATATTCCAAACCGAGCACGGACGCGAGGTCTTCGGCGGTGGCGGCATTATGCCTGATATCGTCGTGCAGCCTGATACGTCGAGCCTCACAAATTTCGTGTCTACGGTGAACATGGACTTCGCCTTTATCCGCAACTGGTTTGCACAGAACGAACAGCATGTACGCTCCTCGTGGGGCGATGACGCAGACGCGTTCCTCGAAGATTTCTCGACGCCCGACTCGCTTGTCACTTCCTTCTGGGAGTTCACAGAGGAGCGAGGTATGTCGTACACGAGCGATCCAGGTGAGGTAGCTCCAAGTCAGGGCACGTTCCTCTATGCCGACCGCACTAATAGCGAAGAGGCGCTACGCCTTCGCCTCAAAGGATTCCTGGCACGGCAGCTGTTCGGCCTCCGTACGGCCCAGCCTACGCTCAATGAAACAGATCCGATCTACCAGCACGCCCTGTCGCTCTGGGATGATGCCGAAGAGCTTGCCGCGTTGCACCCGCGGCGCTAATGCATCCACAGCGCTAAAGGCGCCCAAAGCAACACGCTCTTTCAACCAAGCCGCTCTGGCCTCTCTGCCAGAGCGGCTTTTTTGGTTCTTTGGGATGCAAGCCGGCATGCCTCTTTGCAACGCTCTCCTCGTCTACCACACTGTTTCGCCTTGAATGCAAGCCCCCTCTCACCTGCGGATGTCTTGCATTCAGCAGCAGGAGAGGCGCTTTTTCGTTCACCCGTTCCTCTCTCTACCTCTCTCTACCTCTCTCCATACCCCGATAGCTGCCATACCTGCGCCCCCCAACGGAGCATGCGAAGGGGAAATGCTAACAAACACGAAAAACCCGTCCCCCACATGGGGAGACGGGCCAGTATGCAGTGGTCGGGGTGGTAGAATGCCCCGCCCGCTAATGACGGGCCAGGCACTTCTCGCTACGCATCATCTTCCTGATCGTAGCTGATCGTTTCCTGCACCGTGTTATCCTGCTTGTGGATGATCAGCCGGCTCGGAGCTTGGGCCTTCGCAGCGTCGCGGGCAGCATCAACCGCTTCCTTCTTGGTTTCGAAGGTCTGCAGCGGCGCATCCGCACCGTCTTGGAGGAGGACCCACTCGTCTTCTCTATACGCAATGTGGAAGACCGGCATCTCTCCTGAGGCACGCTGGTCGAGCATGGCAGAGAGCGCATCAAGCTTCTCAGACAACTGCCCGACTTTGCTCGAAAGCCCCTGCACCTCTTCGCGGGTAGGCACGCCCAGGCGCCCCAGCGTATCGTTCAGCGTCGACGACACCGTCCGCTCCACCGTCTGGGCCGCATCCGATACACGCTTCGACACGTCCTCAAAGCGACGGTTGAACTCTTCCGTGATCGACTCCTGCTGCTTGTTCATCTCCGCAGCCGCGTCGTCGAGCTGCTTGCGGCGCTTCTCTTCATACTTCTCACCACGGTTGACCAGGTCCTTGAACATCCGGTCTCCTTCTTCCTCAACACGCGAGAGCGCACCAAGTCCAGCCAGCCATACCTCACGGCCGCGCTCTGTGAGCTCTTCAGGCAGCTTGCTGAAATCAACTGGCTTTCGTGAACCGTTCTCTTTTGCTTTTTGCTCTGCTTTAGTACCCATAGTAATCACCTCGTAAGTAGTTGTTAACAGGTCGTGCGACACTGTCTTTCAAGGGGTAGACATTTTGTTTTTACTGTCCAAGGCCCTTTATAACGCAGTGCGTCACAAGTTCCTCATTCATGACGCACAGCGTTATAAATGCACATATTCACATAACTCCTATAGAAAGCCGTGCATCTTCCTGCCATCTTATGAAAACCCTTTTGCTCATCCTCCTACCACAAATGTAGCGAAAGGCCTTTCGCTTTACCTCTTCCCTTAACCGGCTCAACGACATGCCTTGCTTTGTGACTATTGTACTCGACGGCGTTGGCGTTGGCGCTCAGCCCGACGCCGTGCACTACGGCGATCGTGGCAGCCACACGCTCGGGCACGTATGCGCCGCCCAGCAGCCGTCTCTGCCCAACCTGGCCGCTCTCGGACTCGGCCATGTTGCCGACCTCGACGGCATCCCCCGCGTTGACGCACCCACCGCTGATTACGGACGCATGCGCGAGGTTTCGGCGGGCAAAGACAGCACCACCGGACACTGGGAGCTGGCTGGAATCCATCTTGAGCACCCGTTTCCAACATATCCCGATGGATTTCCGGACACGGTTATCGATGCATTCCGGTCGCACGGCGGCGTAGACCGCGTGCTTGGCAACCGCCCCGAATCAGGTACGGTCATCATTGAGGAACTCGGTCCGGAGCATGAACGCACGGGGGCTCCGATCGTGTACACCTCGGCCGACAGCGTATTTCAGATTGCTGCCCACAAAGCGGTCATTCCGCTGCACGAACTGTACCGCCTGTGCAAGGTGGCACGCACCGAGGTCTGTACCGGCGAACACGGCGTGGGGCGCGTCATTGCCCGTCCGTTTGTAGGAACCCCCGGCAACTACACACGCATCTCCGAGGAACGCAAAGACTTCGCTCGCCGCCCCGAGACTCCGCCGCTGCAAGACAAGCTGCAGGAGCAAGGGATACGCACCGTCTCTATCGGAAAGATCGCTGATCTCTTTGCCCGGACCGGGTTCGACGAGATGATCAAAACGTCGAACAACAACGAAGGGGTCGAAGCGACCATTCAGACCCTGAGAAGCCACACACCGGCGTCGCCCCCTACGTTTGTCTGGACCAACCTGGTGGACTTCGACCAGGAGTACGGCCACCGCAACAATCCAGAGGGATTCGCAGAGGCCCTTGCGTCTTTCGACAGCGCGCTGCCCCGCATCCTCGACGCCCTTCCCAACGATGGCGTCCTCGTCATTACAGCCGACCATGGTAACGACCCCACCACTCCCAGTACCGACCATAGCCGCGAGTTTGTGCCCCTTCTCGCAGTACGCCCCGATGGAACCGGGCGTGCACTCGGACTCCGCTCCACCTTTGCCGATCATGCTGCAACCGTAGCCCGCTACTTCGACGCCTCTTTCTCGACAATGGGTACAGCTTTTTAGAACCTCCCAGCCCCCCGCATCCAACCCCCTAACACACAGTGTTTACACAGTCTTGCCGTCTCGTTACGGGGATGCGAACGAATCTTCGTACCGCGGCGGTCGTTGGGCTGTCGTGCTTGCTCTTATCGACGAATCTACCGGCTCTCGCTTTAATATGCCCGCTTACCCTTTCGCAGAGATCGAACCCAAGTGGCAGCGCTACTGGGAAGAGAACAACACGTTTCGAACGCCTGAGGACGTAGATCCTGACGCCGAAAAATGCTATGTGCTCGACATGTTTCCGTACCCGAGCGGTGCCGGACTTCATGTCGGTCACCCCGAGGGGTACACCGCTACGGATATTGTGGCCCGTTACAAACGGATGCAGGGCGTTAACGTGCTGCACCCGATGGGATGGGATGCTTTTGGCCTGCCGGCCGAGCAATATGCGGTAAAGACCGGAACGCATCCGCGCGATACCACCGAGCGCAACATCGATAACTTTCGTAGCCAGCTGAAACGGCTTGGCTTTTCCTACGACTGGGATCGGGAGATCAACACGACCGACCCCGACTACTACCGGTGGACGCAGTGGATCTTCCTGAAGCTGCACGAGCGCGGCCTGGCCTATCAGGCAGAGGTGCCGGTGTGGTGGTGCGAAGAGCTGGGTACAGTGCTTGCCAACGAGGAGGTGATCGACGGCAAGAGCGAACGCGGGGGCTATCCCTGCGAGCGGATCCCCATGCGCCAGTGGATGCTCAAGATCACCGAGTATGCCGAACGGCTGCTCGATGGGCTCGACGCCCTCGACTGGCCCGAGAGCACGAAAGAGATGCAGCGCAACTGGATCGGTCGCTCTGAAGGCGCTACGATCCGCTTCCCCCTGGCCAATTACGATGGCGAGCTCGAGGTCTTCACCACGCGCCCCGATACACTTTTTGGAGCCACGTATATGGTGCTTGCTCCCGAGCATCCGCTTGTTGATGCGGTGACCACCGAGGAGCACGCCGATGCCGTATCCGAATACCGCAACCAGGCCCAGAAAAAGAGCGAACTGGAGCGGACCGAGCTCCAAAAAGAGAAAACGGGCGTCCCTACAGGGGGCTATGCCGTCAACCCGGTTACCGAAGAGGAGATTCCGATCTGGGTCGCCGATTATGTACTGGCCTCATACGGCACCGGAGCAATCATGGCCGTGCCCGGGCAGGACGATCGCGACTGGGCCTTTGCCGAGAAGTACAACCTCCCTATCATACGCACTGTACAGCCACCCGAAGACTTTGAGGGGGATGCGTACACCGGTAATGGCCCGGCCATCAACAGCGATTTCCTGAACGGACTCGATGTGGAGTCGGCCCAAGACCACATTACTACCTGGCTCGAGGAGCATGGCCACGGGGAGGCGACGATCAACTACAAGCTACGCGACTGGCTCTTTAGCCGTCAGCGCTACTGGGGCGAACCCTTCCCCATCGTTCATGTGGATGGCGAGGCAAAGCCCGTTCCTGCAGATGAACTGCCTGTCGAGCTACCAGACATCGAGTCGTACAACGAGATTCTGGAGCAAGACGCCGCCCTGAGCCCGCTTGCTGCACTGGAGAACTGGGTGGAGACCACCGATCCGGAAACCAGCGCCCCTGCAAAACGCGAAACGAACACGATGCCCCAGTGGGCCGGTTCGTGCTGGTACTTTCTGCGATTCATCGATCCGCACAACGACGAACGGCTCGTTGACCCGGAGAAAGAGGCGTACTGGATGCCGGTCGATCTGTATGTGGGTGGGTCGGAGCATGCCGTTCTGCACCTGCTCTATGCTCGCTTCTGGCATAAGGTGCTGTACGACGCAGGCGTAGTATCTACGCGCGAACCCTTCCAAAAGCTCATCCACCAGGGCCTCATTCTGGGCGAAACCGAGTACACTGCGTACGTTGACGATGAAGGCCACTACGTATCGGCCCAGCACGTCGACGACGCAACCGACACGCGCACCGGCACCGGCGTTACACCGACTGCTGTCGATAAAGAAGCGATCACGAAAGACGGCGACCACTTTGTTCTGGCCGACCAGCCTGCAATAAGGGTCGACGCGCGTTCGCACAAGATGAGCAAGAGCCGGGGCAATGTCGTGAACCCGGACGATGTTATCGATGAGTATGGTGCAGATGCGCTTCGCCTCTATGAGATGTTCATGGGGCCCCTGGAGCAGGTTAAGCCCTGGAGCACATCCGACGTGGACGGCGTGTACCGCTTTCTCGGTCGCGTGTGGCGCCTCCTGGTTGACGCTGACGGCAACGCACAGATAGCAGACGATGCCCGCCCAAACCGCGAACAGCTACGCGTACTGCACGCGACCATACAGAAAGTCACCGAAGACATCGAATCCCTCAGCTTCAACACAGCCATCGCGAAGATGATGGAGTTCGTGAATGCCGCAAAGAAGTGGGATGCGGTGCCCCGGACTGTTGCAGAACCTTTCGTGCTTCTCTTGAGTCCCTTTGCTCCGCATATTGCTGAGGAGCTGTGGGCCCGTATGGGACATGATACGAGTATTGCCCACGCAGACTGGCCGTCGTTTAACCCGGACTACCTGAAGCGCGACGTAGTCGAGATGGCGGTGCAGGTAAACGGGACCGTGCGCGGTACTATTGAGGTTGCACCGGATGCGCCCGAAAAGGAAGTACTCGACGAAGCACGTACCGACGAAAACGTAGCCCGCTATCTGGACGAAGGTACTGTGCGGCGCGAGATTTACGTACCTGGACGCATCGTCAACTTCGTGGTTAAGTAGGTCTACAAAAGCATCTTCGCGTATTGCACGTTGCGAGGAGCGCTGGCGATGCCGCAATCTTGTGCCTCGCCGTTCGGAGCGAACGGGGATGGTGGAACGAACGGGCGCGGTGGGACGCACGCGATCGCACCCTCGGCGTACTTATTCGCTGCGCCCCCACCATCATGTCGGTTGCAAGCGTGCTCCTCGCATTGACAAATCCGTAGATGTATTTTTACTGGCCTACTTAGTTCGGATGTACGGTGTGCAGGTCGTACTCGTCGCCTGGATGAAACGTGTACCACACGATCATCGCATCGTCGGAAACGCCGAAGGGCATACCGGCCTGGCGGTACGCATCCCATACCTGGCAGTAGATACGCATCCCGATCGTCCAGGTGCTTTCTGATATCGGCTCTGCTGATGGAGACGGACGAAATGGCATCCGAAACTCATTCTTGTCGTTCGATGACGCGGAATTCTGTGAACGCATGCTCATAGAGCGAAGAGTACTCAATTTGGAAGTAAGAAAGTCGTTATCGCATTCCACGCGTGTTTTCCCATAGACGCTGGACTTACACGCAGCATTACTATCAATAACCGAAAATCGTGCCAGACTCTACCGACTCCTCTATGCCTCCTACGAATGTTGATGTACTTGCGCTCGGTGCCCATCCTGATGATGTTGAGCTCTGTGCGGGCGGCATCATGTGTGTACTTAATGAACAGGGCTACACGACTGCTGTGGTAGATTTTACTCGCGGCGAGTTAGGATCGCGCGGTACGCCTGAGGGGCGTATGCAGGAGGCCCGTGCTGCAGCGCGCATTATGGGACTCGCAGACCGGTCGAACCTCGGACTCCCTGATGGCAACATTGAGAACACGCCACAGACGCGTCGTCTTCTCATCGAGCAGGTTCGCCGGTATCGTCCTAAGATTGTGCTCCTCAACGCGCCGGAATGCCGCCACCCCGACCATTGCGCGGCCGCCGAGTTGGCTACCGATGCGCTCTACTACAGCGGCTTGCGGAAGATTGAGACGAGCGGGCCTGACGGAGATGAGCAAGCGCCGTGGCGTCCCCACCATATCTTGCACTACATGCAGGCTGTTCCCTTCGAGCCTACGTTCGTGGTTGACGTGTCGAGCGTGTGGGAGCGGCGCATCGACGCTCTCCAGGCCTTTGAATCGCAGTTCTACAACCCGGAGTACGAGGCCAGCTCCGACGAGCCAGAGACATACGTGTCGAATCCAGCGTTTTTTAAATGGGTGGAGGCTCGGGCCCGTACCTATGGCTATCGCATTGGGGCTACGTATGGAGAGCCGCTGCTCTACTACCAGGGCCCGGTCGGCGTACGCGACTTACCGGAGGCGCTCTCTATAGAACGCCCGTTTCGATAAGCCCACCCGCACCATCAGCGCATTTCATCATTGCGAAGAGTCATCATTGCGAAGAGCTCCGGGGTATCGCTGCGACTGTCCCGGTCATTTAGCTGACGTAGCCCTCCTCGAACCTATTTTTCCGCACTGGTCTTTGCAGGTCTTACTGCCTAAGGGGCAGCAAAAGGGCGTGAATTGCCTTCTCTGCTCCAGAGGCCAAGCGCTTCTCTATGGCCTTCGCGCAACAATTTGTTGCCTACTCCACTTATAGATCTGATGCGTGCCTGCAACAGATTGACACCAAGGGCTGCTGTGCTCTATATTGCATTTGGCTGTCTTTATTTTATAGAGCGATGCGTAGAACGATGCATAGAGCGCTCTGCATAGGACAGTTTTATCTGCGTAGCGAGCGCATTCTGTGTACAGGCCGCTCGCCAGTTTTCGGTAACTGATAGCTAACTCCATGACAAGTACAAGTGACTTCCGCAACGGCCTTACGTTCATCTGGAAAGATGATCTATGGCAGATCGTTGATTTCCTCCACGTGAAGCCTGGTAAGGGCGGCGCCTTTGTGCGCACTACGCTTAAAAACGTGCGCGACGGCCGCGAACTGGACAACACTTTTCGTGCCGGTGAAAAGGTCGAAGAAGTGCGCGTAGAAAAGCGTACGCACCAACTCCTCTATGAAGACGACCTCGGCCTACACTTCATGAATACGGAAACGTATGAACAGTTTTCAATTCCTCCTGAACGCGTAGACGGACGCGAGTATTTGAAAGAGGGCGCCGAAGTTGATATCCTGTTTCGCACCGACACTGAAGAGCCGCTGCGAACCGATATTCCTCAGAAGATGGACCTGGAGGTTGTTGAAACCACTCCAGGCGTAAAGGGCAACACAGCACAAGGCGGTTCCAAACCGGCTACGCTGGAAAGTGGGGTCGTGGTCGATGTGCCGCTTTTCATCAACGAGGGCGACCGCGTGCGCGTTAACACCCAGACCGGTGAATACGAAACACGTGTAGAGTCGGCTTAGAGCAGACACAGGCACTCTGCCTGTACTGGAACGCTCAAGACGTATGGATGCTTTGCTTCCGTACGCTCCTTTTTTGCATGCGGCGCCTTCAAGGCTCGTATGATTTTTCGTTTGTCTCATCCAGCCTCAAAACGCATGAAACTGTCCAAGATTCAAGAGCTGCTTCAGATGGTTGCCGAAAGCGGCGTCTCCGAAGTTGAAGTAGAGGAAGACGACTTCAAGATTACGATTCGCCAGAATGCCCCGACGGTCATGATGCAGCCGTCGTACAATCCACCAATGCATTCGTACGGCCCCCCGCAACCCTATGGCGCAGCCCCACAGCCGTATGGACAGCAGTCCCCGCAGCCGCAACAGCCTGCACCTGCTCCTGCAAGCGCTTCCCCAGAGCCTGCCTCTACGAAAGAAGCCCCTGCTTCGTCAGACACCGCTACAGGCGAAGATAACGACGAGCTGGGCGCGAATGAGGTGCTCGTTAAAGCGCCCATTGTAGGTACCTTCTACCGGGCTCCGTCGCCCGACTCGGATCCGTTCGTCGAAGAGGGCGACCGCGTTGGCGAAGGCGAGGTGCTCTGCATCATCGAGGCGATGAAGCTGATGAATGAGATCGAATGCGAGCAGCCTGGCGTTATCAAGGAGATTCTCGTTGAAGACGCTGAACCGGTCGAGTTTGACCAGCCGCTCTTTATCGTTGACCAGAGTTAGGCGACCGGCTCCCCGCACGCTCTCTTGCCTGTTTGCATGCACCTTTGCCTCTACCTTGCATGCAGGTAGTTCGTGCCTGGGCCTCCCCCCTGCTCTTCGATCGTTGTTTCACCTGACCCCGCCAGCCGTTTTGAAGAAAGTACTGATCGCCAATCGCGGCGAAATTGCCCTTCGCATTATCCGCACCTGTCATGAGATGGGCCTCCGCACGGTCGCCGTCTACTCGACGGCCGATGCTGACTCGCTTCACGTCCGGTTTGCTGATGAAGCTGTATGCATCGGACCGCCTGCCTCTGGAGAAAGCTACCTGCGGCCTGATCGGCTCATCGCAGCCGCCGAAGTGACCGGAGCCGACGCTGTCCATCCCGGCTATGGCTTCCTTTCCGAAAACGCTGAGTTCAGTCAGATCTGCTCTGATCATGACCTCACGTTTATTGGCCCCTCGCCCGAAACCATCCGGCTCATGGGTGAGAAAAGTCGCGCGAAAGAGACGATGGCCGAAGCTGGCGTGCCTGTCGTGCCAGGCTCCGATGGCATCGTTGCCTCAATGGATGAGGGCAAGCGTATTGCCAATGAGATCGGATATCCGGTCATGGTAAAAGCTAGCGCCGGCGGGGGCGGGCGCGGGATGCGCCTCGTGCACAAAGCCGAAGACTTTGAGCAGCTCTACGAGGGCGCTCGCTCCGAAGCCGACGCGGCCTTTGGCAACCCGGCCATATACATCGAAAAGTGCGTCGTACAGCCGCGCCACGTCGAAATCCAACTGGTCGGCGACGGCCAAGGCAACGTTATGCACTACGGTGAGCGCGAGTGCTCCATCCAGCGCCGCCACCAGAAACTACTTGAGGAGGCCCCCTCCCCGGTCATGGATGAAGACCTGCGCCACCGCATGGGTGAAGCCGCCATCCGAGGAGCATCTTCCATTAACTACGAGGGCGCTGGCACCATCGAATTCCTGGTGGATGCGGAAAAGAATTTCTACTTCATGGAAATGAACACGCGCATCCAGGTTGAACACCCCGTCACTGAAGAAGTCACCGGCTGCGACCTGATCGAACATCAGATTCGGGTTGCCATGGGCGAAACGGTGACGCGTACCGAACTTCCGATCAACGGCCATTCAATTGAGTGCCGCATCAACGCGGAAGACCCGGCGCGCAAGTTCAGCCCCTCGCCGGGTACGATCACAGCCTTCCACCAGCCCGGCGGACTCGGCGTGCGGGTGGATACGCATGCGTATACGGGCTACCGCATCCCGCCCAACTACGACTCGATGATCGCCAAGTTGATCGTACATGGCGATACTCGCGAACGCGCCATCAGGCGAATGAAGCGTGCACTTGACGAGTTCGTCATCGAAGGCGTAAAGACAACGATTCCCTTCCATCAGCAACTGATGGAGAACGCCGACTTCAAAGCAGGCACCTTCGACACGCAGTTTATGGAGTCGTTCACGTACACTCCGCCCGAGTAACCCCGTACCCGCTTATCCGTTTCAGGGCCCGCTTTCGCATGCGACATACGCTCGCTTATACGAGATAACGCAGGTCCTCCGTTTTATCTGAACCTTCCCTCCTGTTATGAGCTACCCCAACGACCTGTACTACACGCAAGATCACGAATGGCTGCGCGTTGAAGACGACGGCACCGCTACCGTCGGCATTACCGACTTTGCCGAAGGCGAATTGGGCGACATCGTGTTCGTCGAGCTTGAGCCCGAAGGCACCACGCTCTCCGCTGGCGATGTATACGGCACCGTAGAAGCCGTAAAGACCGTCTCCGAGCTTTACATGCCGGTGTCAGGCACAATCACCGACGTCAACATGAGCCTGGAAGACGCACCCGAGCAAGTAAACGAAGATCCGTATGGCGACGGCTGGATGATCGTCATCGAAATGGAAGACGAGACCGAACTCGACGACCTGCTCGATGCCGAAGCTTACACCGACGTTGCGTAACGTCGTGCCGCCATCTTTCTCTGTCGTCTTTCTCTGTTTGTGCCCTGTATCGCATGACTGACGAACGCATTCTTATTGTCGACTTCGGGTCGCAGTATACACAACTCATTGCCCGTCGCGTCCGCGAGGCCGGGGTGTACTCCGAGATCCATCCTTGCACGCGTTCCACCGAGGAGCTCGCCGCGCTGAACCCGAACGGCATTATCCTTTCGGGAGGGCCCTGCTCGGTGTACGATGACCATGCCCCCGACCTCAACCCCGACCTGCTTCGTCTCACGCGTCCCGACGGCACCCCCGTGCCCGTACTGGGCATCTGCTATGGACTGCAGTCGATCGCTTACATCGGAGGCGGAGCAGTAGAGGGCGCAGACCGACGCGAGTTTGGGCGGGCTACGCTGCGCATCCCCGAAAACCATCGCACCGACCCGCTCCTGAAAGGCGTTCCCGACGGATCGACCGTCTGGATGAGCCACGGCGACCACCTCACAGCGCTTCCTGACGGCTACACCGTCATTGCACAGACCGAGAACGCCCCCATCGCAGCGGTCCGACACACCGACCGGCCCCACTTTGGCGTGCAGTTTCACCCCGAAGTGGTGCACACTGACTACGGCGCGCGGCTGCTTGAAAACTTTGCGCTCAACATCTGCGGATGTACCGGCACCTGGTCGCCTGCCTCATTTGTGGAAACCCAGGTCGCTGCCCTTCGCGAAACCGTTGGCGATCAGCACGTCATTCTTGGACTCTCGGGCGGGGTCGACTCGTCGGTTGCAGCAGCGCTGCTTCACAGGGCAATCGGAGACCAGCTGCACTGCATCTTTGTCAACAACGGATTGCTTCGCAACGGCGAGTGGACCCAGGTGCAGGACGCCTTCCGCGGCCATTTCGATATGGACCTGCGTGCTGTAGATGCCACCAACCGGTTCCTTGATGCCCTGGAAGGCATCGACGATCCAGAGGAGAAGCGCGTGCGCATCGGCAACACGTTCATCGACGTGTTCACCGAAGAAACCGACGCGCTCACAGAAGACCTCGGCACCCGTCCAACGTTCCTCGCTCAGGGCACGCTCTACCCCGATGTTATCGAAAGCGTCTCGTTTAAGGGCCCCTCGGCCACGATCAAAACCCACCACAACGTGGGCGGCCTCCCCGAGGAACTTGACTTTGAGCTCCTGGAGCCATTTCGTGAGCTCTTTAAGGATGAGGTACGTGCTATTGGGGAGCTTCTGGGCGTTCCAGAGGCTATCGTAAACCGACATCCTTTTCCGGGCCCCGGACTGGCGATTCGCATTATGGGTGCTGTTACGCCCGAGCGTCTGGCTATTGTGCGCGCTGCTGACGCTATCTTTATCGAGGAGCTACGGGCCCACGGCCTGTACAACGACGTGTGGCAAGCTCTTGCGGTGTTGCTCCCCGTACAAACAGTGGGCGTTATGGGCGACGAGCGCACCTATGAGCACGTCTGTGCCCTGCGTGCCGTAACCAGCGTCGATGGGATGACCGCCGACTGGGCGCATCTCCCGCATGACATGCTCGGGCACACAGCCAACCGAATTGTCAACGAAGTGCGCGGCATCAACCGGGCCACGTACGATATTACCTCCAAGCCGCCGGGTACCATCGAATGGGAGTAGCTGGTTCTCGGGCTTGTCCCCGACGCTCCTGCTCCACCGTATTGCTGATCATCGAACGTATCTGAACCTATGTGGCGTTGGATTTCTGTAGCGCTTGTGCTGATGCTCTCACTCACGGCGCTTCCCTCTGCGCTCCACGCGCAGCAGACAAACGGCATCCCTGTGAATGAAGATGCTGAACTGCTCTTTGAGGAGGGGATCGCAGCTTTTGAACGAGGCGACTATACCGAGGCCTACCGGCGCTTTCGCGCCACTGTCGAGTATCCGCTCCATCGCCAGACCACCGCGGCGCTTCTCATGGGCGGGCGGGCACTCTACCGGGCCGGACGCTACAACGATGCGATATCGATCCTCGAAACGCTTCTCCAGCGCTATCCCGACACCAGCTACCGCTCGCACGCTAACCAGATCATCAGCTATGCTCGCGACGGCCAGCGCTCCGGGCAAGCTGCGCCCGACACGCTACATATCGGTATTATGCTTGACCTGAGCGGTGAAGAGGCAGCGCGCTCGCAAGCCTTTTTCAACGGCGTCCGCCTGGCTGTAGACCGCCACAACGGGGTCTCCCGGCGCTACGTCTTTCCCTCTGAGCTCGGCAGCGAAGCAGACGTGACGGTACACGACACCGCTGCCCTTTTTGATGAGGAACGTGCCGCTGACGAAGGGGCCACGGCTCTCGTTACCCAGCGCGACACGCTCTTTGTCGATTCGCTTCAGGCCGTCACAGAGCAGGTTGGACAGCCGCAGCGTGTCGCAAAACTACACATGCGGCACTTCTCTGCCCCCGATGGTCCCAATGAGCGCTCGCTTCGGGCGGCGGTCGACTCGCTTGTTCGCATCGATCGCGCAGATGTTATCATCGGCCCCTTTTACAGTCAGCAAGCCACGATTGCAGGGGATGCGGCCGAAGATGCTGGCATCGTACTCATCGCGCCGCTGGCAACCGAGTCCACCGTGTCAGCCGGGCGTAGCCACGTCTTCCAGGCCAATCCGTCGATTGAGATGCGGGGGCAGGCGATGGCGCGCTATGCCGCCGAGGCGCTGCTCATCCGCTCTACCGCTGTGGTCTACGAGCGGGGCAATCGCCTGAGCGAACGCATGGCAACCGGCTTCCGCGACGAAGCGCGCTCCATCGGCATGGACGTGCCCTTCACCTATGAGGTGCAGAGCTCGCGCACCTGGTCGCGCCTGCCCAATGCGATCCGCTCTGACACAACCATCACAAACGAGATGCTTTCAAACGCACAGGCCGTGTACCTCCCGTTCACTGGGCGCAACGCAGGCGGACGTATCCAGGAAGCGCTCATTGGGCTTGAACGCATGCGGCTGGGCATTCGTGCGCTCGGCAACTCGGAGTGGCACGACCTCAATATCGAACAGGAGGCCAGCAAGTTCACCGCCACATACACCAACGACTTCTACGTGAACACCGCACGCGACGACGTGCAGGAGTTCATAAGCAACCATGAGATCCTCACAGGTCGCGCCCCCGATGCAGAGTCTCCCACAGCCAAGCGCCTCGCATACACTGGGTACGACGTCGCTGACTATCTCCTGAATGGCCTCGGAGGCGACACGCGTATTCGTCCGTCTACACTCCGCAACGCGCCACGCTACAAAGGACTCGGGATTCGTCTTGACTTCAGCGGAGGCAATATCAATCAGGCGCTGTTCATTCATCGTTATCGCAACGACCGGCTGGAGCTGGTGCGGTAGTCTTCTGCATGCTGCGCAGATAATGAGCCGGGCTACGACTCACGCCCTACTGCTCCACGCCCTACTGCGATGTGGCTGGAGCAGATACAGACATCTCTTCGCTGGAGCGCCCCTTCGGATCGGCCTCAATCCACTCCCGCAGCCAGTGCTCGCAGACGTAAAGCACGGGCGTATCGAGTGCGGCAATGCCGATCTTGAATACATATTGTCCGAACACAATACCCTGCCAGGTTGACCACGCGATTGCTTCTGTCTGGGGGTTGCCGTCGATCTGCGGCCACCACACCAGTGCAATCGTCACTACCATCGTGGTGTCTACGAGCTGACTGAAGAATGTCGACCCGTTGTTACGGATCCACATGTACTTGCCCTTGGTGAGTCCACGCAGCCACTCAAAAATCTGTACGTCGATGTACTGGGCTGTGAGGTAGGCAATCATTGACCCGAGCACGATGCCGGGCATCAGCCCGAACACCATATCAAACGCCTCCTGCGACACCGGCGACGCCTCGTAGACGGGCATCTGCCCGGCAATCCACACCACAAGCGTAACAAATACGCTGACGACGAACCCCACCCCCACGACCGTGCTGGCACGCTTACGGCCAAAGAGCTCGGAAATTAGATCGGTTACAAGAAAGGTGACCGGATATGCAATAATACCCGCCGAGAGCTCCTGACCAAACAGCACGAAGAACTTGCCTGCAATGGCGTTGGTCATGACCAGTGCCCCGATAAACACACCGGCAAGCATCAAAAAAGCAATTTCGGCGCGAGTCGTACTGGATTCGCGGAGAACACTCGTATCCGCAGCAGAGAAGTGACTGGGTGGGGGCGAGTCGGGCACAGGGCGGGTGCAGGCAGGATGAAGAAAAACAAGACGCTTTTCCAATCAGCACCGGATGCGCTCCGTTCCAACGCTTCGGCTGCGTATCCAGCTTTTCCAATAGCAGTCCCCGGCATCAATCCGGTGCTACAGCCAGCCCTCATCGCGATACCAGGCGATCGTCTCAGCCACCCCGTCTTTGAGCGCGATCGAAGGGCTGTATCCAACCTGCTCCACTGCCTTGTCGCTGCTGCACATGGTGGCGGCATACCTAATCTCGCGGGCTTTCTCCCGGTTTAATGCGGGATACGCCCCCGACAGCTTGCCCCACAGTTCGGATGCGGCACCGACAGCTCCAACCATGAATGTGGGCACCGGCACCGTAACCGCCCATGTATCCAGAGCCTGCGTCGAGGCCTCTTTCACCTCATTCCACGCATACGGGCGCAGGCTGCCCAGAAAGAAAACGTCATGCGCGGCCTCGGGTGCGGTGGCGCACTGGATCATCCCGTCGACCAGGTCGCGGACGTGCACCAGGCTCACCGCCGGATCGCTCCCTCCGCCGACAACCGGACACACGTGGCTGTTCACCGCCTGGAAGAACGTGAGGATGTCGCGGTCGCGCGGCCCGTAGACTGCAGGCGGACGCACGATCGTGATCGGTAGTGTATCCCAGTACGAGGTGGGCATCTGATGCGTGCTGTGAAGCGCCTTTTCCATCTCGGCTTTGCTTCGCCCATAGCGACTCACCGGCTCCAGCAGAGCGTCTTCGGTAGCAACCCCCTCTGCGCCGCGTCCGACCGCAGCAAGACTGCTGGTTACAAGCACACGGTCAAGATCAGGGGCGACCTGCTTAATTGCTCCCAGCAGGTTCAGCGTGCCCCGCACATTGGCCTGGTAAAACGCATTCCAGTCTTCAGCGCGTGTGATTCCTGCCACGTGGTAGACCTCGTCAACGCCTCGCAGTCCCTCCCACAGCGCTTCTACGTCTGTCAGATCGCCCCGTACAGGCGTGATGTCGAGCGGGCCCAGCCACTTCTGTCGCGAACGCACCAGGCACCGCACCTCATCGTACCCGCGGTCGAGCAACGCCTCTACCAGATGACTACCCACGAAGCCTGTGCCTCCAGTAACGAATGCCGTTTTCGATTTCGGATTAGACGATTTCCGATTTCCGGTTTTGGAGTTTGGGTTGGGGGCCATCGTGGATCGTAGATGGAAGATGGAGGATTGCAGTGAGGGTTATTCCGTCACTTGGAAGGTGCGGAGCAGAAGGTGTCGGCACGCTGAATCATGCGCTGAAGCACGCCGCCGATCTGTTGGCAGGCGGTATCGAGCGTCTTGTATTCGGCTTCGTGCAGATAACCACACATGCGGGCATGATCAAGCCAGGCCTGTGTTTCCATCGATTCGCCAAGTGCTATCTTGATCTTGTTTGCGAAAGCAGCCTGGTATCGCCGCCGTGCCCAAGCTTCATCCATCATCGCACTCACGGCACGAGAAGAGCGCCTGATCTGGTCTGTTAGTGAGTAACGCTCCTCTTTTGGAAAAGAGAGTGAGCGCTGGAAGATTCGTTGGCAGTGGACAGACGCTACGTGATCAATCAATTGGCCACCGGAGTCTCCTATCAGTCGCCCCCCCTCTCCCTACGGGTTTCTCTCCCTTATCCAAGGGGGAGATGTCCACAGGATCACGCCTGCGGCGAAGCTCGAAGACAGAGGGGGTTTCAGCGAACCGTGATGAAGTAACCTAACATGGCAATCACTTACCATTGAGCTGCTACCGATTCGTTTAGCTTCTCGAAGCACTCGGCGATAGACACGCAAATCGCGAAAGCTCTGTATTGCGGCCATGATCGAATCGCTGCGAAGGAGAATGGGGGTAATCTGTAAGAAGACGGACACGCCGGGTTGTGTTACCATAACGTCGCTATCCCTCTATCCCCCAAAACCGGAAATCACCAATCCAAAATCAGATCGCTCGCAGCGATACCACGTTCTCAATATGTGGCGTGTGCGGAAACATATCGACGGGCTGCACAGCATCTATCTGATACACGTCGTGCAGGCGGTCGAGGTCGCGCACCTGCGTCTGCGGATTGCAGCTCACGTACACGAAGCGCTCAGGACGCAGCGATTCAATCTGAGACACTACCTTCTTGTGCATCCCGTTGCGCGGCGGATCGACGATAAGCACGTCGGGCGTACCGTGTGTACCCACGAAATCATCGGTGAAGACCGTCTTCAGGTCACCAGGCACAAACGTGCAGTTCGCAGCCTCATTCTGAGCCGCGTTGGCACGCGCATCCTCCACCGCCTCTTCGATAAGCTCAACCCCGACGACCCGCTCCACAGCATCCGACAGAAACAGCGAGATGGTGCCAGCGCCGCAGTACAGATCGTAGACCGTATCGGTAGGGCGCAGGTCGGCCATTTCGCGGGCCACCTCATAGAGCCGCTCGGCCTGTCGCGTATTGGTCTGGAAGAACGACTGCGGACTGATCGTGAACCGGTAGTCGCCGATCATGTCGTTGATGGTGCCGGGGCCGAAGACCGTCTGCGTGTCGCCCTCCACGTTGTGAGATTTGCCCATGTGGTTGGTATCCACAAAGGTGGTGACTTCCGGGAAGTCGCACTGCAAGAAGTCGGCAAAGGCATCGCGGCGCTCGGCATTGCGTCCGTAGGTCACGAGGTTCACCATCACGTCGCCGGTGCACTTGCCCTCGCGGATCACAAGATGGCGCAGGTAGCCTTCCTGCTCGCGGATATTCCACGGTTCCCAGCCTTGCTCTTTCACGAAGTCGCGTACGCCGTTCACAAGACGCGCGCTGAACTCCGATTGCAGGTGACACTCCTGCAGGTCTATCACCTTGTCGTAGTGCCCCGGCGCATGCATCCCCAGCGCAAAGTCGGTATCAAACTCTTCGCCCGTGCTGATTTCATCGGACGTAAGCCAGCGGTCGGCGCTGAAGTCGAAGTCCATTTTGTTGCGGTAGTAGAACGGGTCGTCCATTCCGATGACCGGGGGCACCTCTACACCATCAAACTCGCTATGATGCGCAAAGGCTTCCTGCACCGACTGCTGCTTCGCCTCCAGCTGGGCTGCGTATTTCACATGCTGCCGGGCGCATCCGCCGCAGGTATCGGCATAGCGACACCGGGGCTCGGTGCGCTTATCGCTGGGCTCGAGCAGCGTATCGAGTTTTGCCTTCGCAAAGTTCGATTTGGCCTGGTAGATATACGCCTTCACGCGATCGCCTGGGACGGCATCCTCTACAAAAATTACGTAGCCATCAAGCCGGGCCAGCGAGGCCCCCTTATCGGCAAACTTTTCGATGTCAAGGGTAACGAGGTCGCCGCGGGATACGGAAGCCATAGGCAGAAACAGTTGTGTACAAAAGACAGAACGCCGAATGCAATATGCATCCAGTGCAGCGTCCTGTACGCGGACACGCGGCGCGGCGTTGCAGACCGTGTTACGATGGTGTGTACACAGCGATCTGCTACGAAAAATGATTGCACCTTCGGGTACTACCCACTAATATGAATGCCGATATTACAATATTGTATACGTATATATTAAGATAAAAGCGCAGTTATCCACCATACTCATAGGCTTCCGGAAAGGAACCGATGATTACGCCTGTTCGCGCAGATGTAAAAAGAAGTCACTTATGGCTAATTCAACTTCCACTGACACGTTGAGCAATCTTCGGAAGATGCGTCTACTGTTTTCTTCCTTGCTGCTCATCCTGCCCATTCTGGGATGGATATCCGGTGTTGATCTTATCGGCTCTGGGATCATAGGCTGGCCGGTTTTAGCACTGTTCGTCATAGCATTTGGACGAGGATTTGAACTTGGCAGCCGACGCAGCGGAATCACACTCAGTATTCTCGGAATCGGGCCGGCCGTCGCACTGATGTCTCAGATCCTCCAGCCAGGCACCATCAACCCTATCGCTCTCTCGCTCTACGTAATTGCCTCGGTTTTTGGTGGATATCTATCAATAGTGTGCGTGAGGCGTTTACGTACTTCAGACTGACGAGCAAGGCCTCATCTATTATTTCATACTTGAATAGTCAGTTCTGCACCTACTTCCTTCTGCCCAAAGATACGTCAGGAGGGCTGCATCCCGAAGCGATATTCCAGAACGACATATAGGATATCCTGGAGCGGTGAATGTCGATTTCAGCATACTGGGCTCACTACGATGTCATTTACGTTATTTACAGCGCAACGGTGCAACAGATGTTACGATGGTATGCCGATGGATGCACAGGGATTGCCCCTCTTGCAAAATAAAGAGCCCCAGCATAGATTATATAGTACTTGTAAAAATCTCTGCTCTATCTGTCGTAGATCAGTCTGGGCTGTGGCCGATGAGCATATACATCTCAATTATCTCAATAGACCAACCAGTCACTTGTCATGCGGTACCCGCTTCCAGCATACTGTTATCTCGTTTTACTAACTTTTATTCTTATCCTCAGCGGCTGCGACTCGGTAGACTCTGCGGAAGACTTGCCTGATCCATATGCTGACATTCAGGTAAGCGATCCAATTAGTGCAAGCATTGACGGGCAGGCGGCCCTGGGGGGATCCGGGTCGTTTGACGAACAGGGCGCGATGGTCTTTCCATTTGACGACCTTGGATTTACGCTCACGGCCATCCAACTATTTGGCGAGGACGACGGAATCGCCCACAATCTCTCGTTTGTATATATCGGCGAGGACGGGCTCTCGGAGGGCACATATGACATTGGCCTCGACCTGCCCTGTCAGGACCTAACAGATTGCCGGCAGAGCGGGCTCTTCTTCAGTGAGCGTCTGATGACAAATTATGTGCGTGCAGCCTCTGACTCACTTCACAACTATGTGCTACAGAATGGAACGCTTACGGTAGCGCGTGCCCGTGATGAGGTGATCGAGGGCACGTTTGCCTTCGAAGCGGCCATAGAAGTGAGTACGTCAAGAAATGACTTGGAATCGTTTTACGATTCACTCCGGACAAATCCGCCCACGGGCGAACGCCGATACGAAGACATGCCGGAGTTTCCCCCGCAACATCGTGAGCCTCTCACACCGCCTGCCACCATCGAAGGGTCTTTTGCAGCCACGCCGGGCGAATTCCCCAACACGATGGGAAGCTCCTTTGGCTGGATAATGCAAGGCGGCATCTTTGGCAGAGCGCAGTAGCACGGACGCACACGCCCTCACGTAGCACCGCTCAACACGTAGTGAACCAGTGGAAGCGCCGTCCCATTGGAGCGTCGCTGCAATTGCCGCGTTGCTACAGTGGCTGTGCCCTACACCGAGAACTTGTACCCGATGCCATACACCGTTTCGATGTAGGTCGGATCGGTTGGATCAGGCTCAATCTTTTTCCGGAGCGAGGCCACGTGCCGGTCAATCGTGCGCGTGGTGATGTCGCCGCTGATGCCCCACACGTCGCGCAAGAGCTGCTTGCGGCTTACGGTGCGCCCGCGGTGCTCTATGAAGTACTCTAAGATATCGAACTCCAGCGTAGTAAACTCAACCGTCTCTCCGTTGCACCGTGCCGTCTGATTCTGAAAGTTGACCTCAACATCCCCAAAGCTAAAGCCGTCTCCGTCGCCGTCGCCTTCCTGGCTTCGGTCCAGCACCGCACGCACACGGGCAGCCAGCTCTTCAGCATCAAATGGCTTGGTCACGTAGTCGTCGGCGCCCAGTTCGAAGCCACGCAGCTTGTCGTCTTCGCTTCCCTTCACCGTAAGCATAATCACGGGCGACTTAACGCCGGAATTACGCGCTTCACGCAGGATTTCAAAGCCGGTCTTGTTCGGGAGCATGACGTCCAGAATCACCAGGTCGTACGGCGGAAGCGTTGTGATCTCTTGCAGCGCTTGCTCTCCATCGGCAACGCGTGACACATGGTAGCCCTTCAGATCAAAAAACTCCTCAAGTCCTGCGCCTACTTCTGGGTCGTCTTCTACAATGAGCAGGCGAGGGACGGTGGTAGTAGATGAAGTGTTATACATACCTACATGCATTAAATGACGGCATTGGCTGGTGGTTGAAAGCCGCTTTTCGCGCAAACAATTCTACGTTAAAGTGTGCAGAGCCCTGTATAATCGGCCTCGGTACATGCACACCAGCAAGGTCATTTCTCTCAACCGCATGTATCAATCAATACACACCGCGCATGTTCGCCCAATTATCCTCTAAGAGCCTGTTTGGGTTTTGGTTTGCAGGCGAGAGCGAGCGCCGCTGAAGCGAAAATTGGACCCCGATGGAGGTTCGTAGCCGGGGCTACGGGCCGACATCGGGGGCAATTTGCACCAGGGGCATGACCTTCGGCCCCAGTCCAGTGCCGCCGCTCGGAGCCCAAATTAAGAAATCAAAACAGGTTCTAAAACGTCGTGCATAGCCTGGATTGCAGAACATGACATAACATGACCTCTCCTCGCCGCTTAAGCCGGAATACCGCACGACCGCAGGGGCCGCCACGGGTCGTTATCACACAACGGCGCTTCCACAATAGACCCAATAGAACGCACACACGGCTGCATCGTTAGATACCTCGTAACCGAACTCTTTTTCATAATCCCTGCTGCCCCTATGGATGCACAGTTTTGGATGATCACGATCCCAACGCTGGTTGTCTTCTTCACGCTGGCCGCGCTGCTGCTTGTGCCCATCTGGCGGTTTCTGGACCGCGAAGAGAAGGTGAGCGAGCGCTGGACCCCCGAAACCGTTAGCGATCGCCTGCAGGAGCACGAAGAGCGTTTGAAAGCATACGAAGCGCAGAACGCTCCGTCCTCTTCACGTAACGATTCCGACGAGTAGCCGTCTCGCTGTGTATTGCTGCCTGGCCCTTCGGCTTATCTCGTGCTGTTTGGTCTGGAAGGATGCGAACGCAGTGCCTCTCTGCATATTCTGAGCGCGTACCCGTCTATGGAATCTGGATTACAATGTCGTCTTGGATGCGCTCAACCGTCTTCGGACCGATGCCCGACACGTTTTGCAGCTCTTCTACCGACCGAAACGGACCGTTTGCATCCCTATAGCTAATAATGCGCTGCGAAAGCGCAGGTCCGATCCCCGAAAGCCGTTGCAGCTCGGTCGCCTCCGCAGCATTCACGTCTACAGGAGGCAGCGGGGCTGCTGCCAGCGGAGATTCCGCTTCGTACTGCGCAGTGCTCGCAGCTGTAGCGGCCCCGGCCACTCTTTCTCCCCTATCTGCATATCCGAACTCCAGGTTGCCAATGCTGGTGCCAATGCTGGCATCGGAACGCGCCCTATCCGTGTGTACGGTGTCTGCTTCGGGCCACACCACGTGGTCTGCCAGTGGCGGGATCTGCTGCATCCGCCAGTGCTGCACTCCGGCCCCCAGCATCAACAATCCAGCCAGCACCAGCACGACAGTCGTTTCAATAGCTGTAATCGCAACGTAGCGTTGTATCTTGTAGAGCCAGCGCATCCCTCAAACAGTTTCTGTGTGGTGGACGTGTACAGTATAGTGACACTGCAGGCTGGCTGCCCGTAACGTATCTTCGTCCATCGCCCCGTCTTACCACGCACGCTCATGGCTCAGCGAGAAATTATCCGGACAGAAGCGGTTGTGCTTCGCGGACTCGACTACAGCGAGACGAGCCGTATCGCTACGCTGCTCACCGCGGCGCAGGGCAAGGTGTCGGTGCTTGCCAAGGGGGCGCGGCGAACGAAAAGCAAGTTTGGCGCCACGCTGCAGCCAATGGCCCACACGCAGGTCGTCTACTACCACAAGCCTTCGCGCAGCTTGCAGATGCTCAGTGAGAGCAGCCATGTGGCGACCTATGACCACCTCAGCAATGAATTGAACAAGATCACGCTGGGCTTGCGCATTGTAGAGCTCACCGATGCGCTCCTGAGCGCCGAGAGCCGCCAGCCTCAGATCTTTACGCTTTTGGTGCGTGTGCTGCACCGCCTCGATGCCGAGATGGACCGCCCCGAAACGCTGTGGCCGTTTTTCCAGCTTCGACTGGCACAGGCGCTCGGACTCGCCCCCGCGATACGGCGCGAGCGCGTCGAGGCTGTAAATGAAGAGGGCTGGCTTTCGCTTGCCGACGGGGGCGTGTACCCAATTACAGAACGGCCAAGCAGCGCACGGAAAGCCCCCCGTGCGGCCCTACGCGCCTACGCAGTTCTCGCGCGGGCCGATCTCGACACGGTGCTACGCATGGAGCTTACGTCCAGGCAGCGCCGCCATGTACAAGAGCTGGTAGATGCATACCTGCGTTACCACTTCGACGAGAGCATCCCCAATCGCTGCCGCACCGTGCTGGCCCAACTGAAGCGGCCTCCTGCACGGTAGTCCAACTTGGGTAGCAGAATGGGTAGCACACCCGGTCGGCGCTTGCAGGGGCAGCTGGCTGTGCTGCTAAGGTCTCGTGTGCGTCACGTTTCCATCGGCCTCGCCGCAGATTACATCGGTAGCCATGCCCAGGAACAGTCCGTGATCCAAGATACCCGGATGGTCGTTCAGTGTCCGGTTGAGCGCCTCCGGATCTTCGATGCCGTCAAAGTAAGCGTCTACGATCCAGAGAGCCTGGTCGGTAATCACCGGACCGTCTTTGGCCTGCCCCATGCGCAGTTCGGGGCGTCCGCCCAGCTCCCCGATGAGGCGTTGCACCGGCCCCACGGCCATCGGCACCACCTCAATGGGCACCGGACACTGACTCCCGAGCGTATCCACTTCTTTCGACGGGTCGATCAGCACCGCGAAGCGCTCGGCAGCATGCGCCACGACCTTCTCTCGCGTGTGCGCCGCCCCGCGCCCCTTGATGAGCCGTCCCTGCCGGTCTACCTCGTCGGCCCCGTCGAGCGCCAGGTCGAGGCGCGGCGTATCGTCGAGCGTGGTAAGGGGGATGCCGTATTGGTGTGCGAGGCGCTCCGCCGCAAAAGATGTTGGCACCCCCACCACGTCCAGGGCCTCCTTCTGAATGCGCGCCCCCAGCGCTTCCAGCGCACAGGCCGTAGTCGAGCCGGTACCCAGCCCCAGCATCATTCCAGATTCAACGAGATCGGCTGCCGCGGAACCGGCGGCTTGCTTGGCGGCGAAGGCGTCAGACATTCGTACAGGACATTGGGAGGGAGATAAAGCGTGTTGCGTGCTTTTTCTAACATCCTCGATGGATTACGCAACCGCAAGCGGAGATCCGGCAAATAGCGCTGTAAATGGCGCTGTGTCGCAGCAAACTGATCCAGCCCCTGCTCATGCCAGCCCCTGCTCATGCCAGCCCTACTCGTTAGCCCTACTCGTACCGGAGCGACTCGATCGGATCGAGGCGAGCAGCTTTGTAAGCCGGGTAGCCGCCAAACGCCAGCGCAATGACCGTCACACCGAGCACCGCCCCCATGGCCCAGTCCCATGGAAAGGCCATCCCGATCTCGAAGTAGACGGCAACCAGGTTGCCAAAGAGCCCCCCCAGCACGATACCAACCAGCCCCCCGATCTGGCACAGCACGACTGCTTCGAGCAGGAACTGCCCCAGCACGTCGCGCTTCTTGGCTCCAACCGATTTGCGGATGCCAATCTCGCGCGTACGCTCGGTCACCGACACCAGCATGATGTTCATGATCCCGATTCCAGCCGTTATTAGTGCGATCAGTCCGATACCGGCCCCTGCGATAGTCAGCGTGGCGGTAAACGCGTCGAAGGTGCTGCGTGCCGACTCGTTGGTCTCAATCTCGAAGTTGTTGGATTCCCCCGCATCTACACGCCGGATGACACGCATCTGACTGATAATCGCATCCTGTGCCGCAAGCATCTGCGCATCGTCGTCGACCCGCACGCTCACGCTGTTCATGTCGCGGCCCCCGTCGCCATAGGTCGCCAGAAGGTGCGTGATGGGCGCGTAGACGCGTGAGTCCGGATCGAGGCCGAGGAAGCCGCCTTTCTCTTCGAGCACGCCCACGACCTCCAAACGCACCCGGCCAATGCGTATCTCGTTGCCAACCGGGTCGGTATTCGGGAAGAGCGTTTCTGCCACCGGTGCCCCCAGCAGCGCAACCGGACGGCCGCGCGCCACGTCTTGCTCGGTGAACGGGCGGCCGCTTTCAAGCGAGAACCCGAAATTATCCAGAAAGAACTGATCGGCGCCGTGAAGCTCGATTGCAGCCTCTGTTTCAGCAAACCGCGAGCGTGTGCGTTCGCGGCTTGCAAAACGGTTCAGCACCCCGATATCGTAATCGGCTCCCACCCGCTCGCGCAGCGTCTCGACCTGGTTGTACGTAATCGGTGGCCGGTACGTGCGTCCGCCACGCGGCCCGACGAACTGGGCCCCGTGACGCTCTACCGAGAACGTGTTGGTCCCGTACTGTTGAATTGACTCCTGGAAATAGGTGTCGATCACTTCAACGGCTGTTACCGCGGCAATCACGGCGAACACGCCAATCACCATGCCTAGCAGGGTGAGGGCCGAGCGGGTAATGTTGGCCCGCAGCGAGCGCAAGGCCGACCAGAACGCTTCAATCAAACTCACAGGTACAGGGGGATTCGGAGCGGAAGGAATACGAAGAGGGAGATGGGGGCTACTCGTAACGGAGCGCCTCAATCGGACGCGCTTGCGCGGCCTGCCAGGCGGGCGCAATGCCAAAGAGGATGCCAACGCTCACACAGATGCCGAACGCCAGTACGACGATCTGCACCGGCAGCTGGGCAGCAAACCCGAGTCCTTCGCTGATGAACGTTGTAAGGCCATAGGTAATGCCCACACCGATCGCACCGCCAATCAGACAGACGATGATAGCCTCAATCAAGAACTGCAGTAGGATGGTGTAGCGCTTAGCTCCTACGGCTTTGCGGATCCCGATCTCTTTCGTACGCTCTTTCACCGACACAAACATGATGTTCATCACTCCGATGCCGCCCACGACCAGCGCAAGCGCCGTCAGGAAGATGCCCACGCCGTAAATCGCCAGGCGCACCGTGGAAAACGATGCCCGGATCTCGTCTTGCTGGTTGATCTCGAAGTTGTTGGCATCCATCGGATCCACCTGACGAGCTGTGCGCAGAATGCCGGTCAGTTCGTCTTCGGCAGCTGGCATCAGATCGGTGTCGCCGACTTTTACCATAATGGTGATGCTGCGCCACCGGCTCACGCCGAAGACGCGCTCAAACGAACGGAACGGGATGATCACGGTGTTGTCGTGGCTCCCATCATCTCCAAAGAGCCCGCTGCCTTCGCGCTCCATGATGCCCACTACGGTGCAGGGGGCGATGCCCATACGCACCTGCTGGCCGAGGGCGGCCCCCTGTGGAAAGAGCTCGTCGGCGATGCCCGCCCCGATCACACATACGTTGCGCGCACCGCGCTCGTCGGCATCGGTCAGAAATCGGCCTTCAGCAAGGTCTACCCCTCGGATCTGTCCGTACAGCGGGGTAGAGCCCGTGATGGAAGCACGCGCCGAACGGTCACGATGGCTCACTGTGCGGCCTGTGCCGGCCATTGGCGCTACAAAAGACGCGTAGGCCGACTGTTCTTGAATCGTGTTGACCAGGTCGACGGAGATAGCAGGACGGTTGGCCATCTCCCACCAGTCTACGTTGACGTTTGCCCCCCACGGAAACTTGCTCACGTACATCACATCGGCCCCGAGCGAGGAGAGCGTTTCTTCAAACTCCTCGTTGACCCCGCTAATGAGCGCGGCCATGAGCGTGACCGACACAATGCCGATGATGATGCCAAGCGTAGTGAGAACCGAACGCAGACGATTCGCCCAGATTGCATTCAATGCAATACGCAGGCCTTCTACGAGGTCGAATATGAAACGGCGCACGAGCAGAAGCAGATTGGTGCAGCAGGAGGATTCGATAGCAGCACCCGACCTACGTGTATCCTGAAACGATAGTTACAGTCCCATCTATGAGCCGGCCGCTTTGTGCTGCAGGGTGTTACTCCGGAAAGGAGCACGCGAAGCGCAGCCGGTAATCTTCGTGTTCGGCATTGTATCCGGCTTTCACCACCTGAAAGCCTTCGTTCAGCGCCAGGATCGTCATGCCCGGGTGCTTGTTCGGGAATGTATCGAACACAAACTCCCGGTACCCTCGGCCGCGCACCGCATCCAGCATCGCGTGCAGCAGCGCACGGGCCACCCCCCGGCGGCGCACGTCGGGGACGACCCCGCCTTTCGCGCTGTAAAACACTTCTTTACGCAGACGATAGCCCACTTTGAAGCCCGTGGGGGCCCCGTCCAGCCACGCCACCAACATAAGCAGATCGGTCCGTTCGAACGAGCGAATCACGTGCGTATCCCCAAAGATGCGCTGGTTAAGCTCGCGAATGATCTTACGCTCTTCTCGCGGCACTTCTACAATTCGAAGCGAAGCCGATACGTCCATGGCGAGGTCGGAAAGCAGGGGGAGGGCGGCAAGACGCGTAACGGGGGTGCTGTAAAACAGCGTGGCGCAACAAGTTGCACAATCATATTACCAGACGATGCAAGGCTCTAAAGAGAAGGCCCTAAAAAGGGAGACCATCGTCGGTGCTGGAGGGGGAGGAGTTGGAACGTTCCGGGTCGGGGCGTTCCGCATCGGCAGGGCCGGACTCTGGCGATGAATCTGCTTCGGGCAGGGATGCCGGACCGGCCTCTTCGGATTCGGTCAGCTGTTTTTGAGGCGGCCCCTCGACCAGCTCTACCGGCTCCAGCACCGACGGCGGCACGTCTTCTATGAACCGACTGGGCGATGCCATCGTGTCGCCGTAAAAACGCTGCGTTTGCAACATCGGATACGAGATGAAGAGGTTTTCCTCGGCTCGGGTTACCGCCACGTAGAGGAGACGGAGCTCCTCATCGAGTCCTTCCGGCTCGTTGAGTGCGTACTGTGAGGGCAGCGTGCCATCAACTGCATGAATCAGAAATACGGTATGGAATTCCAGTCCCTTCGCAGAGTGGATGGTCGAAAGCACCAGCGGCGGCTCGTCGTCATCGGTTCCCTCTTGATCGAGAGCCGAGAGCTCGATCGGATCGAGGGTAAGGTCGGCCAGGAAGCGCTGACGGCTCTCGTATCCGGCTGCCAGATGGCTCAGCTGCTCCAGGTCAGACGCGCGCTTCGGATAGTCGTCGGGGTAGGCGTCTTCGAAGAGCGGCGTGTAGTAGGTGAGTACCGCGTCAATCTGTTCGGGGAGCGGCGTCTCATCGGGGCGAATGCTTCGCAGGGTGTTCAGAAGACGCGTAAGCGTATCGAGATATCGCTGCGCGAACGGCCCTTGCTCGTCGACGACAAACGGCTCCCGATTGCCCCCGGTGAGCCAGTCGATGAGCGACTGTGCTGTTTTGGGACCGATGCCGTGAATCAGCTTCAGGATCCGGTTCCAGGCTGCGGCATCGTCTGGGTTTTCTGCCACGCGCAGATGTGCAAGCACGTCTTTGATGTGTGCTGCTTCATTCAGTTTAGTGCCGCCGTACTTCACATATGGAATGTTGCGGCGGTTCAGCTCGATCTCTACATCGTATGCGTTGTGACTGCTTCGGAAGAGCACAGCCTGATCGCTCAGTGGCACGCCCTGCTCGCGCAGCTGTGCTATCATCTGACCGACAAACTGCGCTTCCATCGACGTATCGGCTGCCGGTACAACGGCGGGTAGCTCCCCTTCGGTATTCTCGGAAAAGAGCGTCTTGTCGTACGAACGGTCGGCGCTCTCGATTAGATGATTGGCAAGCTCCAGAATGGGCTGCGTGGAGCGGTAGTTCTGCTCCAGCTTGAGCACGCGTGCCTCCTCGTAGAGCTTGGGGAAGCGAAAGATGTTGCGGAAGTCGGCGCCCCGGAAGCGGTAGATGCTCTGTGCATCGTCTCCTACGGCGGTAACGTTGCCGTGGACGGAAGTGAACTGCCGTACGAGCTTGGCCTGAAGCGCGTTCGTATCCTGGTACTCATCGACCAGCACGTGGCGGCAGCGAGACGCCACCTGCTGGCGCAGGTCGTCGTGCGTGGCGAGCATCTCATGGGTACGGCGCAGGAGATCGTCGAAGTCGAGCATATGATGCTCAGCCTTGTAGGCCCGGTACGTCTCCTGCAGCTCGCGCAGGTCGTCGTGCAGGTGCGTAAACTGCGGGTACTTTGCCTCGAGCACCGAGGCGAGCGAGCGATCGCGGTTCACGGTAGCCGAGAACATCGACTGGAGCGCGCGCTTGCTCGGAAAGCGGTCGTCGCGCTCGGTGTACCCGCCCCGGGTCCGGAGCATCGACAGCACGTCGGCTGCATCCGACGCATCCAGAATGGTAAACGTTTTCGCGAGGTTGATAACAGGTGCGTGGCGACGCAGCAGCTGTACACAGAAGCTGTGGAAGGTACCGCCCTGCACGCGCTGGCATCGCCCGTCGAGCAACGAGGCCGCGCGTGCCATCATATCGCGTGCTGCGCGGCGCGTAAAGGTGAGAAGCACAATGGAACGTGGGTCGAGTCCCGTCTCGACCAGGTACGAAAGCCGGTACACGAGCGTGCGCGTCTTGCCTGTGCCTGCCCCCGCAATAATCAGAAGGGCTCCGGGATCGGCTGTAGCCGCTGCGTACTGCTGATCGTTAAGCTCAGCGCGATAGTCAACCGTAAGCTGGTCGGGCGCAGGCGTGTCAGAGCGGTCGGACTGTAGGACAATGCGGCGGGCCATAGAGCGGGGAGAACCCTGGGAACGAGAATAAGAAGCTGCGCAACACGCGATGCAGCCGATGGTATGGAGGATGTAGCATCGTTAAAAATTACTTCGACCTGCACAGGGGTGATCCCGAAGTGATCTCACGTGCGCAGTAATGCCTGTGCTTGTACGCCGCTTGCCCACCGCTGTATGTAGCTTATATACAATGCGATGTGCAATGGTGTATGCAATGCTATATACAATGCGATGCTGCTACGTGGCAGGTGCGCTGCGCATCCCTTCGATAAAAACAGACCGGCTGCGGTGGACATTGCGGCTGGTTGTGTTGTAGGTTACAGGTAGTGTATATGGTTCGCGTTGCGCTCGTTGAGACCGGCACCGCTCTGTGAAGCGTCCTGTGAAACGCCACGAGCTCTACGCGTCTCTCCTACACGCGCCATCTCTGACGACCAAAATCACGCTGTATACGGGTTGCATTGAATAAGCAAGTTGCCTTATGGGAAAAGTCATAGCAGTTGCAAATCAGAAGGGAGGCGTTGGCAAGACAACGTCTGCCATTAACCTGGCGGCGTCGTTGGCGGCTACTGAGTACTCCACACTGCTCCTCGACATTGACCCACAGGCGAACTGTACTTCGGGCATCGGGGTAAACGTAAAAGACGTGGAGGCGTCGGTCTACGAGGCGCTTACCGGGCAGGTCGATCCGGAACAGGCGGTTGTAACCACGGAGATCCCGTTTCTCGACCTGATGCCGAGTCACATCAATCTGGTAGGAGCCGAGATTGAGATGATCGAGGTGGATGAGCGCGAGCGGATTCTGTCGAAGGTGCTGAAGCGCCTGCGTAAGAAATACGACTTCGTGGTCATTGACTGTCCGCCCTCGCTCGGCCTTCTTACGCTCAACTCACTGACCGCCGCCAACTCGGTACTGATTCCCGTACAAGCCGAGTACTTCGCCCTTGAGGGCCTCGGCCAGCTGCTCAACACGATCAAGATCGTGCGCCAGCACCTGAATCCGGAGCTGGAAATTGAGGGTGTACTGCTCACTATGTTTGACACGCGGCTCCGCCTTTCGAATCAGGTTGCGCAGGAGGTGCGTCGCTACTTTGGCGACAAGGTGTTTGAAACGATCGTGCAGCGCAACGTACGCCTTTCGGAAGCCCCCAGCTTTGGGAAACCCGTCATTCTGTATGATGCGTCGAGCAAGGGCGCACGCAACTATATTGCGCTTGCACGCGAGATCATCGAATCTAACGAGGCCTTTCTGGCTGAGAACGGCACGATGCTGGGCGGCACCGGTGCAGAGACCGACACACGCGCTGCCAAGAACGGAGCCCCGTCTTCCTCTCCCGCCTCCTCGCAGCCTGCAACGCCGGACTCTTCGAAGAAAGCAGATTCCCCTTCGGCGCCTTCCAAGCCGAAACGTTCGTCGACTCCGGCAAACGGGTTCTCGCTCTCCAGTTCGTAACCACAGTTTGTTTCTGACGCCCCGGCATGCGCCGTGCTCTCGCTCGGATGCACCGGTAGATCACCGTTGACTTTGAGAATGTGCACTTATGGCAAACAAATCTGCTCTTGGCCGTGGACTTAACGCGCTGCTGCCCGCCGACGACGAAAACGATGCGTCGTCAGATTCGGGTACGGTACGTCGCAGCAAACTGTATCAGTTTGAGGATGAGGACGATAAGAAGCTGGTCGGGCGCGTAGCGGACGTAGCTATTGAGGCAATTCGTCCGAACCCGTATCAGCCGCGTCAGTCGTTCAGTGAAGATGCGCTCGATGAGCTGGCGGCCTCCATCGAACAGCTTGGCATCATCCAGCCCATTACCGTGCGGGCGCTGGGCGACGACCAGTTTGAGATCATCTCTGGGGAGCGCCGCTGGCGCGCCGCACGCCGCACCGACCTGACCCATCTGCCCGCGTTCGTACGTAATGCCGACTCGGAGCAGATGCTTGAGATGGCGCTGGTCGAGAACGTGCAGCGTGAAGAGCTCAACCCGATTGAGATTGCGCTTGGCTACCACCGTCTCATGGACGAGGTGGGGCTTACCCAGGCCGAGGTGGCCGAGAAGGTTGGAAAGGGCCGTGCCACCGTGGCTAACTTCTTGCGTCTTCTGCGGCTTCCTCCTCGCATCCAGGCTGCGCTGCGCGATGGCGAGGTGGCCATGGGGCACGCCCGTGCTCTGGTGTCGCTCGACGATCCCGAGGCTCAGCGTACCCTGATCGATGAGGCCATCAGCGATGACCTCTCGGTACGCGACGTAGAGCAGCGCGTGCGCGACTGGCGGGCTGCTCAGGAAGAATCCGAACGCGCCTCCGAGTCCGACGTGCCCGACGATTCCTCCCCGTCATCCCCCAACCGCACCGAACTGCAAGTCGAAGACTACCGCAAGCGGCTGCGTTCCCGTCTCAGCACGCAGGTGCGCATCCACCATAAAAACGACGGCGAGGGACGTATCGAGATTGCGTATTACTCCGAAGACGACCTGGAGCGATTGCTTGACCTGTTGGATGCCTAAACTTCGGATGCAACTCGGGATTCCCACACGCCGCGTCCGCCCCGCTTCTGTTCTCCCTGTGTATGCCTTGTGGCGTATCGGACAGCTAATCGGTGGCGTGATACTGCCTGTGGTGCTGCTGATGGTGCTGCTGGCGCCGGCCGCTCTGGCCCAGCCTGATAGCGTACGTGCGGAGATTCTGCGCGAACGCGGCTATCCTGAGAACCACTCGCCTCGTGGCGCCCTATGGCGCGCGGCCGCTCTGCCCGGGTGGGGACAGCTCTACAACCGTCAGTACCTGAAACTCCCCTTCGTGTATGGCGGACTGGGTGGGCTTACGTACTATGCGATCCGTAACCACGACCGGTATCTGCTTCACCGGCGGGCTAACCAGTTTGTCGTGGGACGCGACGACAATCCAGACGGAAAAAACCCCTTCGCGCAATACGAAGCCCAGTACGACGAAGTCATCGACCGATTCAACCAGGAGGTCTCGGCCCAGGTCATCCGGCAGCAGCGCGATGCCTACCAGCGACAGCGCAACCTTACCATTATTGGCACCGGTGTCTTCTATGCGCTCACAATTGTGGATGCGTACGTGAGTGCCCACCTGCTCACCTTTGACGTCGGCGAAGGCCTATCAATGGACTTGGGGCCAGGTGCTATGCAGCCCTCCGTTCAGGCTACCGTGCGAGTTCGCCTCTAACGGCACGCTATATCAAGTACCCTTGTTATGGTCCTCTTGTCTGTTATCAGGAATTGAGCGTCCAAACGGAAAAGACACCAAGCTGCTCTACTTCTTGTGAAAGGCCATCCAAAACATCTCTCCGAGTACCTCTCGTTACCTTTTACATACTTTCGGCTCGAACCCTGCATTCCTCGCCCGTTGTATAGCGAACTGTGTGTTGCATTTCTTTTGGGGATGCACCACACTGCATTACACGTTGACTGACCCTTTATTTTACAACGTTTTATCGCTTGATAAGCGAGCATACCTATCTGCCGTCTAACCAGCCCGCACAGAGTACAGGCTCTCTAAGCAAGGTCTGCTTCGAGTTGCCCGGTGGGTTACAGTTTAAGATGCAACCTGGTATGTTACGTAATCCTTAAATAAGGGCTGTTACTTTCCGGGAGGCGTGCGCGTCTGTACTAATATGCGTACGCAAGTTAGTCAGCCCCCACATACCTGACTTCCCCGTTTGCATATGCGTAACGTCTCCACAGCTTGCCAGACGAAGGCTTGCTCTAAATAGTTGTTACGCCACGCTTGAAAGACGCGCTGCCACTGCCACACGTTGCTACCGCTTTATATGTCTGATTCTTCCTCTAACGCCGCACAAACCGACACGGCGGTTCGTCCCTCGCTCTTTGACAAATGCCATAAGTTTTTCGACCCCTCCGGCGATTATGCGAAGGCCAAAGAGGCGGACCTATACCCGTACTTCCGCCCGATCGAGCGCAATGATGGCACCCATGCCATCATGAACGGCGATGAGGTCGTCATGGCAGGCTCCAACAACTACCTGGGGCTCACGTCAGACCCCCGTGTACAGGAGGCTGCCGCCGACGCAATCAAAACGTATGGCACCGGATGCACCGGCAGCCGCTTCCTCAATGGCACGCTCGACCTGCACCTGGAGCTTGAGGAGCGCCTGGCCAACTTCATGGAGGCGGATTCGTGCATCCTGTACTCGACCGGGTACATGACGAACCTCGGGGTGGTGCAGGCCATCGCCGGAAAAGGAGACTTGATCTTTTCCGACAAAGATAACCATGCCTGTATCGTGGCCGGTACGCAGATGAGCTTCGCGGAAACGCGGCGCTACCGCCACAACGACCTCGATCATCTGGAGCAGATGCTTGAGCGCGAGTACGAGCGCAATCCCGATGCCGGCAAACTGATCGCTACCGACGGCGTGTTCTCGATGAGCGGCGAAATTGCCAAAGTGCCACGCCTCATCGAGCTGGCACGTACCTACAACGCGGCTCTCATGCTCGACGATGCCCACGCCATCGGCGTTATTGGCCCGAAAGGGCAGGGATCGGCGTCCACGTTTGGCCGGCTCGATGACATCGATCTCATCACCGGTACGTTCTCGAAGAGCTTCTCCTCGCTTGGCGGATTCTGTGTCGGTGATGCAGATGTTATTGAATACCTGCGCCATGAAAGCTCGCCCCACATCTTTAGCGCATCGATGCCCCCGGCCAACGTGGCAACCGTGCTGAAATGCCTTGATATTCTGGAGCAAGAGCCCGAACGGCTGGAGCGCCTGTGGGAGATCTCGGACTACATGCGCGAAGGCTTCCGCGATCAGGGCTTCGATATCTGGGATAGCGAAACGCCTATCATCCCTGTTGTTGTTGGCGATATGGAGACTTGCTTCCGCTTCTGGCGCGACTTGCTCGAAGAAGGGGTGTTCGTGAATGCCGTAGTGCCCCCCGCCGTACCACAAGGACAGTCGCTGATGCGCACTTCGTATATGGCCACTCATACCGACGAAGATCTCGACCGGATTCTTGATGCCTTTCACACCGTAGGCACCAAACACGGCGTCATTGGCACCAATGGCTCTTCAGCACAATAAGAGCCTGTTTTGATTTCTTAATTTGGGCTCCGAGCGGCGGCGCTGGACTGCAAACCAAAACCCAAACAGGCTCTAAAACCTGGGTGTAAGCGCACCTGTCGTTGCACGTGCCCTTGATTCATACACCATTTCTTGCGTTTTTGCACGCGCCTCTGTTTGCTTACAGAGGCGCGTGTTTTGTTTTAAGCCCATCCCTGTTGAGTGCCTGTTCAGCCCGTGGTGGCTATCTGGCATCTTGGCAGAACTCAGCTTTCTTGTTCTCTCCTACCGGTCCTCATGGCCTCTTCCTCGATTCGCATTCGCTCGGTTTCTTCTTCCTCAGACCGTGCCGCCTTCATCGACTGGCCCTACCAGTTCTATGCCGATGACTACCCCTACTGGGTACCGCCGCTCCGACGCGAGGAACGCGCTACACTCGACCCCACCAAGAATGCATTCTTTGAACATGGAGAGATCGAGCTTTTTCTTGCGGAGGACGAGCAGGGCACTGTGCGCGGACGCATTGCGGCCATCGTGAATGGCATGCACCTCAAGAAGTACGACGATGGGACAGGCTTTTTCGGCTTTTTTGAGTCGGAAGAAGATCCAGCCGTGAGCACAGCCCTCTTTGATGCGGCTGCTAATTGGCTCCGCGACCAGGAACTTACGCAGATGCGCGGCCCTGCAAACCCCTCGCTGAACGACGTTTCCGGACTGCTCGTCGATGGATTCGACCGGCGGCCGGCAATTCTCATGCCGTATAACCCTCCGTACTACGATGAGCTTATGACTGCGTACGGCTTCGAGCGCGTCATGACTATGTGGGCGTATTACGCCCACAAGCGCTATGCGAAATACGAACGCCTGCGGCGCGGCGTCAATATCGTAAAGCGCCGCACGCCTGGACTGGAGGTGCGTACGGTCAATCCCGACCGCCTGCAGGAGGAGGCTCGCACGCTGCTTGACATCTACAACGAGGCGTGGTCAGAGAACTGGGGCCACGTACCTATGACAGATGCCGAATTCAATCAGTTGGTTGATGGCCTGAAGCAGATCTACGATCCCCGCCTCGTCTACTTCGTAGAACACGAGGGCACCCCCGTTGCTTTTGCGATCTCACTGCCCGACATCAACCAGGCGCTGCAGCATGTTGACGACGGTCGTCTCTTTCCCACCGGGTGGTGGACGCTGCTTACGCGCGGCTACTATGGCATCAGTGAGCTGCGGATGCCACTTATGGGGATTCGAAAAGCCTATCAGGGCAAGGGACTTGACGTGCTTATGGTGCTTGAAACGATGGAGCGCGGCCCGGAATACGGCTACTATGGATGCGAAACCAGCTGGGTGCTCGACACCAATGAGCGCCTGAAGAACGCGATCGAATCTATCGGGGCTGTGCGCGACAAGGAGTACGCGCTCTTCGAATGCGCACTATAGGCCCTCCTGACTATCTCTGTCATTCACGCCGTTACTCACGCTTTCTGCACTGCCCCCCTCCGCTTTTGTGACCGACTCCGCTTCCATCCAGTTCATTTATTTTGACCTTGACGACACGCTGCTTGACCACCGCCACGCAGAGCGGGCTGCCCTCGGCGATGTTATTGAGCACTTTCCTGATCTGTTTACGGGCCATCCGCTCGACGCTGTACACACCACCTACCATGAGATCAACGCTCCGCTGTGGAAGGCATATGCATCCGGCGAGATCGAAAAGTCGTTTTTGAAGGCGTCTCGCTTTCGTCGCCTCCTGCAGGTGCTTGGCTCCGATGCTACGCGCAGCGCAGCCGTCAACCAGTACTACCTTGCCCGATACGCAGATCATTGGCGGTACGTGCCGGGGGCACATGCTGCATACACCCACCTTGCCGATGCTTACCGGGTTGGGATTCTAACCAATGGATTCGCAGAGATCCAGTCGCAGAAGATGAAGCAGTTTCCTACGCTGCAGGAGCGAGCTTCTTCTGTCGTTATCTCTGAAGAGACAGGCCACCTCAAGCCGCATCCCGCCGTTTTTACCTATGCCGCTAACCAGGCCGGTGTGGCTCCCGAGTCGGTTCTGTACGTGGGCGACTCATACAGATCTGATGTGCAAGGAACGGCCCGGGCCGGGTGGCGCGTAGCCTGGTACGTCCGTGGCGATACAGACGCGCATCCCGTTCCACACGGATTCACCTTTTCGTCGTGGGATGCCCTGTGCACGCGCCTGGCGCCGTAGTCACCATATCCTGCACATCACTACTCCGTCCGTACCTCGGTGACCCAGCGGTATACTATGGTGCGCTACGCGGCGTGCGCTACACCAATGTCATCATTGAGTCGATGAATGAAGACAGCGCACGGCCATCAAGCGCAATGGTGACCAGTATGCCCGCGATGGCACCGCCGATGTGCGCTTCGTGTGCGATCCCGCCTGCCTGGTCCTGTCGCTCGTTCTTCTGAAACGCATAGATCGACCCGACGACGTATCCCACCGCAAACAGTACAGCTGGAATGGGCAGAATAAAGAAGAGGTAGAGCATCTCCAGCGGGAAGAACAGGCAGAAGCCAAATACCACACCGCTCACCGCCCCCGATGCTCCAATTGCTGCATATTGGGGGTCCATGTAATGGTAGGTGAAGGTAACGGTGTGTGCCAGAATCTCACAGAGCACATAGAGCATGAAGAACTCCAGCGATCCCAGTATGCCTTCGAGAATCGGCCCAAAGAAAAACAACGTGATCATGTTTACCGCCAGGTGCGCCACGCTGCCATGCACAAATCCCGCAGTTAAAAAGCGGTAGTACTCATCATTCTCAAAGATCCGGTATGGCTGAAACGAGAGCGGGCCGAGAAGACGTGGGTTTACATATAGCACGTACCAACTCACCGCGATATTGGCAATGAGCAGCGACGTAGTTACGGGAACGTCGAACAACGAAATCGGACCGTCGAAGGGCATTTCGACCATAACAATTGGGGTCAAGCTGTGGCAAAGGCTGTGTTGGATGCTGCTGCCTGCAGCGACTCAAACAGCGGAAGTCCATCATCAGACCCGAGTAGCATCTCAACATGGCGCTCTGGATGCGGCATAAGGCCCAGCACGTTGCGCGTCTCATTGCAGATACCGGCGATGTTCTGCATCGACCCGTTCGGATTCGCCTCCGGATCTACGCGTCCTTCGGAATCGGTATATCGAAATACAACCTGGTTGTTGGTTGCCAGCGCAGCCAGTGTGTCGTCATCGGCGACGTAGCGCCCTTCACCATGGGCAACCGGGAGAGAAAGTACACTTCCGGGCGCATATTGGCTTGTGAACGGGGTGTCGGTGCGCTCCACCCGTACCGAGGTGGGCTTACAGACAAACCGGAGCGACTCGTTGCGCGCCAGCGTGCCCGGAAGCAGTCCGGCTTCGCAGAGCACTTGAAACCCGTTGCAGACCCCGAGCACGTAGCCGCCGTCATTTGCGAACGCTGTTACCGCCTCCATAACCGGCGAAAACCGGGCGATGGCTCCAGAGCGCAGGTAATCTCCGTATGAGAACCCACCTGGCAGAATGACTACGTCGAGATCATCAAGGTCCTTACGCTGATGCCAGACAAACTCGGCGTCATCGCCAAGCACGTGCTTAACAGCGTGGTAGGCATCGTGATCGCAGTTGGATCCAGGGAACGTGACAATTCCGAAGCGGGCCATGGGCATGGGGGCGCGTGAGTAGAGGAACGGATAAGCACGGAAAAGCGCTCGCAAAAGTCGGCCTGTGAGGCCTATAAGAAGCAGCTTGCAGAGCGTCTCCAGGCGCAACTTGAGTGTGGGCAGTTGTAAGCGAGCTACAGCGACAAAAAACAACGGTACTGGGACGTGCCATCCGACCGCACGCGGCCCAGGATACATGTTCAGACGCTGTCTAATTCTGATCTAAGGTACACAATACGTACAGAAGGATGCGTACGCAGTGCCCGTGAAAACCTCATGAGCCTGCCACGCATCCTCCTGCACGTTACCATCGTATGGTTTCGCCGTGTACCTTTGCTGCTACGGCGGCGTTACTGGCACCGTGTCGTTTGGCAGCATGGTATGCAGCGCGGTCGTTACGCATCCACAAAGTTCAGCCAGCTGCTTTCGTCATCGTCGTAGGCATCGATCGCGAGCGGTTCTGTCTGCGTCTCGTATGAGCAGAGCAGACTGCGCACGTCTTGCACGAACACGTTGAGTGCGTTGGAGATCAGGTCGCTACGGAAGCCGCGATCGCCCAGCTCAATGATGTATTCCATAACCGCCACGCGCCCGAGTGCACGTCCGAGTTCCACGCTCTTCCGCTGCGGCAACGTAGACGCATCTACGGTAAAGTCGAAGGCGCCGTCGAACCGGTCGGCAGCACGCTTCAGCGGAGCAAAGTCGCTCATGAACGCACCGAGGTTCGACACCTTGGCACGACGCATGTGCTTAAGCACCGTGTCGGTGATCTGCTGGTAGAGCACATCGTTCGACCCCTCAAAGATCTGGAACGGACGGCTATCCACGGTGGCACGCCCGGCAGGATGGTCGAGCCGGTATCCCTGTCCGCCCGAGAGCTGCAGGAAGGACTGCGCTGCGTCCTGCATCAGGTCGGTTACAACGGCTTTGGTTGCGTTGGGCCCGAGGTTGTCGGAGGCCATATTGTTTTCGATGTGCGCGGTTTCGCTGGTATGCAGGCACATGGCCGAGCAGGCTGTGAAGGCGGCCTGGATCCACGCCAGCCGCTTCTGGACCTGGTCGTGCTCGAAAAGCGACTTCGCGCCGACATGCCGCTCTTTGCAGTGCGCGAGCGAATCGTCGAGAATGCGCTTCAGAAAGCCCATCCCCATTCCCGGAAACTCGATGCGGCTGCGGTGCAGCGTATCGAGCATCATTTTAATACCGGTGCTTTCCGGTTCCAGCTTGTGCATCTGTGGAACCGTGAGATCCAGTTTGTTGCGTCCATAGGGGATAAGGTAGAGCCCCAGGTTCTCATAGATCTCCTCCACATCGACCATCTGCTCCGACTGGTTCATGTCGGCAATGAAGAAATCGATGTCGCGGCTAAGCTGTCCGCTCGACGACTTGCGGCGTGCTGTGAGCAGCCAAAAGTCAGCCCACCCGGTCAGGCCGGCCCAGTGCTTGGTACCTTCGAGATGATAGCCCTTCTCCGTTTCAACATATGACGTCTGCATATTGAGGGCATCCGTGCCATAGTCGGGCTCGGTGATCATGAGCCCGCCCATGTTTTTGTCTTTCAGGAAGCGCTCGAAGATCGGGCCTTTCACCTCTTCGTTAGCATACTTCGTGACAGGCTGCAGAAACAGCGCACCATTGATACCAAAGGTAAGCGAGAGTGCAAGCGATTCATAAGAGGCGGCTGCCAGAACGGCCTGGCATTCGTGGACATGGCCACCTCGCCCGCCGTATTCTTCAGGGATGAATGTTGCAAGCGGGGTCGCCGACTGCACTTCACGCATCATATAGGGCGGCAGACCACGGTTCACGCTCACCGCGTTAAAGTCGCCCCGCTCACGGAATACCGTGCGGAGCTTCTCACGAAATGTGTCAAGGAACGACGCAAAGTCGACCGACGAGCGCACGTCGTCGGAAAGGTACGGGGCAATGCTCATGGGTCGGAGCAGGCTGTTCGGAATATGGTACGTATATGTAACGGTACAGCTAATCCTCTCGAAAGATCGCCCAACCGGGCGGTGATAATCCACGAAGTCGAAATAATCTCTGTATAATCAACGCCAGGCACCATAATCACAGAAAGTGAGGCGCGCTCCCACAACAAATATGGGGATGCCCGTATGGGCACCCCCACATAATATAACTGTTCAGCGGCTAATGGCCGGCATCAGCCCGCACGGGTCGATAGCTGCATCTGTACAGGACCAGTGTACAGGACCAGAGGACTGCACGCCACGCATCCGACCGCAACGCGCCCTCTCAAAAACAGCCCTGACTCTAAAACGGAAGGTCATCATCGGGCTCAAACGAGTCTCCCTGCTGCTGTTGCTGCTGTTGACCGCCCCCACCGCCTTGCTGCGATTCTTTGCGGGGCTGTCGGGTCTGGTCGAAATTGCCGGGCCCCTGGTCCTGGTTCATGCCGTCGCCACCGCCCTGACCACCGGGGCTTCGGCTCTGGCGGGCGCCCTGGCCGTCGCCGCTCAGGAAGACCACCTCGCGCGCTTTCACCTCGGTGCTGTAGCGCTTGTTACCGTCTCGGTCTTCCCAGGAACGCGTCTGCAGCGACCCTTCGACGTATATCTGTCGTCCTTTCGACAGGTACTCGCCGCAGGTTTCTCCCAGGCGCGCCCAGGCAACCACATCGTGCCACTCGGTGGTGTCTACGCGCTCTCCATCCCGATTTGTGTATGAATCGCTGGTGGCAATGCGCATGTTGCAAACCGCTGTGCCACTGTTCGTGTAGTTGAGCTCAGGGTCTTGCCCCAGATTGCCCACCAGAATCACCTTGTTGACGCCACGTGCCATAATGTGTGCCTTGCTGTAAGTTACGTGTATTGTGAATGCTGTTCGCTTCGTTAAAACGGTATCCCGTCGCTGGGTTCAACCGGTACGGGCTCACCCTCCGAAGATTCATACGTGAACGCAGCCGGCGGTTCGTGAACAGCCTGCGCTTTCCGTGACCCGTTCTGCTGGGTCGGCCTTGCGCCGTTGCCATCGAGAAAGACGACATCGCGCGCTTTTACCTCGGTGCGGTACTTCTTATTGCCCTTGCTGTCTTCCCAGGAGCGCGTCTGAAGGCTGCCCTCCAGGTACACCTGGCGCCCCTTGCCCAGATACTCGCTGCAGATCTCAGCCAGCCGCCCCCATACCACTACGTTGTGCCATTCAGTCGTATCGACGCGACTTCCGCTGCGATCAACATACGAATCATTGGTCGCAACAGAAAATGTGCTTACTGCCGTACCGGTGTTTGTGTACTTCAACTCCGGGTCTTGCCCCAGACGTCCTACTAACACCACTTTGTTTATTCCACGTGCCATAATGATTCACCATTGGTCTGATAATGAAGGTTCCAACATAAAGCCTACGCCAAAGCACAGGCCATCTGGTAGACACACCTCTTCACAGTAACGCAACGTAAAATAGCTCCGTAATGACCGTGTAGCGGGGTGCACCCTTTTGCATTCCACGCAACGCACTGCTTTATTGCACTGCTTTATTCGAGTGCCCCTGCTCACTCATTCCTGCCCATTATGCTACATGACTGCACCGTTCTCGAACTCGCCAGCGTGCTGGCCGGACCCAGCGTCGGGCAGTTTTTTGCCGAGCTGGGGGCGACCGTCATCAAAATCGAAAATCCGCGTACGCAGGGCGATGTCACGCGGCGGTGGACAGCCCCCGGTGAGGCGCCGCCCGACAGCCGATCGGCGTACTTCTGTGCCTGCAACGCCGGCAAGCAGTCGGTTGCGATCGATCTATCGACCGATGCCGGACAGGCGCTGCTCCACGAGCTGGCCGCCGATGCCGATATCGTGATCGCCAACTACCGTCCCGGTCGCGCCGAAGCACTTGGCGCCGATCCCGGCACGCTGCGGGCGCTGAACCCGGCACTGCTGTATGGACACATCACCGGATATGGACCGGACAACCCGCGTCCGGGCTACGATGCCGTCATCCAGGCCGAAAGCGGATTCATGGCAATGAACGGAGCTGCCGACGGTCCACCCACCAAAATGCCCGTTGCGCTTATGGATGTGCTGGCCGCGCATCAGCTCAAGGAAGGGCTGCTGGTTGGACTCCTACGCCGCACGCAGACGGGGCAAGGGGGATACGTACCGGTGTCGCTCATGCAGGCCGCCGTTAGCGGACTCGCCAATCAGGCGACCAATTACCTGGTGGCGAACCACGTGCCGCAGCGGATGGGATCGGCGCACCCAAACATTGCCCCGTACGGCACGGCCTATTCGACCGCCGATGGGTCTGCTATCGTGTTAGCGGTGGGCACCGACCGGCAGTTTGCTGCGCTCTGCGAGGTGTTGGAACGCCTCGACTTGGCGACCGACGACCGCTTTGCCACCAACGCGACCCGCGTCGCGCATCGTGAGGCGCTCAATGCTGCGCTGCAGACCGCCATCCGGACGCACCTCCGCAACGCGCTACTGGATGCCCTGCAAGCCCGTACCGTGCCCGCTGGTGCCGTGCGCCCCCTCCCCGACGTATTTGCCGATCCGCATGCCGAGGATATGGTGATTCGAAGCGACGACGCGGCGCATCCCCCTGGACTCCGCCAATACGCCGCCGACGCCCCGACCTCGCAGATGCATCCGCCCCCACGCTACGCTGCCCACACCGAATGCATACTGCGCGACCGGCTCGGGCGATGCACCGACGATATCAATGCACTCGTGGATGCAGGCGCTGTAGTCTGTGCCTGAATCGAGACGGCCCACTCCGGATCTGCATAACAGAACTGCCGTATCTGGATGCGCACCTCATGTGCAACGTATGTCCCTGTCAACAACTGCCCTGCTTTCATGCCCCGTTCCCTGTCTCGCCTGCCCGCCTGGCTTCTGGTGCCGCTGCTCGTGGTGGCTACCGCGTGCGGCACCACCGAACCGGCTGCTGATGCGCCCGAAACGTCCGCGCCAGGTCGTGTAGACGTTGCCTACACCGAGATCTCCGACTCGATCGATCACGACGAGGAGTTGGAGGCGCTGATTGCCCCCTACCGCGACCGGATGGAGACCGAAGTAGAAACGGTGATCGCCAACGCCCCCGAAGAGCTCACCGAAGGGCGCCCTGAAGGACCGCTGGGTAACCTGGCTGCCGATGCGATGCTGCATCACGCCCGCGAGCTGTCGGAGGGGTCCGTGCACATGGCCATGACGAACAACGGCGGCCTCCGCATCCCCATTGGCCCCGGCGATATTACCGTGGGCACGGTCTACGAACTGATGCCCTTCGAAAACCGCCTGGTGGTGGTGACCCTCTCGGGCGCCGACGTCGTGACGTTTGCCGAGCAGATCATGGAGATCTACGGCGGCGAACCCATTGCCGGATTCTCCTTCCGCATCCATGCCGACTCAGGCGACATTGAAGACCTGCAGGTTGGTGGTACGCCAATCGATCTTGAAGCCGAGTACCGCGTGGTCACATCCGACTACCTCGCCGATGGCGGCGGTCCACCCGTGCTTGAAGAGGCACCCCGCGAGGAGCTCCCCATGCTGCTGCGCGACGCCTTCATCGAATACTTTCGCGACCTGGGCACCCTCACCGCTGAAATCGAAGGCCGCATCGAGCGCATCGAGTAGCTCCTGCAGCGTTTCGTAGTGGATGCGCACCGTTTTCTTCCATCTGACTGCTTTGCCCCTACCATGGCTACCACCCGACGCGACTTCCTCCGTACCCTCGCTGCCACCACTGCAGGCGCCGCTCTCTGGCCCGGACTCAGCATGGCAGCCCCCAGCGATCGCACGCACCTTGTCATTCTGCATACCAACGACACCCACTCGCGCATCGACCCATTTCCCGACGACGGCGGACGCTTTGCTGGACTCGGCGGCGTATCCCGCCGCGCAGCGCTCATCGACGACATCCGGGCGAGCAACGACCATGTGCTGCTCCTCGACAGCGGCGATATCTTTCAGGGCACGCCCTACTTCAACTTTTTTGAGGGCGAGCTTGAGTTCAAAAGCATGTCCATGATGGACTACGACATCGCCACGCTGGGCAACCACGACTTCGACAACGGCGTGGACGGATTCATGGAGGCGCTGCCCCATGCCGACTTCGAGTTTGTCTCGTCGAATTACGACGTGCACGGCTCTCCGATGGAGCCGCACGTCGCGCCCTACACTACGCGCACCTTTGGCGGGCTGAAGGTCGGGCTCTTCGGGCTCGGCATTGCATTTGACGGACTCGTCTTGCCTTCGCTGCACGAAGGGGTGTCGTACGAGGACCCGGTCGGCGTGGCTCGCGAGATGGTGCAGCAGCTCCGCGCGGACGGCTGTGATCTGGTGGTAGCCCTCTCGCACATGGGCTACCAATACGACAGCGATCGGGTGAGTGATGTGACGGTGGCCGAGCAGGTGGAGGGCATCGACCTGATTCTCGGCGGACACACGCATACCTTCCTGGATGAGCCGCACGTGGTACCCCACGACCACAGCGCCGAAACGCAGATCGCGCAGGTCGGCTGGGCCGGCATCCGACTCGGACGCATAGACGTGGTTGTCGATGGTGCCGGACGCGTGCAGCAGTGGGCCCACCACCAGTACCCGGTTGATGATCGGGTTCGGGTGGGGTAGCATGAGCTGCTTCCAGCCGAGCCATTTTCACACGCGGTATGGCACAGCCACGAACGCATGCACGTCGGGGTTGAAATCGCGTGTGTTGCGCGTGACGAGTGTGAGTCCGTGGCGCTGTGCAAGGGCGGCTTGGAATGCATCGGGTAGCTTCCAGCCGTGCCTGCGGCGCAGGCGAGAGGCAGTAAGCGCCGCTACTTTGTCAATTTCAAGTAGTGGGAAAGCATCGAGAAAACGAATAGCAGCCGGTTCCCCTTCGTCATCCATCCCCACAAGCACTTCGGACATGGTGACGACTGAGATCGCCACGTCCGCTTCGTGCGTGTCAACGAATGCACGTGCTGCGTCAATGCCGTTCAAGTAGTCAATAAGAATAACGGAATCCAGAAGCAGGGTCATGTCGTCTCTGCATTATTTTCTTGTGCTTCCGGATCCCAAGGACGCGTCCATTCAGCGCGGATGCGACGCTGATATTCAAGGCCATCGCCGCTCTGCCAGTGCGATGCGGCAGCATCTGCGAGTTCGTTCAGCGACGGCTCGTCCTGTTTCGTCTCTTCGTTCGCCTGAGACGCTGCGCTCGTCGATTCCAGGTCGAGCGCACGCTCAATCTCCAGCCAGTCCGCGTAGTCGATCTGGACGGCTACGGGCTGCTGGTTTTCGTCCGTGACGATCTTTTTGGGTATATCCATGACGGGGGTGCTGTCTTTTCATCGGTGTCTTGAGGGGATCTAACGCCGGTCTCGGGGATCTGCTCCGTAAGGGCACGCACCTCCGCGACGTTTATGCCGTGGTTGCATATCGTACTGCAGCCAGTCGCTATCGGATTATTTCAGCACGACGCGCACGAGACCATGAGCGAGACCTCTATTACAAACGTATCCAGTGACGAGTTGGACGACATGGAGAGCCAAACCGACTGGGAGGCCCTCCAAGCAAAGACGGATGCCGATATTCAGCAGGACATTGCTTCTGACCCTGACGCGCATACACTGGACCCAGACTGGTTCGAGACGGCGCAAAGGGTGGACACCTCCTTATCACCCTGATGACAAATTCGAGTCGTGAAGTGTCCTGTTCACTAGGCAGTGTTTGAAAACTCGAGTTTTCGAAAGCAGCGTCGGGTGAACGCCAGTTTGACCATGGCCAAGTAGCACCGAGCATACTTCTCATAGCGGGTGGCGAGCCGGCGACACTCTTTGAGCCAGCCGATCAGTCGCTCAATCACGTTTCGCTTTGCGTACATCCCCTTGTCAAATACCGGAGGTCGTCCCTTTCGGCGCCGCTTGCGCCCTCTTCCGGGGCGCCGTTCCGGGATCATCGCTTGGATCCCACGCCGCCGCAGATAGTGCCGGATGTGCTGGGCATCGTATCCCCGGTCGGCAACCAGCATGTCGGGACGTGTGCGCGGGCGGCCCGGCTGGCGACGCGGAATGCGTACCGTGTTCATCAGCGGCTTCAGATGAGGCCCGTCGTGGCGCTGGCCCGCAGAGAGACAGGCAGTTAGCGGCACCCCGCCTGAGTCACACACAAGGTGGATTTTGGTGGTCAAACCGCCTCGCGAGCGTCCAAGGGCCTCGCACGAGCCCCTTTTTTCTTGGGCGCTCCCGCAGCAGCTCGGCTGGCTCGAACGGAGGTCGAGTCAACCATCCAAGTCGCGTAGTCGATCAATCCGTGTTCGTCGAGTTCAATCTGCAGCCGGTCAAGGATCCGGTCGAACAAGCCAATCGCTTCCCACCGACGAAAGCGCGAATAAACCGTCTGCCACTTGCCGTACCGCTCGGGCAGGTCGCGCCACGCCGCCCCGGAGCAAAGAATCCACAGAATGCCATTGAACAGCCTACGATCGTCGAGGCGAGGCCGCCCCATGGTCTGCTCGGGAAACAGATCCTCGATCAGGTCCCACTGTGTGTCGGTGAGTTCGTAGCGGCGCATCGGAAAACAGAAGTTGGTGATCAGAAACTGGTACGGCAGTCGTTAAGATACCCAATCCAAGACTTTTCAAACAGAGCCTAATCAGATGCGGGTGGTGGACGTGCTCTCATTCTGTCTGAAGTAGAACCAAATGCCCACACGAAGAGTTTATCGCCGTGTTCTTCGTTCGCGAACACCGAACAACGATGCTTAAAGCAAAAGATCTTGTCGTTCTCCTGAAGCTGGTTGCGCTCAACGGCCAGCCCTGGACGTACCGGGAGCTTGCTTCCTCATTGGGTATGAGTGTGTCGAGCGTACACAGCGCGCTACAGCAAGCAGCCGACTCGCATTTGTACCACAAGCAGGACCGGCGTCCTGTTTTTCGGAATCTGAACGAGGTGCTGGTGCACGGGGTGCGTTACGTGTACCCCGTCACTATGGGGGCTGTGACGCGCGGTATTCCAACAGCACATGGCGCCTCGCCCATGATCGAAGAAATTCGTAGTTCAGAGCTCCCGCCGGTCTGGCCCACAGCGGAGGGAGATACGCGCGGATATGCGCTGGAGCCGCTCCACCCTTCTGTACCAGAGGCGGTACGGCAGGACCCAGCCCTGCATGAGCTCCTGGCACTCGTGGATGCATTGCGCATCGGACGGGCCCGCGAACAGAAACGATCTACCGAACTGCTCAGTGACCGTTTTGGAATGGAGAAGTGATACTCTTTCTATACCTCAGCAAAAACCAAAAAACGGCCATTGCGCTTGGCCCACTATTCAGGCTTCAAAAGCATCGCTTTTCGTTTTAGAATTCTACCTCGGTAGTCACTTGGTACTGGTAAGTACTTTTCCTATACTTGCTGAAATCAGCATCCACTTCGAGAAAGACTGGCACGTTGAATCCTGCGGCAATATCCAGCTTGTTCTGTGTTTCCGTCGACAAGTTGATAGTGAGTTCATGGTTTTCTAACAAATTGCTTTCCCCTTTGCGCATGTTGACAAGATGGCACAGGCTGTTATCATGCCATAAACGGTGCTCCTTGAGAAAAGCCTCGGCTTTCTCGGGAAAGGCCTTCCCACCAGAAAACTGGTTCTCCAAGGTTAATCCTTGCTTCAACTGTTTATGACGCTCGTTCGTAGCATTCGCTTTTGCCCCTGTGCCTTTATATGTACCATCAACACCTGCTTCGATGATGACTTTTTCTGTCGCATCCTCTACCTGTCGCACCTTCACACGCTTTGCACCTAATAATTGACACAGTCTAGAGAATAACATGTACTTTTCAAGAGGAAAGTGTTCAGTGACGGTGTCCAGTTCAGCATATTCGTCTTGATGATAAGGGTTTTGTAATAGTACCTTACCTGGACGCACCAGGTCAGCTCTCCGAAGTTGCTTCACGAGTGAATCAGTTGCATCTGTGGAAGTGCTCAAAACAGAGATAGCATCATTTGTCCATATCTCGTGTCCCTCGGGTTCATACTCAAGGCGCTCAACGTCCGTTTGCGTCAATACGAGAACTAACTCTCGCTTGTAAGGATCATCGGGTAACGTCATATCCATGTCGGGGTCCAGGCTTTTGGGATTTTTGATCAGCGTTGGAGTTTCACTTTGAGACTGTGCATCCCCTGCATCTTTTTCTTGGGAACTTCGGCTATGCTCAGATTGGGAATATAGAAATCCCTGCGGTGCCTTCAGACTTCTAATGTATTCTTGTACAGATTCCAAAAACGCATTCAGCCGCCGAGAAAATTTTTGTATAGGAGGTATGCCACGAGACTGAGAAGAGAGATGCCCGCCAGAGCCGTTATTACTTTCAGTATTTGGGACCCCTTTTTTTTTGTTGCTGCCTCTACAAGCAATTTGGGGAGCCGGGCTAAGGTTTGAGGCGGTGTTCGGTCTATAGTATCACAAATAGTCTGTATTTCCGAACTCACACGTTGCCCCCATTCCACGTCGGGGACATTCGGCCACTGGCCATAAACGGAGACAGTTGCTAAGCGCCCGCGCACGTCACGCTCCTCAACAGTTACCTCCACTACAAACGCAGATTCAGAGTAAAACACTTCTACATCTTCTAAGCTATCAAGTAGATCACCGTCATATGCAACAGCCGACATATCCTGCACGATTTTCTGGCGTCTGGGTGATCCCTCGGATATCTCACCTTCGCCAGAAGCAAAAAAGGTATCCGGGCCTTTAGTATCAAGGTTCTGCGCCCAGGCTTTCAGTTTAATATTATTCATTGGCAATCACGTAAAATTAATTATTAGAAGCATATGTGAGCATCTTATAAACCAGTTTTTTGGCTTCTTCTTTAGTGTCTGTTGAACCAAGAAAAAGCTTTGACCCTCCTCCAAAATTTGACCTTCTTTTTATTTCCCTATACTGACTTAGCGATCTGTAGTTGTCGTAGTAATTTCCCATTTTCATATGACTCGTGTTGACGTACTCCTCATCTTTGTCGCAGTGTGTGCCCACTAAATAGAGTCGACACCCTCCAGAGACATCATTGTCTTGCAGCCAGCGAGCAATATGACTGATGTCACTTTTCACACGTTCTATCGTCGCCCTGTCTCCTTTCTTGACGAGGTCAGCTCGAAAGAGATAGAACACCATATCTGCACTTTCTACAGACTTCCTCCATTCTGGTCTTGCATCTTTACTTCCAGAAACATCTATGGACTTTTCCATCCAAAAATCCAAGTCGTCTATGTGAATTCGGCTTTTATCGACTTCTTTTGGCAACTCAACAGACTTATACTCTTTGGGTACAGCCTCGGTACTCAAGAAAGCAAAGAGGTTTGTCTTACCGACTTCCCTCGCCCCAAGAAGGGCGAGTTTCTTACCTTCGAAAGCAAATTTAAACGCTCGATGGATGCGGCGCGTAAGAAGATACGACCCGACAAATCCTGCAGCCGCCGCAAGTGCCCACAGGAGAGGTGCGATAGGTAAAGCTAAAACCATGATTTGAAGATGTTAGTGATATGATCATTCTGTACTTGCAATGTATAGCAGAACGCACTTCTATGCAAGCAAGGATGGTATACGACCAAAGTTTGCCTGTATTCACATTCTTCAACGGAAGAGTGAGGAATTCGCCTAAGGCTGCCACAGTGCGAACTATGCAACAAGAGCGCTCTTCTGACTCATCATAGCCCCCAATGCCAAAAGGCCGCCCCGATACAGAGCGGCCCTTCTTGCGTTTGTGTGCTATGGTGGCGGTGGGCAGATGCCCCCACATCCCCCTGTACGCATCAAAACACGGCCGTAACCCCCAGTGAGAACGTGCGAGGAATGGGGACCTCGGCAAAGTCCAGTCCGCGGACGCCCGTGCGTTGTCCGCCTACGTTGATCTCCGGGTCGTATCCGCTGTACCCGTCGATGGAGAGCACGTTACGCGCGGCAAGGGTGAGGCGCACGCGTTCAATCCGTGCGGCCGCCGGACGCAGCGTGTATGCGGCGCTGACTTCGCGCAGTTTCAGAAATGAGCCGTCTTCGACCCAATGCTCGTGGACAAGCCGGGCAGCCGATGCGTACCCCGATGGCAAATCCCCTTCAAGTTCTTGCTGGTACAACTCCGTTACCCCTAAGACGGGCCAAGACCCTTCGTACCTCGTGAAGTTGAACACGTCGTGCCCAACAACTGCGTCCCACTGCATGCGCAAATCAAAATTGCGGATGCTCACGTCGTTGATCCACGACGCAACAAAGTCGGGATGCGGATCGCCGACAACACCCGGTTCTCCTATGCCCAGAAGTCCGCTCTGTCCTGTCTCGGAGGCAGAATCATCACGCAGACGCCAGAGCCCCTTGTCATCCTTGACGAGGATATTGCCCTCACGGTCCACCACGTTACCGGATGCGTCGCGGTCAAACTGAAGGCCATAGAAAACCCCGAGCGGTTCCCCATTGACCGCCCACAACCGCTCAAAAGAGTTCGGAAACCTAAGATTATCCTTTGGGAGGCCGCGCACCTCGTTACGGTTGCGGCTGAAGTCAATGGTGGTCGTCCAGCCCGTACGCGCCTGATCCACAACCTGCGCCTGCACCGACAGTTCGATGCCGCGATTGGTGAGCGTGCCCGTGTTTTTTAGGAGAGGCTGAAAGCCGAATCCCGTGCGCGGTCGGGTTGGGTCTAACCCCAGCTCCCTGCCCCAGGCCACCAACAGGCCACTGGTACGCTGCCTGTAGTAGGTGGCTTCCACGACCACGCGGTCGGTAAAGAGATGCGCATCTGCACCGATCTCCACCTCGCGCTGCCGCTCAGGTGTCACGCCTTCAGGCACGGCACGGTAAAAGGGAAGGACGGACGCCGGGCCGCCCGAAAAGCCGAGTGCACTTTGAAGCGTAAAGCGCGGAAACAGGCGATCAAGCCCTGCACCGCTCCAGAAATGCAGCTCAGAAAGCCTGTGAGTAAGGCGTGCACTCGGATAAAACGAAGCCCCGCTGTCTTCAAACGAAGGATACGTAGCAACCTGTAAGCCGCCCGTAACAACGAGGCGGTCCTTCCAGGTCAGCGTCTCCTGCACGAACCCACTGTACACATCGTAATCGGTATCGAACGTGCTGAAACCTTAGGAAAAGGGGTCCTCAGGCCTTCCTTGAATCTCCTCTGTGTCCGTCGTGCTGGTTTCGAGTTGCACGCTGCCGCCTATCAGTGTTGTGGAGCGCAGCGTACTCGAAAGGTCGGTGCTATAACTAACATCCAGTGTGCTACTGATGCGCTGCTGGGTGTAGGTGCTGCTGCGCGCAGATCGTGGACGGGCATCGGCAGGAGCGTTTGGAAACCTGAGGAAACCGGAGGGTACGATCGCAGTCGCATCCTGCGTATACGTATCCAGTCCGATCACGTAGTCGACACTCAGATTTTCCGTCGGACGCAGATTCAGGGCGGCGCTTCCGATAAATCGATCGGTGTCCTGTGTGAAGTCGAAGCGCTCCATGACTTCTAACGGGTTCAGCCGGAAGCCATCGTCAGGAAACGATCCATCAACGTTGGGGCGCGGGTCAAAGGTATTTGGGCCCGAGATAAATCCAGTCAGCGCACCGTATGCCCGATTGAGTCCGCCGTTGGGGATGTCTTGCGTGGTGCTCCGTGCGTAGGTGGCGCTTCCTGTAATCGCAGCCCAGTCGGTCAGTTGCTGGTCAATCCGTAGGCGTCCGTTGATGCGGCGGAAGTGATTGCCTTCGATAATCCCCTGGTTGGCAAAATGAGAGCCCGAGGCGCGGTAGCGTGTGTCGCCAAATCCGCCTGATATGGACAGGGCCTGCTCGGTGCCATAAGCCCGGTCGAAGATAAAGTCCTGCCAGTCCCAGCGGCGCTCGCCCTCGGGGAGTGGATTGCCGCTGTTATCCAGAAACTGGCCCTGTGCGTTCTGTGCCATGTTGACGTTGAGCGTGTTACGCACAGATTCAGTTTGAGCCCGGGTGGAAAACGTGACATGGGGCGCGCCGGAGGTGCCCTGCTTGGTGAAGATCTCCACGACCCCGTTGTTGGCGCGCGGTCCGTACCGTGCAGCACCTGCCGCCCCTCGCACAATGTCGATGCGATCAATGTCATGCAGCGCCAGATCGATGAGGCGATTCTGGGTTCCGCCGCCCAGGTCAATGAGCTCGCGCGAGGCGTTGCTTATGGGAATGCCGTCCAGCACATAGAGCGGGCTTGTGTCTCCGAGAATCGTGCTGGGGCCGCGGAGACGCACCGACATTCCGCCTGCCGGGGTTGCCGGAGTTCTGCGTGACGTAGGCCCCGGCGATTTTGCCTTGCAGCGCGCGGTTGACCGAAAACGCAATGGGGGCCATGTCTGTGCTGTCAACAGAAGCCGCCGTGTATCCTCGTTGCACAGATTGGGGCTTTGTATCAGATGTGTCGGCCACTGATGCAGAAGAGGGATTCGAAGCTTGTTGGGCCGTTGCTGTTTGAGCAATGAGCAGAATGCTGAAAAGCAGCCCAATGCTCAATGGTACGTACCAATGGTTCATACGGGATAGAATGTAAAAATGAAAGGGAAGAGATCGCTAAAGAAAAAAACGTGCTGTGGCGCTAAAAAACACAACAAAGAGGATGACTCAGTATCGCAGGAATGAAGACAGGCGTACTCCCATACACGTGCCGCTCCGGTGATCGCGATGGAGAGCGAGACACCAGAGCGGCTATGCGTTGTGTGGCGTGCAGCGGCACTGATTGGTGCGCACGCGCATTCGCCTGTGCCCAAAACTGAGGCGGGTAGTGGATAGAGGCTAAGTGATGAGACAGTTGCAAATTGCAGCCTCGTATCGGTCGAACCCCCTCTCCCTACGGGTTTCTCCCCCTTGGCCAAGGGGGAGATGTCCACGGGATCACGCCTCCGGCGAAGCTCGGCAGACGGAGGGGGTTTGCGCGGGCTGCAATCATGTAAACCGCATGTCAATCACTTAACATTGGACCGCTACTCTGAAGCGCTACACCTCCTCGCGGCTCCAGCCGGTGGAGTGGTCGTTGATGTAAGCGGTGAGCTGGTCGATGGCAATCCGGTCTTGCTCCATCGAGTCGCGGTCGCGGACGGTGACCTGTTGGTCGTCGAGCGTTTCGAAGTCCACCGTGATGCAGAACGGCGTACCGGCTTCGTCCATGCGGCGGTAGCGTTTGCCCATGGAGCCGCGCTCGTCGTACATCACGTTGAAGTGCGGGCGCAGGTCGTCTTCGATCTCGTGCGCGATGTCGGGCAGGCCCTTCTTCTTGGAGAGCGGGAAGATCGCGGCGCGAATGGGCGCCACCTCGGGGTGGAAGCGCAGCACCGTGCGCTCGTTGCCGTTGGCTTCGTCTTCGTCGTACGCATCACAGAGCAGCATCAGCACCGTGCGGTCGAGTCCGACCGACGTTTCGATGACGTACGGGATGTACTTCTCCTGGTCGAACGGATCGTAGTAGGTCATATTCTTGCCCGAGTACTCCTGGTGCCGCTTCAGGTCGTAGTCAGTGCGCGAGTGGATGCCCTCTACCTCCTTCCAACCAATCGGGTACTCGTATTGGATGTCTTCGGCGGCGTCGGCGTAGTGCGAGAGCTGCTCGTGCTCGTGAAAGCGCAGCTTCGAGGGGCGCACGCCCAAGCGCTTATGCCACGCCATGCGCTTTTCGCGCCACTCCGCAAAGAAGTCGAGCTGCTCGCCGGGCTTTACGAAGTACTGCATCTCCATCTGCTCAAACTCGCGCATCCGGAAGACAAACTGCCGCGCCACAATCTCATTGCGGAAGGCTTTGCCAATCTGCGCGATGCCAAACGGCACATGCTGCCGCGCCGGCTCGCGTACGTTGTGGAAGTTCACGAAGATGCCCTGGGCCGTCTCCGGGCGCAGGAAGATGCGGTCGCCTGTTTCAGCAACGGGTCCTACGTGGGTCTCGAACATCAGGTTGAACTGCCGCACGGGCGTCCAGTCGAACGCGCCGGAGCGGGGGGCGCGAATTTCTTCATCTTGAATAATATCGTACAGATCGCCCGCCATGTCATCGCTGTTGAGCGCGGCCACGAGGCGCTCGTATACCGCCTCGGCCTGCTCCATCTCGCCATCTTGACGCAGATCGCGGATGTGGTCTTCGATCAGCTCGTCAGCGCGGTAGCGGTGGTTCGACGCCTTGTCGTCGATCAGCGGATCGTTGAACGCTTCGGTGTGGCCCGAGGCCTCCCACGTTTTCGGGTGCATCATAATCGCGGCATCCAGCCCCACAATGTCGCCGTGGCCGTACACCATCTCCTGCCACCACAGGTCTTTCACGTTGCGCTTTAGCTCCACGCCCAGCGGTCCGTAGTCATACGTGGCCGCCTGGCCGCCGTAGATCTCGGACGACTGAAAGATAAAGCCGCGCTGCTTGGACAAGGACACGATGGTGTCGAAAAGGTCGCTCATATCGGTAGTAAGAGGGATTCGAAAGGGCCAGATACAACATAAAGTACGCCATGGGTAAACGCCGTACGATGTACAACGTAGGTTTCTTAAGCAGCGGATGCAATGCCCGGTGTTGAAAAGCCGGTGCAACACGCCGCCTGCGGGCGCATCCCCCTGTGGAAGGGACTTGCAAAACCCGTTGCCAGGTCGGATCTTACGTACTTCCGCAGCCGCTTATGCTGCTGCTTACACCCTCAGACTTGTTTTCTTACATCCTCTGCCTGTTATGAACAAGCGCGTGAAACGTCAGATGATCATCGCAGCTATCGTGCTTATCGCCATCATTGGCGGACTCTCTCTCATCGCTCAATTTGCATAACTGCATATGCGTTCTCCATGGCGGTTTGACGCGGCAGCGTGGCCGGTTGGTTTTCTGTTCTTTGCCCTCTTTGCCCTCACTGTGCTGGCCGTGCCGGTCACGGCGCAGGTCAATACCGAGCGCATGCGTAACCTGGATGTCGAAGGATTTAGCGCTACGCTCGGGGGCTCGGTAGCTCTACAAAGCGGCAATACCGAACTCATTGAAGTCGGGGTCGACACCCGCATGGATCTGCTCTACGCACCGCATCACCTGTTCCTCGTCAGCGAAGTGCGCTACGGACAGAGCGACGGGCGCCGCTTTCGCGACCGCTCTTTTGCACACCTGCGATACAACTACCGCTTCGGCGGGCCGCTCGTCGCCGAAGCATTCACGCAGGTCGAACGCGATAACTTTGCGCTGCTCGAGCTGCGTACGCTGGCCGGAGGCGGGCTGCGGCTGCGCCTTCTGGATTCGGAGCCTGCGCGCCTCTTTGCCGGCTTTACGCCCATGTTTGAGGGCGAGCGTCTCGCCCCCAACCGCGTAGGCACACATCCGGCCCGCACCGCTGCGATACGGCTGAGTCACTACGCGAACGCCCGGCTTCGTGTCAACGAACGCACCTTTCTGCTAAGCACCACGTACGCGCAGCCCCGTATCGACGCGTTCGGCGACATCCGGCTGCTCAACGAGACCCGCATCGGCGTGGGCATCACCCGTGCGCTCACCCTGCGCGTATCGCTGAACGTGCGCTACGACAGCCGCCCGCCCGGCGACGTTTCCGACTGGACGCTGTCCCTCACGAACGGACTTACCGTTTCGCTCTGAGCGCACAGCTCTGAGCGCACAGCCGTCCGAACGCCTCCGCGTGGCTGTATCCGTATGCCAGGGATGCCAGAAGCTCTCTTTTTCTGTGCGTCCTTCTGCGCGCCGTTTTGTGTCCTGCGCTTTTTCCGTGCATCACATGCCTGATCCTATGCTCACCCTGCTGCACCTGGCCGACGTTCACTTCGACACCGTGTACGCGGGGCGCACGCTCGACCTGCGCCGCCGCCTGCGCAACGCGCAGCACACGGCGTTCGAGCGTGCTGTAGACCGCGCAATCGCGGAGCCGGTCGACGCCGTTCTCATCGCTGGCGACCTCTTCGATGCCGACCGGCTCGGCCTGGCTACCGAAGACCGCCTCCTCACGCAGCTTGAACGACTCAACGAGGCCCGAATCCCTGTGGTCTACGCCACCGGTAACCACGACCCGGGCCAGGCCCGTGGACGCGTAGCGGCGCTCTCGTGGCCAGCCAACGTGCACGTAGTGCGCACCGACGAGCCGCAAACCATTACGCTGACCGACGCTGCCGACACCCCGATCGGGCGCGTCGTCGCCGTCGGGCACCCGCGTCCACACGTCTCCGAAAACCTGGCCATCCGCTTTCCGGAAGCCGACGACGAACTTCCTACCGTGGGCCTGCTGCATACGCACGTCACCTCAGCACAGTCGGTAGACGCCCACGACCGCTACGCCCCCTGCTCGGTCGACGATCTCCGACGCCCCGGTTATGCCTACTGGGCGCTCGGGCACATCCACCGGGGGCAGCAGGTCGACCCGGAGCTGCCCGCCTACTACGCGGGCAACCTGCAAGGCCGCCATCCCAGCGAGAACGGCGTGAAAGGCGGACTGCTCGTACGCATCCCCCCGAATAGCCCGCCCGATGTTACCGTACAGCCGTTTGCCCCCATCCGCTGGGAAACGCTGGTGCTTGACGATCTCGACCATGTGCAGTCGGTGGATGCGCTGACCCGTACTGCCGAGGAAGCGCTCCAGCCCGTGCAGGAGCAGGCCCTGGCCTCTGAGTGGATGATCCGACTGGTGCTGCGTGGGGCGTGTCCGCTTGCGCCCGAGCTGCACGATGCAGGCGAGCGCACCTATCTCACCAACGTGCTAGCCACCCGCCTGAACGTGCTCGACGTGGAGCTGAAGCTCGAAAACGTGACGCGCCCGGTGCCCGTGGAGCCGTACCGCGGCGAGCCGCACCTGGCCGGCGAGGTGCTGCAGCTCATCGACGAGGCCCGTGCCGACGACGACCTGCTCAACGAACTCGCCGACGACGTGGAGTGGGCCGACCACGAGCACGCAACCCCCGCTGCCCGGCGTAGCTACCTGCACACGCTTCTCGACGGCATGGACCGCCGGGCCGTTGCTCGCCTCATCGCCGACCCCGAGTAAGTAGCTGTTTCCGCCCCGTTCTCTACCCTGTCTCCTGATTACCCCCTGCCCGCATGCATGTAACCGCCTGCACCATCGACGCTTATGGTCCACTACGCGACTGCTCGTTCGAGCAGCTGGATGCGCCGGTTATTCTCGTTCACGGTCCCAATGAGGCGGGCAAAACCGCGCTGTTCTCATTTCTGAAGGCGATGCTCTACGGCATCTACCCCACCGCGCCCGATCGGCATCCCTATGCGCCCTATAACGGCGATGTCCTCGAAGGCGCTCTGCAGGCCCGGCTGCACGACGGCAGCACGCTCTCGGTAGAACGCCGCCTGCGAAGCAGCCCGTACGGACGCCTCACCAGGCCCGATGGCGACACCCGCACGCTCAACAACGAGACCCTGCCTCCGGTCGCGCATGTGTCGCGCCAGGTCTACAACGCGGTCTACGCCCTCACGCTCGGCGACCTGGTTACCTTGCACCAGCAGAACGCGTGGACGGAGATTCAGGACCGGCTCCTCGGGTCGCTCAGCGTGGACTTCGTGCGCCCTGCCCGTGCGGTGATCGACGAGCTGCACGACGAAGCCAATCAGCTGTGGCGCCCCGATCGGCGCGGCAAGCCCGAAGCGCAGCAGCTCCGCAAAGACCGCGACCAGCTATACAACGACCTCAAGAAAGCACGCAATCGCGACGAGACGATGCGCGCCCTGCGCGACGAGCTAACGGCTTGCACGCAGCGCATCGAATCGCTCGAAACCGAACAGAAGCAGCTGCGCACCGACCAGCGCCGTGACGAGCGCCTGCGTCCGGTCTACACGTTCTTGAAGCAGATCAAGCGCAACGAGGAGCGGGCCGGCGATCTCTCTTCCTATGCGCACATCGACCAGCCCGAAGACGAACGCACCGCACTCCAAGAACGCCTCAGCACGCTTGCCGAAGAGATGCGGGTGCTCACGCGCGAACGCGACACACACGCCGAGGCCCTCAGCGCCCGTACCGAAACCGACGACACCGTAGTCGCACACGCCGCCGAGATCGAGGCCTGGCCGCAGCGGATCGAGCGCATCGAGAACGAACGAGCCACGCTCGACGATGAACGTCAGGCGCTGCGGCGCGCGCAGGCCAGCCTCGAACAGGCCGCCGACTGCCTGTCTGAGCCGTGGCAGCCTGAATGGAGCGATCGCGTAGCCGCACTGCACTTGCCCGAGCTGCGCAGCCGCATCCAGCATTATACTGATGCCGCCGCCGCTCTGCGCGACGCCGAAACCCAGGCACGCACCCTCGGGCTCTTTGGGGAGGCGGAGCGCAGCTTTACCCCCGCCGTGCTTCTTGGCGTTGTGGGGATCACGCTGCTTACAATCGGGATTCTGGTGGATTCGACGCTCTCCCTCTCGGTCGGCGGCGCCCTCGCTGCCGCGGCAGGGGCGTGGGCCTGGCACACCCGTACGCACAACGACGAGCTCGACCAGCGCCTCGACGCGCTCGACCTCGATGCCCAGCGCCGCGAAGCCATGGCCCGCGCCGATGACGTACGCGCGTTTGTCGACGCCCTGCCTATCTCGCCTGCACGCCTGGAATCGCCCACGCTCGACCTGGCCCACGACCTGGAGCGCCTGCAGCAAGCGGTGCGCGGCGTCGGCAGCGCCCGCGAACGGGTCGAGCAGCGGCGCGAGCGCCTGCACCAAGAGCGTGCGTCTTGGAACGACCTGCTCGACGCCACGAACACCACCGCCCTCGCCGATGCCCACGACACCTGGCGAGCCCAGGTGCACGCCCTGCACGGCCGCCTGCACGGGGCCCAGGAGCGCGTCGCTGCAGCCGAAGAAGCACAGAACGCACTGCCCGACCTGAACGCGCGCATCAATACGCTGCAGAGCAAACACGACACGTACGCTGCCGAACACGACACGCTCTGCGTGCTCATCGAAGAGCTCGGCGACGGCGACTGGGAGGCCGGCGTGCAGGAGCTCGCCGAGCGGCGCACCGCCCGCCGCCGCGCCGACGACGCCCGCGACCAGCTGCAGCGCGAGCATCCCGACTGGGAGACGCTCCGCACCGAAATTGAAACGCTCGACGACACCGACGACGCACTGTCGTTCACCGATGAAGAGCGGGTCGAACGCACCGAGCGCCTCGAAGCTGTGCAGAACGAACTCCGCAAGGCCACCGCCCGCCGGGCCGAGATCAGCAAGGAGCTTGAGCAGCTGGCTGAAAAACCCACCATGGCCGTGCTACAGAGCGATATCGCCTCGGTCGAAGCGGACCTCAACCGTGTGCGCACCGAGCGCGACCGGCTCACCCTGCTGGCCACGCTCATCCGCCGGGCCGACCACGACTTTCGGATGCGCCACCAGCCCGACGTCATCCAGCGCGCCTCGGAGCACATCGCGACCATCACCAACGGACGCTATGAACGCATAGAGTGGCGCGAGGAGGATAACCGCCTTGTCGTCTATGCCCCGCGCCAGGCCGACCCGCAGCCAGTCGGACCTCCGCTCAGCCGCGGCACGCGCGACCAGATCTATCTGGCGCTGCGCATGGCCATCGTCGACCATCTCGATGCCGACCACGAGTCGCTGCCGGTGTTCTTAGACGAGGTCTTCGTCAACTGGGACACCGAGCGCCGCCAGGCGGGCTACCGCATCCTGCAGTCGTGGGAGGGCCGCCGTCAGGTCTTCCTCTTTACCTGCCACCGCCCGCTTGTGCGCGAAGCCCGCGAGGCCCTCGACGCACACGTCATCCAGCTCGATGGACCAAGTGTTTCCTTATAGCATTTTCTGATAGCACCCCTTGCCCATGGGGATGCGAACGCTTCGCATTCTCCATTATCTGCTCCTGGCCGGAGTATTCACAGCTCTGTAACGCCCTATGTTACCAGACGTCTAAACGGTCACACCACTGGCGAACCCTTTATGTCGGTCTGTATGTTTGTTTGAACGTGCATCACAGTTAGCCTTCAAGCTCCTTGATCGGTTTGAGTCTCTCATGAACGCCTCAGCACATATCATCTGGTGGAAACGCCCCGTCGCCTGGGTTGCCCTTGTGGGCGTACTGGCTCTGATCGGAATGCTACTGCTTCCGCAAGACGGTGCCTCAGAGAGCGCAGCCAGCGACGACGAGTCGGCCGAGTCTGCCCAGCCAGCAAACGCTGCGCTGCAGGTCGACGCCGTCATTGTACAGCCCACGCGCATCGACGAGCAGGTGCGGAGCACGGGCACCCTGCGTGCCGACGAGTCGGTCGACCTTGCTATAGAAGCATCAGGCCGCATCACAACGCTGCAGTTGCGTGAGGGCCAGATGGTGCGGGAAGGCGAGCTGCTACTTGCTGTGTCGAACGGCGACCTGCAGGCCGAAAAGCGGCGCCTTCAAGCAGAAAAGACCCTGGCCGAAGCACGCGAAGCGCGCCAGGCCCGCCTGCTTGAGGAAGGCGGCGTGAGCCAGGAAACCTACGACGCCACACGCGGCGAGGTCGAGGTCCTGCAGGCGCAGCTTGAGGGCGTCGAGGCACGCATCGAGCGGACGCAGATCCGCGCACCGTTTACCGGGCAGCTCGGGCTTCGCTATGTGAGCCGGGGGAGCTACATCTCTCCCGACACCCGCATCGCTACGCTGCAACGCACCGATCCGATGAAAGTCGACTTCTCGATCCCTGAAAAATATGCCGGACAGGCACAGCCCGGTCAGCCGGTCACGTTCTCGGTCCGCAACAGCGACGCCAGCTACACCGGCGAAGTTATTGCTATTGAGCCACGTATCAGCGACGAAACCCGCTCGCTCCGCGTTCGCGCTCGGGCCGAAAATGGCACCGGCAGCCTAAATCCCGGCTCGTTTGCCGACGTAACGCTTACGCTCGGCGCCATGGAAGATGCTCTGGTCGTACCCAACTTCGCGCTCGTCCCCAATCTGGGCGTGCAGCGCGTTTTTGTATACCGCGACGGCACCGCACAGCCGCAGGAAGTATCAATCGGGATGCGCACCGATCGCACCATACAGATCGTTGAAGGACTTGCCCCGGGCGACACCGTCATCACCTCGGGGATCCAGGAGCTGCGTCCCGGCCGCGAGGTCGCCTTGCGCGACATCTCCGAGTCGGCTCGTGAGCCTGCGACCGACGACTTCACCTCAGACGACTAATCATCTCCCGACCTACCACCGGATCTCCTACCGGCCCGCCCCATCATGGCCCTGTACTCGCTTAGCATTGAACGCCCCGTCCTCTCCACGGTGATGGCGACCCTGATCGTCATCTTCGGGGCGATCGGATTTTTCTTTCTGGGTGTTCGCGAATATCCATCGGTCGACCCGCCGGTCATTAGCGTATCCACCAACTACGCTGGAGCCAACGCCGACGTCATCGACGCGCAGATCACCGAGCCGCTTGAAGAACAGCTCAACGGTATCGAAGGGATCCGTACGCTCACCTCGGTAAGCCGCGAAGGGCGCTCCACCGTAACCGTTGAGTTCGATATCGGCTCTGACCTTGAGCGCGCGGCCAACGATGTGCGCGACCGGGTGTCGCGCGCTCAGGGCCGCCTGCCTCCGGACGCCGATCCCCCCACCGTATCGAAAGCCGATGCCGACGCCCAGCCGATCGTCTTTCTCAACATCAGCAGCGACTACCGCAACCTGCTGGAACTGACCGAACTGGCTGATAACCGCTTCAAGGAGCGACTACAGACGATTGAAGGCGTGAGCCGCGTCGACATCTGGGGCTCGAAAGAGTATGCCATGCGCCTGTGGATCGACCCGCAGCGGCTCGCTGCCTACCAGCTCACGCCCCAGGACGTACGCGCTGCGCTTCAGCGCTCAAACGTAGAACTGCCTTCCGGACGCATCGAAGGGCGTGATATTGAGCTTACGGTGCGCACGCAAAGCCGCCTTGAAACCGAAGACGACTTCAACGGGCTCATCCTGAAACAGTCGCCCGATGGTGAGATCGTGCGGCTTCAGGACGTGGGCTATGCCGAGATCGGCGCACGAAACGAGCGCACGCTGCTGCGACGCGACGGAACGCCCATGGTTGGCGTGGTGCTGCGCCCCCTGCCCGGCGCCAACTATATCGACATCGTCGACGAGTTCTATGATCGGATTGAGGTGATCGAAGCCGACCTGCCCGCCGACATCTCGCTGGGCATCGGATTCGACACCACGACGCAGATCCGGCAGAGCATCGCCGAAGTGCAGCAGACCATCTTCATTGCGCTGCTGCTGGTAATCCTCGTTATCTTTGGCTTCCTGCGCGACTGGCGCTCCACGATCATCCCGCTGCTGGTCATCCCCGTGGCACTGATCGGGTCGTTCTTCGTGATGTACATAGCCGGATTCTCCATCAACGTGCTTACGCTGCTGGCCATGGTGCTCGCCATCGGTCTTGTCGTCGATGATGCCATCGTGGTCCTCGAAAACATTTATGCTAAGCTCGAAGAAGGGCACGCCCCGATCGACGCAGGCATCATCGGCACCCGCGAGATCTTCTTCGCAGTGGTGGCAACCTCTATCTCGCTCGTCGTGGTGTTTCTGCCCATCATCTTTTTGGGGGGCCTCACCGGACAGCTCTTTCAGGAGTTCGGACTCGTCATTGCAGGCGCTGTAGCGATATCGTCGTTCGTGGCGCTTACCTTTACGCCGATGATCTCCACGCGGCTCTTAAAGAAGCGCGAAACACAGCCCTGGATGTACCGCAAGACAGAGCCGTTCTTTGAGTGGATCAACGAGAAGTACCGGCACTCCCTTGAAGTCTTTATGCGCAAGCGGTGGACGGCCTTCGGCGTTATCGCGGTATGCGGCATTATCATCGGCGGGCTCTACAGCGTGCTCCCCGAGGAGCTGGCCCCGCTCGAAGATCGGAGCAGCCTGCGTGCCTTTGCACAGGCGCGCGAGGGCGCTACCTATGAGTATATGGACTCCTACATCATGAGCCTCTACGAAACGGTGCAGCGGGAAGTCCCCGAAACGGAGGCCATAATCACCGTAACCTCTCCCGGATTCGGTGCATCCAGCTCCGTGAACAGCGGATTCATGCGCATCCAACTGGTTGAGCCCGGCGAGCGCGATCGCAGTCAGGCCGAGATCGCCGATGCGCTCACGCAGGCCGTGCGCCAGATGGATGGCGCGCGCGCATTCATCTCGCAGGAGCAGACCATCTCGGTTGGCTCGCGAGGCGGACAGCCCATTCAGTATGTGCTGCAGGCCCCGAATCTGCAGCTTCTCGAAGAAACCCTGCCCGCGTTCATGGAGCGCGCCCGGCAGTCCGACGCGTTTACCTTCCTGGACACGAACCTGAAGTTCAATAAGCCTGAGATCGACGTCACAATCGACCGGGAGCGGGCCGACAACATCGGTGTGTCGGCCCTCGACATAGCCGAGACCCTGCAGCTTGCACTGAGCGAGCAGCGCCTCGGGTTCTTCACGCGCGACGGCCAGCAGCGCGACGTTGTGGCTCAGGTGGAGCGCGCCGACCGAAACGAGCCAACCGACCTGTTAAACCTGTACGTGCGCTCCAACAGCGGCGAGCCGGTCATACTCGGCAACATCGTAAGCATCGAAGAGCAGGCCAATCCACCTCAGCTGTTCCGATTCAACCGGTTCCAGTCGGCCACCGTCGAGGGGCAGCTAGCCCCCGGATACAGCATTGCCGACGGCATCAGCGAGCTGGATGCGATTGCGAACGAAGTGCTTGGCCCGTCGTTTTCAACGGCTCTCGACGGCCAGTCGCGCGACTTTCAAGAAACTTCGAACCAGCTGCTCTACGTGTTTGGGCTTGCACTGGTGCTCATCTATCTGGTACTCGCCGCTCAGTTCGAGAGCTTCCGTGATCCGTTTACCATCTTGATCACTGTTCCGCTCGCGCTAACCGGGGCGCTGGCGTTCCTCTGGGTGTTTGGGCAGTCGCTCAACATCTTTAGCCAGATTGGAATCGTGATGCTGGTTGGACTTGTCGCCAAAAATGGAATCTTGATTGTCGAGTTTGCGAATCAGCGTAAGGCTGCCGGATTAAGCATCGACGAGGCCATCACCGAAGCTGCCGCCGTACGCTTCCGCCCAATTCTCATGACGGCCCTCTCGACCATCCTGGGGGTGCTTCCAATCGCCCTTGCCATTGGCGCCGGTGCCGAAAGCCGCATCCCGATGGGGCTCGTCGTTATTGGCGGACTGATTGTCGGCACCTTCCTGTCGCTCTACATCGTCCCTGCAATGTATACCTATCTGACCAGCGCCGACGCAGGCGCTAAGATGGCTACTGCGTCAGCCTCTGGCAGTACTGGCGACGGTATCGCTGGCGATGGCAGCGGACGTGCAACCGTCCCCGATGTGTCTGAACCCGACGTCTCCGACCCAACCTCAAGCGGCCCATCCGCATAAGCCGTACGAGCTCTCTTTTCGATAGTACCATTACTTGTTTAACGTTTTCTGTGTATGACCCATCGGCTCTGTGTGTGCGCCATCTGGTTTCTTGTCTGCCTGTCTGTAGGCGCTATGCCCGAGGCAGGGGCACAGGCGGTCGGCGCTTCGGGGGATGCGGACGAGCCGCTCCGCCTCGACGCTGTGCTGAACGAGGCCATGCGTAACAACCCCGACGTGCAGATCGCAGAGAACGAAGCCGCCATCGCTGCGCGCGATGCGTCACTCGGCAACGCCGGTTTTCTACCTGAGCTCTCGGTGCAGGCCCGCTACAACGAAACCATTAGCGACACCGAACAGCAGTTTCGTGGACAAGACAGCGAGGAGATCACCGGAGCCCGAACAACGAACACCGGGGCCGATGCAAATCTGTCGTGGCGCGTGTTTGACGGACTCGGGCGCTTTGCGACGCTCAGTCAGCTTCGTGCTGAGCGCCGCGCTGCCCAGGAGCGCAGCCGCTCTGCAACCGACCAACTCCTTACCGATGCCGCACTTGCGTACTACCGGGTAGCGCGTGAGCAGCGGCAGCGCACCGTGCTACAGGAAGCTGTAGAGGTATCGCAGGAGCGGCTCCGCATCGCTGAGCTGCGCAACGAAGTGGGCTCGGCCTCCGATCTGGAAGTTCGCCAGGCCCAGGTCGACCTGAACGCCGATCGGTCGGCCCTGCTGCGCCAGGAATCGGCTCTCGAATCCGCTAAGGCTGACTTGAACCGCGTACGAGGCCGCCGCACGACCGCCACGAACTTTACCGTCGACACAACCCTTGACATCGACGACACCCTGGTGCCTGAACAGCTGCGCCAGTCGCTCGAACGCACAAACCCGGTGCTACTCCAGGCGCAGTCGGCTCTGCGTGCAGCCGAACAAGAGCACCAGGCTATCCGGGCGGAGCGCCTTCCCTCGCTCGATGCAAGCGTCGGCTATGGCGTGAGCCGTACCGACTCAGAGAGCGGCTTTCTGATCCAGAGCACCAGCTACGACCTGACGTATGGGCTGTCGCTTCAGCTTCCAATTTTTACTGGATTCGAGCGGCAACGCCGGCGCCAAAACGCACAGGTGCGCATCCGTAACGCCGAACTGGCCGTGACCGACGTAGAGTCAGAGCTGCTCGCGGTGCTGACCCGCGCATACGCCGAGTATCAGAACCGGCTGGATGTCGTTGCCCTTGAGACCGAGAACCTGGAGATCGCAACAGCAAATGTCGATATTGCACTGGAGCAGTTTCGGCTGGGTGATATCTCCTCGATCGAGCTGCGTGAGGTGCAAGAGCAGGCAATCCGTGCTGAGAGTCAGCTGGTCGGTGCCCGATTTGAAGCCAAGCAGGCCGAACTTACGCTGCGTGAGCTCAGCGGCACCATCCAGGCCGACTTGCTTCCGCAGTCCAGTACCGGTATGTAGCCGCTATCGTACAGCACCTATCGTACAGCCGCTGTCCTCCATCCTCTGCAGAGCGTGTGAAGTCCTGCGTATAGATGCCTCACCCGGTTATTTTATATCTGATGATCGTGAAGATATGACGCGACGCACAACACCCGCGAATATCCTTCGTTAACGGTGTTGATGTTGTATTCGCATACATTCTTGTTGACAAACATCAATCACCTGTGGCTGAAGCAAAGAAAGGAGATACCGTACACATTCACTATACGGGGCGCCTGCAAGACGGGACCGTATTTGACAGCTCGCGCGAGCGCGAGCCCATCAGCTTCGAGATCGGAGCCCAGAAAGTCATTCCTGGATTCGAAAAGCTTGTAGAAGGAATGGAGCCCGGTGATACGAAAACCGGTACCATTGCTCCAGAAGACGGCTACGGCGAACGGCGCGACGACATGGTCATGGATGTTGACCGCGAGTCGCTGCCCGATGAGATCGACCCTGAAGTAGGGCAGCAGCTGCAGATGCACACGCAGCAAGGCCAGGCTGTACCTGTACAGATTACAGATGTGGAGGAAGACCACATCACAGTCGACGCCAACCACCCGTTGGCAGGTCGCACGCTTGAGTTCGACGTTGAGCTTATCGACGTTGAGAGCGGCGATTCCAACGAAGAGGGCGGCAACATCATCACGCCGTAGCTCTTTACCCTATACCCTTTCCGGCAGGGTGTTCGCGGTCTGGCCGCCCACGAGGCCGCATTAGTAGCATCCTGCCGGTTCTAAAAAGCCCACGCTCCTTGGAGGAGCGTGGGCTTTTTTACGTTACAAGGGTTAACTGCACCCCGTACTGTAGATAACTTCAGAACATGATACGTTTTTACCTCTCTTGAACACCCAAAAGCTTATTACCATCTGCCCAAATGTTTCAATAGTGTTATGTAGGAGACAATATGTAAAGGACCTGTACCTATTTACGCACATGCAGTACGAATCAAATTAGATGTCGCGTTAATAGGGCATGTTCACACCACTGTTTTTTGCTCATAACGACCCCACACCATGAAATCATTCATGAAGTCCCTCTTTTCTACGTTCGCTGCGAGCCTACTCCTCGTTGCCGGGTTTGCCGCTGCTCCCGCTACAGCACAGGATATGGGCGAGCCCGCTGAAGGTCCGACTGTGGTAGACGTCGCCGTAGAGGCTGACGACTTCAACCTGCTTGTCCAAGCACTGCAGGCCACTGGACTCGATGCTGCGCTGCAGGGCGACGGGCCCTTCACCGTACTCGCACCGACCGACGAAGCCTTTGAAGCACTCGGCGACGAGCTGGAGCGCCTACTGCAGGAGGAAAACATCCAGGAGCTGACCGATATCCTCTCCTACCATGTCGTGCCTGCGGAAGCGTACGCGGCGTCGGTAGTCGAAATGGAGGAAGCCCCGACCGTTCTCGGCAAACCGATCAGCATCATGGTTAACAACGGAACCGTCACCCTCAGCGGCGCCAACAGCGCTCAGGTGATCCAGACCGACATCGAAGCCTCGAACGGCGTTATCCACGTGATCGACACCGTGCTTCTTCCCCCGGAAGATGACGATGATGACATGAACGGCGGTGACTACTAAACGCCATGTAGTCTCTGCCAAAGCGTCTCTCAGCAGCGTTCCTTAGTAAGACGCTGGCCTGAGAACGCTGGTACAAACACGTTAATGCAAAGGCCTGCTGCTCTTGACGGAGACAGCGGGCTTTTGCATGTATGCGCACATGTGTGCATGGGCGAACACAATCCCGTGCTACCTTCGGTTTCCCAGGCTCATATCAACTTCATATCAACTCTCTGTCCGTCGATGCGTCGTGTTATACGGCCCGTCTACGCAAGATGCCCGTGTCAGAACAGTGTGCATTTGTCTGCAGATCGTAGTATCTTCGATGAACGTAGCAGCGCCGGTTTCGTATTGAATGGTGCCTTTTCAAATGCTGCTTCGTCTACTACACAGCCAGCTGCACGCCCCGCGGTGCCACCTGCAATGCCCGGGCCGCTCGCAGTCTCGTGCCCTCTTGTAACCTGTACTCCATCATTCCACATGGCGCGCCGTATCCAACTTTCCTCTCCTTCGCCCTCATCTATCGAACCTGACGACGGCGCCGTAGACCGCATTCTGGGCGGACTCAATGAGGAGCAGCGCACTGCTGTTACCGCGACCGACGGTCCGGTCATGATCATTGCAGGACCCGGATCGGGTAAGACACGCACCCTAACGCATCGCATTGCCTACCTGCTTGCCACCGGCAACGCCCGTCCGCACGAGATCATTGCGCTCACATTCACCAACAAGGCTGCCCGCGAGATGCGCGAGCGCGTGCAGCGCCTGGTGGGCGACCGCACCCGCGGCATGTGGATGGGCACCTTTCACAGCTCGTTTGCCCGGCTGCTACGTCGCGAGATCGACGCGCTGGGCTACTCCAGCGACTTCTCGATCTACGACACCGACGACAGCAAGAAGATCATAAAGCAGCAGATGAACCGGCTGCAGCTAAACACCGACGAGGTGAAGCCCCGCTCGGTGCAGCGTACCATCTCCAGCGCCAAGAACCAGATGGTCGGCCCGAACGAATATTCCAGCATGGCGCATGGCCGCCTGCAGGAAGCCACCGCCAAGGTCTTTCCAGCCTACGAAGCCGCTCTCAAACGCGCCAACGCGCTCGACTTTGACGATCTGCTGCTCAAGCCGGTGAAGCTCTTCAACCAGGAACCCGATATCCTGGAGCGCTACCAGGAGCGCTGGCAGTACGTGCACATCGATGAGTACCAGGATACCAACCACGTGCAGTACGTCCTGGCCAAGCAGCTGGCGGGCAAACACAAGAACCTGTGCGTTGTCGGCGACGATGCACAGAGTATCTATGCGTTTCGCGGCGCCGACATCAGCAACATCCTGTCGTTTGAGCGCGACTATCCCGGCACAACAACTGTCCGACTGGAGCGCAACTACCGCTCAACCGAGAACATCCTACAGCTGGCTGACTCAATCATCGAACAAAACGAGGATCAGCTTGAGAAGACGCTCTGGACGGACAATGACCAGGGCGAGAAAATCCTGCTTACCGAGGCGCTCTCCGAAAAAGACGAGGCCAAGAAGGTTGAGCAGAAGATTCGTGACCTACAGCTCCGCGAAGGACTTAATTACAGCGACTTTGCCGTGCTCTACCGCACCAACGCGCAGAGTCGTGCAATAGAGGAGGCGCTGCGCCGCGAGAACGTGCCCTATCGCGTCATCGGAGGCGTGTCCTTCTATCAGCGCAAAGAGATCAAGGACGTGCTGGCCTACCTGAAGCTGCTGGTCAACCCAAACGACCGGGCTAGCCTGGAGCGCGTCATCAACTACCCCACACGGGGCATCGGCGCAAAAACGCAAGAGCGGCTGCGCAACTACGCCCGCGAGCAGGGCATCTCGCTCTGGCAGGCGGTCGAACAGGTTGAACAGATCGACACCCTATCGACCCGCGCACAGAACGCCGTTGGCAAGTTTCGTTTCCTGATCGCCAAGTACATGGGTCAGGTGGATACCGAGCCCGTCGACGAACTGACGCGTGAGCTCATCCAGGACGCGGGCGTGCTGAGCGAGCTGCGCAAAGAGCACACGCGCGAAAATCTGCGTCGCTGGGAGAACGTGCAGGAACTCGTAAACGGAATTGCTGAGTACACAGCCAGCTCCGACAACGCAACCTTGAGTACGTTCCTGCAAGAGGTCGCCCTGCTTACCGACCTCGACGGGGATGACGACCCCGACCAGGTCACGCTCATGACCCTGCATGCCTCAAAAGGACTCGAATACCCGGTCGTTTTTGTTACCGGACTCGAAGAGGGGCTCTTCCCTCTGGCCAAAGCCACCCAGGAACGCACCGAGTTGGAAGAGGAGCGCCGACTGTTCTACGTGGGCGTAACACGCGCCGAGCAGCGGCTCTTCTTGAGCTGGGCCCGCAACCGGTATCGCTATGGGAAGCAGGAGCACAACACCCGTAGCCGCTTCCTTGACGAGATCGACAGCAGCGTAGTGAGTACCGCAGGCGGCGGCCGCCTGCGTCAGAAAAAGAACCGCTTCTCATCCTCCGGCTCCGGAGGTACCGATAACTACGACGATATGGACCCGCATTACTACCGGCAGAACCTGCGGGGCAATTCCTCAAAATCAAAGAAGCGACGCACTACGCGTACCGTAAGTGGCTCTTCAGGCAGTTCCTCGAAAAACAGTTCAGGACGCCGCGTCGTCTACGACGAAGGCGAAGGGGCCATCGTACCTGGCGTCCGTGTAGAGCACAGCAAGTTTGGAGAAGGCAAAGTGCAATCTGTTGAAGGCCGCGGAGACCGGGCTACCGCTGTCGTTTTCTTCGGCGGCGACATCGGCAACAAGAAGCTAAAGCTGAAATATGCCCGCCTGCGCGTCATCGGATGACCGGCACCACATAGCGTTTCGACCAACGTAGACCAGAGCTTATCTCCAGCCGCTCGCTTCCGTTCAGGCGCGCCTGCCTCAATCCATCTGGGCGTACTGACCTATCCACCATAGTGCCCTGTCGCACCTCGTTTTTGGGGCGGGCCGTCTTGTTCCACCTCATCCGTTATGCGGATACGGTTTTACCCAATCCGATCGCGCGCCCTTCAGCGATCGATATGGCGCACCAGTATATCGTCCAAAGATGGATACACCGACGCCCCAAATACAGGTAGCCACCTAATGTAGCATCCGGTACCCTACGTGTGGAATCAACATACAGACCTCCCCACACGAGCACGCTCTGCGGTGTTTCTGCCCATGACTATTCGACCGTTTCTCCCCTTTCTTGTAGCGTTTGCCCTCGCCGCATTCGTCTTTCCCGCCTCTGTCTCTGCACAGAGCCAGTGCAGCGACTGCGTCGGTAGCGGGAGCGACATCGCAGGAGCCCTCTTTCAAGGCGACGAGGCCCCTTGGAGCTCCTCAGAAGCGCGTGACCAACTCAACAGCCGCGCCGCTCAACTGAACGCCCTGGCATCTACGCCAGACGCGTCGCCCGCTGTGTCTCCCGCTGTGGTCGACGCTTTTGCCGCCGCGCCCCTCATGCATGCGCTGCTTCGAACCGAGGTCGCCGACTTTATCGAGCATACTTCCATTCAGGATGAATGGCTTGCCCACGGCCTGCCGCAGCCCGAAGCCGACGCCCTGATCAACGCTATTGCCGGACTCACCGCAAACGACCGCATCGATCCTGAAGCGCTCTACAACAGCCTGAACGTCTATAACGCAGCCGTCAAGTCGGCCAGTGAGGACTTCGTGGCCACCCCGCCTGCCTCATTCGTAGCGGTACGCCACGCGCTGCATATGCTGTCTGAGTCTACGCTATAACAGACCCTCCCCCCGCTTCACTGCACATGCATAACAGCATACTATCATAGTACCCTCTGTCATGATTATTTACTGGTTTCTCTTTGGTGTGGGGTCTGTGCTGGGGGGTGCGGGCCTTACGCCATTTTTTGATGCGCCGCCCACGGTTGCTCCGCAGGTCGCCCTCGCCCCGACCACTGCTGCTTCAGTATTCCCCATCGCAGTGCGTGCTTCGGATCCCGACACCACCGCGACCCACCCATCCACGACCTCCACTACAGCAAACGACCGCGAAGCGCTTCGCCTCCCCGTACCTCCTCGTCCCCGGAGCGTAACCGACCGCTCGGCCCCCGGACTGACTCTCAACACCCCCACTGCCTTTGGCGCCCGACTCGGACAGATCTACGGCGGCGCTAACTTTCAGCATCGCATTCGCTATGCGCGCTGGCAAGACGGCGTAGCAAGCGGAGGGGCCGGACTTGGCGATCCCTTTCGGTGGATCGGGCTCGACGTCACCGTCACCATACTCGATACCTACACCGATTTCGCAGAAGACAAGGCGCTCAGCTGGAAGCTCCACCGTCAGTTCGGCACGCGCTGGGCCCTTGCCGTAGGCCACGAAAACATGTGGCATACCAGCGGCACCGACGGCGGAAGCAGCCGGTACGCCGTCGCCTCGCACGTGCTTCTCCTGCCGTATGATGCCCTCTCTGCCCTCGTCGTAAGCGTGGGCCTCGGGAACGACCGCTTCCTCCCCGAATCCCGCTTTCAGCAGCGCGAAGACGGGATCAACCTGTTTGGCAGCGTAGCCGCACGCGTGCACCCTGGCATGCACGTCATCGCCAACTGGACCGGCCAAGACCTCGCGCTCGGCGTCTCGGTAACCCCCTTCACGCAGATCCCCCTCGTCTTCACCCCCGCTCTCGTAGACCTTACCGGCACCGCCGGAGACGGCGTACGCTTCTCAGCCAGCATGGGCATGGCCCTTACGCTCTGGTAGCCCGAAGCGGTTGAGCACTGTGGTTGAGCACTGTGGTTGAGCACTGTGGCTTGGAGGATGCACAGCGTCTTCTCTCATCGAAACGCATACAGCGGCATAGACAGGTATTGCAACATTTGGACGCTTTGCCTCGCAGGCGCACCGAACTGCATGAAACAGCATACCGTTTCGCATCCTGTACAGTATCGCTAAAGAGCATCTTTTCTTGAGCGCTCTTTGTTTCCCTTCCCCCCATAGCCGCGCCCAACTATGTCCTGGATGAACCGCCTCGTGCATCGCGACGATGCCTCACTCAACACGTCCACTCAGCCCGTATCGCCTGGCCCAGACGCCCCGCACGCCGTCGTTATCGGCGCCGGGCTGGGCGGGCTCGCTTCCGCCATTCGCCTGGGAGCACGTGGCTATCGCGTCACGCTCTTAGATCGCCTCGACCAGCCCGGCGGGCGCGCCCGCGTCTTCAAGCAGGATGGCTTCACTTTCGACGCCGGTCCTACAGTAGTTACCGCACCCTTCCTGTTCGAGGAACTGTGGTCGCTCTGCGGCAAATCGCTCGAAGACGACGTAGAGCTGGTGCCCGTCGACCCGTTTTATCGTATCCGCTTTCATGACGGCACGCACTTCGACTACTCGGGCGACTCCGACGTTATGGAGCGCGAGATCCGCAAGTTCAACCCGTCTGACGTGGACGGCTACCGGCGCTTCCTGGAAAAGAGCGAAGAGATCTTCGAGATTGGGTTCGAAGAGCTGGGCCATGTGCCGTTCCACAACTTGAGCGATATGCTTAAGATCGTACCCGCAATGATGAAGCTGGAGAGCCATCGCACCGTCTACAGCCTTGTCTCCAAGTACGTGAAGCACCCAAAAGTCCGCAAGGTGCTCTCCTTCCATCCGTTGCTGGTGGGCGGCAATCCGTTCAGCACCACCTCTATCTACACGCTCATCGCGTTTCTGGAGCGCAAATGGGGCGTGTGGTATGCCATGGGCGGCACCGGCTCGCTCGTAAGCGGCATGTCGAACCTAATCGACGGACTCGACGGCACGGAGCAGCGCTACAATGCCGATGTGGAGCAGATTCTGGTCGACGGCGGACGCGCCAGCGGTGTGCGCCTAAGCGATGGCGAGGTCATCGACGCCGATATCGTGGTGTCGAACGCGGATGTTGGCTACACCTACCGCCACATGATCCACCCATCGGATCGCAAAACGTGGACCGACGAGCGCGTGGAGAACATGAAGTATTCCATGAGCCTCTTTGTCTGGTACTTCGGTACCGACCGGCAGTACGAAGACATCGAGCACCACACCATCTTGATGGGCGAGCGCTACAAAAGTCTGCTCGACGACATCTTCAACAAACAGGAACTGGCCGACGACTTCAGCCTCTACCTGCACCGCCCCACCAAAACCGACCCGTCCATGGCACCCGACGGCCACGATGCCTTCTACGTGCTCAGTCCGGTGCCACACCTCGACAGCGGCGTGGACTGGCGCGTACAGGCCGAGCCATACCGGCAGTCGGTGGAAAACTATCTGGCCGAGACCATCATGCCCGACCTGGGCGAGCATCTCGTGACCTCCCGCATGCTTACGCCGCGCGAGTTTCAGATGGAGTACAAGAGCCTGAAGGGCGCGGCCTTTAGCGTAGAGCCGATCTTGCAGCAGAGCGCCTGGTTCCGCCCCCACAACGAGAGCGAAGACATCGACCACCTGTACTTTGCCGGCGCCGGTACGCATCCCGGAGCCGGCATGCCGGGCGTGCTCTCCACCGCGCGCGTGCTCGACAGCATCGTCCCCGACCCCAGCGCGTTGCGCCCCGTGTATCCGAAGAAAGCCTCGGTGGCGGCGTAACAAGAGAATACCTGGTAGTGGATAGACGCTAAATGATAAGGCGATTGGCCATCACGGCTTTGTCTTTTTCGAACCCCCTTTTTCAAGGGGGAGATGTCGGCAGACAGAGGGGGTTTGAGCAGGTTGCGATGACGTAAACCACATGTCAATCACTTAATATTGAACCGCTACCGAATACTTTTATCGACGACGTTCCCTCATACCGTCGCAGCGTGCTGCGGCGGTATGCGTCGTTGGTGGGTACCAGTACGTTCCAGGATGCGCTGGATGCGGCGCTTGACCATTACCAGATCTTGGTCTCGGACCAGACGGTTACCGAGTTTGACGATGTGGCAGGCCGGGATAAGTTCGAGGCCTATCTGAAAGCTGGAGAGCGAGAAGCATTTGAAGAACTGCTCCACCGCGAGGCAACATTTGTGGACGTTGCCCAAACGGTGGAGACCAGCCGTGATCCCGATGATGATAAGTTCCTGGCACTGGCTCTTGATGGAAAGGCAGAGGTCATTGTCAGTGGAGATCAGGACCTACTGGTGCTGGATCCGTTTCGGGGCGGACGCATCGTACAGCCACGGGCATTCGTCGAGGAATTTCCACCGGAGGAGGAAGCACTATAACCTGTCGTTGCACCTGACGATGGATCAGGGAATCGAACATCAGCAGAACATGCAGGACCGTTCGCTTGGTGTCGTACCAATCATGGCTCCAGATAACGAATACGGAATGCTTCTTCCGCTTGTCCCAGATATTGATGGGGCCCTGCAAAAAGTGGGGGCAAGAAAGGTTGTGTCTGTGGCGGCATAACCCAGGCAGAGACAGATCAACGGTGTACACTGATAGCAGTAGACGTGAAGAAGTGCGCTACACATAAAAAATGCCCCGACAGTTGATAAGACTTCGGGGCGTGGCTACAGCACGGGATCGCTTAATAAATCCCATAACCGCAGCTACACCTGTTCACGAGCCACACGGCCCACTGTTCCAACTATCACTGCGGGGACGGCTTTGCACGAAGTACCATCAGCCCGTCAACAACTCCGTCCAGTCAACCCGAATAAAGCGTCGGTGATAATGTAGTGCTGTGTCACAGGTGATTGTTTAGGTCGTTTGAGAACATGGAATCCCTCCCCCCAAATCCCCCCTCCTCTGAGGGAGACTTTATAAGGGCGTCCTATGGTTCCTTTCTCTTCGGGGAGGAAGGGTAGGATGGAGGGGAAAATACGCATCTAACCCCAATCATTCAGGTGTGATACGCCAGTAGCCGGGCAGAAAAATTCTATTGACGAGTGTCTGCCCGTGCCGTCGCAGTGTTGCTGTGGCGGCATGTGTCATTGGGGCCCCAACGGCGCTCCAGGATGCGAAGAACACGGACGGCATCCATGATCCTCTTGCCGAGCGTCTTGGAATATGTTTGATGCTGTGGAAGGTAAGTTGTACATTTCTTTTGGAGCGACTATGCTTAGGCTCACAAAGCCGTAAACGAAAACCGTTCTGACGAATCAAGAGTAGATTTCAAGTTGCTGGAGCACGAGGTGGGACTTGAACATCTCCGTCCGTTTTACCGCATGGCGAGTCATAGCATTCATGCAAATCCGAAAAGTATTGCTCACGACATTGGACTTATTAACCAAAATGAAGTCCTGCTATCAGGTCCGTCCAATACGGGATTTGCTGATCCAGGAGCCTGCGCAAGCATATCGCTTCATCAAGCTACAGGCAGGCAGATGAGTTCACAGTTATGGAGCCACGGAAGCATTTTCCCGGTCGATCCGTTCATCTGTTGCAGTGACACGCCATCACCTTGCTATTAGCTATGGACTGGAAAAAGCGAATCACGATCAATCCGAACCAGTGTGGTGGACGACCCTGTATTCGCGGGATGCGTATTCGAGTTGTAGACATACTCGACTTGCTTGCTGCTGGCCTCTCTCGCGACCAGATTCTAAAGGAACTACCTGATTTGGAGGAAGAAGACATCGAAGCTTCGCTACGCTACGCAAGTCGGCGTGTTGACCATCCCGTCTTAGCAGCATGACCGAGATCTGGATCGACGCGCAGCTCTCTCCTGCTCTTGCCGCGTGGATTAATCACACGTACGACGCCATCAAAGCCCAATCCGTTCGGGCCGTTGGCCTGCGCCATGCTGAGGACGAGGAGATATTTCAGGCCGCTCGGGAAGCGAACATTATCATGATGAGCAAAGACAGCGACTTTCTGAACCTTCTCGATCGGCACGGCCCACCTCCGAATGTGATCTGGGTTACATGTGGCAACACATCCAACCAGCGAATGCGAACAATTCTCAAGCAGACGCTTCAGCCGGCCGTGGAGATGCTTGAAAGGGGCGAAACGGTCGTAGAAATTGGGGATCTGTAAAAACTCCATAATCCCCCACGGCAGCCCCAAAGGCGTCCTACTGTGAACGTTACACCACGGCCTCCGACTTCTTCTACCACAAAGAAGGGCAAAGCCCAATCGTCATCGAAGTAGATGGCCGTGCACTGCTGTCCTCTGAACGGGTCACTCCCTTCACCCCACCCACCCGGGCAACGTGCCCAGTTCGATGCCCAGCACGAGCGGGCCGAGCGTGTAGGTGACGAGCGCAATCAGCACCACGAAGAGCAGGTTGAGCAGGAGAGCGATATACACCCACCTTCCTGGAACGAACAGTTCTCCGTTCCTCCGTAGTCGCTCTTCTCTCTACGTCTGGCACGAATGCCTCTTGACTGCCAGGTAGCCCCACGCTAACGAACACTCACGGAAGCTCGAACACGAAAACCTCCTCAGGTTTGAGAAAGGAATATCCGTACAGGTGTCCGCTCGCTTCCGACACCGTGAAAAGATGAATGGGAGCATCTAAAACATATGCCTCGGCACGCTGTCCGCTCCAGTCCCAAATTTCGAGTACGGGACGGTACGTATCGGCTTCAAACATCTCTTCCTCCTCTGCAAAAGGAGCTAACACGTACGCATATTGCTCCATCCCCTCAGCCGACAGCCGGTACGCACCTTCCGTTTCCCGGTGGCTAAAATCAGCACGGTCAGACTGAAGGGTTCCCGTATCATCATACAGGCGCACACGATCATGTGTAAGATATACTGCGATGAAGCCGTTACCGTTAGGGTTCGCCGCCAGCCGTTTCATGTACGACTGGTACTTTTCGCGTCCCTCAAGATCTGTTGTGGGGTACGTTCCAAACGGTCGTGCTTCCTCTTCTGCAATATTCAGGAGCAAAAACTCGCTCTGTTCATCGCCAGCTGGGGCGACCGTGGCCAGGTACGTGAGTGAATCAAGCCGAGTGACCGTGTTCAAGGGCCCCCGTTGTCCGTCATAAGGAAGCGGACGCTCATCAACGAGCTTGAAGGCTTCATCACCGATTGTAAACGTACGCACCATGTGGCGATTGGGGTCATCCACCTGGATCGTATCGCCAAACACGTTTACGGATGCTGCCGCAACAGGTGCACTGAACTCTTCAGGCCCTTCTCCTTGAACCCCCCACGTGTAAAGCGGCTCAACAGCTGGAAGGGAAAACACGGAAAAGAGAGGTCCGGGGGGACGGTTCAGCGCAATCATATGCGAAGTCGTGGAAAAGAGCCCCAGCGCGTTCACTCCAGCTCCAATATCCGCCGAGTGAACAGTTCTGAGCGTATCGTATGATAACTCTTCAGACGTTGGCGCTTCTTCTGCTGTCTCACAGCCCCACAAAAAGAGGAGTATCAGCAGAGCAGGACGTAGGAGGTAGCGCATAGAGGGTTTTGAGCATTTGTTCGGTTTATCTTCTATTATTGACGAATTGGCTCATCGCCACCTCCCCCACCTCCACAAGTGCTGGAATCGTAAGGATTCTGACCTGAAACCGAACTGCAATCACCATCTGGCTGGCAGCGCCAGAACGTATCACAGTTCCACCAGCAGCTCGTATAGGACGAGTAGCACCTGACGCTGGTGGGAGCAGGAGACTGCGCACAGGCTGTCTCAACTTGCATGAGTGACGCTGTGCCTGTAGTAGATGGGCTACCGAGACCTCCTAAAACCAAAAGGCCGCCTGTTAAGACTGCTATTTTCAAAAGTTTGTATAACATATCAGATTTATGCTTTGATTAGATTTATATTTACTATATACTACACCAAAATCGTATGCAATTTTTTTTCTTATTCAAATAATTTACAGATTAAAACATTTTTGTAACATTTGGGGCTTTACTGCCTCAGCAGGGCGTTGGCGCATGCTATTGGGACATGCTCACCCCACCCACCCGGGCAACGTGCCCAGTTCGATGCCCAGCACGAGCGGGCCGAGCGTGTAGGTGACGAGCGCGATCAGCACCACGAAGAGCAGGTTCAGTACGATACCGGCGCGGGCCATCTGCGGGATGCTCACGTCGCCGCTGCCGAAGACGATGGCATTCGGTGGGGTGGCCACGGGTAGCATGAATGCGCTGCTTGCCGCCAGCGCCACCGGCACGGCCAGCAAGAACGGATTCTCGCCAATCCCCACGGCCACCGAGGCCATAATCGGCAGAAAGGCCGCCGCCGTGGCTGTATTGCTCGTGATTTCAGTGAGTCCGATGATCGCAGCCGTCACGAGCACCACGACGAGTAGCAGGGGCCAGGTGCCGATGATCCCCAGCGCCTCGCCAAGCCACGTGGCCAGTCCGGTCGATTCGATCGCCTGCGCCAGCGAGAGGCCGCCGCCAAACAGAATGAGCACACCCCAGGGCAGGTCCTCCGCCGACGCCCAGTCGAGCACGAAGGTGCCCGCGCGCCAGTCCGCGGGCAGCACAAACAGCATGAGTCCGCCGGCCATCGCAATCCCCGCATCTGTAAGCCCGGGTACGATCGGTTCCAACAGCGGGCGCGTCATCCACAGCACAGCGACACCGGCGAACACGGTCGCCACCAGCGTCTCTGCGCGGCTCATTGCGCCGAGTTCCTGCAGCTTCTGCTGCACCAGCTCGCGTCCGCCTGCAATCGAGAAGCCCTCCAGCGGGTAAAGCCAGCGTGTCAGAATTCCGTAGGTCAGTGGCAGGCCAACCGCTACTATCGGCATCCCGATGCCCATCCACTGCGCAAACCCGATGTCGATGCCGTACGACTCGTTCATAAAGCCCGCCAGCAGCGCGTTGGGCGGCGTGCCAATGAGCGTGCCCATGCCGCCGATGTTGCAGGCGTAGGCAATGGCTAGCATCAGCGCGACCGCGAAGGTGTCGACCTGCGCCTCAGATGCACCCTCGCCCGACCGCGCCAGGGCCACCATCGACACGCCAATGGGCAACATCATCATGGCCGTGGCGGTGTTGCTGATCCACATACTCAAGAACGCACAGGCCAGCATGAACCCTGCAATGAGTGCCTTCGGACCCGTACCTACTGTTGCAATGATGCGCAGCGCAATGCGCCGGTGCAGATCCCACCGCTGCATCGCAATGGCAATCAGGAAGCCGCCTAAAAACAGGAAAATGAGCGGATTGGCGTAGGGCGTGGTGGCATCGCTCACGGAGCCGATGCCGAGCAGCGGAAAGAACACCACCGGCACAAGGGCCGTCGCCGGAATCGGCAGCGCCTCCGTAATCCACCAGATGGCCATGAGCCCCGCTACGCCCGCCGTGTGCCAGCCCGCCGCGTCGAGTCCGTCGGGCGAAGGAACGCTGAGCACCACTGCCAGCGCTACAGGTCCGGCAATGAGCCCAATGCGCTGCCGACGTGAATAGGGCGCGGATGTAGAAGTAGATGGCTTTATATCGGACATAAGAGATGCAAGCACATAATGAGGCAGCGATAGTCTTGTAATGAAAAACTACGTACTGCGTTCATGGAGGCGCCTGCTGTTCTGCAGACTGATTCCGTATCCTCCGGATAGCGCATGCGATTGTGACCCAGAGTGCGCAACGCACACCCGAGCGCGGATCTGACTGTATTGGACTGTATTGGACCGGCATTCGTTTTTAACCGTTGGGCACAATAAATTTGGGGAGTAGATAGACGCTACGTGATGAAGCGATTTGACATCGCAGCCTCGTCTCGATCGCCCCCCTCTCCCTGCAGGTTTCTCCCCCTTGGACAGGGGGAGATGTCCACAGGATCACGCCTGCGGCGAAGCTCGAAGACAGAGGGGGGTTCAACGGACTGTGATGAAGTAGCCTACGTGACAATCACCTACCATTGAACCGCTACCTAAATTTGCTTCCTATAACTCCAACGCGACCTGCACATACCTGCGCTCTATGGAAAACCGCACACAGGGCCAAGTTGAGGCGGCCATCACCGAAACGGTTACGAAGTTCGAGCGCGAGTATCTGGGACGTGGGCCGCAGGAGGCGCGCACGTTTCTTGTCAACAACCTTGTGGTTGTGCAGCTTCAGGGCATCTTGAGTCCTGCCGAGCGGCAGCTCAGCCACGAGAACGGAGGCGTGGAGCTTATCAAGCAGATGCGTACGCGCCTCATTGAAAGCTCCAGCGATGAGATCTGTCAGTTGGTTGCAGACGAGACCGGTGCCGTGGTCGTCAGTATGCACACCGATATCAGCGCACGCACAGGCGAACGCGTGTTCGTGTTTAGCCTGAATCGTGATCTGGAAGCGGACTTCAGCTGATAAGAGCACCGATAGGACCATGCGTAAATTTTCTGTGAGAGATGCATATCTATTTGCGACAGATAGGTGCATCCCTTATCGTCTGAATCGGTGTTGAGATGGAGCGCCACACGGGCGAGCCGGCTCTGCATCCCTCTTACATACCTTTTTGGCCCAAGCGACGCACAGGCTCACGCTGAGCAGGTGCAACGATTGTACGCCGACTTCCGACACTGCTCCTGGTGGTGTTGCGAGTCGGCTTTTTTATTGGGTACCCCACCTTTTGCGTAACTGATTGTGTAACTGCCCCCCGAATTGATGGCCCAACTCAGCACGCGATGTATCTGGCTGCTCTTTGTAGTGAGCGTAGGCGCTCTCGTTACCCACGCCGCAACGGGCCTTGAGACGTCTCTGGGCGCCCTGCTGCGCGTCGACGGTCTCACGATCATTATGGCTGTCGTTGTCACGTTCGTAAGCGGCATCGTACATAGCTTTGCTCGGCGCTACATGGCCGGTAGTCAGCACATCGGGCGGTTTTACGGGCGCCTGTTTCTACTTACGCTGGTCGTTCTCGTGCTAACAGCAGCAGACCACCTGGCACTTTTCGTAGCCTGCTGGGCGCTGATGGGCTGGCTTCTGGCCGACCTCATCGGACTTATCCGGGGCTGGCCGCAGGCACAAGCCGCTGCCCACCGGGCGCGCTGGTCGTTCCTCGGCGGAAGCGCTCTGCTGGCAGTGGCACTCGGACTGATCGCGCTGCACACCGGCGCCCATACGATCTCGCAGGTACTGCCTCGCATCGACATGCTGCCTGCGGGCACGCAGATCAGCATAGCTGCTCTCCTGATCGGCGCCACTATGATTCAGTCGGCGCTCATCCCTTTTCATGGGTGGCTGCTCTCCTCCATGAATGCCCCTACCCCTGTATCCGCTTTCATGCATGCCGGAATCGTTAATGCCGGAGGACTCCTGCTGGCACGGTTTGCTCCTGTTGTTGCTGCCTCGCCAGGCATCATGCTTGCGATTGTGGGCGTCGGCGCACTCAGCGCGCTGCTGTCTCAGGCCTGGATGCTCATTCAGGTCGATGTGAAGCGCCAGCTGGGCTGCTCAACCGTAGCGCAGATGGGCTTTATGGTGCTGCAGTGCGGACTCGGGTTCTTTGCTGCGGCTATTGCTCACCTCATCCTGCATGGCTTCTACAAAGCCTACCTGTTTCTGGGCTCAGGGTCGGGCGTTGCGATGAAGTCGCCGACACCGAAAAAACAGACTGCATCCGGCGCTCCTGCACTTGTCGTAACAGGTATCACAGCTCTGCTGGGAGGCGGACTCTTCATGCTCCTTACAGGCAAGTCTTTCACCGCCCCCGATGGCGGACTGCTACTTACGCTCGTGATCGTGCTGGCTGTGCTGCACGCTGCCCAGACGATGTTGCGTTCCACCGCACTTACAGCAGCAGCACGTGCCGTGGCTGTGCCGCTGGTGGTACTTCCAGCCCTGGTGCTCTATGCCCTCGTGTACAACGGCATCGCTGCACTCACCGCCGGACTGCCCATGGAAGTCGCTCCAGCCGAGGTTTCTGTGCTGCACGGCGTGGTTGGCCTCCTGTTCGTACTGGCCTACGTCGCTGTTGGGCGCGGATGGCACCGCGAGCGTCCGCGCCTCTATACCTTGCTGCTGAACATGTCGCAACCCGCGTCTTCTACCGTCACCACCCACCGCCCCGAGTACCATGCGAACTAACCTGTCTGCCCTTCGCGCCCGTGTCGAGAACGCCGCCAAGGTGCTCGGGCGCTGCTGGCCCCTTCAGTCGTACATCGCCGCAAACCCCCTGGCTGGACTCGAAAAGCGTCCGTTTGAGGAGGCCGTGCGCATCGCTAATGCCCTGTATGGCGGGCGCGGCTATCCAACGGCCGTCCAGCTTCGAGCAGCGTGGGAGTCCGGGGCGATCGATCCCGACCATCTGTCTGATCGGCTGCAGGCTCACGACCTCACGGCAACGCCCGAGCAGCTGCTTAACCGGATGGAGCGTGCGGCTGACGAGGGCGCCGAGCCTCCCGCTGATGACGCCCCGCTAAACCGCGCGATGGCGAAATGGCTCGCAGCGTTTGTGGATCAGGGAAACGCACCCTGGCCCATGCCCAACCGCCACAACGGATTCTACGCCGCCTGGCGCACCGTGGCCCCTCACGACACAAGCCTCCCGCGTCGCAACCAGCTTCGCGACCTGCCCGAACGTCCGCTCGAAGCGCTATCGGATGCGCTCTCAGGCTACGACGAGCCCCAGTGGGAGTCCATCTTACAGTATCACCTGACCGCCCTGCCGGGGTGGGCAGCCTTCGTCAAGTGGCGCGCGCAGGCCCGCCACGACGCCTGGCAGGCTACGTATCCAATTACCATGGCGGGCTACCTGGCCGCACGCCTGCACACCGCACGGGCTCTTGGCATCTCCATTCCCCCCGGCAATCCCCCCAACAACGCCTCCGACAACCTGGCGTCTCCCCTTAAGACGGCCCCCGAAAACGGGCAGCAGCCGTCCCCCCACGCAGCGCCCTGGCTCGAAGCGTGGGAAGCCACCTACCGTGGGCAGCTTCTGACTGATCTTGTGGATGCAGCATCCGGTACGGCGGACACCGATAACGCCTCCGCATCCACCCGTCCCGATGCCCAGCTGGTATTCTGCATCGACGTGCGCTCGGAGGTGATCCGCCGTCACCTCGAACAGACTGGGCCTTATGACACGTTTGGCTATGCGGGATTTTTCGGGCTTCCCATGCAGTACCAGGCGCATGGCAGCGACACCCGCTTTGCGTCGTGTCCACCGATTGTGGCTCCCAGGCACCGCATCCACGAAACCCCCTGCAGCGGACATGCAGAGGCGGCCGACACGCACGACAGATGGGCGGCCCTGGTGCAGGGCGGGCAACAGCTCGTTAAGTCGCTCAAAAACAACATCGCTGCCGCATTTGGCTTTGTGGAGGCGGCGGGCGGACTCTTTGGCGTGGCGATGGCGGCGCGTACGCTCGTACCTGGGTGGCTGCGCACCCGGCGCCAGGCCTGGGACGAGCGCATTCCGTCGTCGGATACGTTCTGCACCCTCTCGCTTGATCGCCGCTCTGAAGACAGCGAAAGCGACAACGGCGACGGCCTACCCGTTGGAATGACCACGGAGGAGAAGGCGTACTATGCCGAAGCAGCGTTTCGTCTGATGGGGTGGAAGCAGTTCGCGCCGGTCGTGGTCTTCACCGGACACGGCAGCGAAACCGCGAACAATCCGTATCAGTCGAGCCTTGACTGCGGAGCCTGTGCCGGACATGCCGGCGGCCCCAATGCGCGGGCGCTGGCGGCCATCTGCAACGAAGATGAGGTGCGCGATATGTTGCAGACGCGCGGCATAGAGATCCCCGACGACACGGTGTTTCTGGCTGCTGAGCACACCACCACAACCGATGCGGTGCGGCTCTTCCATCCACCTGCCCTGACGGATACGCTGACGGATGCGCAGGCCGCAATCGTAGAGCAGCTTCAACGCGACCTGCGCACCGCACAGGAAGCAGCTACGACCGAGCGCGCCCCAACGCTGAACGGAGCACGTCCGGCACACGCCGTAACAGACACCGCGCGCCGGGCCTCCGACTGGGCCGAGACCCGTCCGGAGTGGGGGCTCTCTGGCAACGCCTCCTTCATCATCGCGCCGCGTGCGCTGACCGCTTCCCTCAATCTGCAGGGACGCTCCTTTCTGCATGCGTATGACTGGCAGAGCGATTCCCGCGGTACGGCGCTGGAGACGATCATGACCGGACCGCTGGTTGTGGGCGAGTGGATTAACACGCAATACTACTTCTCAACGGTCGACAACGCCGTCTACGGAAGCGGATCGAAGATCACGCACAACGTAATGGGCAACGTGGGCATCTGGCAGGGCAACGGCGGCGACCTCATGACCGGGCTGCCGCTGCAATCGCTTCAGGTCGACGACCACACGCCCTACCATCATCCGCTGCGGCTGCTTGCCGTGGTGCAGGCGCCAACGGAACGCGTCGAACGCATCCTGACGCGCAACGTGGAGCTCCGCATGCTCTTCGACAATGAGTGGATGGCCCTCTCGGTCATGGATCCCACACAGAAAAACACTGTGCAGTACTACCATCCTGGCGGCACCTGGGAAGCCTCCGCAGACCCGGCTGCTCCCTATCGCTTTCCCCCGAACCAGCAAACATCAGTGCCCGACTCGGAGCCGGAGATCGCTTCAGCGGTATAGCGACACGCATCTACCAGCTCCTATGCCGACGCAAAAGTATAAAGAATAGACTGCTGCTATGAGTGATACCAACGAACCCACCGAACACAGACTGCATCCGCTCAAGAAGATTGAGATTGTCGTCAAGGGCAAGCGCGAGGAGTTCGTGCAAGACCTGCTTGAGCAGTCGGGCGTGAGCGGCTACACTGTTCACCGCAACGTCTCTGGCAAAGGCGCCAGCGGCTTCCACGAAGGCCAGCTCCTGTTCAACGACGAATCCGGGCTCGTCCTGTTTTTCGCGGTGAGCGGTGCAAACCGGATCCAGTCGATTATCGACGGGATGGCCCCGCTGCTGGAGAGCAGCTCCGGCGTTATGTTTGTATCGGATACGCAGGTGGTTCGCCTCAAAAAGTTCGTAGGCGACGACACGTAGTCCACAAAGCACAACAACGAGCACGCCCCTGCGCTCCCCGCAAAGCGGACCAAACGGCGACAGCAGCGCATAACACTCACTTGTTATGTCAACCTCATGTTCTGCTCTGTTGCTATGCCAAACGAACTGCTGAAGCGCAACCGCGAGTGGGCCGCCAAGCACGAGACCCACTTCTTCGATGACCTCACCGATGGGCAGTCGCCGCGTTTTCTGTGGATCAGTTGCTCGGATAGCCGGGTGCCTGCCAACGAGATTGTAGACTGCCATCCGGGCGATCTGTTTGTGCATCGCAACATCGCCAACCGCATCGACCACGACGACCTAAACGGGCTGTCGGTGTTGCAGTATGCGGTGGAGGTGCTGCAGGTGCCCCACATTGTCGTGTGTGGCCACTACCAGTGCGGCGGCGTAAAGGCTGCCATGGAGACGACCGACCATGGGCTCATCGACAACTGGCTGCGCCCGATTAAAGACTGCTATCACCGCTGCCACAGCGAACTTGATGCTCTTGCGGACGAGCAGGCACGCTGGGACCGGCTGTGCGAGCTGAACGTGGTAGACCAGGTGGAAGGCATTGCGCGCACGACGGTCGTCCAAAAAGCCTGGCAGCGGGGTCAAGACCTCACCGTACACGGCTGGGTCTACCATCTCTCTGAGGGACTCATTCAGAACCTGGGCGTTGAGATTGACAGTCCCGAACAGGTGCCCGCCATCTACCGCATCGCCCCGTCTCAGAACGAACCAGCCCGCGAGCCGTCTGCCAGCAGGTAAGCCGTCGCCGCATGCCGGGCTCTGGAACGGGGCTCTGGAACGGGGCTCTGGAACGGCCTGCCGTGGCTGCTGTCTGTATGGGTAGCTCACTTCTCGTGTGCTGCACGCCGGTACGCCTGCTTCCCGGTGCCACAGACCGGTGCCACAGACCCGGCTTTCGCTACCCTCTCACCTTTTCGTTTTCCATGCTCGCTGCTGAGACCCTCACGCCCAGCCAACAGCGCATCGTTCAGCACGGCGAAGGGCCCGCGCTCGTGTTTGCGGTGGCAGGCGCCGGAAAGACCACCGCGATGGTGCATCGCATTCGCCATCTCGTTAAGGAGCGCGGCGTAGCGCCGGGGCGCATCCTGGCCAGTTCGTTTAGCCGGGCCACCGTATCCGACCTCGACGGCGGCCTGCATGCACTCGGGGTGCGCGGGGTCGACTGCCGTACGCTGCATGCGCTGGGGCGCCGATGCATCCAGCACGCCGAAGCGCGCAAACACCTGCCGCCCCGGCTCGACGCGCAGTCCGTCTCGCCCGCCCACGCCGCGCAGTACCTCGCCGAACGAGCCCTACAGCAGCTGGCGCGCGAACGGGAAATCGATGTCGCCGACCTTGGCATCCCCCAGCCCGACCTTGTCGACCAGATCGGCGCCTGGAAACGTCAGCTCTGCTATGCCGACCTCAGCGCTGCGCATCTGCCTGAATCCGCCCAGGAGCACGCGTCGCAGGCCGACCACGAAAACGACGACTACCTCACGCTCTACCGCTACGCCGAAGACGAGCGCGCCCGCGAGGGCTGGGTCACGTTCGACGACATGCTGCGCGAAGGGTGGGAGGCCCTCATGCGGTTCTCGGCCGTGCGCGAGGCGGCTCAGTCTGCCTACGATTACGTACTCGTCGATGAGTTTCAGGATGTCAGCCGCGTGCAGTACCGCATGCTCGACGTACTCACCGCCCCGCATCGCAACTACATGGCCATCGGCGACGACGACCAGTGCATCTACACCTGGCGCGGAGCCGATCCGTCGTACATTCTCGACTTCGGCACAGCCTACGACGCCGAGGAGTATATGCTGCACGACAACTTCCGGTCGCCCGTGCAGCAGACTGCCCTTGCGAACCGCGTCATTGTCCACAACACCGAGCGCCAGGAGAAGCGCATCCAGTGTACGAAGGGATACGGAGGCACCACGCAGTGCACCGCTGCGCAGGATGCCGCCGAGGAAGGCACCCGCATCGCATCCACCATTCAGTCGCACCTGCGGGCCGGGCACGCCCCCACCGACATCGTGATTCTGGTACGCCAGTATGCCCAGACCCCTTTCATCGAGCAGGCGCTGCTGGACGCCGAGGTGCCGCACCGCATCGTAGGCAACACCCCTTTCTACGAACGGCCCGAAGTGCAGACGCTCCTGCAGTACCTCTACTGGGCCACGCTCGAAGCTACCGTGCAAGAGCGCGGCTGGTTTGCGGATCGCCGCAAGGTCGGGCCGTACCTCGACCGCTTTCAGACGATTATCCGCACGCCCAACCGATATGTTAGCTACGCTGTGCTTCAGAACGTAGCGCGCGCGGCCCGAACGCAGCAGACCTCCCTGCTCGACGCCCTCGCCGCACACACCGATCAGATGCACGAGCGCACCGTTGAGCAGGTAGAGGATTTTCTGGAAACCGCTTCATCGCTCACCGACCGCGTCAACGCCCCGGCCTCCGATACCCTCTCGTGGCTCATCGATACCATCGCGTACGACGACCACCTGCGGGAGCAGAGCGCGTTTCGGGATGTCGGCGAAAACCGGGTCGCCACCGCACAGTCGCTTGTCGGGTTCGCCGACGAATACGCATCGGCGCAGGAGTTGCTGCAGGCCATCTACCGGATCTCCCGGTCGCATGCCAACAGCGATCCGGCGGCCACGCTCACGCTGCGCTCCATCCACCGGGCCAAGGGCGGCGAGTGGCCCATCGTGTTCGTGCCCGGCTGCAACACCGGCACGTTTCCGCCCGCCGGCACCGAATCCGATACCCGCATGCTGGAAGAGGAGCGGCGCCTCTTCTACGTGGCTGTAACGCGGGCCCAGGAGGAGCTGCACCTCTCGCATGTGGCGGCGGACCCTCGCTCGCCATTTCTGGACGAGGCCCGCCCCGACGCCACCCTGGCGCAGTGCGATACGCTCCAGACGGTCGCCGAGACCGATCCAGCGTCGCTTACGCCGGGAGATGCGGTGCGCTTCTGCATGGCCGTGGGTACCCTCGGGCTTGCGCGTTACGTCCGCGCCTGGTGGAATCCGCCCGCAGGCTTCCGGGAGCGCCTCATCGAACGCGCTGATGAAGCCGAGGCGACGGTCAAAGAGAAGCTGCGGGAAGGCGACGCCACGGACTTACTTATCCCCGTCGCCAAACGCGCCGAGTCGGTGTCGGCCACACGCCCGTTCACGTTTGCCGCCTCCGCACAGACGGGCCGGATTGAGGTGTACCAGCGCGACCGACGCATTGGGTTTGTGGATACGGAGCGCAGCGACCAGCACGTGCCGCTTGATCTGTTCCCGTGGGACACCCTCACCGCCCACCTGGCCCGCCGCACCACCTCGGGCGAGACCCTCTACCTGCGTCCGGGCACGGCTCTAACAAACGGTGACCAGCCCCCCTCTGAGGACGCCCCATCCGCATCTCCCCTTACAGATGTGTTTACGGATGCATACCAGCAGGGCAAGAATGCGGTAGCGGATGGTATTTAGCAGCGTATTTAGCGGCCAGGCCGCCCACTTTTCTGCCCGCGCCGTTACGCGGGCTGGCGGCGCGACGCTTCAACGTCGGCGATGGTACGGATGGTACGGGCCACGCTATCCGGGAGCACAGAAATCGTATCGATACCGGCCTCGACCAGAAATGCCGCAAAGTCCGGATGGTCACTTGGCCCCTGGCCGCAGATGCCCACCGGAATGGCGCGGCCCTGATCCGGATCGTGCGCTGTGTCGATGAGCTGACGGATGCTTCGCGTGACGGCCTCATTCCGCTCGTCGAACAAGTAGGCCAGACGATCCGAGTCGCGGTCTACACCGAGCGTGAGCTGCGTAAGGTCGTTCGACCCGATTGAGAACCCGTCGAAGAGCTCAGAAAACCGGTCGGCCAGCACAATGTTGGACGGTACTTCAGCCATGGCATACACCTTCAGGCCATGTTCGCCCTGTTTGAGTCCCTGATCGGCCATGAGGTCGAGCACGCGGCGCCCCTCATCGGGCGTGCGGCAGAACGGAATCATAGCCACGATATTGTCGAATCCCATCTCTTGGCGTGCCATACGCAAGGCCCGGCACTCCAGGGCGAAGCCATCGGCGTAGTCGTCGCTGTAATAGCGCGCGGCTCCACGCCAGCCCAGCATCGGATTCTCCTCATCCGGCTCAAAGCCCTGTCCTCCGATCAGATTGGCGTACTCATTGGTCTTAAAATCGCTCATGCGCACAATAACAGGATGCGGATACTGCGCCGCCGCAATGGTGGCGATGCCCCGGGCCAGCGTTTCAACGAAGTAGTCCGGCTTATTGTCGTATCCGGCCGTTAGCCGCTCGATGGTTTTGCGGGCCTCCGCATCCTGCACCTGCTCAAACCGCGTGAGCGCAAGCGGATGCACTTCAATGATATTGTTGATGATGTACTCCATGCGGGCGAGCCCCACGCCTTCGACCGGCAGACGCCACCACTTCATCGCGACCGGCGGACTCGCCACGTTGATCATTACCCGCGTGTTGACTTCGGGAAGCGTGCTCAGGTCCTGCTCGTCTACGTCGTAGTCCAGCGTGCCGTCCAGCACCTGTCCTTCGTCGCCATCGGCACACGACACCGTCACCTCGCGCCCATTCTGGAGCACCTCCGTTGCGTTCTCGGTTCCGACAATGGCCGGCAACCCCATCTCACGGCTCACGATGGCCGCATGCGACGTGCGTCCGCCGCGATCGGTGACGATAGCGGAGGCCCGCTTCATGAGCGGCACCCAGTCCGGGTCGGTAAGCTCCGTCACGAGAATGCCCCCGTCCACAAACTTGTCGCGCTGCGAGGGATTCTCCAGGCGGCATACCGGTCCGGTAGCGATCGCATCTCCGATCGCTGCGCCGCGCACCAGCACCTCGCCCGGCTCTGTGAGCGTATACGAGCGGAGCGTGGCGGCCTCGCGCTGCGACTGCACCGTCTCTGGACGCGCCTGCACGACGAAGATATCGCCCGATTGGCCATCCTTTGCCCACTCGATGTCCATGGCCTGTCCGTAGTGTGCTTCGATGGACGCGCCCCACCGGGCAAGCTGGAGAATCTCGTTGTCTGTGAGCACGGGTGTGCGCTGCTCATCTGCAGGCACCGGCACCACCTCCGTCGACCCGCCCGCTGCGTAGACACACTTGCGGTCCTTCTGCGACAGCTGGTATCCGGTGATGGGAGCGAGCGCTTTGTTATCGAGGAAGGGCGTGTAAACGCGATACTCATCGGGCGTCACCTCACCGCTGACCACCCCCTCGCCAAGTCCCCATGCAGCGTTGATGACCGTAATGTCAGGGAAGCCGGTCTCCGTATCCAGCGTGAACATAACGCCGGCACTTCCGAGGTCGGCCCGCACCATCTTCTGGATGCCAACCGAGAGCGCAACGTCGGTATGGTCAAAGCCTTGTTCATTGCGGTAATAGATAGCGCGTTCGGTAAAGAGGGAGGCGAAGCATTTCCGCACGGCGGCGATCACCGCATCGATGCCCGACACGTTGAGAAACGTATCTTGCTGACCGGCGAAGCTGGCCTCCGGAAGATCCTCGGCCGTGGCTGAGCTGCGGACGGCCACATCCACGTTCTCCTCGTCGTACCGGGTGCCGAGCGCACGGTAGGCCTCGGTGAGCGCCTCGACAAACGCGTCAGGCAGTTCGGCCGTCTCAATCAGCGAGCGGATTTCCGTGGCAGTCTCGGCGGGCGTTTTCGCATCGTCCTGCAGCAGATCGAGAATGGCCGACCGCAGATTGGCCCCGTCTAACACCGACCAGAAGACATCGGCCGTAGTGGCAAATCCGTAAGGGACGCGCACACCCGCCTCAGCAAGATTTGTCGTAAGTTCGCCAAGAGAAGCATTTTTTCCACCAACGAGGGCAACGTCATCAGAGGAAAGCGTATCGAACCAGCGGATCATAGCACAGAAGGGTTAAACGAGCGGGTGTAAAACGAGCGGTTGTTAAACGAGCGAGGAGCAGAAGGCGAGAGCCCGACCTACAAGACACAGTATACGCTGCATTAAGGCAGACTTTCACCTTTTTGGAAGCGCTTTCAGTATATCGAATGCACCCTCAAAATGATGCACGCCATGCATGTTCTTACGGGTCGGTTACAGGCACTGCGGTCGACCTGTCAGGTTTTTTTGTTGCGCCCGTCGTTCCGCATCGGGTGCGATCGTTCCGATACGCACGTGCCGGGCGTCGTCGGCGGGCTCGAAGCGGGCCCAGCGCAAGCTCATCGCGCCCTGGTGTGCCGCGTGGGCATCGTGGCTTATCGCGTTGTCGTGAAGTGCCCTGTTGTCTACCGTGTAGCGCCCATCCAGCCACGTCACCCCCAGCGCCCCATCGTCAAGCACCACCGACGACAGAAATCCGTGCTCGGCCGGTCGCCCTTCGCCGTGCAGGATGAACGGATCCTCCCACGTAGCCCCACCATCGGGCGACCAGGCCGCGTGGATATTGTAGTGGTAGGCCACCGGACCGCTGCGCACGAGCCAGTGCGCAAAGAGCCACTCCCCAACCGGACGCACGCCGGGGGTGTCGGCCCAGTTCGCAAACCAGTCGTCTCCTTCGGCGACGGTCTGCGGTGCCATCCAGGAACTGCCGTCATAGCGCACAAATTGCAGCGCATGCCCGGCATCCGTTTTAGATAGATACGACAGCAGCAGGCGACCGTCCGCATCCACCGAAAGACGGGGCGCGAAGGTCTCGCCCTCAACGGGCGCCTCAGCAGGCAAGAGCGCGAGCCCGGGCGCCTCCGGCGTGCTGCACGCCCCGGGTCCCAGCGCGAGCATGGCGCATGCAATGAGCATAGCGGAAAGATATCGCATAGATCGGTTTGTCTGAGCGCTGAGGACACGACGCATGGTATAATCCAAGAATGGTGTTCTCCAAGAAACGAAGGCGAAGCGGCAGATGCCACATCACACATCAGATCACGATTTCTGGTTTCGGGATGCGCTGGACACTACAGGCAGCATCTACAAGTAGTACCTGCAAGTAGTGTCTGAAAGCAGTAGATGTGTGAAATGCCTGTCTTATCCGTGTTTAGCGGTGAACAACACAGGTGCTCAAAACTGAAACGGAGATCCACATTCACTCTTTGAAAGCGTTCTAAAACGCTTGCCTAAGCGTGACGGTGGTCGCTCGTATTCCCACCTATTCAGCCCCTTCTTCCGATGGAAGACGCTCCTACTATACTGGTCATTGGCGGCGGTGCGACTGGCACCGGCATTGCTCGCGACCTTGCGCTTCGTGGCATTAGCGTGATGCTTGCTGAGCGAAACGGCCTCTCCAGCGGGGCGTCGAGCCGGTCGCACGGACTGCTCCACAGCGGGGCCCGCTACGCCGAGGCCGATCGCACCGGTGCCGAAGAATGCATCGAAGAGAATCGCGTACTTCGCTCAATCGCTGGGGCGTGCATTCGCAACACGGGGGGACTGTTTGTTCAGCTTCCAGAAGACGACCCGGACTATTTCGAGAGCAAGCGGGCGGCCTGCGAGTCTATCGGTATTGAGACGCGCGTGCTCGACGGAAATGCAGCCCGGCGCGTCGTGCCCGGACTCTCCTCACGCGTTGAGCGCGCCATGTGGGTCCCTGACGGGGTCGTCTATCCCTCGCGCCTCAGCGCAGCCAACGCTGCCGATGCCGAGGAGCAGGGCGGCACGGTTTTTCCTCATGCCCCGCTTGAGAACCTCACCATCGAAGATGGGCACATCACGCAGGCCACGCTGGGCGGCAGCGTAGATGCAACGGTTGCCCCGCAGTATGTCATTAATGCAACGGGCGCCTGGGCCGGACAGGTGGCAGCGATGGCCGGCGTCGATGTCGAGATGGCACCTTCGCGCGGTGTTATGATCTCGGTAGTATACGACGCCCTCGGCCCCGCCCTCAACCGGTGCCGCGACCCCGACGATGGCGACATCATCGTTCCTCACGAGAGCGAGGTCGTTCTCGGCACAACGAGCGTCTCCGTCTCGGACCCCGATGCGTATGAGGAGGCCGAATGGGAGGTCGAGAAGTCGGTTCAGGAATGCGCTAAGATGCTTCCCCCGGTTGCTGAGGCCGCTGTGGTACGCACCTGGTGGGGCGTGCGTCCGCTGTACGCGCCCGACGAGCAGAAGAGCAACCGCCGTGGAATCTCGCGGGGGTTTTTCGTGCTCGACCATGCCGACGACGGGGTAGAGAACTTCTTGAGCATCGTGGGAGGGAAGCTCACCACCTACCGCCAGATGGCCGAAGCCGTGTCAGATCGCATCTGCAGCAAGCTCGGCGTAGAAGCCGAATGCCAGACCGCCACGCGTCCGCTACCCGGCGCCAACGACCCAGACCGGCTCGATGCGTTCGTGGCGCGCTACGACGCGCAGGGTCCTACCGACTCAGATGTGGTTAAGAACGGCGTGGCAGCCTGATTCTGCAGTGCGGTGCTGCCGTGGCGCCTCAGCTATCGATTTTCATGCAATGAAGAGGACTGGACGTTAGCGCATTGAATCCACAGTCTCGCAAGACGGTTCAGGAGACGTACGCTGCCGCGAGCTACCTGCTCGGCCCCCTGCTTTCCCTGACTGCTTTCTTGCCTATGCGCCCCACCCATATCCTCGAAACCAGCCTGTACGCGTCGGATCTGGAGGCGGTGCGCCACTTTTACGGTACCGTGCTAAACCTGCCCGTGGTGTTTGACGAGCCTAATCGCCATCTCTCGTTTCGGTGTGGCGACGGCATCCTGCACGTGTTCATCGCCGAAGTGACGCGTCAGACCGAATCGCTACCCGCCCATGGCGCCGACGGAGCCGAGCACGTTGCGCTCGCTGTTCCTTTTGGTCAGGTGGATGCGTGGCGAGCGCGCTTCAACCAGCACGGCATCCCTGTTGAGGACAGCACGACCTGGCCGCACAACGAACAGGCGGTCTCGATCTACGTGCGCGACCCGGCAGGCAACAGCGTGGAGCTGGCCACCCCCGAGCTGTGGGGGCTCGATGCAGGAGCCCGCGACGACGCCGTGCAGCGCATTCGCCCGCACGTTCCGGTCGAAACCGACGACCAGCGCCCCATGGAGCAGTTCCAGAGCCGCACGCTGCGTCCGCTATGCAAGCTACAGAACCCGCTCGTCCTGACGACGGTGGCGCGCTACCTGGCCAAGTACAACACGGGCGTAGCACAGATGGACCGCGCCGACCAGGCGGCGAAGGTGCGCAACCTGCTTAAGGAAGACCGCCGTCTGAAACGCACGCTCGTGGGCCTGATTGCCGGCCACTTTACCGCGGACGAGTTTGCGTTCTACCTTGACCATCAGCGCGAGGTGCGGCGCCGGCTTGTTGCGCTGCTTATCCAACGCGCATTAGACCAGCTGCAGGCGATTGTTGATCGCACGTGAGGCCCTGCTATGGCCAGGCCCTCTACGCCCCGAAAGCGCGTCAGGACCGGCAGACGGGCACCTGGGCCCCGCATCCGTAAATCCATGATGAAACTGCACTGCTGCCTGTACACTGACTGGATCATTTGTGAGAGCGTCGCGTGCATCCTGTGCTACAAACAAAAAGCTACAGAAAGAAAGCCGCCAACGTAGCTCAGTTGGTAGAGCAGTCCCCTCGTAAGGGACAGGTCACCGGTTCGAGTCCGGTCGTTGGCTCTGCAGCCCTGCCGTCCCTTCTGACGGCAGGGCTTTTTGCATTCATGTTGTACTCCTGGCTACGCGGGGGCTGTTACGCCCCGGCGCTGTTCATCCGCATACGCTACTTATTCCCCTTTGTACACGATGCCTCCTTCTATCGACCGCCTCAACGTAGGCACTGAAGCGCCTGATTTTACAGGGCCTACGCAGTACGACGAACCGCTCATGCTTTCGGACTACCGCGGGCAGTGGGTGGCGCTTTACTTCTATCCAAAAGACAACACCCCCGGATGCACCAAGCAGGCCTGCACGCTGCGCGACGGGTATGAGCGCCTGCAGGAGCACGGTATTGCGGTAATCGGCGTATCGGAAGACGGGGTGGACTCGCACACCGCGTTTGCAGATGAGTATGCGCTTCCGTTTCCGCTGGTGGCAGATCCCGAACACGAGATTCTGACGACGTACGGCGTGTACGGTGAGCGGAATCTGTATGGCAACACGGTTGTCGGCACCAAGCGCACCACGTATCTTATCGACCCCGACGGCGTGATCCGGCACGTGTTTAAGCGCCCGAAAACCGATGCGCATGTCGACGAGATCTTTTCGAAGTGGGAAGGGCTGTAGTAGAGCGCGCTGGCCTGGGCGTTGCGCCCGGTTTGCTGAACAATGCAACGGTGGTTAAGTTAGCAACTGAGTAGCGACGCCCCACCGTCGCATTCCGACTGTCCCACTCTTTTATTGTCCCACGCCCGCTTTTATGCTGCACGAGACGTACGAGCCCGTCATAGGGCTGGAGGTGCACTGCCAACTGCAAACAGAGGCGAAGCTATTCAGTCCTGAAGCCGCCGCCTACGGAGCGCCCCCGAACACGCACGTCGACCCGGTGAGTCTGGGGCATCCTGGCACACTGCCGGTCTTGAACGAAGCGGCTGTAGCGCACACGCTGCGCATGGGGTTGGCCACGCACTGCGAGATCGCTGAGCAGTCATTCTTTGCGCGCAAGCACTACTTCTATCCCGACCTGCCCAAAGGATACCAGACCTCGCAGTTCGACACCCCGCTCTGCTTTGGCGGCTACCTTGAGATTGATGCGGGCCCTGAAGACGACGCGTCGGGCGAGATGCCCCGCAAGCGCATTGGTATTACGCGCATCCACCTTGAGGAGGATGCGGGCAAGTCGATTCATGACCAGAGCGCCACGCACACGCTGCTCGACTACAACCGCTGCGGCGTCCCCCTCATCGAGATGGTTTCGGAGCCAGACCTGCGTTCGCCCCGTGAGGCGTATCGTTACCTGCACAAGGTGCGGCAGCTCGTGCGCTGGCTTGGCATCAGCGATGGAAACATGGAGGAAGGGTCGCTGCGGTGCGACGCCAACGTATCGGTGCGTCCGAAGGGGCAAACCGGATTCGGCACGCGCACCGAGCTCAAGAACCTGAACTCGATTCGCAATGTGGAGCGCGCGCTTGAGTACGAGATCAACCGTCAGATTGTAGCGCGTGAGCGTGGCGAGGCCGTGCAGCAGCAGACGCTGCTGTGGGATGCGGATGCGCAGCGCACCCGCACCATGCGCACCAAAGAGGCGGCCCACGACTACCGCTACATGCCCGACCCGGACCTCCCGCCAATCGTTGTACCGCGCGAGCGGATTGAGACGCTGCGCGAGGCGCTTCCTGAGATGCCTGATGCGCGACGCACGCGCTTCATGAGCAACCTGGGCCTGTCGGCCTACGACGCGGAGGTGCTCACCGAGGAGCGGGCCCTGGCCGACTACTTCGAGGAGGCGCTCTCTTCGCTCTTCAAGCGCACCAAAGGCGGTGATACGAAAGCACAGGCGAAAGAGGTAGCCAACTTCGTTATGAGCGATGTGCTTCGCACGCTCAACGAGACCGACGACACGCCAGACACGCTCCCCGTTACGCCCCGGCGCCTCGCCCAGCTTGTGTATCTTCGCCTGGAAGACAAAGTCAGCTCCAGTGGCGCCCAGGAGGTCTTCGAGCTGATGCTGGAGAACACCGACGACTCGGCTGGGAAGATCGCCGACGAGAACAACCTGATTCAGATTTCGGATCGTGGAAGCATTGAGCCCGTCGCCGCGTCGGTGCTCGACGACAACCCCGACAACGTGTCCAGCTACCTCGATGGCAAAGACGGGCTCCTGGGCTTCTTTATCGGACAGGTCATGCAGCGCATGGACGGCTCCCCGAACCCGCAGCTGGTGCGCGACGTGCTCTCTGAGAAGCTGGATGCGCGCGCCGAATCGGCGTAGCATACGTACCTGCTTACCCGCTGCCCTGAGGCACCTGCCTCGGGGCGCTCTGCGTGCCCGCGGCATTCACATTATTGTATCATTTATCTCATAGCATCGTGCGCATTTCATCACTTCCCGGGCTCTCCCGCTGGTCGTCCGGGCTTCTCTGTAGCCTGCTGGCCACAATGGTTCTGGTTGCGGCGTGTGGGTCCGGACAGGCCCAGGAGCAGCCCCGCATCGAAAGCGTATTCGAGGGGCAGATCACCGTTCACCCTGATGTCGACCCAACCGAAAACTACAGTGGGTTCACCGTGCTGGTCATCCAGCCAGTAGGGCGCAGCATTGATACGCTGGGAATTGCCCAGACCGACACGTCGGGGGCCTTCTCGATGACGATAAGCGCTCCGGAGCGGGCGGTATACCCCTACGTTGTACAGCGACGCGGGAACGTGCTGCACGAGGGAGAGCTCGTCGTTGCCGAAGGCGATAGCGCCACGCTTCGCATGCAGCTTCCGGTGCGCGGACTGGCCCGCATCCGCTCGCCTGAAAACGATGCGCTGATGGCGTACCGAAACACCATGGCTCTGCATCGCCAGACGATGGTCGACGGCCTGCAGGATGCGTATGATGAAGCCCGCATCGGGCAGAGCGTGCGCCAGACGAGCAGCATTCTCTGGGGACTGCGCGAGGGGTTTCCCGGCTCATACGTTGCCGACCTGGCAGCGGTCGAGTCGATCGCGATGATTCAGGGCTGGAACGACTCGCTGACCGTGGCGCGTGCGGTGGCCCTCTCTCCAACCAATCCGCGTTATGCCGAAGCGCTGCGTATTGCGCGGCAGGCTGAGGCGGAGCGCAACGGTAAAGTTGCTGCGCTCAACCTTCTTGAGGAGGCTATCGCCCAAGCCCGGGAGAGCGGGGCCGACACCAATGTGCGAGCGAGCCTGATGGCCGAGGTCGTGCGCACCCATCTCGACAGCTTAGACCGCGACGAGGCGCTGCAGGCTGCGCGCACGCTGCGCAGTGAGTACCCGAACACTGAGTGGGCCGAGTGGGCCTCTCGCGCCGAATACGAAGCCGAGAACCTGCTCCCTGGCAGTACCGCGCCTGACTTCAGCGTGACAACCACCGACGGCGAGACGCTCTCGTTAGACGCGATTGGAGAGCGCCCGGTACTGCTTGAGTTTTACCGCCCACAGAACGCACTCTACCGCGAGCAAATCCCTACGCGCAATGCCATCTATGAAGGCACTCAGTCCCAGGATCTGCAGATCATCTCGATCTCGTTAGAGCCCGACTCTGTGCTCAACGAAGCGTTTCGCGATGGCCGTTCGCTCCCTGGCCATCACGTGATTGCTCCTGAGGGTAACGAAAGCCCCCTACTTGAAACCTACAACATTGCATCCCTCCCCACACGTGTGTTGATTGATGCAGAGGGCCGCATTGTGAATAAGTACCTGGGCACGGCAATTGTCGCGCTTCAGGAGGACATCCGGACCTTAGATGCGAGCACGAGCGCGCGTTAGTGGATCTCTCAGTACGCGTTCGTGCCCTGCATACGGCTTACTTTCGCTATTGCTCACCAGCTTCCTTTGTTTGAATGGGTACCCTGTCTTACATAAAGAACTTCATCAAAGACCGCGACGTAGCGGCGATCACCCCCTCCTCATCGTACTTGGTTAAGCGCGTATGCCGCTGGATCAACTTCGACGCGCCCTGCACAATCGTGGAGTATGGTCCGGGCGACGGGGTATTTAGCCGACACATTGCACGAAACATGCATCCCGACTCATCGCTCGTGCTCATCGAAAACAACGATGGGTTTGTAGCAGACCTGCGGTCACTCGAAGAACAATACGAGCAGGTCACCGTGGTGCACGACCGCGCGGAGAACGTACAAACAATCATGGATTCGCTGGGCCTGGAAGCGGCAGACTACTTTCTTTCAGGCATTCCCTTCTCGTTCCTTGACGACGATATCAAGGACGACCTGCTACAGGATACGTTTGACGGGCTCTACGATGACGGCAAGTTTCTGGTCTACCAGAACTACAACCATATGGAGAAGCCGCTGCGTCGGTACTTCAAGCATGTTGAGAAGGAGTACGTCCTGATCAACATTCCTCCTATGTTCGCCTACGAAGCCCGCAAGCAGTAATCCCCCACAGGGCCCCCCTTTGGGCCACATTCTCCTTGACTCGCTCCATCTCGTCTCTCTATTTACCATAGCGCCTTACACGCATGCTTATTGCTGGAAACTGGAAGATGAACACCACGCTGCCCGAAGCGCAGTCGCTGGCCGGGGCCATTGCCAGTGGCGCCCTTGAACGACAACGCGTTCTCTCTGGCATCGATATGCTGGTCTGCCCGCCAAGCATAAACCTGCAGGCTGTAGGCGGAGAGCTTGCCGAAACGCCCGTAGCCCTGGGCGGACAGCACATGCATCATGAGAACGATGGGGCGTTCACGGGCGAGGTGTCGGCCCCCATGCTTGCGTCTGTCGGATGCACCTACGTTATCGTGGGCCACTCCGAACGCCGCCAGCTCTTTGGACTATCGGATGCGGACGTTAATGCCCAGGTAAAGCAGGCACAGGCGCACGACCTCACGCCCGTGATCTGCATCGGTGAGACGAAAGCGGAACGCGATGCTGGAGAGGCCCAGGCTGTCGTCCGTCGCCAACTCCACGCTGCTCTTTCTGATGCCGCTGTGGTGCCCGAGCAGGTCGTTGTTGCATACGAACCGGTATGGGCTATCGGTACCGGCGACTCTGCCACGCCTTCGCAAGCGCAAGAGATGCACGCATTCGTACGCGACGAGCTGGTGGCGCTTTCAACCGAGACTGACGCTGCCGGCATCCCTATCCTGTACGGCGGCAGCATGAAGCCTCATAACGCCGAATCCCTGCTCTCGCAGCCCGATGTTGACGGCGGACTGATTGGCGGAGCCAGCCTCTCGGCCGATGATTTTCTCGCTATTGCTGAAGTCGGAGCCGCTGAAGTCACTGCCTAAGAGCCTGTTTGGTTTTGGTTTGCAGGCTTCTCCGCACAGACTTCTGGCACCATGGTGCATCTTTCTGCAGCATGGTGCCAGCGCATGCTTACCCTGGAACCGCTTTCAGCGTACGCCGCGCTTTTGTCCTCTTTCTCCTTACCCCTCCACTCGCATGCCCACCGGAAGTATTGTCGGCTGGGGCCACTACGTCCCCGAACGCGTGGTCACCAACGACGAACTGTCAGAGTACATGGATACAAGCGACGAATGGATTCGCTCGCGCAGCGGCATCCGCGAACGGCGCTTTGCAGCTGACCATGAGACGACCGCTACCATGTCGATTGAGAGCGGCCGCCGTGCGCTTGACTGTGCCGGCGTAGCTCCCAGCGATGTGGACCTTCTTCTCGTTGCCTCTTCTTCGCCCGACTATCTTACGCCGCCGGTCTCCAGTCAGGTGCAGCAGGGGCTCGGCATGCCGACTGTTGGTGCCATGCAGCTCACGGTGGGATGCACCGGCTTCTTGTATGGCGTGGTGACTGCCGAGCAGTTTATCCAGGCAGGGACCTGCGAGACGGTCCTCGTTATTGGCACCGAGCTGATTAGCCGCTGGCTAAGCTGGAATACACGGAGCACCGCGGTGCTCTTCGGCGACGGCTCGGGCGCGGTGGTCATGCAGGCATCTGATACAGGCGGCATAGACAGTCACGTTCTGGGGTCAGATGGCAAGGGCGCTCAGCATATCATCGTACCTTCAGGTGGAGTTGCGCACCCCATCACGCACGAGCGCGTCGACAACGACGAGCCGACCTTAGAGATGAATGGGCGTGAGGTGTTTAAATTTGCTACGCGCATTATGGATGGCGCCGTGAAAGAAGCCCTGAGCACATCTTCGCATACCGTGGCAGACATTGACCTGCTGATCCCCCATCAGGCTAATGCCCGCATCATTCAGTATGCTGCCAACTCACTTGGGCTCAGCGACGACCAGGTCTTCATGAACCTCGACCGCTACGGCAACACCTCGGCGGCCAGCATCCCGCTGGCTCTCTCTGAAGCATTTGATTCCGGCTATGCGCAGCCGGGTGACACCGTCGCGCTTGTCGCTTTTGGGGCCGGACTCACCTGGGGGGCCACAATCATTGATCTGCCTGCCCCCTTACCGGCGTTATCGGTTCAGGCCCGTTCATCGCCGGCTCGCACAGATGCATCTGCACGATCCTGATCGGAATGCAAGCCCGCACGGCTGTGCTCACGCAGCCCTGTCTGACTATGCGTCGTCTGACGCACTGGATTTGCTCTTGTTGTCAGCCCCACTGCTTTCCGAGCTCGTGGTGCTTCCCGGCGTACTCGTCGAAGTCGTACCGTTCGACGTCCGGGACTTGCCTCTCCGTTTGTAATCGGTCTCGTAAAATCCACTGCCTTTAAAAATAAGGCCGGCGGATCCGCTGATGATGCGCTCTACAGGCTGTCCGGTTTCCGGGCAGGTGGTAAGTGGGTCATCGGTAATCGACTGCTTGATCTCAAACTTCGTTCCGTCTTCGCGACGGTACACGTAGGTAGGCATAACCGGGTTACAGCAAAAAAGTGAAAATAGGTCGTTATGGAAGGGCCTTGCTTCAACGCGTCGTTTAGGTAACGCCGAGCGCCTGCGTTGCACCTGCATTGCAGACGCTGCTTTGGGGAATTCAGAACGGACGCACACGGGAATTAGCGTGCTTGTTCCGCGCTTTAGCGCGAAGAAATGAGGCATGCCCTTCTGCAAGCGTGCAGCGCAGATGCCGTTTGGGCGACCGTCTTTTTCGGATCTACCGATGCACCTCTTCGCGCTACAGGCAGCGACTCAGCGCTTCTTGATTTGCTCCGAGACGCAATTGCCCGATTTGCGCGGCATGTTTTACTGTGCCGGACGCGCTGCTACCGAAGCAGTAAACTCATCCGTCGTCAAGCTCTCTGAGAGATCGTCTTGCTTAGATACCGTCTCAGGGAAGAGCGTATGCGCAGCACGCAGCACGCGCTCAATGCAGATGCGGAACCAGGCCGTGTATCGATCTGGGTGTTCATTGATATCGTTGATGAGCACTGTAGGCTCCATCCATGTCCAATCCTGTACTTCATCTGGGTTCGGGCGCACATCCGGCGTTGCTTTTCCAATGAACACATGATCGTACTCGTGTTCAATCATTGTGTCGGAAAGCACCGCCCGGTACGTAAACCGAAAGGCCGGGTGCAGCTCGCACTGGAAGCCCATCTCTTCTTGCATCCGCCGCTGAACAGCTGCTTCAACAGGTTCGTTCGGAAGCGGGTGGCTGCAGCATGTGTTCGACCACAGCCCTCCCGAGTGATACTTCTTCACGTTGCGCTGCTGCAACAGCAGGCGGCCTTTCGGATCAAACACAAATGCCGAAAACGCGCGGTGCAACCACCCCTGCTGGTGTGCTTCTAACTTATCGGCAAGCCCAACGGGGACATCGTGAGCATCAACCAGGACGACTTGGTTTCGCATATTAACACATTTGTTATAGTCTGCTGATGGTACTACACACACGCACTGCATGCGATCTGGATGCACTGTGCCGGCGTACCATTGTGACAATTGTGCATTTATTTTAACTCTCGGTCTTTCGGCTTACGAAAGCAACACCTGCTTCCATAGGTTACAGCTACTCTTTATCCAACAAACACTGTACTCTTATGCCAACACTTACGATCGAAGGAGAAGGAAGCTTCGAAGTTGAGAGGGGCACGCGACTGGTAAATGCGATCCGTGAGGCCGGGGTCGACATCGGGCACCGCTGTGGCGGCCATGCCCAGTGTACCACCTGCCGCGTTACATTCTCAGCAGGCGAACCCGATACGATGACACCTGCCGAGCATGAGAAACTGCACCAGATCAAGCAGTTCGGCGATATGCGACTGTCATGCCAGATCCGCGTTGACGGTCCGATGCACGTAACTCCCCTGATGCGTCTTGAAGACCAGTCGTGGGACGATACCGGGCCCGAACCCGCGGATTCCATTGAACCGGAAGACAATCCAGTCTCTATCGACTCACTCGAAAGCGATGCATAATCTCGTAATTCAGGCTCCATAGTGATGCTTAACAGCATACCGAATGCATGCTATAGACTGCTCCGGAAACGTGTCTGTGCGCGACTTCGGTGAAGGGGGCACATCGGTATAATTGACTGGGCACCCTTTCGTGTGCGTATTACGTCAATGTGTATGGAGTTGATTGGTCTGCAAGGGGGTAGGCAGCGAACCGTAACGGTCAACTACGCATTGCTATACATGGCGTAACGTGCTTCTTTTTTGAGAAGATGCACCTCGTGTCTTCCCCCTTGCTGTCTGTTGACTTTTCCACGCTATGTCTTTAATACGATCTAACCGCTGGGTTCAGGGACTGCTTCTAACGCTCGGAGCGTTTCTCACCCTGCTTCTTATCGCTCCCGGTATCTTTGTTGAGTACTTCTGGCTCAGCGAATTAGGATATGGGAGCGTTTTCTGGACCAAACTTGGCTTTCAGGCCACTATGTTTGGGCTGGTGTTGCTCATTGCCGGTTCCTACTTCGGCGGTAACATCTTGCTATTCATGAAGCGCCTACCTCCCTACTGGGCCTCCCAGCTCAGCCAGGGCGAGGAAGGCCCGCAACTGGGCGGCCGTCCTCTTACCGAGGGGCGGCTGAAACGCCTTGGGCTGGGCCTCGCTGCAATCTTCACGCTCCTCTTTGCCATCGGCTTTTCAGGCCGGTGGGACGAGCTCATGCGCTACTGGCATGCACAGCCATACGGGCGCCCCGACCCGGTCTTCTCGCATGACCTTGCGTTCTACATGCTCGAACTCCCGTTTATTCAGTCGCTTCAGAGTGGATTTGTAGGGCTCGTCTTTCTGGGACTGCTCATTCTCGTGACCGGATATGTGCTCGTCGGTGCCATTGGCGTGCGTAACGGCCAGCTTGAGCTACGCCCCTCTGCGATACAGCACATTGGCGTCAATGCCATTCTCCTGCTCATTGGATGGGCCTGGGGCTTCTACCTCGACCGTTATGAGCTCCTCATGGAGCGCAGCGGCGCTGTGTTCGGAGCCAACTACACCGATATCAACGTGGTGCTTCCTGCCCTCTGGGTTATGATCTTTGCCACGCTGTTTCTCGCTGTGCTGGTCGCGCTTAACCTGAAGCGATTCCGGTTCCGGCTTGTCTCCTACGGGGCCGGCCTCTACGTGCTTGTGCTTATTGCCAGCATGGTTGTGGCTCCTCGTGTGGTAGACCAGGTTCGCGTTATTCCAAACGAACTCCAGGTTGAGGAGCCGTACATCGCAAACAACATCGAGTTCACGCGTGAGGCCTTTGGCATCAACGACTCGGTTGAGCGCGAATACCCGGCCCGCACCGAGCTCGACCCGGAGGCCCTGCGTGCCAACGAAGATGTAGTGCGCAACGTACGACTCTGGGACCCTCGCCTTCTGGTCGACACATACGTACAGCTGCAGCAGATCCGTCTGTACTACCAGTTCTATGAAGTCGACGTCGACCGCTACGTTATCGACGGCGAGTATCGCCAGGTTATGCTCTCGCCCCGCGAGCTCACTCAGCGCCTTCCGTCCGGATCGGACACCTGGTTCAACCGTCACCTGCAGTACACGCACGGATATGGAACGGTTATGAACCTCGTAGCGCGAGAAGGCATCGAAGGCTCGCCCGAGTTTCTGATGCGTGACCTGCCGCCTCAAGTGATCGACTCCTCACTCGTGGTTGACAATCCGGCGATCTATTACGGCAGCCGCACCAACAACTACCGAATTGCCCCTACAGACGCGCAGGAGCTTCACTATCCTGCCGGGGATGAGAACGTGTACACGAATTATACGGGGGATGGCGGCATCCTGCTCGATTCTTTCTGGAAGCAGCTGCTGCTCGCCTATTACATGGGCGATTATAACATTATTCTGTCGCAATACCTGAATGAGGAAAGCCGCATTCAGATCTGGAACAACGTATCGGAGCGCGTTCAGCGCGTAGCACCCTTCCTCATGTTCGACCGCGATCCGTACTTCGTAGTTAGCAGCAAGCGGCAGTATTGGATTCAGGACGCTTACACCACCAGCCGGTCCTTTCCTTACAGCGAGTCAATTGAAGGGCATGGCAAGTACAACGGGCTGCAGTACATCCGCAACTCCGTCAAGATTGTCGTAGATGCGTACGACGGTGATGTTGGGCTCTATGTGATGGAGCCGGACGATCCCATCGTGCAGACCTACGCGTCTGCTTTCCCGGATCTGTTTCAAGAGTTCGACCAGATAGGGGCCGGGCTGCAACGCCACATTCGCTATCCGCAGGATATGTTTGAGTTGCAGATTGAACGGCTTCGCCGCTATCATATGCAGCGCCCGCAGGTCTTCTACAACAACGAAGACCTCTGGACACGCCCCATCGAGAACTACGACGGGCGCCAGGTCCGCATGGAGCCTTACTACATCATGACCCGCCTGCCAGGCGAGCAAGAGCTCCAGTTTATGCTCATGACTCCCCTCACGCCCGATGACCGCGACAACATGATCGCCTGGATTGCGGCTCGATCGGATCCACAAGATTATGGCCAGATCGTGACCTATAAGCTGCCTAAAGACCGGCTTATCTACGGTCCCAACCAGATTGAGTCGCGCATCGACCAGGACCCTGAAATCTCGCAGCAGATTGCGCTATGGGATCAGCGAGGCTCTCGTGTGCTGCGTGGAAACCTGATCGTGGTCCCCATTGAGGATTCGTTCCTGTACGTGGAGCCGATCTTCCTCATCGCCGATAACATTCGCATCCCGCAGCTACAGCGCGTAATCGTGTCGTACGACGAGTTCGTCGTCATGGAGCGCACGCTGAACCAGGGGCTGAATCGCATCTTCGGCGAAGAGGTGATTGAGGCTGAAGAGTCGATCGTTGCACAGGTGCAAGACACCCCCGATCAGCCTATCAGTATTGAGGATGCGCCCGGTGTTACGCCGCAAAATATCGGGCAGGCCCGCACGCTCATCCGGCAGGCCCGCCAGGCGCTGCAAGATGGCGACTTCGCTCAGTTCGGCCGTCGCTTCGATGAACTGGAGGAGCTTCTCCAGGATGAAGCCGACGAGGTCCCGACAGTGCCTACTGGCGCTCCGGATGAAGCAACACCGCCAAGTCCGGTGCCGGATGCCCCACCCACTGATGGTGCAACGCCCCAACAGCCGTAACCGGATAGCCTCTGGCTGCCAGCACGGTAACATATGAAAGCCCGCCCCGTCGCGACAAAACGACGGGGCGGGCTTTTTCTGTGGAGAGCGCACGTATGCAGCTTTCAGCTTCAAGACCTGTTGCACACGCCCTCACTTGCATACCCAAACCCGCGTGGCTCCTGAGCAGCGTCGTAGCGTACGCGCTGCGACCGGTTGCGGCCGATGTGCTTAAAAGTGCTTAGAACCTGTTTTGATTTCTTAATTTGGGCTCCGACCGGCGGCGCTGGACTGGGGCCGAAGGTCATGCCCCTGGTGCAATTGCCCCCGATGTCGGCCCGTAGCCCCGGCTACGAACCGCCATCGGGGTCCAATTTTCGCCTCAGCGGCGCTCGCTCTCGCCTGCAAACCAAAACCCAAACAGGCTCTTAGAGCCGCAAGGCGGTGCTCAACCCGACCTCAAAGCCAGTAAAACTCCCGAACGTGTACGCGCTGTTTGCACCTACCCGTATCGTCGAAAACTGCAGTTGAGGGGCGAGTTGGATGCGGACCGTAGTTGCTGTATCGAAACGAGTCGTCGCTGTGTAGTGCTGCACGTCGGAGCGCAGCCCGATATGCACCGTGTTTGTAAGCGTGCGTGCGTATCCCACGATACCGCTCCATACCGACGGGAGCACCTGCTGCGTGATTGGGTCGCCGGCCTCCACGCCGTCCTGCATGAGAAGCACCGGACGAAACCGGCTCTCCGGCCAGTTCTCGTAACGCGCTTGCATGCGCAGCGTTTGGGCGTCTTGCTGCCAGTAATACTGCGCCCGTACCGACATATTATAGCGCGCTTCAAACCGATCCAGATCGCCTTCGGTATCGGTACCGAAGTACGTCGTTGTCACGTCGAGAGCTACTGTCGAGGCCGGGCTCAGACGGTAGTCAAGACCTACCTGGCCCTCTATTTCGTTACCGGGCACATAGTCAACGCTGCTGGCCGCCAGGGGACGGTATCCGCCTTGATAGCGTCCGGTCAGCCCCATCCCCAAAACAAGGTCGGCGGAAACAGGCGTAATCCATGATAGCCCAGGCGCCACCGTCCATCCTTGCCCAAATGTAGGCACCTGAAACCGGTACGGACGCTGGCTGGTCTGCGCCGTTGTCTGCAGTTCTTCGTCGGAGAGTTCGTTCTCGCCAACCGGTACGTTTGTGTCCAGCGCCAGTACCAGGTACCCCTGCCGGGCAGGAACGAGATGCTGTACGTTGAGCTTCAGGTCGGTCGGGCCGGCTACGGTGGTCAGGGCATTCCCGCTTGCCTGTGCGTACTGCATTCGCGCTTGCGCAGATGTACGCGTTCCAATGGGCACGGTCGCCTGAATCGCCGTGCTCCACGCCTCAAGCGTAACGTCCCCATCGTTGACGCGCTGATACACCGGCGCAATGCGCACCTCAACAGGGCGCTCCTCCCCCTCGAGGCGCAGTTCAGGGGTCTGGGCCTGAGCTGCGGGCGAAGCAACAGCAACCAGCAGTGCCATGCAAAACCACACAGTGATGCGCGACACAAAGCACCGGCCAAACGGCATACGTACACAGTTCATCAGACTAAGCGTGTTGTGAAGTGAGCAAAAGTCGGGGGTTACCGCACCACCACCATTTTCTTCGAGGCTGTAAACGTATCCGTTCGGATCTGGTAAAAGTACGCCCCACTGGCCACGCGCTGTCCAGCCTCGTTGCGCCCGTCCCAGCGCACCGTGTGGGCGCCCGCGCTGTGCTCCCGGTCTGCGAGCCGGCGCACGCGCTGGCCAAGCACATTGTAGACATCAATTACAACAGGCGTGTCTGCACTTAGATCGTAGGCAATCGTCGTTCCTTCGCGTACCGGGTTTGGGAAGTTAGCATGCAGTGCATCTTCTACCTGCTGTAGGGGGATGCCATCGCTTCGCTGCTCTGCAAAGGATTCAGTGCCAACCACAATGCGATAGCGACGGGTGGTAGCCCCTCCTGACAAGTCAGCTGTGAACGCCTGGTTCTGCAGATCAACCGGACGTTCTGCATCAAGATCGATGACGTATCGCGAGAAGCCGTCGGGGAGCGTGCCCGTTTCGTTGAGGCGCACCCGCACGCGGTGATCAACCCGAAAGGCCCCGCCGGTCTGCGCCGCCACCTCGATGTCCCACGCATATCCTTCTGAAGGTGTAGAGACGTAGTAGCCTGCATAGCGCATTGCATCATCTACAACGTTCACACGCACATGCTCGCCCACGGGCGGTGCAGCCACAAAGGTACGAGGGAGTTCCGTATATTCATCTGTATGCCCATCTGCGTGTCCGCCTGTCCGGAAGCCAAGAAAGGTCTGCGTATGCCGGAGCGCGCGACCTTCAAGATCGGCGATAAGCTGCAGCGAGTATTCCGTCGCCTCGGTATCAACGGAGGCACGCACAGCTTCGCTGGTCTCATCGGACGCGACCGGCGGCACAACAATTGTGACGGGCTCCGGAGCCTCGTTGTACACGAAGTAGCCGATCCACGGATCAAGCTGCTGCCGGTTGTAGATATACTCAGGGGGCGCGTCGGGCGTTGGAGATCGGTAGGCGACGGGCGCCTGTATCACATCAGAGCGCGTGACCGCGTCCCAGGCCACTGCGAACCCGAAGGGCGTACTTATCTGGTTCCACCCTGGCTCCAACACCTGCTCATGCGGAGCATCCGCCGCGAACGACTGTCCGTTGTTCACCTCAAACGGCTCGCCCGTATCGGTAATGAGCCAGGCCGCTCTGCCGCGCTGGATCGTACGGACTTCCGGGAACTCGGCGTATCGCTCTTCGGCAGACTGCCACTCGAAAAAGCGCCACTGCTCAGGGCTGTACGGCCCGTAAGCCTCAGCCAGCACGTCGGTCGTGGCGCGCTCCTGCAGGTCAACCGGTAGCGCAATCATCCGGTACTGGTCGGATGCGAACGTGCCTTCTGCCGGTGTAGCAGGGATGCCAACTTGTACATGCAGCGGTCTCCGTGCAGCCTCTTCTTCAGGCGCCTGCGGCACCGTAACAGCCCCCTCCTCATCAGAGAGCGCAACGAAGAGATCAACGCCCGCCGTGGTCACGAGACCTGCTGGCACCTCAGCGGTCCAGCGCCCCGCTTCCTGGTCGGCAAGGGCGATCGATGTGTAATTCGACTGCCCTGCAACGCGCGCTTCAAGGCGCTGTCCGTCGGAAGGTATAAAATTATCAGATACGAGGACATCTACCCCGAATGCGGTACCTGCCGTTGCCTCACCGGGCTGTACGTCTACGTCGATTGCTTTGGCACTCAGGTCGAAGACAGAGATCAGTTCCTCGCCCGACCGGACATTCAGGCGCGTACCCTGGCGCCCTACCGTCTGCGGGGCAAACGCAAGCGTGATGCGGAATCCCTCGCCCGGCGCCACTTCGCTGTCGTCGCTGGTGCTGAGCACCCGGAAGTGCTCAGTGGATTCGAGCGTTGCGCTCAGGTCGGTGAGCACTGAACTGCCTGTGTTCTGCACCTCGACCTGCTGGGCATCCCCCCGAACCCCAACTGCTGTCGGGGGTAACGATGCGGATACCGGTTCAGGCGTGGCCTCCTCGTCAGGCTCAACGTCAAATGTAATCGTGCCTTCGCTCTCTCCTGCTGCATTCTGCAACTGATACGCTGCTGCGACCACGCCTGGCTCGGTTGGTTCTGCAAAGATAAAGCTGCCATCCTCATTCAGCGTAAACAGTCCCCCTGCTAAAGGCGTCGCAACGCCAGGGTCAACGGTCTCCCCACCCGTTGCATCCGCCGGCGCCAATACCGCTACAATAGGAGCTTCCGGAGTGCCAAGATCAGCACCGTTGAGAGCTCCCGGCGCTTCCACCGTGAGCGTCTCGTTTACCTGCACGTCGAAGCTGGCATCGGCAGCCACGGGCGCATCACCGGTTACGTCTATCGTGACCGTCGCTTCTGCAGAAGCAAGCCCCAGTACGTCGACGACCGTGTAGGTGAAGGCATCTGTACCAACGAAATCTTGGTCGGGGGTATAGACTACCACGCCGGCATCGTCACTGGATTCGAGGCCCCCATTCTCCGGGGCATCTTCGATCGTAAAGTCCTCAAGGTCTAAAGCTTCGCCAACGTTAGTCACCAGGTCGAACAGGTCAATGTCAACTGAGACGTTTGCCCCTGTAGAGGTAGTAAGATCCTCTGTCTCGGGGGGATTAGCATCGTCAGTCGTGAAAGCAACCCAATCGCCGGCCGTGGCAACGCCTTCTGCATCCGACGCTTCTATGCGTGCCTGATACGTGGTCCCGATCTCAAGGGCAGTAGCTGCCGCCGATATGGATGCGTTGTCGCTTCCCGTAAACGACCCGGCCTCAATGAGCTGTGGAGGCGCTGACTCGTCTACCGTCTCCAGCCGAAATGCATAGGAGATGTCGGTCTCCGTGTTGTATGGGTTGATGGTCGCGTTGAGAGTTGCCTCTTGAAAGCCCACATCAGCAGGCGCTTCAGTGAGAGCGCGTGGCGTAGCGCCTCCCTCAAACGCCCCCATGTCTACATCGCCAGCAAGCACGCGCGCCTCATCATTCAGATCAAGGGGAAGCGGTTCGTCCGTATCACCGCTGTTGTTGAGGTCGGTTGCATCGGGGGGAAGCAGCCCCTCGTTTCCTGCATCGATCGCAGACGAGTTACCAAGCAGCCGGTAGTCTGCGTCAAAAAGCGGATCCGTGTCGATATTGGCGCTTCCTTCGCCTCCCCAGCCGTTTTCGACGAGACTGTTGTTAACAGCTACGACGTCGCCGGAGGTGCCCTCTGCTATATGGATAGGCGCATCGGATCCCCAGAAAATGCTGTTTGCTATGTTAACGGATGACAGCCCGGTTTCGCTGTCGACCCCTATAAGTGCCTGTCCGGTATCGCCTGCCAGCGTACCAACAGCCGTATGCTGCGCCAGCGTGACGTCGAGCGATGCCCCATCCTGCGTTGTAAAAAACGCAGCAGACGGATCTGTCTCGGTCCCTTCTGTAGCCGTATTCCCTGCGAAAAGCACGTTCGCACTGCGCATGTTGAGTTGCACGCCTTCTCCGATACCGCCTGCAAGCAGTCCGCCCGCAATTGTGGAGGCTTGATTATCGATAAACGACACATTGGCAAGCTGCATGCCGTCGATGGATCCGCTTGCTTCTGCGCTCACGACCATTCCTCCGCCAGCGTCGGCTTCATTCTGCTGAATTGTGATACGCTGAAAGGAGGGCGCAATCGGCCCTTCGATCGCTGTAACATGGATTCCTCCTCCTGCTGTATTTGTTCTATTTCCTGCAACGGTCAGGTTAGAGAACCGGGCGCTGCAGCCATCACACGTCAGTCCGCCAGCGGACGGAGGCGGGGTGCCTTCAAACAAAAGACCGACAAACACCTCGTTATCGCGGATATGCAGATTGTTCAGTATAGCATCGCCGGCTACGTACACGCCGGCGGCGCGTGCCTGACTGCCTTCTGTAAAGCTGGTTTCCGGGCCTGTGCTTTCAAACTGGGGACTGTCGTCGAAATCCCCATCGGAAATGGTGAACCCGTCAAGCGTCGTTTCGCTGGTTGTGGCCGCTCCGATTCGCACGACTGTCTGACTGTTGGATTCGCCAAGCGCGCCACTGAGCCTGGTATTGTTGGTTGCCGGGTCGCTATTGCGCTGGTCGGCACTGGTTTCGTTTCCGGCAAAGCCACCAAGCACCGCCAGTGCATCCGGAATCTCGAAGCTGAGCGTGATGTCACCTTGCGCAAGGCCAGGGCCCTGATCAGGACGATATGTGCCTTCCGATACCCAGATATCGACGTCTTCCCCCAGTGCTCCGATCTCGAATCCATCAGATGCTGCAGCACGGGCATTTCGCACGGCCTGTAGCGGCGCCTGGAGCGTACGATACGGCACGCCCCAACTGCCGCCCCCGGCATCACCGGACGCGTTCGCGTCCACATAGATAATCGGGCCTGTCGGAACGGCTCCGCCCTCAAATGCGCCTATGTTTATCTGCTGTCCTACGACACGGGGATTTCCGTCCAGGTCGGTGTCGTAAAAGGGATCGGTCTCCGCAAAGGGATCTGTTGGGATAAGATCGGCGCGTCCGGCATCAACAGCTGGCGAGGCCCAGTTGAGGCGCACATTTCCTGCGGTTGTGGGCGCCTCGTTCGCATCTACAGCGTCTGCAAAGAGCGGTGCTCCGTCGATATTGCCTCCTTCATCAATCCCGATGTCTGCATCCCAGAATCCGCTATCAAACGCCCCCAGCACGAGAGACGCCTCAAACGAAGCCGCAACATCTTCAACCTGATGCACTTCGTTGCCACTGCCTGCGGCACGGTTTCCAGCAATAATGCTGTTGGTTACGTTGAGCTCTCCGTTCAGGATGCTGTGATAGAGGCCGCCGCCACGGCCGTCAGCGCTGTTGCCGTGCATGGTCACGTTAAACAGATCACTTCCTGCCGTCGCCGACGAAGACTCGTTGATGGCGAGCCCGCCCCCATCGGAGGCCCGGTTTCCGCTCAGCACCGTGTTTGCCGCGATGATCCCGGCGCCCGCACCCTCCCCCTGTGGACCGATATAAATCCCACCGCCGAGCTGTCCGGCTTCGTTCCCCCGAATCACAACATTGCGCAGCGCGAGGATCTGTGCTGCGTTACTGGGAGCCAGATGCAATCCGGCCCCATTGCCATCAGCATAGTTGTTCTCAATAACAAGGTTTGTGAGCTGGACGTCCGTGCAGGCCCCGCGGCACGCTATGCCTGCTCCGTTGGCAAAGTCGCCCCCGTTCGCGTTTCCACCTGAAACGGTAAGCCCGCCAAGCGCGGCTCCTGTCACGTTCTCAAACGCCAGTACCGTGTAGCTATTGCCGTTCCGGCTTCCATTCTGGTTGATATCGCCACTCAGCACGGTCGTAGACGGGTCTACCGGACTGGGGCGTTCGTCAATGCTTGTTTCAGTTCCTTCGAATCCGCCGTACACCGCAAGCGATTTATCGATGCGAAACGGCATCGAGCGGTCGTCTTCGGATGGATAGTACGTTCCGGCTGCAACCCAGATCTGGCTCCCTTCACTCGCATTGGCCAGCGCTGCGGCGAGACTCTGATAGGCGGTGTCCCACGACGTGCCCAGGTCATCGGGCAGCACGTCGGCAGGCGCGCTTGCATCCACATACACGATGGGGGCTTGGTCATCGGCATGTGCATGGCCAACGCTGCCTATGAGCAGCATAGCAACCAGCATGGCTACTCCACCTCGCACAAGTCTATGAGCGAGGGTTGGACGCCAGCGTTCAAAACAGTGTGCAATGCATCTTACTCGATACATGTCATCGGACGCGTATAGGGATGGGGATAGAGAAGCGTAGGGCGCCGTCTGCGTGTGGGGAATCAGGGCTCCGGACGAACGGGCGGGTCGGGCGGTAGTGGGAGCAACGTAGAGCCTGCGCCGTCTGCTTCTTCTGCGGGCGTTCGCTCAATGCCCTCAGCAAGGTCTTCGGCCCCGAGGTAGCCCCGCCCCATGTTGTTGAGACGCTGCTGAATCAGGGCGCTGGCAGACTGGAGGGGTTCGGCTGCTGCAGAGAGCGCGTTCTGGGCCGTTCCGCCTGCTTTGCTGAGCGCCTCAGCCTGTGTTGCTCGCTCGGCGGCTGTTGAAAAGCCCGGGTCGATCGTCGTGGCCTCGCGGTAGTGCTGGGCCGCCGCTGAGAAGTTGTCGCGGTCCTCTTCGAGCACTCCGCGGCTAAACGCCAGAAACGCATCCAGGCTTTCGGTAGGGACTGGCGAGATGGCAGCGCGCTCCGCATCCGTTAACGACACGTTGATGGCATCGAGCAGGGCGAGCACGAGGTCTTTCTGAAGCGAGAAGAGGTCGGCCAGCGAGCCGGTTTTAGCTGGCACGCTGGGGGTGCTGTCAGCGTTGAGCTCCAGCACGACCATATCCATGCGGATGTCGCGCTCCTGCGTTACGCGAAACGACCCGCCTGCCAGGCGCCCAGCGCTGAGCAATCGCCCCACGCGGGGTGCTGACCGGCGGTCAACGTAGTCGGACTGCCCAAACTCAACCTCGCGCAGAATCGCTTGCAAGCGCACCCGCTCCACAACGCGCAATTCATGCACATTAGCGAGATCGGTAATCATCATTTCGGCCAGGCCGCGCCCCAGCGGTTCGTACTGGTCAGACACGCCCCGGTAGTTAAACGGAAGCACAGCAAGGATACGGGGCGACACCTCCCGGTCGGCAATCGTCGCCTCGCGGGTCATCAGGCCCCGGATCTCGGTGCGGGCCTGTTGGCGCACGATCCACTCATAGCGTCCTTCCATGAGAGACCGGTAGCGTGAGGACTCGGGCACAGCATCGTACTGCGAAAACAGCTCCAAGGCTGCGTTTTCACGTCCTACGCTCTCGCTTGCCATCCCCAGATAAAACAGCGTTTTCGGGTCGTTGGGGACGTGTGCGTAGGAGCGTTTCAGGGTGTCGTACGCGCGGTTGGGTCGGCGCGTCTGCATGTAAATCGCTCCGAGATCACGTAGTGCTTCAGCATCCGACGGATCGTCGTCGAGCCGCTGTTGCAGCATGCGCACTTCGTTGCGGTAGTCGCTGGGATCTTCGCTGTAGGATAGCTCTGACGACGTGCACGCCGTGAGCATCAGCAATCCGCTCAGCGCAGCTACGACGGTGAAAAGTGGTTGGAGGGAAGGCGTTCGGCGGAAGGCAGCATGAGCCAAAGAAAGCATGAGCCACACAGGGGCTTAGTTCATAGTGCTCGACGAGGCTTCGCTGCTGCGGATATCGCCACTCAGAGCGAGCATAGGGCGCAGGCTTTCGGCCTTGCGCTCCGCACGTGCAAACCCACTGTCATGGTCGGTTGCCTCTATAAACTTCTCGAAGGCCCCCCGGTAGTCACCCCGCTCCATGCGTTCGAGCCCTTCTGAGTAGGCCATCATGGCATCGAGGGAGTTTGTTTCTTCTGTGCCGAGCTGCGTCTCTTCCATCTCGACATTAACAGCTCGCGTCACGTTCTGGCTGAGCTCCTCGATCAGCGTAAAGAACGACTCTGCTTCACCGGTCACCTCTTCGCCGAGCAGCACTTCGCCCGTTTCCACGTCCACCACGCGTGCGGTGATGCGCATCTGATCGTTCAGGATGATGTAGCTTCCAAATACCACAGCGGTTGCGCCGAGCAGCTCACCGGTACGTACTGCCGTCGACTGGTCGACGACGCCCTCCTGACGCTGCAGCTCCAGCTCGTTGAGCAGCCACTGAATGCGTTCGCGCTCGATCACTTTCAGATCGACTCCATTGTTGATGTAGTTAATCATCATGGACGGCAGCCCCCTCGTGAGCCCCTCGAACCGCTCACGCTGGTCGACCGAGTTGTTCGAGAAGTCCATAATCGCAAGCGTCTGCAGTCCTGGACTGGCTTGCTCTACGCTGTAGTCGTCTTGTACCTCACGGCGTGCATCGTAGTAGAGCCGGATGAGGGGCGGCGGCTCATCATCGGCGTCAAGCTCTACGATAGGCGGCTCAAGCCGGATGAGTTCAGCCATTGCCTCGCGCGCCTCAGCTTGCTTGTCCTTCGCGATGTAGGAGCGGCCCAGATAGCGAAATGCCTCGATGCGCGTTTCCGAATCGTATGCAGACGAATGTGCAATTTCGGAAAACAACGCAATCGCACGGTCGTAGTCCGCAAAAAGATATTCGTCTTTCGCCTCTTCCAGCGACACGTCTTGCGCCCATAGGCTGGATGCCGTAAACAGCAGAAGGAGCATCACAACCGACAGCGGCCGGTGCACCCGCATACTTGAGGGCTGAATGTATTGCGTGAAGCGTTTATGTTGCATAACCTTACCCTGTCTGCTCCTGAATCTATCGAAAGAAATTACCCAACGTCGTTATCCAACCTGGTTCGGCTTACGTAGACGTTCCTGCCCCCTCTGTCTCTGTTCCAGAGAAGACCATCTCGTGTGCCCTGATGCGGCTGTATGTGCCAGGCATGCCATGTAGGCCTGGGTGCCCATGCTTATCAGGTTTCACCCTGCTTACAACCGCTCCCTACTAAACACTACGCAAACAAGAACGGGAAGCGGACATTCATTTGCAATAATATATGCGCTTTTTCGCCTATAGGACTTACTCCGTCGGAGCGCGCGTGTGTCGTCGCGCCCTGCCTATTGCGTTACATGCAGTACCTGGATGCGACTATTCGGGATATGATAACGAGCAAAAAAAGCGCCAGACGCCATGACACAGAGAAGAGACAAGTGCCGTTAAGTTGATGCTGCTTAATCCGTGAACGTAATGAAGTACTCTACTTCCGTGAACGACGGCTCGACGTTGATGGTGTACGTGTACCCCGAAAACCGCTCTCGTTCTTCGTTCTCTCCACGCATGATACGCACCAGCCCGCGGCTCAAGATGCGGTCTTGCCGGTCTACGCGCACCTGCACCTCGTAGCTTCCCGGTTCAAAGGCGACCTGGCTCATCTCGAGGGTTGTTCGCCCCGTGTCTTCGCCATTGATCCAGACGCTTCCCCACGGGTCGGCATTTATGCTTACCGGATGCGAGAAGTGACACTGCATCTCGTTGCTCTGCCCTGCTTCGAGCGATACCGTCGTAGCAATGCGCCCATGCTCCGGATGCACGCACTCTACCCGCTGTGCTCCTGCTTCCAGCTGAAACCGGCCCCGGTCCGATGCCGACTCGCCTGCCACGCGCACGGTCCCCTCGGGCTGGGCTTGCACGACCAGCGTAGCAGGCGCCGCGTGCGCATCAGCAGGGGGCTCCTCAGGAGAAGCTTCTGGTTCGCGCTGCTGACGCTGCGTTTCTTCCGCGCCGCCGCCCGCAGCCGATTCTGTTGTTCCAACAGCTGTTGGATCCGCCACCAGCCTGGGTTCAAGTCGGATGGCCGGTCCGCTTGCCGCTGCCGTGAGGGTCGTGTCAAACGGCTCGTAGCCCGCCTTCTCGATGCGCACGCGGCGCTCCCCCGCCGCAATCAGTACCTCGCTGTCAAAGGGGGTCGACCCGATCGCTTCACCATCCACAAACACCTGTGCTTGCGCTGGATCTGTCTGAACAGCCAAGCGCACGTCGCCCTGCGTCAATGAGATACTATCCAGCACGTAGCGCTGCCCTTTCTCTAGCGTGAGAGTCGTGTCGATCGGCATGTAGCCCTCTCGCTCCAGCCGAACCTGCACAGCACCCACTCCCGCTGTAAGCGTGTGTGCCTGAAGCGGCGACGTGCCAACCGAGTCCCCATCCACATAGACCGCCGCACCCGATGGATCGGTTGTTACCGTGAGCGCAGCAGCATCCGATGATCCGCTTCCAGCCACCCACCACGTGCCTGCCAGGACCAACAGCAGCAGCAATGCCAGAGCACCTCCAAGCAGGCCGCGACGGCTCGACGCATTACGATGGGTACGGTTGGGCTCTTTTTCCGCGGCGCCGGCATGTACCTGGGTGGCTGTGCCAGAGCCCGTACCAGAGTCACTGTTTTCATCGGGCGTAGCAAGCACCGTCTGTGTGGACGCCGTGGCGGTATCCCCCGCCTTACCCCCGGTATCATCTACACTTGCAGCAGTTGCGAGCACCGTCTCCTCCGATGCTGGCTCTTCCGGCATATCCTCCACCTCAAACTCCGGTGGCGTCCCCTGCAGCGTCGGATCCTGTGGTTCGGGCATGCTGCCCCCCGAAACGTTCTCTCCTTCCTCAAACGCCTCAATGACCGCCATCATCTCTTGCGTGCTCTGGTAGCGGTCTTTCTGCTGCTTTGCTGTAGCCCTGGTAATCAGATCTACGAGCGGTTCCGGGATGTCGTCTCGGTACTCGGTGGGCGGCGGCAGCTTACCCTCTACGACTTTCCGCATGATATCGAAGTCGGTCTCGGCTTCCTCAAATGGAAGATGGCCTACCAGCATCTGATAGGCCACCATGCCAAGCGCGTAGATATCGCTGGTGTCGTCGACGGCCTGAATATCCGAGATCTGCTCGGGCGACATGTACTTAAGTGTGCCCCCTTGCCCGCCCTGCGTAACGGTCTTCCCCGAATCCTGAGTACGCATTTTTGCGATCCCGAAATCCGTGACTTTTACCATGCTGCTCTTCGTGAGCATGATGTTCTGCGGCTTGATGTCGCGGTGGATCACCCCGGCTGAGTGCGCATCGCCAAAGGCGCGCAGCATCTGCTTGAAGAGCGGAAGCGCCTCGTCCAGCGGCATCGGGCCGTCGTCGAGGCGGTCTTCAAGCGTTCCACCGTCCACGAACTCCATGACGATCAGCAGCCCCAGATCGGTTTCTCGGAGCGCGTACACGCTTACGATGTGCGGACTGTCGATGCGGGCCAGCGCGCGAGCTTCCGAACGGAAGCGATGCAGAAACATGTCGCGGTTTGCCTGCGACGGGTTCACGCGCTTGATCGCTACCGGCCGTGAAAGAGCTACGTCTTCGGCCTCGTAGACAACCCCCATGCCACCGCGTCCAATAACACGCTTGATGTGGTAGCCGTCTACCTCCTTGCCGATTGCCGAATCATCCATGTGCTTTATTGAGCCTCTACGTTTCTGCGCCGCATCTCACCTAATTATCTCTCGTTTGTTGTTTCTCCTCTTCTGTCAAGGTCTGCAGTGCTTGGAATACAATGCTTAGAGCCTGTTTGGGTTTTGGTTTGTAGGCGAGACCGAGCGCCGCTGAGGCGAAAATTGGACCACGATGGCGGTTCGTAGCCGGGGCTACGGGCCGACATTGGGGGGCAATTTGCACCAGGGGCATGACCTTCGGCCCCAGTCCAGCGCCGCCGCTCGGAGCCCAAATTAAGAAATCAAAACAGGCTCTTAGACTACAGTGCTTGCAGCAACGGTACTTGGACCATGTACTGAGCGTACCGGCTTTGATTTCGACCAATTACCAGTGCGGCCTACCCAGCGTGCCCTACAACGTACAAATTAGTTCACAAAGTTACGACGCGTTGTCGGATTCGGTGCGCTGGGCAATGTCTTCTTTATCGACCCCCCACGAGTCGGCCATCCGCTCCAGATAGGCTTCGGTGAAAGCCGGACGATAGATTGCTTTCTCAAGCGCACTTGGAGACTGCTCGCGCAGCGCTTTCCATCGCTTGTAGAGCACGTCAACCGAAGCTTTTTCTTGTGATGCTCCTCCTCCGCCGCCGAAGACTTTGTTCAGAAACCCATCGCCTTCTGCGCGGGCCGTTCGAATCGACTCGGGATTGAGCTTGTCGAGAAGCACGTCGCTTCCGTGGGCCACAGCCGACTTGTATCCATTTAGCAGCGACACCTCGTGCCAGACCAGTGTGTCTACGGCTTCCTTCAGGTGAGAGAGCCGCTTCTTCCGCTCGCCTTCCGAAACCTCCGGATCTAACAGATGAGCCCGAAGGTCGCGCAGGTTGGCAGCCCGCATGAAGGCCCGGTCGGGCGGATGCACCACCGTGTTGCCGCTAAACTCACGCCAGAACTTGCGCGGGATGCTGGTGGTGCGTGCCACTGCTTCCACAAGCACATTGATCACCTCGTCGACATGTGCCGGGAGATCAGAGGCTGGCTCTGTAGCTGCGCCTGATTCGTCTGTTGAGGCTGCTCCCGCTGGTGTCTCCCCCGAAACATCTGTACCGGCCTCTGCCCGCGCCTGCTGCGGCGTGTCGCCCCCCAGAACCATCGTAGCGAGATGCTTTACCGCATCGTGCTCATCTACCTTGATCCCGCCTGAACGGCTTTCCAGCACCTCTTCGAGCGTGCGCTTCAATTCGGATTCGCGCATGTCAGACGGGGCGTAGGTGTACGTCTCCATCATAGCATGAAGCGTACGCTTCAGCTCGCGCGCATGGCGCTCAAACGGATTCGACGGCTCGTCTTCATCCGCCAGTGCCGTCTGCTCCGATGATGGCATGAAGAGCGGTACGAACTCGATGTGAAAGCTCCCCATCGCAAACACGTCACCGCTGCGAAGCGTGTACGAGTCGTCGGCGCCCAGCTTCTGCCCGTGCACAAACGTATGGTTTTTGCTCCCCAGATCGCGCAGCTTGTACTCGCCGTCTTCGTGCACAACCTCAGCATGATGCTGGCTGATCTCCTGATCGGGAAGCGTAAGATCGTTGTCGCTCGCTCGCCCAAGGCGAATGCGTTCCTGCTCAAACAGGTAGTCGGCCGGGTCTTTGCCCTCATCGCCTTTGCGTTCAACCTGTAGTTTGATCGGCATCTGTGCGTTTGCTTCGATGAGTAAAATTGGAAAGGGGCGTACCGTGTGCACCACACCCGCAAAGAAAGGGCCACGCCCCGAACATACAATGCGCGTACAAAGAACATAACAAGCACGCATCTGGCTCTGCCACTGGTCATCGTTGGCACGGCGCAGCCCTCCATGAAAATACGCGCATATTGTACCGAGACGCGGACGCCCTACCTGTACCGGCTGCCCCCTTTCAGAGGCGTTGGGCCGCCAAACAATTAGGGTATTATGAAGGATGCGCACCGGATGGCTCCCCGTTAGAGTGCTTAGCCCAAACAGGAAAGGGACCTTGCGCAGCGCGCGCCGTTCGCATGGTGTCCATACGCTCCAGTTCTTCCCGCTTTCCATCCCTCACTTTTATGCCGCCTGAAACCGGTACTGCTCCCCTGCAGGTGTTACGTTCTGTATTCGGATACGATACGTTTCGTCCGGCGCAGGAGACGATCATCAATCGCCTGGTCGGCGGATCGGATGCGCTTGTTGTTATGCCCACCGGCGGCGGGAAGTCGCTTTGCTACCAGATTCCCGCACTCATCCGCAACGGCGTCGGCATCGTTGTCTCGCCGCTCGTTGCGCTGATGCAAGATCAGGTCGCTGCGCTTCAGCAGGTCGGTGTCGAGGCCGCCTGCCTGCATGCGGGGCAGTCGCACGAGGAGCGGCGCCAGCTTCGCGATGCCCTGCGCCAGAATCATCTCGACCTGCTGTACGTGGCGCCGGAGCGGATCACCCACCCGTCGTTTGCCCCGCTGCTCGACCGCGCACCCATCGCGCTCTTTGCGATCGACGAGGTCCACTGCATGTCGCAGTGGGGCCACGACTTCCGCCCCGACTATCTCAACCTGGCGAACCTGCGCACCCGCTTCCCCGACGTGCCGCTCATTGGTGCCACGGCCACCGCCGATACCGACACGCAGACCGACCTGCTCGACCGCCTACAGCTGGATGCCGAGGCCCTCTTCGTCACCGGATTCGACCGGCCCAACATCCGCTACACGGTCACACGCAAGAACCGTCCAAAGCGCCAGCTACGACGCTTTATCGAAGAGCGGCACGCAGGCGAAGCCGGCATCGTGTATTGCCGCACGCGCAAGAAGGTGGAGAGCACCGCCGAGTGGCTGGGCGAGCAGGGTATCCGCGCCGTACCCTACCATGCCGGCCTCTCGGATGCGATGCGTAGCGACCACCAGCAGCGTTTTCTGCAGGACGATGGACTCGTGGTCGTGGCTACGGTCGCGTTCGGGATGGGCATCGACAAGCCGGATGTGCGCTTCGTGGCACATCTCGACCCGCCGTCTACGCTGGAGGCCTACTACCAGGAGACCGGACGCGCAGGACGCGATGGGCGCCCGGCGGAGGCGTGGATGACCTATCGCTATGGCGACATCGTGCGCCTCCACCAGTTTTTAGACCGCAGCGAGGCAAACGACGACCACACGTGGGCGCAGCGCCATAAGCTGAATGCGCTCTTTGGCTACTGCGAAACAACCGACTGCCGCCGCCAGGTGCTCTTGCGCTACTTCGGCGAAGAGGCCCCTGAGCCGTGCGGCAACTGCGACACGTGCCTGCATCCGGTGGATACGTGGGACGGGACCGTGGCTGCGCAGAAGGTGCTCTCGTGCATCGCCCGTACCGGACAACGGTTCGGCGCGGGACACGTTACCGATGTGCTCCTGGGCCGCAACACCAAGAAGATTCGCCGCTACGGCCACGACCGCCTCTCGACCTACGACATCGGCGACGAGCTCAACAAGAAGGGGTGGAAGTCGGTGATCCGCCAGCTTGTGGCGGCGCGCTTTCTGGAGGTTGATGTGAGCGGATACGGTGCGCTGAAGCTCACCCCCGCGTGCCAGCCAGTGCTGCAGGGGGATGCTTCCGTTGAGCTGCGCAAGGACACTCAGAAACAGGCCCCGGCGTCTGGCAACAGACGCTCATCGTCGCACTCCGCCTCGGACGCCCCCGACCTGCCCGATACGCCAGAGGCCCGCACCCTCTTTGAGGCGCTACGCAGCAAGCGTACCGCACTCGCCAAGGCGCAGGGCGTACCGCCATACGTGGTCTTTCCCGACCGCACGCTCATCGCGATGGTGCGCGAGCGCCCCCAGACCCATTCCGACTTCGCCGACCTGCACGGGGTAGGTACCGTCAAGCTCGACCGCTACGCCGACGACTTTCTGCCGGTGATTGCCGAGGCGGAGTAGGTTATACCTGTTCAAGCACTGAACGTCTGCGTCTGCGGGCGCTCCTCATCTCTGGCTACTATGTGCGTTGATCCGCGAGCAGATCATACCACGCGGCCCGAGGGCACCCCCAAACGAACAGCCGTGCTAATCACGCAAAGACGACGCTGGGCGTGCGGGGGAGCGTTGAGATACTTCTGCCCAACGATCATCGAGCGTCAGGAGGACCTGACAGTGTAGGAGCGTGCTTGGCTTATGAATCTCTGCCTCCCTCCACAGTCATGCTGAACGCAGTGAAGCATCTCAGCGCTGTACGGTCGGGAAGCGGTGCCGCCGGGCGTGCAAGGGGGCGCACCGTCTGTACGGGGCGTGCTGGGCCTGTCGTGCTGGCGTTGAGATCCTTCCGCCTTCCGGCGTCAGGATGACCCAGGGGTGGGAGGGTGTGCCTATTCGAATGTCCAGCCTTCCCTCCCATGTCATGCTGAACGCAGTGAAGCATCTCAGCGCCGTACGGTCGGGAAGCGGTGCCGCTAAGCGTGAAAGGGGAGCCGCTCCGTCTGTACGGGACGTGCCGGGCCTGTCGTGCTGGCGTTGAGATCCTTCCGCCTTGCGGCGTCAGGATGACGTGGAGTGTAGGGACGTGCTGACTTGAGGGCACAGCCTTCCCCCACAGGTCATGCTGAACGGAGTGGAGCATCTCGGTGCTCAACTTCATTGCGATACGCCGACACAATCACTTCGCGGCGTTCAGTGGCACGAGCCTCACGCTTCATGCGGTGCGCCTCCAGTAGACGTTTTGAGACGTGTGCACGGACAATCTGCAACGCCCGGAGTGAATCGGGCTCCTCTTGCAACGCGTTTTTGAGGCGCGTGGTGGTATGGCGAGGAATAATACCGTCCTGGAATGCGCGAATCACGTCTGTGATATACTGGCGATCAGCCTTGGTGAATCGCTGATGCCTGCGCATGGCGCTTGATTTCAGACGGCGCACCACGTTTTCCTCGTTGGAGAGGCCCCCTGTAGCTCCTTGTGGTGTATCACGGGCCACCGCCTGTTCAAACGCTGTTCGATTCCGTTCTAAACAGTCATAAAAATCATCGGGGAGCGCAGTGCGTGGGGTATCTGGAGCGCATGCAAAGGCGTCAGCCGCCTCGAAAAAAGTGAGTTCGTGCGCCGCTTTGGACGTCCCAAGAAAGAATTGCTTCAGTGCGCCACGCCGGAAAAACGTGAGCAGCCCGTGTGGCCCCTCAGATGGACTCCAGGCTGTGCGTGCTTTCTTTGGCAACTTCTGAATCCGGGCGAAGCGCTCAGGTTCGTTGTCGCGCACGGTGCGCAATAGCTGCAGGTATTCGAGTTCCGACGCGATTTCGTCTTCGCCCTCATAGGTCGATGCCGTGTTCAAGCGTTCGTACAACTCGGCGCCAAACAACTCATGCGTAGACACCTCTTCCTCATCAGTCAGATACTGCGCGTCTTCGCCCAGCGTATCATGAAAGGCCTGGATCTTCCCCTTGATGTTAGCCTCCAGGTTGATCTGGGCGTCTGCCTGGTCGGTCGGGAAGAAGTTGTAGACGTAGATGTCGTCGTGCGCTGTCCCTACGCGGTTGATTCGGCCCACACGCTGAAGCACACGCGTTGGGTTCCACGGCAAGTCGTAGTTGATTACGGTGTTGGATTCGTGCAGGTTGATGCCTTCCGCCAGTACATCGGTTGTGATGAGCAGCCGATAGTCGTCACGGGGATTAGACGCAGTCGGATCGAAGTTCTCGGCAATGCGCTGCCGAGCTCGATTCACGCCAAGGGTTCCGTCGGCGTCGCGCCCGCCATCGCTCGAATAGAACAAGACCTGTCCCGGCATTACGTTATTGAGCGCCTCAAAGAGATACTCGCCGGTTTCCGCCGCTTCGGTAAAAACAAGCAGCTTTCCTGTGCTGAGTATGTCGTCGGAATGCAGCTGCTCGCGAAATGCATCCAGCTTCGGATCGTGCGTGACGGGCTCCCAATCTGCCTGGATCGATCGCAGCACCTGGAGGTCACGCTGCACGGCTTCCATGAGGCCATCGGTGAACGCCTCTGCCGGATATGCTGACACGCGATCGGCCTCGATAAGCGCATGCAGCCGGTCGGTGCGGTCGTTGTCGAGCAGGTCGAACACATCCACATCTTTACCGAGATACACCGTGCCTGAGGCGTACATCTCGATAAACCGCTCGTACGATTCGATAAAACGGGCCAGCGTTTGCTTAAATGCGTGAAAACTGCTCTCCAACCGCTTTACGATGATGCTTTTCATGAACCCGCCGATGTTTCGCTGCGACTGCTCCTGCAGCGGCGTCAGCTCGCCCGTGTAGTACAACAGCGGGGTGTAGCGTGCATACGCAAAGTCCTTGAGCCGCTCGATAGTGCGCCGGAAAACCTGCTCAAGCTCGTCGTCGAACGCGTAGATGATGCGACGTGGCGCCGCCAGGCTGGGAAATGATACGCCTTGCTTGTCGAGGTCCTCTTTGTAGTACCTCTCAATCTCGCTACGTGTGCGCCGGATCATCACATGCTTAAGCACCCGATCGCGTATGGCTTCGGAGACCTGTTGGGCCGTGGTTTCATGTTCGGGCGACTCGTTGGGGTACTGGTTCAGTGCTCGTGTTTGCTGCTTAAATAACCGCTTGAGGTCGGGCACGCCGGGAATCGTACTGCGGCGCGGCGTCTGGAACAGCTTCAGCAGGCTGTAGAGATCGCTGATGGCGTTGTTAAGGGGCGTTGCAGATACGCAAACCACCTTTTTCCCAAAGCAGATCTCGTGCAGCATCTCGTATCGCTGCGTATCCTCATTGCGAAACCGATGCGCCTCGTCCAGCACAATGGTGTCGTAGCGATCTGGGTCGCGGTGTAGCACCTGCTCCAGCTTCCCGAGCGACTCGACCCGGCATCCGCGAATCCCAAAATCAAGGAACGCCTCGCGCCACTGCTCTTCCAGCACGGGGGGACAGACTACGAGCGTGCGGCCCTGAATCTGCTGCAGGAGCATGGCGGTGATGTACGTTTTCCCCAGCCCCACCACGTCGGCAATGAACACGCCGTTGTGGGCCTCCAGAATTTTGCGCGCTGCGGTCACGGCCTGGGTCTGGTACTCCAGTTCCATGAAGCCCTCGGGACGGTATAGCCCATCATCCCGCAATTGATGGTCCAGGTTAATGTCTTCCTCGAAGTACTCGTACAAGAACTTCAGGTAGATGTCGTACGGGGTCAGCGCATCGTTGAGCCAGGTGCGCTGCTGCATCGTGTCGGCCACGTCGGGCGTGACCTCGACGCCCTGCTCCCAGAGCGTTTCAAACTGCTGCAGGGCGTACCGCACATCGTGGGGCTGCTTCAGCTCCACATTGAACTCGCGCTGTCCCACCAAACCCGACTCCGAGAAGTTGCTGGACCCGGTAATGACGTGGCCAAAATCGCGGTCGGCTTCGTGGTATCGCCCGATGTACACTTTCGCGTGCAGTGGAGCCGGATATGCACGAATCTCCAGCTTTCCCTCACGCAGAAACCGCATGAACGCGCGCAAGCCCTGTTCGATATCACGTTGTTCGCTGGCCGCCGCAATCTGCTGAATCACGTCTTCGGTAACCTGCGCACGGGTATCGGCATGCGCGGCAAAATCCATCGCCTGCTGCCTGCGGTGCATGTCGAGCAACTGCCCGGTGGTACGTCCGGTAGACAGCCCAACGAGCAGACGGATCTGGTCGACGTCGTCCAATGCCTCGTGGAGCCGGTGGAACCCGCTAAAGCGGAAGTAGCCCACCAGCACGTCAAAGTACTGCACATCGCTCAGGGTGTCGACAAAGCGATGGTAGAGCGATGCCTCTGCTTCGTTGGTAAAGAACGTGAGGTCGGTCGTGCGAAGGGATGCGGAAGGTTCTGACATGAACGGACGGTGCAGTGCGATATGAGGACTCGATGCATCTTTCAACGTAGCACACGATGGGTTCGAGTGCAACTGAGGATCACCCCGGATATCAGAGAATCCTCCTGTCGACCGGTGTACAGGGGTGTAGAGGCGGTGCCCTGCCACCAAGCGGGCAAGGGGGCCGCTTCGCATGTGAGGAGCGTGCCGGACGTGTGGTGCTGGCGTTGAGATCCTTCCTCCCGACGGTCGTCGGGCGTCAGGATGACTCGGGGTGGAAGGCCGGTGCCTGACTCATAAAGCGTCAACTCCCGTCTCCAGTCATGCTGAACAAAGTGAAGCATCTCGGCGCCGGACAGTCGGGAAGCGGTGCCACCCGGCGTGTGGGCGGTGCCAGGAGGACTCGGGGTTATAGAGGGTACTGTTTCAGAGTTACATCCCCAACAGCTCGTCACCCCAATCAGTCCATGTTGGATTGCCTGCTTCAATCAACGCAACCTTCTTTGCGCGCCGCCATCCTTTGATCTCCTTTTCGCGCGCAATAGCGTCTGCTGCACGGTCGTAGGTTTCGTAATGGACCAGACGCGTGACGTTGTACCGCCGAGTAAATCCTGGAATCTGCTTGCCTCGATGCTGGCGAAGGCGGTGCTCAAGGTTGCCTGTCATGCCAGTATAGAGCACGCGCGACCGGCTCGCCAGAATGTAAACGTAGTAGGCTCGCATAATGAAATGATTGCCGATATGTGGACGATTTTGTCTTCCATGGGACGTGTAGCAAGATACCGCGACGTATGGATTTGCGCAAGTTGATCAGTCAGAAGAACCAAGGGGTAGCTTGATGGTCGCACGCCTTCCCTCTGGTCATACTGAATGCCGTGAAGCATCCCAGCGCCTTGCAGTTGGGGTGCCCTGCCACCAAGCGGGCAAGGGGGCCGCTTCGCATGTGAGGAGCGTGCCGGACGTGTGGTGCTGGCGTTGGGATCCTTCCTCCCGACGGTCGTCGGGGGTCAGGATGACGCAGGGTGAGAGGACGGTGCCTGTCTTCTAAAGCCTCAACTCCCGTCTCCAGTCATGCTGAACGCAGTGAAACATCTCGGTGCCGTACGTTCGGGATGTCCTGCCGCCAAGCGGGCAAGCGGGCAAGGGGGCGCTTCGCGTGTAAGGAGCGTGCCAGGCGTGTCGTGGTGGCGTTGAGATCCTTCCTCCCGACGGTCGTCGGGCGTCAGGATGACGCAGGGTGAGAGGACGGTGCCTGTCTTCTAAAGCCTCAACTCCCGTCTCCAGTCATGCTGAACAAAGTGAAGCATCTCAGCGCCCTACGGTCGGGGTGCTTTGCCGCCAAGCGTGCACGAGGGGCGCTTCGCGTGTGAGGAGCGTGCCAAGCGTGTCGTGGTGGCGTTGGGATCCTTCCTCCCGACGGTCGTCGGGCGTCAGGATGACTCGGGGTGGAAGGCCGGTGCCTGACTCATAAGGCGTCAACTCCCGTCTCCAGTCATGCTGAACGAAGTGAAGCATCTCAGCGCCCTACGGTCGGGGTGCTTTGCCGCCAAGCGGGCAAGGAGGCGCTTCGCGTGTGAGGAGCGTGCTGGGCGTGTCGTGGTGGCGTTGAGATCCTTCCTCCCGACGGTCGTTGGGGGTCAGGATGACGCAGGGTGTGTGGGAGGATGCGCTATGTTCGTGCATTGCGCATGCCTACCCGTCAACAGCGTCGGCGGTGGCGGCTTCGACCAGGGCAATCTCGGCGTCGCTCAGGCCGTAGAGGGCGTACACGAGGTCGTCGATCGCGACGTCATTGTCTTTCGTAGCCGCTTTCACGTCCTCCAACGGTTCTTCCCGCAGTCGCTCGTGCAACCATAGCTGTTGCTCTGCTAAACCGGCCAGTTCTTCCTTCTGCGACTCCGTCAAATCAGGAATGGGAAATCGCTTCACATAGGGCGTTTGCATGCCCAGTGCCCCACCGCGGTACTGGTTCGCTGTATTGGTAAAGAAAAACCAGGCGATCCGTGCGTTCAGTAACGCGAGCAGATGCATACCGGCATCGGGGATTATGAACACTTTGTTGTTGGCATAATAGCCTTCATCATCCCATGTAAACGCCTGATACGTAGCAATTTCCTGGTACAGAATCTTCGGGCGCTCAAACTCTTCGTAGTACGCCACAGTGTCCTGAATTTCGTACCACTCGTAGGCCCCTGACTTTCGTCCCGGCCACTTTTTCCCGGAGGGCCAGTCGCGGGGTTTGGGCATGAGTTGCTCTTTGTACTGAAGCAGATGTTCTTTAATCGCCGGGTAAGCATCAATGTCTACCCCGCGCCGGGCAAAGATCACGTAGTAGCGCGGTTCGGGCGGCTGGTAGCGGTTGATGTCGCGGCCTTTCAGGAAGGGTTTGATGAGGTCGGCGCTGCCCGGGTCGGCGTCAATCAGGGCGCGCCGTGTATCCGCGTCAATCACGAACGCCTTGTTGCGTCCAGTTTTAATGCCGTAGTAGATACCAGTGTCACGCGTCTCCAGATAGTCGCCCAGCGGGGTGCCGGTGTCCTGCATCGCATCCAGCAGGCGCTGGGTGCGCTTGTTGACGAGCGACCAGCCTTTCGGTTGGAGCGAGCGCGTAAGCACCTCAAAGCGGTTGTTCTGCACGTAGGTGGGCAGGGCATCGTAGTCGAGTGCATCGACCTCTACCGCCTGAAACGCCTTGTTCGGCCCGGCCTTGTGCATCCGCACGATGCACGGATACGCGGTGGTGCCCTGAAACACCGGCAGGTCGCCAAAGTCGATGAGCTCCACCAGGCGCTTGGTTTCCATATAGCTGCGCAGGTGTTTGCCGTAGCGCGCCCGCATCCACTTGTTCGACACGATGTAGCAGAACACGCCGTTGGGGCGCAGCAGCTGCATGCCGCGCTCAATAAAGTAGACGTAGAGGTCGGCACTGCCGTAGTAGGTGCGGTTGTACTGCGTTTTGTAGGTCTTTTTTTGGGATGCGGAGAGCGTTTCCTGGCGCACGTAGGGCGGGTTGCCAATGACAATGTCGAAGCCCTCTTGCGCCTTCCACACCGCGCCAAAGTGGATGCGCAGATCGAAGCCGTCGTTGCCCATGAGCGTGTCCAGCAGCGCATCGATCTCGTCTTGCAGTCGCTCTTTCTCGGAGGGGTAGGCCGTGCTCACGTAGCGCTCCATGAGCGTATAGAGGCGCTCCTCCTGTTCGTTGTTCGCCAGGGTGCGCTGCATCTGACTGAGCGCATCCCCCTGTACAATTTTGTAACGGAGGTTGGGCAGCGGCTTGATCTGCGTGAAGTCGTCCTCGTCGACCACGAGCGAGAGCCACAGGCGCAGTTGGGCAATGTCTACCGCGCTGGGTTCGATGTCGACGCCGTGGATGGTGTGCTGAATGGCGTGGCGCTTGAGCGCGTAGGCCGAGCGGTCGGTGTCGTCGTCGAGATAGGTAGCCAGCACGCGGCGGGCCTGCACGATTTCTTGCATCATGCCCACCGGAAAGGCGCCAGAGCCCACTGCCGGATCGCAAATTTTGAGATCGGCCAGGCATCGGTCCAGATCGGCGGCATGCGTGCGAATAGCAGCGGGAGCGCGGTAGGTGCCGTCGTACTTGCCGCCGTCGGGATGGCTGCCGCTACGCACGCGCCGGTCGTGTTCGCGCCAGCTCTGCCCCTCGCGCACCAGCGCCGTAAGGGCGGCTCGGTCTACAGTTTCGGTGTAGGCGGATCCAGAGAGCGTGCCCTGCGCCCCGGGGGCCGGGCCAAACGCGTTCTGCTGACCGGCGTGCGTGCCCAGGCTGGTTTCTTTTGTGTTGATGGCGCTGTCGAGGTGGTCAATGAGGCTTTCCTGGCACATGTAGTGCACAATATCGCGCGGCGTGTAGAAGGCGCCGTGCTCCTTGCGCTCGCTCACGTCGAGCATCTTCTCGAACACCTTGCCGAGCATTTCGGGATCTACGGCCACTTCCTTATCGAGCGGCTCGTCTTCACGCACGGTAAAGTTGTAGCGGTCGAACGTGTCGAAGATGGAGCCGAACACGTCGTTGGGAAGATCCAGGGCTACGCGCCCCCGCCGAAAGTCGTTGAGCGGCTGAAAGAGGCCCCCATTTAGAAACGGAATGCGGCAGTCCAGGCGGCCAAAGTAGTTGCCGCGTCCCCGATCGGTGGCCAGTGCGTCGTAGAAGAGCGGGTCGAGAATGTCGCCGTAGAACGAATCGTACGCGACGTATTCCTGATCGTAGAGGCGGCGCAGAAAGTCGGTCGGTCCGTCGCCCCAGTCGTTGTGCTGACGCACGCCGAGCCATCCTTTTTTCTGGAGGAAGTAGAGGAAGACGAGCTGGCCCAGCAGCTTCTTTGCGAAGTCGGCGGGAGCGATGTTGCAACGCTCGAACTCCTCTTGCGTGGACGGGTGCGCCTGGCAGGCGGCCTGCACCGCATCGGCCAGCTCCAGATAGTGGTCGCGGTATGCTTCGAAGAAGGCTTCGGTGACCACGTCGAGGTCGAACGCCGTGTGCAGCGCATCGAGCGTGGGGCTGGATTCTTGCTGTACGAGCCCCTCAAACTGACGCTCGGGCGTGTGGGTGGGCTCGTCGGGACCGACCAGAAATGAGTAGCGGACGGGTGTAAGTTCTTTTTCGGTGCCCACGGTGCCATCGTCGGCAATGACGGTGCGATACTCGAGCTGCACCAGCGAGAGCCGCCAGGCGTCGGTTCCATCAGCGTAGTAGGCGACGAGCGCAGCTTCTCGGAACGGGCGGTTGTCGTCATTGAGGTACGTAGCCACGAAGTTGCGCTGCATGGTACGAGCGCGTTCAAGTTTATACGGCGCGTTGAGTTTGACGGCGAGCACGTCGAGTTCTTGTCCACTGGGGTCAACGTACTTGGCCAGCCGCTTGTACTGGGCGATGTGCTCGCGGAAGGCGGCGTAGATCCTTGAGCCCGAGCGGTGCCCGCGGTGCTTCATCTCGGCCCCCACGAGCAGGTTCTGCACGAACTGCCGCACGGTGGCTTCGTCGTAGGATTGCTCGAACGTGCGGGTAATGAGGCGCCGGGCTTCGCGAGTGGTCATGTAGATACGCAGGATGGGTGGAAGGGCAACAACGTAATCGTGTGAATGAGTCGTGGGACGGCTGGATCCAATCGCAGGAGGTGGATCCCGGCTTCGGTCTCCGCGCTGAGGGATTGTGTCCTACAAGGAGGCGCGTGCCGGGCGTGTTGGGCTGGCGTTAAGATCCTTCCGCCTTCAAGATCCTTCCGCCTTCCCGCGTCAGGATGACGTGGAGTGTAGGGACGTGCTGACGTGAAGGCACAGGCTTCCCACCCATGTCATGCTGAACGTAGTGAAGCATCTCAGCACCATACAGTGGGACTCACTGCCAACCCGTGTGCCCAGAAGCAGCGCTCCGCGTGTGAGGGGCATGGTACAGGCGGGGTAAAGAGACATGCACATGCCGACCAGCCACTTCTCGCCATCCCTCACTCCAACGCTTGATAATCTCGCCCAATGACCAGCGTGGCATCGATAGATGTGTTGGCCGCGGGCGGGCCGGGCATGATGCGGCGGCGATCCAGGCCGAGCTCGTCGGCCAGGATTTCGGCCATGTCGAAGGCATTGCGATGCAGATAGATGATTGTCTCGGGCGCAGTGCCCGTCGGCAGGTTGCCGATCTCGGGGACCTGCGCACCAATGCCCTCAATGCGCTCCTGAAACCGGGACGCCAGCCCGGCCTGTCCGACGCCATTCAGGACCTGCACGCGCAGATCCTCGATCTGGATAACGGGCTCGTGATGCGGATAGAGCGTCGGCTCAACGCCCCGCTCCGGATCGGCCGGCGCCTCGGTCGTCTGCTGCGGAGGCGCCGCTATATCGTCTGGAATCGAAACGTCGAAGGTGCTCCACTGCACGATCATCACGATCAGGATAATGACCAGCCCGGTCAGGATGCTAATCGTGGCGGTATTCCACGGGTCTGTGCTTCCGTTTTTTCGTGCGCTCGACGTGCCCTGCGCGCCAAGCTCGTCCATAATGTCTTGCATGCCCGTATTCAACGAGCGCACCGACTCGTGTAGGGCCGCCACCGACTGCGCCACGCTGGCATTGATGTCGGAAGGCTCCTGCGTCTGCTCGGCCAGTTTCCGCTGCGCGTCGGCCAGCGCCTCGGACGTCCGTGCCAGTTCGCTACCCGAATCGGCAATCTCATCGAGACGGCGGGTCAGCGTCTCGAAGCGACCAAGCTGCTCCTGCAGGGCCACAAGCGTCTCCGCCGCCTCGGCAAAGTTAATCGGCTTGTCGGACGTCGAGGCAGCGTCTTCGCCGGCGCCCGGCGCGTCGCCCTCCTCGTCGGGCCAGTTAGTCGAGGTCGGGGTCGAATCGGGAGAGGAGGGCATTGTTGCGGTCGTGGATGTGATTCAAAAGGGCAAGCGCAGCGGTCTGAGCCGTTGGGGTGTGGGGCGCAGCAGAGCGCAGTGTAGCAATCTGCGCGCGCGTCGCGTCGTCAAGTAGGGCATTCACCTCTTCAGTGGAAGGGCGGCTCTCATCGTCGGTTTCGGATGGAGCGTTATGGACCGCCGTCGGGGCGACCAGCGCCTCTGCAGGAAACGACTCTGCAGGGGACGACTCTTCAGGATGCGGCTCATCAAAAGGCTGTTCGCCGAGGGCCTGTTCGCCAGAGGAGGGCCGCCCCGAGGGAGGCGCTGGTGCCGGCTCCTCGTTGGCTGAAAGCGGATCCCACCCTATTGCAGGGCGCTCGGGCGCAGGCGGCGCATCATAGACCGAGACAAGCCACCAGAGCAGCTTGTGCAGCGTTTCGACGACGCGGCGGGCATCTTCAACCGACCGCTTCCACTCGGCATCGACGTGGGCGCCCACCAGGCCCGCCTGACGGATGCGGTGCATCCACATCTTGACAGGCGCCGGGTGCTGGTCGAGCCATGCTACAAAGGCCCGGTGCGTGAGCCGCTCGGCAATCGGGCGGTGCTGGGGCGGAAAGCCTTCGTAGGCCTCAATGGTTGCCAGTACCATGTCGAGCGCGCGATACGCCCGCCAGCGCGCCACGTCAGGATGCACCGATACGGTCTGCTCGGCCCGCACCGCCTCGGCACGAAGCGTGTCCCAAGCATCGGGCACGAATGCAAAAGCGTGTGAGGTCGACATACAGACGGCGGAGCGCGTGAGGAGTGTAGAGTATGCTCAACGTACAACACGCTGCCACATGAAGTCAATGCATGCTGTACCAGACCCGAAGGGATACGCTCAGCAGCGGGGTATGTCCTCCTCGCGCATCGAAATGCGCACTCGGGCACGGCGGCCACGCATCCACAAACATAAGAACCGGAGCAGCCAAACCGAGGCCGTTCTGGCGCTGCAACGCGCCCCCACAAACAAGAAAGGCCCAGCCGAAGCGACTGAGCCTTTTTTGCTGTACGTAGAATGGGGTGTTACCACGCCATTTATCGCACGCCATGGAGACGTTGCACGTTAACCGCGCTCAGTCCCTTCGGAGTTTCCTCCACTTCAAATTCGACCTGCTCACCATCTCGGAGGTCTTCACCCGAGACTTCGCTGTGATGAACAAATACATCTTCGCTTCCGTCGTGGCGCTCGATAAAGCCGTAGCCTTTTTCGCTACTGAACCACTTAACTGTTCCGTCTTGCATATAGGTGTGTTGGTTGGTTCACCGTCGGGGGCCTCAGGATGCAAAATGCAGCCTACTAAGAGGTCGAGGGTGATGTAATTAAAAATGTTGTTGTGCTTTCATCTACCTGTACTCTACGAAATGGTTCGGCACGCATGTTGCAAAAACGTTAATGTCTCCAATATCCCGGAATCCGCGCTCCTGCGTACGCTTGCAGCGCGCCCAGGCCCTGCCAGTCTCCAACTTTTATTATCGTCTATACACAGCATGTCCTGTCGGATAAAAGCCGCATTTAGAGAGGTTGACGGTAGGTTTAGGAAGGCGGTGCGCCGCTGCCCATCCTGGTATCTGACCGCGCACTTTGGACATTTTGCCCGACTAATCAGGTTGCAAACTTCTTATGTTAAAAAAGTGCGAACAGCATAATAACCGCTCGCCAGCCCGTCATTCCAGGCTGTGAATGCCACGGTGGGTGCCATCGGGGTCCCATGGGGATGCCTTTGCGAATGTCGTTGCAGAGGTCTCATCGCTGCGCATGGCTCGCAACATCCGGCCCTGCCTCACGAGTCCCTGCTCTCTTCTGCTGGACATCCCGCCGCGTGCTGGGTATGCTATGCAGTGCGGTACATATGCTATGCAGTGCGGTACAGATGTTCGTACAAACGTTCGTGCAGATGTACGTACGGATGTGCTTCGGCAGACGTCTTCGCACACGCTGCTTTCTTTCTGCTCTCCTTAAGCTACTCCCCCGAAAAACGTATGGACTGGGGCCTTGCACTCACGTTTGGCGGGTTCATTGTCGTGCTTGTAGGCATCGGTGCGTATTTCTACCGCACCACAGACACGCGCTATCTGGTCGACTACATGCTGGGCGGACGCACCGTTGGGGCAGTGCCGATGGCGCTTTCGGAAGTCGCCTCGGTAGCCAGCGGGTGGACGTTCTTTGCCTGGGTCGGCGTGGGGTTCTCGACGGGCGTGCACGGACTCTGGTTCTCGCTTTCGATGCTAATTGTGGTGGGGGTGCTCTATTACGTGGTAGCACCTCCCTTTCGCACAGCGTCTGAGGCGCTCGACAGTCATACCGTTGTCGACCATCTGGCTCGCACGGTGTCGTCGCGCTCGCTCGGGCACACCATCCGCGCCGTGGGTACCGTCGCTATTCTTGTCTTCATGGGAGCCTACGTGGGAGCGCAGCTTATCGCTGTGGGCGAGGCGCTTGACACGGGATTGAACGTGTCGTACGTGGCAGCGGTGCTAATTGGCGGCAGCGCGGTTGCGCTCTACACCACGTTGGGCGGGTTCAACGCTTCGGTGTGGACCGATGTGGTGCAGGGCGTGCTCGTTATTGCTGCAGTGGTGCTGCTGCCGATCGTTACGATCTACACGATTGGCGGCTGGTCGGCGTTCATCGCGGAGGCCCGTGCGATCGACCCAACGCTTCTGGCCCTCGATGGCGGACTCAGCGGATCGGCGCTCCTTATCAGCCTGCTGGCGTGGGTTACGTTTGCGTTTGGGGCTATCGGGCAGCCGCACAGCCTGATGCGCTTTCAGGCGATCCGCTCCACCGACCTCCTGCCCCGTGCCGCCGCCATTGCGCTCTCGTTTCAGGCGGTGCGCCTCACTGTCCCGCTGCTCATCGGGCTGTCGGGGCGCGTGCTCTACAGCGCCGCGCAAGACCCGGAGTCGGTTGCCATGCTCGCCCTCACCGACCTGTTTCCGGGCTGGCTCGCCGGGGTGCTGCTTGCAGGCATCATCGGCGCGATCTTGTCGACCTCCGATTCGATGATGCTTGTGGCTGCGGCCGACCTTACGCGCGGCTATGCCGCCTGGCGTCCGATGGTGTCGCAGGCCGCACTGATTCGCCTAAGCCGAAGCATCGTGGGCGTGCTGGCCGTAGGGGGCATCGCGATGGCATTGCTACGCCCCGGCACGATCTTCGATATCATCGAGTTTGCATTTGTCGGACTCGGAGCCACGCTCGGGCTCCCGCTTATGATGGTGCTGCTGTGGCGCGGCACAACCGGGGGCGGGGTGCTGGCGGGCGTGCTGGGCGGACTCGCCTGCACGGTGCTGAACCTGATGCTTTTTCCGGATCTCTTTCCGATGCTGGTATGGCCGGCTACGCTGGCGTGCATCGTACTCGGAAGCTGGGCGACGCCGCAGCTGTCTGTGCAGCACGGCGCCCGTACTGAGGAGGCACGCACGTCATCGCATGACGCTTGAAGCGATGACTGAGGCGCTCGTGTTGTCGTAACGTAGCTGCTTTGGGCCGGCTGCTTCAGACCGGCTGCTACGAACCGTAGGGCTGTTCCATATAGCGCTCGGCCCGGCGGTGGCTGTTGCTATGGTCGTCCATGCTCAGCACAATACGATACCGATTTAACGCCATTGCGCGGCGATCGGTAGCGTCATACACCATGCCCTGATAGAGCCGCCCCAATGCAACAAAGCGGCGATGCTCTACATGGTCGCGGGCATTGAGCCGCTCAATCTGAGCGAGGTATTGCAGGGCCTGCTCATAGTCGCGCCCTTGCACTCGCTCGCGCGCCAGATAGAAGTAGGCTTCCTGGGCCAGCGGCAGCGTGTACCCCGACCAGCCAGACTCGAAGCGATCGACCACCTCGCTAAATACTTCGCGCACCTGCTCTCGCTGCCACTGCCGCGCATGCAGGCGCCCTTCATAAACATGAAAGTAGGCATTTTTGGGATGCGCACGGCGTAGCCACTGCATATGCTTCAGGGCTTCGCGGTAGTCGTTCTCGTAGAGCGTATAGATCTGGGCCAGAAAGTAGCGTGCCTCAGACTGAATGTACCATCCCTCTTCGGCCGCCTGGTGAATCATGTCGAGCCCGCCTTCACGGTCGCCGCTGGGCAGCATCCACATAACCGCACGTGCTATGCGATACTGTTCGGGAATGATCGCCGCGTAGTAGTCGTACATGCCGCGTCCGAACGCAAAGTCATCGATGTGTGGCGCCTGGTCGCTGGCCGAGCGTACGTAGCCGATAGACCGCCGCCCGTGTCGCACTGAACTGATCCACTGCCCCCGGTTGGACTTGAGGCGCGCCTGTAGCGCCAGGGCAATGCCCTTGAAAAAGGTCGCGTCGAAGTGTTCGTCGTTGCTGTTCAGCAGCACATCCGACCGGTTGACTGTAGCCTCCATGTAGCGGTAGAAGGCATCGTCGTGCTCGGTATTTTCGAGATCGAGCAAGATGGTCCACCATACGTTCAGTCCGTTTAGGAACGGTCCTACCGGATGGTCGGGATAACGCGCCTCAATCGACGAGAAGATGGCCTCAGCCTCATCGAATGCCATGTTGTAGAGCGAGTCGAGTCCGCGTTTGCCCTCCTCGCGCACGAACGGATCGTCCAGAATAGAGCGGGCGTCGCCTACCTTGGGAGCGTCATTGGGTGCCTGTGCGTGGGCCACCGGAAGAAGCGTCAGTGCGAGCACAAGGGCTACGCCTCCTCCTATCCCAACCTGAAGAAACCGGCGTGCGAACCCGAGCGCGTGTAGTTTCATCGTACCCATCCCAAAAAAACGACCGTCTGCATGGATCATGAACATGCAGACGGTCGAACCAGTAGTTTGAAGCGTCAGTTCCGGCGTGCGGCTCGCTGCCGAAGCAGGTTCTATGCGTCGGACGTGCCCATCACCTGGCGCATTCCGCCAAAGAGGAAGCCGAGCACGCCGATCTTGGCGAGGTCAATCAGTGCAAAACGCAGGAAGCCCTTGTCAATTGACTCCATCCAGGTGGCGTGTCCGGCCACGTAGTGCAGCCACACGACCCCAGCGGTGAAGACGATGGCTGCCCCGATGAGCATCGACAGGGTGCTGCCCGTCAGGCTGTTCCACCGCTTGGTAAGCGCACCGGTTACGAATGCCGCGACCGGGTACGACAGAATGTATCCGCCCGAGGCCAGGCCAAGCAGATATGCGACGCCGGTGCCATCGCCCGCGTAGACGGGGACGAACATGCCGAGAGCCACGTACAGCAGCTGCGCAAGCATACCGTTACGTGCGCCCAGGAAGAGGCCACTCGCGTAGACCATCATGGTCTGCAGCGTAATGGGCACCTCCCAGAGGTAGAGGCGCATGTTTGCATCGGCCGCAAAAGCCGTGAGAAGCGCAAAACCGGTAATTCCTGCTACCTGCAGCGCGACGGAGGCATCTTCAGACCGAAGGCGGTCCATCCATGAGGTGCGGGAGGAGTGCAGCGAAAGGGCAGCCGTCTTCATACGATTCGGGTAGGATTGCACATACAGTAACGAGTGATGATGAGCAGAGTACAAAAGCCGGAGCAAAGTTTCCAATGGAGCTGGCTTCTTCTCTGCACCAATTTTGTGAAAGCGGTTCCTGTGCTTCTTGAGGAGTGCCTGATGAAGCTGTGTACCATGCACTCTGCACTACGCATTCCCCACGATGCTGCACAGGGCACAAGGGGAATGCGAAACGGCTGCGCACTTATCCAGCGGCGGGGGCTGTTTCGGGGCGCTCACGTTGATACATAGCCTCTACCACAAGCATGTGCGGCAACGTGAGCACGCTGATCAGGATAAATAGCAATGCGATCATCTGGTCCTGTGCCCCGAACGCCTCATTGATCAGGTAGAGTCCTCCCACTCCGATAAACGAGATAATCGTAAAGAGCGCCGCTTTGCGGTAGAAGTAGCCAAACGTGGCGGTGCGGCCGTGCCGCTGAAAGAAGCGCAGAATCTCCATCATGTGTCCGAGCGAGTGCCAGAGTCCAAAGTAGACGGCAAAGCCAACCAGCGGATGCGCCGTAATCAGCAGCAGTGCCAGCACAGCGGTGTTGAAGAGCTCGCGCGCAACGTCTTTGCCGCTGGCTGTGCCGACCTGTGAGAGCAGTCCCAACGAAATGGCATGCTGCGCCACGAGTCCACTAAGAAGCAGCGTAGAGGCAGTGGTTACACCGGGCCATTCGCTTACCCTCACATCCGCAATCGCAGCGAATATCGGATCGACCACCGCCGGAAACGCCACGATGGGCAGCCCCATCAGCAAGAGTCCGCGCGAGGCATAGAGCAGCGGATGCCAGGGAGCAGGAACGTTCCAATAGGCAAGGTCGGCCTGCCCGAAGTGGTACATGGTGAGCACCAGAAAGAGCCCCAGACTTACGACCGGACTGATCAGCCAGAGCACGCCGTACGCGGCCATCAGCGCAAGGTACACCCCGTAGAACTTCGCCTGGTCGCTCCACGACGACGTCAGACCGTACAGGTCGGCGGCTACCACATGGTCAACGGCCCCATGAGGGATTCCCGTAAGGGCAACAACCACCATAAGTATGACAAACGCAACCGAGCCCAGGCTGAGCGCTCCCCAAAACGAGAGAGCAGCCGTTAGAAGCGTGCATGCTACGACCAGCGCATATACGTTGGGACTACGAAGCGAAAGGGGGACATCGGACATAGCGTACGCATCCAGTGAATAAAGACGAAGATAATGATGCTATGTTATAGTATGGATCAAACCGCTTGACACATAGCCTGTTGTTTGACGATTCGGGAAAAGCAGAGGTCCTGCCCTACCTGACATTGGCACAGCATACCCCGACAATAATGTCGGACCATGCTACGTAGCGACATTTCGTGCGGTATTTAGCCATACGCAGTGTTTCCTTTTGCGTTGTTCCTGAACGGGATGCTGAACAGACGCTCGTATCTGGCGTTGCCTTTAATTCAACGTTGATGCTCATAAACCCCCTCGACCACTGTGGCTACAGCAAAAAAAGGCGATACAGTAGAAATTGAATTTATCGGGCGGTTTGAGGATGGCGATGTATTCGACTCCTCTGAAGAGCACGGTCCGCTCACATTCACCATTGGCGACGATGAGGTTATTCCCGGCTTGCAAGATCTGGTAGAGGGCATGGAGCCTGGCGAAACGAAAACAGGTGAGGTTCCTCCTGAAGCAGCCTATGGCGCGCGCAATCCGGACATGGTGAAAGAAATCAAACGTGACCATCTGCCCGAAGAGATGAATCCGGAGGTCGGTGCCGCGCTCCGACTGCGGCTCGACAACGGCCAGCGCGTGGAAGCTTTTGTGGCCCGCATGACCGAGGAAACCGTTACCATTGATGTCAACCATCCGCTGGCCGGTCAAACACTCACGTTCGAGGTAACGCTGAGTGCTATTGTTAATGAAGACGATTAATTCTCCTCTCTGTATGTTGCTGTTTCTGGCTCCTGCACCTGCACTCCCACAGGTTCAGGAGCTTTTAGCTTTTTGTGCCGCTATCGTTTGGTCTGCCGCAGTACGTCTACTGCATGCTCCACACACTACTGGTCCGAAACCATGCTGCACTCGTATCTTTGCTCGCCCTGCCCAAGGTGGCAACGTTTGAAGACGCATTGCAGCCGCGATGTTAGCGATATTGACCTGTGTCACGGCACCACATCTCTCACACACCCGCACTTATGGCGGTACCGTTACGTTTCAGCAGCTCGGCCTACAACTTGGTTAAACTATATGGTTGAATCCGAATGAGGCATCCAATAGGCTGTGAGTGATTTGTGTTATACGACGCCTGGCGACATGTCTCCCGCTTCAACCAAGCAGCAAATTTTTGATGCCGCTCTCGTCCTCTTTGCCCGCCACGGCAAGGCGGGCGCTCGCATGCAGCAGATTGCTGATGCAGCGCACATCAACAAGTCGATGCTGCACTACTACTTCAGCACCAAAGCCGACCTCTACGATGCCGTGTTTGCGCATGCAATGGAGCGGTTCATGGCATCGTTCGACCGTCAGGCGCTGCACGAGGCCGACTCGTTTTCCGAACTGCTCCGGCGCTTTATTTCGGGATATGTGGCGTTCTGCGCCTCGCATACGAATGCCATGCGCCTGATTGTCAGCGAAAACTTGCGTGGCGGTCCGCTCCTGGGCCAGCATCTAAAGCGGATGGCCGACGACGGCACCGACACGCCTCCGCGGATCTTCCGGGCCGCTATCGAATCCGCCATCGCGTCGGGCGAGATTCGGTCGGTCGACCCCGATCACGCGCTGCTCACCATCATTGCAGGCTGTATCTTTCCCTTTGTAGCACGCCCCACTGTCGAGCAGATGCACCCCGCCTCTGCCTCCGACTGGGACGCCTTCGTTGAAACGCGCAAGGTTCAGGTGTTCGACGTCGTGTACCATGGCCTGATGTCTCCCGATGTGTCCTGACGCGTCCTGATTTATCTTGACGTCTCCTCCTCTTCGTCCACTGTACGATGCTGTATGATGCGATTTTTACTCTCGCTTATCGGGTATGGCCTCCTTGCTGCAGGCGTCGTGCTTGCCAGCGGATGCTCACTTACGCCACAGATGGAAGCGCCCGACGCCGAGGCGGACCTTCCGGCTGCCTATGACACTCCGCTCCTTGAAGACGGACCGCTCTTTACCGAAGACGACTCGACCCGCTTCGACCCGGTTGACTGGTGGACGGCCTTTGAAGACCCGGCTCTGAACGCGCTTATCGACACGGCGCTCGTACGCAACCTCGACCTGGAGCGCACCCGCGCGGTCGTTAACGAAATCGCCAGCCAGTTTCGGATTGCACGCGCCCCACTCTTTCCACAGGCGATGGCGAACGGGGTCTACAACCGGCAGTCGCAGCCGGCGAACACCGGTATCGGTGGGGCGCTGGGTGGCGGAGGCGGCTCGGGGGCCGTGCCCGACCGCTTCACATTCGATACGTACAGCCTGTCGCTTTCCCTTTCGTACGAACTCGACTTCTGGGGCCGCCTGCGCAACCAGCGGGGCGCAGCGCTGGAGCGGTTCATGGGCTCGGTGGATGCGGTGCAAACTGCCCGCCAGCAGGTTATTGCTCAGACCATCAGCACATACTTCGAAGTGGCTACGTTAGAGCGCCAGATCCGGCTGGGAGAGGAGACTATGCGCGTCTTGCAAGAGCGCGTGGATCTGGCCGAAGATCGCTACGACCGCGGGCTGGTACGCTCGTTCGAGGTGTACGCGCTCCGCCAGGAGTTGCAGGCAGCCCAGGCTGAGCAGCCCCAGCGCGAGAGCCAGCTTGCCGACGCGCGAGGCCGCCTCTCTGTTACCCTTGGGCAGTTCGTAGGCAATGTCGGCGAGGCTCTGATGCAGGCAGCTCGATCTACCCCTCGCAACGAGGTCTTGACTGGCCTGCAGCCGGTCCCGCCCGGACTCCCCTCGGACCTCTTGCTGGCACGCCCCGACCTCCGCGCCGATGCCCGGGAGCTCAGTGCCGCACAGCGTGAGATTGGCGTGGCGCGGGCCAACCGCCTGCCCAGCTTCTCGCTCACTGGCGAAGGGGGTGTCCAGAACAGCACGCTCGACGACCTGCTCAACATCGACCAGCGCTTCGCGTCGCTGGTCGCGTCAATTGCAGCGCCGGTGTTTCAGGCAGGCCGCCTGCGCGCTGAGCAGCGTGCTGCCGAGGCGCGCTACGTGCAAGCGCGAGCTACTTATGAGCAGACGCTGCTTACTGCGCTCCAGGAAGTGCATGCAGCGCTCACCGCTTATGAAAAACAGCAAGAGCAGTACGCGCTGGTGCAAGACCAACTCGAACAGGCTGCGGCCAGCGCATCCGACCAGATGCACCGCTACGAGCGGGGCATCGGCGACTACGCCACGGCGCTCGATGCCGAACGCACACGCCTGCAGGCAGCGCAGCGCCTCGCCGCCGCTGAAGAAGCACTGGTCGGCAGTCGCATTGCACTACACCGCGCGTTGGGCGGCGCCTGGGTTGCGCCCCCCGAATCTAACGACCCCCGCCTGTTTCGTGATGTGTATCGCCCCCCTACGACAGACGCGCCGGCCAACTAACCACTACTTCCCTTTACCTCTTCACCGAGGCTACGTTCAGTAGCCCCCACCTTCCCCGAGCTATGCACAAATACAAGTCGTACCTGATTGGCGGCGGACTCATTGCAGGCAGCCTGGTGCTCGCCGTGCTCCTTGTGGCACTGCGCAGCGCTCCGCCGCAGGACGACCCCTCGGCTGAAGCGCCTATTGTATCAACCACCCCCGTTGAGCTGCGCTCCGGCGCGCTGAACGTCCGCGGTAGCGGCACCGTGCGCCCACCGCGCGAGATCGACCTGACTGCCGAAGTGGGCGGGCGCATCGTGTCGGTGAGCGATGCCTTCGTGAGCGGCGGCACCTTTCGCACGGGCGACGTGCTTGCCCGCATTGACCCGGCAGATTACCAGAGCCAGGTACGTCAGGCCCGGGCTGCCGTTACGCAGCGCCAGTTCGAGGTGCTGCAGGCGCGCGAGGAAGTAGGCGTGGCGAAGGAGGAGTATGAACGCCTACGCCGCCGCGCCGACGAGGCCCCCGAGCCCGACAGCACGGAACTGGGGCGGCTCCTCTTCCGCGAACCCCAGCTCCGGGCAGCAGAGGCTAACCTGGAGAGCGCCCAGGCCCAACTCGAAACCGCTGAAACGAACCTGGAGCGCACGGCCCTCGTGGCACCATTCGACGGACGCATCCGCACGACAATGGCGAACCAGGGCGCGTACGTAGCGCCGGGTTCGCCCATCGCGCAGCTTTTCAGCACCGAGCAGGCTGAGGTGATTGTCCCGCTGGAGTCGCACCGCGCCGCACTCATCGACGGGCTGTGGCGCAGCAGCGCGCGCCAGACCGACTCGCCGCGCTCCGCCACCGTGATGCTGAACTACGGCGGCGATACCTACACATGGAACGGATACGTAGACCGCGTAGAGGGCGCGCTCGATGCACAAACCCGCACGGTGAACGTCGCCGTGCGCGTGGATGCCCCCTACGATACACGCCCCGACAGCGACGCCGACGACAGTCCGCCGCTCGCGGTGGGCTCGTACGTCTCCGTCGACATCGAAGGGCGCTCGCTCGATACCTACTACGCCGTGCCACGCCGCGCCGTGCGCAATGACGGCACCGTGTGGACCGTCGAAGCTGATACGCTGCTTGTGATGCGTGACGTGACCGTGGTGCAGCATGTCGACGATCGCGCCTTCGTGACGGGCGACCTGACCGACGGGCGCCCGGTCATCACCGACGACCTCCCCGTCGTGAGCGACAGCATGGCCGTCCGGCTTGCCGACAACTGACCTATCCAGCGACATCCATCCGCATCCTCCTACCGTTCTCTCTGCACGCTCATGACCCGTATGATTGACTGGATGGCCCGCAATGGCGTGGCCTCCAACCTCCTGTTTGTTCTGATCTTTCTGGTGGGCGGTATCAGCGCGTTTGCGGTGGTGCAAGAGGTCTTTCCTGAGTTCAGCCTGGATGCAGTGCAGGTGCGCGTAGAGTACCCGGGCAGCACCCCCGAGGAGATCGAGGAATCGATCGTGCAGCGCATTGAAGACCGGATTCAGGGCGTGGAGGGCATCGACCGGATTCTCGCCACCGCCTCCGAAAACTTTGGGATTGTAACCGCTGAGCTGCAGCGCGGCGCCGATGCCGCTCAGGTGCGCGACGAGATCAAGCAGGAGGTCGACCGCATCACCGCATTCCCCGAAGAGGCCGAACAGCCTACCGTTACCGAACTCTCGAACCGGCGGCAGGTCCTGCAGGTCGCCATCTACGGACGTGCCAGCGAGCAGGCGCTGAAAGAAGCTGCCAAGCAGCTCGACCGCGAGCTGACGCAGTACCCCGAAATCTCACTCATCGAGCGCGCCGGCATTCGCGACTACGAGATCTCGATTGAGGTCGACCGCCAGACGCTACGCACGTACGGACTCACGCTTCCGGAGGTAGCCGGACTCGTGCGCGAGGGTAGCCTGGACCTTCCGGGGGGCGAAATCGAAACGGCTGACGAACAGATTCTCATCCGCACGAAAGGACAGAACTACACCCGGCAGGATTTCGAAGACATTGTGCTGCTCAGTCAGCCAAACGGTGCGCAGCTTCGCCTGGGCGACATCGCCACCGTCGTTGATGGATTTGAGGACGCAGACCTCATTACCCGGTTTAACGGCGAGCGTGCGGCGTTCCTGCAGGTCTTTCGCACCGGCAACGAGCAGGTGCTGCGCAACGTGGAGGTCGTACGGAACCACCTCGACACTGCGTTTCGACCGTCGCTGCCCGATGGTATTCAAGTTGGCATCTGGCAGAACCAGGCCGAAGACCTTGAGAGCCGCCTCGACCTGCTCATCAAGAACGGACTGCTGGGGCTCCTGCTCGTCATTGCCACGCTCATGCTATTCTTGAATCCGCGTCTGGCCTTCTGGACCTCGGTGGGCATCTCGCTCGCCTTCGTGGGCACCTTTGGCGTCATGTATCTGCTCGGCGTATCCATCAACCTGATCTCGCTCTTTGGCTTCATCTTATCAATCGGTATTGTGGTAGATGATGCAATTGTCGTGGGCGAGAATATCTTTGCCGAGCAAGAAAAGGGGGCCGCCCCTACCGAAGCTGCTGTAACGGGTACCACCCGGGTTGCTGCCCCCGTTATCTTTGCGGTGCTCACGACGGTCGCCGCCTTTGCTCCGCTGCTCTTCATCGAAGGCATCCTTGGCAAGTTTTTAGGCGACATCCCGTTTATCGTGATTGTGGTGCTTCTGCTCTCACTCGTTGAGGTGCTCTTCATCCTGCCGTACCACCTGTCGACCATTAAGAAAACGTCCGACGAAGACGACAACGCGCTTGTCCGCCGCCTCAAAAACGTACAACAGCGGTTTGCGGATGCGCTGGCTCGCTTTATCAACGGACCGCTGCAGCGTGCCCTGCAGTACAGCACAACCCAGTACGGCGTTGTGCTCTGCGCAGGCATTGCCGTTCTCATTGTGATTGGCGGGCTGATTGCAGGGGGGTACGTACGGTTTTCGTTTCTACCAAGCATTGAGGGCAAGCTCGTAACAGCTCGCCTTGAGCTCCCGGTGGGCGTGACCGCCACGCAGACGCAGCGCATCACCGACCAGTTGGAAGCCGCCGGGCGCGCAACAGCAGAGGATCTACAAGCCGATCTGGCCGCTTCGCATCCCGATATTGTAGCCAACGTATTCACCAGCATCGGACAGCAACCCCAGGCCAATGCTGGCCCCGCCGATGCCGGTCCTGGTCTCGTTGACCCGCGCCTGGCCGAGGTCTCGTTTGAACTGATCGACCCTGAAGAGCGCGACGTAACGGCGCGTACGTTTGAGCAAACCTGGCGCGATCGCTTCGAAGAGCCCGCGGGTATCCGCTCGCTCGCCTTCTCGGCCGACGTGGTGAACCTGGGCGATCCGGTCGCTGTCGAACTCGCGGCCGATGATGCGGAAACCCTCACCGGTGCGGTAGAGGCGCTGCAAGACTCGCTGCGCCAGTTCACCGGAGTCTTTGATGTCGAAAACGACCAACAAGCCGGCAAGCGCGAGGTGCAGCTGGCCCTGCGCCCAGAGGCACGCACACTCGGACTCACTCTGAACGATCTGGCGCAACAGGTGCGCGCGGGCTTCTTCGGAGCTGAGGCCTATCGCCTGCAGCGCGGCGAAGACGAAGTGCAGGTGTTCGCCCGGCTGCCCGAGCACGAGCGCCGTGCCATCACCGACCTGGAAACGTACCGCATCCGCACCGCCGAGGGCGCGTTCGTTCCGCTCGGCGATGTGGCCACCGCCGACATTGGCTTTGGCCCGTCGCAGATCAACCGGCGGGGCGGGCGCCGCGTCATCACCATCACCGCCGACGTAAACGAGGAGATTGTAACGGGACAAGAGGTGAACGGGGTGCTCGAAGCCCGCATCCTTCCCGCCCTGCAGGGTACGTTTCAAGGACTGGACTTCAGCTTCGAGGGTGAGCAGCGCGAGCAGCAGCAGGCGCTCGGGTCGCTGCTGGTCGGCTTCGCCATCGCGCTGTTTGCGATCTATGCGCTGCTGGCCATTCCCTTTCGGTCGTATATCCAGCCGCTCGTCATCATGAGCGTCATTCCGTTTGGGTGGGCGGGCGCTATTCTGGGCCATCTCTTGCTGGATATTCCCATTGGACTGCTTAGCATCTTTGGATTCGTAGGCCTCAGCGGTGTCGTGGTAAATAACTCGCTGGTCTACATCGATTTTGCCAATGAAGAGTTTGCCAGTGGGAAGTCGTGGCCAGAGGCGCTGGTGGCCGCCGGAAAATCGCGCTTTCGCCCCATCTTGCTCACGTCGCTTACCACGTTTCTGGGCGTCTTCCCGATCATCATTGAAACCAGCGTGCAGGCGCAGTTTCTGGTACCGCTGGCCGTAAGCCTGGGGCTGGGCATCCTGTTTACGCTTCCCGTAGTGATGCTGCTCATTCCCGCCTTTGCCATGTTGCAGTATCGATCCACCAAATACCTGTACACGCAGGTTCTGGACCGCCCCATGCCCACCACGTACGGTAGCCACTCCCCCGCGGCCTGATCGGGGCGTCCGGGTTGCCCGGTGCGTGGCAGGCCCGCTACTACGACCGGGTGGTGCGGGATCAGCGCGAACGCTACCACATCCGGCAATACATCGAAGCCAACCCCGCCCGGTGGCACCGCGACCGTAATCATTCCGGCTCGCCACAATGAGGCGGCACATAATGTGGGGACGGATCTCCCGGCTGTGTCTTCGGTAGAGCGCCTTCCGCTGTCTTGTGGATTCGGACTGCCTCCTCATGATCAACAGCTACTTTACGCTACGCGCACTGGTCGCCCACTGGCATGACGACCTCATCGGGAGCCGCGTACACGACGCATTCTCGCAGGTCAGAAACGAATTCTCGCTTGCACTGAGCGGCCCCGAATCCGACTGGATGCTCCGCACCTCGGTGCAGCGTCCGCTCCTGTTTCTGTTTCGCACCAGCGGCATCAGCAAGAAAAAGCGTAACGTAGCCACGCTCTTCGGCGACGCCCGCGGTCGCACCGTAACCGACGTGCGCATTGCCCATCTTGACCGCATGGTTCTGCTCGACCTCGACGACAGCTCTCGCATCGTGTGGCAGCTCTTCGGGGCCCGTGCGAACGTGTTCTGGGTGGATGCGGAGACCGGCACTATCCGCGATGCTTTTCGCAACGCAGACGCGCTGCGCGGCACCGATACGCCTACTCCGCGCGCCGCTCCCATGCCCGACACGCTCAACGACTTTCTCGGACGCTGGCGCGACAATCGTAATAAAGTCCGCCAGGCTATGCAGTCCGCTGTGCCGCTGTTCGGACAGCTGCTGGCCCGCGAAACCGTGCACCGCGCCGGACTCGACCCAACTGCCGACCCGGAAACCGTCTCATCCGCAGAAAAAGAGGCGCTTTTCGCATCCGCCCAAGACGTGCTGCACGACCTGGAGACGCCCGCCCCGCGTCTCTACGGCCAAGGTCCGTTTCCCGATGCGTTTGCGCTCATCCCGCTGCAGCACCGCACCGACGAGCGCGAGGCCTTCACCAACATCGACAACGCCGTGCGCGTGGCGGTGCGCCGCATGCTGGCGAAGCAGCACTTCGAGCGCCTCTACGGTCCGCTCGACGACGCCCTGACACGGGCGGCCGACCGGGCGCAACGCACCACCGACCAGATGATGCAGGAGCTCACGAATGAAAGCCGGGCCGAGGAGTACGAACAGTGGGCGCATTTGCTTATGACGCAGCCTGAGGTGGATCCTGGGGCACAAGAGGTGACCATGCCCAATCTATTCAGCGAGGACGAGGAAGAGATTACGATTCCGCTGGACCCGGCTAAGTCGCTCGTAAAAAACGCCGAGTACTACTACGACCGAGCCCGCCGCACGCGGCGTTCGCGCGAGGAGGCCGAGGCACGCCTCGACGACGCTATCGCACGTGCCGAATCCGCCCAGCAGCTTCTGGATGACCTGCATACCATCGACACGCTCGACGGTATCAAACGCTTTCGCAAAGAACGATCGGACGAGATCGCCCCGTTCATGGACCGCGGCTCGTCCGATGTCGACACGTTTCCGTTTCGGCGCTTTGACCTTGGCGGGGGCTTTGAGGTATGGGTCGGCAAAAACGCACGGCAGAACGACGAGCTTACGTTTCACACCGCGCAGAAGTACGACATCTGGATGCACGCGCGCCAGGTGCCGGGGTCGCACACGGTGCTGCACCTGCCCAACCGCGATGCCGAGCCGGGCCGTACGCGTCTGGTGCAGGCCGCCCAGATCGCTGCCTACTACAGCAAAGCCCGTGGCAGCGGAGCTGTGCCCGTCATGTACACGCGCCGCAAGTATGTACGCAGCCCAAAGGGCAGCGCCCCGGGCGCCGTGACCGTGCAGCGCGAAGAGGTGCTCATGGTCGAGCCGGGCCTGCCATAATTCATCGATCAACTCGTCCTTTCCCTCTTGCACGTACCTGCTCCACCATGCTTCAACCGACCCGCCCCGCCTCGGTACTCGCACACGTTTTCCTATTCACGATGCTGGGCACAGCGGTTCTATTCGGGGGATGCGACGGCTCACCCGGCGCGCAAGACATCGTCGCATCCCCGGCCCCAGATCGCGGCAGCGGGGTCTTGTTTATCATCGGTGGAGGCACTCAGCCCGCTGCCATGGTCGATCGCATGGTCACCACGTCGGGAGCTGACACAACCGGACATGCTGTGATCTTGCCAATGGCGACGTCCGATCCGATGGCCGCTATTGATGAGGTGCGCACGCGGCTACAAGATGCCGGAGCACGAACGGTAAAAGGCATCCACGTCCCCGAAGGGACTACGCCCAGCCAGGATGACCTTGATACCATCCGCTCTGCTCATCTCATCTACCTCACCGGCGGCGATCAACGGCGGTTTATGGATGCGGTGGACGGCACGCCCGTCATTGCGGCTATACGCGACAGCTACGACAACGGTGCGCTGGTTGCAGGCACCAGCGCCGGAGCGGCCGTCATGGGCCCGCGTGTTATCACCGGCGACGAGCGGCGCTACGAGGAGTATAGCTCCACCTTTCGCACCCTCGAATCCGACAACCTGATCTTGCGCGACGGCCTCGACCTGCTTCCTAACGTGATTGTCGACCAGCACTTTATCTACCGCAGCCGCTACAACCGCCTGCTTACGGCGGTGCTTGAGGATCCCTCAATGGTCGGCATCGGGATTGATGAGTCAACCGCCTTGCTTGTCACTGAATCGGAGGCCGAGGTGGTCGGCGAGTGGCAGATTGTGGTGATTCGTCACCCGGCCAGCACTACCCATACACAAGATAACCTGCTGGGCGGGCGGGGGCTTACCATCGACGTGTACCTGCCTGGAGAAACGGTCGAACTACATGAGTAGCATACCGCTGGCGAAACGTAATGCGCGTGGCACGCCCTATTCCCTTGTATGCAACCGGTATGCTCCGTACGTTGAAGTATATCCGTTACGCGTGCCTGAAGCGCATTCCTCTCTTGCCGGCTTTCTCGTGCCCATGCTACATCCCTGCTTTCGCTTCCCTTCCTCCCTTTCGCGTGGCTCGCTGCTGCTTGCTGTACTGGGTACCGGACTCATAGCAACGGGATGCGGGAGCTCTGAACCTGCGTCGGAGACCTCATCGCCTGTTCCCACCACACAGACGCCTGGCGACTTCGAGATGGAGCCCGAGCCGGAAGGACTGGCTGAGATTCGGCGCCCCGATGCGGGGGCTACGCGGGCTCTTCTGGAGCAAGCCCTGCGTGATACAGACGACATGACCTACGATGAGGTGCTCCGCTTTCTCGGAACGCCCGACCGGCGCAGTCAGCGCACGGTCGAGAATGCCTTTGCCCCGGGCCAGATCGACACGGTTTACACGCTTGCCTACGCTGGCATGCAGACGCACGTTTACGTACCAGGCGATACCGCCCGCAGCTTTCTCATTCAGGTGGAGCTGCGAGACCCGTTCTACACAACCCCGGATGAGCTGCGTGTGGGCATGGCCCCTGCCGACGTGCGCCGCACGCTGGGCGCTCCGAGTCGCGTCGAGTCGGATGTGTGGGTCTATGAACGTATTGGTGCCGCCGAAACCGACCTTCGCCTCCAGTGGCAAAACGACCGGCTTCGGGTCATCACATACGTGTTCTCGTTTGCTTGACACGCCCTCAACGAAACGCACCCCGAACGTGACGCTCAGGGGGGATGCGGCTATTCGTCGACCGGGTTAGATGGGACTACTCTTGATTGGCCTTGAGCGCTTTGCGCACCAGTTCGTCGGCTGAGTCGATATCAGCGTTGTCGCGCAAGACCACGCGGATGGAGCGCTCGGCATCCGCGCGCGAGAGCCCGAGGGACTCCAGCGCGGCAAGCGCATCGGACCGGGCGTCGGCTTTCGCATCCGACGAACCCGTAGGCAGCGCCCCATCATCGCCCAGATCCATCTCGGAGAGCGGATCGCGCAGCTCAACGATCAGTCGCTCTGCCGTTTTACGACCGACCCCCGATATGTCTTTGAGGCGCGCCGTATCCCCCTGGATGACATGGTCGCGCAGAGCCCGTGGCGACATCGCGGAGAGTGCCGAAAGCGCCAGGCTGGGTCCCACACGCGACACGCCACGCATCGTGTTGAAGATTGTGCGTTCGGCCTTCGTGGCAAACCCGTAGAGCGAGATGTCGTCTTCGCGCACGTAGTGCACCGTGTACAGATGCACCGACTCCCCTGTATCTGGCAGCTCCTGAAACGTAGAGGTCGGAATCTGGATCGCATAGCCAAGTCCGTCAACGTCTACGACCGCCTCTTCGGGTGTCTTTTCGACGAGCGTGCCAGATACGTAGGTAATCATGTAGTCAGGTACTCAGAATCAGGTAGACTGATGCGCACAGGTTCTCTCCCGGTGTCGCTGCGCTCCGCTGCTTCGGGCAACGCGTCGATTGTCCGCGAACGCGCGGGCAGCTTACTCATGCCGCCGGGCGCGTTGCACGGCGGGCCGCCTCGCGATCCCAGCGCATTACGATCGGGATGCGGCGCCCAACGCCAAACGCTTTGTCGGTAACCCGAATTCCTGGAGGCGCCTGGCGACGCTTGTACTCGTTCTGGTCGACCATCTGAAGGACGTGGTTGACCAGGTCGGCGTCGTATCCGGTCTCGGCCACGATCGTGTCAGCCTCCTGCATCTCCTCAATGTACCGCCTTAAGATGGTATCGAGGACCGCATAGTCAGGAAGCGAGTCGGTATCCTGCTGATCAGGGCGCAGCTCTGCCGACGGGGGCTTGTCAATCGTGTTCTGGGGGATGCGGTCCGTACCCGCTTGGGTGTTAATGTACTCAGCCAGCTCGTAGACACTTGTCTTCAGCACGTCCGACAGCACTGCGACGCCGCCGTTCGTATCTCCGTAGAGCGTCACGTATCCAACTGCCATCTCGCTCTTGTTGCCGGTAGACAGGAGCAGGTGGCCAAACTTGTTGGACAGCGCCATGAGCGTGATGCCCCGGCTTCGCGACTGGATATTTTCTTCAGCAACGCCTGCTTCCGTGCCCTCGAAAGCCCCCGAGAGCATCATGTCAAACGCGTCGACAGCCGGCGCAATCGGAATCTCTTTGAACTCGATCCCCAGATTGTGTGCCAGCTGCTCCGAGTCGGTCACCGACCCTTCCGACGAGATCTCCGACGGCATCGTGACGCCCAGTACCCGGTTGGGACCAAGGGCTTCAGCAGCGAGCGCACACGTTACGGCCGAGTCAATCCCCCCAGAGAGTCCGACCAGTGCTTTGTTGAAAATGCCCGTCTTCTCATAGTAGTCGCGAATGCCAAGGACCAGCGCGTCATGGATGTTCGCAATATCATCCGAAACGGGCTCAGGCTGCGGCGCAAGGGCATCCATGTCCACCACAAGCAGATCTTCCTTGAACCGGTCTGCCGCTGCCGCACACTCGCCCGAGGCGGTATACACCCGGCTGTCGCCATCAAAGACGATTTCGGTGTTCGCTCCAACCTGGTTCACAAACGCAAATGGCACGCCGTGTTGGGTCGTAGCGCCTTTCAGCAGCCGCTCGCGCTCTTTCGACTTCCCTACCGAGAACGGCGACGCACTGATGTTCAATAAGAAGTCGGGCTCCTGCTCGGCGAGCTCGGCTACCGGGTCGCGCGTGTAGCGCCGATGCGGTTCTTCCGGCAGGCAGTTCCACATGTCTTCGCACACGTGCAGCCCAATGCGCATGCCCCGCCACGCGACCACCCCCGCTTTCGGACCGGGCTCGAAGTGACGGTCTTCGTCGAACACGTCGTAGGTGGGCAGAAGCGCCTTGGTATGCACGACCGCCTCTCCCATGTCGCGCTCCAGCAGCAAAGCCGTGTTATACAGCGGACGGCCCAGGGTGTCGGGGTTGGGGAGAGGGGCCCCAACAATAACACCGATGTCAGATGGTATTTCGGTGGTGAGCTGTGCAATACTGTCTTGCACCGCTTCGATGAAGAGCGGGTTGCTAAGCAAGTCCTGAGGCGGATACCCTGTAAGGCAGAGCTCCGGAAAAGCAACCAGGTCGGCCCCCACATCGGCGGCCTGCTGAGCGTACGATACGATGCGTTCCCGATTGCCGTCGAGATCACCCACCGTCGGATTTATCTGAGCGAGAGCCAGCTTCATAGATGGTGAACTGGTTGGTCGTAATAGTTGAGATACATGGATCTGCATCTCTTAACGCGTGCGCAGGGCACGGTCGTTCCCGTCTCGATGTAGTATGTTTTGATGTAGCATAGCGCGTTGTAGTCCCCACGGAGCCCCGTTTTAGGCAGCGCATACAAAAAGCACGCGTTCCGTTCATCTTGTGCCCACCCGTATCGTGCCTTCTCCCCACTTCTGCTCTCGCGTTGCACGCAACGCTGAAACGCCAATCGCTGGCACCGCCACCGAGGCGGTGCACTGGCTCCTGATCGAAGCCCCTATGCCATGGGGCCAGCAGGCCCTGCCGGATGCAGAGTGGTACCCGGCCATCGAACCGGCACTGACGCGTTGGCGCGCCGACATCCCCGACCTGCGCGTGCAGCTTATTCGTCGACGCATCAAGACATGGGATACCCCGGGGGCAATCCGCTGCTTTATCGTGCGTACCGGATGCGCACCCGTGGTGCATGCCCGGTACGTATCCGCCTATGCCGACCTGCAGCATCTCGACGTCCCCAACCTGCTCACACGCGGACCGTCCGATCTTCCTGATGGCCCGCTCGTGCTTACATGCACCAACGGGCGCCGCGATGCCTGCTGTGCCAAGTGGGGGCGTCCCGTAGCCCAGGCCGCTGAACAGGTTCACCCCAAAGGCGCCTGGCAGACGTCGCATCTGGGCGGGCATCGGTTTGCCCCTACCGTGCTGGTTCTGCCTGCTGGAACGCATTATGGGTGGGTGGATGCCGACGCGGTGCCGGCCCTGGTCGATGCACACCACCGCAGACGCCTCTTCGACCTAAACCACTATCGCGGCAGGGTCCATCACCTGCGTCCGGTGCAGGCCGCGTGCATTGCGCTGCGCAAACAGCAGGCGGTGAATGCGTTGTCAGCCGTAGACGGACGCGTTGTAGCTCGGAAGTCTAACAGTTATAAGGTAGCCGTCGACTACAACGGTGCTGTATATACGGCATTTGTGCATGCTACGGAGGGCCCCTCGCTTATACACAGTTGCAAAGACGACACTCCTAAGCCAAGCACAGAGTGGCACGTTACGTGGGATGCAGACGCATCGCCTTTGAGCGAGCCCCCTACGAAAAAGCCCCGATCTGCCTGAGAGCAGACCGGGGCTTTTTCAGACACCATGTAGCGGTGACCTTTTAACACGTTGTGTACCAACGCAGGCGCTAAAACCCGTACTGGACGCGCACGAATGCACTTCGCCCGGGCTCAGGGATAAACGTCTGATTTTGATCCGCACGAAGCGCATCAAACCGGAATGAGCGTGCATTCAGATGCTCCCGGTACGTGGTATCGAACACGTTGGTCACGCCTACCCGCAGGGTTACGTTACTCAGCAGTTGAGCGCCGGCGGTTACGTTGGCCGTAGCAGACCCATCGGTCTCGCCTTCATTACGAATCGTCGCCACGCGCGTCTGTTCTGCAACGGCACGTAGCAATCCATCCAGAAAGAAGGTGTCACCTACCGGCATCCAGCGTGCCCCCAGACGGACTTGCGCGGGCATCACGCCATAGGCCGGCTCGTCTTCTTCGAACGACTCGTCACGGCCCCACAGGTATTCGCCGCTGGCTCGCACGCGCAGCGTCGGGTACACCTGTGCGTGCGCCTCGGCTTCAACGCCCCAGAAGGTCGCCTGGCCGTTCGCGTAGGCAAAGACCATGTCGGGGGTAAGCGGCAATGCGGAGGCTACGCCGGGGGCCTGCACGATCGTGATGTAGTCATCATGGTGACGCACAAACCCGGTAACCGAGCCGTCGAAACGTGGGGTTGTCGCTGCGAGCCCAAGATCGACCTGGTAGGTGCGCTCGGGGTTGAGCGTAGGGTTGCCCATGAACTCGTTCCCCCGCTGCGTGCGAGTAGCCCCCATGCGATCCCCAAACCGCTCCAGCGCCTCAGGAGCCCGCGCCGACGAACCCACTCCGGCTGTTATGGAGAGCGGAGCTACGAGCGGTACCGTAGCGCTGGCCGCAGCGCTCCACAGCACATCGGTTGCGGCCAGATCGCCGGTGAGCGTAAGCCCCCGTGCCACTTCGGCCCGCTCCCGAAATCCCTCTGTGATGCGCTGCGGATCGGTGTGCACCACGTCGAGGCGCCCAGTAGCTGTTGCCTCTGCCTGCCCGAAGACACGCTCCAGCTTGGCAAATCCGCCGATCTCAGTAGTACGTACGTCGGGCCAGACGATGTCGCGATGCATAACGGGTCCCTGGCTGCCATCATCGGCGCGCGGACCGCGCTCACGCGTGGCAGTGCGAAATGCGCTATATCCGCTCGTACCCACGTCGATCGCAAGGTCAGGAGCCAGCTGGAACTCCGCCAGCGCACGGCCGCCTACAGTGGCAATCTCCGTATCGTTGGTGATGTACAGCGCCATGGGCGGTATTCGATCAGGGTCAGGCTGCGCCGTTCGCTTGTTGTCGTTGTTCATCCGGTGCAGCGTCTGGTAGCCGTAGCCCTGCGCTTCGAAACGCTGCAGCGTACCCATGCCGTACCATTCGTAAGTCAGCGCACCGCGAATGGTTTCGAAATAGACCGCGTCGAGTGGACGTCCGGGGTAGGCGATATTGCCCTGGTCTTGGAAGCTGGCCTGAGCGCTCAGCCGAGAGGTCCCCGAAAGCTCAACGCCAACGCGTGCGCGCACCTCAGCCGACTCAAACTCGCCGCGGACGGTCGTTCCGTCACCTGCTGTGTAATCGTCGCCGGTGCGGTAGGCCCCGCCCACATTGTAGAAGACGCGTCCCGACCGTCCAAGCAGGCGTCCGTCAAGGTCAGCGGCGTCGCGGTTGCTCACAAAGCCAGTACGAAGCGTTCCGGTAGCCAGCGTATTGGGAATCGAGGCCCGTGTATCGACGCGGATGCTGCTGAGGCTGGGCCCCTGGGCCAATGCGTACGGCCCGCGCACCACATCCATGCGCTGCACGCTGGCCGGGTCTACATGGCTCAGCGGCGTATCCATGCGAGCGGGTCCGCCCCCAAAGCTGCGCATGCCGTCAATGAAGGTTGATACCTGCGTGCCAGTAAGGCCACGCACGTTCGGATCGAGCCCGAGTCCGCCACGCCGTTGCAGGTTGATACCTGTTACCGTCTGAAGCGCCTCGCCCACGTCTTGCAACGGCAACGCATCCAGTTCTTCTGGACCGATGCGGGTCGTGAGGCGCTCCTCAAGCGCCGTAGCAAAAACATCGACCTGGTCAAGTGCAATACGGGCCGGCTGCAGCGTGAACGAAGCAACGGTGGTTTCATTGGCATCGATCGTGACCGATCGTTCGGCGGCCTGGTAGCCAACGGCGCTCACGCGCACTATGTAGGTGCCCGGCGTGAGATCAACGATTTCATAGCGTCCGTCGCTGTCGGTTGCGGTGCCGCGCCCGGCATCCTCCACCACGACATTGACATCAGGCAGAGGGGCTTTCGTTTCGGCGTGGACTACGTCGCCGGTAAGCGTGCCGGTGGCCGGAGTCTGTGCAGATGTTGACACCGGAGCAGCCCATGCCACGCATCCAATAAGAAAAATAAAAACAGTGTAGGTGCGCACATAAGCACGCACAGATAACATATCCATAGGACTAAAAAAAGAGTATATCTGAGGAAAGAGTCGGGGAGCAGGAGCTCCTGATTCGATGAGATAGGGCTTCGGGCGATGCCTATAGTGTTGCAGGTGATAGCACTGCAGGTGATAGCACCACGTGGGTAGATGTCACGTGGATAGCCCCCACGCGAGCACATGCCACGCAGATATAGCTCACCCGTAGGGGTAAGCTTACCCGTGGTTCGCCCATGGGGTATCTGACTGCGTATCTGGCTGCAACGCCCTCCATCCCGATGTGCCCGCGTCAGACACGGGGCGGGTGGAAGATATCGTCGGCCTGAAGTGAAGAGAGGTGCATAGATCGTAGGCTGTACTTGGCCCGTACGTGCCAGAAGCGATCGGGCTGTGCAAGTATCGTGAGTACGAACTTGTCGAGCACGAGCACCGCATCATCGGGGCCGTCGGCGTCGTGGTCGCAGGTGCACTGTAGAGCGAGCGGGATGTCGTGCCCGGTCTCGTGCATGTCCGGCGGTATCGCGTCGTGGTCGATGCAGAAGCGGGCGGCTTCAGCAGAACGCGTATCGCCCTGGTGCGCGTCGTGCTGCGCTGCGGACCGAGAACCGGCCGCACGGGCCGCCTGCATGGCTGCGTGATGCGGACACACGTGGGGCCCTTCGCTGTGATGCGCGCAGGGCGACGCTATGCCAGTTGCAATGTATCCGACAACCGCCTGCCAGCCCCCAAGCGGCCCTACCAGTAGCATCGACGCAATCAGTACCAGCACGCCAAAGCGCGGCAGCACAGATTCATCTGCATGGAAACGGTGCGGGGTCAGCATAAGCACAAAGGCTACTTGCAACTACACACAGCCGTACCTACTGCATTGGATTCAGTTCACAGTTCTGCGAAAATCTATCTTCGCCCGCCTCTTTTTTGCCTATACGGTTGCCTACACAAAGCGGCAGCGCAGGCGTGCAAACGTGTAAACGAAGAGCAGCCCCCACTACGTAGCGGAGGCTGCTCTTGGTGGTGCATGGTGCGGCAAAAAAACCAGGGGATGCTACAGTCCTTTCAGACGTGCCGACACATTTGCGACGCGGCGCCCCAGATTACGGGCCGAAAGCAGCTCGTCTTCTACCGGCTGGCGCGAGCCGTCGCCACCGGCGAGTGTAGTCGGACCGTATGGCGTGCCGCCAACGCCCTCGGTGGTCAGAATATGCGGATTTTCGCCGTAGGGCAGCCCCACGAAGATCATTCCCAGGTGCAAGAGCGGCACCAGGCTTGTCAGGATGGTCGTCTCCTGCCCGCCGTGGATTGTGGCGGTCGATGTAAACATCGCGGTGGCTTTGCCTTCAAGCTCGCCATTCTGCCAGAGCGCGCCTGTCGTGTCGATAAACTGCTTCATCTGCGCGGTCATGTTACCGTAGCGCGTAGGCGAGCCCCAGATGATGCCGTCGGCCCAGCGCAGGTCGTCGTGTGTCGCTTCAGGATGCTCGCTTATTGCCTCCTGTGCCTGCACGTAGGCATCCTGGCCGCTCATCGCCTGGCGAGCGCTTTCCAGCTCTGGAATGCGTCGCAGACGCACGTCCGTGTCGTCGACACCCTCGGCGCCCTCGGCCACGGCCTGCGCCATCTGGTAGGTGTGTCCGTACGATGAGTAAAACGGGATAAGAACGTTGGTAGCCATAGTGGAATCAGTGTATCTGTGTAAAAAATAAGGATGCGAGGGCATGTAGCTCTCGCAAAGGTGATTATGCAACCGGCGTGGTTGCGGGTTCAATAGGAGCAAGGTTGGCTTCAATCGATGCGCGGTCGGGCTCCAGCGCCGGGGGCAGGGTCACTTTGTCGGCATCGGCCTCGTCGACCGAAAACGCGGCTCCGGTGTCCGTCGCAATCTCGATCAAGATGCCGCCCGGCACCCGCACGTAGATTGACGTGAAGTAGTGGCGGTCGATAATAGGCGACACGTTGAGTCCGGCCTGCGCGATGCGCTCGCGCCACGCTGCGATCGTGTCTTCATTCGGGGTGCGGAGCGCCACGTGGTGCACGCCGCCACGTCCGAGCCAGCCGCGGGGCGCATCCGTCGTTTCGATAACGTGCAGCTCCGCTGCGGATCCGCCTTCGCCGATCGAAAACACCCGGGCGGTTTCAGGGGGATGCGGAACGGAAGCCTCCCCGTCGGTGCTATCGGCGCGAACGGTGTAGGCCCGTTCGTCGCGCAACCCGAACACCTCGGTCAGCACATCGCGCGTGCCCGCTGTGGCGTCAACCGTAATCTCGACCGGACCCAGCCCCTGTATTGCGTACTTCGTATCCACGGGGGCCTGTTTCCAGGGCGTGGTATCTGGAACGCGGTCTATGTCGGCGCTGTCGTCGACCAGGTGAAGCGTCTGGTCTTCCTGGTCGTAGAAGGTAATGGCGGCGCGCCCCGCCCGCTGGTGTATGGGTGTGCGGCGCACCCCGACGGCGTCGAAGTGCGTTGCCCATGCCTGCAGTGCCTCCTGCCCACGCACCCGCAGCGAGGTACCTGTAATCAGACCCGACCCTGGGCGCTGCTCACGGGCCTGTGCAATGTCAAAGAATGTAAGATCGGTACCCGGGGTGCCGTGCGCATCCGCATAAAACAGATGATACGACGACGTATCGTCTTGATTCACCGTCTTTGCCACAAGCCGCAGGCCCAGGGTCTGGGTGTAAAACTGAACGTTGTAGCTGGCCCGCGTCGTGATGGCCGATACGTGGTGGATCCCTTTGAGCGTAAGGTCAGAAGCCATGAGAATGCAGAAGGTTTAGCAGAAGGTGTAGGAGTACAGGTCGTAGTTGGTAGCTGCCTGGCGAGCCAAGCGACCAGCGAGACAAGTACGTAGCGCTACGAGCGTGCAGCTGAATCGCGCAGGCGGCGAAGTAGTCTGAAGAGCGTTTCTTTCTCGTAGATTGAGAGATCGCTCATCAGCGTCTGAATCATGACGGCGTGCTCCGGGAACACCTGCTCAATGCGATCGCGTCCGTCGTCGGTAAGCCGAACGATCTGGATGCGGCGATCGTCGTCGTCAGCCCGACGCGTAACGAGCCCCTCCTCTTCCAGCTTGTCGAGCACGTAGGTCATGCTGCCGCTGGTTAATAGCACGCGCTCGCCCACCTCGCCCACCGGTAGGGGCCCCTTGTGCAACAGCACTTCGAGCACGGCAAACTCTTTCATGGTCAGGTCATGTACCTCCACCTGGCGGCGCAGCGGCGCGTCGACAGCATGTTGCGCACGGTTCAGCGCAATCCACACTTGAAGGGCCCGGCGGCGATCACGGTCCATACGGCATATCAGCTTGTTTGTATATGTTTATCTTGAGACCAAGATAATTAATCAGTGTGGACTGTACCGTTCCTTGCGCGACGACTTTGTTGCAGGTATGCTGTTTTCTCTGATCCTATTTCTCGTCAGCCAAGCGTCGCTGTTTCTGTGCCCTAAAAGTGTGAACGAAACGTAAAAAGATCGGTACCGTAGCAAATATTACGTAGTTGTTTGACCATTCTCCAAGTGCATGTCCGAGCCGACCAATCCTCCTCTGGTGCCTGAGTCTCAGATTGAGCGTGTAGCGCGGCGCCTTAAGATTATGGGCGACCCCGTGCGGCTGCAGCTGCTGAACCTGCTTCGCGTACATGGGGAAATGAACGTGCAGGAGCTCGTCGATACCTCAGGGCAGCGGCAGGCGAATGTGAGCAAGCATCTGGGCATTCTGATGCGCGAGGGCCTCGTATCGCGCCGCAAGGAAGGCGTGAAGGCCTTCTATTCGCTCGACGATCCCAGCCTGCCCGGCATCTGCGTCCTGGTAACGAACCAGTTGGGGACTGGCAACGCAACCTCTACCTGACATCCATCTAACGTGCATGTCTGTCATGGATACACTTGAACTGCGGCGCTGGCTGGGGGTGCTCTTCGTGGCAGGGTGCCTGTTACTGGGGTATCCTCTACTTACCGTGTACAGCGTACCTGCAACTGTAGGTGGTATTCCTGTACTGTACGCGGTGATCTTTGCAATCTGGGCTCTGCTCATTGGAACCAGCGCGTGGATGCTTCGCCGCCCGTCTGTCTCGCGCACGCCGACCGAACCTGCTGAGTCAGATGCCCCTCGCAGGTAGCATATGGACCCTACCCTGATTCTGCTTATTGCCGCCGCTTATCTCGGGCTACTCTTTGCGATCGCCTATTATGGCGATGAGCGCGCCGAGCACGGGCGCAGTCTCGTCAACAATCCCTATATCTACGCCCTCTCACTTGCCGTATACTGCACGGCCTGGACATTCTACGGAAGCGTAGGCTACGCGGCCACCGACGGCATCAACTTCCTGCCGATCTACATCGGCCCCACGCTCATTGCCATTCTGTGGTGGGTCGTGATGCGCAAGATCGTCCGCATCAGTGCACATGAGCGCATCACCTCGATTGCAGACTTCATCGGGGCGCGCTACGGCAAGAGTGCGCTACTGGCAGGTGTGGTAACGGTTGTTGCCGTGCTCGGCGTGGTGCCGTACATTGCGGTGCAGCTCAAAGCCATCTCGACCAGCTTCAGCGCGCTTACCGCCCCCCTTGATGCAGCCAACGCCACGTATCCCCCTGTACTTCGAGATACGGCGTTCTACGCAGCCCTTGCACTGGCGGTGTTTACCATCCTCTTCGGCACGCGCCATCTCGACGTAACGGAGCGCCACGAGGGACTGGTTGTTGCGATTGCGTTTGAGTCGGTCGTGAAGCTGGTGGCGTTTTTGGCGGTGGGGCTGTTCGTCACGTTTGGCCTCTACAACGGCATTGGCGATCTCTTCCGGCAGGGCGCTGCTGTAGCCGAGATAGAGGCACTGTATACTGTCGACGGAGCATCGGGCGCATGGGCCGACTGGATGTGGCTTACTGGCCTGTCGATGCTCGCGGTGCTTTTCTTGCCCCGGCAGTTTCAGGTTACGGTGGTTGAGAACGTCAACGAAGACCATCTGCGCAAGGCGGCCTGGCTCTTTCCGCTCTACCTGCTGCTTATCAACATTTTTGTGCTGCCTATCGCGGTTGCCGGGCTCTTGCATTTCGGGGATGCCACTCATGCCGATATGTTTGTCCTCGCCTTGCCATACGCCGAGGGGCACTCGGCCCTTGCCCTCCTGGCGTTTATTGGCGGGCTATCAGCCGCTACCGGAATGGTCATCGTAGCGGCCACAGCCCTCAGCACCATGATCTGCAACGACTTGGTGGTGCCTCTCCTGCTGCGCACACCGGGCCTGAACCTGGTCGAACGCACCCGCCTCACGGGCGTGATTCTGGGCATCCGACGTGTAGCGATCGTCGTCGTTATCCTGATGGGCTATCTGTACCTACGTGGCCTCGGCAATGCGCCCTCTCTTGTGGCGATCGGGCTCATCTCGTTTGCAGCAATCGCGCAGTTCGCTCCGGCGATACTCGGAGGCATCTTCTGGAAACGCAGCACTCGCGCCGGTGCGCTGGCTGGACTGCTGGCCGGTGTAGCCGTGTGGGGGTACACCCTGCCGCTGCCGCTGCTGTCAGACTCGGGCTGGCTGCCCGCTTCGTTTATCACCGACGGTCCCTTCGGCATTGCCGCGCTGCGCCCGTACGCCCTGCTGGGACTGGATGCTCTCAATCCGGTGCCACATACGCTGTTCTGGACGCTGCTGGTTAATGGCGGTCTCTACGTAGTGGTATCGCTTGCTACGCATCCTACTATGATGGAGCAGAGCCAGGCCACCCGCTTTGTCGACGTCTTTCACTATACCGATCCCCGTGAGTCGGCGGCCCCCTGGCGCGGCACCGCTCCTGTCGGCGACCTGCATGCGCTGTTGCGACGCTTTCTTGGCTGGCGTGCGGCCGAGCGGGCGCTTCATGCCTACCGTACCCGGCATGGACTCGAAACACTTCCCGAGACCGCCGACGAAGAGCTGGTCGACTACGTGGAAACACTTCTCGCCGGCGCAATTGGAGCGGCCAGTGCACAGGCTGTGGTGCGATCGGTGGCACAGGCCAAGCCGTTGCATATCAGTGAAGTCATGGAGATTCTCGATGAGGCCCAGCAGGTCATAGCCTACAGCCGCGAGCTGGAGCGCAAAAAAACGGAACTCGAAGCCGCTACCGACGAGCTGCGGGCGGCCAACCAAAAGCTCAAGGAGATCGACCAGCTCAAGGACGACTTTGTGTCGACGGTGTCGCACGAGCTGCGCACGCCGCTCACCGCCATTCGGGCCATCTCCGAGATCATGCATCAGACGCCCAGCCTAACGCCCGAACAGCAACAGTCGTTTGCCTCCACCATTATGCGCGAAACCGAACGGCTTACCCGGCTCGTAAACCAGGTGCTCGACCTGCAGCGCCTCGACGCCGCCCCCAACCTCAACCGAGCTCCGCATGACCTGCGTACGGTTGTGCGCAACGCCCTTAATGCGGTCCGCCCACAGTTTCAGCAACAAGGCATTGCGCTTCACGTCACCGTACCCGACGATCCGTGTCTGACCTCAATCGATGACGACCGCGTCACGCAGGTGCTGCTCAACCTGCTCTCGAACGCCGCCAAGTATAGCGCTGAGACCGATGCACGCGTCACCGTGCAGGCAACGCGCGATGCAGACACCGTTAGCGTAGCAGTTTCCGACAACGGCCCGGGCATTCCGGACGACCAGCAAGACGCGATCTTCGAGAAGTTCAGACAGGCCCGCAACCGCGTTGGCCCGCAGGCCGGTAGCGGACTCGGCCTTGCCATCGCCCGCCAGATTGTGCGTCAGCACGACGGTACCCTCACGGTTCGAAGCACGCCCGGACAGGGTGCCACCTTTACCGTATGCTTGCCCCGTTACGTGCCGGCCAGTGCAGCTGCTTCTGTTTCCACGACTTCTGCCTCTTAGTGCCTCTGCCTCATCCCCCGACTGCATTATGCCCCACGTACTGATCGTTGAAGACGAACCCAGCATCGTTACCCCGCTGCGTTTCCTGATGGAACAAGAGGGCTGCTCGGTACAGGTTATCGACGACGGAGCGCACGTTATGGATGCTCTCGACCAGCAGCTTCCCGATCTGGTTCTGCTCGACGTGATGCTGCCGTCACGTAACGGATATGACCTGTGCAACGCAATCCGGCAGCGCCCCGATGGGAACGACCTCGCCATCATTATGCTTACGGTAAAAGGACGTGAGGTTGACATCCAAAAAGGCTATGCGATGGGGGCCGATGCCTACATCACAAAGCCGTTTGCCGTAGCCGATGTCGTAGCCACAGCCCGGAAGCACCTGCCTGATGCGTAGCACTGGATCGAGTCCTGCACGATCTGACCCAAGAGGGGGCCTAACTTTACAGACGTGCATATCAACCGCCGTAGAGACATAGGCCGTACGGGCATAGGCATATAGAGATAGTCAGGTAGTCAGATAAACAGATAGGCAGATGACCCTCTCGTTTCGCTTTATTTTCTGGGTTTAGATGGATGCGTAGCTATGACGCCCTGGCAGCACGCTCTTCTCAATGCGATAGACGCCCCGGCCTTTGTGTGCGATGCAGACGCGCTGCTGGTGGCCTGGAATACCGATGCCACCCGAACGCTGAGCGGTGCCCTAAGCGTTTCATCTCCATCCCCGTCTTCTTCCTCATCATCCGCCGACGCCACGCCACGTCATTTCCAACTGCGCGGGGCCTCGTTGCTCGAATGCGTAAGTGCAGCCTCTTGGAAACAGCTCAAGGAAACCTCGACCTCCGAGTCGAACGCAGTCATTACCCAGATTAACGGGAGTCCCCGACGCCTACGTGCCCGCAAACTCACCGTAGACGAGACCGTCTACTGGCTTATCCGGTGCGAGGCGCCCACGGCCGTAGAAGCTATGCCTGCAGACGACCTCCTGCGCCGCCTCATTGAAGCAGTGCGCACGCCCCTCGCAAGTATTCGAGCGGCTATCGAAACCATGAAGCAATATCCGGGCATGGGAGCCGATGCCGCCTCCCAGTTCACCGATGTCATCGCCAGCCAGAGCGTCCGGCTTAGCGAACTCATCGAAACGACCGAGCACACGTACACCACGATCTACCAGCGGCGGCGCGCCCTCGAACCGATTGAGGGCGCGGCCTTGCTTGCCTGGACGCGCGACACCCTGCGTGACGTACTTGACATTCCCGTGGCTGCCGATGACGTAACAGGCGGCGCTCCGGTACGCATCGCCCCGCAGATGCTGCGCCAGGGCATCGCTTTTGTGGGAGACCGATTCGCCAACGCGACGCGAGGCGAAGCGCTTCGGGTGCGCCTCCACACTGCTAATGCACACACTGCCAGCGGCGTTGTGCTGCTCGACCTCTGCGCCGAAGGGGGCCATACGGTTACGGAGACCCGGCTTGATACCTGGAAGCAAAAGGTCATCCCGTGGCGCACCTCTATGATGCAGTTAACCCTTCAAGCGCTACTCGACCAGCACAACGCCCAGCTATGGGTTGAAGAGAACGAGCGGGGCTCCCTTCTCCGATTTGCATTTCCGCAGTCGCCCGCTTCCGAAAATGTGGAGGTGTAGCCTGTTTGTTTAGGTGCCTATACGCTTCCGAGCGTTGTTTCTCCCGCCAATAGACGAGGCATGAGTCCTCCATAGGTGGGCGCATACACCTGCGGGGACTTCCCGACACTATGCCTTCGAAAAAAATCAACACTTCCCTTGACAGCGTCTTCGCTATTGATTACGTTTCGGTAAATAATATTGCGAAGCGCTTCCATTATGCGCACTAAAGCAGGGTTTAGGAAGCGCGTGGGCCCCTTTTATTACTGGGCAGTAATCATTAAGTCGTTCGAGTAAATCGTTCAGAAAACGTACTTCTACCTACTATGAGTGAGCAATCTTCGCAAGTAACGGCAGCCTACTCGGGGCGCGACGACATGTACCCGCCCTCTGATGCTTTTCAGAAAAAAGCGCATATCGGCTCTATGGCCGAGTACGAAGCGATGTACAAGCGCTCCATTGAGGACCCGGAAGGCTTCTGGGGCGAGTGTGCCGACCGGATTGACTGGTTTGAGCCCTACGACACGGTCAAAGATGTCTCTTACGAGCCAGGTGACGTGCACATCAGCTGGTACGAAGGCGGTGTCACCAATGCCTGCTACAACGCCATCGACCGCCATGTGGAGGCCGGCAAGGGAGATCAAACCGCTATCATCTTTGAGCCAAACGATCCTGCCACCGACGATCCAGAGCATATCACGTACAACGACCTTCAGGAGCGTGTGGCAACGTTTGCCAACATCCTGAAGTCGCACGGCGTAGAGAAGGGCGACCGCGTCACGATCTATCTGCCTATGATCCCGGAAGCGGCCTATGCGATGCTGGCCTGTGCCCGCATCGGAGCGCCGCACTCGGTCGTGTTTGCCGGTTTCTCGCCCGACGCGCTCGCCGACCGCATCCAGGACTGTGAATCCCACTACCTCATCACGGCTGACGAGGGCAAACGTGGCACCAAGCGCGTTCCTCTCAAAGACAATGCCGACAGGGCGCTGGAGCAGTGCCCCGATGTAACGCACACGCTGGTCGTGCAGAACACAGGCGGTGATATCGACTGGGACGACGACCGCGACGTGTGGTATCACGAAGCGCTCGAAACGGTCGATGCTGACTGTCCCTGCGAGCCGATGGACGCGGAAGACCCGCTTTTCATTCTGTACACGTCGGGGTCGACCGGTAAGCCCAAAGGGGTACTCCACACGACCGCCGGATATCTCGTGTACACGAGCATGACCCACGAGTACGTCTTCGACCTGCACGAGGACGATGTCTTCTGGTGCACTGCCGACGTGGGGTGGATTACCGGCCACAGCTACATGGTCTACGGGCCGCTCATCAACGGAGGCACGCAGGTGTTCTTCGAAGGCACGCCCACTTATCCCGATGCCTCACGCCTGTGGAATGTCGTTGACAAGCACGACGTGAGCATCTTCTACACTGCGCCAACCGCCATTCGCGCGCTGATGCGCCAGGGTAAGGAGCATGTCGAAAAAACCCGTCGCGAATCGCTGCGCGTGCTGGGCACCGTAGGGGAACCCATCAATCCAGAGGCCTGGCGCTGGTACTACAACGTCGTGGGCAACGGTAATTGCCCTATTGTGGATACGTGGTGGCAGACCGAAACCGGCGGGATTATGCTAACCGGGCTGCCCGGCGCTGTCCCGCAGAAGCCCGGCTCAGCCGCAAAACCGTTCTTCGGTGTCCAGCCGCAGGTGCTTGACGCTGCCGGCAACGAACTCGAAGGCGCCTGCGAGGGCCTGCTCGTTATCAACGACTCGTGGCCCGGGCAGATGCGCACGGTGTACCGCAACCACGAGCGCTTTGAGAACACATACTTCTCGCAGTATGCCGGCAAGTACTACACCGGCGACGGCTGCCGACGCGACGAAGACGGCTACTACTGGATTACCGGCCGGGTCGACGATGTGCTCAACGTAAGCGGACATCGCATTGGCACTGCCGAGCTTGAAAGCGCGCTTGTAGCGCACGACTCGGTTGCCGAAGCCGCTGTGGTTGGCTATCCGCACGAGGTGAAAGGACAGGGCATCTACGCGTACGTTACTCTCATCAAGACCGAGGACCCGTCAGACGAGCTGCGCGGCGAACTGGTGCAGTATGTACGCAGTCAGATCGGCCCCATCGCCACGCCCGACCACATCCAGTTTACGGCGTCGCTGCCTAAGACGCGCTCAGGCAAGATTATGCGGCGCATCATCCGCAAGGTGGCCTCGCAGGAGTTTGATGACCTGGGAGATACCAGTACGCTCGCCGATCCTGATGTGGTGGAAGATCTCATCGAGAAGCGAAAAAGCGTGGATGTAAGTGGCGCACGCTAACACACGCCTGCACATGGGTATAGGGAGGAGCTTAGGGGATGCGTGCATCCGGCTTGTATCGGGCACATGTCGCGCATCCGCTCTCCCCCAAACCACCGAACGCCCAGCCGCGGGATGGAGCCCGGACTGAGCGCTCGAAAACCAACCATCGATAGTCCTGCAGGATGGAGCCCCGCACGCTGTCGATGACATAACAGATTACGGACCTGATACGCGCCCAAGCGCTGCCGCTTTTCTGCGCCCCACCAGATGGAGCTGGGGGGCGCCGGGCAGCGCACTGATATCGTAGCGTACCAGCCCTTCTGCACATGTACGCCCAATGACCTGCTGACTTGATCTATCAACACTGCCATGAAGCATACACAGAAATACCGAACGTCTGCTCTTTGGGGCAGTTTCTGCGCGTTTCTACTTCTTGCCACAGGATTAATATGGGCCCCTCCTGAGGCCAACGCGCAGTCGTTTGACCTGAGTGGGTTTGTGAAGTCAGAATATCTCTACGACTCGCGGCAAGTTGTAGCCGCCCGGGAAGGCGGCCTCCACCTCTACCCTGCTCCAGAGTCCGAGGCGACCGACGTCAGTAATCTCGGCTCGTTCCAGTTCTTTTCACGGATGCGCCTCGGCATTGGCGACCTGCCCGATGCGATGGGGGCCGAGGTATCCGGTTACTTTGAGTCGGACTTCTTCGGGGCCTCTGATGCCAACGTAAGCACCTTTCGCCTGCGCCGCGCTTTTGCCAAGATGACCTGGGACGACCGCGAGGTCCTCTTCGGGCAAGAATGGTCGCCCCTCTTTACCCTCGCTTCGTTTCCGCGTACCATTGCAACAGCCACCGGTGCGCCCTTTCAGCCGTTTGCGCGCCAACCTCAGATCCGCTTCACCTACAAGCCCGGTGCTTTCCACCTGATCGGCATTACCGCCTGGCAGCGCGATGCCTTTAGCGACATCCCTTTTGACGGAGTCTCAGGCATCAAACAGCAGCAGCAGGCGGCCATTCCGGCCCTGCATGGACACGCCCAGTACCATGGCGACAACGTAATGATAGGCGGCGGCGCTTACTTCAAAGCGCTGCGCCCGATCATCACCGAAGATCGCTTCTATACCGGGGCCGGCCAGGTGTACACCACCATCACAACCGAGCCGGCTACCATCCGCGCCAAGGCCACCTATGGCGCCAGCCTGTCTGACCACCTGATGACCGGTGGCTATGTCTATAACAACTTTCGTGAGGAGTTTTATCCGCTCGACGTTCTCTCAACCTGGATCGACATTGACGGCACCGGCACCCTCGCGCCCGGTCTGTTTGCTGGCTACCTCACCAATGAAGGCAGCCGCGACGAGGTAGGTGTGCCGGATACGCTTGAAGAAGCAGCTCGTGGATCAAACATCGACTACGTGTGGCGCCTGGCCCCGCGTCTGTCGGTCAACTACGACGCCCTCCGCTTTGCCTTTGAACTGGAAGTGACGTCTGCCAAATACACCGGAAATCTCGACGCCAACTACAAGCCCAACGCCGTCAGCGGCGAAGACCCGGTCACGAACGTCCGCGGCAATTTCTCGGTGTTTCTTTCTTTCTAACAAGCTATTCCTGCGAGGCGTTTTGCGCCTCTCTGTTGTACTCCCCGCTGTACGCACCCCCGCATACACTCTGCTGACTAACACCGCATCCGACCATGGCTAACAACGCTCCTGAGATAGATCGCGAAACATACTGGCGCACGCTCATGCGGCGCACGCTCATCCTGCTCACAGTCTGGTTTATTACCGGATATGTAATGAGCATATTTCTTGCTGAACCACTTAACAACATTGACTTTGGAGGGATTCCTTTTGGCTTCTGGATGGCTCAACAAGGAAGTATCTTCGTCTTCGTAAGCCTGGTGCTTATCTACGCAATTGCTACCGGACAGCTCGACCAGCAGGCCGGTGTCGAAGAAGATGACGACAGCACAGCCGCCCCTGGCGCAGCCCACTAAGCTTCCAAGCCGCATTCTCTCCTTGTTTAAATAAACGATCTCGTATCCATGAGCATTCTTGGTTGGACTACATTCTGGGTCGTCGTGACCTTCTCTTTATATATCGGTATCGCCATCTGGAGCCGCGTTACCAGCACCAAAGGCTTCTACGTAGCCGGGCAGGGCGTACCGACGCTTGCAAACGGTATGGCCGTTGGTGCAGACTGGATGAGCGCTGCCAGCTTTATTTCAATGGCTGGCCTCGTGTCCTTTATGGGATTCGACGGCTCGGTCTACCTGATGGGCTGGACGGGGGGCTACGTGCTCCTCGCAATCCTTCTGGCGCCGTTTCTCCGTAAGTTTGGCGAGTACACCGTGCCCGACTTTGTAGGAAAGCGCTACTACTCGAACTACGCACGCGTTATCGCAGCCATCGCGGCTATCTTTGTGTCGTTCACCTATGTGGCCGGGCAGATGCGTGGCGTAGGTGTGGTGTTCAGCCGCTTCCTCGGCGAACTCGTTGAGCCGTTGGCCGCGGGCATGGGGGTTGAGGTAATCACGATCGGCGTAGTTATTGGTATGGCCATCGTAGCTACGTACGCCGTACTTGGCGGCATGAAAGGCATTACCTACACACAGGTCGCCCAGTACTGCGTGCTCATCGTAGCGTACACCATCCCGGCTGTCGCTATTGGCTTCTCGCTCACTGGCAGCCCCATTCCACATATAGCTATTGGCGAGGTGCTTCCGCAACTTGACGGACTGCAGCAGGAGCTGGGGCTGGATATGTACAGCGGGCCCTTTGCGAATTTATCGATGCTCAATGTGTTTGCGATCACCTTTGTGCTGATGGCCGGAACGGCCGGGCTTCCACACGTTATCGTGCGCTTTTACACGGTTAAGACGGTGAAGAGCGCGCGCTGGTCGGCGCTCTGGGCTATCGTTTTCATCGCCATCCTGTACACGATTGCGCCTGCCGTAGCCATGTTCTCACGCTACGAGATCCTGCAGTCGTTCTCTGAGCTCGGTGCCATGGGAATGCTCGAAAGCCCACGCACCAGCTGGATTCAGACCTGGGCGGCTACCGGGCTCATCGAAACCAGTCAGTGGAGCGAAGGCATGTCGGCAAACGCGCTGCTCGATACGATCGACCGGGATATCATTGTGCTTGCTACCCCCGAGATTGCCAACCTTTCGCCCTGGGTCGTAGGTCTTGTTGCTGCAGGAGGACTCGCTGCTGCGCTCTCTACCGCGTCTGGTCTTATGCTGGTGATTAGCTCTTCGCTTGCACACGACGTGTACGGTGAGATCATCAACCCCGAAGCCTCCGAACAGAAGCGCCTGCGTGTAGGGCGCTTCATTATCTTCGTCGCGATCATCGGCGCTGGGCTCCTTGGGATCTATCCGCTTGGCTTCGTCGCAGAGGTAGTCGCCTTTGCCTTCGGACTCGCTGCAGCCAGTTTCTTCCCGATTCTTGTGCTGGGTATCTTCTGGAAGCGATGCAATAAAGAAGGAGCCATTGCAGGGATCGTGACAGGCCTCAGCTTCACGTTCATCATGATCATCATGATGCGGGCCCACGTTGCCCTTGCCGAGTTTGGCGTTACAGAGCCTGTGTTCGAAACCTTCCTTGGCATCAATGCACAAGGGATTGGTCTTGTGGGCATGATCCTCAACTTTGTCGTGACCTACTTCGTCACGATCAACACCGAGGAGCCCCCACAGGAAGTTCAGGACCTGGTTGAGCAGATTCGCTACCCGCGTACGCTAACTGCCAAGGAACTTGGCGAAGCGGCACAGTCTGACAGCTAAACGCGAACCAACCACGCTACGCGTCATACCCAACAGCGGCGCAGGGGGCCTACGTGCCTGCTGCGCCGCTGCTTATTTTAGTTTCTCCTACTCTGCTCGACCTGCTATGAACCGTCCTCGCCTTGGATGCGGCACCCACCTGCTTATTGCTTTCGGGCTTTTTGTGGTTGCCGTCGGCGTTATTGCCTACCAGAACCGGGACACCGTCTCGATGATGTGGGCCAACGTTACAGCCATGAACGAAGGAATGGCGCTGACTGAAGAGCTGCGCTACCCTGAGGATGTCCTGGACTACCTTGCTGCTCACCCCGAATCCACGTCGCTGGTTGCGTACGACGTGGGGCGCGCTGGCCAGGGCATTGCGTTTCAGGCAGAGGATACGCGGGCCATGGTGAACCTGTCGAATATTGTGGTGCTTGCCGCCTATGCTGACGCTGTCGCTTCGGGCACGCTCGACGCCGCCGAGCGTGTGCCGGTCGCCGACATAAGCCGCCGTACCCTTCCGGGCGTAAATGCACAGCCCCATCAGCGCACGCTTGAATACTGGGAGAGCGAGGGGGCCCTGGATGCCGACAGCACAATAGCTGTTTCTGACCTTGTGCAGGCCGTAGCTCGCTTCAATGACGACCCTTCGTTTGACTGGCTTATCGACGAACTGGGGCGTCCGGCGCTGGAGGCTCAAACAACGGCAATGGGCTTTTCGGTCGATGCGCTTCCTATGCCAAAAAGCGGGCTCTACCTGGAATGGGCCGAGGCCGCCCCTGCGCTACGGTCGCGGTCTGGTACCCCCCAGCCGGTCTCTACCGAGGCTGTATATGCTGCAGCATCGCGCTACGCGGCCGACACGACCTATGCTGGTGAGGTGCGCGATCGGTTTCGGACGCAGGGTACCAATCTGACACTGAGTGACCAGCGCCTGATGGCGCAGGGCACGCTCCCGAAAACGACGGCGCAGTCCATGGGGGACGTACTCGGGCGGATGGCCTCTGCCACTCCGCCTGATCCGCAGGCCGAAGCATTCGCGATGCTCGACCGCTCGGCTGGCCTCGACACGCTAACAGTTGGCATTGAGCGTGTCGCCTCCAAAGGCGGTGCGATGCCCGGCGTGATCAGCTTTGCCGGAGTTGCCCATTATGCCGAAGATCGTCCGCCCCGTGTAGTTGTGGTATTCATGGAAGACGTACCCCTGGCGGTCTTCTACCATCTCTTGCAGTCGGGGCTCGACCAGGGGCTGGGGCTGCAGCTACTGGGAGACGATGCCTTCTTCGAGCGAGCCCGCGAACGCTTTTCGCCCCGCGACGAACCCACCGAACCGGTTGCCAGCGGGTCGTGAGCGAGGCCGATATCCGGTATGAGCAGGCGCGTGCCGGAGGACCGGCACGACCGGTGCACCGGGCCACCTACGTACGCATTCCCCTAAACAATGCCGAGTGACCCATGCCCGGATCTATAGGCGAGGCAGGGTGATGCCACGCTGGCCTTGGTACTTGCCTTTCTTGTCGGCATAGGACGTCTGAGGTGCATCGCCCTGCATGAACACCACCTGCGCGATGCCTTCGTTGGCATAGACTTTAGCAGGCAGCGGCGTGCCGTTTCCGATCTCGATGGTGACGTGCCCTTCCCACCCGGGCTCAAGCGGGGTTACGTTCACGATGATGCCCGATCGCGCATACGTCGACTTGCCGAGCACGATGCCCAGCACGTCGCGCGGCATCTTGAAATACTCAACCGACCGGGCCAGCACGTAGGAGTTGGGCGGGATGAGAATGTGGTCGTCGGTGGTTGTTTCGACGAGCGCGCGTTCGTCGAGGTCTTTGGGGTCGACGACGCTGTTAAACATATTGGGCGTAAAGACCCGAAAGGCATCGGCTACGCGCATATCGTATCCGAACGAGCTGAGTCCGTAGCTTACCACATCGTCGCGCACCTGGTGGTCGACGAATGGGTCGATCATGTCGTGTTCGGTAGCGCGTTGGGCAATCTGGGCGTCGTTAAGAACCATGGGAGGTGTAGGTAGGGGAGTAACGTGGGTGGAATCGGTAGAGCGGCTGTGCTTATGACCCCTCGGGCGCTGTGAGTCCGTCGGTCATAATGCGGATGGCTTCGGGACCGTAGTTGAAGAGGCAGTCGATGGCGCCCATGCCCGACTCGAACCCCTCGAAGTTCTGCCGGTAGGTCGGATGGTCGTAGGGCGGAAGCACCGTGCACGGATCGCCTTCAGCGCGGTTGCTGGCTTCGTCGTCAGTTGTAATTCCGAGTTGACTGGCATGTTCATGCGCGATCCAGAGATGGGTCGCGCCGGTCTCTGCCCGGATCGCCTCCAACGTCTCGGCCCCCAGTTCAGACGCACGAACGAACGGCGTTTCAACCTGTGCGAAGGTGCACGTGGTGCGTGTGGTCGATTCGGCGATTGGCTGTAGCTCCTGGGGTGGGGCGTCGAAGAACGGCTTGAAGTCGTCTTCGAAGTACTCGAAGTACATGGTAGAGCGATAGTTATACATAAAGGCCCGCCAGTGGCGCTCGTGCCACGGCACGTTGCCATCGACCTGTACCTCGCGAGCCGGACGCCCATGCTGATGCGACCACATAGGCAGGCTGATCCACTGCCACCCGTTGGGATTGCGCAGCTTACTCCGGTTCTGCCGGGTCTGTCGGCGGTACGGCCAGGTGTCGGCCCACACCACGCGGTCGACCGCTGCCATAAGCGCTACGCTGTGCAACGGGGGAAAGTATTCAAGAGGAAGTAACGCTACCGTCATAAGGTATAGTCGTGCGTAAAATGTATCGGGAAAACAGACGTTATCCGGGTCAGACCTGCCTGGTCACAAAGCCAACCGCGTGTGCTACGACTTGATTGCCGGGTTGTTACATCGGTTGTTACAACGCAGTTGAAAGCGAAGCTTATGAACCGCTTCGCTTTTGTCTACTGATTGAGTATACTACACGTGCAGGTTCTGAGTGGTCTGCTCCTGATCCGCCATGGTGCCAGCTCGCATGAGGCCTTGCATGAGGCCGGTGCGCGGAGCAAGATGACGGGGTAATATGACAGAATATAGCTACGCCACGAACCAATGCTACATAGAACCACTTACATGAATCGGTGCGGCGCAGCGTGTACCACGGCCCCGTGCGTACGCAATGTGGCCAGTTTATTCTGAAAGCACCTCTCTGCTTCAGACTGTTCTGGTCCAGACTGTTCTGGTTGATACCCGCCAACGCCCTGCAGGCCTGTTTTCCTCTTTGTTGACCTCACCTTCGCTGTATGTCTTCCTCACCACGTACCGAACATCAACGTGTTGCCACCGTGAACCGGCTTTTTCTGGCTGCGCTTGCGCTATTTGCAGGCTCCATTTTGTTTAGCACGCTGGGCATGCTGCTTCTTCAGCTGATTCCCTCGTCGCTGTCGTATTTTGGCCCCTACCTGGGCACGCTGATCAGTGCGCCGACCTGGACGTACATGACCATGCTGCCCATTTTGGCGATCTTGATGTATGGCATGGATCTGGGCTGGAAGCGCATGGCGTTCTTTGTGTTCTGGGGCTGCTTTATTGGAGGCGCCAGCGAGTTGATGGGTACCATGAAATGGTTTGCTATCGGCGACCTGGTGCTGCCTTTCGGCGAGTATGAATACACGGCCTGGCTCGGGCCCAAGTTTGCCGACCATGTGCCTTACTTCATCCCTGCCTCATGGTTTGCGATGTCGATCGTGTCGTTCGATCTGGCACGGCGGCTCAGCGACACGCGCTGGGTATACCTGCTCGTGGCAGCTACCTTCATGACGCTGTGGGACGTGTCGCTCGACCCTGCCATGAACGGGGCCGGTGTGCAGAACGCGGTCGGGAGCGTCACCTTCTGGTCGTATCCGCAGGGCGGCTTCTACTACGGCATGCCCATTTCAAACTGGATTGGCTGGTTCATTGTGAGCTACCTCATCATGGTCGGCTACGAGTACCTCGGCGGGGGACTCGACACCCAACATCCATGGGCCCCTGCTGTTTACCTGCTAAACTGTCTCTTTCCGCTGCTCATCCTTACATTGCAAGGCATGTTCGTCGCCGTTATCATCGGTGCAGTAGCTACCGCAACCCCTTTTGTGGCGCTCTGGTGGAAGCGAGACACCGCCTTTCGGCTTATTCCCGTGAATGCGTAACGTATGTTTACCTCTGCCCCCGACGACGCCTACATGATGCAGGAGCCCGACGTCGTGGCTCCCGACTTAGAAAGCCGTGCTGAGCAAGACACCTGGCTCTGGCAGTCGTTTCGATACCATTCACGTACCTTCTCTATGGCAGCCCGCCTGCTGCCGAAGCGCGTGCAGATCCCTGTCGCCGTACTGTACCTGTTCTGCCGCAAGGTTGACTCAATTGCCGATCATATGGTGCTCGAAGAAGGCGCTCAGGCCGCCCTCAACGAGGTACATGCCACCTGGGATGCCCTCGATGCCACCCTCGCCGGCACCCCGCCTAATGCGCTGCTCTGGAATCGCTTGCACGACGTCAACCAGACATTTCAGCTTCGGCGCACGCCCCTCTATGAACTCCTCGAAGGCGCCATATGGGATCTCGAAGATCGCCCCATAACAACACTCGACGACCTTGTCGACTACTCCAACCTGGTTGGGGGCAGCGTCGGGGCTATGATGCTCCCTTTTCTCGCCGATGCTGACGCGTACGGCGACCTGGAGGCGGCCGCTCGTCGCATGGGCATCGCGATGCAGATCACGAACATTCTGCGTGACGTGGGCGAAGACCGCCGCCACCTCGACCGCATCTACCTGCCCACGAACTGGATGCAGGAGCACGGCATTGCCCCAGAAGACCTTGATGGCCCCGCACTGCCCGACGGCTACCCGGCTCTGCTTGAGGCCGTGATGCACGAAGCCGAGGTCCGGTACGCATCCAGCATGAACGCGATCGCGGCATTGCCCTGGGGGATGCGTACCGGCATTCGATCTGCGGCGCGTATGTATCGCGAGATCATGAATGAAGTGCGCGCCCTGGAGTACGACAACATTCACCACCGCGCTTATGTGTCTACACGGCGCAAGGCATGGTGCGTCTGTGCGGATACGTACGACCGCCGCAAAGCGCAGCTTAAACGCGATGCACGGGCCCTCGAATCAGCATGAGAGCTCTTGCAGCACATCTGGTACGTGCATGGATGTACTGGGACCTGAAGCGGTCTTTCCAGCGCATCGAGTGGCATGGCACCTGGCCGCCCCGGCTGCCAGCAGACCGGCCGCTCATTGTGTGTGCCAACCACCATCACTTCTACGACGGCCACCTGCTCTGGCTGCTCCTGAGCAAACGCCTCGACCGCGCCGGCCTGGTCTGGATGGAGGAATGGGAGCGCTTCCCGTTCTTTGCTCCCGTTGGCGCCCTGCCGTTCCCCACAGACGACGCCCGCGCACGCGCCTCAACCGTCCGACGCACAAGCCGGTACTTTCACAGACATCCCGATGCATCGCTCATATACTTTCCGAGCGGGGTGCTGCGTTCTCCTACCACAGGCATCGGCCCGTATTCCACCGACCGCTTCACCCGCATGCACCGGCTCTATCCCGAAGCGGTCTTCTGGCCCGTAGCACTTTACGTTACATGGGATGGCGCTCCTCATCCAGTCGCCATGCTCAGCGGCGGTCCGGTTGTAGACCTGGCCATGCACGCCGCAGGGCGCATCGAGACCCAGTTGCGCCACCGCTGGCACGCGCTCCGCGAAACAACCCATGCCCCCACGCATCTGTTGATGAACGGGCGCACGTCTCCGGCCGACCGGTGGAGCTTTGCCTGGATGTCCTCTTTCTTCAAGCAGCTGTTTCCTGAATGAACCCTCTTGCTCGCGTGCTCTACGCAATCGCGCCCCGCCTGCTCGCTCGCCCCACCCGAGCCCTTCGCGGCATGCTCCAGCTCTTTCTGGTGCCCCTGCTTTTTGCCTTGAGCGTATCGCTTGCCTCGACAACCAGCTCACCGCTCCTGCCGCCTGCCATGTCCGACTCCTCCCACATCTACTACGCGAACCAGGATGTAGACCAGCTTCGTGCTGGACTTGAAGCAGCAGGCGAGCGCAGCGATAAGCTGCTGTATCGCTACCGGCTTTATCCGCTAACGGAAGACGCCGACGTGCTCAGTGGCATTCCGTCTTCACTCGACGGCGCGTCGGCCCGCGAGCTGGCGCTGCTGGCGGGCCTCTGGGCCTACCGCGCTGGCGAGGCCTCGACCCTGGGGGCTATCCGCTATGGCCGCCGCTCGGTTAACCTGATTAACGCCGCCCGCGAGAAGGATCCACTCGACCCGTTTGTGCTGCTCATTGAAGGGCAGTCGCTGCTTTACCGGCCTTCCATGGCCGGAGGCAACCCGCACATAGCCGCCGATCGCTTTGAGCAGCTTCGTACTGTGCTCGGCATCAACGATGACGTGCCCATCGAGCAGGAAGAGGCGATGATCTGGCATTGGATTGCGCTGCAAGAGGCTAACGAAAACGACCGGGCCGCCTCGTTGCACGACGAGCTGGCCCAGGCGGATCTGCGCCCCCTGTACCGCCAGTTCCTAGAATCGCCGCCGCAGGTCTGATCTACTCTGATCTACAGGCACAACGCCTCATCCAGGCCTCTTCTGCCCAACACAGGCGCCAGGGCCACAAGCACTTCTCGATGTTCTCGTTCAACTTTCCTGATGCATGTCGCTCTTTGCAAGCTTGCTTATTGGTATTCATGTGTGTGTAGCCGGGGTGCTCATCGCAAACCTGATCTACCTGCGCACCAGCCGCCAGTCTGACGCGCCACCGCTCCCCACCGAACCGCCGCTCCTGTCGGTGCTCGTTCCAGCGCGCAATGAGGAAACAAACCTGCAGCGGCTCCTCCCGTCGCTGCTCAACCAGACACACCCAAACTTCGAGGTCTGGATCTATGACGATCGCTCGACCGATGGCACCGCTGCCGTTGTGCAGGGCTTTGACGACGACCGCCTGCACCTGGTGCCGGGAACGCCCCTGCCTGATGGCTGGCTCGGCAAGCCGCACGCCCTACACCGGCTCAGTCAGCAGGCTAACGGCAGCGCCTATGTCTTTCTGGATGCCGATACGCGCCTGAACAGCCCCGACGCACTTACGCAGTGGGCTCGCCAGTTTGCTGCACGCCCCGACCGGTCGCTTGCTACCGGACTCCCACTGTTGCGAGGCGGGGCATCCTGGATCGTTAGCCTCGTACCAAACGCCATCCTCACCGGACTGCCCTGGCCGCTTGTGAAGTGGATCTCTGCCCCCTCGCTCAGCGCGCTGAACGGACAGTTCTGGATGATCGACGCCGATACCTACCACACACACGAGCCGCACCGTGCTGCACAGAACGAAGTGCTCGAAGATGTGGAGATTGGCCGCTACCTGAAAGCGCAGGGCATCACCCCGTACCTGTGGGATATCCGCGGCGAGCTCACCGTCTACATGTACCCCTCCACACACGACGCCTGGCGAGGCTTTCGCAAAAATGCCTACCTGCTCATGGGGGGCCACCCGGCTGCGTTCGTGCCGCTGTTCGCCTTCTATGCAACCACGTTCGTCGTAGCCCCCTGGGTCGTGTCCTGGCTCTGGATTAGCGTGTTTAGCCTGAAAGCCGCCACCGACGCTTGGAACGGAATCCCGTGGTACATTTCGCTGCTCGCCCCCGTCTCCTATCTCGCCGGCGCGCTTATCCAGCTGGATTCGGCCTGGCATCACTGGACGCACAACGTATCCTGGAAAGGACGCTCTGTTGCCGCCCGCTCAGCCGCCTCCCCCTCACAGCCCGCGCCGCAGAACGAAAACTGATTTCGTGCCAGCATGCCCGGTCTCTCCGAAGAGACCCATCTTTACAGCCGTCCGTTGCGGATCTGTTGCGTGCTGCAAGACACCTCTCCGGTTCGCATTTCGTAATGCATGGCACACATGCATCTGTTGTCCTGCCGAAGCAACCGGATGCGCCTGTGGATTTCCCTTTTCATGCCGTTTGCTGACGTTTTCTGACCTGTCCGTCTATGCGCTACATCGATACCACACCGGTTAACGACCCAACGCTTAATCTCGCGCTTGAAGAGCATGTGCTGCGCACCTTTCCTGATGATGAGGACTACGTGGTCTTCTACATCAACGAGCCCTCGATCATTATCGGACGCAATCAGAATACACTTGAAGAGATCAACGCCCGCTACGTCGAAGAGAATGACATCCATGTCGTGCGGCGGGTCTCAGGGGGAGGCGCCGTCTATCATGACTTTGGCAATCTGAACTTCAGCTTCATCACTGACTACGCGCCCGACCGCCTGAACAACTTCGAGCACTTTACGCGCCCCGTTGTCCATGCGCTCAATGAGCTGGGGGTACCCGCCGATCTCAAAGGCCGTAACGACATTGTGGTCAACAACCGCAAAGTGTCGGGCAACGCGCAGTATTCAACCGGGCGGCGCATGTTCAGCCACGGCACGCTGCTCTTTGATAGCGACCTGGGCGAGGTGACCCGTGCACTCGACGTAAAGCAGAGCAAGATCGAGTCGAAGGGCCACAAGTCGGCTCGCAGCCGGGTCGCAAACATCAGCGAGTTTCTGCAGGATGCGTTTACCATGCACGATCTGCGCAAACACCTGCTGGAGTCGTTCAAGGAGACGCAGGATGTCTCGGTCTATACACCTGCCGAGGCGGACTGGGAGGCTGCCCGGGCGCTTGCCGATGAAAAGTATCGCACGTGGAACTGGAATTACGGCGCGTCGCCTGCCTTCGACGTACAGCGCGTGCGCCGCTTCGATATCGGCGAGGTGGATGTGCGCCTCAACGTGGACAACGGCACCATCCAACAGGCTACCATCTACGGCGACTTTCTGGGGCATGGCAACGTGGAGCATCTCGCCGATCGGCTTGAGGGCGTGTCGTACCGGCGCGATGCCATCGCTGACGCCCTGAGCGATGTGGACGTGTCGGACTACTTCGGCGGCCTGCGGCAAGCCGACTTTGTGGACCTGGTGTACGCCGGCGACGAAGCGGGCGGGGCATAGCAGGCGGGGTATAGCAGATCCCGTCCAGGCAGACACCATTCAGCGCTCTTGCAGCCCCCTGGCATAGCAGCACGTAGCAGCAATGCGACCGGGCGCCGATCTGCCGCCGGTTACGGCTCGGGCGTCCACCGGTAGGTTACCACCATGGGGGCGGGGTCAGACACGGCAATTGTAATGTCGTACCCCTCTTCATGGGAGTGCACGCTCAGGTCTTGCGGAAAGAAGTCTCGATTGGGCTGTGGATTTGCCTCAATGAGGCGACGCTGCAGCGCGCCATCGTCCCCGAACACATCAACCTGGATCCAGCCCGAGCGCACGTTCAGCACAAACAGACGATCGTCGATCAGATCGACCGACGGAATGAGCAAGGGAGGCTGGTGCGTGTCGCCGCGCAGGAAAGCATAGCTGCGCTCCAGCATGGGCGAGTCGAAGCCACGCAGCGCCAGCGTGTCGGGGGTGGAGGGGGCTGTAGACAGGTCGAGGGGCAGGCGATCTACGACCGGGCGGAGTCCTGATAGGCTCCATACCTCGTCGTTGTGCACCCGAAGGAACCCAGCATAGCGCCAGTACTCCTGGGGCAGCGTGTAGGCCGTCTGCATCGTACCGTCCCAGTCGTACTGGTAGATGGTAGACCCGATCTCTTCGCCCAGCAGCTTCAGGTAGAAGGCGTCAGGATGCGCGGCGGTATACGCAAGCGAAGCCTCGTCGGCTCGCTCGATGGCGAACCCGGCATCATCGAGCACCTCATCGTCTACCACGCCAACCAGGACGTCACTCTCGGCATTGAACACCCAAATCGTATCGCCCACGACGCCGGTCAGGTAGGGCACGTCGAAGCGGGTGCTGGCTACTTCGCGATCGTAGGTGCCGTCGGCGGCAATGTGGTGGAGGCTGTTGCGCTCCGCATCCGACACGATGAGCGACCCGTCGGGGCGGTGGTGCAGCGTGCGCGGGTAGCCGATCGGTTGGGCCCCGGTCGACTCAACCTGACGGACCCGGTAGAGCGAGTCGACCGGGGTATCCTGGGCGAGCGCACGCGAGAGGGAATCGGCAGGCGTGATCTCGTCGAAGCTACCGGTTCCACACCCTGAGGGCAGGCACCCGCTTACAAGCAATGCGAGCGTACCCCATGCAATGAGAACACGGTATACGGTAGAGGGCATAGTGTACTACAGAAGTTATTTGTTGAGCATCTCAGCGGTATACCCGCAAAAGAACTGTCGCCCGCCTACCCGCGCCGTCCGAGCGTAAGGACCGTTTCCATGCGCTCGCCGTCGCGCTCGATGACAAGGGACAGCCGGTCGCCGGGGCGAAAGTCGAACACGCGTGCTACGTAGTCGTCGCGGCCATTAATGCGTGTGCCGGCAACGTCGAGAATCACGTCGTACACCTGAAGACCTGCCTCGGCAGCGGGTGAGCCGGGGTCGACATCGCGCACCACGAGCCCGCGCGCCTCCGTCCGTCCGAGCGCCCGCGCGATGCGCTCATCGACGGGCACGAGGTCGAGTCCGGTGTAGTGCGACCGGTCTACGCTGCCCCGCTCGCGTAATTCGTTCAGGATCTCGACGGCGCGCGCCGCTGGTACGGCAAACCCGATGCCCACCGATCCGCCCGAATCCGAGAAAATGGCTGTGTTCACACCGATCACATCACCGAGCGCATTTACGAGCGGTCCGCCCGAGTTGCCCCGGTTGATGGCCGCATCGGTCTGAATCATATTGCGGTAGAGGCGTCCGTCGCGGCCCGACTGCAGGTTTCGGTTGGTGGCGCTAACAACGCCCACGGTAACCGACGGCTCGGCAGCCTCGAACAGGCCAAACGGATTGCCCAGCGCGATCACCCACTCGCCCGGGATGGGCGCGGTGTCGGTGTCGAACGTAAGGTGCGGGAGGTTGCCGGCTTCGATCTTCAGGAGGGCCAGGTCGGTGAGCCGGTCGCTGCCAACAAGCTCGGCGGTGTAGGTCTCGCCATCGGGAAAGTACACCTCGATGTCGCGCGCGTCGCTTACCACGTGTTCGTTTGTCACGATGTAGCCATCGGTCGACATCACGAAGCCCGACCCCATGCTGCGCGCCTCGCGCTCACGGTAGGGCTGGCGCTGCATGAAGTGGCGGAAGAACGGGTCGTTCAAGAACGGATCGCGAACGCGCTGCACCCGGCGCACGCCGATGCTTACCACAGCGGGTGCAGCGGTTTCGACAGCGCGCGTCACGGCGTTGCGGCGCGTATCAGCGATGCTGTCTACGGCAACGGAGGGGGGAGTCGACGGAGTGGTCTGGGTGTCGGGTTGGAGTGCTGCATGCGACAGGGCGGTGTCGGTCGCCTGCGCGGGGGGCGCCTCGACTTCGGCAGTGCTTCCCGGTGCTGAGCTGGAGGACGGGGGCGAAGACGCCCGTTCGCATCCCCCTATGCCCAGCATACCCAGACTCAGCATCGCCGCAGTGAGCAACGTAACCCAACTGTTGAGGGGCATCGCGTGCGTGTTGCTTTTACAGGGGCTACTACAGAAACTACAGATGCGGAGCGCTTGCGCCCCGGCTATGCCAGGTGCCCGGCGGCTTCTTTGAGCGCTGCAACGTGATCGAGACGCTCCCACGTAAACTCGTTGCGCCCGAAGTGTCCGTAGGTGGAGGTCCGCTGATACTGCGGCTTGAGCAGCTCCAGGCGCTCGATGATGGCGGACGGGGCCAGCTCAAAGGTCTCGCGTACCGCGTCGCGCAGGCGGTTATCGGGAATGATTCCGGTGCCGTTCGTGTCGACGTTGATCGAGACCGGCTCGGCTACGCCGATGGCATAGGCAATCTGTACGAGGGCTTCGTCGGCCAGCTGGGCGCCGACGATATTTTTGGCTACGTGGCGTGCGGCGTAGGCAGCGCTGCGGTCGACCTTCGACGGGTCTTTACCGCTGAACGCACCGCCGCCGTGGCCGCCTTTGCCGCCATAGGTATCCACGATGATTTTGCGTCCGGTCAGGCCTGCGTCGCCATGAGGACCGCCGATAACGAACCGGCCGGTCGGGTTCACATGCAGGACCAGATTGTCGTCGATCAGCTCCTCGTAGCGTTCGCCGAAGGCCCGAGGCAGCAAGACGTTACGCACGTCGTCTTTGATGCGCGACTGGCTGGTGCCCTCATCGTGCTGTGTAGACAGCACCACCGTGTGAATGCGGCGCGGCGTCATGCCGTCTTTCTCGTACTCAACGGTAACCTGGCTCTTGCTGTCGGGCCGCAGGTAGGGCATCTGGTCGGTCTCCTTACGGATGTGCGCCAGCTCTTTCATGAGCCGGTGGGCGTAGGTAATCGCCATCGGCATCAGTTCTTTGGTCTCCTGGCAGGCGTAGCCGAACATGAGACCCTGGTCGCCAGCGCCCTGCTCCTCTTTTCCATCCACGCCGAGGCTGATGTCGCTGCTCTGCTCGTGAATGCTACTGAGCACGCCGCACGAGTCGGCGTCGAAACGCAGCCGTGGATCGGTGTACCCGATGTCGCGAATAACGCGCCGCGCGGTTTCGCGTACGTCGACGTACGAATCGGTGGTCACTTCGCCCGCCAGTACGACGAGTCCGGTGGTTACCATCGTTTCGACGGCAACACGGCTTTGGGGGTCGTCGTGAAGCAGCGAATCAAGAACGGCATCAGAGATCTGATCGGCGACTTTGTCGGGGTGTCCTTCCGATACGGATTCAGAGGTAAAGAGGTAAGCCATGTGGGTTGAGGTACAGGAAACGGGGCAAAGGATGGTGATAAAGCAGGCTTGCATAGCGCGCTACTCAGAGCGGCATGCAACGGATCGGGCTATGAACGAGCACCATAGGTTAGGGTTCACCAGCGCCGCAAACAGCAACCTGCCCCGTATGATGGCGCGCGTTTTCCTTTGCCGTGCTGCATGCGGTGCATAGAGTGCATTAATAGAATGCATTAGTAGTGCATCAGTAGTGCATACAGGTAATCGGGAGCGCTACTCCTCCAGTCCGAAGTGCGACCGCACGCTCTCGTAATCAGACCAGTCGACGCTGCGAGCCTGTGCGGCTTGTGCATCGGCAACGACAATCTTGACGGTGCGCGTCTGCGCAAAGTCGAGCGCAAACGGGGCCGAGGCCTCGTAGAAGAGCTGCACGAGGTCTACGCTCCAGGCATAGCCGAGCGTGAGCGTGTAATCGACCGCATCAATGTCGGGCGACTCGTCGCCGAACGTGTACGGCATGGCCGTCCAGGTGTCGTTACCCGCCAGGTAGTAGGCCTGCACAAAGCCATTGTCTTCGACGCTGGGCGTAATCTCCGGAAAGTCGTAGTTCTGAAAGAGCACGAGCCCGCTTTCGTCTTCGATGGCGGTGTCTACGTCAAAGGTAACCTCCACAGTCTGAATAAAGGCGCCCTGTGCACCAGCCGGACCGCGCGGACCCTGAGGACCGGGAGGCCCTACGGGCCCTTCGCATCCAGCCACGAACGCGCTGAGAAGAAACACAAGCAGGAAGAGCGAAATGGTACGCATGGCGTTTAAGTAACGTTTGGAAAGTAGGGTGGGTAGAGTAGCTGGTGACATGCGTGTAGCCGCCCCACTCCCGAATATCGTCACATATCGCTACATGGGTGCTGCGTTTGCACCAATATCGCCTGTGCTCAGCACGGTATCGAGCGCATCGTTGCTCAGGTGGATGCGCACGTGGGCATCTGCGTTGAGCAGTTCGTCGTAGCTCCGGTCGACCACAGCCCAGCTCACACCCGGACTCTCCGGCGCGCCGTCTATCGCTCCGAGGTAGACGATCACGGCCTCGGGAGCTGCACCATCGGCGTGTTCGCCTGCCCCCTCCTCACGCAGATGCACCGGATGCGCCCCGTCCGTTGCGGGCGAGCCGCCGTCTGCCTGCACCCGCACGAGCGTCTGCGACGGCGTAAGCTCCTCGAAGCGCACCTCGCCCCCGAATCCCTCTGGAGCCTGTGTGCTGCTGTTCGACACGGCCTGCAGGGGATACGCTACGCGGCGCGGCTCTACAACACGGTTTAGCCGAAAGAGCGTCGGACTCGCGTTGTCGTTGGCGCCAATGTCGCCCTGGGCCAGCAGCGTATCACGCGTCGCGTTACTCTCGTGAATGTTGACATGTCCGTCGAACGTCAGCAGCGAGTCCAGCGACTTCTCGATTACGTGCACACTGCGGGCCGCACCGCGAGCGTTGTTGTCGAGCGCCCCCAGGAAGAAAGCGATGGGCCCGCCCGTGCCGGCATCGTTTTCGTGGATATGTACCGGGTGGATGAGCGGCGTGTCGACCGTGTCGTCGATCGCTACCGTCACGAGCATCCGCGATGCATCCAACTCCTGAAAGACCACCTCGCCCGCGAGCCCCTGCGGGAGGGTGCCCTCGCTGGACACCGCATCGAGCGGGTATGTAACCTGCTCAAGCAGCACCGGCTCGTCGCCGCCCACACCCTGGATCGGGGCCACCACGTCGTCGGCACACGCGGCCATGAGCACAGCGCCGATCAAAAGTGTCGCGGTAAGCAGTGCCGTAAGTGGCGTGCGCACAGAGTCTGACATGTCGGGCATGGGGGCGTACCAGATGTAGGAGGCGAGCAACGGCTATCCAGCAAAGCCCGGCACCTCGTTGTTCAAGAACGGATTGTGCTTGCGCTCGCGGCCGATGGTCGTCACCTCACCGTGCCCGGGGTAGATAGTCATGGCATCGCCCAGCGGCAGCAGCGTCTCGCGGATCGAGGCCATGAGCTGCGGCTGCGAGGTCTGCGGCAGTCCTTGCGTGCGGCCGATGGAATCGCGAAAGAGCACGTCGCCCGTGAAGGCGATGTCGTGCGCATCCGCCACCAGGCTGATGGAATCGGGCGAGTGGCCGGGGGTGTGCAGGATGCGAAACGTGGTGCTGCCCACGGTTACGGTGTCGCCGGGCGTGAGCGGCTTCGTGCCACGCTCCGGCGCCTCAATGGCCACCCCAAAGGCCTGCCCCTGCTGCTCGGCCTGCGCGTAAAACGGCTCGCCGCTCGGGTGCAGATAGAAGGCCCCGTCGTAGGTCGTCTCCAGGTGCGCGCAGCCCAGAATGTGGTCGATGTGCGCGTGCGTCAAGATCAGATGTGTAACCGTTAGGTCGTGGCCACTCACGTAGTCGTCGACCGCGCTGTACTCCTCTGCCGACGAGCACGAGGCGTCGATGATCGCGGCCTGGCCGTCCTCATGAAAGACGTACATGTTGGTCATGAACGGATTGAACGTGAACGACTGAATCGTCATGGCAGGATGCGGTGGCTGTGGGTAAGGACAATACGTGCAGGTGACGTACAGGTGCGCTGCGCGTGCTGAGTGGAGCCGTGCTGCAGTGGAATCGTCTTGTACGGGGCTGTCTTGCAAGCACTGTCTTGCACGAGACGATTCCGCAAAAGGCTGTACGACGACAAAAAGAGGAGGATTCGCGCGTGTGCTTCCCAATCGCTTGAACCGACCTGCAGGCCATACGTACAGATGTGCCAAACCGCCTACGCAGGCCTGCTTCGCTCTGGAGCTGGCCTGCGCCCGGTCTCGACCGCCTTCGATTGCGGTCTATCTGCAGTCATTCGATTCTACAGGTTAACGCGTAGCATGAAGCTCCACCGGCTTCACTGGTTGATGCTCAGCAAGCTCCCTGGCCCCTTCTTTGGGTGGCTGGGCGTGCTCATGTTTCTGCTGCTGATGCAGTTTCTGATCCGTTGGCTCCCCGAAATCGCCGGCAAGGGCATTCCCTTTACCGTCATCATTGAACTCATCGCCTACAACCTGGCGTACATGGTGGTGCTGGCTGTGCCCATGGCCACGCTACTGGCGGCGCTCATGGCATTTGGCCAACTGGTGGAATCGAAGGCCTACACGGTCATGAAAAGCTCCGGCATCTCGTTCGGACAGCTGGTATGGCCGGCGCTGATCGTGGGGGCGGTGCTGACGGGCTTCATGATGTACTTCAACACCGTGATGCTTCCTGAGGCCAACCACCGCGCCCGCATACTGTGGAGCGACATCCGCGCGCAGCAGCCGGGCTTTGACCTGCGGGCTGGCGTGTTCTACGACGGGATCGACGACTACAGCATCCTTGTGCGCGAGCGTCCGCAAGGCTCCAACCAGCTTCAAGGCGTTACCATCTACGACTACACCGAAGGGCGCCGCCGCCAGGCCGTGATCCGGGCCGCACACGGCACACTCGACGCTGACTCGCTCGGACGCGAGATCACGATGGTGCTCTACGACGGCGAGATGCACCGCCCCATGCCGCGCGATGCCGACCACCGCGAGGAGCGCTACGAAAAGATTCGCTTTTCCCAGCACACGATGCACCTCGACGTATCGGACTTCGGGTTTCAGCGCTCCAACGAAGACGAGGAGCGCCGCACCTCGCGTACGGCCCGCACCATGCGCATCAGCGGATTGCAGGCGGCTGCCGACTCGCTCTCCCGGCAGGTCGCAGACGACATCGATGAACTGCGCACCTCGCCTCACCGTCCATACGGCGATCGCGATGAGCAGCCCACCTGGAGCGGGTGGCCGCTGCCCGACACTACGGCACACGCCACCGAGGCGCCCCCCCTGCTCCGCGACCTGCCCTCCGACCAGATGTCGACCGTGGTCGATGGCGCCCTGCAGCACGCCCGCTCCATGCAGTCGCAGCTCCGAAGCACCGACCGTGGCACCAGCTGGAAGGAGCAGCGCATCCGTACCTACCGCGTCGAGATCATGAAGAAGTACTCCATCGCAGTGGCCTGTGTGGTGTTCATCTTCATCGGCGCTCCCCTCGGACTCAGCGTTCGAAGGGGCGGACTCGGCATCAGCGCAGCCTTTGCGATGGGCATCTTTCTCTTCTACTGGGTCTCGCTCGTGCAGGGCGAAAAAATGTCGACCCGCGGCACCATCGAGCCCTGGTTTGGCATGTGGATCGCCAACCTCATCATGATTGCGCTCGGGCTCTGGCTGGTCGTCTACATCGTGATGGACCTGCGCGCCACCCCCGCCCTGCGCACCCGCCTATGGAAATGGATCCGTTCGTTCTTTGGGGATACGTAGCGTATGTGCTCTTCGTCTGCCGGTCGCGACTCTGCACGCTCTCCCCTTGTTGCAGGAGGGGTCGCGCTGGCGGTTGTGCTTACCGTACTCGCGGGGCTCATTGCGTGGCGGACAAGCATCACGGCCCCGCATCCTGAAACGGAGGTCTTCGCCGGGGTCCACTACACCGCGCTCGATGTGGAGGCCGCCGGCTACCCGGGCCGGGGAATGGCTCACATCGCCCGCGTTGACCTTACCGCGCCTGGCGTTGAAGTCTTTGTGACGCCGATGGATGAGCGTGCGCTGCGCCGGGGCCAGCAGTACCGGCTGCACTACACCTGGCAGGTGGCCTGGCAGCACGACCTGGCGGTGGCGGTGAACGGCACGCTTTTCGAACCGCCCTCCATTGGATACTGGCCCTACAGCACCGCACGCGGCCACCACACCGCTGTCTCCAACGGCACCGTAAGCCACGTTAACCCGAGCAGCTGGCTGCTCTGGTTCGACGACGACCAGGTGCCCCACCTCACCGATGAGCGCCCCGTTCGCCCCGAGGTGCTCGACCGTGCCGTATGGGGGATTGGCGGGCTCGTACGGGAGCTGCACGATGGGTCTGTGCACGGACGCGTGCAGCGCAGCACCGAGGCCAATCGCTATACGATGGTCGCGATCAACCAAGAGGAGATGCTTTTCTGGATGGCCTCGTTCGAGCATGTGACCCGCGCCGCCGCCGCACAGATTCTGGCCGATCGCGGCGCACGCGATGGCATCGTGCTCGACGGCGGTGGCTCAACGACGTTCTACCTGGCCCGCCACACACAACCTGCACCGTGGGGACTGCGCCTGGGCGGGATGCGTCCGGTGGCCACGCATGTCGGCGTGCGGGCACAGCCGGTAGAGTGACAGGCGTGCTGCGCGAAAAGTCGCTCCCTGTGTACATCGGGAGCCTCCGCCCGCGCGAGGCGGAGCACAACGTAGCCACTGCGGTCTGCTCTGTGAGGCAGGCCGCCGCCACCGCGGCAGCGCGGTGCGCATGCCTCTCGTCCCCCAAACTACAGGTTCTTTAGTCCGCGAGCGTGAACACGACGCTCACACGGGCCTCGACTTCGATCTCGCCCGGGGCATACGCTTCCGGATCGGGCTCGGGAACGTCGGCACGCATAACAGCGCCACGGGCCATTTCGACGCGAGCGGTACGCGGGAACGAAAACGACTGCTCGTGGATGGTGTGCACCGCACCGACCTGCGCATCCAGCGCAGTGGCGAGCACATCAGCTTTGGCGCGGGCGTTGCGGGCGGCATCGGCAAGGGCGTCGTTACGCGCCGCCGTGCGATCGGCCACGTCGTACTGCACCGACTGCAGGCGGTTGGCCCCCGCTTCGATGATCTGCATGACAAGCGCGGGCACCTGGTCGATATCTTCCGCCTCAACCCGCACCGTACGAACGGCTTCGAAGCCGTCTTCGACCATGCGGCGGCTGTTCTCGTCTTGCACGCGGTGCGGACGTAGCTGCAGCTGCTCCATACGGATATTCGCTTCGTCGATGCCCATCTCACGCACAGCTTGGAGCGCAGCGCTTGCGGCCTCGCTGTTCTGCGTGCGGGCCTCGCGGGCCGTTTCAGCACGCGTTACCACCCCAAACCGGACGGTCGCCTTGTCGGGGGCTACGCGCACGGTGGCCTCGCCTTCTACGTGAATGGTGCGCTCGGAATCGGGCGTCTGGGCCATGGTACTGATGGGGATTAGAAAGGCAAGCGTGAGGATGCTAATCAGCAGAATGATGGGGCGTGCTTTCATGGAGGTACCGTCTGCCTGTGGAAGAAAATCGGGGATGCTTGGCCCTGTTGTGGATACCTGGGAAACGGCTCAGGCGCGCGGCTTCGTATGCGCACCCGTACGATTTGCATAACGGCCGTGCCAACGAAGCGGCGTTATGGGGCCGGTACGTCACGAATGCGCGACTGCACCGCCTGCATATCGTCGGGCAGCGGCGCGTTGAAGGTGAGGCGCTCCTCGGTCGTCGGATGCGTAAAGCCGAGATGCGCCGCGTGCAGGGCCGGGCGCCCGAGCGTGTCGAAGAGGCGGTCGAAGAACGTGCGCCGCTTGCCGCCCTGCGGTCCGTAGCGGATGTGCGCGCCGCCGTAGGTGTCGTCAGCCAAAATGGGGTGGTTAACATGCGCCGCATGCACCCGAATCTGATGCGTGCGCCCCGTCTCCAGCGTAAACGCCACGCGCGACACGTCGCCCAGATCTTCCTGAACGACATAGTGGGTGGTGGCCGACTTGCCGTCTTCGGCAGCTACCACCGCCATACGCGTGCGGTGATGCGGATCGCGGCCAATGGCCCCGGTAATCGTACCCTCGGTCGGACTCGGCGTGCCCCACACCAGCGCCACGTACTGCCGGTCGATGGTGTGGGCCTTAAACTGCTTTGCCAGATGCCGGTGTGCCACGTCGTGCTTTGCCACCACCAAGAGCCCCGTTGTGCCCTTATCCAGGCGGTGCACAATACCCGGACGAATCACCGGGTGGTCGGGGCGGCTTGGCAGTGCGTTCACCACCGAGAGCCCCACATCGTCATCCGAAATCTCGGGCGTGTCTTTGCTCATGCGTTCGCCCTGTACGTGGTGCAAGAGCGCATTCACAAGTGTGCCGTCACGGTGTCCGGGCGCCGGATGCACCACGCGTCCGGCGGACTTATTCACCACGAGCAAATCGTCGTCTTCATACACCACCTCCAGCGGCAGATCCTGCGGCACCGCCTCCATGGGCGGCTTCTCGATCACGCGGCACACAATCCGGTCGCCCGGCTCCACCGGATACGACTTCTTGACATCCGCACCATTCACCTTCGCATGCCCCTTTTTGATGCTGCGCTGGATTTTGGTACGCGAGGCATCCGGAAAGAACTGGGTTAGGAACTTGTCGATGCGGGGCATCGCGGTAAACGAATCGGGTACGCGGATGTCAACCACGTCGCCGTCGCTTTTGGTGTGGGCGGTCCAGTCGATGGTAGGGGCGTCAGGCATGGGTGGGGGTACAGATGCGTTTGAGGGCAGCGAGCGTGCGGTCGATCTCCGCTTCGGTGACGTAGTATGCCGGACTCAGGCGCAGCTTGCCGTTCCGACACGCCCCGATGATGCGTTCGTCGGCAAGCGCTTCGTATACGGATTCGGCATCGTCCACGTCAAGCGTCACGATTCCGCTTTCGGGGGGATGCGGCAGGTAGGCGTCCAGACCAAGATCGCGACAGCCATCGGCCAGGCGACGCGCCAGGTGCCGGGTGCGCTCCGCCGCGCGGGCGCCGCCAAAGGCATCGCGCAGCGTCAGCGCCGCATGCAGCGCCAGAATGCCCAGCGCGTTCATGGTGCCCGTGCGAAAGCGGCGGGCGTCGTCATGCAGGGTGAGTTCGTAGGCATCCAATTCCGTCCAATTCACCGGACCGTGCAGCCATCCGGTGGGCGGAGTGAGTTGCTCTTGCAGCGCCTTTCGCACGTAGAACACGGCCAGTCCCTGCGTACCCATGAGCCACTTGTGGGTGCCCGCTGCGAGGAAATCGATGTGGGCGGCCTCCACATCCAGCGAGAATGCCCCCAGCCCCTGAATGGCATCCACACAGAAGAGAATGTCGCGGTCGTGGCAGAGCGTGCCAATCGCTTCGAGATCTGCCCGAAATCCCGAGAGAAACTGAATCCATGACACCGACACAAGTCGGGTATCGGGCGTGAGCGTGCGGGCTACGTCGTCTACGCTAAACGTGCCGCGCTCGGTCGGAATGAAGTCGAGCGTCACACCCTGAGCCTCCAGCTTCTTGAACGGAAAGACGTTCGTCGGAAACTCACAGTCCGGCACCGCAATGCGATCGCCCGGCTGCCAGTCGAGTCCGTCGGCCAGCAGGTTGAGCGCCGCCGAGGTGTTCGGCGCAAAATCGACGCGCTCCGTATCCGCCTGAAGCAGATCGGCGACCTGCGTACGCGCAGCCTCGATCACGGCAAGCAGCGACTCAAAGTCGTCGATCTGTGCGGTGCGCGTGGTACCCTGACGCTGCTGCAGGTGGGACTGCACCGCCTCGGTGGCTGCTCGGCTCAGCGGACTCGTAGCGGCATGGTTCAGGTAGATGCGGTCGTCCGTGTGCGGAAAGTGGCGGCGCAGCGCGTCGACGTCGCCAGGCGGCACGGGGGGGCTCAGGGACACAGAGTAAGCTGTCATGCTGGCTTATCAATCATGAATGGATGTGAGGTGTTCAACCTGCATGCAATGGCGGGTGTTCGGTAAACAACCGGGAATCGGACATGGACGGAAGGACGTAGATCTCTCGCTCGGTAGGGCACAATGTAGATAGTAGCGTATTCCGCACCCCGTCATCCCGGACTTGATCCGGGATCCAGAATCGTGCATGTGAGCACAGCCGAATAAACGTAGATCCGTGATCCTGCTGTATGGGCACTCGTTTTTGCATTCAAACGGAAACGGACTTTACTCAAACGCACTACCTAACTGTAGCCATGAAAAACTTGAATGACGTGCAGTCCTACTGGCACGACGTGGCCAATGACCAGAGTCTGGATGATCTCCCGTATATCGTCGAGACGAACGCCCGCGGGCAGCTCCTTTTGCGGCATCGTTCAAATCGCCACTCGGTGCGTCAGGCTGCTATCATGGCTCTGCTGGAACGCCACACCGCTACTGGAAGAAGCTACTCCGAGTACGCCCTTGCCACTCCAGAAGGCGTGAAAGTCCCGGACGTGGTTTGGATGAGTCCGGAACGCGCTGATGCCATGGCGGCGACTGGCGATCCGAGTACGCTGGCACCGGAGATCTGCGTGGAGGTACTCAGCGCCTCCAACACGCCGGAAGAGATGGCCGACAAGCGCGCCCTGTACCGCTCCATTGGTGCTGAAGAAGTGTGGCTCGTGACCGACGACGGGCACATCCGGTTCTACCGTGATTCGGAGATGGATGGTTCTGAACTTATGCCGGAGTGTCCAGAAGGAATTCAGGCCAAACCAAAGTAACGCAGCAGGGGCGTGCGACTCTCAGAGGCTTCGATGAGTTAGTATTGTCTCACACGTGATTGTTTGGGGCATTGAGTGCACGAAATCCCTCCCCCTAAATCCCCCTCCTCTGAGGGGGACTTCATGAGAGCGTCCTAATAGCTCTTTCCTTCCCGGAGAGGAAGGGTAGGATGGAGAGAAAAACACGCATCTGAACCAATCACTCAGGGTTGGCGCGGTATTAGAAACCGTGAAGAGAAGTAGGACCTCTGCCCTGTGAGACCAGTTTTCTATATTTATGTAATCGTATTGATGTCTGAAAGGTCTTGGCTATGGAACGGCTAACACTCAAGAAAATGGATGGCTCGCTCGGTATCGTCCTATCCGACGACGCCGTGAACGCGCTGAATGCGAAAGAAGGAGATACGCTGTTTGCTGTGCAGACCGCTGATGGCCTGCATCTGACGTTGCACGATCCAGAAGAAGCAAACGCTGTCGAGGACGCGCGGGCGTTCATGGATACGCACGACGATGCATTTCGCAAGTTGGCCTAACCTAACACGATGGAAGAACCAATCTGGCTTTCGGAGTCGCTGGTGCGTACGCTTCACGCTGAATCGATTAGTCGATTTGGCGGAACGCCCGGTATCCGCGATCAAGGCCTTCTTCAGAGCGCACTGGCTCGTCCGCGCAATTTGTATGCATACGGCGGCGAATCCTCCATCTACAAATTAGCCGCTGCGTACGGGGTTGGTATCATCCGAAACCATGCATTTGTGGATGGCAACAAGCGCGCTGGGCTACTTGCCATCCGGGCGTTTCTCTTCCAGAACGGCTATCAGTTCGCTCCTGACCAACAAGCAATGGTTCGCATGGTCGAGGATATCGCTACTAAAGACGTGTCACGCGATGAGCTTGCGGACTGGATACAAGCGAATGCGGTGAAACGTTAAGAACCTGTTTTGATCTCTTAATTTGGGCTCCGAGTGGCGGCGCTGGACTGGGGCCGAAGGTCATGCCCCTGGTGCAAATTGCCCCCGATGTCGACCCGTAGCCCCGGCTACGAACCTCCATCGGGGTCCAATTTTCGCCTCAGCGGCGCTCGCTCTCGCCTACAAACCAAAACCCAAACAGGCTCTAAGAGGAGTCTGCAATTCCCCGCCCTACTTCCACACGTCCCCCCTCACCCGCCCCACTTCCACAACGCACCTTCAATCGTGAGGCCCGGACCGAAGGCCATGGCTACGCCGTGGGTGCCAGTTTGCGGGCCGTGCTCCAGCATGCGCTTCAGAACGAACAGAATGGTGGGCGAGCTCATGTTGCCGTAATTGCGCAAGACCTCCAGCGAGTCGTGGACGTCCGCATCCGACAGCTCCAAGACCTCCTGCGCTTTATCGACGATGGCGCGTCCGCCGGGATGAATCGCCCAGAAGTCGACGGCGGCTTCGTTGGGGACGAGCGCATCCACGTAGTCAGGCAGGTGGTCGGCAATGACGCGGGGCACGCGTGAGGAGAGCCCCATCTGGAAGCCCGTGTCGCCGATGTCCCACGTCATGTACTCCATCGAATCGTCGTCCATCGTGGTACGCGAGTCGACGTATTCGAGCGCGCCGGTGGGTACGGTATCACGCTGCGAGACGATGGCCGCGGCACATCCGTCAGCGAAGAGCGCGTTTACGACGGCGGTTTCGAGCGCATCGTTCACCTGAAAGTGGAGCGTGCAGAGTTCGGCACACACGATGAGCACGCGGGCGTTGGGCTGAGACTGGCAGAAGCTGTGGGCTACGCGCAGTGCGTTAAACGCCGCGTAACAGCCCATGAATCCGATAAAGGTGCGCTGTGTGGTGGGGGGAAGCCCCAGTTCTTTGACAAGATGAATATCGAATCCCGGCGCAAAAAACCCGGTGCAGCTTACGCCGATGACGTGCGTGATATCGGAGGCATCGGTATCGGACTGCGCAAGCGCCTGCCGGGCGGCGCGCTGCGTGAGCGGCAGGATCGCCTCGCGGTACGTATCATTGCGATCGGACGTAGAGGGCGCGGGTTCGAGCGACCAGGTAGGAGGGAAGAACGTGAACTCCGCCGGGTCGTCTTTGGCAAAGTCGGCAATGGCCGAGTGGCGCTGGTCGATGGCCGTGCCGCGGTAGATCGCCGGGATGCGCGCGCGCAGCCGCTCGGGCAGCGACGTGATGCGCTGCATGAAGGCAGCGGCCTGGGGCTGCGGCTCGCGCGTCGGGGGCGTGGCCGTTGCGATGGTGTCGAGCACCGTGGGCATAACATTACTGCGTGTTAAGTGGAGGGGCAGAGGCGAGGCGCTGCTTGGCTTCGTCCCAGAGCGCATCGGCGTCTTCAAGCGAGATGTCGTCCCACGATCGGTCGGATTCGTGGAGTTTCGATTCAATGTACTGGAAACGCTCCTGGAAGCGGGCGTTCGTGCCGCGCAGTGCGTTTTCCGGGTTTATTCCAACCTGTCGTCCATAATTCACCAGGGCGAAAAGCAGATCGCCAAACTCCTGTGCTCGGGCCTTGGCATCATCAGACGCGTCGGCCTCCCGAAACTCGGCCAGTTCCTCTTCGACTTTAGCCCAGGTAGTTGCTGCGTCAGGAAAGTCGAATCCTACACCAGCGGCTTTCTCCTGCATCCGAAAGGCGCGCAAGAGCGACGGGAGTTGGGCAGGTACGCCGTCGAGCGCCGACTTGAGCGACTCGCTCGCCGTTCCATTGTCGGATTCCTGCTGTTTGATGCGCTCCCAGTTGGCCAACACCTCGTCGGGATCCTCCGTCTCCATATCTCCAAACACATGCGGATGCCGCCGCACCAGCTTGTCGATCTCGGCGTCGATCACATCCTGCACGGTAAAGCGGCCTGCTTCTTCTGCGATCGTGCTGTGAAAGAGCACATGCAGCAGCACGTCGCCCAGCTCTTTCTGAAGTTCGGTTGGGTCGCCCGACTCGATCGCTTCGACGACTTCGTACGCTTCCTCGATGAGCAGGTGTTTTACGGATACATGCGTCTGCTCCCGATCCCACGGGCACTCCTGGCGTAGCTGCCGTACAATAGAAGCCAGGTCGGTGTAGCGCCGGATGTGCGCTTCCGGCTCGCTGTACTGTGCATCGTAGATCGGTTTGTCAGACTCCGGAGGGATGGACATGAGACAAGTAGATTGCTGTAGGCGCGATGGCATTGAAAGTACTCATTACATGCAACGGCTGCTTTGATGGCGGGTTGCTTCCTTATATCCTTCTTGTGCCATCTGCTGGACCAGATGGTGCCGTAGGATGCTGTTTTATGAGCGGCTCTGGAACAAAGGATAGCACAGTGCTTAAAGTCCTATTCCTAAAGGCAGAGTGCAATGCAATCTGCTGGCGGATGCTCTTTCACTTATGGGGATGACACGGCTTCGACGGGTGGTTAACGCGCGGCGGGCTGTCCTTCCGAGCTCCCTAATATGCTCGTTAATCTCGTTAGGAACCTGTAAATGCGGACGATTACACGTACGCGATGGCGGCGTAAAGCCCCCATCTGTCTCCTGTAGGTTTGTCTGTCGACTTGCCTGAGACATCATATTAGACAGAATAGTCGTTCGACATACCGGCTGCATGTCGACCGGCGAAACTTGATCAGCCTTGGCCCTTCCTTGGCCTCGTGGACCGGCCACAGGGAAGGCGCGACAGCTTAAAATAGATCCACTATGAAGGTAGAGGCTTGACACGGGCGGCCATTCGGACCCGGGTTCGACTCCCGGCATCTCCACAAGATATGCATGTACACGTTTGCACGTGTACATGGCAACGATACAGAACGCCCCGCAGCGGATAGCCGCTGTGGGGCGTTTTTTATTTGTTAGGTAATTGTTGGTAGCGAGAGCACCAAATTCGGTTGCAGCGTTGCGGGGTTGGCGTTACGGCGTTGCTGCCATCGCCCCCGCCTGTACGAAGAGTGATTCGGCAGCGCCTGCTACCCCGGTGAATGCGACGCCAAGCACAAGCAACAGCACCGCACACACAGCAATCGCCGCAGTGGATGATACCGAGAGATTCGAAAACGCCCCCGCGGGCACCTGCTTCGCTGCTTCCACCTCATCGGCAGACTGCATGTAGAAGACGTAGATCACACGCAGGTAGTAGTAGCCGGACAGTGCACTGAAGAGAAGCCCGATTATCACGAGCCAGGTCAGTCCCGCGCTTACGGCAGGCGCAAAAATGAAGTACTTGCCGATGAATCCGCCGAACGGGGGAAAGCCAATCAGGCTAAACATGAACACCGCCATTGAGGCGCCGAGTACCGGGCGCTTCAGCCCAACGCCAGCCAGGGAGTCGAGCGTCTGCTCGCGCCCTGCTTTGCCGTCCCACTCCAGCAGAGCGAGCACACCAAAAGCACCGAGGTTCATGATTGTATAGACGAGCAAATAGAAGAGCGCACCGCTGTATCCGGCGGTCGTGCCGCTTGCCAGCGCCACGAAGATGTATCCGGCGTGCGCAATCGACGAGTACGCCAGCATTCGTTTTACGTTGCTCTGGCGAAGCGCCATAATGTTACCCACGGCCATTGTGATGAGCGCAAGCACCGCGAGCACGAGACTCCATTGCTCAGGGGGCAGAGCAAAGAACAGGACCAGAATAAGGGATGCGAACGCTGCTGCCTTTGAGGCAGTCGACATATAGCCTGTAAGCGTAGTGGGCGCTCCCTGATAGACGTCGGGCGTCCACATATGAAACGGCGCCGCGCTCACCTTGAACCCGAATCCGACAAGCAAGAGTCCGACGCCAGTCCAGAACAGCGGTGTTGCGCCGTCCGGGAAGGCGCCTGCCATCTCAGGCAGATACATTGTCCCGGTTGTGCCATACATGAGCGCCATACCGTACAGGAAGAATCCTGTTGAGAAGGCCCCCAGCAGGAAATACTTGAACGCGCTCTCGATGCCTCCGGCATCGTCACGCAGGAGCCCGGCGAGAATGTAGAGGCAGACGGACATTGTTTCAAGGCCTACAAAGATCGAGATGAGCGTGTTGGACGTCGCCAACATAATCATCCCAACAGTGGAGAAGAGCAAGAGAGCATACACCTCGCCGTAATTTCGCCCCATACGTCTCAGATAGGAGGGCGACAGAATTACAGTAAAGATTCCGGCTCCCAGCACCAACAGGTTGATGTAGGCCGCGTAGCCACCGGTACGTATCTGGTCGAAAAACGCCGTTTCTGAGGGGGTTCCGAGCTGAAACACCTCCCATAGCATGCCAAGGGCAAGCGCGCCCCCTGCGATATAGGGGATGCTACGGTGCTTATTACGGAAGGCCTCCACCAATACAATGACCAGGCCGGCAAGGCCAACAATCAGCATTGAGAAGATGGCGGGCAGGTCGGCCCACATCGTGGAGAAGTAGCCCGAAAGATCCATAGGGTTGGTTCGCTAACGGTAGTGTGTGGAAGGCAGCGACAGGAATGACGCGCCGTAAAGTACTCAAGTGGTATGTGCAGTGCGCAGCACCTATGCGTCTGGAGCTACAGCATCGATACGGCGGGCCAGTTCGAGGTCAAGTTCGGTGACCTGGTCATCAGCGTCGTGTGTTGTCAGCGTAATGTCGACGCTGTTGTAGACGTTGAAGAGCTCCGGGTGGTGGTTCAGCGCTTCGGCGTGAAACCCGATGCGCACAATAAAGGCGACAGCTTCCTGAAAGTCACTGCATGCAAAGGCCTTGGTGATGGTGTCTTCTTCGAAGACCCACCCCTCCATATCTGAGAGTGCTTCTTGAATGTCGTCGTGCGAGAGCGGCGTGCGGTCAGCCATAAGAAGCAGTCGGTTTAGCGGGAAGAAGTATCGAGAAGGTCATTCCGTAGAGCAGCCGAGGCGTCGGTGCCAAATAGCGGAGCGGGTGTCTCAGGTCCAGCCTGTGTTGAAGGCGCTGCCAGCGCCTGAGCGCCAGTCTGGGCCTCAGCGGCGTCAACGGCTGCAACGCGCTTGGTCTCAATGGTCTCTAACAGGAAGTCCGTTGTCGGTGCCGTCTGGTTCAGGAACGGCTGCGGGAAGAAGCCCATCACGATCATCAGCACAGCAAGAGGAGCCATGAGCAGGAACTCGCGCGGCGTCATGTCTTCCATTTCAGCGTTTTCGGGGTGCGTGAGCTCACCAAAGAACGTCTGCGACACCATGTGCAGCAGGTAAACAGCGGCCAGAATAACTCCGGTAGTAGCCAGCGCGATAAGCATGGGACTGTCGAGGACTGTACTCTTAAACGCCCCAAGCAGAATCATGAACTCGCCTACAAAGCCGTTCAGTCCGGGGAGCCCAGCAGAAGCCAGCACCGACAGGATCATGAACGTGGTAAGGATGGGCACAGAGGTCGCGAGTCCGCCGTAATCCTTCATGAGGCGTGTGTGGCGGCGCTCATAGAGCATACCAACCAGCAAGAAGAGCGCACCGGTCGATATGCCGTGATTGATCATCTGAATGACGGCGCCCTGCATCGCTTCCGTAGTGAATGCAAAGATACCGAGCACCACGAACCCAAGGTGGCTAACGGAGGAGTAAGCAACGAGCTTTTTGGCATCGGGCTGTACCCGGGCCAGCAGGGCTCCGTAGATGATGCCGATTACGGCGAGCGCACCGATCAGGACCGCTGCGCTTTGGGCTGCATTCGGGAAGAACGGGAGGCAGAATCGGATGAGGCCGTACGTTCCCATCTTCAGCAATACGCCAGCCAGAATGACCGACCCGCCGGTGGGGGCTTGCACGTGCGCATCCGGAAGCCAGGTGTGGAGCGGAAAGAGCGGCACTTTGATCGCGAAAGCGAGCGCGAACACGAAGAAGAGCCAGGTTTGCGTGCCAAGCGGAATGGTGTACGCAAGCAGGTTGTACCAGTCGGTGGTAAAGCCGATGCCCTGTGCGGCGCCGGCTGCAAAACCGAGGTAGAGCACGCCACCCAGCATCAGCAGCGACCCTACGAGCGTATAAATCACAAACTTGATGGCAGCGTAGATCCGATCTTCGCCTCCCCATATGCCGATGATAAAGTACATCGGGATGAGAGTGAGCTCAAAGAAGACGTAGAAGAGCACCAGGTCGAAGGCGGTAAACACGCCCGTGATGCCTGTCTGCAAGATCAGCAGCAGCGCGTAGTAGCCTTTGTGGTTGCTATCGATGTAGTACCACGACGAGAGCACGACAATGGGACCGAGTAGCGTAGTGAGCAGCACCAGCAGCACGTTGAGCCCATCGATGCCCACGAAATACTTGGTGTCGACACCTTCTGGAAACCACCCGTCGACAATGTGCGCCAGCTGGGGGCCGGTAGCTGTGCTCACCGCCGGGTCGTACGCCATAAACAGCGCGATAGAAGCCACGAACGTTGCTACGGTCGTGCCGAGCGCCGTCCATTTAACGGCTCGTGCTGAGGGCAACGCTAAAAGCGCCAGCGCCCCCAAGAGCGGCAGAAAGATAACCAGTGATGTGAGCATGGCAGGATCCATGTATTCCGCTACGTTAAGCCGTAAGAAAACAGGTTGAACAGGACCTCTCTATCTGATCTATCTGAGAGGGATGCAAGGGCTTATCCAAAGACCATCAGTCCAATCACAAGGATGACACCCAGCACGAGCATAAGCGCGTAGTTCTGGATCAGCCCCGTCTGGATGCGACTCACGCCGTTGCTAAGCGACTGTGCAAGGGATGCGATGCCGTTGACAGCTCCGTCGATCATCGTAGTGTCCATCGGCTGCAGCACCTTTTTCGAGCCGTTGATGAGTCCATCGGCTAGCACCTCGTTGTACATGTCGTCAATGCGGTACTTCACGTCCCACAGCGTGTAGAGGCCACCGAGACGTGCCTTGAGGGCATCGTCGTATGCCATCGCCTGGTCTGACCCGTAGGCCTTGTAACCCCAGAAGGACCCTCCGATTGCAACGAGTGAGCCGAGGCCTACGAGCGCCCATTTCAGCGCCAGTGGCACCGAGGCCAACTCTGTCGGTTCAGCAACGGGGCCGCCATAGGGCTCACCGAGAAAGTGGTGAATCCAGTTCAGGTCTCCGCCCTGAATGACAGCGGGAAGACCGATGTATCCGCCGACGATGGAGAGTCCGGCCAGAACCCAGAGGGGCATGGTCATTGACGACGGCGACTCGTGCGGATGCACGGTATCGGCATCGGGCCAGCGCGGTGTGCCTTCGAATGTAAGCATGTAGGACCGCAGCATGTAGAACGCTGTCAGCAGCGCTGTAATGACGGCAATAGCCCATACTGCGTAGCCGTAGAACGCACCGCTGTAGCCCATCTCGAATGTCTTGAACAAGATCTCATCTTTCGAAAAGAAGCCCGCCAACAGCGGAATACCCGCAATGGCCAGCGTGGCGATGAGATAGGTCCACCGCGTAGAGGGCATGTAGTCTTTGAGTCCACCCATCGTGCGCATGTCTTGCGGGTCGAATCCGGCTACATTATGGCCTTTTTCTTCGAGCTCATGCTCGACATGCTCCATTGAGTGAATTACGCTTCCGGAGCAGAGAAAGAGGCAGCCTTTAAAAAAGGCGTGGGTTACAACGTGAAAGATGGCCACGAAGAACGCCCCAACGCCAGCCGCCATGAACATAAACCCAAGCTGCGAGACGGTCGAGTACGCCAGCACCTTCTTAATATCGTTCTGGGTGATGGCAATTGTGGCGGCTACGATAGCAGTTAGTGCACCGACGATCGCAATGAGAGCCATGATCGCCTCCACTTCGAGCACGATCGGCGACAGGCGCGCCAGCAGGTAGAGCCCGCTGGTAACCATCGTGGCGGCGTGAATGAGTGCCGACACGGGGGTCGGTCCGGCCATAGCGTCTGGCAGCCACACGAAAAGAGGAAGCTGGGCGCTCTTTCCGGTTGCGCCGATAAAGAGGAGGAGCACAATGAAGCTCAGCACACCCGTTTCAAGGCCAGGCCCTTCCTCCAGAATTGTACCGAAGTCAAGCGAGCCAAGGTGAAAAAACAGGAGGAACATCGCGAGCAGGAAGGCAAAGTCACCGATCCGGTTCACGATGAAGGCTTTGCTGGCAGCTGCGCTGTTTTTAAGATCTGTGTACCAGAAGCCGATCAGAAGATATGAGCAGAGCCCTACGCCTTCCCATCCCAGAAACAGCACCAACAGGTTATCGGCAAGGATGAGGTTAAGCATGGCAAAGATGAAGAGATTCAGGTACGCAAAGAAGCGCCAATACCCGGAGTCTCCATGCATGTAGCCGGTAGAGTACCAGTGGATGACGCTCCCCACACCGGTAACAACGAGCAGCATGATCAGCGATAGCTCATCGATCCGGTACGCAAAGTCGACAGATAAGTCGCCGGCTGCCATCCACGTAAAGTAATTGACGATGATCGCATCGCCGGGGTATGTAGCAAAGAGATAGACCGCGAGCGCAAACGGGATGGCAACCGCTGCGGTGCCTACCGCGCCAATGAGTCCTTCTTTCGTACGCAACTGCGGCTGAAACAACGGCAGTACGCCACAGACCAGTGCACCGGTCAGTGGAAGCAGAAGAATAAGTCGTACCAGCAGTTCGGGATCCATGCTCGGGGGCGTAAAACAGCGTTCGGATGGAGGCGGGACAGTCGTTACGTAGGGGGACGTTATTCAGCGTCCCCGCTGGCTACAATGCCAGATCAGGCACGTAGCTCTAAAATCAGTGTTTGAACAAGTTGATGTCGTTGATATTCACTGTGCGCTTGTTGCGGAAGAGTGCGATGATAATCGCAAGCCCAATAGCTGCTTCGGCAGCAGCCACCGAAATTGAGAAGAACACCAGCATCTGCCCGGTCGGATCGGCTAGCGACTGGCTAAACCCAACAAGGGCTACGTTCACCGCATTGAGCATAAGCTCGACGCACATCAGAAGCACAATGGCATTGCGCTTGATGAGCACACCAAGCACACCAATCGTGAACATTACGGCACTGAGTGCCAGGTACCAATCGAGAGCGACTTCCATGGGTCAAGCAGCGGAAGCGTGAACGTAGACAAACGAAGGCGACGAGCCAATGGCGAGCATGCCCATCCTATTCAAAACTACGCTGAGCAAGCATCACAGCGCCAATCGTAGCGGCAAGAAGCAGAATCGCTGCTACTTGCAGATGCAGCGCGTACTCCGTGAAGAGCATGATTCCCAGCGTCTCTGCTGACCCCGTTTCGGCGGTCATAACAGGGGTGGCAGGCTCTAATGAGATGTCGAACCCTACCAGGATGACATATAGCAACTGCACAAGCACCACAACGCCAAACAGGAAGCCAACTATAGGCCCCCATCCGATGTCGCGCGGACTCGGCAATGCATCAAGGTTCAGGAGCATTATCACAAATAGCACCAGCACCATGATTGCCCCGGCATACACCAAAATCTGAATGACGCCAATGAAAGAGGCGTTCATGGTCAGGTAGAGCCCTGCCACGCACAGCAGATTCAATATAAGCGAGAGTGCACTATAGATAGGGCTCCGTGCAATGAGGACGCCTACCGCTGAAGCAACAGCGATGATGGCGAGCGCAAAAAACGTAAATGATGCGAGAGCCATGAGTGCACACAAACGGGTAAGACATACAGTTACTCAGCAACAGGTCAGACCGTGGGCCGGCTATTTGACCTGCAACGCAAAGTAGGGAAGTCCCCCCGTATGGGCAAGCGTACAGGCGGTTAATCCCAGATGAATACGCTCTATCGGTGTGCTGCCGGCACACATTTACGCCCTGTTCACTGCTCGTGCGCACCATATTCATAGCACAAGCTCTCTTGGGATTCGACCTTTCACCTGCGCTCTTTAATCAGTGGCTGCCAACAGCAAAAAGGGTACATCGGTGGCCTCTGCTCTTGCAACACCGCTATGTCCATGAAGCCATTAAAAAAACCAAAGCCGAGCCTTGAAAAAGGCCCGGCTTCAGGTCGTGTTGTTCGTTGCGATGTTCGGCGTGTCAGAAAACCGCTTCAGGAGTTAGGCAGAAGCAGGGACTGTAGAAGGCGCCGACGTCACGGAGTCGGGCTCTTCTTTCACATAGAGCACAAGCAGGATGGTGAAGATATACTTCGCAATGATATCCAGTCCGCTATAGGCCCAGGAGGTTGCTCCTACTTCAAGCAGCGCAAGTCCTTCGTTGCCGAAGGCCCACACAATTGGATAACCGAGCCACATCACGACGGTGAGCAGCTTCAGCGTATTGAAGATATCTCCAGTTCCTTTCTTCTCAGCTTCGCGAGGCCATTCGACCAAGAGGTAGTACAGTACGCCGATGAAGAACGCAGTACTCAGGGCGTACCAGAACCAGCGCATCGCCAGGCTGCTTGTGGTGAGCGCAGCAGCCAGACCGGTCAGACACATAAACACGTCAAGCACGATTGCGGAGAAGATCTTATCGGTCGTGCTCCCCGCCAATAAGCCAAGCGCCAGTAAGATGAAGGGGGTTGAGAACGCCCAGGTGAGATAGCGCCCCCAGAGCGACAGCACTTCTTCGCCGGCCAGTGGGTGCCCTTCAGGCATCACGAGCGTGTCGATTGTTAACCCCGATGCCAGCCCCATGTAACTGGATATTGAAACGACCGAGATCATGAGCGTCGCCATCGTAATCAGATTGGCGCGCGAGTCTTTAATGCTGCGCGACATGAGCGCAATTACGATAATCGTGAGCCCTGCCAGTGCAATATTGACATAGATTGACGATGCCAATGCGGTATTTTCCAAGACCGCTTCATACATATTCATATTGCTTTATGTACCTATTGTAGGTAGATAACGAGTCGCTATTCAATGGCATTTGCTATCTAAGTTATATTGCCACTCACATAAAGAAAATAGTAGTCTGTACAAAGGCAATCTGCGCAAGCTGGTTAAGGTGATTGTTACATCACCGCGCCCCAACCAGCAGAGCCGCACTGTACATTTTCTGATAATGATCGGTATTGGACACTATCTCCTTATGCTCATCACATTTGCACTGAGACCCGAGGCAGGCGGTATGTTTCTGGGGGCTGTTCAGGGGGATGTGAGTGTTCGCCAACGGCGCCGTTAATTGTCACAGACAGGTGAAAGGCCTCCTCAAAGAGCTCTTTCACCTCGCGCACGGCCCAGGTCTCCAACTCGGGGTCGTCTTTCGTGCGCACGTCAATTGCAAGCGTCTCGTCGCTTGCCGAGGCAGACAAAACGGTTACGTTTTGGTAGTGACTCCGATCAAGCGCTTCGGCAATGCGAAGAATACCGGCAAGCTGGGCTACCCGCTTCTGGTCGCGTGGCGCCAGACGGCCGTAGTGAGGATGCGACGGCAGAGGGTGTTCAGCCCGGTGGTAGCGTGCCACGAGCGAGATAAGATCGACCTCCCCGTTGTAAAACCCCCGCAGGTCGGCGTGGCGTATCAGGTACCGTGAGTGCAGGTGGTGATCGGAGTGGCTTATGTAGTAGCCCACGTCGTGCAAGATTGCTGCATACTCCAGAAGCTCATGGTCTTCAGGCGGCCCGGCATACCGGTCGATACACTGCTGAAACAGGTAGAGCGCCGTAGCCGCCACATGCTGAGTATGCTTCTCATCCCAGTCAAACCGAAACGCCACCTCATGAATGCTCCGGCGCCGCACATCGGCGTATGGAGCAATTTGTTGCAGGCGCTTATGGTTTGCATCGATAAACTGTACCACCATCCCCTCACGAAGTGCATGCGCCGATACATGAATCTCTTCGAAAGGATGTTCACGGAGAAGTACGTCCAGTAAGACCGCCCCAGCCCCTACCTGCCCGACCCGCTTCATCGACACCGCCGGCAGCGTTTCCCGTTCTTCGGCGGTAGTGCCGATGATAAAGTCCAGCGTCTCCTGAAAGCGATCAATAGGCACATCGACCTCAAACACCGATGTGTCGGCCTCTCCGTTCTGGTCCAAACACACACGTGCCAGGCTCTTCACCGTACCCGATGAGCCGACAAGTGAAACAACCCCGTGCGTATCCATGGCCTCCAGCACAGGCGCCATCTCGGTACGAAAGTGGTTGCAAAGCGCTTCCTGGTTGGCCGCAGACATAGGGTCTGAATCAACAAAAATCTCGGTCATGCGAGCAGCCCCCAGCTTCAGGCTGGTAGCATAATGCACAGTGTTGCCCGTGCATACGACGAACTCAACCGACCCGCCCCCGATGTCAACGACCACCGACGGACGACTCAGATCGACGGCGCGGCGCACTCCTTCATAGATGAGGTGGGCCTCTTGAGCACCACTAATCGGCTCGATACGGAGCCCAATCTCGTTTTTCACCTGCGTGATGAAGTCGCCACCGTTGGCCGCTTCGCGGATTGCACTGGTAGCACAGGCTGAAAATGATTGCGCCCCCTGCCCTTTCGCCAGCAGATAGATACGTTTCAGTGCTTGCAGCCCGCGCTCCATGGCAGCGTCGGCCAACCGGCCTTCAGCTAACCCGTTATCGCCAAGACGCACCATCTCTTTCATGCGATCAACGACCTTGAAGCTGCCATTTGCATACGCATCCACAATGATGGCATGAAACGAGTTGGTGCCCAGGTCGATCACGCACACACGCATCGGCGCAGGCACCGACTGCGTTTCGTAGGTTGTATGAGGCACATGAGGACAGACAGCCCGAAGCATCGATTCATCCATAGATCGGCTGAGGAAGGTAAGGAGACGAAGTACACGTATCGTTCAATAGAAATGATGCGCAGCGGAATAAGTTACATATACGTGTTATGAAACCAGAAGCAGAGCTCAGCACGCCCCTCCCCACAAACGATCTCAAAAGCTCCTGGAAGCCAACAAGCCACCAGCAAGTTATGAGACGCTTTCCTTTATTTGTGCTTCTCTAAGTGCCCGCTCTGGCAATCTGAAACTCTCTCGGGCGAACGGCAGTCGCCCTTGCCCTTCTCGCCGAGAAAGCCCATCTCGGGCGGCAATGACCGGCGGTGCCATGCAACGCTTCTGACCCCTGATCCATGGCATGCTTCCACGTAAAACGACATCAACCTCCTTAGTGGTTTGATCTCTCATGCAAACTGGCCGCTTTCATTGGATACAGATATTGGATACAGACATTGGATACAGGGCAGTTGTGCTGAGACGAGTCCTATCGGCGTTCAACCTGCGTGACGGATCCCCTTGCTATGCCGATGGTATTTTAACAAGCCTTCTCTTTTACCAAGTCGGTGAATGATACATGCTTCGTAGTCTTCGAGTAGTGCTTGCCGCATTTGTTCTTATCGGAATCGGCTTTTTCGGCGGGCACGCACTTGAACGCACCTTCGGCTGGGGCGCGGCCCCCGACACCTATGATAAGCTCCGTGCAGCTATCGAGATTGCAGACCATCAGTACGTGGACTCGCTTGGCATTGACGCGCTCAGCCAGGAGGCCCTGCGCGGACTGTTTAGCGGACTCGATCCGCACTCGTCGTATATCGATCGGGAGCGCATGCAGCGCGTGCGAGAATCGTTCGATGCTGAATTTGATGGCATCGGCGTTACCTACGAGCGCATCCGTCCCCCGGGTGCGCCCGACACCGTAATGGTTGTCTCGGTTGTGCCTGGCGGCCCGAGCGATGAAGCCGGCATGCGAGCCGGCGACCGGTTGGTTGCTGTTGACGAGACCTCGCTCGTTGGGCTCCCCGATGAACGCGTGCAGGCTCTCTTAAAGGGGCCACGTGGCACAACCATTCATGTCAGCGTTCACCGTCCGCATCAGACCGTCCCCCTCACGCTCTCCATCACACGCGACCGCATCCCCCTGAACACGGTAGATGCCACTTACATGATCGACGAGCGCACCGGTTACATCAAGCTCAACCGGTTTGCCCGCACGACCCACGCCGAGGTGCGTGATGCACTGGATTCGCTCACCGAACAGGGCATGGAGCGACTCGTGCTCGACTTGCGTGGCAACGCCGGCGGACTCATGAACATGGCTGAGCGCGTTGCTGATGAGTTCTTGCTTTCTGGCCAACTGGTTGTATCGGCACGCGGACGCGGAGGAGCAATCCTCGATGAGTACCGCACTTCACGAAATGGCGCATTTGAAGACGGGCCCATGATGGTATTGGTCGACCGGCACTCGGCCTCCGCCAGCGAAATTGTAGCGGGTGCCCTGCAAGACCACCGGCGTGCCTTGATGATCGGCGAGCGCACCTACGGCAAAGGACTTGTACAGCGCCAGTACGATCTGGGAGATGGAAGCGGTGCACGACTCACCGTAGCACGCTTTTATACGCCTTCGGGGCGCATTATCCAGCAGCCGTACGATACCGGGAGCGCCGTTATGCGCACTATTGCCAATGGTGCCGACACCAGCCATGCAGACGACGAGCCCGGTGGGATTTCCCCCGACCATAGTATCGAATCTGATACGCTCTACCAGGTCGCTCAACGCTTCGCTCAACACCTCGCCGTTCGCGACTACATGCGCGCATGGATCGACCGACATACCGCGTCACTTGAAAACGCCTGGAAAGGACGCCCCGAGGCATTTCTTGAAACGTACACTGTGCCCGATTCCGTTGTGACACTCCTTGGCGCTGACCTTCGCTCCGCCTCGACTCGTAGAGCCGAACAAGCAATACATGACTATGACCATTTGACTGATACGGTACGGGGAACAATTCTGTTACGTAACTCGCTCACAGGAATGATTGCTCGTCGCGTTTTTGGGATCAAAGGATGGATCCGTGTGGAGAATCGCATAGACCCCACGATGCAGGCAACCCACCACCTGTGGAATCATGCTACAGATCGTGCTCAGGCCTACGCGGCTCGTTTTTGACAACATTCTGCACTGCAATCTTGATATAGCAGTCCATCTTGAATCGCCTGCCTCCCTCTGGCTATTGCTATCCAACAGCATGATATTCAGAGAGTTAGCCTGCTGATTCTGCTTGTCTCTCGATCGATTAAGATGAAGACAGTATCCGTTCTGACAGATTGCACTTGCAATCTTCATCGATACACGCGTTTTTAGTAATTGTTGGAATGTTTTAACGTCGCGCCATGCATTGGCATGGTCCTCATGCTCTTGTTGTGTGCGGCGCTCTCCCCACGTGTTGATAGAGGCGTTTCCGTACATGTCGACGCACCACGCGGACAATGCACCTTCAACGTACATCTTGGCCTCGCATGCTTTGCGCGGCAGGCCCTCACCTATTTCGCAGGAAACTGACTCCACTAAGGAACTGCCCCTATGGTCCATTTTAATGTGCTGATGCTCAAGTTCGCCCTCCTGATGCAGGATAACGGCGGAACCATAAATGTGCTGGTTGAGCGCTTTAACGACGGTGGCGAATGGATGTGGCCGGTGCTGATCTGCCTGATCATTGGCCTGGCAATCGCATTCGAACGCATCATCTCACTCAATCTGGCTGACATTAACACCCAGAGCTTTCTGCATGACGTAAAAAAGGCGCTTGACGAAGGCGGCGTGTCTGCAGCTGAAGAAGTATGCGCTGAAACGCGCGGCCCTGTTGCTTCTGTCTTCCAGGCAGGCTTGCTGCGTGCCGACGAAGGCATCGAGGCTGTCGAGAAGGCCGTTGTCTCATACGGATCCATCGAAATGAGCTTTCTTGAGCGCGGCCTCGTCTGGCTCTCCCTTTTCATCAGCGTAGCCCCGATGCTTGGCTTCCTTGGGACCGTTGTAGGTATGATTGAGGCGTTCGACGCGATCGAAACCGCTGGCGACATTTCGCCACGCCTGGTTGCCGGAGGTATTAAGATCGCTCTTCTGACGACCGCATTTGGCCTCATCGTTGGTGTCATCCTCCAGTTCTTCTACAACTACGCGGTATCGAAAATCGACCGCATTGTAGCTGAAATGGAAGATGCCTCGATCGAGCTCATCGACTCGCTCGTGCTTCTTGAAGCTGGCGAATCGGTCCTCGGCGACGACGAACTGCTTGAAGAGGACTTCAGCGACGAAGACGACAAGTAATCCTCAGCATCAGGCAAGCGCAGCAATGGCAGGCAGCGCGTTAGTGCTCCTGCCACCTGTTGCTTCCCACCTCATCCTCTGTTTACCCCCTTGACCAACGGTTCCGTACACATGGGTAACAACGTCATCCTGATTGTAAGCATCTATATCGCGCTGGGTCTCGGCGGCCTCGGCATCCTGTCTATGGCCCTCTTCAGCCTGCGTAATGTGACCTATGGCAAGGTGCGTCCTATTACCGTCGTGCTCGTCGTAGCCCCCATTCTCCTGCTCGGCATACTCGGGCTCACCATGGAAACATGGGCAGAAGCAGGCATCCTCACGGTTGTCGCTATGTTCATCATAAGCCTTATTGGGCTGTTGGGAAGCGGTGTGCGCTCGCTCTTTCTGTGATCCGCTCTCCGGTTTTTCCTTCTTTCCCCTGAATCTCTCTTGCTATGGCTGGATTGCTTGACAAACGTCGCTCCAAGCGCGACGAGGCGGAAACGCCAACCTCCTCGATGGCAGATATTGCCTTCCTGCTCCTTATCTTCTTTCTGGTGACTACCACCATTAATGTGGACACCGGAATTGGAATGACGCTCCCTCCTAAGCTCGAAGAAGAGCAGGAGCCGCCGCCTGTCATTGAACGTAACTTGCTGCGTGTTCTTGTGAACGCCTCCGGTGAGGTCCTCATTGATGATCGCATGTCGTCGGTCGGGCAGATTCGTGAGGAGGTGCAGACGCACGTGCTTAACTACGGAGAAGAACCGGATTACTCCGAGTCACCTGGCGATGCCGTGATCTCTCTAAAGACCGATGCTCGCACTCCCTACCGCGTCTATATTGACGTCCTCGATGAGATCCAGATGGGGTACCGCGAGATCTATGATAGCATTGTTCAGTCGGGTAACTTGCCTACTGGCGAGCGCATCATGGACCAGACGTACAGCAGCTATAATGAGTACCGGGAGCAACTTGAACCCGGTGAGGATGACGTAGTACGCGAAAACTTCCCGCGGAATATCTCGATTGCTGAACCCGATGCCGGAACGTAATCGGCTGCTCCTCTTGCTCGCCCTCCTTCGATCTTAGCCCCTTCATTCATGGCTTCCGAACGCTTTCAGAAACGATCAGCCGATACGTCGCCCGGCATTACGACGGCTTCGCTCCCTGACATCATTTTCATGCTCCTGATTTTCTTCATGGTTACCACCGTGTTGCGGGAGACGGAAATCCAGGTTCGTACGGAGCTGCCCGAGGCCGAAGCGCTTACCAAAATTGACCAGCGCCGCCTCATTTCAAACGTATATATTGGCCCCGTCATCCGTGGGCCGCGTGAGGGCGAAACTGCCGTTCAGATCGACGATGCGCTTATCGAAGACTATACGGCGATACGCACCATCATGTACAACCAGCTGCAGGAGGAACCCCGCCTCATTGTCTCGCTTCGCGTAGATCGTGAATCCGAGATGCAAGTTGTCAATGAAGTTCAGCAAGAGCTGCGTGAGGCCGGGACCCTCCGAATCAACTACTCGTCCAATCCAGCGCTTGATTAATGATAATCAACCGATAGCGCTCAGCCCGTGCAATGGTTTCTTGGACGATAGTACACTTGTAGTGTGGCCGAAAAAGCTCTGCTCGCCTGTAGCAGAGCTTTTTCTTTGAGCACAACTTTCTTCCCCTGGTTTTGGCTGCACACCCTTTGCACACCCTTTTTGATTGAACTATACCTACTCCACTATGGCTCACCGCGTAACTCTTCTCCCCGGCGACGGCATCGGCCCTGAGGTCACCGCCGCCACTCTTCGTGTGCTGGAAGCAACCGGCATTGACTTTGAATGGGACCGCCACGAAATCATTGGGATCTCGGCTGTCGAAGATGAACGCCCCGAGCTTCCTGATGATGTCCTTGAATCTATACGAGAGCGCAAGGTTGCCCTGAAAGGCCCTATCACCACGCCGGTGGGCGAGGGGTTCACAAGCGTGAACGTGCAGCTGCGCCAGCGCCTCGACCTCTACGCAAACGTACGCCCATGCGTGAGCTTACCCGGCCTCGATACGCCGTATGAGGATATCAACCTGATTATCTTCCGCGAAAATACGGAGGGCCTCTATGCCGGAATCGAAACCTACGACGAGCGCCTTGAAATTGCCGACTCCATCGCACGCATCACGCGTCGCGGATCCGAGCGTATCGTCGACTTCTGCTTCCAGTACGCCGAAAAGAACGGTCGCAATGCCGTTACCCTGGCCCACAAAGCAAATATTCTGAAGAAGTCGTCCGGACTCTTCCTGCAGGTCGGTCGCGAGGTCGCCGAACGCTATCCCGACATTGCCTTCAACGACCGCATCATCGACAACATGTGCATGCAGCTCGTCATGTACCCGCAGGAGTACGACTGCATCGTGAGCACCAACCTCTTTGGCGATATCCTCAGCGACTTGGCTGCCGGACTCGTGGGCGGGCTTGGCGTAACCGCCGGTGCAAACTTCGGAGATGATTACGCCGTGTTCGAGGCGGTCCATGGAAGTGCACCCGACATTGCCGGACAGGGCATTGCAAACCCAACTGCGCTCATTCGCAGCGCTGTTATGATGCTTCGCCACCTCGACGAAGTAGAAGCCGCCAACACAATCAATCAGGCACTCCGAGAGGTGTATGCTGAGGGCGATGCCCTGACCGCTGACGTAGGCGGGTCGAGCTCGACGATGGAGTTTGCTGAGCACCTGGCAGCCCGAGTCGAGAAGCTCCTTGCCACATCCACAGCGTAGCTCTGTCAGATTACGCAGGCCAATGGGGGAAGTGGCATGCCGCTCTTCCGCCCGCGGGCCTGTGCTTTTCTCTGTTGACTGAGACTTGAAAACGATTCCGCTATGATCCAACGCATCCAAACCGTTTATCTGGCCCTTGGGGCGCTGGTCGTGCTGGGCACGCTTCTGCTGGAACCCCTCTGGGCAAGCGAGGCTGCTGCCATATACGGCTGGTTCCTTCCGGTTATCGTAGGGCTTGGCGTCGTAACAGCACTCGACGCCGTCGGGGCTATTTTTCTATACAACGACCGCCCCACCCAGCGCACCGTTGTTGTCGGCGCTCAGCTCATGACCGTGCTATGGGCGCTTACGCTCTATGGGAGTTTCTTTATGACAAACGAACTGGCCGTGTACGATACGTCTGGCTTCAACGTGCAGATGGGACTGCTGATTGCCGCTCCGCTCGTGGCATATATTCTCTTTTGGCTCGCCCGCCGCGGCATTGAGCACGACATCGAACTGGTCGCGTCGATGGACCGCCTTCGCTAATCCTTCCGCTTCAACATGGCTGATTCGCTCCCCCCACGCGTGACTCTTGCGCTCACCGTGGGGGTTCTTAGTTTTGCCTTTGCCCCAATTCTTGTCCGGTGGGCCAGCGAAGCTCCTGGACTCACCATTGCCGTATGGCGCACCAGCACCGCCGCCCTCGTGATGCTCCCGGGCCTGGCCTACGTGCACGACGAAGTGCGCGCGTTCGGATGGCGTGACTGGGGGCTCATCATCGCCTCGGGCACGGCGCTCGGAGCGCATTTCATCACGTGGATCGAAGCACTCTACTACACCTCCGTAGCCAGCGCCTCCGTGCTTGCCACCACGAGCCCGGTCTTCGTGGCCGTGCTGGGCTACCTGATCCTCAAAGACCGGCTGGCGTGGCCCGTGGTGGGTGGCATCGTCGTGGCTGTGGGCGGAGCCGCGCTCATGGGAATGACAGATGCCGGCGCGGTGGCCTTTGGTCCTGAAGCCTGGTGGGGCAACACCCTCGCGCTGTCGGCTGCGCTGCTCGTGAGCGTCTACCTGCTCATCGGTCGTGCGATCCGGCAGCGCGTATCATGGCTTGCGTATCTGATTCCGCTCTACAGCGTGGCTGCGCTGGTCACCCTCGTTGCTGCCGTCGGGCAGAGCGTCCCGCTCACCGGATACAGTCCGGTTGTGTACGCCTGTGGCATCGGGCTGGCGCTGGGTCCGCAAGTGCTCGGCCACAGCGCGTTTAATTTTGCATTGCAGCGAGTACCCGCTGCGCTCATCGGGATGCTCGCGCTTTTGGAGCCGGTCGGCGCCTCCATTCTCGCGTACTTCCTGTTTGGAGAAGCGCCAGGCGGGTGGTCGGCTGCGGGGATGGTCGTGGTACTGGGAGCGGTCGCCTTCGTGGTACTGTATCGGAGTCGTACGGCCACTCCTCAACCAGATGATACATCGCTTCAAGAATCACCGTAGTGAGCGCGTTCGTTGCGCGTGGCAGGGGCAAAAGGAGCGCATCTCTTCGACACGTCCGTACAGTGATGCTGCGCAAGCGCAAAGGGGTCCAGCACGACGAATTTGCATCAGGGAGGATACACAGCGTATCCCTTTGATTCTGATCTGACACGATCAACGGCATCGGGGGGACTGGTACGCTTGGTCGTGTAGTTGAGACGCACTGTCTTGCGCTTCATTCTGGCACTGGACGAGAATCTTGGAGAAGACAGGCCGCTGAATCATCTACACATGTATCCCAAATTGGATACAACTGTACCTTGCACCGGTCTACAATTGTACCGGAAAGAGGGAACACCTGTGTATTGTGGGAGGGCATTGCGCCGTGTAGATTGCCTGTGGTTTGTTTTCCGAGGGCGTGTTGAAGGCTATCCCATAAGGGATCAATCGCATGCATGTATACCAAATGTTAAGTTTGTATGACCATCGGGGGGGGAGGGTAGGGTTTACAATGGCTGCACCGCCTTGTATGCTACCAGTGCATGTATTTCAAATCATCGGCTCTTCATGTCGTGGGTCGGTTCCCCGTTTCGTTGTATACATCTGCGTTCTCATGCCCTTTTCCATACCGGTGTGTCTGTCACGTTTCTCGCATCATGCTCGTCGCTTGTGGTACGGTTGCTTGCGGTACGCATTGCGGTATGCAGGTCTTGTTCTGCTCGAGGCCTGCGCCGTTGGACTGGGGGATGTGATATGTCCTCAGAACCGGATATGCCGGAGCTGCAGCCCCCTGCCCCCCCTGAGGTTTTTCCGACCGACCAGGCCCCGGCTTGGAGTCCGAATGGAGAATGGATTGCATGGGCACCGATAACTGATGGTGGGTCTGAAATCTGGGTAATGCGGAGCGACGGCAGCGAGCAGCAGAAGCTCATTGACCGCGGCCACGATCCGGCCTGGGGACCCAATTCTGAGCGAATCGTCTTCGGGAAGCCGGGCCACGAGAGCGACCTCACCGCCCTCTGGACGATCCGCCGCGACGGCTCGGATCTCCGGCAGCTTACCGATCCTTCTCGCAATCCGTTGAATTGATCTCTTACTCCAATGCCCTGGCCCTCCCGCCTGATCACGTCACTACTCCCAATTCTTTTGGCCCTCACCCTGCTGGGGGGATGCGACCTATTTCAAAACGATCCATCTGATTCCATCGAACACGTATCGCACAGATGGGTCGAGAAGGCGGAAGGGTTGCATGTTCGAGAAGCACAAACACGCGTCTTTCGAGACAGCGCCGAGTGGGGCATGGGCGTAGATTCAGAGTTAGTTGAAAGTCTCAAAAGAAAAGGGGTTCTTCTCCAGTGACCTCGCGCGAGAGTATCACACAGAAAAGAACCCCTTATGATGAGTACTCAACATAACAAACGCAGTGCAGAGACGCCAGCGGTTGAATCGCTTGACCACCTGATAGACCAACCGATCGACGTGAAACTCCATCTTCTCCAACATCACACCCGGATGGCTCGTCTTCTGGCCGAGACCATTCTCGATGAAGAGGTGGAAGCCCTTACTGGCGAGCGCTACAGCCGCAAGCCGGGTGGGCACTCTCTGCGGCGCTGGGGCTCGAATCCGGGATCGATTCGGATCGGGGACGAGCGGGTGCCGATCGATGTGCCCCGAGTGCGCGACACGGAAGCCGGCACAGAGCGCCCGTTAGAGAGCTACCAGGCGATGAAGGAGGGGGCTCCAAGTAAGGAACTCGCCGAGGCCATCCTTTTGGGGCTTTCCCAGCGCGATTATGAGCGAGTAGCAAGCCAGTTTATCGACGGCTTTGGCCTTAGCCAGTCGTCGGTGAGTCGCCGCTTCCAGGAGCGCGCGGAGGAGGCGCTGAAGGAGTTTGAGCATCGCTCGTTGGAGGAAGACACCGTTCTGGCGCTTTGGATCGACGGCAAGCACGTAGCAGGCGAGCAAATGATCATTTGTATGGGTGTAACCGAGACAGGACACAAAAAGGTGCTCGGGTTTACACAGGCCACCACCGAGCGGGCTGAGCCGATTATCGAACTTTTTCGTACCCTGATTCAGCGTGGGCTCAGCTTCGAGGAAGGCCTCCTCTGCATCGTTGATGGAGGCAAGGGCCTGCGCAAGGCGATTCGGGAGGTCTTTGGCTCCTGTGCTCAAGTGCAGCGTTGCCAATGGCACAAACGCGAAAACGTGGTTAGTTATCTACCAAAGGCCGATCAGAGCACATGGCGCAAGAAACTTGGGCGGGCCTACCAAGAGCTCACCTACAAACGGGCCAAACAGCGGCTTCTGAAGCTACGAGCCGAGCTTGAACAGATCAATCGAAATGCGGCTCGCTCCCTTGAGGAAGGCCAGGAAGAGACGTTAACGCTGCACCGACTCGGCCTCTTCGACGAGCTGGGTCGGAGCCTGAAAACAACCAACTGCATTGAAAACCTCAACGGCCAAGTGGAACGTCGCTTCGGCAAGGTCAAGCGGTGGCACCATTCCCCGCAACGTCATCGATGGATGGCACTGGCGCTTCTTGAAGCAGAAACGCGCATGCGACGACTTACCGGCTACGAACATCTACCGAAACTTCAGGAAGCGTTGAAGGACGCACTCCCTGACCAAGAATGAGACCACTGGGGAGAACTCCTTCTCCAAAGGTTTCAACTAAGTTTGCATCTTTGCCGGGGCATGTTCTGGAATAAACATGTTAGTCTCTTTGATGAGAACCACGAGCTATATCCACCCACACCGGTTGACTTTAATCGCCGGACCGTGGTTACGGTGTTCTGGGGATGTTACTACGTGGGGTGCCGTGATTCGGTTAACGCCATTGACGGGATCTATGAGTCGGACGGCCAAATCGAGGTGAAAGTCGGCCCTCTACCTGACCTTGGTCCGTGCCGGGCAGTCCAGCTTCCTTTACAGGTTGTAAGCATTCCGCACTCGGAAAAGCCCATCGAGTTCACCGGCAAGATCCCTGAGCAGAGAAAGGATGTAGGAGAGTGTTCTCCCCCGATCCAATGCCCATCGTGAGAATGCGAGTGAGGAGTCGCTCCGTTCGGGATGACTTGTACCAAAGGCTTCGAAGCGAACAGAGAAGAGCGGTTGTCTTCGATGTGCTTTTGTGTGTCTACGCAAGTGCTACCTCTCCCTCTTCACATCGCCCGCTCCCCAGGCGGCGTCAAAGCCTTCCACCGGCAACGCCGCAAACGTGCGCCGCCCGAGCGCGAAATAGTCGAGTGCGATGAAGCGCCGGTAGGGAGGCAGCACGACGCCTCCGCCGGTAGCTTGCTGGAACGACGTGCGCATGCGGTGGGCGTCGGCGTAGGCGCGGACAATCGCGGCGGCGTGGCGAAATTGACCCTGCGCCAGTTTCTGGGCAACGGCGCCCGCATCCACCGACACACGCTCGGCAAACATGCGCGGCCAGGCGCGCGGCGGCAGGTTCTTGTAGAGCATCAGCAGGCTGTTGCGGAAGTTGAGATAGGTCTTCTCGGGGGCATCCTTGGGAAGCGAGGCCCCGCCGATGTGATACACCTCGCTGCCGGGCACGTAGCGGATGCGGTAGCCGGCCCGCTGCATCCGCCAGCAGAGGTCGATCTCCTCCATGTGCATGTCGAAGCGCTCATCAAGCAGGCCCACCTGCTGCAAGGCCCGGCGGCGCATCATGATGGCGGCGCCCGATGCCCAGAAGATGTCCGTGGGCGTGTCGTACTGCCCGCGGTCGCGCTCCATCGTGTCGAAGAGGCGTCCGCGCGTAAACGGGTAGCCCACCCGGTCGATGAATCCGCCCGCGCCGCCGGCGTACTCGAAGCGATTTCGGTCGTCGTACTGCAGCATTTTGGGCTGCGCCGCGCCAATCTCCGGATCCGCCTCGAACGCCTCCACCAGCGGATGGAGCCAGCCGGGCGGCACCTCCACGTCGTTGTTCAAGAGTAGGATGTAATCGCCCGTAGCATACGGCACCGCGCGGTTGTTGCCTTTGCAGAAGCGCCAGTTTTGGGGATGTCGCACCACCTTCACCGCAGGGTATTCGGATTCGACCCAGGCAGCGGAGCCATCATCTGAAGCGTTGTCAGCCACAATGATCTCCAGGTTCGGGTAGTCGGTTGCGACCACCGAGGGCAGACACTGCTTCAAGAGCGGCAGCGCGTTCCAGGTGACGATGATGATAGAGACGCGGGGAGTGTCCATACGCAGCAGAAATACAGGGGGATGCGGATGATCTACGTTGCACTGAACGCAGACACGGGTTGGAGCGTTGCAGTACCGTCATGTGTTTCATCGCTGATCGACCTGTACCTGCATGCCTGCCGACACGGTTTCGTACACGCTGGAGGATGCCCGCACCGCGATGCAGGACCGGTGGGGGTATCCGTCGTTTCGGGCCGGGCAGGAGGCGATCATCGACGCCGTACTTGCCGGACGCGACGTGATGGGCATTCTGCCGACCGGCGGCGGCAAGTCGCTCTGCTACCAGGTGCCCGCGGTACTCTTCGACGGACTCACGCTGGTCATTTCGCCGCTCATTGCGCTGATGCAGGATCAGGTGGAAGGGTTGGAGCAGAACGGAATCCGGGCCGCGGCGCTGAACAGTGCCATGTCGCGGCGCCAGCGCGAGCAGTGCCTCATCAACGCCGAGCACGGGCTCTACGATGTGCTGTACGTGGCGCCGGAGCGATTAACGACCACGCACTTTCAGGCCCGTGCGGCGGAACTGAATGTGGCGCTGCTGGCGGTAGACGAAGCGCACTGCGTGAGCGAATGGGGGCACCACTTCCGCCCTGACTACAAAGAGATCGCCCCGGCTCGCGAGGCACTTGGTGATCCGCCCATGCTGGCGGTTACGGCAACAGCAACCCCCGAGGTGCGCGCCGACGTGCAGGACCTGCTCGACCTGAAGGACCCGAAGGTCGTCGTGCAGGGCTTTGATCGTCCGAATCTGGTGTGGTCGGTCTTTCAGACGGCCAACAAGCGCGACAAGCTGCGCGACGTGCTGAACGGTGTGCCCGGATGCGGCATCGTGTATGCCTCAACGCGGCGCAACGTGGAGATGTGGACCGACTGGCTGCAGAACGAGGGGGTTTCGGCAGCGGGGTATCACGGGGGCATGGATTCCAGGCGTCGCACTGATGCGCAGCAGCAATGGATCCAGGACGAGGTGCGTGTGATCGTAGCCACGAATGCGTTTGGAATGGGCATTGACAAGCCCGATGTTCGGTTTGTGGTGCATGTCGATCTGCCGTCGTCGCTGGAGGCGTACTACCAGGAGGCGGGCCGGGCCGGGCGCGATGGCGAGCGGGCGTATGCCGTGCTCCTGTACCAGCCGCCCGACGCCGACACGCAGGAGGCTCTTATCGAAGCGGGGCACCCCTCCGTAAAAGAGATTCAGGCGGTGTACTCGGGCATCTGCAACGTCGGCCAGATTCCGCTCGGCAGCCTCCCCGACGCCCCGCTCACCGTCGACATGAAAGCCGTGCAGCGCGTCACGGATCTCCACGCCTCTAAGATTCGCACGGCGATCGACATGCTGGAGCGGGCGGATGCGTGGCAGCGGCTGCCCAACCGGCGGCACCGCGGCTGGATCCGGTTCCGACAAGCTGCATCGGACATCCGGGCGTACGCCCGAGAGCAGTCGAACACGGCACTGCAGCGCTTTGTGCTCGACCTGATTCGTGGGGTGCATGCAGATGCTTATGCCCGGTGGTGGCCCCTCGACATGGAGCAGCTGGAGCGGCGCATGGAGGTGCCGCGTGCACGCATCCACAAGGGACTCGACTACCTGGCGCAGCGCGACCTGCTGGAATGGCGTGCGCCGGGGCGAGCGATTCATCTGGAGCTGCTGCGCCCGCGTGCCAAGCAGTGGCCCGTGCCCGGCGATGCCGTGGCGGCAGCCCGACAGCGCGCCGAGGAGCGCCTCGACGCAATGATCGACTATGCGGAGTCTGCGACCTGCCGACGCCAGCAGTTGCTTGCCTACTTTGGCGAGGCAAGCGCCCCGTGTGGGCAATGCGATGTGTGCCTCGGGCGCCACGACCCCGACCCGGTCACGCCAAACGACAGGGACGAACTGCAGTCGGTGCTTGGCGCGATCGCTCAAGACGAGCCGATGGATACGTGGCTCCCCGACCAGCCGCCGTACCGGGCCCGCCGGCTGCTGCGCTGGCTGGTGCACGAGGGCTATGTGCAGCCTCCCTCCCCACATGCCACAACCTATGCGCTCACTGCATCGGGGCGCCGCTTTCTTCCAGAGACAAACGGCACACCGCACAGCGACTCTGCAGACGGCAACTCTGCCACAGACGAATGAGGAGCTACTCCCCTACGCAGAAGTACCTTCGCGTGTGTTATCGCAGCGTTTACTGCGGGGATGTCCATTTCACGCGGTCCTGTCCGAGGCGAAATGCCTTTCTGGAACGCACAGGTCGCAACATCGGTCGCTGCGCTCTCTGCTCGCGACCACAGAAACGTACATGTATTTTTGCTGATCTACGAAGCACCTTCGGTGTCTTGGGCGGTCCTACAGCGCCGAACCTGGATTGGGTATTACCGGCGTTCTCTCTGGTCGGCGGACCGGGGCGAGGCGTTGTCGGATCCATTTTCTTCGTCAGAAGCCGTTTCTTCGTTGGCTTCTTCGGTGGCCGCTTCGTAGGCCTCTCGGAGTCCGGCAACGTCGCCCTGTATCGCTCGAAGCGAGTCGACTACCTCCTGATAGATATCGCGGTAGACGCTGGGGCGTTCGGCGTAGTATGCGTGTGCTGCCTCAAACTGAGCCCGAGAAAGGCCATGGCGTGCCAGCAGGCTGTCGGGTGGTGGACGCGCGTCGACAGCAGGCGCATTCGGGCGGGCTTCGCCGAGATGGAGATCGACCAACACCGTGCGCATGGTGGACTCGTCAACGGGGGGCGCTCCGTTCTGGCACCCGCCTGCAGCTACGAGGAGCAGGGCACCCAGGAGCGCCAGCGTCGCGCATCCCCCTGCTTTTCGTAACCATGCCAGAACCAGATCGGTCATCTGCTTACTATGCTGCTAAGAACGCCGCATGCCGGATCGTTACTGCTGCCCAACACCCATTCGTTAGTCAGTAGATGCGAGGGTCGGATCGTCAGACTCCTCATCGGTCTGGGTGCGGAAGGTGCGGGCGATGACCTCCATCTGCCGCAGGAAGTCGCGCTTGCCGTACTCTGGCGCGAACACCGATCCGTCGATCATATAAACGCGCCCGCTCTCCTGGTCGTAGAAGGTGTAATTCACAAAAGGCCCGCCGCCGCCCATCTCGCGCAGGCCTTCGCCCTCGTCGGGGCGGCGCACAAAGTGCCAGAGTCCGCGCGTGGTGTAGCCGTAGCGGCCCAGGAAGTCGGTTTCTTCGGTGTTGAGCGGACGGCGGTAGTCGGTGCGCACAAATCCAGCGACGTTGCCGCGCAGGTACTCCTCGGTGAGCGAGTCGCGGGTAGCGTAGATCCATTCTGGCGTGATCTCTTCAGGGGACATCCCCTCCTCGTAGTGGATCATCAGTTCGCGGCGGGTGTCGGTGAGCACACGGCGCATCCAGATGAAGCTGCGGCTGTCGACGGTCGTGTCGATGGCAATCTGGTAGTCGTGCTGCACGTTCACGGCAAAGTTGTGGCGCTGCATGAGCGTATCCTCCAGATTGAACTGGCGCTCCTTCTCGAACATCTCGCGCTCCATGCGGTCGAGCGTGATCTCGTGGAAGGTCGACCGGATGTCGGAGCCGCGCTCCACAATCGCTTCGATGAGCTGCTCGGTGTTTCCGGCAGTCACGTAGTAGACGCGCTGGCTGCGGCGCCACAGATCCTCGCGGGGCACAACGACAGGCGTGCCGTCGAGGGCAGCCTGCAGTACGTTGTCGGAGAGGCGGCTACGCAGGAAGTTAGCAACCGGCGTTTCGTCGCTGAGCGGGGCTACGAATACCACGTTTTTATGCCGCCGCACCATATCGAAGATCCGGTCGGACGCAAGGTTTACCTGGCGCAGGTCGAAGCTGCGCTCGGGCGTGGGGAGCGTTTCGACGTACGGGCCGATGTTCTGACGTACGGCATCTCCCAGGCCCGTGTCCCAGTGGGTGCTATCCATGACAACCATGATCTCTCCCTCTTGCCCGGTGGCACGAGGGCGGTAGTCGCCATCCAGAAAGCCCTCGCACCCAGCAAGCACAATAGCAGCCAGAAGCAGAACGCCGATGCGACGAAGCGTGTACTGAATCATGTTGGGTTCTCTGTTAAGCAGGTGCAAACAACGAAAAGACATAAACCTCTACGTCGTTGGATTGCTCCCCGCAAGGACCGGCCCCTCCTTGAGCTGCTGTGCAAACTGGCGGATGCGCGCGTAGCACGCTTCGTCGGAGAGCGTGTCCTCGTCCCAGCAGGCCTCAATCTCCTTGATCAGCGCCGACCCTACGATAAAGCCGTCGGTGTGCTGGGAAAGCTCCATCGCGTCGTCGTGGGTGGCGATGCCGAATCCAACAAGAAGCGGATTCTGTGTAACCAGCGAGCGGGCTCGCTTCAGATATGCCTGCACGGCCCCGCGCCCGTCGAGCCGCGACCCGGTGAGTCCGGTAACGGACACTGCGTACACAAAACCGGTCGCCAGCTCGTCGACGCGCTGAATGCGTGCGTCAGAGGAGTTGGGCGCGATCAGGAAGACCAGGTCGAGCCCTGCAGCCTGCGCATGCCCGGTGAGCACTTCGGCTTCCTCGGGCGGCACATCGGGCAGGATGAGTCCGTCAACCCCGGCCTCGGCGGCGCGGGTACAGAACGTATCCATGCCGTACTGCAGCACCGGGTTGATGTATCCCATAAGGAGCACGGGCGTATCGCTCTTTTCGCGAAACGTGGCAACCGTGTCGAACGCGTCGTCCATCGTAACGCCGTGCGAGAGCGCACGGGCGCTGGAGCGCTGAATCGGCAGGCCCTCAGCGAGCGGATCGCTGAACGGCATGCCCAGCTCGATAAAGTCGGCCCCGCCCTCATCGATCGCATGCAGGATCGAGACGGTGGCCTCCGGGGTCGGGAAGCCGTTCGTGGTAAAGAGGCCCATCGCGGGGGTGCCATCGGCACGGCAGGCGGCAAGGGTGTCAGAAAGTCGAGACATTACGGGTGGGGGGTGGAAGGTTGAACGTGCGGACGGATGGAGGGGGCGTTACCGGTGTTTGGCGATGGTCTGCATATCCTTGTCACCCCGGCCCGAGCAATTGAACACGATGATGCCTTCCGGGCCGATCTCACGCGCCACGCGTCCCATAGGCACCATAGCATGCGCAGTTTCGAGCGCTGGGATGATGCCTTCTTGCTCAGACAGCACACGCACGCCTTCCATCGCTTCAGCATCGGTCGCCGACGCATACTCGACGCGTCCGGAGTCTTTCAGGTGCGAGTGCTCCGGCCCGATGCCGGGATAGTCGAGGCCTGCCGAGATCGAGTGCGCAATCTCTACCTGTCCGCGCTGGTCTTGCAGCAGGTAGCTCATAGCGCCGTGCAGCACACCTGGCGTGCCCTTCGAGAGCGTCGCCGCGTGGCGTCCGTTGAGCCCTTCGCCCGCGGCCTCAACGCCGACCAGGCGCACGTCTTCGTCATCGATATACGGATAGAAGATGCCCATTGCGTTTGAGCCGCCGCCCACGCAAGCAACTACGGCATCCGGACATTCGCGTCCCTCATGTTCGTCGAGCTGTGCGCGCGTCTCATCCCCGATAACGCGGTGGAAGTTGCGTACCATCATCGGGTAGGGGTGGGGGCCCACCACCGAGCCGATGATGTAGAACGTATCGCTGGGATTCGATACCCAGTCGCGGATGGCTTCGTTGGTCGCGTCTTTGAGCGTACGGCTGCCGCTCATGGCCGGACGCACCTCCGCGCCCATCAGCTCCATGCGTTCTACGTTCAGGCGCTGGCGCTCCATGTCTTCCTCGCCCATGAACACGATGCAGTCCATGCCAAACTTGGCACAGACGGTGGCCGTGGCCACGCCATGCTGTCCGGCGCCGGTTTCGGCAATGATGCGCGTTTTTCCCATGCGCCGCGCCAGCAGGATCTGCCCAATCGTATTATTGATCTTGTGCGCACCGGTATGGCAGAGGTCTTCGCGCTTGGCATAGATCTTCGCACCGCCGTAGTAGTCGGTCAGACGATCGCAGAAGGTGAGTGGGGTCGGGCGCCCCACGTACTCGCGCAAGAGCGTGCGGTACTGGGCGTCGAACTCGGGGTCGGCCTGGGCGTCGGCGTAGGCCGCGCGCAGCTCTTCAAGCACCGGAACGAGGATCTCCGGTACGAAGGCCCCGCCGTACGGACCGAAGTGGCCCGTTTGGTCGGGGGCGGCGTAGCGCGTGTTCGATTTAGTAGCTGGTTCAGCGGCTGATTCAGCGGCTACAGCAGGAGCGTTGGACATGGGTTAGCGGGGTTGGATGCAGAAAGATAACAAGAGGGCGCGCACGGGGCCTGCAGCGCCTGTGCAGGGTTCAAGGAGATTTTAGGGGATGCGCATGCCAGGGGATGCTACGACGGATCGGCCGCTTCTTCGGCCAGTTCGTCCTGAAGCGCGCGAAACGTATCGAAGAACGCGTCGATCTTATCGAGGCTTTTCACGCCTGGGGCTGTTTCGAGTCCGCTCGACAGATCGACGGCATACGGACGCATCGTATGCACGGCGCGCTCGATGTTGTCGGCGTTGAGTCCGCCCGCAAGGAAGAGGCGGTACTCGCTTGAGAGCTCGCGAGCCAGGCGCCAGTTGAAGGATTCGCCGGTGCCGCCCCACACGCTGCTGTTGTGCGTATCGAGCAGAAAGGCATCCACAACGTCGGTGTAGGGCTCCATGAGCGCCCGTAGCTGATCGGAGGCGGCGTCGTGGCGCACGCGGATCGCTTTGATAACCGGCCGGTCGATCTGCTCGCATACAGCGGGAGGCTCGGTACCGTGCAGCTGCACATGGGTGAATCCGGCTGTTTCCACCGCGTGGTTCACGGCGTCCGCATCATCATTCACAAAAACCCCGACCGAATTAATGCCATGCACCCACTCCAGAATCTTGGCTACCTGCTTCGGACGGATGTAGCGCGGGCTGTCTTCATGCTGAATGAAGCCCAGGTAGTCCACACGTTTCCCTGCCAGGTAGCGGGCCGCTTCAAGATCAGTAATGCCGCAGACTTTGACTTTTACGGACATAGTGGAATGGATGACGGGTTAGAGGGATAGATGGGTGTAGGGCTGGAGGGATGGAAGGATGGAGGAGCACACGTACTCACCTCCACACGTACCCCCTCCATACCTGCTACTGTTGGGCAATGGCAATTTCGCGGGCTTCGTTGCGCAGGTCGGTTAGCGCCTGGCCGGGGTCGTCGGCACGCATGAGGTGCTCACCGATGAGCACACCGTTTACGCCGTTCTGGCGGAGGCGAACGAGCGTTTCGGGATCGCTTAGGCCGCTCTCCGACACCCAGCCCAGGTTACGTGGTACGTGCTGGAAGATGTCGAGCGAATTTGCAATGTCTACCTCAAACGTATGAAGGTTGCGGTTGTTAACCCCGAGCAGCTTCACCTGGTCGAAATCGATCTTGTCGAGGTCTTCGTGTGCATACACTTCAACCAGGCACGACAGCCCGAGCTCTTCGGCCTGCGCGTGCAAGTCATAGAGCGTCTCGGCATCGAGCACCGTCGCGATCAGCAGTACGGCATCGGCGCCAACGGCTTTCGCTTCGACAAGCTGATACGGATCGACGATGAAGTCTTTCCGCATAAGCGGTGTATCAGGCAGATGGGCACGGATCCACGCCAGGCTCTCCAGCGACCCCTGAAAGTGCAGCGGCTCGGTCAGCACAGAGATAGCGGCGGCGCCGTGTTTGGCGTACGACTGTGCAATCTGGGCCGGCTGGAATGACTCCCGGATCACGCCCTTCGAGGGGGAGGCTTTTTTCACCTCCGCAATGAACGACATGCCGCGCTGCTTGAGTGCTTTCTCTAACGAGAGCGGTTCGTGATCGGTAAACAGCGGACGCTGCTTCAATTCGGATACGGGCGTCTCCTGGTTGCGGTCGGCAATCAGGGTCCGTGTATCGGCAACGATGTCGTCAAGAATGCTCACAGATTCGATCTGGGTTTGGCGTGCGGAGGACAGCGGGTGGCAGAGGAGGCAGCGTTACTTTGGAGCGTCATTCGAGGCCTCAATGAGCGCGTTCAGGGCATTCAGCGCGCGGCCTGAGTCGATGCTGTTGCGTGCTCCTTGAAAAGCAGCGTCGAGGTCGTCGAACTGCCCGCTGGTGTGCAGCGCATAGCCTGCGTTCAGCAGCACGACGTCGCGGCGCGGCGAAGTGTCGGTGCCGGCGAGGATGCCACGTAGAATCTCAGCATTTTCGTGCGCATCCCCTCCTACCAGTGTGCGGTTCGAGGCGCGTTCAAAGTCATGCTTCTCAGGGCCCACTTCGCGGCTGATGGGCATGTCATGAGGCCCCTCCGTGTTGTATTCGAAGAGCGTACTGGCATCGGCCACCGAGAACTCGTCCATGCCGTCGTTCGAATGCACGGTGATCACGTGCTCGCTATCAAGGCGACGCAGAATCTGCACCATCAGCTGTGCGGTCTGCAGGTCGAACGCGCCTACGAGCTGCCGGGTTACGCCTGCTGGATTGCAGAGCGGACCCAGAATGTTAAAGCAGGTACGCACGCCCAGCGACTTGCGCACAGGCATGACGTGTCGCATGGCCGGGTGAAAGTAGGGCGCAAACAAGAAGGCGATGCCGGCCTCATCCAGACAATACTCGACGCCTTCTTTTTCGAGCTCAATCTCAACGCCCAGCGTTTCCAGCACGTCGGCTGAGCCCGACTTCGACGATACCGACCGGTTGCCGTGCTTGGCGACGGTAACGCCGGCTCCTGCACACACGAAAGCAGCGGTCGTTGAGATGTTGAACGTGCTTGCACCATCGCCCCCGGTGCCACAGAGGTCGATGGCGTGGGGGTCGTTGCACTCTACAGAAACGGCAAACTCACGCATCACGCGGGTAAAACCCACGAGCTCGTCGAGCTGCTCGCCCCGTGCGCGCATCCCAACCAGCATGGCCGCGATGTGCGTAGGGTCGGCGGTGCCCGACATAATCTGATGCATGGCGTCGGCAGCTTCGTCTTCAGTGAGCGCCTGGCCTTGAGCGATGGTAGTTAGGTGGTCGTGCATAGACACGGAAACGGTTCGAAAAACGGTTGGAACGAGTAACTGTAGCAGCTGTCAGGGTGGCGGCAGTCCATCCGGCGCTATCGGGCGGAGCGAGCGGGAAGGCGGCGCACCCAGTTGGCAATGAGCGTGGGCCCTGCGGCCGTTTTGACGCTTTCAGGATGGAACTGAATGCCTTCGATGGGCCATTCTACGTGGCGAATGCCCATCACGATGTCGTCATCGGTCGCAGCGGTAATGGTGAGCTCGTCAGGGATGGTGTCGCGGTCAAGAATAAGCGAGTGATAGCGCGTCGCGGTAAAGGGAACGTCAACGCCCTCAAAGATGGACTGCCCGTCGTGCGTTACCTCGCTCGTCTTGCCATGCATGAGCGAAGGCGCGTTGACCACGTCGGCCCCGAAGACCTCGCCCATGGCCTGATGTCCGAGACAGACCCCCAGAATTGGGGTGGTTGCGCCCATGGCTTCGATGAGCGGCTCGGTGATCCCCGCATCGGCAGGGCGGCCGGGGCCCGGCGAAATCACGATGCCCTCGGGATCGAGCGCCCGCACCTCCTCTACCGTCAGCGCGTCGTTGCGCTCCACCACGATGTCGCCGGTGTGCTCTCCCAGCAGGTGCACCAGGTTGTACGTGAAGCTATCGTAGTTGTCGAGAACGAAGATCATAGCCTGTTAGGGGTGGACGTGTGGAGGGATGGAGGATTAAGAACCTGTTTTGATTTCTTAATTTGGGCTCCGAGCGGCGGCGCTGGACTGCAAACCAAAACCCAAACAGGCTTTAAGAGGCAGGATCATAGGATACGTCAGCCTCCCGTGCGTGGTTGGCAGGACCACACCAGCTTTCGGGGTTGGACATCATTTTTACCAATCCGCCCAAGGTGATGCGTAGCGTCTTCCCCAGTTTGGTAGCTTCTTCTGGGCTAAGATAGCCACTGGCTTCAGCAAACCCGGTCCAGACTAAGGTCTCTGCAGCTTCGCTTCCATCATCGCTGATTTTGCTTCCAACGTGCTTCGGGGGACGCCGCTTGAACCACGCTTCCCCAATATTGGCACGGATAGACCGCGATGAGCGACGAATCTGATCAGTCAGAGCATACTTTTCCTCAGGCCTACAGTGCTTCGATACCTCAGAGATCGTCACCGACGCCGAAAAGGCCTGCTTGTATACGCGTAACTCTTTGTAATCCGTAACCATCGCATTCACGTCGTTTCGTGCTTCCCCTACTCTTAAAGCTATAGACTTCCAAACCTCCCCCCTTTCATCCCTCCCTACTTTCACAGTTTTACACCGTCGTCATCAGCCCCGTGGCTTCGCGGACCTGTGCCATGAGCGGTTCGGTTGTAGCCCGGGCGCGTTTGGCTCCCTCACGCAGCACATCGTGTACGTAGTCGGGGCGCTGCTCCAGCTCGTGGCGGCGTTCGCGCGCTTCGGCGAAGAAGTCCTGGATTAGCCCCAGCAGCTCTTTCTTGGCGTGGCCGTATCCGTATCCGCCCGCCCGATACTGCTCCGCGATTTCGGCGCGGCGCTCCGCATCCGCAAACAGCTTGATGAGCGCAAACACGTTACACTGCTCCGGATCTTTCGGCTCATCGAGCGGCGTAGAGTCGGTCACAATGCTCATCACTTTCTTCTTGAGGGCCTTGCCCTCGTCGAAGATACCGATAGTGTTGCCATAGCTCTTCGACATCTTCTGTCCGTCGATGCCCGGCACGACCGATACGTCGTCGAGGATATACGGCTCGGGGAGCGTGAATATCGGGTCGTCGGGGCAGAACGTGTTATTGAAGCGCTGCGCCACGTCGCGCGTGATCTCGATGTGCTGCTTCTGGTCGGCCCCGACAGGCACCTGGGTGCCTCCGTAGATCAAGATGTCAGCGGCCTGCAGCACCGGATAGTTGAGCAGTCCGGCATTCGGATTCAATCCCTGAGCAACTTTCTCCTTGTACGACACGCCGCGCTCCAAGCGCGACACCGGCATCAGATTATAGAAGATCCACGCCAGCTCTGTCACCTCGGGCACGTCGCTCTGGATGAAGAGCGCTGCCTCATCGGGGTCAAAGCCCAGCGCCAGATAGTCGAGCGCTACGTCGATCGTATACTTGCGCATCCGGTCGGCGTCGTGCAGCGAGGTGAGCGCGTGGTAGTTCACAATGAAGTAAAAGGCCCGGTGCTGCGTATGCAGGTCGAGGTGCTGACGCAGCGCACCGAAGTAGTTTCCAATGTGCAGGCGTCCAGACGGCTGGATACCAGATACAACCACGGTGTCGGCGTTCGAAGAAGCGTCGTCAGTCATGCGGTAGGATAAGGTCAAAGAAAATCGGTGGGGATGCGAACGGGGCGGCAGGCCACGTCGGCTTAGCGCCGCTTCCGAATGCGCTTCAGCACGTCGAGCCGCTCCTGGCTGTTGTCGCGCACCAGTTCCAGGATGGCGCGCGTGCGCATCTGGTGCTCTACGTCGTTGCGCTCGGTGCGTACGGCCTCCTGGAACGCTTCTTCCTCTTCAATCAGGTTTGGAAGCGCCGTATCCAGGTCAGGACCGAGGTCGAAGTCCTCGGGCTTCAGGTCGGTGCCGTTATACGCGGCGCCTCCTGCGCTGAACACCGTTTCGGAGAGCTTGCCGACATCGGCGCGGGCGGTTTTGAGGAGCGCGTTGAGTGCATCCACCACCCGGCGGTCATCGGCAACCCGCACAACAGCCCGGTAGGCGTGGTTCAGCTCGATGTGTGCCCGCACGAGCGGGTTGATGTGCTCCACGGTCTCTTCGCGGCTGATGGTGCGGCCAATCCAGCCACGTCCAAAAAGGGTTTCGGTAATCGGGTTCGGCATAACAGGGCAGTATGTCGAGTAGGTTAACAGGGTCAAAAACATGTACCCGCTATCGGAAAGCGGGTTTAGGTAGGGCCAGGACAGATCGCCAGACCGCCTGGCTGGTTGTATATAGATTATAGAAGATCATCGGTGGCCACCTGCAGCGCCTCGTGTAGCGCAGCGGCCTTGTTGCGCGTCTCTTCATACTCCGAGGCCGGGTCGCTGTCGGCAACGATGCCTGCGCCGGCCTGCACGTAGACGGTATCATCACGCACGACCATGGTGCGGATAGCAATGCACGTATCCAGCGTACCTGAAAAGTCGAGGTAGCCTACGGCCCCGGCGTATACGCCGCGTCGCGTGGGTTCGAAGGCATCGATCAGCTCCATAGCGCGTACCTTGGGGGCTCCGCTCACGGTGCCTGCGGGAAAGCAAGCGGCAAGCACTTCCATAGGTGTGCGCTCGCCAGCTACCTGGCCCGACACCGACGACACGATATGCATCACGTGCGAGTAGCGCTCGATGAACGCGTAGCGATCTACGTTGATTGACTGGTAGGTGCACACGCGCCCCAGGTCGTTGCGCCCCAGATCCACAAGCATCAGATGCTCGGCGCGCTCCTTCGGATCTGCAGCCAGCTCCTCGGCCAGCGCGTTATCTTCGGCCTCGGTAGCGCCACGCGGACGCGTCCCCGCAATGGGCAGCACCTCGGCGTGCCCGTCTTCGACGCGCACAAGCACCTCGGGCGAGGAGCCCACCAGAGCCACGTCGTCGAAATCCAGGTAGAACAGGTAGGGCGACGGGTTTACCTGCCGGAGGGCGCGGTAGAGGTTGAACCGGTCACCGCGAAAAGCGGATTCGAAGCGCTGGGAGAGCACCACCTGGAAGATATCGCCATCCACAATGTGCTGCTTGGCCTCACGAACGGCTTGCTCGAACGCATCGCGTTCAAAGTTCGAGCTGATGTCGGGCGACGGCAGTTCGAGCGGCTCCGGGTGCGCCGCCGATGCATTGAGCTGCGCCTCCAACTGGTCCAAGCGCGCGGTGGCATCGTCGTATGCGGTGCGCAGATCGGTATCGGGATGCACAAACGCGCTTGCCATAATCACAAGCTGGTGGCGCACATGGTCGAACGCAGCAAGCGCATCGTAAAAGCCCCAGACGGCATCGGGCATGCCAAGCGTATCGGGAGGGGCGTCGGGCAGGTGCTCGATAAGACGCACCGTATCGTATCCCATATACCCGACAGCGCCCCCACGTAGCCGTGGCAGTCCCGGCGCCGCAAGCTCCGTAAACGGCTCGGTGAGGCGCGTAAGCACGTCGAAGATCGTACCCGAGGCGTCGGGGTTGGGTATGCCGTCTACAGCGCGGCGCGTGTCGATAGTAACGGAGGCCCCATGCTCAGTGGCCTGCACCACGCGATAGGGGTTGCCCCCCAGGAACGAGTAGCGTGCCAGCTTCTCACCGCCCTCTACGCTTTCGAGGAGAAACGGGAAGTCGGCCCCTTCGCGCAGCGCCAGAAATGCTGACACCGGCGTAAGCAGGTCGGCACTGCGACGGCGATGTACCGGCACCACGAGCGAACCGTCGGCCTCTGTACGTGCCTCGTTGATGCGGGCAGCAAAATCGTCGAACGTCATGAGCAAGCGGGATAGGAAGGCTACAAACGAAAAAAACCCACTGTCTGCAAGGGCGACAGCGGGTCAGCGAGCACGAGAAACAGGGGGCGCAGCGTATGCGCTACCTGTGCGGGGTGGTGTGCCCAGTAACCCGGGTGCACCACCACCATGCAGCAATGTGTTGAGGGCGACTATTCATCATGCTATGTATATACGTGAAGCGTACAGGGGTTGCAAGTCCACAGGTTGAAGATCCTGTTTGGGATTCGCTCTGGGACTGAGGCGTGTGACGATGAAGGGAGGGGGACGTTCTTCTCGTACCCCTTTCATGCATCCATCTTCCCATACATCGACGGAGCATGCGGAGCTGGTTACGCCCCAAACAGCGTATCAAAGTACTGGTCGCCGCCGTCGCAGATGATGGTGACGACCGTAGCGGCAGGGTCGGCCTGGCTGATGTCGCATGCAATCTTAAGGGCCGCTCCAGCGCTGGGACCAATGAGCATGCCATGCTGCCGGGCCGCACGGCGGGCCTGGTCGAAGGCTTCATCGTCGGTCAAGCGGCGCATCTCGTCGAGATGCTCAAACCACATCGTAGGCAGTTTTCCGCCTTTGCCGAGCCCCTCTACACATGTGTCGTACGGACGCTCGGGCTCGTTGTAGAACGCGGTGGCGATATTGGAGCACTCCGCATCCACCCCTACAACCGTAACCGGACGCCCCGCCTTGGCTGCCTGCTCCTTAACGTGACGCGCAGTGCCGCTGATGAGTCCGCCCGTGCCCATCGCGCAGACCAGATGCGTCATCTGGTCGCCCGCCTGTGCCCACACTTCAGGACCCGTCCACTGCGCATGCACGCCCGGATTCGACTGGTTGTAGTACTGGTTCATCAGAAACCCGCCCGTCTCTTCAGCCAGGCGTTTGGCCGTAGCGCGGTAGTGGTCGGGATGGTCTGAAGATACGCTCGGGCACTCATGCACTTCAGCATCAAAGGCTTTCATGTAGCCGAGCTTCTGGCGGCTGGTGGATTCGGGGCAGGCCAGAATGCACCGGAGACCGAGTCGATTCGCGACCAGCGCAACTGCCCCCGCCGTGTTGCCCGAACTGGCTTCGACCACCGTATGAATGTCTTTCGTGCGCACCGCCTCCGTCAGAATGCCCATCGCAATACGGTCTTTCATCGAGCCGGTCGGGTTCATCGACTCCATCTTACAGAGCACACGCTCGTTCTCAATACCCGGGTAGGCCACCATCGGTGTATTTCCAATCAGGCTCAGCACCGGATCGTTTGTCACAAACGGAGAGGCAATAGATGAAGGCACAACAGAACGCATAACGGGGATGGCTAATGGGTTGAATCACTATTGAAGTGTATAAAAACACGGCCACGAATTGAAGTGAAGATCATGTGTGCCTAATGTTTTTAGAAGGCGTACGGCATGGCCTTCCTGCAATCCGTCAGCGTCCACGGCCATGTGAAGCCCACCCAGACGCCCCATCTGGCAGGCGGTCCGTTTTGCCCCTGTGTATGCCCGGTCGCTACCGCGGCTACTTACTTACACAGGTCGCCTTCCTTTAATGAACGAGCTTCGACAGAAAGGGATGGTTTGGATTTAGCAGATGAACGCATCTCAGCAGCGGCCAAACTTTTTTCGCAGACCGTAGCCCAACCCATTTGCATCAACTGATCGGATCCCTGCTCAACCAGATCTATGAGGAGACAAGCTTCGCATTTCTTACCCAGATACCTACATTAACCTTATCTTTATTTATTAGGACTTGTGTTTTGGGAGGGGGGGGGGGTATTATAGGACTGCATTTTCTATCACAAATCAATTCAAGTTTCAGCTATGAATAACTTAAATAACGGCATGTGCGGGTTTCCTTCCTCCTTTGTTGATCGCCGCCTTGTCGCAGAATGCGCGGTCCTCACATCCCCCATTCCCTCACGCTGTTCGGGATTTCCCCCTTCGCGAAGGGGGAAATGTCGCGTAGCCACAAAGTCAGTGCTAGATCAAAATAATTGAGTACGGCACCAAAATTCTTGGTACATGCAATTTTGGGGGTACGTGCAACTCGGTCACGTATAAAGGACCATGTGACTATATAGACGGACTGAAAGAAATATTGGGGTTGTAAATTTTTTATTTTGGACGTGCAGCGAACTGACGTTCCAAGTCGGAAGGTCAGTTCGCTGTAGTTCAGTCAACTATAGGTAGAAATCATGCGCTTTACAACGATAACCATCGCTCTCTTCTTCTTTTGCCCGCTACTTTTGTCTTTTGCACAGGAAAACCCTCAGGTATCCTGGACGCATGTTGCTACTTATGATAGTGGGTTCGCAGCCCCATATGACTTCCAACTCTTGTTAGATGACACCAGCCAGCCAACTTCTGTATTGGCAATAGATCCCTTTTCATCCGACCAGGTCCTTGCCCGTATCCGTCTCGCCGACGCCAGCCCGATTGGGTCTACTGTCGTATCTGGGGAAGGACCTGGCGAACTCTCTGGAGAAGAGGTCAAAATCAGCCAGTTTTCAGATGGCGGCTTCCTGGTATGGGATAGCGGCCAGCGAAGAGCGTATGTATACGACAGTGATATTCACTTTCAGGGGCAGGTGCGCGGTATCAGCGGTTTTCCAGGAGACCTGTTTCTCGTCAACGATTCCACGGTGGCAATGGCAAGCTTTAGTCCAGACTCTTCTATTTTCACACTTCACCGTCTCCGGGAAGATAATGGGGCGTACCAGATTACTGATAGGTCTGTTGCAACAGTAGACGTATCAGATAGTCCTGCTCTTGAACAGAGCGATATTGACGACAATGTGATGCTCCGGCAAGGGCCGCATCACACGACACAGAACGGAGCGTTTTTCGGGTTTACGTACGGATCGCTCGTACTTAAATTGACCGAAGAGGGGCTACGCTGGGCAACAACTGATCCGCCCGAGCACGCGCTTCCCTTGTACGACTACCGCGACGGATACACCGTGTCCGCACCCGATGTTACGGAACACCCTCTTGGTGTACTTGACGTTACAGGCAATGATCAATACCTCTACGTTTTATATTCTGGCAGGAAAATCGACCGTGCTGGGCTTTTCGCAACCATGACGGGTGCGATACAACGACGGCTGGAAGAGATTCGCCACTCCGGTCGTCTCTATGTACTGGATCAGGACACAGGGCGCGTTGTGGCTGACACGGAGCTGCCGACGCGGGCGCGGTCTATCAGCGTGGCTGGCGATTATCTTGGACTACTCACGCATGAGGGGGATGAGCCTGCGTTTGAGATATACGAGCTTCCTCAAGAATGGTAGGCTACCTATTCAGGTGTGACCGATCACCACCTCCGACGGAAAGGTGCGCTGTACGATGCGCGTGCGCTGCACGTCGGCGAAGCCGGCTTCTTGCATGAAGGGGGCAATGGCCACGCCCCGGCAGCCGCCCAGCAGTGGGGGCCAGATCGCATAGATCGTGTCCCAGAGTCGCTCGCTCCAGTGGGTGGGCACGGTCATGTTGATGCAGACGCACCGCCCGCCTGGTTTGAGCACGCGCTTAAACTCGGAGAGCACCGGCACGAAGTCCGCCACCGGTAGCATGTCGAACATGTAGCTGTTGAGGAGCGCGTCGAATGCGTTGTCGGGATACGGCAGGTCGTACGCATCCCCCAGACGAAGCCCGAACCGCTGGTGGGGCGCATTGCGCATGCGGCGGGCGGCTTTGCGGAGCATCGCCGGCGTGCGGTCAAGGCCTTCGGTCCAACCATCAGGATTTGCCTGCACCAGCGCGGGGAACGAGAGCCCAGTGCCCACCGCCACCTCCAGCACCTGCTCGTCGTTCTGCACCGCAAGCTGCTGCAATCCGAAGGCGCGAGCCTTTGCCTCTACCCACACCGCCAGCCAGTCGTGCGTGGGCGCAATCGCAGTGTACACGTAGGACACTGCTGACTGCGGCATGCGGGCGGGCTGCATAGGAAGGCGGGGCATGAGAAGAGGGGGCAGGATGGAAGCGTGTAGCATGTGGTGCGTGGAGAGCACAGAGCATACCCCCTTTACGGGGTCTTGTAGGACCAGGTTTGCTGTGGCGGCAGCGTGCCGACAGGGTGCGCAGAATAGCGAGCGGTCGTGGCTGTACTGCAGTACGCCCGATCCTTTGCCGGACTTCTGCAGATGAAACGCAACTGCAGACCGGATGTCTTGTTATATAGTGCTGCTATTCAAGTGTCGCAATGCGCAGTCCCCGTGTTGCCTGCAGGCGTACGCACTGTTGCCTACACGCTGCTGTGTTCGCACGAACCACATGCTTGGATGCCCACCCTCCCCTTTGCTCTTACGTTCGACTTATGTCTACTTGGAAGACGTACCGTCCGTGGCTTGAACGGACGCTCTTTGGCCTCTCGATGCTTGGCATGCTCATCGTTGTTCACCTGGCTCTGCAGGAGCAGCGCGGCTTCGACCGCGGCTGCCTGGGCGTCACCGACGGCGCAGCAGCCACAACGTTCGACTGCGCCGCCGTGGTTGGCAGCGATGCCGGGGCGCTCTTCGGCGTGTCGAACGTCGTGTGGGGCTTCCTCTTTTACGCGGCCATCGCGGTGATCACCTTTCTCGTTGTACGCGCCTCCGCTGCGCAGCGTCCGGTTGTTGCCAAGCTGCGTGCCGGACTGCTGGGCACCGGCGTGCTCTACACGAGCTACCTGATGTACGTCCAGTTTGTGCAGCTCGACGCCTTCTGCGCCCTCTGCCTGGCCTCAGCCACCGTCGTGGGCACTATGGCAGCCGCTGTAGCCCTCCCTCTACTTTCCTCGACATCTTCTTCTTCAAAACCTATGTCTGACACCACCCGACGCTCAGAATACAAATTTCTGGGCATCCTCGTTGCCGCAGCCGTCGTGCTCATGGGGGCCGATGTCGCGTACTTTACGCAGACCGCCCCGCAGTCGCACCTGCCTGCTGCCTTTACCAGCGCCTCGGTTGACGTACCCGAGCAGTGCCGCTTCGATGCCGATAAGCAGCCGCTTCAGAACTGGGAGAGCCTCGTACGCGACGACGACCCAATCAAAGGCACTGCCGATGCACCAGTGACGATCATCGAGTTCTTCGACCCAAACTGCCCGCACTGCGCAACCATGCATGAGGTGCTGGAAGTCGTTAAGGAACAGAACAGCGACCGCGCCCGCTTCGTGTCGAAGCCGTTCCCACTCTGGGAGTACTCGGTGCCGCAGATTGAAGCGCTCTACGCTGCGGCCGAAGTCGACAAGTTCCACGAGATGCTTAACATGCAGTACGACAACCAGCGCTCCGGCGGGCTGTCGGAGACGCAGCTGCGTGCTATTGCCGAGCGCATCGACATGGACCCGAATCTGGTGTCGGCGCACATCGAAGACGATCGCCACGTGCGGCGCATCATGCACCAGCGTCAGCAAGGCATTGCCGCGGGCGTGTCGAGCACGCCTACGGTGCTCATCAACGGACACTTCGTGGCGCCACAGTCGCGCTCGCCTGAGTGCTTCGATGCGTTCATCAGCGCAGCGCACGACGCAAACTCGTAGCATCGGCTCATCCGTCTGATACCGGAGACTGTGCGCCTGCGCGATTCCGTTTCTTGGAAACGCAAAAGGTGCGGGGTACGCCGCCCGGCGTTGCCCCCCTGACAGACCGTATGCATCCCTCTATCTCATTTTTTCTGGTTACCCCGTAGCTCTATGCCCACAACACCTGCTTCTGTCGAATCTATTATCGAACCGTCGGCGCTCGACCGGCAGTCTATTAACACGATCCGTTGCCTGGCGATGGATGCGGTGCAGCGCGCGGAAAGCGGCCACCCGGGCATGCCAATGGGCGCTGCCGCGATGGCCTATGTGCTGTGGACGCGCCACCTGAAGCACGACCCCAACGATCCGAGCTGGGTAGATCGTGACCGCTTCATCCTGTCGGCCGGCCATGGCTCAATGCTGCTCTATGGGCTTTTGCACCTGACCGGCTACGACCTGCCGCTGGAGGAGATCAAGAACTTCCGGCAGTGGGGGAGCAAGACCCCGGGCCACCCCGAATCGCACATCACGCCGGGCGTGGAGACGACGACGGGTCCGCTCGGGCAGGGATTCGCGACGGGCGTGGGCATGGCGATGGCCGAGCGCTACCTGGCGGCACACTTCAACACGGATGAGCATCCGCTGGTCGACCACTACACCTACGGCATCGTGTCGGATGGCGACCTGATGGAGGGCATCTCGTCGGAGGCGGCGTCGCTGGCCGGGCATCAGGGACTGGGGCGGCTGATCTACCTGTACGACGACAACGAGATCTCAATTGACGGGTCGACCGATATCGCGTTTACGGAGAACGTGCCGCAGCGCTTTGAGGCGATGGGCTGGCACGTGCATTCTGTGGACGATGGCAACGACCTGGTGGCGATTGACCAGGCGATTCGCGCCGCCAAGAGCAAAACGGATCGGCCTTCGCTGCTCTGCGTGCGCACGAGCATCGGCTACGGCAGTCCCAACAAGCAAGATACCGCAGCCGCGCACGGGGCGCCGCTGGGCGAGGAGGAGATTGCCCGTACCAAAGACGCGCTGGGCTGGCCCTCGGATGCACCGGCGTTTCACGTGCCCGAAGCGGTGGCCATGCACATGCGCGAGGCTGCGCAGACCGGCGCGGAGGCACACGCGCAGTGGGATGCGCTATACGAGACCTACCAGGCGGCACATCCTGAGCAGGGTGCCGCATTCGACCAGTGGATGCACGGCGACCTGCCGTCGGACTGGGACGCAGTGCTTCCGACGTTTGAGACGGGCACCTCGCGTGCTACCCGTGCGGCCAGCGGCACGGTGCTTGATCACTTGGTTGGCGAGATGGGCGCCCACCTCGTGGGCGGCTCAGCCGACCTCACCGGATCGAATAAGACGCACGTAAACGGCCAGGCCGACATGCAGGCCAGCACGCCGGGCGGATCGTACGTACGGTACGGCGTCCGCGAACATGCAATGGCTGCTGCCGCCAACGGCATGGCGCTACACGGCGGCGTGCGCCCGTATGTGGGCACCTTCTTGATCTTCAGCGACTACCTGCGTCCGGCCCTGCGTCTGAGCGGCCTCATGGAGCAGCCGGTTGTGCACGTGCTCACGCACGACTCTATCGGGCTCGGCGAAGACGGCCCCACGCACCAGCCGATTGAGCATCTGGCGGCGCTGCGGTCTATCCCGAACGTAACGGTAATCCGCCCTGCCGACGGCGCCGAGACCGCCCAGGCGTGGCGGGCAGCGCTGGAACAGGCCAACGGGCCCACTGTGCTCGCACTTACGCGACAGGGCCTGCCCGAGCTCGACCACAGCGGCGACGCCTCTGCCGAGGGACTACAGCGCGGCGCGTACGTTCTGAGCGACGATGGCGCCCCCCCCGACGTTATCCTGATGGGCAGCGGCAGCGAGGTACAGCACCTGGTTGCTGCCGCCGACACGCTCCGCTCCGACGACGAGCTCGCGGTGCGCGTGGTGAGCATGCCCTCGTGGGAGCTCTTTGAGGCGCAGCCTGAGGCCTACCGCCGCGCGGTGCTGCCGCCGGAGGTGCCCGTCCGGGTTTCGATGGAGGCGGGCTGCACGCAGGGCTGGCACCGCTACGTGGGCGACCATGGTACCGCGCTGGGCATCGACCGCTTCGGCGCATCGGCCCCCGGCGACGAGAACATGCGCCAGTTCGGCTTTACGCCCGAGCGCGTCGTAGAGACAGTCCGCGAGCACATGGTGCAGGCATAAGCTCGCTGCATCTCACGTGTTGTATGTATTGCACGACCTGCAGAGGCGTCTCAAGCCTGAGGCGCCTCTGCGTGGTTTGTGGGGGACTCTCGCGCGGGAACGGACGCCGTGCCCGGTTCTCGGTCCATTCTCAACTCCGCGTGTTTCGTTAGTGTATGAAGGTTTTTGTACAAGGGGTTCGATGTGTGGACGGCTAAACGGATACCCACAGAAGGACGCCCCGTGACTGACGACGTAGGTCCGGCGTCTTGCAGAGAAGCGATCTCGCCACGGAGCAACCGGGCTTGATCTCACAGATTGTCTGTTCACGGAGGCGGCACCCCACATCAAAGCGTTAGTATATCGTCTACACGCTGGCTTCCATTTTTGCCACACCGAAGCATGACCCTGTACAGCATCCTGGTACGCCTGCTCCGGTTCATCAACCACCTGTACTTTGTAGACGTGCGTGCGGCGGGCCGCGAGCGGATACCCGACGACGGTCCGCTCCTGCTGGCAGCCAACCATCCGGGCTCGATTCTCGACACGGTGCTCATGACCACGCAGATTCCGCGCCCGATTCGCTTTCTGGCACGGAGCGGTCTTTTTCGCTTTCCGCTCCTGGCCGCGTTCTTTCGGCAGATGGGCGCCATTCCCATCTACCGCTCCCACGAAACCGAGCAGGCCGGTGCCCGCAATCGCGATGTCTTCGAGAAGGTGTACGAGCTCTTTGAATCCGGCGGATGCGTGGGTATCTTCCCCGAAGGACAGAACTCGCCCAGCGACCAGGTGGCGCCGCTTCGCACGGGTGCTGCCCGCATGGCGCTGGGTGCCGAGGCCCGAAACGACTACGCGCTGGGGCTGACTATCGTACCGGTGGGTATCAATTTTGAGAGCCGCGAACTGCTCACGGCCGCTGTGCTGCTTCAGTTTGGATCCCCCATTCGCGTAGCCGATTACGCCGACCTGCACCGGTCTGACCCACAGGCTGCCGTGGCGAAGCTTACGAGCGACCTGCAAGCGGCGCTGCGGCGGCAGGCCATCCACATTGAAGATCGCCGCACGGGGCAACTGGCCGACGACCTGTACGAAGTGCTGGGCGAGGAAGTGGCCACCCATCTCACCGAGCAAGATCCGCGCAGCGCCCCTCCTACATCGTCACGCTTTCGGCAATGGCTGCGCGCGCTCATGCGCTGGTACCAGCGCACCACGCCCGAGTCCAGCTATGCGTTTGAGATGCGCATGCACAGCCGCAAGTACATCTACGACGTGCTGCGTGCCGCCCTGCAGCGCACGCCTACGGCGGTGAAGCACCTGCGCACCCGTGTCGAGCAGTACAAGGATTATCTGAATCAGACCAACCTGCGTGATGCGCTCGCCCACTCGTTTGACGACCCGGTCCGCGAGCGCCTCCTCCGGTTGCGTATGACGCTGTATGCCGTGCTCATGGCCCCGATCGTCGCTTTTGGGCTGACCCACAACGCAGTACCGTATCTCTTCACAAAGCTCACCGCGCAGCGCTTCGACGACGAGGCGGTGCGTGGATTTGCCTATTTTGTGCTGGGGCTTTTTTCGTTCGGCCTCACGTATACGGGGATCGGGCTTGGGCTCTGGTACTATACCGATCTATCGTGGGTACAGCGCCTGGCCTATGTGGCTGCGCTCCCGCCAACCGGGTTTTCTGTGCTTAGCTATCGGCGCAACATGGTGCTCTATCGCGACCGCATTCTGGTACGTACCTTCTTCTGGCGCGACGACGATCTGCTGGCGCTCCTTCGCGAGCAGCGAGCCGCCATCGCCAGACGGTTTCGCGAACTGACGAATCAAGTAGAAACATCGTAAGCGGCCCCCGACATCAGCCTGTTACTCTTCAGCCGCTTCCTCATGCGTTCGGTGCCAGGCCGCAACCAGCTGTGCCGACTCGTCAGGCACGAGTCCGAACAGTTTGATGCTGCGTGCAGCTCCATCTATCGAGAAGACCTGTGCCGCGTAGCGCACGCGATCGTCCATCACGACCACGAGATGCGGCGCCTGGTGGCTCTGCAAGAGCACGCGCAACTCCTCTTGCTGCGCAGCCCCGGGCACGCCCGTAAGCACCGGCTGCCCGTTCTCGATGCGAAACGTAAGCTGCTCCCAGGCCTCCGGACGGACGGTAACCGCATCGGGGCTGATCCACAATGGTGCGTCGCCGTGCGGCTGCGCTTCGGCTTCAACGCGGGTCCAGCCCTCGCGCGCCTCGTCGACGGCCGCGTGCACATGCACCGCTGTCGAGCCGGCACTTTCCTCAGAACCCAAGGCCGCGTCTGCATTATGCATTGGCGCCCCGAATCCGAGTAAGATCGATGCAAGAAGAATAGTGTACATAGCACATGCGGTCATTGCTCAAAAGGATGCGCGAACGGGTGTCTCTGCACCGTGCCGTACGGACGTATTGCCGGGGCGGTTGGTTGCACAGAGCACTGGAAACACCTCCGATCCACACTGCAGTCCGCACCGCAACATGTAAACCCAACACATAAACCAACATGTAAGCCAGCACATCCTGATTGATTGAAGGGCACTTGAAAGCGCTTTCCGCATTATGTATACACGTAGCATAAACCTGTTTGCCCTGCGCCTGAGCCGTCTTTTCTTTTCAACGTTCCCCAGCATAGTTATTATGGATACGACCGCCGTTGATACCACGCAAGCTCCCCCCGAGCTTGGCAACCAGTACACCGACGACCGGGTGCTCGCCAGCTACTTAAAACGGACCGTCCCAGAAGATGTCCGCGCCGATATCGAAGAGTCGCTGCACACGCTCGGCGCCCGCGTCGGCGGCGACCTTTATGCGCTACAGCAGTCCGATCGGCTTAACGAGCCCACACTCACACAGTGGAGCGCCTGGGGCGAGCGCATCGATGAGATTACGGTGACCGATGTCTGGCAGACCGCCGCTCCTATCGCCGCACGCTACGGACTTATAGGCCTGCCATACGAGGCCCCCTACGGCGCTCATAGTCGCCCGATTCAGTTTGCGCTGGCCCACCTGTTTATCCCCTCGACCGACATGTACGGGTGTCCGCTTGCTATGACCGACGGCGCAGCGCGCACGCTACTTGCCTCCGGCAACGAAGCGCTGATCGATGAAGCCGTGCCGCACCTCACCAGCCGCGACCTCGAATCGGCCTGGACCAGCGGGCAATGGATGACAGAGCTCTCGGGTGGGTCGGATGTCGGGCGCGCGCTGACGACGGCACGCCAGGACGACGACGGCACCTGGCGCCTCTACGGGCGCAAGTGGTTTACCAGTGCAATTACAGCCAACATGGCGCTGGCGCTGGCACGTCCCGAAGGCAACCCAGAGGGCGGACGGGGTCTGGCGCTCTTCTACGTGCGCATCCGCACCGACGAGGGCGCGCTACAGCCGGGTCTGAAGGTGCTGCGCCTCAAGGACAAGCTGGGAACGCGCAAGCTGCCTACCGCCGAGCTGCACCTGGATGGCGTGCGAGCCGAGCCAGTGACAGAACTCAAGCGCGGCACGCGGCACATCTCGCCAATGCTGAACATCACGCGCACCTGGAACGCCGTAACTGCTACAAGCTTTATGCGCCGCGCTATTGCACTGGCGCGCGACTATGCCACGAAGCGCACTGCTTTCGGCAAACCACTCATCGACCAGCCGTTGCATCAGGACACGCTCGCGCAGATGCAGAGCACGTACGAGGGCGCGTTTCACCTGTCGTTTCGCGTGGCCGAACTGCTGGGCCGCACCGAAAACGAGACCGCCTCCGATGCCGACCAGGCCCTGCTTCGCCTGCTCACCCCTGTAGCCAAGCTCCTCACGGCCAAGCAGTGCGTATCCCTGACTAGCGAGGCCATGGAGGCTTTCGGCGGGGCAGGCTACGTTGAGGACACCGGCATTCCACAGATTCATCGGGATGCGCAGGTGCTGCCCATCTGGGAGGGTACAACCAACGTGCTTTCTCTCGATCTGCTGCGTGCCGTGAAACACGTAGGCGGAATCGACCCGCTGTTCGACGAATTCAAGCGCTGCATGGACTCCCTTTCGGCGCCCCGCCTCGTCCCCCCTATGAAGCAAGCAGCGCAGGCGTTGAAGCACGCCCGGCAGTGGTTTAGCCGCACTCACGCATCCGGCAACGACGATCTGGTACAGGGCGGCGCGCGGCGCTTTGCCATGACCGTTGGGCGCGCCATGGAGGTCGCGCTTACAGTGCACCACGCCCAGTGGGCCCTTGATCATGAAAACGATGGACGTCCGGCCGAAGCCGCTGTGCGATTGGCTCAGCATGGCATCGACCGGCTGCACCGGGTCGACCCGCATGGCGCCCATGTGCTCGCACACGACTACAACTGCCCGACGCTTTTTGAATGTCACACCGCAACGCCAGACAATGCAGACAGCGAGGCTCCCGTGCCCACCGCCTCACCATCTGAAGCCACGCCTGAACAGGTGCTATCAGATGCATAGCCTATGGATCGTAGAGCCGGCCGGACGCCTTTATTGCAGTCAGGCGCGCTTTAAGCGGCGGGCGGCCTCTGACGTCTCATCGCTAATCAGATCGAGCGGTGTTTCGCCAGCGTCGGTACGCCGTTTTGCGTCGGCGCCGTGCTTCAAAAGCACCTTCACCGCCTTAGCCGAATCGTCTTCAGCCGCCACATGTAGCGGTGTTCGGCCTGATGTGTCAGTGGCCTGCACATCGGCTCCGTGCTCGATCAGTACGCCAACGGTGCGCAGGCCATCGCTCCAGATCGCGCTGTGGAGCGGCGTGCGTTCGAACGTCGCATCCCGCGCCTCAGTGTCGGCACCCGCCTCAAGAAGGAGCCCGGCGGCGTCCGCTGCATCATACCAGGCGGCCACATGAAGCGGGGTCTGCTCTTCATCGTCGCGCCCGTCGACCTCAGCACCAGCGTCGAGCAGCAGGCGGACGATCTCGGTAGCGTTGCTGCTGGCCGCGGCATGCAGCGGTGTTCGCTGCTCCATATCGGCCAGTTGCACGTTCGCACCTGCATCAAGAAGAAGCGTAGCGGCCTCAAGTGCGCCCTCGCTTGCCGCAATGGCCAGCGCCGTCGTTCCAGCATCGTCCTGCTGGTCGATAGCGGCTTCCGCATCAATCAACTGCTCGATGAGTGCCCGCGCGTTGTTACGTGCAGCGATATGAAGCGGGGTGCGTTCAAACGAGTTGTCGGGAAGATCGGGATCGGCACCGGCATCGAGAAGGATTGACGCAACCGCCTCTGACTCATTCCACACAGCTACATACAGCGGGCTACGCCCGAGCTCTGGACTACGGCTATCTGCGTCGGCCCCGGCGTCGAGAAGCGCCTGTACGGCTTCGGCGGCTCCGACGCGGGCCGCTACATGGAGAGGCGCGTAGCCATCTTCGTCGATCACGTCGAGCGCAGCTTCGTGGTCGACCAGCATTTCGATTGCGGCCGCGTCGTTGTGGCGTGCGGCGATATGAATCGGGGTGCGCCCTTCGTTGTCTACCGCGTTGGGATCGGCCTGCCCTTTTAGCAGCTGGTGTAAGGCCTCATCGGCCTCGTTATCGGCGGCCAGGTGGAGCGGTGTCTGCCCCTGTGCATCGGACACCTGAGCGCTGGCCTTGTAGCGTAACAGTGTGCGCACGACGGCGCCAGCGTTCAGGCTGGCTGCGGTATGTAACGGCACGCGTTCGGAGCGGTCGGGCAGTTCGGGGTTAGCTCCGGCTTCAAGCAGTTCGCGTACTGCCTCGTTCGCCTCTTCCCAAACGGCAACATGGAGCGCCGTACGCTCAAACTCTGTATCGCGCGCATCGATCGGCGTCTTTGCTTCTATCAGGAGCTGGATAGCCGCTTTCGCATTGCGACGCGCAGCGGCATGCAAAGGGGTTTCGCCGTTTTTGTCCGTTGCGGTTGAGTCGGCCCCATGATCCAGCAGCGTGGTAATCGCATCCACGGCATCGGCAGCGGCTGCAGCATGCAGCGGAATCTGCCCGGAAAAGTGTCCGGGTACATTGACCGGAGCATCTTCCCTGATGAGCAGCTTGATCGCCTCTACGGCGTTGCCATCAGCAGCAACGTGCAGGGGTGTGTAGTCGTTGTCGTGCTCAGCCTCAAACGTTGCTTCGTGTTCCAGCAGCGCGTCGAGCGTATCGGTGGCATTGGTGCCTGCCGCCACATGCATGGGTCGCCAGCCTTTGGCATCAAACGCATGGGGATTGGCCCCCTTCTCAATGAGCATAACGACCGCATCCACCGCATCGGCCTGTGAGGCCGCATGAAGCGGCGTACGCCCTTCCTGGTTGGCTGTGTCAGGGTCAAGTCCATGGCTGAGTAGTGCCGACAGTGCTTCGCAGGCGTTGCGGTTTGCCGCAACATGAAGCGGAGCGTATCCTGACTCGCTAAAGTGATTGGCGTTGGCCCCGTTCTGCAGAAGCACCTTGATTACTTCAACGGCGTCGGTCTGTGCGGCAGCATGAAGCGGCGTACGGCCCTGCGTGTCGGTTGTGTCGGGGTCGAGTCCGCTTTCGATGAGCGAGGCAACGGTCTCCGGGTCGTTTCGATACGCCGCCTTGTGCAGGGGCAGGTAGCCACCGCTATCAGCGGTCTCCGCATCGGCCCCGCCCTTAAGCAGCGCTGTAATGGAGTCGGTCGACGACTGGTCCACGGCGCGGTGGAGTGCCGTGCGCCCCTGCAGGTCGCGCCGGTGCGGACTCGCACCGCCTTCAAGCAGCGACGTCACGACCGCGGCATGGTCGTTATCGACTGCCAGGTGGAGCGGCATGAGTTCGTCGTCGTCGACGGTGTGGGGGTCGGTTTCGTGTTTGAGAAGCGCGCTGACAGCCTCGTTGGCCCCTGCAGCGGCGGCAGAGTGCAGCGGGGTGCGTCCGTTCGCACCGCGACGGTGCGGATCAACCCCGCGCTCGATGAGCAGCTCCACTGCATCGGCCGCATTAGCACGGGCTGCCCGGTGCAGTGGCGCATCTCCGGCCTCGTCACGCTGGTATGTATCTACGCCATGGTCAAGGAGTAGCTTCATAAAGGCGACCTTGTTCTGCTCCGCCGCGCTGTGTAGAGGCGTGCGGCCGGCGTTGTCGGTCGTGTTGGTATCGGGGTCCTTTTCGAGCAAGAGCTCAAGGGCCGATGCGGCGTTGGCACCGATGGCCCGGTGTAGGGGTGTGCGGCCCGATGCGTCGCGCCGGTGCAGATCGGCTCCGCTTTCCAGAAGTACCGTAATAATTTCTGTTGCATCTTGGTCTACAGCCCGATGTAACGGGGTACACCCCTCATCGTCTTTCTGGTTGGGCTTTGCTCCGCCGGCAACGAGCGCCCGAATTGCAGCAGGGGTCTCGGCCGCTACGGCAAGCTGTAGCGACGAAAGCGTTTCGCGGGTGCGCACGTCGGGGTCAGCCCCTGCGTCCAAGAGCACCTCGACCACGGATGCCGCGTTGGCCTCTACGGCACGGTGCAGCGGCGTGCGCTCATCCTCGTCGCGTTGATGCAGGTAGGCGTCTCCTGCGAGCAGCGCGGCTGCCACGTCGGCAGCATCTTGCTTCGCCGCCCAGTGCAGCAGCACCTGGCCTGCATCCAGCTTCTCGTTTGGGTCGGCGCCGCCTTCCAGCAGGGCCCGCACAGCTGCAGCAGATCCCGACTCGACAGCCACCTGCAGGGCCTCTTGCAGCGCTTCTTGGTCCATGTCATGGTCGCCGTGCAACACTGCACGGCATACCGAGGCCGCATCGGCCCGCGCCGCTTCTGCGAGAAGCTTTTTACGTGGCCCCTCCGCAAACGCGTCTGCCGCCTCATTCAGGTTACCGTTCAGGGCAGATTCCACAGCGGGCCAGTCTACGCTGCTCCACTTGATCGAGGTGGCCGACGCGCTGCGCCACGCCGCCGCTCCTTTCACACCGAAGTGCTGATAGAGCGTGTTCGATATGTCTGAGGCATCGGTAGAGGAGGTTGAGTTCGCCATAGTTACATTGGGACATTCAGTAGGGCATAGAGTAGCGAAGTATGTTACACGGCCATACCTCTCATTGCAAATCTCATTGCGGATAAGCACAGGCCGAACGAGACCGCCAATCAGCCTGCCACAGCCTGCCTTTGCCACGCGCCAGCCATGAGCAGATTTAGCGCCTGTTTTGATTCCTTACTTTGAAGCCCCCAGGGGCACTTCTTCCCTGATAGTCGGGCTGCTCCGAGCGGCAGCGCAGAGCTCTTGCCTATAAACTAAAACTAAGCAGGCTTCTAAGTTTAACGGAGACACTTTACATATCGCAAGGCACACACATCATCGCAAAAATAGTACCCATATACAACACATCCGCTTGAAAACTACCACGAATCCTCTACGCCCACGCTCCACGACCCATACGCAACATACACATGTCGTGTGTATTACATAGGGTACTCTGGTTATACTCTGTATTTAATGCTCCGTAATATGGCGCGCTTACCTGTTACCGTGCTTTCCGGCTACCTTGGCGCTGGAAAGACCACACTCCTTCACCACATCCTGCACAACGATCATGGCAAGCGCATCGCCGTCATCGTGAACGACATGTCTGAGGTTAACGTGGATGCCGCACTCGTTGAGGGCGACGAGGTGGGTGTTACCCGTGCTGATGCGAACCTGGTCGAGATGTCGAACGGATGCATCTGCTGTACCCTGCGCGAAGATCTGCTCGTGGAGGTGAAACGCCTGGCCCGGAACGGACACTTCGACTATCTGGTGGTGGAGTCGAGCGGGATCTCGGAACCTATGCCGGTAGCGGTAACCTTCGATTTTTCGGATGAGCACGGCGATGCTCTCTCGTCGTTTGCTCGCCTCGACACCATGATCACCGTCGTAGATGCCGAGCGCTTTCCGAGCGACTTCAACTCGACGGAACGCCTGCACGATCGCGATCAAGAGGTAGATGCCGACGACACGCGCTCTATTGTTGACCTACTTGTGGATCAGGTGGAGTTTGCTAATGTGATCCTACTCAACAAAACCGACCTGGTCGATGACACGCAGATCGACTATCTGACGGGCGTGCTGCGAAGCTTGAATCCGGATGCGGAGATCATTCCTACCACGCACAGTCGGGTGCCTCTCGACCGGATACTCGACACCGGACAGTTCGACCTGGAGGCTGCCCAGGAAATGCCGGGCTGGCTGAAGGAGCTGCACGGCGAGCCTATTCCGGAGACCGAGGAGTACGGCATCGGCAGCTTTGTGTACCGTGCCCGCCGCCCGTTCCATCCGCAGCGGTTCTGGGACACGCTGCATGGCTCCTGGCCGGGCGTTATTCGCGCGAAAGGGTTCTTCTGGCTGGCAACGCGCATGCAGCAGGTCGGTGAGCTCTCGCAGGCCGGGCGCCTCCGCGACTTTCGTCCGGCAGGATACTGGTGGGCGGCGGTGCCTGAAGCGCGCTGGCCCGACAGTGCGGAACTACGTGCCGACATCGAGGCGCGCTGGGAACCCGACATTGGGGACCGGCGCCAGGAGCTCGTGCTCATCGGCGTGAACATGCCCGAGGCTAACCTGCGAGCACGGCTGGATGCGTGCCTGCTCACCGAGGCAGAGATGGAGCAGCTCCTTACAGGCGACCTGACGCTCCCTGATCCGTTCCCGGCCTGGCAGATGACGGAGGCGTAACCTTGCTGGCAGACTGCTGACCAACTGCTGGAAGAGCCGTATACGGACGAAATGTGCTGCGCACATCCTGTTTACCGTAAAGTGACTGGCTGTTCGCACGCGAGTTCACACCATCGTTGAAGCCATGGCGATCTCTATTTGGCTGCAGGCGTAGCATAAAGGCATTTGCTTTCGCATCCTTCTGCCCCTGTAGAGCCCCCATATACGCTTATGTTTACTGGTATTGTTAAAGACGTTGGACACATCACGGAGATTGAGGACCTCGGTGGCGGCATCCGGTTTACGATTCGCAGCCAGTTTGCGCCGGAGCTGAGCATAGACGAGAGCATTTCGGTAAACGGTGCCTGCCAGACGGTCGTCGCGGCCGATGACGAAACGTTTGCGGTCGACTCGATTGAGGAAACGCTGCGGAAGACTACGTTCAGCACGCTGTCGGTGGGCGACCCGGTCAACCTGGAGCGTCCACTCAAGGCGGGGGGGCGCCTCGACGGGCATTTCGTGCAGGGGCATGTGGATGCGACGGGGACGATTACGGAGGTGGAGCGTGAAGGCACGGATTGGCTCTACACGGTGTCGTTTCCGGATACGTTTCAGCGTTACTTGATCCCGGTCGGCTCTATTACGATCGACGGTATTAGCCTGACGGTGGCGCGCATCGGGGAGGGCACGCTGACGGTCGCTATCATCCCGCACACCTACGCGCACACAATCGTATCGGACGCCTGGACGGAGGGCGCGCCGGTGAACTTGGAGTTTGATATGCTGGGAAAATACGTGGTCGGGTTTATGGAGGAGAAGGAGCACGCGGCAACGGATCTGTAGGTCCGCCGGCTCGTTAAGATTACGTGTGGAGGCGTTCGATGCGTCTTCTTTCGTATGTCATATCTGCGAACATACCCGGTATGCCGACCCCTCGCTCTCGCTATCGTACCTGCCCCGACAATCCGTACCATGTGCTGGGCGTGCCGCCCGATGCGAGCCAGCGTGCCATCAAACGGGCTTTTCGGAAGCGGGCCCTGGAGTGCCACCCCGACCGGGCAGCAGCGGGCGAGGAAGCAGCCTCCACCGAGGAGTTTGTGCGTGTACGTGAGGCGTTCGATCTACTCAGCGACCCGGCATCCCGGCGTCGGTATGACGAACAGCGCGCTGCGCGGCGCCGGCGGTCGCGCAGGCGAGCACGTCCATCGAACGGGGCTACCCCGTCTGCATCGAAGGGGCGTTCGTCGTCGCGCTGGCGGCGTGCGCAGCGCAAGGGCCGCGAGCATGCCGATCGCCGGGCACGCCGCTATGCCCGGCGCCGTGAGGGTGGACGGTTTGCCCGGGCATGGCGCAACGAGGAGACGCCCAATGTATGGGTAGGGCCTATGTCGGAACGCATCAATGGGCTCTCGCGCAAGCATGACCTGCTACACCAGCATCACCGTACAGTTGTGCCTGCAGGCGGCATACTGGGGGCAGTGGTGTTTCTGTCAAACCCGACCATCATCCACACAACCGGGTCGCCCCTTGTTGATCTTGCACTCTGCGTGTTCATCAGCGCGGCCTGTGGCTTTGCCGTAAGCATGCTGGTGGGCGTGGTTCACGTGCTGTTTCAGGAACGACGTGCCGCATAATCTATTTTCGCTCCCTGGATTGACGGCGCGTCTGTATGCGACCATGAAGGCGTGCGCCTCGTGTTGCTCTTTCCTGATGCCTCTTTCATCCGCTATGGAAAGCCCCTTTCAACAAAGCGCTCAACAAGGCGCTGCTCGGGTATGCAGGCTTGCAGCCACTCTTCTACTGGCTATGGCCGCCCCTGTCTACAGCCAGGCTTCTCCGCCTCCTCAAGACCCTGTGCTTACAACGCATGAGCTGCTCATGGAGCGCAGCCTCTCTATCTCAACGGATGTGCAGTTGCACAACCGTCTCATAGAGCTGGAACGCGAGCGCAGTACAGGCGAGTTTGTGCGCATCATGGAGGAGCTGAAGGCACTGTCTGTCGCCTTCCCCGATAACGGCGAAGTGCTGTGGCGACTGGCGCGCACCCGCACCGATGTAGCCGAGCGCGACCCCGACGCATCGCAGCGCGAAGCCCTGCTACGCCAGTCCCTGACCGATGCCAAGCGTGCCGTGGAGCTGCTGCCGGAGCACTCCAATGCCCATCTTACCAAAGCTGTTGCCGCCGGTCGGACGGCGCTCGTAGCAGGCACCCGCGAACGGGTCGAACTCTCGCGTACGGTACACTCTTTTTCGAATCGCGCTATCGAACTCGACCCGAGCAACGACCTCGCCTATCATGTGCGCGGACGCTGGGCCTATGAGGTGGCCGACCTTGGATTTGTGGCGCGCCGCATTGTGCAGATCGTCTACGGCGGGCTTCCCAGTGCGTCGTATGCGGATGCGGCCGCCGACTACCAGCGGGCGATCGACCTCGAAGAGCGTGTAGTACATCGCTTTGAACTGGGACGCACCTACATCCAGATGGGTCGTCCCGACAGTGCACGTGCTCAACTGCAACGCGTACTTGACCTTCCCATCGGCGACGTCACCGACCCGCTTTACAAAGCCCGGGCGGCCCGCTTGCTCGCAAACCTGTAGCACGATGCAACGGCACCTCCTGCTCCCCCGGTGGCGCCCAGCACAAGCTGCGTGAGTCGTTGGACCCGATGGCGGATCCGCCGAACCGCTCGGCAAAGTCGCGGGCCTGAACGACGTTTGACGGCAGTTCAGCCATCACGGCAAGCACCTTATCGGCCTCTTCGGGCGTTCGGCAGAAGGGAATCATCACGACGATGTGTTATATCTAAGCGCCCGTCGTATTGCACGGGTATTGGGCCTCGATCGGTCGCGACTTAGCCGGTTCAAAACGTATTTGTCAGCCACATATCCCGATCGCTTTCAACCGCCCGTGTGGGTGTGTTAGGTGGCCCAGCAAAATACGTGCACGTCTTGTCACCAGAAGGAAGGAGCCTACGACCGACGCGGCACTGTGAGCGCAGCGAACGAGACGCCTGGGGGCCATTTCATGCCCTCGTTTGATCGGTTGCGATCCATTGAATGGCATGAGATTACCTCGTCGGTAACGCTCCTCGCAATGACACGCAATGACATACGCAAAGATACGTTTGTCTCCCCACATAAGTGAAAGGCACGATTATAGGCTGCCCCACTACTGACGCTACAGATACAGTACGTCCATGCTGTGGCCTCTACTCAATGGCCTGAACCGTCATTCGTCTGAGCGTAACGGTTCCGCTCCCCTCAATCAGGAGTCCGGTTTGACCGGCCTCAGGTGCTGAGGTATGCGTATGCGCAATGGTTTCATGGTTTACGTAGCCGTAGAAGTGACCATCTACTCCTGTTGCGCGCATGGTAACCCATCCGTTAACATTGTGGGAGACCTCGTCCTGGATGTCGTCTTCGCCATTCAATAGCCGCCCCTGCCCGAATCGTCCATTCGACGTACGCCAGTAGTGCAGATCTTCGGAAGATGTGACGTTATGAATCAGAGCTACCGTTCCGTCGAAGGCATCGGTGTTCAGATCGCTGCTGATCTCTACGCCGCTGAGCTCATTGCCTGTCACGACGAGAAGCGCTCCATCAATGTCTGATATTTCGAGCCCAGGCCCATTCTCCTCATTCTCCACGATCTCAAGCTCAACGGCATCCGGGTCCCCCTTCAGCCAAGTGAATGACTCTTTGAAGGCCGCGCTGGCCCCCTCAGTAATACGCCATGTCCAGCTACCATCATCTTCGAACACGGGCTCTGCCTCTGCAATACGCTGGGCCTTTTGGATCGCATCCAGTTCTGCACGCAGCTCTTGCGCAGCGCTGACCCCCACGCCATGTGCATAAACAAGCTCTCCGCCCCGCTCGCTTCCTTGCCAGAGCAAGAGCATCCCTGGCAGAGCCATCAGCCATAGCCCGAGCCCCAACCAGCGGTTGGGTTCAGCATTCGATAGGAACGCACCAATACGGATCAGCGCGTATGCGCCGAAGAAAAGCAGCGTGTAGAAGGCCCAATCTTCATGCGTAGTTAGTGTGGCCATTGCCTCGGTTGGTACATCCAACGACTCGGCAGCCCGCTGACCGCTCAGGTAGGCGGCTCCTGTGCCAATTGCGCCAAGGACATAAAGAATCACTGCTGTCAGCGATAAGGCTTTCCGCCGAACAAGTGCAGCAACCAGATCGACGAGCACAGCGCCAACCAGCAGCCCAATGGGTACGTGTACAATGAGCGGATGTATGTTTGGAAGCCAATCGGGAAGCATGGGCTTGCATTTTTACAGATGAGGACGAAGACAAGGTACCGATCTCAGGCAGCACTGAGATCATGCCGCCGCATCAGCATCGCGTTGATGGCAACGATTACGGTGGAGGTGCTCATGAAGACCGCACCGACCGCCGGGGAGAGCAGCACGCCCAGAGGGAAGGCCACACCGGCCGCCAGCGGAAGGGCTATGGCATTGTAACCCGTGGCCCAGAACAGATTCTGAATCATCTTTTGGTACGTGATGGCCGATAGACGCAGCGCGCGGGTGACGTCCTCGGGGTCGTTGTCGACAAGCACGAGGTCGGCAGATTCGATGGCGACGTTCGTGCCGGCACCGATGGCGATGCCGAGGTTCGACTGGGCGAGCGCCGGGGCGTCGTTGATGCCATCCCCCACGAAGGCGACCTGCTGCCCCTCGTGCTGCAGGTCCTTGACGATCTCGGCCTTGTCGCCGGGCAGGACGCGTGCGTAGTAGCGCTCAATGCCGAGTTCGTCGGCCACCGTCTGGGCCACCGCTTCCGCATCGCCGGTAATCATAACGGATTCGACGCCCATCTCCCGAAGCGCCTCGACGGCGGCCCTTGCACTGGGCCGCACCTGGTCGGCGAGAGCGATGAGGGCGACCACAGCCTCTTCATCCATCAGCGCGACGACGCTCTCGCCCCGCTCGTTGACAGCGTCGTACGGCTCCTGCAACTCATCGGGAAAGTCGATGCCGAACTCCTCGCGCCATTCGAGTTGGCCGATGCGATAGGTTTGTCCGTTTAAGCGTCCATTGACACCTTTCCCGGCAGTCACCCCAAAGTCCTCGATGGCAGGGGGCTGCAGATCGCGCTCCCGGCCAGCCGTCACAATAGCCGCGGCCAGGTGGTGCTCCGAGCGATTTTCCAGCGCCGCGGCGAGCTTGAGTGCCTCATCTTCGTCGATGCCGTTCGTGTGGATCGACTGCACGACGTGCTCGCCCTTTGTGAGCGTCCCGGTCTTGTCGAAACACACCACGTCGATGTCTCGCGCCCGCTCGAAGGCCTCCCGGTTGCGCACGAGGATGCCATTCTGGGCCGACATGGACGTGGCGTTCACCACTACGAGCGGGATGGCGAGCCCGAGCGCGTGCGGGCAGGCCATCACGAGGACCGTTACTGTGCGTACGATGGCGAAGTTAAACTCGTAGCCGATCAGGAGCCATGTGATGAAGGTGAGGGACCCCGCGCCGATGGCAATGAGCGTGAGCCAGAAGGCCGCGCGGTCGGCCAGGTTCTGAAACTGACTGCGTGATTCCTGCGCTTCTTCCACGAGCCGCTGCACCTGACTGAGCGTGGTTTCGCCGCCGGTGCGCTTGACCTTGACCGTCAGCGCCCCCTCGCCGTTGACGCCGCCCGCCACCACCTCGTCGCCCTCTTCTTTCGGTACCGGCTTCGACTCGCCCGTAAGAAACGCCTCATTCACGCTCGACGCGCCATCGACGACGTCGCCGTCAGCCGGAATCTGGTCGCCGGGGCGGATGAGGATGCGGTCGCCTTCCTGGAGTTCGTGGACAGGCACCGTTTCCGTACTGCCATCGTCCCGAAGCAGCCGCGCCTCGTTTGGAACGAGTTCGGCCAGATGCTCCAACGCTTTGCTCGCTCCCTCCACCGACGCCATCTCGATCCAATGGCCCAGCAGCATAATCAGGATGAGTGTCGAGAGCTCCCAGTACAATTCCATGCCCGGTGCGCCGAACGTCACAGCGAGGCTATACCCGTAGGCCACGGTGATGGCCATGGAGATGAGCGTCATCATGCCCGGCTGGCGAGCGCGTATCTCGTGCACGAAGCCCTTCAGGAAGGGCCAGCCCCCGTAAAAAAAGAGCACGGTGCCAAACACGGGCCCCACCCACTCAGCTCCCGTAAAGGGGACCGCCTCGTAGCCAAACCAGCGTTGAATATCCTCCGAAAGGTAAAGAATCGGAAGCGTAAGCACGAGGCTCAGCCAGAACCGGTCGCGAAATGCCGCGGGGCTGTGATGATCGTGGTCGCTGTGATCGTGGCTGTTACCGTGCTCGGCGTGGTCGTGGTGAGCATGGCCGTGGTTCGAGTGTGCCATATCGATTTGGGTGTTCTGTTTATAGAAAGCGGCATGGTACATGACAAAAAATTGCGAGCCTTCATATTCGTCTCGGTGATCAGCGCCTTCCCCAATCAGAGGCGTCGATCAAAACCGTTTCAACGGGACGACTGCACTATCACGCTTGATTGTTTCGCGCTTGAGCGCAAAATCCCTCCCCCTACATCCCCCTCCTCCGAGGGGGACTTCATGAAAGCGCCCTCTGGTTCCTTCCTCCCTGGGGAGGAAGGGTAGGATGGAGGGGAAACCATTCATCTGAACCCACCCTTTTGGGGGTGACATGCCCCTATGAAGAGTCGTCTGACTTTTGTCGTGTACTGTAAGAAAGCGGTGTAATCGAGAACAAGAGTCACTCATCCAACCGCTCAATCACCTCCCCACACCCGAGCATATTTTCGGGCAGATACGGGTTGCGGATCTCCTCTTCATCGCTGATCCAGTAGGCGCCATCGTCTCCAAACGCCATAGGACAATACTGCCGATACGCAACCCCATCAATACCAAATCGCTGAATGCTGTAGGCCAACACAAGCGAGATGGTGTTGAACTCGGCCCGAATCCCATCAAGGTTTTCCGCATGCTCAACGTGGCTTAGGTGCGATTCGAGGGCGGTCAGATCTTCCATCCAGGCGTCGTGAGGGGCGTCGTCAAGAAGGGTCATATCCACCTCACCGAGGGTGGCCTGTAGCGTTTGGAGATGCGAACGGGCGGCGGCTTCGTCGGAGTCAATGAGTGCATCTCGGACGCTCAGATAGTCGCTGATCACATCGGTCAGTTGGGCGCGAAACGCATCGGGCACCTCGTCATGAAAGGTCTGCTCCGGGGCTTCGAGGTCATGCTCGTCCTCCTCCATTTCGCCGTGATCCATCTCACTATGATCCATCCCATCATCCTCCATGTCCCCATTCATATCCCCATGATCATGCCCACCGGGTGCAGCGCCGGTGCCGGGTTCGACGTTCATCATACTGCGGCGGTCGGCAAGCTGAAACTCGCTGTCGATGCGAAACGCGCCGTGGGTAACCACGTGCTCGCCGGCTTCGAGCCCATCGGTAATGACGTAGTCGTTGCCCATGCGCGGTCCAAGCGTCACTTCGCGAGCTTCGAAGCGGGGGGCATCGGCCTGGGTATCGTGCACGTACACGAGCGAGCGCGGTCCCGTCCACAGTACAGCACTCGATGGCACAACCAACTGCTCCGCCTCTGCATCCGCCTGAATGGTGCCCCGCACGAGCATGTCGGGCTTCAGGCGTCCCCCCGGATTGGCAATCTCAGCGCGCACACGTACGGTACGGCTGTCCGGATCTATCATGGGATCGATGTAGCTGATGGTGGCTTCGTGGGTATCTGACGCCTGTCCCCGGGCATGAAAGGTGACGGATTGCCCGGTATTGAGCCACTGTAGGTCTTCTTCGTACGCCTCAAACACAACCCAGAGCGCACCCAGGTCGGCCACCTCGTAAAGTACCGATCCCTGCTGCACATACTGCTCGCGAGTCACATTGCGCTCCATCACAATGCCCGACACGGGGGCCGTGATGTTCACTTCGGTCTGCACGTCCCCGGCCTCCTCGATACGCTGAATCTCTTCCTCCGAGAGTTCCCAGAGGCGCAGCTTCTGCCGGGCGGACTCCACCATTTCGGGGCGGCGATCCGCATAGCGCAGGGCCTCCAGCAGTTCGCGCTGTGCACTGATCAGGTCGGGCGAGTAGAGCGTGCCCATCGTTTGGCCTGCGCGGATGGGGGCTCCGGTAAAGTCGACATTCAAGTTGCGGATGCGCCCGTCTACATGGGCAGTTACAGAGGTGATACGCCGCTCGTCAACTTGCAGCCGTCCGGGCAGGCGGAGCTCACGCGTGGGCACCCGCTCCTCCACGCGGCTGGTCTGCACCTGCGCCAGTTCGGTGGCGGTTTCGGTCATGACGAGCGCGAAGTCGCCCGTGTCTTCGGTCTGGCTGGCGGGGATCAGGTCCATGCCGCAGATCGGACACGAGCCGGGCTGCTCCTCGCGCACCGATGGATGCATGGAGCACGTCCATACCTGGGCATCAGCAGCCTCGCCGTTGTCGGAGCCATGGTCGGCGTGTTCAGTAGACGCGTCGGTTGGTGCTGGATCGGAGGCCGATCCGCCAAAGAGCACGTAGCCCAGCAGCAGTCCGGTTCCGATCAGGGCTGCGCCGATCCAGAGGTTCGTTTTCGTAGGCATGATGCGTTGGGTCATAGTCAGGGAGTGCGTCGGGGCACATCGCCGATGTGTCCGTGCGGAAGGAGGGCGGCTCAGGGAGCGAAGTCAGGAGCGGGGCGATTGGGGCTGCGGGCAAGCGCTTCGAGGCGCGCCCGTGCGCGATGCTGGTCGGCCTTTGCATCAACGATGGCCAGGGTATAGTCGAGCATCTGGCGTTGCATGCGGATAATCTCATCGAAGGAGGTGCGCCCGGATACGTAGTCCTCGCGTAGGACATCGAGCGCCTGGGCTGCGCGCGGAAGCAGTTCCTCGCGGTGGAGCGTAAGGCGGCGCGTGGCGTCGCGATACGCCTGCACCTCGCGCTCGACGGTTGTGCGAAGCTCTCTTTCAAGCGCGTGCTGCGCATGCTGGGTGCGCTGACGTTCGGCGTCTGTCTCGCGCTGCCGCGCCCGGTGCTGTTCGCGAAAGAGAGGCACCTGTACGGTCGCCATCAGGGCAATGCCTTCGTTCATGCGCTCCATCGTGCGCATCTGCATAAAGTCGCGCCCCATCACCTCTACGCCCAGCCCGATACGCGGGTAGCTCTCACGCCGCGCAATTTCAGCATCGGCGCGGAAGGCATCGTCCTGCGCATCAAAGCGATCCAGAGTGGGATTGCGATTGAGCACGATATCAGCAAGCGCGTCGGCATCAGCCGGGACGGTACGGTCGGCGAGCTGCAGGTCGGTGTCAGGAAGCCCCTCCGGCAGGTCGATGGATGCGTCGGGAGCGCGGTCGAGCAGGGCGTTGAAGGAAGCGCGGATGGGATTGCGGGCTTCGCGGAGCGTCTCCAGCTCGGTGCGCAGTTCCTCCTGCTCCATCTCGATGCGAAGCAGATCGACCTGTCCGCCCGAGGCACGCCCCGTTTCGTATCGGGTACGAATGATCGGCTCCAGGTCGTCGAGTAGCTCAATCTGCCGTTCGGTGAGCTCTACGGCGCGCTGCGCCCGGTAGTAGTCGAAGTACGCCGTCTGCACCTCGCGCATCATGTCGAGCCAAGCCGCCTCAAACTGCTGCTCCTGCGCCCGCGTGCGATGGTCGGCGGCGGTGCGACGGGCCGTGCGCGTGCCAAACCAGGGAAACATCTGCATGGCGGAGACCGCAAAGCGTCCGGGCAGACTCCCTTCTTGGTTGGGCGGATTCGCAAAGAACGCGAGGTTTACTTCTGGATTCGGCAACGCGCCCACTTGGGCCCGCTGATGCGACTGCGCGACTACCGCCTGGTACTGCGCCTGTAGCTGCGGATTGCTGGCCGCTGCTTGCTGCATATAATCGTCAAGCGGAGCCAACGCGTCGGCATCGGCCTCATGAAGAAGGGCATCGTACGGGGTGTCCTGGGCGGACGCCGGTACGCTTAGGATGAGCAAGACGATCAATATTGCAAACGAGTATACTTTGGCATCCCATCGCGCATTTGGTTGTTCATTTTTTTCTGGATAAAAAAACGAACCAAAAAAATCGCGGCTGGGAAGACTCGGGCTGAAGTCAGATCCCACGCCGCTGCAATCAATCAAACTCCCCCGGCTGGCACCGGTCTCAAACATGATTGATTGCGGACGCTCTGTTGCCTCCGACGTCCGGGCGCCCGACTCTTCGAGGCCGATGGGGCTCGTTTCGCGAAGGGAATCCGGCTTGAGAAAGTACGTTATATGTTGAGTCATTTCAGGCACAGGCTTGCGTAGGTTCAGGTCGTGAGGAACTCCATGGAGAACACAATGCGTCAGGGCCCATCCAGCGTCCACTCCTTCCAGAGAGCGTAGAGGACCGGCACTAGAAAAAGCGAGAGCACCTGCACGAGCATCCCACCAAAAATGGGCACCGCCATGGGCACCATGATTTCGCCCCCCTTGCCCGGCGTGGTCAAAATGGGAAGCAAGGCCAGCAGGGTGGTGCCGGTCGTCATCAGGCAGGGACGCACGCGGCGCATTCCAGCACGGACGGCTGCATCTCGAATCTCGGCCACGGTCGTGGGCGCTTCGCGGTCGAAGAGTTGCTTCAGATAGGTGGCCAGCACCACGCTGTTATCCACCGCGATGCCAAAGAGCGCGAGAAAGCCCACCCACACCGCCACGCTGAGGTTGATGGTGCCCATCTGAAAAAGGTCGCGGATCTCGGTACCCAGCAGATTCACGTTCAGGAACCACTCCTGTCCGTAGAACCACATCATCACAAACCCGCCGCTCCATGCAAGCGCAATCGCCGACAGAATGATGGCCGCGGTAATGGTGCTGCGGAACTGGAAGTAGATCAGCAGAAAGATGATGAGGAGCGTGATGGGCACGATCAGCGCCAGGCGGCTCGCGGCGCGCTGCTGGTTCTCAAATTCGCCCGCCAACTGGTAGGTTACGCCCTCGGGAAGCGTCAGATCGCCGCGCTCGATGGCGTCGTCGATCGCCAGGCCCGCGTGCTCGGCGGCTTCGACAGCCGAGGTGCCCGACTGCGCGTCGAACGTCACGTAGTTGACCGGAAAGGTATTCTCGCTTCGGATGTTCATCGGCCCCTCGGCGTATCCGATGTCCACAAGCTGACCGAGCGGAATCTGAGATCCGCTTGGAGTGGGGACCAGGATGCGAGCAATGGCTTCGGGGTGGTCGCGCATTTCACGGGCGTAGCGCACCCGTACCGGATACCGCTCGCGCCCCTCCACCGTCTGCGTAAGCGTTTCACCGCCCAGTGCAATGCCGATCACCGTCTGCACATCATCGACGGTGAGCCCGTGGCGCGCAAGGGCCGTCCGGTCGATATTAATCTCCAGGTACGGCTTGCCCGCCACCCGGTCGGCAAAGACCGACCCCGGACGCACGCCCTCGGCTTCGCGGATGATATCTTCGAGCTGGATCGATACGTCGTCGATGGTACCAAGGTCGGGGCCGAATACCTGCACGCCGATGGGTGCACGCATACCCGTTTGCAACATTACGAGGCGCGTTTCGATGGGCTGCAGACGGGGCGCCGAGGTCACGCCCGGCAGATCAGCGGCCTGCACGATCTCGGTCCAGATGTCATCTTTCGACTGGATATGGTCGCGCCACTGCCGGTAATAGCGTCCGCGGCGGTCGGGAATCAGGGCGCCGTTGGCATCGCGCACGAATTCGCCGTCGCTGTTTGTCTCAAAGCGCACGCGGCGCCCGCGCTCATCGGTCTTGTACTCGCTGGCGTACTGGATGACGGATTCGAACATGGAGACGGGCGCCGGGTCGAGGGCCGATTCGACGCGTCCGATCTTGCCAACGATGGTTTCTACTTCGGGGATACTGGCCACGCGCATGTCCATGATGCGCATCTGTTCGAGCGCCTCCTCGGTGCCTGCATGCGGCATGGTGGTGGGCATCAGCAGAAACGAGCCCTCGTCGAGCGTGGGCATGAACTCGCGGTCGAGCGTCTGCCAGCTAAACACGGCGGCGACAAGCAACAGAAGCGGCCCCAGCAGGAAGAGCCCCTTCCGCGTCATAAGGGCACGCAGCATGGTTTCGTAGTGACGCTGGAACAGCAAGAAGGCACCCAGGATGAGTACGACCGCAGCCAGCACAAAGAGCAGGCTAAACACGACGGGGTTTTCGGGGCCGAGGGGAAGCCACACGCCGGCAAGCAACCATCCGATACCCAGCACGATGATGCCAACCGCGATATACGGCTGGTATGTGCGCAACTGCTTCGCATCCACCAACCCCTGCCGATTGGGGAAAAGCACCGCCAGCCCGAGCAGGCCCAGCCCCAGCAGGATGAACCCGGCCCAGGGCATGTAAAAGAGGAGTGCGAGTCCGCCAAGCACCATCGCACCGTTGGCCCCGATGCGCATCCAGCGCTTGGTTTTTGTCCGAGCGAATAACGCGTGGGCAAATGGTGGAATGAGGGCAATGGTGATGACGAGCGCTGCGGCGAGCACAAACGTTTTCGTCCACGCCAGGGGCCCGAACAGGCGGCCCTCCGACGCCTCCAGCAAGAACACGGGCAGGAAGCTCACAATGGTAGTGGTGAGCGCAGTGATGACGGCGGGACTCACCTCGCTGGCGGCGCGGAAGATGACATCACGACGCGATTCATCGTCCTCGGCCTCATCGAGATGGCTCAGCATGTTTTCGGTCATGATGATGCCCATATCCACCACCGTTCCGATGGAAATGGCAATACCCGCCAGAGCCACGACGTTAGCATCAACCCCGACGTAGCGCATCATAATGAACGCCATGAGCACCGCCACGGGCAGCAGCGCCGACACAATGAACGACGCGCGCAGATGCATCACCATGATCATGATCACGATGATGGTGATGAGGATCTGCAGGGAGAGCGCTTCTTCGAGGGTGCCGAGTGTTTCGTAGATGAGGCCGGTGCGGTCGTAGAACGGCACAATTTCGAGCTGCGACACGGTGCCGTCGTCCAGGGTCTTCGAGGGCAGCCCGGTCTGGATCTGCTCAATCTGCGCGTGGACGTTCTCGATCACCTCCAGTGGATTCTCGCCATAGCGCGCCACCACCACGCCGCCGACCGCTTCGGTGCCGCCTTTGTCGAGCATGCCGCGCCGCTGAGCGGGACCCAGCGATACACGGGCTACATCGCGGATGCGAAGCGGGGTGTTTCCTTCACGCGCGTCAACCACGCTTTCTTCGATGTCGGACAGCGTTTCGATCTGTCCGCGTCCGCGCACGATGTACTCGGCGCGGTTCATTTCAAGCGTACGGGCGCCCACATCGCGGTTGCTCTTGCGGACGGCTTCGGCAATGTCGACGACGCTCACATCGCTTTCGCGCATGGCAAGCGGATCGATATCGATCTGGTACTCCTGCACGTGCCCGCCGATACTGGCCACCTCGGCCACCCCTTTAGCAGAAGCCAGCCCGTAGCGCACCTGGAAGTCCTGGATGCTGCGTAACTCGTGCAGATCCCAGCCGCCGGTGGGATTGCCGTCTTCGTCGCGCCCTTCGAGGGTGTACCAGAAGATCTGCCCGAGCCCGGTGGCATCGGGGCCGAGTTGGGGCTGCACGCCGTCGGGGAGGATATCGTCGGAGAGGGCGTTGAGCTTTTCGAGGATGCGCGTGCGGCTCCAGTAGAACTCGACATCTTCCTCAAAGATGATGTTGATCGTCGAGAAGCCAAACATGGAGCTGGAGCGCACCGCCTCTACGCCGGGCACACCGAGCAGCTCGGTGGTTAGCGGATACGTAATCTGATCGTCGACGTCCTGCGGCGACCGTCCGGACCACTCGGTGAACACAATCTGCTGGTTCTCCCCGATGTCGGGAATGGCATCAACGGGGACCGGATCGCGCGGGAGCACGTCGAGATCCCAGTCAAACGGCGCCGTAGCCACGCCCCATCCCACGAGCGCGAGCAGTAGCAATACCGCTACGAGCTTGTTGTCCAGAAAAAAGGCGATGATGCGATCTGTCAACGACATGGACATCCACTATTCAGTCGGGGGTACAAATGGAGTTCTGTGTCACGCGTGATTAGTTAACGCGGTGTACAAGTTTTCCATTATCCTTTTGGGCGCATATCCCCCTTTGTGGCTACGCGACATTTCTCCCTTCGCGAAGGGGGAAATCCCGAACAGCGTGAGGGAATGGCGGATGTGAGGACCGCGCATTCTGCGACAAGGCGGCGATCAACAAAGGAGGAAGGAAACCCGCACATGCCGTTAGTTGGGCGTTTGAGAGCACAGAATCCCTCCCCTAACCCCCCTTCTTCTGAGAGGGAGTGACAGCCTGCCGATACTAACAAAGCACCTGTCATGGTAAGCAAAGGCCGACGGAGGAGGCCGAAGTCAAACCATCTCCGCGGCACTCAGCAGACTTTGGCGATTCAGCAGCCCTGCCCTCCATTTCGGGGGAGATTTTTAATTCGCTACGCTCAAGATGACAATGCATGAACGGAGCGGTGCCTACCCAAAACGGACGTGTGACAACACTTAGAACCTGTTTTGATTTCTTAATTTGGGCTCCGAGCGGGGGAATCTGTTGGGTCCACGCACGCGATCGGGATTACGACTGAACCATCAGCGTACCACCGACCATGTCCATGCCGCATACGAAGGCAAATTCACCGTCTTCGGTCGGCGTCACTTCAACGGCGACGGGTTCATCCATCGGAAGCTCGACCGGATCCACGTCCAGGTCAGGGATCGTGACGTTTTCGATGCAGGGCGACTCGCCTTTGCGTGTGAAGATGAGCCGGGTTGTCGTGCCGGCTTCCAGCTGGATATGAGAAGGCTCGTAGCCGTTGTTGTGTACAGCAATCTCCACCGTGGACACGTCGTTTTGCGCTGTTAGCTGTTCACGGTCGTCTGCCGATGGGTCGTCATACCCACAGGCTACGAGCACAAACGCCAACGATAGAATAAGAGCAGGGGAAATAAGACGAGTAAACATAGCAATCAAAGGGGGAAGTAAACGTAGCATAACGGGATGCGTGAGGCCAAGCCCTGTTGGAAGGGAAGCCCCCAAATACGAACGTCCTGTGTTCGCCAGATGCGCCGAGGCTCAAGATGGACGCTCAACCTGGCGAGGCGACACAGGACCGTGCTACGCGATTGCTATATCAGAAATGAACTGTTGCGGATAACGAGTGACTGGCGTGCGGTAAGCGGGGGGCCACGATCAGAGAGTGGGGCGACGGTTGCGTGCTGCACGTTCGGAACCGCAACAGCGTGCAGCGATGCAGATGCTACCTGCATGTCATGCGCAACCGTAGCGCGCGGGTGTACCGCTTCGCTTGCCGCCTGCTGCATTTCGAGGTCGCAGCAGGTGTCTCCCGAAACGAGCACATCAGCCGGTTCAGGGGCATGCTCGTGACAGGGCACCGCGTCGTTATCGGCACCGTGGTTGCTCGGTGCCTCCTCGGCACCCGCCGGACAGCAGCAGACCAGCATCGAGGTCATGCTTCCCTGCTGCATCATCTGCGCACACACGTGCTGCGCGATGGGCGCGACGCTGCTTAAGAGCAGCGCGGCCATCGTAAGCAGTGTGCCAATCCGGTGCGTATGGGATAGGTGCCCCACAGAAAACGTTTAGCGCTTGGTTATAATAGCGTTTCAGATTATTAACGAGAGAGCAGAATCAGGGTTTCTTGGGCTATGGAGCCTTGTGCTTCCAGGGTCGTATACAAAAACACTCGCGTTATCCTGTATGCAGTCCTTCTCCCATGTTCAAGAATCTTTCTGCGGGCCCCATCCTCAAAGGTTTGGTTGCTGGTATCGTGCTGGCAGCTATTACGATATTTGCTCTTTCACAGTTTGGCGTTGTCTCTGCCTCTGACGACCTCCCGCCCATGACGGTCTATCAGGATCCAGACTGTGGATGCTGTGGCGACTGGATCGACCACCTTGAAGAAAATGGTTTTGAGGTCGAGGCCGAGTTTCGCAATGACATGGGCAACGTAAAGCAACAAGCGGGCGTACCGCAGCACCTAGGTTCGTGTCACACGGCTCTTGTCGGAGACTACGTGATTGAGGGCCACGTGCCGGCCGATGATATCAAGGCGCTGCTTTACAACGCGCCGGAAGGCATTCAGGGCCTCACCGTACCCGGCATGCCTGTGGGCTCGCCCGGTATGGAGCGCGGCGACCGGCTCGATCCGTACGACGTGCTTTCGTTTACGTCTGATGGAGCCACACGGGTTGTTGCCAGCTATGGTAAGTAGTTGTACAGCATCATATTGGCGGCATTGCCCCTCACACGAGACCGCATATTGGGGACTGGGGCTGCGTCTTCCCTCAAGCTGGCCCGTTCAGACTCAGCCAGTCAGACTCAGCGGGATATGAGCGGCTCCGTGGGAAGCGTAGCGTCGAGATGAAGTACCAGCGTATGCGCGGCATCGAGAGCGGCCAGCATCGAGTCGTACGAAGGCTCTGATGGACTAAACTGGGCCTGATCGCACGCTTTCAGAAGCTCCTGCGCAGTTTCGCGCACGGAAAAATCTACGCCGTGTGCCTTTAGCTCCGCATCAAGCATGCGATGTGTCATCCCACGTGCCGAGTGTCCGGTACGCTGCGCCACCAGTCCGACAACAGCGTGCTCCAGCGAACGATAGAACGGCTTCGAGGCATTCTCGCGCAGTGCATGCTGCGCCGCATCGAGATGCTGCTGCGTTTTCTGGATGTCCGCTGTAGCTACCTCTCCCGCTGCCGGAGACGTATCATCGTCTTCCGAATTTGCTCCTGCAACGAGCGCAGACCAAAGGCTCCCCCATATTCCGTAGCCCCATCCGCCGGCAATCAGCCCGGCAACTCCCAACCCGGCAATGATAACTCCCCAGGGCATCTCGTTAGACGAAGCACGGTCTTGCGAGGGAGCCGGGTCGGCCTCGGCAACGGTTTCGGAGGGCCGCTCCGGTCCAGGCTCCACGCGAACCCGGGCTGCCGGTGCCTGGTGGGTCACGTACGATTCCGCTTCCGGATCGAAGTAGCTCCATTCCATCTCTGGGATAGCAAATCCGGCAGTCGATCGGGGGACTACCGTGTAGGTAAACGTGCGCGTGCCCTGCAGCGTGGTGCCCTCGCGCTGCAGATCAACTTCTACCTCAGGGTCGAAGACATCGACGTGATCAGGGAGGTCGAGCAGTGGTGGTTCGATGCTGTAAAGATTTCCGTCTCCCGTTATCGTGATGCGAAACGTGAGTGCGTCGCCGACCTCAACGCGATCGGGGATGCGATTGCGCGTCCATTCAAAGCGTCCTACGGCTCCTTGAAAGGAGTCAGGAGCACCCTCGGGGAGTGGGTTTGCCTGCACGTCAACCGTTCCTGACGAGAGCAGAATTTCTTCGAACTGACGGTGCGCACCACGTGGGCGTCCCTGTTCCGACTGGAACCCAGGGGTTGCCTCCGTTTCCACCCGTAGCGGATCGATCTGAAGCATCCCTGTTTGCGTAGGAAAGGTGGCCACCCGCTTGATTACCAGATACCGGTAGGCTGCATCAGCATCTTCAGAGCGCGGCTGGCTCTCTACGGCTAGCTCCTCACGCCAGAATCCGGGGGCTTCCCAGGCGTCCGCCAGCCGGCTCTGACGCAGGCGCACTCCCGGGCGGTAGTACAGCCGGTACTCGATCCCAATCTGCTCACCCACGAAGACCTCCGCATCAGCCGGCGTTACCTCAATAAAGAGATCATCGCTGCTTACAAGTCCAGTAGGCGACTCGGCCTCTCGCTCCGTAATATGAAACGGCATTCCTGAGGGCGGCTGCCCGGCACGATTGGAGCGCGATGACACGTCGACATCAATAGCTCCGGTGGTGAGCTCCTGGTTCTGGATACGCACGGTGGTAGAACGAAGCTGCGCAGCGCCAGGACGCATGGGCCGGTAGCGCCAGGCGAAGACGACGGCACGCTCTGTATTGCTGCCCTCGCCCACGAGGTATTGCTCTGTGGAGGGTGTTGTGTCCAGCAGTACGAGATTGGACGTAGCCGGAGGCTCTGGTGTACTTATCTCCTCAAGCGCCGCTCCTCGAACTCGGATGGCGTATGTGAGACGGTCTTCAGATCCGATCGTGTGCGCATCGACACGGGCTTCGACCTGTATAGACGACTGCGCCACGCTCAGGGGGCCGCCCAGGCCAGCGAGTAGCCCAACGAGGATCAGTGCCAGAGGAAATACGCGCGCGGCCATTATCCAGGGATGATGAGGTATCTTAGAGGAGATCGCAAGAGCAAACGTACAGCACGTTCCTGTACGCGCAGCGGGATCGAGAGTTACAGGCAACTGCCCGCCGTTACAGCGTCGGATGGCATGAGACCAGACGGCATGGAGAAACTGCGCTGCGGCTCGCTATCTGTCGGGCTGGGCCTCTGAGGCGCGCCCGAACTGGCGCAGCGTATGCATCAGTGGTCGATCCTGTGCGTCAAAGAGCTGCAAGAGCTGCTCAGCCTGCTCGGGGGTGAGCGTCGGCATCTCTAATGGCAAGGGGGGATGAGGAGGCCTCTCTGGACTCGCATCGCTGTCATGCGGTGGGTCGAGGGGGTCGACGGCGCCGCGTTCCATGTCGCGAGCCGAGTCAGGGCGTTGATTATTAGCTTCGCCACGCTCGGATGAACCTGTACCGCCCGCAGCATCATCCACTTCATTGTCCGGAGATGTCTCGGAACGGCCGTCTTGGCCGTCTTGCTCTGCCCTCTCCCCGTTGTCGCTTTCGTCTGTATCGTCAGAAGACGGCATGTCCGCAGAGGGTGAATCGGGAGCTTCCCCGGATTCATCTTCGCGCTCCTCGTCGGTGAGTTCGTCGGAAGATCCGTCGGCATCGCGCTCTCCAGTGGAATCGCCTGCCTCATCGCCCTCCTCATCGCCGCGCTCATCTGGGACGCCATCGGGATCTGCTTCGCCGTCGGCATCGGGCGGACGTGCGTTGAGCTGCTCATTCAGCGCTTGCAGCTTGGGATGGTCGGGCGCGATGCGCAGTCCCTCAGTCACGATTTCGCGCGCTGCGTCGAGGTCTTCGGCAAGGTAGTGCTGTGCTGCGCGGTGGAAGTACGTTTCACCGGCCTCTGTTGCGCTCTGCCCTGAGACGTCTTGCGCATGCAGCGGAGCTGCCCACGCTACGCATCCCACAAGAAAAAGACGAAGCACACGACTGACCTGCTGTATACCCGTATAGCACATATGATGCACCTGCAGCATCCTTGTTAGGGCAGCGTGATGTGGCCGCCTATCGGTCCTGTAAATACGGCCCATGCAACGAGTAGCCACCCTATGATGAATGCAACGCCCCCTATGGGAGCTACAGCGCCCAGCACAGGCGTATCGGTAAGCACAAGCGTGTACAGGCTACCCGAAAAGAACGCGATGCCCACTAAGAAGCTGACCCCGGCCCAGAACACCGTGGATGGCGCCCCGATGGCAAGCAGGGCCCCTACGATGATAAGGCCGACGGCGTGATACATGTGGTACTGCACGCCGGTGTTAAAGGTATCGACACGCTCAGGGGTGACGCGCGCCTCCAGTCCGTGCGCTCCATAGGCACCAAGGGCTACAGCAAATCCGGCCAGTATGGCTCCGGCTACCAGGAAGAAGCGAATCATAGACAGGGCGGGCGTACAAGCAAGTTGCAAACGGTTGAAGGGCGCTACGCTTCGTTGGTCTCAGGGTTGGTCTCGGGGCTGGTATCCGCGTCGGTATCGAGGTTGCTCTCGGACTCGCTATCGGCGCGTTCGGCCTTTGGGGTGCGAGACGGTTTGAGCAAGGACTGAAGGAGCGCTACATCAGAAGCATCCCCCTCTTCAGGGACTTCGCTGCGATCGGCGTCGCCCCAGAGGCGTTCGATATTGTAGTGCTCACGTTTTTCCTTGTTGAAGACGTGGACGACAACGTCGACGTAGTCGAGCACGACCCATTCAAGGGCTTCCGTGCCTTCACGTTGCCAGGGACGCTCATCGCACGCTTCTTTAACACGCTGCATGACCCCATTGGCAATGGCACGAATCTGCACATCTGAACCGCCGGTCCCGATCACAAAGAAGTCCGCCATTGCCGCTACGGAACGCAGATCGAGAACAACGATGTCAGTCGCCTTTTTTTCGGCCATCGCATCGACAGCGTGTGCTGCGATGAGGTGCCCTGGGTTGCGGGGTGGGCGACGCGAGGGCGCATCGGCGGAAGACGTTGCAGGAGAAGACAGATCAGAAGCAGCCATGTAAAGAAGGCATTAGGTTCAGTGCGTGCGTTTGAGTGTTGATAGTTACTCGGTTTGCTGAAACGGACGAAGGGTCTCGTAATCGCTTCCGATCAGCACCGTAGCATCAAGGTAGAGATCTTCACGGACATCCTGGGTTACGTGCTCTGGATCCACCCCGAGCGCCTGCGCAACGCGGCGGGCAGACTCCATATCGTCAATGCGGTCAATGATCTGTGTGCGCTCGACATCGAACGAGCTATGGTTGCCAACCTCTACGACGTCGAACCCGTCGTCGCGCAGGTGCTGCATGACGGTTGCAGCCAGGCCGGCAATACCGACGCCGTTGCGCACCTCAACCTGGATCACGGATCCAACCAGATCGTCGGAGGACGCCGCTCGGTCCGGGTTAGCCGTCGGGGCACCTCCTGGCCGCGCGATAAGGCTATAGAGCAGTACCGCGCACACCATGGCCAGAACGACTAAACCGACGTTCAGAGCGATATTTCGGGTGCGTGGTTCCGCCTGGCTCATAAGCAAAACGTACAAGTCATGACAAGCCGCGTGCTGTATACAGGCGCATCATCCTTCAGAGCAGGTGCCTTTGGTAGAATGGGCCAGGATGGTAGATAGGCCGGGATGCGCGGTGCTTTAGTTGCGCCAGAACAGGTTATTGGTGCCTGTACCCGGCATGGTTGACATCCCCATGTGCGCGCCACGCATGCCATACCCTCCGTAGCCTCCGTACGGACTCATGTAGCTTCCGTGTGGACTTTGCTGCATCTGGAACCGAAACTCCATGTTCTCAGACGGGCGATAGGCCACCTCGGCGTTGCGCAAGAAGACCTGGGCATCGGTCTGGTTGCCAAACATGTCATTGCCTCCAAACGGCGAGTGGGCCAGACTTACATCGACACGGGCAGCCCATTGCTCGTTAAACTGCCACATCATGCTGTTGGTGTACATGCCGAGCGAGGCGGTATTCCCGCCAAAGCGCGACATTGACATTTCGTACGTGTGCGACATGCGGAAGTGGTCGTCGCTAAACAGCGTGTTCAGGAGGTTGGTACTGGCTCCCTCATCATACAGCGCGGTCGGAGCCGGTCCGTTCGCTGTATCACGCAGCTGCGCCTCGGCAGGCTGCATTACGCTGAGCATCAAAGCAAGACAGAGCAGAGAAAAGAATATGCGCATGGGCGTTCACCTCAAGAGTCCAAAATAGAAAGGATACCGGTAGCCAGATGTTAGGAGTCTACGTACACGTAAGGGCTACCCACATAGCGTGTGTTTGTTCGTTATTCGCAAACCGGTTCGTGATGCATGGCAGCGCCGTGTTCATAGTGCGTTGCCAGGTTCATCGCGGGGGGGGGGGCAGCATTCATACAGGTAGTGCTTTTAATGGCTCATTTTTAACGGCTACAGACAGCCCCGTAACCAGAGACGGATAGCGCAGCCAGAAAATGCCTTTAGACCCTGTCTTGATTTCTTGGTGTGGGCTACGAGCGGCTCCCTGAATCAGTGATCAGACACCCATACGGTTTTCACGTTCACGAACTCACGGATCCCCTGCACTCCAAGTTCGCGTCCGTATCCGCTATCTTTGATGCCGCCAAACGGAAGGCGCGGATCGCTCTTCACCATTTTGTTCACAAAGGCACAACCCGTATTTAGCTGCTGCGCGATCGCCTCGCCCCGTTCTACGTTACGCGTGAAGACCGCGCCACCGAGTCCAAACCGGGTATCGTTGGCCAGTGCCACAGCGTCTTCGGAATCAGCGGCAACGACAACCGAAGCCACCGGGCCAAATATTTCTTCGGTAAATGCAACACTGCCTGGAAGCACGTTGGTAAGCACCGTCGGAGGCACGTAGAAACCCTTACTGTCGGGGGTAGTGCCTGTGGCTGCACGCGTAGCGCCGTCATCAACAGCGCGCTCGACCTGGTCGAGAACCGTATCGCGAAGATCGGCACGCGCGAGCGGTCCGATGTCGGTGTCGGGATGCGAAGGGTCGCCCACGGTGAGGGCCTCTACTGCATCGACGATGCGTTCTGTAAAAGCATCAGCAATGGGAGCCTCTACGATGAAACGCTTTGCAGCAATGCAGCTTTGTCCGTTGTTCTGCATGCGAGCGCGTACCGCAACATCGGCAGCGGCGTCGAGGTCTGCATCCGCCAGGACGATGAACGGGTCGGAGCCCCCGAGTTCGAGCACGGTCGGTTTCAGGTGAGCCGCTGCCTGTTGTGCAACGGCCTTGCCTGCCTCTACGCTTCCGGTGAGCGTAACCGCCCGCACGCGGCGGTCGGCAATGCAATCGCTTACAGCGTTTGTACCGATTCGAAGCGTCTGCACCTCTCCATCGTCGAACCCGGCCTCGACACAGAGCTGCTCGATCGCCTCGGCACATCCCATCGCGTTGGGCGCATGCTTGAGCAGCATTGTGTTGCCTGCCATGAGCGCCGGTGCACCGAACCGGAAGCACTGCCAGAACGGGTAGTTCCAGGGCATAACGGCAAGTACCGGACCGAGCGGCTCGTACCGCACGTAGGAGCGGCGCGCCTCTGTGTCGACAGGCTCATCGGCCAGCATATCGGCTCCGTTGTTCGCGTAGTACCGACATACGACTGCGCACTTCTCGGCTTCTCCTTTGGCCTGCCCGATGGGCTTGCCGATCTCGCGCGTCATCAGCTCGGCCCACTCGTCTGAGCGCGCTTCGAGCGCGTCGGCGAGAGCATGCAGGCGGGTTGCCCGCTCCTCAAATGAGCGAGATCGCTGCAGCGCTGCGGCCTGTTCGGCTCTATCTAACCGCGCCTCGACTTCGCTGTCGGTGTGCGCCTTGTACGTACGCAACGTTGTGTTGGTAGCCGGATTCGTAGACGTGAACGTAAGACGCATAAGTGGGCCAGAACGTGTAGTAGGGCAGAACGTGTTCGTGCAACGATGAGCGCGCAATCTGTGGGCGGCGCCTGTTCATGACGCCGCCCAGTGCCTGCTACTCGTTGAGGGCAGCATCTTCTTGTTTCGCATCCGCCTGGCGCGCGCTCTCAGACACGCGCGGCACCATGAGAACCGGGCGGTTCGCTTTTTTGGCAAGCGTGCTGGCTGTGCTTCCCGTAATCCGGTCTTCGAGCTTGCCGCGACCCTGTTTCCCGACAATCAGTAGCGTGCTTTCGTGCTCATTTGCCGTTTCCGTGATCACGTCGGCGGGGTCGCCTCCGTCGGACCTCACGATCGACATTGCATGAGATCCGGCTCGTTCTACAAGGCGGTTGAGTTTTTTACGGGCCAGCTCAATCGTGACCAAGTTTTTATTTGTGTTGCGAGCCGTCATGAAAACAGCCTGCTCGGCCCCTTCTTGGGTCAGCGATACGGCCATGTCTTCAGCGCTCCGAGCCGACGGCGAGAAGTCGGTAGCCAGCAGAATGCGATCGAATCCATTGGTTCGAGCCTTTTTACGTTCGGCTGCCCCGTCTTTGTCGGACGGCTCTACCTGGTCGAGCAAGACCGGGGTTTCGGTGAGGCGCAGCACTTCCGCAGCCGTCGATCCAATCAGGAGCCGCTTCAGCATGTTGTGCCCCCGCGAGGCCAGCAGGATGAGATCAGCCTGTTCGTCGCGTGCGTAGTCCACAATGAACTCCGCCGGCGCCCCGGTACCCAGTTTCGTATGAACGGTAAATCCTTGTTCACGAAGAACTTCGGCTTTTTCCTCAAGCAGGTCTTTGTAGGTTTGCATCCGATCTTCGTCGGGGCCTTGCCCGTAACGGGCATCGAGCACATGCATCAGCGTGACAGTCGTGGTTCCAAGTTCTTGCAGCTTACCCAGATACTTGAGCTGCGAATCCGTAGCGGGCGAAAAGTCGACAGCTGAAACAACGTGCGAAAAGTGAGCCATGTTGGTCTGGTCGGTAAATCATTGAGGATACAATCACCATCTGCTGCATGACGTGCACGCGCTACGGTTCCGTGTACATTCGCGGTGCCATGTTCATACCGCAGCAGAGATACGGAGCAGCATACACGCCCCGCATCTCTAATATGCATGATACGCGTGCATCACACAATAGGAGCACCTGCATCTGCGTGTGGGGGCTTCTCTTACAGCCCCCTACAAACAACTTAGATTTGCTCTTCAGAGATGATTTCAGAAAGCGACGCTACGGCTCTACAGTCCCACTTCGCGCTCGGTCCACGCAATTAGGCTTAGCGCTTGCTGAGCAATGGCATGGAGTTCGTCTACAAAGACATCGGCGGGCGCCTCGGCGAGGGCGGCGGCCTGGTCGGCTACGAGACGTGCTTCCTCTACCAATGCTTCGGAGACCCGGGGATATAGGCTGAGCAGTGCTTGATGAACGTCGTGCACCCACTGCCCCATGCGGTACACGTTCATGCGTTCGTCAAAGTGGCGCACGACCGCCGCCATCTGGTGCTGGCTGGATGCGTCGGCTACGTCGCTTCGTAGCAGGTAGAGCGCTGTATTCGACAGCGAGGTGCGCATCGAACGGATGCGTGCTTCTGCCTCCGTCACGGTCTCCTGCGCACTGGGGTCTCGGCCTAACCGGCGTTCTTCTACCGCCTGGTGGACATCGGAGGCCGTCGACAGCGTAGCCAGAAGCGTCATCGATTCGAGGACGGCGTTGGCAGAGGGGAAGTCTGTAGCCACGATAATATGCGGTGTTATGAGATGGGTGCGAGAGCATGCCTCGGTGCAACAGACCGCAGCGTCGCGCCCACGTTTTAGGCAGAGCCAGCAGGTCCCGACACTTGCGTCGTTGCCTTGTCGCGGTAGGACGACACTACGAGCTTCACACCAGGGCGCTACACCTCCAGGTAGTGCATGAAGGCTTCAACCCGTTCGGCCAGTTCGTCGTCATCGTCTCCGAAGGACGCGACCACTTCGTAGCCGTGGTGCTCAAGCACATGGCGGATGCGCGTTGTATCTGTCACGTTTAGCTTCAACGTAACGCGGCGCTTCTGGGCATTGGTTTGCCCTGGCGTTTCGGATGCCACGGCGAGCACCTTGGCGTCGTTCTGCTCGATCAGGTGCACCAGTTTGGCCAGTGCATAGTCGCGCGGATCCACCTCAAGTGCGAGAATGGCCCCCGATGCCTGCGTGGAGAGCATCCGCGCAAACGTGTCGAAGATGTCGTGGCGCCGAATCAATCCTACGTACTGATCCTCCGCATCGGCAACCGGAACGGTGCTGAGCCCGTGGCGCACCATGGTGCGTGCAGCATCGAACACATGGTCGTTGGGATGTACGGCGATCGGCTGTCGCGCTACCAGGCTATCGATAGGCGTTGTGTGCGCACCAGCGGTCATCAGCGCTTCTTCTGACATGATCCCGATGAGGCGGTTTGAGCCGTCCACAACGGGAAGATGGCGCAGATGGTGCTCCATGAGCGCTCCAAGGGCTTCCCCCACCGTGTCTGTTACGTTGAGTGCAGGGGTGTCTCCATGTATGGCGTCGCGGACTTTCATGGCACTCGTCCGGGGGTACCGGCGGGTCAGTGGTAGGAATTATGATCACAATAATGTACTGCAAAGCCTATGCCGTTGTGCCCAGGGCCCTGTCATATTGCAGGCTCGACACACTTGATGTTGAGGCGGTGCAAGCAAAATGGCGCCTCAGGTATCAAGTGCAGACCTCCAATAACCAACTGGGGGTATAGGAGGCAGTGCAATGGACGCAGCCCTGAATGCACGATCGTTGTGCTTGTCCGAGCTGGGTGTGCCGTCGCGATGGCCTGCGCGTTTTGGGCAGCCAGTTTTGGGCAGCCAGTTTTGGGCAGCCAGTTTTGGGCATCCAGCGGCTATGCCGAAACCTCGACTGGCTGCGGGTCTTCGTGCCGCCCAAACTCAAGCGCATCAACTATTTCGACAAGCCGCTGATCTTGCTTGTCTGATGCGCGATACGTGATGTGTGCAACCGCCTGCGGCTTTTGCCTCCCGTTAGAGCTTTCATCCGTGTACACGTACTCCTCATTGAGAACTTCAGTAACGCGGTGCACACGTGCAATGAGTGCGGGCTCAGTCACCGGTATTATGACGGTGCGCTCCACATAATCCTTACGAATGAGTGCCAGCAGTTCCTCTTTGAGCTCCTCCACGCGAATCCCGCGCAGGGCTGACACAAATACAGCATCCGGGTAGTCTCGTCGCAACGCGCGCAGCAGGTGGGTATCGTCGAGCGCGTCGACTTTGTTAAAGACCAGCAGCTGTGGGATGTCGTGCGCCTCCAACTCCTCAAGCGTATCTTCGACGACCTGCATGTGGTCTTCAAAGCGAGGATGGGTCACGTCGACCACATGCATGAGCAGGTCGCTGGCGCGCACCTCGTCGAGCGTGCTCTTAAAGCTCTCGATGAGCCGGTGGGGCAGCTTTCGAATAAAACCGACCGTGTCTGAAAGCAGAACTTCCTCGACCCCATCCAGGGTGATGTTGCGCGTGGTGGCGTCGAGCGTTGCAAAGAGCTGATCTTCAGCGAGGACGTCCTCGTCGGCCATGGCGTTCATGAGCGTCGACTTTCCGGCATTGGTGTAGCCAACAAGCGACACCTGCGTATACGACCGCCGCGCCTTGCGCTGCGTCATGCGCTGCTGATCGATCTTGTCGAGCTTTTCGCGCAGCGTCGCAATACGTTTGTCGATGAGCCGCCGGTCTGTCTCGATCTGCGTCTCACCCGGCCCCTTGGTCCCAATTCCTCCTTTCTGGCGGGAAAGGTGAGTCCAGCGGCGCGTCAGCCGCGTGCGCAGATAGTGCAGCTGCGCCAGCTCCACCTGTGTTTTTGCAGCGGCCGTCTGGGCCCGTCCAGCAAATATGTCGAGAATCAGGGCTGAGCGGTCGAGCAGCTTCGCATCCATCTTGCGCTCGATGTTGCGAATCTGCACCGGCGCCAGGTCATCGTCGAAGATAACCAGATCGGTTCCTTGCTCAGCAACCAGCCGTTTGATCTCGTTCACTTTTCCCGACCCGATGAAGGTAGCCGGGTCAATGCGCGTACGCGACTGCGTGACGCGGTCGGTAACGTGCGCTCCGGCGGTACGGGCCAGCTGCTCCAGTTCATTGAGATTGTCACGCACGGCCCAGCGCGAAGTGTCGGGCGTAATGACGCCAACGATGATGGCCGTTTCAGTCGTATCTGGAGAGGTTGCAATCAAAGAGGCAGGGGGCATTATGCGGGAGTACAGCGGAGACAGGTGTGGTGCCTGTCGTGTGGAGGTTTTACGAACGGGGGAGGTGGGTGTTGCAGCGAACACGGCTGGCCCAGCGCTTATCTGGACGGATGACGACTGTAAGAGGCGCGCAGCGAGAAGGCAAAGCGGTCATCGAGTTTTCGCTTTACGACCTTCTCGAAGGCAGTGCACTGCCGAGCCGGAACGTCTATATCGAGTCGCTTCATGCCGCTTTGCGTACGGTAAAAAAAGATAAAGTGCGCACCGCCCGGCGCGGTAGGGGTTGTGCTGTAGTCAACGATGCGCCCCCATGGCACAGCGCGGCTTATGCGCACCACATCGTGCACGATGCCGTACTCTGTAATGAGCGTGGTACGTGCATGCCACAGTGCAATAAACCAGAAAAGTCCAATAGCCGGGTATCCAAGAGCAAGCACCGGGTGGATCTTCTCTCCTTGCCCCCACGCCATGGTCATGCCAATTGCAACGACCGTCAGGAAAAGAACCGGACTCAGGGGAAGTCCCCCAAGCAGGCCTGTGCGCCATGCAAGCAGCGGACGCCGAACGCGCAGGCGACTGATTACCGCTACGAGCATGAGTGTCGAAGCCACCACAGTGGCCACTGCAACTGCAATAAGGTGGACCGCTGCAAACACGGGTTGCTGCCGTTAAGAAAGGGACGTTTGCACAGCATATGCACAGCCTGGTTAAACGCCTGTTTTGGTTCTTTATCTGGGATCTAAACGGGTGCACTCAGCCCGAAACCCAAACAGGCTCTAAGACGTGCGAGACGCCGTTTCTGGCGTCCATAGGCGAGATACAGCTGTTTCTATTACCACAAAAATCAACGCCAGCATCATAAAGACGTTCCAGAGCGCCCCGCCCGCTTGCTGCTGATCGAGCGCCTCCGCAACGGCTTCAGGGCGTGCGTCTACCGACAGTGCCTGTACATTCGAGACGCCAAGCGATTCATAGTGCGCAATGGCTTCGTCGACAGATGCTGGGCGCAGGTCGGTCAGTGCCGCGTCGTGGTTCACGGCCAGGTACTGCAGTACCTGTTGCTCCGTGCGCAAAGCGTAGACTCCGGGCGTCGACAGACCCGGAATCGCCACGCTGGCTCCGCCCGGGCGCGGCGTAACATCGAGACGAGTGCGTTGGTCGCGGGGCCCTTCGAGCGTGACTTCGGCCTGTGGTGGAAGTCCGCGCAGCGTGTGGGAAGCGGGAACGCCGGTTGTTACGGAAGCGCCTTCTACGGAAGCCCCGGCTGTCACATAAAAGATCGACCGGTAGAGCAGCGGAACGAAGAGCCCGCGGGTTGGCAGTTCGCTCCAGTCGAGGGTAGGCGCTACCGCGGCAGTCAATGCGCGCCCGGCCCCCACAGGCCACTCGTAGAGAAACGGCGCTCCCGTAGAGAGCGCGATCAGCGCCTGCCCCTGTCCGCCACGCGGCGTCCAGTCGAGCGCAGCCCAGATGGCAGGCCGTTCGAGAGAGGGGCTTCGGGTCGGGTCGCTGGTATCGAACATGCCGGTAAACAACGGATGGTCAAACGCTGCTTGCTCCAGCGTAGCAACCGACGTCTCGCCTCCTGGCGTTCCGCTAATGCCCCGCACGGTGCCCCCGCCCCACGACGCAAAGAGGGCAGAGTAGCTCGCGGCATTGGGCGTAGGGTGTGGGAAGAGCAGGACGCCCCCTCCTGCCTCGACGTACTGCTGCAGACGTGCCCGCTCACCCGACGCGACGCGTTCCGGTCCGACAAGGAGCACCGCGTCGTATGGGCTCAGATCGGCCTGCGCGAGAGCGTCGCGGTCAATGACGCGGGTCTCGAAGGTGAGATCGCTTCCGGTAACGGCATCGGAAAGCGCCAGCTCTATAAACCGTGTGGACTGTCCTGGCCCGCGTACGAGAAGGATGCGGCGGGTCTCCGGAACGAAAAACGAGAGATAGCGGGCATCGTCGGGGGCAAAGGCGTCGCCTTCGAGCTCGGCGCGAGCGCGCACCCATCCACGCGAAGCGGGGGTAGCTGTGAATGTCGCCGTAACGGTTTCTCCGTCGGCAGGCGAAACCGTTGCCTGGGCGACCCGCTCATCCTCGAAATACAGCGAGGCGGCTTGTTCTCCGGTTGCTGCTCCGATGTGCTTGATGCGCGCCTCTACGTCGACAGGCTGCCCGGCCTCCACAATTGGACTGGCCACGCGCACGTCGGTGATACCGGTGTTGGCGCGAGGCTGCGTGTCGACCGGGAGCAGAGCCAGCGCCACATCGTCGGGCCAGGCCGTGCGAAGCGAGTCGCCCAGGCGTGTACGCTGGAAATCGGAGGCTACATACACTACCTTGCGGGGCTGTCCCGATTCGGAGACGCGCTGTGCAACATCGAGGGCACGCTGTGCCAGTGCCGGGGTGCCCCCACGCGGCGCAACGGCATCAAGGTCGGCCTGTGCGGCGTTGCGGGTGCGTACCAGCCCGGTTGCCCGGTCGGGCGCAGGCACAGTGGCCCAGATGCCGGCCTGGTCGCCCGTGTCCATGGTGCGCAGCACGCCCTGCGCTCGCTGCACGGCCTGGTCAAGATAGGGACCGCTCGGACCGTCTTGCTGCATCGAAGAGCTGTTGTCTACAACAACGCCCAGCGCCGAGCGGGCGTCGGGGCCAAAGAGAGTGCCATCGCCACTGCCCCAGTACGGACGCGCAAACGCAAGCACGAGGAACGCAATCGCAAGCATGCGCAGTGCCAGCAGCAGCCACCGTTTGACCTGGATCTTCTGTACGGCAGCCTTCTCGATGGTTTGCACAAAAGCGAGCGAGCTGAAGTCCACCCGTTGCGGCTTACGGAGATTGAAGAGGTGCAGCATAAGCGGAATGCTTACCGCAGCAAGTGCAAGCAGCACCAACGGGTTGAGAAACGTCACAGCGCGATACGCCAGATAGCAGGCAGAATACGAACCTGTGGTTGAACCGGGCCTTCGAACATGCAGTTCCTGCACGATACGCATCTGTACCTGTGTGATGCCTGCTCCCGTCCGCATCCCCCTGATGCTAAACTGATGCTACCGTTAAATTATTCGAGGCCGTTGCATCTGCACAAAACATGAAGCGTCGCTTTTCCGTATCGTGCGCTGTATCGTTTATGGTACAGACCTTGTGGCTTATAGCTACGCAGCGTGTACGCACCGTCTGTGCTTTCTTCTTTGCTTTCCCGATACCTTCCTTATGACCGACTCGCCTCCCTTAACTCGCGCTGACCTGCAAGGCGGCATTCGTATGACTGATGTCTCTGACCAACCCGACTCGATGCGCACTGCTGTTGCCACCGGCACCGTTGTTCTTGGCCCCGAAGCATTTGAACGTGTAGAGAACAAAACCATCCGCAAAGGGGACGTGCTAAGCGTGGCCCAGATCGCGGGAATCATGGGTGCGAAGCAGACAAGCAAGCTGCTGCCCCTGTGCCACGACGTGCAGATCGACGGTGTAGAGGTGGAGTTCACGCTGGATGCTGAAAACCATGCCATTGAAGTGCGCGCATTCACGAAGTCGAAAGGCATTACCGGCGTGGAGATGGAGGCGATGACGGCGGTGTCGATTGCCGCGCTGACCATTCACGACATGTGCAAGTCGGTGACGAAAGAGATTCGCATCAACGACGTTCATCTGTTGGCCAAGACCGGCGGACAGAGCGGGAACTGGAAATCGAGTGAGTAACGAGTTCGCTCTGGATTGTCTGGCATCCTCCGGGCGATTGTCTTTTTACGCTACCCCTTCAACTTCTGCCTAATCTATGGCTTCTGCCGACGCTTCTGCCGACGACGCAGCAACGACGCCTGCTCTGCTCTCTCGCGTAGCGCAACTGAGTACGTTTGCGGCGCTGGGCACACTCTCGTGCACGCAGAACGTGACGCACACCGTGCTAAGCTCCATCGGTTCTATTGAGGGCACCGAGCCCGACCTGGTGGCCGAGGAGACGCTGTGCCTGCTTGCTACGGTGACAGCGCGGGCGGTGGCTGTGGGGCTGCGTGCCGAACCGGAGCAGGCCGCGGCGGTGGAGCCGGTGTTGCTCCGTCTGCCCTTTCAGTACCGCGATTACCTGATCGGCCACGCTATGGTTGAAGAGGAAGACCCTGCCCTGGCTGCCACAGGCGAAGCGGTGCGTGAGCGCCTTGCCAAGAAGCAGCGTTTCTACGAAACGCACTTCCCCGAAGGCCAATTCCCGGGTCCGCGGGCGCTGGGCGATAAGCTGGAGCTGTGGATGGGCCGCGTGAGTCCGCCCGGCCTGCCCACGACGCCGCAGGAACGGCTGCAGGAGTTACCCATCCATGCGCCTATCGCCGCACATGCCAAGCTTATGCTGGCCTATGCCCGACAAGGCGGACTTCCAGGCGATACGTCGGATGCCACATGAGCAGCCCGCAGGCCCCGCAGGCAACTCGACGAAATAGACGGACCAAAGAGGCGCATGCGTACTCAAAAGACCTGATCGGGACGCCTATCGCCCCGGATGTAGCACGAAGAAGGAAAGGGCATTTCGTCCCTCCCTTCGTTAGTTGACGGGTAGTATGTTAACGCGCTTCTTGTTGTTGGACGGCCTGGCGACTCCGGTGAGCGGCTGCATGATCGTGGCCCGTTGCTGCTGTCCAACTCTTTTCGCTTTGCGAAGCTCTACACGCTCGCCGCTTCGGCGTCCTCGTCGGGCGACTCGTCTTCGACACGTGTGGCTCCAATCAGCTTATAACCGATTCCATAGACACTGCGGATAGCCCACGTCGACTCTTCGTCACCATCCATGACATCGCGCAGGGCGTTCACGTGGCGGTCGATGGTCCGCGTTTCAACTTCGGCGGGTAGGTTCCACACGTCGCGCAGGATCTGCTCGCGCGTGGCTGTGCGTCCACGCCGGCGAATGAGGTACTCAAGCAGCGCGTACTCCAGATCGGTGAGCTTAACCGGCTCGCCCTCTCGCGTAACCTTCTGCTGATTCAGATCAACACGGAGCCCTCCCACCTCGAACACGCCCCCTTCTTCGGTCGCCTGGGCCTCGCGCCGCAGTAGCACTTCGATGCGGGCCATGAGCTCTTCCGTCGCAAACGGCTTGGTGAGGTAGTCGTCGGCTCCTGACTGAAAGCCTTGCATCTTGTGCTCGTGGTCGCCCAGCCCGGTGAGCATCAAGACAGGAGTCTGTACGCCTTCAGACCGGGCCTGGCGTAGCACAGCGAAGCCATCTCGATCGGGCAGCTTTGCATCGAGAATGATGAGGTCATATCCCGGAAGCGATACCGCCTCTTCACGCCCCGACTCGCCATCGGTTGTCATGGTCACATCGTAGTCTTGCGACTCCAGATAGAGCATCAGGCTGGTGCTTAGCTCTTCGTTATCTTCGACGATCAGGATGCGGGGGGACTGGGCATTTTTCATAGCGCGATGAAGCGGGTACGGGCAGATCAGTGAACGGCGCAGTGGCTGTAGTGCCTTTGGCAATTTGTTAATAATAGTATACTACAACCTACGGTTGCAAATATTTATCGTATCTAAACAGTCATGTTTTAATTGTGTGCCGATATTTCGTGCGAGCAATGAAACAATGCTGACATCACCATGGGTTTTCAGGTTTTGAACTGCATCTACGACGCAAGCGTGATGTGCGTAACGCCCGCGCCCCCTTCTTCAATCGGTGCGATGTCGAAGTGAGCTACATCGGGACGCTCGCGGAGTTGTTCGTGGATCGCTTCTCGCAGTGCTCCCGTCCCCTTGCCGTGCAGAATCTCAACCTGGTTAAGCTGCGCAGCAACGGCATCGTCGATGAAGTGCTGTACCGTAAGAAGCGCCTCTTCCACGCGTTCTCCTCGTATGTCAATGCGATGCGACGCCTGAAGCGCCGTCATGGGTGTGCTGTAGCTACTGCCGTTGGCCTCTGATCGGTCGCGCGCGCTGCCCACTTTTGTGAGTCGATGCAGAGGGACGCGCATGTGCATGGGTCCAGCGCCAACGAGTGCCTCGTTGTCCTCAAGCTCAAGCACCTCCACCTCAGTCGTCCCATCGTCCACCACAACCTGGTCGCCTTCCTGAATCGGTCCGTCGGCTTCTACAGGTGCGGTTTCATCATCTGACGTTGTGGGGGCAGGCTGTTTTCTGGCGGACGAAGCCGAGCTCTTTTCCTCTTCGGCCTCGGCACCGCGTTCGTGCACCTCGGTCTTGTAGTCCTCAAGCCGCTCGCGGGCGGCTTTGGTAGCCTCGCGTTCGGCTTCAGCTTCCTTGATCTCTCGGATGGTCCGCTCGACGCGCGCATTGGCCTCGTTTACAATGCGCTCGGCTTCTTCGAGCGCCTGCTGACGGTACTTCTCGCGCTCTTTCTCGATGGAGGTACGCTTCTGCTGCATGCGTTCTCGTTCCGACTCGGCGCGGCGCTGGGCTTCCTCGGCTTTGCGCAGACGTTGCTCCAGCTCTTGCGTACGGGTCTCGAAGGTCTTCACAAGCTCCTCCAGCGCAGCCGTCTGCTCGCCAGCCAGGGTTCGCGCCCGGTCGATGAGCGAGGTGTCGAGTCCCATACGCTGGGCAATCTCGAACGCGTACGACGATCCGGGCACGCCCTGCTGGTACTGGTAGGTGGGCGCAAGCGTCTCCTGGTCAAACACCATCGACCCGTTTTCTACGCCCTCTGCCTCGTAGGCGTAGGCTTTCAGCGCGCCGTGGTGGGTCGTGGCCATGGTGCGCACGCCTGTGTCGGTAAGCCGCTCCAGCAGCGCCTGCGCCAGCGCGCCCCCTGCCTCAGGATCGGTGCCTGTGCCCGCTTCATCGATCAGCACGAGCGTGTTCGGTGTTGCATTGCGCATCATGTGGCGCAGGTTGGCTACGTGCGAGCTAAAGGTCGAGAGGTCATCCTCAATCGACTGCTCATCGCCGATGTCAACGATAAGCTTCGACCAGAGCGGCAGCGAGCTGTGCGGCAGCGCCGGGATAGGCAGTCCATAGGCAACCATGAGCGAGCAGAGGCCGACCGTTTTCATCGCCACGGTCTTCCCACCGGCGTTGGGCCCGGTAATAACCAGCGTGCTAAACTCGCGTCCCAGCTCCAGCGTGAGCGGCACGATGGGCTCGTCGGCATCGGGCGTGTCGTTATGCAGGCGGTGCAACACCAGTGCTGCGTTCCGGGCCTCTTCGAGCGCAACGTGTCCGTCGTCGTTCAGATTCGGGACATGGGCATCGATCTCGTTAGCCAGGCGGGCCTTGGCCTGCGTCAGGTCGAACTGGGCAAGCACCTGTAGATTCGTCTGGATGGCGTCGGCCGTATGGCGGATGCGTGCGGTAGCGGCTCGCAAGATGCGTTCGATCTCGTTCCGCTCGTCGGCCTTCAACTCGCTTACCTCGTTGTTCAGCTGCAGGCATGCCGCCGGCTCGATGTATACCGTCTGCCCGGTTGCTGAGCTGTCGTGGATAAACCCGTCTACCTTACGTTTGGCCTCAGCCCGAATGGGTATGACCATCCGCCCCGCTCGCAGGGTCGGCTGGTCTTCGGTCGCATATCCTTTCCCGATTGCTTTCTGCAGTTCGCGGTTGAGCGTACGGCGCAGCGCGTTGCGCCGGTCGCGAATCTGGCGCCGGATGCGCAGCAACGCATCGGAAGCGTCGTCGCGTACGGTCCCGTCGTCGTCAATCACGGCCTTCAGGTGCGCTTCTACGTCGTCGAGCGGATCGATGCGACGCGTGCTCTTTGCAAGCGACGGGTAGTCGGCCCGGCGGTCGGCACAGTAGCGGGCGATACGCTGACTGGTTACGAGCACCTGCCGCACCGCATGCAGCGCTTCAGCAGAGACGTACGCGTCTTCGGGGCGCGCTTTGCGTAGCACTTCGCGGATGTCGTGCACGTGCCGCAGCGGAGGCGCCGTATCAAACTGCAAGGCCTGCTGGTACTCGTGCACCCGGTCGAGTTCGGAGGCCAGCCCCCCCTGCGTTCGCGCGGGCGTCATGCCATCGAGACGCTCTTGCCCCATCGCGCCCTTGACCAGCTGGCCCAGCCGACGCCGAACGATGTCGAAACCGAGCTTTTCTTCGATGGAGACAGGGTATGTGTGCATCCTAACTGTAAACTGTACCAAGTAAAACAAAGCGGCAGGCCGCAAAACACACGGTCGACGCCAGCACTGCTGACATCGACCGCATCAACGTAACGGACCGGGCTCGGAACAGGTGCCTTTGCCCACGCCCGAAGCTGCGATTTTACATGTTCATGACGCGCGCCCCATGTCTACGAACGGGGACCCACGTGGCTGTGGTCGCCGACGTTCAGCACGGTAGGAGCAGGGTCGACCGTGGCATGCTGGCCGACAAGGGTTTCTTCGAGGACCGCGTTGGCAACGGTTGCTTCGGCAAACACGATGCTATCTCGCACGACCGTGCTGCGCACCGTGGCCCCCGCTTCAATAGACACATTGGGGCCAACAACGGCGTCTTCTACGACCGCACCGGGCCCAATGAACACCGGCTCGTGAATCACGCTGTTGGTTACGGTTCCCTGGTGGTTGTCTTCAGGCTCGCGCTCCAGCATCCGCCGGGTTGTGTCAAGAAGCGACGGGATCGTGCCACAGTCCATCCATGCATCGACCGATGCTGTCTTAAACACCGCTCCTTCCTGGAGCATGCGGTCGAACGCATCTGTAAGCTGGTACTCATCGCCCTTCCCGCGAATGTTGTTTTCGATGAGATACTCAATCTCCCGATGCAGCCAGGCAAGATCGTCGACGTGATAGATCCCGATAATCGCCTCATTCGAGATGGGCTCATCCGGCTTCTCAACGAGCCGCACGACCTGCTCCCCCTCACGCACAGCAACGCCGAAGCGGCTGGGATCATCGACCTCGCGCACCCACATGGTCACGTCGGCCCCTTCAAGCGAAACAGTATCGCTCATCCCGAAGAGCGTATCGGCAAAGACGACAATGCCGCTTCCGTTAAGATATTCCTCGGCAGATCCAACTGCGTGTGCGGTGCCGAGCGCTTCGTTTTGCACGGCGAACTCAGCTTGCATGTCGTTGCGTTCACAGATCGCCGTAAGATCGTCCCGGACTTCCTGTCCGAAGTCGGGACCGAGGACAAACACTCCTGTATCGATATCTGCTTCGATCGCCTCTGAGAAGGTGTCGACGATGCGCTCTACGATCGACGTGCCCCGTACGGAAAGGAGAGGCTTGGGCGTGACATGTGAGTGCGGGCGAACGCGTGTGCCGCGCCCGGCCATTGGAATAATTAGCTTCATGATCGTTCGGGTGAGAAGTCTAAAGATAGTGAAAGCCCCTCTTGTAGCACCCTGTGCGATCCGGCATGTTCTGCACGCCACGTACAGACAGGCTGCTCTACTACGACCTATAAGCCTTGCTACGTGGAAAAGAGGGAGAGCAGACGTTTATCGCCTGCGTTGGGCCGCTCAACAGGCCATATTAGAGGGTTTGTTGTGCAAACCTTTTGTAGAAGCATGATACAGGGAAGCACAGCACGATTGCCAAAAATATTTGATCAAACCCTGGGATCCGGTCGAGCAACCGCATACGCTTACCCTGTGCCAGATCGTGCGCATCCCTCTGCCTGTCGTGTACACTATTCTGAACGACTTCTGTGATTCAGACTTGGCACGCAACCACGTTGCAACGATTCCTGGCTATTTGAGGCGCTTTGTTTCTCGCTGGCATACGGGTTGTAGTATGTATGCGTGCGGTAACGTAGCATCGTGCTTCTGCCGTGCTGTTACGCAGGTTTCGGTGTTACATCCGCCTGTCAATTGCTTTACGATCACCGGGCAGTTTTTTTCTATCTCTCACCTTTTACTTGCTCTATGAGCCATCGATTTCGACACTCTACCTACGCACTGCTTACCTTGCTTCTTATGAGCGGGTTACTCTGGACCGGCTGCGAGTCGCTCAGCAATACGGAGCAGGGGGCTATTATAGGCACGGGCGCCGGGGGCGCTGCCGGAGCCGCTATCGGACGCGCCGCCGGGGGAACGGCTGAAGGCGCTATCTTGGGTGCTGTAATTGGCGGCACCGCTGGCGCAATTATCGGGCAGCGCATGGATCGCCAGGCGCAGGAGCTGGACGAAGAGCTTGAGGATGCGGAGATCGAGCGCGTTGGTGAGGGCATCAAGGTCACATTTGAATCTGGTATTCTGTTCGACTTCGACTCGTCGGAGCTGCGCCCTGCAGCGCGCCGCAACCTCTCTGACCTGGCCCAGAGCGTGCGCGACTTCGAAGACACAGAACTCATGATCGTAGGTCATACCGACTCACAGGGCGCTTCCTCATACAACCAGGGACTGTCTGAACGCCGCGCCAACGCCGCATATGCCTACCTTGCCAACCAGGGCGTGCGTCCCAGCCGCATGACAGCGCTCGGACGCGGCGAAGAGGAGCCTGTTGCGTCGAACGCCAGCGCGGAAGGACGCCAGCAGAATCGCCGGGTAGAGGTTGCCATCTATGCCAGCGAAGAGTACCGCAACCGCGTGCAGCAGCAGCAATAGCGCTATTCCTTCGATGCTTCCCACCGTACCGTTATGTCTTCCATGAAACATACGCAGAGTCGACTTCCTATGAGCATTCTGTCAAACGAATCGCTCCCCATTACCGTGTTTGTCCAACGAATCCTTTTATCCATGCGTACCTCCGTACCTTTTTCTGGCATGCTACGCAGCGCAGGCGCTTCGTGCCTGGCTCTGGCTTTGCTTTTTTCGTTCTCGCTTCCTGCTCTTGCCCAGAGCGAAGGCGATGATCCTACGCAGCAGCTGCAGCAAGCCTATCAGCAAGGCATGCAGGCCGGGCAGCAGGGCAACCATGAAACGGCTTATGCCAGCTTAGAAGAAGCCATCGACCTGGCTGAACAGGCCGAACAGAGCCGTGCACGCCGCCAGATCGCCGACAACCTTGTGCGGATGGCAAAGAACTGGGGCAACAACGCCCTTGAAGCCGAGCGCAACGAGGAGGCGCTCATGCACTTTGAAAAGGGAGCCGATTACGACCCGGAAGATGCATACTTCTTCTACGGCATGGGACTGGCCGAACTCCGCCTTGAAAATGAGGAGGCTGCCATGGAGCATATGCAAGAAGCCCTGCGTGTCGGCGAAGCCACAGGCAACCAGCGCGTTGTTGGTCTTGCGACCGAACGTGTGCGCGATGAGTACATCTTCCGGGCCTCTCAGGCGCTTTCGGCTGATAACGTAACCTCAGGCAACATTGAGCAAGCGCTTGAGGCCCTCGACACGCTTGAGGAGTTTGTCGACCCGAACGACCGCTCGTACTTCTATCGTGCCGTTGCCCTCTTCGAACGAGGCGACTACGAAGATGCAATCGCCAATGCCCGTCAGGGACTCGACCTGCACACGGGGAGCCGGTCGGATGCGGCGCGCTTTCACTTTGTAATCGCAGAATCGCTGTTTCAGATGGGCAACACCGAAGAGGCCTGTGCGGCCTTTGAAGACGCGGCCTTTGGCGACTACCGCGCACGCGCTGAGCACTACCTTGAGAATGAGTGCTCTTAGAACCTGTTTTGATTTCTTAATTTGGGCTCCGAGCGGCGGCGCTGGACTGCAAATTGCCCCCGATGTCGGCCCGTAGCCCCGGCTACGAACCGCCATCGTGGTCCAATTTTCGCCTCAGCGGCGCTCGCTCTCGCCTGCAAACCAAAACCCAAACAGGCTCTTAAACCTGCTACATACCCGCTGCCATAGCAGCAGGCCTTGCTGCTTGCGTCAGCGCAAAATCAGTACAACAAGAAAAGCGGTCGATGGGCGTTCCCCATCGACCGCTTTTCTATGTACGCCTGTGTATGTACCCCCTGTGTTACGAGAGCACCGGGTTACTCATCGCGTTCATAGATCGGAACGCCTCCCAGGTACGTGGCGATGACTTCTGCATCCAGGATCTCGGTCTCTGGGATGCGCATGATGTCATCCGACAGGATCACAAAGTCTGCGTAGTAGCCCGGCGCAAGCTGTCCGCGGTCGTCTTCGTTAAAGGCGGCATAGGCAGCGCCGTGCGTGAACCCGCGCAGTGCTTGAAAGCGGGCCATCCGCTCCAGTGGCTGCCAGCCTCCCTCCGGCTCGTGACTGCTATCCTGGCGGGTAACAGCTGCGTGAAAGCCCTGCAGCGGATCGACCGGTTCTACTGGGAAGTCCGACCCAAACGCAAGGGGCACGCCCCGCTCTTTGAGCGACTGCCAGGCATAGGCGCCCTGCACCCGGTCGGCCCCGAGACGATCTTCGGCCCAGCCCATATCGCTGGTCGCGTGCATCGGCTGCATGGAGGCGATGATGCCCAGTTCCACAAACCGACCCATGTCTTCCGGGTCGAGCACCTGGGCATGCTCAATCCGATGCCGCCCGGGCCCGGTGCCCTGTACGCCTTGTGCCGACGCATAAGCGTGCAGCACTTCACGATTTCCGCGGTCGCCGATGGCGTGCGTGTTTACCTGGTAGCCACATCCCAGCGCCGTGCGCACATCGTCTTCCAGTCCCTCTGGAGAGCGCATCAGCAGGCCGTCGTTGCCGGGATCGTCGCTGTAATCGTGCAGCAACGCCGCCCCCCGGCTTCCAAGTGCCCCGTCCATGTAAAACTTGACGCTACGCACGCTCAGGCGACCTTCATAGTCGTGTATCAGCCCGTCTGCGCAGTAGTGGTCGAATGTCTCTCCACGCCCCCCGACCATAGCATGTACACGAAGCGGAAAGCGATCGGCGTCGATGAATCGCTGGTAGCGCTCGATGCTGGATCGGCTGATGCCTGCATCGTGGACCCCGGTCAATCCCAGACGTGCCGTCGTAGCGAGGGCTTCGTCGAGGGCGTCGTCGAGCTGGGCGCTCGTAGGAGACGGGATTTCAGTGCGGACCGGCTGCATGGCGGTATCAATCAGGATGCCGGTCGGCACGCCCTCAGCGTCGCGACGGATGGCGCCCCCCTCGGGGTCCTCCATCCCGGCAATCGCGTCGAAGCCTGCCGCCTCCAGCGCGGCGGTATTTACCCACGCGGCGTGGCCATCAATCCGCACCAGGTAGACCGGGCGGTCGGGGAAGGCCTCGTCGAGATCCTGGCGGGTCGGGAAGTCGCCCTCGCCCGGCCATTCGTTCTGATCCCACCCGCGCCCTTCGAGCCAGGCTCCTTCGGGCAGGTCGCCGGCAAACGCCTCAAGCCGCTCGATCACCTCCGATACCGAGCCGGTGCCGACGAGATCGGCCTGCAGAAACGTTTCTGCCAGTCCGGTGAGGTGTCCGTGGGCGTCGATGAGTCCGGGCACGATGGCGCGCCCCTCGGCGTCGAGGGCGGGCGCATCGGGATAGGCACCCTGCACCTGCTCGTTGGTGCCGACCATGAGCACCCGTTCGCCCCGTATCGCCATGGCTTCGACCGTGGGTTGTGCCGACGTCATGGTGTAGATGGTGGCGTTGTGCACCACCCGGTCGGCCTGTGCCTGTACGGCGGTGGGAAGGAAGAGGAGCAGGAGCACCGTGCAGGCAAAGAGGCCCAAGAGCCAGCCCGATAGCGCGGAAATTTTTTTGTGCATAAAACTGTTTGTCCGTAAATGAAAAAGCGCTTTCACGTAAGATAGCAGCCGGCTGGGGCAGATGCGAACGCTGCTTAGAAGCAGAGCCCGTGCGCATCCAAAATGATTCTAATTCTTCAACATTCCTGGACGGATTCGCTGTCACAACATTGAACCCGGCATTTATCGATTCGTTTGGGTATTGTCTTTTGTACGCATACGCTTTTCCTCTGGCCACCTGCCCGCATCCCAATGCCTATAGACCTTCGCTCGACCGATGTCTTTGCGCACCGTCATATCGGCCCGTCTGCGGCCGACCGTGCTGCCCTACTCAACGAGATCGGTGCCGAATCGCTCAACGCTCTAATCGACGAAGCCATTCCTGCCGAAATCCGCAGCGACCGTCCACTCGACCTGCCCGACGCAGTTACCGAACGCGCGCTGCTTGCCGATGCCGACGCGTACGCGGCTGAGAACGACGTGTACCGCTCGTTCATCGGGCTCGGCTACCACGAAACGGTTACGCCCCCAGTGATTCAGCGCAACATCCTGGAAAATCCGTCCTGGTACACGCAGTACACGCCGTATCAGGCCGAGATCTCGCAGGGTCGCCTGCAGGCGCTGCTGAACTTTCAGACGATGACGATCGACCTGACGGGCATGGAGATCGCCAACGCGTCGCTGTTGGACGAGGCCACGGCCGCTGCCGAGGCGATGATGATGCTGAATCGCGTTACGCGCCGCCAGGACGCCCGCCACTTCTTCGTAGCAGCCGACTGCCACCCGCAGACCATCGAGGTGGTGCAGGCCCGTGCCGAGCCGCTGGGCATTGAGGTAGTCGTAGGGGATGCGGAGACGTTCGACTTCACCGACGACTTCTTTGGCGGACTCGTGCAGTATCCGAACACCGATGGCGCCATCCGCGATTACGAGGCGTTCTGTGCGGATGCGCACGAGCACGACGCGTACGTGGCGGTAGCTGCCGACCTGATGAGCCTGACGCTCCTTGAAGCACCTGGCTCCTGGGGAGCGGATGTCGTTCTGGGAAGCACGCAGCGCTTTGGCGTGCCCATGGGCTACGGCGGTCCGCACGCGGCGTATTTTGCGACAAAAGACAAGCACAAGCGCCAGATGCCCGGACGCATGATTGGCGTGTCGAAGGATGCAGAGGGCAACCTCGCGCTGCGCATGGCGCTGCAGACCCGCGAGCAGCACATCCGTCGCGGACGTGCCACGTCGAACATCTGTACCGCGCAAGTCTTGCTTGCGGTGATGGCCAGCATGTACGCAGTCTACCACGGTCCGGAGGGACTCACACGGATCGCTACGCGCATCCACGACGCCACGCAGACGCTCGCTGAGGGGCTGCGCCGGCTCGGGCATGAGCTTTGCCACTTCGCGTTCTTTGATACGCTGCGTGTAGATCCTGACGGTCTCACCGCGCAGGACATTCGCACCACAGCCGAGGCGCATGAGGTCAACCTTCGCTACTACGACGACGGCTCGGTGGGCATCGCGCTCGACGAGGCGACCACGGCGAGCGATCTCAATACGCTGCTCCGCATCTTCGGCGCACAGAACGGACGCTCGCTCGACGCCGGTGAAATCGCTGCCGATCTCGACAGCGGGTACGACGGTCCGCTCCAGCGCACCACCGACTTCATGACGCATCCGGTCTTCAACACGTATCATTCTGAGGCGGAGCTTACGCGCTACATCCACAGCCTCTCGGCGAAAGACCTATCGCTTACTACGAGCATGATCCCGCTCGGATCGTGCACGATGAAGCTGAACCCGACGGCATCGCTCATGCCGATTTCGGATGCGCGCTTTGGAAAGATGCATCCGTTCGCTCCGGCTGAGCAAGCTGGAGGCTACGCCCGGGTGATCGACGAGCTGTCGACCTGGCTTGCCGAGATGACCGGGTTCGACGACGTATCGCTGCAGCCCAATTCAGGCGCTTCGGGCGAGTATACCGGACTGCTCCTGATTCGCGCCTACCACGAGCACCGGGGCGAAGGCCATCGTAACGTCTGCCTCATCCCCGAGTCGGCCCACGGCACCAATCCAGCCAGCGCCTCTATGGTCGGCATGAAGGTCATTACGGTCGACTGTGCCGAGAACGGCGACATTGACCTGGACGACCTGACCGCGAAAGCCGAGAAGCATAGCGACGACCTGGCTGCGCTGATGGTTACGTATCCGTCTACCCACGGCGTGTTTGAGACACACATCCGTGAGGTCTGCGATGTCGTGCATGAGCATGGCGGACAGGTATACATGGACGGCGCCAATATGAACGCGATGGTGGGCGTGTGCCGTCCGGGCGAGATCGGCATGGACGTCTGCCACCTGAACCTGCACAAAACGTTTAGCATTCCACACGGCGGCGGCGGCCCCGGCGTGGGCCCGGTCTGCGTAGCCGAGCACCTGGCGCCGTTTCTGCCCGGGCACCCGCTGGCGGACGTAGGTGGCGAGCATGCCATTGCGCCCGTCTCGGCCGCGCCGTACGGCAGTGCCCTCATTCTGCTAATCTCCTGGGCGTACATCAAGATGCTGGGGGCGGAGGGACTCACCGCATCCACCAAAAACGCGATCCTTAACGCCAACTACGTAGCGCGGCGCCTGAGCGCGCACTACGACATCGTGTACACCGGCGCCAACAACCGCGTGGCCCACGAGTTTATTCTAGACCTCCGCCGCTTCCGCAAGAAGCTCAATATTAGCGAGCAGGATGTGGCCAAGCGCCTGATGGATTATGGCTTCCACGCCCCCACGATGAGCTGGCCCGTGGTAGGTACGCTGATGGTGGAGCCAACCGAGAGCGAGTCGAAAGACGAACTCGACCGCTTCTGCGAGGCGATGATTGCGATCCGGTCAGAAATCCAGGCTGTTGAACTGGGTATGGCGGATGCGGAGCACAACGTCCTGACCCAAGCTCCACACACCGCCGAGAGCGTGTCGGCCAACGAGTGGACGCAGCCGTACACGCGCGAGCAGGCTGCCTTCCCGCTGGATCGTCTCCGCACCGATAAGTTCTGGCCCACAGTACGCCGTGTCGACGATGCCTACGGGGATCGCAACCTCGTCTGCGCCTGCCCGCCTATGGAGGCTTACAAAGAGGGCGTAGCATAACGCAGCCCCTCTGCTCTCTTACATGACACGCGTTCACATGAAGCGGCGCGCTCCTGTAGTGTCAGGAGCGCGCCGCTTTTTTATGTGCACATCGTTGGCATTAGAACCTGTTCGGGGTTTGGTTTGATGGCGAGAGCGAGGGCCGCTGCGGCGAAAATTGGACTCCGATTGCGGTTCGTAGCGGGGTTATGAGCCGACACGAGGGCGCAGCCCGACTGACGCCAGTAGATCAAGGACAATTTGCACCGGGAGCAATGACCGGCTGATGAGGCTCTACCGGGTGCGGCGCTCTGCTGGACATGCTGGACGTGAGGGGCACATGCCAGCGTGAAATGCTCTGTCATGACCAGAGAGACTTTTGCTCGCTGCGTTCCTGGCTCTGTCTTCGCGACCCAAGGCGGCTGCCTGCCCGAGACAGCAACGTGTGAGAGCCGCCTCACAGAGCCTTGAGCCCTCATTTCTGCTCGCCTGAGGATGCGTGGCGCGGTAGAAACCACACACAGGAGCCGTCCAAACGATGCTCCGTGTGCTACGTCTACACAGGCCCTTCCAAGCTCTATCGGCGCAGTCAAAGGAAGACTATCACTACCAACCAGTAAAGCCCCTCTGGCACGATGGCCAGAGGGGCTTTACGTCGTCGGCACGTCCGGCGCACAAGGCGCACGTTACAAGGACGTGGGAATCAAGCTATCGGCTGCGTTATGCGGCCGTTGCGTCTTCTCCCATGGTTTCCCAGTCGTATCCTTCAGACTTGCTTATTTCTTGAGCCACAAGCGTCAGGAAGATACCGTAAATGACCTTCGAACCAATGTCAGCAACCGTGTACGTCATGTGACGTCCAACAACGGCGGCTTCGCTCAAGGCCGGCTCAGCGGAGAAGCTGAAGAGGTACGGCATGAGGTAGGCACCGGGGTACAGCATCCAGGTGAAGAGGAAGAGCGTCCAGATGGTACCGAGGTACTGCTGGGCTTTTGCCGGAATGCCTTCCTTGCCCTGGTCGATGACCTGCTTCATCACATACAGGATGTGGAAGAAGAACAGGGTTGAAAGCGTGCCCCAGATGAAGTAGAGGGTCGGGTCGGTTACTTCGTAGTACTGACCTGCATATCCGGTGAGGATCATACCTGTGCCGGAGAACCAGAACTGGTTACGCACCGAGCTGAAGCTGCTTGTTGTAAGCGTTACCACAAACAGGATCTGGAACAGTAGCATCGGAACGTCAATGAGCCAGTTCAGATAGCGATACCCGTTGTTAAACAGGTCGCCCGGGTCGGTGGAGCTCAGCACGTATGTGGCTGTGCTCGTATCATAGTTGAACGCGCTGATCCAGTTCTGCTGCTGCACGAGCAGAAGCAGGAAGGCCGAGACCATAACGACGACCGAAAGCACGTTCGAAATCCGGAACTTGCGCTTCACCGTGTTCAGCGTCAGCACGAAGAAGAGCAGGCCGGCGAGCATGACCGCGTATCCGAGCGTCAGCACGTGTGCCGACAGCTGGTAGGCCATCTCCGTGTAGCCCGTTTCGAGCCCTACGTAGTTTTCAAAGGTTGCATTACCAAGTTGTGCAATGAGTTCTTCCATATGTTGAAGCCTCTCAGTTATTCGATGGGTGATGACAAGGTGCGGCGCCGGATTGCCACGCGTTTATAATACCTCTTCGCACCCTGACCGATCAACTCCAAAAAGTAACTTTATCGTTTTACTGTTTGCAATTTGTAACTACGGTGTTGGATAGCAGCATATGCAAAAATATACCGGCTCTTACGGTCGTTAGATAACGATGGACAAAACGACTATATTACATTTCGTGCACTCCGTTCACCATCAGCTGTGTGCACTTTGCTGACACTACACCATCCAACTGATTTACGGCTCACCATGCTTATAGATCGTAAAGCAAGTGCCCTGATCTGCATCGACGTACAGGCCCGCCTGGCCCCTTCCATTCACGAGCACGAGCAGGTCATTGCTTCGGGCGCATGGCTCATTGAGGTAGCCTCGCATCTCGGCATTCCCGTTCACGCAACCGAACAATATCCTGAGGGACTGGGCTCAACCGTAGGCGCACTTCGGACACGGCTAAATCCGTCTCGTATCCACCAGAAGATGCATTTCTCCTGGATGCAGACCAGTCGTGCCCGTTCGTTGCGCGATCAGGCTACGCAGTGGGTCATCTTCGGAACGGAAGCGCACGTGTGCGTTCAGCAGACCGTGCTGGAGGCTGCCGGAGCAGGCCTCGACGTGTTCGTGGTTGATGAGGCCACTGGCTCGCGCCGTCCGCTCGACAAGCGACGCGCCCTTGAGCGCATGCGCGCTGCTGGCGCCACCATCGTAACCCGTGAAATGGTCGCTTTTGAGTGGCTTCGCCGAGCCGACACGGATCTATTTAAGACGGTGCAACCACTCCTCCGCGACGGACTCTCGCATCCTGCTGTCGCATCACAGGCCCCTTCGTTGTCTCGTCAAGAGCTGTAACCTTTCCTGACCCCTTCCGTCATACAGACGGCCTTTTTGCTTAGATACCGTGCTCTCCATGGGTATGAACATGCGCTTTCCGTCAGTTCTTTTCTTTCTCATTGGTGCACTGGGCATAGGGATGCTGAGCGTTTGCTCTGTTCCCGCTGCCCACGCCCAGCAGGCACGGAGTCCTGCCACTCTGGTTGGGATGGTTACCGATGCCGAGACCGGCGAGGCCCTGCCTGGCGCCAATGTGATCATTGCAGGCTCTACACGCGGCGTAGCCGCCGATGAAAACGGGCGCTACGAGCTTCGCAACATACCGGCCGGGGCCCAGCGACTGTACGTTACCGTACTCGGGTACGCGCCCGAAGCGCGTAACCTGAACCTGCGCCCGGGCACCATCGAGGTCATCGATATTGCGCTGGAGCCTGCGCCCATTGAGATCGGCGAAGTTGTGGTCGAAGCGGAACGCGACGACGCCTGGCTACGGCGGTTTGAGCGCTTCAAGGAAGCGTTCATCGGCGCCTCCCCGAATGCTGCGGATGTCGAAATCCTGAACCCCGAGGTGCTCAGCTTCTCCGGACGCGTGTCGAACCTGACGGCCTTTGCCGCTGAGCCTCTCGAAATCGAGAATAACGCGCTGGGCTACCGACTCACGTTCTTCCTGAAGGAGTTTCACACCACCGACTCACGCACGCGGTGGGACGGCGAGCCGCTCTTTGAAGCGCTCGACGGTTCGATGCAGGAGCGCGCAGCGTGGAATGAGCGCCGCCGCACGGCCTTCATGGGATCGTTTCATCATCTCATGCTCGCCCTGCTGGCGGAGCAGCCCGAGGCGCAGCAGTTCAGGCTGTACATGCGGCCCATGTCGTCGATGCCCGCAGCCACCGACAGTCCGTTTAGCCCGCCGCCCCGTATGAGTGGCAACCGATTTCCGCTGGATGATCTGAGCGAGATTCTGGAGCCGGGCGAGACGGACGACGAGCGCATCCTCGACTTCGAGGGTGCGGTGGAGGTGGTCTACACAGGCGCCACCGAAACCGATGCCTATCGCGAATGGCAGCAGCGCTTCACACAGCGAGGGGGCACGCGGCGCGGTGAGCGATTCCAGACGTCACAGATCTGGCTCGAACGCGGCCCCGCTACAATCGACTACAAAGGCGACGTCGTGGACCCCTACGGCGTAACACGCTCAGGCTACTTCGCCTTCAAACGCGTGGCCGACCAGCTTCCCAAGGAATACCGGCCGTGGCAGTAGCCGCCTCCGGCGCGCCCAAGATCGTGTTATGCGGGATGCGGGGCGCGCCCAACCAGGTTGAACGCGTGCATCATGTCGAGGACCGCCGTGCGCAAGCGCCAGTGGACGTAGGCCTCTGCATCGCGGTATGCTGCCACCTGCGTGTAGAGATGCTGACGCGCCTCCTGTACAGACGAATCGGCCCACACGTAGCGGCTGCCCGTTTTCAGGAGCGTCTCCTGTTGCTCGGAGTCCAGATCACCAAACGTATCAACCTCGGGCACCCACTTGCGCCAGCGGTTGCTCTTCACGAGCGTATCGCGGAGCGTGTCGTGCCAAGCAGGGGATTTGCCAATTTTGCGGGCCAGCGTCTCTAACTCAGAAAGCGCCTCGTATTCCACAGCAGAGAGCCCCGGACCAATGTTCGCCCCGCCAATGCTACACCGGGGGTATGCGCTCCAGTCCGTCACAAAATCGCTGTAGTGCGCTTTGACCAGCGCATCGAACGATCGCGCCTGCGCCACGGTACGCTGCGCCTGGGTAGCATCAAACTGCTCGGTGCCGAACGACGTCCCCACGTCGCTCACAACGAATGCAGGACGCAGCGTGTCAGGAAGCGCATCGTAGAGCTGTGTCAGGAAGCGATGCAGGCGTTTCTGATGCGTTTCGATGGATGCCGGCGCCACCTCCTCAACGCCGACCTCGTACATCACGGACGGATATCCTTCAGATGTACGGTACGCCTCGGTCCACGTCATGAGCGCATGGGCACGCTCCACCATGACCGGCACCGGGGTAGGTCCGCTGCGATGCGGATCAAGCGTGGTGTCGATGTGCACGTAGCGATAGCCAGCATCCAGCGCGGCCTGAAGCGTTGCCTGCGTGCCAGCCTGGGCCTCATCCCACGAAGCACGCCGCTCACGCTCCTGATCCTTGCACCAGGGGCCGCCGTGGTCTACGCCACAGACGATCGGAGGCACCGGGGCGTATGCGTCTCGAAGCGCTTCCACCCGATCGACAAGCGAAGCAGGTGTCCACCTCGTGTATCCACCGTCGACATCGACCTGGTTACGCGTTGCCGCGAGGAATAACGGGGCCTGGGCATCTGCCGCTGCAGCCACTGCGGCCTGCAGCACGGCTTCCGAAACCGGACATACGGCCAGCAGCGTGTAGTGGGCCTCCTCATTCAAGAGGGGCCGTATCCACGATGCAGCCGGATGGGTAAGGCGGTCCGCAAGATCCATAACGTTGAAGAGCAGCGTTTGCATCCCCCTGAGCCCCGTAACAACGGCATAGGGATACAGACGGACTGCTGTACTTTACGTACTTGTACTTTACGTACTTGTACTTTACAGGCTATATCGATCAGAAAACAGCGCGCTCAACGTGTTTTCAGACGCTGCCCAGGCAGTGCAGTGCTTAGTACACCGCTTCCTTAGAGCCCATGTACACGATTACCGCCAGGAGGATAGCCGGAACGAGGATACTGGCGATTGGCATCCATTCAATGCCAAGCGGGGCCGACTCAATGGCCTGGCGTGGCGAATCAGCAAGGAGCATCCAGAACAAAGCCATAGGGGTCTACACAGATAGGGGGTAAATATTAAAGGATGGTATGTACCGTCCGGCGCGTTTCGTTGTTGCACGCATCCGGCACCGCCAGCGTCACCAACGGCTCGTGTGCCAACGACACGGCCCCTGGCAGACACCTACTGCGACAGATTAGCAGCAGCCGGCGTGTCCGATCGTGCAGCCGTAGCAATTCCGTTCTGCGATCCGCCTCCGAGCAGGTGGATCTTCTCGCGGCGCTCGTCCTGGATGTCGCTGAGCGCGTTACGGGTGTCAACGATCGAATCGGCGTGGGTGGCGATGAGCTCGGTATCGAATGCTTCATGATTTGTGATGAGCACTGCCACGTCGTGCGCCTGCAAGACCTCGGGCGTCAGCTGCTTCTTGGTAACGGGGGTCGTACTGCCATTCGGGCCGTGCACGGCGAACGCCTCTACGTGCGGGTCGGCAAATGCAACCCGGTCTACGCCTTTCTCGCGGAGCAGACGGATGACCGTCTCGGCAGGCGAGTGGCGCGTGTCGTCGACGTTGCCCTTGAAGGCCACGCCCAGGACAAGCACGGTCGCATCGCTGAGTCGCACCGGCTGTCGTGCAATCTGCTCAACCACCGCTTCGGCTACGTAGTACGGCATGCTCTCGTTGACCCGTGCCGCAAGCGTGATGAAGCTGGTCTCAAAATCGTAGCGCCGGGCGAGCCACGACAGGTAATACGGGTCTATGGGGATGCAGTGGCCACCCAGCCCCGGACCCGGGTAGAACGGCATGAACCCGAACGGCTTCGTCTTCGCAGCCTCGATTACGTCCCACATCGAAAGCCCCTCGATGCGGTCGCAGAGCTTCGCGAGTTCGTTCACCAGCGCGATATTTACCGAGCGAAAGATGTTTTCGAGCAGCTTCTCCATCTCGGCCACCTTCGGCGAGGGGGCCACATGCACGTGTTCAATGATCGCATGCAGCGCCGCTTCGGCAACCCTCGTGCACGAATCGGTCACTCCGCCTACCACCACCGGTGTGTTTGCGGTCGTGTACTCCTTGTTGCCCGGGTCAATCCGCTCCGGACTGAACGCCAGGAAGTAATCTTCTCCCAGCGTAAGCCCACGCTCAGCGGCAGCTTCTTCCAGGATTGGCTGCACTATGCCTTCGGTCGTATCCGGATAAGTTGTGCTCTTCACGATGATGAGCTGTCCCGGACGCAGGTGTTCGGCGATCGAACGCGTCGACGATTCGATGTACTTTGTGTCGGGCTCTTTGTGCTCGGTCACTGGCGTGGGCACACACAGGAAGAACACGTCGATGTCGGCGGACTCATCGTATGTGGTCGTTGCCCGCAGCGTACCGCGATCGACAAGCCCGGCGACCTCCGCATCATCAAGATCGTCGATATAGTTTGTACCCGCGTTCAACTGAGCCGTGCGCGCCTCGTTGAGCTCAATGCCGACCGCTTCAAACCCGGCCGCGGCATACTCTACGGCAAGCGGGAGCCCGACGTATCCGAGTCCAGCAACGCCAATCGTGGCCGACTGGTTATTGAGCGCTTGAAGAAGTGTGGAGGCCACATCGGGCTGTTGTCCGTTGGAGTTCATATGTCGAGGTGTTGACTGAGGATGTAAAAAGTAATTGGGGAGGCATATGTATTGCCTTTACGCTATGGAGTTATCATTGTGCCACGGGGTATGCCGCGTCAAGAGGTCGGCCTCATCTCAGGTGTGCCCTGGTCTGTCGTTTCGTCGACCGCATCTGACAGCGTCATCTGCAGCACGTGGCACGGCACATTGGCTTCCTTGATATGACGCAGGGCGTCTGACCGTTCTTCCGAGGTCATGGCACGTAGCGAGAGCAGCACCACATCAATGTTGTACATCCGGCAGAGCCCGGCCAGCCGGTCGCCGACTCCTACTACGGTAAGTCCCTGAATGCGCTGCCCACTCTTCAGCGGATCGTCGTCCACGAATCCGACCGGGTTGTATGACAGGTCTGCAGTCTGCCGGATTTCGCGCAGGAGCAGGGCCCCCGAGTCGTTCGCACCATAGATCAGAGCGCGCTTGCCCTCGCTTGACTGGCTGAGAAAGTACTGCCGGAGCCCACGGAAGCCAAATCGTGCGCCGATCACCGCGAGCGTCACAATCATCCAGTCGATAAACCAGACCGACACCGACAGGGTAGCCGTAGAGAAGAGTCCGGCCCACACAGCTATGCCGGCGAGCGACGCAAGTAGCGACGCGCCGACCGTGCGCACGATTTCGGGCGTGCCAGCATGGCGCCAGATGGCGCGGTACATGCCCATCAGCGCGAACACCGTGATCTTCGCCGTTACGATGAGCGGCAGCGCCTGTAGCATCCGGTCTTCCTGAACAGAGGTGAGTCCCTGCTCAAAGCGCAGGTAGTGCGCCACAATGAATGCCGCTGCCAGCAGCGCACTGTCGGCAAACACCCCGAACACCGCCTTCCAGCGGTGTCCAAAGAGGCGGTACAGGGCGTGCGATGTCTTTGCATTCTCCCCCCCGTACAGCGGCGAGCCATCGCCGCGCGTGTCGGCTGCCGATCCATTTTCAGCGTATACGTTGGCCCGAGCCAGGTAGATACCGAAGACCGTAAGCGCTATCGCAGCGAAGGCCGACAGCGCGTAGAAGAGCAGAGTGTCGATAAAGAGCAGCGCAAGTGCGAGTCCCCCACCCGCCGCACTGATCGCATACAGCGTAAGCACCGCCTGCGCCTCAGAAAGCCCCAGAAACACAAGCCGGTGCGAGGTATGGTCGCGCCCTCCCTGCGAAACCGGGCGCCCCACCCACTTCCGGACCAGCGTTACGAGGGTCGTGTCAAGAATCGGAACGGCAAGCACGGCGAGCGGAAGCAGCGCAACGGCGAACGGTGCGTTGACTGGTGCTTCAGACTGCACCACGAGCGCGCCGGCAGCCAGCATGAATCCAAGGAAGAGGCTTCCGCAGTCGCCCATAAAGATGCGGGCGGGCTTGAAGTTAAACATGAGAAACCCGAAGGCAGCCCCGGCAACGGCAGCCATTGCACTCACGACGAACGACACCTCTGTGACCATGCCTACGGTGAGCAGCACGACCGCGGCAATGCCCGCAATGCCCGATGCCAGGCCATCCATATTGTCGAGTAGATTGATCGCGTTGGTAATGCCCACCACCCAGAGAAGCGTAAGCGGTCCGGCAATGGCCCAGTGCCATCCGCTCCCGAAAAGGTAGCCCTCCATCATAAGCAGCGCTGTAGCTGCGATCTGCGCGATGAGCTTTCCAGCGGGAGATACGCCGTTGAGGTCGTCGTACATCCCGACCGCAAAAAGCAACGCTCCGCCCGCCCATACAGCCGGGAGCGTAAAGAGCGACCCGCTCGCCAGCGCTCCAATAAACGCGGCCGCCACCAGCGCGATGCCCCCCATGAGTGCCGTTGGCGTAGCATGCCACCGGTCTTCGCGGGGCTGATCGACCCACCCCATGCGCCGTGCTCCGCGAATCACGAGCGGTGTGGCCAGGAGCGTCGCGATGAACGCGATGCTCGCCGCATCCGCACCGACCTGTTGTGCTGCATGTAGTATCGTATCAACCATGTGCGTTGGAGAGTTACGTACAGAATGTCGTTCAGGCGGAAGTGAGCGGTGCCTGTACTAAAGGATGCGTCAAAGAGAGGTCGAAGCGGCCCCAGGCTTCTTTCCGACGCTTCTTTCCGACGCTTCTTTCCGACGCTTAGAGCCTGTTTGGGGTTTGGTTTGTAGGCGAGAGCGAGCGCTGCTGCAGCGAAAATTGGACCACGATGGCGGTTCGTAGCCGGGGCTACGGGCCGATATCGGGGGCAATTTGCACCAGGGGCATGACCTTCGGCCCCAGGAGCACTCGTTCGCCACACTTGTGGCGCGTCGTCGTCAGTGCTCCTAACAATACATATATTCTAACTTTTGCATCCCACCAAACGTCTTCTTGCGGCAGAGGGATGCGATTCATTCGGCGCACGGTTCTATTTTACGCCGTGCTGGGTGTACTGGGACTATTGAAGGATGCCGGCGTCAGTGCGGATCCGTTCTGTGCATCTGCCATGTGGCCGGCACTTGTTTTTGCGTGGTCGATTACATCGCGCAAGATGGTATCCAGATCGCGATACGGCTGCTGCCCGATAGCCGCCTGCAGCTTCGCCATGTCGGGCGTACGGCGCCGCATATCCTCGAACCCTTCGCTGTACGCCTCCTCGTAGGACACATGCTTAATCGGCACCGTTGCCTCCGTGAGCGTCCGCACGCGCTTGGCCAGCGTATTGATTGAGACCGGCGTGGGCTGTCCGATGTTGAACACCTCGCCGTCGGTGCCTTCGGTATTCATGAGGGCATCGATCGTCTCAACCGCGTCGAGCACATGTGTAAAGCAGCGGGTCTGCTCGCCATCCCCATAGACCGTGATGGGCTCTCCGGCGAGCGCCTGGTCGACAAACGAAGGCACCACCATGCCATACTGCCCCGTCTGGCGCGGCCCGACCGTGTTAAAGAAACGCGCGGCCACAACGGGAAGCCCACGCTCATCGGCATAGGCGAGCGCAAGGAACTCATCCATCGCTTTGGTGCACGCGTAGCCCCAGCGCCGTTTTGAGGTGGAGCCAAGCACCCACGGCCCGTCTTCCGCAAGCGTCTCGATATCTGGGACGGTCTCCAGCGCCTTTCCGTATACTTCTGACGTGGAAGCGATCAGCGTGGGAAGCGTGCGGGCATGGGCAATCTCAAGCACGTGCTCCGTGCCGCGTACATTTGTAGTAATCGTTTCGACCGGGTGCTCCAGGATACGCTTCACCCCCACCGCAGCCGCCAGATGTACAATACGGTCACACCCATCGGCCGCCGCTTCGAGCGCAGGCTTATTGCACACATCACCAACCGTCAGGGTAAATCGATCGTGGTCGGCCAGATGCGCAACATTGGCGAGCTGGCCAGTCGATAGGTTGTCAAACGCATGAACATGATGCCCCTGCGCCAGCAAGTGATCGGCCAGATGACTCCCAATAAACCCGGCGCCGCCGGTAATGAGATAGTGCATGAACGGGTGTGATACGGGTGTGCATAGGATGAGACTGCTTAATAGCATACAAGAACGCCGCCGCACTGTCGTCCGATATGCATCAATATTGTAGGAAGTTTGTGGTGGAAACGCTTCATATGCATTCTACACGGGATGTGACGTAACGGAATTGTCATTGCGAGGACCCAGGACGAAGTGATCGATGCGCTTCAAACGAGCATCAGTTCCTGCTCGGCGGGATGAGATCGCCGCGTTCGCTCCGCTCACTCGCGATGACAAGGTGTACATGTATTTGCAGCAAGCTACATAGTAAACGGCCCGCAAATCGGGATCCAAAACAAACGTTCTTGTTGATGCCGGTACTCCTTTCTGAAGAGAGCCAAGTACACTCGATACGCAGTGCCTCTGTCTCCTACAGCGAGACCGTTCCATCCCACTGCAAGCCCAGCATGAACCCCACCTGCGTACCGTCAAAGGCGCCCCAGTCTACGGCCACCGAGCTACGCAGGCGCATGCCATACGTCTCGGATAGCAGATACCGCGTATCAATAAGCGTCGCGTACTGGTCCTGGCGGAGTTCGCTGCGGGGGATGGTTTCGAGATCAGGAGGGACTGTATCACTTGATCCTATCCTGCATGCTCCAGCACCTGAGATAATCTGGTCTTGGCAGATGCCGTAATTGCGGCTGTAGGTGAATCGTGCCTCGTAGTTGAGCCGCGTCGCCGGCGTGCCTTTAACTCCAAGGTGGTGTGCAATGACCATCGTGTTAGGAGTCTCATCAAGGGCCTGCCCGAGAGACCGGAACTGCGGATTACGGATGAGCGCGTTACCAATCACATTGCCATGGTATGTCCACCCACTTCGATAGGTGTGATGTGTATAGTATCCTGCTCTGCCTTTCGGGAGCCCGGGTAAGGCATCCTGCTGGATTGTGTTCATAAACTCATACTGGATACCTTCAACCCATTTGGGACTATCGGACGAACGCTGTGCTCCGATACTCCAGATACCATCCCATGGGCTTCGCAGAAAAAGCCCAATCCAGTCTTCCATAAAGAACTGACGATGGGCCTGAAACTCCCATTCATCCAGAAGAAGTTCAACACCCGCCTCGTACGCAGCAACCGTGTTTTCCCCACCACCGCCTTTGGGGCTGAAAAGTATGTCGCGATACTGGCTCCATCCGTTGGGTCGGTTCTCCCCTCCCCACTGGAGACTCTGAATCACTCCACCAACGATCCGTACGTTTCCGACAAGCGCCCTCAGGTGCAGTGCCTTCTGATGCAGACGAGCACTCGGGATATGACGATTCGATTCCAGTTGCCCTTCTGACCAATACACCTGGGCTTGAAGTCGCCCCTCCGATAGCGGGATATCGAAGAAACCGGGCGTTGAGAGTTCGATTTTGGGGATCGGCGTTGCATTACCACCAATCATCATAGAGCCCATCGAAAGCGACTCGGCTGTCCCTCCCACAGTGTGACGAAAGCGTCCGATACGTAGACGTAGCCCCTGGTACTGGAGTGCTCCGTAGAGCTGCGTGAAGTGGGTGGTGTTCTGAACGTCTGAGATACGTGCTGTTAGTTCAGCGCCGGCGGCCCAATCAAGACCTCTCCATGTGCGGTAAGGGAGTTCTCCTCGTACTCCGGTCAGACTACTTGCCCGTGACCGTGCTGGAATCTGTCCGTACGTATTTGCGTGATGCCAGAATGGAGTTCCTCCCTGCGCAGCTCCATACCCAACCGTGTACGCTCTGTACTCTACCTGCACAGATGAAGAGTCCTGCGCGCACACAGCTTGCTGTCCCCCAATTGCCAACCAACACAGCAGAGCTACAATAATTTTGGAAAGTGTACTCAAAGACATGGCGTATGGATCTGCACGAACGGAAATGGTCAAATCAACTACATGTATATCTTAGGTTTTGCGGTGCCCTATGCAGCACCATTCTTAAGCGCAGCCGTCAACGTTTCCACAATCCGCTCTGATGCTTTGCCATCCCATAATGGAGGAACGCGGCCTTCTGTTTTCGACTGTTGCATTAACTCTTTTACGCGTGCTGCAACCTTTTCTGCATCGAGAGGCATTAACTCGTTCGTACCCTGCTCTACTGTAATCGGACGCTCAGTGCTATCACGCAGAGTTAAGCACGGCACTTGCAAGAAAGTCGTCTCTTCTTGAATACCTCCCGAGTCCGTGACAACAACCCCTGCATGCTCCATCAAACGCAGGAACTCCAGATACCCAAGAGGCTCAAGCACCGTCAGGTTCTCCGTGTTCTCAACCTCATCTGCAAGCCCAAACTCGTCAAATCGATTCGCCGTACGTGGGTGCATAGGGAATACAACAGGATACGACTCAGCCACACACTGAATGGTTGCTAGCAAGGCTTCGACCCCCTCCCGGTTATCAACATTAGACGGACGATGCATAGTCATAGCCACGTACGCCCCAGCGTCTACGTCGAGATCTTCCAGGATGGTAGTCTGTGCCGCTTTTTTCCGGAACGCGACAAGTGCGTCGATCATCACGTTGCCCACAAAAGCGACTTTTTCGTCGGGCACGCCCTCTCCTTTCAGGTTTTCGACGCCGCTCTCTTCCGTAACAAACAAGAAGTCTGCAATGCTGTCGGTGACAATGCGGTTGATCTCTTCGGGCATACGCCGGTCGCCACTGCGTAGTCCTGCTTCAACATGAGCTACGGGGATGTGCATCTTCGTGGCCACCAGACTACACGCCACCGTGGAGTTCACATCTCCCACAACGAGCACCAAGTCAGGGGCTTCATCCTCAACCACCGTCTCGAACGCCGTCATGATACGAGCCGTCTGCTCGGCGTGTGAGCCGCTCCCAACCCCCAAGTATACATCAGGCTCGGGCATTTCCAGCTGTGTAAAGAAGATATCGCTCATCCTCTCATCGTAGTGCTGCCCGGTATGCACTATAACCGAATCAATACCTGCTTCTTGAAAAGCACGGTGTAGGGGCGCGACCTTCATAAAGTTGGGACGTGCACCGACGACGTTAATGACTTTCATGGAAACGAATAGTTAGGAATTTAGGCTATCGAATTCTACGTCCGCTATCTCGAAAGCGAGCGATGGCTTCATCTGTCGGAAATGAAAAGTAGGTAGCCTCCTCTTCATCATTGGACCGAGTTTTGACATTTCCATCCATGATGCGTTTTACAGCCTCTGCCAAAGCCGACGCCCCATATCCGACTTTGGATTTGAGCACGAGAGAATGTAGCGTGTCGTCTGGCTCAATGTGAACCCTTTTTTGAACAATGATTGGACCGTCGTCAAGGTTCTCGTTCATGTAGTGAACGGTGACGCCGGTTTCTTCTTCTCCGTTAGCCAAGACCCAGAAACTCGGTAGCTTGCCACGATACTTCGGAAGCAAGGCACCATGAATATTGATAACTCCTTCCGAAGGCAAATCAAGCAGGTCCTCGCGGACAATTTGTGGACAGGCGATTGAGATTACGAGGTCAACCTCTTGTCTCTCAAGCTTGCGCAGGAAAGAGTAGTCATTGATGTCTTCAGGCGTGTGTTCTGGAATCTGATGCTTTCGAAGCGCTCCTCGGACGGAATAAAGTCCATCGAGACCACTCACCTGGTCAATCAGGTCGAAAAACTTGTAGCGAGCAAACTCGAATCCATTGATAAGGGTGCCGCGGACACCGAGTAGCTTCATGTAATCGGTCACGTTACTCGCAGCAATCTCCCCTTTGAGTACAGATGCACCTACAATTTTAGCCTCTTCTGGTTTGTCTTCCATGAACCGGTCGAGGAGCTTTGGAATGTAGAACGCATCCGGTTGAGTTAATAGAAATATTCTCATGACGCTACCATCTCTAATTCATCGCTAAACGCCTCGCGATACGGCTGAAACGTAAAGTCCTGGAAGAGGCGCTCCAGCTTTGCATAGGTGAAGTCCAGGTTCCAGTAGTGCGTGGCACTGACGCGGAACGGAAGATCGATTCGCGGATGATCCGGGTCGACCTCCCACGGATGTATGTAGACTCCCACGTGCTCACCGCGCTGAGTGAGCTGATGGAGGAACCAGCGCTGGAGCCGGTACGGGTAAATGCGCAGGTAGGCCCCACCTCCACACGGGACGTTTATATCTGGAAGAGGACTGGGCATCGGATACGTGGCTACAGGTGCCTCCAATAGTGTTGCACCATTGGGTGTGATGATCGTCGAGGGTTGACGCTCGGCGTCGGGGATGCCGTAACGATAGTTGAAGACAGGATGTATGCTTGAATCGTACTGGATGCCCTCCTCTTGCAGAATATCGAGAGCCCACAGCGACTCTTCGGTGATTGAAAAATAAGGCGCTCGGTGACCGAGAACCGGCTCCCCAGTTAGCTCCTGGAGAAGATCAATGGAGTATCGAAGTTCTTCGCGAAATCGCTCTGGAGAGAGGTCGTATACTTTCTCGTGTGAGTAACCATGTGTAGCGATCTCGTGCCCAGCCGCGTGAATGCGACGAACGAGCTCAGGATGCTCCTCCGTCACCTTACCTAGTACGAAGCAAGTAGCCTTCACATCGTAGCAAGCCATGAGGTCGAGCAGCCGTCCCATGCTGACCTCGACACGGCTCTCAAAGCCGCCCCACTGGTTCCGGGGAATCTCGATGCCCTGGTACCAGTCTTCCACATCAATGGAAAAGACGTGTGAACCATTTTTAGCTTCGTTAGCCATATTACTCTTCAGCTATCTGCTCCAAGAACCCAACCATTCGTTCGGCTTGCGCCTTCCGCGTGCAGTTACGACGTGCAAAATTCCGACCTTGCTTTTCCATAGCCCTTCTCTCCTCTGGGTTTTCGACAAGCCACTGCACCTCATTTACCAATTCCTTAGCATCTTCGGCTGGATAGTATCGCCCAGCATTGGCGTCCTCCAAAATGGAACGAGCCTCCCCATCGACAGACAGCAAGACCGGACATCCAACAGCCATACTGTCAAAGAGCTTCGAAGGAATAAACATACGGTAGATCTCGTGCTCCGCTAAAGGAACGAGCAGTGCATCAGATGCTGCCATGCGAATTGCAGCTTGGTCAAGTGGTACTCTGGGATGAAAACGAACATTTTCAAGGCCCCTTCGCTCCACTTCTGCAACCAAATCCTGCTTTACAGGTCCACTTCCGACAAACTGAAAAAGTACATGGGGAAGCTCTTGTTGCAGGCGGGCAGCTGCCTTAAGGATATGGTCTAGCCCCTGGCAAATGCCGATATTACCAGCATAGGTGATAACAAAACGATCATCGATCCCTTCTTTTTCACGAAGCCTCTCGCCCTCTTTATCTTTTTGGAAGGTTTCTGGGACTGTTCCATTCATGACACGTGTCATAGGAGTATTTGGCCCAACGACCTGTTCAATTTCAAGACAAAACCCCTCCGTAACAGCCGTAATTGCATCGGCTCGACGATAGATGAAATACTCCAATTCTTTGGCTAACTGGATAGTAGCTGGGTTGCTAAGCTCATTCATGGCCACAGCCAAGTCAGGCCAGAGATCGCGCACGTCGAAGACAAACTTGGCTCCTTTCAATCGTGCAGCCAGCCATCCGGAAATGCCCACGAAAAGCGGCGGAGACGAGGCCAGTACCACATCGAACGACCCTTTCGTCCGAATCGCGCCGAGAATGGCCATCCCCATAAACGATAGATAAAAAGCAAGACGCTTGATAAAATCCTTATTGGGGTCGGTGTACACCCAAGTGTACGTGACGGGAATTCCCTCGTAGCGACGCTCCTCAAACGCTCTTCCGCGATACCCCTCTCGAATAACCCCTTCAGGATGATTGGGTTTTTCAGCTATGACGTGCACTTCGTGTCCGGCTCGGCGCAACCCCTTCGCAATCGAAATCATGCGATTGGATGTGGCTCCTGTTTCTGGTGGGAAGTGTTGTGAGATCAGAAGGACGCGCATGGGTTAGCCCCTTTTGTCGAAAAAGATACGGCAAGATGATGGTTTTACACCTTCTTTCTACCAGGTGATTATATACGAGAACTGCATCGGTAGTATGCTTTCCATTCGCATTACCAGTACACTTCGCTTAATCTCTTTACCAAACTCGGGACAATACCATCCCTTTTCCAAGTCCATTGCTGTCTGATCTGTGCGAATTTCTGCAGTAACACCTCCCTGAACCAGTCGGTATCCCTCTGAATGGCGCTCTGCCTGCACATCTGGATGCAAATAAACCCGACTTGTGACCGCATTGAGTGCGCTGGCCGCGAACGATGTCTTTTACCTGTAACTAATCGTTTTGAAGACTACCCCCTTCAAGTCGGCAAAAGCTCGACCACTGATTGTCGAATTCGTGTCTGTAGACTCTTGGTCGTGGCCTGCAATGTAGTCTTGGATCTCTTCATACATCACCCGTTCACCGTTACAAAAAATAACCTCGCGTCCCCCAATGTCCCCACCCGGCACTGCTTCCTAATGTGTTCAGATTCCTGTGGGATCTTCCGAGACGGCCTTCCTTTCAAATTGCCTCATCAGGCCCGACGGGCTTATTGTCGTTAGAGAAGGCACCAACACGTGCATATGGTCTTTGCTGAGGTGCCTTCTCACTACGAACGTCACAGGTTTTCGACGTCCGATGAACTAAATCACAAACCTGATGGGCTAACCTCTCAGTCATCAGTACGGGATAACGGTATTTCATTCCCTATACCAAAGAAAAGGTTCTCACTCGTCGTACCTAATATCAGATCGGATATGAAGCCCGTCGGTATCTATCTCTCACCCCTGGATTGCTCATTTTTACTAAAAAATTGCTCCTCCTATCCTACAACACTGGGAGTTGGTCGTCTAAAAGACAAAATGCTTGAACCGACTTTTCGGAACCAAGACACATACGACTATGATGTATAGTTTTTCTGAACAAGCACTGATGAATCATAGAACTCGACAAGCTTTTTTCGCTCTCGAGTCCAGCTGTAAGATTTCTTCACAGCTTCTCGTCCTCTTTTACCCATCCGACGGGCTTCATCAGGATCATCTAGCAACTTGGCAATAGCCTCCGCAAAATCTTCAGGACTTGTTGGGTCTGCGACCATCCCGCATCCAGTTTGCTCTACAACCTCCCGATACATTGGGATATCGGACGTAACAACGGGCAACCCAAGAGCCATGTACTCAAAGAGCTTTGTAGGATACGAACCCACAAAATTTGGGGATTTATCTAACATTGCGATTCCGATATGACAACGTGCCATCCGCCGCCATCCCTGTTCCGGCTGCAAATACCCAGCCCTCCGAACATTCTCAACTCCAAGCCGACTTTGCAACTCGGTAAATGATTGTTTATGATCAGGAGACTCAGGTCCAACACACTCCCAGGCTATATCATACCCCTCTTCTTGAAGAATTTTCATGGCACGAAGTGTCAGATTACTTCCCCGGTCAGGTCTCACACCGCCAATGTACCCAAGCGTTGGAATCGAGTGCTTGGGCTCATCTATAGCAGTTAACTTGGTAACAATTGGCATATTCTGGACCGTTGCAGTTTTTTGTAACCAATCATAGCGGTCCCTATAAGATAACTCAGCAAAAATAACAGGGTATCCCTTCAAGAGTATTCGCATTACGATTTCAGTAGCCCAACTGAGAGGAGTTCGTAATGAAGTTGGGATCCATTGTTTTGTTCGGATCTGAGCAACAAGATCTTCATGCATGTCATATATAACTGCGCTTTTTCCATCAAGTAGCATCCAAGCCCAGGGAAGAAGTTCAGGGTCATGCAGGTGATAAACATCTACCTGCATGTCTCGCGCTCGTTGAACTACCTGGCGCGCAGTCCTCCAGACACGGATAAACCGATTTCTGGGAGGGTCCACACCTACAATCTGGACCTCCTTTATGATATCGTCGGATGAGGTTGGAGCTATAAGAATCACCTCGTGCCCGACCTCTGCCAAAGACTTACATTGCTTGTGAAATATCCTCGTATCGAAAGGTTTGTGAACAGACGTCAAGTGAGCAATTTTTGCCATAAGGGCGTATCTTGGGAAATTCGCTGTTTAGCTATTTTTTAAGTTAATCTACTGCTAATTATAAACCTGTCTTGAACCTTCGGATCTCAACCGGTCGCCGCCCGCAACCAATAAAGGTAAATAGCGAAAATATTTGTTAATGCTATGATAGCTTCGACACGGAAGTAGTTAAAAAACCTCAGTCAACGGGAATGAGGAATTGCTAAGTAGGTCGACAGAAAAACATTACTCGTAGCCGATGCCCGCAGTGCGGAGCGCCTGGTGCGGCGAAAGGTTCTGGAAGTACCGGCGACAGCTCGGGCGAAGCGCGTCGAGGCTTCGCTCCAGGCACGCCGCCACCTGTTCTTTGAGTTCGCGCCAGAGGTACTCCATCGGGTTCGCTTCCGGGGCCCGCTTCGGTAGCCTAAACGTCTCGAAGCGCTCCTGGTCCTCGATGAAGCGCTGGACTCGTTTCGAAGTGTGCCACGAGGCCTCATCCCAGATTACAAGCAGCTTCCCCGTGGTCTCCGCCTGGATCGTTTCCAAAAACTCGATCGTGTGGTCGGAGACCTCCCGATCGAAGGCCTCGACATAGGTCTGTCCGGTGCAGATGTCCAACGCCCCGTAGAGGGCGAAGTCGTCATTTTGCTCCGGCACCCAGACGGCCGTCTGCTCTCCGACCGATTGCCACACCGGTTGCCACATGCGCCGCAGCGGAGGGAAGCGTTTCACTTCCGTCTCGTCGGCGAAGAGAACGGTCATCTCCGGCCTCACTCGTCCAATCCGATCGGCGAGCTCGGCCAAGCGCTCTTCGTAATCAGGGCCTTTGCGGAGCTGGCGCCGCGGACGGGTCCAACTGTACTCTAAACGCTTCAGCGCGTCTCGAACTGTCTCCGGGTGAACGTCCACGTTGAGTTTGCGCTCCAGATACACCGCGATGCGCGGTGTTGTCCAGCGCGAGGCGTTCTCTCCCTCCTCGGCCGGATCCGACTGCAGAAGCGTCTCAATTGCGCGTTCAACATCCTCGTCGATTTTGCGCGGGCGGCCTTCACACTCCCGGTCAAAAAGACCTTCGGGGCCTTCCTCGTCGAAGCGGTCCATCCACTTGTAGACGGTCGGATGCGTCACGTCATGTAAGTCGGCGATGTCGAAAGCCGAGAGACCGCGGTCGGACAACAGCATCATGTGCGCCCGCATCGCCACGCGACCGATCTCCTCGCGCTTCGTGCGCTGGAGTTCGGCCCGTTCGTCTGCCGACGGCTCACGGATGGTTCGGTGTGACATGGCACGTTCGGACATAGCACATTCGTCTTGATTCTCTGAAGTAGCACAATTGCCTTCATCGCCACCGACCCGTAATGTTCTTTTACTGCTCTACTTAGTCGCAAGCTTAGATATCTTAGTGCTCATCCGAAAACCTCCGTAGAGAGTTAAAGGGTCGCTCCCCCCCCTTCACGTTCTCCTACGGAGGCCTCGGATGCATCCCTATACGCTCGAATTTGGAGTTGATCCTGACTTTCTTCCGCCTGAGTCGCTTTGGCTCGCCGTCGAGCCCCTTCTTCCAGAACCGAAGCCTCGCCCGAAAGGCGGGCGTCCTCCGATGCCGAACCGAACAGCCTTCTTTGCGATGTTTTATTTGATGCGCACCGGCTGTCAGTGGAAAGCGATTCCTCGCAGTCTCGGCGCCGGGTCGACGACTCACGACCGGTTTCAGGCTTGGCAAAAGGCCGGCGTCTTCCGAGAGCTTTGGACTACAGGATTGCTCGAATACAACACCGACATCGGACTGGATTTCGAATGGCAATCCCTCGACGGATGTATCACAAAGGCCCCGCTTGGGGGAGAGAAAACCGGCCCTAATCCCACAGATCGGGGCACAAAACAGCACCTTCTTACCGAAGCGGCGGGCATCCCAATCGGTCTGGTCGTAACGGGAGCGAATCGGCACGACAAAACGCAGGTCGAAGCCGTTCTTGAAAGTATGCCTCTGCTTCCGCCCCTTCCGACCGACGAGCAGCAGCACTTTTGCGCAGACAAAGGCTACGACTATCCGGACGTTCGATCCCTGATCGGATTTGTGCAGATGGTCGATCACATCAAAAGTCGGGGCGAGAAAAAAACGGATCTGCGTTTGCCTGGATACCGGGCCCGGCGATGGGTCTGTGAGCGAACCTAAAGTTGGATGAATCGATTCCGACGCCTGCTCATCCAGTGGGAGAAGAAACTCGACAACTTTCTCGCCTTCCTTCACCTGGCGTGTTCATTCATCGTTTGGCGCCAGTGTCCGGTTTTCGGATAGGGTCTTAGTCGGCAGTAGTTGGGTCATCTTTTTTAAGACTTAACCCTGCAGCAATACCGAGTACGACCCAGAACTCTTTAGTTGAAACACTTCCATGCGTTACAAAACCCAATATCAAGAAGAACCAGAACGAGATTCCGATCAAGCTCTCCCTCTTCACTATCATGGTGAAAATGTACAGGATGTAAGCGATTAATGTCCCGAGTCCAACTGCTCCAGCACCAACAAATACATCTATATACACAGAGTGAGCATAGAAGTCATACCCAGCGGACTGTGCAAGCGATCTAAACGCACCCGGTCCTGCACCGAAAACCCATTCAATTTGCGGAATCTCAGCAAGCGCACTGCTCCATATTGCCCACCTCACATTTTCCCCCGGCCTCTCTAAAGCTATCATGATTCTTTCTAACAGACGACCTCCTGCAAAGACCTCGTCCACGTATGGGACTAATATAAAACCAATGATAGATATTACACTCACGAGTCCGATGCTACCCCATACATTTTGCAAACGGCTGTCAGATTTTGAAAAGATAACATTAACAAATACTGTGATTAGCATTGTTACGGAAACGGCACCAATTACACCCCGTGATGCTGTGGCGGCTAACGCAGCAACGAAAATAATTGAAAGAAATACTAATATTATTTTATTGTTTTGGTAAGGAATAAAACGTCTTTCATTAGGTCTTGTACTTATGAGTATTGCAATAACTAAAGTTAATGCAATACCGATAATGTTTGCAAGTGTGCGGACATTGTCAGCTATTTGCAGGCGCCATGTAAACTCACCGAGCATCAGCCCGGTGATGAGCGTTATCAATGCCGCCGATATTACAGCATGTCCTATTACCCACATACCAAAGTGCCTAGCGTATATCACCCAAGCAATCAGAGAACTCATTACAATCATAAGAAATGCGGAAATCACAACTCGCACTTGATTGTAGTCAAGAAAAGACGAACCCAATGAGGAGATAACAAAAGCCCCCCCTAGCAGAAGGGCAAATGTGATCATATGATTTTTAATTCTCAAATGTCCACCTAAGGCTACATAACCAAATATACCTGTTAAAACTGCAGGCACGAGAATAATAAATGGACTCACACCAATATAATTAATAATATGTTTTTCTAATGGCATAGCCATAATCCAAAGACTTACTCCTACATCAGGACGTTGGATAGTAACAAAAGATGCCACTACAGCAAGAAAAGACAGAGTTGCTATTGATGGGCGAAATGCCACTAATAAAACTAATCCTGACAGTATCACAAGCCCCGTTACTGCTACATACTTTGGCCTTTTTCGAAAGGCTAAAAACACATCGACTGGCATCATTATTTTTGTATAATTATAAGTATTCTTATTTTGTTTTAATTACTAAGAGCCTGTTTTGATTTCTTACTTTGGGCTACGAGCGGCTCCGCTGGGTTGCAAACCAAAACCCAAACAGGGTCTAAGATTATAGGCCACTGTATTCGCACAGTACATGGCAAAACTCAGACGGGTGTTAACAAACAGAACGGGCCTACACTACAGCGATACAGATCGCGACAGCAATCGCGACCTGTGCTTGAGGCTACGTCAATCGATTATCAACGTTCTCGCGACCCACCTCGGGTGAGATCTCGCGCCTGCCTGAAGTTTATGGCACGCTTTATCCTGTCTACTCTTCAACTCACGACCTCCAATTTGCGCCACATCGCGGTCGTGCTTAAGGCTGAGGTCGCAGAGGCTTCCAACTACCGCCGCATTCGCCGCTTTTTGAAGACTACTCCGTCGATTATACCGCCGTGTCACGGCTGTTGTATGATCTGCTTCCACAGAATCCGCTGCATGTGCTTGTGCTGGACCGAACGGAGTGGCATTTTGGATCGACGCCCGTCAATGTGCTCATGATTGGTATTTCGCATCGAGGCGTCGTCTTCCCAATCCCTTAGACGGTGCTTTCTCATACGGTACGCTTTCATGGGGGAGAACGATTCGGAGAACGGGCCGGCGCTCCCTGTGAAGATGTATGCCCGTGGACTAAGTAAGGGAGAGAGGCGGATCCTCGGAACGCCTCGGCTTCAAGGCACATCGCAAGGCACAAGTGATCTGAGCGTCGAGGTTCAGATTGCACTTCGACGGATTAGGGCACGGAATAGGCCGTTGAAGGATCAGCTTTTGGTGCTGGCTACTTCCGGACTAGATCCGTGCCGAGGCCCGCATCTTTATAAGCAGCGCTGGGAGGTGGAAACACTCTTTGCAGCCCTTAAATCGCGCGGCTTCGACTTTGGAGGCCACGCATGTGACCAAGCCCAGTCTCATTCGGCGCCTCATTGTACTCTTGGCGCTGGCCTTTGCATGGAGCCACCTTGTTGAAGAGAAGCGGGCGTTAGCAGAAGGCCTTCCAGCAAAGAAGGCTCACGAACGACGGGCACGCAGTCTCTTTCGGTACGGACTGACCGACTGCAGTTCATCATCGAGGTCTTCGAAAGGCAACATCAGGGGTTCGAGGCCTGTCTGCGAGCATTACAAACGCCCTCCGCATTTTTGTCCGGTACTTAGGCTTCAACGATCCGCCGCTCATTTATCCTATGGATAACCCTCTCGATACTCGTATGCGGAATCGGTTAGGTCTCGCGTTAGAAGAGACGTTCAACTTTTGTCGTGTTACTATGCCTGCAGGCCACAGTCTGGTCATCTTTACACGTTTAACTCTCATATATTATATCCAGGTATTTGTTTGCAATCTTGGAAACCGAAAAGTCTTGCGCCCGGCGAGTGAGAATCTCACTATCGTGTTCCTTTATTAACTCTTTGTCAATCGCCTGTGCTAATGTTTCTGGGTCATCCACGGGAACAAGAGAGCCAAAATCAGGACTGTTTAGAATTTCAGCAGGCCCACTGGGACAGTCTGTCGAGACAACAGGCGTACCTGCACCAAGTGCTTCAACGACTGTGTTACCAAACCCTTCCCATCGAGATGACATCACATATAGATCAACGTTGCTGTAATATGAAAATGGATCTTGCTGGAACCCTGGTAAAGAAACCTTATCTCTCAGTGATAGCGCTTTAACTTTTTGCTCAAGTGCATCCCGCTCTTCACCTTCTCCAATAATTATAAGCCTTTTTTTGCTATTATCTTTTAACAACGAAAAGGCTTCTATCAGCACATCAAACCCTTTTTGTTTTCTTAAGCGACCCGCCCCTAAAATCACTTGAAGGTTCGGGTCACGTATCCAATCTGATTCTGGAGTTTGATTGGAGTTGTAGTTTTTTGGTGAGTACACTGGGTTGTAAACTACCTCCACATCTTTCTCTTTGATAAATAGTCGAGAACAAATATCCCTTTTTACGCCTTCAGAAACTGCTATTATTTTATCGGACAAACTGTACAAGTAACTTCCCAGTATATTTGCTATTTTGTTTTTGAGGTTTTCAGTTTCAGAAGCAGACTCGTTAACATGAAATGTTATTATAGTTTTAGAATTACTTCGACAAAATTTATTAACTACAATATTTCCTATATTCAGGTAAGGCCGAGAGGATATAACTGCATAAGGCTTTCTTTTTTTTAGGTATTTCCCATATACGAATAAGCTGGACTTTAAACTCTCTTTTCCGTAATAGATATGAACAGCTTCCGGAACATCTTCTATGTAATTTCCTCTGCGGTGAGTTAGAAACAAGTCGACGTCTTTTCCTTGATAGACTAGTTCTTCCATCAAGTTTAACGTTAGACGTCCAATCCCACCTAATGCCATAGTACCTGGGAAAAAGCATATTCTGTTTTGATTGACTTTAACCATTTTCAGTTTCTGAATTTTCATCTGATTTAAGTACAGTCAAGAAAGTTGGGGGTTAACCCTAATGATTGAGAGGACCCGATCGGGCCTTTCGTTGTTTTGCTGGAAGAAGTTGAGACTGGCCTCGATCAGCGCTTTAAGGCTTTCAAAAAGCTCACAGTGCGTAACCCCACGACGAAAATGAGGCCAGAGCATTTCGATCAGATTCAGCCATGGGCTGTAGGTCGGCAGGTACAACAGGAGAAACCGACCAGCAGTTCTCTGCCTACGACGGTTTCGATTTCGTCATCTTGGCGCGTAAAGACGTTATCCCAGGCGAGATAGATCGTCGTCTCATGAGGATGCTTCTCGAGCAGCGCCTCCAGCAGTTCAGCGATTTCCTTCCGTCGTTTGCGCCGCCGTACCAATACAAGGGTCTCGCCACTATGATAATTCACCGCTCCGATGCCGCAGTGCCTTTTCGTTCGGCCAAGGGTTGGAATCATAATTTGTTGTACTCTTGGGGTCCACACCGCCTTTAGCATGAGATGTCAACTGATATTGAAATCGTCGGCGTATAAAAGACGTCTCCGGTCTTCAGTTGGTCACGAGAGGCTTCAATCGTCTTTTTTTAGCATGTATTCTGGATCCGGACTGCTGATCGTATGCTTCGGACGACTCATCTTAATGTCGTGAGCCTTGAGGATCAGGCGCAAGCCTTCGATAGGAGAACCGAATCCCGGTCTCTTCAGCCATAAAGTTGGCCAGATGCTGTAAAGCCCAAAGCGAATGTGGTTGCCCCATCATCGCTCGGGGGCGGTTCCGGAGCCCCTCAACGCCTTCAGCGTTAAATCGCTTAATCCAATTACGAATCGTCTGTTCACAGTCGCGAACGAGCACGGTAATTTCGGAGGCAATCATCTCCTGTTCAAGGGCGAACAGGGTTATCTGGACGCGAGAACGAAGCCGAGCGTTACGGGTGCATCGGTAGAGTATGTCGAGTTCGGCTCGCTTTTCGGAAGAGACGAAGCGAAGGGTAAGCGGGAAGTGAGCCATGATTGTCAAATGGTCGAACATCGCAAACAAAACTTATGTTAAACCTCAAGGCTCCGGCTGAGCTCAATTAGTCTTTCATCAATCCTCAATTTGGGGCAGGGCCTTTTCAATCCCCTCAAAACTATTAGGCAGTGTTTGAAAACTCGAGTTTTCGAAAGCAGCGTCGGGTGAACGCCAGTTTGACCATGGCCAAGTAGCACCGAGCATACTTCTCATAGCGGGTGGCGAGCCGGCGACACTCTTTGAGCCAGCCGATCAGTCGCTCAATCACGTTTCGCTTTGCGTACATCCCCTTGTCAAATACCGGAGGTCGTCCCTTTCGGCGCCGCTTGCGCCCTCTTCCGGGGCGCCGTTCCGGGATCATCGCTTGGATCCCACGCCGCCGCAGATAGTGCCGGATGTGCTGGGCATCGTATCCCCGGTCGGCAACCAGCATGTCGGGACGTGTGCGCGGGCGGCCCGGCTGGCGACGCGGAATGCGTACCGTGTTCATCAGCGGCTTCAGATGAGGCCCGTCGTGGCGCTGGCCCGCAGAGAGACAGGCAGTTAGCGGCACCCCGCCTGAGTCACACACAAGGTGGATTTTGGTGGTCAAACCGCCTCGCGAGCGTCCAAGGGCCTCGCACGAGCCCCTTTTTTCTTGGGCGCTCCCGCAGCAGCTCGGCTGGCTCGAACGGAGGTCGAGTCAACCATCCAAGTCGCGTAGTCGATCAATCCGTGTTCGTCGAGTTCAATCTGCAGCCGGTCAAGGATCCGGTCGAACAAGCCAATCGCTTCCCACCGACGAAAGCGCGAATAAACCGTCTGCCACTTGCCGTACCGCTCGGGCAGGTCGCGCCACGCCGCCCCGGAGCAAAGAATCCACAGAATGCCATTGAACAGCCTACGATCGTCGAGGCGAGGCCGCCCCATGGTCTGCTCGGGAAACAGATCCTCGATCAGGTCCCACTGTGTGTCGGTGAGTTCGTAGCGGCGCATCGGAAAACAGAAGTTGGTGATCAGAAACTGGTACGGCAGTCGTTAAGATACCCAATCCAAGACTTTTCAAACAGAGCCTAGAATCGCCTATCAACCAGCGTGCTGCTACCACCCATTCGCTCATCCTCTCGCGACTCTTGGCCTGTGATACAGCAGCTTAGTGCTCATCCGAAAACCTCCGTAGAGAGTTAAAGGGTCGCTTCCCCCCCTTCACGTTCTCCTACGGAGGCCTCGGATGCATCCCTATACGCTCGAATTTGGAGTTGATCCTGACTTTCTTCCGCCTGAGTCGCTTTGGCTCGCCGTCGAGCCCCTTCTTCCAGAACCGAAGCCTCGCCCGAAAGGCGGGCGTCCTCCGATGCCGAACCGAACAGCCTTCTTTGCGATGTTTTATTTGATGCGCACCGGCTGTCAGTGGAAAGCGATTCCTCGCAGTCTCGGCGCCGGGTCGACGACTCACGACCGGTTTCAGGCTTGGCAAAAGGCCGGCGTCTTCCGAGAGCTTTGGACTACAGGATTGCTCGAATACAACACCGACATCGGACTGGATTTCGAATGGCAATCCCTCGACGGATGTATCACAAAGGCCCCGCTTGGGGGAGAGAAAACCGGCCCTAATCCCACAGATCGGGGCACAAAACAGCACCTTCTTACCGAAGCGGCGGGCATCCCAATCGGTCTGGTCGTAACGGGAGCGAATCGGCACGACAAAACGCAGGTCGAAGCCGTTCTTGAAAGTATGCCTCTGCTTCCGCCCCTTCCGACCGACGAGCAGCAGCACTTTTGCGCAGACAAAGGCTACGACTATCCGGACGTTCGATCCCTGATCGGATTTGTGCAGATAGTCGATCACATCAAAAGTCGGGGCGAGAAAAAAACGGATCTGCGTTTGCCTGGATACCGGGCCCGGCGATGGGTCTGTGAGCGAACCTAAAGTTGGATGAATCGATTCCGACGCCTGCTCATCCAGTGGGAGAAGAAACTCGACAACTTTCTCGCCTTCCTTCACCTGGCGTGTTCGTTCATCGTTTGGCGCCAGTGTCCGGTTTTCGGATAGGGTCTTAGTAATCTGCCGCAACATCACCGGCTTTTACATTTTGCCATTTTGGATTATGTAGGCTATCACGGTCTTGGATTACCCGGCTACATAGTGTATCACAGTTCTTTAAAACATCGGGGCAGGCGATACGCTTCGGTAGATATCAATATCTCCCTACAGACTCGATAGTCCATGTGTATGCAGTTTACACATAACTATAGTGCTACCGGTTTTAAACTATTCATAGTGCTTGTAACGCACACCCGAATCTTTTTTTGTCAACTTTCCTCAGCCCTCTATTCGACAACTCACGAATTACCCTGGGAGGCATGAACAAAATGGGGAACCAATATCGCTGGCGGCAAGCACCTATCGTCAGAAAGACGCAACTTCCTTTTCATGCTCTACTTGGTTTTGCCACTCGGTAATGCACTTATCTTTTCTTCGAGAAGACTCGCGTTCCAAGCTGCAGGGCGCAAAGCAGATAGTTCTACTATCGATATTCCGACCTCTTTTGCTGCTTTTAAGAGTCTACTAAAGACACGAGTTGCTTTCTCGTACCTCTCGTACAGTACTGTAGAGTCTAAGTGGTCAAACTGTGTTTCGCCTGTATTTTTACGTGTCGTAAAGCGATCTACTGCTTCCTCCGCTGGAATCTTAAGGTAACAGAGAACTTCAGGTGTGCTACCTGGGTAAAGTTCAGTTATAAGTGTACAAATCTGTCTATCGTCAAGTTTACACTCAGTTGCCAATAGTGACCAGAGTGCTTGAAAGGGACCTTGGTCAAGTAAAACAATTTCATTTTGGGATGAGTGAAGTTGTGTACGGGCACAAAGATCGGTGTACTTTAAAATCCGAGTTCTAGCATCAGAAGCCTCGTAAGTCAAAACTTTTAAAAGCAGATGGATGTGATTCGGATTTCCAAGCAACCACTTTGAAACTTGGATGAGATGATTGAGCTTGTATAGGTATTTGCTCTTATCAAGACTATAAAACTCACTGTACGTTAAAGTTTTACTATTGGCAATTTTTTCGTTAGATATAGCATTGATAATGGTACTTTTACCTGAGCCTGGTAAACCCATCATTTCTACTGCAGCCATGTAGTTTAATCTGAAAGCAAGGTTATCCCTGCAATTTGAATAAGGCGTTGATCAATTAAAGCCTGTATAAATTTAAAACATAGGAATCTTAAGTGGGAGTGTAGCGATTTTGGCTACACTAAAGTGTGCTGAAAAGCAAACTGATACTCAAAGAGGTCACTTGCAAGAACGCTAAAACAGTTGCACGTAGTCTTCTCTTAACGAGTAACAATGCGCAAGTATTGTTTGATCCGTCCGAAAAAAACCGCTCAATCTTGTTTCGATCCTTTTGGAGGTTGGAGTCAATGATCCGCTGAAGGATATTGACCTTGCGCGAGAGGCTTCTTCAAGGCGGGACAGCAAGAGCCAGTGTGGTACAGCCTTAACGCGGGTGGGTACGCGCACTTACTTCAGAGAAACCGTCTTCAATAAGTGGAGCACACACAGTAGTTTATCTTCGTTTTTTGAGTGCGCTCTTTTCTGCTCTCATACTGTCGATGTTTGCTTTCCAGAGTGTGTGAGCGAGTGTAACACTGTCAAGCAGTTTCAAAAAACGGATATAACGTCTCGAACTCGTCGTTTTGTGAGTCTCATGTAAGCCCGAAGCACCTTGTCATCGGTGGCAAGATCACGATATCGGAGTTTATTCATATCTAAGACTACACGTCACATCGGCATGGTAAACTACGGAAATTGTCGATTTTCGCATTATCTGACGGCAAAGCGAGGAGTCTGCTCCAGCACGCTGCAAACAGACCTGAAAGAGAGAATCACATGACTAAGTACACTGTCAACTAAGTTTTTGATACATAGCGTTGTCTGGATGGGCGGCCTGGTAGTGCCGGTTGAGCTTCTGTCGGGCGGTTTCTACGGTAAAGGCCCACTGGATCGTGATCTGTTTTTCATTGCGCTCCCGGGTGAGGACCATCACCTCCCGTTCCAGCATCTTTTGACTGGCGATGCGCCGCGCGAGGCACTGCCGGCTGATCGCTGAGAGCTCAATCTCGACCATGTTGAGCCAACTGGCTCCTTTCGGCGTAAAGTGGAACCGGTAGAATTGCTGGAGATCATGGGCGGTCTCAGCGTCGAAGTTTTCGTAGAACGAACCCGCATGATGCGTATTCAGATTGTCCTGCACGAGGTGGACGCGCGTCACCGCGGGGCGATGGGTCCGATACGTGTCGGCGAGTTCTTTCATGAAGCGGGCATAGTCCTGTTTGCGGCGCTGTTTGAATACCCGAGTGAAGCGCCATCCAGCCTTGGGGTCAACCGCGACCATCAACACGCAGGATCCAAGTTTTTCGTATTCGTAGTGCTCGCGCTTCGATTGGCCCTCGCTTATCGGCAGCGGGACCACCGTGTCTCCGATCAAAAAGCAGGGCCGTTTGTCGAAGCAGACCACCGGCTCGGTTGGGTCGTAAGGTCGGCGATAAAGCGCTAACAGGTGTTCCATCTGTGCGATGAACCGTGGGGTGATCTTACCGATGCACCACTGTCTTTTCAAGTGCGGCTTGAGTTCGTTTTTTTTAGAATCGTGGCCACATGGGTATGCGAGATACGGGAGCAGTAGCCAAGCTCGACCGCCTTGTCGGCCAAGAGACGAAGCGTCCACTGGGCGTGGCCCGTCGGCGGCTCCGAGCAGGCCAGCGCCGTAACCGAAGCGCGGGCCTCCTCTTCGAATCGGTCACGCCAGTTGGCGACGCTGTTGGACGAGACGCTTAAAAGCGTTGCAACCGACGCGAGGGTGTGGCCCTGGTCGAGCAGAAGAAGCGCACGGGCCCGTTTGAACACCCGAGCGGACAAGGTACCGGCAGCGGTGAGGCGTTCGAGATCCTGGCGCTGAGCGTCGTTGAGTTGCAGGTGGAGGCGTGGCATGGTAGGAGGTCGGGCTGGAGGAAAAGGACGTTTCGACAAGACAACGCAAGACAATACGACATTCGCACAAGATGTCCAAGAACTTTCTTTAAGATGTACTTACCCTAATTCAGTGATTGCCTTCTCGAGGTTACGACTTGCCCTCATAGCAGAGGCAGAAAGCCTTTTTTGAATCCAAGTAAGCAATTCACGATCTTTTAGACACGCAGCAATGTGTTGAATCCGTCTTAGTTGCAGCCCCCTTTTCATTAATTCAGACCCATGAACAAAAAAATCCAGGGCATCATACTTCATAAAAAACATGTAACGTTTATCTCTCCAAGAGAACCGTTCTCCTCGGCTTACATCTTGATCCGAATGTCGGATGATGTCAGCAATACATACTGCAGGTATTCCAGCTGACCATGCATTTACCGAAAGGTGATAAGTGTCGGTAATGATAAAGTCAAACTCTTCCATCCAGCTTAGATCCTCCATATCTAAACTGTATCCCAACTTCGTATCATCGAGAGAAAACTTCGATGCGGACCTACGCAGCATCGAGTACCCAATTTTTTTACGTTTCTCAATCCAAGGTACCCAAACTGTTGATGCATTCATTGATGATGCTAGAGCCTGTGCAAATCTTCCTAATTTAAAATGCTTTTTAACTCCTACTGACCTTCCAAAGAAGACACCCACTTTCTTTGATACACTTTTCCGTTTTGAGATCGAAGCAGCATTATTATTGTATATGCTATTCCATCCGAGTATGGCACAATCCACGCCTTGTGGCGTGTTGTCGTTATTTCCTAATATAGATGCGGTATCTGCTGTATAATAGTCCCTTCCTAACCATGCTTTTGAATCTCTTATTAGCTGTGTTAGATGTGTATGGTATGGCTCTTTTCTAAGAGTTTTAGGTGAGTCAAGCAGAAGTGTACCCCCGAATCGAACAACTTTTTTTCTTGCCTTCTTGCTAGATTGAGACATCAACAATACTTCTGTAGTGAAATCAAATGCATCTTCATATGTCTCGAATATCCCGTCCTCGAAAAGTCGTTGTGCATATCTGCGGATCTTACGATCCATTTGAAGAAAATCTCCCCAGAATATGATGGCGTCTGAGTTCAACGCCTTTCTATAAACCTTTTCATCAAGCAGACACTCATATCCAGATTGAGGACCTCCATTGTAAGATATTTTGTCGAACCTATACTTTACACTTTTAAGATCAAGGCTGCATCTTCTTTCGAAGATGTCCCATCCTCTGTCTACTGCCTCCATTCCAGCATTGAAACGTGACGGGGATGCACATATTATGCTTACGCTAACACTCATGTCTAAAGTTTGATAATTAAGGTTCAGGCCATTACTTACGAACTACGCACATCTAAATTTTTGCAATTGTAGAATTGCTTAATCAGTCCGGAACTAAACTGGCTTTGAAAAAATCGAGGGTTTTCAATTCCAGTAAATTAGGATTTAAGATTAGGAGCAACTCACATCTGCACCTCTTAACTTTTTAATTCACTTTTAAGTAATCGGGGGCTTTCTTGATAATTTAGTGCTGTGTTAATGCTCATTATAGTGGCGTTTCAATAACGCTTCAGCTTCAGATGATCTTTGCGAAACTGTTATTCCAGACAGGGCGACACTGTCACGGCTGATCCGAAATCTATACCTTATCTTTAGTGCAATAGCTTCGGAGTTGGCTATACCAAATTGACAATTGACACGACAGACACTATGAGGTTACCATCTTCTTAAATTTGCTATGGCTTTGGACCAAATCATCATATTTGCCCTCTCCTACTTTACGACCGCCTTCAAGCATCACAATGTTGTCAGCTCGTTTTACTGTACTTAACCGATGTGCAATCATGATAACAGTATGGTCGCCTTCGAGTCCATAGATCGCTTTCATGACACTGGCCTCGGTTGCCTGATCGAGCGCACTTGTTGCTTCGTCAAAAACAAGCACAGAGGGTTTGTGGTATAGCGCACGGGCAATACCAATACGCTGCTGCTGTCCACCTGAGAGCTTAACGCCTCTCTCTCCTACAACAGTATTCCATTGGTTAGGAAGTTCGTCATTTATAAAATCGTAAATGTGAGCACGACGAGCTGCATCTTGAACAGCATCCATATCAATCTCTTCTTCAGGCACGCCAAACGCAATGTTGTGCGTAATCGTATCGTCGGAGAGATAAATCTGCTGGGGTACGTACCCGATGTTTTGTTGCCATGACCGAAGATTTCCCTCTTCGAGAGACACACCATCTACAGAAATAGTGCCTTGCTGCGGACGAAGGAGTCCAAGAATCAGATCGATAGCAGTGGTCTTCCCTGAGCCTGTTTTGCCAACGAATCCTACAGTTGTGTGTGCTGGCATTTCAAATGACAAGTCCTTAATAGCTGGTTCTTTAGCTCCTGGATAAAAGAAAGTAACAGAATCAAGAACACACTTCTTATTTAATTGGAGGTCTTCTTTCTCTTCTTGTCCACCACCAGAATAGGAAAGTGTTGTAAAGAATTTGCGCTTAGTCAAGTCGCGATGCAAAGCCTGAAGGGCAGCAATATTGAACCGAGCGCTGGCAACCCCTTTGAAAGCTTCTTGTAAAGCAGGCATGAGCCGGTAGCCCGCGAATGCATACAACCCTAACATAGGAATAACCTGTTGTAGATTTTCTTGGACTGCAATGAGATACACCGCAATGAGGATGATTCCTCCAAAGGCAACAGCCTCCAAGATATACCGGGGAGCTCTTTTAATTATTTTATATTGTGCTTGAACACGAGCATATCGTTTCGAGGGTAAAGCATATTGATCAATGAAAGTTTTTTCTTTACCGCGAAGCTTAACCTCTTTGATTCCACCAAAAGCCTCACTAACAAATCGATAACGTCCCTCATTAGCCTTTACACGTTCTTTTCCAGTATAATCAAGACGTGTTTTAACAAGAAGGTAAACACCGATGTATGCAGTTCCAAGTACAACGGCCACAGCACAAGCCAAGATTGGGTCCACGTAAATGAGTAACCCAATAATTGCAAGCGCAACAAGGGATTTTGCCGCTCCTCGAAGCACGGGAAGCAACATTTGAGTCGTAACTTCTCGCACCTCTTCCAAAATATTTTTTCCTAACTCTGAGCTATTCCGAGTAAGAAAATATTCATAGGGACGGTGGAGATACCGGCTCAGAAGCCTCTTTGAGAGGCTATGGTTACGTCCCCACACGTAACGGTAAAGTGCCCAGGTTGTGAATACAATGAATGCATTGCTGACAACCAGTGCGGCGAATGCACCAAGCCCAAGTGCGATCAAAAAGGAGTTTGTGTCGGCGAATCCGAACGTTTCGTATGCCCAACTCAGGTAGAAATTCTCTTGAATAATAGACGGATCGGCAGCTACAGACAAGAAGGGCATAATGGAGGCGACGCTCACCACCTCCAACCCGGCCATGATTACCACAGCGATGAAGAGCAATCCCAGGTTGCGCTTCTCGCGCGGGGTGAGTAGATCGAAAAAGGTGCGGAGGATTTCCATGGGGCGCGTTGTTAGTTGCGCTGTAGTCCAGCGCTATTCAATGAACAGCAAAAGGCAATCTACGAATCTCGCTGTATAACCATCTCTTCCTTCGCTTCAACGATATCTCCAGCCACCATCTCCTCGGCCATCTCTTCCAGTGAGTACTGCGGCGTCCAGCCCAGCTGCGTGCGGGCTTTCTCGGCGTCGCCCAAGAGCAGCTCAACTTCGGTCGGACGGTAGTAGCGGGGGTCGATGTCGACCACACACTGGCCGGTTTCGGCGTCGTAGCCTTTTTCGTCTTCGCCGTCGCCCTTCCACACAATGTCGATGTCGGCGGATTTGAAGGCGAGCGTTGCGAAGTCGCGCACGGTTGTGGTCTGGCCGGTGGCCAGCACGTAGTCGTCGGGCGTGTCTTGCTGGAGCATCAGGTACATGCCCTCTACGTAGTCGCGGGCATGGCCCCAGTCGCGCTTGGCGTCTAAGTTGCCGAGGTAGGTCGTCTCTTGCAGTCCGAGTTTGATACGCGCGGCTGCACGGGTGATCTTGCGCGTCACGAACGTCTCGCCGCGTCGGGGACTCTCGTGGTTAAAGAGAATCCCGTTGGAGGCGTGGATGTCGTATGCTTCTCGGTAGTTGATCGTGATCCAGTAGGCGTAGAGTTTGGCGGCTGCGTAGGGACTTCGCGGATAGAACGGTGTCGTTTCGCTCTGGGGCGTTTCTTGCACCTTGCCGTAGAGCTCTGAGGTCGACGCCTGGTAGAACCGCGTCTTCTCGGTCAGGTCCAGGATGCGAATGGCTTCCAACAGCCGCAGCGTACCCAACGCATCCACATCAGCGGTGTACTCGGGGCTGTCGAAGCTGACCTGCACGTGGCTTTGCGCGGCCAGGTTGTAGATCTCATCCGGCTGGGTCTCCTGCACAATGCGAATCAGGTTCGACGAGTCGGTCATGTCGCCGTAGTGGAGGAAGAAGCGGACCTCCTCCTCGTGCGGATCCTGGTACAGGTGGTCAATACGATCCGTGTTGAACTGCGACGCCCTCCGCTTGATGCCGTGCACTTCGTATCCCTTATCAAGCAACAGCTCGGCCAAGTACGATCCGTCTTGGCCGGTTACGCCGGTGACAAGTGCCACGGGACGCTCGCCTGTTGTACCGGGACGGTCCTCTGGGATTTTGCTCGTGATTTGCTTATCGGCTGCCATTATGATGCGGTTGATGTGTTGTATGATGCATTTGAAGGTAGGTACGGTGCCCCCGAATTACAATGCGAGATCTGGTGTTTGAATGGGGCATCACGCAAAGAATGCGTGCAAATACGGTACCAGGGTCCGGTAGACTCGCTACCGACACGATAGCACATGTATCATGCAGCTTTGGCTACGTTCCAAGGGGCCGTTCCTTCGACGGGTTCAGTCAGTACCTGAAAAATATGCCCCCGCTCTGTCCGGGACTCCGCCTGTGTTGAACTTGATTCGGTAATCCGGGGACTCGGGGGTCCTCAGATTCGTTTAGGCAGCACTCTCTACAAGGCTGTCATGGTGAGCGGACGGCGAAGCCGAGAGTCGAACCATCTTCTGCTCGGCCTGCAGGCCCCGACAATCTACCTCAGTCAAGCGACGTATGAGATTGTACCCCAGAAGCACTTCCTCCCTGCGGTCAGGGCGCCACACTCCCCTCATGCCGACGCAGCCGGAAAGAAAGGGTGCCCGAAGGGCGGGGTGGCCCCCTGCCGGGTAAAGATCCCGGGTCTTCGCTGGGCTGCGCCCGGGATGACTTGAACGTGTAGGATTTTTCTGGAAGGCGCGTCTACCTCTTTACTTCACCACCCCTCCAACACCAAGTCCCTGGCCCCCCGCCTGCCCCGAACGCCGATCCGGGGGCTCGGGGTCTCCTCATATCCGTAAAGGCAAAAAGTTTCCAACACGAGCGGGCACTTATTTTCAAGCGGGCATCGTGGGCAGATCTCTGCTAATAGCCATTCTGCCTCACACAGCAATGCATAAGATTTCCACGTCGCTAACGCTGCCTGCAATGATACGGTGAGGAAGTTTCCTGCGTGCGTATCATGCTCGCATAGACCTCCAGTTTAGCCGTGTGCCTGTCGCGATCCCTCACCCTAAATCCCCCTCCTCTGAGGATAGTCTATGCACACAACATGGAGTAGCCATGAGCGTTGGTTATCTGTTGCAATACTGCGTTGGTGTTCATTTTTTCCTGGATGAAAAAACGAACCAAAAAAATCACGGCTGGAAGAACTGGGCCTGACTCCGCCCTCCGGGCCGCTAAAATTGATCAAACTCGCTCACAGGTTCGCTCAAACACGATCAATTTTCAAGCGCGTCCCTCTGGGCTTCGTCCGGGCGGCCCACTTCTTCGAGGCCGGAAAGGGCTCATAACCGAAGGAGTTAGGTCTTGAGAGTACCTGAGCCTCCTCAAACAGCGTATTGAAACGCAGATTAGATCATGCCGACGAGGCCGTCGGTACAGCAAGGAGCAGGTACAGCAAGGAGCGAATCAGTGCACAAGCGGCAGAGCAGGCCAATTTTGAATCAACAAGGTAGCAAAGAAAAAGTTATGTGCAAGGACTAGCCCCTCAGTGGGACGTGATGGGCTCCGTCCGCGCCCCTTTGGCAGCATTACGGTGCCAAAGACTCCCCTCCTACCGATGCGCCAGCATCGGAAAGGAGGGGTGCCCGAAGGGCGGGGTGGTCCCCTGCCGGGTAAAGATCCCGGGTCTTCGCTGCGCCCGGGATGACTTGCTGTTTTGGGGTTTGCTTTACCGTAGACTTACGATCCTGTTTTAGTGCTCCATTCCAACAACACTTCTTCCCTATACTCAGGAGGATACGGCGGCAAACGCTCCGGTGCCTGCTTGTAGCGCATCGTAGGAGCCCTGTGCTACCACGCGGCCCGCTTCAATCTGGATAATATGATCTGCGTGTTTGAGGGTGTGGATGCGGTGCGCGATGCAGACGATCAGGCGGTGTGCCTTGCGCTTGTGCAATGCCTGCATGACCTGCGTCTCGGTGGCACGGTCCAGGGCGCTCGTGGCTTCGTCGAGTACGAGCACCGGTGGTTCGCGGTAGAGCGCACGCGCCAGTCCGATGCGCTGCTGCTGTCCGCCTGAGAGCGCCACGCCACGCTCGCCGACCGGCGTCTGCCACCGTTCGGGCAGTTCCTGCTCTACGAAGTCGTCGATGCACGCAATGCGCGCGGCCTCCTGCACGGCCTGCATGTCGATGGATTCCGGTGGCACGCCAAATGCGATGTTCTGCGCAATGGTGGTGTCTTCGAGATAGATGTGCTGCGGCACGTAGCCGATCGCCTGCTGCCACCGATTCAGCACCTCACCCTGCAGCGGCTCGCCGTCAATGCGAATCGTGCCCTCCTCTGGCTCCAGCAGACCCAGCATCAGGTCGACGGCGGTGGTCTTTCCGGATCCGGTGGAGCCGATAATGCCGACGGTCTGCCCGGTGTCCATTCGTATTGATACATTCTGAAGTGCGGGACGCTCAGCACCGGGGTAGCGAAACGTGACCGCGTCGAACGTCACGGCTTCGTGCAGCGGGAGCGGCTTGGGAGCTGGTGCAGATGTTGGGGAGGCCGCGGCCGTCGCATCCCCCTGAAGTGTATCTGTCTGAAGACCCTCGCGCAGATCGCGCAGCGCGGCGGTGTTGAACTGCACGCTGGCCGCCCCCTTGAACGCACCTTGCAGCGCGGGCAGCAGGCGGTATCCGGCAAAGGCGTACACGCCCAACGTGGGGATGACACTCGACATGGTGCCTTGTACAGCAATCAGGTAGACGGCAATCAGGATGATGCCGCCAAAGGTAACGATTTCAAGTGCATAGCGGGGCATGTGCTGCAATGCGCTGTAGCGAGCCTGGTAGCGCGCGTACCGTGCCGAGGGCTCGGTGTACCGGCGCAGACGCTCGGCGGCATGGGCACGGTGCAGCTTGCTCTCTTTGATACTTCCAAAGGCTTCCGCTACATGTTGATAGCGCGCGCTGTTGGACTGCACACGCTCCTCACCATAGCCGCGGATGCGGTGGCGAATGCCTATGTACAAGATCGTGTAGGCGCTCCCCAACACACATGCTGCGATAAGCGCAACCCACGGGTCGTAGGCCACCAGAAATCCGGCAATGAACAGCGCTACGACGGCTTTGGCTCCGCCTTTGAGTGCAGGCACGAGCATGCCGTTTACGACCTCGCGGATCTCTTCGAGCACGTTCTTGCCAAGCTCTGCGCTGTTGCGTGTCAAGAAGTAGGTGTAGGGACGCTCCATGTAGCGCTGCAACAGCCGCCGCGACAGATTGTGGTTCCACATCCAGGCGTAGTGGTACATCGCCCAGGTGGTGGCTACGATAACTGTGTTGCTCACGAGCATGGCCCCAAGCGCAGCGAGTCCCAGCGCAATGAGAAAGGCGTTCGTATCCCCAAACCCGAATGTCTCATACGCCCATTGCAGGTACGGGGTCGTGTGGATGCGCGCAGGATCGGCGGCCACCGACAGAAACGGCATGATCGAAGCCACGCTCACGACCTCCAGCAGCGCCATCACGACAACGGCAGCAAACAGCCCATAGAGCCGCCGACGCTCATGCGGGGTGAGGAGTTGGAAAAACAGGCGCAGTGCGTGCATGACGCAGGGGCGTTACGGGGTGGTGTCGGAGGCGAGGCGTAGCCGTCTTGTGACTTCACAAATGACGGTACGTGACGCAGGTTGCTTCCTGCAAGCTACACAAATATCAAGTTGGCTTTACCAATTGCGCTCCACCAGGTGCTAGCAAATGATCCACATACCCATAAATAGGGGCATCGCAAACCTGTTTGCCACAGTGAAGCATGAAGTATATAGAACCACGAATGAGACGTCTTCTTAGAGTCTGTTTGGGTTTTGGTTTGTAGGCGAGAGCGAGCGCCGCTGAAGCGAAAATTGGACCACGATGGCGGTTCGTAGCCGGGGCTACGGGCCGACATTGGGGGCAATTTGCACCAGGGGCATGACCTTCGGCCCCAGTCCAGCGCCGCCGCTCGGAGCCCAAATTAAGAAATCAAAACAGGCTCTTAGGCGGCTAATTTAATAGGGGGTTCTCTATTCTCTCTGCTGAATATGCGATTGGTCCTGAGTCATGTTCGCACTCTGCCTTCTTTCTCGAGCATCGAGCCGCTATGCGGGTCAGCATCCCGAGCCTTGCGGAGTATCTGCCGGTATAAATCTCGTGGACTGCTACGTTATCCGGCTGTTCAGAATTGTGTATGCGCTGGAGCCCTGGCGATTGCTTTTTTCTCTATACAATCTATTTTCAATATGCCTGTCCCAGATAACCCGCTCGTCCTTGTTCTTGGCGGTGACGATAATTACGCTGTTCCCATGGCCGTTACACTGTACTCGTCGCTGAGACACTGCACAGCGAACCTGCCCGTCGCCGTGTATATTTTAGATGGTGGCATCTCTTCAGACAGCAAGCAACGCCTGGAGCATATCGCTCTCCGTGCTGCGCCTCGTGTTGAGATACACTGGATACCTGTGACTCCCGAATCTGTGCCACACGGTATGCACTCCACTCCCTGGCTCAACGACACAGCATTCCTGCGGCTGCTTGTCCCTGATGTTCTACCTGATCACTGCACACGAGCGCTGTATCTGGATAGCGATCTTGTCGTACAGGACGATCTCATGGAGATATGGCGGGTACCTTTCGACGGTGCCGCCATCCTGGCTGTGCAGGACGCAGGTGTTCCCTATGTTTCCGACCGCCGTGGCATTCCCTCATACGGTTCGATGGGCCTTTCTGCAACGTCACCTTATTTCAATTCCGGAGTGATGATGCTAAATGTACCACGCTGGCGTACCGAACGTATAGGTCAGCAGGTTATAGACTACTTGCATGCCCATACCCATAAGAACCACTTTGGTAACCAGGATGGGCTGAATGCAGTATTAGCGCATGACTGGAAACCACTTTCAGCACTTTGGAACGTACCATCTTTTATTCAAGCGCCTTATTGGGCACGTAACGTACGTGCCTGGGCTGACTCCGACTTTCTTCGTGAGATGCGAGCTCTGCGCACATGCCTGTCAGCAGCAGCTCGCATTATTCACTATGCCGGGCCTAAAAAACCGTGGCACTGGGCAAACCCTTCTCCGCTGCAGCGGATCTGGTATCAATCGCTCTGGCAAAGCGGCTGGTACACGCCTGCTGAAGCAACGCAGTCTCGGTTGGCCTTCTACACGCGCTGGACAGCCCAACGCTTCGTCATTGATCCAGTGCGACGTAGCACACGTCCGTTCCGTCAACGGCTTGCAGATTGGATTATTGAATCGTCGCGTCAGTCCGATCCTGTGTGACGTTCTGGCTAATCTTATCTTCATGCTGATTGCCGGCGCAGCCCGGAAGAAGAGAACCTGAAAGGAGGGGGGCCTTAGCGGGGTAAAGAGACCGGGATTGCGCTGCGCCTGAGATGACCTGAGCGTGTGGGATGGAGTTGCCCCGGTCTGGAAGACGCGTCTGCCTCTTTACTCCCCCCTCCAACCCCAGGTCATCCCGGACCCGCCTGTGTTGAACTTGATTCGGTAATCCGGGGACTCGGGGGCTCCTCATATCCGTAAAGACGATTGTTTCCAACACGAGGCTGCACCTACCGAACGGGCATCGTGGGCAGGTCTCTGCTAATAGCCAGTCTGCCTCGCACAGCAATGCATAAGAGCACCCTAAAGGCACTTCCTCGCTACGCTCACAGCGCCGCGTCGCTACGCTCCTCGCAATGACACGGTGAATGGTTATTCGAGACTTACACGAGCTGAACGCCAGCGTAACGAACCCTCAAAACTCCCCTCCTACCGGCGTTAGCCGGAAAGGAGGGGGAGCCAAAAGGGTGGGGTGATCCAGGGCCAGGCTTCGCCAACCGAGAAAGATCCCGGGGCTCCGCTGTGCCCAGGATGACTTGTGCTGTGGGTTAGGGCCATCGTCGCCCTGAACCCTACGCGTCGGCTTCGGTGGGTACGGACTCGGGTTGCTTCGTGGCTTTGCTGGATGCAGGGGAGGCGCCAATCTCGGCAGCGGCGTCCGCATCAGACGCGTTGTCCTCGCCTTCGTTGCGGTGGGCTGCTTCAGCGGCCTGCACGGCGCTGTGGACTTCGTGAAAGAGGTGGTTGGGGCCGAGTTCGTGCACTACGCCCGCCCGGTTGAGCACGTCGTGCACCGGGCCCTTGAGTCCGGCCAGGTAGAGGTCCACGTCGCTCTCATGGCACGTTTCGATGACCTCGTGCAGCGCGTGGGCCGCGGTTGAGTCCACGCGGTTCACAGGATACATGTCGATCACGATAGCCCGCAAGGCCTCGTTGTTGAGGTCGATTTCGCTGACGAGGTCTTTGAAGGTCGCCACGTTGGCGAAGTAGAGCGCTGCATCCATGCGCACGATCATGATGTCGGCGCGTGTGATGGCTTCTGGGCTCCGCTTGAGGTTGCGGTAGGTTGTGGAATCGGGCAGGCGGCCCATGATGGCGGTGTGCGGTGTGGCACTCTGGTGGATCACGGCGATGAGCGATACGATGACGCCGGCGATAATCCCTTCTTCAATGCCAAGCGAGAGCGTGGCCACAAACGTGATGCCCATCAGCATCAGGTCGCGGCGGTCGACACGCCACAGGTAGATGGCCTCTTTCCAGTCAACGAGTCCCGACACCGCGACCATCACAATCGAGGCGAGCACGGCATTGGGCATGTAGTAGAAAAGCGGGGTGAGCACGAGCAGGGTAAGCGCGATAACACCAGCACTGACAAGGGCGGCCGCGTTGGTCTTTGCGCCTGCATCGGCGTTGACTGCCGTACGTGAGAATCCCCCTGTAGTCGGGTAGGCCTGAAAGAACGCACCGGCAACGTTGGCCATTCCGAGTCCGACCAGTTCTTTGTTCGCGTCGAGGCCATAGCCGTTGCGGCGAGCGTAGATCTTGGCGACGGCTACCGACTCCATGAATCCGATAAAGGCTATCGTGAGCGCGCCGGGGATCAGCGCTTGCAGGTCGGCCCAGGTGAATGCCGGGATGACAACCCCCGGAAGCCCGCCGGGTACGTCGCCTACGATCGCGACGTTACTGTTGTCGCCGCCGACGCTCCAGAGCAGTCCGGTTGCAAGCACCACCACGACAAGCGCACCCGGGATCGCCTTCGACCAGCGCCGGAGCGCAACAAGAATCGCGATGCCCCCCAGCCCGATCGCAACGGTGGGCCAGTGGATTGCTTCCCACTGCTGCAGAGCCGCCCAGACAATCTCGTGGATGTAGTTGGAACGCTCAATGTCGACGCCCAGCAGGTGGCTCAGCTGACTGAATCCGATGATGAGCGCAGCGGCGGAGGTAAACCCGCTAAGTACGGGGTGCGACAGAAAATTGACCAGGAAGCCAAACCGGAGGAGTCCCATAAGCAGTTGCAGCACGCCCACCATGAGCGTCAGCACAAGCGTGAGCATGATATAGCGACTCGGGTCCCCGTCTGCGAGGGGCGCAACGCTGGCAGCTACGAGTAGCGAAACGAGCGCTACGGGTCCGACGGCAAGCTGTCTTGAGGTGCCGAAGATGGCGTATCCCACGAGCGGGATGAGCGACGCATAGAGTCCGTAGATCGGAGGCAGCCCCGCGATCAGCGCGTAGGCCATGCCCTGTGGAATGAGCATCACACCCACGGTGAGTCCAGCAGAGAGGTCGCCTTTCAGGGCGCTGGAGTTGTAGTCGGCCAGCTGATCGAGAAGCGGGAGCGCGGAGCGAAGTCGAGCAAGCATGGGAGGCGCAGGCCAGGTGCATCAAAGACGTATGGTGCAAAACAAGACAGGAGCGACCCGGTAGCCAGGCCGCTCCCGCTGTGTGTTGTGGGCAGTTGCCCGTGTTACGCGGCAACGGCTTCTTCCGAAACAGGCGCCTCGTAGTCCGAGAAGTTGCCATTCACGTAGGCTACGGTGCGTCCGGCGCGGGCCAGATAGGCCGAGGCAGCCGCGGCGCGGGCTCCGCTTCCGCAGTGCACCAGCAGCGTGTCAGCATCGGGCAGATCAGCTTCATACTCCGGCAGGCGCGTGTAGGAAGCGTTGTGCGCGCCTGCTACGTGCCCGGCGTCGTACTCCGAGCGGAAGCGCACGTCCACCACCGCCGTATTGTCGGCGTGGCGACGCTGCTCCAGTTCGGCGAAGTCGATCTCTTCGATAGAGGCCGTCTCCGCATCCGCAACGTAGCGCTGCAGGGTTTCGAGGGTCGCAAAGGCCACCACGTTGTCGTATCCGATGCGGACCAGGTCGCGCACGGCTTCCTCAACGTCGCCCTCGTCGATCAGCAGCACGATCGGTGTGGTTTCGTCTTCGACGAGCGAGCCGACCACCGTGTTAAACGACTTGTTCATCGGGGCGTAGAGCGCGCCCGGAACGTGTGTTTCCATGAAGGCGGAGCGGTCGATCCGCGTATCCACGATGAGCGACGCATTGTTTTCGGCGTGGTTCTTTAGTTCGCGCACAGTCAGCTTCTTGGGCTGCGGCAGCTGGCCGAGTACGGGCGCACCCAGCTTGTTGTCGCGCTTCATACGCGCAAAGTAGAGCTGCGGCTCGGGCTGTCCGTCGAGGATGGCCTCCACAAATCGGTCTTCACCCTCAAGCGCGGCGCCGACCATCGGGTTGTACTTGCGCTCGTATCCGATTGTGGTCTGCGGCACCGCGCCGAGGGCTTTGCCACAGGTGGAACCCGCGCCGTGGGCAGGCCACACTTGCAGGTAGTCGGGCATGTCGAGGAAACGTTGCACCGAGCGGTAGAGCTCACGTGCGGACGGCTCCATGACGCCTTCGACTTTGGCGGCCGATTCGAGCAGGTCGGGGCGGCCCAGGTCGTTCACAAATGCGAAGTCGCCGGTTACGACGCCCATCGGCTCCGTAGCGCCTCCGCCCTTGTCGGTGATCGTAAAGGCCATGTGCTCGGGCGTGTGGCCCGGCGTATGCACCGCTTTCACCTCGATGTTGCCAATCGTGAAGGTGTCGCCGTCGTAGAGCAGCTGCGCATCGTATGAGCCGCCGCTCTCTTTCGGTTCTTTGATCCACTCGTACTTCCAGTCGTCGGTGCCCTCGTCGGAGAGATAGAGCTTCGTATCGAAGCGCTCGGCAAACTCGCGAGCGCCCGAGAGGAAGTCGGCGTGGATGTGCGTCTCCGCAACGGCAACAATTTCAACGCCCTCTTCCTCGGCGAGCTCCAGGTACTGGTCGATGTCGCGCTCCGGGTCAACAACGAGCGCTTCGCCGGTTTGCTGGCAGCCGATGAGGTAGGCATACTGAGCGAGCTTGGGATCGAAAATCTGACGGAATAGCATGGTAGTCTGTTGGAGTTATGTATATAAAAACGAGGATGAATGCAGGCGTACCTGCAAATGTCTGAAAGTTAGTGCGGCAGATGCGGACGCAGCGCGCCGTACACCCAGGTGCCAGCCACTGCGCTAAGCAACGCAACGATCATGACGGAGTACCCGCCACCGATCAGCGCGAAGATGGGGCCGGGGCAGGCACCCAGAAGCGCCCAGCCGAGGCCGAACATGATGCCGCCTACCCAATAGCGGTAGTTCGACCACTGCTTCGGGTTAATGGTGATGGCCTCGCCGTCGAGCGTGCGGATGTCGAAATACTTGATCGCCTGCACGCCGATCATCGCCACCACAACGGCGCTTCCGATGATGCCGTACATGTGAAACGCCTCAAAGCGAAACATCTCTTGAATGCGAAACCAGGACACCACCTCACTCTGGACGAAGATGATGCCGAAGATCATTCCCAGAAGCAGGTAGCCAAAGAGGCCACCTACGGTGAGATTTGCTTCGGTTTGTTCGGATTGTTGGGTCGTCGTAGCCATAACAGGTCAGCAGAACGTAGTTGTAAGGGAAACGCACAGGGGGGTGCGAAGCGAGCCGCCTCAGCAGCTGCTTCAGCACGCGCTACAGTCAGCACGCGCTACAGGATGAGAGGCAAGACTACGTAGGTCACGAAGAGCCCACCAATGAAGAACCCGATTACAGCGATGAGCGACGGCACCTGCAGGTCAGCGAGCCCGCTGATAGCGTGGCCCGAGGTACACCCGCCGGCGTAGCGCGCCCCGAATCCCACCAGAAAGCCACCTACGACAATCATGATGAAGCCCGGAAGTGAGGCCAGCCCCTCCCACGTAAAGATGTCATTGGGAAGAAGCCCCGTGAAGTCGGAGATTCCCAGCGCGGTGAGCTGCGCACGCGCACCCTCCGAAATCCCGATCTCCGGGTTCGGATGCGCCAGCAGCGTCGTTGCAATCAATCCGCCCAGCACGATGCCGACGGCAAACACGAGATTCCAGAGCCCCGACTTCTTCCAGTCGTACTGAAAGAACTCGATACGCCCCGGAATGGTGGCGGCACAGGCATGGCGCAGGTTGGCCGAAATCCCGAACATCTTGCCTCCGGCAATAAGCAGCGCGGGCACAATCAGTCCGATAAGCGGTCCGGCCACGTACCAGGGCCAGGTTTGGGAGAGCATCTCAATCATAGGTGCGTTACCATTGGGGTGTTGTTATAACAAGTTTGCGAGAGAGTATATATGCTACGCAAGTATCTTGTTCCAAGATCACATCGCACAAAAATACATGCCCAACCCCTTTAAGCGGCATATATTATTATCTCAACGTATTCTTTATAATACTTACAAAGAATATACTATCCTTTCAGCGTGTTACGCTCTTTTGACTACATGTAGTAACAACTTAATCAAGTCTCATCTGCACCGATGTGAGCATGCTACGCACGCTGATGTGGGGATTTTTCTGACATGCTGCGTCCTGCGTCTACGTAAGCCATGGCCTGCGGCCTGAACGGGGCCACGGGCGAATGCGTACGTTTCGCATCCTTTACGCCCAACCGTTCTATATACCAACCCGTTAATCTATTATGTCGGATACAAACGCTGATGCCCCGTCGCGACGTCAATTTCTTACACGCGGCGGCACCGCCCTGGCAGGCGTAGCAGCTGCAGGCGCATCGTTTGCAGCCGCACCTGCACCGTCCGCTACACCCAACCGTTCAGGGCGCTTCGACGACACCGTCGTGCTCATCACCGGTGCCACCTCCGGCATCGGCGAAGCCACCGCCCGCGCCTTTGCCGATGAAGGCGCGTCGGTCTTCTTCTGCGGACGCCGCGAGCATCTGGGCGCTGAAGTCGAGGGGGCAATTCGGGGTGCCGGCGGCGAGGCCACGTACATGCGCGCCGATGTGCGCGAGGAGACGCAAGTGGAGGCGTTTGTCTCGGCGTGTGTTGAAACCTATGGCACAGTCGATGTCGCCTTTAACAACGCAGGCATCGAAGGGCCCAATGGGGGCTATAACGGCATCGCCATGGAGGGGGAGATGGGCTATCACGACCTGATGCGCACGAACGTCGACGGCGTGCTCTACGCCATGCGCTACGAAATTCCGGTGATGGTGGAGCAGGGAGCGGGCGTAATCATCAACACCGGATCGGTCTTGACGAGCCGTGGCTCGGGTTCGTGGGGGGCATACGCCGCCTCAAAGCATGCCGTGCACGGGCTGTCGCGCTCAGCCGCCCAGCGCCACGCGGGCGACGGACTCCGCATTCTCACGCTTTCGCCGGGCGCTACCGAGACGGACCTGCTGCGCCGCTTCTACGGCGGTAGCCTGGAGGGAGCTGGCGAGAACCATCCCATGGGTCGCCTCGCCCAGCCCGAAGACATCGCCGCGATGGTGCTGCACCTAAGCTCCGATGGCGCCAACTTCGTGTCGGGGGCCAACATCGAGGTAGACGGCACCTCAACGGCGTAACTGCCGATGCTTCCGCCCGTGCTTCCCTGTTCGAGACGAACTGCCGCAGCGGCGATACTCGAGGCGACAGCACACGTCATCCCAAGCGCAGCGGAGCCCCGGGGTCTTTTACGGTTGGCGAAGCCTGGCCCTGGACCACCCCGCCCTTTCGGGTCCCCCCTCCTTTCCAGCTAACGCCGGTAGGAGGGGAGTCTCTGGTGCCGTAATACTGCAGTAAGAAGCCCCCTCACCTTGTCATTGCGAGGACGAAGGACGACGCAATCTCATACGCTTCTGTTCGAATTGGCTGGCTGTTAGCAGAGACCTGCTCACGATTTCCACTTGACGGTAGGGGGCAGCCTCGTGTTGGAAACGATCGTCTTTACGGATATGGGGAGTCCCCGAGTCCCCGAGTCTCCGGATCCGCGTCCGGGGCAGGCGGGGACTGTGGCGTTCTTCACGCTTCACAAAGGCACGCTCGGAATCAGAACACTTCGTGTTCGAACGTAGGCTGTGCCACGCGGGTGTCTTGCTCCAGCTTGCCATCCCGCAGGCGCAGGATGCGACGGGCATGCTGCGCGATGTCTTCCTCGTGCGTAACCACCAGAAGCGTGTTGCCCTGCCGGTGCAGCTCCTCGAAGAGCCGCATGATCTCATCGCCCGTTTCGGTGTCGAGGTTACCGGTCGGCTCGTCGGCCAGTATGATCGAGGGCGCGTTGACCAGCGCACGCGCCGTGGCCACCCGCTGCCGCTGCCCGCCCGAGAGCTCGTTGGGCCTGTGGTCCATGCGATCGCCGAGGCCGACCTTTCGGAGCGCCTCCGCCGCGCGCTCGTGCCGCTCGGCCTGCTTCATCCCGGCGTAGATCAGCGGCAGCTCCACGTTGCGCAGACAGTCCACACGCGGAAGCAGGTTAAACGTCTGAAAGATAAACCCGATCTCGCGATTGCGAATCTCGGCAAGCTCGTCGTCGGAGTAGTGGCTGACGTCGTTGCCGTTCAGCAAGTAGGTGCCGCTGGTGGGCGTGTCGAGACAGCCCAGCATGTTCATGAACGTCGACTTGCCCGACCCTGACGGCCCCATGATCGCGACGTACTCCCCCTCCTCGACGGAGACGTCGATGCCGTCGAGCGCCCAGACCTCCTCGCTCCCCATCACGTAGCGTTTCTTGAGTCCGGTAATCTGAAGGAGGGGACCGGCGGGGGACGCGACGGTTGGTGCGCCTGACGACGTACGTTGCGTAGATGAGGCCATATGCAGATAGACAAAAGGTAACCAGAAACCCGAGACAGTGAGACGTCGAAGCGAAGATCCTTCGCATCCCCCCGTATTCTTATGTATGCTGATTCTTACGCGCTGCGCAACTATCGAGAGGCTGTGCGGCGTCCGCCCTGGCGGGGCGATTCTTCGATTGTGATGGGCGCGCCGTCGTTTAGCTCGCGGCTGACGGCGCTGTACGGCCCCGTGATGACGCGCTCGCCGGCGCTGAGTCCAGAGCGCACCTCGATGTATGTATCGTCGGCAATGCCGGTATCGACGGCGCGCACGTGCGCCGAGTCGCCATCGGCCACGAAGACCACGCGGCGCATGCTGTCTGCCGAGCGCCGTCCGCCCCCCTCTTCGTCGTCCATATTACGTACCGTAACGGCCTGGATGGGCACGGAGATGACGTTCTCTACCGTCCGGGTCGAGATATCGACGCTGCCGCTCATGCCGGGTCGGATGACGGGCGCGGGCGCGACGGGCTCTCCATCTTCGGCTGTTGCGATACCGCCTTCGGGGCCGGTCATGACTTCGCCGGCGTCTTCGTTATGTGCGTCGAGCAGCCGGATCTTCACCGGGAAGTTCGTGACCTGCTCTTGCGTACCCTCGCCGCTTACGCGAGCCGAGTTGGCGATTTCGGTGACCGTGCCGCGAAAGGTGCGGTCGGGGTGAGCGTCAATCTCGATACGTGCGGTGTCGCCGGGACTCACATTCACAACGTCGTTTTCGTTGATATCCACTTCCATCTCCATCTGATTGAGGCGGGCGATGCGCATCATTTCGGTGCCTTGCATCTGCGAGGTGCCTACCACGCGCTCGCCGAGCTCTACGTCGAGCTTGCTGATGGTGCCGCTCATGGGCGCGTAGATGTTTGTTTTTTCGAGCTGCTCGCGGGCGTCGCGCAGCGTAGCCATGGCGCTTTGCACCTGGTAGCGGGCGCCCTGCAGCCGGGCCACGGCCTGCTTGTAGCGCGACTCGGCGGCCTCGTACTCGCTTTCTGGAATGACGTCGCGCTCAAACAGGCGTTTCTGCCGGTCGTACTCCAGCCGCACCTGCAGCGAGTCGGCTTCGCGCTCGGCGAGGTTGGCGCGGGCGCGGGCCACCTCGGCCTGGGTGCGCTCAAGCTGGGCCTGGTAGTTATCGGGACGCAGGCGCACGAGCAGGTCGCCCTGGCTGACCTGAGCGCCCTCGCGCACGTTCAGCTCCACGATCTCGCCCGCTACGTCGGGACTAATGGTAACCTCCACCTCGGGCTGTGCGCGTCCGAATGCGGTTACGACCTGCGTGATGGTACGCTCGTCGGCGTTTTCAGCCTGTACAGCGATGCCATCGGCCCCGCCGCCGAACCAGCCCATGAAGCGACCGGCCGTACCCAGCAGGATGAGCACCAGGATGATTCCGCCAATGATGTAGAAGATGCGACGCATCATAAGAGTGTCTCAATAAAGGGATGTAAGAAGAGGGCGCGTCGCGCGGTTGGATCAACAAGGCGCGGGGCCCTCAGGGGGTGTGACGTTCGCTGCCTGCTTGTTCTGCCTATTCAAAAAGGGGCGCATCGGGATTAAGCGTACCCACCTGGTAGTCGATCAGCTTCTGCTGAAACACTACGTTGAACTCCGCCTGCACCTGCTGACTTGCAGCATCGGTGAAGTCGCGAGTCGCCTGCGAGAGCTCCACGATCGAGGCGCTGCCCAGGTTATAACGCTCTTCGGCCGCTTCGCGGGCTCGCTCCGCTGCACGCAGGCGCGTGTCGGCCACTTCGAGCTGCTTCAGCGCGTTGCGGTAGTCGAGCACGGCCTGCCGCACCTGCAGCGCGATGTTCTGGCGCTGGTCTTGCAGGTTGTATTCGGCCTGGCGCACATCGGCCCGTGCCTGAGCCGTCTGGTTGCGGCGCTGCAGCCGGTCGAAGACTGCAAAGGAGAGCGAGATGCCTATGTTGCCCCCACGGCGCGAGTCGAGCACATCAAAGAACGACGGGTCGGGGTCGCCCGGAAGCGCAGCCGTGCTGGCCCAGTTGGTGTTGTACCCGAAGTTGAGCGAGAGCGACGGCCAGTAGCTGGACTGCGCGATGCGGATGCTCTGTTCAGAGGCAGACAGGTTGGCCTCTTCCGCCCGCAGGTCTACGCGCCGATCGAAGGCATTCTGTAGCATCTCATCCATTGCGTAGATCTGCTCTTGCGTAGCTACCTCGCTAACCGGCGGAGCTTCAAAGTCGTACGTGCCGAACGGGTCGAGCTGCAGCGTCTGAATCAGCCGCGTGGTGTTGACCTCGACTTCCCGCTCGGACTGCAGGAGCTGCTGCTCGGCCTGGGCCAGGTCGGCTTCGGCCTGAAAGAGATCGGACGTGGGCCGGGCGCCCGCATCCACAAACTCCTGGATCTGCTCCAGCTGCTGGCGCTGCACCGCGACCTCATCTTCGCGCACTTCCACCTCTTGCTTGCTCTGTGCCAGGTCAATGAACTGCTCCATCACCGTAAACACGACATCCTGCCGCGTGCGCTCCAGGTTAAGCTCGCTGGCCTGTCCGCGACGGTTGGCTTGCTGCAGCGACGCAATGTTGTTGAACCCGTCGAAGACCGTGACGCTGGAGTTGGCGCCGACGCGGAAGATATCGGTCGTCTGGTTTACGATGGCCCCTTCTTCCTGGCTAAAGCTGCGTCCGAACTGGCGGGTGGTACCGCTGTTGATACTCAGGTTCGGTGCAAAATCGAACTGGCGCTGCCGGATGGTAGCGTCCTGGCGCTGCACGTCGTTTATGGCACGCCGCAGATCGGTATTCTGGTCGAGCGCAATGGTGACGGCATCGTCGAAGGTGATGGTTTCGGGGCTTTGCTGCGCCTGAACGGGAGCGGTTCCTACCGCGGCGAACAGAGCGAGCGTACAACAGAGGGCGGCAACAAACGAGCGCATAGAACACAAGCGGGTCAGCAGAATCGACGGAACGGATGCAGCACAGGCACTTGCGGCACACGGTTTCTGTGGCCACGCGATGCGCCTTGCGCTGCTGTGCCCTCTCTACGGAGCCATGCGAAGCAATGTTACAGCACAGGTTATGAGCTGCCGCTCTGGCTGCATCAGGCGCTTGTGGGGGGCTTTTGAGATCCCGGGGTGGTGTCTAAGCCAGGAATCGACATATTAGCTTGCGCCCAGTTGCGTTGGACATCAGAAACGAGGGCTGGTAGCGGCTTAATGTCAAGCGGTGGAGGCAACGGGCCCGTTGTCGAAAATGAGGAGCGTCTCTCAGCCTGCACGTTCCCTACAGAACTGGAGGTAGCAAACAGGGACCGTTCGCTTCAAGAAATATTTTTTAGGAGACCGATCGTCGATGTACTCACCTACCACCCGAGTGCCTTGTCTGCTCTTCATTCAAGGGGATATGGATCCTGCATCGACCTTGCTTTTTATGTTGCGCTTAATACAAACCGGACGTAGCTTATATTTACACTATTTACACTTCCATGTGCTTTACTTCAGTAACTGTAACGGTGCATCATGGCCGGCCGTGACCTGAAGACCTTCCTGCGCTTAGCGCACGATCATCTATCGACATTGCAAGCAATACATGCGGCACCGCACGGGCTGCGTGAAGCAGAGATCCGTACCCATCTTCGCCGTGCCCAGCAAGGCCGTAGCGCCTCTACACCCTCAGTGCCGCACATCTTTCGGCAGCTCTGCACCCATGGGCTCATCGAGCCGCTTCCTGAGCAATCCGCCGTATACGAACCTACAATGCGCATTCAGCGCCTCTTACGCGAGTTTCAGCGCGAGCAGGTGCTGAGTACTCCGAAGGTCCTCCGAGGACACCTGGAGCAGATCGCCACCGACCGGGAGCGTCTTCGCGCGTTCGGCGAAACGGGCTCGCAGAGCGGTGCTATTCGCATCCTTGAACGCATTGGAGACGAAATGGAAGAGATCCGGCGAATCTCCCGGCGTAATCGCGAGGCCATTCTGAGTCACGTTGCGGCATTGCGAGCTCAAACGAAAGGCATAAGCGTGAAAGACCGCTTCGACGTCGTCCTCGAAATGATGAACGACCACATCGACCCGCTGGAAGAGCTCGTGCGCACTGGTGGGATGGCGGAAGACCAGTTTTCGCAATTGAACACCGCACTTGGTCATGTGCAACCAGCGTTTACTGATGCTCCTGCGGTACTGCGTGAGCTTGCCGTTGCCAGAGCCCGTCTGCGCCGCGTGCGCCGTCGCGTCCTCCAAAACTTTGAGACAGCCCGCGACGAGGTTCTGCCCCTGTTCAAAGAGCAAAAGCGTAGCACCATGCTCGTTCGTGGCGCATCTCAACTTCTGCAGGCCGTCCATCGTGCCGGCCCCGACGTGCTGCGCCTGCCCGAACGCCTCCAACTACTCCGCATCAACATACGCACCGTCTTCGATGACGACGCCATGCGAAGTTTCCTGCTGGATATGCGCGCCTATACGCCGGCACCGCCAGATCCTATCTCCGACTATACTGCAGACGCCCCACCAGTGGCCCTACCACGCCGCGATGAACTCATCGCCCAGATAGTACAGGCGTGCCCAATAGACGACGTAATGGCTCGACTTGTTAGTCAGTTTGCAGATGCCGATACGTCTCACGTACTCGCCGCCTACCGGTACGTCCTGCAGAGCAACGAACTGCATATCTCGTTCGATACAACACCTTGCACGTACCCGCATGGCCCGTATCTCATTGAGGCGCACCCTGTTCGCGTAGAAGCCGCTGAGTTGACCGCTATCTGACTATGCCTGACGACTATCAAAACTTAAGTAGGCCCACAAAAGAATCTTTGATTATGTCATTGCGAGGAGCGCCAGCGACGCGGCGCTGTGAGCGTAGCGAGGAAGTGCCTTATAAGCAGGATAAACCGCTTCAACTGACGTATGAGATCGCCGCGTCGGTCGCAGGCTCCCTCCTCGCGATGACAAGGTGTAAACGTATTTTCGCCGACTTACTTAACAACTTTACCTGCTTGATTATGAAGCCCCTTCCCCATCTTGCCACGATCTTCGACCGTCTCCGCAGAGGGTACCACTTTACGCCATCGGATGGCGATCTCTTCCGGGTTCTCTGGAATAGATTTGAGGCGTATGAGAACGCTTTTGCAGCTTTTGGACTGCATCTACACAAACACCCCCAAAATGTCGTTTACTTGGCTTCCGATCTTGACAAAAACCCGGGCAAGCAGGCGCGTACGATGGGATTATTTGTATTGGTGATGGTCGAATGGATGGGGAACGGGCACGCAGCGATCATTCCGACCTTCTTCGATGCCTGGTGGCCCATCGACGACCTCCCGCATCTTGCATCCGATCGATATCGCGAGTATATGGAGCAGGTAGATGTGAATGATGCCGATGACCTGGCGGGCGTCATTCGGTTACTCGAAACGTATGGGTTCGCCGAAACCCGGACCGGAGGCACGTTTCAGTTTCGGACTGCATCATATCGCTTTCTGGATCTGTGTGTCGAAGCTGCAGAGATGAGCGCTTCCTCTGATGCTGCAGCGTCCGACGCTGACACACAGGGCGACTCACACACCTACCCGCTCCCTCCTATCCAGAAATCGTAGCGCCCCCCATCCGAACGCCCCCATCCTCCTCATCACATCATTGTATATCATTGTGTTATGGCTCTCCTTGGACCCACCCGACTCATTCTGATACACGCCGGTACGTTTGATTTTGCTGATGTAGACCTGACGCGTCCGCTGCATTTGATAGGCCCGAACAATGTTGGCAAGACCACTCTGGTCAACCTGCTTCAGTTTTTGTACGTGGACAAGATCAGCCACATGTCTTTTTTTGGGTATACCACGCGGGAAACGCGGCGCTATTACTTTCCAGAGCGCTACAGCTACGTTCTGTTTGAGTGCCGAACCCCGCAGGGCTTGCAGGTTTTTGGAGTGCACGGTACCGGACCTGCAAAAAACTACGCCGTACAACGGTTTGCCTATGCTGGACCATGGGTCCGCAGCGACTTTCTAACAGACGACAACGCTCCTCGCCCCATCGACGAGGTAAAGCCTGAACTGGCCCTTAAGAACCTGCGGCTGATGAAAGCGCATCATCTTCGTGCTGCTCTTACCGGCATCGGTGAGAATAAGACCGTACACCTTGGTCTTGTACCCGTAAAGAGCCAGGAGGGCTATGATCGGTTTCGCGACCTGTTCAAAGGCCTGATTCGGCTTCGCCATCTGGACCAGCACACCCTGAAGTCTACACTTTGCAACACGTATGCTGAAGAACTGGGTGCCCTGTCGATCGACCTAAAAACGGATTATGCCGCTCAGTTTGCAAAAATGCAGAACCAGCGCGACGAGATTGAGAAGCTGGAACTAATTGAGGACAGTATTCGCACCGCTCTCGAGCACTACGAACGGCGCCAGCATCTCCGAAGCACCGGCGTGCAGCTGTGGGATCAGGTTACGCACACGGCAGACCAGCTTCGCAACACACTTGACGAGGCGGCTCGCGCCCAGGCTCAAGCGATCCACCAAGAAAAGAGCACGCGCAATGACCTTCAAAAAGCGTATCGCACGCTGGATGCAACACGCGACGACCTGAACCAGACGCTGGGCGGTGTGAAGGGTAACCTGCAGCGGTTGAGAGACATAGTGAAGGCAGGCGCAGACGTTGACCCCGAAACGACTGAGCACAAGCTGAAGCACCTGCGTCAGAAGCAGGCTTCACTGCGCGCCAAGATACAATCCATTGATGCAGACGACCCGAAGCGTATTCGCGCTCGCCTGCAACGGGTCAATAAGAATGTGGAGCAAATGCGCCACCGCCTCGCGAATCTTGAGAATGCGGTAGGTCCGGTGCTCAAAAAAACGCTCGGCACAGCTCGCATGAACCGGCTGTTTCGCATTCTGAACCCGGAAATGCTGGACCTGAACCCATCGGGACCTCACCTGAACATTACTGACCAAGATGCCCTTCTGGCGCGTCTCCGTCGTCTGGATGACGAACTCACGGCCAATCCATGGGTGGCTTCATGGGGCACGCTGTCTTTGAGCGGACTGACGCCCCCTCCATTGGACCAGTATATTGATGCCGATCGCATCCGCGCAGCGTTTCAGGATGCTACAGGTGAGCAGGAGCGGCTTCAACAACGACTGGCCATCGCCGAGAACCGGAGCAAGCTGAACGCGGATATTCAATCATTGCAGAAAACGATTGATGACCTGCAGGCTGTACTGCAGCATCGCCGTAAGGCTGAGGAGGCCTCCCAACAGATTCCTGAACTTCGCAATCAGAAAGCGCAAGTTGAGGCTGAAATGCAAGTCGTCACACAGCGCCGGGATGCGGTGCGAGACGACGTGCAGGTGCATGATAAGCGTATCCAAGACGCTCAGGTGCGTTATCAGCAGATTCAGAAATCTCTCCGAGAGCTGAAGAACGAGCAGCGCGCCTTGCACGCTCCCCCGGCTGCATGGACACCTCCAAACAAGGACAGCGAGGAAACGGTCGCATCCGATAGCTCACAAGTAGCACATTCTGTTGAAGGCGATGCAGGAGATATGCTTGCTGCCATCCGGCCTCTCTTCAGTGCATACCGTACGACCCTCAGCGATGAACAAGATGCAGAGGACCACCTGCGCCGAGCGCTTCGACGAATCCACACGCGAACTACGGCTCAGTACGAACGCGACACGTTGGAAGCTACCCTAACTGTTCTGCGCGACGAACTGCAGGGGCTTGCTCCGCGTCGTCAGGCTGCCGAAAATATGTGGCAGCAGCTAATGACCGGACTGGGTCGCAACCTGAGCGATCTACTGGCACGCCTTGATACACTACAGGCCAAAGTCAGTGCAATTAACCGGCGCTTGCGAACCACATCCGTATCCGACCTGAAGCGACTCAAACTGGTTGTTTCGCCCATAGACGAAATGGTTCGGCTCCTCAAGCGCACCGCTGAGCAAAATGCCATGCCTCTCTTTGGTAATGCCGAAGCACATGCCGCAGATGCACAACAGCTTGACACCATGCTGCGCACCCACCCGCGCATCCACCTGAGCGATCTGTTCAATGTAACCTTTGAAGTCACCGCTGCTGATGGCACAACAAGATCATACGACGGCCTGCAGTCTATCGAGTCAAATGGAACGAGTATCAGCATCAAAGTGCTCGTGCATCTGGTACTGATCAACGACCTGCTCAGCGACACCGATCGCACGATTCCATTCTACCTGGACGAGGCCTCGAGCCTGGATGACCGGAACCTAATAGGAATTACCGAAACGGCAAAGCGCATGGGGTTTGTACCTATCCTGGCGAGTCCGACCGAGTCGACGGCGGTAGATCATCTGTACTATCTTCAGTCCTCAGAAGACCGGGTGTACCTGGGTCCAAATCAGCGCGTGCGCTTGCGACGTCCCGAAGAAAGCGCCTCCCCGACTTCCCGTGCTGCCCCCAATACCTAACCTCTGCTTTCTTGCATCTCCCCAGAGAAAAACGATGGCCGATGGTCTCCTAACAACTCTTACCGGACTGATAGAACACGGAGCGGTAGCCTGGAGCAAGGTGAGCACTACGCAACGCAAAGCACTCCGTCCCCTACTTGATGGCGGCATTTTGGTACGCGAACGGTCTGGCAGCGGAGAGCGGCTCGTTGTAAAGAATCCAGCGGTTGTGCAGCGTTTTGCAGATAATCGTTACCCTAACGGACTTGCTGAAGCTACAGAAGCAGCTCAGCAATCGGGGCGTCTGTCTACTACGCAGGGCGTACAGTATTTTCGGGATGCGAAGCGAGGGGGCCAGCAGGCCGACCTTCTGCTCTTTCGAGGACGCCCTGGCACCACGATCCAATGCAATGGCATCGACCTGCCGGTCGGACAACTCACGAGCACTGCTGGCGTGGCAGCCGCCATACTGAGCGCATCCCAGAACCTGTCCATGTGTGGAACGCTCGCTGTCGTGGAGAACCAGACCGCCTTCCTCCGTGCTGAGGCGCTGGGCGTTGACTTTGACATCGCCCTGTACGGGCGAGGACGGCTATCAGGACGGGTTATTGAGTGGCTGGCAAGTAGCGCCATGGAAGCGGTCGACGTAGTCCACTGCCCTGATTATGACCTGGTTGGCCTTAACGAGTATAGCCGGCTACATGCCCAATGTGGAGGGCGCGTCCGGTTGCATCGTCCTCATGACCTGGAGAGATTGCTGCAACGATACGGCAAACCGTCTCTCTACTGGGAGAACCACCTCCTCCTTGCCTCGCTAGAAGACGCGCCGCCAGCAGCCCGGTCGGTCGCTACCCTGCTTACGCGCTACGGATGTGGGCTCGAGCAGGAGATCTTGATTACGTGATCTTAGCTCCCAAACAGACCAGCAGCACATGACTTGCCTCTGTGCGGGTCTCATAACAGTGCGAGCACACGCAGGAACCGGCAAACTGCCCCCTGTAGAGAACGGAGAGACATGAAAACAGCAGAGGAGAAAAAAGCGGAGGGGGAGGGATTCGAACCCCCGAGACCCGCGAGGGCCTGCCGGTTTTCAAGACCGGTGCATTCAACCAGGCTCTGCCACCCCTCCGTATGTAGCGTTACGTACGTCTCTTTGCGTGACGTGCTGTGCCTCGCACTCGGCATTAGGACACATATCACATTTCCATCGTACCAAACACGCCGATGTGCTGCAAGATCCACCCTCCTCGTTTGGGCGAGTTTTCACGGAGCACGCGCTGCTCTCGCATCCCAAACGCGTACCATCTATTCTTTCTCCACGTATCCCTCTTGCTTACTGATCCGGTTGCGCCATGCCTACTGATGATCCTAACAACGCCTCCGCTCTGGTGCTCTTTTCAGGCGGACAGGACTCGACCACCTGCCTCTTCTGGGCGCTGCAGCGCTTCGACGATGTGCATGCGCTTGGCTTTACCTATGGGCAGAAGCACGCCATCGAGACGGAGCAGGCCCGTAAGATCGCGGGAAAGGCCGGTGTGCCGTACGACTGCATCGACCTGACCGGCGCACTGGAAGGCTCTGCGCTCACCGAGCACGACAAGGATATGAACGCGCCGCACGCTCGCAATGAGGACCTGCCCGCCAGCTTTGTACCCGGACGCAACGCGCTCTTCCTGAGCACCGCCGCCGCATATGCATACAACCGCGGCACCACCAACCTTGTAGGCGGGATGTGCCAGACCGACTATTCCGGCTACCCCGACTGCCGACGTACATTCATCAGTTCGATGCAGGTGAGCCTCTCGCTGGCAATAGACGCAGACCTGAAGATCCATACGCCGCTGATGGATCTCACGAAGGCCGAGACCTGGAAACTGGCCGCCGACCTTGGCACCGTAGCGGACTGTGACGTGTTCGAAGTGGTGCGTGTGATGAGCCACACCGATTACAACGGCGATCGCAGCCAGCTCAACGAGTGGGGCTATGGCCGGCTCGACAACCCTGCTTCCAAGCTGCGCGCGAAGGGCTACGAGGAGGCCAAAGAAAAGGGATGGGTGTAGCGGGTCTGCCAAATGCTAAGGCGATGGGTAGTGGATGGACGCTGAATGATAAGGCGATTGGATGCCGCAGCTTTTTCTTTTTCGAACCCCTTCTCCCTTATTCCGCTTCGCTCCATCAGTCGCCCTACGGGCTCGTGTCGGGGTTCTCCTCCTTGGCCAAGAGAGAGATGTCCACAGGATCACGCCTGCAGCGAAGCTCGGCAGACAGAGGGGGTTTGGGTGAGCGTGCGATGATGTAAACCACAGGCAATCATTTAACATTGAACCGCTACCGAAATATGGATACCCTCGCAGATACTCGTCCCGCAGCCCTGCCCGACGCCACGCACGTATCCACTTCAGACCCCGCATCTACCTACCGGGTCAAGAACGTCTTTCGTACGGTACAGGGCGAGGGCTTCTGGGCGGGGCGTCCGGCCGTGTTTGTGCGGCTGGTTGGATGCAACATGTGGAGCGGGTACGAGGACGATCGCGAGCGCGATGCCCAGCGCACCGGCGCCGACTGTCCCCGCTGGTGCGACACGGACTTCACCAAGGAAGGCAGCACCGCCTACACCGCCGGTGAACTCACCCAGCAGATGCGCGAGGTGGGCGGTCCCATTGGCTTCTGCGTGCTTACCGGCGGCGAGCCGTTCCTGCAGGCCGACGCAGCGCTCATCCAGGCGATGCACGCAGCCGGATATACCATCGCCATTGAGACCAACGGCACGGTGGCGCTGGCAGACGCATTTGCGGATCCGGAGACCGGGGAGATTACGGCGCCGGACTGGATCACCTGCAGTCCGAAGCTGCCCGAGGAGTACCTCGCTCTTGAGCGCTTCGATGAACTGAAGCTGGTGGTGCCGGACTACCGGCCCGCCCACTATGAGCGGTTCGCCCGGCGTGGTATCCGGCACACCATCGCCGGTGAGACGCGGCGCTGCCTCTACGTACAGCCCGAGGATGGCCCGCGCTTCAACGACGCTCAAGACGAAGCCGTGTCTCTCGCCACTCAGCACCCGGAATGGAGCGTGAGTACCCAGACGCATAAGGTACTTGACGTCGATTAGGCAGCGTCTGAAAACGCTCCGCGGGCTGCACGCTGCCGGATGCAAAGCTGTACCCACTGTAAGGGGTAGGTGCACCATATAGATTCACCATATTAGATGCATACCGGAGCGAAGCATCCAAAATCCCAACTCCCCATCTTCCGTACTTCCTTCATCCCTCCCCCTCGCCTTTGCACCACACTTCACATGGCACTGCCCATGAAGGCGGCACCTGTGGAGGCATGCGCCGTACGGGTGAGATGGCGGCGCGGCTGCTCCGTCTTATCGCCTTCCTTTCGCTCTGACGTTTGCTCTGCATGGCTACTCCCGCTACCGACGACCAACAGATGGTGCTCCTGCTTCACTGGTGGCTCACCGAACGCCGCGAGGCGCTCGGATACTCGTGGGACGACCTGGCCCGCCTTACGGGTACGCTGCCCGATACCGTTGAGCAGTGGGCCGCTGGCGAGGGCCTGCCCGACTACCCGCAGCTCAAGGCGCTGGCTCAGCACCTCGGAGACCCCGATCATCCCCCCGGCGCGGAGCCGCTGCCCGACACCGAGGTGGGCCTGCACGACTTCGTGATTGCAGGCAACGGGCTTGGCATCGGGAAGTGTGTGTCGCTGGAGAATGGCACGGCAACCGTGGAGTACTTCGACACGATTGCCCGGCGCGAAACGCGCGAGGAGCCGACAGCCCGCCTGCGCGTGGTGCGCCTGGCCAACCAGACGCGCTGCTACGTCTTCGACCCGGAGGCGGAGCGCTGGCACATGGGCCGCGTACGACGCCTCGGCGATGGCGATCGCATGATCGAGCTGCCCGACCAGGAGGTCGAAGACCCCGGTCAGGAGCATCTCTACGTGCGCTGGGCTCGTCCGGTAGAAGATCCTACAGAGACGCTCAAGCAGAAAGGCCACGAAACGGTGTTCTTCCGCAATCAGCGGGCACCGTTTGTGCGGGCGCTGCTTCGTCAGCGCACAGCCTCGCACGGAGCATCTGGACTCCTCTCGTCGAGCATCGAGCTGTATCCGCATCAGGTCGAGATTATGCGCCAGATGCTTGAAGATCCGGCGCCGCGCTATCTGCTTGCAGATGAGGCGGGGCTTGGCAAATCGGTCGAAGCAGGTGTTGTCATCCGGCAGTTTCTGATCGATCACGACGCCGGCCACGTGCAGATCTGCGCCCCTGCCGAGCAGCACGCCGCCTGGGAGCACGCTCTCGATGCCATGTTCGACACCGAAGCGCTCCGCGGTACGGTGTCTGTCGACCCGCTCTCGGCTGTCTCGGGGACGGAGGCCAACCTTCTCGTTGTCGACGATGCCGATCGCGTAGCTGCCTGGGCGCAGACCGACCCCGATGCGTTTGCCAGCGCCGCAGCCGCTATTCACGCCGCCCCGCGCCTGCTGCTCCTGTCGGATGCCACGCCCCATCATGCCGAGCAGCCGTTTCTTGCGCTCTTGCACCTGCTCGATCCGGACACCTACCCGCTCGACGCCACCGAGGCCTTCACAGCCCGGCGCGAGGCCCGCGCCTCATGGAGCAAAGTGCTGCACGACCTGTCGGCCACTGCCAGCGAGGAGGCGCTTCGCCGCGCCTGTACCCGTATCTGCGAAGCGCATCCGAGCGACGATGAACTGCACGCCTGCGCGACCGCTCTGCAAGAGGCGCTCGACGATCCGGATGCGGAGCCGACCAATGGGGCCATCGACCACGTGCGCATCCTCCTGAAAAATCGGTACCGCTGGCACCCCCACATGCTGCGCACCCGGCGGGCCGATGTAGCGGATGTGGACGCCGTTCGCCAGGCGCCTGAGTATGCCGAGTTCGGGATGGATCTGCGCGAGGAGACGGTGCATGCGCTGTTGGATGCGTGGCGAACGGAGATCTATGAGACCGCGCTCGCTGATGCGGAGGCGCCCGCCATGCCGTATGCGCGTATCTTGCAGACGCTGGTGGAGACAGCCGGGAGCGACCTTTCCCTCTTTGCGAAGGCCGTAGCGTATCGGCACAGCGGCGCCGAAAGCGATCGCCTCAACGGCGACCTGACCGCCCCCGAACGCCGCCGCCTGCGCGAAACGCCGCTTTCAGAAGATGAGGAGGCGCTGCTCCACGACATGGAAACCGCCGCCCGGGCTGCTGTTGACGATATGGACCTGTCGCACGCGGACTGGCTTGCGGCCTTCCTCGATCAGAAGATGGATGCGGACGCTGCGGTGCCCGAAACGTTTGTGGTACACACGCGCTACCCGTCGGTTGCCGCGCGCCTGCACGAGCAGCTCACCGACCGGTTCGGCTATGCCGCCACGGCGCTCTATCACGCCAACGAAGATGTAGCGATGGCCCAGGACGAAGTCCGGCGGCTGCTGGAGGAAGACGCCTGCCGCATTCTGATATGTGATCGGTCGGGCGTAGGGGCCATCGACCTGTCGTTTGTAGACCACCTCATCCACTACGACCTGCCGTGGGATGCCCGTCAGATCGAAGCCCGCACCGGCGGACTCGACCGCGTTGGGCGGCGGGGGCGTCCGCTGCACACGCACGTCTACCTTGGGCCCGACGTGGAGGGCTCGCTCTTTGAGGCGTGGTACCGGCTTGTGCAAGAGGGGCTCGGCGTACTCGACACCTCGGTTGCTCCGGTGCAGCCGTGGCTCACGCAGATTCAGCCCGACCTGATCGAGACGCTCCTCGCAAAGGGTACCGCAGATATTGACGAGCGGGTGCAGGCACTGCACGACGCGCGTACCCGCACGCACGAGCGCACAGCTCAAGAGGCGCTCTTTGAGCAGCCCGAGGCGCTTGCCAGCGGCGATACACCGTACTTTGAGTCGGTGGAGGCACTCGAAGCCGACAGCCGCGCGCTCTATCGCGACATGGACGCCTGGATCACGAAAGCGCTGCGCTTCCACCGCTCCAAGCGGGGCTACCCCGACGACATCTTACGCTACCAGCCCGACTTCAACGGAAAAACGCTGATTCCTTTCGACACGATCCTGAATCGCTTTCTGCCGAAGTCCGACAAGCCCACCACGTACCACCGTCCGGTAGCGCTGCAGAGCCAGGCGCGTGCCGACGTTACCGCCAACCTGTTTCGTGTCGGGCATCCGTTCCTGGATGCGCTCACGGACTACTTCGAGTGGGACGACCGCGGACGGGCTTATGCTATCTGGCGCACGAACCGCCAATGGAACCTGCTCGGGCGCGACGACGCGCTTTTCTTCCGGTTCGAGTTTGTGGTGGAGGCGAACGCTGCGCATCTGTCGGAGGCGGGCGCCCACCCGGCTCGCGCAGCCTTGCAGCGCCGCGCCAATGCGGTCTTTCCGCCACAGTTCGTAACGATCTGCACGACGGGCACGGGTGAGGTCGTCGACAACGAAGGGCTGCGCAGCCTGCTGGAGGCGGAGCCTGAGCGTCAGCAAGACGGCGGCAGCGACACAAACATCAAAGGCGACCGCCTGCCTGCACTCGACGCGTTTGTCGACCCAAACCGATGGGCCACGCGCTGCGATGATGCGCGTGATGCCGCGCGCCGCGCACTCCGATCTGGCGATCGCCTGGTGGAACGGCAAGAGCGGGCGAAGCAGGAACTGCAGGCGCAGGCATCTCCCGAAATCGCGGCCACGCTGCGCGAGAGCATTGCCGACCCGGCAGTGCGCCTTGATAGCGTAGGCGCTATCGTACTCTCGGGCGGCCCGCTGCCCATCGACGAGGAAGGGGCCGCGTGAGCGCCTGTTGATCTCTCAATTTGGCCTCTGAGGCGTCCCGTCGTGCCTTCCTGTTGGTAACGAGTCCCATTTTGCCCCACGCTTCATGCCTCTAACGGAATGGATTTGGACCGACCTGTTGATTGTAGGTGGAGCCGGGGCGATCACCGGTCTGGCTACCGGACTGGGCGTGCTTCCATTTTTTGTGACGCGCCGGGTGTCGGCCCGTTGGATGGTCGGGCTCTGGGGCGCTGCCCTTGGACTCCTCGCCACGATGAGCGTGCTCGTGCTCTATGAGGGCGTTCAGAGCGGACCCACATACTGGGTTCTGGGAGGTGCAATTCTGGGCATGGGTCTCATGGCAGGGACAGACCAGATCTTGAAAAAGCGCCTTCCTGCCTCCGGCGCCTCCAAAACACATCAGCAGCGCCTCACCATACTGGTCGTGGGCGCCATGTTCGTCCACAGCATTCCTGAGGGCGTGGCCGTCGGCGTCGCGTTTGCTGACCTGCCCCACACAGAAGGACTCTCTCTCGGTGGGTTTGACCTGCCTGCGCTGGCAGTGTCTATGACTGCAGCCATGGCCTTGCTCAACATTCCGGAAGGGCTGGCTATTGCGCTCCCGCTCATTGCGCATGGCGTTTCGCGCGCGAAAGCGCTGGGGTGGGCCGTGCTCTCAGGCCTGCCTCAGCCTATCGGGGCCGTGGCGGCCTACCTGTTTGTAAACGTAGCCCACGGGCTTATGCCGGCCGGACTTGGCTTTGCCGCTGGCGCCTTGGCCTATCTCATGATTTTTGAGTTCTGGCCTACTGCCCGTAAACAGGGACGCTCATTGCCTGACCGCGGTCGGCGCGAGCTGCTGCTCGGACTGGGCTTTGGGGTGCTCCTGGTCGGCGGATTGCTATGGGCCACCCACTGAAGAACGCGACTGCCGAAAACCGCGACCGTTCGCCGGTTGATGCCTCTCGTTCCGGGCATCATCTAATCAACCCCCGTTCTCAAAGCCCCATGGAGCAGGGGGCGTTTCAATCGGTGCAGTCAGGTCAAAATCCAGGCGATAGCCCCACGTCCCGTCACTATACGTACCATACGTAAAGCGCTCGCCGGGGTCAATCTCGATGCGCCAGCCGCTTTGCGTATCCGGACTTATAAACTCGACGATGTACGCATCGATCACGGCTGAGCTTACCGCACCATACCAACTGCTCTCCTCTTCTTCGCCATCACGGTAACGATGATCGTGGCGCAGCTCCAGGCCGTCTTCATGAGGCATGAGCACCCATGTACGCGACCGGTTCCAGTCGTCGGCCTCTGGCTCTAACACATGCAGGGGGATGCGCAGCTCCTCTTCGCTACATTCGCGGATATGCATTGTTAGCTCAGCGTCTTCGGAGAGCTGGTCATCGCCTTCCGGCTTTTCGATCACGACGCCCTCGTACGCCTGCCCGCAGTCATCGGAGAGGGTGGCCCAGAATGCGGCATAATCGGCAGGTACAGGTGGTTCAGCATTGTCGTCGCCGTTCGACACAGCAGGGCTTTCAGGCTCGCATCCTGTCCATACAAACAGAGCAGCCAGAAGCAGGAAGGGGGTAAAACGGGGAATGAGATATCGACGCATGAGGCAGTGGTGTGAGAACGGAGTGTACGACGTATAGGAACGGCATGAGCTTCCAAAATACAAACTGCGCACGGTTAAACAAATAAATCAGCACGAAGGTAGAGCAGCCCGGATCTTTTAGAACCGTCTATTTTTGCGGTTAGGTGATATACTGCCTACGTTACAGAAAAGCACATCGTTTGTATTGACAGCGTCTCTATTCTATGTGGTATTACAGCGATGACGGAACGCAGCGGGGGCCGTTTTCGGAGCGTGAGTTTCAGCGGTGCATCCAAAGCGGGGAGGTAGCCCCCGATGATCTGGTCTGGCACAACGAGTTGAGCGGGTGGACGCCGGCAAAGGAGGTGCCCGACTTACTCATGCCGCCTCCGCCCTCCGATGCCTCCTCACAAGAACGGGGGGCTTCGTTGCGCTCGGCAGCCGAGCGTGGACTCTTTGGCGACGAACGGCACTGGGAATCAGACACCTCCTCGGATCCATTCGAACCGGTAGCCCCACCGCCCGGTCATAGCCGAAAGCAGACCCGGCCCGCCGAACCGTCCGCGCAGCACGATGAACACAGCCCGACCTATGAAGAGAATCCCTCGTTCTTTGGATACCGGGGTCGTCTCGGACGGCTGTCGTACTTCCTTCGCTCGTTTTCTATTGCGCTCGTGCTTGTTGTACCTGCAACCATTGCCGAGGAAGTAGGTGCACTTGGGAGCGCTGCGCTGCTCTACCTTGTTGCAGCGGTTCTACTCTCTTTCCCTGCCGTCCAGCGCCTTCACGACGTAAACCTGTCGGGCTGGTTTTACTGGATTGGCTTGATTCCGCTTGTCAATGTTCTCTTTGGGCTGTACATGCTTTTTGCAAGCGGCACCGACGGACCCAACCGGTACGGCCCTGCGCCCTCGTAAGTATGCGCTCTCCAACTGGAAAAGGGGCTGTATCCTGCGGTAGCAGATGCGGACGCCGCGTATCGCCACATAAAGCCATGTATAGCTGAGGGCTCATTATGACTGTCGTGGAACTGCTTGTCCTTGGCGTTGTGATTGCAGCGAACAACATGGCCGTAGCGCTGGCCCTCGGCGCGTTGAAGCAGTACGCGCGCCGGAGGCGCATCATTGTGGTATTTGGCCTCTTCGAATTCTTCGTACCGCTTCTAGGCATCACGCTGGGCCAGGCTACGGCACGGTGGATTGAGCAAGAGATCGCATGGGTCGGGGCGCTTTTGTTGATTCTTTTGGGCGGGTGGACGCTGGCCTCCAGCATGCGACAGGCCGCCCCAGAAGACACCATTGCTCAACGCATCACGACGTGGACCGGTCTGGCTATGCTGGCTGCCGGACTTAGCCTGGACAACCTGCTCATCGGGTTTGGTCTTGGGCTTGGCACCATAGATGCACTGCTCGTTGCCACAACCATGTGCCTCTTTTCCGTCGTGTTCACCTGGGTTGGGCTGTACGCCGGGTACCGCATTGGAGATGCATTCCGCCACTACCTTACCGCAGCGGCAGGCGTACTGCTCATCGTTCTCGGCGGGCTGAAGGCTCTTCATTGGATCTGAGTTCGCGCACAATCTATTGAACGCAGAGATAGGGCCCGCGAGCACAACAGGTCTGTTTTTCGCTTTGTGTCTGCCATAAATCACACTCTTGTACCTGACCTTCTCATTGCCTGCTTATGCCTGTACGTCTGCTTTCAGCTCTTACTGGCACCGTACTCATCAGCCTACTTCTTCTATCTGGCTGTGCCTCTGAAAACGCTGATGCGATAGGGCAAGATACCGGATCATCATGGTCCGACGCACAGGCAGACGGCGAGGCAGCCGTCACGGTGCTCTACGTACCGGCCGACGACTTCGCGTACGTCAACGAACACGACTCACTCACTGGCATCACGGTCGAGTTGATGCGGATGTTTGCCGACTGGGTAGCCACCGAGCGCGGTATCGACCTCACGCTCAACTTTGTAGAGGAGACCAACTGGCGCACGTTCTACGAGCGCGTACACCATGCCCGGAACGGCGTCTTCGGATTGGGGAACGTAACCATCACTGAGGAACGGCGCAGCGAGCTTCAGTTCTCGCCGCCGTACTTTAACAACGTGGCTGTGCTCATCACGCACGAATCGGTCGAGGAGTTGGACCGGCTAAGCAACTGGTCTCAGACGTTTGAAGGGCTCACCCCGCTGGCATTTGAGGGCACGCTGCATGAAGAGCGGCTGCGGAATATTGTGCAGGCACACGCCTCCGATACCGATCTGGCATTTTCAAACGCGAACGACGACCTCATCGAACGGGTCGCAACCGGAGATTACGCGGCCTACATCGACGGGTATAACTACTGGCGCGCACTCAACGATGGAGCGCCGCTTCGCCGCCACCCTGTAGGCGACGATCCCGCCGAAACGTTTGGTATCATCATGCCGCTGGATAGCGCGTGGGATGCACCTGTTGAGGCTTTCTTCGACAACGGAGGCGACCTGCGTGAACGCGCGGCTTATCGTGCTCTGCTGCGTGACCATCTTGGACCAGAGGTTACAGACGCACTCACACGCGCAGTCAGCGACGCGCAGTAAACGATGCCGCGCCTGCCAGTGCCGTATCAAAGTGGGCCTGTAGCGCTTCGGGATCTGGCCCCTCAGGCAGGCTCAGCACCACCAGGGCAGTGCGTGGTGTGTCGGGCCAGGCGCCTCGAAACGTGAGGGCAGCGCGGCGTCCGGCCATCTGAAGCAGCATACGTTCCTGACGCGTTTCTTCAGTAGCCACAAAGCCCTTCACGCGCAGCACCGTGTCGGGCAGACGGCGCAGCATGCGTTGCACGTCGTCTAAGTTTGTAAACGGCACCTCCGACCGGTACGTCCACCGCCGAAACGACGCCTCATGGTCATGGTGGTGCGCATGGTCCTCGTCGTGTTCGTGGCTGTGCCCGTGGTCTTCATTCGAATGGACCTCGTGTACAGATGGCAGCGGGACGGCCCCATCCAGCAGAACCGGAATCGGAACGTCAGCATGTTTGGTCTCAAGGATGCGTGCGCCGGGCGTCCACTCCTTGATCCAGGCGCGCAGATCGGCAATCTTATCGTCCTCGACAAGATCGACCTTGTTGAGCAGCACGATGTTGGCGGACTTAATCTGGGAAGCCACCAGCTCTTGCACGTCGTGGCCGTCGGGATACGGCGCGCGCTCGGCATCAATCACCGTAAGAACGCTATCGAGGCGCAGGTGCCGTTGCAGTCCGGGCGCCATCAGTCCCGCCGCGATGGGCATCGGGTCGGAAATACCGCTCGCCTCGACCAGGATATGCTCCGGCGGGGTGTCACGTCCAACGAGGTACATCGCTGCCGACGTGAGGCCCGACTGCATTGTGCAGCAGATGCATCCGCCCTCCAGGCGCAGCACATCGGCCTCCTGCCCAGCCACGAGATCAGCATCCACATTCAGGTCGCCGAAGTCGTTCACGAGCACCGCAAAGCGCGAGGCGCTGTCGGAGCGTAGCAAGCGGTTCAAAAGCGTCGTTTTGCCCGCCCCCAGAAATCCAGCCAGCAGGGTTACGGGAATCGGGGCGGTCGGCATGTCGGGCATACAGTGTCGGGCAGACAAACGAGAAGAGAGAGAAGTAGACACAACACTCATACACACGGAAATGTGTATAACCCGGTTCCGTCGGTAGGCTTAGAGCCTGTTTGGGTTTTGGTTTGCAGGCAAGAGCGAGCGCCGCCGCTCGGAGCCCAAATTAAGAAATCAAAACGAGTTCTTAGGGGGATGCGCCGCGTCCCGTTCGTCTCGGTATCCAGACCGCTGATCCGGTGCTTGTACCGTTGGTGCTGTTTTTGTAGACAGCGGAGGTAAAATGCACGTACGTTATGAGCAATACTTATTGGCCTGCAGTTATAGCCCGTGATGCGTTCTCTCTCTCCTGTAGCTCTTATGTGGACTGCCCTGCTTAGCTTGATTTCCTGGACCCATATTGCTCTCGGCTTCCTTGCGCTCTTCGCTGGTCCTGCAGCCATGTACGCCCGCAAGGGCGGCACGGCGCATCGCCGGTGGGGACAGGTCTTTGCCGTGTCGATGGGTGTTGTCGTCGTTACAGCCGTGCCGTTGGCGATTGCAAGCACCAATGTGTTTCTTCTCTTCGTGTCGGGCTTCAGCGGCTACTTCGTATGGACGGGCGTGCGTGCCCTGCAGCATAAGCCTGGAGGCGCGGGACCAGCACGACCAGACTGGATCGGCACAGGAAGTATGCTCCTGGTGAGCATGGGACTGATCGTGTGGGGCGGATGGATGCAGGGACAGAGCACTGTTGCCTCCGTTGCTCTCGTTTTCGGCAGCATCGGCACTGCGCTGGCTGGATATGACCTGTACGACCTCTTCGCCCCGGCCTCCGATCCACGTGCCTGGTTCTACACCCACCTGTCGCGTATGCTCGGCGGATATATCGCCGCCGTCACTGCATTTGCCACCACCACCCTCACCATGCTCCCCCCGCTCGTCCGCTGGCTGGGTCCCACCGCTGTGGGCGTGGCAGGCATCGTGTGGCTGACCCGCTCGTACCGGCGTCGGTTTAACGCTCCAACCTCCGCATAAGCCCCGGCTCATACGTTCTGGTTCATGAGAAAACTTTTTCGACTTGCCGGATGGGTGGGCCTGGTGGGCATTGCCACCGGAACGATCGTATTTTTCAGCATTGGCAGCCTGAATGCCCCCGGCACCCACAGTCGCGTGTGGATACGCAGCGTCACTCATGCTGCGATCTACACCGGTATCATGACAGCTGTCATCATGGGCGTTGGTAACTGGGTATATACCTGGTTGCCCTTGCAATCGTATCGGGCCGTAGCCGGACATGTGGTGGGACAAGCAGGTGCCACACTGGTCTCGTTTGCAGTCGCCACAGGCGTAAATCATGTGCTGTTTCCAGACACGTTCTCGCTGTCCGGACCGGTGCTTTTCATCGTTGCGGGAGTCGCCGCCGGTACAGCGGCGCTGTGGAGCAGCTTCGCCTACATGGCCGAGTTTTTTCAACGCATGCAAGCCGCGCAGTCGGCCGCCTACGATGCCCGCCTGCAAGCGCTGCGTGCACAGATCAACCCACACTTTCTGTTTAACGCATTCAACACGGTCGCTGCGCTGATTCGGACGCGTCCCAAAGAGGCAGAAGCTGTTGTCGAAGATCTGTCTGACCTCTTTCGCTACACACTGCATGCTTCGGAACACGACACTGCACGGCTCACCGATGAACTTGACGCTGTGCGGCGGTATCTGGCTATCGAAAAAGCTCGTTTTCAGGACCGGCTGCAGGTAGATGTGCAGGTTGACGACGGGCTCCGCCAGATGCACATGCCAAGCATGACCCTGCAACCGCTCGTAGAGAACGCCGTGAAGCACGGCGTAGGCCAAACTACAGCACCCTGTGAGGTGTCCATTCAAGCACATGACCTCAGAGATCGGTGGCAACTGCGCGTCAGCGACACAGGACCGGGGTTCGACACCACCAACCCGGATGTGATATGCTCCCGGGGTACCGGACTCAGCAATGTGCGCGAGCGCCTGTCTCTCTTTGTTGGTGGACACGAGGCGCTGCTTATAGAACGGCAAGGCGTTGTGATTACGCTCCCGAAAAGAACGACCACCGCTTCTGACTTTTCTGATTCATAGATGCTCTACACCATGCGCTGTATACTGGTCGACGACGAGCCGCTGGCACGCGAGCGCTTTCGGTCGCTCCTTGACGAATCCGACTCCGATGTTACGGTGGTCGGAGAAGCCGGAAGCGGCAAAGACGCCGTGCCGCTCATCCATGAAACGCAGCCCGATGTGGTTTTTCTGGATGTGCAGATGCCCGTGCTCGACGGATTCGACGTAGTCGACCTGCTCTCCAAGCCGCGTCCACACATCGTGTTCGTAACGGCCTATGACAAGTATGCCCTGCAGGCGTTTGACATCCATGCCCTCGACTACCTCACCAAACCGGTTCGGCTGACGCGTCTGAGCAGTACGTTGCAACGACTGGCGGAAGCGACCGCATCCGAACCGAATGAGGGGCTTGATACGCTCCGCAAGGAGCGTCAAAGCAAGACACTGCATCGCCTCACGGTACATGTGGGGCGCAAGCTGCGTGTGGTCGATCTTGACGACATCCGCTACGTCGAAGCCAAGAACAAGCTGGTGTTTGTACATCTGCATAACGCACGCTACCGAACGGATTTCACGCTGCAGGAACTGGAGAAGCGTCTTGACGATCGGTTTGTCCGTATACACCGTTCCATCATCGCGAATCTGGATGACGCGTACGAGCTGGTACCGTGGTCGTCGGGGACCTACCGACTTCGGCTTGCAGACGGCACCGAGCTTCCTGTTGCCCGGCGGCGCACACAGACGGTAAAGTCCGCACTGGGAACGTAACGGATCCGTGCGCACTGCTTGCTCATACGTTTGGGGTGGTTCGTTACTTATCCTGATTGCAGTGCTGCTTCATGCCTCCTACCGATGCGCTTGCCGATGCCCTTCGAACCATCCCTGATTTCCCCGAACCGGGGATCCAGTACAAAGACATCACACCTATTCTATCGAACGCGGCGCTGCTACACGCAGCTGTATCCCGGCTGGCAACACCGTATGCTGAAGCGAACATCACCAAGGTGGTAGGGATTGAGGCCCGTGGGTTCATTCTAGGCCCTATGCTGGCGCGCGAGCTCAATGCCGGTTTCGTGCCCGTGCGCAAGGCAGGCAAGTTGCCCCACAACACGCTTGAGGCGACCTACGAGTTGGAGTACGGCACCGACACGATCGAAATACATACCGATGCGCTCGCTGCCTCCGACCGCGTGCTCCTACACGACGACGTCCTGGCTACCGGCGGTACCGCTGCTGCCACTGCACGCCTAATCAAACGCAGCGGGGCCACCCTCCATGGGTTTTCGTTTCTGGTCGAGCTTGCTTTCTTAGAAGGCCGTACCGCGCTCGATGACTCGACTCCGTTTCATAGTGTGCTTCCCCTTGAAGGGTAGGCGCCTCTCGTCTACCTGCGTGCACGCCTCACTGTCTGCGTACCTGTTCCTGTCCCATGCTCGACATTCAGAAACGCCTCTCCAACTCCTTCTACGCGCTGTTAGCGCTTCCAGCTACGGCCATGGGCTTTGCACTCACCGTGCAGATCGCTGCGCTTAGCTGGATTCTAAGTACGCAGTATGGCCTGCAGATCGATGAAATCGGCATTGTATGGGCCACAGGGCCTATTGCCGGGATTATCGGCCAGGTTGTCATTGGTATCATCAGCGACAAGGTCTGGTTTTGGAACGGACGCCGGCGCCCGTTTCTGATTATTGGCGGGGTGCTGGCTTCGCTCATGATTCTGGCGCTACCCAATATTGGCGTCATCCAGGAAGGCCTCGGACTCGACGGGGTTCTGGGCATCGCTATCATCGTGTCGATGACGCTCGACCTGTCGATCAACCTCTCGTTTAATCCGGCCCGCTCGATCATCGCTGATGTGACGCCCGAGGGGCGCGAGCGCACCAAAGGGTACACCTGGATGCAGACGGTATCGGGCACGTTTGGCGTGCTGGCCTATCTCATCGGCGCCGTGTTCGACAATTTTGTCCTGCTCTACTTCGGCGTGGGGCTTGTCTTTTTCTTCTCCGTAATCCCACCGCTCTTCGTAAAGGAGCCCAAGTACCTGGGCAAGTACGGGCAAGACGAGGACGAACTCGACCGGGCAGCCGCCGAGCGCGGCGACCCTGATGGGATCCAAAGCTTCGATGATATCAGCTTCATGGAGGTCCTCCACGGCATTCGTCCGCTATGGGGATTTCTCGTCTACGCCGTCTACGCGATCGCGATGCGGCTTACCGGCTTCGAGTTTGCCGGGTATTACTTTGAAGGCATTCTCTTAGCAATCACGGTCTTCTTTATTGCCGAAGCCCTTCTGAAATCGGAAGCCGGGAAATCCAAAGAAGAGGCGGGGCTCATCGGGTTTCGTAAAGTACTGGCTGCGCACTCCTTTACGTGGATTGGCATCCAGTCAATGTTTATTTACATGTTTGCGTTTGTCGACTTCCGCCTGCCCGGCATGAGCGACGATGGTCTGGGTACGGTGGTAAACTGGAGCTTCTTTTCGCTCAACCTGGTCGCTGCCATTCTTCCTGTTTTAGCGCTGGAGCCTCTCGCTAACAAGTTTGGCCGCGTGAAAGTGCATGCCGTTGCCCTCGCCTGCACTGCAGCTGGCTATGTAGGCATTCTCGCGTTTGGCTTTTCCCCCTGGGCCATTTATCTGTGGATGGCGGTTGTGGGCATCGGCTGGGCCTCAACGATTAGCCTGCCGTTTGCAATCATGTCGCAGAAGATCGACCAAGGAAAAATGGGACTCTACATGGGGCTCTTCAACCTGTCGGTCGTGCTTCCACAACTGGTGGCCAGCTTCGGCGTGGGCGAGGCCGTTCAGGCTGCCGACGATAAGGGGCTCGTGTTCATCATCTGTGCGGGCACCGTGGCGTTCTCATCGCTGGCCTGGTTTATGATCAAGGAGCCCGAGGACGAGCAGACCGAGAACCCGGTGCTACTCGACCAAGAGATTGAGAGCGAAGCTGCCGATACTAACCACCCAGATGGTGCCGGAACCGGGTCAGAGATTGCCAAGGCTAACAAGTAAGCTGCCTGCAAACGCTCAGCCAATCCGGCACTGGCGCGCAAGTAAGATACCCCAAAACAGACGGTGGGTACGTCGACATCCAGAGACAAGACCGCTTTACAGTCCACGCAGTTTATGCAAGTTTATGGGATGTGCTGGCAAACACGCATCCTGAAACCCCTTCCGAGTCGTCTGCATTTTGCATGATGCTCGGTGCTTTCTCTCTCGCTGCTCTTCTTTTTATCTGATTCCCTGTATGTTGTCCTCAGTCCGTATCGTCGCTTTGCTTCTCGGCCTGCTGCTTCTATCTGTGCCCCTTACCCTGCTTGCATCCGACATCGCAGCTGCGGACGAGCGCCACAGCACCGCCTCCCCCGAATCCATTAACCAGGTGCATGTAGAGGTGGTCGACGGCGTGCCCATGTATAGCATCACGCGGCTCGGGGACCCGGTCGTGCAGCCGTCTCCGCTCGGCTTTCTACTCGAAGATGCGCCCGACCTCGATGGCCCGTTTGCGATTGCTGATGTGGAGACCCGCTCGTTCGATACAACCTGGGAGCAGGTGTGGGGTGAGAAGCAGTTCATCCGTAACCACTACAACGAGTTACAGGTGACGCTGACTGAAACCGATGCCCCGGAGCGCGACCTGGTCGTGACGTTCCGCGTCTACGACGACGGCGTGGGCTTTCGTTACGAGTTTCCTGAGCAGGAGGAACTGGAGCAGTTTCGCATTGCCGATGAGCTGACCGAATTTCGTCTGACGGGCGACCATGCGTCGTGGTACATCGATGCGTATCAGTGGAATCGGTTCGAGTACTATTTCGAGAATACGCCGCTTAGCGAGGCCGACACGGTGCATACACCGCTCACCATGCGCACCGAGAACGACCTCTACATCAGCATGCACGAAGCGGCACTGGTCGACTTTTCGACGATGACGCTGGAGCGTACCGGCGAGCATACGCTCAAGTCAAACCTGATGCCGTGGAGCGAGGGCGACCGCGTGCGCGTCACCGACACCCGCGTATCCCCCTGGCGTACGCTCCAACTGGCGGATGCGCCCGGCGACCTCATCACGTCGTATCTGATTCTGAATTTGAATGAACCGAACAAGATAGAGGACACGTCCTGGATTAAGCCCGCCAAGTACAACGGGATCTGGTGGGAGATGCACCTCGACAAGTCCACCTGGAACCGGGGTGACCGGCTGGGCGCCACCACGGAGAATGCCAAGCGATACATTGACTTTGCCGCCGAGCACGGCCTCGATCATGTGTTGGTTGAAGGTTGGAATGAGGGGTGGGACGAAGCCTGGTACGAGAGTGGCGTCGTGTTTAGCTTTACCGAATCGATCCCTGAGTTTAACCTGGAGGAGGTGGCACAGTACGCCCTCGACAACGACGTGCGGTTGATGGGACACCACGAGACCTCGGCCAGCGTGCTGCACTATGAGGACCAGATGCACGATGCGTTTGCGCTTTACGAAGACCTGGGTGTGCGTGCGGTAAAAACGGGCTACGTAGGCCATGGCACCGAGATTGTACGCTACGATGATGAGGGCAATGAGCACAATGAGTGGCACCACGGGCAGTTCATGGTCAACCACCACCTTGATGTGGTGAAGCTCGCTGCCGAGCATGAGATTGCGCTGAACGTGCATGAGGGCGTGAAGAGCACCGGACTCCGCCGTACCTATCCCAACATGATGACCAGCGAGGTGGCGATTGGTCGCGAGTATGACGCTTGGGGCGAGGCCGGGGGACATCCACCGGAGCACACCCTGAACCTGCCGTTCACCCGAAATCTGGCGGGTCCGTTTGACTTTACACCAGGAATGGTCGACCTGCACTTTGACGAGTACCGCCCGGATAACCGCATCAAGTCGACGCTGGCCAAGGAGCTGGCGCTCTACATTACCATCTACAGTCCGCTTCACATGGTGGCCGATCTGCCCGAAAACTACGCCGAGCAGCCCAAGGCCTTTCAGTTCATCAAAGACGTGCCGACCGACTGGTACGACACCAAAGTGCTGAACGCCAGCATCGGCAACTACATTACGATGGTCCGCAAAGAGCGTGGGGGCGACGACTGGTACCTGGGCAGCATTACGAACGAGAACGGACGTGTACACACGATCTCCCTTGGGTTTTTGGATGCGAACACCCGGTATGTGGCCGAAATCTATCGCGATGGTCAGGATGCGCACTGGGACCACGCGCCGTATGACCTGGTGACGGAGGAGCGCCTCGTTGACCATAGCACCGAGTTGACGCTGCGCCTTGCCGCGAGTGGCGGACAGGTCATCCGCTTTCGCCCCGCTACCGACGAGGACATAGAGCGGCTGGAGTAAGGACTGATGGGTGGATGTATTGAGGGCTGGATGGAGCGCTACGGCTTGCGGGGGTAGTAACATCCTCATCCCGTTCGATGGAGCCGATCCGGTTGAACAGCAGTATGTCGGACAGCAGCATGAGATTGCTACTTCAGCCGACAGGCTCCTCCACGCGATGAAACGGTGTATGAAACGATCTCAAAAGCGTCTGTGGCTCTGAGCAGCTGCCTCCTTGAAAGTAGGTGGCACCCGTCATTTTATTTCAGTACGTGATGTGCATATAGCGTGCAGTTTCGTCCTATCTAACCTCTCGATCAGCGCATCGCCATGGAAGCAACAATCATTCGTTCCGACACGAAGCCCAGCTACGCCAATATCCTCTCGACCGCAACCTTTTTGGTTGGCGTTGTGCTTCTGGGCTTCCTCGCATGGACCTACGTGAATGGCTCCCTCTCGGAGAACTGGATCCCCTCTCTCGTAATTGGGTTGGGAGCCATCGCCACAAGTCTCTCGATTCGATACAGGCATCTGTTTGTTCAGCAGCCTGAGCTTCGCATCGACGAAACCGGCATCAGATCGCAGAACACATCCATCTGGGGAGACAAGTTAATCAAGTGGACAGATGTCAAGGCGATCTCGCTTACCAAGAACGCGATCCAGATCCAGTACCGCCAGTCTGGGTTGCGCGATGAGGTGCATCTTCCAAAGAATGGAACGCAGGAGCATGATCAGATCAGCCGTGCGCTTAGCGAGGCGGCTACATCGTTCAACATCGTGTACAACCAGAATTGAACGCAAGCGCCCAAATCGAAGGGGCGGTACCAACGCTATGCAGCCACCGGATCCCAGATGCGCGCCATAGGCAGTGTAAATCCGCTGACGACTGTGTCGGCGGTCATTGTCTCGGGACGATCGAGCGTCGTGTGGAGCGTATCCGGCTGGTAGATGGTAACCGTTTCCGTCAGCGGGTCAATGAGCCAGCCGAGTTGCACGCCAGCGCGCATGTACTCGTTCATTTTGCTCTTTAGCGCATCCAGCGGATCAGAGGGCGAACGGAGTTCGATGAGGAAGTCGGGGGATAGAGGCAGGAGGCCTTCTCGCTCGGATTCAGAAAGTGCCATAAAACGTTCGCGCCGTACCCAGGCTGCATCAGGAGCACGGATACTGCCTGTCGAGAGTTTAAACAGACCATTAGAATCGAATGGGATTCCCTCTTTGTTCTCTTCGCTCCATTGGTCCAGATGGCGAATGATGACCGAATTACGAGCAGAAGAGAGACCACCAGTTGGACTCATAAGCGTGAGGGTACCGTCAGGATCTTGCTCAATAGAGAGCCCTTCGTTCCGGGCGCAAAGCGCGTGGAATGCGTCATCGGAAAGGGGCTCTTCCAACTGAATGCGCATGCGCTGGCAGGGGAGCGCGGGACGCATGACAGCGTCGAGAGCAGCGGTGTCGCGTGGCGCATCAATAGTTGTTGTCATAGCATGCCCTGACGGACGTGAAGGGATTGTGTGCAAATGCAGGGTAATTACTGCACGGTAGCCGTGCAGATCCTGCCGGTACGACTCAAATCATCTACTCCGCAATCGCATTGCGATCCCACACCGCAAATGTGGTGTCCTGCCCGCCTATGACATGGTTGTCGGTGATAGCGAGACTCCGCACGGGCTCGGGCGGTTCGTAGCTGTAGCGATAGGTGCCTGCATCCAGGTCGTACACATCCACGATGTGGCGATTTTCGTCGGGCTCCAGGAAGACCACGAGCACATGGATTGCATTGTCGTGAATTGACACGTCGTTGATGCGAAACCGAAGCCCATTATGGATTACCCGCTTCGTAGGACCGATCGCTTCTGTCGGGGTAGGCGGGTAGTCGTCAATCATGTGGCGAATGTAGTCGATGGTGCCATTACTGCGCCACCGGATCAGGTAGCCGTAGTAGAAAGAGAACTGAATCACACCGCCCTGTGTGTCGTCACGCAGACCGCCCTCTAAGAGCCTGTTTGGGTTTTGGTTTGCAGGCGAGAGCGAGCGCCGCTGAGGCGAAAATTGGATCCCGATGGAGGTTCGTAGCCGGGGCTACGGGCCGACATCGGGAGCAATTTGCAGTCCAGCGCCGCCGCTCGAAGCCCAAATTAAGAAATCAAGGTAGTGGATAGAGGCTAAGTGATGAGACAGTTGCAAATTGCAGCCTCGTATCGGTCGAACCCCCTCTCCCTACGGGTTTCTCCCCCTTGGCCAAGGGGGAGATGTCGGCAGACAGAGGGGGTTTGAGCGGGCTGCAATCATGTAAACCGCATGTCAATCACTTAACATTGGACCGCTACTGAAATCAAAACAGGTTCTAACACGCCAATCCACTCATACGGATCGCGTACAAGGTCCACTGCTTGCTCATGCTCCCCACCGTCAGCGGATTGAAACCGCACCGCGGTAGGGGCTGCCAGCGTCACGATTTGATCGTCGGTTGTAACACCCAAACGCATGAGACTAAAGTCGGGCCGTTCGGTACGTTGCACCGTTCCATCCTCGCTAAATACTGAGATTTTGCGTCCCTGCGCATCCCCGATAACAATATTGCCATTGGAGGTAATGCCATATCCCATCACGTTCATGTGCTGCCCGGGACCGATGCCTTTTCCTTCTCCATACATGCGCACATGCTCTCCATCAAGCGTGTACCGATACACCCGGTGCTCAGACTGATCGCGAAAGAACACGTCGCCCCGAGCTGCGCGGAGCGCTCGCGGATTGGTGAGCGACGGGCGCTGTGCTCCCACCTCGGTCCACGCGCCAGACCGGAACGCCCGCTCACTGGCTGGCTGTGACTGGATGCGCTTCGTGAACTGGGGCGGGGTCTTGACGGGTGCAGACGCCTGAGCCTCCGGGGGCGAAGGGTTCGGGTCCGACGATTCGTGCTCAAAGCTCGCCCCGAACGCCCAGAAAGCAGCCAGCACTGCGCATCCGCTGATAATAATAGAAAGCGTGCGTCGTGTTGACATTGGCATCAGATTGGTAGAGATGATGACAGAGACAGGTACATAGCGGCATGTGCAGGTTTCCTTCCTCCTTTGTTGATCGCCGCCTTGTCGCAGAATGCGCGGTCCTCACATCCGCCATTCCCTCACGCTGTTCGGGATTTCCCCCTTCGCGAAGGGGAAAATGTCGCGTAGCCACAAAGGGGGATATGCGCCCAAAAGGATAATGGAAAACTTGCACACCGCGTTACATAGGTGAGGGTGCTGCACTACTCGCGCTCGGCTGTGGAAGCTGGATCGTAGGCGACCGTGTCGTTTAGGTGATCGCGTCCAAGGGGGGCAAGAGTAAGCACAAGTGCGATGAGAAGCAGAGAGCGCCGCATACCGGTTACCAGATGGTTACAGGTCCGAGCATGTGCCAATGTATGCAATTGATGAATCGGACACAAAATGTGGGTAGTTGTCTCGCGCTTTCGACGATATCTCCTGCGCGGGCCCCCAAAACGGCTCCCATCTCAGGCGTTCGATCTTACGACACCCCACCGCCGCCTCCACCGACCCCACCCGTAGCGCCCGCGCCCACCGATACACTGCTGACAGACGAGCTGCTCCCGGAAGCCGATGCAGATGTGCTGCTCATCATTAGAATGTAGAGCGGCAGGAAGGTGGTGAAGACCTCCTTGCTTTCCCCTTTTCCCACGCGGTCTTCAATCCACGGCGGTAGTGTGACGGCAGTGGGATTCTCCTCCAGTGCGTCGTTGATGGCTTTCACATATGTGCTATCTACCGATGTGTCGATCGTAAGCCACGGCAGCGCCTCCACAAAGCGATGTGCCGCTGCCACGGGGTTTAGGTCGAGCGTGGATTCGATAGCGGTACGCTCTTCCTCCAGAAAGGCCTGCACTTCAGCATGCTGCCGGGCCCCCTCGTCACTCAGCGTGCGGTACTGCGTGGCGATGAGCCCGCTCCCGACCCCCATTCCCATTCCGAGTCCGCCTGCGACGGCAGCCATCCAGCCCGAGAGGCTTAGCAGCGCTGCCAGTCCGCCCGCAAAAAGCGCGACGCCGCCCAGTCCGCTGAGCCACGAGCGGGCCGGGTGCTCCACAATCCAGCCGCGCTCCACCAGATTATCGCGGATGCGTTTCGCCTGCTTACCCTGCCACGACCACTCGGTTTGAAAGAAGTCGGCCAGTATATCGTGCGAGCGGAGCACTTCGATCAGGGCTTCTTCGCGATCCGAGAGCGTGTGCGATTGGGCGTGCACGTCTACTTCGATCGTTTCGCTGGTTGGGTCGGTCCACGATGTGTCTTTTTCCACACGCCGGAGCGTGAGGTGGCCCCGCTCGGCCAGGTCAAAGATCATTGCGCTAAACAGGCGTTGCCACCCGTAAATGTTCTCGCGCAGCATCAGGTAGCCGGCTTCTTCAAGCGGGAGGCGGGGCTTGCGTGGGCGACGCACCGACGGAGCAGGGGTGCGTCCGAGCCACCACGCCATCGCGCCGCCCCCGAGCATCCCGAGTATGCCCAGCCCAATACCTGTGAACACCTGCGCGACATTTGTCGACTCGCGTTCGGGAGCATCAATCACGCGGGGCAGGTGGATGCGCAGGCGATAGCCTTCGTTCGGAGCCAACTCGCCGTAAGTGAATATAGCCTGCCATCCCGCCTCCATAGAGTCGAGTGAGGCGTCAGCAGCAGGTTCCAGTCGAATAGAATCGCGCTCCACCTCGGGAAACGGAAGCTGCACGGTCGCCTGCATCGCGCGGATGGGTACGTCCCACGCATCGCCCACCGCCTGCCAGTCGATGACCGTCTGGTCGTCTTCGGTGTACGGCGCGCCCTCCACCACATACGTCAGCGTAAACGTCGTCGTGGTGTCGCGCTCGGGGTACTGCCACTGAATGACCCGCTCACCGCTCTGTGTACGGGTGGATACGTCGGTAACCTCCACCTGAGCGCTGGTCACCTCCACATCGCGCAGCGCCTGCATCTGACGTGTAGGGATGCGTCGCTCGCCCCGGGTGTACGTGCCACTGCGCAGGTCAAAAGTGATATCTTCGGTGACTGCGTATGTGCCGCTGGTATCCACAACAACATCCACGGTATAGCGGGCGATGTCCCAGTCGGCATCCTGCGCATGGCCCGGTGCTGTTTGCACCAGCATTAGAAGCAAGACACCGAGGGAACACCATGTCGCTGGAATCTGAAGATATTGCATGGCTGGCGGACTATATAACGGAACGCTGTAGATATCGTGACACTCCATCCACGATCACAGCGCTGAAAAGGTTACGGGTGGGGAGAGGCGATGCTACAGGTGGTGTAACAACGCCGGATCTCCACACACCCAAACCACGGATGCACTTTCCTATCAACCGGTGTGCATATGTGGCGCTCGTTTTTCGCTTCGGATCTGATTGTGCTCATCTGCAGCATGGGACTCGCGCTAGCTCTCGCCGCCTGCGGATCCAGCCAGCCTACGCCCGATCTGCCGGGCCTCTACAACCAGTCGGCACAGTACCACGGTCCCGAGCGCAACCCGGTGATCGTTATTCCGGGACTCTTGGGGTCCGAGTTGGTAAAAAAAGACACCGAGCGCATTGTCTGGGGCGCGTTCCGGGGCGATGCGGCCAATCCAAACGATGACGAAGGCGCGCGGCTGATTGCTCTGCCCATGGATCCCGATACGCCGCTCCGCGATCTGCACGACGACGTTCGCCCCAACGGCGCGCTACGCGCATTTCGGCTGCGCGTGCTGGGTCTGCCCATCAACCTGCAGGCGTACCAGAGCATCATGCAGGCGCTCGGCGTGGGCGGCTACCGCGACGACTCGGGCAGTCTGGGCGCGATCGACTACGGCGATGAGCACTTCACTTGCTTCCAGTTCGATTACGACTGGCGCCGCGATAACGTCGAGAATGCGCAGCGCCTGCACGCGTTCATCCAGGAAAAGACGGCGTATCTGCAGGAGGAGTACGCGACGCGCTACGGCATTGAGAATGCCGACATCCAGTTCGACATTGTAGCGCACTCAATGGGCGGCCTCCTGACGCGCTACTATCTGCGCTACGGCAACCAGGACCTGCCCGATGACGGCTCCGCCCCCGAGATCACCTGGGCCGGGGCCGAGCACGTCTCCCGCGCGGTGCTCGTGGGTACGCCCAACGCCGGATCCGCCAAAGCGCTGCGCCAGATGGTGGAGGGGAAACGCACCTCTCGTATCACCCCGGATTACGCCGCCGCAATCCTGGGCACCATGCCCGCCGGGTATCAGCTGCTGCCGCGGGGACGTCATGGCGCCTTGGTGGATGCAGAGGATACGAGCGTGATGATTGACTCGCTGTTTATCCCGGACTTCTGGCAGCGGATGGGGTGGGGCCTGGCAGATCCCGAGCAAGATGCGGTGCTCCAGCAGCTCCTGCCAGACGTAGAGGACGCCCGCGAGCGCCGCCGCATTGCGCTCGACCATCAGCAGAAGAGCCTGGAACGCGCCCGGCAGTTCACCGCAGCGCTCGACCTCCCCGCCACGCCACCCGCTTCAACCGAGATCGCCCTCATCGCAGGCGATGCCGAGCCGACACTCGCTCGCTTGACCGTGGATCGCACGACTGGAGCACTCGACGACTTCGACGACGCTCCAGGCGATGGCACCGTGCTGCGCTCCAGCGCCCTCATGGATGAGCGCGTGGGTGGAACGTGGCAGCCTACGCTTAACTCGCCCATCCGCTGGTCGCAGGTTACCTTTCTGTTCACCGACCACATTGACATGACGCGCGACCCGGGCTTTACCGACAACCTGCTCTACTACCTGCTGGAAGCGCCACGCTGACTCCTAACTCGCACACCGACCGCTTTCCCGCTCCACGCTATGCTGTTCGAGTTCTGGTTTATGCTGCCTGCTGCTATCGCCATTGCAACGATTGCGATGGGGGCGGGCGTAGAAGGCGCCACTTTCTTCTCGCCATTCTTCATCATTGTACTTGGCCTCGACCCGACGACCGCGATCGGGGCCGGGCTGATCACAGAGGTGTTTGGGTTTAGCAGCGGTTTGTACGCGTACTACAGACGAGGCGCCATCGATTACCAGATGGGTATGCAGCTCCTGCTCGTTACCGTTCCCGCAGCGCTGTTTGGCGTGTGGGTGGCCCACTTCATCCCTGCCGGTATCCTAAAAGCCATTCTGGGGATGGGCCTGGTCGTAGTTGCCATCAGCTTCTTTCGCACACCCGACCATGATCTCATGAACCAGATGGATGCGCGAGCTCAGCAGTCTGGCGATCGGGCTGAGCGGTGCGTGGTGACGACCGACGGCACCCGGCACTGCTATACCGTCTTCAATCGCGCTGAAGGCCTCTTTACTGGCAGCATTGGTGGCACATTTATCGGGATGCTCTCGACCGGACTTGGCGAACTGAATGGCTATCTCCTTTTGCAGCGCTGCCGCATCCCCAGCACCATTGCCGTGGCCACCAGCGTGTTTGTCGTTGCTCTCACTGCCCTGGCTGCCTCCGTGAGCCACGCTGTCCAGCTCGCCAGCGCCGACGCCGCCACGCTCCACCAGGTAACGAGCCTGCTGGTGTTTACCGTGCCCGGCGTGCTTATTGGTGGACAGTTGGGTCCCCGCGCTGCTGCAAAAATTCCCGACGATGTGTTGGAGAAGGGTATGGGGGTGCTCTTCCTCATTGTGGCTACCGTCGTCCTGGCAGAAGCCGCGCTGGCATAGCCGTTAGGCGTTGGCTTTAGGCGTTGGCTTTAGGTAGCCCCCCAAAAGAATCGTTGAGGATGCCATGGCTCACAGCGCCGCGTCGGTCGCAGGCTCCCTCCTTGCGAGAACGCCGTGTAAGCGTATTTTTTTGCTGACTTAACTGGCTGTCGGCACCGCTTTTTTCCAGCACTGTTCTACCTTGCCCGGCTGCTACCCTGCCGTTCATCTGGCACTACCCCGACTGCCCGGATTCTTTCTCCATGCGGTTTGTAAGCAGCCGGTACGCGCCGCATAGCACCAGATGGGGGGCATGCGCGTCGATGCCGGGAAGCGTATCTTGAAGCAGCGAAGCGGCTCCACCTGTCAGTACAATTCGGGGCGTGTCGGGCAGAGTTGCCTTTAGGCGGGCTACCAGGCCTTCAGCCATCCCAGCAAAACCGTGCATGATACCGCTCTGCAGGGCGTGCTCGGTAGAGGTACCGGTGGGATGCGCGGGCACGTTCAGATCAATAGCAGGAAGCTGTGCGCCGCCTGTCGCCAGCGCATCACGCAGCAGGCGCGGTCCCGGTGCGATCACCCCGCCCAGATACGTCGCGTCGTGACGAACCACCTCAATGGTGAGGGCCGTACCGGCGTCAATCGCAAGCACGCTGCGTGCCGGACGCGCCTCGGCAGCCACGCCGTAGTCGAGCCAGGCTCCTGCAGCGGCCGCGAGCCGGTCGGTGCCGAGCGTCTGAGGCGTTTTGTAGGCAAGCGTAAACGGCAGCCAGCCTTCGGTCTGCAGCACGCGTGCAGGCGCTCCCGTGTAGGCCGTTACAGCAGCCTGTGCAGGCACATTCGCATCAGGAACGACCGATACGATTCCGATGCGCGCTCCCGTTGGAAGCACATCTTTCAATACGCCCCGCCAGGCAATGGGATGCGCGAAGTCGCTCCGATCGAGCTCCAGGCGCCCCGTATCCCGAAGAACGCTATCGGCAAATTGCCCCCACTTTACAGCGCTGTTTCCGATATCAAGAATGAGCCAGGGTGCAGCCATCAAGATGTAGCCATGATTACGTGGGTTCGAATGAAGGCGCGCGTCACGCAGTACGGGTCGTTACCTCGCCTGCGTGGAAGGCCTGTACGCCGCGCGGCGTGCGAAGACGAAGCGCCCCCGATGGGTCGATGCCCACGACCGTGCCCGTGGCCGTACGTTCGGCGCCCGGCACGCGCACCGTGATGGTTTTCCCGTAATGCAGCATCTGTTCGGTATATGCCGTGCGCAGCGCCGTGCGGGCGTTGGGGTCGTGCAGGGCGTCGTACCGCGCTTCGAGCTGCTTCATGAGCGCAGCCCAGAGCGGCGCACGGGGCACAGAGCGCCCTACCTGCATACGGAGCGACGTGGCCCCTGCGCCGGAAGGCAACTCGGTCTGATTCACATTCAGTCCGATGCCCAGCACGACAGGAGAGCGCCTGGGAGAAGCCCCGCCTGTTGCTCGCATCGACGTCTCCAGCAGCATCCCGCAGCACTTGCGTCCACCAATGAGCACATCATTGGGCCACTTGATTTGCGGTGGATCGGCAAGTGGATAGGTGCTCAGCACATCCGCCACCGCCAGACTGGCAGTGAGCGGGATGAGCGAGAGCAGCTCCGTAGGCAGTTCCGGGCGCAGCACGACCGACCCGGTGAGCGCCTGATGCGGCGGTGCCACCCACGAGCGCCCATGGCGTCCGCGTCCTGCCGTCTGCTGTTCGGCCAGCACAACCGCTCCTTCAGGAGCGCCCTCTCGGGCCCAGTCGGCCGCCACGGCATTGGTAGATCCTACAGCATGGTGGTAGCGCAGCGATTGGCCGAAGCGCTCGGTGGTGAGCGCCGAAGCGATGGCATCGGGAAGCAGCGTATCGGTCATGGGCAGCTTACAGGAGAAGAGGGGGCACCATGCGATTATGCGGCCAGCCAGATGGCAGTAGCCAGCACGGCCAGAACGAGCGTCCACAGCACCAGTGCCCAGCGGGTGGCTTTCTTGGCTTGCTCGGTCTTGTACCACGACATCGGGCGCACGCCCATCACCAGGAAGGTGAGCACCGAGGCCAGGTTCACCCCCGCTACATTGGTAACCAGAAGCAGCGCCGCCTGGTAGGCCAGGTCGTACTCGCCGCTCCCAGACAGCAGGCCCACGGCCACCAGGGGCGGCACCAGCGCCACAGCAACCATCACCCCGACAATCGCCGTAGACAGTCCACGCGTTACCGCCAGCGCCCCCGCTACACCCGCAGCTATGGCCAGCACCACGTCGGGCAGTCCGATCGCTGTACGCAGCGCGATCTCAGACTGCCCCGGGTCGACCGGCAAGAACAACCCCATACCGAATGCCAGACTGAGTCCGGCAAGCAATCCACTCAGGTTGGTCTTCAGGCTTTTCATGATGAGCGCCCGGTCTGCCAGCGTCGTGCCGAGCCCGAGTGCAATGTTGGGACCGATGAGCGGTGCGATTACCATGGCCCCGATAACAACAGCGGTATTGTTGCGTAGCATCCCCCCGGCCGCTACCACCACCGAAAGTGCCACAAGAGCAAAGTAGACGCCACGCATCTTCACCGAGTCGCTCATATCCTGATACAGCTCCTCGCGGCTGATGCGATCGGAGCCGTTCTTCGACTTACGCTTTTCGTCTTCATCTGGGCGCGGCAACGTCGCCTCAATAGGCGACACCACAATGCGGTAGTCCTCGGTGTGGCCCATCTGCTTCTGCAAACGCTCCAGCGCCGTCTCTGTCAGCGTGCCGTCGACAATCAGGCGCTCCAGCACACGCCCATCGGCGAGCGTAACCGTGTAGCGGTCTGCGATAGGCACGTCGTCGCCCAGTTTTCCGAGAGTCTCCTGCGTATTAGGCAGGTAGACGTCTATCTGCTGAAATGCCATATGGGGTTTGAGGGATGCAGAAGGCAGCGTCTGGCGTGCCGGTATAGTGCCTTACGCGACACGGCTACCGGTTTCGTCCATACGATTCGTGACTGGACACCCAGTCTGACGATGAAATCGCCGCGCCCAACGACAGTTCGCCCGCCAGCGCGACCCCCGCAACAATTTCTGCAAACTTACGCACCTTTCCCTTTCCATAGCAGTCGAGCATCTCCAAGCATTCGCGCTGCGTGGGCAGCCCCGTACCGCCTCCGTAGGTAGCTACGATGAGCGAGGGGATCGTGAGCGAGATTTTCAGATCGCCCTCGTCGGTCACATCAGTGTAGAGCACGCCAGCCGAAGACTCCGACACGTTGGCAACGTCTTGCCCGGTAGCGATAAACATCGCCGTGATGGCATTCGGCGAGTGCGCACCGTTGTTGTTCGCCCCCGATAGGAAGGCGCCGACCGTTGACACGTTCCAGTGGTAGTGCAGGCTCTCTGGGTCGACCCGCATATGCTGCTCCAGCACCGACCGGTCGATGGTCGCTTCGGCGGTAACGCGCTTGCCACGCGTACGCATCACGTTCACCTGCGAGGCCTTCTTGTCAGTGGCAAAATTAGACTCAAGGTAGAAATGCTCAATCGGATCGGGATAGTTGTCCATAATCCACCCGCAGGCCGTGAAGGTGGCGCGTCCCACCATGTTCTGTCCGGCCGCATCGCCGGTGCGGTAGTTGAAACGCAGGTACGCAAAGTTATTCGACAGGTATGTATCGATATAGAGCAGCTTAGCTATGCTGGACGTAGACTCGGCTTCGCGCCGCACATCGTCCATGTGGCTGTCGACCCAGTCTCTAAACTCGCGCGCTTCCCGCGCATCCGAAAACACAAAAACCGGTGCCCGCTGCATGCAATCGTTGACAACGGTGGCTTTCACGCCGCCACTCATATTTACCACCTTGATGCCCCGGTTGTACGAGGCTACCAGCGTGCCTTCAGAGGTGGCCATGGGTATCAGGAATTCGCCCTGCGCATGCTCCCCGTTTACCTGCAGCGGTCCGGCAATGCCCAGCGGCACCTGCGACACCCCTACAAAGTGCTCAACATTTCCTTGTGTAAGGTGGGGGTCGAACGAGTGCTCAAAGCTGTGTGAGGGGTTCGTTTCTGTAAAGGAGCGGAGAAACGCCTGCCGCTCCTCGATCGCCGCATCACTGTAATCATCGTCGTCGTTCCGTGGGATACGGGGCAGCATCTCTTCGTTGGCGGTAATTGCATCTTCGACCGTGAAGTCGAGTGATCCGAATGGTTTGCTTTTGAACGCGATGGAAATGCTATGCTTGCCTACCCCCAGCGCCTCTGTATCACACACCACACTGAGCGTACGGCGGAGCGGAAAGTCGATCGTGGTGCCCTTCTCAAGGTCGGGGGCGGTCAGCGTCGTCCCGTCACCGAGATGCAAGCGTATATCTGAAAGCGCTACCGGCTCTCCATCAATCTTGACGCCTTTGAGCTGCGTAAGGGTTGCATCCTTCAGACGGTTCTTGATGGCAAACTGAACCCCCTGGTCGGTATTTTCAAGGCTGCCAAAGGTGTACAGCTGCTTAAGGATCATGCTTGGAATCAACATAGGTGCCTGGCTTTCATGATAAGAGCAAATGGGTACGGGTCATCTTTCCGTACAAAGCGGTCGGTAGTAGACGGTGCACGTATAATAGCGCCTCACAATGTGCCGCGACGCATCGCAATGCATCGCAGCGTACAATATCGCAAAAAGTTTGAAGAAATAACAAGGCATCTGTAAGGCAACGTGTCACGCCACTGAACTTACAGGAAAGACGAGGCAATGTATAGCCATACCGGTACTACAATCCACCGAAAACAGATCGCCCTACGAAGGCGCTATCGGACTGTTCGCATCTTTACGATTGCCGTGTAACAACTCGCTGAATAGATTCGTCAAGGGCGTACGATGGACTGTCGCCTTTCACTCTCATACTGATTGCATGCGCTGCTTTGCACCCTGTATATCGTCGCTCTCATAGGCTGGGCAGCCTGCTTTTACCGCTATTGTATCTTGGCTCTTTCTGTGATGCGTTCGCTGTCTTCGCTTCTCTTGTACGCCTGTGCCCTGATTGGCGTGCTCCTCTTTCTTTCCGCCAGCGCCGGCACAATCCAGGCTCAATCGGCCACCGATGCCTCCGCTGCGCTGAATGGATACGTGCGAGACGCCACAACCGGAGAAACCCTGCTGGGTGCTAACGTGCTGGTGCGTGAGGCCGAGCGCGGCGCAGCCACCAACAACGCCGGGTATTACACGATTGGCAACCTGACGCCCGGCACGTATACCGTGCGGGCCTCGTACATCGGCTACCGCAGCACAGAGGAAACGGTTACACTCGAAGCAGGCGAGGAGCGGCGCCTCGACCTGGAGCTGCTGCCCGACGACCTGGCGCTCGACCAGGTGATCGTCGAAGGCGATACCGAAGAGGCCGATCGCACCATCGGGGTAGAACGGCTCTCTACCGACCTGATTCGCGAGCTGCCCGCCGTGCTTGAGCCCGACGTGTTTCGCTCGCTGCAGTACCTGCCCGGCATCAAAGCCGCCAGCGACTTTTCGAGTGGGCTCTACATCCGCGGTGGGAGTCCCGACCAGACATTGATTTTGCTTGACCAGACCACCGTCTACAATCCGTCGCACTTTTTCGGGTTCTTCTCTACCTTCAACCCCGATGCTATCAAAGATGTACAGCTCTACAAGGGGGCCTTCCCGGCAGAGTATGGCGGGCGCATCGGCAGTGTCGTGGACATCTACAACAAGGATGGCAACCGTCGCGAAACTCAGGGGGGGCTCAGCGTGGGTCTCTTGGCCTCGCGGGCCTACGTTGAAGGGCCGTACGGCGTAGACGAAGAGACCGACACCGCCGCCGGGTCGTACATGGTGGCGGTGCGGCGCTCTACGCTCGAACCGCTATTGGCCGTGCTGCGCGGCGCCGATGTTGAGGGCATCCCCGACCGCTTTTACTTCTACGACATCAACGCCAAGATCAACTATACGCTCACTGACGACGACCGCCTCTCGCTCTCGGTGTACGGCGGCCAGGACCAGCTCGACCTGGAGTTTCTCGACGACGGCCAGTTTGACATCTCGTACGGCAACCGTACTGCAAGCGCAAACTGGACGCGCCTGGTCTCTTCGAAGCTCTTCACCTCGGTTACAGGAACCGCCTCGCGCTACCGCAGCACCCCCGTCGCTAACATTGCCGGTACCCAGTTCGCACAGACCAATGAGGTCACCGACGTCTCCCTGAAAGCTGATTTTGAGTACACGCCAATCCCCGAACATGAGATTAAAGCCGGCCTGTGGGGCGGGGCGCTCTCGTTTGACCTGCGCAACACGTTCGACGGCATCGAGTCGTTTCAGCGCAACATCGAAAGCGGATACCTCGCGCTCTTCGTGCAAGACACCTACCGGCCAACCGACCTGTGGCGCATTCGCGGTGGACTGCGAGGCACGTACTTCGACCAGGGCAACTTCTGGCGTCTGGAGCCCCGTCTCTCGGTAGCGTACGACCTCACCCCCAGCCTGCGCTTGCAGGCGGCCTACGGGCGCTACTACCAGTTCCTGACGCTCGAAACGAGCGAGCTCTTTACTGGCTTCGACTCGTGGCTCATGACCGACGACGGCGTGCCCCCTGCATTCGGCGACCAGTGGGCCGTGGGCGTACAGACGCAGTGGAATAGCGGCTGGGAGGTCGAATCGGAAGCCTACATCCGCACCATGCGCGACCTGTTCGAGCAAGATCCGTTTCTTCCAGACCTGTCAGGCCTCCCCTACAACGAAACCTTCCGGTTTGGGCGCGGCATCGCCTACGGCAACGAATGGATCATCCGCCGCAACGAAGGCCCCGTTACGGGCTTCGTCGCCTACACGCTGAGCCGCACCGAGCGGCAGTTCCCCGACGTAAACGTGAACCCGCAAGGACAACCGAACTTCTACGTACCGAAGTTCGACCGCACGCACGACCTGGATGTGGTGCTCAACTACAACCTGTCGGACCGCTGGCGCGCCACGGCAACCTTTAACTACGCCACCGGACAGCCCTATACCAACCCCCAGTTTCGATACAGCCTGCAAGACGACCCGCTGCAGTCCGACGTCTCGACACGCGACGTACTGGTTAGCCCCTTCAATAACGACCGGCTGCCCGCGTATCACCGCCTCGACCTCGGCGTACAGCGCACCGGACGCTTTTTTGGGGTGGCTGATATGGAGCTGCAGTTCCAGCTCATCAACGCCTATGGACGCGAGAACATCTGGTTTTATCTGTTTGAGTTCGAAGACGACGGATCTGTCACCCGCAACACTATCCCACAGATCCCCGTGCCGCTGCCTAACGTTGCTCTCACCCTCACGTTTTAACCCTCATGCGTACCGCTCCGATTCACTGGCTGGCTATTGCGTGCATCCACCTCTTGCTCGGTATTGGGCTGGGGGGATGCGATACGGTAGCAACCGACCCTGAGTCTGAGGTCGTCGTGGAGGCCTATCTAATCGCTGAAGAGCCCCTTCCACCCGTGCGGCTCACACAGTCCGTTGCCGCCACCGACCGCTTCGACCCGGAAGAGGCCGCCGTTCGCGGCGCTGACGTCGTGATTCAGCGACTCGCTTCCGATGGCACCACCGCCGCCACGTATCCCTATGAAGAAACTACCCCGGGCCTCTACCGCCCCGTCGACGATCCGCCGCCCGTAGTACCCCGGGCGCGCTACCGGCTCGACGTAACGACAACAGGTGGCCAGCAGGTACGTGCCGAGACTACCGTTCCGGACACGATCGAGGTGATTCGCATCGAAAACACTGACGTCGTGTACCAGGGCCCCGAGCAGCCGCAGTTTACGATTCGTCCTACCCAGGCCACAGAGCGGCAGAACGTCTACGCATTCTCTATAACGTCGCTGCTGGACTTCGATCAACGCAGTGATGACGAGCTCGCACAGGAGCTTACACCGTTCTATACCGACGTGTACGACCCTGACGAAGATAACATTGCCGAGTTCAGGCGTGGTGCTTCTCCGCTCATCAACGAGCGCACGTTTACCCGCAACAACGACGGCACCATTACACTCGATGTACCGTGGATCGGGTTTGCCTTCTACGGCGAGAACGATGTCGCCATCAACGCCCCTGATGAAAATTACTACGACCTGGTGCGCACGCAAGACGCGCAGCAGGGCGGCCTGTCGCCTGGAGAAATTCCGAATGTGATTGACCGCATCGAGGGCGGTACAGGTATCTTTGGCAGTCTGTCGCGAACGTCCGCAACAATCACGGTAGAACGTCCTCCCGGGCTATAGCTGCTGCCACACCCTGCATCCGCCTGCACAAAGCCATCCGCTGGTGCTGCCAGCTACCCGTTGTGGGCACCTACTCGGCAGCAGGGCCCGGCTGGTCGAGCCAGAACGTGACGGGCCCATCGTTAACGAGATGGACGTCCATCATAGCGCCAAATACCCCAGTAGGAACCGGGCGCTCCAGGGTAGCCGCAAGCTGATCTACAAACCGCTTGTAGAGCGCCCTGGCACGGTCGGGCGGGGCTGCATCCGTGAACGACGGGCGGTGCCCCTGGCTCGTGTCGCCGCAGAGCGTAAACTGCGGGACAACAAGCGCCTCGCTTCCCATATCCAGGAGCGAATGGTTCATGCGCCCTTCCGTGTCTGGAAAAATACGCAGGTGGGCGCACTGGTGGGCAAGCGCATCAGCCTGCGTCTCTGTGTCGTTCTGGTGCACGCCCAGCAGGATGAGTAGTCCAGAATCGATGGCGCCAACCGTGTCGCCCTCTACCGTGACCGACGATTCAGAAACGCGTTGTACAAGTGCAATCATAAACGTGAGAAACTGGGCTATGGATGAACGTAAATAGTCGATGCAAGGGCTGCTGCGCAACTCCACACAACTCTGCCTCTCGTCAGGCAAAGAGCGTGTCAAACTGGCGGTCGAGCACCAACCGTAGCGCATCAAGTGCACGCCGCCGGTGGCTGACTGCATTTTTTTCTTCGGCCGTCATCTCAGCGAAGGTCTTTGTATGCCCTTCGGGAATAAACACCGGGTCATACCCAAACCCTGCCTGCCCACGCGGTTCGTGAGCAATGGCACCCCGGCAGATACCCTCAACGGATTTCGTCGCCGCCGGTGTTACGATGGAAATGACAGTCCGAAACTGAGCGCTCCGCGTTGTTGCACCTGCGAGGTCGTCGAGCAGATGAGCGATGTTATCCGCATCGGTGGCATCCGGCCCTGCATAACGAGCCGTGTGCACACCCGGACGCCCGTCAAGCGCGTCTACTTCAAGTCCGGTATCATCGGCCATGGCGGGCTGCCTGGTATAGGCATGTATCGATTTTGCTTTCTTGCGTGCATTCCCTTTCAGGGTGGGAGCGTCTTCATCAACATGCGGCGCGCTGGGCCACTCGTCGAGCGTATGCAATGTAAGCGGTAGATCGCCAATCAGCGTGCGAAACTCCGCGACCTTGCCTGGATTTCGTGTAGCCAAAACCAGCGAGGGGGAAGAAGCCATGATGAATGCAGAGATAGGAAAAGAGGACAGAACGTAAATGCAGAAACACCGATATACAACTCTCGTAACGAATGAATGCCCGGGCTAAACAGGTCCGCGCACCCAATCAAGCGTCGCATAATGAAACAGATTACAATAACGAGGGATCTACTTTGGCTGTAGGTGTAAAAGTTCGGAATAACGAGTCGATTGATCGTGCACTTAAGCGGTTTCGCCGCCAGGTAAACCGGAGCCGTGTGCTTCGGGAGTATCGGCAGAATATGTCGTACCTGAAACCGTCTGAAGAGAAGCGGTTGAAGGAGAAGAAGGCGCGTCGCCGTCGACACCGCAACCGTGGCAATCGCAGAAAACGATTGTAAATGTTGTAACAGTAGGGTCTGGCAGGTAGCCGGGTTGGCAAGCATCTATAGAAAGGGGCTTCGCTGCTGCGTATCGGCATACGGATGCGCCTCCGTACGACTACATACCGAAATGTAGTATTCGAAAGCGCGCAGCCTGCCCAAAGATTTCAGGCGCTACTGTATAGCACACTTCTCCGTTAGCCTGTTGAAGGCTGACGAAACCAGTAGGGCAGTCCTCACTATGTGGAGGCTGCCCTTTCCGTGCGTATGGGTGGTACGTTTTCGTCTTGTGCAAATTGAGCAGCGGCTTCCACTCGACGCGCACCTGCACGCTCGCTTTCAGACACTACCTAAAAAGACTGGCTGCACGCCTACACCGGCATTCTTTCGGACACCTGCTTCTGTTACTATTTTTCTGTGGCTATTTTAGAGACCAGATATAAAAAAGCCCGGTCCCCCACCAGAGACCGGGCTTTGAGAGAAGTGATTGCATTTCCTGAACTGCATCTAAAGGACACGCGCTAAGCGCCAGCGTAACGCCGTCTCGGACATCGTTACAGGGTACCGGCTCAGCGCCATTAAACGTCTATTTGGGGGAGTATACCCGTACAATCAGGTGCGCCTGATGGCTTCAAAAGCTGTTTTCGCAAAATGTGGCAATAACTATACTCAACGGCAAGATAGCCCCGGGCCTCCCTTTTGTTAAATGAACGTTAACACCAGATCTGTGTTGTATCGACATCGCTAGCATCTGCTGGCATCTGTCTACTCTATGTCTTATCGACCGGCCGCACCGACTCGAAGTGCCCCCTTTCGTTCCCGACCCATCCGGTTCGCCTGATGCACCAGCATCCTCTTTCGAGGCGCTGTTTCGCACGCACTACAGCGACTTGCGTAACTATGGGATGCGTCTGGTTCATCAGCATCAATGGGTTGAGGATGCCATCCAAGACGTCTTCCTATCGCTTTGGCGGAGCGACACACAGCTGTCTGAGATCAATCATCCGCGCAGCTATCTCCTTTCGGCACTCCGGCGGCGTCTTCTAAAACGCATGCAGTCTGAGCGCGAACGCCATTCTCAGCGCGAGTCGCTTGCGCTTCACTTCGATACCTTTATCCTTTCTAAGGAGGAGTTGATCACAGCCCACGAGCACAGAACCGAGCAGCAGGCCAACGTGCAAGAGGCGATACAAACCCTCTCAGAACGGCGACGGGAAGCCCTTTACCTCCGATTTAACCACGGACTTACGCATCCCGAAATTGCTGATGTTATGGCGGTTGCCCATCAAACAGCTCGAAACTACGTATCAGAAGCACTTTCACATATTCGTAAATATATCAAGACCGTCGACGCGTCATGATTGAGGCCCTGGCCGTGTCTTGTGTGGTGCGTGTTCCGTCCTGACATGTGATGCATATGGTAAGCAGACACGGAACAATAGAGGACAATTCTTTACGGCATCCACCCTGTTACATTTTCGTTTCAATTCAGAAGCGTACACCTGCTCTTTTAGCGTCTCTTACACAGTGAACAGAGCACACACATAGCAGGGATGCTTCTGTGTTTCCCGTATTAGCTATCATCCTCCTTTATATGAACGACCGCCACGAGGCACTTGTCGAACATCTGCTCGGTGAGCCGTCGTTTCAGCGATGGGCGCATCCCGAGATGTTGCACAATGCCGAGGATGACGCTCGATGGCGCGCCTGGGCGCAGCAGAGCGACGCGCACGCTCGTGCCGTTCGCGAAGCGAAGCGCTCGGTGCAGTCCGTAGAGTTTAGCGACGTAATGCAAGACCCCGAGGTCGTCGACGCCGCCTGGGAACGACTTGAACAGGTACGCACGGCCACTTCGGTAGCAGACGCCGATACGGCGCCCGCGCGTGCCCCCAACCGTCGCCCCCGACGCATGCAGCGATCATCATCGCGGCAATATGCTTGGACATGGGGCGCCACAGCCCTGGTCGTCCTTTTCGCTGTCGGCATTGTGCTGGTCCAGCAGCCAAGTTCCATATGGCCTCCCTTTCAGGAGGCAGAACGGACGGTGCAGACCGCGTATGGCGAACGCGCAACAGTCAGTGTGAGCAACGGGATCGTCGCTACGCTTAGCGGCAACTCCACGCTCACCTATCAAGATGACCAACCGCACCGGCTTACGCTACGTGGGGAGGCTCGTTTTGAGGTTGTCCCCCGCAGCGAGTCTCGCCCCCCCGTGGAAGTGCATACGCCCGATGGCACCGTCCGTGTTACAGGCACCACGTTTACCGTGACTCACTGGGATGCCCACACGGATGTCGTGCTTGCTACCGGAGCCGTTTCCGTCGAACCGAATACCGAAGCGAGTGCTTCGCACACGCTCGTCCCCGGCGACTGGGTTACGTTCAACCGCACCAGGGGCATCCAACAGACGCAAAAAACGAATCCGCAGGCTTATCAGTCATGGACGACCGACACGATCGTCTTTGACGATACGCCAGTGAGCGCCATCGCAGCGCGCATTGAGCGCACCTACGGATATTCTGTTGCGATAACCGAATCTTCAGTGCGCAATATGAAGATATCAGGCGCGATTGAGAACGACCTCGACGTGCTTGTTGAGGGCCTTCGTGGCATTCTCGACCGCCCCATAGAGCGCGATGCGCAGGGCATCACCATCCGGTAGTTTGTCCGACCCGATAGCTACTCAAGCCTCACATGCATCCCGTAGTGGTCTGTTCACCAACGTGTTCACTCACTTTGTTTCTCGCAAACGCCTACGAGGTGCTATCATGAGGCCATCCACTACGATACCCTTTCAATCTCTTATCGCCTTCACCGTTCTGTTGATGCTGGGATGGAGCACGCCGCTCGCCAGCGCGCAGTCGCCCACCGTACTCGCCGACCAGTCGGCTGTTGCTGCGGATGAAGACCCTGTCTTTATCTCGCTTGAGGAAGCGCTTTCACGCGTGGCAGAAGAACACAACGTGACCTTTCTCTATCAACGTGAGGCACTGGACGATTTTCGCGTACGCAGCCGAAAAGCGCTTACGGCCCGGCTCACCGGACAGCTTGATCGCCTGCTCCACCCGCATGAACTATCGTACCAGCAAGTAGGCGAACGCTCGTACGCCATCGTCCCTCAGTCGGAACGCCCGGCTCCGGTGCAGTCTCCTGCCCCGCAACAGCAGACAGGCGCGATTGAAGGTACCGTGACGGAGACCGACGGCTCGCCCCTGCCCGGCGTGCAGGTCGTGCTTCGTGGCACCCCGCGCGGCACAACTACCGATGTCGATGGCGCCTACCGCATTGAGGGCATCGATCCGGGCACGTACACCGTACGGGCCACATTTGTCGGGTTTGCGCCGGCACAGGCCGAGGTGACTGTTGCTGCCGACGAGACCATTGAGCAAAACTTCGAGCTCCGCGAGGATGTGATGCAGATGGAGGGTGCCGTCGTAACCGGTACCCGACAGGAACGCACCCAGCGCGAAACAACCAGCTCGATCTCCGTCATTCAGGGCGATGACATTCAACGCATTGAGCCGAACAGTCAGGCCGATATTCTTCGCTCTGTACCCGGCGTACATACCGAGGGCGGCGGCGGTGAGGTTGCGGCCAACGTGTTTGTTCGCGGATTACCTGCGCCAGGGCAGTTCAAGTACAACCCGATCCAGGAAGACGGCATGCCCGTCATCTCTGAAACGCGTACCACAACCAGCTCGCAGGATATCTACTTCCGCAACGACTTGAACGTGCAGCAGCTTGAATTTGTGCGTGGTGGAAGCGCCGCTCTCTTCGGCGTGGGTTCACCCGCTGGCTTGATCAACTACATCAGCAAAACGGGCGGCAGCTCACAGGAAACCACGCTTCGCACACAGGTCGGCCAGGACAATCTCTATCGCCTCGACTTCAACACAAACGGCCCGCTGGGTGAAAACCTGCGTTATAACATTGGCGGCTTCTACCGCTACGACGAAGGCCCCGTCGTTTCGGGACTGCCTACGCAAGGCCTTCAGTTGAAAGGCAATCTCACCTACCTGCAAGACAACGGCTACATCCGCATCTACGCGAAGTACATCGACGACAGTAGCCAGTTCTTCCTCCCTTTCCCGCACGACCGTGATACAGGCGAAGCTGCAGCGGGCAACGACGGGCGCGAGATCACCACAGTGAATGCGCGCGGCGCTGCCGACTTCAGCTTCCGCTCACCCGATGGCGTCTTTCAGTCCCAGATGGACCGTGGCATCGTTACAAACGGTGCATCAGTAACGTTTGAATTCGTTCAAGAGCTGGGCGACGGATACGACCTGGAAAGCCGCGTGCGGTGGACAGACATGCAGCACCAGTTCAATATCTTCATTCCGTTTCCAGCCTTCCAAAATCCGTTTGAGTATGCCGATCAGTTTATTACTGCTCCCACGCAGCAAGCGGTCTGGCGCTACGCGAACAGCACCGAGTCGTTTAACCCCGGTACGCCTGGGAACCCGAACTTTGTGATCGACCAGGGCGCCTGGAACTGGGAGCGTCCGTACACCGACTTCTCGACCGATGTGCAGCTCTCGCGTACGTTCAGCTCAGGCAACACAACCCAGAACATAACCGTGGGTGGATTCCTCTCGCGTACCGAGGTTACCCAGCGGGATACGCACAGCAGCGTGCTGAACGAGTTTGCGGATCAGCCCCGCCTGATCGACCTCTTTATTGAGGATACGGCGACTGGCGAGGAAACGCGTGTCACCCAGAACGGCCTCAGCAACGCGGCCAGCGTGTACGTAAACAACGAGTTCGCCAGCAACAAAGCCGCTGTCTATGCCGGTAACGAAATTACCGTTGGCGACGACCTGCGCATCGACATCGGCGCACGGTACGAGCTGCGTCAGGCAGAGATCGTTTCCGAGGGAAGCGAAGCGGTTGGCAACGATGGTGCGTTCGGCGATGCGCTCGCCGTGCAGGGCTTCCAGTGGGGCAACAGCCAGTTCACCCGCCGGTCTGTTCGCTCAACTGACGCGGCCTTTTCGCTCGGACTCAACTATGCCCTGAGCGATGTCTTCAACCTGTACGGCGTAGGCTCGCGCGGATACTTTTTCCCCGAGCTTGCCTCGCTGGCCCCACTCGTCGCCCCAGATGCCGAGATTGGCGATCTGGATAACGAGGAGTTCTGGCAAGGAGAGTTCGGCGTAAAAGCGGGCTCTCCGAATGTATCAGGAACGCTGGCCCTCTACTACACCGAGCTGAACAATCGTTTCTCAGCTGATCCACGCCTCAACCCCAACACCGGCGTCGTTGAGATCGTCCCGGAACAGATTGGCGGAAGCCGTACGCTCGGCGTTGAGCTTACAGGCGCTATCGTTCCCTCAGACGGCTTCCAGATTAACGGCATGGTGACCGTGCAAGACCACGAGTTCACCGATTTCGATGATAACACCGGCAACTGGATCCAGCGTCAGCCCAAGTTCATGACGCAGGGCGAACTCGTCTATGACCGTGCAGGCTTCGACGCGAGCGTGAGCGCCAAGTACACAGGCAAGCGCTTCGCCGATGAAGGCAACTTCCAGGAGCTCGATGGCTACACGATCGTCAATGCCGGTCTTGGCTACACGGTTGGCTTTGCCGACTCGCAGTCGCTTCGTATTGGCTTACGTGCCTTCAACGCGCTCAACAGCCGGGGACTCACTGAGGGCGACCCCCGCCTGCCCGCTGGCGTCGACCCAAGCGAGTCGCCGTTCTTCAACGCGCGGCCTATCCTGCCGCGTCGCATTACGGCTTCGCTCACCTACCGGCTGTAGCGGATACGGCCCCGCGTAGCGCGCTTCCTTACCCGAAGGCGGTGCGTTCTCTGTCAGCATGCCTTCGAGCGCGCATAAAAAGGCCCGGCCGCCTGTAAGGCCGGGCCTTTTTAACGGGCTTAATAGAGGGAGGCGATGTTCTCTGCCTCTCCACGCCCGCTGCAGCAGATGACCGGGCTTGACCACTACCCTTCTGTTCGGTAGACTGCAACGCTGCTTCTTGTGCGTTCCTGGCTTTCGCGCCAGGGTAGCGCCCACAATCCATCATACCGGTGCGAACCAACCTTATCTCGCATGACTGATTTCCCGATTAGCACCCTCGACCTGTTTATCATCGGGGGCTACTTTATTATCGTGTTCGGAATCGGCTACTACATCGCCAAGCGCATCGATACCGGCGAAGACCTTTTTCTCGCTGGGCGCTCGCTCATGTGGGGCACCATCGGACTCTCGCTCTTTGCCTCCAACATCTCCAGTACGACGCTGATCGGACTGGCAGGGGATGCCTACAGCACCGGCATCGCCGTCTCAAACTACGAGTGGATGGCCGGGCTCGTGCTCGTATTCATGGCGTTCTTCTTCATCCCGTTCTTTATCCGGTCGCGCCTCACTACCATTCCAGAGTACCTGGAAAAGCGCTTCGACGTGCGCTCGCGAAAGTACTTCTCCGGACTCACCGTTGTTACCAGCATCCTGATCGATGCTGCCGGGGGCATCTATGCCGGCACGCTGGTGCTTCAGATGTTCTTTCCTGAACTGCCGTTCCTATGGACAGCCTTCGGGCTCGCGCTCGTAGCCGGACTCTACACCGCAGCAGGCGGACTTGCTGCGGTCGTGTACACCGACGTAATCCAGGCTGTCATTCTTTTTGTGGGGTCTTGCATTATCGCCGTACTCACGTTTGCGCAGTTCGACTTCTCGTGGGCCCAGGCTACGGCGGCCCTTCCTGATGGTCACCTTTCCATGATCCATCCGGTCGATGACCCCGAAGGCCGATTGCCCTGGCTGGGCACGCTGATTGGCGTACCAGTTCTCGGATTCTACTACTGGGGACTGAATCAGTATATCGTGCAGCGCGTCCTGGGCGCGAAAGATCTCAAACAGGCCCGCTGGGGTGCCCTCCTGGGCGGACTCCTCAAGCTGGCACCGCTCTTCATTATGGTACTGCCTGGCGCCTGGGCGCTCACGCTCTACCCCGATCTCCCCGAAGCTGACCTCGTCTTCCCCACGCTCGTTACCGAGTTGCTTCCCGTTGGCGTTGTCGGACTCGTGCTGGCTGGCCTCATCGCAGCCATTATGTCAACGATCGACTCGACCCTGAACGCCGCCTCCACACTGATCACCGTTGACTTCATAAAACCCAGCAAGCCCGATCTGACTGCCGAGCAAGTCGGCACGCTCGGACGCTGGATCACGATTGTCCTGATGATTGCAGCTGCGCTCTGGGCGCCGATGATTCTGAACTTCGAGGGCCTCTGGAACTACATCCAGCAGATGCTCTCTTTCCTCGTTCCGCCCGTTGTTGCTGTCTTCCTGCTCGGCGTGTTCTGGGATCGCATGGGGGGGCACAGTGCCTTCATCACACTGGTGGGCGGCCATGCCCTCTCCCTCGCGATCTTTCTTTTCTGGGTCAACGACATTATCAATATCCACTTTACGATCATCGCAGGTATCCTTACCGTGCTTTGCCTGCTGCTTGCCACAGGAGTAGCCATCGCATTCGACGAGCAGCCCGAGGCCAAAAAGGTGGACGGCCTCACTTGGTCGAACCGTAGCCTTGAGCCCGAAGAGCCCATGCCGTGGTACAAGGACTATCGCTGGCAGTCGGTTGCGATCGTTGCGGTTACCGTCGTCATGGTTATTGCCTTCTGGTAGGCCCCACCGCTGCACGCTGCAACAGCAACACGCTGCAACAGAAAAGGGCCAGAGGGATGCGTAGCGTATGCATCCCCCTGGCCCTTCTTTGCTGAACCGTGCGCCGCTCTGTTGCAGATAGCGGTCTGTGTCAGCTAAGCACACAAGCTAAGCACACAAGCTAAGCACACAAGCTAAGTACACAGCTTAACCAACGCACATCACGATACCGGTTCGAGGCGAAACAGCCCCCCGTTCGACTCATCGGTCAGCAGGTAGACAAACCCGTCAGGCCCAACGCGCACATCGCGGATGCGGCCCAGCTCGTCGCGAAGCAGCTCCTCCTGGTGTACCACCTCATCGCCATCGAGCACAACGCGGCGCACATGCTGATGCGCCAGCGCTCCGACAAAGATGTTGTTCTCCCAGCCTGCGAATGCATCACCGGTGTAAAACGCCATGCCCGAAGGCGCAATGGAAGGCGTCCAGTGGATGACGGGGTGTACAAATTCGTCGGTCTCATCCGGATCGATGCCAATGGGCGAGTTGTCGCGGTACTCGTTGCCATATGTGGCTTCGGGCCAGCCGTAATTCTCGCCAGCCTGTACGATATTCAGCTCATCGCCGCCCCGGGGCCCGTGCTCGTGCGACCACGGCACGCGTGTCTCCGGATGCAGGTCGATGCCCTGCTGATTGCGGTGGCCATACGAGAAGTGGGAGTCGCGCACGCTGTCGTCTCCCACAAACGGATTGTCAGCGGGGATACTTCCGTCGTCATTCAAGCGAAGCGTACCCCCCGCGTCGTCCTGCGTATCCTGTGCCGGATCGCGCAGTCCGCGGTCGCCAATCGTCACGAGCATGGTCCCATCGTCCACAAAGAGGATGCGCGATCCGTAGTGGCGCCCGGGCTCGTGCGCAGGCTCTTGCGTGTACAGCACCTCGAAGTTCGCAAGCGCATCATCCTCAACCTGAGCGCGTGCTACCGTAGTCGACGTCACGTCGTCGCCCTGCGGCGATGAGTAAGTGAAATAGACCCATCCGTTCTCTTCGTATTCCGGATGCAGCACCACATCAAGCAGCCCGCCCTGATTTACCGAACGGATTTCAGGGAGCCCGGTAATCGGCGTAACCGTACCATCCGGCGATACCCGGTTCAGGCGCCCCGGGCGCTCTGTAACCAGCATATCGCCCTCTGGCAAGAACGCAACAGCCCACGGATGCTCCAGATTGTCGGCCAGTTGCACGACCTGAAACGTTTCCTCTTCGCTCTCCACACGGTCCATCACGACCTCGCCCACGACATCCCCTTCAGACGCCGCATCATTTTCAGGATTAACCTCAGAGGAGGCGTTTCCGCATCCCACCAGGGCCAGCCCGAGGAGAGCGACGACGCTATACGATAAAAGTCGGTGCATATCTTTAAAGTCAGCTATGATAAAAAACACGGTGCATTGCAATTAGTAGGTACGACACGCACAGGCTACCTGCCCGTTTCTTGTACGCTATACAATGTTACGGTTTGTACTCCGATTCTCATGATTGGCTCTGTGTATCCTTATAGGGTACTTGTGCCGTTCACCTTCTGCTGTCTTCCCCAATACGCGTCTGCTCCCTGTGCTCTCGCCTCCATACGCTCCTCTCGTCCACATCGGACCGGCTTATCCCTATCGTGGGGGCATTGCTCACTTTACCGAATGCACTGCTCGATCCTTGAAAGAGATCGGGTACCCTCCCGTACTGTGTACCTTCCAGCGTCAGTATCCTGAATGGCTCTTTCCCGGTCGCACACAGACCGTTACCGATACACCGCCCCCCCCCGACCTTCCCATCCCCCACCGGCGCATCGACACGCTGAATCCACTTACGTGGCACCGCACCGCCCGGTGGATGCGAAACGGACCCTTCGGAGGCGCCGTCATCCAGTACTGGATGCCGTTCATGGCGCCCCCATTTGGCTGGTTGGCCTGGCGGATGCGTAGCGCCGGGCGCCCTGTCGTCGCTGTGGTGCATAATGCCCTGCCGCATGAGCGCCATATGGGCGACCAGTGGCTCACCAAAGGATTCCTTCACCAGATAGACGGAGCCGTTGCGCTCTCGGACACGGTAGCTCGCGACGTACGTGCACTTGCGAGCGACCTTCCCGTCCTTCAAGTTGACCACCCTACCTATACCCGATTTGGACCTGCACCTGACCGCGCTGCTTCCCGTGCTCAGCTTAACTTACCCGCTGAAGGTCCCGTTGTCCTTTTCTTCGGGTTCGTGCGCCAATACAAGGGACTCGACCTCTTGCTCGACGCCTGGCCTAACGTACAGGCTGTTCACCCCGAGGCCTGGCTCTGTATAGCGGGCGAAGCGTATGATGCCCCTGCCCCGTATCAGGCTCAGATCGACGCGCTCCCACAGCCGGACCAGGTGCGGTGGGATGACCGCTACATTCCAGAGCGCGAGGTCGCCCGCTACTTTGCTGCAGCCGACCTCGTCGTGCAGCCGTACCGCCACGCCACCCAGAGCGGCGTTGTGCGCGTGGCCGCCCACTTCGACCGGCCCGTTGTCGTTACCGATGTCGGCAACCTGCCAAATGCTATCGACGAGGGGCGCACCGGCTTCGTCGTTCCGCCCGAATCTCCAGGTCAGTTAGGGGCTACCGTGGCACGCGCATTGCAGCCTGAAACGCTGATCACGCTTTCGGGGCCAGATACCGACGAGGGGGCATCCGGCGCGCTTGCACGTGCTCTGCACGAACTGCTACGTAACGCCCGTCTGTGAACTGCATACCGGCCGGTTCGTACCGGTTCGTGGCGTAAGGGCATTCTGGACTTACGCTTCGCTTCTTGCCTTTGGGCATGTCCACCATCTGTACTTTCGACGCTTTCCCGTTTCCAAACATGAGCAGTACCCGCATCTCGCACAACGACGTGGCCGGACTGAAGTCCGGGCGCTGGCCGATCGGGCTCAACACAAGCAGCGTATGTTACCGCATTGGACATACGTTGATCGACACCGGCCCACCCAATCAGTGGAAGGCCGTGCGCCGCTTCGTGGAAGACGAGCACGAAGCGCATGGCATTGAGCGTGTCGTCTGCACGCACCACCATGAAGACCATGCCGGAAATGCGGCGCGTATCCAGGAGCTTCTGGATGTACCGGTGTATGCTCCCAAAGCCAGCCTAGCACGACTACAAGAAGGCTTTCCGATCGAATGGTACCGCCGTGTAGTGTGGGGCACGCCCCCTCTACTTGATGCAGAAGCCCTTCCCGAGCAGCTTCCCCTGTCGATTGGGGCTACGCTACACGCCCACCCGGCGCCCGGCCACTCCGATGACATGGTGTGTCTGCACGTGCCCGAACACCGCTGGCTCTTCACCGCTGACCTCTTCTTGTCGCCTCGCGTCGCGTATTTGCGCTTCGACGAAGATGTGTACGCCCTCGCCCAATCGCTGCACGCCATGGCGCAGCTCCCCGCTGATGTCCTCTTCTGCGGACATCGCGGCGTGGTGGATGAAGGCGCTACAGCCCTCAAGCAGAAAGCACGCTACCTCGAAGCACTCTGCGGACAAGTGAAACGCCGGTATCACCGCGAGGGGCAATCACTGGATGCCATCCAGCGCGAATTGCTTGGGCGCGAGGGCATCCTGCGCTGGTTCACCGGAGGCGACTTCTCAAAGTCGAATCTCATTGCTGCCTGTATCCGCTCCAAAAACGACAATGCCGACGGCCTGCCCGATATGATCAGTACGCCGACGCCAATGCGGTAGCACAGCAGTAGGGTGGTTGGGGCTTGAGGAGGGGGCAAGTTTCGTGCGATTGCTTCCCCATTAGAAAGACACGGCTCTATCTCTTCCCCCGAACGCCCTCTTTTCAAACGCATAAACGCATCGCTGTAGTGAACGAGGCGAGAGCCTCCTCGGTTGGTAGACAGACACTGAGCGGAACAGATGGGGCCGCTAACGTCTGCTACCGTTATCGTTAACCGAGCACGACCGCTCCTTACTACAGCCCCTTCACCGCCTCCGTTGTCTCACTAACGGCCTCTTTGGCATCCGCAAAGAGCATGCGGGTATTATCCTGATAGAACAGGCTGTTGGGCACGCCCGAGTAGCCGGGACTCAAACTGCGTTTGATGACGACGACCGTCTCGGCCTCATCCACGTTCAAGATAGGCATTCCGGCAATGGGACTGCCCGAGGCTTCGCGCGCAGCCGGGTTCACCACGTCGTTGGCGCCGATGACCAGCGCCACATCGGTTGAGGAGAACGAACTGTTGATCTCGTCCATCTCGTAGAGCTGTTCGTACGGCACATCAGCTTCAGCCAGCAGCACATTCATGTGGCCCGGCATGCGCCCGGCTACCGGGTGAATCGCGTAGCGCACGTCTACGCCCTTCGACTGGAGCCGGTCGGCCAGTTCGCGTACGGCATGCTGTGCCTGCGCTACAGCGAGTCCGTAGCCCGGCACGATGATGACGCGCTCGGCATAGGTAGCAAGAATCGCCAGGTCTTGCGGACTCGTCTCTTGCACGCTCTTGCCTTCGGGAATGTCGAGCTCGCTGCTCGTGGCGCCGTCGCCTCCGAATCCACCCAGCATAACGTTAGCCAGCGAACGGTTCATCGCATCGCACATCTGCATGGTAAGCATGAATCCGGCAGCGCCCACCAGCGTGCCGCTTACAATGAGCGCGGTGTTATCGAGAACGAACCCGGTAGCAGCGGCTGCGAGTCCGGAGTATGAGTTGAGCAGCGCCACCACCACGGGCATGTCAGCCCCTCCGATCGGAAAGACGAGGAAGAGCCCCATGAGAGCCGCTGCTACAGCGATTCCGATGCCTGCATACAGCGTGATATCGGGGTCGGTGGCAAGTTCGGGCGCTCCGATGAGCAAGAAGGCAACGCCCGCTATGCCGCCCAGGAGCAGCAATCCGGTTACGACCTGTACCCCCGGGAAGGTGATGGGATTGCCCGACAGAATGCCCTGCAGCTTCCCAAACGCAACCAGACTGCCGGTAAACGTGACCATACCGATGAGCAGGCTAAGCCCGATGACCAGCGCCAACGTAGGCGAGTAGGCGCTCGTATCCACCAGACGGCTCCCCTGCAGGTACTGCGCAAGCTCAGCGCCCGCCACAAATGCAGACGCCGCCCCTCCGAATCCGTTAAACACCGCCACCAGCTCAGGCATCGAGGTCATGGGCGTGCGGAACGCAAGGAGCGCTCCGATAGCGCCCCCGATCACGACACCGGCCAGCAGAAGCGGCCACGACAGAACATCGTGAATGAAGAGCGTGGCCACCACCGCGGTGAACATGCCCAGTGCAGCCAGCGCGTTTCCGCTGCGGGCCGTGGGCGGCGTCTGCATGCGCTTCAGTCCAAGCACAAACAGCACAGCCGAAAGCAAGTACGCAAGTTCAAGAATAGGCATTTTCAGGTGGGGACGTTATGAAGATGTGGAGGCATCGGCGGAAGAGGGAGGCGTTTTCTTGCGGCCAAACATGCGCAGCATGCGGTCGGTAACGAGAAAGCCTCCGACCACGTTAATCGTAGCTACAACCAGCGCGCCGAAGCCGAGAGCGGTAGCCCACCAGGCATCGCTCATTCCAGCAGCAATGATGGCCCCTACAATGGTAATGCCGCTGATCGCGTTGGCGCCCGACATAAGCGGCGTGTGAAGGGTCTGCGGCACCTTAGTCAGTACCTCAGTGCCAAGCAGAGCGGCCAGCACGAAGATGATCAGGTTTTCTATCATAGCGGATATGGGGGTTAGCAGAGCATCAGCAGCGCGTTAACAGCGCGTTAGCAGGATGTCAGCAGTATATCAAGCATCAGGCGAGTCGGAGAGCATGGTACGCACGCGCTCGTTTCGGATCGTACCCTGGTATACGGCACACATTGCATCGGTCACTTCGTCGTCGAAGTCGAGCGCAAGGCCGCCTTCTTCGTTGAGCAGGTAGTCGAGCAGCGCTCGCACGGTGTTTGCGAACAGGTCGCTGGCATGCACGGGCATCGTAGCAGGTAGATTGGTTGGACCCATGATGTGCACGCTATGCTTGGTGACCGTGGTGCCGGGCTCGGTGAGCGCGCAGTTGCCCCCGTTGGGCGCGGCCAGGTCCACAATGACGGATCCGGGCGCCATGTCTTCTACAGCCGCTTCGTTGATCACGAGCGGCGCGGGGCGTCCCGGAATGAGTGCGGTCGTAATCACAACGTCCGATTTGGCGATGTGTGGACGTAATAGTTCAGGCTGGCGTTCTTGTTTGGCCTGTTCAAGCTCCTTCGCGTAGCCGTCGTCTCCTTCAGAGAGCGACGTGTCGAGCTCCAGCTCCACGAACGAGGCGCCAAGGCTTTCGATTTCCTCACGCGTGGCGTCGCGAATGTCATAGCCCCGCACTTTCGCACCCAGGCGCTTTGCCGTAGCGATAGCCTGCAGTCCGGCCACCCCGGCCCCAACTACCAGCACGCTAGCTGGACGAATGGTACCAGCTGCAGTACTCATGAGGGGGAAGAACTTGGGAAGGCGCAGCGCAGCCTCCAGCGTGGAACGGTAGCCCGCCAGCGAGCTCATTGCAGAGAGCACATCCATCGACTGGGCCCGCGAGATGCGAGGCACCAGTTCCATGGGCAGTGCGGTAGCGCCCTGGTCGGCGATATCACCGAGTGCGTCGGGGCTATCGAGGGGCTGTAGCAGACCAAGAATGGTCTGGTCGCTGCCGATACGGCGGCGGCGTTCAGGAAGGGGTGGAGACAGCACCAACACGAGATCAGCAGCAAACGCCTTGTCGTCGTCGCCAACCGTGGCACCAGCCGATGCATATGCATCATCGGAATAGTGCGCATGCGAGCCCAGTCCCGATGCCACAATTACCTCTACCCCGTGCGCATCTACCAGCTGCTCCACAACCTGCGGAGTGAGAGCCGCACGGGTTTCATCGTCGGCAAATGGGCGCGGAACGCCTATTGTGCATGACATAAGCGAGCAATGTTGGTGGGTAGAGGCTATACATAAGTCGCTATGAGTGGACGTACAGCGCAGTTGATCGTTTACGACCCACCAACATCGTTACGGGTATGCTACTCGTTTTTAAGTGCTTGAATCGCTTCGCGGGCCGCACGCTGCTCGGCTTCTTTCTTGGCCGGTGCGGTGCCCCGCCCGAGGGCCTCTCCTTCAACAAGGGCCTCGACAACAAACGTGTAATCGTGATCGGGCCCGGTGCGGTCAACAACCGTGTACGTAGGCAGCGGGCGCCCTTCGCCCTGCAGATGCTCTTGCAGCAGACTCTTATAGTTGCGATTCCTGTGTACAAGCGAATCGAGATCGACCACATCCAACAAGTAGCAACGGGCAAACCAGGCCGCAGCCTCGTGGCCCCGGTCCAGGTAGAGCGCGCCCGTGATTGCTTCAAAGGCATCGGCCAGAATGCTCGGGTTAGATCGTCCGTTGTTGCGCTCGGCGTTGCGGCTAAGTAGCAAGTAGCGTCCCAGATCGCAGCGGCGCGCGGCTTCTGCAAGCGACCGGCCGCTCACCAGCCGCGCACGCATCTGCGACAGGAAGCCCTCGTCCTGGTCCGGAAAGTGCGTATAGAGTGCTACGCCAACTAACAGATCGAGGAAGGCATCGCCCACGTACTCCAACCGCTCGTTCGATACCTCAAACGGGTTGTCTGCCTCGCGCAGACACGACCGGTGCGTGAGCGCGCGGTGATACAGCGAAAGATTGTCAATATCAGTCCCGAGAAGCGAAGCCAGATCGGACGCTGAGGGACCGTGCGAGGCTGTGTTCATGAGCACGCGTGCTGTGTGTAGAGGGATGCAGACGGATCATCACCCATTCAATGCCGCCACCCAACACAGCGATCCACAGCCCGTCGCCCCGCCTCCCTCCTGGACTTACACCTACAGATACAACGTAGGCTGCGACCTTATTCGCAGGGTTTCTTGCAACACAGGAATCCTACAAAGCTGTCTTTAGAAACCGCCCGGTATGGCTGGTGGGATGCGCGGCTACATCTTCGGGCGTGCCGGTTACGACAACTTCGCCCCCGCCCGTGCCCCCGTCAGGACCCAGGTCGATGATGTGATCGGCGTACTTGATGACATCCAGGTTGTGCTCGACGATGACCACCGAGTGCCCGTGCTCGACCAGCTGATCGAAGGCGTTCAGCAGCTTACGAATGTCGTCGAAGTGGAGTCCGGTCGTGGGCTCGTCGAAGATGTAGAGCATGCGATCGGTGTGGCGCCCGCTCAGGTGCGAGGCCAGCTTGATGCGCTGCGCCTCGCCGCCGGAGAGCGTGGTAGAGGGCTGCCCGAGCGACAGATAGCCGAGCCCAATGTCTTGCAGCACCTCCAGCTTGTTCGTCACTGCGCGCTCTCCTTCAAAAAAGTCGGCGGCCTCGTCAACGGTCATCTCCAGCACCTCGGCGATGTTCTTGCCGTTGTACGTCACGTTCAGCACCTCCTGCTTGTAGCGCCGCCCGTTACACGCCTCACACTCCAGGTAGATATCGGCCAGAAACTGCATCTCCACTTTAACGACGCCCTCGCCCTTGCATGCCTCACAGCGCCCACCCGCTACGTTAAAGCTAAAGAAGCCCGGCTCATAGCCGTGGATCTGCGACTGCCGCGTTTCGGAAAACAGCTTGCGGATGCCATCGAACGCTTTCGTGTACGTGGCCGGATTCGACCGCGGGGTACGCCCGATAGGCTGTTGGTCGACCATCTCAACACCATCGACAAACGTATGGCCACGAATGTCGTCGTGCGCGCCGACCGTACCATCGCCACTCCCTCCTTTGAGGCGGTGCAGTCCCTCGTAGAGCGTCTGCTGTATAAGCGTCGACTTGCCCGAGCCCGACACGCCCGTTACGCACACGATACTGTCGAGCGGGATCTCAACATCGATGTGGTTCAGGTTGTGCTGCCGCGCGTTCGTCACAACCAGCTTTCGGTCGGATGCGGGGGTGCGCCGCGCTTCAGGCACCGGGATAGCGGTGCGCCCGCTTAGGTACTTGCCAGTAAGCGAGTCCTCATCGTCGAGCACCTCATCGTACGTCCCCTGAAACACCACCTCCCCGCCAAACTGTCCGGAGGCGGGGCCCATATCGATGAGATGATCGGCCGCCTCCATCGTAACCGGATCGTGTTCGACCACCAGTACGGTGTTGCCAAGGTCGCGCAGGCGCTGCAAGATGCCCACAAGCCGGTCGTTATCACGCGGATGCAACCCGATCGTCGGTTCGTCGAGCACGTAGAGCGAGCCCACAAGCGAGGACCCGAGCGAGGTGGATAGGTTGATGCGCTGGCTTTCGCCCCCGCTGAGCGTTTGGGCCAGCCGGTCGAACGTGAGGTAGTCGAGTCCTACATCGACCAGGTACTCTGTACGGGTACGCAACTCTTCAAGCACGCGCCCGGCTACCTCCTCTTGATAGCCAGAAAGCTCGATATCTTGAAAGAAGTCGAGCGCCTCGCGGGTCGTCATGGCACATACCTCTCCGATGTGCCGGTCGTTGATCTTGACGTAGTACGCATCCTTGCGCAGGCGGTAGCCGTTGCACTCGGGGCATGTGGAGTAACCCCGAAAGCGCGCCCGAAAGATGCGGTAGTGCGTCTTGTACGAGCGCTCATCCAGGAACTCAAAGAAGCCGTTCAGCCCGATGTACTGGTCTTTACCCCCCCAGATAATGTCGAGCTCCCAGTCGTCAAGCTCGCGGTACGGGCAGTCGATGTCGAGCCCTGTTTCCGCGGCTACCCGAATGAGCTTACGGAAGTGCTTGCTCCACTTATCGGTGCGAAACGGCGCCAGCGCGCCTTCGCGAATCGAGAGTCCTTTGTTGGGGACGATCAGATCCGGGTCGAGTCCGGGCACGCGTCCGAAGCCTTGACACTCCGGGCACGCCCCGACCGGACTGTTAAAGCTGAACATGAGCGGCGTGGGCTCTTCGAACTCCATCCCATCGCGCTCAAAGCGGGCGCTGAAATGAAGTTGCGGGGCCGGGCCGCTGGCGTCATCGCCACGGCGGCGGGCCACCTGTACGACGCAGCGACCCTCGCCTACAGTGAAGGCCTGCTCGACGGATTCGGCCACCCGGGTGCGGGTAGCGGCATCGCCCCGCTTCACTTTAAGCCGGTCAATGAGCACCAGCAGCCGCTTGCTGCCGTAGTTGTTGACTTTGCTCGGGGGCGTGTCGTTCAAGTCGAGCACATCGGGGCGCTCGCCACGCTCGGCCTGTTTTTCGGTAGGCAGCAGCAAAATGCGGAAGAACCCACGCTCACGCAGGCTCTTGAGCTCGTCGCGCAGCGCACGGTTGCGGTCGGGCACCGGACAGCACAGGTAGTAGCGCGCGCCGTCGTCCAGCTCCTCTTCGATTGAGAGCGCCACGCTCCGCGGCGTATCTTTGGTGACGGGCCGGCCGCTCACCGGTGAAATGGTCGTGCCGATGCGCGCGTACAGCAGCCGGAGGTGATCATATACCTCGGTCTGGGTAGCAACGGTGGAGCGGGGGTTATTCGCCGTGGTCTTCTGCTCAATCGCAATGGCCGGCGCGAGTCCTGTGATCAGGTCGGCATCCGGCTTATCCATGCGCTCCAGGAACTGCCGGGCGTAGGCGCTGAGGCTCTCTACGTAACGCCGCTGGCCCTCGGCATAGATCGTATCGAAGGCGAGGCTCGACTTTCCGGATCCCGACGGCCCCGTAATTACCGTAAGGGTTTCGCGCGGCACATCCAAATCGATATCCTTCAGGTTATGCTGCCGCGCGCCGCGTACTACGATGTGGGTGCGTGCTTTCTCGCGGGCCTCGGGCGAAGCATTGGCGATGACAGGATCTTGCGGGGGCGCCGTATCGAGCGTTTTGGTCATAAGAGACGCGCAGGCGTCAGAGGAACGAAACAAACGAACATCACAAAAACGAGGACCGCTCCATTATGATGCTCCCAATACCCTGTTAAGAGTTGACAGTGTGGTAATGAGTCGCCTCCAAAACGCCTTTAGCACGTTGCAGTGCTAATTTACGCGCCGGCAAGAGCGGCGTGCGTAACTTTCACAGGTAGCCCTTTGTGGGTAATGCTATGTGGGCAGTTATTCAGTGTCACGCGCTCGACTCAAGTATCACGCGCTCGACTCGTCGGGGTCTGAGGATTCCGGGGAGTCACTGTCTGGCTCAATGGCTGGTTCTGGATGGGGCATATCAGCGTCCATGTACCCATCAGACATCGGCGAAAAACTGCTCTCGTAGCCTTCTCGGGTAGGCGACGGCGTAGCCGCTTCACGGTCTCCGGCGGATTTGCTACCGTCAGGGCGTGCAGTCTCATGCTCGTTCGCATCGGAGGATTTTGTGCCGGGGGCTTCCGTGTCATCGACACCGGCTTTTCCATTGTCATCTGTTGGGCCAGATGCTCCGTCTCTGTTGCCTTCCTCCCGCATTGCAGGCTCAGGCTTGGGCGCCTCTGCCTCTGTAGGCAGCGCACCAGCCAGACGCTCTGAGAGCTGTGTGATTGCCTGAATCAGCGCCTCTTCGTTCTGTGCGTGCACTTCTCGCTCGCGTGCGTGAGCTTGCTCTTGCTGTTCAAGTTCGCGCTCGCGCGCTGCAAGTGCCGACCGGAGATCGTTTAGCTCTTCGGCCATTGCAAGAGCGGTAATGACCGACGTTGTAAACTCGGCCTGCTCCGGGTGCTCCTTCTGGAACGCCTTCATACGGGCGTTCACCTGAGAAGCCAAGTTACGTGTCGTTTCTTCTTCGCCCTCTCGCACGCGCAGGGCATACTCTCGGCCCAGGATGTGCACGCGAATCGGTTTCATATCGTTGGTAGCCATAACCAGAGGGGGCTATGCAAGAGACGTGTCGCCGACATCTGAATCGGGCGGAGGCGGAAGATCGTCCAGCAGCGTGTCTATCGTCTGAATGTAGCGTTCCAGCTCCTGCTTGAGTGCATCCGCATCCGCATCTTCCAGCGCAAGCACAAGGCTGTTGGCAGGCACGTCAGGCTGTTTGGCAATTTTATCTTCAAGCGCCTGTACCCGAGTGCGGAGCTGTTCGTTTTCGGATTCAAGGGCCGCTATATGCTCAGTAGCCGCATCTATCTGCGCAACAAGCATCTCTATTGAGGGGCGCACCGCATCCGACAGCTCATTCAGCATCGCCGTAGAATCGGCAGGCCACGCTTTATTCTGTTCAGATGAGTCAGCGTCGGCAGCCATAAAGATAGGATGCACTTAGCAAAGAGGTACGCTATATTATTTTCTTATCTTTCTACCATAGCAAATGATCGCCGCATGTGCAAGTAACGTTTACATGCGCGGACCTATTGCCTCGTGCGACATAATTGGGTAATAACACGAACCACAAAGGGTACGCCCGGCGCTCGTGGATGTGCCGACGCTTTTATTGCTCTCGTAACGTAGCACCATGTTCGTTGCTTAGCATCTCCCGAATGCGGCGCATGCACGTGTCAATTTCGGCGTCGGTGAGCGTCCGATCCGATGCCAACTGCATCGACAGGGCCACACTCTGCTTGTCGTCCGGAATCCCCTCTCCCTGGTACAGGTCGAACAGGTCGACGTGCTTCACGAGCGGTGCACCCGCTTCACGGGCCGTATCGAGGAGAGGCCCAACGGAAGCGTCGGCATCCACCAGCACGGCGAGATCGCGCTCTACCACGGGTACACGGGGCATTGGCGTGTAGCCTGTGCGCTCGGCAAGCGCACTCACGACCGCAGGCCACTGCAGTTCAGCCACAAGCACCGCGTCGGTCAGGTCGTAGTGGTCGGCGGTGTCGGGGTGGATGCAGGCGAGCGTGCCCAGCGGAGCGCCGTCAGCAACAATGTCGAGCGCGTAAGCCACGTAGCTTGGCGTGTCTGTAGCCGGCGCGAACTGCACAGCCGGAACGTTGAGCGCGTCGAGCAGATCGGCTACGGTTCCTTTCAGGTCGTACACATCGGTGTTGCGCGTGGCGCGATCCCAGTGCAGCGGAGCTTGCGCTCCGGTCGCGGCAATCAGGAGCGACTCGTGTTCGCGCACGCCAGGCACCATCGGGGTTTCATCGGCTGTAACGCGACGCATCACACGGCCAAACTCAAACAGGCGTATGGCGTCTTGCCCGTGGTTACGGTTGTGCTGAAGCACGCTGAGCGCGCCGGGAAGCAGCCGCGGACGCAGCGCAGCCATCTCTCGCGAGATGGGATTGCGTGTCTCTACGACGGGCGTGTCGTTGGGGTTGAACTGCTCAGCCACATCAAGCGGGAGCATGCTGTTGGTGTAGATCTCGCGGAACCCGTATCCGCGCAGCAGGCGGCGGACCTCTACGCGACGGGTTCGCTCGGCGCTGTCTTCTGCAACCGTGGCAGGTATCTGGATGTGTTCGGGGCGCGGGATGCGGTCGTAGCCATGCAGGCGCGCAATCTCTTCGATCAGGTCTTCCTCTATCGCAAGATCCGGGCGCCACGTGGGAAGTGTGCACCGGAGCGCATCGCCCTTCGCATCTACCGAAATACCGATTGATTCGAGATGACGACGCATGTCACCACGCGTAAGGGCCGTGCCCAGCAGCGCGTTGGCCCGCTCCGGACGCAATGCAGCCGTACGCGGCTCGGGCAGACGCGGATGCGCGTCGATCATGCCGCTAACGCGCGTACCGCCGGCAAGCCGCACCATGAGCTCTGCAGCACGAGCCGCCGCCCATACCTGTCCGTCGCGGTCTACGCCACGCTCGAAGCGATATGACGAGTCGGTCTGCAGCGCCAGCGCTTTGGCCGTGCGCCGGATCTGCGAGGGATCGAAGTACGCGCTCTCAATAAGCACCGTGGTCGTCTCCTCGGTCACTTCGGTGTCAGCCCCGCCCATAACGCCTGCGATAGCTACCGGACGCTCCGCATCCCGAATAAAGAGCGTTCCTGCCGGACAGGTGCGCTCCTGGTCGTCGAGCGTGGTGAATGTAGTTTCGGCATCAGCGGTATCTACACGGATGGTCTTACCGCGCAGCGTGTCAGCATCGAACGCATGGAGCGGCTGGCCGCACTCGTGCAGCACGAAGTTCGTGATGTCTACGATCACGTTGCGCGGGCGAAGCCCGATGCGCTCCAGGCGCTGCTGTAGCCAGAGCGGCGAGGGACCTACCGTAACGTCCTCTACGCACAGCGCTACGTAGCGCGGGCATGCTTCGGCGTCGTCTATCGACACACTGAACCGCTCGGAAACGGTACCGCCCTCTTCGGGCGCTTCCACAGCCGGCCGATGCAGCGGCGCACCTGTCAGCGCCGACAGATCGCGGGCAATGCCCAGATGACTGGCCGCGTCGGACCGGTTCGGAGTCAGGTCAATGTCGAGCACCATGTCGGTAGGGGTTGCCTTGTGCGCACGCAGGTAATCCACGAACGGCATCCCAACAGGCGCATCGTCATCCAGCACCATGATACCGGCTGCATCGCTGGTCAGCCCCAGCTCGTGCGCGGAGCAGATCATGCCGTTAGACTGCTGGCCGCGAATTTTTCGGGCGTCGAGCGTAATGGGCTGGCGCTCGTCGCTTCCTTTTCCAGCAGGCAGCTCCAGGGTAGTACCAGCGGGTGCGACCGGCACGCGCTGACCGGTTTCCACGTTGGGCGCACCACAGACGATCTGCACCGGCTCCTCAGCGCCCATGTTCACGTCACAGAGCACGAGCCGGTCGGCATTCGGATGCGAGCGCACCGCCTCAATGAGGCCAACCACGACCCCGTCGAGCGGCTGTCCGTGATGCGTGATGCCATCTACCTCGAGCCCGGCCATGGTGAGCAGGTCGGCAATGGCATTAGCGTCGGCTTGTGGAGCGGCATACGAGCGCAGCCACTGAATGGAGCAATCCATGAAGCGAGAAAGCGTTGTGCGGAAAAAGAGTCAGGGGGGCGAGGCGCAGACTGCTGGCGTGCTAAAACTGCTGCAGGAAGCGCAGATCGTTCTCATAGAACACCCGGATGTCGTCGATCCCATGCTTAAGCATCGTCATGCGTTCTACGCCCATACCGACGGCATAGCCGCTATACTGCTCGGGATCGACGTCAACTGCACGCAGCACATTGGGGTGCACCATGCCACAGCCAAGGATCTCAAGCCAGCGCCCGCCATCCTCATGGCTGGGGTCGGCCCACCAGATATCGACCTCGGCGCTGGGCTCGGTAAACGGGAAGTAGCTTGGGCGGAAGCGCAGGCGTACATCGTCGCCGAAGAGCGCCTGGGCCAACTGGTAGAGCACCTGCTTCAGGTCGGCCATTGAGACGCCCGTATCCACATAAAGCAGCTCAACCTGATGGAACAGGCAGAACGACTTGTACGAAATCGCCTCGTTGCGGTAGACGCGGCCCGGCACCATAACGCGCACCGGTGGCTCGGTAGCCTGCAGCACACGAATCTGCCCGGGCGAGGTATGCGTCCGCAGCAGCGTCGGGGTGTCGACCGGCGCATCCTTCACGAAGAAGGTGTCTTGCATGTCGCGCGCTGGGTGATCAGGCGGAAAGTTAAGCGCGGCGAAGTTATGCCAGTCGGTTTCGACCTCGGGCCCCTCATAGGTGGCAAAGCCCATCCGCTCCAGGATATGGAGGATCTCTTCGAGCGTCTGTGTAAGCGGATGCAGCGAGCCCTGATGCTGACGGCGACCGGGCAGTGTAAGATCAAGGTCGGTGCCGGTGTCGCCCGAAGCTTCTTGAGCCAGGCGTTCATGCGCCGCATCGAGCTTCGCCTGCGCATCCGTCTTAAGCGCGTTGAGGCGTCGCCCAAAGTCGGGGCGCTCCTCAGGAGGCTGCTCGCCAATCTGACCGAACAGGTCGGGGATACGCCCCTGGTTGCGCCCTAAGTACTTGATGCGAAAGGCTTCGGCTTCCTCCTCGCTGGTAATGGTTTCAGCTTCAAGCTCAGCGCGGAGGGCGGCGATCGGGTCAGCCATAAGAAACGGAGCGGCAAGAGTAGGTCTACGCGGATGCTACCTGCAGGAGCAGCATTAAGGAGAGTACGCCGTGCAGCTTTGTTTGAAGATCCCAGAAGAGACAAGCACGGCAACATAGAAAATCCCGCCGGGCCTGCTGAGAGCAGCAGCGGCGGGATTTTCGTCATGTCATGGAGCACAGGGGCTGCGGGCAGTGCCCCTTCAGCAGTTATGCCTGCTCCATCACATGATCAACGACCTGCGAAAAGGCCTCGGGATCGTGCACGGCCAGGTCGGCAAGCACCTTACGGTTCATATCGAGATCGGCCTTGCGGTAGGCCCCCATGAACCGCGAGTAGCTCACGCCTTGCTTACGGGCAGCGGCATTGATGCGCGTGATCCAGAGCTTGCGGAAGTTGCGCTTGCGCTGCCGACGATCGCGATAGGCATACTGCAGTGCCTTTTCTACCGAGTGCTTGGCGGAGCTATACGTTTTGCTCCGGCGGCCCCAGTAGCCTTTGGCCATGTTCAAAATTTTCTTGCGACGGCGCCGGGTCTGCGGCTTGTTTGTTGCGCGTGGCATGGTGGAAGGTCGTTAGCGGATAGAAGGTAGAAACAACGACAGGACCTGCGCCTCACGGAGTCCACGAGGCATACCTGACTGAAAACGCTCATCAGGTAGAGCGTCTGTTGTGGAGAGCAACTGCGGGATGCAGTGTGCTGCGGTTACGAGTTAATCATCTGCTTGATGCGCTTCTCTTGCGTTTCGTCGACAATCGTGTCTTTACGCAGCTGACGCTTGGTCTTCGGCGACTTTTTCGTCAGGATGTGACGGCGGCCTGCTTTCTTGCGCTTTACTTTGCCGCTGCCAGTTTTCTTGAAGCGCTTGCGTGCGCCACTGTGCGATTTCATCTTAGGCATAATATCAAAAACTATCGATTCTAAAGAGGGCGTATCGTGTAGATCACCGCGTGGCGGAGATACGAGCCCCGCACAGAACGGACATGCATCAATGGAGACACCCCGACGTGCGTTCCACGCCAGGGTGCTCATTTGGGTTGGGCTTCCGCAAAAATGATGGAGTCTCCACATCCAGCGCATGCACCGCGTCAACTTATGCGAACTATGCAGCAGTATTGCGGTGCGATCCGCGGCGCTACGGCGTGGGGCGTGTGTACAGCGGAGCTGTGCGTGAGCCCCGTGTGGGGAGACCGATTACTTTTTCTTCTTGTGGGGAGCGAGAATCGTGGTCATGCGCCGCCCTTCCATTTGGGGCGCCTGATCGATCCGTGCCAGGTCTTGCACATCTTCAATGAGACGGCGAAGCAGATCCATTCCCTGATCTTTGTAGATAATGTCTCGGCCTCGGAACTGCACGTAGGCCTTCACCTTGTTACCATCGTTCAGGAAATCACGGGCATGGTTTTTCTTGAACTCATAGTCGTGATCGTCGGTGCGTGGTCGGAACCGAAGCTCCTTCATCTGCATCGACTTCGACCGCTTTCGCTGCCGCTTTTCTTGCTTCTGCTGCTTGTAGCGATACTTACCGTAGTCAATGATTTTGCATACGGGTGGCTCGGCATCCGGAGCAATTTCGACGAGATCAAGGTCATGGTCGCGGGCGCGATCCAGGGCGTCTTCGAGATCCATGATCTCGTGGTCGCCTTCTGGTTCAACGACGCGTACAGTGCCGGCGCGGATCTCTCCGTTTACGCGAACTTTATCAGCTTTAGCGATAGTAAATCGGGAGGTTTGTTGAGGAATATAAGTACGATTCGTTGATATATCTGCACGCACCGTAGCGACGGTGGGTTCCGTCGCAGCTTCCATGTATCGGTTTTTACCAGGTGTGCTTTCCGACCCAGCTTCATGATCATTTTATGACCATGCCGCCCGCATTTCAGCGTCCATCTGCTCGATGAACGCATCTACAGAGATAACCTCTTGCTGCCCGTCGCCATGAGCACGCACGGCGACCGTTCCTGCTTCTTCTTCGCGCCCTCCTACGACGAGCATATATGGAATTTTCTGCGTTTCGGCTTCGCGGATTTTGTACCCAACGGTATCGTCGCTGTCGTCAACATCGACGCGCAGATCCGCTTCTCGAAGCTGTGTCGCTACCTGGTCGGCATAGTCGTTGAAGTCAGCTCCAACGGGGATGACGACGGCTTGCACCGGTGCAAGCCACGCAGGGAAGTTACCACCGCAGTGTTCGATTAACACGCCGATGAAGCGCTCCAGTGATCCAAACGGAGCGCGGTGAATCATGACCGGGCGTTTACGCTCATCGTTGGCATCAACGTAGGTAAGGTCGAACCGCTCTGGCAGGTTGTAGTCGACCTGGATCGTACCCAGCTGCCATTCACGCCCGAGGGCGTCTTCTACCATGAAGTCAAGCTTGGGGCCGTAGAACGCGGCCTCCCCGGTTTTTTCGATCGTGTCGAGGTTCATTTCTTCGGCTGCTTCACGGATGGCCTGTTCGGCTTGCGACCAGAGCGCATCGTCGCCCACATACTTGTCGGTATTCTCGGGGTCACGCAATGAGATCTGCGCGGTAAACTCGGTAAAGTCGAGCGCGCCGAGCACCTTGAGCGTAAGGTCGATCACATCTTTGAACTCAGCCTTTACCTGCTCGGGCGTACAGAAGATGTGCGCATCGTCCTGCGTGAATCCGCGCACGCGCGTAAGTCCTCCAAGCTCGCCGCTCTGTTCGTTGCGGTACACCGTGCCAAACTCCGCAAATCGCACCGGCAGGTCGCGGTACGAGTGCATGTCGTGCTTGTACATCATAACATGATGCGGACAGTTCATCGGCTTAAGCAGGTAGCCATCTTCTTCGTCGCCCTCTTCGTTGAAGATCATCGGCGGAAACTGGCTCTCTTTGTAGTACGGGTAGTGCCCGCTCGTACGGTAGAGCTTCAGTCGCCCGATGTGTGGCGACACAACTGGCTCATACCCGCGATCCAGCTGTTCTTCCTTCAACAGATTGGAGAGCGTCTCACGAAGCGTGGCTCCCTTAGGCAGCCACATGGGCAGCCCGGGGCCGACCACATCCGCATTGAAGGTGAACAGTCCCAGTTCTTTGCCAAGCTTACGATGGTCGCGTTCTTTGGCCAGACGGCGCTGCTCCAGAAACTCATCGAGCATCTTTTTCTTCGGGAAGCTGATGCCGTAGATGCGCGTAAGCTGTGGGTTCGACTCGTCGCCCCGCCAGTACGCCCCGGCCACGGAAAGCAGCTTCGGGTACTTAATCCGCTCTGTAGAAGGAATGTGCGGCCCGCGGCACAGATCGGTGAAGTTGCCCTGCTCGTAAAACGTGATCTCGCCATCATTGAGCTCTTCAATGAGCTCTACCTTATACTCGTTGCCCTGCTCCTTGTAGTAACTGAGCGCTTCCTCCTTAGACACTTCGCGGCGCTCATACATGGCATCGCGCTTGGCAAGCTCTCTCATCTTCGCCTCGACCGCCTCCAGATCGTCAGCCGACAGGGTTTCGTCGCCCAGGTCCACGTCGTAGTAAAAGCCTCGCTCAATGGGCGGCCCAATCGTAAACTTTACGCCCGGGTACAGCTCCTGAAGTGCCTCGGCCATGAGGTGCGCCGACGAATGCCAGAACGTTTCTTTGCCCTGCTCGTCGTCCCAGGTCAGGATAGCAATCTCGGCAGACTCCGTAATGGGCCGGTCTAAGTCTCGCACCTCGCCGTTTACCGTAATGGCCAGTGCCGCACGGGCAAGCCCCGCCCCTATGCTTTCCGCAATCTCACGCCCGGTGACACCTGAATCGTACGTACGTGTCGACCCGTCGGGCAGTGTGATGGTGATGGTGTCTCGGTCGGTAGAGATGTCAGCCATAAGAGCGAACAGATTCAGGGGGTATACAAGAAAAGCGCTCCGCCGATAAGGGACAAAGCGCTTGAAAGACAACGAGCACATTCGATATATGCCAGTGTCCCTTCATGGTACAAGGGCACACGTTTCTACCAGATGGCTCGTGGTGTACAGATGGGAGACGGTGGGTCTAAGTGGATTCGAACCACTGACCTCTACGATGTCAACGTAGCGCTCTAACCAACTGAGCTATAGACCCGACTACTTTTGTGACGTACAGCATACGTCTGCTCGGCACCTAAAGTCAATGCCCGAAAGCCAAAAGGGATTCCCGCACCATCCAATTCACGGAAAGTTTCGGCGCTGCAGAAGGGCACCTCATCAGCTATCACCGACTGGCTATGCCTCATGGCACAACCGGAACGGGTCGCCACTATGCCGCGACTTCGGTAGTCAGCCGCTTGTGCAGATCCATGACTTGATCCTTAAGGGCTTTTCGGTCCGCATCGTTTTGAATTACAAAGTCGGCACGTTCGCACAGCTCATCTTGCGGGAGCTGGTGCTGCATGCGATCGCGAACGGCCTGCTCAGTGGTCTCGTCGCGGTTGACGACGCGCGCGATACGCAGTTCACTGGGCGCGGCAACCACGACCGTGTGGTCTACATGAGCATCGGCACCGGCTTCGAAAAGAAGCGCAGCTTCGTGCACAAGCAGCTCTACATCGTCGGCACGCGCCTGTTCTTTGGCCTCCTTAAAGGCGTCAAATACCAGCGGGTGCACGATAGCATTTAGCTTCTCCAGCTTATCGGGGTCGCTGAACACCTGTGCAGCCAGATACGAACGGTTTAGCTGCCCCTTTTCATCGTAGCTGGTGCTGCCAAACGTATCTCGAATTAGTGCTCGGGCATCGGCGTCTTCTCGCATGATGGACTTCGCCACCTCATCTGCATAAAAGACGCGGGCGCCAAGGTCGTCAAGCATTTTGCAGACGGTGGTCTTTCCACTGCCGATGCCACCGGTTACTCCTAAGGTGATCACGGATACTTGGGTATCTTGGTTGAGAGAAATCCCGTCGCACCCTCTGCTGAAAAGCCCTCTTGGGCCCGCAGCATCAAGACACAACGCTCACGGTTTGCTTACAGTGCAAATTGTTTGCAGTGTAAAGCGTGACGTGAGTCACACGCCTCACACAGAGGGAATCATCGAATCATCCGGGAGGCCACTGGAGCTCGCGCCCCCCAAGCACATGTACGTGCAGGTGGTAGACGGTCTGCTGGCCGTCGTCGCCGCAGTTGATGACAGTGCGATATCCATTATCAAGGCCCTGGTCGTGCGCCACCTTGCTCGCCACGCGGAACAGATGCCCAATAAGCGCCTCATCGTCTGGCTCAATATCATCAACGGTAGGTATGGGCTTGCGCGGAATCACAAGAATGTGCGTCGGCGCCTGCGGATTGACATCGTGGAAGGCGATGCATTGCTCATCCTCATAAACGATGTCTGCAGGTACCTCGCCCTCTATGATTTTCTGGAAGATGGTTGGCTCGTCGCTCATACGATGACTCTCTGAATTAAAGGCTATTGGATGCAAGGCGCACCGTCCTTAGGCGGTTGTGACCGCATGGAGCCTGCACATTTGGTCATCAGCACGCCGCATAATTTGTCGTACAGAATGTTTGTTTTACACGTTACAACATAGCCCGCCGACACGCACGTGTCAAAAATAACGGATCTGTGATAATGTCTACTTTATCTCTTGCGCACCAGCCAACAAGCACACCGCCATGAAGAACTGTAACGCTTCGGTGGTCTAATGAACATGCTCTTTCCTATCCGGTCTGATTGGATCCTTAATGCTCTTTGTGAGAGCAAAACTTGGTCGGCTTCCCAACTCATAACGCATCCATGCGTCTGATCAATACGCGGATTGCTTCCTTTTGCTTTTTCCGGACTTCTGTCTCACTATAGTTCACTGGGGTTTATGCCTACAGTCTATGTAACGCGAAAAACACACTTTAATGCTGCCCATCGCCTCCATAATCCCGATAAGTCGGAGGCCTGGAATGAGGAGATGTATGGCCCGTGCAACCACCCTAACTGGCATGGTCACAACTACGAAATGGAAGTGACGGTTGCGGGCGAACCGGACCCGGAGACAGGATACCTGATTGATCTCGGCGTGCTGAAGTCCATCATTCACAAACGGGTGGTCGATAAGGTAGACCACAAAAACCTTAACCTCGATGTCGACTTTATGGACGGTGTCATTCCGTCGACCGAAAACTTCGTAATTGCTATCTGGAATGAGCTTGCCGACGCTCTGCCGAGCGGACGGCTGCACTGCGTGCGTCTGTATGAAACGCCGCGCAACTATGCTGAATATCGGGGGGAATAGGCTTCCTGCCGTCGCTTTTTTTGTCCGTTTTGCTGTCTACCCATGGCTGAAAAGAAGATACTTTCCGACACCTTTGCTGAGAACGGGTCCCCTGATTCCGATTACCCCACCCATTATGAGCGCCGCGATCTGTACGACGCGCAAACCACGCAGTCCGTTGCCGGTCATATAGAGAATATCATCGAGCAGCTGGGAGAGGACGCAGACCGTGAGGGGCTTGTCAAGACCCCCGAGCGGGTCGCCAAGGCGTATCAGTTCCTGATGCAAGGCTACGCGCAGGATCCAAAGGCGATCTTACGCCAGGCAATGTTTGAGGAGTCGTACAACGAAATCATCCTCGTAAAAGACATTGAGCTCTATTCGCTCTGCGAGCACCACATGCTTCCTTTCTTTGGGAAGGCTCACGTCGCATACATCCCGGATGGGCACATCGTTGGGCTCAGCAAGATTCCGCGCACGGTGGAGGTCTTTGCGCGACGCTTGCAGGTGCAGGAACGCCTTACACTGCAGATTCGTGACGCCATTGATGAGGTCCTCCAGCCGAAGGGTACCGCCGTGGTCATTGAAGCGCAACACCTGTGCATGATGATGCGGGGCGTGGAGAAGCAGAACTCTTCAACCAAGACCAGCGCCGTAAGCGGTGCCTTCCGCAACCACAGCACGCGCGACGAACTCATGCGGCTCATACGCGACTAACACAGTAACGCAACGTTCTTCCCAGAACATCGATACCCGTTGATTAAGGCAGCGTGGGCTCTCAGTACGCTGCCCCACACGAATTATCTTTCGTAGCTTCCCTTCTACCTGCATGACTGTCGTTATTACAGGAGCCAGCCAGGGCATCGGGCGTGCTATTGCACTTGCTTTTTCGGATGCATACGACAATGCTAAGGTCGTACTGGTTGCGCGTACAGTCGACAAGCTTGAAGCCGTAGCCGATGCCTGCCAAGAGCGCGGCGCATCCACAATGGTCTGTCCTGCCGACGTGACCGACGACGACGCCGTCTCTATAACGGCTGAGCGCGTAGTCGACATGTGGGGAACTCCCGACGTGCTTATCAACAACGCAGGGGCTTTCACCCACGCTCCACTCGACGAACTGACGGCGGACGGCTTTCGTGCGCAGATCGACGTGAACCTGACGTCTTCTTTTGTGGTCACAAAGGCATTCCTCCCACTCATGCGCGACGCAGGTGCCGGACATGTCTTCTATACTGCGTCTGTCGCATCTATCCAGGCCTATCCGGGCAATGCCGGCTACTGCGCAGGAAAGCACGGACTCCGTGGGCTGGCGCGTGTAGTCCGCGAAGAGACCAAAGACGAAGGGATTCGCGTTACAACGGTCATTCCCGGTGCTACGCTCACTCCTACCTGGGATGGTGCTGACATCGAGGCGGAGCGTCTGATGCCTGCTTCTGACATTGCTGACACGGTCGTGCAGGCATACAAACTCTCTGATCGCACCGTCATGGAAGAGGTGCTGCTTCGTCCGCAAAAAGGAGATGTATAACATGGTTCACTACCGCACAGCCTAACGGGCCAGGTTGCTGCGTTCACTACCGCACAGCCTAACGGGCCAGGTTGCTGCAGCGTGGTTCCTGTGCTGAAGTATAGCTCCTTACACGGAATGCACCACTGTTTTCGGCGTGTATGCATTCGGTCTTGTTACAAGTTAGACTGATGCTACAACATCTCATTTCTTTCTTCGTGCAAAGAACGCGTGATCAACTAAGGCGTATGGATGTTCTGTTGCAACTATATATCTGGATATTGTATCACGCAAGTTAACGACCCCCGTACCACATTATGTCGCGTACCTCTATGACTGAACAGGCGCTGGAGCACCTGGAGCAGCTCATTGTGCAGGAGATGCCAATTACGGAGCACCTGCATTTCTCTCTCAAGCCCGAAGAAGACGGGCGACTGTGCGCGTCGGCCCCGCTTAAGCCGAATGCCAACCACATGGGCACAGCTTTCGGCGGAAGCCTAAGCATGCTAGCCACTCTGACCGGCTGGGCCATGATGCACCAGCTCGTCGATAACATGAAGCAACAGGTTGAGGTGATCATTCAGGAGAGCGACATCGAGTACCTGAAACCAGTCTGTGAGAACATCTCGGTCGTCTGTGAACGCCCAGACGAAGATGCCCTCGATCGCTTTCAGAACATGCTCGATCGCTGGGGACGTGCTCGCCTCGACCTGAAGTGCAAGATCGAAGCGGCCGGCGAATGCGCGTTCACGTTCATGGGCCGGTACGTGGCCCTGGCAAATGACGAGTCTCAGCCTGTACCGGATGAGCATTCCACATCTCCTTTAGAGGTTTCGTCTGAGGCGGCCAGACAGGCATAAGCACAGTGATGAGCGCAGCGAAGTCTTTGTGGGAAAGGGTACTTCATCTCGGACACCCCTCTTCAAATAGAATCTCAAACAGGGTTCTTTTTTTGAGAGCCTGTCTGGGGCCTGGTTTGCACCAGGGGCATGACCTTCGGCCCCAGTCCAGCGCCGCCACTCGGAGCCCAAATTAAGAAATCAAAACAGGTTCTTAGGCCCCAGTCCAACAGAGCAGCGCAGAACCCAGATCAAGAAGTCAAAACAGGCTTTAGTGCAAGGTCAACCAGTCTATTTAGGTGCCGTCTATAGGCTTCACGCCTCCTCGTGGTGTGGAGCCGTGCGTGAGGCCCGTTCAGCCTCGAAGAAGTGGACTGCCTCCCGCGTTCACCCTGTACATCACACCCCCACCTCGTACATATCGTATGCAGTGGGATGCATCCCCAGATGCCTGTAGGTCTGTTGGGCACCCGTGTTCTCCTTTTCGACATAGAGCCGCAGCCCGCATACGCCAGCATCTTGCTTGGCTGCCGTGTACACGTTCCGGTATAGCGCTGTAAATACGCCCTGCCGCCGGTGTCTTGGGCGTACATACACGCTTTGGATCCACCAGAACATACCGCATCGCCAGTCGCTCCACTCTGTAGTACACATAAGTGCACCGGCTACCTCGTTGTTGCGCATCGCAACCCAGTAGCGTCCCTTCTGCCCATCATGCAATGCCCTCCGCACCCCCCGTCGCAGTGTATCTTCATCGAGTGGTTTGTCTTCGGTCTCGCGCGCCATCGCTACGTTGAAGCTGACAATTGTGTCGAGATCGGCAAGAGTGGCACGGCGCACGACGATATCGGGCATAACAGGTTTGGTCGAATGAGGAAGACGTACGAGGTGGATGGACGTCCGTTTACGCAGCGACCGGCTCGGCGGCCTTCTCCCGCTCCAGCTTCTGCTCCCACTGCTCCTGGTTTTCTTTTGCGTTCTGCACAAACGGCGACTTGCTGATCAAGTTAATGATCGACCGGTTGATGCGGTCGAGCGGCGGGTCGAGCGGACGCACCACATCCAGAAAAAGGACGACACGCTCGCCGTCGGTGTCATTCCACACCTCATGGTCGTGCGTGTCGTCGAAGAGCATTACCTCCCCCTCTTCCCAGTGGCGGTAGTCGTTGCCCACGCGGATCCGGCACTGCTCTTTCGGACCGGGCACTTTCAGGCCCAGATGGGCGCGGATTACCCCTTTGTATGGACCGCGGTGTGCGGGGATATGTTTGCCGGGCGACAGAATCGAGAAGAAGGCCGTTTTCATTCCTGGGATCTGCTCGATGATCTCCGTGGTCTTCGGGCAACGGGCCGCGTTCTTCTCTGCTTTGTGCCCAAACCCATACAGGAAGAAGGTCTTCCAATCATCGTCGTTGGTAATCGCGGTCTGATCTTCTGAGATCTCCTGAAAGTTCGGAAGCTGCTCGCGGTTTTTCAGGACAACCGCGTCCAGTTCCTCGCGGATGGTTTCCCAGTTCTCCGAAAGCGTCTCGGTCCAGCCAAAATCTTCGTTATCAAAGAACGTAGGATTACCATGAGGCGAGTACCGAACTACAATACGCTCAATAAGCTGCAGAATCGAAAACCCTACTTTCTTAATGACAAGGTCTGCCGTCTTTTTAATTGAGTTGGCCATAGTATTGGTTTTTGAGGCGTATGTGGATAAACGAATACGGCGCTACATATTACCGAAATACAGTATACCTGTTCAGCTCGTCACCAGATAGCAACGTTCAAGACCATCACGTAAAGACTTATCTGCCCATGGCGTAATTCATAAGTGGATCCACAAAAGAACCTTTGATTACGTCATTGCGAGGAGCGCCAGCGACGTGGCAATCTTGTGCCTTCCAAGTAGGGTAAACCGCTCTAACTAGCGCATGAACTAGCGCGTGAGATCGCCGCGTCGGTCGCAAGCTCCCTCCTCGCGATGACAAGGTGTAAATGTATTTTTGCTGACCTACTTATGCACTCAGGCTGTACGCTGCGCCGCACCCACGTTTGTCTTTATACGTGCTGCTTCACGCTATATGTTACAGCGTGTTAGACTTGCTCGGTTGTGGCCCGGTCAACACCGAAGCAAGCAGACGACCCGCCACGCTGTGCTCTACGTTGTGCTCCACGCGGGGGCAAATGCCGGGTCTATGCGTCGTTCTCCGCGCCCCAGGTTGTGTATCGCTGTCATCTCGTCGTTGGAAAGCGCAAAGTCAAACACGCCGAGATTCGCAATTCGATGCGATGCGCTTCCTGCTTTGGGGATAGCCGAAACCTGGGGCTGCTGAAGCAGCCACCGAAGCGTAACCTGAGCCGCCGTCTTCCCGTGGCGGTCTCCGATGGATTGCAGCGTATCGTTGCGTAGCGCGTCTCCCTGCGCGAGCGGACTGTATGCCGTAAACAGGTAGTCGTGCTCGCGTGCATGGCGCAGCACCGCTTCTTGCGACAGAAACGGATGGTACTCTGCCTGATGGGCAAACAGCGGCGCCTGCGCAGGCAAATGATCAAGGGTCTGATTAAGCAACCGAATCGAAAAGTTGCTCACCCCGATGTGGCGCGCATGCCCCGCCTCGTGTAGCGCTACAAACGCATCCAGGGTGCTTCGCAACGCATCATGATCGCCGTCAAGATGCGCTGGCCAATGAATCAGTAGCAGATCCACGTAATCGGTGTCGAGCCGCTGGAGACTCTCTTCGGTCGAGCGGCGCACATCCTCGGGCGACAGGTTTGTGTGCCACACCTTTGTCGTCAGGAAGACATCCTCGCGTGCAACGGGGGCGTCTGCAATACCTGCCCCGACGTCGGCTTCGTTCTTGTACATCTGCGCTGTGTCGATGTGACGGTATCCCATCATGAGCGCGTGTGCTACCCCCTCGCGACAGGCTGGCCCGGTCAGCTTGTACGTGCCCAGTCCGAGCATTGGCACGGCGCGTCCACGGATGTTTTGAATCGTATCAGTCATTGTTGGCAGCTGTTGTGTGTCGTATCAGAAGTATCTGTTCAGGGGATGCGGAGCGTTCGCCTCCCGCTGAAAAAATCAGTAGTGCCACGGGAAATCGCTGTAATCCTGCTCGCGCTTTTCCAGAAAGGCATCGCGCCCCTCCTGGGCCTCGTCGGTGCCGTATGCAAGGCGCGTGGCCTCGCCGGCGAAGAGCTGCTGGCCTACCATGCCATCGTCGATCGAGTTGAATGCATATTTCAGCATTCGGATAGCTGTCGGACTTTTGGTATTGATCTCCTCGGCCCATTCCAGCGCGGTCGCCTCCAGTTCGCCATGCGAAATAGCGGCGTTGGCCATTCCCATCTCTACAGCCTCTTCAGCCGAGTAATTGCGGCCTAAAAAGAAGATCTCACGGGCCCGCTTCTGCCCGACCTGCCGTGCCAGGTAGGCCGACCCGAACCCTCCGTCGAAGCTGGCAACGTCGGCATCCGTCTGCTTGAAGATCGCGTGCTCGGTGCTGGCCAGCGTGAGGTCGCACACCACGTGCAAACTGTGCCCCCCACCCACGGCCCATCCCGGCACAACCGCAATAACGACTTTTGGCATGAAGCGAATAAGCCGCTGCACCTCCAGAATGTGTAGCCGCCCCAGCCGCGCCGGGTCGGCCTCGCCTTCATCGTCAGCGTACTGGTAGCCGTCTTTCCCCCGAATCCGCTGGTCGCCGCCCGAAGAGAACGCCCACTTGCCGTGCTTTTTCGAGGGTCCGTTGCCCGTGATCAGGACGGTACCGACGTCTGATGTCTGACGGGCGTGGTCGAGCGTGCGGTAGAGTTCGTCGACCGTTTTCGGGCGAAATGCGTTGAGCGATTCGGGACGGTCAAATGCGATGCGTACCGTTCCCTGATTGCGAGCACGATGGTACGTTACGTCGGTCAAGTCGAACCCTTCAACGGGCTTCCAGGCGCTGGCATCAAATAGTTCAGAAACCATGAGACACGGGTAAAAGAGTGAGTAGAAACAGAGGGATGCGGGTGCTGGCTCCTACGGTGCGTCGCGCAGATGCGATTCGAGGGCTTCGGCAGCTGCAAATAGCGCGGCCTCGCTGCCCGGTGCCGCAATGAGTTGAACCCCCGGCACCAGCCCCGTACGCGGATCTTGATGCGTCCATGCCGGCACGGTAATCGCGGGCAAGTTGAGCACGTTCGGATAGATGGTCGGCGTAAAGAGTCCGCGTATGCCCGGGCGCGACATGTACGTTGCTGCATCGCCGGGTTTCATAGCAAGCGTACCGTTGGTCGGAAGTAGCACAATTCCGTTGTCGCCCAGCTGATCGCGGATGGTGCGCCGGGCCTGCTGAATCTCGGCCTCTGCCGCCCAGCCGGCTTGCGCATCCGGGCGCAGCGCATGCATAGCTGCAAGCAGCCGAAACAGGTACCAGTGCACGGTAGGCCGGTTGCGTAGCTGCCGCCACGACTCACGGGCCCACGACAGGGCCTTCCCGTCGCGCGTTGTGAGCGAGTCATATAGAAAAGTAGCGTAGTCGCGCACCACCACGGTGAGGTACGCCTGGTAGAGCGCACCGGCGTCGGGCAGTCGCATCGGAGCGCTGCGCAGGCCTACCTGCTCTAACTGCCGGCGGCTATAGTCAACCGCCGCCGGGATGAGGCGCTCGCGGGCGGTCATCGTGAAGTCGGCCGGTTTTACCAGACGCAACGTATCGAGCGGAGGCGCTTCGGGTAGCGATTCTCCGCGTGCCCACTCGTAGGCCTGCCTGGCATCGCGCACCGATCGCGTTAGCGGCCCGAGCGCAAGCATGCTATCGGCGAGGAGGGGCTCGGGGGGCTCTTCATCAAGAAGTGGCCAGGTGCCCGTATCGTCAATATCACCCGAGGCGGGCTTGAATCCCACGATGCCGCAACAGTGCGCCGGATGCCGCACCGACCCGCCAAGATCCGATCCGAACCCGACTGCCACGGCCCCCGAAGCCACCAGCGCAGCATCGCCCCCGCTCGACCCGCCCGGACTCCGGTCTGGGTTCAGCGGGTTGTGTGTTCGTCCGTAAAGCAGATTTTCGGTTTCGTGCGTCATCGCAAGCTCCGGAATGTTACCGCGCGCACAGACCACCCCCCCTACGCCGGTAATCTGCTTCACGAGCGCAGCGTCTTCGTCTGGATGCAGCGTGGGCGCTCGTTTCGACCCGGCTGTGAGCGGCTCTCCCTTGAGCCCGTAGGTCTCTTTCACGCTTACCGGGACTCCGGCCCACGGGCCTTCGGGAGGCGTTTCAATGGCCCGCTGGATGCGATCCGTTAAGCAGTCGGTGGCTGCGTTCAGCGCAGGCTGCACCGCCTTCAGGCGCTCTACATGAGTCTGTAATAGTTCAGGCACGGTGGTTCTACCTGTCTGAACGCGTTCAGCAAGCTCAGTAGCGTCGGGAAACATGCGCGGATCTGCAAGCGGGGAAGCCATACGGCAACAGAGTAATCGGTGGGGAGGAGTCGGAGAGAACGTGCAGCAGGAGAACGTGGGGTAGGTTCTGCTGACTACGAAGCCGCTTCGTCGCGAACCGTTTCAGACGCCTCAGCGGCGAGGCCGCAGGCACGCCTGGCCTGGCGCAGGTGACGGCGCCCGTGGTTGAGCGTGGCCTCAAACCAGGCTCCGATACTCAGATACAGGACGGGCAATGCCGGCGACGCTACACGGGCACGCTCCCAATCGACCCCTTGGCTGCGTGCCACGCATACAGACAGCCGCTGCTGATAGTCGCAGAACGTATCCAGCACCTTTTCTGGATCGGGCTCGGGCGGTGGGTAGAACACAGGAGGTGCTGGAATAGGAATGCGCCCTACAGGAGCTACCGAAGCAATAAAGAGACGCTCATACCAACGGTAGTGAAACGGCGGGTCGCCGTATGGCCCGTAGCGCTGCGCCTTGAAGACGCGTGCCTCCAGCGCAGGGACAAGCGGACGTGCAGCTGCGTTCAGGTGCGCCAGGCACTGTGCGGCCGACCATGCTCCCGGCTCAGGCGACGTAAGCAACACGCCCGGTGCTACCAATGCCCACAGCGTACGAGCATCGCTGCAGAGAGACACAAAGCCAGCACGGTACGATTCGTAAGGGGCAGGGAGCGGTTGCATAGCACGGCCAGTCATGTATTTGACAGAAACAGATCAGGCATCACCAAGCTCTTCGTCCAGCTCAAGCACACCCTCGTTCACCAGCTGTACAAGCAGCTTCTGGACCGGTGCCCGGTCCAAGAGGTCCACCAGGTCTCCTGCTGGGATGCGGGCCCGCCCGGCGATGCGTGGCGCAACAGGCGCTGTCGCTTCCGCCAGTTCGCGTGCGCTGCCATTCACGTAAAGCGTGGCTGTACGATCGTCATTCGGCACATACGCAAGGTGCGCAACCGGTCCGCGACGTAGTCCCGTACCGTTGTTTAGCGCAGCGCGCAGCGCCTCTGGCGAAAGAGACTCCGAGCGGGGCGGGGCATCGCGTCCGGGCGCAGGCGTCGTGATGGTGCGGGCAAACCAGTCGTCGAGTGCTGCGTCATCGGACAGAAGCGACCGCACGCGCGTCCGAATGATCTTCCGGGCTCGTTCGCGATCATAGACCGGCAGCTCTCCAGGAGCCTCTGGGAGGGGGCGGTCGGGATCGCTGTAGCGCGCCTTCTCTGGGATCTGCTGGATCGCATCTTGCACGAAGCTATGCACCAGCGACCGGTGGCTGGGCGCGCGAAACCCAACCGATATGGTGAGGCAGTCGTCACTCTGCGAGATGCCATGATGGGCTACACGCGGCGGCAGATACAGTAGATCGCCGGGGCGGGCAGTGAGCGTTTCGTCGGGGGTGAAGTCGGCCAGCATGCGCACATCGAGGTCGGGCACGATCTGCTCGTCTTGTATTGGCGCGTGCCCGATTCCCCACTCTCGCACGCCCGCAGCCTGCAGCAGAAAAACGTCGTAGTTGTCGATGTGAGCTCCCACGTTGCCTCCTTTCGGGGCATAGCTGACCATGATGTCGTCGAGCCGCCACGACGGTACGAAGTCAAAGTGGTCGAGCAGCGCGGCGGCGCCAGGAAGCAGGCGATCCACCTCCTGCACGAGGAGCGTCCAGTGCGTCTCCGGAAGCGTCTGAAACACTGAGGGATCGAACGGTCCATGGCGCAACTCCCACGGGTGCGTGCCCCCCTCCTCAATGATGATACGGCTCTCCACGTCCGGCTCGCAGGCGAGTCCGGCCAGCTCGTTGGCATCGACCGGAGACACAAAATCGGGAAAGGCATCTCGGATGAAGAGCGGCTTCGACTGCCAGTACGTGTCGAGGAAATCGCGGGGCGCGAGCGTGCCAAGTGGAGAGTCAGGCATATAGATGAGCGGGGATAGCAGTAAAAAGTAAGCGTATGGAGGGCTCGGCGTGACAGTCGTATCCACAATGTTGTATCCATTGTACCCACAATAGAGCAACAGACATTCGGCGGCAGCTCCCACAGCGCACTTACAGCTACGACTTACAGCACTGCCTGCATCATATTGCTTAAAACACACTGCCTAAAAGCGCACTGCCTAAAACGTAGACAGCGCGAACAGAATCATCAGTGCCAGGAAGAGCAGGGCCGCCCAGATAGTTGACTTCTTGCGCTGCGGAAACTCATACCCGCAGTACGGACACACCTCTACGTCGCCGGTGTCTTCGTATTCCAACGCGCACGACGGGCATTCGCGGGGTTCAGACATATGTGGAGCGAAGCGAGTAAACGATCAAGACGTGCATCTACAGACCCAGCTGCGAGGCCAGCTCGCGCATGAGCAGCTCGACATCTTCCTCCGGCATGGCATCCGGATCCATACCTGAAAACGGATCGTCGAGCTCAGGAGATGGTGTGTTTTCGAGGTCGAGCTGGCGCAAAACCAGCGCCGCCACTCCTGTTGCAGCAGCAGAAATAAGAAGGGCTTTCAAAACACGCGACATAGGTAGAACCGGGAATCAGTCAACAGAAGTAAAGGCTTGAGGACCAGAGGCATCCACTCATAACATGAGGCATGCTTCTATGGTTCGGCACATGCGCCCGTGCCCAACGTATAGCGTATTGATTTTTCACTCGACTTAGCCTCATTCGGTTGTGCATCCGCACGCTCACGCTATGAAACGCTCGTTTTGTGCCGGCTTCCATACAGCGTGGGGGCGCATTCTTGGAATGCTGAGCGTCTGCCTCCTCGTTGTGCCCGCATTTGTTGTGCCCGCGTTTGCTGCGCCGACGGCGCCACCCGACGCGAGCGATTCCGCAGATCGTAACGCAGCAGACCGTGACGCAACGGTGGCGGAGCGTGCCGACGATCCGCATGTGACCATTGCAGCTGTGAAATACGGAGGCGGTGGCGACTGGTACCAGGCCCAGACGCCCCTGCCCACGTTTCTGTCATTTGTGCGTGAGCACACGGCTATCGATGTCGCCCCCGAGGGCGAGGTGGTAGAACTCGGCACCGACCGGCTGTACGCCTACCCGTTTCTGGTGCTGAGCGGACATGGAAATGTTGACTTCACCGAGCAAGAAGCGGAGCGCCTGCGGCACTACCTCGAAGAAGGCGGGTTTCTTTTCATTGACGACGATTACGGCCTCGACCCGTACATTCGTCCGGAAATGGAAAAAGTTTTCCCTGAACAGGAGTTTGTGGAACTGCCGTACAGCCATCCGATCTATCATCATCCGTACGACTTCTCGGACGGCCCGCCAAAGATTCACGAGCATGACGGAAGGCCGCCCCAGGGCTTCGGGCTCTTTCACGAAGGCCGCCTGGTCGCCTACTACCTCTACGAGTCCAACATTACGGATGGCTGGGAACCGCCTTCCGTGCACGACACTCCTCCAGAGCTGCGGCGTACAGCCATGCAGATGGGCGTGAACATCCTGACGTATGCGCTGACACACTGACGTTCCGCTCCCTTCCTGTTTTCTCACCTTTACCTGGACCATGCGCATTATCACGTTCATCCTGCTGGCTCTCATCGTGGCGCTCGCGCTCACCAATCCCGATATGTCGGCGTTCGAGAAGCACGTAGAGGATGAGGCCGCGCAGCTCATCCGTAACGAGATCGGCGACGAATCGTGGCTGGGCAATGCCGTCGGCAGCCTTGCCGGAAGCGCGCTTGCTTCGCAGGCCCCCGAGTTCACGACACGCACCAACTACGTTGTAGCCAGCACGTACGCAATCGATATCGACGAAAACGGCGAGCCCGACCTGAAGTGGATTGGCCTCGGCAACCGCTTCTTTCAGCTCGACACCAGCGACTGATACGGGGTTAGGGCGTTCTGCGCCTCCTTCCTTTTACACCCTCCCTCCAACACGTACCGCTTGATATGTCTACCCTCCCCTCGCACTCCCTTTCGACGCAAGACCCCGATGTATACGCGGCCATCCAAGACGAGGTGGCGCGCCAGAACGACGGGCTCGAGATGATTGCCTCTGAGAACTTCGTGTCGCGTGCTGTGCTCGAAGCCATGGGCACGCCCCTCACCAACAAATACGCCGAGGGGCTTCCCGGCAAGCGCTATTATGGCGGATGCGAACATGTTGATGTCGTAGAAAACCTGGCGCGCGACCGCGCCAAAAGGCTCTTCAATGCCGACTGGGCTAACGTGCAGCCGCACTCTGGTGCACAGGCCAACGCTGCGCTCTACCTCAAAGCACTGCAACCGGGCGATACGCTACTCGGCCTCGACCTGGCCCACGGCGGCCACCTCACCCACGGCAGTCCGGTTAACTTCTCGGGCATCCTCTACGAGGCAGCGTTTTATGGCGTTGAAGAGGATACGGGACGCATCGACATGAACAAGGTGCGCGACCGGGCGCTGGAGGTGCAACCCAAAATGCTCTCGATTGGAGCGAGCGCCTATCCGCGCGACTTCGACTACGAGGCGTTTCGCGACATCGCCGATGAGGTAGGGGCGCTGCTGTGGATGGATATGGCGCACACCGCCGGCCTCATCGCCGCCGGTGTGGTGAACGACCCGATGCCTCATGCCCATGTCGTAACCACGACTACCCACAAAACCCTGCGCGGACCGCGAGGCGGTATGATGCTCGTTGGCAACGACATTGAGAATCCGTTCGGCATTACCGCCCGCAAGAGTGGACGCACCAAAATGCTCGGCGAAGTGCTCGACTCGGGCGTCTTTCCCGGCACCCAGGGCGGCCCCCTCATGCACGTGATCGCCGCAAAAGCTGTTGCGTTCGGCGAAGCGCTCCAAGACGACTTTGCTACCTATGCGCAGCAGATCATTGACAACGCCCAGGCGCTGGCTGAAGGGCTCATCGAACGCGGCTACGATCTCGTATCCGGCGGTACCGACAACCACCTGGTGCTGATTGACCTACGCAATAAGGACCTCACCGGCAAGGATGCAGAGCATGCGCTTGAGGATGCGGGCATTACGGCCAACAAGAATATGGTCCCCTACGACGCCAAAAGCCCGTTTGTAACAAGCGGAATCCGCCTCGGCACGCCAGCACTTACGACACGCGGCTTTGAGCCCGAGGATCTGCGCTACGTCGCCGAACTGATTGACCAGGTGCTTTCTGCTCCTGCAGATGAAAGCATCCGGCAGACGGTTCGTCGAGAGGTGCGCGCGCTGTGCGACGCCCACCCGCTGTACGACTTCGCGACTGTATAATTTTCGTGGCCGCACCGCCGTGTGGCTGTCCCTACGTGCCTGTTTGGCACTGCATGTGCCGAAGAAAATCGTCTCCGACTCGATCCCATGCGATAGCCGTGGTATCCCTCCGCAGCCGGGTGCAAACCCGTATCTGCGGGGGGAACGCACGGGCGCGTCGAGCGGTTGACATCACACGATAGCGTACGCTGCCTGCCCCGCCCTACCTGCCCGTCTGCTTTACATGCCTTCGATGGAACACAACGCGCTCTCTCCAACTGCCTACGATGAGCTGGTGGATCTTGGGCGTCGCCTGTACGACAAAGCGCTTATCCGACGCGAGGACGAGTTGATCACCGACCCGCGCGGACAGCCCATCGGATGGCTGTTGGATACGCGTGTGCCCATGCTCGAAGGCACGCTGTTTCGCGAAGTAGGAACTGTTCTTGCCAAGCGATTGCAGGCAAAAGGCATCCGGCAGGTGGTTGGATATGGCTTTGGGGCTCATCCCCTCGTATGTGCTGTGGTCGGAGCTTCTGGCAACACCGTCTTTCGAGGCGGCCTGATTCGTGATGAACGGAAACCACACGGGCGACGTCGCATCGTTGAAGGCCCCGTAGACCCTTCCGAACCGGTGGTCTTGCTCGATGACATTATCAACAGCGGCCGTAGCGCAGCCGATGCACTGGAGCGCCTGCACGCAGCCAACTACACCGTAGATGGTTTGCTTACGCTCTTCAACTTCACCTGGAGCCGCGGACGTTCTCGCATCGAAAAGGAGGGCCTCTGGGTCGACTCATTGCTCGACCTGAACCTACGCGACAAGGCAACCGGCAGCTCTGATTCGGCTTAACGCTCTGTACTTATGTCTACCCGCCCTTCGCCTTCTTCCTCAACTGAAGCCTCCTCGTCTTTTCAGGGCGACGGAGCCCCCGGTGCTTCCTCCTCGTCCGATGACCAAGAGGTCATGCCGTTCCTTGACCACCTGGAAGAGCTGCGCTGGTCGCTTCTCAAAGGAGGGATTGGGGTTCTTATCACGACAATCCTGACTGCCATCTACAGCCGGTGGATTGTCGATCAGGTACTGATCGGCCCCACGCGGCCTGACTTCTTCATGTACGGCGTACTCGGCTACGATGCACGCGAACTGGAACTGCTGAACCGTACCATCACCGGGCAATTTTTTGCCGACATCGGTACTATTCTCATCGTAGGTATGGTCGCAGGGTCGCCAATCATTGTTTACTACATGTGGAAGTTCATTGAACCGGCGCTCTATCCGGAAGAGCGTCAGGGTATGAAATTTGCGTCTTGGGCTGCTACGTTCTTTTTCTTAACGGGTATTGCCTTCGGCTATCTGATACTGACGCCAATTGCGCTGCAGTTTTTTGCGGGATACGAGATCTCGCCTCAGATTACCAACCAGTTCGACATCATCACATACTTCAGCATGATCTCGTTCTGGGCACTCGGAACGGGACTGCTGTTTGAGCTTCCCGTAGTCGTCTATTTCCTGTCGAAGGTTGGCCTCCTTACTCCCGACCTGATGCGTACATATCGGAAGTACGCGCTTCTGGTGGTGCTCGTACTCGGGGCGTTGCTGACGCCCCCTGACCCGTTCACCCAGATCCTGCTTGCCGTGCCGCTGCTTCTGCTGTATGAGCTCTCGATCCTTGTATCTGTGTATGTAAACAAGCGCCGGAGGCGAGCCGCATCGGTCTAAAGTATGTGAGCGGTCGATACTCTGTAAAGGGGTAAAGGGGGCCACACGCAATGCAGAAGCGCGTTGTCCATGCCCTTTTTGCCCTCTACCTACCTGTTGCGTGCAGGGCTCAGGCTTCTTCGGTTGCCGAAGCCTGAGCCCCGTATCCCTATTCTGGTTCTCTTTCTTCCGTATGTTGAACACTCCTACCCGACTCCGACATGCCGCGATCGGATGGACGATCGCTGCCCTAATTGGGCTGGTCGTTGGGTTCAGCATGGCACGCTCCGAGACCGATGCCGAAGTCCGCAAAAGCATTCAGATCTGGTCGGCTGCCTTTGAGGAGGTCGTGAACACCTACGTCGACTCTGTATCGCCAAGCGACCTCATGGAAACAGGCATGCAGGCAATGCTGAGCGATCTGGATCCGTACACCACATACATCAGCCCGGACGATCGCGCTACTGTAGACGTGCTCACACGCGGTCGCTATATCGGCATCGGCATTCAGGTTGACCGCCGAGGCCAGTATGTGGCGGTTACCTCTGTGGTAGAGGGGAGCAGCGCCGACCATCGTGCAATTTCCATTGGCGATATCATTACACATATTGATGGCGAAGAGATTGCTTCATGGTCGTTAAACCAGGTACGGGCAGCGCTGCGTGGGACACAAGGATCAACAGTTGAGCTTTCGCTCTTGCGACTGGGCGAAACCCCTGCAACGCTCACCCTGCGCCGTGAACCGGTCGAACTGGCCACGGTGCCCTACTCCGGATTCATCGGCGGGTCGCGGCATGGAATGGGATACGTGCGCGTGGAGCGATTCACTCATCAGGCCGGACTCGAAGTGAAGCAAGCCATCGGCGACTTGCAGCGCCGCGCCTCCCTTAACGGGCTTGTGCTCGACCTCCGCGATAACCCGGGCGGCCTCCTCAACGCTGCCGTTGACGTGAGCTCTCTTTTCCTGGATCGCGGACGGGTCGTCGTATCAACCAAAGGACGCGACGGCCTTGATCGCTCGTATCGCAATACCAACCGGCCCCTCTATGGAGATGTCCCGCTGGTGCTACTCGTCAATGGACGAAGCGCATCGGCCACCGAAATTGTAGCGGGCGCCATCCAGGATCATGACCGCGGTATCGTACTCGGGCAAACAACATTTGGAAAGGGGCTTGTACAGGTTATCCGCTCCCTTCCTCACGGCGGATCGCTGAAGATGACGACCGCACGCTACTACACGCCAAGCGGACGCAGCATTCAGTCGGCACCGGATGTAGCAGATGCACGCCCTCCTGCCTCTCGTCAGATCTTTGAAACCACAACCGGACGCCCCGTGCAAGAAAGCCAGGGCATCCGGCCCGACGTTCCAATCGACGACACGTTTTCCAGCCCGCTGGAGCGTGCGCTCCTCCAGGAAGGGGCCTTCTTTCGCTTCGCCAGCCACGTTGCACGCACGTACGAGCGTCCGCCACGCAACGGGTGGGAGCGCGACTCTCTCATAGCCTCATTTCGCGATTGGATTGAGGCCGAAGGCATATCATATCAGACGCAGACGCAAGATGCTGCAAGTCGCATCGACTCGCTCGTAACGACCGACCACCCCGACGCTTCGGATGCGCTGAGCAATCTGCAAAGCACCCTCCAACGCTCCGTCGACCGGCAGTTCGAGGCGCATTCCGATATCCTGATGGCCCGTCTTCTTTCTGAGATCCGGACCCGCTATCTCACGGAACGGGGCTATTACGCCTCATCGCTGGCAGAGGACGAAATGGTGCGCGAGGCTGTAAGCCTTCTAAATGACGAGCGTCGCTATGTCACCGTGCTCAATCCGTAGCGTCCCTGTAGCGTCCCTGTAGCATCCCCCACAAGCTGCGCGCCGTACTCCCTGCGCCCCCTTTTCTTATGTCGCTCTCTTCATATCTCTTTGCGCGCGGTTTGCACTCAATTGATACCGCGCAGCACCGCGTGTACGCCGATCGCAAAACGCGCCTGCTGGGCGGCCTGCATGGCACCGTCGTTGAAATAGGCCCAGGCACCGGGCTCAACCTGGCATACCTGAACCGCGACATAACCTACATCGGACTGGAGCCCAATCCGCACCTGCATACGGCGATCCGCACTCAGATGCGCACCCAGGGGATCTCTGGGCACGTATTGGAGCGTCCGGTGGAGGCCAACGCGCTGCCCCCTCGCAGTGCCGATGTCGTGATTAGTACACTCGTACTGTGCTCGGTGCCCGACGTGCACGCTGCGCTCGCATCCATTCGGCGCCTCCTACGTCCGGGCGGACAGTTCGTATTTATTGAGCATATCGCTGACACCCCCGGCAGCTGCCACCATGCAATGCAGGAAGGGATTACGCCGTTCTGGAAACGATGCTTTGATGGCTGCCATCCAAACCGGCGTACCGACCATGCTATCTCACAGGCCGGGTTCAAACGTGTGGCGAAGGATTACTTTACCGTTGGCGTTCCGATCGTCCGCCCGCACTGCGCGGGGTATGCTGTTGGATAGGATTCCGCTGAGGATATTCGCCAGGCTCTCCCGTCGGAAGGCTTTCTTCTCTGCCAGCTCTGCTTGCCTACGCAGACCCTCCTTACGCAGCATCCTCAATCAGCAGGGCGAGCACGCTCATCCGAACAGGCACTCCATTGGCCACCTGATCCAGGATCATTGTCCGCTCGTGGTCAACGACCGCCGCTTCAAGCTCTATCCCCCGATTCACCGGACCCGGGTGCATAATGCGCAGATCCGGGTGCGCATGCAGGTGTGCAGTGGTGATCCCGAATTGCGCATGATACTCCTGCAGACTCGGAAAAAGCCCGGCTCGCTGACGCTCCAGTTGTAGCCGTAGCGTCATAGCCACATCGCAGGCTTCAAGGGCTGCTTCAAGGCGGTGTGTAACGTGCACGCCCATCTCTGCTAGCCCAGCCGGAAGCAGGGTAGGCGGGCCGCATACTGTAACCTCAGCGCCCAGCGTACGGAGCAGGCGAATATTTGAGCGCGCCACGCGACTGTGCGTGATGTCGCCAATGATCGCAACGTGGAGCCCGCTCACGTCAGCATAATGGTCGGCGAGCGTGCACGCGTCCAGAAGGGCCTGCGTGGGATGCGCACGGGCTCCGTCGCCCGCGTTTACCACCACGCCGCCGGTGTGCCGTGCTACAAAGTGAGCCGCGCCGGCTGATGCATGGCGGATCACAAACACGTCGGCCTCCAGCGCCTCTATCGTCTGTGCTGTATCTTTCAGCGACTCCCCCTTTACCACCGACGACCCCGAAGTCCCCACGCTTATCGTGCGTGCAGCGAGCCGCTGTGCCGCCTGCTGAAACGACGTCTTGGTTCGCGTTGAGGGCTCAAAGAAAAGCGTCGCTACCGTCGTATCTGGATATGCCGGGATGGCGCCGCCTTTGCGGTAGTCCTGTGCTGTTGCGATGATAAGTCGCAGCTCCGCGTCCGTATAGCCTGATACGTCCAGCAGATGCCGATGCGCGAGCGACGTTGATTCAGCAGACAACGGGGTAGACATATGTAGAAGTAGGCTGGCGTTGAATAGGGATAGGCGAAGGGCGCCGCTTTATGTGCCGGCATTGCGCTATATGCTGAACCTGGTTTTCAACATTGTAGGCAGCACCTGGCAATTTTTCCAGTTTCTCTCTCGTTTCTTACAGAGGTGCTGTTCGTAAGCAACTTCTTCTGCAAACCGCAACACAGCATGTGCTCAGCGTGCTATGCGCGCGAAAAATGTGCTAACTTGTGCAGCTGTTTTCCGGTATAGTTCGCGTTTCATGGTGATGAGTTGTATTTCTGATATAGGATTACCTACCCTCTTTGATGTTTTCAGTAGACGCCTCTCTACGTTACGTACGGCCAATCTCCGTGCCCCCTGGCATACTCTTCGCTCTGCTACTCTCACGAGCTAATGCACCGTACCTCCGAGCACGTCTCCCCATTTCGTAGAGAAGCCGTCTTCGTTATATGAGCGGGTGCCTCATCCTCCTATTTGGTTCAACTTAGCCACCATGACACGTACTTCCTTCTTCCTGGCTCTTGCGCTGCTGCTCATCATGGCAGCTGTGCCCGAAATGTCGACCGCACAAGACGTACCTCCTGAGGTCCAACGCGAACTTGACCAGCGTGGTATGTCGGAAGCCGATGCACGGCGCCAGGCTCGTGAACTGGGCATCGACCTCTCGAATCCCGACCAGGCCACACGTCGCGCGCGCGAACTGGGGATTCCCGAGTCGCGCATCAATGCGCTCCTACAAGCCGTCGACGATGACCGGCGTGGCGAACGCCGTACCGATCGCGAGGCCATGACCACGCCCCCCTACCCCGTGCTCAACGGGCGCGTACAGGTCGACCCCGAACGCATTTTTGTAGGCGACCTACCCGCCGACGTAGCTATCGAGATTCCCTTGCGTAGCGAGCAGCCGATTCGCGAGGTCGATCCGTTCTTTATCACGGCAAACGGAGATACCGCCCGTGTAGAAGACGTCCGGCGCATCTCCGGATCGGTACTGGAGGGCCGCTGGGAAGGGGCGCTTACCGTCCCCGAAGACAGTGCAGCAGGTACCTGGTCGTTCTTCACACGCGCGGCCACCGAGGATACCACCGTGGTAATCTCGACCGGGCGCCGCCTTCAGCTCACCGACGAGCCCATCGAAGATGAACCCGATGTCGAAGACCCCGACCCGGAACCGCTTGAACACTTCGGATACGACCTGTTTGACTCTATCCCCGAAGCGTTTCAGCCCCAGGCTGTAGGTCCCGTTGACGACAGCTACATCGTAAGCCCCAACGACGAGCTTCGTCTGACAGTGTGGGGCGCTGCCGACTTCCAGTACGACCTCACGGTAGACCGAGAGGGACGTGTTAATATTCCGGAGGTCGGTCAGATCACCGTTGCTGGTAAACGCCTCTCCGAACTTCGCGAAGACATGAAGCAACAGCTCTCGCGAAGCTATGCCCAGTTGACGACCGATCCGCCAAGTGCGTACATGGACCTTACTGTGACGCGCTTGCGCCCTGTACAGGTCTTTGTGCTCGGCGAGGTACCCCAGCCCGGCGGGTACACCATGAGCAGCTTCTCCACTGCGTTCAACGCGCTCTACAGCGTTGGCGGCCCGCTTACCCGGGGAAGCCTGCGTAACGTGCAGGTGATTCGAAATGGAGAGGTCATCTCGACAGTCGACTTCTACCAGTATCTGCTGCGCGGTTTTGCCGATGACCCCGTTCGCCTCCAGAATAACGATATCGTATTTGTGCCCCCGCGCGGAATCACCGTTTCGCTGGAGGGCGCTGTGAAACGCCCCGCCATCTATGAGCTCCGTGAAGATGAGGAGCTCGCTGACCTGATTGAGTACGCGGGCGGACTCGAAGCTGAGGCGTACACCGATCGCTTCACAATCAACCGTATTCTGCCTTTTGAGGACCGCGACGACCCTTCCGTAGCACGCGAAGTGCTTACAATGAACCTTAATGAGGCACGCTCAGGAAACGTGCAGGTGCGCATGAACGATGGCGACTTTGTGCGCGTGCGCTCCATCCGCGACATTGATGACCGCGCCATTGCGACGCGTGTTAACAGGGTCGAGGTCACCGGAGCCGTATTCCAACCCGGCGAGTACCAGTTGGGAGATGGAATCCGCACGGTCAGCGACCTGATTGAGGCAGCCGACGGGCTCACCGGCGATGCCTTTATGCCCCGCGCCGAGCTCTCGCGAGTCGATGACGACCTGGAATCGGTTGTACGCAGCCTTAACCTTGACGCTGTGCAGGCCGATGATCCTACCCAGAATGTCGTGCTCCGCGCTGGCGACAGCCTGCACGTTGCGCTGCGCGATTCCGTACGTGAAGAGCGCACCGTTCGCATCTCGGGCCAGGTGCGCAGCCCCGACGTATACCGCTTTCAGCGCGACATGACCGTCCGCGACCTGCTTTCTCGGGGCGGAGGGCTGTTCGACGAGGAGTACCGCAAGCAAGTGTTTATGGGACGTGCCGATCTCTTCCGGGAATCGCCCGACGGCAGCCGCACCGAGGTCATTCCTTTTCATCTGGGCGACGCCATTCGGGGCAATGGGGATGCGAATATGGCTCTGCAACCCGGTGATGAGATTCGCATCTACCAGGCCACGGTCGAGCGCTTGGAAGAACGGTTCGTGGAGGTGCGCGGCCGCGTGAAAGATGGAGGACGGCTGGTCTACCGCGACAACATGACGCTCGAAGATGCCCTGCTGCAGGCAGGTGGCTTTGATGAAGGCGCCTCGCTCAGACAGGTCGAAGTAACGCGGCTTCGTCCCGACCAGGATGGCACGGCCCGCGCCACGCCCATTACGATTCCACTGGGCGGCACCCTCTACACCGATCCGGTTAGCTTTGCCGCGGATGACTCGCTACGCGTGCTTCAGGCTGCGCGCCAGTTTGACCTTCAACACCGCGATCGTGTTTTCGTACGCCAAGATCCGGCGTTCCGCCCCCAGGAGTCTATCACTGTGGAAGGCGAGGTTCGTTTTCCAGGTGAGTACACGATCCTTGAAGACAATGAGCGCCTGAGCGATATCCTGGAGCGTGCTGGCGGCATTGCTCCCACGGGCTATGCCCAGGGCGGACGCCTGATACGCGACGAAGAGCAGGTGATCAGCGACATCCGGCGCGCCCTCGAAGGCCGAAGCGCCAGCGACGTTATCGTACAGCCGGGCGATCGCATCGTTATTCCTACACGCCCGAATACGGTTGCCGTGCGCGGTAACGTAGCGAATGAGGGGCTCATCAAGCACGAACCCGGTAAGCGCGTAGAGTATTACCTCGACCGTGCCGGGGGCGTCCGCGAAAACACCGAATCGATTCTGCTTACACAGGCATCGGGGGCTACCTTCCTCGTACGCACAGGTTGGTTTCGGCGCACGCCACGCGTTCAAGATGGCGCGACCATTCGGGTGACAGAGGAGCCTGAAAGAGAGCGTGAGGAAGAACGCTTTGACCTTGCCGGTACGCTCACCGAAGTTACAGGCATCCTGTCAAGCGCGCTCACGATTATCGTGCTCGCAGGGCGCGCGTTTGACTGACGTTTGGCTGATTCGACCACGGTGAAACGGGCCTGGCCCTCCCTGGCCGGCACGTTCGACGTTTCTCTGCGCAGCATTCCTTCTACGGTTCTCGTTTATGCCCGACCAGCCTTCTAATTCGACATCGCACGAGCGCTCAGCCCATCCGGAGCGCCCATATGCCGAGGAGGAGATCTCGCTCCTCGATATACTGGTCGTTCTGGCACGTAGCCGCCGATTTATCATCGGGTGCGTCATTGCGTTTGCGCTCTTCGGCGTGGTGTATGCCCTCGCAGCTTCCGAAGAATACACCTCCACCGCCGAGGTCGTCCGCGAGGTTGACGGCGCCGCATCAGGAGGCGTGCCCGGAGGACTCTCCGCACTGCGCGGGCTGGGTATCAGCGTTGGGGGCGGCGCAAGTGGCCTTACCCCCGAGGCCTACCCGCGTATTCTCACCAGCCGTGAGGTTCGGCTGGCGGTAGCCCGCGACACGTTCTACTTTGCCGACATCGATGCCGAAATAACCTATGTCGCGTATTTTGAGCAAGAAGAAGATGGAGGAATTGGCGATGCTATAAAGCGTTACACGATTGGCCTGCCCGCCCAGATCATGCGTGCGTTCCGTTCTGAACCCTCAGGGCGGCCGGTAGAGGTAGACCCTGAAAGCGGCCGCACGATCTACCCGAGCGAAGCCGAGGAAGAGGCCATGAAAGCCGTTGGCGATATGGTTTCGTCTTCTGTCGATGTGGAGAGCGGGGTCATGACACTTTCGGTAACGGATGGCGACCCGGTGCGTGCCGCGGAGATCGCCGAGAGCTTTCTGACGCACCTTTCTGATCGCGTGCGTGCTATTCGGACCGAGAAATCGCGGCGTAACCTCGAGTTTATCGAAGACCGATTTGCCAGCGCCCGCGAAGACCTCCAGGAAGCCGAGGAACGCCTCGCAGCGTTTAACGACCGGAACCGCGAGATCCGTTCGGCGCGCCTACGTACCGAGCAAGATCGTCTGCAACGGCAAGTCCGGTTCGCATCCGACCTTTATAGTGAGCTGCAAGCCCAGCTTACACAGGCCGAGATTGAGCTGCAGCGCAGCGAGCCTGTTCTCACTGTTATCGAAGCCCCCGCCCCTCCCACACAGCGCAGCGCGCCACGGCGCACACTCATCGTGCTGCTCAGCCTTATTTTAGGCGGCATGGTCGGCGTAGGTGGGGCCTTCGTCAGAACGTTTCTTGGCGAGCAGGAAGACGAGGAAGAGCGCGAGAAGCTCGAAGAGATCAAGCAAGCGTTCCGCAATCCCCTCGGCGGCAACGGACGTCGCTCAGCCTCCTCCGCATCAGAGTCTGCTTCCTCTCGGCCATAAAGCTTTCGCCGCGTCTGTGACCCGTCCGCACGCTGCGCTCTCCCTCTTAGAGCCTCTCTCTACTTACATACTGCTTCCAAACTCTCGTTGCGCTATGATGCACACCTCCAACCTTCGATCGTTTGTCCTTGTCTTTCTTATTGGGTGCGGGGCGCTGAGCCTTGTTGTACCCCCCACCGCTGAAGCACAGTCAACGCCGACATTGGATGAGGAGCCTGAGCGCGTACAGGCCTATCAGGCGCTTATCGACCCCGAGCAGCTGGCTGCACAGCTCTACTTTTTTGCGTCCGATCGCTTTATGGGACGCGAAACGGGTATGCCCGGTCAGCGACTCGCTGCTGAATACCTCGCCGCACAGTACCGCCAGATGGGGCTCGCCCCCAAAGGTACACAGGAAACCGATGACCCACGCGCGCTCGAACGCTACTTCCAGCCGTTCCCTCTGTACGGCACGCGTACTACGCAGGCGACCCTCACAGCAGCCCGTAACGATGCTACGATTGCAACGGGCACCTACAACACAGAGCACCCGGTGGACAGCAATACTTTTCTTGCATTTGGCAACGTCCCCAACCGAGAGGGCGGACTGGTCTTCGGTGGGCACGGCATTGCACACCACAGCTATGACGACTACGCGGCTCTTGACGGAGCCGGCCTCGACGTGACGGGCAACTGGCTTCTCATGCTGCGTAGCGACCCGGTCGACGAAGCAGGCACGCACCTCCTCACCGGCTCCAGCGAACCCTCGGAGTGGACCGACAGCATCGGCCAGAAGCTACAGCGCGCTTTCAGTGCCGGTACGCCCGCAGGCGTGCTCATTGTTGCTGATATTGGTCCTATGGCGATCGATGTCTCTGAACGGGCGCGCATCCTGGCCGAGTTTAACGGTCCAGGGAGCATGTCGCTCACCGACGACCGGGGCTCCCAACAGATTCCACCGGTGTACATGATCTCAACTGATTTCGCTAACCAGCTGATGGCGGACGCCGACCGCAGCGTGGCGTCGGTGCAGCGCGAGATTTCCGAAACGGAAGCACCCGTTGTGTTCGACGTACCTGACGTAACGCTTACCAGTGGACTCGATCAGGAGCCCTACACGAAGACGTCAGAGAATGTGCTTGCGTACATTGAGGGTACAGATCCGAACCTGCGCGATGAAGTCATCGTCATCACGTCGCACTACGACCACATCGGACTGGAGCCGACAAGTCCGCAAGGCAACTACATCAACAACGGGGCCGACGACAACGGATCCGGTACGGTAGCCACCCTGGCGCTGGCTCAGGCGTTCAAGCAAGCTAAGTCCGATGGATATGGACCGCGCCGTTCGATCCTGTTTCTGAACGTAACCGCCGAGGAGAAGGGCCTGCTGGGATCGGCCTACTACGCAGATGAGGAGCCGGTCTTTCCGCTGGAACAGACCGTTGCAAATCTGAACCTGGATATGATCGGACGTGTGGATCCGTCGTATCCCGAGCTGCCCGATAGCAACTACGTCTACATCATCGGTGGCGATCTGATCTCGGATGATCTGGACGCGATCAACCGCCGCGCGAACGAGCGTACGGGAATCAACTACACGCTGCACGAACGCTACAACGATCCGAACGACCCCCAGGCGCTCTACCGCCGCTCCGATCAGTGGAACTTTGGGAAGCACAACATCCCGTTTATCTTCTATTTCTCGGGACTGCACGACGACTATCACGATGTGGGCGACGAAGCCCACAAGGTTGACTATCAGCGGCTCGCTGAGCGTACGCGCCTGGTCTTTGCCACCACCTGGCAGCTCGCTAACCAGGACGCCCGCCCCGCAGTATCAGGTGAAGGCTTTAACTGATACCAAATTCGGCTGCAGCATGGCGGCATCCCAGCGTGGCAGTATCGCCTCTTTATGAGGCCCCGGACTTCAGGGGGGGCGCATGAAGAGATGCGAGGAGGAGCGTTGTACTCGTTTGGACGTGCCTACCTCACACGTCCATCTTTCTCCTCCAACAAACCCTTCAACGCGCCCTCAAAGCATGCGGCGTTGGCATCATGGGAAGCGACGGACCACTGTAGTACGCAGCAGAGCGTGTACCAGCACAAGAAGCAGTGCTGGAATAGCAAACCGAGCAAACCGCTCACTCACGTCGGTGTACGTATGTGTCTCGATCTCGCCTTGCTCCAATGCGCTGATGTCATCGTAGATAGACTGAAGCGCCGCCGCATCGGAGGCTCGAAAGTACCGTCCGCCCGTGGCCTCGGCCATCGTTGTTAGCACGTCCTCGTCAACCTCATCGTTTCCTTCCTCTTCCAGCTCAAACGGTGCATCCCCAAATGCCCCTACGCCAATTGTGTAGACCCGTACGTTCATGACACGAGCAATTTCGGCGGCGGTGAGCGGATCGATCTCGCCCCGGTTATTCTGCCCATCGGTCAGTAAGATAACCACCTGACTCGGCGACGCCCCGCTACGCAGACGACTGGTTGAGGCTGTGAGCGCCGACCCAATCGCTGTGCCGGGCTCAAACTGCCCGAGACGCAGCTGCTCAATCGCATCCACCAGAAAGTCTTGGTCGGTGGTAAGGGGCGCCTGCGTAAATGCGCGCCCTGCAAACACGACCAGTCCGATGCGGTCGTTAGGGCGCTCCTCCACAAAATCGATTGCCACCGAGCGCGCAGCCTCGAACCGGCTGGGAGGAAAGTCGGTCGCACGCATTGAAGTGGAAACGTCGAGGGCAAGCACAATATCGATGCCCTCCGTCGTTTCGACCTGCACCACGTCGTGCTGCTGCGGGCGGGCCAGCGCTACAATGAGCAGCCCCATAGCGCTCAGGCGGAGCACCGGCAGGGCACGGCGCATCCACACGCGCCACGACACACGAAGGGGCACATCGGCCACGCGCGGAAAGCCCACCCCTTCGGCATGGTAACGCGCACGCCACCACATCCATCCTCCCAGCAGGGGCACCGCCGTGAGCATCCACAAGACGCCAGGATACGCAAAGGTCATGATGCCGATTGGGCTTGCATGCGTTCGGCAACGGCCTCCATGAGCCGAGGAAGCGCCTCACCAGCCGGCGCTTGCAGATGCTCGTGTGCCTTGCCCGAAACGGCACTGGTATCCGGGTTCACATCGGCCACGTAGGCACCATGGTCAAGCGCGATGACCGGAAGGTCGGCGGCCGGAAAAACGACGGCACTGGTGCCAACCGCCAGAAACACGTCGGCGGCCCGGGCCCAGTCCTGCGCCGCTTCGATAGCATCACGCGGTAGCATCTCCCCAAACCAGACAACATCCGGGCGGATGAGCCCGCCACATTCGTCACAGCGAACCGGCTCATCGGCATCAGCCACGTCCGCATCGATCTTATGCGACGCGCTGCACTCAATGCAGTAGCTACGAATGATGTTGCCGTGCAGCTCAATGACTCGCTTGGTGCCGGCCTCCTGGTGCAGGTTGTCTACGTTCTGCGTGATGCATGCAAACTCCGGCACGAGCGCTTCAAGACGAGCCAGGGCCCGGTGTCCGGCATTGGGCTCAGCCTCTTCAATGGCTTCTTGGCGGTAGCGGTACCATCCCTGCACCAACGTGGGATTGTCCAGAAACGCCTCGACGTTGGCCAGCTCTTGCGGACTGAACTGCTCCCACAGTCCATCGGGGTCACGAAACGTAGCGATGCCGCTTTCGGCGCTTGCGCCTGCACCCGTCAGCACCGCTACGGTGCTCGCCTGTGCCAGCGCGTCGACGAGCGCGTCGGAAAAAAGACTCATGGTACTGCTGTGTTGGTTGGCGTAGTTTCGTTTGGTATAATGTCGTTTGGCGTATTCAGGGGGATGCGAACGACTCGGCTTCGGGTGGACCGTTCTCGCCAGCCTCGGCCGTGTTTGTCTCGTCTGCGACCGCAGTTTCGTCGAGCGACTGTTCGATCTCTTCAAGCGCTTGTTTTGTTTCGCGCAGGGCCGTTCGGTTAGCGGCTGCATCGGGGCGTGTATCGGCGAACTTGGCCAGGTCGGCCAGCTCCAACACCGCCTGAATGCGCCCGGCAGCCTGTTGAGGGACGCGGGGGTGCTGCTTCAGCGCACGCACCACTTCCGCCGAGGTGCGCTCATGCGCTGGCATGTGCAGCCGGTTGCGCAGGTACGTGCGCACCGCATCCGTCAGGTCGATGTAGAACGCTTTAGAGGGTTCGCCGTCGGCAGGCGCCGCAAGTGCATCGAGCGCGGCCTGCGCATGGCTGTATGGCGTTGTATGGGCGTCAGCGTCTGTGGATGCGCCGGAGGGCACCCACCTGTCGCGGCGTTTGTATCCCCACAGCCCCAGTGCCAGCAGCAGCGCCACAAGAGCGCTGGCAGCTGCCCACATGCGCCAGCCATACGGGAAGTCAACCGGCGGCATCAGCGGCTGCATGGCCGTTGTCGTGTCGGAGGGCAGCACGCTGGGCACCGGCACCGCGAACGCACGCGAGCCGGCTATCGTGGTGTCCTCCCCCGTAACGACCCATGCCGGCAGCGGCGGCACCCGGGCCTCGTCGAGCACGAATGTGGTAACGGCATACCCCACGCTGTCGACCCGCCCGCCCGGACGCGCCGTTCCCGCGTAGCGGTGTCCGGACGCGGCCTGCCCGAGCACTTCCAGATCTCCAAACAGCGTAGGCCCGGCATCGGGCGGTGGAAACGATACCTGCGACTGAAACGAGTGCTCGACCACCATCCACAGCGTAGCGCGCTCTCCAACGCGAAGGCTGTCCGCATCCAGATAGGCCTCTACCTGAACCGGCTGTGCCCAAACCGCCGCCGGCATGCCTACGAGCAGGGCACCAAGCAAGACAGCGGAAAACAGCAGTCCGGTGCGCAAACAGATTCGCAAGCAGAAACGAAGCATACAGTGATAGAATTCGTGGACTCAGTCGTTGGCGGCCCGGCGGCGGAAAAACTGGATGAGTGTCTCGGCCACGTCGCCCGTGGTAGGTAGCGAGAGGTAGTCGGCCTGTGCGCTGCGGAGCGTCTGTGCAACCTGTGTTTGCCGGATCGCAGCTTTTTCCTCGAAGGCCTGCCGGGTTGCAGGATCGCTTGCGTCTACCGTACGCGTAGCGCCTGTTTCTGGATCGGTAAGCGTGACCAGCCCGTGTGGCGGCAGCGTCTGCTCGCCGGGATCATAGATGTGCGCCCCAATCAAGTCATGCCGCCGGGCCGCTGCACGCAGCATAGAGGCATACCCGTCGTCGATGAAGTCGCTGATGAGCAAAACCGTTGCCCGGCGGTTGAGTCCGTTTAGCAGGTAGCGCAGGGCAACGCACAGGTCGGTGCCACGCGAGCGCGGCTCATAGCTTAGCAGCGCGCGCAGGCTGTGCAAAACGTGGCGCCGCGTATTGCGTGGCGGGCGCAGCATCTCGATCTCGTCGCTGAACAGCAGCAGCCCCACAGCATCTTGGTGATGCAGCGCGCTGAACGCCAAGAGCGCCGCAGTCTCAGCGGCTACGCTGCGCTTGGTGCCCTGCGCAGTGCCAAAAGCATGCGAGGCCGACACGTCGACGGCCAGCATCACCGTTTGCTCGCGCTCCTCCTCGAACACCTTCACGTACGTCTCCCCCGTTCGTGCCGACACGTTCCAATCGATCGCCCGCACGTCGTCGCCCCGCTGGTACGGACGCACCTCAGCGAACTCAAGCCCTCGGCCCTTAAACGCCGATCGGTAAGCTCCCCCAAAAAGCGCCTCCACCTTGTCGCGCGACCGAATCTCAAGGCGCTGTACCGCCTGCATCAGCGCGTCGTCAACACCATTCATAATACAGCATTTGGTAGTGGATAGACGCTAAACAACAAGGCGGTTGGCCACCACGGCCCTGTCTTTTCGAATTCCCTCTCTCTTATCCCGCTTCGCTCCATCAGTCGCCCTACGGGCTCGTGTCGGGTTTCTTCCCCTTTTCCAAGGGGGAGATGTCGGCAGACAAAGGGGGTTTGAGCGGATTGCGATGATGTAAACCACATGTCACTCACTTAATATTGAACCGCTACCCAGCATTTTACTGAGGCACAGTTGAGTCACGTACTACATCGGTTGAATCCGGCACAACAGGCGCTGTTCTGCAGAAGACGTCAACGTACAGTGGCTCTGCGGCCCGAATTGGCGTGGCGGATGCGGCGCCCTCTGCTCTTTTCGTAGGATGTGCACGGATCAGAACTAACCTGCCTTGCGCCTGATTGGCACAGTGGCTACACTACACGATGGCAGCGCCTGCTGTTTACTGGATTGCTCATGAACTCCCTGCATTAATGGCTACCACTCCCGCTACAGATGCGATCGTTGTTACCGGGCTGGGTGCAATTACACCCATCGGAAATTCGGTGGATGCGTTCTGGTCGAACCTTCTTGCTGGAACGAGCGGCGCCGGACGCATCACCAAGTTCGATCCCTCCGACTTCCGTACCAAGATTGCGTGCGAGGTCGATGACTTCGATCCGGCCGCTTACGGAATCGATCCCAAATCCGCACGGCGCCAGGACGTGTTTAGCCAGTTCGCGCTGGCAGTAGCACACCAGGCGCTTCACGATGCCGGACTTGTGACAAAGGAGCTGGCCGAGGCAGAGCGGAATCGCTTTGGCGTTGTGTTTGGCACAGGAATCGGCGGAGGCACCATGTTCATGAACCAGGCCGAGGTCAACTACGAGCGCGGTCCGCGCCGCATCTCGCCCTTCTTTGTGCCCATGATGATCAGCAACATGGCAGCCGGACTCATCGCGATGGAGCATGGGCTGGGCGGGCCCAATCACTGCACGGTGTCGGCATGTGCCAGCGGCAACGATGCCATTGCCGACGGCCTCATGCTCATGCAGCAGGGCCAGGCCGATCGCATGCTCGTAGGCGGCACCGAGGCGTCGCTCAACGAACTGTGCCTGGGCGGATTTGGCGCGATGCGGGCCCTATCTACCCGTAACGAGGATCCCCAGACCGCAAGCCGCCCGTTCGACAAAGACCGCGACGGATTCGTGGCTGGCGAGGGCGCCGGGGCGCTTGTGCTGGAGCGCCGCGACGCTGCCGAAGCACGAGGGGCTCGCATCTACGCTGAGCTTTGTGGCTTCGGGAAGTCGAACGATGCCCATCACTTCGCTGCTCCCGATCCCGAAGGCAACGGCGCAATGCGCGCCATGGAGCAGGCCTTGCAATCCTCCAACCTGGACCTGGAGTCAGTCGATCATATCAACATGCACGCCACGTCTACACCGGCGGGCGACCCGGTCGAGTCGAACGCGATCAAGAAGCTCTTCGGCGATCATGCATACGACATTAGCTGCTCAGCTACCAAGAGCATGACCGGTCATCTGCTTGGCGCAGCAGGGGCCATCGAAGCGGTCGCCACCGTGCTCGCTGTCGTTGATGACCAGGTGCCTCCCACCATCAACACGCAGAACCTCGACGAAGGCTGCGACCTTGACTACACGCTCCACGAGTCTGCTTCACGGCCGGTGAATGTAGCGCTGGCCAATGCCTTTGGGTTTGGAGGCCACAACACCACCCTGGCATTCCGCAAAGCGTAATCTTCTATCATCCCACGCAGCGTTCAGCAGCACGCACCTCTTCCCGTACAAAGGGGCCAACGAGGCGCTGCACCAAACACGCTGCCCCCGTTCGCAAACACGTGAGCGGGGGCAGTCTCCTAGCATATAGCTTTACGCAGCCGTCTCATAAGGGGCAGCCTACGAGGACCAACCCTGCAGTCACCAACTCTGCAGTCATGATGGAGACGTTACGCGGCTTGACGCGAGGGCGACGTGGATCGCGTGCCCCGCTTGCCCGGACGCTCTGGATCGGTAGGAGCAGCCGTATTTCGTTCAGCCTCTGACCGAACTGCTTCCTGAGATGCTTCCTGAGGTACATCCGGTGTTTCCATTGGGTTTTTTCCGCACTCCAGGCAGGAGTAATGCCCGCTCGCGCTACGTGTCATCCACGGCGTCTGCGTTTCGCAGTGCGGGCAGTACGACCACACCTTCATGTAGTGGGCCGTCGCTTCGACCGAGGCGTTCAGGTAGCGAGAGATTTTCAACCACGTCATAGCAGGACGTCTTTTGGCAGGGAGTCCAGTGAAATGAGGGCGTGCAGCCACTCATCAGGGCGTCTCTACCTGCAGACGGACCGTCCGTTCAGCGCAAACACCCCTGAAAGGGCTTTCCGTTGCACCCTTTTAACACCGAAAGCCCTTTCACTGTCAACACGCAGATAAACTCCACAATCTGGAAGCGCTCTCAGAAAATCCGATGCCGGAGTTGTTGTGCTCATCGTTTCTGAGTATGCTACCACGGCTTTAATCCGATCGCTGCCCGCATCTTGTCGAGCGTGTCCAGCACCGCTACCGTATCGGCAAGCGGAAGAACCGGACTCTCGCCACGCCCCTCGTGCAGGCATTCGTGCACGTGCCGGGCCTCAAAGTGATAGCCATGCCCGGCAAAGGAATGGTCGTACGTCTCCGTGTCTACGCTTCGCCCGGTAAGCGACAGCGCTTGCCCGTGCCACCAGGGCGCATGCAGACGAAGCGTGCCGTCGGTGCCTGTAGCGTGGGCCAGTTGCGTACCCTGCTCCCGGAACGAAGTCGTCAGCACGGCCTCACGCCCCTCGCTGTACGAGAGCGTCGCGGTTACGTCTTCCTCAACCCCTGTAGCACCGCATGTCGCATCTACCGTACACGACGCCGGCGTACCCAGCAAGCGATGCGCCCACCACACCGCGTACACCCCCAGGTCGAGCAGCACGCCGCCCCCCAGATCCGGATCGTACAGCCGGTGCGAGGCGTCAAACGGGCGCCGCACGCTCAGATCCGCACGCACCGTCTGCAACGCCCCCAGCGTCTGCTGCTCAACCAGCACAAGCGCGCGCTGCACCGCCGGAATGAACGCTGTCCACATGGCCTCCATAGCAAACACCCCGGCGCGTTGGGCAGCACGGCGCACCTTTTCGGCCTCGGCAGCGCTCATCGCGAAAGGCTTCTCGACCAGCACCGGCTTACCCGCTTCTATGCACTGAAGGGCCTGCGTCGCATGAAAGGGATGCGGCGTGCCAATGTAGACAACATCGACAGCGTCCGATGCAATAAGCGCATCGTACGACGCAAATGCATGTTCGATGCGATGCGCCTCAGCGAACGCCTCAGCGCGCTCGGACGACCGCGAAGCCACCGCCGCACAGGTGCCCTCATCGCAGTGCGCAAGATCCTCGGCAAAAAGCGAGGCTATCGTACCGGTCCCCAGAAGTCCCCAGCGCAGCGGTCTTGACATATCAGCAGTAGGTTAGTAGTGTCTGAAAAGTAAGCGTGCAGGCGAGCGTCGAGCCGGGCGCGCTGGCGCACTGCAAGCCATCGTATACTTGCTATAAGGAAAGGTTATGCAGGGAGATGCGCACGCTGTGCCCTTACGACAGATCGTGTGCGGCCTTGAGCGCAGCCTCTGTTTCGGATGCCCGGTCTTCCAGCGCCTGTGATACGTCAACCGGATAGGCGTCGGCTTTGTCGAGAGTATGCAGCGCCTCAGGGAGCGTGGCGAGGGCGTCGTGCGCATGGGTCCGGCTCTGCGCAAGCGACGGCGCTGCTCCGGTGCGCTCCCCGTTGCGCATCACGCACTGCAGCAGCGGCTCACCGCCGTGCGACGCGTCGGCTGTCGTGATGATGTCTCCCGTTGCTGTACCGTCATCATCAAACGAACGATACACCTGCTTGCGCCCCGGCAGGTTCTTCTTGTTGGGCGCCAGCTTCATACGCGGCGTACCATCGTATCCGACCAGCTTGTACGCGCTGTCCAGGTAGGGCTGATCTTCCATCGTCCCAAGCTTGGTCCCCACGCCGAAGCCGTCAATGGGAGCCCCGTTCTGCACAAGCTCTGCAATGCGATGCTCGTCGAGCCCACCACTGGCCAGGATGTTCACATCTTCGAGTCCAGCCTCGTCGAGGATAGCGCGGGATCTGCGGGCCAGCTCGCCGAGGTCGCCCGAATCCAGCCGAATGCCGCGCACCTGAAAGTCATCGCCACGGACCTCAGCCATCTTCACGACGCGGCGCACGCCGTCGAGCGTGTCGTACGTATCCACCAGAAGCACGGTGCGGGGATAGAGATCAGCAAACGCGTCAAACGCCTCCTGCTCATGCGCGTGCGCCTCGATGTAGCTATGTGCCATGGTACCCGTCACTGGCAGGCCGTAGGTCTGCCCGGCTGCTACGTTCGAGGTCGCGTCGATCCCGGCGATATAGCCGGCGCGTGCCGCTTTGAGCGTCGCATCGACGCCGTGCATGCGCCGCATCCCGAAATCGGCGACGGTTCGGTCGGTGCCGTCTATGGTGGCAGCCTGCTTCACGCGCGCCGCCTTCGACGCATATCCCGTCTGGTACGTGATCTGATTCAGCAGAAACGTCTCTACCAGCTGCGCCTCCCCGATGGGAGCAACCACTTCGAGGAGAGGCTCGTTCGCAAAGACCGGCGTACCCTCGGGCACCGCGTAGACGTTGCCGGTAAAGCGGAAGTCGGCCAGACGATCCACAAAATCGTCGTCGAAGTCGTCGAGCGAGCGCAGGTAGTCGCGATCTGACGCCGTGAACTGAAGCCCTTCCAGATACGAGAGCACCGTATCGAGCCCGCATGCGAGCAGGTAGTTACGCTGCTTCAGGCGACGCACAAACAGCGAGAAAACGGCTGCCGCGTCCATGTTCTCGCGCTGATAGGCCTGCAGCATAGTAAGCTGGTAGAGATCCGTATGCAGGGCAGGCGAAGCGTTCGAATCAAACGAAAGAGCCATAGCAACGTGAGGATGGTGAGTAAACTGGGCAATGTGTCGTACCGCGTTGCCTTGTATGGAGTTTACAGGTTCACTCGTTTGTTGCGAAGGTGCCCGAATGCGACGCCTGCGTCGGAACGCAATTGGTGGCATTCGTTCAACATAATCTGTCTCTTTTATTCTATGCTGTCTGTTCTTCGCTGTCGCTATGCTTGTTGCTATTGTCGGGCGCCCCAACGTAGGCAAATCGACCCTCTTCAATCGCCTTACCGGACGCAAACGCGCGATCGTTGATGACCAGCCCGGTGTAACACGCGACCGCGTTTACGGTGAGGTCGACTGGGGCGGGCGCACCATTCCCATTGTGGATACGGGGGGCTACGTGCCGCACTCGGCTGAGCGCTTCGAAACCGCCATTCGCGAGCAGGTCGACATCGCGCTCTCGGATGCAGATGTCGTGCTGTTTGTAACGGATGTGACGACGGGCATCACCGATATTGACCAGGAGATGGCGCAGCGCTTTCGCCGGTCCGACACGCCGGTGCTGCTTGTCGCCAACAAAGCCGACAACGACGAACGTCGCTGGGCCGCCAACGAAATGTATGGCCTGGGTTTCGACGAGATCTACCCGGTGAGCGCATCCAACGGGATCGGCACCGGCGAGCTGCTCGATGCACTTCTGGAGGCGCTCCCCGAGAGCGACGAGGATACGCCCAGCGAGCGCACCGGCATTGCCGTGATCGGGCGGCCCAACGTAGGCAAGTCCTCGTTCATCAACGCCCTGCTCGGATTCGACCGCTCCATCGTAACCGAGGTTAGCGGCACCACCCGCGACGCCGTGCACTCGCAGGTGGAGTACGAGGGCCGCGAGCTCACCCTCATCGACACCGCCGGACTGCGAAAAAAAGCCAAAGTTAAGGAAAATATCGAGTTCTACAGCGCGCTGCGTAGCGAGCGCGCGGTGCGTGAAGCGGATGTATGCATCCTTATGGTGGATGCGACCGTAGGACTTGAAAATCAGGATGTACGTGTCTTTCGCGAGGCCGAGAAACACAAGAAGGGCATGGTGCTGGCCGTGAATAAGTGGGACCTGGTCGAGAAAGATACCAATACAGCCAAACGATACGAGGAATACTTCCACCGCATTCTGGACCGGCAGTCGCACGTACCCATTGTATTTACCTCAGCGGTTACGCGAAAGCGCGTGTACAAGGTGCTCGACACCGCGCTCCAGGTTGCCGACGAACGCGCCAAACGCATTCAGACGAGCACGCTCAACGACATGGTGCAGGCAGCGGTTGAAGCGCACCACCCGCCGACCTATCGCGGCAACTACGTGAAGATCAAGTATGCCACCCAGGTGCGTTCGAATCCGCCGGTGTTTGCGTTCTTTTGCAACCATCCCGATGGAATCAAAGAATCATATCGCCGTTACCTCGAAGGCAAGTTGCGTGAGGCTTTCGGATTCGACGGAATTCCGTTGACCCTGGTATTCAAACAAAAGTAGCGCCTTTTTCCTGACTGTGCCTGCCTCAGACGGACAGTACCTATGGCCACCGAATCATCGCCTCCACTTGTTGCCCGTCGCCTGCGCGCCTACGGCGTGCATGTGCTTACGGCCAGTGGGGTCGTGCTGGCGCTGCTTAGCCTGGGTGAACTGTTCAGCACAGAGCCTGACCTGCGCTGGGTGTTTGGCTACCTGGGCGCGGCCATCGTCATTGATGCGGTCGATGGCTCGTTGGCCCGTGAATGGGACGTGCTTACCTACGCCGCCAACACCGAAGGCCATACCCTTGACGATCTGGTCGATTATCTTACGTTTGTGTTCATCCCACTCGTGGTGGTGTGGCAGATGGACTGGCTCGTGGGTCCTGCCACGCTCTGGGTAGCTGCTGCGCTCGTGGCGAGTCTGTTCGGGTTCTCGCATGCCGAAGCCAAGCAGACCGAAACGGGCTTCTTCCGCGGCTTCCCATCCTACTGGAACTTGGTGGCGTACTATATCGGACTCATTGTGGTGGCCTACCCGGTCGTGGGGCCGTGGCTCATGACAGGGCTGGTGATCGTGCTCACCATTCTCACGCTGGTGCCCATTCAGGTAATCTATCCTACCCGTGCCCCTCAGCCATGGCGCATGCCCGTGCTCATCGGCGCGGTGGCCTGGGCCGGTCTGCTTCTGGCTATGCTCCCCACCTATCCCAATCTTCCCGCATGGGGGGATCCGTGGCTCTTCTACCTCTCGCTCATTTACCCGCTCTTCTACGGTGTTCTCTCGTACGTGGTAGCGTATCAGTGAGAAACGGTCAGTCGCCACGGTATGCTACCCCTCCACATGACCTCTTCACATAATACATATCCCCGTGTAGCAACGATGCGCATCATTGACAATTTATCGGGGTGGCGTACATAATATCAATATGTATTAACACACATAATAACACACATGGTCGTGTCCGGGTATTGGCGTACGATGCTGATTGTCTTGGGGGCAGCCGTTTTCACGAGTGCTCTCATACAGCCGGGGAGCGCATGGGGGATGCAAGCGTCCAGCTCATCTGCAATGACACATACGGCATCCGAATATACGGCATCTGACAAACCCGAGCGCATCACGCTCAACGAGGCGTTGCATCAGTTTCAGCAGCATAGCCTGGGACTTCAGCGCAGCCGGGCCGAAGCGGCTGAGCAGTCGGCCCGAGGTGCTCAGGATCTTGCATACCCTAATCCTGAGCTGGAGGTATCGCATGAGCCGCTATTTCGCGGCAGCGACCGTGCGTGGGAGGCGTACGCTGTGATCCATCAGCCGATCGAGTGGCCGGGGCATCGAAGCACCGAGCGCGAGATGGCGGCCCACACGCGAGAGGCTGCCCAGGCCGGGGCGCAGGTTGATAGCTTGCGGCTCGTGCATGAAGCGGCTCAAGCTTACATTGCCGCGGCCGCTGCCGAAGCGAAGCTGGCCTCGATCGAAGCAACCCTTCGCCTCTTCGAGCAGGCAGACTCAACCTATCAGCGGCGGTACGCAGAAGGCGATGTGTCGGGCTATGCCATCGAGCGTTTTCGGGTGGCGCACGCACGCATCATCAACCGTCAGGCGGATGCCGAACTGGAGGTAGGCGACACTCGCCGCACGCTGAACCGCCTCATCCAGGCCGACACCAACGGGGCCGCGTTGGCTCCCGCCGAGCTGCCTGATCTCGACGCTGAGCTTCCCGCCGTCCAGGAAGCCCAGACGCGGGCGGAGCAGCAGCGTCCAGCGCTCAGGCGCATCGAAGCGGAGCGCGCCACGGCAGAGGCGGCGCAGCGCGTAGCGAAACAGGATCGCATCCCCAGCCCTACCCTCATGGCCGGGTACAAACGACAATCCGACGGATTTGAGGGGGTGTTTTTTGGAGCGGAGATTCCCATCCCGGCGTTTGACCGCAACGCGCCACAGATACGCGCCGAGCAGGCGCGGCTAGAGGGCGCCGAAACCACGCGCCGCCTCCTGCAACGCCAAATCGAGGACGAGGTCCGCACCGCCCACGCAGCCTACACATCGGTGACCGAACGCCGCGCCCGGCTCAACACCGCAGGCGCCTCGCCCAACGCGCTTCTTGCCCGAGCCGAATCGCGCTATGCCGAAGGCGAGATGGAACTCTCCGATCTGCTTGATGCGGCGGAGACGTACGCCGAAGCCCGGTCGATCGCCATCGACCTGAAGACCGACCAGTGGATGCGCTATCTCGACCTGCTTCGCGCCATGGGGGAGACCCCGTAACCTCTCTTTTCTTTGCAACCACTCTGCTGCCAAACTCGGCCTGCCATGTTTGCTACACGCACGTTTTTCGTCTGCCTTCTCGGTCTGCTCCTCGTTGGGGGCTGCGGATCCGATCATACCCATGACCACGACCCCCCCGGCCACGACGACACGCATGCCCACAATGGCCAGGAGCACACGCATGACGATCATGCAGATGAGGAGCACACGCACGCCCATGACGAGCCACACCATGGGGATGATGACCATGCGCACGACGAACACGAGGATCATTCGCACGGAGACCATACTCACGACCATGACGACGAGTATGTAGATCACGAACATGAGGAGCATGCCCATGATGACGAACATGCGTCGGGCATTCACCTTCCGGTAGCGGACCAGCAAGCCATTGGCCTTGCCGTTGATACAGCACGCACGGGCGAGGTCTCGGCGACCGTATCCGCAAGCGGCACCATTGAGCCGGTCGCCGGACAGCACGCCGTGGTGGCGGCGCCCGCGACGGGGCTGATCCGGGCCGATCGTAATCTGGAGGCGCCGGTGCCAGGCGACCGGGTGCGCGCAGGCGACGTGCTTGCGGTGCTTGCCCCCACCGATGATGGATCATATGCGGCCCTCAAGGCGCGGGTAGAGCGGCTGCAGCGAGAAGTGGAACGGGCCGAACGGCTGTACGCCGATGATGCCATCCCTGAGCGCCGTCTCGTTGAAGCGCGCCATGACCTGGAGGTGGCCGCGGCATCGCTCGAATCCATCGGCGGCTCCACCGAGGACGAGGGCTACAATATGACGCTACGTGCGCCGCTTGACGGATGGGTGCAGCAACGCATGCTCACGCCGGGCACCCACGTGGCCACCGGCGACCGGCTCTTCACGGTCGCCAACACCGAACGCGTGTGGCTCCGTGTTCATGTACCGGCTGCCTCCGCTGCACAGATCCGCAATGAGGGGCAGCAGGCCACCTTCACCGTTGAGGGACATGCGGAATCCTTTGCAACGGACCAAATCGTTTCTGTGGGCTCGGCTATCGACCCAGACGAGCGCACGTTGCCGGTGGTGTTTCGGGTAGATAACAGCGATGAACGCTTCAAGATCGGCATGCTCGCTGAAGCACGCCTACCCGTCGCCAGGGCCACGCGTGGCGTAACCATCCCGTCTACGGCAATCCGTGCGGAAGACGGCATCCCCGTCGCCTACGTCCAGACCCACGCGGACACGTTCGAGCGTCGCATCCTTCAGACCGGCCCGAGCGACGGGGTGCATACGATTGTTGAGGCCGGTATCGAGTCCGGAGAGGTGGTGGTGACGCAGGGGGCGTACCAAGTCTACCTTGCCTCAGTGGATACCGAGACCGGCGGTCATCATCACCATCATTGATCGAGACGTGCCCCGTCTACCTGATCTCGTCTGACGACATCGTCCTTTTTCACGATTCTGCCTTCTTATGCTACGCGCCATCGTTCGCTGGTGCCTGAGCAACCGCGTGGTCTCGCTCCTTACGGCGGGCCTTCTGCTCATTGCGGGCATCTACGCTGCTGTAACCATGCCCGTGGATGTTTTTCCGGACCTCTCAGCGCCCACCGTAACGGTACTCACCGAAACGCGCGACATGGCAACCGAAGAGGTCGAAACGCTCGTCACCCGCCCGATTGAAACGAGCGTACACGGCGCCACCGATGTCCGCCGCATTCGCTCAAATTCAATGCAGGGTATCTCGGTCGTGTACGTCGAGTTTGACTGGGGGACCGACGTGTTTGGGGCGCGTCAGATTGTGAATGAGCGCCTGCAGCAGGTGCAGGGCGACCTCCCCGACGGTATCGATGCGCCCGCACTTGCCCCGGTGGCCTCCATCATGGGCGAGATTCTGATCGTGGGGCTTACGAGCAGGGAGCACGAGGAGACCGATCTGCGCTCCGTAGCGGACTGGGACATCCGTCCGCGGCTGCTTGCACTGGAGGGCGTCGCTCAGGTCGTGACGCACGGCGGGGCCGTCAAAGAATACCAGGTGCAGCCTGACCTCAACGCCATGCAGGCCGCGGGGGTTACGCTTAGCGATGTGCTTGCGGCTACCGCTGGAGCCAACCGCAACACCTCGGGGGGCATCTATCAGGAAGATGGTGAGGAGGTGCAGATTCGCGGGCTCGGGCGTGCTTACGACCTGGAATCCATCGGCGAAACCGTGGTGAACAGTCGAAGCGAAGCAGCGCCCACCCGCCTGCGCGACATTGCTGCGGTCGAGATTGGAGCCAAACCGCGGCTCGGCACCGGATCGGTCAACGCCGAGTCGGCCGTTATCTTCTCCATTCAAAAACAGCCCGGGGTAAATACGCTCGCGCTCACCGACGCTGTCGATGCCGAACTCGACCGTATCCAGGCCGACCTGCCAGGCAGCATGACCGTTGAGCGCGACCTGTTTCGGCAGTCCGACTTCATCACGCTCGCGGTGGACAACGTCATTACGGCGCTTCAGTACGGAGCGCTGCTGGTGGTGCTTATCCTGTTTCTGTTCCTGTGGAACGTACGCACCACGGGCATCTCGCTCGTGGCGCTTCCTCTGGCGCTTGCGTTCACCTTCCTGGCGATGTACAGCTTCGGCATCACCATCAACACCATGACCCTGGGCGGCCTGGCTATTGCTATCGGGGCGCTGGTGGATGATGCGATTATCGATGTCGAGAACGCCTTTCAGCGGCTGAAGGAGAACGCCGCACGGCCACCGGACGAGCAGGCCTCTATCTGGAATGTCGTCTTCGAGTCGTCGATGGAGGTGCGGCGTCCGATCGTGATTACCACGGTGGCTATCGTCGTCATCTTCGTGCCGCTGTTCTTTCTTACCGGCATCGAAGGGCGTCTGCTGCGCCCGCTTGGGTTTGCCTACATCGTGGCGATCATTGCGTCGCTGCTCGTGGCAATTACGGTTACGCCCGTGCTCTGCTACTACCTGCTGCCCAACGCCCCCACCGTACAGCAAGCTGAAGATCCATGGCTGATCCGACGGTTGAAGGCCGGATATGAGCCCCTGTTGGACGCATCACTCCGGCATCGCCGTGCGGTAGCGATTGGGGCCGGCGTGTTGGTGGTGGCTACGCTGGTCGCGATGCCCTTTCTGGGGCGCGGCTTCCTGCCCGATTTTCAGGAGGAAACGCTTGTCGTAACGGTCGCGGCCCCTCCCGGAACGGGATTGGATGTGTCGGATGAGATCGGGCAGCGCGTGGAATCCGAAATGCTCACGCATCCAGCCGTTACCTCCACGTCGCGGCGCACCGGACGCGCAGCGATGGATGAGCATATCCAGGGCGCACATTCCAGCGAGATCGATGTGCAGCTTGACCTGTCTACCCACACAGTCAGCGAGGTCATGACAGACGTGCGGGCCACCCTCAGCGAGTTATCGGTTGGGGCGAATACATCGCTTGGGCAGCCCATTGGGCACCGCATTGACCACATGTTGGCGGGAACCGAGGCCGCCATTGCAATCAAGGTCTTCGGCCCTGACCTGATTCAGCTTCGCACGCTGGGCGAATCGATAGAGGCAGCGATCACCGATGTTGAAGGAGCGGTGGATGTGAACGTGGCCCAGCAAACACATGTGCCGCAGCTGCACATCGACGCCAATCGAAGCGCCATGGCACGCTACGGCGTAACACCCGGCCACCTGGCCGACTACATCGACGTTGGCCTACGGGGGACAGCGGTGTCGGAGGTGCTGGAGGGCGAGGCGCGCTACGACCTAACGGTGCGCCTGCCCGAAGACCAGCGCGGCACGGAGGCGGCCATCCGGTCGGTTCGGATGGATACGCCAAACGGGCCCCGCGTGGCCCTGAACGACCTGGCCGACGTACGCCGCGAAGCCGGTCCAAACGCTGTAAGTCGCGAAAATGCCCGTCGTGTGCTTACCGTATCCGCCAACGCAGCCGGTCGTGACGTGGGGAGCGTGGTGCAAGACATCCAGCAGCAGGTGGATGCGGCGATCGACCTGCCGGATGGCTATTTCGTGCAGATTGGCGGGCAGTACGCCCAGGCGCAACAGGCCGCACAGACCATCACCGCCCTCACGATTCTCGCCCTGCTCGTTGTGCTGATGGTACTGATTCAGGCGCTGGGAAGCACGCGCGGCGCTGTCCTTATTCTCGCAAACCTGCCGCTGGCCCTCACCGGCGGCGTGGCCATCCTGTGGCTGCTTGGAGAGCCCCTCACAATTGCCGCACTTGTCGGATTCATCACGCTCTTTGGCATCGCCATCCGCAATGGCATCCTGCTGGTTGATCGCTACCTCGACAACCTGCAAGCCGGGCAGTCTTTGCGCACAGCCATTGTAGAAGGCTCCATGCGCCGGCTGAGCCCAATTCTGATGACCGCACTGACCGCGGGACTCGCTCTCATCCCCCTGGCGCTTAGCGGCGGACAGCCCGGCAATGAGATCCAGGCGCCCCTGGCCATGGTCGTGCTGGGTGGCCTCCTTACCGCTACTGCGCTAAACATGATTGTTCTCCCCGCCCTGTTTCTGCTCTTCGGGCGACGCAGTTGATCGGTAGAGCTGCCCTATCTCGTGCTTTGAAAGGGCTTCTTCGTTTAGTGGGAATAGTTTGTAGCAGAGTACCCCGGCTCAATCCCGGTAATCCTCGTAGTAGAGTTTGAACTCACCATCGGTGACATGTACCGTGTCGGGGAGTCGATACAGGTGTTCAAACTCATCGCGTTCGTAGTCGCGCCGGGCAAAACTCCCCTGCCAGGTGCCCTCAACGACTTTACGCGCGTCGTCGTACCGGGTGATGGTAACCGTATTGGTAGAGTCGGGAATAGGATCATGGAAAGAAATCTGTACATCATAGTCCAGACCAGTAATTCGGCCACCGTAGTTGCGGAGGAACCCCTTAACGTCCTCACGTTGATGTGTGTCAAGAGAGTAGGTGCCCTCACCATCAAAGGGTATTGTGAGACCAAACTGTTGAATATAGTAGATTTCTGCAAGCTCTTCCTGGCGAAACAGGATGTCGAGGTGGTTTTCAAAGGGAAACCCACCTCGTATCATTTTCTCTGCCTCGGCAGACACCGCAGGCCATTCCTCGCCGTTGACTTTGAAGGAGTACTCGTTTTCAGGTTCGTCCTCTTCGGGTTCATCGTCATCGCTTAATCCAAGCACATTGCACCCGGCTAACAATATGAGGCATAAAGGCAGGATTAGTGCAACGATTCGTTTGCTTGATCGCTCATTACGTCGCATCATGATCATTGGTCACTTTAGAGGGGGAGACTGAATATCAAAAATAAAGGGAAGGCGGTTACTGCAGCGGTTATTGCATGAGTAGTCCGCCTTCCCTCTTGGCGTTGCGATTATTTGACCACGGTTATCGTTGTGGTCTCTTGTTGCCCTTCAGCATCAAGATGGACGATATAGGTTCCGCTTGATAAAGACGTAGCATCCAGCATCACGCTATGCTGCCCGGGTTGATACCGACCCTCAGCAATTGTCGTGATACGACGACCCGTTATATCAAACAGGGTTAGTGTAGCATCTGTCTGTTGAGGCACAGAAAAACCAATGGTGGTTGAAGTCCCAAACGGGTTTGGATAATTACCATCCAGCGTATATGCCATAATAGTTGAGGCATAACGTCTGAAAGGTAACCATGATGTTGGTCGATATGAGAACCGATGACCGAATGCATAGCTGTAGGCTCCAACACCTGTTGGGTCATTCGGATGGTGCTATCCTGCCTGTAAATGGCCTACCTCATGAGCGAATGTGTAAGACCCTCCAGTTGCTGCATCGGCCTGGACAATAGCATATGCACGATTGGATTCAAGCGTAATCGTACCGGCAATACCAAGTATTCCACCATACGGGCCGTCAGTCATCAGAACAACGACGTCAGCATCGTGAGTATCTCGGAGTTGCTGAACGTTAAAGTTGGATATAAGTCTCTCAAGATCACCTTGCGCATCAAAAGGGGTTTCTGCGAAGTCAAACTCTTGCATATGGGCAATCGAGAGATCGATGTTGTTCACCAGGCTGCTTGTATACGCCTGATTCGTCTCTGACACAGCAAGCGTGATAATGTCTTCAATATCACGTCCTTGAGCAGCGCTTGGTGTATACAGAGCCAGAACACTTGCATCTTGTACAGAACACGATTTCTGTGCTGAAGCATCTTGCTGGTTCAGGTTTATAGAAGGATCTGTTGCCGCATCTGCGTCTACAGCAATACCCTCTTCATTCTGTTGCGGTGTTTCTTCTCCAGTTCTACTACTGGCGTGAAAGAGGGGGGTACTCTGCTTCTTCATCTACCTGAAAGGAAATTCCCAGCACAGGATGATTGTGAAGAGCCGGGTTAGTAGAAACCAGATCCACCTCTGCAGAATGGGGAGACTCTTCTATCGCACTGAGACGCTCTGTCGACGATGAAGATAACTGTTGTTCAATGTCCTCTTCCAAACTAAATAACTGATGCACCGAAGTCTGGGCCTGCAGACATACAGGAACCAATAGAAAAGCAATAATAGCACAAAAGATACTATATGTTTGTTAGATAGGAGGGAGTAGCAAACGCATAACGAATTTGATTTGATAAGTTTGGTAGCGGCTCAATGGTAAGTGATTGCCATGTTAGGTTACTTCATCACGGTTCGCTGAAACCCCCTCTGTCTTCGAGCTTCGCCGCAGGCGTGATCCTGTGGACATCTCCCCCTTGGATAAGGGGGAGAAACCCGTAGGGAGAGGGGGTTCGACTGATAGGCGACTCCGGTGGCCAATTGCTTGATCACTTAGCGTCTATCCACTGCCATAAGTTTTAAGTGATAATGCAAAACTGAAAAGAGAGTGAATATTGACTTACGCAACAAATTAATGTGTAATTGGGGTTAATCAATTGATTTTAGCCCCAAGATTCTGGGCTTCAAGCCACATTCTAACCTGGGGCGCCCCTTGGCTGCTTTATCCGCTCTTCTACGCCGTGCTGTCGTACGTAGCGGCGTATCGATAGGAAGCGGACGTTCGTGCGTAGTTGCTCACGTTTTACCGGTTACCCGCACCTCTCTCTGAGCGGCCTCAAACACAGATATCTATGCGCACGTACGCAGTTGCAGTTGACATCCGTCACCTCGTCGCGAAGCTCTGCCTCGTGACGTAGCTGTTCAGGGGCACTACAAGCATGCCCCTCCAGATGCCTCTGCCCCGTTCTATACATAGGAGATAGCGAACGCGTGGATCAAATGGGTAACTCCGATTTGCATGAAACCTGCTCCGCGAAACTGTCACGATATCGCAGACTGCCATGAACACCCGCGCGCTGTCGATTGCCTTTCTCGTTTTCGTATTCCTTGCGGGATGCAACGCCCCCGGCTCTGCTATGGAGGACGACCCGTCCTCCGACGATCCTACGCCCGATGACGACCGCTACGAATTGGCCGCGTCGTACTCTGCCGAGAAAGCGGGCGATGCAATTGTCATCTACGAGGCCGGCGACGTCAACCGCGCTGAGGGACAGAATGGCTTCGACCTTGATGCCCCGCACTTTCTCGCCAGCGGCACCAAATCGTTTGCCGGCGTAATAGCTTGGGCCGCCGCTGAAGATGGGCTGCTGAACATAGACGCGCCCGTATCCGATGTCGTCCCCGAATGGAACAACGACGAGGCGAAAGCCTCCATCACCCTATACCAGCTGCTCACTCTGACGTCTGGACTGGACGCCGGCTCTCCAGGTCAGGCTCCGAATTTTGAAGAAGCGCTGGCGGCTGATCTCGTCCATGCACCGGGCGAGGGCTTTCGGTACGGGCCAGGTGCCTTTCAAGCGTTTGGAGGTGTCCTGACGCAGGTCCTCGACGGCGAAGGACCGACCGACTACCTGCAGCGCCGCATTCTCGACCCGATCGGAGCCTCGTTCGACCACTGGAACCGCGTAGACGGCGATCCGCAGTTGGCCGGGGGCGCTCACATGACAGCCGATGACTGGCTCCGCTTTGGCCAACTGATTCTGCAGGATGGCTCCTGGAACGGCACGCAGGTTGTACCATCTGGTCTACAGGATGCGCTACTTCAAGCACCTGAAGCAGCCCCCGCCTATGGCCTGTCGTTCTGGCTGAACGCTCCGGTGTCAGAAAACGCCTCCTTTCTCGATGAAACGCCAATCCGTGCAGATCGCGACGGTGCGGATGGCTTTATCTACGCCGACGGTCCCAACGATGTCTTGATGGCTGCCGGACTGTTCAACCAGCGGCTGTACGTCATTCCCTCTCGCGAGATGGTTATCGTGCGTTTTGGTCGGGCCGATCCGTCCTGGAACGACGCCGAGTTCCTGGCCCGGGTATTGGACGGTGAGGCAATTGAGCGTCCATCGGTCCGCACCGGCAACCAACGAACTGAGAATCCAGATCTAATCGCCCGTCTGCGGTTGGCGCAGCTGACGAACGAACTTGACCTGACGCCCGATCAACGGGCCACCCTGCGACCTGTTATCGAGGATCACATAGACGCGATGAGCGAACTCCTTGGCCCCTTTCGCTCAGATGAACGCCTGCGCTCCGGGCAGCGAATTCGGCTGCTGCGGCAGATCCGAACCCAGCAAGAAGCCACTGACGAGGCCATCGAAGCTGTCCTGACAGAGGGACAGGTGGAGCGCTACCGCATGCTCCGCAACGAGGAGCGCGAGACGTGGTGGGAGCAGCGGTAAGCGTCTCAGGCGCTTTCTACCTTTATCTGAAATGGCTACTCATACCGCAGTACCTGTACCGGGTCGCGGGTGGCGATGCGGTAGCTATGCAGCCCAACCGTGAGCAGCAGCACGAGCAGGATAGCCGCCAGGCCAACCAAGAACACACCCACGCCCATATCGATGCGGTACGCGAGAAAGCCGAGCCACCACCGGTTCAGCAGCCATGCCAACGGTATGGCAAGTCCTACCGAGGCCCCGGCAACCCACGCAAACTCCTTGGAGAGCACGCCCGTGAGCTGTGGCACCGACGCCCCCATGACTTTACGAATGCCAATTTCTTTCGTCCGGGCCTGCGTGGCATAGGCGGCCATCCCAAAAAGCCCGAGTCCGGCAATCAGTAGCGCAAACAGCGCGGTTAGGCCGATGAGTGTGAGTGGGTCCTCGACCGCAAGCACCTGGTCCAGCGCTGCGTTGTAGGGCGAAGCCTCCAGTTCATTCACCGGGTCGAGGGAGGGCCAGAGCCCTTCGATACGTGAGAGAATAGCGTCATGAGCGTCAGGGTTAGCACGGATGAGTGCGTAGTCGATGCGATCTGCATCAGAGGTAAGCACGGCCGGTTCGATGGCTGAATGAAACACGTCGTGGTGAAAATCGCGCATCACGCCGACGACCTCGTAGGAGGTATCCTCTCCACGAGTTACCTGCGCACCCACTGCGTCAGCCGGATCGCTAAAGCCCAGCGCCCGTGCGCCGGTTTCGTTGACGACCGCCTCGCCCGAACCCCCTGTACGTGTCAGCGAGCGTCCGGCAACGAGATCAACTCCCAGGGTGGCGAGCACGTCCGCATCCCCGGAAAGCCGGTAGAAGGTTGGATACTCTTCCTGGCCAGTCAGGCGAAAGGTTTGAAAGTAGCGTGCCCCTACAACCGGTAGCGTTGAGATTCCCGATATGCGCTCCACACCGGGATGCTGCTCCATTTCCTGTCGCAGTACGTCCAACGAGGCATCCTGGAGCTCGACCTGCACGAGATGATCGCGGTCGAAGCCGTAGTCGGCCTCCATCATGAAGGTGGCCTGCCGGTAGAGGAGCAGCGTCGACACGATGAGCACGAACGAGATCACAAGTTGTATGCCCAGCAGCGTGCGTCGCAGGCGCGAACGGCCCACGGGAGCGGATCGCTGGCTCGTAGCGTTTCCCGTCAGAACGCTCAACGGTGAGGGCCTCGAGAGCGTCCACGCCGGGTATGCTCCGGCGATGATTCCGAGTATCAGAGCGGTGAGCACCATCGGAAGGAGCACAACCGGGTCCTGCAGCGGCGCGAAGGTCAGGCGTAGTCCAACGAGTTCAGTAAAGAACAGGCTGTTGAAGAACGACACCAGGGCAGGCAATAGCAGGAGCGCAAGGCCCAGCGCGAGGAAGCTCAGCACAACGGCTTCCACCACAAACTGAGCCGCCACCTGCCAGCGCTGCGCCCCAATGGTTTTACGTACGCCCACCTCACGCGTCCGCTCGGAGGCCCGGGCGAGCGACAAATTGGTGAACGTGAAGGCGGCGGCAATCAAAATAAGCAAGGCCAATCCACCGAGAAAATAGGCCACCACGGCGGGCACGGCACCGCGTGCAACTTCGTTATTCAGGTAGGGCCCAAGCGCGATGTTTGTTACAGCCTGCAGCCGAAAGCTATAACGCGTGTCGCCTTGTTCAGCGGCTTCTGGGAAGTGTTCAGCTCGAATGGAGGCCAGTGCATTGTCAAACTGATTTGGCGTTATGCCTGGCGCCAGCAGCAGATAATTGTGGTATGACCAGAAGGTACGTTGCCAATCGTCAAGGTAGGTGGCGCGTTCGGCTTCTTGCGTGGCGAAGGAGAGCAGCAGATCGAACGAAAGATGCGACCGCCCGGGCGTCTCGCCCACGATTCCGGCAACGGTGAACGTTCCGATGCCGTCCAGTTCAAGCACTTCGCCCATCGGATCCGTATCACCGAAGGCCCGCTCGGCCCACGCCGCAGACACCAGCGCCTGGCCCGGCTCATCAAGCGCCTCTGTCCGGCCTCGCAACAGCGGCCAATCGAACAGATCAAAGAAATTGGACTCGGCATAGAAGCCCTCAAACGACACGCTGCCCACCTCAAACACGGCGTACCCGGATGTGTAATCGAGCCGGGTCATCGCCTCCACGCCCGGATACTGGTCCTGTAGGGTGGGGCCAAGGCGCGCGGGCGAGGAGGCAAACTCGGCAGAGCCGGAGTGGGACACCACGCGGTAGAGCCGGTCGGCGTGCTCGTGGTGCCGGTCGTGCTGCCACTGATCGAACAGGAAGAGCACCAGCAGCAGGCAGACGGCCAGGCTCACCGTAAGGCTCAGCACGTTAATCAGCGAAAACTGCCGGTGCCGCCAGATATTCCGCCAGGCAATCTTCAGGTAATTACGAAGCATGGGGCGTCAGTGGGGTATGTTCAATTAGGAATGAGGAATAGCGGGCTCAGGCGTCCTGTTTGGCGCTCTTGACGATGGTGTAGGGCAGCTTGAGCAGCTCCTCGCCATCATCGTGGATCGAGGCAAACGCGAAGGATTTCTCCTGCACCGCATTCCGTCGTTTCGGCGCTCCCGTCTTGTTCACAGAATCACTCATTGTCCATTACTCATTGCCATTTGAACCGAGTAATCGGCATTGATCCACCCATCGGACAACTCCACGATGCGGTCGCCGTATTGCGCTTGCTTTTCGGAGTGTGTGACCTGCACGATGGTGACGCCGTCCTCGCGGTTCAGGCGCTGCAGTGTCTCCATGATGGCCTCGCTCTGCTGCGACTGCAGATTGCCCGTCGGTTCGTCGGCCAGAATCGCGCGGGGCTTGATAATGAGCGCCCGCGCTACGCCCACAAGCTGCTGCTGTCCGCCTGAAAGCTGATGCGGAAAGAGATCCTTCTTGGCCACGATGCCAAAGCGGTCGAGCATGTCGGCGACCCGGCTTTTCCGCTCCGACCGCGACAGCCCCTGATAGAGCAGCGGTGTTTCCAGATTCTCGTAGACCGTCAGATCATCGATCAGATGGTAGGCTTGAAAGACAAAGCCGATCTGGGTGCGATGAAGCTCCGTCTTCTGATCTGCACGCATCGCATCCACAGGCGTCCCCGCAAAGCGATAGCTGCCCTTCGACGGCTCCTCAAGCAGCCCCATAATGTGGAGCAGCGTTGACTTCCCGGCGCCCGAGGGCCCCATGACGGTCACAAACGCGCCTTCGTCAATCGTCAGGTCAATCTGACGCAGGACAAAGGCCCGCGAACGCCCGTTGCGGTACCACTTTGTGATAGACTCCAGTTCAATCATCGCGATGGGCAGGTTTGGTTGGTGAGTTGGTAATCAGGCATGGAGCGGCCCGTCTTAGCAGAGTGCGTCTCTGGCAAGACGGGCTGCATCGAGTTGGGAACGTCAGCGACAAGGCTCAGCGTCCACGGCAGTCCAGGCAGGTGGATGCGAAGGCCCACACGGTCATCGTAGCGGTCGATCGCAATCACCTCTGTATGGCTCATCTGTGCGGTATGGGGCACAGGGGATGCGGAGGAATCGTCCCACTGCAGAGCTACTCCCATCGTAGACGCACCAAAAAGCCAGAGCAGCATCAGTCCCGTCATCGAGTCGGCATTCATGGTGGATACGGAACACAGGAGCACAACAGCGGACGGTAGCAAATTTGAATGGGTGATCTGAGATATTATGGGACAAGGCATGTGCCAATGGTGCGCGAGGCCGTTTAACGCCCGTAGATAAATGATGGACGGCCTCGAGTGTGCGAAATCGCACAGCCCGGTGTGCGTCTTCGCGCATCGCGATCGCGCTACGTCCCTGGCTTGCAGGCATCCGACACTGCCCACAGATCGCACACGTAGCCGTTGGATGTGATCAGCCTTGGTTGATGCGATGCGTAACAGAACCTGTCAGCTTCACTCATAGCAAATCATCGAACCATGATTCATGGCGACTCGTGGCCTCCATTTGTGCAGTCGCTCTTCTGGGGGTATGACCATGCCGACCTGTGTTGGGAGGACGACCGCGACCTGATCATCCGACGCGTCTTGACGGAGGGGAATCACCACGCGATCCGGTGGCTGCGAAAACATGTATTCGACATTCAGCTTCGTGCGTGGCTCCTGCAACGATCGGGGGATCAACTGTCCCCAAAGCAACTCCGATTCTGGGAACTCATCCTGGATCTCCCCTCAGACCAGGTTGATGCATGGGCTGACACGCGGCGACATGGTATCTGGCATTCACGCCGCGCTGAGAGTCAGTAGGAAGCAGATGCTCCAACAGCAAGAAGAACTTTGGTACAGAAGTGCGAGTTACTTTTGTACATTCCTGTGAACGGACCTCCTTGAACTCATGGATTTAAGTAGGCCCACAAAAGAATCTTCGAATATGTCATTGCGAGGAGCGCCAGCGACGCGGCAATCTTGTGCCTTCTAAGCAGAATAAACCGCTCTAACGGGCGCCTGAGATCGCCGCGTCGGTCGCACGCTCCCTCCTCGCGATGACAAGGTGTAAATGTATTTTTGCTGACTTACTTAATTATTTCGGAGGAGACTCTCCGCTCCGCACACACGACGGCTGAGGAGTTGAAAAAAGAGATCGCGATATTGCTTTTTCAACAGAATCGCCTCACGCTTTCGCAGGCAGCCCAGATGGCCGAGATGAGCCCTTTTACGATGCAACACCTTCTGGCGAGCCGGGAAATTGGACCGCACTATGATGTTGAAGAGTTCGAGGAAGACTTAGAGGTAATTCGGAATCGAACAGGCAAATGATGGTTGTCAGTAACACATCCCCGATCATCAATCTTGCCTCCATCGGTCGATTAAGCCTTCTTCAAGCACTCTACGACAACGTCTATATTCCAAGGGCGGTCTATGTGGAAATAACCCGATTTCCGAACCAACCGGGTGCCAAGGAGGTGGCGGCATACGACTGGATCACCGTGCAATCGTGTCTCCATTCAGAAGTAGCGGTTGCGCTGCAGGGTGAACTCGACGCAGGAGAAGCAGAAGCCATCGCACTTGCTCCCGAGAGGGAAGCTCTTTTGCTTATTGACGAGAGGCTCGGGCGTCGAGCCGCATCACGGCTCGGAGTTCGCAAGATGGGACTTCTCGGTGTACTGGTTGAGGCCAAACAGAAAGGACAAGTACAAACAGTTCGGCCTTTGCTGCAGGAATTACGCCAAGATGCAGGGTTTTGGGTTAGCAATGCCCTGTATAATCGTATCCTGAAACATGTGAATGAAGACTAAGCCATGTGCTTTTGTCAATGCTCACTCATCTCGCAGCGCCACGGCCGGGTCCGTCCAGGCGGCGCGGAGGGCGTGGTAGCTTACGGTGGCGGCGGCGATGAGCGTCACGAGCACGGCGGTCAGCAGGAACGGCACCACGCCGATGTCAATGCGGTAGGCGAAGTCCTGCAGCCAGCGATGCATGGCGAGATACGCCACAGGGACGGCGATCGCGAAGCCAAGCAGCACCAGCGTCAGGAAGTCCTTTGATAGGAGCGCCACCACCGACTGTGCCGTGGCCCCCAGGACCTTGCGGATGCCGATTTCTTTGGTGCGGCGCTGGACGGCGTAGGCGGCAAGCGCGAATAAGCCCAGGCAGCCAATAAGTATGGCCAGCAGTGCAAAGATGGCAAAGAGTTGGGCGGTCCGCTCATCGCTTCGATACTGTGCTTCGATGCGATCATCCAGGAAGCGATACGTAAAGGGCCGTTCGGGGAGCACCGTGCTCCAGGCGGATTCCAGCGCTGCCAGCCCCTCTGATGTACGTCCGAGGGATAGGCGGGCCATCCCTGTCCAATTATTGCCAGGCCGGAGCATAATGGCCACCGGCTCAATTTCGGAACGAAACGACGCGTTGTGAAAGTCCTCTACCACCCCAATAACACGATGTGTTTCATCGGCCAAGGGGACAGTTTCTCCTGTCGGATCCGAAGGCAGATCAAGCAACGCAACAGCCGACTCCGTGAGAAGCACCTCATTCTCGGTCCCCCGGTCCTGTGAAAATGACTGCCCGGCACGAACCGAAAGGCCTATGGTTTCAGGGTAGTCGTAATCTGCAAACAGGATGTTGAGCCGGTTGGTGTCCCCTGATTCAGGGTCTTCTATAGTAGTGGTCATATTTCTGCGTGAGAGACCAGGAGGTGGCCCGGAGGTTACTGCCTGCACCCGCGTGTCATCATCCAATTGCGTTTTGAATGCAGTGTAGTTGGCCTCCATCGGCCCGGTAGAAAACGTAACGACCTGCTCGTGGTCGAAGCCCAGATGCTGATCGGTCACATACTGCATCTGCTGGTACAACAGGATCGTGCTGACCATCAGCACGATGGACGCCGCAAACTGAAAGACCACCAGTCCCTGCCGCAATCGGAGTCCCTTAACGGACGAACCGCTGGATCCTCCAAGCGCATGGATCGGGTTCGCACGCGAGAACGACCATGCCGGATACATACCAGCGAGCATGCCCACACACAGCACGCTGGCTGTTAGAATCAATCCGCCCGTGGGCGTCCACGCCGGCTCCAGCGTAAGCGTCTCGCCCGTAAGGTGTTCAATGAGAGGGAGTGCGCCTTGTGCGACGAGCACCGTAAGCGGCAGAGCACACGCAGCCATCAGCACCGCCTCAACCAGAACCTGCCCGCCGATCTGCGTGCGATGCGCACCCATGCTTTTTCGCACGCCTACCTCGCGGGTCCGACGGGTCGAGCGGGCAGTAGACAGATTCACGTAGTTAACGATAGCAATCAGCAACAGAAAGAGCCCGATAGCTCCAAAGAGATAGATCCGCTGTGTGCTGGCCGTGGGTGCGATTTCGTTTCCAAGATTTGAACGGAGGCGCAGGTCCGCGAGGGCATGAAGAGCCAGATGCTGCCCTTCCCCTGCATTGCCAATATCGGTCAGGGTGCGCTGCACCGTGGATGGATCAACGTTGTCCGCGAGTTGCACAAAGACGTAGCCTCCCCCAATAAAGAAGTCCCAGTCAATCGTTGAACGGAGCCGCTGATCGCGCTGCGAGGGGGAGAGCGATAACACGGCCCGCGGTTGGATGGACGAGTTGGATGGCGCATCTTCCATCACGCCCGATACCGTGTAGTTGGTGCGCATATCCTGCCGTTCAGAAACATAGGTCAGCGTCTTTCCGACGGGCTCTGCATCCCCAAACAACTGCCCGGCAAGCGATTCTGTCAGGACGATTTGTCCGGGACTGGCCAGGACAGTTTCGGGGTCGCCCTTCAGCAGATCAAAGGAGAACACCTGGAAAAAGGTGCTATCTGCTTGATAGATGTTGCTCAAGAGATGTGACGCATCGTCCATGACAAAAAGTTCATCACTACTACGCCTAAACACATTGGTGACCTGTGCAATGCCTGGTACATGCTGATCCACAGCATGCGCTACACCTGGAGGCAGGCTGGCTACCCCTTCCACAGCAGAATCGACGGCTGGCCCCGGCGCGTCGGACGCGCGCACCACGCGGTAGAGGTCGTCCGCGTTATCATGGAAGCGATCGTAGGACCACTCATGGTGGATAAACAGCCCGATCAGCAGGCATGCGGCAAGGCCAACCGCCAGCCCAATGAGGTTGATGGCTGCATATCCCTTTTCACGGCGCAGGGTGCGCCAGGCGATCGTGAGGTAGTTGCGAAGCATGGGGGGCAGTGTCTAATTAGCAATTAGGAATGAGGAATAGGGCTCACTCATCCCGCAGCGCCACGGCCGGGTCGGTCCAGGCAGCGCGAAGGGCGTGGTAGCTGACGGTAGCGGCGGCGATGAGCGTCACGAGCAGGGCCGTCACCACGAAAGGCAGCACGCCAATGTCGATGCGGTAGGCGAAGTCCTGCAGCCAGCGTTGCATGAGGAGATACGCCACGGGGACGGCAATCACGAAGCCGATCAGCACAAGCCTCAGGAAATCCTTCGACAGCAGCGCCACTACCGACTGCGCCGTGGCGCCCAGCACCTTGCGGATGCCGATCTCTTTGGTGCGCCGCTGGGCAGCGTAGGCGGCCAGGGCAAAGAGGCCCATGCAGGCGATGAGCATCGCAAGCAGGGCAAACAACGAGAAGGCGCGGCTGAGGCGCTCTTCGGTTGCATACATAGCCGCAAAGTCGTCATCAAGGAAAGATATCTCCACCGGCTCGTCCGAGAACTGGGCCCACTGTGCTTCAATATGAGCGCGGGCTGGTTCTATTTGGTCGGGCCCAACGCGTATCACTAATCGTTCGGAAGCACTGATCGGTGTAGGGTATAGTGAAAGTGCGATCGGGGCTATTTCCTCTCGGAAGGATCCGGTGTGGAAGTCACGCACGATGCCAATGACTTCTCCTTCCTTGTTCTCATCCCGATGAAGCGAGAATGACTTTCCAACAGCTTCCTCCGACGTCCAGCCCATTTCGCGGGCGGTGGTTTCGTTGATGATGACCGCCTCACGTGCGTCGGAGGGAAACTCGCGCGAGAAGTCACGCCCTGTTACCAACTCCAGGCCCAGCGTCTCCAGATAGGCGTGGTCAACGGTTGCAGGCCAGAGTGTGACCGTGGCGTCCTCCTCCACCACAGCTTCTGCTGAAAAATCGGTCGCCTCCAGACTAACACGCCCACGGAAAGCACCGGGTAGCGTCTGGGTAATCGATGACCCGACGATACTGCTATGCCCATCCACGGCCTCCTGATAGGCTTGCCCGCTACCTGAAGGAACAGCGGTATACATCACCTGCTCATCTTCAAACCCGAGATCGGCGGTCAGCGCAAAGTTGAGTTGCTGGTACACGATGGCCGTGCAGATCATAAGAACAATAGCCAGCCCAAACTGAAACGAGACCAGTCCCTTGCGAAAGAGCCCACGCGAGCGCCCCGACTCATGCCCCCCACGCAGCGCCGTCGAGGGATTGAGCGCCGACAGGTAGAACGCCGGATAGCTCCCCGAAAGGATTCCCGTCAGAATGGCGGCGACTGCAAGCCCCCGATTACAGGTACGGCAGCAGAAGCAAGGACGATTTCTGTGTCGAACAGGCGGTTGAATCCAGGAAGGCTAAGCTGCGTGAGTCCGAGCGCCACCCCGAACGCGACTGCAGCCAGTAGTGCAGACTCAAAAAGGAATTGCCCGGCTACCTGTGTGCGTGCGGCGCCGATGGTTCGGCGAACCCCCACCTCTTTCGATCGCCCTGCTGCCCGAGCGGTCATCAGGTTGGTGTAGTTGACACAGGCCAGCAGCAGAATGATGAGCGCCACCGTCCCAAAGATATAGATATACCGCCACTCGCCCCGAAAGCCATCGACGTTTACCATGTCGGACAGGTACAGCTCTGCGATGGGCATAGCGAAGTATTCCATTTCGGTATCATCGCCATAATATCGCTGCACAAGATCGGGCATCGACTGATGCACATCGGCCGGGGTGGCCCCTTCCTGAAGCAGTGCAAACGTCTGAAACATGCGTCCGCCCCACAAATCACCATGACTTTCGGCATAGCTCGTTGAGGCAAGCGACAAGAGGAGGTTGAAGTCGAGGTAGGAATTGTGCTGGCTTTCGGCGATCCCCGTAATCTCATATTCGCGCTCGCCGTAGCGGCGCGCGTAGATCGTCTTCCCGATGGGGTCCACATCGCCAAAGTACTGCTCGGCGAATTCCCGCGAGATCACCGCCGTATTCGGACGTTCAAGAGCAGTTTCTGGATCGCCCCGTAGCATCGGGAAGTCAAACAGCTCAAAGAACGCGGCCCCGACGTGGAATACACCCTCCACCTCACGAAACGCGCGGCCGTCGTCGCTGACATCCCCACTTCCGGGCCAGAGGACGCGCACCGTTTTTTCCACAAAAGGAAGGTCAGATACGAGGGCATCTCCCAGCGGGTACGATGTGGGCATGTTCATTTGCGATGCACTTGCTGCACTTCCGGACGCCATGAGCACGATCCGCTCTCCTTTCTCGTGGAAAGTATCGTATGAAAGTTCGTCTTGAACGTAGAGCGCAATCAAGATGCAACACAGAAATCCGATAGCCAACCCGCTCAAATTGATGACCGTGTAGGTGGCATCGCGCGTCAGATTCCGCCAGGCAATTTTCAGGTAGTTACGAAGCATGGGGCGTCAGTGGGGAATGTTCAATTAGGAATGGGGCTTCACTGGTTGCGTATGGCGCTTTTGATGATGGTGTAGTGGCATGGCAATCCTGAATGGCCGGGTTTAGACGAGCGTTTTCCCCTCCATCCTACCCTTCCTCCCCAGGGAGGAAGGCACCAGAGCGCCGCTCTTATGAAGTCCCCCTCGGAGGAGGGGGATTTAGGGGGAGGGATTCCATACCTACTGTACTGTCAGGCGTGAATCTGTGATCTCTGTTTAGTATATTGTTGAGAGTCGCTCTTTGAACGCTTGTCGCCCAATGCCATGCCCACCAAGAAATACCGAGTCGAACTCACTGAAGAGCAGCGGTCCCATCTCCTCGAACGCCTCGGGCGCGGGGAGCGTCCAGCAGCTGAGCAGGCGCGCGTTCGTGTTTTACTGAAGGTGGACGAAGGTCCAGACGGGCCGGCTTGGACAGACGATCGCACGGCCGAAGCGCTGGAAGTGGCCTCCAGCACGGTTGCGGGGATCCGGCAACGCTTCAGCGAGCGCGGCCTTACCGGCTGCGTTGAGCGAAAGTCCCCAGACCGCGAATACGACCGCAAGCTCGACGGGGAGCAGGAAGCAGAGCTGATCCGTCTGGCCTGTTCTGAAGCCCCCGACGGCCGCAGCCAGTGGAGCCTGCGCCTTCTGGCAGACCGGATGGTTGAACTGAACGTCGTGGAAGACCTGTCCCACGAAACGGTCCGACAAACGCTAAAAAAAACCAGCTCAAGCCTCACCAGAACCAGCAATGGGTGATCCCACCGGAGCAAAACGCAAACTTCGTGGCGAAGATGGAAGACGTGCTTTCCGTCTACAAGCGCCCCTACGACCCGGAAAGGCCGGTGGTCTGCATGGACGAGATGCCGCGCCAGTTGATCAAAGAGGTCCGGAAGCCGCTCCCGATGGAATCCGGCAAGCCGAAGCGCCACGACTACCACTACGAGCGAAATGGAGTGGTGAACCTGTTTATGTTCTTTGAACCGCTGGCAGGGTGGCGCACGGTGATGATTCGAGAACGGCGGACCAAAATAGACTGGGCCCACTGCATGAAACGCCTCCTCGAACAGCACTACCCCGATGTCGACCGAGTTGTCTTGGTCATGGACAATTTGAACACGCATGGCTTATCGAGCTTCTATGAGGCGTTTCCTCCAGAAGAGGCTCGCTCGTTAGCCCAGCAACTCGAACTTCACTACACGCCGGAGCACGGAAGTTGGCTGAACATGGCGGAGATCGAAAACAGCGCAATGGCCCGACAGTGCCTCTCGCGCCGCATTCCGGAAAAGAAAGCCATGAAGGAAGAAGCATTGGCTTGGTCAAAGCGACGCAACGAAAACGGCACGGTGGCAAACTGGCACTTCCGGACCGAAGATGCACGCATCAAACTACGACGACTTTACCCACACATTGACGGCTGACACTACACTACACAAATCTCGAAAAATTATCCTTGACACAGCAGTAGCGCAGCTTGAGCAATTCTGCGCATCCATCCTGTTCATCGAATTACTCATTGCTAATTGCTCGGAATCGCCGCGTACGCCTGCTCGATGAAGTGCTCGGAGACAACTTTGCCATCGAACAGGTGGATGGTGCGGTTGCTGTATTCGGCATCGGCGGGGGAGTGGGTGACCATCACGATGGTCGTGCCCGCCTCGTGGAGTTCGGCCAGCAGGTCCATGATCTGCGCGCCGTTCGTGGAGTCGAGGTTGCCAGTGGGCTCATCCGCCAGAATGAGGCGGGGGCGCGCCACCACAGCGCGGGCCACAGCCACGCGCTGCTGCTGTCCGCCCGAGAGTTGTTGCGGAAAGTGGTCGCGCCGGTGCGCAATCTGCACGCGGTCGAGCGCCTGCTCCACCAGGTTGTGCCGCTCGCCCGACGGGGTATTCAGGTAGAGCAGCGGCAGCTCCACGTTTTCGTAGACCGTGAGCTCGTCAATCAGATTGAAGCTCTGAAAAACAAAGCCAATGGCCCCTTTCCGGCGCTTGGCGCGCTTCCGTTCGGAGAGATCGCTGACATCCTCGCCATCGAACTGATAGCTGCCGTCGGTCGGGGTGTCGAGCAGGCCCAGCAGGTTGAGCAGTGTAGACTTGCCACATCCGGAGGGCCCCATTACGGATACAAACTCGCCGTTCTCGATCGACAGGTCGACGCCCGCGAGGGCGATGGTTTCGACTTCGTCGGTGCGGTAGGCTTTCTGGAGGTTTTCGGTTTGGATCATGGGTTCGAAGCGTGTGTGAGGATTAAGTAAGTCGGCTAAAATACATTTACACCTTGTCATCGCGAGGAGGGAGCCTGCGACCGACGCGGCGATCTCATGCGTCATTTGGAGCGGTTTATCCTGGATATAAGGCACAAGATTGCACCCTAAAGGCACTTCCTCGCCACGCTCACAGCGCCGCATCGCTGGGGCTCCTCGCAATGACATACGCAAAGATTCTTTTGTCGGCTATTTAATAAGTAATCAGAGAAGAGCGCTACTCCTGTCGGATCGCCTGCGTTGGGTCCATCCAGGCAGCGCGTAGTGTGTGATACGAGGCTGTGGCGAAAGCGACAAGAAGCGCGACGCCCCCGGCAGCCACGAACATCCACCAGGCCGGCTCGATGCGGTAAGCGAAATGCTCTAACCAGCGATTCATGGCCATGTAGGCCAGCGGCACGGCCAGCAATGCACCGAGCGCAACAAGTTGCACGAGGTCTTTTGAGAGATGCGCCACAAGCGAAGTCGCCGATGCTCCGAGCACCTTGCGAATGCCAATTTCACTCCGGCGACGCGCCACTTCCAAGGCTGCAATGCCGAAGACGCCAAAGCAGGCAATCACAAGCGCAAGCAGGGCCGCGTATCCAACCAGCGCCCGCCATCGGGCCTCCTCTTCATACTGCTCTGCGATGCGGTCTTGAAGGAAGGTGTAGTCAAACGGCTGATCGGGAAAGACCTCTGCCCATACCGCATTCAGAGCAGCAAGCCCTCCCTGCGTGTCGTCGGAATACAACTGGGCGGTGTAGTTCTGAAGGCCAAACGGAATCGCTTCGTGCGGTACGAGGATCAATGGCGGAATCGCTTCATCCAGTCCTGTAACATGAAAATCGGCCAGCACCCCGAGGATCGGCATTTCGCCAAGGGGGGCGGTCATCGGATTGGCGTCGTGCACCGTCAGGGTTTCTCCAACGGGGGTATCGAGGCCCAACGCACGAACGAGTTGTTCATTCACCAGCAGGCCCCGCGAGGTGCCGTTCTCGTCGAACAACCGCCCCTCAACCACATCGAGCCCCAGTACGGTGGCATAGTTCGGCGTCACCTGGTTGTAGTGACCAGTGACGACATCTCCGGTGCGTCGCTCAAGCTCCACCCGATTGCCCGGCACACCAAACGTAACCCACGATCCCGCTACAGAATGAATCGCCGGATGGCGCGTGGCTTCGCTCTGGAAGGCGTCGAAACGCGTGTCGCCAAGGTCGGCATCTACCTGGGCTGTAACGAGTGGCGCATCCGCATAGCCAAGATCGGAGTCCATCATGTGCTGCAACTGCTGCGACATAATGAAGGCACAGGCCACGAATCCGACCGACACGGCAAACTGCACAACGATGAGCCCGCGCGACCAGAGGCCGCGGGTTCGGACGCGATGCTTGCCGCGCAGCACCTCGGCAGCTTCCATGCGAGCGAGGATCCACGCGGGGTAGCCGCCCGCCAGCAGCCCCACACCCAGTACAAGCGCCAGGGCGCTGATCCAGAAGATGGGGTAGTCGACAATGCCAAACTGAATGGGGATGTCTATTAGATTGGCTACGGCGGGACGGAACAGGTGGGCCGCCCCGAGTCCAACCAGAAGCGCCAGCACACAGACCAGCACGGCCTCCCACCAGAATTGCTGACCCAGTTGTAGTTGCGTAGCACCGAGTGATTTACGCACCCCGACTTCCCGCCCTCGTCGCGCCGATTGGCCCACGGTGAGCGTTACAAAGTTGATCGCTGCAATCAGTAAGATGAGGACGGCCATTCCACCCAGGATGTACATGATCTGGGGATTGTTTGTGGGGGCCAGGTTTCCTGAGATGTGTGGGGAGTGGCGCACCTCCGTGAGCGGCTGGGCCCACAGCGTGCGCGATTCTGTCTCCTCAACGTGATCCTCCGCAATTCGATGAAGCGGTTCGGCTAACGACTCGGCCTTGTAGCCTGCTTCCAGCCGGGCAAATGTATGTGTCATACCTATTCGCCACGACTCCATGAGTTGGTCTGCAAAGCCTTCAGGCATAGTGAGGCGGGCTTGCTCTATGGAGGCGAGCATGGTAAACGGCACACTCGTCGTGGCGGGTAGGTCTTCCACGACCGCGCCGACCATCCTCTCGCGGGTGCCCTGATCGAAGGTCATCGTGAGGGTCTGCCCCAATGCTTCCGAATTGCCAAACAGCCGCCTGGCTTCGGATTCCGTAAGAACCAGACGGTCGGGCACTCGAAGGGCCGCCACAGGGTCGCCAGCTATTGTGGGTGCGGTAAACACGTCGAAGAACGTGGAGTCGGCAAAAAGCACGCGCTGCTCTTCGGTGCGGGTTTCGTGCGTGATCTCTACCGAGCTCCGCATCAACCGGACCACAGAAGCCACTTCCGGCACGGTGGCTTCAACGACGGGACCGAGCGGCGGCGGCACCAGCGCGCTCTGCTCGACCGAGCCATCGCCCCGCATGGTTTCCTGATTGATGCGCACGATCTGGCTGACGTCCTCGTGGAAGCGGTCGTACGACCACTCGTGCTGCACTACGAGCAGCAGCCACAGGCAACACGCCATGCCGACGGCGAGTCCCGTTACGTTAATGATGGTAGCCGTTTTCTGGCGCCGCAATGTGCGCCAGGCGACTTTCAGATAGTTGAAAAGCATTTATGGACACAGGGAGCAGTGATTAGCAGAAAAACTGAAGCATGGGTGGTTAGGATATCCGTCGAGCGAAACAAGGCAACCAGAAACAGTCCAGATTCGTAGCCATGACGATAGGATTGGTCATTGCATATCACATTGCATTTTTCAGACATGGCACTCAGTATCAAGAACAAAGAGGCCGATAAGCTGGCGCGGGAGCTGGCTTCGCTCACGGGGGAGACCGTGACAGAGGCCGTCGTGCAGTCGTTGCGCGAAAGACTGCAGCGCGAGCAAAAACAAATGCGTGGAGCAGACCTGTTCGAGAACGTGCGGCATATTCAGAAGCGTGTCGCGCGTCTCCCGGTGCAGGATACACGCGCGCCGGACGAAATCATCGGCTACGACGATCACGGCCTGCCCCGATGATCTATAGATGTTGCGGAGTATTGCTGATGAGCACATGACATTATCCCTGCGCACTGATTCGTGGTGATTGTCTGTCGTTCGTTGTGGATTGTTAGTTGTTAAACTGCTCTTGTATTTTGGACCTTGCCGATGGGTATCTTCCAATCCAATTGCTGTCGAGGCCATGGCGCGAACGAATTTCGAGAAACTGGAGGTGTATCAACTTTCGGAAACCATTGCAGATGAGGTGTGGGACCTCGTGCACCAATGGCCGCGCTTTGCCCGGTCAACGATTGGACAACAGCTTGTGCGCTCGGCAGACAGTATCGGGGCCAATATCGCCGAAGGCGTAGGACGCGGGACAACCGGTGACAATAAGCGATTTGTGCGGATCGCCCGTGGATCTCTGTACGAAACCAAACACGGGCTCCGTCGCGCCTGCCGCCGCGATCTGATTTCACAGGAACAGGTCGATTCTCTCCGCCCCCTCGTTGCAGAACTCGCTCCTCGCTTAAATGCATATCTCAATTCTATTGGTCGGTTTGAGTAACTGACGGCCGTTTACAATCGACCACAAACAACGAACTACGAACAACCAACAACGCCCTACCGCAGCACCAGCCGGTCCGCCTCCCCAAATGTGCCGTACCCGGAGGTGATGACCCGGTCACCAGGGGCGAGGCCGTCGAGCACTTCAAAGTGGTTCGGGTTCTGGCGGCCAAGCTGGATGGGCTGCCGCACAGCGGTATCGTCGTCGGTAAGGACGTACGCCCAGCGCCCGCCTGTATCCTGGTAGAAGCCGCCCCGGGCCAGCAGGATCGCAGATTCGGATTGGCCCAGCTCCAGTTGCACACGCACCGACTGTCCGCGACGCAACTGCTCGGACGGATCGCCGGCAAACGCCAGGTCAATCTCAAAGCGCCCATCACGCACCTCGGGATACACGCGGGCCACCTCCAGCTCATGCGATCCTCCCGCAAGTCCCTGGGCCGTCGCCGCCTGCCCGAGCACCACCCGGGCGATGTAAAACTCGTCGATCTGCGCCCGTAGCCGGAAGCCATCCGTGGCATCCACCTGTCCGAAGCGCGTCCCGGCGGACTGGATGGCGCCGACATCCGCATCCAGCGCCGTCAGTTGCCCGCTGATAGGCGCGCGAATCGTGAGGTTCGAAAGCGCCTCTTGCAAGACCTGGAAGTTCTGCCGGATACTGGCGACCGACTGCTCCATCTGCTCGATGCGTGTGCGTTGTGCCAGTGAATCCTGCACAAACGCATCCCGCGTTAGCTCGCGGCGACGCTCCTGATAAGCCAGTTCCTCCTTCGTATCCATAAACTCCTGCCGGGCAATCAGATCGCGCTCATGCAGGCGTTCATTTCGGGCGTGCTCGCGTTCAAGGCGGCCAATCTCAAAGTCCATTTGGGCAATCTGCTGGCGGAGGCTAAGGCGGTTTTGCTCCATCTGAAAGCGGAGCTCCTCCATCCGGCTCTGCTGCTCACCCAGCTGGGCCTCACTGTTTAGCAGCCGCAAGCGCAAGTCGTTGTTCGACAGGCGAAGCAACGGATCGCCCTCCTCCACCTCAGCCCCCTCCTCTACATAAATCTCTTCCACGCGTCCGCCCTCCATCGCATCGATATACACCGTACGCTCCGGCACCACATTCGCGGTGATGCTGATAAACTCCTGAAACGGCCCCTGCTCGACCGCAGCAATCGTGAGCCGGTCGCGATCCACAGTCAGCGTCTGCCCGTCGGTCCAGGCCGTCCACGCCGCGTATCCGACCAACCCAACCAGCGCCAGCAGCCCGAGCGCCCACGCCACGCGGCGCGGCGTGATCCAGCGCTTTTCGATCTTGCGATCTACCCCCTCGCCCCGACTCTGCGGCGCAAACGGCGACGGCGCATCGGATCCGTTTGTCGTTGTAGAGGAAGGCGACGAATTAGGTGGCATAAAGGAGCGCAGGGGAAGGTACAGGGGGATGCAAAAGCACGCGGTAAACAACGTCAGCGTACAACACTGCAATGGATGTACCATAGCCCGCCATCCCCCTTCTGCCGTGCAAAACCCCGGTTTCCCCCATGCACCGTGCGGTTCCGCACAGTCTGATGTGCGAAAGCGCGCAGCCCCGGTGCATGCATCGCTTCGTACGCTCGCGAGGTGCATCTTGGAAGATGCGGAATGCTTTTGGTGCGTATGATTTGTACCCTGACACCATGCGCCCGCATCCTTCTGCAACCACCTGTTTTCCTGCCCCGTGACCGACAGCACCATCCTCGCCGTCGACGACAAGCGCGATGTGCTTACGGCGCTGCGCCTCCTGCTGAAAGACCACGTCGGCACCGTGCACACCGCCTGCGACCCGTCGGCGCTGCCGGCGTTGCTGCGCGACAACACGTACGACGTGGTGCTGCTCGACATGAACTTCCGCCAGGACGCCTCCAGCGGACGCGAGGGCTTTGCGTGGCTCGACCGCATCCAACAGATCGACCCCCGGGCGGCCGTCATCATGATCACGGCCTATGGCGATGTCGAAAAGGCGGTCCGCTCCATGAAAATGGGCGCGGCGGACTTCATCGTGAAGCCGTGGAACGACGCCGACCTGGTGGCCTCGGTGCGCGCGGCGATCAAGCTACGGCGGTACCCGGGCGGATGCGAACGCCTCGGATACGGATGACAATCCTGTTCCCAACTCCGGAACGGCTCCGTCCGAACAGGGCTTTGACGACATCATCGGAACGAGCCCGCCGATGCAGCAGGTCTTTCGCACCATCGAAAAGGTCGCGGCCACCGACGCCAGCGTGCTCATCCGCGGTGAGAACGGCACGGGCAAAGAACTGGTGGCGCGCGCCTTGCACCGCCGATCCAACCGGTCTGACACGCCCTTCGTAACTGCCGACCTGGGCGCACTCAGTGAATCTCTTTTTGAAAGCGAGCTCTTCGGACACGTAAAAGGGGCCTTCACCGGGGCCGAGGCCGACCGGGCCGGGCGCTTTGAGGCGGCGCATGGCGGCACACTCTTCCTCGACGAGATCGGCAACATCCCGCCGCCCCTGCAGGCCAAGCTCCTGACCGTGCTACAACGGCGGGAGGTGACGCGCGTCGGCGACACCACACCACGACCTGTCGACATTCGTCTGCTATCCGCTACGAATCAGCCGGTGTACGAGATGGTGGATGCGGGCGACTTCCGACAAGATCTGCTCTACCGCATCAACACGGTCGAGATCGAATGCCCGCCGCTGCGTGAGCGCGGTGAGGATATCCTGATACTCGCGGAGCACTTTCGGGCGACCTTCGCGGCAAAGTACACAACCAACGCAACCGCCATCCCCCCCAATGCGGAACAGAAACTACGCGCTTACCACTGGCCCGGCAACGTGCGCGAGCTGCGCCATACCCTCGAGCGCGCAGTGATTATGAGCGAGGGCGATCTCCTGACTCCCGACGACCTGACGTTCTCTGCTCCCATGGAAGCACCCAACGATGATCTCACCACGGATACCTTGAACCTCGACCTTATCGAACAGGCCGCCGTGCGCAAAGCGCTAAGCAAACACGGTGGCAACATCAGCCGGGCCGCCCAGGAGCTGGGCATCTCCCGCAAAGCACTCTACCGCCGCATCGAAAAATACGGGTTGTAAGCGCCTTCGCTACCATCTTTCCATGGATGATGAAAGGTTACTTACTCCACGCGATACGGTGTGACCTCTTCACGGACCCGTTCGAGCCGGTCTTCGGCCCGGTCGGTCTCATACCGGGCCTGCATGTTCAACCAGAATCCGACAGACGTCTCGAAAAATGTGGCAAGGCGCGCAGCGGTGTCTGCTGTAATGGACCGACGCCCGTGTACAATTTCATGCACACGACGCTTGTCAACACCGAGTCCACGGGCCAGCGCACTTTGCGAAATATCCAACGGATCCATAAACTCCTCTTTCAAGAGCGTACCCGGATGCGTGGGTGGGATTTTTTTACGGTCGGCCATATCCATAGCGTGCACGTGGGTTACGTCCAAGGTTTCGGCGGCATCGATCAAAATCAGCTTCTTTCGTGCTCTCTCCTGAATATCGTCTGGTATTTTCTTCGTGTACGTTCGTTGCCAGATCCTTTGCGTCGTTTTTGAACCAAAGCTTTTGATCATTGGGAAACCCCTTTAGAAGAGCACGCACGTAAATTATAAGAGGCGTTGTGTTTAGGACAACGAACGTCAAAGTTCCCCGTTCCGGGTGCCCCCAACCCTCCAAACCTCTCCCCTTCCATACCTAAAAACCCATGCACAGACGCTACCGCATCCAGATTGCTTTTCGCGTTGCAGCGCTTGTTGCAACCGCCCTGGGCGGCGTGTATCTGGTGCTCGGACCCGGATGGATCGGCATTGCGGTCGTGCTCGGACTGGCGCTCGTCGTGCAGGGTGTGTGGTTGGTGCAGTACCACGAGAAGATCACGCGCGACCTCACACGCTTCCTCGAGTCCGTACGCTACGCCGACTTCTCGCAAGGCTACATCAGCGAAGGCCGGGGGCCGCTTTTCGATGAACTGCGCGACGCGTTTACGGAGGTCACTGATGCGTTTCGGAGCATCCGCGCTGAGAAAGAGAAGCAGGTGCAGTACCTGGAGCGCGTGGTGCGCCATGTGGACGTCGCGCTTATCGCCTATCGCGCCGATGGAGGCATCGACCTTATCAACCGCGCTGCCCGGCGACTGTTGGAGACCGGCCTGGTGCGCAACGTCGATACGCTCCGCAACATAAGCACCGACCTGGTCGATGCGCTATACACGCTCGGCTCCGGCGAAACGAAAATGATCGAGATTGCCTTATCCAATCAGCCTCCCTTGCAGGTAGCGGTGTCGGTGAGCCGCTTCCAGTTGCAGGGCACGGCGCATGCCATCGCCTCCCTTCACGACCTGCGTAACGAATTGGAGGAGAAGGAGATGGAGGCGTGGCAGCAGCTCACCCGCGTGCTTACCCACAAAATCATGAACTCCGTGGCTCCGATTGCATCGCTGGCGGGCACCGTACAACGGCGGATGGAGGCGAACGAAGCCTCGCTCTCCGAGAACGACGAAGCCGCTGCCGATGTGCGGGAGGCCGCCCAAACCATTGAGCGTCGCAGCCGCGGGCTGATCCATTTTGTGGATGCCTATCGCAGCTTCACCGACATCCGCTCGCCCGCGCTGGAGCTACTCTCAGTGCGCGATCTGTTAGCCTCCGTGAAGCGCCTGCTCCGCACCGCCATCGACGAGCGCGGACTCGATCTGACGATTGATGTGCACCCCGACACGCTATCCGTCACCGCCGACCCCGAACTGATCGAGCAGGTGCTCATCAACCTAATCCTGAATGCAATCCAGGCCGTGGAGGAGCAGCCCACCCCGCGCATCCACCTGAGTGCTTACATCGACCGCCGCAGCCGCCCGGTGCTGCAGGTCTCCGACAACGGACCCGGCATGCCTCCCGATGTGCAGGAGAAGATCTTTGTGCCGTTCTTTACAACGAAAGAGAACGGCTCGGGCATCGGGCTCAGCCTGGCGCGCCAGATTATGCGTGTGCATGGCGGCACCGTCAGCGTGCAGTCTAAGCCCGGCGAAACGACGGTTACGCTGCGGTTCTGAGGGCTTGGTATGTTTATTATAAGCTGTTATCCTATTTCCACTGCCAGCCTTCGCTCTGGAATCCCTCTCTCTATCCAGATTCTCCCTTACGCCTTGCTCTCTCCTCCTGCAAAAAGGTCGGAGGAGGCGTATCGACAATCGTGGCAAGTCCTTGTATTAAAAACGACGCGTGGATCTCCTTCACGGCAATGGGTGAGGTCCCCAAAGCGGCAGCAATTTCGCGGTATCGCACCTCTGGACGTCCGCCAGGCATTGCGTGGCATTTTAGAAGTACGGCTGCCTGCTTCTTGACCGCCTCTGGCATCGAATCATGATTGGCTACTTGATACAGCGCATCCCGCTCGTCGGCACGGAGCGGAAGAAAAGACGTGTCTTTCATAATATTGAACGGCATCGCAATCATAGATAAGTGGTTCATGTAGGCTGACATCCTACTCAACCGAATGCAATCGCAATGCCAGGGCAGACTCGACCGAGCATGTCCGATAGAAATGCCCGCTCAGCGCGCGCTATGCCGTTCTCAACTTATGTGTGACTTAACTATCCATGTTGCTTTTTTTGCGATACACCACGTTTGGCACAGCTTGGCGTCTCGGCTGTGTATCGTAGCTGTTTCAGGTGAGACACAGGTGCTCTCAGGGCCCACCAATGCAGCCGCCTATCCACTTATTCTATACTGTACTCATCAAGACGCCGGTATAAAGTGGCTCGGCTCATTCCCAACAGTTTCGCGGCTTCTTTGCGATTATTGTTGGTGTGCTCAAGAGCAGCTCGGATGCGGCCCTCTTCGTCGTCTGGAAAGGCGTCCAGGGGGGCCTCTTGTTGTTCTACTTGTTGAACCTCGGGTGGTAGATCATCAACACGAATAACGGCGTGCCGTGCTCGAATGATGGCATAGTCGATTGCATTTCTCAACTCGCGCACGTTACCCGGCCAGTTGTATGTAATTAGGTAGCGCATAGCCTCTGAGTGTACCCCCTCTATGTCTTTACCCATTCGAGCACGCGCATCCTGTAAAAAAGAGCGAATCAGTAATGGAATATCAGAACGGCGCTTCCGCAGCGGTGGCAGTTCCACGCGGGCTACCCGGATACGGTAGAGCATGTCTTCTCGAAAGCGGCCCGCGTCAACCTCAGCGCGAAGGTCGCGGTGTGTGGCTGCCAGGATGCGGACATCGACAGGGCGCTCTTTCGTTTCACCGATGCGCGTGATCTTTCCTTCTTCCAGCACACGCAGAAGCTGCCGTTGCACATCAGAAGGAATATCGCCGATCTCATCCAAGAAGAGAGTCCCACCGTCTGCTTCCTCGAAAAATCCTGCTCGGTCTTCTGTTGCCCCTGTGAAGGCTCCCTTTGTGTGGCCGAAAAGCTGACTTCCTGCGAGTTCTTTGTTTAGGGCCGCGCAGTTAACGGGCACGAAGGGACCATCGGCACGATCGCTTGACGTGTGGATAGCACGGGCAGCCAGCTCTTTTCCAGTACCTGTTTCCCCATGAATCAGGACTGTGGCATGCACCTGAGCCACCTGCTCGATCTGTTGAAATGCCGTTTGCATTGCCTCGCTGGTTCCAATCATGTCATGATAGGACGCCTTCTGATCGAGCATGCGCCGCAGGTCGTGGACTTCCGTAACGTCGTACATCACAAAGATGTAGCGCTCGGAAGTACGCGGGTCATCTTGCACCTCAATTTCCATCCGGTACGATGTATCTCCAGTGTTGTCTAACGCTACCGGTACGGTCTCACGGTCTTCTGGAGGGTGCTTCATCATGTCTCGGAGTGCGTCGCAGGTAGCATCAGGAAACGGAAACACCGTATCCCAAAGCTGTCCTTGAGCCTTTTCTGGGCGGGTCCCGATGAGCCGGCTGGCTGATTGGCTGAGAAACGTGATACGACCCTTTGTATCTGTCATCGCTGTGCCTTGCCGCAGCCCGTCAAGAATTTGATGGAGGTCGTCATGCTGTTGGCGTAGCTCTTTTCGCAGTTCGTGCGTATTCAGGGCGACCTCTATTGCGGCATGCAGGTCGCGCTCTTCGAATGGTTTCACGATGTAGCCGTATGGCGCTGCCCCTTTAGCACGTTCAAGCGTCTTGTCGTCGCTGTAAGCTGTCAGAAAGACGATGGGGAGATCGTTGGTCGTTCGAACGTGTTCTGCCGTTTCAATCCCATCCAGGTCGCCGTTCAGCATGATGTCCATGAGAATAAGATCCGGTGCGATCTCTTCGATCTGGTCGAGCACCGCCTCGCCTCTTGCAAGGGTACCGGCCACGCTATATCCCAGTGCTTCGAGACGGTCCTGGATTTCCATGGCAACGATGGCCTCATCTTCCACGATGAGGATACGAGGAGACGTATGCATTATGCTTCCGGGAACGTGATGATGAAACGAAGACCTGTGGTGCTCTCCGTATTGAGCGTGCCATTAAGTTGTTGCACGAGACCGCGCACGAGCCGGAGGCCCAGTGAATCGGTGTTAGAGGCTGCAAATCCTTCAGGAAGTCCTACCCCATTGTCTTCAACGACAAGCTGAACGTTCTCTTCTACTGTTTTGAGCGCAAGACGCACCGTTCCGCCCTGTTTGTCTGGGAATGCATGTTCAAGAGCATTCGAGACAAGTTCATTCACGATAAGCCCACACGGAATCGCCTGGTCAATGGTCAGCGTGGTTGAATCTACATCGATATCGCGCTGAATGACGGCATTGTTCACGCCGTACGTACGGAAAAGGTGCTGGGTCAGCTCGTCGAAATAGGACGCCATATCCATCTGTGTGAACGTCTCAGACTGGTAAAGCCGCTCGTGCAAAAGGGCCATTGATCGAATGCGCCTTTGGCTATCTTTAAAAAGATCGCGCACCGCTTCATTCTCCACGTTCGATCCTTGCAGGTGTAGTAGACTGGAAATAACCTGCAAGTTGTTTTTCACGCGGTGATGGACCTCTTGCAACAGCACCGTTTTTTCTTCCAGCGAGGCACGCAAGCGCTCCTCAACCTGTTTCTGTTTCGCAATGTCCTGTGCGACGCATACAAATCTGTTCTGCGAATCCCGCATCTCGTCATGCACCATTGAGCGTGAAAAGAGCACCGGAACGGTTCCCCCCTCTTTCGTCTGCACGATACGTTCCTGAAGACCGCTGAACGCTTCAGGAGAATCGTCAGGAGCATTAGTCCGCTCCTCGTCGTCCTCAAAAAGAGCATTGATATTCATGGACTTCAGCTCCTGACTGGTATATCCCAAGCGTTGCTTGGCTGCACGATTCACCCGACGAATGTCGCCCTTTTCATCTACCACGAAGAGCATCTCGGCCATAGAATCCAAGATGTTGTTGAGATACGATCGGGAGACTGTGCGCTGGCTCACGGTGTCCGTCATCCGGTTTAATGAACGTGCAAGCCCCTCAACCTCAGTTGGCCCCGATATGTCGATGCGTTTGTCAAGAGGTCCAGTACGAAAGCCCTCTACTGCTTCTGTCAATCGGTCTAACGGACGCGCAACGAGGCGGACGGCGTAGCTCCCCAGCCCGATCACAGCCCCGATACCTATAACCGTTGCGATACCAATAATCTTGTTTGCTCGTCCCAACACAGAGCGTACAGGTTCTGACGCACTTCCTACCTCTATCAGAACACGACGGAGTTCATACTGCGTTAAGAGCGCCATTCCACCGACGAAGAGCATGGCTAAAGCCAACGCTCCATAGCTTGCATATAGAAGATATCGAATACGCATCGTACCGACTTCGCTGTGATTGGAATAGGGGAGCTCAGTATGTACCTTGAGAACTTATTTTGACTTTTAGCAGAGCCGATTAAGAGCTGTTTTCATTTCTGGCAGTCGGTAGATCCTAAGGGATCGCTTTCCTGGTAAAGCCTTCTCCTGGAGCAAACGGTCCCTCGTTCTCCCTCGGCGGTCCTTCCGTCACGCTTGCATCCTCGCTTTAAACTGAGCCGCTATTTGGTTTCTTGATTCGGGCACTTGAGCGCACCTTGGCCCCTCTTTTTTATGTCTCAAGTGAGACACTTCTGGAACACTGCTGACACATGCACGCTGCTATCACAGACCATTTCTCGACCTTGCCAGATCGTTTATGTTTTATTTAAATTGCTGTTTGAAAGTAACTTAAGCAAGAAGCAAAAAGCCTGGCATGAATGTTGGCTTTGTATATCATGCATCGAGCCGCATGATGCGGATCTCGACTATCAAGGTACCCTCATAAGCATTCGGTAAACACTTACTATGCGCTACATGATTTTACGATCAACAGCATCGATAGCGTCAATCTGTATCGGCGTTCTCCTCCTCTTTGCTGCTTGTGACAGCAGTAGCATTACGTCGGATGACGGTGCTGAAAACGAGACCCCACTTACGCTGGCCTTTACGACGACTATGACGGGGTCAAGTACAGCTGCCACAATGTCGCGTTCTGGGACTGCGTCGATTTCAGATAGAACCGGAAATGTGCTCACGATAGAGCGCGCCGAAATTGCCATCAGTAAAATCGAGTTCGAAAGCGATAGTGGTAGCCGCGAGGATGTAGAACAAGGGCCCATTCTCGTCGATCTCCCGCTTGGTGGGGGCGTGCCAGAAACCATTACGGAAGCTTCACTTCCCGAAGGAGTATGGGAAGAAGTAGAGTTTGAAGTCGACAAGCTCGAACGCGACGACCCCGACGCTGCTGAACTGCTCGACCAAACTGGTTTCCCGGAAGGGTTTAGCATACGTGTTCAAGGCGTGTGGACCCCAGATGGAGGTCCTGAACGGGACTTCACGTTCCTGAGCGATATTGACGAAGAACAGGAGCTTGAATTCAAGCCCTCGCTTGTCGTATCAGTGGATCAGCCGAAAACGGTTAACTTCCGTGTTGACTTGGACTCGTGGTTTCGCACCGAAGACGGCACCCTTGTGAATCCAGAAGAAGGAAACAGCGGGGGGCGTTTTGAAGATCTCATTGAAGAGAATATCGAGAGATCTATCGAAGCAGAAGATGCTGACGCTGAAGAAATAGAGGTCGAAGGGCGCATTGAGTCGCTGAGTGACAACCAGATTACCGTACGCGGAACGACGTTCCGGGTTAATAGCCAGACAGAAATCGAGGGCGATAAAGGTATTCGCTTGGCGTTTTCTGACCTCCGCCCCGGTGATAAAGTTGAAGTTGAAGGATACCGTGATCGAAGCGACAACTTGATTGCTAAAGAGATCGAATGGGAGGCCGACGACATTGAGGTTGAAGGTCAGATTGACTCGATCTCACAGAGTAGCCTCACGGTCAATGGCATTACCTTCCAGATTACATCTCGCACTGAGTTTGAGGACGACCTTCGTTTCAGTGACCTTGAAGAAGGCGACACAGTCGAGGTTGACGGATTTCGCAACCGGTCGGGTGAGCTGGTCGCAGATGAAATCGAACGGGAAGATGATGAGGAAGGTGAAAACGAAGTAGAAGTGGAAGGCGTCATCGAAGCCCTCACAGGTGATAGCATTACGGTGAATGGCTTTACGTTCCTTGTAACCTCCAACACCGAAATTGAAGATGACGATCGCACACTTTCGCTTTCTGACCTGCAGGAAGGCGATGGCGTTGAAGTAGAGGGATACCGAAACGCCAGCGGCGACCTGGTTGCAGAAGAAATTGAACTCGAGTAGCCTGGTCATGCAGGAAGGGGATTTGCTTCCCTTCGTGCATACCCGATAAAGCACCAACGTGCAACGGAAGAGGAGGTCCTCACAACAGGGGATCTCCTCTTCTTTTTGTACCGTGTCAATTGTCGATGCACCGGTTGGATATCCTGATCTACCGCACACGTGTCATTCGTCCGGTGTGCACTGTTGTCCCGGCTTCCAGCCGATAGAAATATGTGCCACTTGACAGAGCACTTCCTCCTTCATCCGCATCCCAAACAACGGTGTGATACCCTTTTTGTAGTGTATTGCCTGAAAGTAGCGTCGCGACACGGCGCCCCAGGATGTCGTATACGTGAATCGAAACAGGCATAGGTGCAGGTAGCCCGAAACGGATCGTTGTCGCTGTGCGAAATGGATTTGGAAAGTTTGGACCGAGTTCGACCTCACCCGGACGATCACCAAGCTCGTCTGTTGCCTCCTCAAGATCTGCAGGCGTTCCTACCAAAAGATGAAACCGCTTGGAGAGGTCTGGACCCGGAGCTGTAAATCGATATTCAGGATGCGTGCGTACGTTTTGCTCAACGCCGAGCGTCTCGTCTACCAGTAAGATGTCATAGGCAGCCGGGACGGTATCCATACCTGAGAATGTAAGCGTTACCTTGTCGCGGATGGGCGTTTGCACATCGAAGTCCCATCTGAACGGATCCTGCCCTACCGGCCGCACATCACGGCGATACCGCTCCTGATCCTTACCCGCCCTGTTCCTGTCATGCGTGAAGTAAAGAGTCACGTACTCGCCGATCGGCGGCGGATTGAAGCGGTCCAGCATGTCATACCCTTGACGCGCCTCCGGAGCAGTGCCCGCCACATTGTACGCGTCACGTGCGTCTTGAACTTGCGCGTCTATATTGATCTCCCACGCGAGCGATTCTGGACCTGACTTCTGGGCACGAGCTTCTTCAGACGATGAACGATCGGGGTCAATCACCAGTGTCCCTGTTCCGCCATCAGACAAGCGAACCAGATACCCCTGAAAGGACCGAATCAGGTCACCGCTTTCTACAGGCACAAACTCACCAGAGTACGCGAGCACATCGTTGAGCGTAGCCGACGTATTGGTTACTGATAGATTTGCACGGGGCAATGCGAATGCATATGGCATCCCAACAAGATTCCATCCTTCTTGCAACGGAACCTCAAGGACCTCATCGGTCCGTACAGAAACACCCTCACCGGTCCCGATCGTAGCTGAAGATCGGCTGATAAGCCAGAAAGCATCGGTAGGTGCGAAGGGGTACGCCGGGTCTTCTATCTCTTGATAGTCGCCGCTCGCGTCAAGCTGCGTATTTCCTACCGTAAAGAGCCGCCACTCGCTCGAATCGAAAGGGCCGATATTGTCTCGGAATACACTGCCTACGTTGTTCTCTTCCAGATTTAGCGGAGGGCTAATTATTCGAAAGGCCGTCTGTGATGTCCCTCCGCCCTGCGTTGTTGAGAGGCCGGTTGTTGCAACGGGCACGGAGATATAGCCGGCTCGGGGGACGCGGGCCGATACACCTGCTGTGTCAACAGCCGTGATGAAGTACTCAATGCCCCGTGCGCTCACGCGGTCTGGGGCAATTGGTCCTTCGAAGATTCCGTTTGCGCGTGCCATGGAGCTTCGGATAAAATCGGCCTCGCCGCCCTGACGGTGATGCAGTGTGGTCGCCCCAAGCTCTAAGTCATCTGTGATGTCCGCTTCAATAGTCAGCATTTCCTGCTCTGGGATCGGGTCGGGCCGAAGTGTAGGGGTGGGCGCCTCAATGATTATTGCAGGAGGCGATGAGGGCGTAGCGAAGTCAATGCCACTTTCTCCTCCCGAAAGATCAAACTCCTCGGCCGGGTCTCCGTCTTCGCTGATGAGGGCCGAGACACGGTAGAAGTAAGTGATCCCATTAGACACACTGTTGTCGGTGTATAGCCGGTTGGTCACCGGACTTGAGTTGATTCGCTCTGCATCGACTCTGTCTGGGGCATCGCTTTCAAAGTATCTTGTGTTGCGGTATATATTGTACCCTTCAATCTCTTCATCGGCATCCAAGTTGGGGGCTTCCCATGTAACAGATACAGCATTATCGCCAGGCGATGCAGATATATCCGTGGGTCGTTCCTGTGCGGAAAGGGGAGTTGCAGCCCAAAATCCAATAAAGAGGCTGAAAAAGAGCCCTATGATTCCCTGTTGCAACATAAGTACGTGTCGTAGCAAAAAGTACGGATGTCTGATGCATGAGCTCTCTTCACTCATGGGCCCGATCGGTGCCTGCTATTACGAGCGTTGGGGCGAGGACTTACAAACCAGTCCTCCTACCTCAATTTTTGTGCTCACAGCGTTTAGCTTCCTTCTCAGAAAGATGACTCAGTTATTCGGAACGGGAGGAGCAGGGAGCGGCTGCGAAGTGCCATTCCCGTCCCCACCGTTGCCTCCCCCCGTGAGAACCGCAACGGCAATACCAGCAACTGCCGTTGCAGCACCTCCTGCTACCCATCGCCACCATCTACGGCCGTCGTCTTCCTCAACTGCACGCGAGTCTTTTACTTCTTGCACCAACTCGATGAAATCCGGACGGTCTTCGGCAGGCGACGGAGCATACGTTTCATCGGCGTCGAGGAGGCTTTCCACCACTAAACGGGCTTCTCTACGATCCGCCTGTGCCAGATACGCAAATGCAAGAAGTCGGTGGAATTGGACGCGCGTGTCAGTTTCAAGATCAACCTCTTCAAGACAGGTCTCAAGGAGGCGGATTGCTTTGTCGAAGTCTGCCGAGAAGTAGGCATCTTCAGCCTGTCTGTACTCTGTATCACACGATTTCACCTCCGGATCTACCTGTGCTGCTGCATCAGTCGGATACACCGCACCGAGGACAGACAATACCATGCTACACCAGAGAAGCATTCGCATAAAGGATCGGAAGGCTATGGGAGCGTGCTTTAAGGGGGATGAGCAGACGTAAAGAGAGAGACAAGTGACCGGGCTACTCCACACGATCCAGTTGAATCGTCAGTGGTGTATCGAGTGCAGGATCAACAAGGATTTCCTGTTCTACCGTTTGATACCCCTCTTTTTGTACAGCAATGGTGTAGCGTCCCGTTCGCAATGAGAGGCGCTGTGGCGTATATCCTACTGCTTTGCCATCCACGAGCACCTCTGCGTTGGCCAGGCGCTCTCCGCGAGCGGTTTCGGTTGTAATCGCAACATCAAACTGGCGGGTGAAATCAACGCTGTGCTCCCAGCTCTCACCTGCCGTAAGCGTGACGGTCTGCTCCCACTCGCGATCGCGGTACGTAGCCGCTATGGTGTAGGTGCCCGGAGAGCGTGTATCCACAAATGAGCCGTTATTAGCCACAGACTGAACCACGCCGTTGACACGCACCTCTCCCGACGGAATTATCTGTAGAGAGAGGGTGGCAGGCGTTGTTTCGGATTCAACACCTGATTCCGCACCCGGTTCAGCATCTGGTTCAGCATCCGACTCCGAAAACGATGGTGAGGATTGCGACCCTTCATCTGTAAAATCGGTGCCTGCTTCTGAAGGCTGGAGCGGCTCCTGGCGTTCTGCTGTTACTTGAGGATCAACACGCTCGTCTGTGGTGGAACGTCGGTCGAGCGTGAGTTCTACAGTCTGGCTGGAGGTGAGGCTCAGGGTTGTATCTAACTGCTCGTATCCCTCTTGAACGACGCGGAGCGATGCAGGACCGGGGGAAACATTCAGTTCCTGAAGAGGCGATCGTCCTACGTTTTCCCCATTAACGAATATGGCGGCACTGTCAGGCGTTGTTGCTATTGAGAGCGAAACCGGAGTACTGGATTCTTGAAACGCCTCTTCCTGCAATGGCGCTTCTGAAGACGGGGAGAGAACGGTGCGCACGACCAAGAAACCAGTGATTGCCAGGAAAATGCCGATTGCCACAATGACACTGCTTATCCCCGCCAGCGACCACTTATTTGATGAGTCGGGCTCTGCAAAAGAAAGCGTTCCAGTAATAGCAGAGGGCTCTTCAAGTGCCTGTAGGGCTTCAAGCACGAGAGTAGCACTCTGAGGCCGCTCTGACGGATTTTTTGTAATGAGCCGTTGTACAAAACGGTCTAAACCTGGCGAGATCTCATTCCGAAAGTCAGATGGGGGTGGGAAGGATTCCTCGACGATCGCTCGCTGGATCGTGTAGTTGCCGGACGTACGATCGAAGGGCAATCGTCCGGTAAGCATCTCGTAGAGCACCAGACCCAGCGAAAACAAGTCGCTCTGCTCGTTCACGTTGCGTAGCCCCTCCACCTGTTCTGGAGACATGTAGCAGAGCGTTCCTGCTGTTTCATGGGTTGAGGTCAAGTTCACGTCCTCATCCCGAATTTTGGCGAGACCAAAGTCAGTTATTTTTACTGTGCCTTCATCACTGACGAGAATGTTGCTGGGCTTGAGGTCACGATGCAGCACATCCGCTGCATGGGCATGCTCTATAGCCCTGACCATCTGTGTAAACAGGGCGAGTGTTTCATCTACGGGTAACGGGGCATGGGCTTCTAAAACGGAGCTTAGCGTTTGCCCTTCTACATACTCCATCACCAGGAAGGTGCCATGGTCGGTATCGCGAAGCGCATGCACTCGAACGATGTTCTTCGCATCCAACTTGGCCAGCGCACGCGCCTCTGAGCGGAACCGCTTTGAGAACGTAGGGTCTTCGAGCAGACTCGGCAGCATTACTTTAAGCGCCACTGTCTTGTTTAGCGCCTCATCGACTGCCTTGTACACCGTGCCCATGCCCCCCTGACCGATCTTCTCAACAACACGGTAGCCCGCTATCGTCTCGCCAACCATAGACTTGAGTATGAGGTAAGTGCATGTTGCAAAGAGCCGTTCGTGCGTTTTACCCCGACATGCACATGTATTTTGATAATTAGGTTAGAGGTTAGGCTTTTATCTGTTGAGTGCAGATGGGGATCCTTTACACGTAACTCCTCTGAGGCTCTAAGCCTTGCTCACATATCAGGCCTGCTCACATATCCACAATGGCCTGTACCTCTCACGTTTCACCGGTTTGGGTGACCTCCAGACTGTGATAGGTGACAGGCTTGATTCCGGTGTAAAGAGCGTGGCAATCTTGTTCGCAGGGTTTGCCACGTACGGTCGTTCTGGGCGCAGTAGGCGTAAGGTGGGATATCTCAAACGACGAGAATAACACCTGCTACGCTTTCACACGTTCACGAGTCGCACAGAATCTGCACACCGCCCACCCTGACTGATACGGACTGATGTTCGAACGACTTCCGATTGACGCCGACGGGACTCCAGCCAGCCACGACGTATATTGCTGTACGTCGTGCGGCTTGCCGCTTTTTCGTGCGGATGTGAAGTTTGAATCAGGGACTGGTTATCCCAGCTTCTGTAGCGCTATTCAGGCGCATGTGGAAGAGCGCTTCTTGACGACACATGGGCGTGAGCGCACGCAGGTTGTTTGCGGTTCATGTGGCGCGCATCTCGGGCACGTGTTTGCCGATGAACGGACGCCCACCGGCGTTCGATATTGCATTCGCCATGACGCGATTCTCCGGTAGCTGTTTGCGATTAGCTACAGGCTCTCAGGCTTCTCATATTTGAATAGCACAGGCTCCTCATCCATCGTGAACAGGTACACATGCGAATCGGTCACCACCAGGTCGCGGGCTGGATGGGGCAAGTCGACACTGCGCAAGTATGTGCCAGTTTCTTTGTCGTAGAGATCAACCTGCTCGGCCTCCTCAATGCGCTTCAAGTCATCGCGCGTCTCCACAACGACACCCGAGTGCAGGGCATACACGTAATTAACATCGGTAGTAAGCCCAAGTGCCATTGTTGGGTACTGGTTTACAGGCGGTGCCATCATATCAACACCTTCATGCGCTCCGAGAAAGTCAGGCGGATTCACATTGTGGGGTTCAGCTGTTACAAACAGCACCTCACCGGTCTCTACCGACAATCCAACCAGGTGACCGGCATTTAGGAAACCAATGTAGGCAATGTCACCATCAACGATGACTGGACCTTGTTTCAGAAGCGAGTTGGTACGTAGCGGCGCAAAGTCCTCTCCAACTTCATCGAGCGCAACCTCCCAACGCACGTCGCCAAGCGCAACACGCCCCTCGGCGGTAGTCGTCACTTCATAGGCACGTGCAAATACGTTGCGGTCATCCATGCTGGAAGGCTTGTGAACCATGACATCTTCGCCAAACCCAACAGCAAAGGTGAGTTGCTCCTCCAATTGATACTCGAAGGAGCCTTCATCAGTATCAAATAAAGAAATAGCCTGGCTGCGCGGGTCCTGAACAGTGAGGTGTTCGTCATTCACTATATCAATTGCTCCAACAATTCGAATCTCCCCAGGCCCCTCACCCAGCGCACCAATGTAGTCTTGTACAGAGCCATCATGGGCATCAAACACCCAGACCGGTCGCTCCCCGTTAGAATCAGTTACGAATAGCTGATCATTGTGCAAGATCATACGCTGTGGATCAGTGAACAGGTACTCGGCATCGGTCGGCGAGGAGCGCCACATCTCAGTCCAATCAGGGTTGGAAGGTGTACGCGGGTGATCGTTAAAAGACAGGGCATCTGGTTGAGCGAGAGCATTTCCGCACAGAAGAATCCCCGCGGTAGCAAGTGTTAAAGCACGGACGAAGTGGGTGTAAAAAGTCATAATGAAAGGATTGGATAGCACGAGAAGTGAAGAAAAATCTGTCTATACCACAAACAGGTTGATCTGTACTACACGTGAATCATACCCCCCCTACGAAAAAAACAAGTCACATCAGCGCCCGTTACATTTTTGTTATACTTGAGCGAAATGAGTCATCGCTGTTTCCACTACCCGCTCTTCTGCGCCGTGCTGTCGTACGTGGCGGCGTATCGGTAGCCGTCAGCTTGTGTGCCGGATGCGGAAGATTCCGATGTAGAAGATGGGCTATGCATCCCCCAAACGAAACGCCCCGTCCTCACATCACGTGGGAACGGGGCTTTTTTGATAGCGGCACGAGGTCGTTCTGCTCTATCTGGTAATGGTGCCTGGTAATGCTACTCATGCCAAATCCGGTTGCACCGTTGTAGGATCGCTTCTCTGCACGATGCCAGATGTGCGTCGTAATTCGGCCTTCGGTCTCGTTTGGGGATGGACGATGTACTCCTCGAACCGTCCAACCTTCCATACATCAACGACGCGTGCGGAGTTGGTGTCACTCGTCTGGGTTACGCGATGCAAGCGTGCGCAGCGTATGATCGCGCACCCCGTCTGGCAGCTCGGTGTCCAGTCGCTGAGCCAGGCGCCGCATGTGGGCATCGGTGCCAATGGCGTCAATGGCACGCAGCGCAAGGAGCCGTCATCAGTACGTGACAGCTTCGTTTACACTCATAAAATAAATCCGATACGTCAGGTCGCCGTCTTCTTGCTCGGTCTCAAGAACAATGAATCCGCTGTCAGTATATCCGATAATGGGATCATCGCCCGTGCGTTCAAAATCGAGTTCGATCTGCTCACATCCTTTAGCCTGCCCCTCTTCGTCTACATGATGGATATTTAGCGTACGGTCGAAGTCCGACAGTCCGTCATCGCCGTAGGTGATGTTACCGTGTTGGAGCACAGCTAAAAATGATTGGTCGGGCAGCACACTCAGCTTGTAAAAGCGGCTGTTCTCTGTCACATAGTCTATGATGGATTCCCGATCGGTAAGGTTTTGGGCAAACTCATTGACCGAGAAGTCGCCATCTTCTATATGGTACGTCTGGGTCTGTCCCAACTCTCGGTCGTATGCATAAATGGATGCGCGTGCTGGGGAGGCATAATAGACATGCTCTTGCGAAGCCCGAAGGGTTCCTGAACCATCCAGAAATGAAAGCACAACATGCTCATCGGTCGCCTCTCCCGTCGCAAATATCTCTTCCCCATCTTCTATCGTTTGTCCAGTAACGGACGCTCCCGAACGTATCCCACTCCGATACCCAAGTAGGGTCTCATCCTCCACATCAAAGTCAGCAAGGGCTTGTGAGAAGTGTGTCCATTCGTCTATTTCACGCCCTTCTTCGTCAAACGCGAGGAGTCGCAGTTGCTCGCTATCCCACACATATATTGTGCTTCCGTCTGTGCGAACGATCGACGGATTCTGGTACTCGAATGGGCCCGATCCCTGGTCGCCAATTTGCTGGACGTACCGCCCCCTATCGTCAAACAAATGCACAGCACCCGGACTTGACGTAGCAACTGCCATGTGGCCATTTGCAAGAACCGCCGCGCTTTCAGGATTTCCGAGTGGCGCATCAGGTTCGTCCAGTGTTATCGTCCGAAAGGAAAGGAACGCATCTGTGCACTGTGCCTCTGCAATATTGGGGATTGTGGCAAAAAAGCTTAGCGCAACCATCAATATAAAGCAAGAAACGATTTTATACTTTGTCATTTGTTTTTCTATCTACGAGAGAAAGAACTACAAAAGCCCCCTTTCCTCAAGCATTATTGAGAAAAGGAGGCCTTGCCCAATTTTACAACGACTAACACGCTTCACATTGGAAATCTCCTCCAGTTGTGCAAGTAACAGAAGGCATAAAGCCTATTTCGACGGACACAGACCAGTAGGAGCAACATTTATTGGGGAGACCACCTGTCTCGCAATCGCCACTTACAACTTCAGCAAAATCGCTGTTCACTTGCACAGTGTAATTGCAAATCCGTTCGGCAGCTCTATCATTCTGGACCTCAGTTTCCGGTACAGTAAATCCAAGAAGAGTGAAAAGAAGTATTGCAGTTCCTACGCTCTTAATGAGAGTCATTGAGAGAATAAATTATCAAGGCAAAACACCCCACTCACTAGCCATTCATAAAAGTTAAACAAAGACGGGTCACAAATAAAAGGCCCCCTCTTCCGAGAGCGCCCCTTGGGTGAACTCAATGGCATTGAATGATATTCACTCCACTACTTTTCTCTCTTCCTCTAAGCTGCACCCAGCGCTTCACAAGCACGAATTTCGGCGACTACTAGGTTACTCGGGCATCGGCGCTACGGTGGGGGAATGAAGGCGCAGGGTGTGGGCGGTGTCCACAGACGCATCGTTGATCTGGATGTGCAGGCGCTCGGCTTCGGCGTCATGGTAGACGCCCCCATCCGCCTTCCAATCAGACATCGATGTCTGCATAGCCAGTTCGGCGCCGTTGTGCGTTACGGATGCGGGAGCTTCGGCGATGTGATGCACAGTCGCCTCAATCGTGCGGGCCTCGGGCTGTTCGGCATAGGTGCCGGCTGCCGCTCCCACAGTCAGATCAAACACGTGCTCTTCCCCAATCATGTGCTGTTTCTGATGGAGCGACGTGACAGCGTAGGCCCCGGTTTCGTAGTTTCGGGTCTGCCCATCGTCTTCGTAGAGGGTCGCGCTGTGGCAGTTGCTATCGGAGGCCGGGTATACGTCAAGCTGCAGCACATCCTGCGGCTGCTCTTCTACGTTAGAGGCCACCGGACGCATGGGGATGATGCTGCCTGCTCGCACAAAAAGCGGCATCTCGCTAAGCGGCGCATCAACCGTGACTGACTGTCCGCCCGCGTAGGCATCGCCGCTCCAGTAGTCGATCCAGGTGCTGCCCTCCGGCAAGGGCACAGTCCGCTCGCGCTGCCCTTGCTCCCAGACCGGGGCAACCAGAAACGCATCCCCAAAGAGGTACGTCTCGTCTTCGTTGTAGAGCGACTCGTCTTCAAACATCAGTGGACGCACGAGCGGCATGCCGGTGCTGTAGTTTTCGTACGCCAGCGTGTAGATGTACGGCATAATCCGGTAGCGCAGCTCCACATACTCGCGCAATGTCTGCTCTTTAGACGTACCGAAGTCGGTCGGCTCGGTCGGCTGGGTGTCGTTGCCATGCGGGCGCATGGTGGGGGTGAAGGTGCCATGCTGGAACCAGCGCGTGTACAGCTCATCGGGCAGTTCGCCTGTGAAGCCGCCCAGATCAGAGCTGTAGTAGGCGAGGCCGGACAGGCTCATGTTGAGCAGCATGGGGGGCTGCGCCTGATATCCGGTGAAGGAGCGGGATACGTCGCCCGACCAGAGAATCGGACTGTAGCGCTGAATCCCGGCGGATCCGGCGCGCGTCAGGTTTACAAAGCGGTCATTCGGACGCCACTCGCGGTAGCCTTCCGCAAGGGTCTGTGCCCAGAGCAGGCTGTATACGTTGTGCACCTCGCGGGCGGTGCCCCAGCGATGGCGCATTCTCTCGGGGTGGTTCTCCGGCTCGCCCAGGTCGGTCCACAGTGCAGCCATCTCATCTCCCATAAAGACCGGATGCTGCCCCCACCACCAGTCGCGCGCGGCTGGGTTCGTAAAGTCAATCAGCGCAGCCCGGCAGCCTTCCTCGCTCTCTGTGATCTCGTCATCGCACGACCACCAATCGTCGATCAGATAGGTGTCGCCTTCGTCGTCGGTAGCCAAATAGCCGCCCTGGTCGGCGTTGTCGAAGAGGCGTGCGTTGGTGACCATATACGGCTCGGTGATCGCAAGCGTCTTCACGCCCTCATCGCGGAAGTCACGCATCATCTGAAACGGATCGGGGAAGGCCTCGCGGTCCCAGTCCATATCGCCCATGTGCTCGAACCAGTCGAGGTCAAGAATAATGGCATCGAGCGGAAAGTCACGATCGAGCAGGGTATCGACGACTTCACGAGTTTCGGCTTCGGTGCGGTAGCCAAAGCGCGACTGGATATAGCCCATGGCCCACTTCGGCGGCATCGGCTGGCGTCCGGTGAGGCCGGTGTAGTGCTCAAGCTGCGTGGGGATGTCCTCGCCCTGAATCACGTAGTATGTGATCTCGCCGCCCTCCGCCTCGATGTCGAACAGTGCTTCATCGGTGGCGCCAATATCGAACGTCGCGGGGCTAATGGTATCCACAAAGAGGGCGTACGCGCTGTTGGTAACCACCAGCGGTACGTTGATCTTCATGGTGGAGGGCGCCTCGTCGTAGCCATAGTGCTGCGTGTTGTACAGGTCAAACGCCTGTCCGCGCAGGTTGAAGGTCGGCGCGCGCTCGCCTGTGCCGTAGACGTTCGTGGCCTCGTCGAGGTGCATTTGCAGCATCCGATCATTGTCTTCATATCCGAAGCCCGTGTCTTGCTCGCGGGTGAGCTCGTTGCCGTTCGCATCTACAAACTGAAGGTGCATCGGGGCTTTGTGCACCTTTACATCGATGCCCGGACCGCGCACCCAGAGCGCGGTGCCGTGCTCGTTTACGGAGGGCACGTCGGCTTCCGGCTCTTGCACCACGGCAAACGAGGAGTCGGGACGCGGCGTGCCGGGGGGCGTCCAGTCAACGCGGACGATGCTGTCGCTGTAGAATGTGATGTGCGCGGTTGCACGGTCGGCGTCGACTTCGACAGTCGATCCGCGCACATCGTAGTCCACATATGTGCCTGGCGATGTCTGTGCCCAGGTAGGCACGGGCGTAACCATCAGTGCGGCACCAACAAAAAGGCCGATCCAACGGGAGAGCGTACGAGGCAAAGCAATCAGGTATAGAATGAGTGGGGGTGCGTTGCAAACCTGACCGGTCTCGAAAAGACGTGTCAGGTTTTCAGGGTAGCGTTACTCTGTTCCAAGAATCACCGTGCTGGCGGGCGGCAGGGTGGTGCCGTCATCGGCCAGCTCGATGCTATCGTCCGACGCGTAGGCGAGGGTGGTGTACGTATCGCGCAGGTCGTCGGGGAGCAACAGGGTGTGCGCATCCGTGTCCAGGTTGTGGGCTACCAGCAGCGTCTGGGTATCGCTGGTGCGCTCGTAGACCACGAGTCCGGTCGCATCCGCAACAGATACGGCTGCGATCTCACCGCGCGCAAGGGCCTCATGCTCGCTGCGCAGTGCGATTAGATCACGGTAGAGGTTGAGCAGCGAGCCTTCATCGTCGAGCTGCTCGGAGACGGGTGTTACGGTTTCATCGGTCGAGAACTCGGGCTCCATCCACGTGGTGCGCAGGTCGTCTTCGTCTTCAGGCGCCCACAGCATCGGTTCGCGGATGTTCGGATCGGGCTTTTCGCCATACATGCCGATCTCCTCGCCGTAGTAGACGTAGGGCGCGCCGGGCAGCGTAAAGAGCAGGTGCGCGGCGGTGCGCATATCGTCCATGTCATCGAGCTCGCTCATGATGCGCGGCTGGTCGTGATTGGTGAGGAACGTGGCATCCACAAAATCGGGATTCACGTCGGTGTACATGGCGCGCATATCCACAAGCCGCTCTGCGATGGCCGCGCCTTCACGGGTCTCAAACGCGTCGAAGATCTCCTCGGAGAGGTGAAAGTTAAACAGGCTGTGGAGCCCGCTAAAGAACGGAGCAATAACTTCGGGGCCGTCCCATACCTCGCCAACGAGCAGGACATCTTCGCGAACGGTCTCCATCTCGGCGCGAAACTCCTGCCACCAGGCGTGGGCATCGTCGGCACGCTCATCAGGATAGATGTGCTTGGCGGCATCGAGGCGGAAGCCGTCTACGCCTTTCTCAAGCCAGTACTCGCCAATGGCAATGACCGAGTCGCGCACGGCCGGGTTATCGAAGTTGAGATCGGGCATGCCGCCCCAGAAGTAGCCAAAGTAGCGCTTATCGAGTCCGTCTTGTATCTCATCAACATCTTGCACCTCATGCCAGAAGTCAATATTGTCGGTATCGGGCCCGGCTTCTTCGTCGGCAAACGAGGCGACGGTTTCCTCATCCTCCCAGATGTAGAAGTCGAAGAAGTCGCTGGTTGTATCGGCTACAGCTTGCTGAAACCAGGGGTGATCGCGGGCGGTGTGGTTGATCACGAGGTCAAGTACCACACGAATATCGCGGTCGTGCGCCTCATCCAACAGGCGCTCAAAGTCGTCCATCGTGCCGTAGTCGGGGTGCACCTCCCAGTAGTTGGTCACGTCGTACTTGTGGTAGGAGGGCGACGGGTGAATAGGAAGCAGCCAGATGGATTCGAACCCCATGTCATCGATGTAGTCGAGCTTCTGGATCAGCCCGTCAAAGTCGCCAATGCCGTCGCCTGATCCATCCGCAAACGGATGCACAAACACTTGGTAGGTAACGCCATGGTGCCAGTCGGGCGCCTCTGACGTGTCGGGCTCGGGCGCAGGATCGTCGCACCCGCTCCACACAAGTACGGCACCAAGCAACAGCGGGAGCACCATCCGCGAGATACGAGACAAGTCAACCATGGTCGTTTTCATAGGGCTGTCGGGAAGTTATCGGTGGGATGCGTCGGTGTGGTGTAGCACGAGTCCGGCATGGGCGTCGACCTCAAGGTGCAGCGCCTCGGCATCTTGCTGCAGGCGGTCCGTTTCCGAGGAGGTCCATGCAACGTCATAGATCCCGCGCAGCAGTTCAGGCAGGGGGATGCGGGCGCTGTGCGCTTCGTTGCTCCGGTTCAGCACAACCACGATGGATTCGCGATCGTGCGTGCGGCTAGGGCCGGTCAGAGGGCGGGGGGGAGAAGGGAGTTACGTCAACTTGGTTCGACCCGTTGCTTTCCAGCTCGTTGGCGGTGGCCGTTACGCGGTAGTAGTAAAGCGTTCCGTTCTCCACGCTTGTGTCGGTGAAGTCGGCAGCGCTCAGCCCGCTTTCGACGGCAGTAGCGTTGGACACGTCGCGAGAGATGGGCTCGGTGGCGCGGTACACCGTGTACGCGTCTACGTCGCTCACGCTGCTCCAGCTAAGCGCAACCTGCGAATCTCCCGAGGCGGCCTCCAACCCCGAAGGGGCCACAGGCGGGCGTGGGTCAGGGTCGTCTCCGGGATCGGTCGAGGAGTCGCATCCTACTGCGACCACGCAGAGCAAAAGAACAAACATGCTCATACTGAGGCGATGCAGGAAGCGAGGCTGTGTGGTAGGCGTTATTGTATGCATTGACATGTAAGGGGGAGCGTCTTGGAGTCCATTAACGAATCGCAGCAGGCGCGGGCATTGAGGCCTGCGCCCTGCTACCTGCTTTATCGCACCACGGTGATTTTCTGCGTGAGCGTTTCGCCTCCCACATGCAGGCGGCCAAAGTAGACCCCGCTGGCCAGCCCATCGGCGCTGAACTGCGCCTCGTGAGTCCCTGCCTGCTGCGCCCGATCTTCGATCACCTTAACGCGGCGCCCGAGCATATCGAAAAGCTCAACGCGCACATCATCGGCCTCGGTCAGGGTATAGGCAATGGTCGCCTGGTCGCGTACCGGATTCGGGTAGGCGCGCAAGCTCACCTCGGTGGGAAGCGCCTCGTGGGCTTGCTCCTCAATGTACGCCTGCGTTCCAATGGCTACGCGCAACGGCGTCGCGTCGGCGCCCGCATCGACCGTCACCGGCTCGCCCGGACGCATGTCATGAACGGTTCCTTTGGCCGCGTCAATCAGGGCAACCTGGTAACCTCCCACAGCCTCCCACTGACCGGCTGTCAGCGAAACCACCATCGACTCTGCAGCGGAGAGCGTGAGCGCAAACGACTCGCCCTCGCCGTTCATTGCACGGTATTCGCGCGTTGACAAGCGGGCGCGCTCCGAAGCAGCTTCTTCGGTTTCAGGTTGGATGCGCAGGCTAAGCGCTTCGAACGATTGGGGCGGCGCTATTACGCTTGCCTGCTCGCCATCTACGCCCAGATAGACGGCCGAAGCGGTACGCTGGTCGTCTTCAGCGTGTGCCGGTCGCGCGGTGAGAGATAGCGCAGCCGGACGTTCACTCGTCGCGGCGGATGATGTTGTCGCAGCGCTCGACGAGGACAGCGGGATGTTCAGCGCGTCGCGGCCTGAGTCGTCATTGAAGAAGTAGTACGCCACGCCTTCCGTAGCCGACGTGAACGTGGATGACTCGCTGAACGCCCCGTCGAAGCCATGGATGGGCTGTAGTTCACCCGCGTTGGCCGCATCAACGGCCTCCCAGTCTACGGACTGCCCGAGCGGATTCGAGATGATATTCCACCCCTCCTGCAGATCGATTGTCACCGTCCCGGTTTCAGAATCGACGGGTACCTGCTCGACTGTATCGCTGAAGGTCCAGTTTGCCCGGCTTGTAAGCCAGAAACCATTTCCAGGACGCAGGTCAAACGCATCGGAGCCGTCGAACGCGATGAGGAAGTCCTCGTCGGACCCATCGTCGAGGTAGGCCTGCCAGTCGCGCTCTGCACGGCCCGACACTGCCTGTGCAAGCGACAGATTTACGTCGCCAGGCAGGGCCACAAGGCGATAATTCGCCGCGTCAACGGGGGTGCCTCCAAAGCCCCGGTCGATGGCTACTTCGAGCGTCTGAGACTGTAGCAGCCCGTAGCCGAGCCAGTCTTCTTCGGGAAAGGCGACCGGCTCGTTGACCAACACATGAAACTGACTCGGCTGCATGGTGACCGGGTCATTGCGATTTTCGTCGTCGACCTCAAACGCTTCGCCGGGGAAGAAGTCGTACCAGGTGCCGTTTTCAAGAAAGCTGAGATCCGTTTCCGCTTCCGCCAGCCCGAAGTTTCCAACGATATGCACCTGCTGACTGCCTTCAGTCAGCGTGATGTGACGGATGGGATCGTTGCCCGGTCCCACATCAAGACGCTCTACACTGGCGAGCGAGCGCATCGGCTCAAATTCCTGGCGCAGGTTTAGCAGTGCGCCCCAGGTTTCATAGACGGCCCGACGGTCGGGATCGTTGAAGTACTCTTCGGTGCGCACCGGCTTCGGATCGGTACGTCCCGGATCGTTAGCTGCGCAGTCGCCATCGTCGCCAAACCCGCCCGGCTTCAGGCATTCGTTGTCCCCCCATCCGTAGCCCAGTTCGCCGAGCTGCCAGAGCATACGCGGGCCAGGAACCGTCAGGAAGAAGCCACCCATCAGCTTCTGGCGTTCCAGGGCCACCTCCAGATCGGTGGTATCGTACGAACCATCGTCGCTGGCATTGCCGAACTGTTGCATACGGCGCATGAGCCACTGCTCATCGTGGCTCTCCATGTACGTGATTGCGTTGCCCACCTCGATATCCAGTCCGATGTTAGGATGATAGGTCGCAGCAAGGTTCGAGGTGTTATTGAGGAAGCCCATGGCGGCTTCCGAGTAATTTCCGTTCATGCCTTGCCAGAACATCATGCCCTGGCGGCCTTCGCCACGCTGGTAATCGGCCATCTGCAGCTCCTCGTCGCGCTGGAAGTGCTCCAGAATGATGTAGGACGAGTTATCCACATCCCACATGGCATCGGCCATACGCTGCAAGTTATCGATGCGCCGCTGATCGAACGTGTTCGGATTGAATCCGCCCACCTCAAAATCATTGTCGGGCTCTTTTGTGACAAACCCTTTCGTGAGGTCGAAGCGGTAGCCGTCTACGTTATATTTCTCCAGCCAGTGCGCATTGGCGCGATCCACCCAGTACTGGATGTACTTGTGGTCGTGGTTCAGGTGATTGAAGACGTTGAAGTCGTGCCCGGGCCCCACGAAGCGGCTCTGTCCGGGGTCGTTTCCTTCAAGTTGGATGAGCGGCGACGGGTCGGTAGCGTGGTTATACACCACATCCAGAATCACCGCTATGCCGCGCTGATGGGCCTCTTCTACAAACTGCTTGAAGTCCTCAGCCGGACCGTACGACTTCTCAAGGGCAAGGTGGAAGTTCGGATTGTACCCCCAGCTGATGTTACCGTCGAAGTTCGATACCGGCATCAGTTCGATCGCGTTGATGCCGAGTCCCTCCAGGTAGTCAAGCTCATCGATGATGGAGGCGTACGTTTTTTCGTCGTTGAAATCGCGAATCAGATACTCATAGATAACGAGCTCGTCGGCGGGCGGACGCTCAAAGTCGGAGAAGTTAAACGCGCTCTGTCCGGTCTGCAGAACTGAGACAAACCCCTCTGTCTCGTCTTCCGGATATGGGATCAGGTTCGGGTATGTGCTTTCGTCAATGAACCGGTCTTGTGGTGTGAGCACCTTCTCAGAGAACAGATCGCCCATGCGGATTTCCCCATCGACCAGGTACTGGAAGCGGTACTCTTCGCCTGGGGTGAGTCCGTCGATCGTAGTCCACCAGTGTGCGCCGTCGTTATCGCCAAATGCATTGGTTGACTCGCGATACATGAAGTAGTCGTTGTCGACCTCCCAGTTGCTGAAGTCGCCAATCGCATAAGCAAAGTCCTTACCCGGACCGTAGAACGAGAGGGTGACCGATCCGTCGCTGTTGTACGTAATGCCGTCTTCGACACCTGCCGGACGGGCCCGTTCTTCAACCGGGGGCGACACCAGAATCGTAAGCCTGTCGCTCACTTCACTCCCCTGGTCGCCAGTCGCGGTAACCTCAACCTCGCGATTCCCGGTGTCTGTGAAGGTGGTGGACACGGAAAGCGTCGTCTCGGTTGTAGACGCTTCTTGCTGGCCATCGATGGTGAGCACCATTTCCTCGAGATTCTCGCCAGACTCGATGGCCTCGGCTTCGATCTCTATCGTTTCGCCATCCTCGATAATGAATGGATTGATACCCGATACCGATGGCTGCGTGATGGTGACGAAAAGCGGCGCATCCGAATCGCCGAGTGCGACAAACTTATCGTCAGTCTGGGTGTCACCGTCCGTATCCCGAAAAACGAAGTTCATCGTCTGGATGACCTCACTCTGCCCGAGCGTGCACCCGGTTTCATTGTCGCTGTAGTACGCGCGGATGTCGCTGATTTCGAGCTCATATAGATCTGTGTCTACCTGTGTAAGACGCGTGTCAGCGCGCTCGCCGGAGAACTCATTTTGCGTAGGCCAGAAATTTTTGACGCAGGTCCACTCCGGGTCGCTCTGGTCAGTGGTTACGCCCGTGTGAGCATACACGTCTTCACCGAGCCCTTCCAGCGGCGTACCCGACGCATCGAAGGTGATCGTAACCGGCTGATTGACCGTCGGCACCGTTGGGTTGGTGCTGATGGCGTCGTCTTGCGATTGGGCCTGCACGTTAAGCGCGCCTGTTAAAGCAAGCACGAACGCCAGGACGAAGGAAGTAGCACGATGCATCATGACCTTGGTGGCTCTTGGGAGCAGGTGGAGGGGAGAGATCATCCAGAGACAGGTCGAGCTCACAAGAGCCCACCTTGAACGCAGATCGGCTCTCCTAAAACACAGCGCACGTAGACGCTGCTTCTTAGAACCTGTTTTGATTTCTTAATTTGGGCTCCGAGCGGCGGCGCTGGACTGCAAATTGCCCCCAATGTCGGCCCGTAGCCCCGGCTACGAACCTCCATCGTGGCCCAATTTTCGCCTCAGCGGCGCTCGCTCTCGCCTGCAAACCAAAACCCAAACAGGCTCTTAGGAGAAACGATCGAGCGCGTACACGAAGGCAGCGTACCTACACAGGCAGGGGCCGCATAATTTCCTTTTTAAATTTCCCCATCGTAGAGGAGGCCCGCACAGGGGACCTCCTCCGTAGGGGGAATATGCCGTCCGGTTCGCGAGAGCAAACCGCGGCCAACGGGTTGGTTAGTTACCGTGATTAGTTACCGGTAGCATCCAGACGGAGGTCGTCAATAAGAAAGCTGCTGGATCCAGACACGAAATTGAATCCAACGTTGCTGATTCCACTTGCGAGTGCTGATGGGTTTTCAGCTAACTCGCTGATCGGCACCGAGATGTCTTGCCATTCACTGCCGGCTTCGATCGTGATATTGGTAGCTGTTCCACCTCCCTCATTCAGTTCAAGGAAGACTTCCAGTTCTGTGTCTTCTGCAACAGCACCGATCCGAAACTTCAGTTCACCGTTTGCAGCATCCTGAATGCGAATGCCTCCCTGGTTATACCCGAAGAAGCTTACGTCTTGGAGGTCGCGAGCACGCGTGCCAAACGCACTTTCTGCAACCTGGTCCGTGAACCCAAAGGAGGCCCCACTGAAGGTAATGTACGCATTCGTAGTGGCTTCGAAGTCATTGATCTCAGCAATGGATCCTTGTTCGGTACCCAGCATGAGCTCATCCACCTGGAAGGTAACGTCTGCATCTGCTGAGAGGCGCACGCTTTTCAACGGACCGTTTCCGCCTGCTCGAACAGCCACCGGGTTGAAGTCAACGTCAATCTGGGAGAAGCCAATACCGTACTGACGCCAGCCGGCGCCTTCGGTGATAGGTACGACGATCTCATGCTCCACCTCTGCCCCGTTCGCCTCTTCGACGAAGGTCAGTGTCAGGTCAAACGCAGCATCCGGAGAGCGAACGAGGAACGTAAAGAGATTGGCTCCTGGCGCACTTACCGTGCTTTCAAAGGCAACGGGATCTCCTGCAGCGGCATTGATTTCGAGCGCGTTGGGCCCGTTGCTGTTTGGCGAAGACGCTTCCGACTGGATGGCCGCCGTGGTTGCTCCAGTCGTCGTTATGGGGCGCTGGTCCGCCGGGTTGTCGGCTCCCTGATTGTCTGGAAAGTCAGTTTCAAAGTCTTCAACCACAATGAAGCGGCTGGCAAAGTCGGTTGAGATCACGAACGGGCTGACTGTTACGTTGATTTCCCGCTCTATCGACTCTCCCTCGCTTGATGTTTGAATGGTGATGGTTTCTTCCTGAACGCCGCTCACAGTGCCGTCGTATCCGACGCTCCACTGCTGCGATCCGCCTTGCGCGGCGCTGCCCGACTCGCTGACGGGTTCTACGACCAGATTGCCAGATCCCGACACGTTAGGCGCCTGGTCGAGTCCCTGGTAGGTGGTGCTAAACTCGGTACGGCTTTCCGCGTCGAGGAGTGCAAGGCTTAGACTACTCGGAAGGTCGATACTGGGTTGAATGTCGAGATCTTCGACACTGCTGATGTCGTCGTCACACCCAACGAGCGCCAAGCTCCAGAAGAGCAGCAGCACAACGCCAAGTGTTCGTGTGGCTATTCGATACATATTTGGCAGTAGATAACATGGAAGCAAATTCGAAAAGGGGGTGGCAGCATCCTGCCGTGCTATAACGTCAGCCTCCGTACCGGGCGCGGCATGCATTATATGCGCCACGCCCGGATCGGCGAAGGACTGTGGTTACCCTTAGTAGCCCGGGTTCTGCTGGAGCGTAGGATTAGCGTTCAGTTCCGTGAAGGGGAACGGATACAGATCGCGGAATCCTTCTGTGGTTCGCCCCTCTGCAACGCCCCCTTTCCACGGCCATACGCCCTGGTCGGTAAACTGCTCAAAGCGAATCAGGTCGGTGCGGCGATGGCCTTCCCAGAGGAGCTCGCGGCTCCGCTCGTCGAGAATGAAGTCGAGGTCGAGTTCGGCCTGCGTGATGTTGCCGCTGCTTCCGCCAAAGGCGCGCTCGCGGAGATCATTCACGAGATCGAGCGCGCGGGCTTCACTTCCGCCGCCGCCACGCAGCACAGCCTCAGCATACATCAAGTGCACGTCAGCCAACCGGAACATGGGGTAGTCCACATCTGAGTGTATATTGTTTACCCCGGGCTCCCCCGCAGACGTCACGTTCTGGTACTTCGGCACAAGAAAACCGCCTCCGTTCGCGAAATCAGTTATGCTCGTAATCTCTTTCGAGCGGCCTTCCTGAATGAACTGGTCGCCGGCTGTATTTGGAAATACCGGGCGCTGGTCGTTTCCGTCGTAGCGATCAACTACAGCGCTGGTCGTGCGCAGCCCAAACCATCCCTGCAGACCAAACTGGTCGGCCTGTCCGCCGAGCGACGCGTTGCCCAGGAACGTCGTGCCCCCAAAGTGACGCGTGTTATCGCCGTCGTGCGGAATCGCAAAGATGAACTCGGGCGACATGGCATTGTCGGCCAGGAACTGGTTGTGGTAGGTGTCTTCAAGACGATACGCACCTGAATCGAGAATGCGTTCCGTGTACTGTACAACATCGCTGGAGCGATCCTGACCGGTGTACGTCGGTGCATTCTGGTAGAGCTTGGCGAGTAGCATGTAGGCGGCACCCTGGTCGGCCCGTCCGTATTCGGCGTCGCCGATAGGCGGCAGGATCTCCTCGCCATTGCCGCTCTCTCCAGTAATGGCGAGCAGCTCAGACTCGATGAAGCTGAAGATCTCTTCTTGCGTGCTCTGTGGCGGCGCTTCCGCTCCACGCACAAAATCCTCCGTTACGAGCGGCGTAGGACCGAAGATGTCAAGCCCGTGCCAGTAGCTGAGCGCACGCAGGAAACGCGCCTCAGCGCGGAACTGAGGGATGCGCTCACGAATCTGCTGACCATTGCCCCGGTCTTCCAGAAGATCTTCAGTCGACTGGCGGAGAAACTCGTTTGACTGCGAGACCTGGAAAAACACGCGGTCGTACATCCCGCGTGTGAACTGGTTATCCGGTCCCCAGCTATGATCGCTGAGCTCTTCAATGCCTTCATCTTCCCAGGCAATGATCGCCTCGTCGGTTGGCAGTTGCTGCATGCTCCAGTACAGGCGTATGTACTGCGAGAAGCCTTCGTCGATGCCGCCGATGTCACCGTCGCCTGCTTCCCCTTCCTGGCCGGTTACGTTCAAGCCCGCGTAGAGCTTAGCAAGAAACTGCTCGTAGGAGTCGTCCTCCGTAAAGACGCGCTCCTCCGTCGCCGTCCCAATCGGGTCGACCGACACGTCGCAGGCTGTCAGGTACGCGATGCCTGTGATGAGCATTACTGTGAGAAGTAATCGTCGCGTTAATGTAGGTATAGCGTGGTTCATCGCAATATGGGGTTGGTTTGCAAGGGGTCGTGTGATGCAAACGGAACGCCGTATGTACAGGCCCGAAGCATCCTCCTCCAGACCTGCACGGGACGCTACCAGCATTCGTTAGAACTGGATGTTTACACCTGCAGTGAAGGTTTGGGAGCGTGGGTAGAGGTTGTTGTCGATGCCGAACGGCACCTCAGGATCCGGGCCGCTGTATCCGGTGATCGTGAAGAGATTCCGGGCCGTTCCGTATACGCGAAGCTGACTCACCCCCGGAAGCGTTCGTACCGTGTACCCGGCCGACACGTTGTCGAGGCGCAGGAATGATGCATCCTCAAGGTAGATGTCAGAGAAGTAGCGCGGCTGGTCGAATCCGGTCTCGAAGTAGGAGGTGTGCAGGTTCGACGGCACAACATCCGTGAGACGCTGCAGGTGACCAAAGTTCGAGGCGTTGTTGTTATACACCTTGTTGCCAACGTGTGCCCGCAGCGTGAAGCTGAGGTCAATGTTCTGGTAGGCAAACTGCGAGGTGTGCCCGAAAATCCAGTCCGGATCAGGGGTGCCCGCAATGCGACGCTCCGTCAGTGGATTCCCGTCTTCATCTTCGAAGATGGGGTTGCCATCTGCATCGAACTGCTGCTCGAAGAGGAAGAACGAGTTTAGCGATTCGCCTTCACGCAGGAGTTGAACAGTATTTCCTGTACCTCCTTCGATACCGCCCACCTCAATGTCAGTGCCTTCTGCGACGCCGCCACCGATGCTGAGAATCTCATTCCGGTTTGTCGACGCATTGAACTGGGCATCCCACGTGAAGTCACCTTCACGGAAGATCGCGCCGCTCAGGCTAATCTCAAGCCCTTCGTTGCGCAGCTCACCCACGTTGGTCAGCACCTGATTGCTCAGATTGGCTCCGGCAGCGACAGGCACCACGCGAAGCAGGTTGTCTACGTCTTCACGGTACACCTCAACGGCTCCTGTAACGCGTTCGTCGAAGAGTCCGAAGTTGACTCCGATGTTGTAGTTGGTGGTCTCTTCCCACTGCAGCGCTTCATCGGCCGCGTTCGGACGCAGCGTTGACACGAAGCGATTGCCGAAACGGGCACGTGCTTGCGGCCCGCCCGGTACATAGACAGGCAGGTAGAGGAAGTCTCCGATCTCCTGGTTACCAACGACACCCGCTGACACCCGCAAGCGCAGGCTGGAAACCACGTCAACGTCGTCCATGAAGGGTTCTTCGTTAACGCGCCACCCAAGAGCAACCGAGGGGAAGGTCCCGAACTGGTTCTCGGGGCCAAAGCGTGAAGAGCCATCACGGCGCACTGTAGTGGTGAGCAGGTAGCGGTCCGCAAAGGTGTAGTTGACACGCGCGAAGCCTGAGATCAGGCGGTTCGGGACTTCTGTAACGCTCGCTTCAAACTCGCTGGCAGGCGATACCGTGCCCGACCCGAAGATATTGCTGTCGAGGCCCAGCCCTACCAGTTCGGGAAACTCGCCCTTGAAATCCTGGAAGGAGTATCCAGCCGTAACGTCGAAGCGGCTGTCGATCGACTCAAACTCGTTGTCGTACGACATGTATGCATCGAGCGTCCGGTTGATGCGCGTGAAGTTAGCGCGCGCTACAACGCCCGGGTCCGATGCATCAGCCTGGGCTTTCAGGTTGGTAGGCGCAAAGAAGACTTCTTCGCCGCTCTGCACATCGTATCCCAGATTCAGGCGCGTCGAGAGTCCTTCAACAAATGGGACGCGGTACTCAGCCTCTACGTTACCAAGGCTACGCAGAGCACGTCCGCTCGACTCCTGAAGAAGCAGCTCAGCCAGTGGATTCTTCTCAGCAAGCGCTTCGCCCCACTCGGTGAATCCGCCAAACGGACTGTTCACGTCGCGGACTGGGAGCGTCGGGTTAAAGCTCGCAGCGTTTCCGACCATGCCTCCGGGCTCAAACTGCTCTTGTGTCTGCGAACCGCGTAGGTTGGCCCGAATGGTGAGGTCGTCGTCGAGCAGCTGCTGGTTATAGTTGAACGAGAGACCGAGCCGCTCAAAGGAAGAGCCGCGCAGCGTTCCTTCCTCGTCGAGATAGTTCAGCGAGAGGCGAAAGTCGGCATCTTCGTAGCCGCGTGCGAAGCTTATTGAGTGCTCCTGGCGGAACGACTGGCGCTCAACGAGGTCCTGCCAGTCTGTATTCGCAATGCCCAACTGGCCTGCTGCTGAGCCGAAGCGATCCGGATTGTCAGCAGCCAGGTCTTGGACCACACCGCGGTACTGGTCCGAGCTCATCATCGAGACGCGCTCGTTGATAACGGAGGTTGACACCGACCCGTCGTAGGTGATGCGTCCTTCGTCGCCATCAGCGCGGCGCGTTTCAATCAGAATCACGCCATTGGCGCCACGCGACCCGTAGATCGCCGTTGCGGAGGCGTCTTTCAGCACTGTCATGCTCTCGATGTCGCTGGAGCTAAGAAAGCTGAGCGGGTTGCGCTGCGCATTGTTGCCCGAATTATCAATCGGTACACCATCAATCACGTAGAGCGGATCGTTGCCTGCGCTAAACGAGTTGTCGCCTCGGATGCGCACGAGGTTGCCGCCTCCTGGAGAGCCGTCGCCTGCGCTAATCTGCACACCAGCCACCTTCCCTGAAATCAACTGCTCCGGGCTCGATACCGGTGCGCGGTTGAAGTCTTCGGAGCGCACGCTCGACACCGACCCGGTCACGTCGCGCTCTTCTTGCACGCCGTACCCGATCACGACAAGCTCCTGGAGCTCAGCGTCGGCGGGTACGAGCGCTACGTCGAGGGTTGACTGCCCTTCGTACGGGATTTCTTGCGCGTCATATCCCAGGAATGAGAAGCGAAGTGCTTCCGCATCAACAGGGACTTGCAGCGAGTATTCGCCGTCTACGTTGGTGGAGGTACCGATGGGTTCGTCAACAACCGTGATGTTGGCGCCCGGCAGGGGCTCGCCTGTTTCGGCGTCGGTTACGGTACCCGACACCTCTTGCCGATCTTGGCCGAAAGCGGTTCCAACCCAGAGCATCAGGCAGGCGACCACAAGCACGGGCCGCAGGTAGTTGTATCGTCTACTTTGCATGAGACCGTCTGTGTTATGGGACATATATAAACGTGAAAGTTCGTGGGTATCTGCTTCGCAGCGCTACTGCGAGCTGTCCTGCTGTTCTGTGGATATTCCGTTCTGCAGAGCCCCCCTGGGGACTGCGTCGGCCAGCCTGCCCGCTTCGTTGGGGCCTTGCTGACGAGCGCCGCAGGTGTCGCGTACGATGAGCTGCGGGGCCAGCACCGTGCTCGACACAGGCGGATTAGCCCCCTGAATGTGCCGCAAGAGCGCTTCAGCCCCTCGGCGCCCCATTGCTTCCGCCGGCTGGCGTAGCGTAGTGAGACCCGCGAAGCGACTGATGTCTGTATCGTCAAACCCGACAATAGCCAGGTCGCCCGGCACCGAGAGGCCAGCTTCGCGCGCTGCTTCAAGTGCCCCTACGGCCTGCATATCAGACGCAGCAAATACTGCGTCGGGGCGCTGACGCTGGTCCAGCAGCTGTTTCATGGCGCGGTATCCCCCCTCTTCCGAAAAGGCAAAGGGGAGCGCCTCTGAGGCAGCAATGAGCCGGCCGTCAACTTCGCGCCCGGCTTTTTTCAGGGCTCGTTCGTAGCCGACCCGGCGCTGCACGGCCGGCGGTGGCTCGGGCGTGGCCGTAATGTGGGCGATGCGCTCGTATCCCAGATCAATAAGGTGTTTCGTGGCCTTGTATCCGCCCCGTTCGTTGTCCACCGCTATAGACTCGATGTCGGGGTGGTGCGCATCCAGCAGAATAATGGGGCGCCCTACTTCGATGATGCGTTGTGCCCAGGATTCGTTGGGCGGCGTCGACAGGAGCAGGATGCCGTCGCTTCGGCCGGGCTGCGTGGCGCGTTGTAAGCGCTTTTCAATGTCTTCTGGATGCGAAGGTACGTGAATCATCAGGTCGTACTCGCGGTCGGCGAGCACCTCTTGGATGCCGCGCATCACGTGCATGTAGAAGTAGTTGGCTACAACCGGAGCGACCACAGCAATATAGTTGGTGCGCTGCCGCGCCAGGTTCTGGGCCGAGGCGTGCGGCTGGTAGTTCAACTCCTGCGCTGCATCCAGCACGCGCTGGCGGGTCGTCTCACTCACCTCGGCGGGCTTGTTCAACACGCGAGATACCGTCGCTGTGGAGACGTCGGCTCGTTCCGCAATGTCATAGATCGTAGTAGCCACGAGACGAGGGAGGCCCGGTTCGTAATAGTTCAATCATGTAAGCGGTTACATGGTAGGAAGCGCTTACAACGATGTCAAGTCCAATCAGACTCTCAGGGTCTCTTTCTATCTTTTCCAGACTTGCACCGGCACCCGCATAGGTTGCACTTCAATCTGACAGCCTGCCACGCCGCTGACCTTCTGCTTTTTCGTATACCTTAAATACACCCTCAGTGCGCACAAACGCACTTTTGAGCACAAAAAGGCTATATATGTGCATTTCATAACGGCTTATCCAGGGGCATATACCCCTTCGCTTTTTGTCGCCACCTGCACGTCTCCCCCACATTGCAGCATCGTGCACAACGCAGTGCAATCACACAATTTTCATGTAATCGCTTACAAACAAACGAGAGATATGTGTCTGGGGGAGAGGCCGTTGGTTTCATTGGTTACATGCCGATGGCAGCTACGTAGCCTCCACTCGGCCGACGCGTGCAGGCTAAGCAGGCCCGCGAAAACACGCGTACGTTTTTGTCATCATGCGGAAGAGAAGCGAATGACGTGGCGATCTGTGCCTCTGGCGGAGGCAGTCTGCTTCAGAGTCCGTTTTGATTTCTTATTTTGGCCCTGAGTACTTTCTTCCTGCGGTCGGGGCGCTGCGAGCGGCTTCAATGGGCTGCAAACCAAAACCCAAACAGGCTCTCAGGCAGGACCAGACGGGATGACCGCATCGCTGGCACCGCTTGCAATGTCGTATGCTAAAACGCTTTTGTGGCCGTTCTTAGCACTCCGTTACGTTCACGGGGATCTGCGCGGCGAGGCCGCCCTCAGAAGTTTCTTTGTACTTGCTGTTCATGTCACGCGCAGTCTCCCACATCGACTGGATTACGGTGTCGAGCGAGATCTTTGCATGCGCCGGGTCGCTCTCCTGAGCGATGTTGCTGGCGGTGATAGCCTTTATTGCTCCCATGGAGTTGCGCTCAATGCAAGGCACCTGCACGAGTCCCCCGACCGGGTCGCAGGTCATGCCCAGGTGGTGCTCCATCGCGATCTCCGCTGCCATGAGAGTCTGCTCCACATCGCCACCGAGGCACTCGGTAAGCGCCGCGCTGGCCATTGCCGACGATACGCCGATCTCGGCCTGGCACCCCCCCATCGCAGCGGAGATGGTAGCCCGCTGCTTGAATAGACTCCCGATCTGCGCTGCGGTCAGCAGAAAGCGGGGCACATCGTCTTCCGTGCCTCCACTGAAGCAGAGGTAGTACATAAGCACTGCCGGAATAACACCGGCCGCTCCGTTAGTGGGAGCCGTCACCACGCGCCCAAATGAGGCGTTCTCTTCATTGACCGCAATCGCAAAGGCGCTGACCCACTTCAAGATTGTCTGGAAGCGATCGTCGGCGGTACGAATGGAGGCCATCCAGCTACTGGGATCGCTGTACTCGGGCAGGTTGTGCGTACCCATTAGCGCCTTGTGCATGCGCTCAGCACGTCGCGTCACCTGCAGTCCCCCAGGCAGCTCGCCGCCGGTATGACAGCCCCGGTACATGCATCGTTTCATAACGCCCCAGATCTGCATGAGGCGCGCGTCGATTGACTCGTTTGTTCGCCAGACGCGCTCGTTGCGGCGCACCAGCTCCGATACGCTGCCCCCGGTCTGCGCGCAGTGCCGGAGCAAGTCGTCGCCCGTGCCGCACGGATAGGGCAGCGTCACATCGTCGTTCATGCCGTGGGCCTCGTCGGTCTCCGACTCATGCACGACGAAGCCCCCTCCGACCGAATAGTAGGTGTCATCGGTAGTTGAGTCGTCGGCAAACGTGGTATGGATGGTGAGCGCGTTGGCATGGTACGGCTTGGTCTCATCGCGCCGAAAGACAAGATCGTCGTTCGGCTGAAAGGGAACCGTGTGGGTGCCGTTCAGCGTGATGCATCCCAACTCCTTAATCGCATCGACCCGCTCTTGCACCTGGTTTACGGGGATCTGCTCGGGATCGTCGCCGCGCAGTCCCAGCAGCAGCGCTTTATCGGTGCCGTGGCCTTTGCCGGTCTTTGCCAGCGATCCGTACAGCGTTACGGAGACGGTTTCAACCTGCTCCAGCCGCCCCGACTCTGCCAACTTCCGTACATGCGTAGCGCACGCCACCCAGGGGCCCATTGTATGTGAACTGGAGGGGCCAATGCCAATTTTGAAGATGTCGAACGCGCTAATCGGCTCGGCGCGCTGTTCATCGATTGGCGAGGCTGCCGATGATTCCGGAGTAAGTGTAGTGCCCTTCATGATAGTACAGATGGTTGATGCAAGAGACTCACGCCAGAAAAGACAGCGCGCTTCACGTAATCATCGAAAGCGCTTCCATTCGTGGTAGGGTATCAACGCACGGACGGCCCCGGGTTCCGGTTTCGTTGCGTTTGTGCGGGCTGTAGCCACATGCGTTTCAGGCGTAGCAGATGGGGCACAGACGGGATCAGTAACGCAGGCTCTGAAACGGGAGTCCCCAGCGCACAGCCAGGTACGGATGCACGTAGCGATCGCGGGGGCGCTCGGCATCGGTGATCTGCTCGGCACGCACCGCAGCTTCAACGATGAGCTGCGGAAGCACCTCGACCCCGACGTGGCCCTCGAGCATGAGAATACTCTGGCGCACCCCCTGCAGCATAGTAACTCCACGGTCGCGCTCACGGGTCTGATTCGTGCGTGTGGCATCGCTCCCGAAGTTCTGCGTTTCGGTGTTGCGCCCCCGCTGCGTGTAGGCCACGTTGAGCCCGGCCTGCCATGCCCCCGCCGGCTGGTACTCGGCTCGCAGGGCCATGTCGATGCTGTTAGGCCCCGTAGGATAGCCGAGTCCGTCATCCCAGTGCGCATAGGAGTTGGGTACGTAGGTATGGGCGTAGATGTGCGGACGCAGCCGTGCAAACTCGGCGCGAAGCGACAGGTCGGGCTGCGCCGGAAGCACGACGTGTGCACCGAGCGTCCAGGCCCACTTGTTCCCCCACCACTGCTGACCGATCTCGTTGGCTACAAACTCGTCGAGCACGAACTGTCCGTACAGGCGCAGGCCGGGCGTTGCGGTCCAGGCGCCGTCGATGCCCACGAGCGCGCGGTCGGGGCTGCCCAGCTCGCGCTCCACGGCGCGCAGGAAGATGATCGGGTTCAAGAACGCGACGTCGTACCCACGGCGGTTGACGGTAGAGTCGCGTTCCGGCGCAAACACGATCGTCTCGAACAGTCCGATTTCGACGTTCTCGGTCAGGTCGATGGCGAGTCGGTGCGAGGCGCCGTAGCTGCGGGGCCGGCGCGTAACGTCGGGCGTTTCGTCGGGTGCAGACGGACCCGCAGGTGCGGCGTAGCGGGTGTACAGATTGGTGTACTGCACGCGCCACACGGTGGTGCGCAGCTGCAGCTGGTTGTAGGCCGGGCCGAAGTTAGAGAGCATAACCGAGCCCGCACCGGGTCCCCAGCGGTTCTGGTCGCGTCCGGCCCGCACCTCAAAGAAGCGGGTACGCAGCCCCACCGTACCACGCACCGACGTGTACCCGTAGGTATCGCCACGCAGCGTTACCTTACCGAGGCGCGGCGCGGTAGAGCGGCCCTCGTCTGGCACCTGCACGCGAGGCGGACGCGCGCGGCTTGCGTCGGCTTGCACGTTGAAGAAGACGTAGCGGCCCAGGCGCCCCTGCACGCGCGCCCCGATTGAGCTGCGCCAGGCGGCTGTCGTGCTGCTTCGCGATGGGATGTCGGTTTCGTGCACCGACCCGGCCGTACCGTATAGCACCGGATTGGCCTGCACCGCATACCCTGCCCCCGACGCACTCAGCAAGTCGTGTCCGTTTGCAAAGCCCCCGTGCCGCTGCCCCCACGCGGCCCCGGGGCGGCCTGTGCGGCGCTGGTACCGATCGAGCATTGCTTGCTCGGCCTCAGAGAGTTGGCTGCGACGGACCTGCAGGCTGTCGAGGTGACGGTGCGCCTCGCCTACAGATAGCGGCTGGTGGGTGAGCACCGCACGAGGCAGGCGCCCGAGCGTCTGCTGGCGCTCCAGAAAGCGATGCAGCGGGTCGTTGATGCGCAGCACGCCGTCGTGGTCGACCGTGCGCGGTGGCGATTCAGCGACCGTCGTATCAGGAAGAGCGGTCCCCGCGACGTCGTGTACGGCTTTTGGTGAAGCAGCATACGATGCGCCTGCAAGACCGTGTCCGCCAACGAGGCTGACCACCAGACCGGCGCAGAGCATCATCCAGAAAGGCTGACGCCATCGCTTTCTCCAGAAACGAAGAGAGGTACGGCGGCAGGAGAGAGCAGGGCAGACGGACACAGCAGAACGTATACGTGAGGGGGGCAGCTATTGACACTGTAATGAATGGATTTTGCCGGTCAGATACAACCCGGATCGCCCGGAATGCGACCATACACGAACAGCGAGCGTGCTGCACGCAACAAGCTGCACATAACAAAAGGCACATAACAAAAGGATTGTCTGTGCCACGAAGCAAAACAGACTGCTGTACGTAGACCCGGTCCATTGCTTACACGAGTTTGATCTTTTTTGCCTATGCCCAACGGAACGCGCGGCTTGTTCTGCAACCGCACCCTGAACCTGCGCGGGATTCGCGCTATCGGCTACGACATGGACTACACGCTGGTGCACTACCACATGCGCGCGTGGGAGGAGCGGGCCTATTCGTATCTGAAGCAGGGGCTAAGCGCCCGTGGATGGCCGGTCGACGACCTCACGTTTCAGCCCGACATGGTGATTCGCGGCCTCATTCTGGACACGAAGCGCGGCAACGTGGTGAAGGCCAATCGCTTTGGCTACGTAAAGCGTGCGTTCCACGGCACCGACCCGCTCGACTACGACACGCAGAAGCAGACCTACCAGCGCATCCTGGTCGACCTGGCCGACGACCGCTGGCAGTTTCTGAACACGCTGTTCTCCATTTCGGCGGCCTGCATGTACATGCAGCTGGTAGACCTGATGGACGAAGGGAAGCTGTCGGGGTCGATGAGCTATCATACGCTCTACGAAGAGGTGCAGTCGACCCTCGACACCGCGCACATGGAGGGGCGCTTGAAGAAGGAGATTATCGCCTCGCCCGAGCAGTTTGTAGACGTGGATGAAGAGATGCCGCTTGCGCTGCTTGACCAGAAGGCTGCAGGGCGCAAGTTGCTTTTGATTACAAACTCGGAGTGGTCGTACGCCCAGCCGATGCTCGACTACGTCTTCAACCCCTACCTGCCGGGCGAGATGACGTGGAGCGACCTGTTTGATATCTCGATCGTAGGTGCGCGCAAGCCCGACTTCTTTTCGGTACGGATGCCGGCGTTCCGCGTCGTCTCGGAAGACGGGATGCTGCGCGAGCATGCGGGCGGTCCGCTCGCTGAAGACGCGGTCTATGTAGGCGCAAACGCATCGCTGGTTGAGGAGACACTCGGTCTTTCGGGCGAGGAGATTCTCTACGTGGGCGACCACCTGTTTGTGGACGTAAACATCACGAAGAAGGTGCTGCGCTGGCGCACGGCGCTGGTCGTGCGCGAGTTGGAGGAGGAGATCCTGGCCTTCCAGATGTTTCATGAGAAGCAGCGCGAACTCACCCAGCTGATGCAGAAAAAGAACAAGCTAGAGGAGAAGTACTCTCGGATGCGCCTGGAAGTGCAGCGCCTTCGCAAGGGCTATGGTCCAACCGATCACGACGGACCCAAGCAGCTGGAGCGCGAGATGGTAAACTTGCGCGAGGATCTTGTCGCTATTGATAAGAAGATTGCGCCACTGGCACGGGCCGCAGGGCAACTGGGCAACGACAACTGGGGGCCTATCATGCGCACAGGCAAAGACAAGAGCCTCTTTGCACGGCAGGTGGAGCGCTATGCCGACGTGTACACCGGGCGCGTATCCAATTTCCTGCACCACACGCCATTCGTGTACCTGCGCTCCTACCGGGGCAACCTGCCGCACGACGCGGTGTCGCTGCCCGAAACAGAGCTCATCGCGCCATAATGTCGCGCCCTGCAGTGTCGCGCCCTGCAATGTCGCGCCCTGCCGGAGCCCGGTTGCATCGGTACAGAGTCGCTTCTCTGCGAGACACCGGGCTCAGGAGCGGGGGGAGGGATAGACGTTCTGCTCGTTCAGCTGTCCATGCTCTATCTTCCACCCACCCGCCGAACATGCATTTAAACATGCGTGGGTATGTTACGCCCGTTCGGCCATGAGAATGAGGCGGGGACTCTCGTCGGAGTGGGGGCGTCCGTCGTAGTGCCCAAAGGCCTGCGTGGGCACAAGCCCGACGGATTCGTACATCGCCTCCAGGTCGTTTCGGGTAAAGAGGCGCACCGACTCCCGGTGCGTTTCGGTGTGTTCGTCGGTTTCGAGGGTAATGGTTTTGTGGATGCGCCCGTCCTCGATCCACCGCTGCTGATGAATGTGGACCCCGTTGCGCACCTGCTCATCCTCAGGCACCAGGGTGGCACGCACCTGTGGAGCGTTCAGGAAGTCCTGCACGAACCAGCCGCCGGGATGCAGGGCGGTGCGCATGGCGCGGAGAGCGGCCTCGTTTTCGGCATCTTCGGCAAAGTAGCCGAACGTAGTAAACAGGTTGACCACGCCCTCAAAGCAGCCGTCGCAGACCGCATCGCGCATATCGCGCACCTTGAACACAGCCGGCAGGTTACGCTCGGCGCCGCGCCTGCGCGCCTCCTGGATTGCCGCTTCCGACAGATCGATGCCGGTAACGCGATAGCCCCGCTCCGCCAGATTCAGCGCATGGCGTCCGCGCCCGCACCCTACGTCCAGGATGCGCGCGTTGGCCTCGGGCGCGTGCACCGACTCGATCAGGTCGAGACACTGCCGGGCCTCGTCGGCGTCGCGGTGTGCGTAAACAAGCGTGTAGGCATCGCTGTCGAACCAGCTGTCGTACCAGGGCATGCGGCGGTAAAGGAATTAGGAGAGGAATGCACGCGCCTCAGCCGAACGCAAGGTCGGGCCCTGGGTTCGTGGGGCCTCTTGAGCGTGTTCTACATCGACAGAGAGGCGGCACAGTTCACGACAGCAGCTCTTTTTGCGGACCGTCTGGATGCAGCCGGTCTATCGTCCATTGTATCGGGTTGTCGCGAATGTACCGGCGGATGGTGCGCAATTTGCATTTGTGCATACGGATGCAATCATGATACCGGGATTGCTATGCGAAGTTGGCGCACATGTCTCGCCGGATGCGTTTGATGCAGACAGATTTTATCCGTCCAGTGATCGCGCCTAACGAATGGGCACGCACGGGCGCTTTCCCCTCTGCCCCGTGTGTCGTATATTGGGCCGTATGTTACACACCCACGCCTCTTTCTCGCACGTACCGCCCCCCCTATGCGCACGCTATCGATATGCATTTTCACGCTGGCTCTGCTCGTGGCGCCGGCGCTGGCTGATGACCTGCCTACCATCGCGGAGAAAACGGACGGATTTGAGCAGATGGACGGCTTTGTGCCGCTCTACTGGGATGAGGCCACCGGGTCGCTCTGGATGGAGATTCCGGCGTTCGATACAGACCTGCTCTACGTGAACTACCTCACGGGCGGGCTCGGATCGAACGATGTAGGGCTCGATCGCGGACAGCTGGGCGATACGCGGGTGGTGCGCTTTGAGCGCGTGGGGCCGAAGGTGCTGCTCATGCAGCCGAACCAGACCTACCGCGCCCATACCGACAATCCGGCGGAGCAGCAGGCCGTGGCCGATGCGTTTGCCGATGGGGTGCTTTGGGGATTCGAGGCCGCCGCACAGACCGGCAACCGGGTGCTGGTCGAGGCCACCGACTTCGTCGTGCGCGATGTGCATGGGGCCACGCAGCGCCTGCAGCAGCGCGGGCAGGGCAGCTTCCGCCTGGAGCCAGGCCGCAGCATGCCCGACATGGAGCGCACCGGGGCGTTTCCACAAAACACCGAAATCGAGGCGCGCCTTACGTTTGTGACCGACGGCTCGCCGGGCGCTGAGGTGCGTACCACCGCCGAGGAGCCCACTTCGTTCGGACTCCGCGTGCGGCATTCGCTGGTGGCGTTGCCAGACCCCGACGGCTTTGAACAGCGGGCCCATCATCCGCGCTCGGGCTACTACAGCTTTAGCTACGAGGACTACGCCGCGCCCATCACCGAGGATATGACGCAGCGCTATATCCCGCGGCAGCGCTTGGCGTGCGCCGACGAGCCCGGCGATGACGGTCTCTGTACCCCCGAAGAGCCGATCGTCTATTACCTCGATCCGGGCACGCCCGAGCCGGTGCGCACGGCCTTGCTCGACGGCGCCCGCTGGTGGAACGAGGCCTTTGAGGCGGCTGGCTACCGCGATGCCTTCCAGGTCGAGATGCTGCCCGACGGGGCCGACCCGATGGACATCCGCTATAACGTGATTCAGTGGGTGCACCGCTCCACCCGCGGGTGGAGCTACGGCCCCTCGGTCACCGATCCGCGCACCGGCGAGATCCTGAAAGGTCACATCGTGCTGGGCTCGCTGCGCGTGCGGCAGGATCTGCGCTTAGCCAAAGGGCTCACTGCTCCCTATACGGAGGACCACGCCACCGGACTGCCGGCTGATGACAACCCGCTGCTCGACATGGCGCTCGACCGCATCCGGCAGCTCTCGGCCCACGAAATCGGCCACACACTCGGACTCCGGCACAACTTTGCGGCCTCCACCCACGACCGCGCTTCGGTGATGGACTACCCCGCCCCGTATGCAAAATTAGACGACAATGGCGCGGTTACGCTCGACGATGCGTACGCCACCGGCATGGGCGCGTGGGATAACACAGCGATCCGCTACGGCTATGCGTATCCGCAAGACGGCGAAACCGAAGACGAGCTGCTTACGCGCATCATGCAGGAGTTTGATGAGCAGGAACTCACCTACATCAGCGACAACGATGCGCGTCCAGCAGGCGGCGCGCACCCAACCGCGCACCTGTGGGATAACGGTGACGACATGGTCGAAGCGCTCCAACACGAAATGGCAGTGCGTGAGGCGGCACTGGACACCTTTGGCGAGGCCGTGATCCGCACCGGCGAGCCCTACGCACTCATGGAGGAGGTGCTCGTGCCGCTCTATCTGCGCCACCGGTACCAGGTCGAGGCTACATCGAAGCTCGTAGGCGGCGTGTCGTACAGTTATTCGGTTCGGGGGGATGCGCACGCCCCGCCGGCTCCGGTATCGGCTACCGAACAGGAGGCTGCGCTCGATGCCCTGCTTGCAACCCTTGCGCCCGAGGCTCTGCGCCTACCGGAAGCGGCTCGCGCGCAGATCGCCCCACGTCCGCCGGGCTACCCCGCCAACCGCGAACTCTTCTCCGGCCACACTGGGCTCACCTTCGACGATCATGCCCCCGCCGCAGTGGTTGCCACGATGGTGTTCGACCAGCTCCTGCATCCAGAGCGGGCCGCGCGCCTGGTGCAGCAGCCCACTCACAGCAGCGACCTGCCCGCGCTCCATGACGTGCTCGAACGCGTGACCGAGGCGGTGTGGTATGCTGACATCCCAAGCGATGCCTACAACGCCGCGCTGCAACGCATCGTGCAGCAGGGCTGGACCGACGCGCTGCTTGAGCACGCCACCCACCCCAACGCCGCCCCCATGGTACGCGCCCACCTGACCCATCACCTGCGCACGCTCCACAGCTGGCTCAACGAAAACGCGACGGGCAATCCTGACACCGAGGCGCACCGGGCTCATCTGCACGAACAGATCGAGCGCTTCCTGAACCGGACGCACGACGCCTCCACGCCCGCCCCGGATATGCGCATCCCCCCAGGCTCGCCGATCGGACAGGCGGCCCCAGCGTATCACCACCTTCAGCAGCAGCGCCGTGCGTGGCTGGAGGCTGCTCTGCCCGAACGGGCTGCGTGCCACACCCCGTGGTAGGTGGATGGTTGATGCATCGGTATGCCGGGGATGCAAGCGATCCGCGGCTATGGGCATTCACCAACACCACACCTTCTCCTTAGCACAGGATCAGAAGCAAAGCGGATATCCCGGGCGGACTGACTACCGACTGCTACTCAACCGCCCGGCTTCGTCAGGCATGGCGAGGTGGCGACCCAGGCGCTCCAGTTCGGCATCCGTCCAGCCCGACGGCTCGCTGAGCGCGTGCCAGGCCTCGATGTAATCGACAGTTGCGTATTCGTGTCCGTAGCCACGGGGCGCACTCGTGCCCGCCAGCATATCCACGGCAACCTGCAGCATCGTGACTACCGGATACCACTGCAGGTCGTCGGAGACGTCAGGTCCACGGGGCGGCTGCATCCAGTCCGGCTCCTGCCTGAGCATGCGCGGCTCAAAGAAGGTTATCGGATCGCTGGCATACTGTAGAAAGGCGATGCGAAAGTCGCCCCACGGAGCGCGGCCATCATGCAGTCCACCCTCCTGGTTCATGAAGCGCACCACCGCCCCATCGCGGAAGCGGGGGCGCCAGGCCGGCGATCCGGGCTCGCGCTGATCGGTTACGGTGCGCCAGGTGCTCTGCCGAAACGGCGGCCCCACCCACAGCGCTCCGTCAAACGGGTCGTTGATGATATCATAGAAATCGAACGACCGGTCGGAGTTGAGCGCGCCCAGACTGAGTCCGTTCAAGTAAAGTTCTGGACGCTCATCAGCCGGCAGCGTAGTCCAGTGTCCGTACACCGCCCGAAAAAGCGCCTGTGCCATCTCGGCGCCGTAGGTTTCTTTTGTTATGAGCACAAGTGGGCTTGGAAGGTACGAGTACTGCACGGCCACCGAGGCCACGTCGCCGCGATGCAGATATTCGAGCGTTTCAATAGACGGCGGATCCACCCATCCGGTACCCGTGGGCGTGATAAGCACCAGCACCGAGCGGTCGAATGCGTTCACCCGGCGTAGTTCGTCAAGGGCAAGGCGCGCCCGGGTTTCCACATCTTCGGCAGCATGCATGCCTACATAGACACGTCGGGGTTGCGTGGCAGGCTCGCCAACAACCGTCGCTATAGCGTCGGCCTGCGGCTCCCCCGCCAGAAAGCGGCGCCCTTCTCGGCCCATGTCTTCCCATTCAAGTAGCGAGGCCGGGCTGCCTGCTCGCATGTTGTCTGTAGGCTGTGGGGTGTCGTCTTCAATGAGCGCATCAACCTGCTCGTACGAGGTGTCGGCGGAGCGCATCAAGCCGGAAACGAGCACTCCGTCGACAACCAGCCAGAACAGATAGAACGATAGGAGCAGCCCCAGTACAACCGACACCCGGTGCGGTACGTACTTCTCCAGTCTGTCAGAGAGCCGGCTCCGAAGCGCTTTGAACTTCCAGCCCAGTGTCCAGCACACGAGAAAGATAGCCAGCGTAAGCATCCCGACGGTCAGCGGCTGGAACCCATCGGCGGGTGGCATCTCCACGAGTGCCCGCACCGAGGTCTGCCAAGTGCTCCACTGCCACATGAAAAAGAGCGTGACGAGCAGCCCAATAAGGATCGCACCCCCCTTGATCCGGAGCCGCACGGTACGGCCAGGCGCAGGCAACTGCAGATACCGCCATAACGCCTGGCCCAACACGCCCAGTCCATACCCTGCAGCCAGCGCGCCGCCCGACACGATGCCCTGCAGCACAGCGGTTCGCGGAACGAGTGTGGGGGTCAGCGACACAGCCAGGAAGAAGGTCCCGACCATTAGGCCTGCGGCTGAGAAGTAAGACAGGAGCTTCATCCGCTCAGCGCGTTAAGAGCAATTCTGCGAATTTCGGTTCTTTCAGGACGGTCCTACAGGCGCTGCGTCTCGGTGCTCTGCCGCCGCACGCTGCCCCCAACGACCAATCCGGCACTGATCAACACCAGGTTCTTGATGATGTACTGCCCTTCGATCGTGAGCCCAAACGGAATGCTGGTAAAGCAGACATCCGGCAGCAACACGAGTGGGAGCATCGTGCCCGGCATCTGCAGGAAGAGAAGCAAGATCGCTACGCGGTTCAGGGGGCGCCACAGAAGCGTTACCCCGATAAGCACCTCCCACCACGCCAGAATCGGGTAGAACAGGTCGGCAGGCAGAAAGTAGATCGTGCTCTTCACCAGCTCCTCGGCCGGACTCATCCCGACTACTTTGAGCCCACCAAACCAGATGAAGACGATCGCGATGGAGATACGAAGCAGCCAGCGTCCGTAGCGATCCATCCAGGCGGCGATGCGGCGGTCGGTTTCTTCAAGGCCGAGCCGACGAATCAGTGCATCTATCTGCTGTTGCATAGCTATGGTTCGGGTTTGTGAAAGGGTATCTCGCCATGCATATGCGTGCGTATCCACACAAGATGGCGTGGACGTACCAAAAAAACACGATTCCCGCGTACAATGTCCCCCGCCGCGGAAAGTCTCGTCAAAGAACGAGCTGGTGTTACGGGTTATGCACAAGCGCTGCCGCATCCCACCGGCGCCACTCGGCCCAGCAGGCAGCGAGCCCCACCACCACTGCGAGCGGGGCACTCGCCCACAACACTGGCGTGAATGACGACAGAAAGTCGGGACCCAGCGCCAGTAGTACGGGGCCGAGCGCGGTGCCCGCTACAAAGATCGTCGCGGCGAACCCGCGCACGCTGCCGTGGTGTGCGCGGCCAAAGTAATACGCAAACGCACTGCCCAGAAGTGCATTCTGCGTTCCCTGAGCCACCCCGAACAGAAATCCATAGGCCCATACGAGCGTCGGGGTTGATGCAAACGGGGCACCTCCCATAAGCATAGCGTAGGCGGCCATAAGCACCCCGAGCAGGTAACGCGGCGAGGTGCGGTCGATGAGCGCCCCCATGAGCAGCGTAAAGACGGCCGTGAGTATGCCATACGGCACAAAGAACTGCGCCGCAAGCGCCCGGTCGGTCCCCGCTTCAGCGAGAATGGCAAAGTGATGAAAGAGCAGCCCGGTGCCGAGTCCACCACTGCATACGCCCCCAGCGATGAACAGCCAGAACGTACGCGTGCGCCGCGCCTCGGGCAGCGTAAGTCCGCGCACAGTAGACGCTTCGTTTGAGGCGGATGCACCGCCGGTCTTGGTGTGGGCGTCTGCGTCGGGAGTCAGTCCGAAGCGCTCGGGCTCGGGGCGATAGATGGCCACGAGGAGCGGCAGCACCAGCACAGCAAGCAGTGCCCCGATGATGAGATACGACGTGGCCCAGCCGTACGCCTGCAGGAGCTGCTCGATGAGCGGCGGAAAGACCGCGGTGGCCCCTGCCATGCCCAGCCCGAGCACGCCCACTGCAAATCCGCGCCGCTTCTCAAACCAGAGGTTCACCACATGGTTGTTGATCAACCCGAGCGCCCCCTGCCCGAGTCCACGTAGCATCAGAAACCCGAGGAAGAGCGTAATCCAGCCGCGTACCTGGCTCATGGCCATGCAGGCAAGCGCAAAGCCTCCGCCGACCAGCAGTACCATCCGGCGCGGCCCGATGTAATCCATCTTCCGCCCGATCCACGGAAGGGCGAGCGATCCCGTAACGGTAGCCACCGTATAGAGCCACGACACCACCGTTCGAGAGAGCGAGAGGTCGTCCACAAACGCATCGATGAAGAGCGACACCCCGGCGGTCTGTCCGGGTAGCGTAGCCGCCATGCCGAGCGTAGCCGCCGCCAGAACGGTCCACCCGTAGAAGCCGGGCATGCGTTGCATCAGCGGGGTAGGAGACGGTGTAGAGTCAGGCATAGGGTAGGCACATGGGATAGAAAAGCACATCCACATAGCGCCCGGCCTCCGGTAGGTTTCGGCAGTGCCATCCCCTCTCGATCTCTTCGCCGACGCCTCACGACCATCGCACTACGCCGTACCCGGCGCGCCGCATCATGCCCTATATCGCATCGTGCATTGTACCCGGCATTATTTTGCGGCGTACTATGGTAACCGGCACTGTCGCGATCATATCCGCTGCGTAATCTGCGGCAGAATGGCGTCTTTCCACGCCATGAACCGATTCTCCAGGATGGCCTTCCGCGCCTCCCGCATCAGCCAGCAGTAGAACGCCAGGTTCTGCTGCGAGGCGATCTGCAAGCCCAGAATCTCGTTCGACTTCTGCAGGTGACGCAGGTACGCCTTCGTGAACGTCTGCGACACGTACGCCTCCAGCCCCGGATCGATCGGCGTGTGGTCGTTGGTGAACTGCGCGTTTTTGATGTTCATGCGCCCCTGCGTCGTAAAGAGCGTGCCGTTGCGACCGTTGCGCGTCGGCATTACGCAGTCAAACATGTCCACGCCACGTGCGATGTTTTCGAGCAGATTCTCGGGCGTGCCCACGCCCATCAGGTAGCGCGGTTTGCGCTCCGGCAACAGCGGAGCCACGACCTCTACCATCTCGTACATGTCTTTGTGCGATTCGCCCACCGAGAGGCCGCCAATCGCATAGCCCGGAAAGTCCAGGTCCACCAGCGCATGGGCCGATTCGCGGCGCACCTCCGGATACGTCACGCCCTGCACAATGCCAAAGAGCGCCTGCTCGTGGCCATGGGGCGAGGTCGTGTTCTCGTAGTGAGTGCGCGCCCGCTCGGCCCAGCGCAGCGTCAGCTCGTTCGACTCCCGCGCATACGCCTTTGACACATCCGCCGCCGGACACTCATCCAGCACCATCATAATATCCGAACCCAGCGCGCGCTGCGTATCCACCACCGATTCGGGCGTAAACATGTGCTTCGAGCCGTCAATGTGGCTCCGGAACTCCGCGCCTTCTTCGCTGAGGGTGCACCGGTCGGCCAGCGAAAAGACCTGGTATCCCCCCGAATCGGTCAAGATTGGACCGTTCCACTGTGAAAACCGCTGCAACCCGCCGGCCGCCTCGACCACGTCGGTGCCCGGACGCAGGTACAGGTGGTAGGTGTTGCCCAGAATAATCTCCGCTTTCACATCCTCATGCAGCGCCCGTGGCGGCACGCCCTTCACGCTCCCCAGCGTGCCCACAGGCATAAACACAGGCGTCTGCACTGTGCCATGTGCGGTTTCAAACGAACCCGCACGGGCATCGCTTTTCGGGTCGGCGTGAACAAGCGTAAACTCCATAACAGAATGAGGATAGCAGTACAAAGGTGCAGTACGAAGGGGGATGCGAAACGCCGGGCAGTTTCCTGGCAGGCCCGGCGCGGCTACGCAGGGCAAATCGCTCTCTGTAGGCTCTTTATCTCGCGCAGGCGCAGCCTCTCGCCTTGGAGTGCCGGTACGGATGCGCACCCGGAGCGCTCTTTCCGTATCTGCGCTGCGTTCGTAGAGACAGATATGGGGCAGAGGGCCCGCGTTATTCTTTTGGCGTAAGCGTAGCCACCGGCAGGATCATCTCTTCGAGCGAAGCACCGCCATGCTGAAACGTATCGCGGTAAAGCCTCTCGTAGTGGTGGAAGTTCGTCGGGTACACGAAGTAGAAGTCCTCTTTTGCGAGGATGTAATTCGTGTTCATCGCCGGTGCGGGCAGACCGTAGGTCTCCGGGTCGCGCACATAGATCGCTTCCTCCTCGTTGCATTGCAGGTTGCGCCCATGCTTGTACCGCAGCGCCGTCGACGTCTCCCGGTCGCCGATCACCTTTGAAGAACGCAGGCTAAGCACCGCGCCATGGTCGCTGGTAAGCACCACCGTGCAGTCGCGCTCAGACAGCGTTTTCAGCGCATCCAGGAGCCACGAGTGCTCGAACCAGGTGCGCGTGAGCGAGCGATAGGCCGCCACGTCGGGCGCCAGTTCCTTGAGCACATCCGAATCAGAGCGGCTATGCGCAAGGATGTCCACAAAGTTGACGACAACGGCGCTCAGGTCGTGCTGCGTCAGGTTCTGCGCCTGGTCAGCAAAGCTGCGCCCGTCCTCGGTAGCGATGAGCTTGTCGTAGCGCATGCGCATGTCGTCGACGCCTCGCCGCTCCATAAAGTCATGCAGCAGCGCCTCCTCGTACTGGTTGCGGCTGTGCTCCTCCTCTTCGGCTTTGGACTGAAGGTTCGGAAAGCGCTCGTCGAGGTCGAGTGGAAGCATCCCGCTAAAGATGGCGTTGCGCGAATAGGGTGTTGCCGTTGGTAGAATGCTGTAGTGGAAGTCGGTTTCCACCTGAAAGTGCGGGCGCAACAGGTCTTCAAATGCAAGCCACTGGTCGTAGCGCATGCAGTCAATCACAAAGAACACAACTGGGCGCTCTCCGAGCCGAGGAAAGACGTGCTTGGGTAGCACTTCGTGCGAAAGCAGCGGGCGCCCGGTGTGCTCGGGGGCACGGCCTGCGTTCGCGATCCATTCGGGGTACTGTTCCTCCACAAAGCTGCCGAAGCGCCGATTGGCTTTCTTGAACTGGTCGTCGAAGATCTGCCGGGCGCCCTCGTCGCCCGTGAGCGACAGGTCGTAGTTTACCAGGCGCTGATACAGCGTGCGCCACTCCTCAGCCGTCGTCGTTTCGCTGATGGTACGATCGATTTTCCCAAACGACTGCAGATACTGCTCCGACTGCGACTCCTGCTGCAGCCGCGTGCGCTCCAGCACACGCTTGCACGTCAACAGAATCTGGCTGGGGTTAACCGGCTTGGTAAGATAGTCGCTGATCTGACGGCCCAGCGCCTTTTCCATCAGATCCTCCTCCTCGCTTTTCGTGACCATAACGACGGGTACCTCAGGACGCACCTCTTTCAGCTCGACCAGCGTGTCGAGCCCGCCCATCCCCGGCATCTGCTCATCCAGGAAGATGAGCGAAAACGGCTTTTCCCGGACCAGACTCACTGCATCGGCTCCGTTCGAAACGGTCTCGACCGTGTAGCCTTTGTCTTCCAAAAACATAACGTGAGGGCGGAGCAGGTCGACTTCGTCGTCGACCCAGAGCAAGCGCGGTGCATCAGCCATAAAGCGGGAACGTCGGTACATGCCAGGAAACGTGGACGGGCGCTCCTACCTTGAGGGCCGGGGTTTTGATTCGGAATGGTCGCTACGGAGACACGAAGCGCTGTCGTACGTATCGGAGAGTGAATTGCCTGCCTACATCGATCACATACCGAATCTCCTTATGTCAAACCAGTCGATTGGACTTACCGATGCGTTGCACGACTACCTGCTGGACGCATCGCTGCGCGAGACCGAGGTTCAGCGTCAGCTACGCGCCGAAACGATGAACGATCCGGAGCACGACATGCAGATTGCCCCCGAGCAGGGGCAGTTCATGCAGCTGATAACCCGGCTCATGGGCGCGACGAAGGCCCTTGAGGTTGGCGTCTTCACCGGCTACAGCGCACTTTCTGTTGCGTACGCGCTCCCCGACGACGGTACGCTGGTCGCGTGCGACGTCAGCCGCGAGTACACGGCTGTTGCGGAGCGCTACTGGGCCGAAGCCGACGTGGCCGATCGCATCGACCTGCGCATCGCTCCGGCGCTCGATACGCTGCAGGCCCTTCGCGACGACGGCGCCGAAGGCACGTTCGACCTCGCATTTATCGATGCCGACAAGACCGAATACGACGCCTACTACGAGCACGCGCTGGCGCTGCTGCGCTCCGGCGGCCTGATTCTGCTCGATAACATGCTACAGGAGGGCCGGGTGACCGACCCAAACGCCACCGATGCGAACACGCAGGCGATTCAGCAGCTCAATGCCAAGATGCATAACGACGAACGCATCCACCTGAGCCTGCTACCTGTGGCCGACGGACTCACGCTGGCGCTAAAACGATAGCTGCGTTCCGATTGGGCAGAAGACACTTGCCTCACCTATTCTTCTGTACGTTCTGCGCGCAGGGTGCGCAGGTATTCGGGCGCGTGGAGCAGGCGCGGCCCATACCAAGAAAAAAGCTGTCCGTCAACGACCTGTACGGTGGCCTTAGGGCACGCATCGCGGATCTCGCTGATGAACCGGTCTTTCTGTCCGAATGGAAACGGCTCGGTGCTGCACAGGATTGCGTCGAGGTCGGCGGCGACAAGGGCATCGAGCGAGACCTCGGGGTAGCGAGTGGCATCTTCCCACGGCGAGGCAAATCCGCCATAGCGCATCACGTCGTAAATAAAAGTGTCGCCGCCCACCGTCATGTACGGGTCGCGCCAGATGAGATAGGCGGCGCGCCGGGGCGGCCATTCGGGAAGTGCCGCAAAGCGCTCGGGGATGCGGAGCGCCATCTGCTGGGCAGCAAGCGCGCGGTCGACCAGCGCGCCTACGCGACGTATCATCTGGGTCGCCTCGTTGACTGTGGCCACATCGGTGACATACACCGGGGCCTGGGTGCTCAGGGCCTCGACATCGGACTGCGTGTTCTCTTCCTGATTTGCAAGGATAAGATCAGGCTCCAGTGCTGCTATGCGTTCCGCATCCACCTGCTTGGTGCCGCCTACAATCGACTTTTCGTTGCGCCAGCCCGCGGGCCGCTCGCAGAAGCGGGTAAGGCCCACGACTTCGTCGTTGAGGCCGAGCCCGTGAAGCAGGTCGGTGAGGCTGGGCACCAGCGAGACGATACGCTTCGGCGGCGCGCTGAGGCGGACGGGACGGCCGAGGGCGTCGGTTGTGTCGGCAAACGGAGCAGGCATAGGCAGGCATGCACATCCAGCAGAAACAAAGTGGGCGGCGTTTGCTGGGCAGGCGCCTACTGGAAGAAGGTAGCGCCGAAGAGCACGATACCTGTAAGCGCACACACAATCGCCGCGGTGTTAAGAATGGGGACCGGGCGCTGCAAGGAGTGCTGCACGGGATTACGCATGCCCATGAGCACGCCCGCAATGCCGAGCAACAAGTCGGCCCCGGCGCCGAGCGTATCGCCTTCTGCGTAGCTGCCAACCGCCATATACATTAGGAAAAGTCCAAAGCCAATCAGCAGGATGTCGATGAGCGAGATTGCAGATTCGGTGTCTTTTTGTGACTTCTTGGATTCAGCCATAGGTAGGTGGGGATAGAAAAACTCAGTCGGTATGGGCGAGTGCCTCCAGCAAGCGAGCCGGCAGGTATCCGAACGAGCCGTTGCTCATCGTCACGACAACGTCGCCCGGCGTGAGGAGGCGTTTCAAGCACTGCAGTGCGTCGTCGGGGTCGTCGGCGACGGTGGCCGGCACCCCGCGCTCTCGCAGTGTGGTAGCCACGGCCGCTATATCGAGCCGGTCGCCCGGATCGTCGTTGTGGCGAAAGGGTGGGGTGCTGAGAACGACCTGGTCGGCGGCGTCGAAGGCGGTGGCGTAGTCGTGCGTAAAGCGAGCACGGCGGCTGGTATTCGAGCGGGGCTCGAACGCTGCAACCAGACGGCGCTCGGGATAGGCGGTGCGCAGTCCCTTCAGGGTCGTCTCTACAGCGGTAGGATGATGGGCAAAGTCGTCGATCACCGTGATGTCGCGAACCACGCCCCGAATCTCTTGGCGGCGGGCAACGCCTTCGAACGACTCGAACCCGCGAGCTACCTGTCGGCTATTGCAGCCCTCGCTGAATGCGATGAGGGCTACGGCAAGCGCGTTCTGCAGGTTGTGGGTACCGTGCAACGGAAGCCGGTAAGTCCCCCGCTCCAGCCCTCCCATCGTGATCGTGAAGCGCTGTCCGTCGGGGCCCGCTTCGTGGTCGGTTACCGTTACGTCGTTGCTCGGGTCGATGCCATAGGTGCGCACACGCCCGTCCGTATGGGCCGCCAGACGCGCCACCGCCGGATCATCACCGCAGAGCACAAGCAGTCCGTCACGGGCCCCCAGCGTACCCACAAACGCCTCGAAGGCCTCGCGGTAGACTGCTTCGTCCTCAAACACATCGGCGTGGTCGAACTCAAGCGACGTTACGATTGCCTTGTCGGGCCGGTAGTGCATGAACTTAGGACGCGCATCAAAATAGGCGCTGTCGTACTCGTCGCCCTCGACAACAAACGGCTGGTCGGTGCCCAGGTGGGCGCTCTTTCCGGTATTAGCAAGCACGCCCCCGATCAGGTACCCGGGGTCGGCCTCGGCTGCACGCAGCGTGTGCACGAGCAGCGCAGTGGTGGTGGTCTTTCCGTGTGTACCGGCTACAACGATAGAGCGACGATCGTCGGTCAAAAACGTGTGCCCAAGCGCCTCCGGAAAGGACTGCTGTACGAGGTTGTTCTCGCGGGCGTGTGTAGCTTCGGGGTGGGTGGGCGTACAGGCATTGCCGACCACGGTGAGATCGGGCGCCGGACTGAGGTGCGCCGGGTCGTATCCCTCAAGCACCTCGATACCGCGAGTTTCAAGCTGCGTACTCATTGGCGGATATGCCGCCTCGTCGCTTCCCCGCACCGTGTATCCGGCCTCGTCGAAGAGCTGCGCGAGCGAGCCCATACCCGTACCGCATATGCCAATCAGATAGATATCCTCAATGTCTTCCGGGGCAGGGACCGGCGGGCGCTCGAACGTACGCAGCGAGTCGGTATCAGACATAGTGCAGCGATCAGACGGAGAAAGCAGAGGGATGCGGAAAACATAGGCCGTACAGGGGCCCCACAATAGGTACCCCGACCGACCCGGCCATTCCCATTAAACAGAACCGGCTACTCAGACGAAGGGGTAGATACATCCGGCGCGTTTGACGAGCCATCGGCTGGGGGCGACACGGCTGGCGCCACGATGTCAGCCTCGGTAGCTGCATCGTCAGACACCATCCCCAGCTTCTGAGCCCGCCGAAACCACTGCTGGCGCGCCAGGTCTTGCATGTCTTCGACCGAGTCGGCCTCGTCGACAATCTCCATACCAAGCAGCGTCTCAACCACATCTTCCATCGTGACGATGCCTGCAACGCCGCCATACTCGTCGACGACCAGCGCAATATGCTCCAGGCGGTCGAGCATGCGTTCGAGCAAGTCAGGCAGGGGCAGCGTTTCCTGGACCACGATCATCTCGCGAGCCAGACTGGAGAGCGGAGCGTCGAGATCTTCCTGCGCGGCGCGCAGCAAGATCTCATCCTTGAGCACGTACCCGGCTACGTCGTCACGGTTTTTGCCATAGACCGGGATGCGGGAGAACTGAAACTCGTCATACTTCGTCACCACATCGCCGATGGTCTCTGTCTTGGGCAAGTCGAACACCACGGTGCGGGGCGTCATGACATCCTTCACGCGCAGCGAATTAAATCGAAACAGGTTGCGCAGGATGTGCGACTCTTTCTCCTCGAAGACGCCCTCTTCCTCGCCCAGCTCGGCGAGTGCAGTGAACTCCTCGCGGCTGAACGACACCTGCTCTTCGCCGCTGGCCAGCAAGTACGACAGGCCTTTCGACAGCTTTACGAAGGGCCACATCAGTACAATGGTCGGCCCCAGCACGCGCACGACAAACGGCGCCAGCGACCGCCAGTAGACCGCACCAAGCGTTTTGGGAATGATCTCTGAGAAGACCAGAATGAGCAAGGTCAGCACCGCCGATATAACGCCGATGTACGCCTCCCCAAATACGATCGTAGCCTGCGCCCCCGCCCCAGCAGCACCCACCGTGTGGGCAATGGTGTTGAAGCTCAGTATCGCCGCCAACGGCTGATCGATGTCTTCCTTGTACTGCTGTAGACGCTCGCCAACAGGGTTGTCGTCTCGTTCCAGCGCAGCCACGTATGACGGGGTCGTGCTGAGCAGCACCGCTTCCATGATCGAACATAGAAACGATACCCCGATCGCCAGCGCAACGTATAAAAGTAATAGACCCATGCAGCGAGTACAGCACCCTGGAAGTCACGCGCCATAAGGCACGATTACACCGACGGGCTGCGACACACAGTTATGACAGAGTAAACGACAGTGGATACCAAGAATGCATAGCCTCCGGTGCAGTTTCTATACGGCCCCGTCAAGCAGGAGATCTTTGAGGGGTTGACAGCAATGGCGTCAGACACGTTATTGGAGCTACCCGCTGTTTTCTGCTCGTCTCCCCCACCCTATGCGCTCGTTTTCGCTCCATATCGCCTTGCTGAGCACCGTATGTACGCTGTGTGCTCTGCTACTCCGCCCCCTGCCCGCCTCAGCCCAGACGGGTCCTCCATCTAACCTGCCAATCGTGGAGACCGGGCATCCTGATGCCAGGCATGTGGTGCTGCGTGGCGGACAGATGATCGATGTGTCGGAAGGCATAGCCGTTGCGCATCAGGCCACCCTCATTGCAAACGGACGCCTGCTGCGCGTCAACGACGACCTCGGCGACGCTATTCCAGCGGATGCGTATGTTGTCGATCTCGACGACGATCAGTATCTGCTACCCGGCCTGGTTGATCTGCACGCGCACTACAACATGGACCTGCTGGGCGAGGGGCGCGTCGATGAAGCGGTGTATAACCCGCTTGTCTACCTGGCAAACGGCGTTACGACCACGTTTACCGGAGGCGAATACGACCCGTCCGTCATGGAAGCAGCCCGCGACCGCATCAACCGGGGCGAGCAGGTCGGGCCCCGCATCCTGACTGCAGGCCCTTACATCGGAGGCTCCAACCCGGACTGGAACCCCGACTACACAGCCGATGATATACGCGCGCTGGTTGATGAATGGGCCGCGCGGGGCGTGGCTGGATTCAAGGCTAAGGGCGCTTCGCCCGAGCATCTCGAACCTGCTATCGAACGCGCGCATCAGCACGGACTCACCGTAACCGGCCACCTCGATTCCGGATGGCGCGGAAGTACCAACTCGCAAGATGCTATTCGCATGGGCATCGACCGCGTAGAGCACATTCTGGGCGGACACGTGCTCGACCGTGAGCGGCCTGCATATCCCGTCTGGAATGAAGTCGACACGACCTCAACAGCGTTCCGAGCCATCGTTCAGACCTTCCTGGACCACCGCGTGCACTTCAGCTCGACGATGACGGCCCCGGTCTATTTTGCGGGTACTGAGGGGTTCGAGGGCTTCGACTACTGGGTTGACGAGCAGCGTTTCTTTACGCCCTACGTACAGCAGGTATGGGCCGAACGCGCCGAGAAGGTTACAGGCAGCGAACTGATGGAGGGGCTCTACGCCGCCATGCAGCGCTCGACGAAGGCTTTTTACGATGCCGGCGGGGGCGACCTTATCGTACTGGGCACCGATAAGCCGGCCTGGGGCGACTACCTGCCGGGCTTCGCCGCTCATCGCGAAATGCATGCGATGGTAATGGCCGGCATCCCGGAAGCTGCAGTGCTACGCATCGCTACAACAAACGGCGCTGAGGCGATCGGCAAGGGGGGCCTGTTGGGCACGCTCGCCCCCGGAGCCCTGGCTGACCTGTTCGTAGTTGAAGGCAACCCGCTCAGCGACATCACAAAAACCCGCAATGTGCAGCTCGTCATGAAAGGCGGACGCCTCTACGATCCGGCCCTGCTTCTGGAGCCGGCCTATGAGCAGATCGGCCCTGCCGGCCCCGACGACCACGACGGCTGGACCCGCTGACGATGCACCTTTTTGCGTTTGCTCTCTCCCTACATCTGTTGCAGATTCGCATGCTACTTGCTGTTGACTTAGGGCTCCGTGCCGGGTTTGCACTGTACGACTCCGACGGGCGTCTGCAGTCGTATCGCTCTACCAACTTCGGGTCGAACGCACGCCTGAAGCAGGGCGCCTACCGGATGATGCAGGAGCACGACGCCCTTGCGTGGGTCGTGCTTGAGGGCGACCGGGGCCTCGCCGAGCCCTGGATGCGGCAGGCCAAGAAGCAGAATGCCTCTACCGCATGCATCTCGGCTGAACGGTGGCGCAAGAAGCTGCTGAATCCGAGTCAGCGCCGTACCGGAAGCGACGCCAAGGAGGCCGCTGACACCCTCGCCCGATCGGTCATCGAGTGGTCGGGGGCGCCGCGTCCCACTTCACTCCGCCACGACGCCGCCGAGGCGATCTGCATCGGGCTGTGGAGCGTGCTCAACCTGGGCTGGCTGAAGCATATGCCGCCTGAGCTGTGAGGCCGGACGAGCCGCCTACTTAACGTTTTCCATTATCCTTTTGGGCGCATATCCCCCTTTGTGGCTACGCGACATTTCCCCCTTCGCGAAGGGGGAAATCCCGAACAGCGTGAGGGAATGGGGGATGTGAGAACCGCGCATTCTGCGACAAGGCGGCGATCAACAAAGGAGGAAGGAAACCTGCACATGCCGTTACTTATGCAGGGCGCGGTATTTGTGTACGATGCTGAAGGCGATCTCAAGCGACTGCTCGTAGTTGAGGCGCGGGTCGACGAGCGACTTGTAGGCACGCTCCAAGTCGTTTGCCTTGAGGCCACGTGCGCCGCCAATGCATTCCGTCACGTTCTCGCCGGTCAGCTCAAAGTGTACGCCTCCAAGCCGCGACCCTTCGGCGGCATGGATTTCAAAGGCCTGCTCCAGCTCGCCCAGAATATTTTTAAAGCGCCGGGTCTTGATGCCTCCGTTGGTACGCTCCGTGTTTCCATGCATCGGGTCGCAGCACCAGAGCACCGAGTGCCCCATGCCCTGCACCATGTTAATCAGCGGCGGCAGCCGATCTGCGATCTTGTTAGCCCCGAAGCGTGTGATGAGCGTCAGGCGTCCGGGTTCGTCGTCAGGGTCGAGATGATTGATAAGCGTGCGCAGCTTCGAGGGCGTCATATCAGGCCCCACCTTCAGTCCAACCGGGTTGGCAATGCCCCGCATGTACTCCATGTGCGCCTCGTCGGGAGCATTGGTGCGCTTGCCGATCCACGGCAGGTGCGTACCCAGGTTGTATATGCCCTCTTTGTGCGGCACCGAACGCGTCAGGGCCTCCTCGTATGGAAGCAGAAGCGCCTCATGGCTTGTGTAGAACGTAACCCGCTCCATGGCATTGAGCGCATGCTCGGCCACCGTATCGATAAACTGCATCGCCGTACCGATGTCGTCAACCAGCCGCTGGTACTCATTAGCGAGTGGCGAGTGCGCCATGAAGTCCACGTTCCAGTACTCGGGGTGGCGCAGATCAGCAAACCCACCTTCTGAGAGCGCGCGCACCAGGTTTAGCGTGAGTCCGGAGTGCGTGTATGCCTTCAAGAGGCGATCGGGATCAGGCGTACGTGCCGCCTCGGTGAACTCCGGACTGTTGATGATCTCACCGCGGTAGCTGGGCAGCGTGGTATCGCCCTGCGTTTCGGTATCCGAGGAACGTGGTTTTGCGTACTGCCCCGCAAAGCGCCCAACGCGTACAATTTTCGTGTTAAGCCCGTAGGTGAGCACCAGACTCATCTGCAGAAGAATCTTGAGGCGGCTGGTGACCACGTCGGCGGTGCAGTCGCCAAACGATTCGGCACAGTCGCCCCCTTGTAGCAGAAACCGATTGCCCGCCTCCGCCTGAGCCAGATCTTCCTTCAGGTTGTCCACCTCCCACGACGTAACCAGCGGCGGCAGATGGTCGATCTGCGACAGCGTCGCCTGCAAGGCATCGGGATCTGGGTACGTAGGCTGCTGACGGACAGGGCGTTCGCGCCACGAAGAGGGACTCCAGCGGTCGACGGTATTGGTGGGCATAGAAACAGGAGGAAGCGTATGTAATGAACTAAGGAGGGCGTAACGAGACGCGGCGTGCAGCGTTTCCCGGCGCTGGTATGATGCACAGATTCTACAAGCCCACAGCGTCGGAGAACCCGGCCGCCATGAATCTTACAGCACGCGCTGGGCCTGCAGATCGGGGTAGATGGCGCTGTACTTTTTCTGGATGTAGTCGAGCCAGGGCTCAGCGTCGAGCGACTGTCCGGTAGCCTGTTTCAAGAGCTCAGGGGCGTCGAGGCGGCGTCCGTACCGGTGGATGCGCTCGCGTAGCCACTTGAGCAACGCATCAAACTGCCCCGATGCCATCTGCGCGTCAAGACCGGGCAGGTCTTCGCGCAGCGCGTCATCGATCTGGGCGGACATGAGGGTGCCGAGCGCGTAGGTGGGGAAGTACCCGATTGCGCCAAACGACCAGTGCACGTCTTGCAGCGCCCCGTTGGCATCTGAGTCCGGCGTAACGCCAAGGTACGATGCCATCCGGTCGTTCCAGGCGGCAGGTAGATCATCCACTGCCAGGTCTTCCTGCACCAGCGCGCGTTCCAGTTCAAAACGCAGCATAATATGCAGGTTGTACGTCACCTCATCGGCCTCTACCCGAATGAGCGACGGCTCTACCCGATTGATGGCACGGTAGAAGTCGGCGCGTGGCACCCCGGCAAGCGCCTCCGGGAAGACTTCTTGCAGGTCGCCGTAATAGCACTGCCAGAAGGGGCGACTGCGCCCGACCATGTTTTCGTAGAGGCGCGACTGCGATTCGTGGATGCCGAGCGAAGCGCCTTCGGACAGCGGCGTGCGAGCCAGTTCGGGGGCAATGCCTTGTTCGTAGAGACCATGGCCCGCCTCATGCAGCGTCGAGAAGAGCCCAGACGGCAAGAACGCCTCATCGAAGCGCGTGGTCAAGCGCACGTCGCGCATCCCGAATGACGTAGTGAACGGATGCGCAGAGAGGTCCTGGCGTCCGCAGTCGAAGTCGTAGCCAAAATCGGCGATGACCTGCTCGCCGAAAGCGCGCTGTGCATCTGCCGGAAAGGGGCCGTGCAGCATGGCATCGTTCGGAGCGGGCTGGTCGGCAATGGCCTCCACGATAGGCACAAGCTCCTCACGGAGATCCGCAAAGGTGTCGACCACGGTGGAGGTAGGCATGCCGGGCTCGTATTCATCGAGCAGCACATCGTAGCGCTCCGTGTCGTATCCGAGCGCCTCTGCCTTCTGGATTGTCAGATCGACGAGTTCTTCGAGATGCGGAGCGAAATGGTCGAAATCGTCGTTCGCTCGCGCCTGCTTCCACGCCGTCTGTCCGCGCGAGGCCGCCTGCGAGAGCGCGCTCACCAGCGATGCAGGAAGCTTGCGGGCCCGGTCGTACTCGCGCCGGGTTAGGCGCACGAGGTCGGCCTCTACAGCAGGGGCATTACCGGCCTCAACCATGGTTTCTGCCCTGTCGAGCAGCGCGCCAACCTCGTCGGTTACAAACCGCTCGTGTGCCATCGTTTTGAGTGTCGCAATCTGCCGGGCCCGTGCCTTAGCGCCGCCCTCAGGCATGTAGGTCTCCTGGTCCCAAGACAGCACTGCTGCTGCTGACTTCAGGTCTTCGATGGGGGCAAGCGCGTCTTTTAGATCGCCGAGGGGGGTGGGCATGAGAGGTCGTGGTTGGTTACCGTAGCATGGCTCTGTTTGTGGTCGATGTGCTGTTACCATCACGCTGCTACGAACGATCCGGCGTGATACCGTCTGGTATGAGGTCGTGACGGATTGCACCGCGAGCAGAGCCTCGCATCCGTATGCACAAACCGTTTACCCTGCGTTTAAGGGCGTTTGACAGAGCGTTTGAAAAGGACATTTGACAGGACGCGCCGCTTTCACAGAAAGTAGAACACGGCACGCAACACAGACGGGCCGTATCGCATTGTACACGCGTTATGACTCGATGTTAATACTCGCATTCATCCAGAAGGGCGTAGGGATCAGGCCCTATGACGCCCTGGCAACCGCCACCGGCCTTTGAGCAGGATCTCTGCTGAAGCCCCGTGGAGCGGTGCCCCGTCCTGCCTTGTGGTCGATCGTATCTTGTACACGGCTGTGAGGACTGATGAGTGACGCGTGCTGTCTGTTATGCATATTGTTATGCATAGGCCGCGCTTCGCTTTTCTGCACGGCCTGCACGTGCGCTTCTGGATCTCAGCGCATTCTGTCTTCAGTGCATTCTTTCTTATGTTCACCCTGTTGCTTCAACGACAGCTGCACGTGTACAGCGGTCGATGTTCAGGAATACGCGCCATCTACGTTTCTACTCCCTGAGTCGACCTTTAGCTGATACTCCTGTATGTCTGACACAAATCCATCCCCTACCGCCCCTGCGTCGCAGCCCGAATCGGCCACGGCGCCGTCGTTCCTTGCCCTTACCCCTCTGTTTCTGTTTCTTGCGCTGTTTTTTGGCGTAGGGCTCTATTACAGCGCGATCGGTGTGGAACGCCCGTTCTACCAGATTCACCCCTCTGTGGCCACGCTTCCAGCACTCGTGCTGGCCGTCGTGCTGGGCGCAGAAACCATCAAGAAGAACCTGCGCACACTGCTGCGCGGCATCGGCGACGAAACGATCATGACGATGTGCGTGGTGTTTCTACTTGCCGGTGCGTTTGCTGGTGTCATGGAGGCAATCGGTGGCGTGGAAGCAACCGTCGACCTGGGGCTGGCGCTGCTGCCCGATCAGTTTATCTTGCCGGGCCTCTTTCTCATCTCCGCGTTTATCTCGCTATCGATGGGTACCTCTATGGGCACGCTCGCGGCGGTTGCTCCGATTGCTGTAGGCGTAAGCGGCTCGACCGACCTGGCTGTAACCACCACACTGGGAGCTGTTGTTGGAGGCGCTATGTTTGGCGATAACCTGTCGATTATTTCGGATACGACTATTGCCGCAACCCGCACGCAGGGCTGCAGCATGACTGATAAGTTTCGGGCCAATCTATGGATTGCCGTGCCGGCCGCTCTCGTCACGACCGTGGCGCTCTTTTTCATGAGCGCAGGCGCGCCAGATGCCGCCGAAGGTACCGTTAACATCTGGCTGGTGCTTCCCTACCTGATTGTGCTCGGCCTGGCAGTGGCCGGACTCGATGTGTTTGTGGTGCTTGGCGCCGGGATTGTACTGGCAGGCGCTACGGGCATTGCGGCCAGCGACTATGGCATGGCGCCTTTCGCCGGCGACATCTATGAGGGCTTTGAGAGCATGTTCGGCATTATGCTGCTGGCCATGTTCATTGGCGGACTCGGCGAGCTGATTCGTCGGCAGGGCGGGCTGGCATGGCTGGCGATGGCGATTCGGCGCACAACGGCCTTCCTGCGCCTGAAAGGGCGCCGCGCTGGGGAGTCGGGTATCGCGGCAATGGCTGCGCTGAGCGACGTGCTCATTGCGAACAACACGGTCGCGATCTTGCTCTCGGGCACTGTAGCGCGCGATCTCGCCACGCAGTACGACATCGACGCCCCTCGTAGCGCCAGCCTGCTTGACATCTTTGCGTGCATCGTGCAGGGGGTGCTGCCGTATGGCGGACAGATTCTGCTGGCCGCGTCGCTTGCCGGGCTTTCACCGACCGCCCTGGTTGGAGCAATCCACTACTGCTGGGCGCTGCTCGTCATGGCCGTCATTAGCATTACGTTCCAGATCGGACGCGGGCCAGGCGTTACGACCAAAACAGCCTCTGTGAATCCGTACCAGGCAGCCGAATCGCCCTCAACAGCGTAGCGTATGCGCAGCGCATGGAGAGCCGCGCGCAGAAGCAGTTGACGCTGCCAAACTACGCGCGGCCCCCGGTGCTCTCTTCTGCGCGGACCCCTGCGCTCCCCCTTTCGTCGGCATCCGTGTTATCGGAGCCGTTATCGGTATCTGCTTCGTTGCGCACCTCAATCGTGGACGCTTCGCTGCTGGAGTCACTGTCAGACGCCTCGCTCTCAGACGCCTCGCTCTCAGGTATTTCGAAGAAGCCTGCCTGTCGCTTACGCTCGTAGCTGTATACGATACCGGCGCCCGTGAGGGCGGCTATGGCGGCGGTTACCGCTGCGGGGAGGGTGGGCGTGCCCTGCAGCAAGAGCGCTGCCCCCTGGATTACGACGAAGCCCAATGCAAAGAAAAGGGCTGCCTGGGCAAGGGGGTGGGCATCCGAATCGTGATCGGTATTGGACATGGCGTGGGCGGTGCGCAGATGAATACGGGCGGTTGCTGTGGGCGCGCTCGTGCTATGCCGCAGCCCGGCGTCTGTTCAACGCGCTGCCGTGCGCATCCCTCTGTGCCCCTTCCTGAATGACATGCCACCTGCTGGCATGATGCTGCAGGCTGTGGAGCGAAGGTTACGGAGCGGGGCGCCATACCGTACGGAAGCCCAGCGCGGCTTCGCGCTCGATGCCAAGGAGCGCGGCGGTTGCCGCCGATATTTCGGGACCGTCTACGCTGCGATCTATGATGCGCACAAAGACGTGGTTGACGTCGGCGTCGGCATTGCTTTCAAGGGAATGCGAGAGCAGCACGACCGACCCAAACGGCAGTTCGGGATGACTGGCTACCAGCTCATCGGGGTCGTATGTGGCTCCGCTGGCGGTAAGGCGCCCCGCAAAAGCCGCTGGAAACGTCGTTGCGCGGATGGTGTCGGGCGCTGCCCAGGTATCAGCGATTTCAGGCTGACGGCCGGGAATGCGCAGGCGTTGGTCGATGCGCAGTTCGGTGCTCTCAAGGTCGTTCGTCGCCTGCAAGGCACGCACGCTCACGCCATAGGTCCCGGCGATGCTGTAGAGGGTCTCCCCCTCGTCAACGACGTGGGTTTGCTGAGACGCCGCTGCGCCAGGAATGCGCACGCGGTCGGGCAGCGCCTCGGGGCGGTCGTTGAGGCGCCACAGCGAATCGGCTGTAACGCCGGTACGCAGCGCCAGCTCCATCCAGGTAGCATGCTCGGGGCGGTCAACGAGCTGGGCATCCGGTGTGTCTTGCGTGGCGGGCTCTGGGTCGGTTGGAATCGTGTCGGACGATATGGTATCGGGCGCCTCTTCATCGGAAGCAGGGTCGACTGGGGGCAGCTCATCGGCCAGGGTGCGTCCGGGCGTGCCGTCTTCAGCATGAGCGTTCTCTTCAGGAGTGTCTTCCGGAGACGCCTGGACTGCGGAGCGGCGTGGGGGGCGGATGCGCAGCGTATCGCCAATAGCGATGGTAGCATCTTCGAGGTCGTTCCACGTCTGCAGCGCTCGAATAGACACCCCGGCTTCCTGGGCAATGCGGAAGAGGGTGTCGCCTTCCTGTACCGCGTAGGTGGTATCAGAAACGGCCTGTGCATGCGCGGGGGAGAGGCCCGGAAGCAGTAACGCTGTGGCAATCGTAGCCGCTGCTCCAAGATGTTTAATGGCCGGCATCATAGCTGATAACGAGGCGTAAAGTGGCTGATAGAATGCATTCGAACCGTGCTGGCCGTATCTGGAAGGGGAGCGCCTGCCCGGTGACAGCCGCTTACAGCCCGACTTCAAAAACCCAGCCGCACGCTAAAATCCGATTCCTTTCGCTTTCATAAGAGCATCTTGCAGCTCCGACAGGTTTTTCTGATCGTGCTGCGTACGGGCTATCTCGATCCCCTGCTCATAGGTGTCGATGGCTGTATCGGTCTGGCCCAGGCGCTCATACAGCTTCCCGAGGTGATAATAGGTGCCTACGTAATCGGGATGCTCTTCGACAAGCCCCTCAAAGTACTGCTGTGCCACATCGATATCATCTTGTTTCAGGTGCTCCTGCGCAAGCGCAAATTGCGTAAAGGGATCATCAGGGTCTTCTTCAAGAAAGGACTCAAGTTGGGCAATGCGGTCCATAAAGTGCGAGGGTAGAGAAGGTATTAAGAGAGCGTAGTGCGTCTGTCCGTGAGGGCTGTACGGCAACCGGTACCGGATGTGCCTTGCTCAGGTGCCTTGCTCAGGCGCCTTGCTGCGCCGACTCCGAGGCCCCTTCGTGCGAAACGACGAGATGGACGTCCGTTTTTCGGATTGAGCTTATATACGACGGGTTGTCAATGCCCAGAATGGCAGGATGCGGATAGGACTCAACACGCTGCAAGAAGTACTCGACTGTCGATGGGATGGCGTCGTCAGGTAGATCATCCATATCGTTCGCGTGCTTCCACGTGAAGAGCGGATCGAGCGGGTCAATGAAGAGCAGCGCATGTTCTTCGGTTGCGCTATCAAATGCCTTGCGGAGACTGTTTTGCGTATGCTCGCGCCGTTCTCCAAGCAACGATTGCGCACGGAACTGGAGCGCATTCTGGCTTGAAGCGTCTAAAATACGGGCGAAGGTAGCCTGCCGGGCACCTCGCGTTCCTCCGGCGAGCACAATACAGGGCCGGGGTTTGTTCAGTGCAGTACGCAGATGCGTATCAACCTGAGCCCCGGTGTGCGCCACCTGTGGGATAGGCGCGATGTCAGATTCTGAACTGGAGGTTGCCATGGAACCACATGCACCTTTTATGCAAGAATTGTGAACATGTTACTAAGTCAAAAACGGAAGGGGGTTCCTCCCGTTCCGTATGTAGCGCGGCACATCGTGACGCGCTAACCCGCTGCTTCTATCGGGTACCGGCCTGCTGCCTTACCGGTTTAGCATCTTACCTCTTCCTCGATACACACCCTGCTTTTTCTTATGCACGACGCCCCGGTGTATGCCACAGTACGCACCGACCGCATACGCCACAACGTGTCGGTGCTGCGAAGCAAGGCCCAGCCTGCCAAACTCATGGCGGTGCTGAAGGCGGATGCGTATGGGCATGGCCTGCACAAAGTTGCTTCGCTGCTTCAAGACCTGGATGTACAGGCTTTCGCTGTGGCACGTGTACACGAAGCCGTGGCTCTACGTAAAGCAGGAGTTCACGGGCTGATTCTGGTGCTTGCCCCCCCCACGGCAGACCAGCTCCACACGTATGTTCGCTACGACTTGCACATTTCGGTAACCAGTACGGCCGTTGCGCAGCTCATCTGTGCCGCTTCAGAGGCCCCGGTACGTGCACACATGAAAGTAGACACGGGTATGCACCGGCTCGGCATATCGTGGACGGAGGCTCCTTCATGGTGGAGGCGCCTGCACAACGCGCCTCATGTAGATACAGAGGGGATCTATACCCACCTCGCAACAGCGAACGACCCGGACCACCCGCTCAACAGCAGCCAACTGGACCGCTTCGCGTCGGTTGTTGGGAAGCTCGATCCCGCTCCTTCTGTAGTGCATGTAGCCAACACCGATGCATTGTTTCAGCTTACAGATACGCTGCCTCATACAGCCCGGTATGCCCGTACCGGGCTGGGCCTGTACGGGCTCACGTCAACACCCGCACCTGATGCACGTAACGTATCTCCCAAATATTCAAAATCTTTCGATACACTGGCACCTGCTCTGTCGCTTGAAGCGCGGGTTGTGCACATGCACACCGTTCCGAAAGGAGAGACCGTATCGTATGGGGCACGCTGGACCGCCCCCGCTGATACATGCGTTGCCACAATCGGGGTTGGATACGGTGATGGCTACCCACGCGCAGCTTCTGGACAGGCCTATGTGCGCATTCATGGCCAGAAACGGCCCATTGTGGGCACTGTGTGCATGGATCTATCCATGGTAGACCTCGGTTCACCTGGTAACACCCTTGCGCAGGATACCCAGGTGGGAGACCCTGTCGTCTTATTTGATGCGCACGGTCCCACACTTCACGATGTGGCTCGTTGGAGTGGCACGATTCCGTACGAAGTAGCGTGCCAACTTGCTACACGCGTTCCACGCCACTATCGCGTTGCGCCGTCTCTCACAGCCAATAATGGAACAATATAGAGAGACTATCATCCGTAATTCTACTGCATTGATACTGAAAAATCTATGCCGTGCGCTCTGCTGTACTGCACGGCTTCCTTTTGACTGAGATAGCGTACATCTGTAGATTTTTCTATGTAGCAGTTTGCTTAAATATCTTTTGACCCTGTAGCATCCCACCTGCCTTGCAGACTGCTACTACATATACACTTTTGCCCTTTTAACTTTTAGTGAGACCTATGCCAATTACCGTAAATCCCAGCGACGTTAACATTCTTGTCGTTGACGACGAGCGTAGCATTGTCGAGATCGTGAGTGACTTTCTCAGCAACGAAGGTTACAACGTCAACCAAGCCTACAATGGTGAGGAGGCCCTTGAAAAGGTAAACCCTGATACCGACCTCATCATTCTGGATGTAATGATGCCAGAGATGGATGGCTTTGAGACCTGTAAGAAGCTGCGCTCCCGCGTCGAAACGGAGATGATCCCGATCATCTTCCTGAGCGCGAAGTCCGAAGTAGAAGACCAAATCGAAGGTCTTACGATCGGTGCTGATGACTACCTTACCAAGGAATCGGGCTGGAAAGATCTGCTTGTTGCCCGTGTGAAGGCGGTGCTGCGTCGTGCCGGACTGGAAGAGAGCAGCGTCATTGAAGAAGGAGATCTTACTATCTACGAGGATGAGTACAAAGCACACCTTCGTGGCGAAGATCTGGAGCTGACGCTCACCGAGTTTGAGCTGCTCCGCTACCTTGTGCGCCATCCCAAGAAGGCGTTCACGCGTCAGCAGCTGCTCGAAACGATCTGGCGCGACCACATGATGGTGACCGAGCGCACGGTAGACGCTCACATCAAGAACCTGCGTGAGAAGCTGGGAGACTTTGCTGAGCACATTCAAACGGTACGTGGCGTAGGCTACCGCTTCGTAAAGGAAGCGTCGGCTGAAGCGTAACAGCTACGCAGCATGCCAGATACGCAACAAAGGGGTGGTGCGTTTGCATCCTCCCGCTTCAGGGCCTGGATGTACAGTATTGTACCTCCAGGCCTTTTTTTGCGTACCTTGTATCTCCGTTGCCCTGCATAGGCTATGCGTCTATTTATAGATCCACCATCTATCTCCTATACGTACTATCTCCTATGCGTAGCATCCGCGACGCGCCTTCGTTCACGATGGGGCTGTGGGCTCTTCCCTTGAACAACCAGACCAGACAGACCGGGGCCCCACGTGTGCCTGTGCATTCGTTTTCTGTATAACCATAGTTTACTACATCGCCTTGTTTGAATCGCTCTGGAGTCGCTTAATCCCGGAACGCAAGGAGACCCAGTTCTGGATGGTCTCTACTTTTACTCTATTTGTGGGTACAGCGGTTGTACTCGTTGCCCTTTACGTTTTCCTTGTTTTCAAGAGCGACGTAGACAACGCGATGGAGCGCACCCTGCAGAACCAGGCCGAGCGCGTGGCTATGCAGATGGAAGCCACGGGCACCCTGGTTGAACGCGAAGCCGCCCTTACGCACCTACAGGGCATGACGGAGTGGTCGGTGACTGTGGCAACGCCTGACACCATGATCGGCAGCGCGCCCTTCGACCCGGCTCCCGTGCGAGATGCTGAGCGTTTTTTTGATCCCGGTGCCCTCAACCAGATGAGTGCACCTACCATCCGCTACCAGAATCGGATGAACACGAGCGAGCCCCGTGTCTTTTACGCGACGCTCTACCAGCCCGATGCAAACCTCGTTATCCAGGTTGGCCAACCTTCTTCGCCGCTCTACAGCCTTCTGGAACGAAGCCAGATCATCATCCTGTCGGGGATGATCCTGGCCTTGATTCTCACCGTGATCGGCAGTTGGATCGCTGCCTCGAAGATTACCACACCGCTTAAGCGGATCCGCAATACCGCGCAGCGGGTCAGCCGGGGCGAAACAACCAGTCGCATTCGCATCGACAGCCGTGCGGCCGAGTTTCAAGATCTCGCCGAGAGCCTCAACCGCGCATCCGATAGCTTTCGCGAGAAGATCAATGACCTGGAGCGGATGGCTCGGCTGCAGAGTGAGTTTATTGGCAACGTATCGCATGAAGTACGTAATCCCATCTTTGCCATAAGCGGCTATCTGGAGGCCCTGGGCACCTCGCGCCTTTCTAAAGAGCAACGTACTCGCTACTCCGAAAAGGCGCTGAACAACCTGCAACGCCTTCAAAACCTGTTCAATGACCTTATTGAGATCGCACGACTCGAATACCGCGAAGATCTTATTGATCGCCGCGTCTTTAACCTGAAAGATCTGGTCGATGAGGTCGTGGAGATGCTTCGCCCGAAAGCAGCCAAGAAGGGACTGGAGTTGGAGGTCGATATCCCCAGTTTCGAGGTTAATGCCGACCGTTCGCGCATCCGACAGGTCCTGCTCAATCTGATTGAGAATGCCATCGCGTATACCGACGAAGGGACCGTGCGATGCCGCATATCGCGGCGCCTGAACAAGGTGCGCATTGAGGTGGTCGATACTGGAAAAGGGATTCCTGAAGACCACTTAGAGCGCATCTTTGAACGTTTCTACCGGGTCGATCCCGATCGCTCGCGCGAGAGCGGCGGCACGGGCCTCGGGCTCAGCATCGTAAAGCAGATCCTGCAGGCCCACGGCGAGCCCATTCAGGTCGAGAGCACCGAGGGACGCGGAACGCGTTTCCAGTTTGAGCTTCCACATGCGGAGTCTGCAAACGGGTCAGCGTAAGCTGGGAGTGTAGGTCACAGGTTCGGGGATGAGAAACATTTATATGGTACGAGGCCCTATACTCATGCAGGCTTACATGCTCTCCATCCTGCTACACAAGCCTTACTTCCACGATGCGCTCTCTCACATACAACGCTGTGGCTCTGCTGCTCCTGGTGCTCTTCTGGAGCGGCACGGCCTGTGACTTCCTTGGTGGTAGCAACGACACTGAAGAGGTCATCGGATTTGTCACGGAAGATATCACGGCGACATCTCCCCTTGTAGCGCCTGATACTGTACAGGCAGGCAATCCGTTTGAGATCACCGTTACTACGTTTGGGCCCAACCTGTGCTGGCAGGCGGCTCGCGAGGCGATCATGCGCGAGCCGATGCGCGTCACCATTACCCCCTACGATCGGGCACCCGCTGGCAACACCGCCTGTGCCGATGCAATCGCGGAGATGGAGCGCACGCTCTCGGCGCAGTTTGATGCTCCCGGCGAGGCGACCGTAGCCGTAAACGGACGTACTGGATGGGTGAACGATCCGGAGCCTGCAACGCTCACGCACACCGTAGTTGTAGAATGATAAATGATACCAACCCTTCATGCGTCGTTGGTATGTGGCAGTAGACCGTGGGAAGGTCATCGTGGGTCGGTAGACCGTGATCACGCCGCTGCCACGTTCTTTAGGCGCGGGATGACCTCATGCCCGATGCGCTCCACCTCTTCGAGCATCGGACTACATTGCACCAGTACCAGGTCAAGACCGACATCGGCATAGGCGTTCAGGCGCTCTACAATCTGGTCTGGGGTTCCCACCAGATTGGGACGCAGCCCCCGATTTGACACGGAGTAATCTTTCAGGTCGACCTCGGAGTCCAGCTCGGAGTTTTCCACAAAGTCGTCGTAGCTATCGAAGCCCTCCGCTTCGTAGTTGATCGTGGTGATGCGCTCCAGCTCTTCCTGGGCTTCCGCTTCTGTGTCACGGCAGATCATGTAGGCCGCCATACCGAACTGCATATCGTCGGGGTTGTGCCCTGCCTGAGCACGGCGCTCACGCAGGTCTGCGATGTTGCCAGCGATCTTATCGACCGAGCCGCCATGCATCAGGTAGTGATCGCACTGCTCAGCGATGAACGTACGCCCTGCCTCCGAACCGCCGCCCGCATACAGGGGGATGCCGCCGTCTTGCACGGGTTTGGGTGCAAGCACGGTATTCTGAATCGTGTAAAAGTCGCCATCGTACGAGAAGCGATCTTCGGTCCAGACGCCGCGCATGATGTCCACAAACTCGCGGGAGCGTTCGTATCGAGAGTCGTGCTCAATCCATTCGCCCGCGTACATCTTCATCTCCTCCTCCCACCAGCCCGAAACCAGGTTGATCTCGAATCGACCGTCTGACATGTGGTCGATGTTAGCTGCCATCTTGGCTGCTACCGCCGGCGTGCGAAAGCCCGGACGCAGCGCCGCCATGAGGCGTATGTTCTCGGTAACGGACGCCAGCCCGGCCGTCGTCGTCCAACATTCCAGGCTCGGCGCCTCAATGCCCTTTATGTCGTTCAGGTTCAGTTCCGCAATCAGAATAGTCGAGAACCCAGCCTGGTCGGCCGCTTGAGCCACCTGCTTGTTGTATTCAAACGTGGGCGGCATGCCCTCATCTTCGACATTGCGGAGCCATCCGCCAAAAATGGGAAGCCAGATGCCAAGATCGATCATGAGTACAGAGGGATTCAGAGGGTAAGTCAAATAAAAAAAGAGCGCACCGACGCAACGCCGATGCGCTCCATGAAACGGTCACTTCCGTATATGGTAAGTTAATCTACCGTTGGAATAATTCCGCGTGCTTCAAGCACATCGACAATCTGATCCACGCAGGATTGCACATCGTGTTCGTCGGTGCGAACGACAATTTCAGGATCTTCCGGTTCTTCGTAGGGTGCGGAGACGCCGGTGAAGTTCGATATCTCCCCCTTCTCGGCTTTCTCGTAGAGCCCTTTCGGATCTCGCTCTTTGCAGACCTCAAGCGAGCAGTCTACATGCACTTCCAAGAAGCGCCCTTCAGGAAGCAACTCGCGCACACGGGTACGGTCTTCGCGGTACGGGGAGACAAACGTGCAAAGCGTGAGCGTGCCCTGCTCAAAGAAGAGACGCGATACCTCGCCTACACGGCGCACATTTTCCTCACGATCGTTGGCTGAGAAGCCCAGGTCGCCCGAGAGTCCATGGCGCACATTGTCGCCATCAAGATGCATTGTCTGCACGTTCCGGTCGAAGAGGCGCTCTTCGACCGCTTTGGCAACCGTCGACTTGCCTGCCCCCGACAGCCCGGTGAACCACATCACTGCAGCCTTGTGGCCGTTGCGCTCTTCGCGCTTCTCGCGTGGAATGGCCAGGCCTTCCCACGTTACGTTCGGACTTGTTTGCTGCTCTTTGCGCGTGATGCTTTCTTCGCCAACAGGGGCCACGTCTTGCCCCACTCCACGGATCATACCCGCAGCTACCGTGGCGTTGGTGTCAGGATCGATCAGAATGAAGCGCCCGGTGTGGCGATTCACACGATACGCGTCGATAAACAGCGGATCTGCTGTTTCGAGTTCAACGCGGCCGATCTCGTTGAGCGTGAGCGTGTCGGCCTCCTCACGGTGAAGCGTCTTTACGTTAATGCGATAGACCAGGTTGGATACGTACGCCTGGGTCTCCCGAGTTGTATGCTGTACGATATACGGACGGTCAGTTCGCAGCTTCTCTTCGTCCATCCAGCATAGGTCCGCATCCACCTGACGTGTAACTTCGGGGCGGTTGCGGCTGCGAACGATCATGGATCCGCGGCTTACGTCGATCTCGTCAGCGAGTGAGATTACGACCGACTCGCCCGGACTCGCTTTGTCTTGCTCGCCATCGAGCGTTACGACGCTTTCCACCTCGGTGGTCAGATTTGAGGGAAGCACGACGACCTCCTCGCCGGGACGTACGCTTCCTGAAGCAACCTGCCCGGCGAATCCCCGAAAGTCCTGGTGCGGGCGGATCACGTTTTGTACAGGGAAGCGAAAGTCAACCTGGTTACGATCGGTCTGCGTTTTGACCGTTTCGAGGCGATGCAGGAGCGTACTGCCCTGGTACCAGGGCATATTGTCGCCCTTCATGACGACGTTATCACCCTTCAGAGCCGAGATCGGAATGAAGGTCACGTCGTTGATGTCAAGCTTATCGGCGAAGTCGCGAAACTCGTCTACAATCTCGCGAAAACGGTCCTCGTCGTAATCGATGAGGTCCATCTTATTTACCGCAACGATCATATGCGGGATCTGAAGCAGCGAGGAGATGAACCCGTGCCGATGCGACTGTTCGAGCACGCCCTTACGCGCATCGAGAAGCACAACGGCAAGCTCGGCGGTCGACGCGCCGGTGACCATGTTGCGGGTGTACTGCTCATGGCCGGGCGTATCCGCAATGATGAACTTGCGCTTCGGCGTAGCAAAGTAGCGATAGGCGACATCGATCGTGATGCCCTGCTCGCGCTCGGCGCGCAGGCCGTCCGTCAGGAGTGCCAGCTCCAGGTCGTCGTCGTCGCGCTGCGTATTGCGCTTGATTTCAGACATCTTCTCTTCGAAGATCGTCTGCGTGTCATAGAAGAGCCGTCCGATGAGCGTGCTTTTACCGTCGTCAACGCTTCCGGCAGTGGTAAATCGAAGTAGATCCATAGGGGGGTTAGGGTAAGCCAGAAAAAGAAAGAGATGGTGGCTTTCTATTAAAAGTAGCCTTTGCGCTTACGGTCTTCCATCGCAGCCTCTGAGCGCTGATCATCGGTACGTCCGCCGCGTTCGGAGTGCGTGGCAGTTGCTACTTCCTCGATCACCTCGGGTATAGTCGTAGCCGTTGATTCGAAGGCACCGGTACAGGTCATATCTCCGATGGTGCGGAAGCGGACCATCTTCTCGGCGTAGTGCTCGCCGTCGCGCAGCGTGATGTAATCGGACTTGGCCAGAAGCGAACCGTCGCGTTCAACGACATCACGCTTATGCGCCAGATAGAGGTTCGGGATCTCGAGATCTTCGCGCTCGATGTACTGCCACACGTCGAGCTCGGTCCAGTTGCTGAGCGGGAAGACGCGGAAGTGTTCGTTCGGATTCCGTCGCCCGTTGTACTGATTCCAGAGCTCGGGACGCTGCTTCTTGGGGTCCCACTGCCCAAAGCGGTCGCGGTGCGAGAAAAAGCGTTCTTTAGCACGCGCTTTCTCTTCATCGCGGCGCGCACCGCCAAGCGCTGCATCTACGTCGAGCTCGTCCAGCGCGTCGAGGAGCGTTACAATCTGCAGCTTGTTACGGCTTGCGTTGGGCCCTTGCTCTTCTTTGACGCGCCCCTTGTCGATCGACTCTTGCACCGTGCGCACAATCAGGTTGGCGCCGATGCGCTCCATGAGGTCGTCACGGAAGCGGAGGGTTTCCGGGAAGTTATGTCCGGTATCCACATGCAAAAGTGGAAACGGGATCGTTGCTGGGTAGAAGGCTTTCCGCGCCAGGTGCGTCATAACCAGCGAGTCTTTGCCCCCTGAAAACATGAGCACGGGGCGCTCAAACTGGGCTTCGGTTTCGCGAATTACGTGTATCGCCTCGGACTCCAGGGTATCGAGGTGCCGGGCGGTATCTGAAGATACGCTCATATAGGTGTTTGGCGTTACGAAAACGCTATCGAGTTCGGTAATGGGGGAGTGGTAAAAGCAGGATGCTTACGCATCAGCCGGGGCCGATGCATCGATGGCCTCGCGGAAGTAAGCAAGCGTTTTGCGAAGCCCATCACGTCGGTCAATGGTTGGGCTCCACCCCAGTGTTTCACGGGCCTTCGTGATGTCGGGCTCGCGCACCTGCGGGTCGTCTTTCGGAAGCTCCTCGTACGTGATGGTGCTCTCCGAATCCGTCAGATCGATAATCTCTTCGGCAAATTCCTTAATTGTAATCTCCTGCGTGTTGCCAATGTTGACCGGCTCATTTTCATCGCTTAGCAGCAGGCGATAGATGCCTTCGACAAGGTCATCGACGTAGCAGAAGGAGCGGGTCTGGCTGCCGTCGCCGTACACAGTGAGCGGCTCGCCCCGCAGTGCCTGACTCATAAACGTAGGCAGAGCGCGGCCGTCGTCGATGCGCATGCGCGGCCCGTACGTATTGAAGATGCGCACGATGCGCGTTTCAACGCCGTGATAGCGCTGATACGCCATCGTGATCGCTTCGGCAAACCGTTTGGCCTCGTCGTAGACGCCCCGCATCCCAATGGGGTTAACGTTGCCCCAGTAGTCTTCGGGCTGCGGATGCACAAGTGGGTCGCCGTAGACCTCGCTGGTCGAGGCGAGTAGCAGGCGAGCGCCCTTTGCTTTGGCCAGGCCGAGCGCCTTGTGCGTACCCAGTGCACCTACTTTGAGCGTCTGGATCGGCAGGCGCAGGTAATCGGCTGGCGAGGCCGGGCTTGCAAAGTGGAGCACGTAGTCAAGATCGCCACTCACGTGGATGAAGTTCGTCACGTCGTGCTGGATGAACTTGAACCGTTCGTCGTCGCGCTCGAACAGATGAGCGACATTGTCGGTCGATCCGGTGATGAGATTATCCATGCAGAGGACCTCGTGGCCCTCTGCAATAAGACGATCGCACAGGTGCGATCCAAGAAATCCGGCACCACCGGTAATGAGTGTACGGGGCATGGGAGGGCGGGGCGTCGTGAGACAAAGGGGGCGAGTCGCAATGCCCGCCCCCAGAAACGTGTAGTAGGGACTTGGCCTGATTAGGCAGGCTGCCCGTTTTCGGCGAGGGCTTCCTCGATGGCGTCTTCATCGCTCTCTGGCGGCAGGCTTGGCCGCCCAATGCTGGAGTAGATAAAGCCCATCTCGGCCATGTGCTTCGGATAGAAGACATTGCGTCCGTCGAAGATAACCGGCTGGGCGAGACGGTCGCGCACATCGGCCAGGTTGGGACGACGGAAGGCATTCCACTCGGTGCACACAACGAGCGTGTCGGCGTCGTTGAGCGCGCTGTACATGTCGGCGGCATAGTCAATCGCATCGCCAAAGACCTCGCGGGTGGTTTCGATAGCCTCGGGGTCGTAGCCCACGATCTCGGCACCGGCTTCCAGCAGCGTGCGAATAATGACGTGCGACGGCGCTTCGCGGATGTCGTCGGTGTTGGGCTTGAACGAGAGTCCCCAGATGGCAATTTTCTTGTCGGAGACGTCGCCATCGAAGTATTCGATGACCCGTTCGGCAAGCACCTGACGCTGCCGGTCGTTCACCTCCAGCACCGAATCCAGAATCTTGAAGTCGTAGCCGTGCTTGCGTCCGGTGCGATGCAGGGCCTGTACGTCTTTCGGGAAGCAGCTGCCGCCAAACCCGATGCCTGCATACAGGAAGTGCCGCCCAATGCGGTGGTCTTTGCTAATCCCGAGCCGCACCTTGTCGACGTTCGCTCCTACTTTTTCGCAGAGGTTAGCAATCTCGTTCATAAACGAGATGCGTGTGGCGAGAATGGAGTTCGCTGCGTACTTGATCATCTCAGCAGAGCGCTCGTCGACCACGACAATCGGGTTGCCCTGGCGCACGAACGGCTCGTACAGCCGCGTCATCATATCGGCTGCTTTGTCGCTGGAGGTGCCAATCACAACGCGATCGGGCTTCAGGAAGTCGTCAACAGCCACGCCCTCACGGAGAAACTCAGGGTTTGACACCACGTCGAACTGCTCGCCTGCTTGCAGACCGGCATTTTCAAGCACGCCCCGCACCTGGTCGGCGGTGCCAACGGGAACGGTACTCTTGTTGATGATGAGACGATAGCGCTCTTCGTCTTCGCTGTTGATGAACTCGGCGATGTCGCCGGTGGCTTGAAGCACGTAAGAGAGGTCAGCTGACCCATCTTCGCCGGGAGGGGTGGGCAGCGCAAGAAAGATCAAGTCAGCGTGAGAGACACCGTCGGCCAGATCGGTGCTAAAAGTGAGGCGTCCTTCGCTGGTGTTGCGGTTAAAGTAGTGCTCCAGATCGGGCTCGTAGATCGGAAGCTGCCCGTTACGCAGCTGGTCGATCTTGTTTTCATCGATGTCGATGCATACGACACGATTGCCCATCTCGGCAAAGCATGTTCCAGACACCAGGCCAACATAGCCAGTGCCTATAATTGCGATGTTCATAAGTCGGGGTGTGTAAATAAGGTGGAAGAGGCCAGGTCGTACGGGGCCCCGCCCAAGTGATTTCGGTTATGCCTGCAGTGTAAGAAGGGCATACGCTCAAATCATGCGTTCTCAGGAGACACGCACAGGGGAGCATTGGTGCATGAGCATGCCGACATACGGCGCATCATGCAAAGATGTAGATCACTTGAGGAGGAGACGCTGCCCATGGGGCTGTATCGGACCTGCTTCAGAGGGTTTAGCTGGGCAACAGCATTAAACAAATTGCTTGTATATTTTTCATATGCGTAATCTGCACAATACAAAGCACGGATGCAACGAGAAAGCCTGCGGAAGGTGCAGCGTCCGGTCTTCTTTTTGACAAAACACACACCTCTTCCGCGAATATTCTCAAACCGCGCAACGACGTCGTTAAAAACCACCCTTTCTCTCGGGGTGCTGTTGGTTCTTTTAGGACAGTACTTGTATGTTGCATGTATTACGTGCCAAACGTTCTCCCACCTACTGTTTATCCCTTGTGTCCATCCCACTGGCCCGGCCCAGCATAACAGATCATGAGCGCGCGGCCGTTGCATCGGTCATGCAGTCGACCCGCCTCTCGATGGGTCCTGCCCTTGAGCGCTTTGAAGCGCAGATGGCGGCGCGCTGTAAGACCGCGCATGCAGTAGCCGTGAGTAGCGGGACAGCCGCGCTTCACTGCATCGTTCGGGCACTCGACCTGCCTGAAGGTGAAACGGTTGTCACTACGCCATACAGCTTCGTGGCCTCCTCAAACGTGCTACTCTTCGAGAACCTCGTGCCTCGCCTGGTCGACGTCGACCCTCAAACGTACAATATCGACCCCGCAGAAGCCGAGGCAGCGATCACCTCGGATACCTGCGCCATTCTTGCCGTAGATGTGTTTGGATGCCCCGCCGACTGGACGCGCCTTCGCGCTATCGCGGACGCCCACAGCCTGGCTCTTATTGCCGACTCGTGCGAGGCACTCGGCGCTTCGATCGGTGGGCAGCCGGTTGGAGCATGGGGCGATGCCGCCGCGTTCGGGTTCTATCCGAACAAGCAGATTACCACCGGCGAGGGTGGGTGCATCACGACGGATGACGACGCGCTCGCATCCACCTGCCGGTCGCTGCGTAATCAGGGGCGTGCATCGCGCGAGCAGATGCGCCATGTACGCCTCGGCTACAATTACCGGTTGAGCGAGCTTAACGCCGCGCTCGGCGCAGCCCAGCTGGACCGGCTGGACGACATATTAGCAGCCCGGCGCTCGGTCGCAGCGCAGTACCATGCGGCCCTTGCTCCGCTGACAGACCACCTGAAACGTCCCCAGCCGGCCGCCCAAGGCACGCGCAGCTGGTTTGTATACGTAATAGAGCTGCGCAAACGCTACCAGCGCGCCGATCGCGACGCGCTGTGCAAGGCGCTCCGGCATGCGGGCATCGGATGCGCACCGTACTTCCCAGCGATTCACCTACAGCCCTATTACCGCGACCGGTTTGGCTTCGAGCGAGGCGACTTTCCACGTTGTGAGTATGCCTCCGATCGTACGCTGGCACTGCCGTTTTTTGACGGACTCACCGAGGCAGAGATGTACCAGGTCGTGGAGACATTACGTGCGCATCTCTCTAAACCTATCTCGATCTCAGTTCCCTCATGAGCTACTCGCACTGGAAGGGCTTATTAGACTGTATAGGGGCAGCAGTACTACTTCTGCTGCTCAGTCCGATCTTGCTCGCCGTTGCCGCAGCAATCTTGCTGATTGACGGGCGCCCCATTTTTTTTACGCAGCAGCGCGCGGGAAAGCAGGGAGAGCCGTTTCGCATCTACAAATTTCGGACGCTCCGCCTCGGCCCCAAAGACCCGCTGCGTCCCGGCGCACACTGCACCCGAACCGGTGCTTTCTTGCGACGCTGGGCACTCGACGAGCTGCCGCAGCTGTGGAATATTGTGATGGGCGAGATGAGCGTTGTGGGCCCACGCCCAACTCTGCTCGATCAGGCCTACCGCTACAATGCTTTTGAGAAGCAGCGCTTGCGCGTGCGCCCTGGACTGACTGGTTGGGCGCAGGTCAACGGGCGCAATGCGCTCTCGTGGCCTGAGCGCATTGAACTCGATGTGTGGTATGTGGAGAAGCGGTCGTTTTGGCTTGACCTGGGCATTATGTTGCGTACTCCGTTTGTACTCATGCGGGGCAAAGGTGTGTATGGCCCTATGGGCCGCAACGACACGGTATCCCGCCCCCCTGTACCAGACTCCTTATCGTAATGACGCCGCTCGTTATCATCGGAGCAGGCGACCTGGGACGTGAAACGGTTGCTCTTGTTGAACGCATCAATGCCCATCGTGCCCGCTGGCGGTTACGAGGACTGCTGGACAGCGACTCCAGCCGGCATGGCACCTCAGTGCTGGGACACCCTGTGCTGGGACCGCCCTCCTGGCTTAGCCGTCACCCGCGCGTCGCCTACGTCGTTGCTATTGGTGACGGTAGTGCCCGAAAACGGGTGGCTGACCAGCTTGTCTCTCATCCTGCCGCTGCGGCTACCCTGATAGACCCAAGCGTTTCCGTGCACGAAAGCATCCGATTTGGAGCGGGATGTATTGTGTATGCCGGCGTTGTATGTATGGTCGCCGTTACTGCGCACCGTCATGTGATTGTCGATGCGCACTGCACGCTCGGCCACGATGCTGTGCTACATTCATTTGCAACGTTGCACCCGGGGGTCCGCGTGTCCGGACATGTTACGATAGGAGACAGAGCCCGACTGGGTGCCGGGGCGGTTGTACTTCCCGACCGATGTGTTAACGAAGGAGCAACCGTCGGTGCCGGGGCGGTTGTGACGCGTGATGTACCTGCTCACACTACTGTTGTGGGCGTACCTGCACGCGCCGCCCATCTTTGATCGCTCTAAGCACCCCGTACCCGTGCACATCGCTGTCTTCCTTCAGCACTACCACACGCCCGACTGCCCTACCGCAGGGCGTCCGTATGCGCTGGTCTGTGCACTTGCCGCGCATCATGACGTCACGCTGATAACAGCGAATATGGGGCGCAAACGCCGGATCACCAATGACTACAGCTGGGTGCCGCCTGGTGTGGCACTTCATGAAGTATCCGTATCGTACCAAAACGAAATGAACGCAGCTCGACGGCTGCTTTCATTTGGGCGCTACGCGGCTCAGGCTGCCTTAAAGGGACTGGCGGCCGGCGCGCCTGATATCGTATTAGCTTCTTCAACCCCGCTCACCGTTCCAATGGTTGGCGCGCTTGTGGCACGCTGGTATGGAGTACCCTGGTTGTTTGAGGTGCGCGACCTCTGGCCCGACTTTCCCATTCAGATGGGGGCGGTGCCCGCGGCAGGGGCGCAGCGGGCGCTTTACGCACTGGAGCGGTATCTCTACTGCAACGCCCGTCACGTCGTAGCGCTCTCGCCCGATATGGCGCGCCATGTGCGCCGCCGTTCGGGACATAATCGGGTCAGCATGAATCCATACGGCACCGACCTATCGCTGCTGCGTCATGCGCCGATCCGCGAGGCCGAAGCGCTCTGTCCGCTGAAGGACGAGCAGCGCCTCGTCCTGTATGCCGGGTCGTTTGGCCGCGCCAATGCCCTTCCTACGCTCCTCGATGCAGCGCACCGCCTGCGCCACCGCTCCGATATCGTGTGGGCATTCGTAGGCAGCGGGTACCATCAGCCGGACATAGAGGCTGCGGCGCGGCGCCTCTCCAACGTGCGCCTGCTGCCTCCGCAGCCGTACCCTCGTACCCTCGCGCTTTTCAAGCATGCGACGCTCTCAGTTACCTCGTTTATTGACCGCCCTGTGCTGAGGGCCAATGCTCCTTCCAAGTTAATGGACAGCCTGGCAGCCGGTACCCCCGTGATCGTCACCAATCCGGGCTGGACCAAAGAGCTCGTTGCGTCAGGGCGATGCGGGTGGTACGTTCCCCCTCAAACCCCTGAGAACCTGGCAGCGTGTGTCTGCCAGTATATGGAGCAGCCTTCTCATATTCGAGCACGCTGGTCGCGCAACGCTATCCATCTGGCGCATACCCGGTTTGATCGGGCCGGCCACATGCAAGCGTACCGACAGCTCATTGAGAACCTCGTTTAGGCTGCGCCTGCGGCCTGTAAGCAGATCAAACAGGATCAGATACAACCAGAAACACAACCAGACGTGTATCTCTCCAAAGGGTTCTCTGAGCACTGCCTTGAAGCACTACGTCGTACTATTACTCCTCTCGTATGCGCAACATAATCGTAAAGTGGTATTTTCGCACGTATTGCGTATACTATGTTATGCTGACCTTATTGACCTACGCTCTGGCTGCGTCGTAACAGGCTATAGCTGACCCTGACCTACGAACAGTCCGTATCTCCCACCCACCCTGCTAAACTTACGCCAGTTCGTGCAAGCGATCCGCTCCCATATTTTCCCTCTTGCCAATGGACCCCGTTGGGTTTACCGTAGCGCGTGGATGTGCCTCGACCTTGCCATCGTATACCTTGGCCTGTGGGCTGCAGCTTACCTGTTTTACGCCTCCGCTTCTGACGCAGCTGCACTGGCTGCTTCCCCTACGGCCCTCGTCATCACCGCTGCGTTTGCCGCCGCCCTTTTCGGAGCAGGCGCCTACCAACATGAGGCCTCACCGATTCGGCTGTCTGTGCTGATGCGTATGGGCATTGCCATCGCAGGGGCAGGTCTTGCTGCTCCTGCTATCCTTTACCTGTGGGACCCGGGTCTCCTACTCCCGCGAGGAGTTGTCGCCCTGCATGTGCTTATCGTTGGGATGGGCGTTCTCGGCAGCCGGGCGCTTGTCCCCCTTGCGCCCCCAAAAGACACGCCCCCCGACCCGCCGGCTCATGCCCCCAGTCCGCTCACACTCTACGACCTGGTCGAGCGCCCGCGCCCCACAATCAACGCCGATCGCCTTCGCAACGCACTTACCGATCGCACCGTTCTGGTTACCGGTGCAGGGGGATCGATCGGAAGCGAACTGATGCAGCAACTGGCTGCCCTCGCGCCCTTTCAGCTGGTAGGCGTTGACATGAGCGAGTATAACCTCTACCGGCTTCAACACGTCCTCCGCGATGCATCGCTCATCCAGAACGTTGACCTCCGGCTGGCAGATGTACGTAACACCCGCTCCATACACCGGCTTTTTCAGACGGTTTGCCCTGACATCGTCATCCACACAGCGGCCTACAAGCACGTTCCGATTATGGAGGAGCAGCCGGCTGAGGCCTTCCAGAACAATACGAAGGCAACGATGCAGCTCCTTCAGCTGAGCGAAGAATACCAGGCGGAGCAGTTTATCTTTGTATCAACCGATAAGGCCGTACAGCCTACCAGCGTGCTCGGCGCTACCAAACGCCTGGCGGAGTGGTACGTGCGCGCATCTACCTCTACGGTAGAGCACAAAATCGTGCGTTTCGGCAATGTGTTTGGAAGCCGCGGCAGCGTCGTGCCCCGCTTTGAGCGCCGGCTCGCGCAGGGGCGCCCGATCCCGGTCACGCATCCTGATATGGAGCGCTACTTCATGAGCGCAGAGGAGGCGTGCAGTCTCATCATGCATACGCTGCTTCTCGACAGCCACCCGGTATACCTCTTTCGCATGGGCGAGCCGCTACGAATCATCGACCTGGCGCGGCAGCTGGCCACGCGCTGGTATCCCCATTGCGACCCCCAAGAGCTCATTGAACAGATCGGGCGCCGCCCCGGCGAAAAGATGACGGAGTCGCTCGCGATGCCGGATGAAACCACCGAAGCTACCACCCATCCAGCTATTATCGGGGTGCGCGGAAGCCTTCCGTACAGCCGGGCCGAACTCGACGTGCACATTCAGCATCTCGAATCGCACTGCCGCCGAACCGATATCTCTCCCGCACACATGCGCCGCCTCATCATAGCCGCCCCCTCTGCTTCGCTGCGCAGTGCTCCCTGAATCTCTTATCATGTTGCGTAGTGGGTAGACGCTAAGTGATAAAGCTATTAGACACTGTAGGTTTGTCTTGTTCGAACCCGCTCTCCCTTATTCCGCTTCGCTCCATCAGTCGCCCTACGGGCTCGTGTCGGGTTTCTCCCCTTATCCAAGGGGGAGATGTCGGTAGACAGAGGGGGTTGAGCCGCCCCCGATGGTGTTGCTACATGACAATCACTTACCATTGAACCGCTTCCCCATGTTGTAGGATGCACGTTCTCGTTCTGCCCTCCTGGTTTCCAACCGACCTCAGCGCTGCAGGAACGTACTTCTATGACCAGCTCAACGCGCTCCAACACGCCGGGTGCACCGTCGGCGTTATCTACCCTGAGCACCATAGCCTGCGCCGCCTCACCACCGCGGCCCTTGCAACCCATCGCTTTCAAACCCGGTGGCACGTCGAGCACGGCGTCCCTGTACTGCGCCGCCACAGCTGGAACGTCCGCTCTCGCCTCAACGGTACCTTCGCTACGCGCATTCGTGATGCCGAGCAGCTTGCACAGCGGTATGCAGCGGCCTACGGCGTGCCTAATATCGTGCATGCTATGAGCGCGCAATGGGCCGGCGCCGCCGCTGCCCGCATCGCCTCTACCTGGAACCGCCCCATGGCGCTCACCGAGCACTTCAGCGGTTTCATGCGCAACACCCTGCTCCCCGAGCAGCACGCGCTTCTCCCCGAAGCATTTAGCCACGCCCATGCGGTGGCCGCCGTCAGCCCCGCCCTGCGCGACACGCTAATCCGCCAGGGGTGGGGCACGTCTCCCATCCGCCTGATTCCCAACCCGGTCGATTGCTCGTTCTTTACGCGGCCCAACACGCGCCCCGCCGCGCCTCCGCTTCGCATCGCAACCATAGGGCGCCTGGTCCCAGAAAAGGGCATCGATCTCCTGCTACATGCTTTCCAACAGGTGGTACTGGCGGATGCGAACGTCGCACTTCATATCGCCGGTACGGGCCCCGAGCACAAAACGCTTCGCCTCCTCGCATCGGACCTCGGTATCGATCAGTACGTGACGTTTCACGGACATCTGTCGCGTGCTGCGGTACGTGATCTTCTGCACCGGTCTCATCTGTTTGTGTTGCCGAGCCGCTACGAGACGTTTGGAATTGCTGTCGCGGAGGCGCTCGCCACCGGATGTCCGGTGCTCGCCACGCGGTGCGGGGGACCCGAGCACATCCTCACGCCATCGACAGGCTACCTCGTGGCATCCCATTCTGTGTCGGCTCTTGCTGCCGGGTTACGTGCCGTAATGCCAGCGCTGCACCAATACGATGCCGCTGCCCTGCGCGCCTCAGCATGCAACCGTTTTGGCGTTGTTACATTTACAGAGCGTACGTTGGCGCTCTATCGTGAAGCGCTTGCGTCGTTTTCGTGATCTCAATATCATAACCTCACTCAGCGGCGCATAGCTTCCTGCGCATGGCTTCGCGCACACAGCTTCGCACGCTTCGTTGTACCCACTCTCTGCCCCCGCGATTCCCCCGCACGGCCCCTATGTCTCGTCCGTATCGCCTGATCATTGCAGCACTCTGGCTCTGGATCTTCATTCCTGTGGATGCCAGTGCCCAGCATGGCGGACTCGACTACGAGGCATCGTGGTACGCCGAAGATGCACCGTACATCAAGATCAATGTTGTCCAAGATGGCATCTACCGCGTGAGCGGAAGCGATATTGCGACCGCTCTTCCTGCAGGTACCACGCTTTCCGATATCGACCCGGTAACGCTACAGCTATTTGAACGGGGCACAGAAGTCCCTATCGATCTGGATACTACCGGCTCGCTCCAGTCTGGCGATGAGATGATCTTTGTCGGCCTGCGCAACCGGGGGGATGATGAAACCTGGGCCTACAACGATGACGCCTCGCTGCAGAGCAGCGCCCACCGCAGCCTCTACACCGACACCACCACCTACTGGCTCACCTGGGGGCAGACCAACGAGGGGCTGCGCTACGCATCCTCCGATGCTACAGCAACCCTGCCAACAACTGCACTCCGCGATACTGCCTGGGCCGAGCGCGACACGCGTTACTACTTTGGGCGTCCCACTCAGAGCAACACGCCCCTCTACAGCGAGTCGGAGGGGTACTACTGGCACCGGTTCACCCACAACAACACCGCGCCACGCACCTTTTCGTATACGCTCTCGGTAGACCGGCGCAACGCCACAGCGAGCACACCGATGGATCTGCGCATCCGCTTCGACGCCGAAACCAACTCGTGCCATCGGGTCGAGGTGGAGGCGCAGCTTACGTCGAGTGGAGGAACCGCATATGAATCGCTCGGCACCACCTCGTGGCAGGGAACGGCCCGCCGCACCTTCGAAGCCAGCGTAGACGCCGATCGCATTCCCGACGACGGACTGCCCCTACGCATCACCTCGTACAACGACGGTTTCGACAGCGGATGCCCGTCGCCGGCCAGCACTCCCAACTATGTGCTGCTCGACTGGATCGCTGCCGAGTACGACCGGACCCTGCAGGCGCGTGCCGACGACTGGCAGCGCATTGTCTTGCCCAACGCTCAGACGTACACGCTCGACCTGAGCGGCCATACGGGCACGCCGGTCGCCTACAGCCCCGAAACAGCGCTCATGGCTACCGCTGAGGGAGGCGCATTGTTTTCGGTGGACAATCCCTCAGCCGGCGCTGCCTACTGGGCCGTCGGCTCCAGCGGCTACAAGACCCCTGCCACGATGCAGGCTCACACAGGTACCAACTGGGCCAACCCCGACGCGCACGCTGCCGACTACCTGCTCATCGCGCCCCCTGCACTTGAAGAGAGCGCGCAGTCCATGGCCGACTATCGACGCGTACAGGGGGGCTACGATGTTGCCATGGTACCACTACAGGCCATCTTCGATGCGTTCGACTACGGGCGCCCCAGCCCCATTGCAATTCGGCGCTTTGTGCATCAGTCGCAGCAGTGGAGCACAGCCCCACGCTTCCTCGCTATATGGGGAGATGCCCAGCATCCTATCTACACGAATGGCGTCGACGACCGCACCCCCCCCTGGAGCGTACCCTCGTTTGGGTACTCGCCTTCGGATGGCTGGTATGGCATGCAGCAGAACGGCCCCACCGACTGGAGCGAGCTGCTTGCCATCGGACGCATTCCGGTGCGCAACAATGCACAGGGCGAGCTCTTCCTCGACAAGCTCTCAACGTATGAGTCGGCCCCGCTCGACCTGTGGCAGCAGCGCATGACGATGCTCGCAGGCGGAACGACATCCTCTGAGCAACAATCCCTGCAGTTCTACTCTAATCGCTGGGCCGAATGGGCTACAGGCACCGAAGATACCCTCTACACCGCCGGAATGGACGTAACCCGGTACTACAAACGGGCCGACGATGCCCTCGACTCGTCGTTTCGCGATGCGCTTTCCGACGACCTCGCACGCGGCGCCGGATGGGTCAACTACTTCGGACACTCCGCTGCGCAGACGTGGGAGATTGTGACCGATCCGCCCGAGGAGTTCGGTAACGCCGGGCGGCTCCCTATCGTCGTTTCGCTTGGGTGCCGTACCGGCTCGTTTGCCGGCGGACGCTTCGAGGTGCTCAGTGCTCCTTCTCTCGGCGAGCAGCTGGTCGTTGGTAGCCTGCGCAGCGACGGCACCCCCACACCCGGCTCTGAGAACGGGGGCATCGCCCACTGGGGCACGTCGGCCCTCGGCAATCGCATCCCCTCTGCCCGGCTCAACGACGGACTCATCAGCCAGGTCTTCCGGGATACGGTGCGGGTGCTTGGCACAGCTACACAGCATGCGAAAGCAGAGGTGGCCGACCGGTTTGGAAGCAGCCTCACCTACCGCGACCACCTGATGCAGTACGGACTGCTGGGCGACCCGGCGACTGAAATTGCTATCGCCGGCAAACCCGACTTCCACATCACGCGCGATGCCATCCGGATCCGTCCCAATACGCCCACGCCGGCAGACGATCTTACCGTAGAGCTGCGTCTTCGGAACCGCGGGCTCGTCGCTCACGACAGCGTCACCGTCGTACTGGAGTGGACACGCCCCAATGGCGCGTCGGATGTGCGCGAGCGCCGCGTGCCTCGGTTCGCCGTTGAACGCGTTGAAACGTTCACCTTCCCCCTCGACCCCTCGGCTATTGGCACCAACCAGTTCCGTGCCTCGATCGACCCCGAGAATGCCTACGACGAGGTCGTAACTACCAATAACACCGCAACGCGCGAGCAGACTGTCTTTGACACGGGCATTGCACTCATTTCTCCGATTGATCAGCACACGGTCGATACCCTCACTCCCGAGCTACGCCTCAACCTCGTTCGTCAGGGTAACTTCGCCGAGTCGCTTCCCGTCGAGATCGAAGTGGATACGACCGAGGCATTTAACTCGCCTGTCCTTCAACGCCACACGCAAACCGTTGACGGCGCCCTCATCGCGTGGACGCCTACGCAGGCGCTCACCGATAACACAGTGTACTCCTGGCGTGCCCGGCTGGCAAACGATGCCTCGACAGACTGGTCAGAAGGGCGATTCGTTGTCGACCGGTCCACTGCACCGGCCCACTGGCAGCAGCGGAGCACGCTCTTCGGCACGAATGCAACCGAGCAGGTCGCATATAACCGTGCCACCGACCAGTGGCAGTTCGACACGTTTACCAACAACGTGAGCATCTACTCCGAGCGAGGACGTGGCGAGAATGTCCACGGGTTCGTGGTTAACGGCGCTTCCAATTACGTGTATCTTGCCTTCGGATTTGGCGTGCTGGTCATGGACGGCACCACCGGCGAGGTGCGCGATGCACAATCATTCCCAACCTACGACCTGAGCGATCAGTTTGTAGGCGACAACGGGGATCAGGAGGAGGCTATTGAGGCGCTTGGCAATTTTCTGGATACGACCGTGGAAGACGGCGACTACGTCTTTGTGCGTACACGCCACCTGGCCCGTCAAAGCGGCGCGACGATTCCGGATACAGTCAAAGAGCTGTTCCGTAACATGGGAACGTCCCGTTCTGGAACGCCCTACTCGGCGACCATAGACACGCTCGACTACCGCCACGTATGGGCGCTCAAAACGCAGAAGGGCAGCCCAGAAGCCACTGAAGAGCTCGTTACCGATCCAAGCGCTCCCCCAGAAGAGCGTAACATCAATGGCTATGATCACGATGTCGCTTTTTTTCGCCCCGAAGGCACTGTGCGCACGCCCTCTATCGGTCCGGCCTCGACCTGGAACAAGCTGACCTGGCAGGCGGATAGCGAGCATGAACACCCTGAGATGGCAATCGCTGTTCGCTCGGCGCAAGACTCTACCGTGCTCATCAGCGACCTGACCGGACTCGATGGCGCCGCTTCGCTACAGTCCATCGATGCCGACGCGCATCCCACTCTATTTCTGGAGGCTACGCTGCGCAACGATACCGAGCGCGTTCCCCCACAGCTGCGCTCGTGGACGGTCGACTACACCGGCGTCCCCGAACTTATCCTGGATCCAACTCTCTTGAGTCAGGCCTCCGATACCCTGCAAGAGGGCGCCCCGCTTTCTGTTGCAACACGTGTCGTGAACTGGGGCGCAATCCCTGCGCCGGAAACGCGTGTCGTCTATGACATCAATGATGCCGACAACATATCAACGACGGCGGCGGTCGATACGGTGGGCGCGTTGGCGCCAGACGCTTCATATGAAAGCAGCGTAGAGCTGTCTACGATCGGGCGCCTTGGCGCCAACCTACTGAGCGTGCAGACTCGCCAAGACGGGGCTCCGGAGCGGATTAGCGTAAATAACACGGCATCATGGCCATTTGCCGTAACGCGCGACGCGTCGATTCCTTCTGTGCGCGTGCTCGTTGAAGGACGTGAGCTACCCCCGAACCCCGATCCGCTCGTAAACCTAACCGACCCGGCTCTGCCGTACGTATCCACCCAGCCCCGCTTTGAGATTCTGGTCGAAGACGAAAATGCCCTGCGCCCCATTGCCGACACCACGCTCGTGGACGTCTACTTAGACGACGAGCGCATCCAGCACGCCGATCCGGCACTGACGTTCGAGCCGGCGACCGGCGATCGCGATGCGCGGGTGCTGTACGAGCCCGACCTGTCGGGGCGCGACAGCACGTACACGCTCCGTGTAGAAGCCGAAGACGCCAGCGGCAACGAGCTCAGCGAACCGTACCAGGTGCACGTGCGGGTTGAAACCGACCAGCGGATTATGGCGATGTATCCGTACCCCAACCCAATGGTCGATCATACCAACTTTGCGTTTCGCGTGCGGGGCGGCGCAGCCGGGCCCGGTAGCGTACGCATACGCATCTACACCGTATCGGGGCGGCTGGTGCGCGAGCTGCATCACACGGAAGGAACGCTCGACTGGAATACCATTCGCTGGGATGGCCGCGATGCCGATGGCGACCGCGTAGCCACTGGCGTCTACCTGTACCACGTACGCATGAATCAGCGCGTAGACGGGGAAACGAAAACGCACGATGGCAATGTAGGGCGGGTCGTCGTGATTCGGTAGCTTTGCGGCGCTGATGGCCGTCGTTTGCCGTTACATGGACTCACATGGGGCCACATGTAAAGCTGTGATCTCAGACGCAAATTTATCTGTGCCTTACCAGATCAAAGCTGCATCTCTTCGTCTTCTTTCCTACATTGATGTTCCTGTGCAGCTTACTTGGTAACGTCTTCGTTAGTGACAGATAGATAACAGATAGATGGTTAGCCGGTAGATCCTTCGCAACCTATTTGTCACCTGGCTCTCGTATCAAAGATGCTAGACTGCATGACTCGTTGCTAACACGCCGCCTGCCCAACCCGACACCTGCCCTGTACCAGTCGTCTGGTGCACTCGCAGTGGTATCATTCCGCCCGTTACCCTTTGTCTTTTTTATATTGACTGGCTTCTACTCCGTTTATGACCTACGCTGTGATCATGGCCGGTGGCATCGGCAGCCGCTTCTGGCCTGAAAGTCGCCAAGCACGCCCCAAGCAATTTCTCAATGTGTTTGGGGATGCTACACTTATTCAAAATACGGTAGCGCGTCTCAACGGTATTATCCCCCCTGAGCGCTGCCTCGTGGTTACCCACGAGCGATACGTGTCTCAGGTAAAGCAGCAGCTTCCCGCTGTGCCGACCGAGAACATCCTGGCTGAGCCTATGAGCCGCAATACGGCTCCGTGCATCACCTACGCGGCCCACGTCGTCAAGGCGAGAGATCCAGATGCAACGATGGTCGTGCTGCCCGCCGACCATATCATTCGTGACGTGCGCGGCTTCCACACGGTCCTCAGAACGGCAATTGATGACGCGCAGCAGCCCGGCACGCTCGTTACGATCGGCATTCAACCTACGCATCCTGAAACGGGGTACGGCTACATTCAATACGACGGCCCGACCGACCTTCCTGCCGTGAGCGAAGAGAATCCGCCCGAGGCCTACCCGGTACGCACGTTTGCGGAGAAGCCCGACCTGTCGACAGCGGAGCGCTTTCTGGATTCAGGCGACTTTCTCTGGAACAGCGGCATGTTCATCTGGCGCGCCGATACCATCCTCAACGAAATCGCTACCCACCTCCCTGATCTCCACGACGCGTTCACCCCGGTTGAGGAAGCACTCGCCACTAAGAGCAATGCCACGCCGCTTGAAGACGCATTTCAGGACTCCCCGAGCGTATCCATCGACTATGGCGTGATGGAGCAGGCCGAGACGGTAAAGGTCGTGCCGGGCTCGTTCGGGTGGAGCGACGTAGGCGACTGGCGCGCCGTGTACGAGCTTAGCGAGAAAGATGAACACGGCAATGCCCTGCAGGGCGAAGTCATCATGCATGACTCCAGCCGCTGCTACGTGCAGGCCGACGACCGCCTCGTTGTACTGGTTGGGATTCACGATGCTGTCGTGGTAGACAGCGGCGACGCCGTGCTCGTGAGCCATCGCGAAAGCACGCAGCAAGTCAAGAACGTGGTGCAGTACCTGCACGCACATCAGCTGGATGAGTATGTATAAGTCTTCGTAGCCCGTCTACACCGGTCGGTGTCCGCCTACATACACAGGCGGCATCGGTCCGGGCTGCGTAGCTTACAGCGCGAGCGTAAGTCCCGCCTTAAACGCGCGCCCCATGCCCGGCTCGAAGTAGTTGTCGTTGGCATTGATCGAGACGGAGCCGTTATAGGTGGTGTCGAATACGTTGCTGACTTCCAGATACGGACGCAGCGTGCTCCCGGCGATGCCAACACCCGTATGTCCGAGGCGCGTGTCGAGGAGGGCGTAGCCGTCGGAGACCGCCGTGTTCTGGTTGTCGGCAAAGTAGTCGTCGATTGCGTCGTACGAGAGGCGTAGCCACACGTTGTGTGCCTGTGCCGTCGCGGTCGCCGAGAATCGCTGATCGGGCACACCCGGAACGCGGTTGCCCTGCAGCGCATCGTCTTCGAAGACAATGCGGTTGGCGGTGTACGACGTTTCGAGCGTGAGCCAGGACTGCGCATCCCACTGTACCGCCAGTTCTACCCCCCGGTGCGTGTTCTCACCAACATTCTGGAAGAACGCGCGTCCGCCGCTGTCGGGAATCTCAAACTGCACGAGCCGCTCATCCACCCAGAGCTGATAGACCGCCAGGTCAAAGCGCAGGCTGGCCTCTGGCCATACCCCGCGCGTGCCCAGTTCCATGCCCTGCGTGCGCTGCGGATTAAGCTCGGGGTTGAAGCCCCCAGGATTGCCGGGCCGGTTGACTAACTCGGTCGTGGTTGGGGTTTCGAAGGCTGTGCTGTAATTGGCAAACAGAAGGGCAGGCCCCGTGTCGTAGGCCAGTCCGGCGCCTGGACTGAACGCCGAGAAGGTGCGCTCGCCCGATTCGTCGATGCCGTCGACCTGAAGACGATCGTCCAGCTCAAAGTCAACCACGTCGAGGCGACCGCCCAGCGTAAGGCGCAGGCGGTCGGTAAGCGGGATCCGCGTGTAGCCGAAGGCCGAGCGGCTCACCACCGTTTCGAGCTGGTCGAGCACCACCTCATCGGTAAACGCACGCCCGGGGATGTTCGTGTCAAAGTTGATGCGATCGTCGCGCTGGATGTTCGCGTCAGCGCCTACGTTCCACTCCACCCCACTCAGCGTACCACTCAAAGCAGTGCGCACACCGCCGTAGAGACGGTCGAACTCGACCAGGTTAAACGGGAGCGGGTTTGCCAGATCCCGGAATCCGCCGTACACGGTCGCATCCAGCTGCATCTCGCCTTCAGCGTGGGTCAGGCGGGCGCCAAGGTGCCCCTGTGTGCTCTGCTTGCCCGCATCGAATCCATCAAAGAGCCCATTGGCCTGCGTGCGATCTTCAGCCACCTGCTCGGCAGTAAGCGAGCCCGGGTTACGCGCATCCTGATCGACAAACGCGCCGACCAGATTAAGCTGCGTGCTCGACGCAAGCCCGATGCGTCCGGTGAGCAGGGCGCGGGTGAAGCGGCCATCGCTGTTATCCCGAAAGCCGTCGCGCCGCATATCCGACACCGCCACGCGCCACAGATCTCCGTTCGGACGCACCACGGCCTCGGCGGCAAACTGCTGCAGGCCATGACTCCCCGCCCCCGCACGAAACTGTGCTGTTGGCGCATCGGGGCCGGGGGTGGAGTCGAGGAAGAGCGTGCCCCCGCTTCCGTTGCCCCAGAAGAGCGACGACGGCCCGCGCACCGCTTCAGTGCGACGCACAAACATCGGATCCACAATGTCCAGGAAGGCCTGTCCGTCGGGCATCGTAAGCGGCACGCCGTCGAGGAGCGCCTGCACGCCCCGCACGCCAAAAGGAGAGCGCCAGCCCATGCCGCGCACCACGAGGCGTTCGCCCAGCGCAAAGTGCCCGCGGTCGTTCAGCCACACGCCGGGAATGCCGCGCAGCGCCTCGCCCAGAAAGACCGGCGCCTCCAGCGTCTGCGCCTCCAGCGTGCGCTCGGTTACCGACACCGTAAAGGGCGCACTGCCCTCCGTTTCAAGGGAGCGGGTCGCCTCAACCGTTACCTCTGGGAGCTCCACGACGGTTGTATCTGCCTGCCCGAAGAGGGGCAGCACCAGACCAAATGCAAGAAAACAAGCGATAACAGCAGAGCGATACATACAGTCGGAAGAAAAATGGACAGCAAAACACGTGTAACGCAACGCCTTCCTTCAGTGACCGATTCGCGCCGCTCGCTACGATTCCGCAATAGTGCATAACCCGTATAGGTTTGGGGGATGCGGAGCGCGGTGCACTACACCTATCCTGATGCGACTACGCAGACTCGCTCCATTCGGGCGGACGAAGGCGGCGCAGGCGGAACGAGTTCGCTGTAACGAGGGCACTGCTGCCGGCCATAATAATAACTGCTGCGATAGGGTGAAGCAGTCCCGCCAGGGCCATGCCTACTCCTACACCATTGTATGCGAACGTCCACACCAGATTCTGTTTCACGATGCGCGTAGTCTGCGCCGACAGGTCGGCCAGCCACGGCAACATGCGCAGGTCGTCGCGATAGAGTGTAATGTCGGCGGCCTGCAGTGTGACCGGCGCCCCTTGCACCACAGCGATGCCCACATCGGCCTCGGCCAGCGCAGCAGCGTCGTTGATGCCGTCGCCCACCATGGCAACCGGTCCGTCGGCCTCACGCCAGCGCGCCAGGGCTTCGATCTTTGCTTCGGGAGTCTGCCCCGCTGTTACAGGCAGATTGAGCGCGTCGCCCAGCCGCTGCGCCGCCTCGGGCTGGTCGCCGGTAAGCAACTGCAGCGCATAGCCGTGGTTGCGGAGCGCGTCGAGTGCGGGTGCGGCGTCAGCGCGAGGCTGCTCCGTCAGCAGAAGTACCCCGGCCACCACGTTATCGTACGTCACAAACAGGCGAATGCGCCCTGCCGCTGATGGCACGGCTCCGGGAGGCGGCGCCTCAATTCCGAGGCGGTCAAGCAGCGCAGGGCTCCCCACCCCGATGCGCCGGGGTCCGGTGGGTGTATCCACCCGTCCTACAACACCTGCTCCGGGCACGGTGCGCACATTGCGAGCGGCAGGCGGTTGATCTGCTTCAAGGGCCTGCTGAGCCGCCGCTTGAATGGCTCGCCCCAGCACGTGGTGCGTGTTGGCCTCAACGGCCGCAGCATATTGGAGAAGCGCTTCTGGGTCTGGAACGGATTCTTGAGCGGATGCGAGGGCCACCGCCTCAACCTGCACCTCGGCTGCTTCAAGGCGGCTGAGCGTTCCTGTCTTGTCGAACGCGATGGTGCGTACGCGATGCAGGTCGAGCAGCGTCTGCCCGTCGCGGATGAGCACGCCATGCTTCGACGCCCGTCCGTGTGCCAGCACCCGTGCAAGGGGCACCGCAAGTCCGAGCGCACACGGGCACGTGATGAGCACCACGCTCAGGGCCACGTAGAGCGCTTTTTCAGCGCCGGCGGCCACCCACCAGCCTGCGAAGGCCCCCAGCGCGAGCACGATCACGCCCGGAATTAGCACACGCATGATCTGCTCGCTGCGCCGCGCCAGGCGGCTGGGCCGCGCCAGCGCCTCCTGCATGGCCGATTCTATGTGCTCCAGCCGCCGGTCTGCGCCGGTAGCTGTAATCCGTAGCGTGAGCGTACCGTCTACGACGTGCGTACCCGCAAAGCAGCGGCTCCCTTCCGAGACGGCTTCAGGCGTTGACTCACCGGTGAGCTGCCGCGCATCCACAAAACTCTGCCCGGCTTCTACGACGCCATCGGCCGGCACCACGTCGCCAGCATGCAGGCGGATGCGGTCGTCGGGCTGCAACGCATCGGGAGGCACGGTGTCGTTCGTGGGGGCTACGCGCTCGTAGGTCGTATCGGGCACCGAGAGCAATGCACCCAGCACGCGGCGCGCCCGGTGCTTGCTGCGTGCCGTGAGATAGCGCCCCAGCGTGTAGAGCGCCAGCAGCATGACAGCCGTTTCGAGGTAGACCGGTCCGGTGCCCCGTAGATACGACAGTACGCTTACAGCAACGGCTGCAGAGGTACCCAGCGCAAACAGGAGATGCAGCGACAGTTGGCCCTGACGAAGCGTGTGCCAGGCGGCTCGAAGCACGGGCACACCCAGCAGGATGAGGGCCGGTAGCGCCGCCAGCACCAGCACGAGGTGAGCAGTACCTACGGCGTGCTCCAGATTACGAAGCGCCTCGAGCCCGTATTCTGAGCTGATAGCCAGGCTCAGCACCATCGTGAACCCGGCAAGCAGCAGCCCGATGATCGTGCGACGTAGCAGGGGGGCGAGCGTCGCGTCACTCTCGTCAACGGCTTCGCTGCCGACCGTCTCATCGAGCATCTGGCAGCCGTAGCAGCAGTATCGACCGTCTCCGTCAGCACCCGAGATGGGCGCATCGATCAGTGGAAGATCGCAATGGTCGCAGCGCTGCATAGAGGTATGGGTGTACAGTGAGCCTCTGTTGGGCCGCTGCTTGCGCGATCCAGAGTAAATTACTCCTCAGCAGCAGCTACTTCTTCTGGCTCGTCGCCTTCTGGGAAGCCCTGATTATCGGGTTCGTTGAGCTCGTCGGCCGTCCAGGCGGCCGTTCGATCGGATTCGTACTCGCGCAGGATGTTCACCTGCTCAGCGGTGATCTCGGAGGCGTCGTTGCCCCATTCGCCCCGGATGTGCGTGAGCACGGCTGCGATCTCCGCATCGTCGAGCTGGCGCTGCCAGCCCGGCATCACGCCATTGTACTCTTCGCCCAAGACCTCCATCGGCCCTTCCATGCCATGCAGCAGGATGCGAATGAGGCGCCCTTCATCGCCAATGACCCAGTCGGTTTCGACGAGCGGCGGAAACTGCCCAGCCACCCCCATGCCGTCGGACTGGTGGCAGGTCTGGCAGCGGTTGTTGTAGATGCGTGACCCGTCGACGACCCGCTCGACGGCTTCGTCTTCAACTGTTGCCACCACGTCACGCCCTTGGAGCCAGGGGTCGGCGCTAAAGTCACCAACGTAGCTTCCCAGGTAATACACGTTGAACAAGATAACGCCGAAGATAATCATCCATAGCCACATGGGCGGCGCTTCGCCGCCTTCTGGGCGGAGCGGCTCCTCGCGGAACAGCGGCGCGAGCATGTCGATCGGCTCGGGCGTCTCATCAGGGTTGTTCGACGATGTAGGTTGACGCTCGCGCGCATCGCCCCCGTTAGCAGAGGAGGTATCGTCAGAGCTTGATGCGTCGGGGCGGTTCGAGTCGTCGGGCATAGCAGGTCGGGCGTTCGTGCAAGCAGCGGGTAGGCAAGCAGCAGACGGGCAGGTAACTTATTCCTCCTGTTCGCGAAGCTCCAGCGTCATGAGGTACTCGTAAAGCCAGAGGGCTTCCTCGGTTGCCACAACAACCTGGCCTTCAGGCGGGGCATACTCACCGCCAATAGGAACGGTTACTTCCGAGGCCAGCACCTCATCCTCGCTCTTGACTTCGAACAGGTACGGATAGGCGGGCATCACCGAGCCCGGGCTTACGGAGCGCGGCTGGTACAGGTGAGCCAGCTGCCAGTCGCGGCTGGGCTGACGCGTAGCAATGTCGTGCAGGTCGGGTCCGGTACGCATTGTGCCCAGCTGATGCGTATCGTCGTACACGTAATCGCCGGGAAGCGAGCCGCGAGGACCCCATCCGCGATCCATGTCGCTTCCAAATCCATCGGGGCGCACTTGCTGTGTATGGCAGTACATGCACCCGTCGCGCATGTAAATCTGTTTGCCCATGTGCTCTTCGAACGTATAGTTGCGCGTTCCTTCGGTTGGCTCGATGGCTGCAAGCTGCAGGCTGGGTACCAGCGCCAGCGCTGTGAAGCTCATAAGGATCGCAGCGAAGGCCCCCATGAAGATGAGCAGTGCTCGTGTCATAACAGGTTAGCAGTTGTGGTGAACAGAACGGAGCATAGCGCCTCTTAGAGGCCGGGGCGCTCTTCAAGGGAGGCCTTCACATCCGTGGCGCGTGACCCAAACATGCCGTCGGGTGCCGGACGGAAGTACGTAGGCCCGGTCTGCGCAACGCCGCTGCGGCGGATAATCCGGTACAGTAGATAGGCAAACACGAAGTGGCCAATGACCATGAGCGTGCCGCCTACCGAACGGGCCCAGAACCACGGCTTCAGATCCTCAACAATCTGCAGAAAGGCGATATCCGCATCCAGCAACTGGAATCCCTGGATAACACCACCAATGAACAGGGCGGTCACGTACATACCGATGCCCAGCCCGACGGTCCAAAAGTGCGTGCTAATGAGACGTGGACTCTCCCATTCCCAATCCATAATACGAGGCATGATATAGTAGACTGCCCCGAATAAAATCATAGTCGCGAAGGCATATACGCCGAGATGCGCATGGGCAATAGTGTAATGCGTAAAGTGCGTAACCTCTTGCCAAAAGCGGAGCGACTGAAACGACCCCTGGAGGCTGACAGCCGTGTAGCTCATGGCGCCAAACACCACAAAGCGCAGCGTAGGGCTGTAGATAAGCTTTTTGAAGTGCCCGACCACCGTGAGGTGATGGTTTACCGCCACCACCACAACGGGGATGATCATCATCATGCTGAAGACAATAGAGACGGTTTCGCTCCACTGTGGTACAGGCCCTCCCACCAGGTGGTGAACCCCTGCCCAGTTGTAGAAGAGCGCGAGCGTCCAGAAGCCCAGGTATGACAGGTGATAGCTGTACACCGGGCGCCCAAGTACTTTGGGGATGAGGTAGTACGCAGCGGCAATCCCAATAGGCGTAATCCAGAGCCCGAGGATATTATGCGCAAACCACCAGTTGGCCATAGACTCAGGCACTCCGCTGTATATAGGCAGTAGAAACGCGATGACGAGGAACGGTCCCCAGATCATAGCCGCACCGGTGTACCACACCGAAATAAACAAGTGGTGGACACGGCGGTGCTGAAGTGTGATCAGGAAGGCTGCCGTGACCATCGCCATGGCCGGCACGATAAAAGCGAACGCAGCGAGCGGCATCTCAACCCACTCAATGGAGCGCGAGTACCCGGCTAAGATACCGATTGTGCCGATGACCATCCCGATATTCCAGAGCACGACGCTGCCCATCAGCAGCCACCGGCCGCGAAGCTCTGTTTTCAGGAGACGCGCCCATAGCCAGGTTGCCACTCCCACACCAGTCATGGAAATCCACCCATAGATCACGGTGTTCAAGTGCGCCGGACGCACCCGCCCAAATGTGAGCCAGCCCTGCTGTACAAGCCAGTCGGGCATGTTGAACTTGAGGCTGGCAATGATTGCAAACACCGACCCAACGAGCAACCAGAATGTGCCGCTGGCGATGAAGGCAACGACAGGCCACTTGGTGGAACGGTCGACTTTGCGGCGCCAGTTGGCCTCAAGCACCTCGGTCTCGGAAGCTTGGGACTCGGGCATCGATATCGACCCCGACGAAGAGGAATCAGCCATGGTAGAGGGGGAAAACCCGGATTGTAAAAAGCGGCGTGCAGCGTCAGCTACGATGCAGAAGAGGACGATCCGTTGACAGACAGGTCGGCCGACAGATCATTTTCAGGGGGGCGGTCGGGGGATGCATGGTCAGAGGATGCGTCGTCGGCATCCGAGTCTTGCCAGAACAACTGGTCCTGAGGGACACCAACGGGCTCATCCTCGTCGAAGATAACATACGCTCCCGATTCAAGATTCGAGAACTGCCCGTCCTGTATAGACCGGAAGAGCACTGTCAATGTGATGGCAGCTCCCGTAATGAGTATCACGAAGATCGTAAGAAGCGGTACGTACGTCATGAGTACAAAGAGGAGATAGACGAGAAGGACTGAGTCTGTTTATCTGCTACAAGCTCTGGAGGGCTTTCGATATGCAGCATACCCGACTGACCATCGGTGTTCGACGCATCGTCGGGCGTTTCCATATTCTGGAGCACCATCCAGACGATCACAACGAGAAAAATAGCAGCCCCGATGTAGAGCGAGAGTACCAACCCACCAGTTGCCCGTTCAATGTTGAACTGGGAATTGTCGTACGATGAATCACTCATAGCAGAGACTCAGCCAAGGACTACTTGTAGTTACAACTACAGATAAAAACACAATTGCAACTGGAAAGTTGCATATTGAGTGTGTAAACAAGGTGAGCACTGCTCTGGTGAGCGTCAAGCGTTCTGCACGCTCAAATGAAACGAATTGCACACGAGAGCATCTTCTTTACAAATAGCTGTCTTAGCTCACGCGGCTATCAAACTGCCATGTTCTGAAAGACAATACCTCGCCTTGCGCTGTGCACGTCCGCGTTTAGTAGACAATATGGTAGTGGATTGCAGTAGTGGATCGCAATGCTGTAAGCTCGCGTGAGTAACCCACGTGGCAATCACTTGCTATTGAACACTTGCTATTGAAACGCTACCAGACAATCTGCATCAGCGTAGGGCGCAAATTAAACGATTCCGCGACCGGTGTCGAAGACACACAAACTTATGAAGAGCGTGTGGGCACATGCTCGATCATGGGGCTTGTTTGGTTCACGCGTCAGACCTTAACCGTTCCTCGTACAACTTTGCTGCATCGCTTCACGTATGTGTTCTATCATAGACAGACACATGCCAGACAGGCTACGTACATGAGTTAACCGTGGGTACTCACTGTGCAGCTTTCTCCTTGTTTAAGCATCATATGTACACTATGGCAAATGAACTCATTCCAAGCGATCATCTGGAACAGGCGGCAAATCGCTTCAAGATTTTGAGCGAGACCGTTCGCCTCGAACTGCTCAACCAGCTCCAGTTGGAGGGCGAAATGACAGTGAGCGAACTGGTCGAAGCCACCGGGCACCGCCAGGCTAACGTGAGCAAACATCTGGGCATGATGGCGCGTGAAGGGCTGCTTTCGCGTCGTAAAGAAGGACTCTACGTCTATTACGAAATTAACGACCCCACGCTCTCAGCGCTCTGTATGCTGGTATGCGGACGTATCCGCGAAGAGGAGATGTCGTAGCTGTCTTTTCAAGTCATGTAGCATCACTTCTTGCCAGAGAACTGCGTAGCCCTTATATTTTATTGCCCCGCGTATTTCTTGCTAAGTAAAGTCAACACGCCTGATGCGATGGCTTGGGTATTGGAGCGCAGTGCTGGTTGTATTTATTGGTGGATGCGCCGCTGATCGGACGGAGAGCGACCCGTTTTCCAACCTCCCGCAGGTGGAGATAACCCCAACGGTCGAGATCACTGACGACCCAGCGCACGACCTGTATTTTAAGTCCAACTCTTTTCGCGATGTAGCGGTTGGTTCTGGTGGCGCGGTGTTCGCAAGTAATTTCATGCAGGCGTCCATCTTTCGGTTTGACGCTGAGGGCACCTATCAAGAAACAATCGGAGGGGGAGGCGCAGGTCCGGGTGAATTCGAGATGTCTCCCGTCTTTACGCTCTCGACGAATAACGACACGCTTTATGCACTCGGACGCTTCAACGAGCACGCCATGAGTGTCTTTGCACGTCTCGAAGGCGAGTTTGAATATGTGCGCACCGTGCTGCTGCCCGAGAACAAGCGGCATCGCCCTCATGCACTTCACGCGATGAGTGAAGACAAGCTTGCTGTAGAGTACCGCCCGCGCATCCAACGAAATCGTAGCGATTCAGGATTCGTTTCAATCGTAACGCCAGCGGGTGTCGTTGAGAACGATACGCTCCGGACATTCCCCTCAGATGCGATGTGGCAGTCTGATCCAGAAGAGGGCGCAGGCTCAATGGCACGGGTTCCGATTCCGTATGGCGGTACGTCTATAGTTCGGTCCCATCCCAACGGATCGATCTATCATCTGTGGACGCGCAACGGAGAAATCACGGTACTTGATGCATCTGATGGTGCAGTACAGCAACGCATTTCTCATCCTCAAGGGCCTATGCCACTTAGTGACACAGATGTTGACTCGATCCTGACGGAGCAGGTCAACGTAGCCATCGACGAGCGCGGCCCTGAATATGTTCGGGAACGAGTTCGTGCCGTTATGCCTGAGGCAGCACCGCCATTGCTCAATATGTGGGTTGATCCTGATACAGGTAGTATTCTGGTTCAGCGTCCGCACCACAGCCATACTAATCTATTGCTGTTGGACGATGCCGGAATCCCGCAGTACACAGGTAGGCTTCCTGCGACGCTAAGCGTTGTTGCTTTTCGGAGAGGGCGGATATATGCGATACATACCGATGAATCCATGCCACCAGCTATTCACGTCTTGGAGACCGATGCCAACTAAGAGCTTGGTTGAGCTTTGGTTTGCCTACGAGAGCGAGCGCTGCTGACGCGAAAACTGTGCACCTCGATGAGGGTTCGTAACACCAGAAGCAGGACCAAAAGCCCCCCGGGCTACAGGCCAATATCGGGGACAATTTGCCCCAGAGGCATGACCTTCGCCCCCAGCCCCGTGGAGACGCTCGGAGCCCAAATTAAGAAATCAAAACAGGTTCTCAGTACTATAGTCCCACAGGCGTTCTGGGATCGCTTCACTACGCTAAAGAGTCGCTTTCCACTTGAAGCGCCTTCCGCCTCGAAGAAGTGAGCCGTCCGGACGTAGCCCGCCGAGATCGTCTGCATCCAGGCAAAAATGAACATTTCCGTTGCATGACGAGCCTGCGAAACGAGTCCTCGTAAAGACAGAAGCTCGCAAGCCCCGTAGCAGAGGGGGCTAAAACCAGCCGGTATTCCCAACACAAAAGCGTTGCTGGACGTACTTACTGCTGTGTCAATTCTCATTTTGATAATCGTCCTGTAATCATCCTCCCACGAAGCCTGTTATGGTGAGCAGAGGCTGATGAAGGAGGCCAGCGGCGCGCCCCGACCGCAGGAAGGACGTATCCATGCGAAACCTGCGCCCTGCCACGTTACTTACTTCCGTAGCAAGGCGGCTATGGGTACACAGTTAGGGGTTGCTCCCTCATTCCGTTGTTTGCTCTCTTGCCTCCACTTGCCATGTACCGCATCTGCTCTTCCCTTCTGGCGCTTGGTTTCTTTCTCAGCGTTGCGTGGTCGCCCGGGGTTTCCGCTCAGACCCTTGACGACGTACTCCGCTACAGCGAGCGTTCTCCGGCTACCGGTGCACACGATCTCGGATGGGTCGGTGCCAACGCGACCGCCGGCACCGCTACATACACGGCGCTCTCCAGCAATCCGGCCGGACTGGGATGGGCAACCACTTCCTCTGTCGCCGGCGGGCTTGCTGCTGATTTCACGACGAACGAAGGGGACTTCCTTTCCCCTGATGGCACGTTCTCGGGTCCTTTCGAACGTACGCAGACGGAGTATCGCATCGGAAATATTGCCTTCACGTATCGCGTTCCTACAGACCAGGGCGCTTTAACCGTTGGTGGTGCCATCAATCGCACGCGGAGCTTCGACCGCACCCTCGTTGCCTCAGGGCTGAACGCCCAGAGCTCGATCACCGATACGTTCTTGCCTCCGGCCAATGCCGCAGATCTTACACGTATCGAGCAACTGGCCTTCGATGCCGGCGCCATTGAGCTCATCGACGGCGAATACATACAAGCCGTTGCGCCCGGTCCGATCTTCGATACGAACGTTGAGCAGCGCGAAGACCTTATCGAGACCGGTGGACTCTACGATGCCAGTTTTGGAGGCGCTGTTGAGGTAGCTCCCAATGTCATGCTCGGCGGCTCGCTAATCATTACGTTTGGGTCATACACGTTCGATCGCATCTACGAAGAGGTCGACGTCAACAACACGCACACAAACGATCTATACGATGTGCTGCTCGACGATGGCACGCTGCTTCAGGGATTCGATGCGCTCACCTTTGAACAGGCGATTGATGCCGACCTTGCTGGCGTTGGCGGACGCTTCGGGGCGTCTGTCGCTCCAGTCTCCAACCTGAAACTCGGCGTCTCTTTCGCCACGCCCGTGTACTACACGATTACCGAGACCTTTGGCACGCGCATCGAAACCTTCTTCAACGAGGGCAGCCCCCTTTCGGCCGGACGCCTCGATGATTTTGAATTTGAGTACGAGGTCCGTACGCCCTGGCGCGTGTCGTTAGGAGGCGAGCTGTCTACGGGTCCGCTCACGCTGGCTGGCGACCTCGAAGTTGTTGACTGGTCGACACTCGACATCCGTGCAAGCGGAGAGCGGTTCACCACCCTTAACCGGGCCATTCGCGATCTTGACGTCACGGTCAATTCTCGCTTCGGCGCTGCCTTCGACGTCAACGACCTTACGCTACGTGCTGGCCTCGCCTACCAGCCCGAGCCAGACCCCAACGGCACACGCGGCGATCGCACCTTCTTGTCTGGTGGGCTCAGCTATCAGTTTGGGCCGCAGCTTATGCTGGACTTTGGATGGATGCAGGAGCGCTTCAACGATGCCTTTCGCCCTTACGGCGATGTCGAAGTATCCGATGAGCGCAATATTGCACAGGCCCCGCAGATCAGCGAAGACGTGATACGCAACGTGTTCAAGCTGGGCATGCGCTATCGGTTTTAGAACCTGTTTTTATTTCTCAATTTGGGCTCCGAGCGGCGGCGCTGGACTGCAAACCAAAGCCCAAACAGGCTCTTAGCGCCGGTCAACGTTTTACGTGGCTGCGCGCTGCCAGATAGTGCACAGCTCAGCGGCTTTGCTGTGCGCGGCGCTCACGCATGATGCGGTAGTATTCTTGAGCAGCCCGGTTGTGCTCCCGTAGCGTACGGCTGAACGTGTGTCCGCCCGTACCATCAGCTACGAAGTAGAGGTAGCTGTGTGACTCAGGATAGGCGACCGCGCGCAGCGATGCAGGCGAGGGGTTGGTGAGCGGACCCGGAGGCAGACCGCGAAACTGGTATGTGTTGTAAGCGTGTTCGATCTCGTAGTCTGCAAAAAAGAGGCGGCGCTTCGATCCTTCCTGTTCGAGCACGGCATACTGCACCGTGGGGTCGGCCTGTAACGGCATGCCCCGGTCTACACGATTAAGGTAGACCCCAGCCACGCGGGGCTTTTCATCTTCGATTCCCGTTTCCCATTCAACAATTGAAGCGAGAATAGCAGCCTCTCGTGTTGTAAGACCCTGCTCGTGGAGTCCCTCACTCAACTCGCGCTCCGCGAACGAATCAAACGATTCTTTGACACGCCGCACGACCGTTTCAACGGGCGTCTGCCAGTAAAAGTGATAAGTCTCTGGTAGCATGTACCCGAATAGGTCTTCCGGGGCAACTCCCAGCTCAGCAGCAAGCGTCGTATCACGCAGTGCAGCCTCAAAGGCCGCTGCCTCAAAGTCCATGTGCCGGGCCGCGACCCGAGCCACCACTTCAGGACGCATGCCCGGTGGGATGGTAACGCGCACCGGCTCTTGCAGTCCCTTTCGGATGCGATCCAGAATCTCCCAGTTTGATGCGCCCGACTCAAACGCGTAATGACCGGCTTTTACCTGGTTGCGCCATCCAGTTGCAGTGCCGAACCATTTGAATGTCGTGGTAGACCGGATGACCCCAGCCTGCTCCAGGCTATCGACAGCTGCATCGAACGTCGTTCCGCTGGGCAGCTTTACGGTCCGCTCGCCCTCAAATACGGGTGTGTTGCCCGAAAAAGAGACGACTCCAACCAGCGCAGCCGCGGCTACGGCTATGCACAGGACGCCACCAAGCGCCCACGGCATCCATCTACTCATACTTCTGTGTATCTCGTGTTACGACAGTAGGCAGGCGTATCAGTCCGTCTTTCCTTCGTATGTCCGCTGCTCAAGCGCACGCGTCTCTTCGACGATTTTCTCAAAGATCCGGCGGATGGCGTTATCAGTGAAAGGGCCGGTGTTGACTTCAATCACGTTCTCCATGACCTCGGCTTCGCGTGTGGGCACATAGGCGCGCATCCCGATTTCGTTCTTGATCGCTCCGATAACGTGAGCATACGCGGTTCGCTCGTTCAATAACCGGACCAGCTGGCTGTCGATTGCGTCAATGCGGTCGCGCCATGGAGCCAGGTCGCTGGCTCCCAGCTCGTCAGGAAGGGGGGGAAGGGCATCAGAGAACTGTGCAGCGTGCTCCAGGCTTTCGCTGAGCGACGGTTTATCGTTTTGGGAAGTCATTGGTGGTACAAAAGAAAATTAGGATAACGAAAGACGAGGATCGATGTCGAGGTTCGGCTCCGAAGGCGTGCTTCCCCAACTGGCACGGGCTGCAGCTGCGATCATGGCCGCATTGTCCATGCAGAAGCGACGCTCTGGCAGGTGGATACGTACGTTTGCATCCTCCTGAAACCGGTTGAGCGCGGCCCGCAGCCCACTATTGGCTGACACGCCCCCCACGACTATAGCGTGGCGCACGCCCGTCTGTGCAACGGCCTGGCGTACCGCATCCACCAACACATCGACAACGGCCTGCTGGAATGAGGCACAGATGTCGGCCCGATGCCGTTCTATGAATGCTGCTCTCTCGTCTTTGGGGATGTCGCGCAGAAAGTAGAGAACCGATGTTTTGAGCCCGCTAAACGAGAACGACAGGTCGTCAAACCTGGAGCGGGGGAATGCATGGAAAGCGGGGTCGCCTTGTTGTGCCAGGCGGTCTACCTCGGGGCCACCCGGGTACCCCAGATCGAGGAGTTGTGCCACCTTATCGAAGGCTTCCCCAGCAGCATCGTCTCGGGTTTGTCCCAGCACCGTGTATGTGTGGTCGGGCTCCACATGAACGAGCTGCGTGTGCCCCCCAGACACAATGAGGCTCACAAAGGGTGCTTCAGGACCCGACGCTGTGACATGGGTTGAGTATAGGTGTCCTTTAAGATGGTTGACACCAACGACGGGGCACGCGCAAGCACTCGCGAAGGCCTTGGCAAAGCTAAGTCCGACAAGCAATGCCCCTGGTAGTCCGGGCCCTCGTGTCACAGCAACTCCATCTATGTCGACCGGTGAAGCCCCCGCATCTTCCAGTGCCTGCCGGACTACGGGTCCGATGTAGCGTTCGTGGTTACGTGAAGCCAGCTCCGGCACGATGCCTCCATACTGGGCGTGCACGTCGTGCTGAGACGACACCACGTTTGAGTGCAGGTTGTGCCCTTGCAGCACGGCAGCGGCGGTATCATCGCACGAGGTTTCAATCCCTAACAAAAGGGGCGGGGCGGTCATAGGAGCGTAATGGGAAGCACGAGGTAGTACATGCCTGCGCACAAATGCACGGTGTACGTGCGGGTTTCCGCTCACGTGATGCGTGCAGCAGAGTCACAGCGACAGGCCTTCTGGATATGAACGGCGAACGCCCCATCTGCGCATTACAGATGGGGCGCTGTGCCAAGATGCTACGTGAAAGAAGGAGAACTTCGTTATATCCGATGTCTCCGTTACGCGGTGACTGCCGAGCGGCGCTTTAGGGCAGAGAGCCAGCGTGTAATGTCGATATCTTTCGGGCAGGCTTCGTTGCAGTTAAAGATGGTGTAGCATTTCCAGAGCCCGTTTTCCGAGTCAACGACATCAAGGCGCTCACCGGTACCATCGTCACGTGTATCGAACGTGTACCGATAGGCTTTGAGCATGGCAGCGGGACCAAGGTAATCTGGGCTGGCCCAGGTGCTCGGACAGGCGTGTGTACACGCACCGCACATGATGCACTTGGTTGCCTCCTCAATGATTTCGTGTTCGGCGGGCGACTGCTTACGTTCACGCTCGGGCGCCGGGTTATCATTGATAAGCCAGGGCTTGACCTCCCGATACTTCTCAAAGAAGCGGCTCTGGTCAATCACAAGGTCTTTGATGACCGGCGCTGCAGGAAGCGGGGCAAAGCGCACTGTCTCGCCATCGCTGCTCACGAGGTCTTGCACGAGCACCGAGCATGCCAGCTTGTTTTCACCGTTGATCTGCATCGCATCAGAGCCGCAGATACCGTGTGCACAGCTTTTTCGGAGCGAGAGCGTGCCATCGATGTGCCACTTCACATGGAGTAGCAGCGACAACGCACTGTCAAGCGGATCGGCCGGAACCTCATACGATTCCCAGTGCGGTGCATCATCGACCTCAGGGTTGTAGCGTTTTATCTCTACGTTGAGCGTCATATCAGAACCGCCCGTACTGGTGCCCTTATCGTCAGAGGCTTTTGCTGCAGTGTCCCGGCTTTTTGCTTTGGTGGTCGCCATAAATAGGTCTGGATGTGTTGTAGGGAACAGAGAGACCGGCCTGGGGCCCGTCTCGCTTGTGCTTCTTCCCGGTGAATGGGTTTAATACTTACGCTCTTTGGGCTCGAACCGAGTGATAACCACATCTTTGTCGGCAAACTCGTACTCGCCGTTGCAGTCGCTGTAGAACAGCGTATGCTCAAGCCAGTCGTCGTCGTTTCGGTTCTGGAAGTCCTCACGCGAGTGGGCCCCCCGGCTTTCAGTGCGATGGTGTGCACTGGCTGCAATGGCCTCGGCATAGTCAACCATGAACGCAATCTCGACAGCATCCATCAGGTCAGTGTTGAACTTCTTGCCCTTATCCTCTACGACCACGTTTTGGGCACGTTTACGTAGCTGCTCCAAGTCGCCGAGGGCTTCTGAGAGCGTTTCGTCAGTGCGAAAGACGCTGACGTTTGCCATCATGGTCTCCTGTAGGTCTGTACGCACGTTAACCGTTGGCTCACCGTCGCTTGTCGTATTTGCAAGCAGGCTATCCAACAGGTCGCGCGTCTCTTTCTCCGGGTTGTCGGGCAGCGCGGCGAAGGATTTACCACCACGCACCTCTTCGGCCATCTGCATGCCTGCACGACGACCGAAGACGACGAGTTCAAGCAGTGAGTTGGTTCCGAGGCGGTTGGCCCCGTGTACGCTTACGCAAGCGCATTCGCCCACTGCATACAATCCGGGTACGGAAGAGCCTCGCTCTTTCGTTTCAACGCGCCCTTCCGCATCTGTTGGAATGCCCCCCATCGCATAGTGGCACGTTGGGGCAACCGGGATTGGTTGTTGTTTGGGATTTACCCCCATGTAGGTACGCGAGAACTCAGAGATCTCGGGCAGTTTCTTGTCGAGCACCTCATCGGCTACGTGCGTGAGGTCGAGATTGACGTAGTCTTTTCCATTTACGCCACGGCCCTCGCGAATCTCTTTATAGATACACTGCGACACCATGTCGCGCGGCGCCAGGTCTTTCACGGTTGGCGCATAACGCTCCATGAACCGCTCGCCTTCTGAATTCCGCAAGATACCGCCTTCGCCGCGTGCCCCCTCGGTAATCAGAATGCCGAGCCGGTAGAGCCCAGTTGGATGGAACTGCACGAACTCCATATCTTCAAGCGGAACACCGGCGCGCAGCATCATGGACATGCCGTCGCCTGTGCCAGCGTGCGCATTCGACGTGGTTTTGAAGGCACGTCCGTATCCACCTGTGGCGAAGCAGACGACTTTAGCGTGGAACGTGTGTACTTCACCGGTCAGAATTTCATAAGCAACAACACCTGAGCATTCCCCATCGGGGTTCATGATCAGGTCGAGCACTTGAAACTCATCATAGAACCGCACGCCCTGCTTTGTGCACTGATCGTAGAGCGTATGCAGAATGGTGTGGCCTGTACGATCAGCCGCGTGGCAGGCCCGGCGTACGGGCGACTCGCCGAAATTGCGCGTGTGTCCGCCAAAGCGACGCTGCGAGATGGTACCTTCTGAGTTACGGCTAAAGGGTACGCCGTAGTGCTCAAGTTCAACAATCGTGCGGGGCGCATCTTTGCAGAGCGCTTCGATTGCGTCTTGGTCGCCCAGGTAATCGCTCCCTTTCACCGTGTCGAAGGCGTGCCACAACCAGTGGTCTTCCTCTTCGTTACCGAGCGAAGCGCTGATGCCACCTTGGGCAGCACCTGTGTGCGAGCGAAGGGGATGGAGCTTTGAGACAACGGCGACGTCGGCACCGCCTTCTTTAGCGTAGAGCGCGGCCATGAGGCCCGCTCCGCCGGCACCAACAATAACGACATCGTGGGTAAATGTCATGGTTTACAAGGGACAAATGAGCGGAAACAGTCAAAGAAATAGGAGGCCCAGGCAGCGGCGTATACTACCACCCAGCGGTGATCACAGAGTACATGCCAATGACCAGTAGAACAAGTGCTAATGACCACGAAAGCACCTTAGCTGTCTTACGAGCCATCGGGTTTCGTATGTAGTCGGCCATCACGTTATTGAGTCCGTAAAAGCCGTGATGCAAGGCAACAATTAGAAACAGAATGTTGAATGCCTTCCAGAGCACCGCGTATACCGGATCGGCCAGGCGCAGCATCACGACATCGTACGGTGTTACTTCAGCGTCTTCGCCAAAGCGTTCCTTTACAGCCAGAGCAGCAGCTTCCTCATATTCGGGGAGGTCACCTTGTTCAATTTGCTCCGTCGTAAGCACACTGTGCGATATACTGGCTGTCTGCTGATCGTAGTGCTGCACCCAGAAGTGCGTGATCAGCATGAAGATCAGGAAGGTACCAGTAATGCGATGCAGAAACCAGTTTTGAGCGTTTGATTTTGAAGCAGCACGTGCCATAACAGATCGTCGAGTCGGAAGAAGGGGCTGAGAGAGTGCAGGGCAGGTATCGAGGTATTCCCGACACCGATCATCCCGCCAGGAAGAAAAAGTCAAGCAGCGAGTAGATCGTAGGATAGCCACCTACGCCAATGAGGACGACGGCGACGGCGCCCAGCGACCAGAAGAGTTTTTTCTGGTTGGGGCTCCACCCCAGGAAGTCAATGAGCACAATGCGGAGGCCGTTTAACGCATGGTACACCACAGCCGCGAGCAGCAGAAACTCCCCGATCTTGAAGATCGGAGCGTGATAGCCCGCAATGAGCTCGTTAAAGGCAGCCCGGTCGGTGAGCGCACGCAGTCCCCAGACGTGTACCACAAGGTACACAACCAGAGCGACGCCGCTTAGCCGGTGCGCCATCCAGGCAAACATGCCTGTGCGAATGCGGTAGCGTTGAAAGCGACTGTCTTGAGAGACGGCTTGGGCGGATGCGGAGTCCGCCGCTTTTTCTAAGGTGTCAACAGCCATAAGGCAAGAGAGAGAACGATGCTAAGGGTAATGGTGCAGCGTGTCTTGAACTTCTTCTTCGATTGGGACGCATGCGACGCGCTGTATCTGAACAAGCATGCTGTACAGGATGCGGCGACGTGAACGTGCCAAGAGAAACGTGCCGAACGCAGTCAGCGGGCCCTGTAATGTACATCACACTAATACATATGAAGTCGCAACTGTAAAGGTTTCGTGACCGAAGCACTGCATGTAAAGATTATAACCACTACCAGATGCTCTGCAGAATAGACCTACAGAGCACCTGATGTGAACAGCTTGGTTGTGCATGTTCGCTTACGAGCTTGTTCGTGTACGAACATCGGCACTTATCGCCTATGCGCGCTCACCGATTGGCGTTACCGTACGCCCCATCTTTCCGACGTAGGCAGCACGCGGACGAATAAGCCGGTTGTCTGTCCACTGTTCAAGCAGGTGGGCTGTCCACCCGGCGGAGCGACTTAGTGCAAAAATCGGAGTGAAGAGATCGGGATCTAATCCCATCATATAGTATGTCGAAGCGCTGAAGAAGTCGACATTGGGGTCCAATCCTTTTTCGGATTTCACTGTATTCAGGATGGCCATGCTGTAGTCGTACCACTTCGTAGCACCACGCTCTTCGCTGAGTGCCTTCACCCGATCACGCAAGATCGCGGCACGGGGGTCCATCGTGCGATATACGCGATGCCCGAAGCCCATCACACGTTCTTTGTTCTTGAGCTTATCCTTTACGTAATCGACCGGGTCAGCACCTTTCTCATCGATATCGAGTAGCATCCGCATCACTTCGCGGTTTGCCCCGCCATGAAGCGGTCCTTTCAGAGCGCCAATAGCTCCTGAGACGGCCGAGTACATGTCTGAAAGCGTTGACCCAATCACCCGGCTGGTGAAGGTCGATGCGTTCAAGCCGTGATCGGCATGCAGCACGAGACAGGTATCGAAGGTGTCCTCTGCTGCTGTTCCCGGCTCCTCCCCATTGAGCATGTAGAGGAAGTTAAACGCCATCGACGCTTCGTTGAGCGGCGCCACAGGCTCTTTCCCGTCGCGCAGGCGAGCATACGCAGCGATAATTGCCGGCGTGCGAGCCATCAGACGCGTTGCCTTACGGCGGTTCGCCTCAGGCGTGTCGGCGTCGGCTTCATCGTCGTATAGTCCAAGCGCCGATACTGCGGTACGGAGCACCGCCATGGGATGGGCGGCATCTGGCACCTTGCGCAGAATATCGATAACCGGCTCGGGAAGCTCACGCGCTGCGCGAAGGTCGCGCTTCAGGGAGTCGAGTTCGCCTTGACTCGGAAGATCACCGTTCCATAGCAGATAGACGACCTCTTCAAATGAGGCGTTTTCTGCCAGGTCATAAATGTCGTATCCCCGGTAAACCAGCTTACCTTTTTCGCCATCAATCGACGAGAGCTCCGAGGATAGCGCAATGACGCCCTCTAATCCACGGACTTTTTCGGATCCATTTTTGTTAGCCATATGTGCAATGCTGTTATCGTTAGAAGGAATTGGCGATGCGCAGCGTGTTCAGCAACGCATGCGGGGCGCCATCCGGGGCGTCCCTTCAACGTGGACACAGAATCCAGAATGACGTTTTCGTTGCTGCATCCATCAGTTTGCGTCTATCAGTTTGTAGTCATCGCGCACCATGCTGTGCGTATCGGTCACGTCGTGTTACGCGCACCGTGACCGAACTACAAGCGCTTCCAAGCCACATAAACGCTGCGTTCGTACATTTTGCTGTGAAAGAACTTACTCGCTGCGCAAGTCGCGGACATATGTGCTGCTCTACAGAAGACCGCTCTACAAGAGGCTGTCACGCTACGTCCGTTGCTTTGCTGCGCCCGGAGCAGTAATCTTGGAAACGAAGACACCGCGCTTGTGCCCTGGCGGTACCGTCGTCATAATCGTTGTTGTGCAGGCGCATCGCTTTTTAGAATCCTCCGTATCGTTTGCGCAGAAACTGCAGAAACTACAGACACACATTGACTTTGCAGCTACGCCGTATACGACGACTTTCGCACTGTGCCGTTGTGTGCTACACTAATGCATATGCATACTATGGAAGAAAGAACTGCTATGTGAAAGAATTTCTATTTAAAGACAATACATAGCGTCCAATTCGCACCTCAAACGCAGCACTTTGCGACATACTGGTGCTCGGAAACCGCGAAGGGATCATTTTGCGGGGGAGATCGATACGCAATCACGTCGTAATTTATCATTACCAACCGTTACGGCGCCCATATACTGCACTGATATGTACTGACTGCTGTACTGCACGCGTCTGTACTGCACGCATCGTACATATCTCAGATAACTTCCGGCCGGTGCCTGCCCGCAGCCGTGGATTGCGTTGCGGACCGCTCTTTAGCAAAAGGCCTGCCGAGGTTCTCTTAGAAATACAGCGGCACATGCTTTGTGCCACGCCCTTACAAGCTGCGATGCAGCTTCCCCATACTTCGTTATCCCTCGCTCATTAGCTGTCCGTGTACACGCGCACTGCGCGCTCAATCGGATGGTCACGGATTCTTTCTGTCTATACAACTTGAACATGGAGCGTCTTTCTGTCTTTCCGTTCACGCGGCGTGCCACGGGCACCCGCCTACCCGGTCGATAGCTTAGCACTGCACGATTAACTTGCATGAGATCCCTCTTACACGCTCCATGTTTTTCCCGTTGCCTATACCTCACACGGTTTCCCACTCCCTGACCCCGAGAGCGCATAGCGCGGCGCGGCCCACACCGCCCTATGTCCAAAGAAATAGTAGTCAATGTATCCGATAATCGAACCCGCATTGCGATTGTAGAAAGCGGCAAACTCGCCGAACTCTACATTGAAAATGCCGAACACAAGCGCACGATCGGCAATCTCTACCTGGGGATTGTCCGCCGCGTTATGCCCAGTATACGCGCTGCGTTCGTCGATATCGGGCAAGAACAGGATGCGTTCCTCCACTTCTCAGATCTGTCGGAGAATCTACCGCAGTTGAAAAACTTTCTCAACCAGAACACCCCCAAGGTCGAGACGGTCAGCCTGCCCGACAACCTGCACGACCAGAACCCTGACCCAACTAAACACCTGAGCCGCAATCAGCGACTGCTGGTGCAGGTTAAGAAGGAACCAATCTCGAACAAAGGCAGCCGCATCTCAACCGACCTGTCAATGGCCGGTCGCTTTCTGGTGCTGGTGCCGCTCTCGAAGGTGGTCGCTGTATCTCGCAAAATCGAGAAGGAAAAGGAACGCAATCGCCTGAAAGCGCTTGCCGGAAGCCTCGTGCCTGATGGGTTTGGGGTGATCGTACGCACCGTCGCAGAAGGACGCGATGCGAAGTCGCTCGACAAAGACCTGCGCCTGCTCTTGGAACGCTGGCGCCGCGTTGAAAATCGTCTCGCACAGGCGTCAAACGCCCCCACCCTCATCCATGAGGATGTGGACATGGCATCTTCCATCATACGTGACCAGTTTTCGGACGACTACGACCGCATTCTCATTGACCACAAAGCGCTTTTCCACAGCGTACGAAGCTACGTTCGCGCCGTAGCCCCGTCTATGGTGTCGCGCGTTGAGTACCATAGTGGCAACAACCCGGTGTTCGAAGCCGCTGGCATCCAACAGGGAGCCGACCGCGCCTTCAAAGATCGCGTTGAACTGCCTTCAGGGGGCTACCTCTTCATTGAAAAGACCGAAGCCATGCACGTGGTCGACGTCAACTCAGGGCGCTCTGGACGGGGGAAGTCGCAGGCGGAAAACTCGCTTGCCGTTAACCTTGAGGCAGCGCGCGTCATCGCCCGGCAGGTGCGCCTACGCGACATCGGGGGCATCATCGTCGTTGACTTCATTGACCTGCGGGATGAGGGGGCCCGAAAAAAGGTCTACGATGAACTAAAAAACCGCTTCGACGACGACCGCGCAGTCACGAAAGTCTTGCCCATGAGCGACTTCGGACTGGTCGAGATTACACGTCAGCGCTTGCGGCCCAGCCTTACATCGTCTTTCGCTTCTTCAAGCGGAGCCGCGTTGAGCGACGACTCCGATGTCAGCAAGTACCGCCAGCAGCTGCGCGAAGCCGATTCGCGCATGCAGCGGCTCGAAAACCGGCTCCAGAAAACCCGGGAGCGGCTCGAAGAGCGCGAATCTAAACTGGAAACGCTCAAAGAAGACGCCGATACCTCTTCATCGCGCTCTGAGGCTCGCACGGATAAGCAGGCTCAGGAGCAGATTGCTTCGCTGCAAGAAGAGCTTGCTGAAATTCGAAAAACGCTCAATGTGGAGCGGTCGGCGCATGAGCAGGCCAGGCAAGCGCGCGATAAGGCGAAGCGCGAAGCCGAGTCGGCTCGTGAGGCGGCGCGTTCAGCCCAGGACGAACGCGACAAGCAAGCCGAAGAAGCCAAACGGCTCCGCCGCAAGGTCGAACAGGCCGAACGTGAGCGCGTACAGCACGGCGCTGAGGCAACACGCCCGGCCGATGAGGTTGTCGATGCCCTCGGTACCTGGGTGGCCGAACACGCAGCCCAGCATCGCGCCGTTACGCTTCGGGTGCATCCGTTTCTCGCAGCCTACCTGAATCGCGCCATCCCCAGCTATCCAACACGCTGGTTCATGGAGCATTTCGTGCGTGTGCATCTCGAATCAGATGATGCCGTATCACCGCTCTCGTTCGCCATCGAAGAGGCCGATACCGGCACCACCCTCGTAGAGGCCTGATGCGTTCGCATCCCGCTGTACCCGCATGATTCACACTCCCGCATGCATACCATGCCTCCTCAAAACGGCAGCACTGCGGGAGTCTGTATCGCTGCCGGAGCATCAGGTCTACCCGTGCATTAGGTCTACAGTCTCTCATGAAAACGGCGACCATCATCAATGAACTTATCGACGCCGCCGAGCAAATGGGGATGGAGGTGCGCGTAGAGAAGGGCAATTTCAAGGGCGGACGCTGCCAGGTGGGTAACCAAACTGTCATTATGCTGAACAAACGCCACCCCGAGGAAGTGCGCCTGGCCGTACTGGCCCGTAGCCTCCGCGACGCGCCCCTCGACACCATCTACCTGAAGCCCGCCGTACGCGACGCCCTGCACGATGCCTGGCGCGATGCCGCCCCCGACAGTCCCTTGCCTGCCTCCACCGAACTGCCCGATGCCGATGCCTCCTGACGCGTCTCTGCCTGACCTTCGTATCACGCTACTGGGCACAGGCACGTCAACAGGTGTTCCGGTTCTCGGGTGCGACTGCGACGTGTGTACCTCAACCGACCCGCGCGACGACCGGCTGCGCTGCGCCTGCTACATCGAGGCGGGTCCGCTGGGCATTCTTGTGGATGCGGGCCCGGACTTCCGCCAGCAGGCGCGCCAGCACAATATCGACCGTATCGATGCGGTGTGTTTCACCCACCACCACTTTGACCATACCGCCGGCATTGATGACCTGCGGCCGTACTTCTACCGTAACCGGCGCCCCATGCCGTGCTACTGCAATGCCAATACAGCGCGCTCCCTGCAACGCAAGTACGACTACATCTTTGGCGATGACCCGTACCCCGGTGCAGCCCGTGTAGACCTGCATTCGGTAGATGCCTCGTTCACCATAAGTAGCCGGGACAGCGACGCATGCGCCGTGCCTGTGCAGCCCGTTCCCATGAAGCACGGCTCCACCCCTACTACCGGCTGGCGCATCGGCTCCTTTGCCTACCTGACCGATGCAAACTCCATCCCCGAATCCAGCCTGGCCCTCCTCGACGGCGTTGAAACTGTGGTACTGGATGCGCTGCGTCCGCGTCCCCATCCTACGCACTTCTCGTTTGAGGAAGGCATTGCCATGGCGGAACGGATTGACGCACGCGATACGTACTTCATCCACATGACGCACGACGTGCTTCACGCGGAGCAGAATAACCAGCTTCCTGACGGTATTCATCTGGGCTACGATGGACTCACGCTCTGCGTGCCGGCCCCCTCGTGAACAGCCTCACGGCCCCGCCTTCCCTGGGCCTGCTATCTTGCTGTACGCTTCCCCATTCTACTGATTACTTGCTACTGATTACCTGCCACTGGCTGTATGATTCTTGTCTTGAATGGCCCGAACCTGAACCTGTTGGGCACCCGCAACCCCGAACATTACGGCACCGAAACGCTCAATTCGCTTGAGCAGAAGATCTCAGCGACCTTCCCGGATATCGCGTTTCAGTGGACGCAGAGCAATCACGAGGGGGTGCTCATCGATACCCTGCATCAGGCCCATGCAGAAGATTTTTCCGGAGTCATCTTTAATCCCGGCGGCTATACCCATACGTCGGTTGCACTGCACGATGCGGTCGAGGCGATTGTCCCCCCGGTAGTGGAGGTGCATCTCTCGAACATTCATGCCCGCGAAGACTTTCGCCGCACGTCGCGCATCGCACCGGCGTGCATGGGACAGATCAGTGGCCTCGGTCCGGCAGGCTATCTGCTGGCCGTGCAGTACCTGCAGATGCACGGCGCCGTCGCAGAGCATGCAGACGCGTCGAGCAGTTCCTAAGCCTGTTTCCGCTTGTGCGGAACGCCGCGTGCCCGGCAGAACGTTCGCCTGAGTGCTGGTTTTGTTTATGCAGTAGCCTCCCCATTCCTATGCCTGGATACAAAGGCCACATTACAGGCGCGCTGGTCGCATTTGCTGTCTATGCGGCTGTCCTTGCCTATGTCGTGCTGGTCGAGCTCATTCCTGTTCCCCTCGACCCAGCGGGCGCTCCCGTCCGCACCCTGATGTACAGCATCGCTTTGCTCGTACTGGCTGTGCTCTTCGGACTCTGGCCCGACGTAGACATCGACTCGAAGGGACGACGTATCTTCTACGGGCTGTTTCTGATCGTAGACGTCTACCTGATTATCACCGGACGCTTCGAGGCGGCTGCCTATCTTGGGCTCTTCGCGATTCTACCTGCTGTAGGCAAACACCGGGGCTGGACGCACACCTGGTGGGCTATGCTGCTGGTGCCTTCTCCCCTTCTCATCGTCCCCTACCTGAATCTGCCCGAAACGCCCTGGATTGGTCTCCCCTTCTACCTGGCGGCGGTCGTGGGCTACTTCAGCCACCTGCTGCTTGATGGCGAACTCGCGCCCAAGAAGCTGTTCGCCTGGAAGTAAATCGCTTAAACGTAATGCGCCTGCACACACCCGGCCCGCTTCTGCTCGCTCTAAACACCCTGTTTCATGTCTGCTGACGAGGCCCCACCGTCTGCCCCTGATGGGTCTCCAGGGGAGGCTCCCGATGCCGACGACCAGTCCAGCGACGCGTCGCCATCGTCCAGCGCAGCGGGGGTAGTCGCGCTGGGCATCTTCGTGAGCAAGATCCTGGGCCTGCTGCGTGAGCGCGCCGTAGCATTCTACTTTGGCGTGGGTGCCCATGCCGATGTGTGGCAGGTGGCCTTTCGCGCGCCCAACCTGCTGCAGAACCTGCTGGGCGAGGGCACCATCTCGGCGGCGTTTATTCCTGTCTACAGCCGCCTGATCGACGAAGACCGCCCCGAAGCCGCCGCCCGCTTTGCCGGGGCCATCTTCGGACTCCTCTGTGTGGTGGTCGGGCTCGTTGTGCTGGCAGGCATTGCATTGGCTGAACCAGTCGTGGCCGTGCTCGCTCCTGGCTATCTGGGGGATGCGGAGCGCGTGGCAGCAGGCACCCTCAGCATCAACCGGTTCGAGTTGGCCGTGCAGGCCGTGCGCATCATCTTCCCGATGGCGGGCATTCTGGTGCTCTCGGCGTGGGCCCTTGGCATCCTCAACAGCCACCGCCAGTTCTTCGTGCCGTACGTGGCCCCAGCGCTCTGGAACGTCGCCATCATCGGTGCGCTCATCGGCGGTGCCTACGCCCTCAGTGGCATGCCCGGCGCCCCCGACGGACTCACCAGCGACGCGCTCTCGCAGCTTTTGCTTATCGCCTGCTTCGGGGCCATAGGAGGCGGACTCCTCCAGTTTGGCATCCAGCTGCCGTTTGTATGGCAGCACCTCGACCGGCTCTACCTCTCGATCTCGACCCGCGTTGAGGGCGTACGCGAGGCCATCCGGGCGTTTGGGCCGGTCGTGGCCGGACGTGGCGTAGCGCAGATCTCGGGCTACATCGATCTGTTTCTGGCCTCGCTCCTCGCTGTGGGCGCGCAGAGCGCCGTGCGATACGCCCAGATCTTCTACCTGCTGCCCGTCAGCCTCTTCGGCATCTCCGTAGCCGCCTCTGAGCTGCCCGAGCTCTCACGCCTCACCGTCGAGCGCGCCAAGACCTTCGGCACGCGCATGCGCCGCTCGATCCACCAGATCGCTTTTCTCACCATCCCCACCGTCGTGGGCTATCTCTGCTTCGGGTTTCTGGTAGTGGGCCTGCTCCTGCGCACCGGTCAGTTCGATGCGCAGAGCAACTGGCTTGTTTACATCGTGCTGGGGGGATACGCACTGGGCATTCTGGCGACCACCGTGTCGCGCCTCTTGCAAAACGCCTTCTACGCCCTGGGCGATGCCACAACCCCCGCCCGGCTGGCGGTGGTGCGCGTGGTGATCTCAACCGCGATCGCGGTGCCGCTTATGCTCTGGCTGGATACAACCGCCGTGCCCGACCTGATACCCGTCGCGACCGACAACCCGCTCTTTCTGGGCGCGCTTGGACTCAGCGTGGGGGCCAGCGTGGGCGCCTGGGTTGAGTTTATCCTGCTTCGCCGCACGCTTCGCGCTCACCTGCCCGCCCTTTCGCTCGTGGACGGGCGCACTATGGCGACGCTCACCGGACTCGCGATCGCGTCGGCACTTCCGGCACTTGGCGTATGGGGACTCCTCGCCGGCGCGTCCATCTGGGCCGTGGCTCCCCTCGTAGGAGGCACGTACATCGTGGTGTACCTGGGCAGCGCATGGCTCCTGGGCCGCCCGGAACTGATGGCATGGGTCGACCGGTTTGTGGGGTGATGTGCGAAGGGCTGTTTGGGAGACGCAGCGGTGGAGACGCAGCGGCACTGCGTCTCCACGTCAACAAATACGCTAACCTTTGAATCTGATTTGCATTTTTATGTCTGATGCGTTGCTTGTAACAGGCGGATGCGGGTTTATCGGGTCGGCGCTGGTGCGCCACCTGCTGGATGCCACCGACCATTCCCTCGTTACGGTGGATGCCCTCACATACGCGGGCGACCCGCGCAACCTGGGCCCCGCCCGTTCGCATCCCCGACATACGCTCGTCGAGGCCGACATCGCCGACACCGAAGCGATGCAGGCGGTGTTCGAAACGCACCAGCCTGCAGGGGTGCTCCACCTGGCCGCCGAATCGCACGTCGACCGCTCCATCGACGGACCCGCTCCGTTCGTAACAACCAACGTGCAAGGCACAGTAAGCCTGCTCGAAGCCGCTCTCGCACACTACGAGTCGCTCGACGCCGAGGCGCAATCGCGCTTCCGGTTTGTGCATATCTCCACCGATGAGGTGTTCGGACAGTTGGGCGATGCAGGACGCTTCCAACCAGACTCGCCCTACGCACCGCGCTCGCCCTATGCCGCCAGCAAGGCCGCCTCCGACCACTTCGTGCGCGCCTGGCACCACACCTACGGACTCCCCACCCTCATCACTAACGGTTCTAACACCTACGGCCCCCGCCAGTACCCCGAAAAGCTGATTCCGGTGGTGCTGCGCAGCGCGCTGAACGGCGACCCCATTCCCGTCTATGGCGACGGCACCAACGTGCGCGACTGGATCTACGTGGACGACCATGCGCGGGCTCTGCATCACGCCTATGCCCATGGCACGCCCGGCGAAACGTACCTGGTAGGCGGCGGACGCGAACTGCGCAACATCGAACTGGTGCACATGCTCTGCGGCCTGTTGGATGCGAAACACCCGCGCTCCGGCGATGGCTCCTACGCCGACCTCATCACGTTCGTCGACGACCGGGCGGGACACGACTACCGCTACGCGCTCGACGCCTCGGCCACCCGCGAGGGGCTCGACTGGCAACCCACTACCGATTTCCACACCGGACTTACGCAGACGGTGCAGTGGTATCTGGACCACCCCGAACGGTTGGAGCCCGAGGTACATCCCGCATAGTAAGCAAAAACAGCTGTAGACAGTCTAACAGAGCGCCCTGACCGCAGGGAAAAAGTGCTTTTAGAGTGCACGCGACGGGCATAGCCTGGAGCACGCCGAACCATCTCCTCGGCGCTCAGCAGCTACAGTCGAGTGGGCAGCCTCCTTTATCTCGCTGTCATCCCGACGTCCCCGGCGGAGGGATCGCAACGCCTGCCGCCAGCCCATCTGACACCGCGCACAAGAACCCCCCCCCGCTCTCCTTCAAAGAGAACACGCGGAAACAGAAGGACGCGGAGCATCGCGACGAGGACGCAAGGAAGGGGTGCGTTCAGTATGGAAGGCCTCGTACCGTCACAGCGTACCGTCACAGCGTGCTGTGGCAAACCAGCACCACTACGGCAGGTAAATATTTAGCCGGATGTACGTATCGTACTGGGTGCGGCGCTGCACGGCCCCCACCTGCTGCCAGCGCTCCTGGCGCAGGCGCAGTCGCACGTCGAACCGAAAGTTTTCGTGGAAGCGCCAGTAGTAGCGAGCCTCCGTCATCCAGTCGTTCGGGCGGAAGTCGGTCGAGATGAGCCAGTGCGGACTGTTCAGGCCGCCTTGCACTGCAAACGAGTGGGCCCCGCCTACGTCGAGCAGATTGAGCGAGGCCTGCAGTCCGATCGGGTCCAGCGTAGCATTCGGATCCAGACCGAGCACCTCATTCGAAAGCGGCGTCGGCACCCACCCCACCTCGGCCGCTACGGCGACACGCGCCTCGTCTCCGATGGCCCGCTCGGCCATGCTGTGAAGCGACACCGCCACGTACGTCTTCTCGCGATCCGGCCCCGTGGGCGCGGCCGCCGGAAGCACGCTCACATGCAGTCCGTGATGCACGAGCGGACCGACCGGGCGCGTGCTCTCGACCAGCCCAAACCCCCCGATGCTGCTCCCTGACGCGGTGAACCGTAGCGGACTTCGGAAGGCCGTGGTGGGCGGACTTGGCGTGTGAAAGGCTGCCACGTGTGCGGTTTCGTGCGATGTGAAGCGGTGCTGCACATGCACGCCGTCGGTCCACTGCACAGCAATGTTCGACCCGTCGTTGCGATGCAGTGCGCGCCCCATCAGATCGGGCAGGCCCAGCCCCAGGCGCAGGCGCCCCGCATCCACCTGCCACTGCTTGTTAGGCTGCCAGCGCGCAAACAGCCCGTCGATCCCAATGTCGCCCGCCGTATAGCCCCCGCTTCCCGGATAGTAGCCGGGTCCACGCACGATCCACCCGGACTGCGTGGAGGCAAAGCGGATGGCCCCCGAGCCGTGTAGGCTCCCCCATGGTACCGGCTGCCAGGACGTGCGCACACGGAACCGTCCCGACAGCGAATGATCGTCGATGTCCGCGCCGTCGCGCGCCTCTCCCCAGGTGCCGTAATAGCCGGTGCGCAGATGCGAACTTACGCTCCAATCGCTCTGTGCCCACACGGCTTGCGTCCCACTGCTTGCAAGCAGAGCCCCGACACACACAATGAGAACGATGAAGTAGCGCCAGAAGAGACGATAGGGTGCAGCGACTGTCATGTGCTACCAATTATTTGTCAACATGGAGAGCTACATGGCAGTGTGCAGAAATAGCGCATGAAAGAAAAGTCGCATCCCACAAAGCCTTTATGTATTTTCGAGAGGTGTATTTTTGAGCACATGCTCTTCTCGTGACCCTCTTGCTACCATGGTGCCCACGCTCGTATTCGACGTCAACGAAACGCTGCTCGACCTTAGTGCCCTCGACGCGCCGTTCGACGCTGCCTTTGACACGCCCAACGTACGCACCGAATGGTTTGCTCAGGTACTGCAGTCTGCGCTGGTTACAACCGTGCTGGATACGTATGCCGACTTCAGTCAGATTGGCAATGCCGCACTCACAATGGTAGCCGCCCGCCACGACAGAGCGCTCTCGGAGGCGGAGCGTCGTGCCATTCTCGACACCGTGCGCCGGCTCCCTCCGCACCCAGATGTCCCCGACGCCCTGGAACGCCTGGCCGCTGCCGACCTGCGGCTGGCGGCCCTCAGCAACGGAGCCCCCGATGTACTTCACGTTCAGCTCGACCACGCCAGACTCACCCCGTTCTTCGACGAGATCCTCTCTGCACATGCCGTCCGCCGCCTGAAGCCCGCCCCCGACCCATACCACATGGCCATGGATGTGCTGGGGGTGTCCGCCTGCGACATGGGGTTTGTGGCCGCCCACACGTGGGATGTGGCCGGCGCTATGCGCGCAGGCTGCCCGGCTACGCTCCTCCTTCGCAGCGGCGTCGTCCCCGACCCGCTCTCCGCCCCCCCCGACTACACTGCAACCGACCTGCACGACCTGGCCGATCGGCTGCTTGCAGTATAGCAGCTACCGGTCTGTTGTAGAACAGGTGGATGCGATCCGGCTTCCTTTTCACACCAATCATAGCCAGATCCGGCAACTTATATGCAGGCATAGGAATAGAATACTTGTAACTACAAGCATTCTTCCTCAGCTTATCCTGCCCCCCATGCGATATTTTGCTTTCTGCGCAACTCTTGTTGCCGGTCTCTTCCTCGGATCGATGACCACAGCCCAGGCCAACGACCCCGACGAGCTGTTCGTGGTTGTCACCTCCGACGACGCCCAGACCCAGATGATGGCGATGGTGCTCGCCAACCAATCCCTCAACCAGGGTGCCTCGGTGCGCGTGCTTCTCTGCGGCGACGGCGGACGCCTCGCCCTGGCTAACGAGGAGTTCCCGGTCTTTCAGCCTGCCGACCGCACCCCACAGCAGCTCTTGCAGCGCCTGCTCAACGAGGGCAGCACCGTTGAGGTCTGCGCGATCTACCTGCCTAACACCGATGCCGACGCGTCGGACCTGATCGAAGGCATCGGCACCGCCCAGCCGCCCGCCATCGCTGAGCACATGATGAAGCCCTCCGTACGGTACTTCACGTTTTAGCAAACCGCTTTGATAGAAGCGGATTACTGGGATCTGTCTCTGTATCTCAGCTACCAATTCCGTGCCGATGTGTAGCATGCCTGCACATCGGCACGTTTGGTTGTAGGCGTGCAATAGTTCGGAGAGGAGGCGAAACGTGTGTGGCCCCCGCGAATCCTTTGCGGCGTCCGGCCGGTTTTTGTAGCAACGGCGACGATCTGTTAGACAGTGCAACACACGCATTATGGCTACGCACAGAGCACCATCAATCACGTCTGTTTCGTGGGGCAGCGTTACCGTTGAGGGCTTCCCCGAACCGTTCAAAGATGCAAAGCTGTATCCGGGCGGCGCGCGGGGGTGGGACTGGAACGAGACGGGCACTTCGCATTCGCCCGGCATTCAGCCCGCCGATGTGCGCGAACTCCTCGACCACGGCGCCGAAGCGGTCGTTCTCGCGCAGGGCTTCCACGAGCGTCTGCAAGTGAAAGACGAGACGCTCGCTTTTCTTGAAGAAGAAGGCATCAATGTGCACGTTTTAGACACCGAACTGGCCGTGCAGCGCTACAACGAACTGTGCACCGAACAGCCCACCGGCGCGCTGATTCATTCGACGTGTTGAAGGGGGGCTTCTTGGCATGCAGGATGTTTATCTACTGATATGTTCTAACGCGTTACCCTGGAGCAAAACCAGCACGCTGGAAACTACTAACCATGACATGAGTGGATTTGACCTGACCCTACAGGGCATCTTTTAACGATGGCTTACTCCGAACTGGACGGACATCATGCGTCTTGACACACTCCGCGTTCGAAACTTTCGCTGTTTTGCCGATCATGAATTTGATATCAGTCCGTACTTCAATGTGCTGATTGGTGAAAATGGAACCGGGAAAAGTGCGTTGCTCAAAGCCGCACGTATTGCGATCGCGAGTTGGTTTTTGGGGATCAAGGATCGTCATGCCGTTGGAATCCGAAACGACGACGTACGTATGGTGGGGCGCGCCTTCGATGCCGGAGAGTTTACTTTCGAAGAGCAGTGGCCAGTTACTGTTGAAGCACGCGGAACGGTTTCCACTGACGGATCGAATGGAACCGAATACCCACTTGTATGGAGCCGCTCGCTAAATGGCCCCCATGGAAAAACAACGCGGAAAGATGCAGCGCCTATTCGGGAATGCGCTGAAGAAGCGGACCGACGCGTGCGGGAAGGAGATAACGTAACACTTCCTGTATTAGCCTACTATAGCACATCCCGGTTGTACCTTGAGCCGCGTCGTACGCAACGCCGCAAGACAACGCCTGACAAAAAGCATCTGTCGCGCTTTGTAGGATACCGCGATTGTATCGATAAGCGGCTCGATACAAAAGCATTGGAGGCTTGGATGAAACGCCAAAGCCTCATCGCGTGGGAAGAGGGCAGTTCCTCTACCTTATATCGCCTTGTGCGCGCAGCAATCACTCAAATGGTGGAGGATGCAACCGACCTCCGCTATTCTCCCCAGCGCGAAGAAGTGGTAGTCGTATTTGGCGGAACCGAGGTCTATCCGCTGGACTACTTGAGTGATGGACAACGCACGACTCTTACTCTCGTTGGCGACCTGGCTACGCGGATGGCGCGCTTAAACCCTCATCTGGGAGAGAAGGCGCTTTCTGAAACGCCCGGCGTTGTGCTCATCGACGAGCTCGATCTGCACTTGCATCCAACGTGGCAGCGCCATATCGTTCGAGACTTCCGGCGCACATTTCCGCAAGTCCAGTTCATTACGACAACGCACTCCCCCCAAATCATCAGTGAAGTGGATCCCTCTGCACTTACCCATCTGAAGCGGACGTCACAGGGAATTGAGGTGCATCGCCCCGAGCAGGCATATGGACTGGATAGTAACTGGATTCTGGAGTCGCTCATGGATACGACAGAGCGCCCTGCCGATGCAAAAGATCAAATAAAGCGCGTTGAAAATGCACTTCATGTAGGCGATCTTGAGACTGCGCGTCAGCAGTTGAAAAAACTCCGCACCCTACTCCACGGCGACGATCCCGACGTCGTACGTCTTGAATCGAGCATTATGAACCTCCGTTCTCTGGCCGATGAAGCAGATCCAGAAAGCCCCTGAGCCGACTGACCTTACTGAATGGCGCAATCAGTACAGCAACGACCCCAACTTCGGATACGATCTCATTGACTCGGGGCTTCGCGCTACAATACAGCAGGCACTTCTCGATGAACAAGGCCGCATTGATGCATACACCGAACAGCGCATCTGGGAAGATTCTAGCCACATCGAGCACCTGAAAGCGCAAACGCATTGCACGCCTGATGAAGAGGTCAGTTACACCAATATGGTGGCGTGCTATCCGGAACCCAACACGAAATCAGAAACACTTTATGGGGCGGTCTACAAAGAGACATGGCCTCCTCCCAGAGACAAAGCTCTGTTTGTATCTCCGCTTTCAAACCATTGTGAACAGCGGCTTTGCTATAATGAAGACGGATCCGTTGAGGCTACATCTGACGACGACATAGCGGCTCAAACAACGATTCGACAACTCAACCTAAATCACAAAACTCTTTGCTCATACCGGCGCAGCGCTGTGCGAGGCACTCTCGGACCAAACTACTCGCTCTCGTATCGCAAAGCTAAGATTCGGCTTCGACGCTTGAAACGGGAAAGCGGTTCTGAAATCACACCGTTCTATTCAGCGATCAAACAAGCTCTTGAGGATCACATTCAGAGATTAGAGTACATTCGACAGCAAAATAGCTGATATGCTCTTGCGTATTTCTTAAACGGAGATGCGCAATCGAGCCCCCCTCCCCAACAGATAAGCCTGCAGCCGTCCGGGAGTAATTCCCCGATGGCTGCAGGCCCTGCTGCCGAAATGCGATCTCTCGACCCGAAGGCGGGAGCCGTGCGCATCCCCTAAACTATGTCCCAATCAGATCGCCTACTACTCCGCCAGCCAGTGGTCGAACCAGCTGCGCAGGCGCTCCATGCGGTCGACTAAGAGCCATGGTTCGCCGGTGCGCGAGAGGCCATGCGAGGAGCGCGGGTAGCGCACAAACTCCACCGGCACCTCTTGCTTGATGAGCGACATAAACCACTGTTCGCCCTCGGGCATCGGTGTGCGGTAGTCCTCTTCGCTATGGATGATCAGCGTGGGCGCTTCGACGTTCTCGACGTAGCTGAGCGGCGAGATCTCGCGGTACAGGTCGCGCTCTTCCCACGGGTAGCCGAAGAACTCCCACTCCATCAGGCCCTGCGCGTCGGAGGTGCCGTACATGCTCTCCCAGTTAGAGATCGAGCGGCTCGTAACGGCTGCGGCAAAGCGGTCGGGGAAGCGGGCGGTGAGCCAGTTGGTCATGTAGCCGCCGTAGCTGCCGCCGGATACGCCAATGCGCTCCGGATCGATGGCGTCGTACTCGTCAAGCACCGCATCGATGCCCGTCATGAAATCCTCCTCATCCATCAGGCCCCATTCGCCCTGGGTCGCGTACATGAAGTCATGTCCGTAGGCCGAGGAGCCGCGCGGGTTTGGGTAGAAGACGAACATGCCGGAGCCCGACAGCGCGTGGAACGTCTGGAACCAGGTGTTGCCGTACGCCGCGTGCGGACCGCCGTGGATCTTGAGCACCATCGGGTATGATTCATCGGGATCGTAGTTGGCAGGTTTGATGACCCAGCCCTCGATTTCGGTACCGTCTTCGACGGTCCATGTGATCGGTTCGGCGGGCTGTACGGTGCGATCGGCCATCCACTCTTCGTTGAAGGCGGTAAGCTGCGTTTCATCGGAGCCGTCGGGACGGGCGATGAACACTTCGGCAGGCGTCACCGCATCGGTAGCGGTGTAGGCCATCCAGTTGTCTGCATCGTCGGGGGAGATGCTACCGAGGCGGCGCGCCCCGTCGGTAACCTGCTCTACCGATCCGCCGGTGGCGTTTACAGCAAAGAGATGCGCGTCGCCCCGGGTCTGCGCGGAAAAGCGCACCTGCGTGCCGTCAGCACTCCAGTGCGGGCTGCCGGGGCGCAGGTCCCACGCGGGTGTCAGGTTCTGCGGTTCGCTGCTGGCAGTCCCGTTGCCGTTTAGCGCCACGCGGTGGATGTTCGTTGGGGCGCCGCGCTCCGCCGTGTGCTGAAACGCCAGGTGCGCGCCGTCGGGAGCAACGGCGGGACTGCTCTGTCCGCCTTCCATCTCCAGCAGCAGTTCGGGCGTGTCGCTGTCGGCGTGCAGCACGTAGAGGTTGGCGGTCGGCTCCATGCTAAACGGGTCGTCTTCATCCGGGTCGCCCACGAAGTAGATGGTTTCGCCGTCGGGGTGCCACGTTACGTTGCGCACGTGGTAGGGCAGGTCGGTGCGCACGACCGGGTCGCCGCCCTCGGCATCCACCACATGCAGCTGTCGCTTGTCGCGGTGCTCGGGGTGGGGAAGCCAGTCGGAGGTGCCGTCGCGCTTGTAGTTCATGTAGGTGATGACGTGTCCGTCGAAGCGCGTGGTGTCGAGGGTGGATGTGATAGCATCCGGCGCGATGTGTTCGGCCTCGTCGCCATTCAGGCCATTCTCTTCCTCAGCCTCCAGATCATCGTCGGGGGCACGCACGAACGCGATCTGGCTGCCGTCGGGGCTCCACACGGGCGGACGATCGACGCCTTCAATCTGAAAGGCCTCGCCCCCGGGGGCGGTTACCCGCAGAAAGCGAATGGTGTTGGGGTCGTCGCCCCGCTGCGACTGAATCGCCAGCACGTCGCCATCGGGCGACCAGCGCGGATTAAAGGACTGCACGCTCGCATCCGTAAACCGAAATGGTTCACCATCGGGCGTGCCGTCTACGAGTTCCTGCATCCAGACGGTGCGGTGGCGGGTGTTATCGGCCTCCTTGCGATCGGTGCGGGTGAAGGCGAGCAGCGAGCCATCGGGCGAGAGCGCCACCTGGCTAACGCCAACGGTGTGGTAGTAGTCGGCGGGCTGAATACCGTCTTGGGCCCACGCGTGCGGCGCGAGGAGCACCCAGGCACCCAGTATAGCGGCGAGGGCACAGTAGCGAAGTAAGGACATACGTGGCGTCGAAGGCTTATTAGCGAAGGACAAGCAAGTATATGTAAATAAACGAAGCCTCGTGGCAAACTGCGAACCCGTGTTACGAAGCCAGGCTGCGCTGTTATCGGTGAACGGGCTTTATTTACTGGCTGGAGCCGGCCGTATCGTCGACCTGGGTGGCATCACTATCGTCAGCCTTTACATCGGAGGGCAGTTCCTCGGCCATGCGTATCCCCTCGTCCTCATCGACGCGGAGCAGCAGCGTGCCCCCCACGATGAAGAAGAATAGCACCGTGGTGATGCCGATCCGCTGACTCGCAAAGACCGAGGTAAACCACCCCAGCAAGAGCGGGCCCATAAACGCGGTCAACTTGCCCGAGAAGGCGAAGAACCCGAAGAACTCGTTCTCTTTCGTAGGCGGCGTAAAGCGTGCCATCAGCGAACGGCTTGAGGCCTGATTGGGACCTACGAGCAGCCCGAGCAGGATGCCTGCCACCCAGAACCACGTCTCGGTCGGAGCCAGGGCCGCCAGGATCACCGCCCCTGAAATCCCCACAATGCTGATGAGGATTGTCGGCTTGGCCCCGATCCAGTCGTCGATGTAGCCAAACGCAAACGCGCCCAGTCCCGCTGCCACATTGAGCGCAATGCCAAAGATAATGATCTCCTCGGTGGTGAATCCGAAGGTGCCAGCGGCGTAGATGCCGCCAAACGCGAAGATCGTCACGATCCCGTCGTTATAGAAGAAGCGCGCCGCCAGCAGCCAGAACGTATTCTTGTAGCGCCGAATCGACTGAAAGGTAGACTTCAGCTGTCTGTTGGTAGCACGGATCAGTCCATCGTTGTCGTCACCGTCGAACAGGCCTCGCTTCGGCTCGGGCACGACCAGAAAGAGTGGAATTGCAAACACGGCATACCACACCGCCACCAGCAGATTCGTAGCGCGGATGTGCTGTCCGGTGTCGGGGTTCATCCCGAAGAGCGGCGGCTCTGGAAACACAAACACAAACAGCGCCACGATCAATCCGAGTAGCCCGCCGATGTAGCCCACAAACCAGCCGATCCCCGATACGCGCCCCATATTTTTCGACGAGGCGATCTCCGGCAGAAAGGCGTTGTAGAAGACATACGAGATCTCAAACGCCACGTTGGCCACCACGAACACCGAAAGCGCAAAGAGCACCTCGCCCTCGGTCGGAAAGTAGAGCGCCACCGATCCGGCGATGCAGACCACGGTCGCCACAAACAGAAACCGCTTGCGATAGCCCCCGCGATCGGCCATAGCCCCGAGATAGGGCGACAGTCCGGCCACCAGGATCGCCGAAATGGCCACCGCCCACGACCATTGCGTGGTGCCTGTTACCGAGTCGGTCGCAATCACCTCGGTGAAGAACGTGGCATAGACGAACGTAACAACCAGTGTGGTAAAGGTCTGGTTCGCAAAGTCATAGAGCGACCAGGCCCCCACCACGCGGCGATCTAACGAGGAATCGGACACAGGCAGATAATGCGCTTAAACAGGTAGCGTACGGGATGCGGAGCGGCGTGCCTGTATGATAGGGCACACGCGGCCCCCGAACAACCCACTTCTCAGCCACCAAGGCCGTGTAGGCGCGCCGCAGGCGCCCCAGGCAGAACCTGGATGCTATCTCGCCCGCGAAATCGCATCCAGGTGTTGATGCGAAGACGAGAGGCTGCACCTGCGCGAGTTCTAAGAGCCTGATACGGACAGATCGCTCCCGTAGGCGCCCCTATACCCTACAGCACTGGCTTTTGCGCCCCGCATCCCCCTGACTCTTGCTCATTCCTCCATCAGATCGGCCAGCACCTCGCGTGCCTCGTCTTCAAACCCGGCAGGCACCTGCACTTTCACGCCGCCGGCTTTCCGCGAAAAGAACATCGTGAGGCCGGTCATGTCTTCGTGGATGATGCGGCACGGGATGTCTGCGTCTTCGAGCTGCATCCGGGCAAAGTGGGCGTTGTGCGGGGCGTTGAACTGCGCGATGGTAACGAGGTCGGCCATGGACGGCGGGACGGCAAATTGCGTGGCAGGCGGCGCTGCGCTATACTTGGCAGCGTCTTGATGCTTGCATACGTCCGATCTGCAATGCCCGTTCGCTGCATGCTGCTGTCAACCCAGAAACCATTCAGCCAGAAACTATTCAGGGGGAGGCGCAGCCCTCTCCTTTGCCTCGTGCTCGGCCTCGTACTTGGCGGCTGCGCGCTTTCGGAGCCCACCAGCGAGCAGCTCATGATGCGCACCGCGCCCGTCAACCCGGAGGAGCGTCGCGCGCAGCGCCGTCTGCTGCACCCTTCGGCGGACCACGGGTGGGGCATGAGCCTGGGCACCTACTGGCAGCGGCTGCGGCTGCAGCTCGGCGAGTATGTAGGCGATGCCGACGCCGCATCGTTTCGGCAGCGCACCGCAGGCGGACGCCTCTTCGTGCGTACGCCCGCTCTCAGCCGGGGGGAGAACAGTCAGCTGCACGTTACGCTCATCAGCCGGGTGGGCGTTGAAACGGAGTTTAACACAATGGTTGTTGGCATCGGCGCCCGGCTCACCGTGCATGTGCCGTAGGGGACAAAGCCCCCACAGGCCGACTCATGCTCCAAATACAAAATGCGGTTGTTTAGACCGGTGTTCTGGCGCCCTACTGGTTACTACGGGGGGCACGTACAGGCGGGGCCGGCTCTTCGATGATCGGATCGTCTTCTGGCAGAAGCATCATGGCTTCCTCAATCGCCCGATCGAGCTGCGGGTCGCCGCCCTCGATGACCTCACGCGGGGTCTGCACCACCGGGATGTCAGGCGCAACGCCCTCGTTCTCGACGGCCCAGTTGCCATCCAGATCCAGAAAGCCGCCGCGTGGCACGGTAAAGAACCCGCCATCGATGAGGGGCGGCGTATCCCAGATGCCTACGAGTCCGCCCCAGGTGCGACGCCCTACGATGGGCCCGACCTCCATGCGCCGAAACATGTAGGGCAGCAGGTCGCCACCCGAGCCTGCGGCTTCGTTAGCGATCATCACCTTCGGCCCCCACACGCCAGCGCCCGGCGTGGTGAAGGGCGTGCGGTCGCCAATGGGATTGTTAAAGAAGCCATGCAGCTCACGGGCCATGATGTCGACCATGTAGTCGGCAGCCGATCCCCCTCCGTTGAAGCGCTCGTCAATCACCATGCCGCTACGATCTTGCTGCGCAAAGTAGTAGCGGTTGAACGACTCGTAACCAGCCTGAGCGGTGTTGGGCACATACACGTAGCCAAGCGCTCCGTCGGACTGCTCTTCGACGTAGCGGCGGTTGTCTTCCACCCAGGCACGGGTGCGCAATCCGGCTTCGCTTGCCACGGGCTCTACGGTGATTTCGCGGGCGCCCTCTGTAGTGGGCTCGTCATTGATAAGCAGCGCAATAGGGCGGCCTACGGTGCCCTCAAAGGGTGCGTACGGATTCATGTCGGTGGTCAGCGCTCGGCCTTCCACAGCAAGGATGTAGTCGCCCGCCCCCACGTCTATTCCAGGGGTGCGCAGCGGCGCATTCAGTCCCGGATTCCACTGCTCGCCGTCGTAGATGCGTTCGATGCGGTAGCGGTCGCCATCGGCCACGAGGTCAGCGCCCAGCAGTCCGGTGCCAGGGCCATCGCCGTCGGGAATGTCGCCGCCGCCGACGTAGGTGTGGCCGAGTGAGAGCTCACCGATCATGAGCGCCAGCACGTAGTTGAGGTCGGCGCGGTGGTGCACGTGGTCGAGCCACGGCTCGTACAAGGCGCGCACCTCGTCCCAGTCGGCGCCGTGATAGTTATCCACGTAGAGATAGTCGCGGTTGAAGCGCCAGGCATCGTCGAAGAGCTGCTGCCACTCAGCCCGCGGGTTGACCTGCATCTGCAGGCCCGACAGGTCGATCGCCCCGTCGCCCGGCGAAGGCGGCTGTGCAGTGGGCACAATGCCCCACTGTCCCATGGCCTGGTAGAGCACCTGCTCGCCCGAGTGCGACACGTCAAACTGCGTTACCCCTTCCAGGAAGGGCTGCGCCTCGCGCGCATCCAACTGGTACTGGTGGATGCGCAGGCCAGGCTGGTTCGGCACCGCCTCGCCAATGAAGAGCGTCCCGGCCGATCCTGCAGCAAGGCTCATATACGGACGCTCGGGCAGGTCGAGCGCAAGGGTCCGCTGGCCGAGCCCCTCTGGGTCGATGCGGACGTCGACTTCGTCGTCGTTTCCTGCCTCGGCATCGGCGGCGGCTTCTTCGTCGCTGCGGGGCTGAAGCGGCGAGGGTTCATCGCGTGCAAGCACGGTCACGTACACGCCCCGGTCGAGCGGGTCGTCGTAGGCGCTCATGTCGAGCCAGCCGGTGCTGAGTCCGTAGTTGGTGCTGGCCATGAAGTAGAGATACTTGCCGCTCGCATCCCACACCGGATGTACCGCATCGGCCATGCCGTCGCTCATCGCGATGCGCTCATCGTCGTTCAGCGAGTAGGCGTATACGGTGCGGAACTGGCTATCGAGGCGCTTCGCGTAGGCGATCCATTCGCCATCGGGCGACCACGACGGGTTGAGCGAGCGTTCGGGATGCGCGTAGAGGTCGTTATCGACACGCGTCAGGTCTTCGGATTCGACGTTGAGAAGCCAGAGGGTACGGTCGGCATCGGTGAAGAGCAGGTGCTCGCTGTTGGGTGACCACTGCGGATGGTAGTAGAACGACGCCTCAGGCAGGTCGATGGTGCGCAGATCCCCGCGTCCGTCTTGCGGAGCAATCTTGAGCGCGTACTCGCCATTGCGATCCGAGAACCACGCGATCTGGCTGCCGTCGGGCGACCAGGCGGGGTAGCGGTCGGCTGCGCCCGAGGCGTTCGAGATGTTGCGCCACGAGCCGTGCTCGGCCGGCACCGTAAAGATTTCGCCGCGTGCCTCAAACACCGCCCGTACGCCGTTGGGCGAAATGCCTGCGTTCATCACGTTTGCCTGCACGCCCGTCCAGTGCGGCTGTGTCCACGGCAGGTCGCCGCGTACCGTCACCGTAAGCGGCGTATGCGCGTCGCGCTCCAGGTCGTAGCGATGCAGGTAGCCGCCCTGCTCGTAGACGAGCGTGGTGCCGTCTACATCAAGCGCTTTCACGTCGAAGTCGCTGTGCGTGGTGAGCTGCGTGAGGGTTTCGGTGTTCAGGTCATATGCATACACGTTCATGACCATGTCGTCGGCCCGGTCTGAAAGGAAGTAGACCGTGTCGCCTGCCCAGACCGGGGCGGTGTCGACCGTTTCCTCATACGGCAGCTCGGTATGCTCATAGGTATCCATATCCAGAATCCAGATCGGATGCACCTGCCCGCCCCGGTAGCCGCGCCAGTGGTCTTGCCAGCGCGAGATGGGCTGATAGACAAAGCGTTCGCCGTCGGGACTGAACCCGCCCACGTCGCCCCGCGGAATGGGGAGCGGTTCGGGAGTAGCTTCTTCGGTATCGATCGTCCAGAAGCGCTGGTACGACGATGGCGCGGCGTCGCGTCCCGAGGCAAACACGACGCGGGTGCCGTCGGGCGCCCAGCCCTGCACGGCGTCGGTGCCCGGGTGGTAGGTCAGGCGCTCGGGTGTACCTCCGGCGAGCGGCACCACGTAGACATCCGTCTGGCCATTATAGCGCCCTGAGAACGCGACATGCTCGCCATCGGGTGACAGGTGCGGGTGAGACGCCACGCCCTGGAAGCTGGTGATGCGCTCTGCGTCGCCGCCATTCGTGGTGGTGCGCCAGATCTCACCGGCATGGGCAAAGACAACGGTCTCGCCATGCACGCTGGGCGCCTGCAGCAGGCGGGTGCCGCGGTCGTCGGGCGACTGGGCCGTGGCGACCCATGGCAGGACAAGCAGGAGGAGCGCGCCGACAAGCAGGCCGCGGGGCGCGGTCCAGGTCGGAGATCCGGTCGAAGATGAGGCGGTTCGCATAGAGGGATACAGCGGTTAGTTGGTCGACGATGAGGAGTGAGCAACGTGGAAAGCTGGGTGGCGGCTTGGGTGGCAGGGCTCGGGTGGCGGGGGCCAAATGGCAGAGACCGGTCGAAAGAGCAGAGGACGTTGCTCCATACCGTGCGTATACCATACACACTACAGCGCACTTTTTCAACTGTTGGGATGCGGCGACCCGGCTCTTACGCGAGCATACGCTTTTCTCTGAGGCAAGGATTTCCTATTTGCAACATCCACGTGTCATTCATAGCAGCGCGTGTGCATCCGCCTGCCTATTTTATATATTGTATAGCTACCGATTCTTTTGTTACAGCCTCACAGACCTGCTCGCCTTATGCCTGCTGCTTCCCGTTTTATTTCCATGGTAGCGCTTCTCGCGCTGCTGATGGCCGGATGTGCGCCACGTGGCGTGACGACCAACGACACGCCCGACGCCCCCTCCGAGCCCACCTCCGACATTGACGAAGCCGTGGAAGCGGCGGAGGAGTTGGAGGGCCTCTTCACGCTCTATCGCGACACGACCGATGGCTCGCTGCAGATGCTGATCCGCGAAGATCAGCTCGACCAGGAGTATATCTACTTCACGTTCACGCAAGACGGAGCCCCCGTAGCGGGGCACTTTCGCGGTCAGTTTCGCGACAACGAAGTGTTCGCTATCAAGCGGTACTACGACCGTATCGAGTTTGAGAAGGTAAACACCTCGTTCTTCTTCGATCCGGATAATGCGCTGAGCCGTGCCTCCGAGGCGAACATCACGCCGGCGCGCCTGGCCTCGCAGGAGATCGTGGCTCAAGACACGACCGGTGGCGGACGCTATCTCATCAGCGCAGATGAGCTTTTCTTGAGCGAGGCGCTGCATCAGGTAAAGCCAACGCCCTCGCCGCTGCAGCGTCCGGGTAGCTTTTCGCTGGGCAGTCTGAACGGCAGCAAAACGCGCTACCAGAGCGTCAAGAACTTCCCCGAGAATACCGACCTTACGGTAGAGTACGTGTACGACAACCCGCTCCCGCAGTCCGGTGGCGGAAGCGCCGTGACCGACGCCCGGTCGGTCGGCATTATCGTGCAGCACAGCCTCATCGAGATGCCCGACAACGACTACACGCCGCGCTTCGACGATCCGCGGGTGGGCTACTTCATGCAGCAGGTCGATGACCAGACCTCGACAAGCGCTACGCCCTACCGTGACATGATCAACCGATGGCACCTGGTGAAGGAAGATCCGGAGGCGGAGCGCTCGGCGCCGGTTGAGCCTATCGTGTGGTGGATTGAAAACACCACGCCCGAGGAGATCCGCCCGATCATTCGAGACGCAACCCTCGCCTGGAACCAGGCTTTCGAAGCCGCCGGGTTTGAGAACGCGATCGAGGTGAAGGTGCAGCCTGATAGCGCGGACTGGGAAGCGGGCGACATTCGCTACAACGTGCTGCGGTGGACGTCTTCGCCCACGCCGCCCTTTGGCGGCTACGGCCCGAGCTTTGTGAACCCCCGCACCGGGCAGATCATCGGCTCCGACGTCATGCTTGAGTTCGTCTACCTCACCAACCGGATCCGTCAGCAGGATCTCTTCGACGCGGCTGCCCTGCCCGACTGGGCGCAGCAGTCGCTCACCGAGCTTCACGCGCACGATGCCGAAGCGGGCCACACGCCGCACGACGGCTGCACGCTGGGCACCACCATGCAGCAGAATCTGCTTACCGGACTGCAGGTGCTGCACGCGCAGGATGCGTCGGAGCTGCAGATCACCGATTACTTTGAGCAAGCGCTCTACTACCTGATTCTCCACGAAGTGGGCCACACGCTTGGCCTTAACCACAACATGCAGGCGCACAACCTGCTCTCGCCCGAGGAGCTGAAAGACCCGCAGGCGATCGCCGAGAACGGCCTCATCGGGTCGGTAATGGACTACCCTGCCGTGCACCTGACCGATAACATCGATGCGCAAGAGACCTACTACATCGACCATCCGGGTCCGTACGACACGTGGGCTATTCAGTTTGGATACGACCCGTCGCTCGATGACGACGACCGGATGACCGCACACCTGAACCGCTCCACCGAGCCGGAGCTGGCCTTCGGCAACGACGCCGACGACATGCGCAGTCCGGGCAAGGCGATCGACCCGCGCGTTATGATCAATACCATATCGAGCGACCCGGTCGCGTATGCCGAGGAGCGCTTCGGAATTCTGTCGGAGACGATGGCCTCGCTGCTCGACAAGTACGACGAGCCCGGCGGCTCGTACGAGCCGCTCCGCAACGCCTACCTGATCCTGACGGGTGAGATGGGCAGCGCCGTGAACGCGGCCTCGCGCTTCATCGGCGGCGTCTATCGCGAACGCGCCATGATCGGACAGCCCGGCGCTACGCAGCCGTTTACGCCGGTGCCACGCGCCGAGCAAGAGGCGGCGCTCGACCTGCTGCGCACGCACCTGTTTGCTCCCGATGCGTTCGATATTCCGAACGAGATCTATAATCATCTGCAGCAGCAGCGGCGCGGGTTCAACTTCTTTGGTAGCTCCGAAGACCCGAAGATCCACGCCCGCGCGCTCAGCATGCAGCGCATGGTCCTCGCGCACATTCTGCACCCCGATGTGCTCACTCGCATGACGGATGCTCGCCTCTACGGCAATACCTATCCGCTGGCCGAGTATATGGATGATCTTACGATGGCGATCTTCGAAGACGACGCCCCAGGGAACGTGAACACGTTCCGCCAGAACCTGCAGGTAGAGTACGTGCGCGGCCTCTCGGCGGTGCTCGACGAAGACACCAACACGTCGTACGACTATGTAGCCCGCTCTGCGGCGCTACGTAGCCTGCAGCAGGTCGACGACCTCATTGCAGGCAAGTCGGACGTGAACGCAGAAACGCAGGCCCACACCGCCCACCTGCGTCATCTGATCGAGAAGGCGCTTGACTAAGAACCTGTTTGGGTTTTGGTTTGCAGGCGAGAGCGAACGCCGCTGCAGCGAAAATTGGACCTCGATGGAGGTTCGTAGTGAGACTACGGGCCAACATCGGGGCCCAATTTGCACCAGGGGCATGACCTTCGGCCCCAGCCCAGCGGAGCCGATCGCAGCGCCCCGACCACAGGGAGGAAGTACTCCTGGGGTGCCCAAATTAAGAAATCAAAACAGGTTCTAAGCCTGACGCTGCTTTTAGGCAGCCCACGCCGTTACAGCTCATGCTGCTTAAGCATCCGCCCGCTTCCTCACTGAGAGGGGGCGGGCGTTTTTTTGTGGTGTGTCTTTTCGGAGAGAGGCAGCTCCCAGCCCTGTACGCTTCGTTGACGGGTGGGGAGATAGACGGGTGGGCGATTTAACGAGCATAGTACCCCTCTCGCCTGCCCCCGAACTCGGGGTCTGTCGAATGCACAGGCTACAGCGCCTCTACCGTTTCCGGCTCCACCCATTGCGCGGATCGCCACCCACGCACGGCATTGCAGCAGTAGATCGCGTCGGCCCTGCGCAGATCTTCGACGGTAAGCGGTTGGATCCGCACGTCGGTACGGGTGTCGATCACGTGGGCCCGGTAGACGCCCCCCAGCAGCCCGCTCGACCGCGGGGGCGTGTAAAGCGTGCCCTCGCGTTCGATGAAGACGTTGCTGCGCACGCCCTCGGTGATGTATCCTTCGGTGGACTGTAGCAGCGCTTCATCGCAGTTGTGGGCCCGTGCGAAGGCAGCAGCCTCGTCGTATGGCGTGCGGGCCGTCGTTTTGTGATGCAGCCGTATGTCGCCGGGAGCAACCCGAACAGGACTCAGCGTAAGCCGCCACGGACGATCGGGCGCCGGGTCGAGCGGGCGGGTGGTGCTCTGCCATGTGCCCTGGGGGCCGAGGGTGCCACGTACCATGTGAGGCGCGTCGGGCAGCGCCGCGCAGGTAGCGGCAATCGCTTCGCGCACCGCATCAAGGTCGACGGGAATCTCGAAGTAGCGCGACGACGCCGCAAGCCGGTGCAAATGGCGGTCGAGCAGCGAGATGTCTGCTCCGTCGTAGCGCATCGTTTCGATGAGCGTGGGGCGCGTCAGCGGGGCAGGGTCGCCCGCATCCACCAGAAACCGGGCCTTGAGCTTGCACTCTGCGTACTCGGCGTCGGCATCGGAATCCCACACGAGCCCGCCCCCGGTGCCCATACGGGCGCCCTGCGGACCGATCTCGACGGTTCGGATGGCAACGCTAAATGCTGCATTCTCGTTGGGTCCGGCCCACCCGATGGCGCCGCAGTACACCCCGCGCGGAGCCGGCTCCAGCGTGCGGATGATGCGCATGGCACGCAGCTTCGGCGCGCCCACGACCGACCCGCACGGAAAGAGCGCCCCAAACAGATCGGGAAGCGCGATGCCGGCCTGCAAGCGCCCCTCGATCGTAGAGGTCATCTGCAACACCGTCGGATGCCGCTCTACCGCAAACAGCTCGGGCACGCGCACCGACCCCGGCGTACAGCATACCGACAGGTCGTTACGGAGCAGATCCACAATCATCAGGTTTTCGGCCTGCGTTTTAGCATCGGCCTTCAGTGCCGAGATGGCTTGCTCGTCGGCCTCGGCGGTGGGCGGGCGCGCGGCGGTCCCTTTCATAGGGCGCGTTATCACACGCTCGCCCGTGCGGCGAATAAAGAGTTCGGGGGAGGCGGAGAGCACGGTTCGCGTGCCGGTTTCGATGTATGCCGCGTACGGCACGGGCTGCTGGCGGCGCATGTGTGCGTAGAGCGCCACCGGATCGTCTGGCACGTCGAGATCGACCGGTCCGGTAAGGTTGATCTGGTAGACATCGCCCGCGTGGATGTGCTGCTTGACCGCCTGGAACGCCTCGCGGTAGTCTGCCTCCGGCCAGCCAAACCGGGCATGCTGGGGCGAACGCGGTGCTACGTCGTCCCACGCCGTATGCGCCGCCGCTGCGGGCCACACCTGGGGCGCATCGTATACCCCCAGCCACACCAGCGGCCCATCGTCTTCATCGTGCGGGGGCGCAGCCGCCCGGATCGACGGGTCGAGCGCGTAGCCTGCTTCGTACGCCACGTATCCGGCCACGTACTGCCCCTGGTCGAGCGCCTCTTGCGCACAACGTAGCGCCTGTGGCACTTCAGCATATGTCGATGCGTTACACACCGTCACCGGGTCGGTGAAGAGCCAGGTGTGCTCGTTTTCAGAATCGGAGCGGGCCGTGTCGAGCAGCACCGTACCCGGACGGCGCAGCACTGCCGGATCGAAGGGGGCCGTGTTTGGCATGTGATGGTAAGGGGGGTAACAGGACCTCTACGCGTTTTCTCTGTGTACCTGTGCCCACGCCGTGTGCTCCCTCTGGCTCTGGCGCTATGTGTAACTTGCTCCTCTGTTCTGGTGGATACGCACCTTATGTCTACTGCTGAACCGGCTTCCTCGTCTTCGCCCGAACCATCCCCCTCCGAATCGGAGTCTACCGATGACGGCGCGTCGTCTGGCACCTGGTTAAGTAATACCCGCACGCACGAGATCATCTTGCTGATTGGCGGGCTTGCACTCTTGCTCGTCATGCTCTACGAGATGGAGTTTCCGCGGCCCGGCTCATTCTTGAGCCCGCCACTGGTTGCACTGGCCGGTGCGCTTCTGCTGTGGCCCGTACGTCACAAGTCATCGGCCCGTGCGCTGCTGTTGTCCGGCGGCGTGCTGCTGCTGATCTGGGCGATCCTGCGTGCAAGCACCATCCTCATTCCGTTTGTAGCGGTCTACCTGTTGGCCTACCTGCTGCACCCCATCGTCACACGCATCGACCGTCGCTACCGGATTCCGCGCTGGGTCTCATCGATGGCGGTGACCACACTGGTCGTAGGGCTCTTCATCACCAGCATCGTGCTCATCGTACCCAACATTGTAGACCAGGTCGACCGGCTGTCGCGTCAGTCGCTGGGGGCGCTGGAGGCCCTGCGAACGTGGCTGGCGACCTCGCCGGTTGTGGGCGAACTGGAAGGCGCCGGAGTGATTGATCGGGAGGTTATCATCCGCGAGGTAACCGACTTTGTGCAGCGGCAGGCACGCCGCCTCCCCAGCGCGCTCGAAGAGGTGCTGGCTTCGCTCGGATCTGTGCTGGGGCTGGTTACAATACTGGCGCTGGTACCAGTTATCTTGTTTTACACGCTCAAGGACTACCCCTTCATCCGCGACGGACTGGTCAGCCTCTTTCCGACCGCTAACGGACGCCGCGACTATATTGTGGAGGCCGGTGGCATTGTCGGTACCTACCTGCGTGGACAGCTGATTATCAGCCTCATTGCAGCGGTTAACGTGTCGATTGCGCTGGTGCTTTTGGGCGTGCCGTTCTGGCTGTTGATTGGCTTGCTGACGGGCGTGCTCAATTTCATTCCCCGACTTGGCGCTATCGTGAGCATGGTGATTGGCGGACTCGTAGCGCTGACCTTCGGCGGGGTCATGGATATGGTAATCGTGCTGGTCGCCATCCTTCTGCAGCAACTGCTGGAGCAGTCGTTCCTGACGCCAAAAATCTTAAGCTACCAGATGGGCTTGCATCCAGTGCTCATCGTGTTTGCCCTGCTGGTGTTCGGTACGTTCATGGGGATATTCGGGCTGCTGATCGCCGTGCCGGCCACCGCTATCCTCGTCACCATCTACCGCGCCTGGCGCGAAGAGCTCACGCTTGAGCTGCGTGAGTATGGCAGCATGCGTGATGCGTCGTAAGCAGGGTGTGTCGTGGCACGATGCATCGTAGCGCGTTTTCTCTACTCGGAGTCTGAGAACGCACGGAGCACGTAGTCGATGTCGCCCTCGTTCATCCGCTGCTCAAGGTACAGGAAGCCCTGGGGCGTTGGCCCCACGATGGGAGCATCGGTCTGGGTTGCTTCCGGATCAATGTCGATGCGTTCGCATGCCTCCGCCTCGCCCGCATCTTCGAAACGATGCACATGCAGGTAGCGGTCAAAGGTATCCAGTTCGGCATTGGGATTCGGACGACCGTCCTGGACAAGGGGCGGGTCGTACGTGACACGCCCATGCTTGAGAATAGCAAGGATGGTGTTGTCGGTTGCAACGGTTCGATAGCTGCTACTACTTTCCATCCCAAACGCCAGCGCCGCGAACGGATCGGCATTTAGCCCGTCCTGACCATCCACATTGAGCGCGCCAAGTCGAAACGCTGGGTCGTCTATCGCAAGCCTGTCAGCCGTTTCTGAGGCAAGGTCGTATCGCTGCAGGGCAGACACGCTCGGATCCATGAACAGCAGGTGGTCGCCAGAGTGCGCAAGCGTTCCGCTTCCCGATTGCATATGCAGCGCCACACGCTCTATCGTCGCCGCCTCATTCATTCCCAGGTCAACCTCTTCGCGCAGCTCGGTATCCCAGGCGCGCACAAACGGCTTTCGCGCCCCGCTCTGATACGTATACACCACGCTATCACTGATCACGAAGTCCGACACCGACCATGTAATGCCGCTAAACTCGTCAACCGGCGCTCCATCGGTGCGATACACAATGATCTTCATACCACCAGCGCCTCCGCTGGCAACATCGCCGCCTCGCACCTGAACGGACTGCCCCCCGTCCCACACTGCAATGTTTTCCCCGTGGGCACGAACGATCGACGGGTTTCCGTACTCAAAGGGCCCCTGCCCCGGGTCTCCCAGCTGACGGATAAACGTACCGTCCTCCTCAAAAAGAAACACACCCGGATCTCCTGTCACAACGGCGAGCTGTCTGTTCGGCAACATCGTTGCGCTCTGGATTGGGCCGAGGAGCTGCTCCGATTGGTCGAGCACGATGTCTCGCGTATCCAGGAAGTGATCGGTGCACTGGGCGGATGCGACGAGCGGGCTCCCTGTCAATAATATTGCGATGAGCACGCCTTGTATGACAAGGGCATGGACGTACGACGTATATGATATGGACATGGAAGACTGTGTGCAGCGGAGAAATAGATAGAATAGCCTGTATCACACAAAGTATACACGGTCGCTCTCGCATGTGCAAGCAGGACTTCATGTGCAAGCAGTACTGATAGACATGACATACAAATCTAACGTTGCTACAGGACGCGGTTGGGCAGGAAGGCTTGCGCAATGCAGGAAACCCCTTTGTGGGCTACGCGGCCTGGCCTTGACATGCATGAGCACGAATGAACTTCTCATTGCCGCTATCCGTGTGCCGTTTCGCGACCTCATCGATCTCTCCTGAATCTACTTCGCCATGCCCGCCTCCAATAATTCCCCCCGTCTCATCCGAGCCATTGGCGTTCCCGGCGCCGTGCTCCTTGGACTTGGGTCCATGGTCGGCACCGGCGTGTTTGTCAGCATCGGCATTGCCGCGGGGATTACCGGGCCGGCGGTGATGCTGGCCATTGCGCTGGCGGCGTGTGTGGCCTCTTGCAACGCGTTTAGCAGCGCGCAGCTGGCCGCCAACCATCCGGTAAGTGGCGGCACGTACGAGTACGGATACAAATACCTTTCAGCCCCTTTCGGATTTACCGCAGGCTGGATGTACCTCGCGGCAAAGAGCGCCTCGGCAGCCACCGCGGCCCTCGGGTTTGCGGGGTACCTGCTCGGCGCGCTGGGGGGACCTACCGGGTGGCTGGTGCCGGTTGCCCTGGCGGCGATCGTCGTTCTTACTGGCGTGGTGCTCAGTGGCATCCGGCGCTCTAACTGGACGAACATGGCGATCGTATCGGTCACGCTGGCTACGCTTGCCTATTTCGTGATTGGCGGCACCACAACAACCGTTTCTACCGAGGGCACCGCGCAATTCTTCGATCCGTTTTTCGATCCGGCCGAAGACGAGGGCATGCTCGCCTCGCTGTTCCATGCAACAGCCCTGATGTTTGTGGCTTTTACGGGATACGGGCGCATTGCCACCCTGGGCGAGGAGGTACAGAATCCCCGCCGTACCATTCCCCGTGCTATTGTGATTACGATGGTGGTGGTCACGCTGCTGTACGTCGGCGTGGCCGCTACAGGCGTGGCTGCAATTGGAGCCAGTGGGCTCGGTGCTGCGACCGATGCCGCGTCTCCACTCGAAGCAGCCGTGCAGGCGCTGGCGCTGCCGGGCGGCACCGCAATTATCACCATTGGGGCTTGCACCGCCATGCTCGGCGTGCTCCTGAACCTGCTGCTGGGCCTCTCGCGCGTGCTCCTGGCGATGGGACGCCGTGGCGATATGCCCGAAGCCACTACCCGCCTCAACGCATCCCACACCACGCCTACCGTAGCCACACTCGCTATCGGAGCGCTCATCTTCGGACTGGCGCTGATTGGTGATGTGCGCACCACCTGGACGTTCAGCGCGTTCACTGTCCTTATCTACTACGCACTCACTAACCTGTCGGCGCTTCAACTCTCAGCGACAGACCGGCTCTACCCGCCGGTGGTGGCGTGGGGCGGCCTGCTTGGCTGTCTGGGACTGGCCTTCTGGGTCGAGCCTATCATCTGGGGGAGCGGCCTCGCACTGATCGCTGTAGGACTTGTATGGCATTACGTGGCGCAGCGGTGATCGGCAGCGGAAAGTCAGCGCAGATGGATAAGATAGCAATCTTCTGAGCGCAACGACTCCTCGTTGCACTTCGCTGGTTGCTCCGCCACCAGGAGTCCCTTGTCTCCTGACCGGTACGCGCGTGGTCAGGTCGTGTGGTACAGCATATCTTGACATATGTGACAACCTCCTGCGTTGACGGTGTTTTTGCACGCATGTAGGCACATGTAGAATGGATTTCAATTTTACTCTTGGATGTGATTCATTTTTCCATAGGATAACGCGCTGTCCCCTGCTCACTATCCGTCTTTGTGTCTATGTCTGCCCATCAGGTTGCTCCCACACAAGCACCATCCCGCATCCCCCGTAAATCGCCACAGGACCAACAGGTTAAGACGCAGCGTCAGGCAGCCAGCACGCTCCTCTGGGTGTCTCGTGGTTTGCTGATTGCTCTTGCTCTCACTTTTGCCGGGCTCAACCTGGCGGGAGTTCACTTCTCAATCGAAACGCAGAGCATTGTCTACCTGATCGGTATGGTAGCCATGAACTTGCCTCATGGCGGGTTTGAGCATGCCAATAACCTGTGGAACCGCCCGCTCTCGTTTGCAGCCCGGTATGTGGTACTCTTTACTGTGGCGATTGCGCTGTTCGTTGGGCTTCTCTTCTGGAATCCGGTTCTTGGGCTTGGGCTTGCCCTTACCGTAGCGATGGTTAAAGGTGGACAGGGAGGTGTTCATGTGTTGGATGCCACAACAGGCAGCACCCATCTTCGCCACTCCTTGCAACGGGCCCTGGCAGCAACGGTACGGGGCGGTGCGGTAATGATCGTACCCATGATCGCCTGGCCCGAGACGTTTCTCCTTTTCAGTCAGTACATGGTAAACATTTTTGAGCCTGGTGCTCTGGCCTCTGCAGGTGCTAACGTAGAAACAGTACGCACCACGCTGGCTCTCGGGTATGGCAGTGCCGTTCTCCTGCATCTCGGACTGGGCTATACCTACGCAAGCGACCTTTTTTCATGGGGCATCGATGCAGCAGAAACAGCACTTCTTGTCGCTTACTTCACCTTCGTCCCCGTCCTCATCGCCGTCGGGCTTTATTTTCCGTTCTGGTACTCTCTTCGCCAGGTTGCACGTGCTGTAGCGACAGGAGATGACGCATATGGGTCGGCAGACCGCGGTGAGCCTGCTCTCATGGCACGCTTTAAGTCGGGGGGAACTTTCATGATTGGAAGCCTGGGTACGTTTGGCCTGATGGCAGGGCTCTACGTGCTGTTTCCGTCTCCGCTCGGCGGCGCTCCGTTCTGGGCCGGACTGGTTGCGTTCTACAGCATCTTTGTCAGCATTATCGCGCTTCCCCACATTATTGTCGGCGCGTGGCTCGACCGCGAGCACGGAATCTGGTACGTTCCGTAAGCACCGCGCCCTGCAAGATGCATATGCGCGTTATCAAACCCAGCGAGACGTTCTCCTTGAGAAGGAGAACGTCTCGCTGAACGACTGGGTGCGGATATCGGGAAGAGGAGGCTGCCCTCTGAGCTGCCCAAGCAGCTCTGGCATTACACGGTTACGCTGGCCCGGTTGCGCGGCACCAACTCGCCCGGATCAGGCACTACGGTATCCAGCACGCGAGCCGATGAGATCACGCCTGGTAGCCCTGCGCCTGGATGCGTGCCGGCTCCTACAAAGTAGAGTCCTTCAACATCCTCGCTTTCGTTGTGCGGACGAAACCAGGCACTCTGCATCAGACGCGGCTCTACGGAGAAGGCCGCCCCCTTCAAGCTCTTATAGTCTGCCTTGAACTCGCGCGGCGTCATCATTCGGCTGGTCACCAGGTGCTCACCCAGATCGGGTAGCATTGTATCAGTCAAGTAGTCTTCAATTTTCTGCCGGTAGACCTCAGCTTCGTCTCTCCAGTCTGTCTTGCTATCCAGATGAGGCACCGGCGAGAGCACGTAGAACGCGTCATGCCCATCGGGAGCCATCGAGGCGTCCGTCTTCGTCGGGCGGTGGAGGTAGAGGCTGAAGTCGTCTGCCAGATCTTTCCGGTCAAAGATGTCTCTGAGGAGCTCCCGGTAGCGCGGCCCCATCAGAATGGTGTGATGCTCGATATCGTCATAGACCCGGTCGGTGCCGAAGTACCAGACAAACAGGCTCATCGAATAATCCATAGTCTCGACGCGCCGATTCGTCCAGGTCGAACGATCAGCCTCGTCGATCAAGTGGCGATACGTCCACCCAACATCAGCATTGGACACGACCAGATCGGCTTCGATTGTTTCACCGGAGGTTAGCTCAACGCCTTCCGTTCGCCCAGATCCGTCTACCAAAATCTGGTTGACCTCTGCGCCGTAGCGCTGCGTTCCTCCCAAATCATCGATGAGGCTGGAGAGTCCATGAACGATCGTGTTCGTGCCCCCCATCGCATACCACACGCCCCAGTGGCGCTCAAGGTAGGCGATCATAGCGTAGATAGCCGAGGTGGCAAAGGGGTTGCCGCCGACCAATAGGGTGTGAAAAGAGAGCACCTGCCGCAGCTTTTCATGCTCGACAAATTTCGATACAAAGCCATACACGGATCGGTAGCTCTCCAGCTTAGTCATTGCCGGAATAAGCTTCAGCATATCCGAAAGCCTCCCAAACGGAACGTGTCCCAGCTTCTCGAAGCCGATCTCGAAAATCTCTTTTGCTCGATCCAGGAGCTGCTCATAGCCTTCGACATCTGGCGGATGCAGGTCCCGAATCTGCTCAATCATCCGCTCTTTGTCTCCGGTGTAGTCGAAAAGGTATCCATCGTCAAAGCGGATCTGGTAGAACGGGTCGATCGGAGCAAGCGTGACATCGTCTTCAAAGGTGCGTCCAGCAAGATCCCATAGCTCTTTTAGAAGAAACGGCGCCGTCACAACGGTGGGACCAGCATCGAAGGTGAATCCGTCTTGCTCAAAGACGCGGGCACGGCCACCGGGCTGGTTGAGACGTTCAACGAGCGTTACGCGGTAGCCGCGTGCTCCCAGCCGAACGGCTGCTGCGAGCCCCCCAAAACCTGCTCCAATAACAATGGCGTGGGGACTATCGGGGCCCCGGTCAACGGGATAGTCCGATGGATCGAGAAGACGGGCATCGGGGCGATCTGCAAGGCGGTGAGTCCAATTCATAGCTTTAAGGGGATCTGTGATACAACCAGTGTGCATGTCAGACACCGAAGATGCCTTCTTGGCATCTGATTGCGCGAACAATTTGGCTGAAAGACAGATCCGCTTTCTGCTTCTTCAAAAGAGACGGCGCATCCCAAATTTACCACTCATGTAGACCTCTCAATGGCGTTCAGACGCGTATACAGCGTACAGGTGGGGGCGCCCCTTACACGGTGAGAGGGTACTTCTGACTTAGCATCAGTGAGATGTGCTTACGCGGTTTTAGCAGCCTGCATGATGAAGCCGTTCGGACCGTACGTGCGCCGCATTCCCACACGTACAACACATTGCACATGGGCCATTACAGTCGCATGATGCAGGGGGCCCTGTGCCGCACTTTTGCTGCATGTTGATATTACGTGCTGACGCAGGACCGCCAACGACAGGGTGAAGAGTTGGTTGGGGCGGGCGCCTCCTCAAACAAAACAACCCGAGCTCAACGGGGGACCGTTGAGCCCGTGGTCGTGGAGCGAGCAGTTTTCCGTTCGCGGTGTCTGTGCCTGCCTTACGCCTTGTCGTCTGGCACCACCGTGTCGATGTGCAGCGCGTCGAGCTGCTCGTCGTCGACGGTGTCGGGGGAGTCGACCATAGGCTCTTTGGCGCTCTGTGTCTTCGGGAAGGCAATGACTTCGCGTAGCGACGAGGCGCCGGCGATGAGCATGATCAGACGGTCAAGTCCCAGCGCGATGCCGCCGTGGGGCGGGGCGCCGTAGCGGAACGCATCCAGCAGGAACCCAAATCGCTGCTCCGCCTCTTCCGCATCGATGCCGAGCACGTCGAACATGCGCGCCTGCATTTCGCGGTTGTGGATACGAATGGAGCCGCCGCCGATCTCATGACCGTTCAGCACGAGGTCGTAGGCACGGGCTTCCACCGCGCCGGGATCGTCGTCGAGGCGGTCGAGATGCTCGTCTTTGGGCGCGGTAAACGGGTGATGCATTGGTGCATAGCGCTGTCCCTCTTCATCCCACTCAAGCAGCGGGAAGTCGGTGACCCACAGAAAGCGATCCGGGCCTTCGCCGGGTTCCGGTCGCAGCCCGAGGTCGTCGGCCATGTAGAGGCGCAGGGCGCCGGCCTGCTCGTACACCGTGGGTGTGGGGCCGGCCATAAGCAGCACGAGGTCGCCCGCTGCGGCGCCTGCAGCGGTGAAGGCCGCTTCCACGTTCTCTTGCGGGATGGCATTGGTGCTTACGTTGCACGAAGGCGCCTCCTCATCTTCGCCCTGCTGAATATAGATGAGCCCGGCTGCACCAATCGTACCCGTCACGTAGTCCGTGAGGCGGTCCATTGCTCCGCGTCCACGATCCCCCTCGCCGGGCACGGGAAGTGCCATGATGCGTCCATCGTCGTCGAGGATCGACTCGAATACGCGGAATCCACACCCTGCAAACGAGTCGCTCACGTCCTGCAGCTTCAGGTCGAATCGCACGTCGGGCTTGTCGGAGCCGTAGGTGCGCATCGCTTCGTCGTACGTCATGCGCGGGAACGGCGTGTCGATCTCCGTGTCCTTCAGGTCGGCCCAGAGGTCGGTCATGAGGCCCTCCATCAGGTCGTACACCTGCTCCTCAGTGGCAAAGGTCATCTCCACATCCACCTGCGTAAACTCGGGCTGGCGGTCGGCGCGCAGGTCTTCATCGCGGAAGCACTTCACGATCTGCACGTAGCGATCAAAGCCCGAGACCATCAGGACCTGCTTGTACGTCTGCGGACTCTGCGGCAGCGCGTAGAAGTGGCCGGGGTGCAGGCGGCTCGGCACGAGAAAGTCGCGCGCGCCCTCGGGGGTCGACTTCATGAGGACGGGCGTTTCAACCTCCAGAAAGTCGTGCTGGTCGAAGAAGCGCCGGGTGGTCTGATAGAAGCGGTGGCGCAGCTCCAGGTTGCGCTGTAGATGGGGACGGCGCAAGTCGAGGTAGCGGTACTTCAGGCGCAGGTCTTCGTTGGCGTCGACCCGGGTTTCGTCCTGGGTAGATACAACAAAGGGCGGTGTATCGCTCACATTGAGCACATCGAGCGCATCCCCCTGTACCTCAATGTGACCGGTGGCCATGTTGGGATTTATCGACCGCTCGTCGCGCACCGATACGGTTCCGCGTACGGAGATGACGTCTTCGCTGCGAAGCTCTTGCGCGGTTTCGTAGGCCGCTTCGTTGACCTGCGGATTGAAGATGATCTGTGTGATGCCGTAACGGTCGCGCAGATCGATAAATACAAGGCCGCCCAGGTCGCGGCGGGTGTCGACCCAGCCTTTTAAGACAACGGTGTTGCCTTCGTGGTTCGGGCGGAGATCTCCGCAGGTATGGGTGCGGGCCCCATGGGTATCAGCAGTGATAAGGGCAGAACGATCGGCATCAGCCATAAGCTCGCAGAAGGTACAGTGAGACGGTAGCACAACATGTTAACATAGGAAGACACGACGAAAGTTGGTACGATCTTCGTGTGAAGGCATTTCTATGTGGGATGCGAAGCGCTTCCTTTTGTTGGATTTTGCGTTTACCGCACCCAGATGTGATTCTTCAGCCCGGTATGACATTGATTGCCACCGGATGTTGCACTCTGCCTGTGCCGAAATATCTCGCGCTGGCCCTGTTCCTCATCCAAAGGCGCACCCCTAAGTAGCCAAAGTGGATTCATCCGGTTAAAGATCGCCGCGTAGATTAGTTGTTATTCTTTTACATACATATTGTAAAGATACCCGGCCCGCTATAGCACTGCTCTTAGCGATGGCCTTCCCCACCACAAACGGACACTGCTATGCTTTTTTCTTCCCCCCCTCGATCACTCTTTATTCAACTTGGAACTGTGGGGGCGCTGCTCCTGCTGTCTACGGCCACGCTGCATGCGCAAGATATGCCTAACTGGATGGGCGTTCCCATGTACGGGACGGTCACGTTAAACGCCGGGTTTTCACCGGACCCGTCTACGCACCCCGTGCGGGCTGGTGGTCCGTTTCGCGTATCTCAGAGTGGTTGCAATGGGTATGTATCTCCTGACGCTCCCGACCTGGACCTGAACTATACCAGCGGGTCGCTGCCGCTGTACATCGAGGCCGTCTCTGATTCTGACGTAACGCTTCTCGTTTATACGCCCAATGGAGAGTGGGTATGCGACGACGATGGCGGCGCGGGTACCAATGCCCGGCTGACGTTTGACAATCCTCAGAATGGAAACTACAATATCTGGGTCGGCACCTACAGCAGCAGTGCCGGCACACCGGAAGCTACCATCTCGATAACCGAGCTCAGTTCGCGGCTGGTAACCGATGCCAGACAGGGCGCCACCACGCAGAACAACCCGGTTTCGACATCTCGCAATACAGCATCTTCGTCTCCGCTCAACTGGCAGACCAGCCCGACGTATGAGGCGGTCTCGCTTGATGCAGGGTTCTGGCCCGATCCATACAGCGTTGGTATCGTGATGGGTGGAAACACCAGCAATCCGGTGTCGGGCACCGCATGTCGCGGATACGTCGCCTCGCAGGGTCCTGACGTAACGCTGACCTACCGTGCCGGCTCGTCCTCGCTATACCTGTACACCGATGAGGATATTGATACCACGATGGTGGTGCGCACACCGGGTGGATCCTGGGTCTGTGATGATGACGGTGGACGCGGAACCAACGCGCTCGTTTCGTTTCCCTCGCCCGAAAGCGGAACGTACGCTGTATGGGTGGGCACTTACAGCGAAAACGACAACTACAGCTCCGGACAGCTACGTATCTCTGAAATCAATCCACAATGATACCGCAAGAGCCTGTTTGGGTTTTGGTTTGCAGGCGAGAGCGAGCGCCGCTGCGGCGAAAATTGGACTACGATGGCGGTTCGTAGCGGCATTGATGGAAATGAAGGATGACTGTGCGTTATTTTTATCTTCACACGCCCATCTCCCAGTCTTATTGCAGAAGGTGTCTCCCCGTTTACGGTGTCAAGCGGCCCCGTACTTCAGCGTCAGGTGCGCCTGCCCGGCATGGTAGGCCGTGTGCGTGATGATGCGGGCGAGCGCCTCCTGCAGGGGCAGCGTGCCAAACTGCTTTCAGCTTCATGCGTTCAGGTTTATCGTCTGCCTCAGGCATGCAAGTGTATAGTCTGCGAGATGTATAGTCAGTTAGATCCCTGCTGCTCTTCTTTATCCCACATGCCAGCATGATATGTCGCTAAGGCAGCGCCATATCCTATCAAGACCCCGACGACACCTGAGACGCCTTCAGTAGGACCGGGAAGAAACGCATAGGTCCCAACTGCTACGGGTATTGCAGTGAACGTAAACATGAGGAAGACAAAGATACCCCTGAGAAACGGGTTGTTGATTTTGTTAATCGTTGTTTTCAGAATAGCCATGGCTAATCGTATGTTTTTTCAATCCGATTGTAGAGAACGTCACAACGGTTATCAACATTATCAGAGACTCCAGTGTACAGATAAGGGCTCTCTGCTTTCAACCTGAGCTGGTCTTTTGTTTTGTCAGGGAGCCCTTATCCATCACACTTTTCTTACCTCAGAATTGAAAGGATAGATCACCAGATCATATCCAGAACTTGCATCGCCGCACTCGTGGCTGAGCCGCCAGCACCAACCGCAACACAGCCTGTTGCTGCTCCTGCCCCTCCACCGACTATTCCTCCTCCAACAGCACCCCCAACGCAGCCTGCAACATCAGACTTCCCAACGTCGCTGGTACTAAATCCGTCTCCCTCATCTTTAGATATGATTGCAGAGTTCTCTGCTGTATTATTTTCACTAAAGGCTTCTATCCCACAGTACATGACAAAACTCAGACGAGCTTTCACAAAGAGAACGGGCCTATTCTCCAGCAGTACAGATCGTGAGATCAACCGCGATCTATGCTGAAGAATAAACCCGCCTTATGCCTTACGTGCAGTCGATCACCGACGTTCTCACAACCTACTTGGGTTGGCACCGCGCCCGGCTGAAGTTCATTGCTCGTTTTCAAGCGGCCTTGCTCATGCGACAGACCACCAACCTTGCAAAGCTTGCCGCATCCTTGAAAGGAGGCGTGCAGATTGCATCGAATTACCGCCGGATTCAGCGGTTTCTTTCGGGCTACGATATCGATTTTACGGCGCTGGGCCGCCTTTTAGTACATCTTTTGCCGCAAAACGGGCCGTATGTGGCCGTGCTTGACCGGACCGAGTGGTACTTCGGGAGCAAGCCCGTCAACATTCTTATGATCGGGATCGCGCACAAAGGCGTGGCCTTTCCCGTCGCCTGGAAGGTATTGCCGAATGTATTGCCGAATGGAGGAGGCTCAGGCTCAGATGCCCACATTGATGTGTTGGAGCGCTTTTTGAGGATTGTCGATCCGAAGTTGATCAAAGCGGTGGTGGCCGATCGCGAGTTTATCTCGGCCGACTGGCTGGCCCATCTTCAACAGCGGGGCCTTCCGTTTGCGATTCGCCTGCGCTCGAATCGGGGCCTCGGGGAAGCAGAAGAAGGGCCCGCACTGCCCGTTCGGATGTTCGCCCGGACCGTTGCCCTCGGCACCGAAGAGGTCCTGGAAGATCGCTATCTTTTGGGGGCGGATGGAACGAGAGTCAAGACCAACGTGGTCGTCCGGCGAATTGCTTCCGACGAGGCGGAAGATCCGTTTCTTATTTTAGCCACCTGGAATCTTGATCCAACGCGTGCTTCTGCGCTCTACCGAACGCGATGGGAGGTTGAAACGCTGTTTGCAGCGCTTAAATCCCGGGGCTACGATCTTGAGGCGACCCACTTGACCAAGCCCGACCGCGTGCAGCGGCTGATTGGCCTGTTGGCCCTGACGTTTGCCTGGACTCATCTCGTTGGAGAACAACGAGCCGGGCGCGAAGGGCCTCCGCCAACAAAGTGCCATGGACGCCGGGAGCAGAGCCTCTTTCGGTACGGGTTGGATTGGCTTCAAAGCGTGCTGACCACCCCTGAAGGACAGGCCGCAGCCTTCTTCCGCTGTCTGAGCGCACTTCGAAGTCCCACGGCTCATTTAGCCTACGCGTAGAACGTGAAGACACACTCAGCTTTTGTCGTGTACCATGCTTCTATCCAGTCATCTTTGTTTTCTATCCAGTATTCCTTTGAGTGTAGAGCAGTAGAAGACGCCATGAGTACAACATCAGCGTCACTTTCATCTAATTCACGCGTTGCTGATTCTTCCACGTGAGATAGACGACTACCTAACTCCTCAACCGAGTCGGTTTCATCCAATGCTGTCATGACCTGACTAATTAGATCAACTTGCTTTTCTGACAGCTTTTCAGATAAAGAGTCGGGCAACGCACTGACCCAACTACCTGCAGACTTCGGGGATGTATTCATCCTCTCCCCTGAGAGACTAATATCAACTCCAATTCTCACACTTGGAGAAGGGGCTGATCCAATCTGTCCCGAAAATTCCTGGGCGCTTTCTTCTATGATTTGATATACCTCACTGCGGCTTTTATCTCTAATTCGCTCATATCTTTTTACATCCGACAGTATTTTTTCTAATCCTTCGTTGTGCTCGATTCCTACGTCTTCAAACTGATTTTCGAATCCTGGATTTTCGGATTCAATGTTGTCACATCCGCTAAAAACCGCTAAGGATAGTATCAGCGATACAGTAACAATTGTTGCTAAGTGATAGTATGGCTTGCTAAGTAGTTTGTTAAACACTATTGCGTTGATCAAACAGAAATACTTTATTAGTATCTAATGACAATTTCAAGTTACGTAACCATATCTTCAAAACCTATCGAATCAGTAGCCTGATCGCAGTGCCAGTAGTCGAGTTATTGGAAAGAAAATGAGACGTTGAATCGTCAGCAACATCCACCACCAGGCGTGCAGCGCGGCGCGCCATCGCCGGAGGACCCGCTGGAGATCATGACGGATCCGATGCGGCGCTGCACCTCGTCTGAGCCGCACTTCGGGCATGTGGCATCAAGGCCCTCGTCGTATTCGGCGATCGTGGCTTTCAGTGCAAAGTCGTGCTCGCAGTTCGTGCAGCGGTACTGGTAGTTAGGCATAGTGTGTGCTATGTGTCAGAAGATTCGAATGGTGCGTTTCAACAAAACCTGGTGCCGAGAGATACCCGAACACGTAGGGACGCAGTGCGCCGTGTCCCTACGTGATTCGTATGCTGCGGCGATTTGATCAGGTTAGGCATGGGCCCGCTCTACGCCGATGCGTCCGGCGGCCAGGTCGCGCAGGCGCTCAGGTCCAGTGGGCTCTTTCGGCATCCACGGCGCCAGTGCAATGCGTTCGGCGTAGTTGTTCTGCACCACCTCAATCTGCGGCATCTCCGAATGCGCCCGCTCCACGAGGAGCGGATCTGTCGGACCGGCAGCGGCCATGCTCTGGTTTACCACCCACGCGTAGGGCGTAATACCGGCGCGCTCCAGGTCGTCTTGCAGCTGCTTCGCTTCGAGCACCGGCGTCGTCTCCGGCAGCGTTACGAGCAGCATCTTCGTGTAGTCCGGGTCTTGCAAGCGCATCAGCGGCGTGGTGATCTGACTCTCGTCCACGCTTGAGGTGCGCAGCACTTCGCGGTGATAGGAGCCGGTCGTATCCAGCAGGAGCAGCGTGTGGCCGGTCGGGGCCGTATCCACCACGACAAACTGCCGCTTGGCCTTGCTCACCACCCGCGAGAAGGCGCGGAAGACCGCCACTTCTTGCGTGCAGGGCGAGCGCAGATCTTCTTCCAGCAACTCGCGCTCTTCGTCGTCAAGGTTCTTGCCCTTCGTTTCGAGCACGCGCTGACGGTACTGCTCCGTCGCTTCTTTCGGATCGATCGCTTCGACCGTTAGAGTCGGCAGGCTGTCGCCAATCGCGTCGTGGATATGGGCGGCCGGGTCGGTCGTGGTCAGCAGCACCTCTTCGCCACGCCGGGCCAGCTCCGTCGCTACGGCAGCAGCAATCGTGGTCTTGCCCACGCCCCCCTTGCCCATCGTCATGATGAGTCCGTGACCATCGTCGGCAAACCCGTCCACAAGATCGCTCACCGTCGGCAGGTCAACCTGCGGGGCATGGTCAGGACCTTCAGTGGTAGCAGCCGGAGCGGTGTCTTCATCAAGCAAGGTACGTAGCGCGTTGAGTCCGACCAGGTTGTGGCCCTTCAGCGGCACGATGTCGCGGGGCAGGTCGGCGAGCACATCAGGGATCTGCGCGAACGCCTCATCGGCACGCTTCTGCATGGCAGCCGCCAGCGGATCGCTGGGGTCCTGCGCCTGAAAGACGCCGTTCACCACCAGCTGCTGGTTCGCAATGCCCAGGTCGCGCAGCTCGCTACTGGAGCGGGCCGCCTCCTTCAGCGCGGCATGCTCGGGGCGGCTCACCATCACGAGCGTAGTGCGGTCGCCGTCGTTGAGCGCATCCACCGCTTCGGTGTAGCGATCTTGCTGCGCCTCCAGCCCGGACACCGGACCCAGGCACGACGCCCCCTCGGGGTTGTCCTCGATGAAGTCGCTCCACGCCGCCGGGAGTTCCAACAGGCGCAGCGTGTGGCCCGTGGGCGCGGTGTCGAACACGATATGATCGTACGGAGCCGTGGCCTCCGAATCCGCCAGAAACTGCGTAAACTTGTCGAACGCCGCAATCTCGGTAGTGCAGGCGCCGGAGAGCTGCTCCTCGACCTGCGCGACCGTTTCGTCGGGCAGCACGCCCATCATCGGTTCGATGACGCGCTCGCGGTAGGCCTTGGCAGCTGCTTCCGGATCGATGTTGATGGCCGACAGATTCGGCACGGTATCTACAGACCCCACGTCGCTTCCGACCGGTGCTTCAAGCACCTGTTCGAGGTTTGACGCCGGGTCGGTACTAATGAGGAGCACGTTATGGCCTTCATCGGCCAGCTTCACGGCCGAGGCGCACGCCAGCGACGTTTTGCCCACGCCGCCTTTGCCGGTAAAGAAGAGATGGCGCGTGGGAGCGTTCAGGTAGGATAGCATAGCTATGGAATATAAATGTTTAGGAGGATGCGGAGCGATGTGGCAGGCAGCATCAAGTATACCGCGCTACGCGGGTTCGAGGCCCACGAGTTGGGTCAGTTCGTCGCGTGAAGGGTAATCGCCCTTATGGACAATCGTCCCATCTATGAGTATCAGCGGCAGCACATCTTGTCCCTCATTCATGAGCGCCTTGTAGACAACCTCCGTATCCATAAACGCTTCGGGCTTTGTGCTCGGGTTATAACGAGTGACCTCTGCGCCGTGGCGGCGAAGCCAGCGCAGCGCACCCGAAAAGTTGACGAGCGTGTCGTCAGCCTCGGGACCGCAGACGCCGGTGGAGCAGCACATCGGGGGATCAAAAACCTGAATCGTAGGCATGGGCACAAGCGGGTTGAAGGTTATAAACTTGTTTATCGTCGATATACGATACAATGGATGTAGACAACTGTTCGACGTCAATGCATATCTCCATCATTCTTTCATCGTGCTTGAGCGATAAAGAGGTGTAGACAATGGGGCGACGGGTGGAAGGGTGGATGTGTGGAGGGCCTCGTGCATCCGTTACCCTCTGCTGAGCGCCGGGACGAGCCTGGATTTACACTCCGCTTTGGCTGTCCCGGACTCAATTCAGGATCTGGATGACTTCATCGAAGGATACACATGGTGTGATCTTACTGACCTTTGCAGAACTGCTGTCCAGACTATTCAAAGCAGACCAACAAAAGTATCTTTAAGTAGACCCATAGAAGTTCCCTAACGGAGATGTCATTGCGAGGAGCGATAGCGACGACGCAATCTCATGCCGTTTGGTAGGGCAGAACCGCTCAAACAGCAGCGTGAGATCGCCGCGTCGGTCGCAGGCTCCCTCCTCGCGATGACAAGGTGCACGCGTATTTTTGATGAGCCCCACACATACCCACACCGGATTATGTGCCGAATGAGACTACACTGCCCACAAAGACAACAACACACAGTAGACAGCCTATGGCGCGGATTGCGGTATGCATACAACGCCACTCACTTCCAGATCAATCTCGCTCCCCACGCACGGTAATACTCCACAGACGCGCGCCGCCCATTACCGCGTTTGCCAGTGTGTCTACGCCTGCAGGCAGCACCGCTTCAGGGATCTCGATTTCGCGACGGGTCCGGACCTCAACCTCTGTAAAGCCCGCCGCCTCAATCTGATGCAGATAGTCCGTCTCTTCCAGCGCTCCTGCCACGCATCCCGCATACAGTTCTGCCGAACGCTGAATGGGATCCGGGAGCCTGCCCTCCGACACGATATCAGACACCGTGAAGTGGCCGCCGGGACGCAGAATGCGGTGCATTTCGGAGAAGGCGCGCGCCTTGTCGGGGACCAGGTTCAGCACGCAGTTGGAGAGCACCACATCGGCGGTGTTGGCCTCCAACGGGATGTCCTCGATGTCGCCTTCGATGAACGAGACGTTGTCGAACCCAAGCTGCTCAGCGTTTGCCGTGGCTTTGGCAACCATCTCGGGCGCAAAGTCAACGCCAATCACGCGTCCCGTATCGCCGAGGATGCGGCGCGCCACAAACGCATCGAGTCCGGCCCCCGAGCCCAGATCCACGACGGTTTGCCCGGTCTCCAGTCCCGCGTGTTCGGTCGGCACGCCGCAGCCGAGTTGGAGGTCGGCCTCGGCTACATAGCCCTCGACGGTGTCGTAGGCATTGCCAATCATGTCGGTTATGTCGCTATCGGAATCGCAGCACGAGGTGCAGCATCCGCTGCTGGTCCCCTCGGCAAGCGACCCGTATTTAGCGCGCACGGCTTCACGGATCTCGTCGTTGGAGGTATTCATGGCTTGAGCGCATTAAATTTCGTTAATCGACGATATGCGATATTATAAAATTAGGAAGTTGGTTTCCCGAAGCAGATACATTCGTGGGCGATTCATCGTTTTTGTACGATAAAGGACTTAAATAGGGCCACAAAAGAACCTTGAGTATGTCATTGCGAGGAGCGCCAGCGACGTGGCGCTGTGAGCGCAGCGAGGAAGTGCTCTTGGAGTGCAATCTTGTGCCTTATAAGCAGTATAAACCGCTTCAACTGACGCATGCGATCGCCGCGTCGGTCGCAGGCTCCCTCCTCGCGATGACAAGGTGTAAACGTATTTTCGCCGACTTACTTAATATCCTGAGCGGAGTCAAAACACGAGCGCAGCGACTGACGAACGAAGTGAGTAAATCTCCTACGGCGCTCAGCAGGATGCTGTCGACCGAAAAGCTTCCCGCTGCAATCCGCAGGAGATGCTTCGACGCCCTCCGGGCAGAGCCCGTCGCTTGCTCAGCATGACATTATGGTGTGAGGGAGCATCGTGCGTGTAGGGTTTCGTTGATCATGACGCGCTTCCACCACTTGTCATCCTGACGCCGATAGGCGGAAGGATCTCAACGCCAGCCGCTCATGCCCAGCATCGCCCCTCTGCGTCATGGCGTTCCCCGTGAGTCTGTAACGCGGGGCCCCTCCGTAGCCTCGTGTTGAGATGCTTCACTGCGTTCAGCATGACAACCGAGAAAAACGCGGGGAAGACAGCCTTTGGGTAGGGATGATCTCACACGGAGCCCCATCGTAATCGTTTGCGCGCAAGGGAGCAAAGCACCGAATGGTGTGGCAGTACGGGTTTGAGACCTTGCCCAATTGCTATCCACTGAAGATCGAGTCGTGGGTTGAGCACACCGGTCAACGCCCATGGATGAACACTCGTGGCATAGGGTAGGGCTGCTGTATCCCAATCCACAGATCATCGGTATAGTAGGCAAACTCACGATCGCCAACTCCGAGGCGCGTTTTGCTCCCTGTTTCGATATCAACGCGGTAACTGATTACACCTTCTCGTTCCTCGGTGGGCCCCCCACTGTCATAGGCCCGGAGCTGCACCAGATAGGTATCGCCCTCGATATGCGTAACCTGGTGGATTCGGTACGTGTCTTTCATATCCCAGCTGTACCATTGCTGCCCGTCCATCATCCGCGTATTGACAGTGGGCGCAGGGTACTCGTCAAACGAAATAGTTTGCACCGTTTCGCCCGTACGCGAGAACACCGACAGTATGTTGTGATTCGCCTCGTACGTAGCGGCAATTCGTTCATTATCGAGACAGTAGACTGATCCTGCATCTTTTGGATACAAGTCAGTCTCTTCATAGTACGATGGTGGCAGCGAACCGATGGATTTTTTGTACGCGAACGATGCGTCAAACAGGTGGATAAACCCCTCACGCTCCGTGAAACGGCCATCAAACGCCGCCATCGTGTTTCGGGCATCACCTACGAAACAGGCGTCAGCAATGCGGAGATCAGCGATTCGATATGAAGTAGCAAACTCAACTTCGTCGCAGGAACCGTCTTCAGGAACATCAAAGACGGAAATTCTACCCAACGATTCCACAACAACAAGCATTCCTTCACGAAACAGTACCTGTAGAGGGCTGCGAAAGTCACCTGGACCCGGACCAAAGGAACCAAAATCGCATGTGGTCTCCGTCTCAAGATTATGGATCAGAACACGCACGTCTTGGTCGAAGCGGTTAAGAATGTATACTGACTTTCTTTCTTCATCAACCGAGATACTAAGTGCCCGAGATAGCAACGGCCCGTCCATCTCTTCGTCTCCAACTACAGTACGCATATCGTCATGAAGCATGTCGAACCATGCTTCGGATCCGGTTTGAGCCTGAATTTCATTCGAAGTAGTTCCTATTGTGCAGAATGCAACGAGCAAAAGAATCTGCTTAATCCCGGTCAGATAACGCATTCTCGATTTCAGATACACCAACGTAGCGAGCATATAGTTCTGGATTGCCATAATGACGAGCCTCGTTTATTATAACGTTTCTCCTTAAAACAAGGACCTGAGGGGTATTAGGAGCAGCAAGCTCGTTGCTCCAAATGTACTGTATAGCAAACTCATTCCCCCAATTTCTACCAGCGGATATCTCATCAAAATCTAAAATTTTATTAAGATGGTCTACACCTTTTTCAACACTCCAATCCAATGATATTCCTTTAGTCCAAAACTGAGTATTATTTCTTGTTTCTATATGATTTTCATAATGACGGGCCAAGTTTTGTATATGCTGTATAGTCTCGTCATTATCAGAAATTGTTACTATTAGCAAAGAATTGTTTCAATAGTACCCCCCCCCCCCAAAAAACGGAAAATCAACTCATTCATGTCATTAAATCGTAACGACATGAATGACACTCGGCGTTCTCCCTTAAAAACTCGAGGGGTAAAGAATGTGCCTTTCCAAATACTATAAAGGGAACTCCCGACTATTTTGCTCACTAACGCCCCACACCGCCCATGCACTCCGACGAGAAGCTCTCCAAGAAACGATACAAGAAGGAACTCAAGCGTCTTCGGATTGAGTTGCGACGGCTGCAGAAGTGGGTCAAGATGCAGGGGATGCGCGTCGTGCTCGTGTTCGAGGGGCGCGATGCGGCGGGCAAAGGCGGCGCGATCAAGCGGCTCATCAAACCGCTCAACCCGCGTTTCTGCCGCGTGGTGGCGCTCGACAAGCCGACGGAGCGCGAGCAGACGCAGTGGTACTTTCAACGCTACGTGGAGCACCTGCCATCAGCCGGCGAGATTGTCATTTTCGACCGGAGCTGGTACAATCGGGCGGGCGTGGAGCGCGTGATGGGGTTCTGCACGGATGAAGAGTATCAGCGCTTCTTGCGAGACGCCCCCAAGTTTGAACACCTGCTCATTTCCTCGGGCATCCTGCTGATCAAGTACTGGTTCTCCGTCAGCGCTGAAGAGCAGAAGAAGCGATTTAAGAAGCGCATCAACAGCGATACCAAACGGTGGAAGCTCAGCGCGATTGACCTGGAGTCGCGCGCTCGCTGGCAGGAGTACTCGCGCGCCAAAGACACGATGTTCAAGCACACCGACACCGAGGAGGCGCCCTGGTACGTGGTGCCGTCGAATATCAAGCGCAAGGCCCGACTCAACTGCATCCACCACTTCTTAAGTATGGTGGACTATGAGGAGGTGGAGTTTGTGATGCCCACAGAGATCACGCTGCCGCCCAAACAGGACGAACTCGACTACAAACGCCCGCCGATCGATTCGCAGCGAATTGTGCCGCAGGTGTATTAGGGCGTGCGTTGAGGAGAGCGTCGTGTTGAGCGGATGCCATAGCATTCAGCCCAGAGATCGCCGGGGACGCAAGCGGTACCGACAGTGGTCGGCACAGGTTACCCGGCTATGGGTTGCCTTAGCCCGGGATCAGGAGCGGAGCGCTGGGAGCACCGCGACCGAGTACTCCTGGGGTGCGGATATCCCGGGCGTTCATTGAAACCCGCCAAACACGTACGCGAAGGGGAGACACGAACGCCAACGACTGACGAAGCGAAGCGGAGTACATGTCGCGCAGCGACAAAGGGGGATGCCCGCCCCGAAAGAACAATGGGTAGTAGTCAGATGCTAAGTGATACGATGCATACGGAAGGAGCCTATGTTGCCGCTATCTGTCATGCTGAACGCAGTGAAGCATCTCAGGTCACGCGGACAGAGCACCTGCTTCGGGGGGCACGGTGCTCCGGTGCGGGGCACGATTTCAATCGTGCGAGGTCGGCGTTGGGATCCTTCCCCCGACGGCAGTCGGGGGGCAGGATGACCTGCGGATGAGGTCTGCAGCGATCACTAACCTTCTATCCACTACCGAACAATGGAAAAACTTGCACAACGCGTCATTTATGATCCTTTAATCGCTTTTGTGCAATGAAGGGGTACAGGCTGTTCGACGTGGGGCTTACAGGTTGCCGGTCAGGTACATAATCAGAATGACGACGATCACCAGCCCAATGAGGCCGCCTCCTCCGGCAATGCCACCGCTTCCTCGCCGGTAGCCAATACCGCCTCCAATTACTACGAGAACCAGAAAAACGACGAGAATCAACACGAGCGGACTCATAGCCGTCTGCGTTTAGTGAAAGGGGATGTGAACGAGAACCGCTCCCCCGGTTGCAAGGCCGGGGGAGCCTTTCGTCAGGCACGGGGCCATCTGTTACAAGGTGTAGTCCGCCTTCTCGGCAAGCTCGTCCAGCTGTTTCTGGATTGCTTCTCGCTTCTCTCCTGTTTGCTTTTGGAGGTACCCTTCGAGGCGTTCGCGTTTGCCCTCGAACTGATCCATCTCATCCCCGGTCAGGTCCCCCCATTTTTCCTGGACGCGTCCCTTGAACTGTTTCCAGTTCCCTTTTGCCTGCTGCATCTGGGGGCTGTCTTTTCCTTTTGAGTGAGCCATGATATAATTCGTTGGTTGGTGCGTGGACTGTGTAGTGCAATCAGAGGCAAGAATCCGCCTAAGCGGCCCTTCTCTTCTTCGATTCCTCCGACAGGGCGTGTTGAATCTGAATAGCTGTCGTTCGGATGCAACCACGTGTCGGCTCTTTTAATGTGCATCAGACAGCACGTAGATGCCTCCCATGTATAGTGCGTCTGGTGGTAAGGGATTGGTGGGATGTGGGGTACGCAATGGAGGAGACGTGCTCAGTTCGGGACGGTCTCTCCCCGCAAATAGGGCGACAGATGGGACAGCCTCCTCTCATCCCACAAACGCGCCATCATCGGTTGGGGTGAGGTGCCCCAGGGTGGCGAGAGTGTCGAGCAGGTCGCGGACCTTGGCGCGCGGGGCGCGGTGGAAGTGCCGGGCCACTTGCTCGGGCGTGAGCGGGTCGCCGGTCTGCTCGACGACCTGACGCACCAGCTGCGCCCGCTCGGCCAGCGTGCCGGGCCACGGGAGCGGCTCTACGGGCGCGCCGTCGCCGCTGAGGTCGATCTCCAGATCCAGCGCGGCCTGGGTGCTGGCGTCGGGGTCCTGGTAGGCGGGGCGCAGGTAGCGGATGTGCCCTTGCTCTTCTTCAGCACGCCGCTCGGCGTTTAGGTCCACCAGGCGCTGCAGGATCGCGTCATCCGGCAGGTCGGCAGGCCAGCCGTACGCAGCGGCCACGGCGGCGTCGAGGTCGTCGTGCAGTTCCTTGAGCAGGCCCACCAGCCCTTGTTCGTGGATCTGCCGCTCGTCGTCGGTCAGCGATTCGCCGGCGCGCTCTTTGTCGAGCACGTTGTAGAGCCCGGTCATGGTGAGGCCGTCGTGCGCCGCCAGCCGCTCTTTGCGATGCCGATCCAGTTGATCGCCCAACTCGCGGATGCGCGCTTTCTGCGCCTCGCTCGCTGCCGGAAAGGGGAAGGGGTCGAAGCATTGCGAATTGTTGTAGACCAAATCGTTTCCGACTCCGTGTCGGCTACCTGCAGCTGAAGCCCAGATCTCATGGATACGACTCGATAGAATGCCGATACCGTATCCATCATCGATCGCGACGTTAACCAGCTTATCGTCTGGCATGATCTCGTTGCTCAGAAAAACGAAGACACGGTGCTTTGAGACGTAAGGTGTAGCAATGAACCGTTTTAATCCTTGCAGAGCTTCTCGCAAGTTAGTTCCAGGACGCCCGAAAAGCCACCAGTTTTCTCTTCTGTACCTCTCCTTATTCTGATCTCGTTCAGGTTTGACATGTTCTCGTACGTGCTGGTACACAGCGGGAAACTGCTGCCGTACTTCCTCTGCACTCATGCCATCCAGATCGATTACCATTAAATCGCGTGAGTGCTGCATAATATCACGACCATTGAGATAAGGGTTTATGTGTTCTCTGAGGCCCTCCACCTTTCCCAATCCAAGTTCTTTCGCCTTCTGTGGATCTATGACAAAACCTCTTCCAACGGGATTAAAGCCCCGGTAACAGAGTTCGGAATTCGCCTCCAACGCCTCCGCCCCGGCAACATCCGCCCCAATTGTCAAGTCCGGCAGGATGTTGCCGATGCGTTCGTCCAGCTCCACATCCCAATGAATGCCGGTGGACTGCTCCTCGCGCGTTACGGTCTGCAGCGTGCCTTTCTGGTCGGTGACCGCGCCCACGGTCATCGCAATGCGCACGTCCGAGCCATCGGCAGAGGCGACCCACGGATGATCGGGAATCGCGAAGGTCAGGCTCACCGGCGGGCTTGTTTTGATCTGCTTCTCCATCACCCTCCGATTAAAGGTCTGCCGGATGCTGTTGGTCGTAATCAGCCCAAAGCGCTCCGCATGGGCATCCCACCCATCCAGTTTGCCGCGCACGGCTTTGGCGGCTTTGTACCACCAGAACATCACGAAGTCCGCGCTCTTGGGCACTTTGTAGAGATACGCATCGCGCAGCGCCTCCGTGTAGCCCTCGCCGAGTGCATCGCGCATCCGCTTGTTACCGACGAACGGTGGGTTGCCCACGATGAAATCGGCTTCGGGCCATTCGGCGGGATGCGGGTTGGTGTAGTCGTAGACCGGCTCCTGCGCGTCGGGATCGGGCACCATCTCGCCGGTGGTGGGGTCTTCCTTGTAGGTGCGGCGGTCCCACCGCGTCACGGGCGTGCCGTCGTCGGCGGTGCGGGGCTCCTTTTCGTCGTAGGCGAGCACCGCATCCTGGTGCCGGATGTTGTTGTAGCTTTTCAGGATGGGCGCGTCGAGGCGCTCGGCATCGCCGTAGGTGCGAAAGTGCCACTGCAGATAGCCAATCCAGAGCACCACATCGGCAATGGCGGCAGCGCGGGGATTCACCTCCAGCCCCAAGAGCTGCTCGGGCGAGACGCGGTAGCCGCCCGTCATATCGAGCGACTGCTGTCCGGCGTAGTCGTGCAGGGCATCGAGCACCTCGGCTTCGAGGCGTTTCAGGTGCTCCAGCGTCACGTACAAGAAGTTGCCCGATCCGCACGCGGGGTCCAGGATGCGCACCGAGCAGAGGCGGCGGTGAAACTGCACGATCTGTTCGCGGGCTTTGGCCTCGTTGCCGTTGGCCTCCAGCGCCACGGCGGCGGCCTGCGCAGCCTCGAACTCCGATCGCAGCGGGGCGATGACGGTGGGCACCACCAGGCGCTCCACGTAGGCGCGCGGCGTGAAGTGCGCGCCCAGCTTGTGGCGCTCACGCGGATCGAGGGCGCGTTCGAGGAGGGTGCCAAAGATAGCGGGCTCGACCTCGGACCAGTCGGCGAGGGCAGCGTCAATCAGGAGCTCGAGCTGGGCTTCGGAGACGGGCAGCGCCTCCGCCTCCGCAAACAGCTGGCCGTTAAAGCGCCGGATGGTGGCCTGGAAGCTGGGTTCGAATCCGCCCTCGTCCATGGTCGTCCACAGATGCTCCAGCGCCTGCGGGAAGGTGTCGAGGTGGCCGCGGTACTGGTTCAGCATGTCGTAGAAGCGGCGCTCGGGCAAGAGCCCCACGTCTTCAGCGAACATGGTAAAGAGGCAGCGCATCAGGAAGCCGGAGACGCGGTCGGCGGCGTAGCCATCGGCTTCGAGCGAGGCGGCGACTTTGGCCAGGTTCTGCGCCAGGTTGACGGTGACTTCGGTGGCGCGGCGCGTGGGATCGAGCGTGAGCGGCTCGGTAAAGATGCGCCGCAGCCGCTCCTGAATGTCGGGATCGGCCAGATCTTGCAGGTGGATGCGGTAGCGCTGCTGATCTGGAAACGGGACGTAGTTCTTGCCCTGGCGGGCGAAGTCGGAATAGACATCGATGCAGTGGCCCACGTCTACCGCCAGCAGAAACGGCGGCCAGCCGTCGCGGTCGGGCAGGGCACGGGCGTAGCGGGAGGCCTGGTTTTTGGCGCGGGTCATGGCCTGCTCCCAGTGGCGGGTGCCGCGGCGGGCGGTGCCCAGCTTGCGGATGGGCTCGCGCACGCCCAGCTGCTCGGCCTCGGTGGGCGCGGGGGCGTCGCTCCCCTGCTTGGCTTCGCACACAAAGCAGCCGCGCTTGTACAGATCGATGAAGCCGTGCGAGCGGCTGGTGTCGTAGGCGTACTGCACGCGCCGCTCAAAGACGTAGTCGTTGGTGCGCGTGGTGTCGGAGGCGGGGTCGGGGCGCGGCACCTCCAGCACATCGCACAGCTCGCTCAGGAACAGCTGGTAGTTGGCGCGCTCAGAGCCGCCAGAGGATGACCAGCGCTCGATGAATTGGGAAATGGTCATACAGAAAAGAGGCGACAGACAACAACGGAGTGGATAGTTCTCCTATTCGATCAGGAAGCAGGAGTTCGCCTGTGGACCTCCGCACGCCCACATTCCTCACGCCGCAGGCTTCGCATCCGGCGCAAACGTATCCACAATCCAATCGTCGATCTCATCGCGCACGCGGCGGAAGACCGCCAGTTGCTCGTCGTCAGAGCCCGTGGCCGCCGAGGGGTCATCAAACGACTTAGAATCTGTTTTGATATGCCGTTAGAGGCGGCTGAGGGCCAATCGTAGCGACGCGAGCCGGACCATGGCGGCACTCGTCTCGGCCAGGCGCTCGTACTCCTTCGCAAGTCGCCGCCAGCCCCCCAACCAGCCGAGTGTTCGTTCGACAATCCAGCGCTTCGGCTCGACGGAGAAGCCCGGCTCTTCGGAGTCGGATTCGGTGATCTCAAGCCGAAGCCCAAGCGCTTCCTCAAGGTCGTCTTCGAGATCGCCGCGGTAGGCCTTGTCAGCGAAGACCGCTTCAAGACGTTCGCTTCGCTGTTCAGCCCGTTCAATGAGCTTGAAGGCGTGCTGGCTTTCGTGCTCATTGGCGGCGTGAATGCCGACGGCCCACGTCCAGCCCTGCGTGTCCGTGAGTATGTGCCGTTTGCGCCCTTTGACTTTTTTATTGCCGTCAAAGCCGCACAGACCGCCTGAGCGGGTGATCGAAACCGATTGGCAGTCAATAATTACCACGCTGGGCTCGGGTTCGCGCCCGGCTTCTCGCCGTGCGCCTCGCCGGGCTATGCTGAGCAGACGTGCGATTACGCCGCGCTGTTTCCACGTTCGGAAGTAGTAGTACACCGTCTGCCACGGCGCAAATCCACCAGGCAACATTCGCCACTGACATCCCGTTTTGACCACGTAGAAAATCGCATCCAGAATGTCGCGGCGCAGGTCATGTTGGCGGTGGCGCGAGGTATTGAGAACCGCTTTAATGTTGTGCCATTGGGAGTCCGTCAAATCGGAGCTATAGTCTTTGCGCATAGCTTCGGTGTCGCTTTCGGTGAAACGTCTGTTCACCACCGAAAACGAGGCGGACTCCCGTTCGTTTTCACTCGCGACGTGTGAAATCAAAACAGGTTCTGATGCATGTTCTGTTTGGTGGCAGGCAGGTACGGACAGTTCTCGCGCGCCGAGTTGCACACGGTTACCACATGGTCGAACGTACGGCCCTCCGCTACGTCGTCGATTGTCTTCGAGGTGTGCCCCGAGATGTCGATGCCAAGGTCGTTCATGGCTTTAATCGCAAGCGGACGCACATGCGTTTTTTCGGTCCCGGCGCTGTAGACGTCGTACGTGTCGCCATAGCGATCGCGCAGCAGCCCTTCGGCCATCTGGGAGCGCGCCGAGTTGTGAGTACAGATGAAGAGCACGGAGGGCTTTGACATAATAGGTGCAGGTTAGGTTAGCAGGGGTACGTGAGGTTAGCACGCGGTATTAGACGATTCGTCGATCAGGTTACCCAGAAACCCATCAAACCGGTCGTGTAACAGGCGCAGGGCCATCGTATCCAGACAGTAGCACACGCTGGGGCCATCGACAGTGCCCTGAATGAGACCGGCTTCTTTTAGCACCTTCAGGTGCTGCGACACGGTGGACTGCGCCAGCGGCACGTCGTCCACAATCTCGCCGCAGATGCAGCTTTCCTTCTCAGCAATCACCTGCAGGATCTGTAAGCGGGCCGGATGCGAAAGCGCCTTGGCCTGCGTAGCCAGCTCGTTCAGGTCCGTAGCGAATTGGTCGGCTTTGGTAAGCATAAGGAAGCACGTATTAGCATTATGTATCGCATTAATACGATCAAAAAGCCCCATGTGCGGTTCCATGTTCTGCGGTTTCATATGCAGCCTGAGGCTGTGCCGGTAGCATCATTGGATCTGCCGTACGATTGCTTTTTCGGCTTCCACTGCCAGGAAGACTGCAAGGCCGATCCCGACGATGAAGGCCCAGTCGACCAGCGCAATCGGGCCGGTGCCAAACGCTACCTGCATAAAGGGGAGGTACGTGAGCCCGAGCTGCAGCAGCACCAGCACGCCCACCACGCCCCAGGCAACCGGGTTGCCCAGCAGGCGACGCACCGAGAGCGACGACTGCCAGATGAAGCGGGTGTTGAAGAGGTACGCAATCTGCCCCATCACAAGCGTGTTTACGGCGATCGTCTGCGCCACTTCGAGGGATACGCCGTGCTCAATCTCGTAAAAGAAAAGCCAGAGCGCGCCCGCAGCAATAAGCACCGACACGTAGCCGATGCGCCAGAGCAGATAGCCCGATAGGATCGGAGCGTCGGGGTCGCGTGGGGAACGCTTCATGATCCCTGGCTCACTCGGTTCAAACGCCAGCGCCAGCGCCAGCGTCACCGCCGTCACCATGTTCACCCACAGAATCTGCAGCGGTGTAATGGGAATGTGCTGGAACGCGAAAAGCATGGTCGCAATGAGCATAAGCGACTCCGCCCCGTTCGTTGGCAGGATGAACAGAATCGCCTTCTTCAGGTTGTCGTAGATAGTACGCCCCTCACGCACAGCGGCTACGATCGTGGCGAAGTTATCGTCGGCCAGCACCATGTCAGCAGCCTGCTTGGTCGCCTCCGCACCTTTCTGTCCCATCGCGATGCCCACGTCGGCCCGTTTCAGCGCAGGCGCATCGTTCACGCCGTCGCCCGTCATCGCCACAATGCGTCCGTGCGACTGCAGCGCTTCCATGATGCGCAGCTTGTGCTCGGGGCTCGTACGCGCAAAGACCGAGCGCGTCGGCACCAGCTCAGCAAGCTGCTCGCTATCCATCGATTCAAGGTCAGCGCCGGTCACCGCCCCGACGTCTGCATCCCCAATACCCAGCTGCTCCCCGATGCTCTGCGCCGTCTGGGCATGGTCGCCCGTAATCATCTTCACCTGAATGCCGGCCTCCTCGCATTCGCGCACCGCTTCAATCGCCTCGTCGCGCGGCGGATCCATCAGTCCCACAATGCCAAGCAGCGTAAAGCCGCCCTCGTTCACATCGTCCTCGCTAAGGGTTTCGGTGGATGCGGAGCGCTCCGCAACGGCCAGCAGCCGATGCCCGGACCCCGCAAATGCATCCATAACCCGGTCCCAGTGGTCGCCGTCGACAGCAGCGGTGTCGCCCGCCTGCGTGCGCTGATGCGCGCAGAGGGATAGCACGCGCTCGGGAGCGCCTTTCAAGTAGATGCGCATCCCTGCGCCGGTGTCGTGGAGCGTGGCCATCCACTGCCGGTCGGATTCAAACGGCACCTCGTCGCGCCGCGGCTCCTCGTTGACCAGCGTCTTGCGCGTGTAGCCCAGTTTGGCCGCCAGCACGACCAGTCCACCCTCTGTCGGATCGCCTTCAATCCTCCACTGGTCATCGTCTTGCTTAAGAGTGGCGTCGCTGCAGAGCGCAGCGGCGCGCGCCAGCGCCGTAACGGATGCCTCTGAACCGGCGTCGACGGCCTCGCCATCGCGCTCCAGAGTGCCTTCGGGGATGTAGCCCGACCCGGTCACGTCGTACCGCGCATCCGCCGTGGCGATGCGGCGAACGGTCATTTCGTTACGGGTCAGCGTACCAGTTTTGTCGGAACAGATAACCGATACGGAGCCCAGCGTCTCAACAGCGGGCAGCTTACGCAAGATGGCATTCCGCCCCGCCATGCGCTGCACGCCCAGCGCAAGCGTAATGGTGAGAATCGCGGGCAGCCCCTCCGGGATGGCCGCCACCGCAATGCCAACCACGAACATGAAGAGCTCCTCGACGGTGTACGGACGAAAGGCGTATCCGAACGCAAACGTCGCTGCACAGAGCAGCAAGATAAGCAGCGACAGGACTTTCCCGAACTGGTTGATCTGCTGGATGAGCGGCGTGGTAAGCTGCTCGACCTGCGTCATCATCTTGCCGATCTGTCCTACCTCGGTGGCCATACCGGTAGCCACAACGACGCCGCGTCCACGTCCGCGCCGCACCACCGTGCCCGAGAAGCCCATGCTCGCCCGGTCGCCGATCGCCGCGTCATCAGCGACCGCCGCAGCCCGTTTGTCAACCGGCACCGACTCGCCGGTCAGGATCGCCTCTTCAACGCTCAAATTGTTCGCATCCAGCCAGCGCACATCGGCAGGAATCTGATCTCCGGATTCTACGAGCACGATATCGCCCGGCACCACTGCTTTCGCATCCACCTCTACCCGTTCGCCGCCGCGCTCTACCAGGGCGCTTGGCGAGAGCATGTCACGAATGGATTCGAGCGCCTCCTCGGCTTTGCCCTCCTGCACAAACCCGATGATGGCGTTAACGAGCACGACCCCGGCAATGACCGCCGTGTCGATCCACTCGCCGAGTCCGGCCGTAACGACCGCTGCCACGATGAGGGCGTAGATCAGCACGTCGTTAAACTGGCGCAGGAAGCGCCACAGCGCCGACTCTTTCTCTTCGACCTCAAGCTCGTTGGCCCCGTATCGCTCAAGCCGCGCGTGGACCTCGTCCGGCGAAAGGCCATCGGCAGGGGTGTCGAGGCGCTGCCGCACATCGTCGGGGGCCTGCGCGTGCCAGTTTGGGGCTTTGTCGGATGCGATCAGTTCAGTTTGATCGGCTGGCAGAACGGCGTCAGGCATACGTAACAAGACATTGATCGCAGGAGTGAGATGTCATAATGTACATTTCTCCACACAACCAGTCTACAGTACGGGTTTCTTGATTTTCGGAGACGGGGTGTCGCTGATTGCAACGTTTTCCTGTACCGCATGGCGCATAGCGCCTCTGGTGCAGGGTCCAACGCGGTATCTTGGGCCGATGCGCTGCTTTCATACGAAGTACGGACTGCCCCGTGTATTTCCCTGTGTTAAGTAAGCCGGCAGAAATACGTTTACACCTTGTCATCGCGAGGAGGGAGCCTGCGACCGACGTAGCGATCTCATGCCTTTCGATTGGGCAGTGCCGCCCATTTTTAAGGCACAAGATCGCCCTCTAAAGGCACTCCCTCGCTGCGCTCACAGCGCCGCCGCGGCCCCTCCTCGCAATGACGTGCTTCAAGATTCTTTTGTGGGCCCACGTAACAGGCCACGAAACGAAGTTCGGTCATGCACGATACGACAGATATTACTTGCTATCTTTTTTCCCTGCGCTGTCTCCTTTGCTGCTTATGTCCTCCTCTCGATCGCTCTGCCTGCTTCTATTCGCTGCACTTCTGTTTACGGGGGTGTTTACGGGGGTGTTTACGGGATGCAGCACAGGCCCTGCCTCCGACGACACACCTGCCCCAGCTCCCAGCTACCCCGCCGCCATTCAGGTTGACGGAGCCGACCCGGACTGGAGCGAGGTGCCTGTACGCCACACCGATCCTACCGGCGACGGCGACGCGCTTGACTTTGAGCGCCTCTGGATGGCTCACGACAGCGAGCGGCTGTACCTGCGGCTGGAGGTCGGCGCCGAGATCAACCTGCAAGAGGGCAACGACCTGACGCTTTACCTCGACGCCGACTATGACGCCACCACCGGCACCGACGTCGACGATATGGGGGCCGACCTGGTGTGGACCTTCGGCGAGCGGGACGGACGCGTGTATGCGAATGGGGACGACGTTCAGATACGGCATGCCGACATCGGGCTCGCTACGCTTCCCACCGCAACCTCGTCGGTGTTCGAGATATCGATCGACCGCAGCGCTGCCCCGGCCGATACGCCACTTTTTCGAGCAGATTCGCTTCGCCTCGTCCTTTCGGGCGGAGGCGACCGCATTCCCAACAGCGGGAGCCTGTCTTACGCGTTCTCTGAGACCGACCTGCCCAACTGGCCCCCCCCCAACTGGAGCGCCTCACCGACGACGGCGTGCGTGTGCTTTCGTACAATGCCGAACGCGACGGTTTCTTTGAGAGCGGCCGGGCCGCCAGCTACACGCAGATCTTGAACGCCGTACAGCCCGACATTATCGGGTTCAATGAGCTGTACGAAAACGACGCCGACGCCACCCGCGAGCGGGTCGAATCCCTCTACGGCACACCCGATACCGGGCAGTGGCACGCAGACAAGCAAGGCATCGACCTGATCATGGTAAGCAAGTACCCCATCCTCGACACCCACGCCATCACGGGCTACCGCAACTACACCAGCGGCGCTTACTTGCTGGATGCCGAAGCGGACTTTGGCTCCCCGCTGCTCGTGATTCTGACGCATCTTCCCTGCTGCAACTACGAAGATGCAACCCCCTCGCGCGATGTGCGCCGCCAGCTTGGCGTCGACTCTATCGTCGCGTTTCTCCGAGACGCACAAGACGGCAACGCCCCGATCGATGTGCCTCCCAACACGCCTGTACTCGTTACCGGCGACATGAACTTCGTGGGGGACTCGCAGCAGCCCAACACCCTGGAGACCGGCACGATCGTGAACACAGACGAGTTCGGTCCGTCGAGCGCTCCCGACTGGGACGGCACCGGTCTGTTCGACATCAACCCGCGCCAGACCGGCACCTCGCTGCATAGCACCTGGATGGGCATGGGCAGTTCATATCCACCCGGACGCCTCGACTATGCGTACATTACCGACAGCGTACTCGACGTTCCTAACGCCTATACGCTCTACACGCCCGGCCTGCCCGACAGCGTGCGTCAGGCGTACAACCTCGACGCCGATGCCACCACCATGGCCTCCGACCACCTGCCCCTCGTGATCGACCTCGTGCAGCGGTAGGTACCCACAGCCGGTTGCAACCAGCACCGGGCGGACCGATGCCTCGCAACGCTTTCTCATTCAGCATCCCGGATCTCGCATGACCCGCTTTTCGCTCGACACCCTCCGCACTTTTTCGGAAGCGGTTTTTCGGCACTACGGCGTGCCCGAGGCCGATGCCGCCCAGGCAGCCGACGTGCTTGCTGCCGCCGATCGGCGCGGTATTGACTCGCACGGGGTAGCACGGCTCATCACCTATGCCGACATGCTGGACGCGGGGCGCATCAACCCGACGCCCGATATTCAGGTGGTGCGCGAAACGCAGAGCACCGCGACCGTAGATGGCGACAACGGACTCGGGCTGGTCGTTGGGCCGGCTGCCAACCGGATTGCTCTCGACAAGGCGGAAGCGGTGGGCACCGGCGCGGTGAGCGTACGCAACACCAATCACTTTGGCATCGCCGGGTACTACGTGCTGGAGGCGCTTGAACGCGACTGCATTGGCATGGCAATGACCAACTCAACCAAGCTGGTGGCACCGCTCTGGGGGGCTGAGCGGATGCTGGGCACCAATCCCATCGCGATGGCCTTTCCCGGACAGGATGAACCGCCCGTTGTGATCGATATGGCCACCAGCACGGTAGCCTACGGCAAGGTGGAGATTGCAAAGCGCGAAGGCACGCCGATGCCGCACGGGTGGGCAATCGATGCGGAGGGCCAACCGACTACCGATCCAGACGCAATGATGGATGGCGGTGCGCAGCTTCCGCTTGGCTCTACGTACGAGCAGGGCGGACACAAGGGCTACTGCCTGGCTACCATGGTAGATGTGCTGACGAGCGTGATGAGCGGGGCCAACTGGGGCCCTTTTGCGCCGCCGTTTGCGCTGCAGCAGGCACAGCCTGAGCGTCAGGTGGGCAAGGGCATCGGCCACTTTTTCAATGCGTGGCGCATCGACGGCTTCATGGAGCCAGACCGCTTCAAGGCACGCATCGACGACTGGGTGCACACGTTTCGCAATACCGACCCGGCCCCCGGTACGGATGGCCCGCTCATTCCGGGCGACCCGGAACGCGAGGCTGCTCGCATCCGCGCCGAGCAAGGGGCGCCGTTGCTTGCTCCCGTGGTAGCAGACCTGCGCACCATCAGCGAGCGTACGGGCGTATCGCTTACGTAGCAGCGGCGATGCGCTATACGCTGCCTGCAGTGGCTGCCTGCAGTGCTACCCGACCCGAAGAAAGCCCATGGAACGGTCGGCGTAGTAGCGCTCGAAGTACGATGCGAGCTCGGCATGGGCCTCTTCGCTGAGCGTAGGGTCGCGGTTGATAACGGCCGTGGCGGCGTTACGCGCCGTTTCGAGAATGTCGGTGTCTTCGGTGATGTCGGCCAGCTTTAGCTCGGGCATGCCACTCTGGCGCGTGCCGAAGAAATCGCCCGCCCCGCGAATTCTCAGGTCTTCCTCGCTGATCTCAAATCCATCGGTGGTGCGGGTCATGGCCGCCAGGCGCTGCTTGGCCTCGGCCGACTGCTTGTATCCCGCCATCAGGATGCAGTAGCTCTGCGTGTCGCTTCGTCCCACACGCCCGCGCAGCTGGTGCAGCTGGCTGAGCCCGAACCGTTCAGCATGCTCGATCAGCATGACCGTCGCGCCCGGCACGTCGACCCCCACCTCGATGACAGTTGTCGACACGAGCACGTCGATGTCGCCTGCCTTAAAGGCACGCATGGTCTCATCTTTGGTATTGGCGTTCATCCGGCCATGTACGAGCCCGACCGTTGCCTCCGGGAAGGTGGCCTGCAGGGTTTCGTAGCCGCTCTCGGCATCTTTAAGGTCGAGCTTCTCGCTCTGCTCAACCAGCGGATACACCACGTACGCCTGCTCGCCCTGCGCAATGCGCTCCCGGATGAACGCGTACACGTCGGCACGCTGCTTTTCGTGGCGCTGCACCGTCGTAACCGGCTTGCGCCCTGCCGGCATCTCGTCGATCTTCGACACGTCGAGGTCGCCGTAGAGCGTAAGCGCCAGCGAACGCGGGATAGGCGTAGCCGTCATGAGCAGCATGTGTGGACGCTCGCCCTTGGCGAACATTTCAGCGCGCTGCATGACCCCGAAGCGGTGCTGCTCGTCGACAACAGCCAGGCCCAGCCGGTCGAATGTCACGGTCTCCTGAATAAGCGCGTGGGTGCCTACGGCAATGGGGGATGCGCCACGGGCTACGGCGTCGAGGGCCGCCTCGCGCTCGGTAGCCGACTGGCTTCCGGTAAGCAGCGTCGGGTGCAAATCGAGCGGCTCAAGGTACTCGGCGAGGCTGGCCGCGTGCTGCTCGGCCAGGATCTCGGTGGGCGCCATAAACGCGCTCTGATAGCCGCTGTCGTAGGCCTGCAGCATCGCCAGCACCGCCACGACCGTTTTGCCGCTTCCCACATCGCCCTGCACCAGCCGGTTCATCTGGATGCCCGTCTGGGTGTCGCGCACGATGTGGCGCGTGGCACGGCGCTGCGCATCCGTAAGTTCGAACGGAAGCACCTCGTCGACGAAGCGGCGCGTGTGCGTGCCCGGCGCGTCGAAGGCCGGACCGGCCACGTCTTGCCGTTCATGGCGCGTGGTGGCCAGGAGGAGTTGGATGTAGAACAGCTCTTCAAACTTGAGGCGGCGGGTGGCCTGCTCGAGTTCGTCGTGGCTTTTGGGGAAGTGGATCGCCCGCAGCGCTACGCGGCCCTCCATCAGGTCGTGCTGCGCAATGAGCCAGCCGGGCAGCTGCTCGCGTAGCTCCAGGCCATGCTCCTTAAAGAACCGGTAGATGATGCGCCGCACCGACCGCGAAGTAAGCCCCACCGCCTCCATCGCCTGTCCGCCCGGGTAGAGCGCCACAATGCGCCCGGTATCGAGCGCGGCGGCATCGTCGTTGAGGCGGTCGAAGTCAGGATGCGTGATCGAGAACCAGCGTCCGTATTTCTGCACCGTACCGTGAAGCGCCACCCGCTCGCCAACGCTAAAGGCCTTCCGGATCCACCAGAGCCCTTGAAACCAGGTGCCCTTCATGGTCTGCCCGGTGTCGTCCTCCAGAATCAGCTCGAAGCGTTTACTCCGCTTGCCCGGAACCACATCGTAGGTGCGCACGGTGCCCATTACGGTGACGGTGTCGCCCTCTTGCAGGTCGCGCACGCGGGTCGTGGTGGAGCGGTCGAGGTATCGGCGGGGGTAGAAGCGCAGCATGTCGCGTACGGTGCGCACGCCGTGGCTCTCGGTCCAGGCGTCGGCGCGCTTTTCACCTACGCCGCTCAGGTAGCGGACCGAGCGCTCCAGAATGTCGTCGGTGCTCATGGCAGATACGAATGGTGAGGCAGACTGGGAAGCGCCCAAACTGAGAGCTCCGGCCTCAGGTTCGGCAGAGGGCGCCTCGGCCCGTGTAGCGAGCTGCGCGAAGGCCCTTCCGTGTACCTTCCACTGGTCATCCCAACCAGTAGATAACGATTTCCTTTTCTCGTTTTGCTGTGCTATAAAACTGCCGGAGAGCAGGCAGCAGTTTCACGGCCACTGTTTCGCGCATCCAGTTCTGGGTCTATTCACTGGCGTAGCGGTCTGACTCCGTCTTCAGGACCTGTTCAATGCGATCTCGTAATTGTTCTTGGGTCATGGAAGCCAACTGTTCGTTGATGGCTGCAATGTCTTCCGGGAGGCTATAGCGCAAAGGAAACACATAGCCATATGAAAGCGCAGGTTCCTCCATAACGTCGTTCCACCCAACCAGGCGTGCACCGTACACCATCCAGAAACACGGATTCTTAGGCTCCTCGTCTACAAAAAACGCACGGGCAAACCGGTCGTGTACTTTTCCTGTTAGTGCGTCTAATGCCCGTACATATCGTCTGTCAAAGTACAAATGGTATGGATCCTGTTCGGGCTGTTCTTCCATCCAGAGTTCGTATGAACGGCTCCTTCCATTGATGCGCTCGGTGTTGACAGCAGAGGCAGGACGGCAATCATCCCCAGTATGGTTCGCAGGTCTACTGTCATCCTGAATAGCCTTTGATGAAGTTCAAGTCGCTGTCCAAAATGTAGATAAACGAGAGGCCTACAACAACCTCATTAACACGGTGTGCGAGTTTTCCATTATCCTTGTGGACGCCCATCCCCCTTTGTCGCTACGCGACATTTCCCCCTTCGCGAAGGGGGAAACCCCAAACAGCGTAAGAGAATGGGGGATGTTATGACGGCGTATTCTGCCACAAGGCCATCAGCAACGGAAAAAAGAAACCTGCACATGCCGTTACTTAAAACATGACCATGCTCACTACATCCATATTATCGTTAAATGTTATAATCCCTGGACGTACACCTGGAATGCCTCTTTCTGGCCATTCCTCTCGCGGCCGAAAATATGACACATTGAAATAGTAATTTCCAGCTTTATAAAGGGCATGCTGAAGATAGGTCGTTTCTTCAAAGCGTGGTCCAAGCACCACACACACATCTATGTCGTTTTCCTCAGTCAATGGGTGTACATCCTGCGGGGATGCTTGTATGTCGTGTTTGGCACGATCCTGACCCCAGCGATCTTCGGTAAGGTATGAAATCACCATATCTTTGGCCTCTTTATCAGAAGGAGGGCAACCGTTCTCAGGCTGCGCAATGCTCAAATCAGGAACTGCAACAAAAAGCACCAGAATCAAAAATGGTGACATAATATTTTTCATATCGACAAATGGATTTAAATTCAAAAAAGTTAATTTACTGATAAAGATCAGTAACCGCATCTATTGTATAGCTTCTCATAAGTTTTGATAATTTCGTCCTCTCCAGCTTCATTTTCCCTTACTGATGCCCCGAAAGCCATAATGCGCTCTCCATCAAAGAAGTAACTACGCATTTGTAGACTGGCCGCCGATGCCCAGTCTCGTGGGCTGGCTTCTGAATTGTAATCTAATGCTTCATTTGAGGCTATACCTTCAATGTCGAAATCGTCTAAATCACCACCCCGGTCTGAGATATAAGCTCGAATGGCGTAGCGTCTCATAGTCGTTGTGCATGGGTGCTCGTAAAGTACGTAGAGGCCTTAACGTAGAGGCCTTAACGTAGAGGCCTTAAAAAGTCATCAAGTATCCGACACTACACCGAGATTGTCAATACGACCTAACACTTGCCTCGAAGTAGCTGCTTTTATCGACGGGAAGTGACTGTCCTTGGCGCTCTTGTTCTATCAACTCTTCAACCTCGTCTTTCGACGCGGGATCATCTGCCGTGTCACACCCCTCATTCATCAACGCATGCTGAACGGAATCGTAGGGCGCGGCAACCAATCCGCTGCTCGTAACTACCTGCCATGTAGATCCTCCCATGAAGGCCGGTGGTGTCATCGGGTCGTCACCGTCGTCCGGCGGGTCCCAGCAGTCGAGGTCGCAGGGCTCATCGCCGCCTTCCGGGGGCACATGTGCAACACGTGCTACAAACACGGAGGCGTGGCCGTGCCACCATACTTCATGCAGTTATCCTTTGTCATGGCCCCTTACGGGCGCTCCTACTTCTACCGTGGTAATGGACGGAAGACCGTCCACGTGTGTGCGCCGACGCAGAGCATCGGCGGGAGAACCCTTACAGCAGTGTTCGCTCGACGACAGTAAACAGCAATTGCAGCAGAAACTTAGTCACGACGATGTACCAGGTCACTCTTACCCAGTACATTGTGGCGTCAGATAGCGTGTTTGGCCACCAATAGCCGTAGACAACAAAAAGTGCTCCGGCGACCACTAACGAAAATATACTCGCGGGCATAAATGAATACACCCAGTAAAGAACTGGTGCATATGTTCCAAGGCCGAATAAGTATGAATGGCCCATTAATACCACGTCGAAGGTAGACACGGCAAAAACTGTGACTACTAATCCTGCCGCAAGATAATCGCTCATATTCCCGAGCATTGATCTAATTCTGAAATGTCCATGTCGCCATTTAGAACATCTTGAATATCACTATAGCGCGGTCTCCACGTAACAGGGGCTTTTATTTCAGCACTATCACCAAGGAAATTTCTAACGTTATCCTGAAAGCTCTCCCATACACTGTCGGCCTGATTGAAGCCATAACCACCAGTATTCGCGATAGAGTACAGAGCTATCGACGTACGATCTACGCCACGTGAAAAGAATTTTATCTCCTGACCGTCTTGATGAAACCCGAATCGACGGTTTCCGCTCACGGGATGGTACCCATCGTTAGAGGTATACACCGTTGAAAAGGTCCAGCTTGTCTGGGAGTAGTCAGTAGCCACAACGGAGCCGTTTGCAGGAATCCACTGATCTGGAGCAAGGTTTATCGTGAATACTGTTCCAAGAGGATCAGTCATCCATTTTACGTCCTCATCTACAGTTCCAGGATAAAATTGGAAGTCGGCCCCTTCGGCATAATCGTTAAAATTCAGTCTAATCTGATCAAGTGCCGCCTCCGGTGATAATCCTGTCGGAAGATCGGATTCATCTATAGCGACTTCGAATAGGTCGAGGTTCACCTTTCTGCCCCGGGCCTCTTGAATTGCTTGTATTTCACCGGGACCGAAAAGCTTTTCGTTTTCCAGGCGATCGGTGACAGAGACGGGCACGTCCAAGTTTATGACATCCTGCCAGAATGAAATCTGGTCGCACGGAATGTCAAGTAAGGCGAAGGGATTCTCTTCGAGAAGATCTTCGAGCTGCTCTTCAAGGGAAGGTTCTTCTACAGGCAGGTCGCCTCCTGTGGGCGGACATAGCTCCCCCTCGGAGCCACCTGGCATGGTTTCTGCTTCCTCAAGGCATTCGGTTGGCGTGTACACGTCTTCATCTTCGCCTGGCCAATAGCCCCCGTTTTCTCCTCCTGATCCGCCACTTCCCGGGTCCGGCTCGTCGGCTGACACTGCCAGAACAGGAAGCGAAAGCATTCCCATGCTGTTAATGCATGTCGTCATGTCGATGGTTTGCCAGTTGAATCCCGGAGGACACACATAACCGCTTTCGTTTTCAAGATAGCCCGGAAGTTAACCGTTTGCCCGCACGGGTGGAGGCGCAGGTGACGAGACACTTGGGAGCGCTCCTAAGCGAGGTTCGAAATCAGATTCTGACTTGATCTCTTCGATTTTCAACTGCTCAGCTAGCAATTCCCGCGCTGCTTTGGTCTGTGGAATGCGGCAGACGGCTTTTCGCATGATGGGCGGGGTGTCGCCGAATCCGCTCAGCGCTTCTGGATTCGCTGCGTAGGTCACATACGAAACAGTGGCATCGTGGCCCGCCGATGCAGCAACCATCGCGGCAGGAAAGTCCAGGCCTACAAATGTGTGGCGGTATCCATCTTCGATATCTGGGCCAGCGTGGTAGCGGGCCAGGTAGCAACCATGTTGGGGAACGGGGCCAAGATTCGCCTTGCGCTCAGGGTGGATGGCCGACGGGTCTCGCACGCGCCATTCCAAAGCTTTGGCGTCTCGCAACCCGGTCAGAGCCATCCCACCTGGAAGGGGGTGCACAGCAAGCTGGTCTGAGTCAAGATTGGTTGACGGCGTCGCATCGCCCAGGTCATCGCCTGGCACATCTACCGCCGCATCACATCCGGTCAAGATCAACGTGCCAGCAAGGACCAGAAAAACAATTGCTGTGATACGCCCGTCCCACCATGCTGCCCGGGAATAAACCCTGGGTTTATCCGATGTATGGGGAGACGTAGACGAGCGAGACGAGGACGATGTAGAATAGCGTAGCACAAGCACAGAAGCGTCGATCTAGCGGATAGGCGAGAGGGGCGTCTGGCGAACATGCCACCGATGCGGCAGGCGTGTCGTACCTCTGTGCTACGCGATCTCGTACAGGCCACCTCGTACAGACGACAACGCAGAAATGAACAGATGTAGAAGGGGTATGTCCAAACGCACTCTGATAATACCCCCCCCCCCGCAGACGCGCAAGCTACAACCGTAACGAAAATGTAAATCGGGCCCGTAGATATGCAGTGGAGTAGCCAGATAGCAACGCTTCCCAAACAGAAAAACGCCGAGCCATGCCCGCAGGCATCGCTCGGCGCTTCCAGGGTACCGAATGGGCGTCACGGGCTTACACATCAACCACGTCCGCGATGAAGTTTTCCTGTTCGCGCCTGTGGACCTTGGCCGAGCCCGTAGCCGGGCTCGCGCTGGCTGGGCGCCCGATATAGCGGATGCGCTCTTCGCAGGTGCCGTGCAGCGCCTCCAGAAGCTCGTTGAAGCGTGGCTGCAAGAACGACCACGCACCCATGTTGGCGGGCTCTTCCTGAAGCCACACTACGTCTTGCGCCGACTGGTAGCGCTTGAGCTCGTCGCGCACTTCTTCTTTCGGGAACGGGTAGAACTGCTCCACGCGCGAGATTGCGATCTGATCGCGCAGCGCGTCGTTCCCCTCCAGCTCGCGCACAAGGTCGTAGTAAACCTTGCCGCTGCAGAAGACGTGGCGCTTCACGCCGAGCGGATCCGCCGTGGCGGGAATGACTTCCTGCACGCTTCCGCTCATAAGCTCATCGGGGGTAGACACGCAGAGCGGGTGCCGCAGCAGGCTCTTCGGTGTCATCACAATGAGCGGCTTCCGCGCGTCGCGCTTGATCTGTCGGCGCAGCGCATGGAAGTAGTTTGCGGGCGTCGAAAAGTTGGCCACGATCATGTTCTGCTCGGCACACATCTGCAGGAACCGTTCCAGGCGGGCCGACGAGTGCTCGGGCCCCTGCCCTTCGTAGCCATGCGGCAGCAGCGCCACGAGTCCGGAGGTCTGCCCCCACTTCTGTTCCGCAGAAGAGACAAACTGGTCCCACACGACCTGCGCGCCGTTCGCGAAGTCGCCAAACTGCGCCTCCCATACCACGAGTGCGTCAGGCGCCTCAACCGAGTAGCCGTACTCGAAGCCGCCTACAGCATACTCAGAGAGCAGGCTGTCATAGATGAGCAGGTTGGCCTGATCGTCGGAGAGGTTGTTGAGCGGCGTGTACTCGCTTCCGTCTTCCTGGTCGATCAGCACAGCGTGGCGCTGGCTGAAGGTAGCGCGGCGCGTATCCTGTCCGCTCATGCGAACCGGCGTGCCTTCCTGCAGAAGCGACCCCAGAGCAAGCGACTCCGAGAACGCCCAGTCGATGCGTTCCTTCTCATGGAAGAACTCCGATCGCTTGCCGAACTGACGGCGCAGCTTGCGGTGTACGTTGAAGTCGTCGGGCAGGTCGGTGAGCGCCTCAACGACCCGCTCCAGGTGAGCACGGTCGGCGCCTGTTTCCACGCGCGGAAGGAGATCGTCGCCTTTGCGCTGCGTGCGCTGCTCGATAATCTTCTCGGCGTCTTTCTCTTCAAGATCTTTGGTGCGCTCGAAGGCTTCCTGCAGGCGACCGCGATAGTCATCGAGGAGCTGCTCGGCCTCGTCGGGTTCGACCTCACCGCGGCGCAGCAGCTGTTCGGTGTGGATCTTACGCGGCGAGCGCTTCTCTTCGATCTTCTCGTAGAGCAGCGGCTGCGTAAAGGTCGGCTCGTCGCCTTCGTTGTGGCCGTGCACGCGGTAGCACATCATGTCGATGACCACATCTTTGTTGAAGCGCTGGCGGTACTGTAGCGCCAGGCGGGCGATGCGCACGCAGGCTTCGGGGTCGTCGCCATTTACGTGAAAGATAGGCGCTTCAATGGCCCGGGCAATATCGGTCGCGTAGGTCGAGCTGCGCGCATCCTCAGGCACGGTCGTGAAACCAATTTGGTTGTTGATAACCAGATGCACGGTGCCGCCCGTCTTGTATCCGGGCAGCTGACTCAGGTTGAGCGTCTCAGCCACCACGCCCTGCCCGGCGAAGGCGGCATCGCCATGCACGAGAAGCGGAAATGCTGCGTTGAGCACGTCCCGCTCTGCGTCGGCCTCCTGGTTGCGCAGGTGGTCCTGCTTGGCGCGTATCATGCCCTGCACGACCGGGTTCACCGCCTCCAGGTGGCTCGGGTTGGAAGCCAGCGTCACGTGAATCTCGTCGCCCGACGTGTTCTTGAACACGCTTTCCGACCCCAGGTGGTACTTCACGTCGCCCGAGCCCTGCGTGGTGCTCGGATCGATGTTGCCCTCAAACTCGGAGAAGATCTGCTCATAGGGCTTATCGAGGATGTTCGCCAGCACGTTTAGACGCCCGCGGTGGGCCATCCCGATAACGGCTTCTTCCATGCCCGCTTCTGCGGCGTCGGAGAGCAGCGTGTCGATGATCGGAATCATCGTTTCGCTGCCTTCGAGCGAGAAGCGCTTGTGGCCGATGTACTTCGTATGCAGGAAGCGCTCAAACGCCTCAGCCGCGTTCAGCTTCTTCATGATGTGCCGGCGCTCTTCGTTCGAGAGCGGGTCGGCGTTGCGCATCGGCTCAACGCGATTCTGGATCCAGTCTTTCTCCTCCGGATCCGAGATGTGCATAAACGAGGACCCGACCTTTCGGGTGTAGGCTTCGCGCAGAATCTTCAGGATGTCGCGCAGCGGAAGCACGTCCTCGCCACCAAGCCCGCCCGTAATGAACTCGCGGTCGAGATCCCACACCGTAAGTCCGTAGGTCGCCGGGTCGAGCTCCGGGTGGTAGCGCCACTGATAGCCCAGCGGGTTCACGTCGGCCTGCAGGTGCCCCCGCACGCGGTACGCGCGAATCAGCTGCAGCACCGCGGCCTGCTTCTCCGTCATGTCGAGATCGTCGCCCGAACGCCGTGCCAGCTGGGGCGTGGTGTCGGCCGACATTTCGAACGGCTGGTACGGTACGCTCAGGTCAGAGAAGAGGGTACGGTAGAATTCGTCTTCGCCTGCAAGCAGCTGCTCGATGTGGTTCAGGAACTTGCCGCTTGTGGCACCCTGAATGACGCGGTGGTCATAGGTCGACGTGAGCGTCATAACGGGAGATACGCCCGCCTTGCTCACCACGTCGCCCGGATAGCCGCGGTACTCGGGCGGGTAGCCAATGGCCCCGGCGCCCACAATCACGCCCTGTCCCGGCATCAGGCGCGCCACGCTCATCGAGGTCCCAATCATACCCGGGTTCGTTAGCGTGGCTGTCGTATTCTGGAAGTCCGACAGCTGCAGATTGCCGTTGCGAGCACGGTCGATCAGGTCGTTGTACGTGCCCAGAAACTCGGCAAACGTCATGTTACCGGCGTCTTTCACGTTGGGCACCAGCAGCGTACGCTTTCCGCGCCGCTCAATGTCGATCGCGAGCCCCAGGTTAATCTGCCCAGGCACGATGTGCTGCGGCGTGCCCTCCTCATCGCGCTGGAAGGTGCTGTACATGTCGGGGTATTTCTTCATCGACCGCACCAGCGCATACGCAATGATATGCGTAAACGACACCTTCTCGCCCCCTACGCGCCGCTGGTAGTCGTTCAGGAGCTTCCGGTTTTCGAGGAGCAGCTTCACCGGCATGGTGCGCGCCGACGTGGCAGTAGGCACCCCCAGGCTGTTCTCCATGTTCTCCACGATCTTTGCCGAGGCGCCTCGCATGGCGTGCACCTCTACGTCGTCGGCCACCGTCGGGGCCGATGCCGGACGAACGGGCTGCACCGCCCCATCGCCCGCAGGCGCAGGCTTCTTCTTGGGTACGTCTACGTCGGGGGCTTTCGGAGCGGGCGCCTCAGAGGCAGGCGCTTCCGCTGGTGCGCCGTCGGAAGCAGAAGCATCAACCGTTTCGGAGGGCGGCGGGGAAGCGGTTACAAACGAAGCGTCTGGCTCGTAATCCGCGAAGAAGTCGCGCCAGCTCTCGCTCACGCTCTGCGGATCGTCCAGATACTGCTTATAGATTTCTTCGATGTAGCCCGTATTAAAACCAAGAGAGCTCACAGGCGGCCCGGTAGATTTGTGGTGAAGATGGTGCACTCAGATCGTATTGCTCCCCTACGATATTGAGCCTCACAGGGTTCACGATATCGTTGCTTCTATGCCATGTTCACCGGGTGTTGAAGACCCAGTGCATTTCCTTGCATATGGCCCCTATCATTCGGCTAAGTAGCAGCAAACGACCGGAGAACCCTGCCGACACGGCCGTACGGTGGATTCTGTGCACGGACTTTTGTTTTATGGAGTACGCCCCGCATCCCCAAACCAGATTGCTTTATATGCTCCGTTCGCTCTCGGCCGCTCGCCTTGCCCTCCTGCTCGTGGTGCCGCTTCTCGCACTCACTGCGTGCGACACCAACGCCCCCGCGCCCGCATCTGAAATCGAAGACGCAGCCGCGCACTGGATCGATGGCGAACACATGCTCTGGGTGGATGCGCCCGATGCTGCTCGCTATGAAATCCGCTACAGCTCCGATGCCTCGGTCGCTATAAACAACGGCACGGCTGCCGCAGGCGAACCCATCGCGCTCGAATCGAATGTCCGTCTCGACCTCGATGCGCCCTTCCGTCACATCGCCGATGCGCCGGCCTTCACGCTCGACATTACCCCTGCAACCGCTGCCGAAGCGCTTCAGGGGCAGCTCGTAGCGCTTGCCTACGACGAAAACGACACGGTCGTCGATGCCACACTCGTGCAGCGGCACGGCGCCATCGACCACTACTTCACCTACGACGGGCCCCTTGGTCCGCAGTATGCCAGCGACGGCTCGGTGGCGGTGCACCTGTGGGCGCCTACCGCACAGTCGGTTGAGCTGGACCTGTTCGACGCCGACAAAAACACCGTTGCCACCATCGCGCCCGTCGACACCGCTCCGGATGACGGCGTCTGGCACTTCCGCGGCGATACCGACTGGGATCGCGCGTTCTATCGCTTTCACGTCGAGGTGTACCATCCCGCAACCAACGCGATGCACACCTTCGAAGTCACCGACCCGTATTCGGTGAGCCTTGCTACCGACAGCGAGTACAGCCAGTTTGTCGACCTGAAAAATGACGATGCCCTCAAACCCGACGGTTGGGATACGATCCAGAAAGAGCAGCCGCATCCCACCAGCATCACCGCGTACGAAGGACACATGCGCGACTTTAGCATGCACGACGATACGGTACCTGCCTCCCACCGGGGCACCTATCGCGCCTTCACCCACGGCGGCTCCGATGGCATGCAGCACCTGCAGCGGCTGAGCGAGGCGGGGCTTACGCACTTCCACCTGCTCCCCTTTAACGATATTGCGACCGTCAACGAGGCCGCCGACAACCGGGTCGATATCACCGATCCGTATGAGCGCATCTGCGAGCTAATCGACTACGACGGACTCAGCGATGCCTGCGAGACGCACGGCGATCGCATCATCGAAAATGTGTTTGCCGACCTCGCAGCCGACGATCCGGCCACCGAAGCGATTCAATCGCCGTACAGTGCGCCCGGTCGCATGAGCGGCATGGCCACCCACGACGGATTCAACTGGGGGTACGACCCGTTCCACTTCAACGCGCCCCAGGGCAGCTATGCCACCGACCCGGATGGCGCCCAGCGCGTGCTGGAACTGCGCGAGATGGTCAGCGCGCTTAACGACATCGGCCTGCATGTGGTGCAGGATGTCGTGTACAACCACACCTTTGCCTCTGCCGACAACCGCGAGTCGGTCCTCGACAAGGTCGTGCCGGGCTACTACCATCGCTATCATCCGGTAACCGGCACGATCGAAACCTCGACCTGCTGCGACAACACCGCAGCCGAGTTTGCGATGATGGAGCGTCTCATCATCGACTCGGTGGTGCTGTGGGCCACCCACTACAAAATCGACGCGTTCCGCTTCGACCTGATGGGGCACCATCCCCGCTCTACCATGGAAAACGTGACCGATGCGCTGGCCGAGCTTACGCTCAACGAGGACGGCGTAGACGGCGAAAACATCTACATCTACGGCGAAGGGTGGAACTTCGGTGAGGTGGCCGACGACCGCATTTTCGACCAGGCTACCCAGTTTAACATGGGCACCACCGGCATCGGCAATTTCAACGACCGGATCCGAGATGCCATCCGCGGAGGCAACTTCACAGACACTGGGCGCCAGCAGGGCTTCGCGAACGGACTCCACCTCTTCCCCAACGAAGCGGCCGACGAAGCGGGCCGTGAGAATTCGCTCGACGCGCTGTTTGATGCAGCCGACCGCATTCGCGTGGGCATGACCGGCAACCTGGCCACGTACACGTACGAAAACCGGGAAGGGCAGACCGTGCAGGGCAGCTACGAGATGATTGGCTATGCTGAAGAGCCGCAAGAATCGGTAAACTACGTCGACAAGCACGACAACGAAACGCTGTGGGACAATACGCAGCCCAAGCTTCCCCGCGATTTCTCGATGGATGACCGCGTGCGCGTGCACATGCTCAGCAATGCGTTCATCAACTACGGACAGGGCGTGCCCTTCTACCAGATGGGCAGCGACATCCTCCGCTCGAAATCGCTCGACCGCAACAGCTTCGACTCGGGCGACTGGTTCAATCTCGTTGACTTCAGCCTCGCCGAGCATGGGTGGGCGCGCGGCCTGCCGCCGGCCTGGGACAACGAGGACCGCTGGGATGACATGCGCGACCTCTTGCGTGATGAGCGTCTCATTGTAGAGACCGAGCATATGCAGACGGCCCACGAGCTCTTTCTTGAGCAGCTGCAGATGCGCTACAGCAGCCCGCTCTTCCGGCTCCCCACTGCGAGCGACGTGCAGCGGCGGGTTGCCTTTCACAACACCGGCCCCGACCAGGTGCCCGGTATCATTGCCATGACAATCTCGGATGGCACCTGCGCCGGCCCCGCTCTCGACGACGACTGGGACGGCCTCGCCGTGGTGTTCAATGCCGCCAACGAAACGCAAACCCTCAGCCTCGACGCACTGCCTGCCGTAACGGTCCACCCGCTGCATGCCAACAGCACGGACGAAACGGTGCGCACTGCCTCGGTTGAGGAACGCACGCTAACGGTACCTGCTCTCAGCGCCGTGGTGTTCAGCGCACCTGCTGAGGACGAGCAAGGCACTTTTCCCTGCAACACCCTGAGCGAGCTATAGCGTCCATTCATGCTCGACTTTATCTTTTACATGTACATGCAAAAATAGCCAGGGGGATACGGAGCACTCGCATCCCCCTGGCTGTTTTGTTCCGTCGTGTGTAGCCCGCGAAGAGCTTTCAGGGGCTGATTAGAGCCGCAAGCCGATGCCCGTTGTAAGCACGTTGTTCTCTGCGAGGGCATAGTCGACGTTGATCTCCAGAAACGCAAGCCGTATAGCCAGTCCTGCAAGTGCACGCGTGCGGTTCGATGCCGACTGGTCGAGGCTAAGGCGAAGCGGATCGACTGATGTGCCGACCGGGTTGAAGACGTAATTGTAATTCACGCTGAAGGTCTCGTACTGTAGCCCGCCGTAGAGCGTAACAGGCAGGAGCGGGATGCCGCGGCTGGCCTGCACGTTGAAAGCCCATCCCGATGCGCTGATGACTTCGTCCCGCTCAATACGGTTGTCTTGAGACACGTCGTTTTCAAGTGAGAACTGATTGTAGCTCCCCTGAACGGCCAGCTTAAGCGGCAGCGGTGCCGGAATCCAGCGGTTTACATCCTGGCGAAGCGCGATCCCAAATAGCCCGACCCGGCCGTAGCTGCCCCCACCTGCCGAGAGCGTCGACGTCGGCAGATAGCGAACCTGGGCATCGGTACCGAACAGCGTACCGAGCCCCACCTGCGGTATTGCAAGCGGAGCAATGGGCGTGTCGAGCAGTCCGGGTGGCGCAGCGATTGTCTCTTCGGTGCCATCAGGCGATCGGACCGTCAGGGTTGCGTCGTCGGGCGTGTTCGTCGACCCAAACGCTGTTGGAACGGCATCGCCATCAAATGTAATGACCGTGCCGTCTGAGAGCGTCTCCTCGGCCGGGGGCGTGAACGTCTTATCCAACGATCCGGTGGGCACCCCCGACACGGTGAGGCCTACGTAGACCTTGATCGGCACAAACGGCAAGAACCCGGCATCGACATCGGCATTTCGGAAGAGGCCCGCGTTCATGTTGGCCCCGAAGGCATCGGTCACCGGCTGCACGTATCCATCGGCGTACCCCGATCCCATAACGTCAAGCACCCGGCGCAAGTCGCTTAAGTCCGATACGTCTTCGTACTGCGCCTGAGAGGTGTGGGGCACGGTGGCAATGCATAAGACGGCAAAGAGGAGGGCGAAGCAGTAGACACGCATTATCGGAGTAAGCTGGGAGGATTCAGGAAATCGAAGGAGGGTTCTACGAGCGCACATCCGATGAACCGCGCCTCATATGCTGCAAAACAGCGATGAGATCGATGTCTTTTCGCCAGCCCCCGCCCAAAGAAGCGGGCCCGACGCTTGCTTCATCGACCGGCAATCGGGGTCCAGTGCGTTTCGGCACGGGCGAGGGTAGTGTCGGCATCTGCGTCGGCAAGGTGATGCACCACACGCACCCTGTCTGTGTCGGGCACAGCGCAGCAGGTTGCAGTCGCCGCTACCTGCATATTGGCAGTCGTCTCCGACTTGAAGTCGAGTGTGATCCCCTCTGCCCTGTACGCCTGCAGCCAGTCGAGCGGGAGCGTTTCAAGCGCCCACGCTACATAGCGTGCATTGTTGACATGCGCGTTCAGATCCAGGTCGTGGAAGCGTACACGGAAGCGCCGCCGGTGATCGGCCCGGTCTGGTACGGTTATCTCTTCCTCGCGTGGCGCAAGCGCAACGGGCCGGTCAGGCAGGGTAAGATCCTGCAGGATGCGAGGCGGTCGGGCCGGGCGCCGCCGCTTCTGGTCAAACACAACCCAGGTACTGGTTGCCCGCCCTATGAGCGCATCGTCGACGTGGAGCAGAAACTCGCGCTGCGCAAAAGGCCCTTGCAGTCCAGATGGCCACGTTTCTATGCCAAGCGTGTCGGTCCACCGAGGCAGACGGGTCGCCTCCACCTGAAACTGCACCAGCACCCAGGATTGATGCCGGTCGAGCAGGTCGGTCTGCGCTACCCCCAACTCCGCAGCGTGGCCACCGGCGGCATCTTGAAGATAGGCACAGAGTGCCGGAAGCGATATCGTGCCATGCAGCGTTGCGTCGCGAGGCTGCAGCGCGGCCTGTGTTGTGTATGCAGCGACAGGAGTGCCCATACCAGGTGGAAGCGTAAAGGACAGAACGGACTACGGCCGTACCGTCATGTTCAACATGTGTAGCATGTTTAGCCGGCCGGTGCCTGGTGGATGGGCCGCTATACCAGTGGATCTTCGTTCAGATCCGAGAGCATGTCTTCGAAGATGGTATAGGTTTCTTCGTTGAACAGTACGAAGCGTATGTGTTCTACATGCGTGAGCATGGGTTCGTTGATAAGTACGGTCCCGAGTGCAGCGTGCGCAGCAGGCCGCACGGGGTATCCAAATGCGCCCGTCGAGATTGCCGGAAAGGCCACCGACGCTATCTCGTGCTCCTCGGCCAGGTCGAGCGCGTTTTCGTAGGCCGACCGCAGGAGCGCAGCCGCAGGCTCGTCGCGCCCGTACACCGGCCCCAGCACATGAATAACGTAGTCGTTGGGCAGGTTGAACGCCTCCGTACAGACCGCTTCACCGGGCTGGATGGGTGCATGAGGGCGACAGGCTTCGGCTAACTCAGGCCCTGCAGCCCGATGCAGCGCACCGGCCACTCCGCCACCGGTTTGCAGTTGCGCGTTAGCAGCATTCACGACCGCCCCCATATCGGGCTGGTTGGCAATGTCGCCTTGAGCAAGCTCAATCCGCGTCGTATCCCGTGTAACTTCCATAAGCAGCATGGCATGGATTCGACAATCACGTACAGAGGCGAATAAAGCCTATGGGCGTTGGTTCCTTGCATTGCCCAGAAGGGCGCGATTCGGCTGTCTTAATGTTGCTTCTGTTGAACTTTGACGGTACCCTCCGATTGGCACAAAGCGCCAGGCCTTTCGTAGAGCCTCTGCCTTAGAGCCTTCGAAATTATTTTCTACGTGCGCTCCGTATCGTATGCATTACGACCCGATTAAAGATCGCCTTGGCCAGTGGATGAGCCGCCATCCCTGGCTACAGCGGGCCTTCTACGGCCTGCTGAACCTGCTTTTCTTGCGCGCATGGTACGTGCGCCGTACAGTGCGGCGCCTGCTGGCCTCCTTCCCCGACACCCGTCCGGTACGTGTGCTGGATGCAGGTACCGGATTCGGACAGTACGCCTATTTCATGGCGCGCACGTTCCGCAACGTGCACGTCGACGCTATCGACGTAAAGCGCGACTACCTGCGCCGCGCCCAGCACTTCGCCGACCAGACCCGTGTAGGCCCGCAGATCAGCTGGATCGAAGACGACCTCACGCAGCTCCAGGCGGAAGGCCCCTACGACCTGATTCTATCGGTCGATGTCATGGAGCATATTAAAGACGACGAGCGCGTATTTCAGCATTTCGAGCGGGTGCTCCGTCCAGGCGGGTACGTTGTCATCAACACCCCGTCGGATCAGGGCGGGTCTGACGTTGGTGGGGAGACGGACGAAGGGTTCATCGGTGAACACGTGCGCGACGGATACAACATGGATGCGCTTGCGGAAAAGCTCCGGCGAGCCGGACTCGTTCCCGTAGAACAGACGTACACCTATGGGCCCTACGGATCGGCCGCATGGTCATGGCTCATCAAGCGTCCCATGCAGATGCTCGGCACGACGTGGGCGGCACTGCTCATCCTTCCGCTTTACTACCTCATGGTGCTGCCTGTAGGTCTTTTTCTAAATGCAAAGGATGTTGCGCATCCCAATGAAACCGGGACGGGTCTGCTCATGGTGGCCCAGAAACCTTCTGTGTAGCCCCGCGAACCTGTGAGCACTGCGCTGCGAGAGCTATGCGGCAAGGCCTATGTGGGGAAAACGCGCACACGCATCCCCACTATACCCTGAGGACGGGTTCATGCAAATGACTGGACAGCCTATGTTGTGCTGTGTATGTTTACGAACGGACAGCACGCCGTCGTGGCGTGCCTTCGTGGATCCGCTCACCGACACGGCCCTTTCTTATGATCAACGACATCCTCGTAGCACGCGACTTCTCAACGTCTTCTGACCGCGCGCTGCAGAGCGCACTGCAGTGGGCCGAGTTGCTTGACGCCACCGTTCACCTTCTGGCTGTGCAAGTGACGAACGACAATCCTTTTGCTCCCGCCGAGCAGCGTTCAGGACCGCTTGAGCGCCTGCGTACCCGTCTTAAGAGCCGTACGCAGAGCGACATGGCCGAGTCGGGCTATGACCCAGGCAGCGTTGCCGTTAAGCACGAGGTGCAGCGCGGCGAAGCAGCCGGGCCAGCGATCGTACGGTATGCAAAACGGGCTGGCATCGACCTGATTATGATGGGCACAACCGGGCGCCGCGGCATGACCCGCGCCTTCATGGGAAGCGTTGCCGAAGAGGTTGTGCGCACCGCTCCGTGTCCGGTGTGCACCGTGCGCGCCGGGAACGACATGCCTGCCCCAGAGCGCCCGCGCCGCCTGGTCATTCCAGTCGACTTTTCGGAGCCCTCCCGTATGGCACTGGCATACGGCGTTCGCCTGGCCAAGCGCTTCAACACATCCATCGCGCTCCTGCATGCCATTGAGAACCCGTCGGTTCCGCTTGTCTACGGCAGCAGCACCCCGGTCGACCCGCCCGCGGGCCTTGGCGAACGCGTCGAAGCCGGGCTCCTGAACTGGTTTCAGGAAGTCACCCCCGAGGGCATCGAGACACCGGCTCACGAAGTGCTTATACGAACCTCAGCACCAGGGAAAGCCATCCGGCAAGAGGCCTCGCGCAAAGGCGATGTCGTGCTCATGGCCACGGAAGGGCGTACCGGCATGGAGCGCATGGTGCTGGGCAGCGTTGCCGAATCGGTGTTGCGGCGCACCGAAGGGCCGGTGGTCACCGCGCGGTCGTTCGAGGCCGCCCTCCTCCCGAAGTAGCCTGCAGGGGGCTCAACGCCGACCTTCCCCTGGCGCGCCGGGAGCTCGTACGGCATAGATTGCTGCACAAATGTGCTTTTCAATGCCAACTGTACCCGTCATAACCATAACGAATCTATGCCTTCTGAGACGCTCAACCGGAACCTTCGCCTGTACAGGCAGCTTTCGCGTCTGCCTCGCCCTTCGTCGTATACCGGCAAAATTTTTCTCGTCGCGTTTCTCGGCACCCATGTTCCACTGCTGGGGTCAGTTGGGTACGTCACCCTATCGCACCTCCCAATGACCCAGGCGCTGCCGGTGCTCAAGGCGGTGCTCGCAGCTACGCTTATCGGTACGGCAGGCACGCTGTGGGCGCTTTACCGGCTGCTCGCCCCAATTCGGTGTACGGCAGACGCGCTCCAGGAATACGTCGACAGCAGCACCGCCCCCCACCTCCCAACTACGTTTTCCGATCGGGCCGGACAGCTGATGCGCAACACGCAACGCACCATCACCAAACTCGACACCCTGCTCCGGTTCAAAAACCGTATGCTTGGCGTGGTGTCGCACGATGCACGCGGCCCAGCTTCAGCGGTGCTCATGGCCGTAGACGCTATTGAGAAGCAGTTGGATGCGCCCGCCCCCAATATGGACTACGTGCGCTCTCTGACCCAGCAGATGGAGCATACCGTCGAATACCAGCTTGACGTCTTCCATTCGATGCTCACCGTAGCACGCTATGGCGAAGGCCAGGTAACCCTGAACCCCGATACCAGCACCGCGCAGGCCGTTTTTGAGCGCGTGCGAGGGAATCTGAAGATTCTGGCCGATAAGCGCAACCATGACCTGCAGCTTGACCTGGATGCTCCTGAACTGATGCTACACACCGATATCGGTAAGCTGGAACAGGTGCTCAATAACCTGGGCAGCAATGCGCTTAAGTACACCCCTGAAGGAGGTACCGTTACGCTCGGCATGACCACCTCGTCCGAAGAAGATACCGTCTCGTTCTGGGTTGAAGACACTGGGCCTGGCATCCCTGAATCGGTACGTGGTGAGCTGTTTGAAGCCTACAACGCTGACGCCGACCCCGACACTGATTCAGTGGGGCTGGGTCTGTGGATATGCAAAACGTTTACTGAGGTGCTTGGCGGCACTATTGCGCTCGCGAGCACTGATGACGGATCCACCTTCACGATACGATTCGACCGAACTGCCATCGAGGCAGCCCCCGAATCCGTATAGCACGCCTCTGCACAGCATGGAGCTCTCGCCTGCCCGAAGACGAAGAAGTTGTTCTCGTTGCCAGCTTCTCATTGGCGACTGTACTCCCGCACTAAAGTATAGGGAGTACCCGAGTACGGGGAGTACCCGCTCGCATTTAGCAACCGATTCGTCATAGTGTAGCATTGAAGCTCATTCCGGTCTCGTTCTGCCCCGCGTACCGACCCTGCACCGCTGCCATGCCTGAAACGCCTTCTGACGCTCCTTCCGAGACGGGTTCCTCTGAACCGGCTGCGCCCGGCTCAAACCGTCATAGCGATGACAGCGACAACCGCTCCCACCCGATTGGGGACTTTGCAGCTGACACGGTAGACTCTATCAAGGAGGTCGTAGCAGATCCGGCCGCTGAGCTACTGCGGCGCACCGACCGGCGACTTCGCCATCTGTGGAGCCGCTCCTCTCTCAAAGCCGAGATTGCACGCGACCGTGCAGTCCGCGTCATCCTCTCGATACGCCGTCCGCTACAATCACGCAACGTCGTGATCGGGATTCTGGCGCTGCTGGCTGCCCTGCTCGTCGTCTACCTCACCGCCGACACCCTGCCCCGCGAAACGGCACTGATGGCCGGTATCTTTGTGGCTGCAGCGCTCCTGTGGGCGACCGAGGCCCTGCCTCTTTTTGCAACCGCTCTGCTCATCATTGGACTCGAGATCATCCTGCTGGCCAATCCGGGCAACTGGCCCGGTCTCGGGTTTTCCGAGGGCCCGACGCCCTCTTATGAAACCTTCTTGGCCCCCATCGCCGACCCCATTATCATTCTTTTTCTCGGGGGGTTTATTATTGCACGGGCCGCTGTTAAAGAAGGCGTAGACCGCACATTGGCAAAGCTCGTCTTGCGTGGCTTCGGCACCCGTCCCGGCAACGTCATGCTTGGCCTCATGGTGATCACTGCAGTGTTCTCAATGTGGATGAGCAACACCGCAGCCACCGCCATGATGATCACCCTCGTTACGCCCATGATTGCCGGGATCGACAAAGCCGATCCGCTACGGGTAGGACTCGTGCTCTCCGTTCCCTTCGCTGCAAATATCGGCGGTATGGGTACGCCGATCTCTTCGCCCCCCAATGCGGTTGCAGTCGGCTTCTTGAATAGCGCTGGCTATCCCGTTTCGTTCTTAGAATGGATGGTTGTTGCCGTACCGCTGGCTACCGGACTGCTGCTGCTTTCGTGGGTCGTGCTGCGGTGGATGTATCCACCCGAGCGTAGCTCTGTAACGATGAACGCCAACGACTCCTCGCTTGATGCCCGCAGCATCTTTGTACTCACCGTCATGGTAGTCACCATTGTGCTGTGGTGCACCGACCGCTGGCACGGGCTGCCTACCGCGGTTGTAGCTCTCTTGCCCGTGGTCGCATTCACCGCTACCGGACTCCTCACTCAGGCCGACTTCGACAGCCTGGAATGGAATATCCTGATTCTCATTGCAGGCGGTATTGCTCTTGGCACCGGCATGCAGAGCACCGGACTCGACGAGGTGATCGTCGGCTTTGTACCGGCCGGGGGACCGTTTGTCATTCTTGCGCTGGCGGCAACCACCGTGGTGGTAAGTACGCTCATGTCGAACACCGCCGCGGCTAACCTGCTGGTTCCTATTGGCGTAGCGCTCGCTATGGGAGCAGCGAGCAGTCTCGATCCGGTACACGTAGCCATCAGCATCGCACTCGCCGCCTCGGTATCAATGGCCCTGCCGGTAAGCACGCCCCCGAACGCAATCGCCTATGCCAGCGGCGTGTGCAGTACCAACGACTTCGTGCGCGCTGGCTCTCTTATCGGACTTGTAGCGCTGGTGCTCATTGTTACCCTTGGGGGGCCTATCATCGCCTTTTGGATTCCGATGTAGATTCTGGCGTAAAAGCGTACGATCTGTGCGTTTTACGCCCTCCTCCTATTGCAGCACTCGCCATCAGACAATAGCTTTAGACAATAGCTTTCGTATAGTTCAACCGTATACGTTTTCGTCCCGAAGGCCATGCTGGCCGCATGGCTTTTCGCATCCTCCTAATTTTTAAACGCCGCCGTTTATGGATACCGTAGAAGCAATTATGACCCGCGATGTCGTGAGTGTATTGCCCGAAACGCCCCTCCTCGAAGTGCAGAAGCTTCTCAAGCAGCACGGATTTCGCCATCTCGTGGTGGTCAAAGATGGGATGCTCAAGGGCGTGCTCTCTAACCGAGACGTACTTCAGGCGCTGAGTCCGTTCCTGAACACCAACGCAGAAACACAGCGCGACGTGCGCACACTGGCCTACCCGACCCGTAAACTGATGAACAAGAATCCCAAGACAATAACACCCGATACCTCTCCCGAAAAAGCAGCCCACCTGCTCCTCACGGAGGCTATCTCAGCCCTCCCGGTCGTAAAGGACAAAAAGCTGGTTGGTATCATTACGACCAAAGACCTGCTGCGCCACTACACAGCCGCATAGCCTCTCTGATGCCGCTCGTTCGCATGGTCTATTGTCCGTCCTGTGTTTCTCTCCCCTGCTCAACCGCATGAATCCTTCTTCAGCACCAGCAGCTTCCAACCGGTGGATCCGCTGGTCTCATTACCTGGAGCGGAATCGTTACTATCGCTGGACGCGCCGCCTGTATACGCGTTATGCCGACATCGCACCGGCGGTGTTCTTCGGAGGTGGGGTGCTGTGGGATGTGCTTACGCTGCGCCAGATTGACCATGCCGTCGATAATCTTATCCTGGCGGCCTACATCGTGCTGTTGGGGGGATGCATTGTGCTGGCGGCCCTGCGGGTGGTACACCGCTTACCCGCCCGCCCCTTCCTAACAACGATTGAGCCGTTCTCCAATGCCGGCGTTCAGTTTTTCATGGGCGGGCTTTTCAGCGCATACGTGGTCTACTTTACCCGTAGCGCCTCCCTGACCGCATCCGCCGTTTTCCTGGTGGTGCTCGTTGCCGTCCTCGTTGCTAACGAGTTTCTCTGGCGCGACTCCATCAACCTGTACTTGATGCTCGGGCTCTATTTCCTGGCGCTCTTCTGCTTCTTCACCTTCTTCCTGCCCATTCTGGTAGGCAGCATGGGCTATGGGCTGTTTGTGGCAGGTGGACTGCTCAGTATGGCCCTCGTGGGCGGGTTGGCCCTGCTTCTCGAACGGTGGAACGTGTTCGAATCGATGCAGCAAGTAGGGGGCGTAGCCGCCGTAATGCTGGCCCTGTTTATCGGTATGAATATCGCCTACACCAAGAACTGGATTCCACCGGTTCCGCTCTCTATGCAGGCAGGCAACATCTACCATGAGGTAAAGGTGACCTCTGAAGGGTATGCACTTACCTACGAAACGCCGCCCTGGACGCGCTTCTGGCGACGCAGCAGTACGCCCTTCACATATGCAGAAGGCGACCGCGTCTACTTCTTTGCCGCTATCTTTGCCCCAACCACGTTACAAACAGGCGTCGTGCATCGCTGGCAGCAGCGTCGCGAAACCGATGAGGGCATCGTGTGGCAGACGACCGATCGCATCCCCTATACCGTGCGCGGCGGGCGCATCGAAGGGTTTCGTGGCTACACGTTCAAAAGCAATATTCAACCGGGCACTTGGCGCGTCGATGTTGAAACTGAGGACGGGCGCACGCTCGGGCGTGTAAAGTTCGATGTGCTTGATGCGCCCGATGGTGCCGAGCGATCGTTCCGTACACGCATCTACGAATAACCATCTACCCTCACCGGGCGCCGGGGCATGTCAGGGGGATGCCGTGCGCGCATGCTCTTACGCCGGTGTCCCTCCGCCAGTGTCCGTTGCGCCGATGTCCGTTGCGCACCGGTTAGCACATATGGCTTAGCTTGTTGATTCTTCTACCGCCTGGTTCTGTGCGTCAGCGTCGGCAAGGCGTGCCTGCTTCACTTCCTCCCACCGCTTTGAAAAGTCCTGGTAGAACGACTCCATAAGCTGGTAGAAGGCGTGCATGTGCTCCAAATTCTTGACAGTCTCGCTGTTGGTCACCTTGCTGCTTCGTATGCGGTTTAAGTATCGCTCGGCCAGCGACCGGTTGCGGCGCACCGTGGCCATATTAAACTTGAAGTTGTTATAGAAGATGTCGGGATGCGCCACGTAGTAGTTGCGCCGGTTCACCGGGCCGTCGACCTTGCGCACTACGCCTATATCAGCCAGACGGCGTACCGATATAGAGATCGGTCCTTTCGAATGCCCGAGCAGGTCAACCATATCGTCGAGCGACGCAGGATCGCGCTGCGTAAGCAGCAGGCCAACGATCAATCCCTGAAGCCGCTTTAGTCCGTGCGACTCATAGATGTTGCCAAATTCCTGAATGAGTTCCTCCTCTACCGGAGATGGGGCGTGGGCCATAAATCAGAGTGGTACGAGACAGGTACAATGCTTGCTCCTTCCTTTAGTACAGTCTTCGATGCTCTCCCTATTCGACATTACCCTGGTTCAGGGCACCGTCGTAATTCAGAACATCGTTAGAGCAGGAGCGGTCTGGATCTATTCCGGGCAAGACTGAACAAGCCAGTCGAGATTTAGGTTCGCCGGCGGATGCTGCCAGCATGCACCTGGATCACACCGCCCGGCCATGCGTCTTACGTTCCCCCTGTGGTGACGCAGTGCGTTATGCATTGGTTGTACGATCTGGGAGACCCTACCATCTTCATGCAGCGTGCCGGCTCGGGTCGTACAGCCCGTTGCGCCAACACGCAACGCAGCCACGTGCATGCGTGCACCTTAAGAGCCTGTTTGGGTTTTGGTTTGTAGGCGAGAGCGAGCGCCGCTGAGGCGAAAATTGGACCCCGATGGAGGTTCGTAGCCGGGGCTACGGGCCGACATCGGGGGCAATTTGCAGTCCAGCGCCGCCGCTCGGAGCCCAAATTAAGAAATCAAAACAGGTTCTAAAGCTCCTTCTGCATGTACGTAGGGCCAAAAAGTGCGCGCCCTCCGCAAGCTGCACTGCAACAACGAAGCAATAGCACAACGCAGCACGCCACAACTGAACAGGTCACCGCACAATCACAATTGTTTAGTCATTTGTCTTTAGTTGCTCTCTTATGGCTCGCTTGATCAAACGCTATGAGAATCGCAAGCTCTATGACACAGAGGCCAGCGCATATGTGTCGCTGAGCGACATCGCCGAGCTGGTGCGGGCGGGCGAAACGGTTGAGGTCGTTGATCAGTCGACCGGGCAAGACCTCACGGCGCAGACCCTCACCCAGATCATTCTGGCAGAGGGCAAGCAGGGCCATCAGCCTATACCCGCCGAGGTGCTGCATAAGCTGCTCCGCCAGAGCGGCGCCGCACTTGACGCAGGGTTCGACCAGATTCGGGTTCGCGTAGACGACCTCGTTGAGCACTCTCTCGACCGCCTCGGTCGGCTGCTGCATGGCCCACGCGCCGACGAGCTCGATACGCTACGCAATCAGCTGCACGAAGCCGAACAGAAGCTCGCTACTCTGTTGGATGCGATCGACCGTCCCTCTCCCCAGAACGGGGCGGTCTCTGAAGAAAGCAACTCTTCGGCATCCGAGAGCACACCTCCTTCACCATAGCCTGCCACCACACAGGCACATCCTTCCAGCCCCCTTCCTGGCTTCCCCCACAAGGTGCACCATGGGAGACACGTAACAAGCGCGATAAATACACCTTGTCCAATCCACCATAGCGCTTGTCCGCTGGAACCGCTTTCACAATAGATCCATAGGCTCATTGTCTATTTACTATCCTGGGGTTTCCATGACTACTGCTGCTACGTCTTCGGTTGGACTCGCCTGTGCAGGTGGGGTAGTCGAAGGAGCCATCTACGAAGTTGGGGCGCTGTGCGCGCTCGACGAGGCCATCGACGGACTCTCACTGCACGAGTTGGATACCTACGTGGGGGTCAGTTCGGGGGCTCTGATTAGTTCGTTGCTCGCTAACGGCGTACCTGCTCGCACCTTAAGCCGCGCCATTGTATCGGAAGTGGACGAAGATCCGCGGCTGAATGTGAACCCCGAGGTGATGTTCAGCCCGGCACTGCGCGAGTATGCCCAACGCCTCTTGCGCTTCCCGGGTGCCCTCTGGCGCACGCTGCGCTACTTCGTCACGCACCCAACCGACCTCTCAGTTGTCGGACTACTCTCAACGTTTGGCTCGGTGGTCCCCACGGGACTCTTTGAGAACGAGCCGCTGCATCACTTCTTAGCGCAGGCCTTTACACCTCCTGAACGCACCAACGACTTCCGCGAGCTGCGCACGAAGCTCCGCATCGTGACCATGCATCTCGATTCGTCGGAGATTGCCGTGTTCGGGGAGCCCGGGCGCGACCATGTGCCGATATCGAAGGCCGTACAGGCCAGCACTGCACTGCCCGGACTCTACTGCCCGGTGGAAATCGATGGGGGGTATTACATTGACGGGGTAGCACGTCGCACCGTGCATGCCAGCGTGGCCCTCGATGAGGGGGCCGACCTGCTGTTCTGCATCAACCCGATCGTGCCTGTTAACATTCAGCTGAAAGAGCATGCCAACCGCCTGCTCAACGAGCACGGGCTGGTCGACCACGGGCTGCCGGCTGTGCTCTCACAGACCTTTCGCGCTATTGTCGACTCGCGCAAAACAACCGGATTCAAAAAGTACGCGCACACGCATCCCGATGCCGACCTGGTGCTCATCGAGCCAGAGTACGACGACACGCGCATGTTCTTCTCGAACATCTTCAGCTTTCGCAACCGCCACGAGGTGTGTGAGCACGCCTACCAGGCCACACGGCGCTACCTGCGCAACCAGGCGCCTGCCCTTCAAAAGAAACTCCAGCGCCACGGACTCCGCCTGCGACTTGACGTGCTTACGGATACGCGGCGCACGCTCTTCAGCGAATTCGTGCCGCGCTCTACCGCACAGTCGGTCATGCATGAAACCAATCAGGTGCTCGACCGGCTCGACCTGGTGCTCGAACAGCTACGTATGCAGCAGCCGGCTTCGTAACTGCAGAATCAACGCATCGTAGCGCGGCATGGCAGCGCAAAAAGACCAGCGTTTCGCGCGTCTGGCCATCTCTACACGTTCACGTTCATGCCTTCACGCACCAACGAGCCGTATGAGAGTGGCATTATGCCTCTATCATACCTCTGTCACGCCTCTGTCGAATCATTGCGGTCCGCCCCGTCGTCGGGCGCCGGGTGCTCTTTCGGGGTTATCCCCATAGCCGGGCGCGGCGGAAGCGAACGATCTTCGAGTGACCACCGGTACGATCCCTGGCGGCGGCGCTTCTCTTTTTTGCTGAGCCCGCGATAGCCATAGGGTGGCTTACGGAGCTTACGGATGAGCGCAATCAGGAACCACCCAAACGGCATATACCACGCTGCAATGTCGAGGTCACGCAGGATCTTATGCAGCCAGCTCCGTGCTGCCGGACGCTCCCGGTCGCGCTCGTGTGTAACAAAGGAGATTGGCCAGCCGAGTGGGGTTGTGCGCAGACGGCGCCCCTTCACTTTATTCATCTCGCGCCTGAGTCCCTCCCAGTCGTACGGCTTATCACCGTACGTATCAACCGCTTCGTCGAGGTGTTGCTGCGAGCGCTCTTGGATCCGCCTGGCTACACGGAGCACCGTGTCACGACTTGGCGCCGTTACGTCTTCGCATCCCTCTTCGCGCAGCATCTGCCGCACGTTGACTGGCTTCTGTACGACGAACGTCATCTGGCACGGGAACGCCAGGTAGAATATGAACGGGAAAAGCAGGGCCAGCGGGGCAATGGGGAGGGGCAGAAAGGGGATACCGAGCACTTTCTGAACGATGCGGTCGAGCGTCTCAAACGTAACACTGGTCGGGTTTACCCACTCCGCATTCACAACGCTAACCGGATAGACCGGGGCATCGTGCTTTGCAGCGAGTACGACGAAGCTGGAGTGGAAGTGCTGCAGCTGATAGCGTCGCGTAAACCCCTTTCCGATGCCGGGAACTCCTTCCGGATAATAGATCACCCGGTCGCCACGCGCCAGAAGCTTGTCGTAATTAGTAAACGTCATGTCTACTCCCCCACCCCGCCGCCACCAGTCGTCGAGGTCGTAAGGGCGCATCCACCAGGTTGCAGCAAGCTGTGGTGTATACACGCTGCGAAACTTACCGGCCTTGGTGTAGCCAGATGCGCGCCACAGAGCGGCATCGAGCACAATTGCATCGTGCGGGAACGCATTACCGCTGTGGTTGGGCGCCAGGATGAGCGGGCCTTCGTCAGGAATCTTATCGTGTCCAACGAGCTTCGCCCGAAAGTAGCGGTCGATCACGTCGCCCATGAACCCGTCAATCAGGCTGTAGAGATATCCCCAGTCGGTTGGATCGTGGGGCACGTCGGTCCGCTCCAGATCGGGCGCCGGCCCGGAGGGCATGTGCGCCTCGTGCCGCCACGGATCGAACGGCTCAAACAGCTCCTCCAGGTCCTTGGGGTCGAGCGTAATGTCGATCGTAAAGTCAGAATCATTAGCCATGCAGCAACCGGTAGACCGAGCGTTGAATGAACAGGGGGCGAAAGCGAGGCATCACGTCTTAAACAGTGCAAGCGCAAATCCAATAATGAAGAGCGAGAGCCACAGCCAGACAGGGCCGCCTTGCACCACACCCAGTGCCCCTCCGATAATACAGGCGCCCCCAAGAATGCTACCACGCAAGCCCGGGAACGGATCGGACGTAGGCGTGCGGTCGTCGAGGCGCTCCTCTACATACGCCACGCTCGACGTCATCAGACGGGGCATCTGTACGATTGCGTCAATCAGTTCAGGGGCGTTGCTGAAGAACTCGCGTCCCAGCGTGCGCGGATCGAACCGTTCGCGGAAGATAGAACGCACATGGCGCTGCGACACCGCCACCACGTCGAGGTCGGGCTTCATGGTGCGCCCTACGCCCTCAAACGTAACGAGCGCTTTCACCATGAGCGTCATCTCTACCGGAAAGAAGACGCGGTAGCGTCCCCCCAGACTGAGCGACTCCAGGATGAGCTGGGCGATGCTGATGTTGCCTGTCTGCCCCTGGCTCGCGAAGTAGCGCGAGAGGTCAGATACCGCCCGCCGAAACCCCTGCGGGTCGCCGCCCTCACCGATGCGCGCGATGTCGAGCAGGTAACGCGCTACGTTCTCGACATCGCCCCGTACCAGGGCGTAGTAGTAGTACAGCAGGCGCCGCTTCACCTGCGGACTGAACCGCCCGACCATGCCCATGTCGATGAATCCGACCTTAACCGGATCGTCGGGGCCGCCTTCGATGATCTTCAGGTTACCCGCATGCAGATCGGCATGAAAGAACCCGTCTTTGTAGAGCATACGGATGATCGCTGCCGACCCGAGGTCGATGACGCGCTCGCGCTCCTCAGGCGAAAGCTGGAGCGACTCGGGCGATCCCGGACGGATGCCATCGATAAACTGCATGGTGAGCACATCGTCGGAGCTCAGCTCACGGTAGATCGTGGGAAAGACCACGTCGGGCATATCGCTGAAGTTAGCGGCAAACACCTCCGCGTTGGTCGCCTCGAACGAGTAATCGACCTCACGCTCGGTGTACGCACTGAACTCTTCAATAATCTGTCGCGGGCGGTACTGTGGGATGATCCAGTTCAGAAAGATCCCGAAAAACTCCAGCAGCTTCAGATCTGACTTTATGATTTCGCGGATGCCGGGCTTAATCACCTTGATAACCACGTCGTCGCCTTCGATGGTTGTAGCCCGATGCGCCTGTGCGATAGAGGCTGAGCCAAGCGGCTTGTTGCTAAGCTCTGCAAACAGCTCGTCAACAGGCGCCCCCAGGTCGCGCTCAATGATGTCGCGCACCTGCACAAATGGAATGGGCGGCAGGTGGTCCATCAGGCTCTCCAGCTCACGCGTGATGGACGGAGGGAGCAGGTCCTCGCGAATCGCCAGAATCTGCCCCAGCTTGGTAAACGTGGGCCCGAGCATCTCCAGGCGCTTCCGCAGCTGCACCGGAAACGGCAGGTCAACCAGCGAGCGGTTCACAAGCGGACGCAGGACCCACGACAGCATGCGCTTTCCGAGCGACCGCATCCCTCGCTTTTGCACCTTAGGAAGCGATCGCACGTAGGCAATGTGCCCGCCCATGAGCAGCCCGACCACATGGCGGTACACCACAAAAAAGCGGCGCACAGCGCCTCTGTAAGGAGCCAGCGGATCAAAGTCTGCAAGTGGTGAGCGCTGCTCTTCACCCGGTTCAGGGGAGGCTTTATTCTCCTTCTCATTGTGCGCAGCGTGCGCCGCATCGGTCGGGCCACTCCCCTCCGAAGATTCTGAAGAGGCCTGGGCATGCTCTCCCCGTGCCTGCCCATTCAGCGAAGAACGCGCATCTGCGTCCAACCGAGCAGATTCGGCTGACCCAGTCGATGATGATGTCTGTGAGGGAGAAGGCATAAGGGAGCCCTTAGGAAATCAGGTGCACTTGCTTGCGCGCAGTGCACAACTACGTGGATAAAAGGTGAACCGAAAATGCGGGAGCGGGTTCAACGGTTACGAAAAGCGCTTACAGCACGAAGCAGCGCTTGAAGATGCTCTGCGAACCACATGCCTGAAGTTTCAGGTGCTGGTGACGCGAGTACCTCTGTACTCTCTGTTCGTACGTCCATTCCAAACGCCACTCTTTTCATGCTCTTTCTTACGGGATTTCCGGGGTTTCTGGGCACGCGCCTGGTCGAAACCATGGCCGCGCAAGACCCTTCGCTGCAGTTTGCTCTGCTGGTACAGCCCAAGTTTGAAGCCAAAGCGCACGAGGTGCTACAGCGCATCGACCTGACCGACCGGGCTACAGTCTACCCTGGCGACATCACAAAACCGGATCTCGGGCTTGGAGATGACTATGGTCCAATTGTTCGCTCCATAACACACGCTGTTCATCTCGCCGCCGTCTATGACCTCACGATCCCGCGCGATATTGGCTGGCGGGTTAACGTAACGGGCACGCAACATGTGCTTGATTGTATGGCTTCCGCGCCGCAGTTGCAAACGTTTGGATATGTAAGCACCGCCTATGTGTCTGGAAAACGCAAAGGACGCGTCCTCGAAGACGAGCTGACACACAACACCAGCTTTAAAAATTTCTATGAGGAAACGAAGTACCATGCCGAGGTGCTCGTGCGCGAACACATGGATACTGTGCCAACCATGGTTTTTCGTCCAGGCATCGTGGTGGGCGATTCGCAGACCGGCGAGACCGACAAGTTCGACGGACCGTACTTCATTTTGCGTGCCCTGCAGCGCCTCCCGCAATATACCGTGATGGCGCGCGTAGGCGACGGCACCGCCCCGGTTCACCTTACGCCCGTCGATTACGTGATTAACGCCATGGCACATTTAATGCGTACTCCGGCACATAACGGCACTACGTTTCACCTGACCGATCCAGACGCGCTGTCCACACAGCAGATTATGGAGACGTTTGTGGATCAGCTCGATATGCATGTGGCCTACCTCCCCGTTGGCCCTTCGGTCGCACGGGCGGTAATGGGCACGGCAGCTGGACGCTACCTGGGCATCGCGCCAGAGCTTATCGACTACTTCGACCACGAAGTGCATTACGACACACGCCGTATTGATGAGGCGCTTGCAGGCACCGGAATCACGTGTCCGTCGCTGACGGAGTACGCCCCCCGCATGGTCGCGTTCATGAACGCCCACCGCGACCAGGCTCGGTCGGAGGCGATGTATTAGGCTCCGCCTGAAAACGATTTGCGGGCTATGCGCGGTACGCTTCTGCATCGATGCCCAGGCGCTTCATGCGCGAGAGCAGCGTCGTGCGCTTTATGTCCAGAAGCGCGGCGGCGCCGTTTTCGCCCCCGACAGTGCCGCCGGTCGTTTGCAGTGCCTGAATAATGTGGTTGCGCTGCGCCTCCTGCAGGGTTGGAAATGCCGCATCGCCCGGCACCGGCTGCGGCGCCTGCGAAATCGAGAGGTTGTCGGCGCGGACCATCGGGCCCTGTGCCAGAATCACCGCACGCTCCATGATGTTTGCCAACTCGCGCACATTGCCGGGCCAATCGTATGTTTTGAGCACGGCCATTGCGCTAGGGCTAACCCCTTCGATGGACTTCCCCATACGCTGGGAGAAAAGCTGCCGAAAGTGATCGACCAGCAGTGGGATGTCTCCTCCACGCTCGCTCAGCGGGGGGAGCGTGATCGGGAAGATGTTGAGCCGGAAGTAGAGATCCGACCGGAACCGCCCCTCCTCAACAGCCTGTTCGAGGTCGACATTGGTAGCCGCGATAATCCGCGTATCCACCTGGATTGTGCGGCTTCCCCCCACGCGCTCGAACTCCTGCTCTTGCAGCGCACGGAGCAGCTTAGACTGCGTAGACATCGCCAGCTCTCCGATCTCATCAAGGAAGAGCGTGCCCCCATCGGCCAGCTCGAAGCGTCCGATGCGCTGCTCCGACGCTCCGGTGAACGCCCCCTTCTCGTGCCCGAATAGCTCGCTCTCGATTAGGTCGCTGGAGAGCGCAGAGCAGTTCACCTTCACCAGCACATTGCCGGCACGTGGACTACGATCGTGGACGGCACGGGCAACCAGCTCTTTGCCGGTTCCGGTTTCGCCACAGACGAGCACGGTGGTGTCGGTTGCAGCCACCTGGTCGATGGCCGTAAACACCTCTTGCATAGGAGGCGACGTGCCAACGATTGTCTCAAATCCCCGCTCGCTACGGATCTCCTCTTGCAGGTAGGCTTTCTCGGAAGCAAGCTGCGAGACAGCGGCTTCGGCACGCGCCCGGGCATCGATATCACGCAGGATGAGCAGGTGCTGCATGGCTCCACTGGGGAGCGGGAGCGGGCTCAGCGTCGCTTCGACCGGAAATGTCGCACCGGTAGCACGGCGTGCCTGAATGCCTTCGGATGCGGCCAGGTATCGCCCATCTGCATCTGGCTGCTGATCCAGATAGTCGTCGAGCAGTGCTGCAAAGTCTTGCGTCAGGAAGCGGGTGAGCGGGGCACCCACGGCCGCTTCAGTGCTGCATGCAAAGATAGACTCAGCAGCCGGATTGAAAAGCGTAATCGTGCGCTCGCTGTCGATATTTATGATAGCGTCGATGGCCGAGTCGACGATCGTTGACAGGCGCTGCTGGCTCTCGCGCAGCGCGGCGGTGCGCTCTTGCACGGTCTGCTCCAGCCTGTCGTGAGCCTGCTGAAGCGCGGCCTCGGCCTGCTGACGTGCTCGCCGCTCCTCAGCCTCGCGCAGCGCGCGATGCACCGCCGGCCCCAACCGCGAAAGCGTATCTTTGAGGACGTAATCGGTGGCGCCCTGTTTGAGCGTTTCGATGGCCCGCTCCTCTCCAATGGCCCCCGACACGAACACAACCGGCACATCGGGGCAGCACGCCTGCACGAAACGAAGCGCAGCCAGCCCGTCAAAAGCCGGCAGCGAGTAGTCGGACAGCACAATATCGGGAACAGCCGCCCTCAGCTCAGCGATGAACGCCGGCTTTGAGTCGGCGCGGCGCACCGTGCCAGACAGGCCGTCGGACTGCAACTGGTGGCGGATGAGTGCGGCATCGGTGTCTACGTCTTCCAACAGCAGCACATCGAGCGCATCCCAGGAAGCAAGCGGGTCAGACATACCGAACAAGGGCTCTGCGTGTAGACAAGTTCTATTTAAAAACGTGTTACTCAACAGACCGTTTGATTCATCGTCGTCCAGTAACGGCCAATCTGTTGCACCGTCTCGGTAAACTCTGCGAAGTCCACCGGCTTCACCACGTAGCTGTTCACGCCTAGGTCGTAACAGCGATGCACGTCTTGCTGCTCCTGCGACGAGGTGAGCGCAATGACAGGGATGCACTGCGTACGCTCATCCTCTTTGAGCGCTGCCAGCAGTTCCAGTCCGCTTACCCTGGGCAGTTTGAGATCGAGCAGGATGAGCTTAGGCGGCATGGTACTGTGCGGATGCTCTTCTTTAAAGAGGTAGTGGAGGGCCTCCGCCCCATCGCGCAGATGATGCACCTGCTCATCGAGCCCAAGCCCGCGCAGGGCCCGCAAGGTGAGTTCGGCATCGTGTGGCTGGTCTTCAACCAGCAATATAGAACGGCTCATAGCATTCAGTAAGATACTTCTAACAACATAGGAGGCATACAGGAAGCGCATGTCAGGGAAAAACTTGTCAGGTCGCGAGCTTCGTTTCTGTAGGGAGTGAAAAGGAGAATGTAGCGCCTTTTCCCACATGCCCCTTGGCCCATACGCGACCGCCGTGGCGATGCACAACGCGCTCTACAATAGCAAGGCCCACCCCGGTCCCCTCAAAGCTATCTTCGTCGTGCAGGCGCTGAAACACCCCGAATAGCTTGTCGGCGTAGTTCATGTCGAATCCGGCTCCGTTATCTTCAATTATATAGGTGGGGTCGGCGGCGTCCGGGTCATGCGTAATGTGGATGCGTGCTGGCGTCTCTCCACGTGTAAACTTGACCGCGTTCGAAAGCAGGTTCGTGAGCGCCTGTCGCACCATCGACCGGTCGCCACAGGTATCAGGCAAGGGGGTACGCTCAAACACGATGTTGCGGTCGGGATGGGCCCGTTTAAGCTCGCCGACTACGTCGTCGACCAGTATCTCCATATCGATTGATCCGGCACGCATCTCGCGGCTTCCGAGGCGCGAGAGCGCAAGCAGGTCATCGATGAGCTGTCCCATGCGATGGGCGCTTTCCACGACAATTCCGAGCAGGCGCTGCCCTTCCTCGTCGAGCTGGTCGCCGTGCGCCTCCAGCAGCATGCGCGAGAATCCATCTACCGCCCGCAGTGGCGTGCGCAGATCATGCGATACCGAATAGGTAAACGACTCCAGCTCCTTGGTGCGCTCTTCGACGCGTTGCTCCAAGCGCTCGGTCTGCTGTTGCACCTGATCCAATAATTGCGCCTGCCGCAGGGCGATAGTCAGCTGGTCGGTAACCTCTTTGGCGATGCGTTGCTCTTGCTCGCTGAAACAGCGCGGCGATTCGGCGCCCAGGTTCACCGTACCCAGTACCGTCGCGTCGATCTGCATCGGCAGGGTCATGAATGAGCGAATGCCTTCGTGCTGGAGGCGCTCGATGAGGGGGGGTCTGTGTCACGGTACGAATGTCTTCGATCAGGTGCGGCCCCTCCTGCAACTGCTCTCCGGAGAAATGCAGGTCGCTAAGCGGATACGTCGTTCCGCTATCGAGCTCGGTAGCTGCCGTGCTGTGGCGTGCCAGCACCGTTGCCTCGTTGGCCTCTGTGTCAACAAGCATAACGCTTGAGCGGCTGCATGGAATGAGATGCTGCAGGCGCTCCATTGCAGCCTGCGCGATTTCTTCCTGCGACTGCGCCTGCAAGATGGCCTGATCGATATCACGCAGCACCTCCAGGCGCCGTGTGTAAAGCTCCAGGCGCTGCTCACGCTCCTTGCGGTCGGTGATGTCTTCACAGATGCACGTTAGCCCTCCATCGTCAAGCGGCGTAAGCGTCAGGTAGACAGGAAACGTGCTTCCATCGCGGCGCAGTCCGGTTAACTCGCCGCTCCACTTGTTGCCCTGCTCAAGAACCGGAAAGACCGCATTTTCAATGTAGGCTTGTTCACTTTCCTCGTAGAGGATGCGCCACGACCGTCCGACAAGCTCGTCGGGGGCGTCATAGCCATAAATGGTAGCATGCGCCTGATTGGCATACCGAAACGTGCCATCGGGTTCGTGGATCGACATGCCTGCCATGGCGGCATCCATCGCAGCCAGCTGACGCTGTTGCTGCTCCTGGATGGCGCGCCGCTCAGCCACTTCAGATCGCAGCTCTTCGTTGACACGCCGCAGTTCGGCCGTTCGGCTTTCAACCCGCTCCTCAAGCGCACTCTGTGCAGCGTGCAGCTTTTCTCGGGCGTTTTTTCGCTCCGTAATATCTGTTACAATCGACTGGAAGCGCTGGATACGTCCCGCTTCGTCTTTTACCGGGCGGACGGTTAGCTGTACCCATAGCAGGGTGCCATCTGAACGCCTCATGCGCAGTTCTTCTTTTTCAACGGCTGTGCCAGCCTGCGCGTTAGCGAGCACCGCTTTGGCCTTCTCGCGCCCGTTCGGCGTATCCGCATACAGGATGAGGGGCGATATCCCGATGAGCGCGTCGCGTTCATAGCCCAGCAACTCGGACGCGTACTGGTTCAGCATCTGAATGTATCCGCCGGGCGATACGGAGAAGTATGCAACGGGCGCGGTGTCATACAGCGCCTGGTAATCGGGCGTGGTTGCCGACTTCTCGCTAAGAGTAGCGTCACGACCAGCCATTGTTTGTATACAGGTGTGAAGTTAACAGGCGGAGGATGATAGAGCGGTGCGCACATTGCATGCGTGTTGCCGCTAAGGATGGCGTTACACTGGCTCTTTTATATATTCACATACACTCACATACAACATATCGTACGACAGCAGAGAGCGTCGGGTTGTCTTTTTGTAAGACTTGCAAGACGCCTGCGACCCGCGGCGATACCACGGGCGTGCAGTGTATAGCTCCTTGCATGCCTCTGGGTAGGTACGCCTCTGGTTGGACCTATTGGCTGGACGTACCCGTCGGCCTTTGGCCGTGTTTGAGCATCAGCGCAGCTATGGAGGCAGCTATGGAGATTGTTAGCGCGTGCGCGCCGACCCCGTCAACTGAAAACGTAGCGGTACGCCTTCGAGACCCGTGCCTCTGAACGTGTCGACATGCTGACACAGGCGTCGATATATCGACAAATTGCAGACCTCTCGCATCCCCACTTTACAAAATATTATTATATTTAAGATAAATATAAACAGTACTATACCTGGCCAAATGGCGCGTCATGACTGGTTTGGCACGAAGTTGTTCTATTAGAGGAGTGACGCACGCAAGTGCTTTTTTCGTCTATCCCTGATTTTGGTTATGGATATGCTTTCCTCAGCCTCAAACGTTTCGTCTTCCAACACGTCGCAGCGCCTGTCTGCAGAGCAGCTCTCTGCATTTCGTGACCGGGCACCTTCTTCAGTTGAGCGGTGGATTTACGGCAACCGGCAGTATATTCTGGGGGTGCTGCAGCGCTACTCTCGCAACACAGAAACGGCTCAGGACCTGCTTCAGGAGACGTTTTTCCAGGCGATTCGGAGCGCCCCCCGGTTCAAAGGAGCTTCAAAGGTCACGACCTGGCTTTACAGTATTGCGAAAAATGTAGCCCTGCAGCGCGGGCGCACCGATGACCACTACGCTCACGTTGAAGACGGCACGCTGAACCGCATGGTATCAGACACGCACGGATCGGCATTTGGCACGTCCTCATACGCATCGCCCGTCGGAGATGCGGTGCACAGCGAGGAGAAGGAACTGCTTTACGAGGCGCTGTCGGAGCTTCCCCGCTCGTATCGCGAGATCATTGCAATGCGTGATCTCGACGAACTGTCTACTGAAGAGGTCGCCCGTGAGTTAGATATCACACCGGGCAATGCGCGTGTGCGTCTGCACCGTGCCCGTAAGCGGCTGCGCAGCGTACTCGCCCCGCATGTAGAGGCCTCGTACCGGTGGGCCGTGTAACGAACCGAGAACAAAGCGCGTCTACATAGTGACGGCAAGCCGGCATAAACGGTGTGGCACGGTTACTGCCCAATATGCTAATTGAATCTACACAAACCAACAAGAGGCTCGAACTATGGATTGTCCATCTGAACCAATTCGCGTGGCAGAAGACGGCGAGATCATGGGGCAGCTTTGCCAGTTTGCCCGTTCTTTCAACATGACGCGCAAAGCCGTACTGAAATGCTTGAGCGACCATGCTCCTGAGGCGGTAATCTTACGTGCCGGCAAGGGCTTAGACCAGCTGCTTATTCTGGATGCGGAGGCCCTGCGTGCCCTGCAGTCGTATGCGCAGCAGCAGACGGCTCCGCTACGCACATCAGCTGCTTCAGCGCTTATGGCATAGCGCTCGCACCGGTTACCGCGCGCACCCAGGCTTCGTGATGCCGGGAATAACAGAGGTGCGGGAATGCAGTGCGGGAATGCAGACTGGCAATGCAGACTGATCGTGAAGCCTGAAAGTGCGGCTGTTTTGCATGGTGAACTCTCTCCGAAAACACCGATTTTAGCTGTGCAGCGGCTCCATGAGCAGCGCATCATGTTTGCACGCAGCCTATACGGCTTGTAGGTTAGTGATCTACGTCCAGCCTGTTCGCAGCCCTCCTGCGGACTCTGTTGAACCAACCTTGCCGTTATGGAATACCCGCTGCTCTCCACCTTTATATTTGCATTCCTGGTAGTGAATGCGATGCTGCTTTCGGCGTCGGTGCTTGTGTATGCCGAGCGTCGTGTATCCGGATTCATGCAGAACCGGCCCGGTCCGAACCGGGTGGGTCCGTTCGGCATCCTGCAGCCGTTCGCAGACGTGCTGAAGTTCGTGATGAAGGAGGACATCCGTCCCGCAGCGTCAAACACGTTCATCCATGCGCTGGCTCCTGTGCTGATGGTTGTCATTGCTATGAGCGTAGCAGCACTGATCCCGTTCGCCGAGGGCGTTGTGCTTCTGGATGTGGAAGTCGGTGTGCTGCTTGTGCTGGCACTCACCTCAATCACCGTATATGGTATTACGCTCGGGGGCTGGAGCTCAAACAGCAAGTACTCGCTTCTTGGCGGCCTGCGTTCTGCCGCGCAGATGATCTCGTACGAGCTGTCGATGGGCCTGGCCGTGATATCGGTTGTGATCATTGCCGGTACGATGAGCCTGTCGGGCATCGTAGAAGATCAGGCCAGCGGATGGGCCCTGCTTGGGTGGAACGTGTTTCGCAATCCCATCGGGTGTATCATCTTTATCGTGACGGCTTTTGCCGAGACGAACCGCGCCCCGTTTGACCTGCCCGAAGCCGAGCAGGAGCTGGTTGGCGGCTACCACACCGAGTACAGCGGTATGAAGTTCGGCATGTTCTTCCTTGCTGAGTACGTGAACTGGTTTGTGGCGTCGTTCATTATCGTGACGCTCTTCTTTGGCGGCTATCTCATTCCGTTTCAGCCTCTGCTCCTTGAAGCGATTCCAGCACTCGAAGGCAGCGTCTGGCTTGCCCTCCTGCAGTTTGCATCGCTGATGGCGAAAGTAGCCTTCTTTGCGTTCCTCTTCATCTGGGTACGGTGGACGTTCCCCCGCTTCAAGTACAATCAGCTTATGGAGCTCGGCTGGAAGAAGCTGCTGCCTATTGCGCTGGCCAATGCCATCGTTATCGCTATTGGCGTTGCAATCTTCCGCTCCATCTTTTAGAGCCTGACGGGGCATGCCCTTCGGCCCCAGCCCAGCAGGGCCCAAATGAAGAAGTCAAAACAGGTTTTAAGCTCTCCTACCAACGCAAGCGCCCCGCTGCGGATAAACCCGAGCGGGGCGCTTCTGCGTTTGCCTGTTTGTTTCGAAGCTCGTCTGTTTAGAGGCCTATCTGAGTTTTGGTAGACCCGGCGACAGGGTAGCGGGCTATGCCAGCCCAACACGCTCAAAGATAAGATCTACGTTGCGCACGTGATAGCTGGGGTCGAAGACCTCGTCGATGGCATCCACCGACAGATATTCCGTGACGGCATCGGCACTACGCACGATCTCCTGAAAGGCGCGCTTCTCTTCCCACGCCTGCATGGCCAGCGGCTGCACGCGGTCGTAGGCCTCCTCGCGCGAGAGTCCGGCGTCGATGAGACGCAGCATAAGGCGCTGGCTGTTATAGAGTCCATACGTGGCCTCCATATTTTCGCGCATGCGCTCGGGATAGACCGTCAGGTTTTTGATGATGCGCTTCAGGCGGCGTAGCGCATAATGGGTGATCGTCGTAGCGTCTGGCAGCACCACGCGCTCAACTGAGGAGTGCGAGATGTCGCGTTCGTGCCAGAGTGCCACGTTCTCGTGCTCGCTCACCATGTAGCCGCGAAGAAGCCGCGCACAGCCCGTCAGGTTTTCGGATCCGACCGGATTGCGCTTGTGCGGCATCGCAGACGACCCTTTCTGGCCGGATCCGAACGACTCCTCTACCTCACGTACTTCGCTGCGCTGCAAGTGTCGAATCTCCACGGCGATCTTCTCAATGGAGGCCCCAATGCCGGCGAGCACGCTCAGGTAGTTAGCATGCCGGTCGCGCGAGAGCACCTGCGTAGAGATCGGAGCCGGGCGCAGGCCGAGCCGCTCGCATGTGAGCCGCTCCACCTCGGGCGGAATGTGCGCGAACGTGCCCACAGCCCCCGACAGCTTACCCACGCGCATCTCTTCGGATGCCCGCCTGAGCCGCTCGCGGTGCCGGTTCATCTCGTCATAGAACCGGGCTAACTTCAGTCCAAAGGTCGTTGGCTCAGCATGCACGCCGTGCGTACGCCCCATCGTGAGCGTATCTTTGTGCTCATGCGCCCGGTCGGCAAGCTGCTCAATGAGTCCGTCAAGCTGCGACCGGATGAGCCCATTCGCCTTTCGCATCCGCACCATGTAGGCGGTATCCACTACGTCGGTCGAGGTAAGGCCGTAGTGCACCCATTTCTTCTCGGGACCGAGCGTCTCGCTCACGGCCCGGGTGAACGCGACTACATCGTGCTTGGTCTCTTTCTCTATTTCGCGAATGCGTTCAACATCGAACGATGCATTTTCGTAGAGCCTCTCGACATCCTCGGGTGGAATGGCTCCAACCTCACTCCACGCCCAACAGGCGGCGAGTTCCACGTCGAGCCACGACTGAAACTGCTGTTCGATGCTCCAGAGGCGGTCCATTTCAGGACGAGTATAACGGTCGATCATAGCAAATAAGCGGCATAAGGGAGGCGAAGCGATGCCCTCTAATATACAAGGCGTATCGGGTCGAATGCTACCGGCAGGCAGCTATTGGACCCGGTTGATGCGTAGCTTCACACAGGACGCATCATTTCAAGACATCTGCCATATTTTTCTGACTCACCATTTTTCTGCACCACCGCAGACAAGGCATCAGACATCGCATCCTCTGGAATAGCTCATCTGCAGATAGCCCCATCTGAATCATGCCTCCACTGATTACACGCAGCATCGTCAGCTTTTTGGCTCACTCAAACACAATCGGATAGGAGTGTGAATTGTCACATGTGCTACCAGACTACGACTCTTGTGGAATCGGAGGTTGAGCTTCATTTCCCCCCAACCGGACAACCCTCCCTACTCCACGATTATGATGATTTAAGTAATCCTGTATGAATGGTTTACATAGTGTAACGTAATAGTTAACGTAGTGCGAACATTTGTTGATGAAAGCGAGGCCCCCCACCGGATTACTGCTTCGCATGTCGTTTTCGTCTCCGAGTGTTGTCGTTATTCTTTTGCGTAAAGCAATCCCTTTTATGAACTCCCCACCCCTACTCCGTTCTTTTTTATTTGGAGCCCTGCTTGCAGCGTCTCTGGTATGGGCCGGATGCGATGATTCGTCATCTGTTGTGACCGATGATGCTGACGAGGAAGCATCGCCCATCACAATGAGTGCCACCCCACCGGCGGACGCTCCATCTGACACTGAGCTTCCGGGCGTGAACCAGCCTGGCACGCCCATTGACGGCGAGTACATTGTCGTCTATGAGCAAGGACAGGTAACTGCCAAGAGCACAGCCGAGCGCATCGGATATGCCGAAACGGTGCTGCAATCCGTGCAATCGACCGAAGCACGTGTGCTGAACACGTACGGCCACGCCCTTGAAGGCTTTGCTGCTGCCGAGCTTACCGAGGAGGCCGCTCAGGCGCTTGAGGCGCGCGACGATGTTGCTTTTGTCGAACAGAACCAGACTGTGCATGCGATAAACGATACGCAGACGAATGCCCCGTGGGGACTCGACCGCGTAGACCAGCGCACGCTTCCGCTGAATGATACCTACTCGTACAGCGCTACCGGTGCCGGAGTCAACGTCTACGTCCTTGACACCGGCATTCGGACCAGTCACAACGACTTTGGCGGACGGGCTGTGGCTGGCGCCGATGCCTTTAACGATGGCCAGAACGCGCAAGACTGCAACGGCCACGGCACACACGTTGCCGGTACCTCAGGCGGTACCGTGTATGGCGTCGCGAAAGGGTCAACGCTCCACGCAGTGCGCGTGCTCGACTGTGACGGCGGCGGCACCATGGACGGCGTTATTGCCGGCGTCGACTGGGTTGCTGCGAATCATCAGCCTCCTGCTGTGGCGAACATGAGCCTTGGCGGCGGAGCCAGCACAGCGCTTGACAACGCAGTAACGAATGCGGTAAACGACGGCATTCTCGTCGTAGCCGCTGCAGGAAACAGCAACACCGACGCTTGCACCGCCTCACCGGCTCGCGTTGATGCAGCCCTCACGGTCGGCTCCACCACGTCGTCAGACCAACGCTCGGGCTTTTCGAACTTTGGCTCGTGCGTAGACATCTGGGCCCCGGGGTCAAACATTGCTTCGGCCTGGTATACCAGCGACACCGCTGTCAACACCATCAGCGGTACGTCGATGGCAGCGCCGCACGCAGCAGGGGTAGCCGCGCTCTACCTGGAAGAAAATCCGAGTGCTACGCCGCAGCAGGTCTTTTCGGACCTCACAAACACTGCAACCGGAGGCGTGCTTTCCGGAATCGGATCGACATCTCCAAACCTGATGCTGTATAGCCTGCTTGGCGACGACAGCAGCGGTGGCGGAGGCGGCAGTGCACCGAGCGCTCCCTGCTCTTCGTGCTCAGCCTACACCGGCACCCTGACCGGCACCGGCGACGATGCGTACGAGCCGGATGGCTCGTACTACGCTGGCAATGGAAGTGAAGTCGGCTACCTGCAGGGTCCGAGCGATGCAGACTTCGACCTGTATCTCTACCGTTGGAACGGATGGAACTGGAGCCAGGTCGCCTCTTCGACCACGCCTGACTCAAACGAGGAGATTTCCTACAGCGGATCCTCAGGCTACTACCTGTGGGTTGTAGAATCGTATAGCGGAAGCGGCGACTACACGTTCTACCTCGAAGACTAAATCACACGCTCTGGCGATATGCTCCTGATCCTGCCATGCATGGCATCAGAGCACATCCGCTCAGGAATGTGACCCAATCTGCGCCGGACGCTCCATAAGGAGGGTCCGGCGCAGTGTTGTTTGGGGGAAGCATTTGTTTAGAGCCTCCCAACTTCACGTATCGGCTTCTCCAACAGCTATGCAATAACTGTCCAGTACACCCAGGCCATCAGCACAAACTGAAGGGGGAGTCGAAACCACAGCACCCATGTCGGGATGTCGTCAAACTTTTCAGGCGCATTCACCATGTAGACGTGCACTGGAAATACAGCTACGAGCAGTGCGATCAGTCCCCACGCGGCATAGACCTGTACGTCCGGAACGAGAACCCCCACGCCTCCCGCAACTTCAAATGCTCCGCTCACATACACAAGTAGTTTGGGCGCTGGCAGGTAAGGGGGCATAATACGCGTGAAGAGGCCAGGCTTCACGAAATGAGCGATTCCCGTCGCAATAAACATGACCGCGATAGCGTAGAGCGAAAGCGTTTGCATCCGATGTGCTGTGTCAAGCAAGAACGTATGATACGATATAAATGCGTAACGCGGCACAACTTTCCCCGCTACCTTCGTTAAAATGATACTCTCTTGCTTGTTACAACAAATGGATCTACCTGATTATGAATACGAACATGGGAACGATAGATCGTGCGCTGCGCATCGTGATTGCTGTGTCAATTGGCGTGATGTACGCAACAGGCGTGATCGGCGGTACCTGGGCAGCAGTCCTGGGCATCGTAGCAGTTGCATTCATTTTCACCGGTGCTGTTAGCTTTTGCCCCCTGTATCGGATCGTCGGACTCTCAACGTGTCCAGTAGAGCCCTCAAAGTAGAACTTCGCTTCTCCCCATCCCCGTTCATCTGATCCCCAGTTACGCCGTGGAGCTTCTCATTGTCGGTGGCGGACACGCCAGTGTAGCCCTGTTTGAACGTGCCCGCGCGTGGCAGCAGCGCGGTGTGTCCGTCACGCTGCTGTCTGACCATCCCTACCTGTATTATTCAGGTATGGTACCCGAGTACCTTGGTGGCGTATATTCCAGAGACGAAGTGCGCATCGACCTGAAGGGCTGGTGCCAGCAGACGGGTGTAACGTGGCACCAGGGACGTGCCGTACGGATGGACCCGACTGCTCGCACCGTAACCACTGCCTATGGTTCGACGCTTTCATACGACGTGGCCGTAATCGATATCGGTGCGTCAAACCCGGCTCCTCCACCTGGAGCCGAAGAGGCGCTCGTATCCACCAAGCCCATGCACAAAATTGAGCGGCTGGAGGCGTGGCTGCGTACGCTTCCCGAGCGCACGTCACCACAGCACCTGGTCGTTGCGGGGGGCGGTGCTGCGGGAACCGAGCTGAGCCTGAACATTCAGGCGCGCATTCAGCGCACCGCGCCGCGCTGGTGCACCGTGTCTGTAGTAGAGCCAGCCGATCGGCTGATTCCGTCCTTTCCTGAGGGCGCCAGCCAGCAAGTGGCGAACCTCTTTGCCGAGGCAGGCGGACGCCTTTACACCGGACGCCGGGTGCTGCATCGCACGCCCACGCATGCGGTGCTCAATGACGGCACGCGTCTGCCTTGTACGCAGCTTGTGTGGGCAACAGGCTCAGTAGGGGCGCCGTTCTGGAAGCGTACGCCCTTCTCATGCACCGACAGCGGCTTTGTGAAGGTAATCGACTCGCTGCAGATTCCATCGGCCCCGCGCGTGTTTGCAGCAGGCGACTGCGCAGCGGTTGACGGGTACACCGACCTGCCCCGCATCGGTGTTCATGCTGTAAAGCAAGGGCCTCTCCTCGCCGATAATGTAGACCGCATGCTGCAGCACTTGCACGACGGCAGACCGCCCGAGCGTGCATATCACAGTGCCGGACTGCGCGCTTTTAAGCCGTACTCTGTGGCGCCCCTTATCTTATCCACCGGCACCGCCAGCGGACTGTGGCGCGCCGGGTCAATCTGGTGGATGCGTCCGGCTGCGCTTCGCATGAAGCACCTCATCGACCTCCGCTGGATGAACCGATACCGTTTACCAGATGAAAACACCTGGCCAACATGGCAAGCTGCCCATGCACGGTGTGCACAAGATTCCGCTCAGTAGGCTTCCTGTCCAGCAATGCTACAACGCGTCTCTAATATTAAGCAAGTCCGCGAAAGTACGTTTACACCTTGTCATCGCGAGGAGGGAGCCCGCGACCAACGCAGCGCTGACACTCCTCGCAGTGACAGACTCGAAGATCCTTTTGTGGGCCTACTTAATCTAACGTTGAACCATAGCTAAGCGGAAAAGACATATCAGCAGAAGAAATAACTCTACCTTTGGAGACCGCTTTACTGTGGTATATAACTACCATCTGATCATTATTCAGAACCTGTTTGGGTTTTGGTTTGCAGGCGAGAGCGAGGGCCGGTGAGGCGAAAATTGGACCACAATCGAGGTTCGTAGCCGGGGTTACGGGCCGAGATTGGGGACAATTTGCAGCCCAGCGGAACCGCTCGCAGCCCAAAGTAAGAAATCAAAACAGGTTCTCAATCATGTCTTATAACGCCCCCAACATGAAGTAATGAGTAATATATGGTGAAACCACCACATGTCGGTAATAACTTCCACGTGATCCTTGTTTGTTTCTTGATGTTAAGAAACTATAGCGTTACAATTGGCATCCAGAGCGGCGTAGGTTTCCCAGCACCATGCCAGTCTTAACATTCTGGATCTTATTTATCTATCAATTGACAACGCTCTGTCATGACTCGCTACATACCCTTCATCGCACTGGCCCTGGTGCTGGTTTTTGCTGGATGTGATGATACCCCGCTATCTTCTGAACAAGCAACAGCCCCTGATACCCAACCTCAAAACCTTTCGAATGCCCAGGCCCCAAGTGCTGCTGGCGAAACGATTCCCGATCAGTACATTGTGGTCTTTAACCGTGATGTCAGCGATGTCCCCGGGCTCGCAAACCGACTGGCTGCTTCCCAGAATGGCGAAATTGGCTACACATACGAGCACGCCGTAAAAGGCTTCTCAATTAAGGCGTCCCCTCAGGCTGCTGAGGCGCTTGAACGCAACCCGAACGTTGCTTATGTCGAAGCCGACCAGAAAATGTTTGCTGTTGGCACAACGCAAGAAGGCGCCACATGGGGCCTCGACCGTGTTGACCAGCGCGACCTCCCTCTAGATGGCACGTACACGTACACCGCCACCGGTGAAGGCGTAGACTCTTATGTAATCGACACCGGCATTCGCACAGACCACGTTGATTTCGGCGGACAGGCCGTTAATGGGTTTGATGCGTTCGATGATGGGCAGGATGGCGAAGATTGCAATGGCCACGGTACCCATGTAGCTGGTACGGTTGGAGGCGCTGAGTGGGGTGTTGCCAAAGGAACGAACCTCATCGGCGTGCGCGTGCTCGACTGCAACGGCGGAGGCTCTGTAAGTAGTGTTGTTGCCGGTGTAGACTGGGTAACAGCCAATGCGAGTGGTCCCTCGGTCGCTAACATGAGCCTTGGCGGCGGTGCCAGCGATACGATCGACGACGCTGTTCGCGAATCGGTTGCAGCAGGCATTACCTACACCATCGCAGCCGGAAACGGCGACCGCCTCGGACGCGCTCAGGACGCATGCAACTATTCACCTGCACGTGTCGGAGAGGCTGTCACCGTAAGTGCGACGGATGACACCGACACAAAAGCGTCGTTTGCGAACTTCGGCGACTGCGTTGAGATCTTCGCTCCGGGCGTAGATATCACTGCACCATGGATCGGTAGCAGCACCGACACCCGCACTATCAGCGGCACATCAATGGCGGCACCGCACGTAGCCGGAGCTGCTGCACTGCACCTGGAAAACAACCCGACTGATGGTCCAGATGCAGTCTACGCTGCTCTCGCCGCTGCCTCCACCAAAGGCATTGTGGCGAGCTCCAATACCGCCAATAACGACCTGCTGTACACGCTCCTCGACGGCCCCGATGACGGAACCGATGACGGCTCTGACGACGGGAGTGACGACGGGAGTGACGACGGGGGCGACGACGGCTCCGATGATGGAGACGATAGCACGGCTTCCGCACCCTCCATTGACACGTTCGACGTGAGCACCCGTAATACGGGCCCGTGGTCGCGCGCTACGGTGCAGTGGACTGTTTCTGACGCGGATGGCGATCTCCAGAATGTAACCACCGAGTTGCTGAGTGGAGGATCTGTCGTCGACTCCTCTTCCTCTTCCGTAAGCGGGTCGTCTGCGAGCGGAGAGCATGAGCTGCGTACACGAGGCGGTGCTGACGAGGTACGTCTTACGGTTACCGATAGCGAAGGCAACGAGACCTCGCAGACGCAAGCGCTGTAGACGCTCGTTTTTTTGCTATGAGAGCCTGGCTCAACGTCCTGATTTGAGCAGGTTCTGACGCTCTTGACCTGCTTCGGCTGACACAGCCGGAGCAGGTCTTTTTTGTTTGCTCCCAATAGCCCCAAGACCGAGAGAGGCTCTCGCGTAAAGGCTAAGAACAGACCAGGCAGCGACGGTCTCCTCATCCAGTAGGTTGCTCCTTCACGCTCTTCTTAGAGCCCAATGTGTCATGAACCTCCTTGCCGGGCATTCGATTGCGCTTCCCGGCGCTAAGCACTATCATGCACTCTCCACACTCCCCTGACTGTGCTTACTTCCTGCTATGACTGTCTCTGAGCCCGCTCTGTCGCCGTGGTGGCAGGACTACACTGTTCCCCTTGGCCATATGGCGCACTGGGCTATCGGCTCGCTTTCGTTTTGGGCAATGCGTACAGAGCGAGAGTGGCGCGTGGCGCAGCATGCCGGCCAGGACCCGCTGGCCGACGCTAACACATACGAGTCGCTTGCACCGGATGCCGAGAACGCCTTTAACTGGGACGAACCGGAGAAGCATACCGTGCAACGCTTTAGTATGAAAGAGACAAGCGAGCGCTGCGCCTTACACCCTCAACTGGCTGACCGCCCAGTGGTCATTCGTCCTGAACACCCCATCTCTATCGTCGCAGGCGAGACCATTACTCTGTTTGTGAGCACGCCCCTCTGGGTACAATGCACCGTGCATGCTCCTGCCGTTAAGCTGCTACAGATGCCAACTATGCGTCCGTCTGACACGTGGTTCGGCACCAACACGCGTCAGGGCGAGCTGTGCTACGCCTCGCGCACAACAGGGCGACTGCAGTTGAGCGAGGTACCCATGCGTCCCCATCGCGCCATCACGCCGCTGCGCATTCGCAACCGGGCCCCCGACACCCTGCTGCTTGAACGCGTGCAGGTGCCCACCGCATACCTCGCTCTGTATGAGAACGAAGCCCATGCGCTGTGGACCCAGGCCCTTCGGCTTGACCGCGGTCCAGACAACATCAGCAGCAGTACGCCTGCCGCGCAGGTTCATGTGGAACCCGGTACCCCCGACGAAGCAGGCTCCTGTACGCGTATCGCCGAACCGCGCGAGACGTCAAAGCGCAACCTGTTCATCAGTACGTTTAGTGCTGTAGGGTCGCTCTTCGGCTCGTAGCCGCGCATCCCTTCCTCATTCTCTCTTTCCTCTATAGCTCTCTGCTGCGCATGGATATCGATGCTCTCTGGTCCACCTTCACGGCACTGCTCGACGACCCGCGCATCGTAGGCGTCTTCTGGGCCGCGGTGAAGGTTGTCGTTGGGTTGGTGCTGGCTCGCCTTGCCAGCAGCGGCCTGGTGCGCTTCATCGCCGACGAAAGCGACGCGCATCAGACGATGCTTATCAAACGCATCGCGTTCTACGTGATCTTCGGGCTGTTCATCGCCTCCGCACTGTCTGACCTGGGTATGAACCTGGGCATCCTGCTTGGCGCGGCGGGTATCCTGACTGTGGCCATCGGTTTTGCATCGCAGACGTCGGCCTCCAACGTCATTAGCGGACTCTTCTTGCTTGGCGAGAAGCCTTTCGCAGTGGGCGATGTCGTAAAGGTGGGAGGCACTACCGGCGAGGTTGTGTCGATCGACCTGCTCTCGGTAAAGCTGCGCACGTTCGACAACCTGTTCGTGCGTATCCCGAACGAAACCATGATCAAGTCAGAGATCACAAATCTGCGTCGTTTCCCCATTCGCCGGTTTGACTTGCAGGTCGGCGTCGCATATAAAGAAGACCTGGAGCGCGTCCGAAAGGTGCTGCTTAAGGTCGCCGAAAATCACCCGCTGTGCCTGGAGGAGCCCAATCCTATCGTTATGTTTGCCGGTTTTGGGGATTCGTCGATTAACTTCCAGTTTTCGGTATGGGCCGTCTCGGATAGCTTTCTGCACGTGCGCACCCAGGTCCCCATGGCAGTAAAGGCGGCCTTCGATGAGCACGATATCGAGATCCCGTTCCCGCATCGCACGCTTTACACTGGCAGCGTAACCGACCCGATGCCACTGCGCCTGAGCGAGAGCCGCGGCGATGGAAGCCGGCGCGCAGCTCCCGGCCCTTCAGCAGCCGACGCCTCCTGACGGCCTCGACGCCCCGTGACAGACAACCACGACAGGAGACTTAGGCCAAACTACCACGACATTACGGGCTGGTATCCTGGGCGCACACTCTGTTCCAACAGCACGCTACATTGATTCGGGCGCGCTGATGCCGAGTACGGTAAGTCCGTTCTGCAGTACCGTGCGGGTGGCACGGGCCAGCTGCAGGCGCGCGGCGCCGAGCGCTTCGTCTTCGCCGATGATGTGACACGAGCCGTAGAACTGCGAAAACGCTGTAGCCACTTCGCGCAGGTACGTAGCTACATGGTGCGGGGCCCGCTGCGCAGCAGCCCGGTCGATCACCTCGGGGAAACGCAGAAGCGCTTTAATGAGCGCCGTTTCGTCGTCGTGTGTAAGCAGCGTCAGGTCAACGTCGCCGCTTGCATCCAGCCCGACCTCTACGGCCTTGTCGCGAATGGAGCAGATGCGTGCATGGGCATACTGCAGGTAGAAAACCGGGTTTTTGTCGCTGGCCTCCTTCGCAAGATCAAGATCGAAGTCCAGGTGCGTCGATGCACTTCGCATCAGAAAGAAGAAGCGCGTCACGTCGGGGGTAACCTCGTCGATCAGGTCGCTGAGGGTCACATAGTTGGCGCGGCGCGTGCTCATCTTGACAGGTTCGCCGCCGCGAATCAGTGTCACAAACTGATAGAGCAGTACTTCAACGCGGTTGGTGTCGTAGCCGAGCACGTCGAGCGCGCTGATCACGTCGGGGTAGGTGGCTACGTGATCGGCCCCAAGTACATCAATGATCGTGTCGTAGCCCCGCTCAAACTTATCGGCATGGTAGGCGATGTCGGGTGTACGATACGTAGGCTCACCGGTCTGCTTGATGAGCACCGTATCTTTGTCTTTGCCAAAGTCGGTCGTCTTGAACCAGAGCGCGCCATCCTTTTCGTAGGTGACGCCTGCTTCGCGCAGGCGCTCTACGGTCTCGTTGACGCGCTCGTCTTCATAGAGACGGCGCTCGTTGAAGTAGTCATCCATTTCGATACCAAGGCGCTGCAGCGTGCCCTCAATCTCTTCGAAGATGACCTCTTCGGCCTGGTCTTGAAACGGGCGTAGCGAATCGGTCGTGAGGAGCGCGGCGCCATGCTCATCGACCAGCATCTGGGCGATGTCGGTAATATATGCCCCCTGGTAGCCATCGTCAGGAAACGAGACGGGCACGTCGACGGTCGTGCCGTCGTCGTGGGTCAGCGTTTTCATCTCGACATCCGACACGATCTCTTCGTAGCGAGCCCGCACCGACTGTGCCAGCACGCGCATCTGCCGACCGGCGTCGTTGTAGTAGTACTCGCGGGTAACGCGATGGCCTGCCCATTCGAGCAGGTTCGCCACGGTATCCCCAAGAACCGCATTGCGACCGTGTCCCACGGTCAGGGGGCCAGTGGGATTCGCGCTGACGTACTCAACGATAGCGGTTTCGCCCGCCCCGGTATCGGTGTGCCCATAGCGAGACCCGGCTTTGAGAAGTGCCTGCAGGGCGTCGGTGAGGTAGGTGTCGGCCAGCCGGATGTTGATGAAGCCGGGCCCGGCCACTTCGACCGCTGCGACACGCGCCGGGTCGACGCGCTCACGCAGCATCGCGGCCAGCTCCTCTGCGATAGCGCGCGGGTTGTTTTTGAGGACGCTGGCCAGCCGCATTGCCGTGTTGGTCGCCCAGTCGCCATGTTCAGGTTGGGCCGGACGCTCCAGCTCGACCTCAAAGTCGTCGGGTACGGCGTCGTAGGTGGCAAGGATGGCGCGCAGGTGCTGGCGGAGTTGGTCTTGCATAGCAGCGGGCAGTCATACAAAAGGGCGATGCACGTGCAGGCAGGCACGCACACCGCCCAACGTAGGCAGTGCAGCCGTATCCCGAAAGACACGACGGCGGGTTTGCCGAAAAATTAGACAGGCTATTCAGTTCGAACGGAAGTCGAACACAATGCGGGGCTTTTCCATGCGACTGTGCATTACATCGTCGAACGACTCGTTGACCGTGTCGAGGGTGCGAGTTTCACGGAGCACAGTCGTATGCCCATCGGCATGAAGCTGAAAGACCTCGTCAAGATCGCGCCGGGTACCAACGATCGAGCCTTTGATCGTAAGCCCCTGCAGCACGGTTTCAAAGATCGGCAGCTGAATGTGGTTTTCAGCGGGAAGCCCGACAAACACGAGGCGTCCGCCCCGACGCAGCGACTGATAGGCCTGCTCGAATGCTTTGGGTGAAACGGCTGTGCTGATGGCCGCATGTGCGCCTCCCATCTTCTGCAGCTCTTCGACGACGTCGTCGTGTTTCGGGTTGAAGGTGTAGGTCGCGCCCAGCTCTTTGGCCAGTTCCAGCTTCCTGTCGACCAGATCCACCGCAGCCACGGTAGCCCCTGCAATGCGTGCATACTGCACAGCCAGATGGCCAAGCCCGCCGATCCCGAAGACGACAACGAGTTCAGATGAACGAGCTTCCGACTCTTTGACGGCTTTGTACGTGGTAACGCCTGCACAGGTGAGCGGAGCGGCATCGATCGGATCGACACCATCAGGGACCTTGTTGACGTACTTGCCGAATCCGAGAGCGTACTCCGCATACGAGCCGTCGATAGTATATCCAGCGTTTTCCTGCTGGAGGCAGAGCGTTTCGCGTCCAGAAATGCAGTGCTCACACGAGCCACAGGCGTAGGCAAGCCACGGCAGCGCTACGCGGTCGCCTTCCTTCACATTGGTGACGCTGCTGCCGGCACGCTCCACAATACCGACCCCTTCGTGACCGGGAATGAGCGGCATTTTGGGCTTGACCGGCCAGTCGCCATGCACGGCGTGGATGTCGGTATGACAGAGCCCAGCGGTTTCGATCTGGATGGAGACCTCATCATGTCCGGGATCAGGCTTCTCCACTTCGTCAATGGATAGCGGCCCGCCAAACTCATAAGCGACCGCAGCTTTCATGGTCGTACACATAGCAGAACAGGGGATAAAACGGGGAAAATAGAGAAGGGGATGAGCCTCTTGCCTGCACACCCACGGATACGTTACTCCGCAGGAACGGCATCTTCCACATCCACGACCTGGTCGAGCTCATCGTCTTCAAACATGCGCGACCTGGTGATAAAGCGCACGCCGAGTGGAATCTCTATCGAGAAGCTGGCCCCCCGGCCGGGCTTCACGTCGATGATAAGCTGCATATATTGCCAGTACTCGTACTGATCGCGCGCAATGTAGAATGGACAGCCATGGATGTCGCCGAGCTTGATGTCGCTCGTGCCGACTTTGAACTCGTTGGCCGGATAGCACATCGGCTGCGAGCCGTCGCAGCATCCCCCGCTCTGGTGAAACATGAGCGGTCCGTGATCGTCGCGCAGCTCATCGATCACCTCTCTGGCTTCGTCGGTGACGGTGACGCGTGGAATAGGCATAACAGGTCGTACAGAGATTGGAGAGAACGTATCAAAGAACCGTGTTGCATCTTGCATATTGCATCTTGCATCTTGCATTCTGCATATTGCATCCTGCATATGCCGCCGCCAGACCACGCACGGGGCGGGTCTGGCGTGCAGCACCTACAGCAGAACAGGGCCGCTTAGTGCGGCACAAGAATCAAAGCTTTAGAAAAAGCCCATCGCGTTCTTGTCGTAGGAGATCAGCATGTTCTTTGTCTGGCGGTAGTGGTCGAGCGCCATCTTGTGCGTTTCGCGCCCGAAGCCCGACTTCTTGTAGCCGCCGAACGGCGCGTGCGCCGGGTAGGTGTGATAGCAGTTCACCCATACACGGCCTGCCTTGATGGCGCGAGGCACGCGGTACATCTCATGCGCGTCGCGCGTCCACACGCCGGCTCCGAGTCCGTAGAGCGTGTCGTTCGAGATCTCGATGGCCTCGTCCATGTCTTTGAACGTCGTAGCCGACGTGACCGGCCCGAAGATCTCCTCCTGGAAGACCCGCATCTTGTTGTGCCCCCTGAAGATGGTGGGCTCAATGTAGTAGCCTTCGCCCGGCATACCGTCGCCCCCCATGTTGTAGGCATTGCCTCCCGCAAGCACCTCAGCCCCTTCGTCTTTGCCGATCTGCAGGTAGTTCAGGATCTTCTCGTACTGGTCGCTGGACGCCTGCGCACCGACCATGGTGTCAGGATGCAGCGGATCACCAACCTTGATGTTCTTGGTGCGCTCTACCACGCGCGCAAGGAAGTCATCAGCAATCGACTCCTGCACCAGAATACGGCTTGGGCAGGTGCAGACCTCCCCCTGATTGAGTGCAAACATAGCGGCGCCTTCGAGGCATTTGTCGAAGAACGCATCGTCGGCATCCATGACGCTCTCAAAGAACACATTCGGGCTCTTGCCGCCCAGCTCCATCGTAGAGCGGGTGATGTTCTCGGAGGCGTACTGCAGAATGAGACGACCGGTGGTTGTTTCACCTGTAAACGCAATCTTGGCGATGCGGGGCGACTGTGCCAGCGGCTTGCCGGCTTCGACGCCGAACCCTTGCACAATGTTGACCACCCCCGGAGGCAGAATGTCTTTCACGAGGTCGGCCCAGACCATAATACCGACAGGTGTCTGCTCGGCAGGCTTCAGCACGACCGTGTTGCCAGCAGCCAGTGCCGGACCCAGCTTCCATGCTGCCATAAGCAGCGGGAAGTTCCACGGAATGATCTGCCCGACCACGCCGAGCGGCTCACGAATCTGCATGCTTACGGTGTCTCGGTCCAGTTCCGACACCGTTCCCTCTTCCGACCGCACGACCCCCGCAAAGTAGCGGAAGTGGTCGATAGCCAGTGGCAAGTCAGCGTTCAACGTTTCACGAATAGGCTTTCCATTGTCGACAGTCTCGACCCGTGCCAGCAGTTCGAGATTGTCTTCCATCACGTCAGCGATCTTGAGCATGATGTTGCTGCGCTCAGCAGCCGACACATGGTTCCACGTCTTGGCTGCTTCGTGTGCAGCATCAAGCGCTTTATCGATGTCAGCCTTCCGGGAACGAGCTACGCGACAGAAGGGCTTGCCATCAATCGGAGATACGTTGTCGAAGTACTCCCCCCCTTCAGGCTCGACAAACTCTCCCCCAATAAAGTTTAGATACGTATCCTTAAATGCAGGACGGTCGTAGGCTTTTTTTTCCTGTACAGTTTCCATGGTAACTGGCGTTAGGTATGAGTAAAAATATACAGCTTACGATACAACACGCAGAGCGCATATCCGTAGGATGCAGCACGTACAATACGGTGGAACCGCTTCCACCACATGCGCAGCAAGGCGCTGCATGCGGTGCGCTGTTGGATGAACCTTAACATAGCCTTCTTTCTTTACACTTTACTTGTTAAATTTTCCCAAACTGTTGTATATTACTCCCAATCCGCTTCGTACAGGTTCTTTGAGGTGTTGTCATGGATTTTTCTGAGCAGTTAGATGAGATACGAGCGGCGCATCCGCCTGTAGATCTGATCGAAAACCGTACGACCTTCGGCGGCCCCGATGCTGAGTTGTCAATCTACGATACGTATAACAAGGCATCGCTTGTGCGGCTTAAGCGTCCGCATCCACTCATCTGTGGCATGATTCGTGGCAAGAAGGTTGTACATGTACCTGACGATAGATCCGCGCACCAGACTGATCGCTCTGCATCGGCACCTTCCTCTGACTTTCCCAATGCCATGCAGAAAGGGGCCTCGCAGAAGGGGGCCTCGCAAGAAGAGGCCTCGCAGGACCCGTTCGATTTTATGCCGCATGAAACGCTCATTTTACCATCGGGCCAACCGGTCTACATTGACTTTCCCGAAGCAGCTCCCAATGCCCCTACAACCTGTCTCACTGTTGAGATCGATCACGATCGTATTCAACAGGTTGTCGACCGTATGAATCAGCACATGCCCCGTGCGCCTGAATCGGAACCGTGGAGCTACAGCGATGCCCGGCCGCTGCACTACCGCCACCTCTCCGATGTCGACGAAACAGCGCGGCGCCTCGTGCAGGTGTTTACCGAAGACCGGCCGTACAACGATACGCTTATCGACCTGGGCATCACCGAACTGGTCGTGCGCCTGCTGCGCACGGAAGCGCGCGCGCTGCTGCTTTCACATAGCACCGAGCAGTCACACTCTAATGGAATGGCTGCAGCCGTGGAGTACGTGAAGCGCAACCTGCACCGGCGCATTACCATCGATGAGGTCGCTGAGGCGGCATGCATGAGCACGTCGAGCCTGTATCGCTACTTTCGCAACGAAATGGGCTGCACGCCCCTTCAATTTATTACAACGTGCCGCATCCAACAGGCCAAGTCGATGCTGCGTGAACCCGGACAGTCGGTCACCGGTGTGGCGTACGATCTCGGTTTTTCGGATGTGAGCCATTTCATTCGTACATTCCGGGAGGCCGAAGCCTGCACCCCCGGTGCCTACCAGCAACGCTTCGCGTCAACAGGCTCGCCCTCTTCGCAAGACATGTAGCGCGCTTCTGCGAGACACGCCTTCCTGCGTTATCGCTACCAGTTGCCACCGGTTGTCTGCACCACGCTCCCTACCCGTTTTTTGCATATGCCTTCCACATCTGAGATGCCCCGTACCGCGCTGCTCTCTGTTGTGCTTGGCTTACTCATTGGAGGGGCAGTGGCCTCGCACCAGGCGCAGTCGCCTGATTCGCCCGTGCACACCTGGTTAACAGACGCCGCGTCGCCCATCCCGTCGGCCAACGCACCTGTCGCTGCCGATTCGGTATCGGATGCGGAGGCGCAGGCAGTTATGGCCCGGCTCTACCAGCTGCAGTCGGAGCGCATGGCAGCGCTGCAACGAAACGACACGCAGGCGACAACGCGCCTGCTCGAGGCATCGCTTCACACAGCAGCCCCATATGTGGAACGTCCCGGCTTTACAGCGCGCCGCGATGCCGGTGCGCTTGTGCGTACGCTCAGGCACGCCTACGAAATGCATCATGGCGTACCCGATACGCTCGGCCTGCCCAAAGGCGATATCTACCCCCTGCGTACCGCGCTCTTCGATACGCTCAACCAGCAGGCCCCCAGCCCTATGCCGCACGTCGACGAGGCCCTGCCAGCAGGCATAGAAGAGACGCGCACCGAGGTACCCATCGTGGTTAACGACAGGGTGCGTCAGAGCATCGCGTTCCTGCTACGCAACGCACGCCTTCATCTCTATCCATGGATGCGGCGCAGCGACACGTATTTTCCAATGATCGAGCAGATCTTTGCCGAGGAGGGTGTGCCCGATGAGTTGAAGTACCTGGCGCTTGTAGAGAGCGGCATGAACCCGTTTGCCTACAGCCATGCTCGTGCTGCCGGCCTCTGGCAGTTTGTGCCTGCCACTGCACGACAGTACGGACTCACCATTGACCCGTGGGTCGACGAACGCCGCGACCCGGAGAAGTCGACCCGGGCAGCCGCCCGCCTGCTGCGCGACCTGTACGCTTTTTTCGGTGACTGGCATCTGGCACTGGCCGGATACAACTTCCGTCCCTCCCGGGTGAAGCAGGCAGTGCGTCGCGCCGAGCAACGCCTGAACCGTCCGGCCACATTCTGGGATATCTACGACGATCTACCGGATGAGACCCGGAACTACGTGCCATCGTTCATGGCAACCGCCCTGATTCTATCGGATCCAGGGGCCTTCGACCTGGCACGCGTTCCCACCGGCCCCCGATATGCGTTCGACCATGCGCCGGTGCGCCATGTGCTCACGCTGGATCAGATTGCATCATGGGTGGGAGAGCCCAGCGACCAGATTAAAGCGCTCAACCCCGAACTGCGAAGCGATCGCTTACCTGCTTCCACCACGCCCTATTACGTGCGCATCCCGTACGGCTCATTCTCGGCCTTTGCGGAGGCGTACGATGCCTATGCTGAAGATGCGGCCCGCCTGGGCTCCCGGTCGTCTGTTGCCGTACAGGCTGGCGATACGGTTGGACGGCTCGCCCGCCGCCACCAGGTTTCGCCAGAGGCCCTTCCGTTTCGGCTGATGTCGGCAGTGCAGGTAGGCACGCCGGTGCCAGTACCGCCAAACACGTACACTGGGAACGTGGCACTTCTGGCAGAGGCCGGTATGCAGCCGGTGCGTGTGCAGTACAGCGCACGGGCAACCCGCGGACTGCTGGCGGAGGATGCTCCGTCGCGCTTTGAAACGGACCTTCCGGGCACCGACGCAGCTCCCCCGCCTGACTTGCAGTAAGCGTAGCCAACACCGCATGCATAGGGGCCCGCACCAAGGCGGTAATACTACAACACAGCGCAAGCGACACGCTACTCGACACGCTACTGCACGTGGCGGCGCCGACGTCGCCACGGACGTCCATTGGAAGACGATGTCGCCATTGGCTTTGAGTCTGTTTCCTGACTGCGCGTGTGTGCCTCAGTCACGGCAGCCAGCGCTGCGTACAGGTCGAACGTAGCATCGCTCGGGTGGAGCGCTGCCGGATCGAAATGCTCGTCTACGAAGTGCGTCGAAAACTGGCCCGAGCAGAACGCGTCGTGCTGCATCGCAAACTGACAGAACGGGATGGTGGTGTGCATCCCGGCTATTTCGTATTCGCGCAAGGCACGCTGCATTCGCCGGATGGCATGATCGCGGTCGCTTCCCCACGTAATGAGCTTGCTGATCATGGGATCGTAGTGGATGAGCACCTCGCCGCCCTCTTCAACCCCCGCGTCTACGCGGACACCCACGCCTGAGGGCGCGGCATGACGCAGCAGGGGGCCCGGGTCGGGCAGGAAGTTTTCCGCCGGATTCTCAGCGTAGACGCGGCACTCGACCGAATGTCCGTCGATTGTGAGATCATCTTGCGTGTATCCGAGTGCCTCCCCATTGGCCACCCGAATCTGCTCAGCCACCAGGTCGATCCCCGTAATTGCCTCCGTAACGGGATGCTCGACCTGCAGGCGCGTGTTCATCTCCATAAAGTAGAAGTTCAGGTCGGCATCCACCAGAAACTCTACCGTTCCAGCGTTTACATAACCACAGGCTTTGGCGGCAGCTACCGCGGCCTGGCCCATCTCTTCGCGCTTCTCCGGCGTAAGAATTGACGAGGGCGCTTCCTCGATGACCTTCTGATGACGGCGCTGGATAGAGCACTCGCGCTCGAACAGATGCACCGTGTTACCGTGAGCATCGGCCAGAATCTGAAACTCGATATGACGCGGCTGGTCGATGTACTTCTCGACGAAGACGCGTCCGTCTCCGAATGCGTTCTTCGCCTCGCTCTGCGCCATCTCCATCGCACGCGCGAAGTTCTCCGGGTCGCGCACAATGCGCATGCCTTTGCCGCCCCCGCCTGCGGCTGCTTTAATAAGCACCGGGTAGCCAATTTCTTCGGCCTTCTGTGCCGCGGTCTCGACGTGCTCAACCGCATTGGGCGTTCCCGGCGCCATAGGTACGCCGGCTTTCTGCATAAGCGTACGGGCTGCCGTTTTGTCGCCCATTGCGCGAATAGCGCGGGGAGGCGGACCGATGAATGCCAGGCCGGCATCGGCACACGCATCGGCAAAATCAGCATTTTCTGACAGAAAGCCATAGCCCGGATGTACCGCGTCGGCCCCGCTTCGAGCCGCTACGTCAAGCAGGGTCTCCATGTCGAGATACGATTCGCTGGCTGCCGCCGGGCCAATAGCGTAGGCTTCGTCGGCAAGACGTACATGAGGAGCGGGGCGATCGGGCGTGCTGTACACAGCGACCGTGCGCAGTCCCAGCTCTTGGCAGGTACGAATAACGCGCATCGCGATCTCGCCGCGATTGGCAACAAGAACGGTTTGGATCGAGCGAGAGTCCGTCATTTCGTCGGGGCGTATAGGAATGGCATGGATTATGTGATTTAACCATTGTTGCAAACTGCAACATAATACGCGCCCACTGCACAACAGGCAAGAGCCGACATCATGCCGAATACCACGTACTACGACACACTCGGCGTCGAGGAAGATGCTTCGGCGCGTGAGATAAAGAAAGCATACCGCCGCCTCGCACGCAAGCACCATCCCGATCGCAACCCCGACGATCCGGAGGCTGAAGAGCGATTCAAGGAAATTCAAGAAGCCTACTCGGTGCTCTCCGATAAAGAGAAGCGGCAGCAGTACGATGCACAGCGCCGCTTTGGCGGATTCGGAGGACAGGGCGCCTCACGCGGCTTTGGCCAGGGCAACGGACAGCGCCAGCGCGTCAATATAAACCAGGGCTTTGGCCAGGGAGGACTCGGCGACATCTTCGAAAGCTTTTTTGGAGGCGGGGGGTTCCGCGGCGGCTCCGGACAATCTGCGGACCCCTTCACCCAGTCGCAGCAGCGGCAACGACGTCCGCAACAGCCGCGTGATGCCGAAACGCGCTTACACCTCTCGTTTCAGGAAGCGCTTGAAGGAGGCCGCCAGACCGTAGAACTTCCTTCAGGCGAGTCGATACGGCTCCGCATCCCGAAGGGCGTGAAATCCGGGTACAAGGTCAGGCTTCGCGGGCGCGGGCCTGCCGGCCCTGATGGCAAGCGTGGCAATCTGTACGTAACGTTTGAGGTAGCCAGCCATCCGCGCTACCGGCGCGAGGGCAACGACCTGCATCTCACCGAAACGGTGTCCGCACTCGATGCGATGTTGGGCACATCCCGGCGGATCCCCACGCCGTACGGTCAGAACATTAAGGTAACCATTCCGACAGGTACCCAGCCGGGCGAGCGACTGCGCCTGAAAGGACAGGGCGTGCAGACGGAGAAAGAGACGGGCGACCTCTACGTGCATGTGGAGGTGCACATCCCTGAAAATCTGACCGACGCGCAGCGCGAAGCACTCGAAGCTGCAGCAGAAAAGGCCGGGCTACGGTAGCGAGACACCTGCTTCTTGCTCTCGGTATGACATGCAATATGGCGTGCAATATTACACCAGTTGGAGCCTCTATTGGGAGCACAGCTTGGCGCTTTCCGACCTTGCCACGTGGTTTTGCCCGGCTGAACGTTGATCGCGTTGGATCATGTACCGCTGGCGAACAATTGCGCATGTAGCACTACGCTGTAAGTGGCATCACGCTATAACATGCTACAGCAGAGCATCCCAGTTAGACGCTTCCTGCCTATTAGTTGCTCGCCTGTATGATTAAACGCGTCGCATCAGCAGTTGTCGTTGCACTTGTCGTTGTTGCAGGGGTCGTACTTTTCCGAACGGTCCAGCTCTCCCACGACGTGCCCGACATCGGTCCTGTTGCGCAGCATGACTTTGATGACGATGCTGCTGTAGAACGTCTGTCACGGGCACTCCAGTTTCGAACCGTATCGCCTCAGGATCCGGCTGACATGGAGGCCGAGGAGTTTGAGGGGTGGATCTCTTTTACCGAGTCGGCCTACCCGGCTCTGCACGAAACGCTGGAACGTGAACGCATCAACGAGTACACCCTGCTCTACCGCTGGGAGGGAACCAATCCCAGCCTGAAGCCAGGAATGATGATGGGCCACTACGATGTGGTGCCCGTCGAAGAGAACACGGCAACTGAGTGGACCTACCCGCCTTACTCCGGAGCGATTGCTGACGGATACATATGGGGACGCGGGGCACTCGACGACAAAGGCGGCCTCATGTCTATCCTTGAAGCGGTTGAGTACCTGGCTGCATCCGGATTTGAACCGGAGCGCACCATATACTTTGCAGCGAACCACGACGAGGAGGTTGGGGGCCACGAAGGCGCCTCGATCGTAGCCGATACGCTGGAAGCGCGTGGCACCGGGCTCGCCTTTCTGGTCGATGAGGGCCTACCCGTCGCCGAAGAAATCATCGAAGGCATTGAGTCGCCCCTGGCGATGATTGGCGTAGCGGAGAAGGGCCAGGTCACCCTGGAGCTATCGATCGTTCGCGAGGGCGGCCATGCCTCAATGCCGCCCCAAGAAACCGCGATCGGCGAGCTGGCCCGCGCTGTCCGCTCGCTCAAGGACAACCCGATGCCCGGGCGTTTTGCCGATCTGGTGCAGAGCACGTTCGACCCGGTATCGCCCGAGTTGCCGTTTGTGTACCGGGCCGCGCTTGCAAACCTGTGGCTGGCTCGCCCGATCATTGAACGACAGCTGTCGCGCATCCCCCATACGAATGCTGCGCTGCGCACCACCATCGCTCCCACAATCTTCCGGGCAGGAATGAAAACAAACGTGTTGCCTGCACGGGCCGAAACGACCATTAACTTCCGCATCCACCCAAACGACACCGTTGAGTCGGTCATAGATCACGTGGAGTCGAACATCGACAATCCCAACATCAAGATTGAGAAGCTGGAAGGCGCGCGCAACGCGTCGGGCGTGTCGGATACCGAGGCAGTACACTATCAGCGCCTGAAGCAGTCCATCTGGGAAACCTTTGACGAGATTCCGATTGCCCCTTCCATCTTTGTGGCTGCAACAGACACGCGGCACTTTCTGGACCTGACCGACAACATCTATCGCTTTCGCCCTATCCGTGCTACCCCTGATGATCGCGGACGCATTCACGGGACCGACGAGCGCGTCGGCACCAGTAATTACGTGGAGATGGTGCAATTCCAGATCCGTGCAATCCGCAATATGACTGAAGCCAATCCGGCCGAGTAGCCGCATCGGCACCGCTTTTTCTTCTCGCCCCAAAACATCATGGACGAAGAACGCATCTCGCATCTGCACCCGTCAGACCTGCGAGCCCTTACCCGGCTGATTACCGATGCCGTTGTCGGTGGAACCGATGTAACCGAGGCTGTGCATGCTGCTATTGCGCGGCGTATCGGCATCCGGCGGCGGGGAGAGACAGAGCGCATGGGCGGCATCTCCGGGCTGGTCTACAAGTCGGTGCGCAGCGTCACGAACACGGTCGCCCGAATGTCGGACCGTGTGATTGACTGCACCGAACCCTTCCTGGATGAGCGTCCCACTTCAACGCAGCGCGACGCGGTTGTAGCTGCGCTGAATGGCATCCTGGGGGACTACCTGGTTGCCACGGGGAATCCGGTTGCAACCCCGATGGCGTTGCGGCGCAACGGCGCGACGCTTTCCGTGCAGCCCCACACCCTTCGCGACCAGCTTAACCAGCCGACAACGCGTCCGGTTGTGTGGATCCACGGGCTCTGCATGAGCGATGTGCAGTGGACACGCAACGGGCACAACCACGGGCACGCACTGGAACGTGACCTGCCCACCACCTCGATTTTTGCACGATACAACACCGGGTTGCACATCTCGACCAATGGCAAGACGCTGGCTACGCGCCTGGAGCGGCTCGTAGAAGCATGGCCAAAGCCCGTGGAGCGCCTGGCGCTGATCGGGCACAGCATGGGCGGGCTCGTAGCTCGGAGCGCAATCTACTACGCGGCCCGTGAAGGACATAACTGGCCCGAGAAGCTGGATCCGCTCATCTGTCTGGGGGCGCCCCATCACGGGGCCCCACTCGAACGCGGGGGCGGATGGATCGATTTTCTGTTGGAGCGCTCCCCCTACTCGGCTCCACTGGCCCGGCTCGGCCAGATTCGCAGCGATGGCATCACCGACCTGCGCTACGGCTACCTACGCGATGCCGACTGGCAGCACCCCGATGCTGGGGTCGTCGGAGTGGATACGCGCCGTCCGGTGCCGCTGCCCGAACAAACCTCTACGTACCTGATGGCAGCCAGTACAGGCACACGGCGAGGCGACATTAAAGATCGCGTGCTGGGCGACGGGCTCGTACCGCTCGACAGTGCACTGGGGCGGCACTCCGATCCCGACCTTGCTCTACGCGTACCGCCCGCGCATCAGCATATTATGTATGATACCAACCATTTCAACCTGTTGTACGACTACCCCGCTTATCGGCAGATTCGCACCTGGATGGCCCTTACGTAATGTGCTACGTAATGTGCTATCTGTTTTGGCTACCTGTGCCCGGCAGTCTCCTTCACCGGGTTACTTACACCAGACCAATCGTCTCGGTGTAGGTGCGCCCAAAGCGGTCGGTTGCTTCAACCGTGACTTCAGCTGCATCGGGCGACGGTGTGGCAGCGAACAGATGGGCCGTCGGTGTAGGTGCAACCCATGTGCGCCGCTCAGGCTTGTCGTCGCCGCCATGTAGCTCTTCAGAGAGGGGGTCGGTGCCCACGTACGGCTCCATCTCGCCCTGCTCGTTGCCATCTTCATACCAGACGATAGACCACGCGTCGTCGGCGTCCCATACGTTGGCGATTACCTGATCGGGACGTTCCGGGTCGGCCCCCGGAGCGTACACACGCATCTGGTAATCAGCGTCATGCTGCGATGGCTGGTAGCGCCACGAAATATCGGTACCGTCGACCTCGTACACTGCGTATCCGTTGGGCGTGCCATCACGCGTAATCGGGCCGGTCCACCACGCCCCGCACACCGTGCCTACGATGTGCTCGTGGATGTTGGCATGGCGCCGGTGCTCGTTCTCATGCGTGTGTCCGGCGATAATGTGTGCCTCTGGAAACGGGTCCAGCATCTCGTAGAGCACAGATCGGTTGATCGTCATGCCACGCGGGGAGGGCCGTTCTTCACCTCGGCGATCGTACAGCGTGCCAAGCATTGGGATGTGGGCAAACACAACAACCGGTTGGTTTGTGTAGACCGTGGCGAGATCATTGGCCAGCCAGTAGAGTTGGCGGTCATCTATGTGGCCGAAGTAGGAGTCGGTATCACGCCCGAATCCGTCTTTGCCAGGCCAGTACGAGTTGTTGAGCACCACGTAGTGCACGTCGCCCCGGTCGAACGAGTAGTAGGCGGGGCCGAAGTGGTCGCGAAAGGTTTCGTAAGAGCCACGGTGGGCGGGACTATCGAAGTTCAGATCGTGGTTACCAACAACCTGAAAGAACGGAACGCCCATTCGATCTACCGCACGCTCGTATTCCGGGAAGAGCTCCAGGTTGTCGAACATCAAATCGCCGTTGCCGATGCCAAACACAGGTGCTCCATTCAGCCCTTGCACAGTGTTCTGTACCGCCGGGATCGTTTCGCCGTGGAAGCGCTCCATCTCGTACGCATCTTCGGTCTGCGGATCGGCCAGTACCAGAAAAGCATGGCGGGTGTCAGACGTAGGCAGCGGATCGAGTTCAAACGAAACAGACTGCTCAGGATCGTCGCTCAGCGGCTCAAAGAAGCGCGCAGTGCCTGTGCCTGTCTGCGGGATTGCGTATCCTGCAGGAACCGAGATATAGACGTATGGCTGGCGCCGGTCGGCTGGCAGCGTGAACTGCCCCTCCGCATCCGTCTGGACCACCGCGAGGCCGTCGGTCACCCGCACGTTTGGGAGCCCACTGCCGTTACTTGTAACGCGGCCCGCAACGCGTACGCCCGCCGTTCCTGCACCAGAGGCTGATTCGGCACACCCGGCAGATGCGATGCCAAGGCCCAGCGCCCCCCCGGCAAGTCCGGCGCGCTTCAGAAACGATCGGCGATCAAGAGTCGAATCGCTCATGGATAAGAGGAGTCAGGTCCGAAAGAAAGACGACGCATGTATCAATATGCACAAGCGCACGCTCAGGTGCATAATCAAGTTGTTAAAATCGCTCTACACGCTTTGCCATTGGGCTCCTGAAGAGAAGCGTGACATTGTATCTGGGACCATATGGGGCTATCTGATGAGGAGTTATGGATATCCCGCGATGCAGAAACGGCCTGTCCGTCCCGTTTGGAATCCCGATTTCATGCGTAGGACAGCGATATTCGCACTCCGCAGCGGATCCCGGCCATAGGATAGAAGGTTCACACAAACAAGTTACCCCCCTTTATCAACTATGCTATCATGAGGTGACCCTATGCCAGAAGAGGTTCTTTTTAAGTCAGAGCATGCATCTACCCGCTCGGAGGCAGCCGCTTACCTGCGCACCCTGGCCGATAAGCTCGAAGCCGATGGCCTCGTGCAGCTGTCTACAGGGGGCGACTCGTTCGACATGACCATTCCGGAGCGGTTTGAGTTTGAGGTCAAAGCCGAACGCGAAACGTCGAAATCCGGTGGCACCCCGGAGCTCAGCCTGGAGTTGGAGTTTGAGTGGAAGGAAGGGGCCGAACATGAAGAAGGCGCCGGCACGCTCGACATCGGCTGAGTGCCTCCCCACAACATACCCTGTAACGCATAGAGCCCGCAGCAGGCATTGAGCCACTGCGGGCTATTTCTTTTTGGCTTCTTTTTCGGTGGGCTATCCAGAAACGATTCATGCCAGCTCCGCACGCTACCTTTACTTACGGAGATGACGCACGGTAACAAAAATTATGCTGTGATTGGGGAGGGAGTGGCTCGTCAGACAGATCGCCGACCAAAGATGAACGAAACGACTGCGAGAACCAAAAAGACGATGACCAGGATCCAGGCTATGTCCATGGACAGGCCGGCAATACCGCCGAACCCGAGGACGCCGGCAACAATGGCGATGATGAGAAACAGCAAAGCAGCACGTAACATGGCAGGAGGAGGTTATAAGAAAAAGGTAACGGAAAGAGGAGCATCACGCGTTATCGCGTCTCACAGAGCATCATTAGAGAGCCCTAAGGCTTCTTTTATGTAAGTCAGAACTTAATTTCAAAGATACATATTTTTAAGCTGCTACACTTTTATAAGAAAGTTTCTTATTATATTATAAGTATACTAAAAAGTTCTGTTGGCACCAAGAAATAGAGACTATTGCTACAACGCATGTGACCCGGTACTGCGGAGAAAAGCCGGATATACATTTATTTCTATCTCTGAAACCCGACGCAAGACTCATTTCGCGTTTCATCTTGTGACAGCGGACTGTGAAGCGGTCCGACATCGCAAGAGATAAGAGTCCTCTGCCTGTGGCCGACAGCGGATCTGCCAGAAGGAGCATTACAACTGCTCTTTTTTACGGGATGCATACCGCGTGCTTCTACTGCTCATTTGATACGAACGCAACAGGTAGCACCTCGCGAGCAAGCGCACGCACCTCAGGCGCCCCATCTTGTACCAAGGCCCGTTTGGCGAGTGCGGTCACATCGCTTAGGCTCAGGGCACGTATGAGCGCCTTTGTAGCGGGTAGCGCCTCTGCATTCACACTCAGGTTCCGGATGCCGAGTCCAACGAGTACCGGAATGGCCTCCGGGTCGGCGGCGGCTTCGCCACACACGCTTACGGGACGGTCGCCGGCCGCCTCTACGACCTGGCGGATGAGCTGCAGCACCGGTGGATGGAGCGCATCTGAGAGCGCAGCGAGATCGGCATGTTCGCGGTCGGCAGCCATCACATACTGCACCAGATCGTTCGTGCCGATGCTAAAGAAGTCGACATGGGGGGCCAGCTGGGCAACAGCCACCGCACTTGCAGGCGTTTCGACCATGATACCAACAGGTATGTTGGCCGCATACAGCGTGCCCACGTGGTTGAGCGCTGCACGCACGGACTGCAGCAAGCTGCGCGTCTTCCGTATCTCGCTTAGCGTAGCTACCATGGGAAGCATGAGCCGCAAGTTATGCGACGCGCTCGCACGGAGCACCGCGCGCAGCTGCGTCCGAAATAGATCGGGGTGGCGCAGGAGCACGCGAATGCCGCGCATCCCCAGAAACGGATTCGATTCATCTGGGAAGGAGAGGTAGGGAAGCGGCTTGTCGCCTCCGGCATCGAGGGCACGCACGGTAACCGGCGCCTTTTTGAACGGCGCCGCAACTTTTTTCAGGGCCTCCACCTGCTCCTCTTCAGAGGGCGGCTCGGGCGTGTCTCCGAACAAGAATTCGGTACGGAGCAGGCCCACGCCTTCAGCACCGCGCTCGGCGGCTGTTTCCGCCTCGCTGGGATGGCTGATGTTGGCAGATACTGTTACGACGGTGCCATCTGTGGTTGTTGCCGGGTCGTGCGCCTCAGCCAGATAGGCCGCCGCGCGCTCATCGGCCTGGCGTCGTTTCGACTCAAGCTGCTCCACGCGCTTCGGCGGCGGGTCTACCCATACGTGACCGGTGCCGCCGTCAAGCCCCAGCAGGGTGTCATTGTCGACGTGCTGCAACGCAGCGCCTACCCCAAACACCGAAGGGATACCGCGCCCACGCAGCAGGATCGCGTTGTGCCCGGTTGGGTTTCCGCTGGTGCATATCACTCCGCGTACCTGTTCAGGATTGAGGTGCGGCACGACAGACGGGGGGAGGTCGTCGGCAACAAGTATGAGTGGTCGGTCGGGCAGCGATACCACATCGGTCGCATCGTCAAGCAGTTCGAGTACGACCCGCCGGCCCACATCGCGCACGTCGTTGGCACGTGCCTGCATGTAGGCATCGCCGAGCGAGGCATACTCCTGGGCGAGCGCTTCGGTGGCTCGTGCCCAGGCAAGCGGCGCCGGTTCGTGCGACTCGGTGATGCGTGTGTGGGCGGTATCGAGCAAGGCAACGTCTTCAAGCAGCAAGGCCTGCGCCTCCAGAATGCCCTGTACGTTGCGCGTACCCCGGCGGGCTTGCATGCGCAGATCGCGCTGCACCAGCTTCAGCGCGTTCTGCAGCGCGGTCCACTCTGCTTCGGGCGCCCCATCTTGCGTGGTAGGCAGGTCGGGCAGGGCAGTGTGAAGCCGTGCCGCCGGTGCGACCGCCGTACCTGCATGCACAGGGAGACCCGCCACGGCACCGTCATCCGGCAACGTGGGCCGATCCGCAGGGGCTTCGTGCTGCGGCGCGGCCGCACCTGATTCCGTGGCGGGCGTATCGTCGTCAAAACCGTGTGTGATGAGATCGTTCAGGGCTTGCAGTGCTTCTTCGGCATCGGGGCCACGCGCCGTAATCTGCAGGCGGTTGCCACGGCGCGCCCCCAGCGTTGAGACCGATGAGATGCTTGTTGCCGAGACCGGCGCTTGGTCGTCTTCCAGCCGTTTGACTGTAACGACCGCGCTGAACTGACTCGCCGTGCGTACCAACTGGGCAGCCGGACGCGCATGCAGTCCATGAAGGTTTGTGAGCTCCACTTCGGTTGTGTGCTCGGGCGCATCGTCGTACGGATCGCCCGTGGCGGTATCCTCGCTGGCGGCGGGCGGTGCACCGGGCGCGCTGCCCCCTTCAGTGTCGGGCGCATCGTCAGAGTCGCCAACATGCTGCTGCTTTTGCGCAAGCGCCTGCCGCGCCTCACGGGCTACATCGTCAACCGAGTTTCCCATGCTGGCCTGAATGGCTGCAGCCAGGGCCCCCTCTACGAACGGCGCCGAAATCAGTCGCGTACGGCCCCGCAGGTCGTCAGGGAGCAGTTCAAGCGCCATGTCGGTGCTAAGCAGTGCACTCCCCATATCGCCCAGGACCAACACTCCGTCGCCTGTGTCGACCGACGCGATGGCTTGCATGATGTCGGTAGCGTCGGTGCCGAAGGCATCGCGGTTTTCTCCGGTGCCCGCGGCGATGGCAATGGCGACCTCATCGGTAGCCATTTCACGGATCAGAGGAACAAGAGCTTCGGCTAACGGGCGACTGTGTGATACGAGGACCAGGCTTACCATAGGAGGAGAACGGGGCGTATCCGAAAGTACATAATGAGGAAAGCGAGCGACACCGCTACTCGCGATGAAGAAGCGGATCAGGCAACGTCGGTCCATGCTTCTGAGGCTGCTGCAACCAGGTAGTAGGTCGACGTGGCCCCGGGGTCTTGGTGTCCTTTGCTGCGCTCCCCCAGGTAGCTCGCGCGTCCTTTTCGCGCTTCAAGAGGGATGGTTGCTTCCATACCCGCCTGTGCAGCGTCTGCGGCCTGCGTTATGGCTTCGGCGAGCGGCGTGTCAGCTTCGGCGGCTGATTCGAGTGTTTTGACAGCTGGCAGGAGCGCGTCGACCATTGTTTTGTCGTTGGGTTCGGCTTTTCCCCGCCGCTGCACGCCTTCAAGCCCGGCCCGAAACATAGCCGCAACGGCGTCAACGCCCAACTCTTCGTATCCCTTTGCTGCTTTTCCGGCGTCCATAAAGAACGTACCGTAGAGCGGTCCGCTGGCCCCCCCTGTTTTGGAGATGAGAGCCATCGCCACTGTACGGAAGACCGCACTGGCATCCCCGTTGGCGTCGTCGATCTGCTCAACGGCATGAGCAAGCCCGCGGTTTAGATTCTGCCCGTGGTCGCCATCGCCGATGGCTGAGTCGAGTTTAGTAAGGTACTGGCGCTGTTCAGATACACGCTCAGCAAAGGCGCGCACCCAGGCGCGCAGGTCGTTCGCCGTAAGAGACATAGGAAGGACAGCTGTTACACAACAGAAGGATACGAAGCAGGTGAACGCCATAGGCGGGCGAGGCGTGCCTACATGCCCCAGCGCAGACCCGGCGTGCAGACGGGAGCATCCCAGAGGTCGAGGATCTCCTCGTCGGCCCGCATCATGGTAATCGAGAGACCGGCCATTTCAAGGCTTGTGATGTAAGGCCCAACCAGGTTGCGCGCAACGGTGAGGCCGTGTGCTTCAGCGATCTCGGCTGCTTTACGGTACGCCAGATATACCTCAATGAGCGGCGTGCCCCCCATGCTATTCACAAACAGAATGACGTCGTCGCCCTTCTTGAAAGGAAGATCGCTCAGGATCGGCTCCATGAGGCGCTCAACGACCTCGTCGGCTGGCTCAATGTCCAGGCGTTTGCGCCCGGGCTCACCGTGAATACCAATCCCAATCTCCATTTCATCTTCGCCGAGGTCAAACGTTGGCTCCCCTGCTGTGGGTACGGTACAGGAGGTAAGCGCCATACCCATGCTACGGACTTCATCGTTGCAGTGGATGCACAGGTCCTCGACATCGTCGAGCGAGTAGCCGTCTTCGGCGGCGGCTCCGCATACCTTCTCGATGAGCACCGTTCCCCCCACGCCACGGCGTCCGGCGGTATAGGTGCTGTCTTCGACGGCCACGTCATCGTTGATCACGACGCTGCGTACGTCAATGCCGCTGTCTTCGGCCATCTCTTCGGCCATCTCGAAGTTCATCACATCGCCCGTGTAGTTTTTGACGATGTGCAGCACGCCTGCACCGGCATCGATGGCTTCGGTAGCGGCCTGCATCTGGTCAGGGGTAGGGCTGGTGAACACCTCACCGGGACACGCCCCATCGAGCATGCCGTGTCCGACAAAGCCGTTATGCATGGGTTCATGGCCGCTTCCCCCTCCGGACAGAAGGCCGACCTTCCCTTCGGGCACGCCGCCGGCGCGCATTACGTAGGTGGGGTCGAAGTGGACCTCAATCATATCGGGATGCGCCGCAGCCATCCCTTCAAGTGATTCACGAACAACGTCTTCGGGGTTGTTGATGAGCTTTTTCATAGCTGGTAGTTGGACTCGTTTGACAGGGAATGACTACGGATAAACAGCACCGCCACAGGCCCCTTCGAAGGAGCCTGTGGCGACTACTGGGCGGTAAGCGGGCGTGATTAGACGGTGCCCGGTACCCATACGCCTGTGCTGAAGGCACCGGCGAAGTAGAGCACTGCGATTAGGAGCGTGCCGAACACGATAGCCGCTGCAGGCGGATCCACGTGTGTATCGCCCTGCGCATAGAAGATGCGCTGGAAGAATTCACCGAACACAGCGCAGATCAGGCCGAACACGGACCCAACCACGAGCCCCATGAAGACGGTGCCATCAGCGAGATCGCCGAGCATACCGGCACTTTCAATCGGCGAACCGACTGTCGCCATGTATGCCAGCGCCGCTGTGCTTGCAGGCAGCGTAATGTGGTGTGTTACCGGAAAGTTGGCTACGCCCAGGTTCAGGAAAAACAGGCTGGCTGCGCTAATGCCGAATGCCAGGAACGGACTCCCCGTCGCAATCGCGATGAACGCTCCCAGGATACCCGCGATAAGACCGAGGAAGGCGACTGACCCCCAGGTGTACTGATGCGGAAGCCATGGCTCCACAGTGAAACGATCGGTTGCTTTTTTTACGTGGTCGTCAACCGTCCCCTCAGCGCTTGGCTTTTTCTCTTCGCGCTCAAAGGGCGTCATGTCGAGTACGCCGTTGCCGTGTACTTTACCGATGACACTGTACCCTAAGAATACCCGGTGCAGCAGTGCAGAGAGCACAACAGCAATCGCGATCGGATCCCACGGAAGGGCAAACCCGGCTGATACGGCTGTAATGACGAGTCCGAGGATTCCAAAGAGCCCTCCAACAACAAGCACATCGACTTTTGTGCCGAAGGCGTAGGTGATGTTTTTCGCTTCGTGGAAGTCGAATCCGGTATCCATGTAGCCTTGCTTTGCGGCATAGGCTGCAGCTGCAGCACCACCGGCAAAGGAAATATGCGGGCCAAAGACCGCGCCGAAGGCAATCTCGCCTGTCACGCCGCCGAGTCCGCCCGCTTCACCAGCGATAACCATGAACCCGGTAAAGATAAACGCAGGGAGTGCTCCGATAGACGCGCCGAAGGCCCCTCCGGCAAATGCCGCAAGGAGAAGATAAATCCAGCTTACTTCAAGTAATGCTTCCATAATAGTATTAGGTCGGATAACGGTGGATAGAGCGGGGGTAGCAGACCGATTCGCGAAAATCACAGTGCGCAAAAAGCTCTGCCGTACAACTGATGTGCTGCGAGAGAGCCGGAGCGGGCTGTCCCGTGCTTCGACTTCTGAAGCACGGTTGAGAGCGTGTTATCCGGCACCATCCCTCTCCGCCTCTCGCAACAACACATTACAGCGCTGGGAACGTTAGAACGTAAGCTGAGCACCCAGGATAAAGGCGTTGTAAGCAGGCTGTCCGTCATCATTAGAAGTCTGGAAGTCCTGGAACTCGGCCATCAGCGTAAGCTGGTCGGTTGCCATGTAGCGCGCAAAGCCCATGAGCAACTGATTGGTGTTCTCGGGAGAGATACCCAGTTCATCTTGTGAGCCTTCTCCATAGCTGGCTCCGAGAATGAAGCCTCCAAAGTCGTAGGCTCCTTCTACGTACCACTGCGTGCCGTCAACATTGGCCTGTGCGAGGCCACTGGGGCTGTCGATCGCAAGGCCGATGAGTCCGTCAGACCCAATGCCTTCCGTCTCAGAATACGCGCCGCTCAGCTGAAATCCTGAAGCATTGAGACGTGCGCCAACATCCCATCCGGTGATGTCATAGTCGTCCCCCCGCACAATTCCCACGTTCTGATAGAGGCCGCCAACCCACAGGTCAAGCGTGCCTCCGTCGAACCCAATCAGATAGTTAAGCTGCGACTCAACGCGGGGCGTGGTCGTCTCGAGTTCGTTTGTTGCCCCGCCGGGCTTCTCCGGATTGATGAGCCCGAGCTTAAACGTGAATCCGCTGAGGTCGGGGGTGGTGTACATCACGCGCGGATTGAAATTTGCGTATGTGTACCCCGTGCCAATGCGCCCAAGGGTAGCGTCGGCAGCATCGGGGCCGCCAAAGCGTCCTATGCCCATGGCACTTCCCATGTCAGCAATAGCGCTCCCGCCGAAGATGCCAAAGCCTTTTCCGACGTTGAACGTCCCGAAGTCGCCCGCGATGATAATATCAGCGACGCGGCCTTCAAACAGGCCGGCGTTCTGGACACTGGGGCCCTGCAGGTGGTGGTTAATCTGAAACTGCCCCGACACGGTGACACCGTTTTGCTCGGGCGCCGTTACCGTGAAGGTGATGTTGCCTGGATTGAAACCAGACATGACGCGGGTGGAGAACTGATCGTCCCCATCGGCACCAAAGTTTTCGTGGTTCGATGCATTCAAAAAGACTGGAATAGCGCCGGTTACGTCGAAGCTCCAGTCGTCGATGTCAGGAGATACCTGTGCTTGCGCCGGTGTGGCTGTAAGCGACACACCTACCAGGAGCATAAGCCCGAGCATCGCGTGCAGATAAAAATAAGGTTTAGTCGCATTCATGGCATTTACAAACAGATTGTGTATGAACGTAGTGGAGTCTCTCAGCCTCGTCTATCCGGACTCATATAAGCGGGTATTCGCGCGTCAAGCCGGGGCTACAGATTGTCTGAGGACTGCTCGGTTTGAGCTTGTTCGAGAAAAAGGCCACTAAAACTCTCGCAATCTCTGTCGCTGCGCGAGTCTGCCTATTTTGTCGTGCACATGTTTTGTTGTGCCAGAAAGGTCAGGCAAGAACACCCGTCGAGCCCCCAACCTGTATCGGGGGCTCGTGCGGATGGAGCGAACGCGCGTCCGCCAAGGCTCCTGATCAGGATGTTGGCATCAGGTAATTGCGTGCAACCTCGGTGAACGCCTCAACCTGTTCATCTTGCCAGGCCTGGTCGTGTCCCATTTCTTCGGCCATGTGCGCAGCCACCTGGGGCGCAATGTCGATGGAGGCCTGTGCATCTAACAGGAGGGAGCGCGTACGACGCGCCAGCACATCTTCGAGGGTGCGTGCCATTTCATGGCGGGTGCCCCACACAACCTGCACCGGCCGCACGGGCAGGCGCTCATCGTAGGCTTCTCCCCACTCGGGGTTATCGCGCGTGAGGCGCTGGAGTGCGGGAGCATCGGAGCCGTACTTCGAGAGGTCGCCAAACTTCTCGGCGTGCTCATGCCACCCATGAATGTGCAGGTTGGCCGTTACCGACGGTTTTTCTTCTACGTTTGCCAGCGTCGCGGCCTGGTCGATCGTGTCTTCGGCCATCTTGCGATAAGTGGTCCACTTGCCTCCGGAAATGGTAACGAGCCCATTATTGGAGATGTGAAGCACATGATCGCGTGAGATCTCAGAGGTGTCGGCATCGCCTCCTTTCGAGGGATCGGTGACCAGCGGTCGAATCCCTGCGAACACGCTAAGGACATCGTCGGGCGTGGGGTCTTTGACGAGATACCGCCCCGTGTGCTCGACCAAGAACTTGAGCTCTTTCTCCATTGGTACCGGTTCCATAGACGGCCCATCGACTTCTTCGTCGGTGGTGCCTACAACAACCCGGTCGTTCCACGGAATGGCGAAGAGCACGCGTCCGTCATCGGTTTTGGGGACCATGATAGCCGTATCGCCCGGCAAGAACTCGCGGGGCAGCACGATATGCGTGCCCTGGCTGGGGCGGAGCGTATCGTGGGCATCGGGGTCATCCATTTTTCGGATGCTGTCGGTAAAGATCCCCGTTGCGTTGATCACAGCTCGGGCTTTCAGGTCGAGCGTCGTGCCCGACTCCTGGCACTCGGCCTGCACGCCATTGACGTACCCGTCGTCGGCTTTGTGGAGGCCGGTTACCTTCATGTAGTTGAGCGCTACACCGCCCTGCTCCACGAAGGTCTGTGCCATATTCACCGCGAGGCGGGCATCGTCGAACTGCCCATCGTAGTAGATGACGCCCCCACGCAAGCCTTCGGGCTCGATTGTAGGCAGGTGTTCGAGCGTATCCGAAAGGCTGAGCTGCTTCGATCGTCCGAAGTTCTGCCGTCCGGCCAGCATGTCGTAGACTTTCATCCCGATGCCGTAGAACGGCCCTTCCCACCAGTCGTAGTTTGGCACGACAAAAGCCAGGTTGTGCACCAAGTGGGGCGCGTTTTTCTGGAGCAGGCCGCGCTCTTTGAGTGCTTCAAGCACCAGCGAGATGTTGCCCTGCTGCAGGTAGCGCACCCCGCCGTGCACGAGCTTTGTCGACTTACTCGACGTAGCCTTTGCAAAGTCGTGCTGCTCGAGCAGGAGCGTGTCGTATCCGCGTGAGGCGGCCTCGATACCTACCCCCAACCCGGTGGCTCCTCCACCGATGATGATGAAGTCCCACAACCCATCGTGAGCTTCTAATGCTTCAATTCCAGCGTCGCGTTGCATAATAGCGTGGCGTTTAAAAGTGAACGGAAAAGCGAAGGGGAAAACGAGGCCGCCAGAGCGCGGCACGCGGTTTATTCTTCTTTAGCCCAGTTCATAGACCGCTTGACAGCGCGTCCCCACTGCTTCATTTTGCGTTCGGCTTCGGAACGCTCCATGTCGGGCTCGAAGCGTGCATCGACTTTCCACTGCTTGGAGATGTCTTCCACGCTTTTGTAGAAGCCCACAGCGAGTCCGGCCAGGTAGGCAGCGCCGAGTGCCGTTGTTTCAGTGACTTCCGGGCGCACTACCGGGACGCCAAGCAGGTTTGCCTGCATCTGCATCAGCAGGTCGTTAGCCGTAGCGCCGCCATCTACCCGAAGCTCTTTCAGGGGGATGCCGGAGTCGGCTTCCTGAGCGCGGATTACGTCGACCGACTGCATGGCGATGCTTTCGAGCGCGGCGCGAGCGATGTGTGATTCGTTGGTGCCGCGCGTGATGCCTACGATCGTGCCTCGTGCGTACTGATCCCAGTGCGGGGCCCCGAGTCCGGCAAACGCAGGAACGAGGTAGACGCCGTCGGTTGAGTCAACCTTCTGAGCGAGATATTCGACGTCTTCGGCCGATCGGATCATGCGCATCTCGTCGCGCAGCCACTGCACGACCGCGCCGGCGATAAAGATACTGCCTTCAAGCGCATACTGCGTGGGCTCGTCGCCAAGCTTCCAGGCAATCGTTGTGAGCAGGTCGTTTTCTGACTTCACTGGCGTACTGCCCGTGTTCATCAGCATGAAGGCCCCGGTGCCATAGGTATTTTTACCCATGCCTTCTTGGGTACAGACCTGGCCGAAGAGCGCGCTCTGCTGGTCGCCTGCAATACCGGCAATAGGAACAGGCGTGCTGAAGATGTCGCCAGCCGTTTCTCCGTAGACTTCGCTTGAGGGACGCACGTCGGGAAGCACCGAACGGGGCACATCCAGAATATCGAGAAGCTCGTCATCCCATTTCTCTTCGCGGATGTTGTACATGAGCGTGCGAGATGCATTACTCACGTCGGTAATGTGCAGCTCGCCGTTGGTGAGCTTCCAGACCAGCCATGAGTCGACCGTCCCAAACGCGAGATGCCCGGCTTCTGCTTTTTCGCGAGCGCCTTCTACATTCTCAAGGATCCAGCGGACTTTCGTACCCGAGAAGTAGGAGTCGATAACCAGTCCGGTCTTCTCCTGGAAAAGATCGACATGACCTGCTTCTTTGAGCGAGTCGCAGAACTCGGCGGTACGGCGATCTTGCCACACAATGGCGTTGTAGATCGGCTCGCCAGTACGGCGATCCCACACGACGGTTGTTTCGCGCTGGTTTGTGATGCCGATACCCGCAATCTCTCGGGAGCTGGCCCCGACCTTACTGATCGCTTCCGCCGCTACACCGGCCTGCGTAGACCAGATTTCTCGGGGGTCGTGCTCCACCCAGCCAGGCTTGGGATAGAACTGCTGAAACTCGTTCTGGGCAATCGTCTCAATGAGCCCTTCTTCGTTGAAGATGATGGCACGCGAGCTGGTTGTGCCTTGATCGAGTGCAAGAATATATGACATCGCAGCTACGGGGATTGGTTAAGATCATTACCTTTCGTTTTCTTTCGAACCGATCACAGAATAGGTAGTGGAAGCGCTTCTGTCAACACTTTATTAACATTAGAATGTTATTTTTGTGTAACGAGGTTGCGTTGGATCTTCGATGGGTCCGAATTATAGGCACTACTTGGGCAGCCGCTAATTGGTGGTTGCTGTCGTTATGTTGCGTTCAATAGCTTGATATGTCGTATGTCCGATAAGTCTCGGGGGCCCGCTGAGCGGGAAGTGCTAATCTTGGAGCGCCTTAAGGAGCACGGATATGTAAACGTATCTGACTTGAGCGAGTGGCTGGACGTATCTGAGGTTACGATTCGAAAGGATCTGCAAAAACTCGAAGGCCGAAACTTACTTCATCGGACGTACGGTGGGGCAAATTTGCGCGACCCGTATGTTCGTGATCGTCCTCTGGATGAGAAAGTTACCCAGCATGCAGAAGAGAAACGCCGCATTGGGGAAGCTGCCGCCCAGTTGGTCGCCGACCGCGACTCGATCATTCTTGCTTCAGGTACGACGATGACGCAGGTGGCACGCCACCTGAGTGGTAAATCAGAGCTTACCGTGGTTACGAGCGCAATGAACGTGGCTCTTGAGGTAGCCCATCTCGAAGATGTGGAAGTGCTTATGCTCGGCGGAATGGTGCGCCGTACCTCCAAATCAGTTGTAGGGCCTTACGCGCAAGAGATGATCCGCGAGTATGCCTGCGACAAGCTTTTTCTTGGGGTCGATGGCTTCGATCTGGAGCATGGCCTTTCGACAGCCAATGCCCCCGAGGCTCACCTGAACCAGTTCATGATCCGCGCCGCGCAGCGCGTGATTATCGTAACCGACTCTAGCAAATTTGGCCGCCGTAGCCTGCGACGCATCTGCGGCATCGACGCCGTTCACCGTGTGATTACCGATAAAGCCGTTGACAACTGCGTCGTCTCTTATCTCGAAGAGCAGGGCGTTTACGTTGATGCTGTATAGCATCCGCATCCCCAACATGCCCCTATCAGCTTACCTAACTCGCCTAAGTGGCAGACTGAGCTGCGCATTTCTCTTCTTTTGGGTACGGCATCATAAAAATGTAGTGAATACAAGTCGGATCGCTGGGTACGCATCGCGGAGTAACCACCTTCTCTTTGACTTTAAACACTATGATCCTGTACTATGGTGGATACGTAAACTTTAAGGTAATATTGCCCACATTAGTACTTGAAGAGGCGTCTTGCTTTTCAAAGCATGATGCCAGCCATCCACTGTACGGAGTCTGACAACGTCTTACAGCCAGAAGGTTGGTCACAGAGGGGTTGTTTCATTTTTCGGTAGCGGTTCAATATTAAGTGATTGACATGTGGTTTACATCATCGCAACCTGCTCAAACCCCCTCTGTCTGCCGACATCTCCCCCTTGGAAAAGGGGGAGAAACCCGTAGGGAGAGGGGGTTCAAAAAAGACAAAGCCGTGATGGCCAATCGCCTTATCATTTAGCGTCTATCCACTACCCATTTTTCTACCGTGCAGGCGTGCAGTACGGATGCCAGAACGTATACGGAGTATAGCCTGCCACCTATTTTTGCCGCCCAACGGATCGTCATGAGTCGACCTTCTCTCTCTGCTTCTCCATCCACCCCAACTAAAGCGGTTGTTCGACAGCCGAACGAACGTTCTACTTCTCTCCCCGACGTGCAGCGGGCCCCCGACACCCAGGCGCTGGCTTCTCCCGATACGGCGCTGCGCTACCTCAACCGGGTGCCCGGACTGAGCGGCCGAAAGCGTACGCTGTACGGCACCTGGATCCACGGGTACCTGAGTTACCTGAAACGGGAACGGCTCGGAACGCCCCGAGCCGCGTACATGAAGCGTTTTCTGTCGAAGGTGCGCGACAGCCACTCGTCTGACGAAAGCATCTACCAGAGCGCGGCTGAGGCTCTGGTATTCTACCATGAGCGCCTGCTCCGCCAGACGGTCTGTGATGATGGCTACCGGCTCGCCACACTCACGGAGAAGGAAAAGCGCAAAATCATTGCACGCATTCAGGGGCCTGAGAAGGTGCTTGCGCTTGTCGTATGTTACACTGAACTGAACCTGAAAGAGGCTCTTCGTCTGCGCGTGGGCGATATAGAAGTTGAAAAGCGCAGCATCCTGGTATCGAGCTCCAGCGGCACCACCGACCGCGCCATCTCTTTCCCCGCATCTATTCAAGATGCACTTCGCAAGCAGCTCAAGCACGTTCGGCGCCTGCACGATCATGACCTTGAAGCCGGATACGGAACGGTAGACCTGCCCAACGAAGTCGCCCGCCAGTTTCCGTGGGCGTCAAAACAATTTGTCTGGCAGTACCTGTTCCCAAGCGAAAAGCGCACGCTCGACATCCGCGCAGGAACGAAGCGGCGTTACCCGATGACGCCCAAGCGCCTGTTCAACGCTATTGAGGCATCGGATGCGCCACTCACGCAGTCTTTTGATGCTGTGAAAGGGTAAAAGCTGCCTAACAGGCTGCCCAACAAGGCTTGCTCAACAGACTGGATGTGTCCTACAGCGTTGTGGATCTTGCTCGGGACACCTGCAGCCGCCTTAGCCATTCATTGCTTTTTTGAGTTGCTTTTGAGCATCCCTTCTCGTGTGCTTACCCTCGCGGACGAAGCGGGCGCAGCACAACTTCTGAGATAAGATGGTTCTCCGGAGCTTGTACAACATGCATTACGGTTGCAGCTACGTCCTCGGCACGCAGCGGGTTGTCGGTCATGTCAACACCCGCCCGATCGAAAAACTCAGTCTCAATAGAGCCCGGATACAGGCAGGAAACGCGAATTCCGGCATCGCGCACCTCTTTCATAAGCGCCTGGCTGAATCCGCGCACGCCAAATTTGGTGGCATTGTACGCTGAAATGTTCGGATTGCCAATGAGCCCGGCGATCGAAGCAACGTTCACGATGTGTCCGCCAAACCCAGTTTCTTCGTTCTGCGCACGCATGATGGGCACCGCCGTGCGCGTGCAGATGTACAGGCCGCGGAGATTTGTGTCGTGCTGCACATCCCAGTCGTCGACCGGCATCTCGTCGACGGGTCCAAAGCGCCCCAGTCCCGCATTATTCACTAGGATGTCGAGGCGCCCAGCATCTGCCTTGATCTGTTCAAAGACCGCTTCAACAGCCTCCTGGTCGCGTACGTCGGCTGGACACGGCACAAACGCAGCGCCGTACGCATCGCGCAGAGCCTGCAGGCGATCTTCGCTGCGTGCAAGGCCATACACCGTGGCTCCGGCTTCAATAAGCTGTTCAGAGATCTCCTGTCCAAGCCCGCTACTGGCTCCGGTAACGAGGGCTACACGATCGGTAAGCGTCATAAACGGTAAGCGTAATGTGCATAAATACAAAATAAGTGATGCGCAGCGCATACGAAGTATATGCTTCGCAGATCGCTGCGCATCACAAAAATGGAGTAACGGCTTATGCGTTAAGGCCGCCGTTTAGAGCCTGTTTTGATTTCTTAATTTGGGCTCCGAGCGGCGGCGCTGGACTGGGGCCGAAGGTCATGCCCCTGGTGCAAATTGCCCCCAATGTCGGCCCGTAGCCCCGGCTACGAACCGCCATCGGGGTCCAATTTTCGCCTCAGCGGCGCTCGCTCTCGCCTACAAACCACAACCCAAACAAGCTCTTAGTCGTTTACAGTCAGGCTTTTAACTTCTACACGCATCCCGGTGTCCCCATCCATCATAGCTTCCATCTGGGCCAACTGGTCGCCCATCTGCTCCTCCATCATGCGACGTTGCTCTGGGGGCATCTGCTCCATCTGCTGGCGAAACTGCTCGCGGGCCTGTTCCATCTGCTGGCGCTGCTCCGGAGGCATCTGATCCATCAGATCGTTCTTCATCTCGGTGATGAACGGGTAGGTGAGTCCGTCGACCGTGCGGTAATCGCTGAAGTCGACCTGGAAGGTAACCGGCCCGTCAAGCTGAAACGGAGCGCCTCGCATCTCTTCTTCGGGCATGCGCGCCATAAACACAAACCGGGCGGGCATCAGGTCGCTGGTACGGACGAAGAGACGCATAGACTCAAGGGCCTCAAAGTCTTGCGCATCAAGATCGGCAAATGCACTGAAGGCCTCGGTATCTGCAATGTGAAGCACGTGTGCCTGGTCTCCGTTGATCGATTCAACACCTTCATACTCGGCAGCCTCTTTCAGTGCTTGAATGTACGACACGTCCAGAAAGCCCACCATGGGCATCTCGTCAGCGCTCGCTCCATCGCCCGACCCGACCTCCCGAAACACGAACCGTCCGTCGACCTCCTGGCGCTCGTAGCGGTTCGTATCGTACTGCGTTTCTACGGTGAAGGATGTCACGTTCTGCGCCATTGCCTGGTGGGCGGCATCCATCTGGTCGATAATGTCGGCAGCCGACTGGGCAGCGACGGGTGTGCTCGACAGGCCGCCGAGAGCTATGGCCAAGAGGCCAATCCATATGTATTGTAGCGGGGCACGAAATAACGTAGTCATCGTGTAGAGGTATGATATGGTAGGGGATGCGAACGGATTGCGTTAAACCACACGTATTATACGAACAAGTGCGGACATATCGTACCGAGGAGACGTTGCAAATCCATGATGAGCCGCGTTTCCCTCTGATTCCCCGCTTTGAACGTCTCCATATGCCTGAGTCTACCCCGTCTGATGCGCAAAAAGCTATGTATCGGCTGATCGGGCCCGACGCTTCGCCCGACCACCCGCCTCGGCCCGGCGATCCACTGGCTCCCCTCAAGGTCGGCAACCGCGCCCTGTCTCCCGAGCGTGTTATCGAGCTGCTCACGCCCTTCATGAGCGATAACCGCCTACAGGGTATTCGTAATGTAGTAGCCGGACGCACGCGCACAGTGGTGCCGGTTATTGAGGGCATCGTAAACACCGGAAACGTAAGCGCTGTAATGCGATCGACCGAAGCGATGGGCTACCAGGACCTGCACGTCATTGCCACAGATGGGCGCTATAAGCATTCGGAGCGTACGGCGAAAGGAGCACAGCGCTGGCTCGACGTGCACCAGTGGGAGGACTCTGTGCCCTGCGTGGAGCACCTGCAAGACCGCGGCTACCGCGTGGCCGCCATGTACCTCGACGACAAGGCTGTGCCCATCGAATCTATCGACTTTACCACGCCTACCGCGCTGGTCTTCGGCAATGAACGCGACGGCGTCTCCGACAAACTGCGTGCAGCCGCCGACCTGTCGTGCATCATCCCGATGAGCGGATTCACCGAGAGCTTTAACATATCGGTGGCGGCCGCTATTGGGCTGTACCATGCACGACGGCATCGCATTGAGCGGCAGGGGCACCACGCTGATCTTTCAAAGGCCGAGCAGACCCGCCTGGTGGCGCGCCTGTGCATGCGGAGCGTTACGAAGGCAGAGTCGGTGCTGAAACGCGTGCTCAACGAGCGCAGCGACGTTTGCTGATGCACCAGAAAGTGCTTCGGCTACCACGTGACTTTCTCCTTATCTATCTTTGCTTGTATGGATCCTTCTTTCTGGAACAGCCGGTTTGACCGTGATCACTTCGTGTACGGCGCATCGCCGAACGCCTTTATTGCCGCCCAGATAGCGCACCTCCCCAAAGACGGCACGGTGCTCGACTTGGCCGGGGGCGAGGGGCGCAACGCAGTTCATCTGGCCCGTGAGGGCTACGACGTGACGCTACTCGACTACTCAGAGGTCGCGCTCAAGAAAGCTGCGGCCTGGGCCGCGCGTGAAGGCGTTGCACTCAGAACGCAACACGCAGACCTCACAACCTGGACGCCCGAACGCACCTACGACGCTGTGGTCGCTACGTTTGTGCATCTACCCGTGCAGTGGCAGCCGCAATTGTATGAAACGATGCAGGCCGCCCTTGCCCCCGGCGGCACGCTCATCGCAGAATGGTTCCGTCCGGAGCAGCGCACCGACGGCTACACCAGTGGCGGTCCGCCCAACGCCGACATGATGGTGACAGAAGACGAGCTGCGCGGCGCATTTCCACACGAAGGCATCGAGCTGCTTTCGGCGCCAATTGTCTCGCTCGACGAAGGCCCGGGCCATAGCGGACCCGCAGCGGTGGTGCGCCTGATCTGGACCCGGCCTCCTGAGAACCTGTGTTGATTTTTGGTAGCGGTTCAATAGTAAGTGATTGTCGTCTGGGCTACATCGTTGTGGTCCACTCCCCCTCTGTCTACCGAGCTTCACCGCAGGTGTGATCTTCTGGACATCTCCATCCTGGAAAAGGGGGAGAAACCCGACACGAGCCCGTAGGGCGACTGATGGAGCGAAGCGAAAATAAAGGAGAGGGGGTTCGAACAGGACGAAGCTACGGGGCCAATTGTCTTATCACTTAGCGTCTGCCCACTACCTAACTTTTTACTTTGGGCGCCGAGCGGCTTCCCTGAGGCGTAGATGCATCTTGATTCTGCTTCGGTGGCCGTCAGTTCAAGCGTTGCGCGTTGAGTGTCCAATCGTACGAGCGGTACGTCACCACATACGCCTCGGCCCGTAGCTGCTCGGCCGCGGCTTCGTCGCCGATATAGGCTGCAATGAACTGCTGGATCTCGGCATCGGAGCCTCCAAACTCATCACGGTACCACTCAAAGATCGATGAGAGGCGTGCGATTTCCTGGGGCCGGAGCAGAGCATTCTGCATCGGGTTCTGGACGAACCGGTGCGCCTGCGCTTCGAGCTGTGCATGCAGCTCGCTACCCGTGTACGCTTCCTGCCGCAACGGCGGACAGCTTACCGCAGCGCACACCAGGGCCATGTGGTAGCGGGGATCGTCGCGAAAGAGCGGGCGGATGCGCGTATACTGGATCGCATCCAGCGAAAGGGTGTCGCCCGCTACCACGCCTACCGGTCTCTCGAAAGGCCCCAGCGCCTCAGATCCCTCCTGCTGAATCTCCCAAACGGAGTTCACCGGGTAGTGGCGTGCAATGAGCGACAGGGTGAGTACGTTGTAGGCATTGAGCCAGAACGCACGCTGCGCATTAACATCGAGTGTATCAGGACGCGCCCCGGCAAGCGCCTCAACGTGCGGCGCCAGCGCATCGTCGTAGTCCGCATGCAGGGTCTCGTAATCGACGAAGCCGTCTGCATCCACATATGTCGCAAAGAGCGCGTCGAGTGACGGCGACGGCTGTGTCTGTGCCTGAGTGGAAAGGGCAAGCCCAGAAGCCATCAGCAGCGCGATAAGTAGCGAGAGGCGGCGCGTGGACACGAGTCTACGGAGGTATCCGTTCATAGGCTGGGGAGTTGTTCGTACACCAGCATGCGACGCAGGTTACACCGCGCGCTCCACATCCATTTGGAACGCGCGGATGGGATGGGCGGGGTCGTGGGTTGCATTGAAACCCGCAATCGCTTCCATGAATGCCTCAGCTTCCTGGTCGCTAACAAACGCCCACGTAAGCGTGGAGTAAGCCGAGCGGCTGGGGCGCCCAAACCATCCGATGTCGGATGTTGATGCAGCGTTTTCGTGATAGTGTCCTTGAATATCAATTTCGCTGAACACCCGGATTGCGTGCTCTTTGTAGAGCTCGTGCAGGGTGTCGCGGTTCGAGTCGATACTCATTACAGCTACAAGCTTCATGCCTTCAGTAACTTAGTGAGGGGATGCCGACGACGAGTCGTTGTCCGTATCGGGGTTATCGGATGCAGCGGGCGGGGCGTCCGATGCAGCGTCGCTCTCTGCAGACACATCGGCACCCGGTTCGCCTGTGCCCGGTTCGCCTGTATCCGGCACTTCAGGCGCATCCATCGCAGTACGGCCACCCTCTTCGGGAGATTTGCGGCGCTCCAGCATGTAATATATGAGCGGAACGATGAGTAGCGTGAGCGCGGTGGACGCCACCACCCCGCCAATCAGGGATATGGCCAGCCCCTGAAATACCGGATCGAGGATAATCACAAACGCCCCGATAGCGACCGTTCCGGCTGTGAGTAGAATGGGCCGTGTGCGTACGGCTCCTGCCTCGATAATGGCCTGTTTAAGCGGGATGCCATCGTCAAGCCGAATATCAATAAAGTCGATGAGCAGCACCGAGTTACGCACCATAATCCCCGCCAGTGCAATGAAGCCAATCATGGAGGTCGCCGTGAAGAACGCGCCCATGACCCAGTGCCCGACAACCACGCCGATGAGCGAAAGCGGGATAGCAACCATCATGACGATCGGTGCCGTAAGCGCTTGAAACCAGCCAACGATTAGCATATAAATGATGACCAGTACGACTGCGAAGGCAATCCCCAGATCACGAAACACCTTGTAGGTAATCGCCCACTCGCCATCCCATTTCAAGAAGTACTCGTCGTCTACCGTGGGTGGCCCGGTGTAGAGCGTAGCCAGTTCGTACCCGGTGGGCATGTCGACCTCGTTGAGCCGGTCTTCGACATCGAGCATGGAATAGACGGGACTCTCCACCTCGCCGGCTACATCGGCTGTCACGTAGATTACGCGCTGCTGGTTTTTGCGATTGATGGACTTGCGTCTGGTTGTTTCAACTACCTCAACCAGGTCGCCCACAGGAACGACTGTGCCAGCCTGGGTTTGCACGGGCATGGTTCCCAACGCATCCAGGTTTGAGCGATCGGCCTCGTGGAGGCGCAGCTCAATGCCTACCAGGTCGCGCGCGCCCTCCACACGGAGCGTCGACACATCGGCTCCCCCAAGTCCCATACGCATGGCTTCGGCGATTCGCTGCGCTGAAACGCCCATCTGCATGGCCTTCTCTTTGTCGATGCTAAACATATAGCGCGTCTGGTCGGCTTCTACCGTCCAGTCGACATCGACCACCTCGTCGGTCGCGGCGAACAGGTCTTTGACCTGATCAGCGATAGCACGCTGCTCGTCTGCATCGGGACCGTAGATTTCGGCTACGAGCGTAGCCATTACAGGCGGCCCCGGAGGCACCTCGGCTACCTTGATTGTAGCGCCGTGTCGTGCGCCAATCTCCTGCAGGGCCGGGCGCATCGATTTAGCGATAGGGTGGCTCTGCGTGCTTCTTTCTGACTTAGAGCGCAGGTTGACCTGAATATCGGCCTGATGCGGGGCCGAGCGCATGTCGTATTGCCGTACCAGTCCGTTCAGATTGATCGGCGATGCCTCGGCAACGAAGGTCTGGTAATCCACCACCTCAGGCTGCTGAGCAAGGTAGAGCCCCAACTCGCGTGTCACGGCAGCTGTGCGCTCCAGCGGCGTACCTTCGGGCATGTCGATAACGACCTGAAACTCGTCTTTGTCGTCATACGGCAGCATTTTTACCGTTACGGCCTGAAAGTAGAACAGCGATAGCGAAGCCAACAGCAGCACTGTGGTGCCACCGATAAAACTCCATCCCAGCGTGCGGTTTTCGAGGAGCGGACGAATAGCCGCTTCGTACCAGCGGTAGATGGTCGTATCTTCGAGGCTGTACTCGGGCGTGTCTTCGGTAGCCGGGGTGGTGTCGAGCAGCCGGTATGCCAGATATGGTGTGATGGTGAGCCCTACAAAGAGCGAGAACAACGCAGCCACCGAAGCACCGATAGGCATTGGACTCATATAGGGCCCCATCAACCCCGACACAAAGGCCATGGGAAGCACAGCAGCGATCACCGTGAAGGTAGCCAGAATCGTCGGGTTGCCGACCTCGTTGATAGCAGCCAGCGCAGCCTGAGCAAATGGGAGACGGCGCATCTTAAAGTGGCGCTCCATATTCTCCGCTACGATGATCGAGTCATCAACCACGATCCCGGTCACAAAGATGAGCGCAAACAGCGTAATCCGGTTGAGAGTGTACCCGAACATGTAGTACACGAAGAGCGTGAGCGCAAAGCTAATAGGCACAGACAGAAATACGACCAGTCCGCCCCGCCACCCCATCGACAGCCCTACGACGACCGTTACCGTAAGGATAGCAATGATCAAGTGTAGGAAAAGCTCGCTGACCTTGTCGGAGGCCGACTCGCCATAGTTTCGGGTCGTGCTCACCGTCACATCGGCAGGAAGCAGCGTAGGACGCGTCTGTTCGAGCGTTTGGATAACATTCTCTGCTACGGACATCGCGTCGGCACCGCCCCGTTTGGCTACAGCGAGCGTTACCGCCGGGTATGCAGCCAGGGCTTCTGCCCTTGCGTCTTCATCAGAGGCCCCCTGTTCGTCAGACGCTCCTGGGAGGTGATGTACGCCATATCCAAACTGAACGTACCGCTCGGTTTCGCTTGGTCCGTCGGTAATAGTTGCAACGTCGCTCAAATAGACGGGGGCCCCGTCGTGCACACCAACCACGAGATTGCGCACGTCCTCGGCATGTTCGAGGAAGGGGCCTGTTTCCACAAGATACGCTGCATCCCCCGCCCGAAACGACCCCGCCTCTACCTGCTGATTCGCTGCCTGCATCTGTTGTGCAATAGCCGGCAGGTCGAGTCCGTAGGCCGTAAGGCGGCTTGGGTCGGTGTGCACCTGCACCGTACGCGACCGCCCGCCGATCACGTCGATCGCAGCCACGCCGTCAGACCGTTTGAGCACCGTGGCCAGTTCGTTCCCCATCTGGCGCAAGTCATAATCGTCGTAGGTGTCGCTGTGTAGCGTAAGAGCCAGGATGGGTACGTCGTCCACATCACGCGTTTTGATGAGTGGCATCGATGCTCCGGGCGGCATCTGCTCCATTCGCTTCAGAATCTGCTCGTACAGCTTCACGAGGCTCCGCGGGATGTCTTCACCGACGTAATAGCGTACGCTCACCGACGCCTGCCCCGCCATCGCGGTTGAATAGATGTACTCAACGCCTTCGATATTGCTAAGCAGATGCTCCAGCGGCTCGATGATGCGGCTTTCTACCTCCTCAGGCGTCGCACCCGGCTGCTCCACAAAGATATCAACCATCGGGACCTCGATCTGCGGGTCCTCTTCCTTGGGCGTAAGCCAGATGCTGTAGATGCCGATGCCGAGAAACGCAGCCATCAACAGCGGGGTGATCTTCGAATTGATAAACGGCTGAGCAAGACGTCCGGCAAAGCCTGATGGAGTAGCCATAACAGTAGAGGGAAAGGCGGTGCGTGAGCGGGTAAGGCAGGGGGATGTGTTAGTCCTGCATAACGATAGGATGTCCGTCGCGAAGGCGATCCGCGGCGTGTGTTACGTAGCGCTCGCCTGGTTGCAGCCCTGAAAGCACCTCAACGCGATCGTCATGCATCACGCCTGTTCGAATCCACCGGAGGAGCGCGCGGTCGCCGTCCACAATCGTGTAAACGCCTGTTAGCTGGCCGCGCTCTACGAGACTTGAAACGGGAATGGTAAGCAGCGAACGCTCGCCCTTTTCGTGAGAGACCTGCGCGTACATTCCTGACTTAACGGAGGGGGGCGGATCGCTCAGGAGCACATGCACCTGGAACTGCCGACTGGCCGGATTGCCACTGGGGTTAACTTCAGTCACGCGTCCGGTTAGTGTCTGGTTAGCCGCCCCGATATCTACGCGCACCGTATCCCCCACGTCTACCTGACCGATGTGCTGCTCTGAAACGCGGGTACGCACCTCCAGCAGGCTGCTCACTTCAAGTGTCAGCAGCGGCTGTCCAGGTGCAGCCATTGCACCACGCTCGGTTCGTTGCTCGACGATCGTTCCGGATGCAGGCGCTGTGATAGTGGTATAGGTCAGCGACTCGTCGATCTCATCGAGACGGTTTTCGAGCGTCTCTACCTGGGCCCGGGCCCGTTCATACTGCGTTTGGGCATTGTCGTACGCCTGCTGTGTAGCGCTGCCCCGCTGCAGCAGCGTGTCGAAACGAGCAAACTGCGTGCGAGCGTTACGCAGGGCGGCCCGGGCTTCCTCTTGCTGGGCCTCTACCTGACGCCGCTGGGCCTGTAGATCGCGGTCGCCAATGCGGGCAAGCAGTTGCCCTTTTGAAACAGACGTGCCTTCACTGACGCGCACCTCTTCTACACGCCCCATAATGCGCGTGCTCAGCGGAATGCGTTCGGATCCCTCTACCGTACCCGTAAACTGCAACTGACGAGGGTAGCTCTGCTCGGCAAGTTCGGCTGTCTGCACCGGCACCGGCTCTCGGTCATCGGTCCACACATCCGACTCCCCACTTCCGCATGCCGTAACGCTGGCAACAAGAAGAGCCATGAGGACAAACGCACCGGCACGGGCCATGTAAAGATTCGTATTCATAGTCATAGCAGCGGGTATCATACGGTAGAGAAAGGGGAGCATAGTAGGCAGTGCCTGAAAACAACCGGTTGGGGACAGGAGTCGAGGCAGGACTACGGCTGAAGCGTCTGTTCGGTGAGCAGCTCAATCCGGAATCGGTTCATTGCATAGCTGTAGCGTGCCTGCAGGGCGGCCAGCTGACTATTTGCGCGCTGGGCCTCTGCGTTGAGCAGGTCGGTCGTGCTTTCAAGCCCCTGCTCAAACCGGTCGGAGCGCAGACGAAATGATTCGCGGGCCTGTTCTACCATGGCCCCGGTCTGTGCAACACGCTCCCTCGAGGTTCGCAGCGCTCGTAAAGCAGCGTTAATCTCGATCTCGTTTTGCAGAGCCTGGTCGCGCACTGCCAGCTCGGAAGCGCGCTGGTTGGCGCGGGCTCGCTGGATCCCTCCTACCTGCTCAAACCCACCGAACACATTCCACCGAAGCGATATGCCAACAGTCCAGCTCTGTCCTTTCGTGCCAAACGGAACGGTGTCGTTCCACTCGTACCCGCCCTGTGCATTTAGCGTGGGCAGGAAGGCCGCGCGAGCAGCCCGTACGCGTTGTTGCGCAGCATCGCGCTTCAGACGCAGCGCCTGCATGTCGGAGCGATCCGCATTTACCGCGCTCGCGTTGATCGAGGGCACTGCGTCAGAGCCGTTGTTCTGTGGACGTGGCAGGCTATCTGACGGCTCAATGATGGTCTGCTCATCAATGCCTAACAGATAGCGCAGCTGGTCGACAGCGTCGTCTACAGCTGCCTGGGCTTCGGTGCGGTCGGCCTCGAGCTCAAGCACACGAACGCGCGCTTCCAGGAGATCTGCCTGGTTGATCATGCCCTGATCAAGGAGGTCTTCAGCACGCGATGCGTTGCTCCGAGCAGCTTCCAAAGCTGTGTTGACTACTGCGCGCCGCTCACGCGCCAGCACCAGTCCATAGTACTGGCTGCGTACGCGAAACCGCACCATCTCGGCTGTACGATCAGTTTCTAACTGCGATGCCCGTGCCTGCCGTGTAGCAGCTCGCCGCTCATATATACCTCCTGCATTGAATATGGGCTGGCGCACTTCTACCCGCGTCGTGAAGTTTTCAATTCGATTGGGATCGTTCAGCACCTGCGGCGCAAAGTCGGCCTCGGTGACGGTAGATTGCTTGAGTTGAAAACCAAACGCATTGAGCGGGTCGGTGGTAGACGTAGCGTCTTCACCTACGGATACCCGTGGGAGAAATGTCGCCAGGGTCTGCCGAGCTTCAGCCCGGTCGGCATCGGACCCTGCTTGCACCTGCTGCAGCTGATAATTCTGCGCTTGCGCACGCGACACCGCGTCGTCGACCGATAGCGTGAGCGTCTGGGGCGCCTGGGCATAGGTTAGGCTGCTGCCCATCATCATCACAAGCGATGCAAGCAAAAAGTAAAAACGGTCCATAAAACGCAGAGCCAATGGTTAGATTCTGACTTTATATTACTATATAAGACTATAGTATAACATTGTTCCATGTGTAGAAGGCCCCCCTGGAAAAGAGACTCGGATGGGAGCATATATACCAGCGCCACTCTCCGCTCCGCCGGAAATGCCACAGAGTGGAGCATAGCATGTGTATGCTGCCGCGCATGTGCTGCCACGTATACACCAGAACGTTTGGTGGACTTCACGATTGCGCAACCCACGGAACCGGTGATGCCATCTGCATTGTAACGCGGTAGCCTGCCGGTCCATACTCGGTCTTGCGGGCTCTTATATGTACGTTATTGTTTTCTTGGCTAACTCTCTTTCGCTTTATGCTGCATGCTGCTCGGCACTTTACCTACCTGGCTATGGTACTCGTAGCCCCCCTGCTCGTCTTTACTGCCTGCGAAGCCCCCCCCGATGAACAAGACACCGAAGAGGGCGTGGTGCTGGCTCCCGGTGAGCGGGCACCTGCTATCGACGGCGCTACCGCACGATTCGTATCCCCCGAATCCGAAGAAGTGCTCGAACCCGGCGAAGTGGAGGTCCGCGTTGCTGTAGAGAACTTTATTCCCGGGTCACAGACCGAGGTACCACGCCTCGATCGGATTGCCAACTCGGAGCAGGGACAGCACACCCACATCATTCTGAATAACGACCCGTACTTCGCCAACTACAACATCGAAGCAGATCCGTTTAGCATTGGCGAACTGGAGCCCGGCGCCTACTCTGCCTTTGTATTTCCAAGCCGCTCTTTCCACGAGAGCGTGAAAAGCGATGATGCTGCCGACCTCGTTAACTTCTATGTGGGCGAAGACGCTGTTGGCGAACCCTTCCCGCTTGAGCACGGCGAACCCAGCATCATCTACAGCCGTCCGAAAGGCACCTATAGCGGCGAAGGAGCCGAGCGCATTATGCTCGACTTCTATCTCTACAACGTAATGCTCAGCGAAGATGGCTTCCGGGCCCACTATACCATCGAGCACGACGACCATGACGAGCCCCTCGCTGAACTCACCATGCACGAATGGACCCCCGCATTCGTAGAGGGCCTCGAAAGCGGCACCTACACGTTCACGCTTGCACTCCTCGATGAGAATGGCGAACAAGTGCCCGGCTCGTTCAACTACACCGAACGAGAAGTCGTGGTAGAGCGGTAGCATTCCGCCCTCTTTTTGGCATCATCCTGCTGTACAACAGCAAAAATCTGGAAAGGCCGTCTGCATCATTCTCCGTTCAGGAGGATGCAGACGGTCTTTTTTAATGGAAGCTGTAACGCACACCCGCCGCTGTAGCACAAACATAACGCCTTGTCCTCCCCCTGCATCTATCATGCTACCGGCTATGATACGCGCTCCTCGTACGCTTTTCGCTTCGACAGTTGGCCTCCTTCTCGGAGGAGGGCTGTATCTGGCGCTGCACCTGACTACCGCGTGGACAACGAGTTCACCGCTCGACCCGGCGCTGCCTACCGCCGATACGCCCTATATGCTCTCTGACGACATTACCGACTATAGCGGTTTCATGATGTCGGGCGGGCCGCCGCCCGATGGCATCCCTTCAATAGACGCCCCCAACTTCGTTGATGGCAGCAGCGCCCGTCTCGATGATGGCGATATGGTCATCGGGTTCGTACATGGGGGCGACGCACGCGCCTACCCGCAGAACATACTCGTGTACCATGAAATCGTGAACGATGAAGTGGGCGGACTGCCCGTAGCGATTACGTACTGTCCGCTCACGGCTACGTCGCAGGGGTTTAAGCGGGGCGATACCACACTCGGGGTGTCGGGCCAACTGCTGAACAGCAACCTGGTGATGTTCGACCGCGACACCGAAAGCTATTTCTCGCAGATCGCAGCAACCGGGCTCACCGGCGATCACGCCGGGAATGCTCTCGACGAGGTAAACTTGATCTGGACCACCTGGGGCGAGTGGCGCGTGCAGCACCCGGATACGAAGGTGCTGAGCGACGACACCGGTCATATGCGTAACTACAGTAGCGACCCATACGGACGCTACAATCCGCGTGGCGGCTACTACAGTGCACGTGAGGTCATCTTCCCGCTCATGCACGAATCCGATGCGCATCACCCGAAAGAAATGGTTGTGGGCGCACGCACCGCTGAAGCAAGCGTGCACGTTGTGCTTGACGATCTGAAGACCCATCGCGTGCAGCAGACCGGATCGTTTGTAGCCGTGTACGATGCCAGCTTTACCACCGGACACATCTACCGGGCCGACGTGCTCCCCGAGATTACACCGCTCGAAGATAATCGCTATGCAATCGACGGCGAAACGTATGCGCCCGACGCCCTTCCGCTCGATGCACTGGTGTCGATAGAGGCGTTCTTCTTCGCCTGGAACGCGTTCTACCCCAGCAGTGCCACGGTGTAGCGCTGCGTCACAGGTCGTTCCGAACCGTTCCCGCTGAACGCCGAGGAAGATGGTTCCACCGAATGCCGTTCGGCGGCTCCTCCGGCTTCGCTGTCCGTTCTGTTAGACGTTCTGTTAGACGTTCACCATGACAACCGGTCCGGAGAGCGCTCCAAAGGAGGCTTCAGCGCGAAGCCTCTCCACGCCACACGCTACAGATAAGATCGGGGATAATCTACAAAAGCGACCGGATGTGTTATGCAAAACGCCTTTAAGACGCTTATAGCAGTGCTGCGCTTGCCGCGTTATCGGCGCATCGCTGTAGGCATCGGCATTCTGTATCTGGTACTGTTTCTGATTGCCCTGCGCGACATTACGCTTGGCGGCAGCGGCCTGCAGTTTGCTTCTGTAGAATGGACGCGGATGTTCAGTGCCACAGGCCCGTTTACGTTTGAGGCCATCGCCCGGCTTACATTGCCCGGCGTTACGGTGCTCATTGCTCCGATGAACATCCTGGTTGGCAGCGCGCTCTCGCTGCTCGCTGCCCTCAACCTCATGGTGACGTATGTCGCCTACAACCAGCCAAGCGCGTGCCACTTCAACCGCTCTACCGGCGTGCTCGCAAGCCTGCCTGCTCTGCTGGCCGGCGGCGCCTGCTGCGCTCCGGCTATCGTGCTCATTCTCGGACTGCAGGTATCGTCGCTCTTCATCACCGCGTTTCAGGTGCTCATTCCTGTTGCGGCCCTTCTGCTGCTCGTGACTCTCAAGCTCATCCTGAACCGCACTGACCCCGAGCGACTGACTCTGGTGGATGCGTAGCGCTCCTGTTATCGGGCCGGAACCTCGTCGCATACCACCCACTGTCCCTCGCGGTAGATGCCGTGCGCTTTGCCGACAAGCTCCGCATCCACAAACGGCGTATTCCGGCTCTTCGAGCGGATGTGGCGCTCAGTAAAGGTCCACCGCGTGTCGGGGTCGAAAACAGTGAGGTTGGCTGCCGCTCCTGGTTCAAACGTAGGTGCAGGGAGACGCAAGATGCGCCGGGGGGCCACTGCCAGTGCCTGCACCGCCTGCATGAGCGAGCACACGCCCGGAGCCAATAGCTCGCGCCCAACAAGCCCCCAGGCCGTCTCCAGCCCCAGAATGCCGTTAGGCGCTTCCGGAAACGGCACATCTTTCTCATGGGGGGCATGCGGCGCGTGATCGGTGCAGATCGCGTCGATCGTGCCATCGGCCAGGCCCGCCTTCAGCGCGTCAACATCGGCGGCGCTACGGAGCGGGGGGTGCATCTTGGTGTGCGTGGAGAGCCCCGACGCCTCAACGGCCCCGTCGGTCAGCGCCAGATGGTGCGTGCAGACCTCAGCAGTAATCTCGACGCCGTCCGACTTGGCACGGCGTACCAGCTCCACGCCACGTGCCGTAGCGATGTGGGCCACATGAACGTGTCCGCCTGTGAGACGCGCCAGCTCAATGTCGCGTGTGATCATCACATCTTCAGAGCATGCCGGAATGCCCGGAATGCCCAACCGCGTGGCTACCGCCCCCTCGTGCATATGGCCGTTTGGGTTGAGCGAGGGCTCTTCCATGTGGTTGATGATGGGCGCATCAAGCATGGTGCTGTACTCGAGCGCACGGCGCATGAGCCCGGCGTTGTAGACCGGTGCGCCGTCGTCGCTGAACGCCACGGCTCCTTCTTCCATCATGCTCGCCATCTCGGCGAGCGTCTCGCCGGCGCGTTCCTCCGAGACGCACCCAATAGGGTGTACGGCCACCGGATGTCTTTCAGCGCGATGCGCCACGTATCCCACCGAAGCCCGTGTATCGAGCGGTGGATTTGTATTGGGCATGCAGGCGACCTCGGTGAACCCGCCAAACGCTGCGGCGCGTGTGCCGGAGGCAATCGTTTCCTTATGCTCGAAGCCCGGCTCGCGCAGATGCACATGCATATCCACCCAGCCGGGCGAGACGTACCGCCCCGAGCAGTCTACACGCGGCACCGCTGCCTCAACCTTCGCGTTCAGGTTAGGCGCCACCTCGGCAATGCATCCCTCGCGAATGAGCACATCGGCACGGGTTGTGGTCTCGGCATACGGGTCGAGCACCGTACCGCCGTGCATGAGCAGATCAGGGCGAGATCGAGCATAGTCGGTAGCCATGGCAGCGCGGAAGTAGATACGTAGGCAACAGATGAGTAGATGCAATATCTCTTCTCAAGATAGGTGGTGACCTGTTGAGATGCGATACGCAACGCACTGCGCAGAAATGATGCATCGGTGAAGATTTTGACGGGGCATAGGTATGCTGAGGTCTCTGTGTGACAGCCCCTTTTGGATAACGAAGAGACCTCTCATGTCAGGCTGTTCAGCACAAACACGGAGACACCCCTGCTTTTCGCTCTATGTGCCTGCTCTATGTGCCTGCTCTATGTGCCTGCTCTATGTGCCTGCTCTATGTGTTACCACATGCAGATAACAGACTCGTTGCATGAACCGACGTAACGCATCAGCACGGGATGGCACAAAGGGGTGCGCGTACGAGTGATTTTCGTAGCGCAGCACGTACTCTGCATCATCAACGCTGATTGACAATATGGCAACCTCGACTGTAGACCACGCCGACGCCGTCCGCGACGACGCCAAGGAAGCGTTTGGCTTCGTTCCAAACCTGATCGACGAACTGGCATCACAGAATCCGGCTGTCGCCGAAACCTACCTAAAGGCCAACGGTCACCTGAGCAACGGCGTGCTCAGTCCGGCCGAGCAACAGCTTGTCATCCTTACGATTTCGGGATACAACGACTGCCACTACTGCACCAAAGCCCACGGCGCCGCCGGAGCGCAAGCCGGGCTCGATATCGACGTGATCGAGGAGTTGGTCGATGGCGGACTGCCCAGCGAAGGACGGCAGCGCCTGCTGGCCCGCGCCACCAAGCGCCTCCTGGGCAAGCGCGGCTGGCTTAGCGACGAAGACCGCGCCGAGTTTGAAGAAGCCGGTCTTACTACCGCCGAACTGTACGAAATCGTGGGCCTGATCGGCGTAAAAACCATCAGCAACTACGTAAACCACCTGGCCGAAACGCCCGTGGATCCGCAGTTTCAGTAAGCTCGTCTCGGTAGGAGACGACATCCACCATGAAATAAGGGTTGCGTGGGTGAATGCTGCATCTCAAGTAGTATGTTGGCATCTGCCACGTATGCGCTCGCTATGGCACGCCTGTATGTGGTGCCGTGGCGGGCGCATTTTTTTGGATGTGTCTTTTGCCGGATGTGTATTGGTCGTCTGATTGCCCATATCTGATTGCCCATATCTGATTGCCCATATCTGATTACCCATATCTGATTACCCATATCTGATTACCCATATCTGATTACCCATATCTGCAATGTACCATAGTCAGCTTGCTATGGGCAGCTTGCTATGGGCGGTCTGACATGGCGCGATGCACATAACGTGAGGGGCGGCTACGAGCGAGTGATAGACGCGTCCGCAAGCATGGCGTCGAGTTCGATCATCGTGGAGGCGCCCTGTACCAGTTCGTTCAGAGAGCGCATCTCGTCGGTGCCAAGCACGAGCACTGGGTGCTGCGTGCAGGGCACGCGCAGCTGCCAGCGACAGCCCCGCGAGCAGTCGCACCCGCGGAACGAATCGCAGAGGCGACCCAGCTTTTTTTGCATAGCCGGCAGGTCGCTCGCGCTCACGGAGATCGCCAGGTCGTCGAGTTGGATATGTACTATCCCCTCCGAGGAGTGGGCAACCTGCCCCTCGTCTGTGGAATACACGACCGGAGCGTCAGGAGAAGCGATAGACATAGCAAGAAAAACAGGGACTACCGAGAGGAAACACCTATTAGTTTAGATTCAATCCAAACAAGTAAGGTTTCCGTTGGTCCCAACTCTGCAAGCCAAGGTTATGTGAACCTGCTTTTGAAAGGAGCTGTTGTGCCCCCAATAAAAAACGCGGCACACCCCGAGCCGAAGCTCGAAGCGTGCCGCTGTCAGACAGAGGATTAGGCCGTGTCTGAATACGGCCAGGTCTGAATATGCCCAGCAAGTTGCGCGTGGACTTAGTTTTCTTCAGCCAGTATCTCCACACCAATGGGATCGGTGTATGCGACATTTCGGCCTTCGCCTTCGCTGAAGAGGGCAAACTCTACTTCAAAGGTGCCTTCTTGCTCAGGATAGAAGTGAATGTGGTCGCAATGGAAGTTTGCAATCCACTCCTCTCCTTCTGCAGCCCACTGCGCAAAGTGCGTGGCTCCGAATCCGTCGGGATGCGCCTGGGAGGGCCATGGGATGAGGCTGGTGCCTCCTTCAATGGCAAAGCGCGAATTCAGGGGGCTACATGTGCGTTCGCGGCTCACGCCCGGTTCAGAGGTGGCGAAGTCTTCACGACCCTCTGTTTCGATCTGATATTCGTTGCCGTCAGCATCGAAAAATGCAACAGTAAGTGAGGCATTTACACCGCTACCTTCTCGCAGCGGGAAGCGATCGCCAGCGCCATCTTCAATAGGATCGGGCAGGGTATTGAGCGTGCTTCCTTCACCATCGGTCCACCCATCTTCAGGCGTCCAGACTGCAATCGTAGGACGGTCGAGTCCGCGCGTTGATATTTCCGCTCGGCCGATGGTCTCCTGGTTAGGTCCGACTGATACTGCAATGGGATCGGTGGTGATACTGCCATCTTGCGTGCCAAACTCCACCTCGAAGGTGCCTTCGTTTTCCGGATAGAAGTGTACGTGATCGCAGTGAAAAATGGCCGGGTATGTGCCGTCTTTTCCAAGGGCAAACTGCGCATCGCCAAATCCATCGGGATGAGCTACAGCAGGCCAACTGATGAGGTCTTCGCCATTTACGATGTTGAAGTCTGCGCCGACACCATCACCAAGCGCCGAGGTGCATTCGCGTTCACGATTGGCCCCGCCCAACAGCGTATCAAACTCGGTGCGGTCTTCCGTAGCGACTTCAATGTCATTACCGTCCTCGTCGAAGATCCGAACGGTCAGCGAAGCATTCTGGCCTCCTACCTGGAGCGCCTGACGTGTGCCATCGCTTGTTTCGATAGGATCTTCCAGTTCACTGGTAGCATTGCCGTCGGCATCTGCCCAGCCCGAAGGGGTCCATACGGCAATGGTCGGCGCATCAAGTCCGCGGGTCTCAATTTCTACGCGTGGGAACTCTTCTTCAGGAGGATCTACGGGTGGATCGGTGATACCGTTGTCGTCGCTGTCGCATGCAGCAACGAAAAAGAGCAACAGCACAACAGAAAAGGCTGTCAGTGATTGTCGAAAGAATCTCATGGTCAAGGTATGCGTGTTAGGTAAGAGCGTCTGTGATGACGTGCTGTCGCGTGCCTCGTTGCCACTTTTCAAGGGGGGCAACGGGGCGCGCTGATGGTTACTGTAACTGGGCTGCACGTCGCGCCCAACAAAAGTACGGTTTCGGGGGGATTCAATTCTGTCACCCAGGCTTACTGAGCCGGTTCAATGGTCATTCGAAGGTCATCTTCGGTGCGACCGTCGCTGTGGTCGACATGCCAGAGTAGGAAGGCAACATCGATCTCTCCTTCTTCCTCAGGAAAGATATTTACATGATCGCAGCCATATATCTGCACCCAATCCCCATTTTCACGTTCAGCAAACTGATCGTTTTGGGGATCGTCGGTAGCATTAGGGTGAACCTGGGGCGGGAATGCAACTCGATCACGCATGCCCTCTGCATTTGCAATGGCAAAACGCCCGGCAAACTCGGAGCAAAAGCGCTGCTCCAGGTCCTGTGTAATTGGTTCGGTGTCTTCGGTAAAGAAATCGTATGTGGTGCCCTGACCGTCATTGATTTTCACGTCGAACGAGGCAGGGGGACCTCCGGCACGTAGCGGCTGGCGCTCGCCATCGTCGGTGCGCACGGGATTATCGAGGCGATCGATCGAGTTATTGTCAGCATCGGTCCAACCGAGTTCATCTGACCAGATAGCAACGGGATCGTTGTCTCCTCGAAAGAAGATCTGAACCTGTCCTGCTTCGCCATGCACACCGACTTGGTCGTCTCCATCGTCATCATTTACGCCAACAGGATCGCTGTCGTCGCAGGCTACGAAAGAAACGGCAAATATAAGGGCCAGTGCGGCAATGGGTAGGTGCTTCAGTCGATACATAGAGCGTTAATGTTGTTATGAGCAGTTCGGCGTGTGAGTAGGTTGAGGCCCGCATCTTAAAACTGAAGGCTCAAAACTGAAGGCGATACGTGAGGCTCAGATTGCGTCCGGGCTGAGGCGCAACCTCTTTTACGCGTGACAGGTGGTCGCGCCATGTTGTGTCGGCAATATTTTCACTCTGTAGTACGATGCGGTGGCGCATATCCTGCATATCAAACTGAGCACCCCCCCCCGCCCGAAAGAGCGCATAGCCGTCGGTTGGCTGTTGAGGCCGCTCCAGTTCGCCGTCCCGTTCAATGGGATTTGGGACGCGGTTCTGAGCATCTGCCGTTCGAATACCCAGGTGACCGAAGAAACGACTCCCTTCATAGCGAACTTCAACATCCGCAGAGAGGGGCGGGATGAAGGGCAGGGGATTATCATCGGCGCGTCGCGTAGCACGCACGTAACTGGATGTTGCATCTACGATGACGCGGGGGGCGAGCTCGTACTGCGCCCGCACTTCTGCGCCCCAGAAATCTGCATCGGTATTACGGGCCTCAAAGACGGGTGTGACACGCCCAAAGTCGCCTCGGCGGTCAATCGTCACACTGAGGCCAGTGTTTTCGTAGAAAATGTAGTTGTCAATGCGGTTATAGAACCCGGCAACTTCCAGTTCAAAGCGGCTGCTGTTAGAACGCACGAACAGATCGACGCCCCGCCCGATCTCGGCATCCAGGTCAGGCGTACCGATGTCGAATGAGAAATCAGCCAGATGCGGCCCGTCGGAGTACATTTCCTCGATGGCCGGGCTACGGAATGACCGCGAAAGACTAACCCCTACCGTCCACGCCGGGGCGAAGTCATACAGCGCCGCTACCGACCCCGAGACATTGCTGAATGTGCGATTGGTGACTGGCTTAACAATCCGCTCGCGTTCGTCGCCGGAGGTCCGCGCAGTCACATCAATATCGCTTAGGTCGCTGGTAGACACGTCACGGTAGTCATAACGCGCCCCAAGCTGCAGGCGTACATCGCTATAGCCAAACTCCTCGTAGACAAATCCCGCAGCGGTCCACTCACTGCCTGAACGCGTACCTGGCGAGTTCCCCGCGGCCGTGAGATCGCGCCCCTTAAACGACACCCCAACGGCGCCTTCTGCCCGAACCCCATTGGGCTCGTGTTCGTGATGCGCAGTAAAGTTTGCTTCGCTCGAAGTCTGCTCAAAAATGGCTCCGACAAAGTCGCTCTGTCCTTCACGCCGGAGTTCGATTTCGGTGTGGTCGTAGCGTATTACGTTCGCATCCAGCTCTGCACTATTGAAAAAGTTCAGCACCGGTCGTTCGTAAGCAGCGCGAAAGCGTATTGTATGACGCGTCGATTCGATGTCGACGCCACCCGGATGCGCTCCGGGAATCAGTTCCCCATCAAACTCACCGGGCACGCCATACGTGTTGTCATAGAATCGGTATGCCGCCCCCACCACTCCCCAGCTGGGGATCCAGCTCATCCCGATACTTCCATTCAAGACGCGCATGTCAGTGGAAGGCAGGTCGCCCTGCGGCGTGCGTGTGTTACCGGCCGTGCGTGCGCTCAGCTCGCCACGCAGCGCAAGCGGCCCCAGTGGGGCATGCACCGTACCGCCTCCGGCAACACCATCGTTCACGGAAGCCGCCTGCGTGGTTATCGCACCTGTAGTGCGCTCGGGCTGCACACGCGGCACATCGTTGCGTATAACATTCACGACCCCACCCAGCGCCTGAGAGCCGTAAAGCATACCGGCGGGACCGCGAATTACCTCCATCTGCTCGGCGGTGATTGGCTCCATCATCACGCCATGGTCTGAGGCCGTCTGGTACAGATCGCCCGTACGCTGCCCGTCTTCCAACATCAACACGCGGTCGCCGCCCATGCCGCGAATGGATGGCCGCGCAGCCCCCGGACCGTTGTACTGCACCGTAAAGCCCGGCACGCGCTGTAGCGTTTCAGGAACGCTGCTGGAAAGCTGTTGCTGCAGCTCGTTGCCCGACAATGCCGTGATAGGACGGTAGACTTCGGCGGTCGTGCGCTCGCGTGCGGCGCCTGTAACAACGATGTCTGGAAGTCCAAGGCTCGCAGGGCGCAGGTCGACCTCTACGGACACGGTGGCGCCTGCACCGAGTTCAACCTCCGTGGTTTTGGAGGCGTATCCGACAAAGCTCACACTCACCTCGTACGTACCAGCAGGTACTTCCTCAAAAGCAAAGCGCCCCTCCGCATCGGTTGCCTGTCCGCGATCGGTGGGGTGCAGGCGTACGGTAGCTCCGGGTAGCGGAGTCGCATCTGTGCGGTCGACCACCTGGCCCATAATTGTACCATCGGACGAGCGGAGCCCATCCGCATCCGGTCCACCTGTTGTCGGGGTCGCATGAGATGCGGACACGAAAAGCCCAAAGGTGATGCCAGCACAGAGCAGACTGGCAACCAGGACGTAGACAAGGGGGCGTTGCATAAACGACTACACTTTCAGAGGACCAACAGCTACAGTTGCATCCGATACCGGACAAACTGTGTGAGACTGCTCCCATGTCCTCCTTTCGCATGCAGGTTGCCTGCCGCGAAGAAGGACATCGGGGAGTAACCTGCACGTACAGTGCAGGCTGTAGAGGACTATGCGTTGGGGGGTCCCCGGATATGCAGCGTATTGGCGCCGTAGGTGTACACGGCGGTGCTGTTCAGTGTGGCTTGCAGAGCGGGCACTGCGATAGGTACCGGCACGTCGAGCGTCGCGCCACCAAAGAATTGAGAGACAGCATCGCAGAGCTGACAGTCGTCTGCTTCATGGTCTACATCTACCACATACGTTACCCCCTGTGTCGTAGATGCATCATTTTTGGTATGATGCACGGCATGGGCGGCAGGAACCAACACACCTCCCACGACGAATGTCGTAAGGAGCACAAGGGCCGCAATGTGGCGCCATGTGTACATGTGCTACGCACGGGTGTGTACTTATTGACAGATTCATCTTGCACAATGACCGCTACCGGCTTCTGTTCCCTTGCAATACTGCATTCACTTTATACTTGTATACTTGTAGCAACATATGAATGGTAGCGAATTGCATGCAGATCACGTAAGGGTGGGCGCACGGGCCGTGGATGTATACGCCTATCGGATGCGGAGCTCGGCTCCAGAGGTGCTGCTCTTTCGCCGATCGCAGAACGTGTCGTATGCTGGCTCGTGGCGCATGGTAGGAGGTAAAATCGAGGATGGCGAATCAGCATGGGCAGCGGCGCTACGCGAGCTCGATGAGGAGACCAAGCTCACGCCTGAACGCTTCTGGACGGTTCCGTCGCTCAATCGCTTCTACGAGTGGCAGCATAACCGCATCAACCTGATTCCGGCCTTTGCCGCCCGGGTCAGCGGCGCACCGACGCTTAACGATGAGCACGATACCGCTGCGTGGTGGCCTATCGAGGAGGCAGCAGAGCAGCTGCAGTGGCCCGAACAGCAGCGCCTGGTACGCCTCGTTGGACAGATGCTGGCAGCGGGCATCCCTGCCTCGCTCATCATCCCACCCGAAGAATGGTAATCTCTTAGCGCCTGAACATGACCGGAACGGGTTCGCTGCTTATTCCTCAGGCGGTGCTACCACAACAGCCAGCCGGTTTTCGGTAGGTGAAGCGGCCAGGCGCGACGGGGTAGCGGGGTTCCAGTCGTACACCTCACGCCACGACTCGGCGTTTGGGTGCCACTGATAGAGCGACGTGCCCGAAGTCATAAGCAGGTGGCCTTCACGCGTCCAGGTGTGGTCGCCCTCGCCAGGTAGTGCGGGGGCGTACGCGTTCACCTCGTCGGGCCCATACGCCACGAGCACGGAGTCAGGTACGTTTTCGTAGCGCTGCACTGCGCTGATGCTCGCGTCTTGCGAGCGCGACTCAATCGAACGACCAATATCAACTCGCACGGTGTCGGCACGTCTGGTTAACACATTGCCCCACTGCAGGGTATGGGGCTCGCCCAGCACGAAGAGAGCCAGCTGCTCTGCGTTCGCCCAGGCAAAGTAGCCCACAGGCTCCACCTCGGGAAGCAGCAGGGCGCCCTCATCGGGAGTTACAGGGTCTGTTCTGGAGAGCGGAAACTCCCACAGCCGTTGTGCACCGGTATCTTCAACCTGCACGACGACAAATGTGGTGTCGGTGCGTGGCGTAGGGGAGTAGACGCTCGTTGGAAGGGCCGTAACGGGCCGTGTGGTATGGTCGCTAAGCGACATCCGGTAGATGTCGGTTGAGCTGCCGCGCTCGGAGGTGTAGAGGAGCGCCGTTCCGTCGCGGGTGAACTGAGGCTGGTTGTCGTATCCGGTGCGTTCGGTACGGTTAAGCGGGGTGTTTAGCGCAACACTGTCGCCCGAAACGACATATTCGCCCAGGTGGATGTCGGTCTGTGGCGGAGCAGTGGGCTCATCTGGAACACAGCCTCCGAGAATCGCAGCCAGCGCAGCAATGAGCACTCCGGTGCGCATACCCCGTGCCTCTCCCCACCGCGCGATGAGCTCTCGCGCCAGACGATGATCAAACAGACCCGCAGGCATGTGACTCATGAAGATGAGATGGCGTCAGACTGTAAAACGAAGGGAGGGATAGGGCAGGCCAGCGCTTCCGCTACGGCCATGAGCAAGTCGGCTTCTGCGTCGGTGACCGTGTCGTCGGACAGCACGCAGCGGGTGCAAGCGTCGATAACCTGCTCTTTGAGAGCCGGGTAGGTCTGTGCCAGGCGGTCGAGCGCTTCGTCGAGGCGCTCCGGACGCGCACTCACGCGGCGGTACTGGCTGGGGTCGGTGACGGCTTCGAACGCGCCAAGTCCGGCATGGAAGGCCGCTGCGGCATCCCGATTCTTGGAAGCGCCTGCCTGGGCAATCATCGAGAGCACTGCGATCGCGTCGTCCTGAATCTGGCTGAACCGCTTGAAGCGGGGGCGCTCGTCGGCCGGGTGCGCAATGTGGTCGAGGCGGTGCCGGATGATGGATTCGAGGGCATACTCAAACACAGTGAGCTGGTCGTCGGCCCGTACCAGCGCTTGCACGGTCTCATGGATGGTCGCATGCTGGTCGCTGCTTAGCTCGCGCAGCGCCGGCGCCGCGATGTTTACGATCGGAAGGCGTAGGCGGTGCGGAAGCGCATGCAGATCGTCCAGAAGCCGCTCGGTTTCTTCCCGCTCGGCTTTGGATACGTGCTCGCGGAGTACCTTCATCTGTGCAGCCCGTCCGTCTGATTTTGCATCGGGATCGAGAAGCAGGGCATAAATTATGGCTGTTGCGCTGAGCGGATCGTGCGCTGCGTCGAGCAGGTCGTCGGGGAGCGCGTTACGCAGCTTGGCCCCAAAGTCGACGTCGTCTGAGGTCAGTTCACCGGCGCGCGAAACGACCTCATCGGCGCTGGGCGAACTGCTGGAAGCAGAACGTGAAGCAGCGGCTCCAGCGGCAAACCCGGATGCGCCCGCAGCCTGTGCGGCTCCCGATGCGCGACTGCCAGCTGCGCCTTGCGATGATGAGGCGGAGGCGCGCTCTGCGTCAAACTCAGAGTCGATGCGGCGAATGCGCTCATCCAGCGGCGGGTGGGTCGCAAAGGCGCCCCCTCCGAATAACTTACTGGCAACGCCATCACTAAAGAAGAGGTGGCTCGATTCTTCAGCCTTCGGATGCTCGATCTTCGAGCCGGCGTCGTATCCTGCAATCTTCTTGAGCGCCCCTCCAATGCCTTTCGGGTTGCGCGTAAACTGCACGGCAGCGGCATCCGCGAGGAACTCGCGCTGGCGCGACACCGCACTCTTGATGAGGCGTCCGCACAGCAGCCCCACGCTCCCAACGACCAGCAGCCCTACGCCCGCTGCGATCATAACGAGCTGGCTTTTGTTGTCGTCGCTACGACGACGGCCCATGCTGCTGTAGAAGGTAGCGCGAAGCAGGGTGCGCCCCAGAATGGCGATGAGCAAGATCCCATTGAGCACGCCCATCAGGCGGATATTCAGGCGCATGTCGCCGTTCAAGATATGGCTGTACTCATGAGCAATTACGCCCTGCAGTTCGGCGCGGTTCAGCGCCTGCATGCAGCCCCGGGTTACGCCAATGACGGCGTCGTCGACCGTGTACCCGGCAGCGAAGGCGTTGATGCCCTCCTCTTCAAGGATGTACACTTGCGGCGCCGGCACGCCCGAGGCAATCGCCATCTCTTCGACGATATTGCGCAGCTGCTGCTCGTCGTAGTTTGACGGATGCGCACCGATCGGCTGCCCGCCGAGTGCCTCCGCGACCACATGCCCCCCCCGTTTAAGCTGCCTGATCTTGAACAGGCTACCGCCTCCCACAATGAGAGCTGTACCGGCCACAATCACGAAGAACAAGCCCGGATTCCAGAGCGACACGCCTCCCTCAGCTAAAAACAGCAGCGTGAGGAGGGCCACGCCGTATCCCGCAATGACCAGCCCGATTACGGCAACGACAAACAGGATGATGAGCCGCTTGGTGTTGCGCCGCGCCTCATCCTGGCGCTCAAAGAAGTTTCTCATAGGAGAACGAGGGGACTCTGTACGTCAGTGATCCGCATGCAGACATGTATTCTGCACGTGGGTCTACAGGCGGGTCTGCAGGCAAAAACGCCACGCTTAGTCGAACGATACTTCGGGCGCCTGGCGCACTTCGGGCGACTCGACCTCGAAGTACTCTGCTTCGCCATAGTCGAACATGTTGGCGATAATGACCGTCGGGAAGCTCTCGCGGGCGGTGTTGTACGCGCGCACGGCGTCGTTGTAGGCCTGGCGGGCAAACCCGACTTTATTTTCTGTGGTCTCCAGCTGCTCCTGCAGCTTCAGCATGTTTTCGTTGGCTTTCAGTTCAGGCGTATCTTCTACCTGAATCATAAACCCGCTGATCTGCTTGTTCAGCAGTTCTTCGGCTGCAGCCAGCTGCTTCATGGCTTCGGGGTCGCCCGGGTTGGCTTCCGCTTTCTGGCGTGCGTCTTCGGCCTGCCGGCGCGCATCGGTGATCGACTTGAAGATCCGCTCTTCGTGCTTCAGGTAGCCCTTGGCGGTGTTTACCAGCTGGGGGATAAGGTCATGCCGGCGCTGCAGCTGCACGTTGATGTCGGAATACAGGCTCTGGTAGCGCTGGTCGAGGCGAACGAGTTTGTTGTACTGACTTACAGCATACATCCCGATCAACACCACGGGAATGAGAAGGATCGCCAGCACAACGACGATGATCAGAAGGGTTGACATAGCGTATCGGGGGCGTTAAAACGAAGGTAAAGGGGCACGGTGCCTGTCTGTGTATGCGCAAAACACGTATGTAAACGGCCATCGGTGGTCCAGGTTGAGCACAGCGCGTGTGTTTTCATTAGGCGATTGCGCGTTGTAGCCGGGTAGCAGGCTCATAGCGTATAACGACAGGCACCTTACAAGTAGATACGGATGCTGACCACATTCATCAAGTCCGTCACATAGGGCTCGACGACAGCCGCGTAGTCGATGCGCAGATCTATCGTGCCGAGCGACTGGTGTAAGCCGAATCCAGCGCTCGGTTTCCACCCGTCGAAACCATCGCCCCCCAGGCGGTCGGCGCCGGCGCGCACGTCGAGCACGTCCGCCAGACGATAGCGCACGCCGATGCGCCCGAGCGATTCGTGGATGCGGAAGTCCTGCGTGTCAAATCGCTCGGTAGGCTGCAGCCCGTCTTCACGGGGGATGCGCCGCCGCTGCTCGCGGTCGGTGAAGCGCGCCTCGTACTCAGCCAGCAGCAGCAGGCGATCGTCATGCAGCTCTTGGGCCGCGCTGATGCGCACGCGTACCGGAAAGGCATCGCTGGCCGAGCGCCCGCCCGTGCCGCCTGTATCCCATTCGTACGATGCCAGTAGATCGCTCACCGACAGGCCAAGGCGTGTGCCTTCACGTACAGTGTAGACCATCCCGAGGTCAACGCCGAGGCTCTGCACCGTGCCAACCTCGTCGACCAGGTCGGCCAGGTAGAGCTTTAGCGTAGCGCCGGCAGCCAGGCGCTCTAAGAACTGATTGCCAAACGCAAGAAACAGCGCGTACTCGTCGGTTGAGAGCGTCTCGGTGGGACGCCCGTCGCGGTCGCGTCCGTCGATGTTGCTAACGCCGGCGCGCATCACGCCCGCACTGATGCCTGCAGTGGGGCCGAGGGGCGTGTTGAACGAGGCCATCTGCAGCTCGCGGTCGAATGTCATGAGCGCGGCGGAAAGCGAAAGGTACTGCGCGGTGGCCTGGTGGGCAAGCGCCGGGTTGTAGAGCGCGGCCACATCGCCCTCGGGACTGGCGCCAAGCGCATTGCCAAGCGCCATGCTCTGCGCATCCACCCCAATACGTGAGAACGCCCCCGCGGCTGTGTCTTGTGCCAGCAGCGTGGGACCCGTGCTCGTAAGCAGAGCGAGGATACATGCAGCCAGCATCAGCGCGCGTGCGCGTCGCATGAGGCGAGAAGGGAGCATTAGCAGCGTCATAGGGACCATCGGTGCCGTCAGTCTATCAACAGGATTTTGCCACGGGCCGGGCCCCGGTCGGTCTCTACCTCGTAGAAGTAGGTTCCGTTGGGCAGGCGCAGCCCGCCACTGTCGGTACCGTCCCAGGCGATCTCGTGCTCGCCGGGACCGTCGCCCTCGGCGCGCAAGGTGCGCACGTGGCGCATCTCAAAGTCGAGGATGCGGATGCGGGTTGCTCCGGTCGAGGCGCGCTCGTACCGGATGCGCACCACGCGGTCGCGCGAGGGGGTAAAGGGGTTCGGGTAGGCGTAGGTATCAACCGCACGGGCCTCGGACGCGCTGGGGCGGAGCGGAACGTTCGTCCGGAAGAGTTGCCAAGTTGCGCCGCCGTCGGTGCTGCGCAGGAGGCCATCGGTGGTGCCAGCCCACACGGCATCAGCGGTTGTTGCGACGGCGCGAACGCCCGCATCAGGGCGGTGGAAATGCCGGTCGCTGCGCAGTGCAAAACGCCGGATGGCCGTCCAGCTGCTGCCGTTGTTGTCAGAGACGAACAGGCCATTGTCGCCGGCAGCGTAGACACGGTCTTCGCTGAATGCAAGATCGAAGATGCGCTCGTCGATGAGCGTCTGCTCAAAGGTCGCGCCGCCGTCACGGGTAACGGTAACGCCAAAGCGCTGCCGGTCGCTCGCCGTCAGGTTTACGGGCCAGGTGGCCATCCAGAGCGCGTTTCGGGCGCCTGCGCGCACCTGCTCTGCGATGCGGACCACGTTGTTGCCCGTGAGTCCATCGGGGCGGCCGGTGTGCTGGAATCGCTGCCAGGCGCGATCGCCCTGTGGTCTCAGGTCGGCCGGTGTAGACCGGTTCAGCCCGCCCACCGTGCCAGCCCACACGGTGCCGGTGGCATCAACCAGCACGCTGCTGCCGATGTGGTTGAACGAGCCGTTCCCGTTACGGGCAGCAGCCAGTCGAAAGTCATATGCTGTAGCAGGATCGATAGCATCGAGATCGTCCGGCGGCAGCACTACGCGCGTCCACGAGGCGCCGTCGTCGGTGCTCTGCCGGATGCCGGCGTCGGCGCTTGCAAGCCAGAGCGTGTCGCCGGTGACCGAGGCGGCGAGGTCCTGGGGCGCGCTCCCGGTTTCTTGCACGACGGCGCGTGCTGAGAGGGTGCTTACGCCGTAGGTGATGGTGGTATCCTGAGGCGCGTCGAGGGCAGGAGGTTCAAATTGAAACGAGCGGCCGCCGTCGCGCGACAAGAGAAAGCCTCCTGCCGCCGTGCGCCCGCTGGCGTCGAAGGCAAGCCCCGCCGCCACGAGCGAGGATGCCGGCAGGTCGGTACGCACGTCCAGAGCAAAGAGCACGTTATCCTCGCCTTGCAGTGCCGGTGCGGTTGCCTCGCGGAAGGTTGCTCCGCCGTCGGTGGTAAGCGCAAGGTTCGGACCGGTCCAGAGCGAATCGCCCTGGGCAGCAAGCACCTGGATGAAGTTGCTGGCGGTGCCGTTCGTGGGCTGTAGCGCCATCGTCGGTGCATCTTGAGCCTGCCCAACGGGAACGCTCATACAGACCAACAGCAGCACGGCCGCACAAAGCCGCCCGAGTGCCGCATCCCTCTGAACACGGAAATGGATAAACCGGCGAGCAGATATCATGGCGTAGCGGTAGTGTCTGATACGATACGGACCTGGCCAAGGGCCACGTTGCTCTGCAGGCTGTCGGCGTCGGTCGCAAAGACGCGAATGGTGTACTGGTCGGGGTCGGCAGGCAGTTCGAACAGCGCGTTGAGTCCGTAGGCGGGGGCGCCGAGGCTATCGAGCGGACCGGTGGCGCCGAGTCCGGCTGTGCTGGCCAGGATCGAGAACGTGACGCGCTCGATGGGGGCATCGCCGGGCTCCACGTCGGCAACAAGCTGGAGTGGCACCTCGACAGTTTCGGCGTCGGGGTCGGCTACGACGACCTGCTCAGGCGCGTACGTCAGGTTAGACACACGAGGCGGCTCGCGGTCGAGCGCGATGGCTCCGGGCGCGTTGTCGCATCCGGTCACGAACAGCATGCCCATCAGCAGGCCAACGGCTGTGTAAAGAGGGAGGCGCATGAGGCTACAGGATAGAGAGGGGCTTGAGGCTGAACGACGAGATAAAGATCGCGATGCAGAGGTAGCCCACCCACCGGCGTCTACGCGAGAGCGGTTCTTGCTTGCGCACAGGCGGGTGTTCAACGCGAATGAGCCAGATAATCAGGAGCGTCCAGATGAGCCATCCGCTGTATCCGATGGTGTGCATCCCGAACCACTGCAGTTCAGCAAGGGCGGTTCCGACGAGCAAGCTACCCAGGCTGAGAAGCTGAAGCGCAGGATTGTTGCGGAAGATACTTCGTCCGTACAGATACAGGACCCCGGCAAGCAGTGCCCATGCCATGAGGTAGCCCCAGTCGCTATACTCCATCAAGGGAGGAGCGAGGCCATCCATGAAGCCGATGCTGCCCGAGAGCAGGAGCACCCATACAAAGATCCGGGCGAGGCGGCGATGCCATCGGGCCCCAAAGAGCGCATACAACACGTGTCCACCATCGAGCTGTCCAACCGGGAGCAGGTTTAGCGCGGTAAAGAAAAGCGCCAGCCACCCGGCAAACAGGACGGGATAGTGGTAGATTTCGTACATGGGGGGCACGTTATCGAACAGCTGCGAGAGCGCCCAGAAGAGCGGGGTCTGTCCGACTACGATAACGGCGGTCTCTTCGTCATCGGCGTCGAGGCTTGGCGGCTCATCGGGGAAGGTGCCGTGCTGCTCGATGTGTTGCTTCAGCGCCTCATGACCGGGCTGGTCGAGCAGGTACTCAGGAGGCGGCAGCGTTGCAAAGGCATACAGGAGGATACCGAGAGCGATCACAAACCCGGCTACCGGTCCTGAAGCTCCGATGTCAAACAGCTTACGCATCGACGGGATGGGCTCGCGAATCCGGATGACCGCACCAAAGTTTCCGATGCCGTTGAACGGGAACGGAATGTAGTACGGCAGCGAGGTGTTGATGCCGTGGTACCGGGCGGCGAAGTAGTGGCCGAACTCGTGTACGGTAAGGAAGGCGAGAAGCGGGAAGGCGTAGCGCAGCCCGTCGAGCCACATGTGCCAGTGGCCGGCTGTTTCGTAGTAGGGGGCCCGGTTCACCCATAGCGTGCCTGCGTAGATGGTTGAAGCGAGCGTAAGCAGAAACAGCAACAGGTGCAGCCAGACGCGGTCGTCGGAGGTCTGCGACGATGCACTGGGCGGCAGCGAGGAGCGGGGAGACGAGGAGTCGGGCATAGGGGAGCGTGCACGAAGAAGAAAAGCACGTGCGGCGTGGCGGACACACCGCACGCATGTAGCTTGCCCGGCGGCAGCGATTTACACGAGTGCTTCTACGCCGGTGGCAATACGATCGAGAGCCGTTTCGAGGTCCTCCATTGAGGATGCATACGAGATGCGCAGTCCGTTCGGATCGCCGAACGCTTCCCCAGGCACGAGCGCCACATGATGCTGCTCAAGCAGGTACATGCACAGGTCGTTGCTGCTCTCGATGGATGTACCGGTGGGGGCTGTTTGGCCAAAGAGCGCCGACACATCCGGAAAGAGATAGAAAGCCCCCTCGGGTGTTGGGCAGGTTATGCCATCCAGGTCGTTGAGGCGGCCCAGCACGTAATCGCGCCGTTCGTTGAACGCTGCGACCATATCGTACACCGGCTGCATATCCATAGTGAGCGCGGCCTGTCCGGCACGCTGAGAGATACTGCTGGGGGCGGAAGTCAGCTGGCCTTGCACCTTTGCCGCCGCCGACACGATGGGTTCGGGGCCGGCCATGTAGCCCAGACGCCAGCCCGTCATCGCAAATGCCTTTGAGAATCCGTTGATGGTAATAGTGCGGTCGTAGAGTCCAGGCAGACCGGCCACGGCGATGTGCTCAGCATCAAACACCACGTGCTCATAGATCTCGTCAGACAGCACGTAGACGTGGTCGTTTGCGCGCAGCACCTCGGCAAGTGCTTCAAGCTCCGCCCGGGTGTAGACCGACCCGGTCGGGTTCGAGGGCGAGCACAGAATGAGCAGCCGCGTGTCTTCGGTGATGGCGTTATCAAGCTGCTCGGGAGTGAGGCGGTACTGCTGCTCAGGGGTCGTGGATACGACACGCGGTGTGGCCCCAGCAAAGCGTGCCATCTCGGGGTAACTTACCCAGTACGGCGCCGGAATGAGCACCTCGTCGCCTGCGTCGCACAGTACATGAATCGCCAGAGCGATGGACTGCTTGGCCCCGTTGGAGCAGAGGATCTGCTCCGGGCTATACGACAGGCCGTTGTCACGCTCGAACTTGTCTGATATCGTTTCGCGGAGCGACTGCATGCCCGGGTTCTCCGTGTAGTTCGTGAACCCTTCTTCAATAGCCTGTATGCCGGCTTTGGAGATCGCGGCGGGGGTGTCGAAGTCAGGCTCGCCCGCGCTCAGCGCAACAACGGGGTGGCCTTCCCGGCGCAGCGCAGAGGCGCGCGACTTCATGGCGAGGGTTGCCGATGGTTGCATACGGTCGACGCGGGCGTTAAAGCGAGGAGTATCGGGCATGGGCCGGAAAACAGAGAGCGTAATGGAGGGAGGAAAGGAGCGGGCCTGTTGCGGGGCTGTGCCAGCCGTGGTGCCGGTCGGGGCACAATGAGGCCAGACTACAGGCTACGAGGCGGCCCCGTTTGAGGCCGTCTGGTGTTTGGCGGCAAGCGCCTCCACCACGGGAGGCGGCACGAACTTAGATACGTCGCCCTGCCAGCGGTGCACATCGCGCACAATTGAGGCGCTTACAAACGCGTGGGACTCAGATGTCATCAAGAAGATTGTTTCGAGGTCGGGCGCGAGTTTACGATTGGCAAAGGCCATCCGAAACTCATAGTCAAAGTCGCTAACCTGCCGCAGTCCGCGCACCAGCACCTTAGCCCCTGCCTCGGTGGCACGGTCAACGATCAACCCTTCGTGAGCGGCTACCTGCACCCCGGAAAGCGACGTGGTGCACTCCTTGATAAGCCGGATGCGCTCCTCTGTGCTAAAGAGCGTCTGCTTTTCCGCGTTCACCCCCACAGTAACCTCAACGGTGTCAAATAGGTCGAGCGCCCGGCGCAGAACGTCGAGATGTCCATATGTGAATGGATCGAAGGTGCCAGGGTACAGAGCAAGCACAGGCAGAGGAGAGGACTAAGTTCACAGGAAACGATACGACCTTGGCCCACAGGCTGTGGCAGCCGGTCAGGCTGTTGAGCCGGTAGCCTCGTTCGGAGTCGTGTTGGAGGCCGCGTCTGCACCTGCCGACGAAGGCGCCTCGTCGGATATCGCCGACGGATCTTCGGGGGGCAGGGGCGGGCGAAACAGGCTAACGATGGTACGCCCGTAGGCGCGATGCATCATCCGGTGCGGATGGTCGTCAAAAAAGTGGTGCGAACTGTGCTCCAGGGTAAAGACCCCGTCGGTTTTAAGATGCGGCACCGCCAGGTCGGGCATTTCGTTCATCTCATCCAGCTTGTAAGGCGGGTCGGCCATAATCAGGTCGAGCGGCGGCCCGCCGTAGCGACGCAGGTATGTAACCGCATCTCCCTGCACGAAGAGGCACTGATCGGCTACACCCAGTTGCTCCGCGTTCTCGCGGGCACAGTCAAGCACGTAGCCGTCTTGCTCGACAAACGTAACAAGCGCGGCCCCCCGGCTGATCGCTTCAAGTCCGAGCGCGCCGGTACCTGCAAACAGATCAAGCACTTCGGCATCTTGCAGATAGATGCGACTATTTATCAGGCTGAAGAGCGATTCGCGCGTGCGTGCCGTGGAAGGGCGGGTACGGTGGCCCTCTGGCGAATCAATCGTATGCCCACGGAATTTTCCAGCGATGATACGCATAGGAGTTGCGGTCCGTTAACAGGAAAGCATGTAACAGGCGAGCACAAAAGCGTACTGCACGCATGTTGTATCAGTCGGGACGCGTGCAGGTTCGCTTTTTGCGGAAATAGCGTGTGCCGTTCTGCACCGCGCAGATACCGAAAGGCAGTACACCGGGTGAGCCCCTGAGTGCCTATTATGCCGATCGGAGCGTCGCGCTGTGCAGAACCGAAAGAAGTGGAGCCCAGCGGAGCCGATGTCCGTGGGGTTCGCTCTCAGCAAACGATGCGGAGGCGGGCAGATCGGCGGCGTCTACCAGGCGCGCCTGTCGAGGCTGTATGCCTGCCAGTGATGGCATATCGGGGGCCGCTTCAGCCCCTGAGCCGTAGGTCCACATCCTTACAAGGTCGGTTTGTGCGACCTGCAGGCGGTTCAAGAGAAGCGTTGCAAAATAGATACGGTCGGCCGCGGTGCGTGCGAGCGGCGTGTAGTAAACGTAAGCACAGTTGGACGTGTGCCACAGCGCAATCTCAGTGTGCGTTCTATAACACCCGATGCCCATATGCCAGTCCTCCGGCGTTGGGGCCACCTCGCATGTATGTGATGCGCTGTGGACGATGGTTGTAGACCGGATATCAAGCGCATCTGCCCACTGCTGGATGCGTTGACGGGCGGCTTCAGACACGACCAGGGCGCGGTGCCACTGGTGATTTTCGGGGCCGGGAAGCGGGGCCGCAACGCGCGTATGCACCAGGCGCAGCGCGTCTTTCTGGCGCGCCCCGGTCAGCAGCGCAGCCTGTTGTACGAGCGCACGGTGCACCTCCACCTCTGATGCTGTGCGAACGAGGGGCGCCTGCACGACGAATCCTTCCGGGGCGTGCAGAAGCACGCAAAGCGACTGAAGCGTACCTGCAACCGCATTCTCTGCCGCCTGCAACGCGGTCCAGATTGCCGTCAAGGTCTGCGCCTGCGGACTCTCCTCCGGCGCGTCGGCACCTATCAGCGCAGCTCCCCCGTTTGAGGGCAGCGCGTGTTCGCTCTGATAATGCTCCCCTGCAGGGCCACGCACCGCCACGCGGCAAACCGATCCTGCCAGCTCAATGGCCGCATCATAGGCTGTATCCATAGCGGAGAGGCGCTGCGCGCGTGGGGGCGTTCCTCATGGAAGAAAGCACGTTCGATAGCAAAGAAAGCCGGGCAGACGTACAGCGAAGCCAGTCGGGGCTTCGCTACCGGGTCGGCGCCAGGCTGGCACGTTACTCCCAGCTGGCAACGTTGATACGTGTAGGATCGCCTTCGAGCGTACCAATCTGATCATCCGAGTCGGGCGACTCGAGCAGGTACGATACCACACGTCCGGTGTCGCTCAGGGTATATACGAACGGCTCGCCACTGCGCGGTGAGTAGAACATCGAATCCAGTTCGAACGACGTTAGGAAGAGGCTATCCCGGTTCTCTACCAGTTCCGTATCGCGTTCGATATGGGTCATGAGCATATTGAGGGAGTCGGGAAATGTCGTGCTGTCGCGCTCATAGCGGTTCAGCGCGGTGCGGATGTCGACCATGCGGTTACGCACCTCCTCTGTAAGCTGCTGCTCACGCTCGATGGCTTCGTACGGAGCGGTGATGGAATAATACAAAAGGTAGGCGAGCCCGGCAATGAGGATGGCGAGCACGACTTGCAAAATAGTTCGAGTACGATCGCTCTTTAGCGCCATAGAATGCAGCGGTGGGTGCAGACAATAGTGAGGGAAAGCAAGCGGATACGTACCGTACGCATCTGATGTGCACTATCTATGTGCACTGTATCTATATGCCGTTGGGTGCAGTTGTGTACGGCATGTACGGCACGGGAAGCTCATGAATCGCTTGCGTAGCGTGGTCGGAAAATATGTGCTACTCTATCGAAATGCAAGACGGAAGACCATAGCTTGTCATGAATTGATGGGGCGTCCCCCTTTGCCCGTGATTTCACCGCTATGCGCCGCGCCCTGCGTTAGGCCACTGAGGGCTTGGGCAGTCAATCAATTTCTGCTTCAAGAGGCATCATCGCGTGAGCATCTGGACAATCGTGGAGCGACGCGCCCCGCATCCCAAACAAAAAGGGAGAGGGCAAGGTATTGGGTATGGTCTGTAATTGCTTTTTTAGAAGCCTGTTTTGTCTATCTGTATAACCGAACATCTGTGCCCATGACGCCTCCGCGCCTTCTCATTAATATTGACCACGTAGCCACGCTGCGCAACGCCCGGCGCGAAGCATCGCCCGACCCGGTACATGCGGCGGCCCTCGCCATGCAGGCCAACGCGTATGGCATTGTCTTTCATTTACGTGAAGACCGCCGCCATATCACAGAACGTGACGTGCGCCTGCTGAAAGAAACCGTGCACGGGAAGCTCGACTTTGAGCTCTCGACAGATAGCGAGGTGGTCGACATCTGCTGTGATGTCCAACCAGCGCTGGCTACGCTCGTGCCGGAGCGGCGCGAAGAGGTGACCACCGAAGGGGGACTCGACGTACAGGCCAATGCTTCTCGCCTGAACACGGTGATTCCACGCCTCTACGAGGCAGGCGTGGAGCAGGTTGCGCTGTTTGTGGATCCGGTTACAGCTCAGATTGAGGCGGCCGCTGAGGCGGGCGCGAATGCGATTGAGCTCCACACCGGCGATTATGCCAACACGACCACCGAAGCCGGCCGCAAGCGCGAGCTGGAGCGGCTTGCCAATGCAGCATCTGTTGGACACGAGCACGGCCTGCGCATCCACGCCGGACACGGGCTCGACTATACAAACGTACAGCCATTTGTACGGGCCGTGCCTCATGTGTCGGAAGTCTCCATCGGGTTCGCCATTATCGGGCGGGCTGTGCTCAGTGGCCTTGAGCAGGCGGTACGAGACATGCACCACCTCATCCAAACGGCCTAACACGCAGACGGCCACACTCTTTTTACCAGGTTGTTTTTATATGTTTGACGATATCCCCGAAAACCATCGCAGCGGCTATGTGTCGCTGATTGGCAAGCCGAACGTGGGCAAGAGCACGCTCATGAACGCGCTGCTGGGCCAAAAGCTGTCTATCGTAACCCGAAAGCCCCAGACCACACGGCATCGCGTGGTTGGGATCCATTCCGGTCCCGAGCATCAGATCATCTTCCAGGATACACCCGGTATCATTGAACCCCGGTACGGACTTCACAACGCAATGATGGATCAGGTGAAGACCGCGATCCGCGATGCCGACTTGCTGCTTTTCCTTGCGGAGGCGACCGCTGAGGTGCCCGACACGCTCAGCCTCAAACAGATAAGCGACCGCCCCGCTCTGCTGGTTCTAACGAAGATGGACCTTATTCCGCAGGAACAGGCGCTTCCGCTCGTTGAGGCATATACCGACCTGCGTGCGTTTGAGGAGGTCATTCCCACATCGGCACTCAACGGGTTCAACCTTGACGTGCTGATGGACACGGTGCGCGAGCGCTTGCCTGAAGGGCCGCCTTTCTACCCGAAAGACCAAGTCAGCGAGCACCCGCAGCGCTTTTTTGTAGCCGAGCTCATCCGCGAGCAGATCCTGCAACGCTTTCACGAAGAGGTACCGTACTCTGTGCAGGTGAACGTTGTAGACTACAAGGAGCGCCCCACCAGCAAAGACTTTATCGACGCCGAGATCGTCGTGACCCGAAAGAGCCACAAGGGCATTCTCATCGGCAAAGGCGGGCAGGCGCTGAAGGCGCTTGGCAAAGCCGCCCGGCATACCATCGAATCGTTTCTGGGTACGTCGGTCTACCTGCAGCTCCACGTTAAAGTACGCAAGGACTGGCGCGACCGCGAGCAGTTCATCCGCTCATACGGCTATCGCGAGTGAGTGTCGTCTTTGCAATCCCGTTCAACAGGACGATACGGGGCACGCGTCTCGCGCGTGTCCCTGCGTTTTGCATGGAGACGCAGAAACCAGAGAACGCTCCCAGACGAGAGCTCATGGGAGCCTCCTGGGGCCTGGCAAGCACAAGAGAGGAGCCGTTGGATACAAGGGTTTAGAACCTGTTTTGATTTCTTAATTTGGGCTCCGAGCGGCGGCGCTGGACTGGGGCCGAAGGTCATGCCCCTGGTGCAAATTGCCCCCGATGTCGACCCGTAGCCCCGGCTACGAATCTCCATCGTGGTCCAATTTTCGCCTCAGCGGCGCTCGCTCTCGCCTGCAAACCAAAACCCAAACAGGCTCTTAGAGACGAGTGTTCAGGCAGCCGGTGAAATCTAAGTAGGCTCAAAGAATCTTCGAGTATGTCATTGCGCGGAGCGCCAGCGACGCGGCGCTGTGAGCGTAGCGAGGGAGTGCCTTTGGGGTGCAATCTTATGCCTCATAAGTAGGATAAACCGCCCCAACTGACGCATGAGATCGTCGCTTCGATCGCAGGCTTCCTCCTCGCGATGACAAGGTGTAAGTGTATTTTTGCTGACCTACTAAGTCGGCAAAGAAGAGGACGCCTTGCACGAAGAGGATATGCGTCAGCAGATGTGCAGGGCCTTACGCCCTGCACTAATCATCTTTTGAATGACAAGATTGAGGGTACGGCTACTCAATCATTGAGAGCATTTCTTCTTCGTTGTAATGGTCGTGGAGCTCGTGCGAGTTGGTCTGGGCAGCGAGGCTGATAAACGCTCGGGGCGTCATATCTGGCACGAAGAAATCGACAGGGTTAACGGTACCTCCATCTTCTGTTCGCACTTCGTAATGGAGATGCGGCCCTGTTGAGCGCCCGCTATTTCCGGTGTAGCCGATGACCTGTCCTCGCGTCACCTGTGTACCTCGGCGAATATCCTCGGCAGCTTCTGAGAGATGTGCGTATCGGGTGATGTATCCGGTTTCGGGATGCCGCAAATCGATGTAGTTGCCGTAGGAGGCCGAGTAGCGCGACCGGTGCACGACTCCGTCGGCTGGAGCGACGACGGGCGTGCCTATTCGGGCCACGAAGTCAACCCCCGCATGCATGCGGCGCACGCCCAGAATGGGGTCTGTGCGGTAGCCGTAGCTCGATACGATGTGCTCGTTCACAGGACGAAGTACGGGAAGCTGGGCAAGTTTCTTCTCGCGCTGTTCTGCGTAACGTACCAGTTCGCGATAGCTGGCCCCCTGCAACCCCACCTGTCGCTCCATCTTATCGAGTAGCGCTTCTGTTTCGCGCAGCAGCGATGCCGTACTGCCCTCAAAGCGGTCAAACGCCCGGTACTGGTCGGCGCCCCCAACGCCCACCTGGCGAATATCATCCGAGATCGGTTCTACCTGAAGAAGCGTGCGGTACAGCTCCTCATCCCGTGAGGCCAGCTCGTCGATCTCCTCAGAGAGAAGCTCAAGCTGGCTGCTTGCACGCTCCAGCTGACTCTGCAGGGCCTGGTTTTCAGTTTGCAGCGCTTGCTCTGTAGGGGTACGAATAAGTTCGGCGCCCATCGCCCAGGTTAGCGCTCCTGCAAGAAGCAACGCAACACCAATGACCCAAGCGTATCGTTTGACCTTATCTACCGGCCGCTCTTCAATTTCAATAAACGAACACGTTTCAGGATCATAGTAATATTGTTTCTCCTGATTCATACAGAGCCAACGGAAAGAGTGGGGGTGAAATACTCGGTGGGGACTTTTCGAGAGAGACGTCGCTAATATAGAATGCTGCTAACATCATGTCAAGCCACAGACAGGTAGCGTTACAGCCGCGTGTCGTAATCGTAAATATAGACTTCCATTTTCGATGTAACTACATAAATTGTAGTGCTTAGCACCCTATACGGTCGAAACGTCATCTCTTTGTTGTCACTTTCACCATTGTGGATCTGCAAGCACTGTACCAGATGCGGCATGGCACGTCCTTTCAACAGGAATGGCACATCTTGCTACTCATAGTCTTGCTCAAAGTACTGAATGCCCCGTCTGGGCCCTTTCCGACCGGATTGGATCTGGTCGCGGAGGCGTTGCTGAAAGACCTCTTTTGGGTCGTATCCGTAATGACGAAGTAAATAGTTCATGGCAATCACCTCGCAGATTACCGTAACGCTCTTGCCGGGCGTGATGGGCACGCGCACGCGCGGCAGTTCAACGCCCAGGATCTCGCGCGTGCCTTCAATCATGTCGATGCGTGTGTAAGAGGTGTTTTCGTTGGCCATCTCCATCTGAACCACGAGCTCGACCCGCTTCTGGAAGCGAATCGCCCGAATCCCAAACATAGCGCGGATGTCAACCAGACCGAGCCCGCGTACCTCCATAAAGTGCTGCACGAGGTCGGTGCCTGCCCCCATCAGGATTGACGAGTCGCGCCGGGTAACCATGACAACATCGTCGGCTACGAGACGGTGCCCTCGCTCGATCAGGTCGAGTGCAACCTCACTCTTTCCGATACCCGACGGCCCCGAAAGCAGGAGTCCAATGCCATACACGTCGACCAGCGAGCCGTGTACGGCTTGTTGCGGTGCAAACTGGTCGACGAGCATCGCACGCATGGTGCCCATGGCGTCAACGGTGGGCGTTGGCGTCTGAAAAACGGGAATCTGCGCTTCGGTAGCCATCGCGACCAGGTCTTCGCCGATGGTATTATCGGCCGTGCAGATAATGCAGGGAATGTCAAACTGCGTCAGGTTGCCGAAGGCCGCACGCCGCTCTTTCGGAGCAAGATGCTTCAGGTAGCGCGTTTCGGTGTTGCCCAGAACCTGCACCCGCTGGTACGTGAACAGATCAATGTATCCCGCAAGCGCCAATCCCGGACGATGCAGGTGGTCTTCGCTGATGGTCGCGCACGGCTCGTTGACCGTGTTAAGCGGCGTTAGCGCCATCTCAGTGCGATCGTGCAGACGCGCTATAAACGTGTCGATAGAGAGATCGGCATTGGCATCGTCAGATATGTCAGTCATAAAGGTACGTGAGCATGAGTACGGAGAGCACGGGCAATCTGAACAGCGATCCGGCTTTTGTAAAACGGCTTTCGGGAAAGCTGGCGGTCTCGTCGTATCTGCAACATCAATGGGTCGACCGGCATCTGTCGCGCCCGGCATCTGCCGAAAACCGGGCTATGGCTATGGGACTTCAACGACGTCGAGCACGTCTTGTACGACATCGGCAGGGGTAATGCCCTGCGCTTCAGCTTCGTACGTTACCACAACACGGTGCGGAAGCACGTCGAGCGCAATGGCGCGCACGTCGTCGGGCGTCACGTATGCACGGCGCTGCAGGAAGGCATGTCCGCGAGCAGCCAGGTTCAGGTTGATGGAGGCACGAGGCGAGGCGCCATGCTCAATAAGCATGCTGATGCGGTCGGCCTCATACGACGCTGGGGTGCGCGTGGCGATTACCAGATCTACGATGTACTGCTCCACCCGCTCATCCATATACAGATCGTTGAGCACACTGCGCGCCCGCAGGACCTGATCAGGCGTTGCAACAGGCTCTACGGATGGGCGCGCGTCGGTATGGGCCATGCGGCGCATGATCTCAAGCTCTTCGCTGTGCGACGGATAGGGCACTTGCACCTTCATCATGAAGCGGTCGACCTGGGCTTCCGGCAGGGGATACGTCCCTTGTTGCTCGATTGGGTTCTGCGTGGCCAGCACAAGAAAGGGGTCGTCGAGCGGAAAGGTCTGATCGCCGATCGTGACCTGCCGCTCCTGCATGCTCTCAAGCAGCGCGCTCTGCACCTTGGCCGGCGAGCGATTGATCTCATCCGCCAAAATAATATTGGAGAAGATGGGCCCCTTTTCGATGGTAAACGAGCCGGTGTGCTGGTTGTAGACGAGCGTTCCGAGCACATCGGCCGGCAACAGGTCAGGGGTGAACTGGATGCGTTGAAACGAGGTGCCGATGCACTGCGCCAGCATCCGTACGGTCAGGGTCTTAGCAAGCCCCGGCACCCCCTCCAGAAGCACATGGCCGTTTCCGATGAGTCCGATGAGCAGCCGCTCCACCATATGCGACTGCCCCACCACAACGCGCTGCATCTCCTCGGTCACCTCGCGCAAGAAGGCACCTTCGCGCATCACACGCTCTTTAATGGCAGTCAGGTCGGTATCAGGCATCGGGTATGGAGGGCAGCTACAGAGGAAGAAACGACACGGAGTGGTGAAACGCCGACTCGTAGCGTTCGGCCAGCGTTTCGATGTGATTGCGATACGTAGGCACTCGCCCAATTGTGAGCACGTAGCCGTTGCGCCCGGTCATGCCCGCCCCGTATAGACCTGCCTCGGTATACTGCTCGGCATGCTGCACCAGGAAATCGGCGGCAGCAGTCGTCCCCTGCCAGACAGTCTGAAGCGAGGTATGCGCCATGTGAAGGAGCGCCCCGGTCATCTGCCCGTCGCCATGACGCAGCGCTACGACATGCTTCTGCACCCGCCGATTCTCGGTAACGAGATGGCGCACGACCGCCTGATGCGGGGGCCCGACCAGGTTCAGCGCCCGGTCGAGCGAGCGGTGCTCCAGCGTGTTAAACGACGCCAGGTCAGCGAAATCCTCGGTCTGCTGCAGCGCGTCCAGCGCTGCCCGCACCTGCTGCTCACGCGTGTGATGCGTGTCTGAGGGCTCCTGGGTCGGAGGTCCGGCATCAAAAAAGCCCCATTGCAGCGAGGGGGCATGCGACGACGGAACCGGAATCACCTCGCGCGCTGGCGTATCAACGAGAAGAAACGGGGCGAGTCTCCCGTTCTGATGGGAGGCCGCGCTCACCGCCAGCGGGTACGCGGTGCTGTACGGCACGCCAAGCGCCTCGGGTAGCGCCGCACGTGCAACCTGCGTAAAAGACGCACCAGCAAACGGAGCAACCTGCTCGTCTTTGCGGGCAAAGTGGTTGAGCGCCAGGTAGACAGCACGTGCTAGCGCTACAGCATATGCATCCTGAAATGAGTCGGGCAGGCTGTCGACGATCGCCATGTTGAGAGACGGCGGCGGCTCCGTGCAGGCGTTCAGGATCGATCGAACAATGCGCACAGCGATCGAATCGTCTGAGCGTGGTGGGGTCTCGAACGGTACGGCCACACGGGCAGGAGCGTCTTCTTCGGCCACGCGCCCCACGCCTGACGCCCGGCGCGCCGCAATCGCCACACCGTAGGGCATCGCAGCGAAGAGCGCAAAGCCCTCACTGTAATGTGTGTGGTCGGCCTGAATCGCCATCGGGGCCTGCTGGTAGGTGGTCCACGCAGACGTAGCGCCTCCCTCAAAGTGCTCAGCGAACAGCGCGCGGGCATCTTCTGTAGCCGATCGCGCCACGTGGTCTACGTCGGGCGAGCGGATCTGCGAAGCGGTCGGACGCATAGCGGCGGGGGTCGGTCGGTGCGCGGAAGCAACGGGAAGGTCGAGAGGATTAAGTAGGTCTACAAAAGAATCTTCAAGTCTGTCACAGCGCGAAGCGCCGGCGACGCGGCCGCCTTGGGCCTTGTAAGCAGATAAACCGGGGCCAGCTGGTGCATGAGACCGCCACGTCGGTCGCAGGCTCCTTCCTCGCGATGACAAGGTGTAAACGTATTTTCACCGACTTACCTAACTCGTGAAACGGTCGCCCGAAGCCAGATCGTATCCATTTACGAAGGCCTCAGCAGGCAGGCGTTTCTTACCCGGCTGCTGAATGGTTTCAAGCGCAACGGCTCCGGTTCCGCAGGCCACATGCAAGACGCCATCGGTGGAGAGTACCGTACCCGGAGCCCTATTCGCGTTTACAGCCTGCTCGGCGAGCCGCGACGACCGGTACACCTTCAGGCGCACGTCGCCGTGAAGCGTCCACGCGCCGGGGATGGGCGAGAGGCCCCGGATGTGGTTATGCACGGCCTCTGCCGACTTATCCCATGGGATGCCGGCCTCCTCAGCGTGCACTTTCGGTGCCGGGCTCGCGTCTTCATTATTCTGGGGGATGCGGGGCGCAGTGCCGGCTTCGATAAGCTCTACCGTTTCGACAACAGCCTTAGCGCCCAGATGCATCATGCGGTCGTGCACGTCGCCCGTGGTCTCATCTGGCCCGATAGGCATCCGCTTCTTCAGGATAATATCGCCGGTGTCGACAGCCGGCTCCAGAAAGAAGGTCGTAACGCCCGTTTCTGTCTCTCCGTTCATCACCGCCCGGTGGATGGGCGCTGCCCCTCGGTACGCCGGGAGCAGCGACCCGTGCAGGTTAAAAGCCCCCTGCGACGGGATGGCAAGCAACGAAGACGGCAGGATCTTGAATGCAACGACTACAAAGCAGTCGGGCACCCGTGCCCGCATCGCTTCTTCGAACGAGGCGCTACGCACTGAATCAGGCTGCACAATGTCGTCGATACCGATACGCTGCGCCGCTTTCTTAACGGCGGTCGGGCGCAGCGACTGCCCCCGGCCCCGGCCCCGATCGGGACCCGTAACGACAGTCTCGGGCGTGTATCCGGCCTCCGAAAGCGCTTCGAGCGAGGGCACCGCAAATTCGGGGGTCCCCATAAAAACGATGTTCATGCGCAGTAGAAACAGTTAAGTATAACCAAAAAAGAATCTTTGAGTGTGTCATTGCGAGAAGCGCCAGCGACGTGGCCATCTTGTGCCTTGCAAGCAGGATAAATTCCTACAACTGACGCATGAGATCGCTGCGTCGGTCGCAAGCTCTCTTCTCGCGATGACAGGGTGTAAACGTATTTTCAGCGACCTACTTAAACCTACTTAATCGGTATGCAGAAGCGAACGGTGATTGCTCGGTGGTGCAGCAGCAGGCTAAGTAGGAGCGCACAGCATAGGTGGTACGAGAGGCTCGAAATAGTAGCGCCTCAAAGCAACTATTCGTCGCCGAACAGGGCCTCCACAAACCCTTTGCGGTCGAACACCTGCAGGTCGTCAATATCTTCGCCAACCCCGATGTACTTAACCGGCACCTGAAACTGATGCGACACGCCGATAACAACGCCTCCTTTGGCCGTGCCATCAAGCTTCGTAAGCGCCAGCCCCGTTACGTCCACGCTGTTAGTGAACTCCTCGGCCTGGCGGATCGCGTTTTGCCCGGTTGAGGCGTCGAGCACGAGGAGCACCTCGTGCGGAGCGTCGGGTATCTTGCGTCCCATAACGCGCTTCATCTTGCTCAGCTCGTCCATGAGTCCGCCTTTGGTGTGCAAGCGCCCGGCGGTGTCAATGAGTGCGACGTCGGCGTCGCGTGCAACAGCCGCCTCGATCGTGTCAAACGCGACAGCAGCTGGGTCGGAGCCATGCCTCTGTTTGATGATGGGTACATCAGCACGTTCCGACCAGATTTCGAGCTGCTCGATGGCTGCAGCGCGGAAGGTGTCTCCGGCTCCCATGATCACAGACTTTCCGGCTTGCTTGTACCGGTAGGCCATCTTGCCGATGGTCGTTGTCTTCCCAACGCCGTTTACCCCGACCACCATAATAACATGCGGCTTATTGGGGAGTTCAGCGTTGAAATCGGCTGGGCGCTCTTCCTCTTTCTCCAGCATGAGCTTCGCAATCTCCTCGCGGATCATGCTGTTGAGCTCATCGGTCGACACGTATTGGTCGCGCGCCACACGCGACTCAATGTGGTCGATGATGTCGAGCGTGGTGTCTACGCCCACATCGCTGGTAACGAGCATCTCCTCCAAGTCGTCCAACAGGGCGGCGTCTACCGTATCTTTGCCTCGGACGAGCCGGTTCAGCTTGCCCATGAAGCTGCTCCGGGTCTTGTCCATACCCTCATCCAGCTTTTCCTGCTCTTCTTCGGTGTTGCGATTCGTAAATCGGTCCAGAAAACCCATACGCGGCCAGCAATAGGCAAATCAATGAAAAGAGAAAACGGAGATATATGGTGCTATTTAGTCAGTATCTGCAACATGTACGCGCTCCCCCTACGAAGGGTTGGAGGACGGCCTACTGGGGGTGGTACTGCCCTCTGTAGAATCGCTTACGGTGGAGCTTTTGCCGGTGGACTCGCTGGGGCCGGGCCCTTTGTTCGCGCCGCGCGGCGGGGTGTCGGAGGGGGCTCGCCCCGAGCCTAAATCAAGCTGGTAGGCCTTCCGCTGCCCTTCAGGCATGCGAGCCGTGCGCACGAAGTGCCAGGTATACACAAGAAACGAGATCACAAGCAGCGCAGCCGTCATGTACACGCAGACCATGAGCACGGGCATGTCGGCCCGTAGTAGGGCAGCAAGCACGGTGATCGCCAGCCAGGTGGTGGCCGCCTTGCCCAGCCAGGCGCTCATCACGATCTTACCAACCCGGCGCGCCAGCAGGGCACTTCCTCCTACGATAGCGGCATCACGCGACACAACCAGCGCCAGAAACCAGACCGGCAGGTTCGGGTCCGACGCACGAAACGTAAGCGCAAGCACCGCGAGTCCGCCCGCTACCTTATCGGCGAGCGGGTCAAGCACCTTGCCCCACTCCGACACGGTACCGAGCCAGCGCGCCAGCCGCCCGTCAAACCAATCGGTCAGGATAGCAACGAGGACCAACCCCACGACCCATTCCAGCGGACCGTCTTGCCAGATCAACCAGGCAATCGGAAAGACCAACACCAGCCGAAGCAGGCTCAGTGTGTTGGGCACCGTCCAAAACCGTCCCATGTCTGGCCAGTCGTTGGCACGTGTGGTCATAGCGGGATCTTCTGTGAAACATGCAACCGGTAATATGCAACGCACTCTTCGTTATAGAAAGCACAAACAGGCGGCGCTTCCACAAATCCACTAAAACTTTCTCCCTTCAGAAGTGCCCGGTGTACACGCCTTCGTGAAAACTTTTGGGGATTGCCGCTCGAATAACGGCCTACGCTTGCACCCGGAGCGCCCGCTGGGTACGATATTCGCACCATGCATGCGCTCTCTTGTCTGGGCATCTTCTGTGCTGTCGTTTCATTCTGGCGTTTCGTTCTGTCGTTTCGTGCTATCTCTCTGGCGGTGCCGCCCTGCTCCCCATGTTGACCGCTCTGTGCATTATCGCTTTTCTCGCACAAGCAGGCTACCTGGGGTGGCTCCTTATGGGGACGCCCACACGCCCTTCCGCCGTGCTGTCCCTACCATCAAGCGAACCAGGCCCTCTGCCGACTCTCACCGTAATTATCGCCGTACGGAACGAACGCGCCCATCTACCTGCTCTGGCTCAGGCACTTCATAACCAAACGCACCAGGCCATGCACATCGTGTGGGTCAACGACCACTCCTCTGATGGGAGCGCTGCGTGGCTGGATGCGCACGCCGCCGATCACCCGAACGTGCAGGTCGTGCACCATACCGGCACGCCGGGCAAGAAGCATGCGCTCGACGCGGGCATTCAGGCTGCGCCTACGACGCATCTTGCATTCACCGATGCCGACTGCATCCCACCGCCTACCTGGCTCGAAACGCTCGCCCGCCTCCATCTTCAACACAACGCCGCACGACCTAACAACGCACAATTTTCGCCTGTGCTTGTCGGCCCCAGTCTGTTGGATACGCCACGTGGGCTGCTGCAGCGGCTGGCGGGATACGAAACATGGACGGCCCAGATCGCGATGCTGGCTGCGGCTCAGCACGGCCATCCGTACATGGCTGTCGGGCGCAACATCAGCTACGCCATCACTGCATACCACCGGGTGAGCGGCCACGACACACATAGCGTGCTGCTGAGTGGCGACGACGATCTGTTTGTGCAGGCAGCGCATGCGCAGGCGCTTCCCGTGCGTGCGGTGTGGCACTCAGACGCGCAGGTGCCAACGGCCCCGCCCACTTCGTGGCGCCGCTGGCTGCGTGCTCAGCGCCGCCATACCTCTGCCGGACGCGCATACGCCCGAGGGCCGGCCTTGCATCTGACGGCGTACTATGCGTCGGCGCTTCTGCTATGGCTCGCTCCGCTGCTTGCCGGGCCTGCCGGAGCCGGCCTGCTCGCACTTCGCCTCATTGGCATCAGTCACCTGTTGCATCGCGGCGCCGACGCCCTGCGCGCAGAGGCCCCCGTCGTGCTCTTCCCGCTGTGGGATGCTGCTCATACCGTGCTTCGCATCGGTACGTCGGCTGCCGGGTTGCTTGTGCCACCGACGAAGTGGTTTCCCCGTTGAGCACTCCGCTACGTACCCCCGGTGCAAGAACGCCCCCTATTCCTTAACGGCAGCTTCAGAACCTGTATGCTTCCGGTCGCCAACCGCCTCGCGCAGAAACCGCACGACGAAGCGATCGGTCCAGTGCCAGGTGTGGGCGGCCTCAGGGTGAAACACGGGGTCCGATCGATCGAACCCGATCGGCAGGTCGTTGGCGCGAAAGCGCTTTAGCAGAAAACGGCCGCGGTGCAGGTTGCCTTTGTTGCCATCGCTGGGAGCGCAGGCAATCCAGTAGGTGGTGCGGCGTAGCTTCTGAAGCATCGACGGCGAAGCCGCAGCAAGCATGTCGGTCGGATTCCACCGCTGCATGGCGTCTTGACTGCGCGGCTTCCCGAGTGCCGGATCGAAGATCGAAGCCTTGCCCCAGATGCGATCGGTGCAGGCGGTTGCAGTGCTTTCTGAGGCGCTTTTTGGGGCGCTTTTTGAGGCGTTCTTAGACGTGATGCGTGGATCGCGGTGCCCGGGCCACATGAAGAGGCTGTCGTACATCGCAGCATGTGCAAAGTAGCCAGGGCGCTTCATCGCCAGCAGATGCACGGTGTATCCCCCGAGCGAAAACCCGGCCATCAGACGCGGACTGTCAGCGAGATGCGGGTAGTCGGCATCTACAGACGGTAGCAGTTCCTCATTCAAGTAGGTCCAGAACTGTCCGCTCCCGAGGCCTTGCATCGAACGCTTCCACGTGCCGACCATGTTGATGCCAAGCGAGGGCACATGGTTGTTGGCGCTGTTCAGTCCGGGCATCACGACGATCATCGGTGGCAGCAGTCCTTCCGCGACGCAGGTGTCAATATCCTGGATGGCGGTAGCGTGGCTGCGCGAGTCGTCCTCCTGCATGTTGACCCATTCGCGCTCGTGGCCGCGAAAGGCATAGAGCACGGGCGGCGCCTCTGTATCCGCCAGACCGGGAGATTCATAGACATAGTAAGGTTTGGAGATGCCAAGCGCCCGAGAGCGCAACCGCCGCATGCGGAGGCGTCCGTGCAGGCGGTCTTCGTGCCATGACAGGATGCGAGACGGGGGGACAATAGGCATGGAGGGGGGCGTTCAGGAAGAAGAAGACGTGGCTGCGATGCTGTGCCGGTGCTATGCTACCGCTGCCGGGTATGTAGCCGCTACCGAGCGGCGCAAAAACGTCGGGATGATGGTCTCGTAGGCGGGTGTCAGGTACTGTTTGTCGTCGAGCCGGTCAATGAGGCGCTGGTACCGCGCTTCCGAGAACGCGCTGACAACCTTGCTACGCTGCTTGGGGCGGCGAAAATGGACCAGCATGCCTTCGGGGTCGGCTTCGGGATGAAACTGCAGGCCGACCATCTCGGGCGATAGGCGCACGCCCATGAGGGCCCGTTCGTATGGATACTCGGGGTAGGGCTGCTCGCGGGCCAGCAGTTTAGCCCCCAGTTGGGCCACGCGCTCATGATCCGGCTGTACGACCTGCCACCGCCGGAAGTCCGCCGCGTAGAACGGATCATCCAGTCCGTCAAAGAGGGGCTCGTCGAATCCCCCTGAAAGCCGGTGCACCTCAAAAATCCCGAACGACTGGGCCGGGCGCTCGGTGACCTCCCCGATGCCGAAGTGGCGGCAGAGCAGCTGAAACGAGTGGCAGATAAACAGCGCGTGCTTTTTCGGTGCCGCCGTCATGTTGTGGCGGCAGAGCGCATCCAGCCAGTTAAAATAGGCCGCCTCCCAGGGCTGGTTGAGTCCGTCCCACGGACTGCCCGGCCCGCCGGTAGAGATGTATGCATCGTAGCCCAGCCCTGGTACTTCGGCGTGCTGGCGCACGTCGAAGATGTCGTAGGTCATGGGGGTCGATAGCGCAGGATCGGCGTTGCTCTCCAGGAAGTCGCGGATACAGCGCATGCCCTGGTTGGGCTCGCCATCGTATAGATCGAGCACCGCCACGCGCAGGGGACGTGCATCAGGAGTTTGCATGATACGTATTGCGTAAAATGAACATAGGAAGCGTGCCGCCGCCCGCGGTCACGTTGGCCAGATCCGATCCTGAGATGCGGGTCAGGCAGCCGCCCATCAGCGGCCCGTTAATGTACGGATCAAGATCAATAATCGACGGCACCTTCTCCCAGCCGTTGTCGGTCTGCATGAGGAACGGCTCACGGTGAATGTCGACTGTTTCTTGGATGACATGCCCCGCTTCAACGCCTTCCTCGATAGCGGCGTCCCACTCCGAGGGCGTAGACGCGAAGCCGAGCGTCACGCCCGACCCGCCGTACGCGTCGTTGGGCTTAATCACAAAGTAGCGCTGGTTCTGACGCGCAAAGTCCAGCAGGTCGATCGTCAGCCCGCGAAACTCCGTGGTACGCGGGCGCAGCCGGCGCGTCCATGGAATGTGCTGCTGGATGGCCTGGCGCTGCGGTGCGTCGAGCACCTTGGTGTACTGCTCGTCGGTCAGGAAGGAAAAAATCGCCTTCTTGTGGACAAGCTTGGAGCGGAACGTGTTCAGGTAGCAGGTCTTCTGTGCGCGGTAGCCCTCCACATACGGCTGGCAGTCGTCTCGGATCTCGTAGAACTCGTTCATCAGGAGACGCCGGTACAGGATGTCAATCTTCGTGCCATTCGCGTAGATCCAGCCATCGCGGCAGTCTAATTCACGCGGATCGATTACCACGCAGCCATAACCAAGCCGCTCCAGGTACGTCTTGATCAGATCAAACTCGTGGGTCGTAGGCACGTCCTCCAGCCGGTCTACGATGGCAAACGTCGGCTGCAGCTTGTCGCCATCGAACTCGTCGTGGTAGATGCGCAGGAATGCCTGCACCGAGTGCTGAAGCGGCGACACGAAGCGCACCGGAAACTGCTCGGTGAACGTCTGAAAGATTGGCAAGTCGCGGTATATCTTCGCGAGCTCGTTCACGTAGGCCATTCCGGCCGGACTCTCGCCGTTGAACTCGACGAACTTAAACGAGCGCTCGGTCAGAAACGCGTCGAGGCGAGCGTTGGCCGCCAGGTGGATGACGCGGGTCGGGAGGGCAGCGAGCTCAATCTCCCACGGCTCCATGCCGAGCTCCTCGCGCAGCAGCGTTTCATCGTTGAAGAAGGTCGACGCGATGCGAAGGATAGCTTGACGGATCAGGTAGACCGTGTCTTGTACGTCGGCATACATCGCCTCCGTCAGAAACGTGGGGCGCAGGCTGTTGGCCATGGGCCGCCCTCCAAACAGCGCACGGCGCTCGTGCTGCTGCATGCGAAGCTGCTCCACCTGATTCTCGGCGGCAGTCAGGTCGCGCTCAATGAGTGCGTGGTAGTGGTCGATGGCGGGCTGCAGGTGCTGCCGCATGGGTAGGTGGAGCAACAGGAACGGACAACGAGTGGGAAGGGCGACGCATGAGGCACGCCCTACGATTCAGACACCCCCGGGTAGAGCGCGCCCTGCGTCGAAAACTGCTTGGGTGGACGGTCGTCGAGGGCCTTCTCTACGGCAAACTCGGCCATCGCATCTACCATCCAGGCGAAGTTCTCGGGGCCTACGGAGTGGTAGTCGGCGTCGGGGGCCGGATTCATGAAGTCGATAGCGTACGGCACGCCGTCTCGCACTGCCAGCTCAACGGTGTTCATGTCGTAGCCCAGCGTGCGGCAGATAGCCAGCACGTCGCGCTCCAGCTTTTTGCGAAGCCCCTCTTCGATTGGGTCTGACGATACCGCCGAGTACCGCTCGTGCATGGGTACCGACGGGTTGTACCGCATGATGTGCGCCTTCTTCTGTCCGATTCCGTAGCACCGGAAGTACGACTCAAACTCGATGCCCTCTTGCAGCATCATGCAGTCAACGCCCGACTGGTCGTACGCCGCGTGAAACTCGCCCGGCGTCGTCACGCGCGTTACGTCGCGCCAGCCGCCGCCGTCGAACGGCTTCAGAAACGCCGGAAAGCCGACGTATTCAAAGACATCGTCCCAGTTGATGGGGTGCTCCAGGTTGCGAAAGCTCTTACCTGACGTATTTGGCGGACGCTCTTTGTGAGGCAGAATGACGCTGCGCGGCACGGCTACGCCAACCGACTCGGCGATCACATTGTCGATGAACTTGTCGTCGGCGCTCCACCAGAACGGGTTGTTGATGATGTACGTGCCTTTCAGCGCGGCCCACTTCAGGTACGAGCGATAGAAGGGCACCTCGTGCGAGATGCGGTCGATGATAACGTCGTACTTGGGCGCGACATCCATCCGGACGGCCCCGACCTCTACGAACGACGCTTCCACGTTCTGGTCGCCGTAGTTTTCGTTGATGAACGGAATAAGCGCATCCGGAAAGGTGGTCTCCTCTCCGCGAAGAATGCCGATGTGATGGGTCGTGCTCATAGTGTGGCTAAGATACTCAATTCAAAAGATCGTGCAGTTGGCAAGCGATGTTACAGCCAGCGCTTCAACGCGGTACTGCTGCTAAGGGTAGATTTTCGGGCTGTGTGTGAGTACAGGTCTACCTTCCCTTTGCAATGATTCCCCGGCAATGATTCCCCGGCAATGATTCCCCTGCAATGGTTCCCCACACAGCTCGTTATGGTGAGCGCAGCAGAATCCTCTCTTTGACGTTCAGCAGGCATGATCCTGTGGACATCTCCCCCTTGGCCAAGGAGGAGAAACCCGACACGAGCCCGTAGGGCGACTGATGGAGCGAAGCGGAGTAAGGGAGAGGAGGGTCGAAAAAGAAAAAGTTGCAGCATCCAATCGCCTTATCATTTAGCGTCTACCCACTACCTGTAAGTGTATTTCTGCTGGCCGACTTACCACAGTGCGGCGTGGGGAGTGCGGCGTGAGAGGTCCAACCTACGCTACACGTGGCGCCGCATCTGGTCGTGCCACCACGGCCAGTCATGGCCAAACCCGTTGGCACGTTCGTAGTGGTGCCCGATATCCTTTGTGTGCAATATGTGGCTCATATGATCGTTCGCGCCACGACATGGATCGTGCTCACCCGCGGTCAGGATAATGTGCGTATTCCGAATGGCGTCGAGCGTCCCCCAGTCCTCCAGATTCGGCAGGTAATCAACTGGGTTGCTAAAATACACATTTTCATCATAAAAACCATCCATAAATGACCGGATGTCGAACGCGCCGCTCATCGCGATCAGTTTTCCGAACGACCAAGGCTGCTTCCACACCAGATTGGCCGCATGGTAAGCGCCAAAGCTGGCTCCGGCTGCAATCACAAAGTCGGAGGTTGCCCGGTCGTAGATGAAAGGCAGCACCTCGTGCAGCACATACTGCTCATACTGCTGATGCCGTTTGATGCGCACGTACGGGTCTACGCTCCGGTTGTAGAGGCTCTCTCCGTCGACCGCGTCTACGCAGAAGAGCTGGTTCTGGCCGTGCTGAAGCTGGTGGGCGAGCGCATCGACCATCCCGAAGTCGCGCCACTCGTAAAAGCGCCCCTGGCTTGACGGAAACGCCAGGATAGGCGCACCGGCGTGCCCGTACACCATGATCTCCATGGTTCGCTCCAGACGGGGACTCCACCAATGCACGTAGTCGGTGTACATAAATATTCGATTGTAATGTCAGATATTTTGAGAGCGGGCTCCTTCGCGCGTTCAGGGTTCGGCGTTCCAAAGAATAGCGAAAGATAGGCATCCCGCGCACAAATTTCTATCTCGGGGCCTGATCTGGTGAATACGCCGTTTCTTTTCTACTGCCGTAGCGCAGCCCCGAAACGGATAGGATGAGCAAAGGCCGCTCTCCATGTTTGTGTCTTATTTTGGTGTCTTATTTTGATTTCTTATTTTGGGCTCCGAGCGGCGGCGCTGGCACGTCTCCGGATGGAAAAATAGCTACGCGGCGACCCATTCCTCTTCGTGTTCGCGGTACCAGTCGTATGTTTTCTGGATGCCGTCGTGCAGATCTGTTTCCGCCGACCAGCCCAACGTGTCCATGCGCGTGGTGTCTACCAGCTTACGCGGCGTACCATCGGGCTTCGAGGGGTCGTGCTCGATAGGGCCGTCGTGGCCAACCACGTTCTGAATAGCCGCAGCCAACTCGTTGATTGAGAGGTCTTTTCCTACGCCGACGTTTAGCATGCCCTCGTAGGCCGCCTCGCGCAGGGCGCCTTCCGGCGTTTCCAGCACAAAGCGCACCGCATCCGCCAGGTCGTGGCTATACAGAAACTCGCGCTTGGGCGTGCCGCTGCCCCAGAGGGTTACCGGTGCGTCACTGCCGTCGGGGGCCGCGCCCCTGGCCTCGTGAAACTTACGGATGAGCGCCGGAAGCACATGGCTCGTCTCCAGGTCGAAGTTGTCGTTGGGCCCGTAGAGATTGGTCGGCATCAGCGTGACCATGTCGCTGTCGTGCTGCCGGTGAAAGGCCTGGCATAGCTTGTGTCCGGCGATCTTGGCGATGGCATACCACTGATTCGTCGGCTCGAGCGGCCCCGTCAGCAGGCTGTCTTCGGGCATCGGCTGGGGGGCGTGCTTGGGGTAGATGCAGGTGGATCCGAGGAATACGAGCCGCTCCACGCCCTGCTGCTGCGCCGCCCGAATCACGTTCGCCTCAATGGCGAGGTTGTCGTAGAGGAAGTCGGCGGGGTACTGGTCGTTGGCGAGGATACCACCCACGCGCGCCGCCGCCACGACGACGAAGTCGGGCGCATGTGTCTCAAAGAACGCGTTCGTATCCGCCTGATTGCGCAGGTCGAGTTCGCTGCTGGTGCGCCCGATCAGGTTGGTGTATCCAGCAGATTCGAGGGCCTCCCAGATGGCACTGCCGACCATGCCACGGTGTCCGGCAATGTAGATGGAGGCGTTGGGATCGGTGAGGTGCATGATACAAAGGCGGGTTGGTGATAATGGATGCGCGCAGAGACGGCGTGCCTACGAATGGACCGGGGGCGGTGTTGCGCTGGGGCTCTTGAACGGGATGGCGTGGTGGCGGGTGCCTCGGAGCATGAAACGCCACGCTGCGGAGTCCCCTCCTGCCGGCGCAGCCGGAAAGGAGGGGGGCCCGAAGGGCGGGGTGGTCCTGAGTCGGGCAGAGATCCCAGGTCTTCGCTCCGCTTCGCCCGGGATGACTTGTGGTGAGGGGAAGTAAGGTGAGCGGGCGGAGAAGCCGGGCGCCGAACCATCCCCTGCTTGGTGGACAGGGGCCCTGCGCGTACAAGGTCGTGTTGGGCCCGCATGCCTTTGTGAGGCAGCCTACCCCGAACAGCGACGCATGAGATTGCGTCGCCCTTCGTCCTCGCAATGACACGGTGGGGGCGGTTCTCTCAGGGTTGTCATCGCAAGGAGGGAGCTTGCGACCGACGTCGCGATCTTTACGTTTCGTCAAAGCAGCCCCCTACGCTATGCCTGCAGGTGTATGCCAGGCGTGTACGGGGCGTTGAGATCCTTCCGCCTGCGGCGTCAGGATGACGTGTAGCGGGGGAAGCGTTGCCTCGGAGCATGAAACGCCACGCTGCGGAGTCCCCTCCTGCCGGCGCAGCCAGAAAGGAGGGGGGTCCGAAGGGCGGGGTGGTCCTGAGTCGGGCAGAGATCCCGGGTCTTCGCTCCGCTTTGCCCGGGATGACTTGTGGTGGGGGGAAGTAAGATGAGCGGGCGGAGAAGCCGGGCGCCGAGCCATCCCCTGCTTGGTGGACAGGGGCCTGCGCGTGCAAGGTCGTGTTGGGCCCGCATGCCTTTGTGAGGCAGCCCGGTCCGAACAGGGCCGCATGAGATTGCGTCGTCCTTCGTCCTCGCAATGACACGGTGGGGACGGTTCTCTCAGGGTTGTCATCGCAAGGAGGGAGCTTGCGACCGACGTCGCGATCTTTACGTTTCGTCAAAGCAGCCCCCTACGCTATGCCTGCAGGTGTATGCCAGGCGTGTACGGGGCGTTGAGATCCTTCCGCCTGCGGCGTCAGGATGACGTGTAGCGGGGGAAGCGTTGCCTCGGAGCATGAAACGCCACGCTGCGGAGTCCCCTCCTACCGGCGCAGCCGGAAAGGAGGGGTGCCCGAAGGGCGGGGTGGTCCTGAGTCGGGCAGAGATCCCGGGTCTTCGCTCCGCTTTGCCCGGGATGACTTGTGGTGGGGGGAAGTAAGAGCCTGATTCCACTCCAAAACCACTTGACAATTACCACAGCATCTGTTTTGATTTCTTAATTTGGGCACGCCAAGAGCACGTCCTCCCTGCGGTCCTAAGTAAGTCAGCAAGGTAGCGGTTCAATGGTAAGTGATTGTCATAGGGCCGAGATCGTCGGAGCCAGACATCCCCCTTAATCCCCCTTCGGCGAAGGGGGAGATGAACGGAAGGTATCGCCTCTAATCGCTCCCCTGGAGAGGGGAGCGGTCGCGCCAGCGACTGAGGGGGGGGACCGGGTGGACCGCCTTGCTTTCTCATCGCATGGTACGCCGGGGACATGAGTGATCCCGAAAGTTTTCGGAGCAGGTTTGGCGTTACACGGCTATGGCTCCGCTTCGCCCGGGATGACTTGTGGTGGGGGGAGGGGCCGTGTTTAGCGATGGGTTTGCTTACATCGCGCGGTTCCACAGCCCGGAATCAGGAGCACAGCGCTACAATATCCGCTGTCGCTTATTGAGATACGCCAACAGCGCCTCGCGGTAGGAGGTCTGCGTGTCGAGCGTGGCGAAGTCGATGTTATGCTCCAGGCAGGCGCGACGGAAGCGCTCCATGAAGTGCGCGGCGGCCTCCGTGTAGTGCTCGCGCAGTTGCGCCGGATGCACCATCTGTTCGTTGCCTGTTTCCACGTCGCGGAAGACCATGGGGCGATCTGGAAACTGAAACTGGCGCTCGGTAGCGCCCTCCAGCACGTGAAAGACGATCACTTCGTGTCCCCGGTGCCGCAGCCGCCGCAGCGCCTGCAGCAGGTCGTCGTGCGCGCCTACGTTCTCAAACAGATCGGTGATAACCACCACCAGCGACCGCCGTCCGATGCGCTCGGCCACCTCGTTGAGCGCGCTGGCGGCATTGGTCTGGGTGCCCGCCGCATCGCGACGGGTGAGGGCGTCGAGCGTTTTGAGGAGCGTGCGCCGGTGGTTCGGCGCCGCGCTGGGCGGACGCACCGTATGCACGGTTTCGTCGAACGCCATGAGTCCAGTGGCGTCGCGCTGCTGCAGCATAAGATGATGCAGCCCGGCGGCCAGGTACGCGCCGTACTCCAGCTTGCTAAGCTCGGCCTGCCCCTTGTAATGCATGGAAGCGGAGGTGTCGAGCACTACGTAGTGGCGCAGGTTCGTCTCCTCCTCGTACTGCTTAATGTAGTAGCGGTCGGTCTTGGCATAGACCTTCCAATCCACATGGCGCAACTCGTCGCCGGGGTGATACGGACGGTGCTCGGCAAACTCGACCGAAAAGCCGTGATACGGACTGCGATGCAGCCCGGTCATGAACCCCTCCACAATGAACCGCGCACGCAGCTCCATGGTGCCCAACTGCGAAACGGCCACCGGATCCAGAAAGCGAAGGGCATCGGACGACGTAGCCATACTCAAACCGTTGTGTGGATAGAACCGGACGGAGTAGCTTCGTACCCGGTGGCTTGTGTGCGGGTTCAAAAGCGATCACGCTTCAAGCACCGTCACGGCCTCTCGCAGATCGGTTGCGGTAAAGGGATGCTGCAGCGCGGCCTCGGCCCAGGAGGGGACGCCGGATTTAGCTCTTAAAACAAGTGTTCGCGTTGCGTGCATAGACCGTAGGGCCTCTCCCAACACATCTGCTTCTGACTTGGGGAGCGTGCCTACAATCGCGATGTTGCGCTGTGGCATTTTCCGGAGCCACCGGAGCGCACTGCGGACCCCTGTGACTTCGTTCACGCGCCAGTGCTCGGTAAGACAGGCCCGCACGAATCCACGGAGCTCGTCGTTCTGGTCAATGAGCAGGATATGTGTCGACGAGGATGTTGCGCGCGAGCGATCGTGCGTGTTGGGTTCGTGGGCAATTTTGTTAGCGGAATAATGCATGGGACTGAAAACGGTGGGTGGGGATGTGAAGCACGCACGGGTGGGGACATGCGCGTGTCGTCTGAAACGGGTCGCGACAACTATAGGCCAGGGGTTACAGCCCACGCAACTTGTAGGCGCCATACGCAACGCCGATTATGACCAGATAGAGGAGAGCACCGTCAACGGGGACGACAGGTGTATCATCATCACAGTCTGCATCGTCATCCGGATTTGTGCATACTACGTTTCCATTATCATCAATTTCTTCGTCGTCTCCAATTGGGTCACTGTCACCACCACCACTAGATCTGCAAGCAGCCGTTGGATTGCCACCACTTTGACAAGTTTCAGTTCCTGTACAGCAGATTCCTGAATCGCAATCAGAGTTTCTTGAACAGTCCTCGTCATCTTCTGCCATGGTCGTCGGCCCATCCCCCACCCGGTCTGCCGAGCCGCCACTGCTGCCACTATTCTCATCATCAAAGTCGTAGAAGTCGCTTGACCAGTCGGAGCCGCCGGAACGATCGGACGAGGTGTCCCACGGATCATCGTAGCTGGTGTCCCACGGGTTGTAGCCCCAAGAGTTGTCGTCTGCCTCGTCGTTGGCCCACGGATTGCTGTAGGTAGGGTTTTCACCGGGTGCGCCCCAAGGGGTCGTTTCTTCCTGCTCTTCTTCGGGAGCCGGGTCAAAAGGGCTGGTCCAGGCGCTCTGGGCCAGGGCCATCTGCGGCATCGCCAGGAGTACGCCAGCAAGCAGGAGTACAAGGCGGAAGGTCCGTGCGCTTTGCGGGAACGTCGGGTTCATGTCAGTTTGCATAGGGTACAGGGGAAGCAGGCGGAGAAGAGCGAGCCGTGTATAGAGAGAGAATGGGTTATATTTACTCAATCATATGTAACAACGCTATACCGCCTGTATAGATTCGCCGTCTTCTTCGTAACTGATACGCCACAGTGCTATTTTCATCAAAACATGACACATATGCAGGCGGAAAGACGTGTGGCTCGTGGTGTATTTATCGAATAGCCCCAGCTCAGTTTCACAGAATAGCTGACATACGCCGCTGATCGGAGACAAAAAGCGCTGCTCAATATGGGCATCTCCGATGGGACAGGCAAGAGCCAACAAAGAACCGTTCGGTTTACGAATCGCGTGCTACTGCTCTGTCATCGGTCAATCGTTGAATTGCAGCGTACCCTTCTTAACGCTGTCGCCTAACAGGGCGCGCCGTACACGGGGACTGGTGGGTATGGCACGCAGCTTTACATTGCTATTCTGCAAGCGCACCGGCAGGATTGCTGCAGTACGTGCTCAGCGCCTCGACGTAACGCCCCACGTGCAGCCCGTCCATCAGTCCGTGGTGGGCCGTTACGGAGACGGGCATGACGAGGCGCTTGCCATCAGACCGGTACTGCCCGAATACGATCTTGGGGATAGCGTCTGAGGGGGCCCCACTGCGCGGGTTATGGATGCTCGTGAAGTGCAGCCACGGCAAGACCGAATAGTGGATCAGATCGTCGCGGTCGCTCTGGGGGGCGAGTCCGGTCGAAGCACGTGCGTCTTCAATAACAGATCGTCCGGCGCGCTGGAAATCGGCAAAGGTGGGGGCGTTGTCGAAGTAGGCGAAGGCAAAGGTATCGTCGTCGCGGAGCACGGTGGCGCCGGCCTGCACGGTGTCGTGCACCCAAACGCGGTCGGCGCGCAGCCGGTACCGAAACGGCTCAACGGCATGCACCGCTCGCTGCGAGAGGTAGAGCGTGGCCAGAAAAAAGGACGCCCCGTGCCGGTCGGTCCAGGCTTTGAGGGGGGCCACATCAACCTGCACATCGACCGTAAACATGGGCATGTCGAAGGCCCGGTAGAAGTCGAAGTGCGCCTGGCGCGGCCAGGCAGAGAGGTCAAGATAGGCCATTGAGGTAGACGAGGGGGGATGGGGGTGGGTAAGGGGGGAAATCGCGAGCATACGGCCAATCTGGAGGCACAGGCTACTCGGACGTGGCGCGCATTCAGATGGCGCGCATTCAGATGGCGCGCATTCAGATGGCGCGCATTCAGATGGCGCGCATTCAGGAAGCCGCCTCACCTTACCTGCTCACCCTGTCATTGGAGGCGGTGGCAACGCAATCTCACGCGTTGCTGTTCGGGGCAAGCACGTACCTATAGATGTTAAGTGGATCCACAAAAGGGTAGCGGTTCAATGTTAAATGATTGTCTGTGGTTTACATCATCGCAATCTGCTCAAACCCCCTCTGTCTGCCGACATCTCCCCCTTGGCCAAGGGGGAGAAACCCGACACGAGCCCGCAGGGCGACTGATGGAGCAAAGCGAAATAAGGGAGAGGGGGTTCGAAGAAGAGAGAGCTGCTGCATTCAATTGCTTTATCATTTAGCGTCTATCCACTACCGAACCACGTGCTGTTGAATCGCTACGCGCCAGTCTGCGTACGCGACGAGCGGGTGCCCGAGGCATCAGAGGAGCGCGACACGTCCTCATCCATCCAGGCGTCGATGTCATCGTCGAGCATTTCTTTCGAGTCGCTGAACACGTCTTCGATCTCCCGCACATGCTCCTGCGCCTGCTCCACTTCGTTGAAGAGCGCATCCAGCTGGTGGGTAATCTCGCTCGGATTTTGGAGCGTCCACGACTGCTCGTGGATATACTTCGTAACATCTTCGACGGTCTGCAGCTGCGCCTCGATCACCTCCAGATTTTCTCGTGCCTGCTGGAAGCGCGCAAGGCGGCGTTTCAGCACTTTGAGGCGGCGTTCCTTCACAGAGCGAACCCGGTCGGGCAGGTCGTCGAGTTTGTCTTTGAGCGTATCGATAGACGTGCGGATGCTATTTTCGGTGGCGCTGTCGAGGGTTTCGTGGTAGCGGTCGCGCTGGTAGAGCAGGTCGAGATACGAATCCAGAATGTTGTCGAGCTTCCGCATGGTGCGCTGTACCAGCTTCTGCGAGGCACTGTTGAGGCTCGCGTAGTTCGACTCGATCTCGGAGCAGAGCTTACGCAGCCGGGCGTACCGGCGCTGCTGCCGGCGCGTCAGGTTTTTGTATTTCTCTTCTTTCGTGGGCGGCTTCATCTTCTCGGCCCGGTGGTTGGCCCGCACCACACGCTGAAAGCGCTCGTTACGCGGAAACGCGCCCAGAATGATGAGCTCTGCGGCCAGCACGAACCCGACCAGCAGCCAGGCAGACAGGCCCGTAGCTATTCCTACTCCAACGGCAATGCTCAACCCCACCGTAAGAAAGATCAGATTCCACGGGTGCAGGAAGGCGGCTTGCGTGTAGTTGGGTTCGTCCATGGGGTACGGGGGCAGCAATCAAGAACGGGGGATGCGCCCGATGGTCTTGTCGGGAAGCGAATCGGCCGGCGTATCGTCTTCGGCGTCTTTTTTGGACGCTGGGTTGCCTGTTCGCGTTTCGGGGGATGCGGCGTCGTTTTGCGATGGAGGCGGGGCGTTCGCATCCAACTGCGCACGCATCTCATCGACCAGCTTCTCAGCCTGCAGGATGCGCCAGTCTACATCCGGGTCGGACGCAGACGCATCCGATTCGGCGGCTCGGTCAGCGGCTTCATCCTGGCGCGTGTCATCTTGCCGTGTGGTACGGTGCGCAGACACCGAGGCATCCCGACTGGCATCGGACGGCTGCGTGAGGGTGTCGCGAATCAAGTCCAGGCGTGCGCGGATGCGGGCGGTATCCCACTGCAGCTCGTGGAGGGCGTCGCGGTGCGCATCGAACAGCTGCTTTATGCGATCGGTCATGCGGTCTACCGTACCCTGCGCCCCGGCGCGCTGCTCGGCCAGAGCCTGCTTCAGCGCCTTTAGCGTGCGCCGGGCACGTAGGCGCTGCTTTTCCGCTTCCTTAATGCGCTGAAACTCATCGTCGGTCATAGAACGAACGGGTAGACAGTGTAAGCGGTAACGTTTGGTAGCCGTAGCCTGCCTCTTCCCAACAGATGCCACCTTCATCTCTGAGAGCCTTTACCTCTGAAAAAGCCCCCTACACCGGAGCGCGTCTCTTCCGGTGCAGCTACTCCGACTGCGTGCGCTGTTTCTTTCCGATGGTCTTCTGCGGCGCCTCTTCCTCGACCTCGTCGGGCAGGTCGATTGTCTCTTCCGACGTAGTTTCGGTGTCGCGCGCCGAAGAGCTTCCGCCGTCCATCTCCATCTTGAACTGGTTGACCAGCTCGGCGGCCCGGATTTCCTCGGCGTCTTCTTCGATCTGAAGCGCTTCGGAGTCGACCGAATCGAGCGCCAGCTCCATGCGAGCCTCGTTCTGGGCAGTTTCGCGGTTAAGCTTACGCACCATCTCATCGTGCGTCTGGTCGAGTCCCGTCACCTCAAACTGCTCCAGCGTATCGGCGATCTCGGACTGCCACTTGGCCTGTTCGTGGGCGCGCAGCGCGTCTTGTGCTTCCTGAATTTTCTTCTCCTTCTCGCGCATAAACGCTTTTTTGACCTTCAGCGCCTTTTCGTAGGCCTTTTCGGCATGCTGAAGCTGCTGATTCGTACGCTCCAGGCTCTCCTTCTCTTTTTCGAGGCGCATCGCATACTTCCGCGCGATGTCTTCCCGATCAGACTGAATGGCGCTTTTGATGCGTGCGGTAAGCTGGTCGATCTGGTCTTCCGACTTCTCCGCTTCCTTGCGAAGCATGATCATGTTCGCCTTGACTGTGGCGATGTTTTCGTTCATCTCGGGGACCTGGTCGTTCAGCTCCCGGATGTTCTGCTCCAGAATCATGCGCGGGTTTTCCATCGCGGAAACGGCCCCGCCGAAAAGGGATCGAAGCGCGCGCTTAAAACGCGCCCATATTGAGAGTATCATAGGTAACGCAGCCGGTTAGGATGTAACGTACGCGATCGCAGGACAGGGTAAAAGCGGCTGGGGTCGTATGCAAACCGTATACAGACCGCATACAAAGAGCCGTAAACGGGCCGGGCACGAGAGCCCTCGCAGCCTTTACCTCGTGGTTTTTGTTCGATTCATGCATGCAGTATACGTATGGATGACGCTACATGCATTCTTACTTACTATTGACCTGCATAAATTGTTACGCAGTGAAGCGCGCGGACCGGACATCCGGGCTACGCATTCTCCCAGCCAGACGCCGTGTAGCGGTTCCAGACTGCCGAGCGTTGTTCGGGAGGCGTGTCGCCTGCAGTGTATGCCTGGCGTACCGACGCTGAAAAGGCTTCTACCTGATCGGTGTGCGCCGTATGCAGGTGCGCGAGCACATCGCCCGGCTCCACCGCATCGCCCACATGCTTGTTGAGGGTCAGCCCCGCGGTCGGATCTACATCGTCTTCTTTGGTGCGTCGCCCGGCGCCCAGGTCCACCGCCAGATGTCCCAGCGCCAGCGCGTCGATCTCCGTCACGTACCCCTGCATGCCGTCGGGCGCTGTTACCGTTGCCACCGGAGCGGCCCCCAGACGTGTAGACGGGTCGTCGATGACGCCCGTATCGCCGTCCTGGGCGGCAACGAGCGTACGCAAGCAGTCGAGCGCATCGCCCGAGGCCACGGCCGCACGGGCCTGCTCGCGGCCTGCTTTGGGCGTATCGGCCACACCGCCCAGCGCAAGCATCTCGCCGGCAAGCGCGTAGGTCACCTCCATCAGCGCTGTATCGTCGTGCTCGCCACGCAGACAGGCGATGCTCTCCGCCACCTCCGGCCAGTTGCCGATGGTCCGCCCCAACGGAACGTTCATGTCCGTGAGCAGCGCTACCGTGGGAGTATCATGATCCTCGCCAATCGCGACCAGTGTTTCAGCAAGAGTGCGAGCGTCTTCCTCCGTCTTCATGAACGCCCCGCGTCCGCACTTCACGTCGAGCACCAGCGCGTCGATTCCCTCGGCCAGCTTCTTGCTCATAATGGAGGCCGCAATGAGCGGAATGGACTCTACCGTGCCGGTTACGTCGCGCAGGGCGTAGAGCTTGCGGTCGGCCGGTGCCATCTCCTCGGTCTGCCCGATCAGCACAATACCGATGTCTTCGAGCTGCTGCTTGTAGGCTTGCATCGACAGGTCGGTGCGAAAACCGGGAATGGACTCCAGCTTGTCGAGTGTGCCGCCGGTGTGACCGAGGCCGCGCCCCGACACCATGGGCACCGGAACGCCCTGCGAGGCCACAATCGGCGCCAGGATAAGCGACACCTTGTCGCCCACGCCGCCGGTCGAGTGCTTGTCGACTTTAACGCCGGGCGTATCGCTCAGGTCGAGGACCGTGCCGGAATGCAGCATCGCATCGGTCAGTGCGGCCGCCTCTACGTCGTTGAGCCCCTGCAGAAACGACGCCATCAGAAAGGCGCTCATTTGATAGTCCGGCACATCCTCGCGTGTGTATGCCGCCACAAGGCGTGCGATGTCGTCGGGGTCTACGGCGTGGCCATCACGCTTCCGGGTAATGATCGATACGGGGTTCAGCGGGGTCGACATACGGTATAACAGGTGGGTGATGGGGAAACAGAAGCAAAATCACGGAGCACAAACGGAGCACAAATAGAAAAGGGGCGCCCTGCAGTACAGGTCGCCCCTTCCGATATCGGGTAGCCCCAGATACGTTACGCCTCTTCTTCGTCGGCGTCCTCGGTGTCGGTATCTTTGTTAAGGCCGTAGCGACGGTTAAACTTCTCAACGCGTCCGGCGGTATCTACAAACTGACGGCGCCCCGTGTAGAACGGGTGGTTGGTCGAGTCGACATCCGACTCGTACGTTTCAGCGTCGAGCGTAGAACGCGTCTCGATGGTTGTGCCGTCTGATAGTTTGACGGTCAGCGACGTGTACTCGGGGTGCAGATCTTTTTTCATGGGTTTGAAACAGGCCCTTTAGCAATATCGGGGTGCGGCTACAGTGTTCAGATCAATGCACACGGTCTGTGCTACGTGAAAGTTTCGGGGCATAGAGCGTTTCCGCGCGAAGAGTGCGCTAAGGCCTCTGAAGAAGCGGTTGGAAAGCATGAATATCATCATGGCAACGCATATGGTAGATTGCTGACAGTATATACTGTCTCTTCAGTCTCACCTGTCATGAGTTGCACAATGTATTTTTCCGTGAGACTAACGATCTGACGTTCAAAGGTGTGTACACCTTGTTTTGCGCCGCCATGGTCATATACCTGTACACGCCATACTCCGTCAGGGCCCGTTCCACGCCGCGAAGCAACCACCACATGATCATCCGTGACGTGCAGGTGCTCAACGAACTCGATGTCGCTCTCTACCAGCGGCAATAAGTCTTCAGGGGCAAGTGATGCGACCTCATCGGCTGTTGGAAGTGCAAGGTTAACACCAAACGAAGAAAAGCGCTCAGTTTCGCGGTCATATCGAACAATCTTCGAAGATAACGGGAGCGCAAAATATACCGATGTCCCATGCGTTTCCACGGGCGTTCGCACACTGAGCGGAACAGGAAGCAAAACCGGATCAAGATCAGCCAGTGTGAACGACGCCTCTACCACAACGGTCCCCTCTGCAGGTCCATCCTCTACCGTCTGTTCGCGCTCAACACGAAAGAAAAGCGGGGTATCGGACTCGGTCTGCGATGTGTACTGCCCCCGCGTAAGAAACAGGTTCGACTCGGTGCTGGCAAGCCCCGTGGCACGCCGTAGGTCTGACGATTGTATCTGGCCGAGACAGGCGCCCGATGCCGCATCGTATGCCAAAAGCCGCTGCTGGCCACGATCAAGCCCAAAAAGCAGTGCCTCATAACGGTCGGTTGCCAGAATCGACTGGTGTTCGCAGGGACCCTGGCCTTGCTCGCCAAGATCGGTTGCATACGCACCATCGACAAAAAGCGCAAGACGCCCTGTGCCGTCAGCAATGACCAGCGAGTCCTCACCTATGGGCTCCACAAAATGAACGGCATCAAGGGGGACCTCCGCATCTTGAATAGGCACCTGCTGGGGGGCTCCCATTTCGATTGATTGTGCATACACGCTAAAGACCGAGGAGCCCAGCAGAAAAAGAACGATCAGTATGAAGTTTGATGCACGCATAGTCGCTATATGGCTTTTATAAAAATACTATGACAGTAGTATTTTAGATACGGACGTCACGTAATGCAACTCGTGCCGCGTCGTAAAAGTCTTGCGTTTCCAACGCATATCCCCGATCAACAAGCGCTTCCTCGGGAGGAGGTACACACCCACAAACGAAGGCAGCAGTTAGACCAATCGTTAAAACATAAACTATCAACCGCATGTCAACCATACTCAACGTCTCAAAAACTCGAATACTACTTTGGTAGTAATAGGTTAAAGTATTGCAGACTGACATGCAAGCACCCCCATTCGCTTCCTGCCGCAACGCTGTACCCGTTGCTTCGTACACGGGTTGACGGCATGTCGTGCAGCCCGTATATTGTACGTCCATGTCCGCCTTCGCTCCTTCTGTTTGCCGTCCCTGCCTACGCCATGGCCGACCGCTATCTCGTTACCGCCCGCAAGTACCGCCCGGCGGTGTTCTCCGACCTGGTAGCCCAGGACCACGTGGCCGACACGCTCAAAAATGCCATTCGGCTCGACCGCCTGGCTCACGCGTATCTCTTTAGCGGACCGCGCGGCGTGGGCAAGACCACCGCGGCGCGCATCCTGGCCAAAGCCATCAACTGTGAGACGCCGCTGGAGGAGCGCCCCGACAACGCCGAGCCATGCCGCACCTGCGACTCGTGCCAGTCGTTCGAGGAAGGCCGCAGCCTCAACATCTTCGAGATTGATGCCGCCTCCAACAACAAGGTCGACGATATCCGCGAACTGCGCGAGTCGGTGCGCATCCCGCCGCAGGGCAGCCAGAAGAAGGTGTACATCATCGACGAGGTGCACATGCTTTCGAATGCAGCCTTCAACGCGCTGCTGAAAACGCTTGAGGAGCCGCCGCCGCACGTGCTGTTCATCTTCGCCACCACCGAGCCGCACAAGGTGCTGCCTACCATCCTATCGCGCTGTCAGCGGTTCGACTTTCGGCGCATACCCGTGCCCCGCATCGTAACCCGGCTGCAGCACATCTGCGACAATGAAGGCATCACCGCCGACGAAGAATCGCTCATGCTCATTGCCCGCAAAGGCGATGGCGCCCTACGCGACGCCCTCTCGGCTTTCGACCAGGCCGTTTCGCTCTGTGGCGACACCCTCACCTACAGCGAACTCGCCCAGGCGCTCGGCGTGGTCGACCGCGACCTGTTCTTTCAACTGGTTGACCACGTGGCGAACAGCGACAGCGGCGGGGTGCTGCAGCTGGTGCAGCGCGTGATGAGCACGGGCTACGATCTACAAGAATTCCTGGCCGGACTCACCGAGCACCTCCGCCACCTGCTCGTGGCGCACACGCTGGGCCCCGACGCGCTCTCCGACATCGCCGCCTCCAGCCGCCCACGCTACGTCGAAAGCAGCAGCCGCTTCAGCGAAGCCGACCTGCTGCGCCTCCTCATGATCGTCGGCGAGGCCGAAACCGACGTCAAGCAGAGCAGCCAGCCGCGCCTCAAGCTCGAACTCGCCCTCCTCAACATGGCGCACCTCTCGCGCGCCGGCGACCTGCAAGAGGCCCTCAACCAGCTCAGCACGCTACAGGCCCACGCCGAAAACGGCACCCTGCCCACGGTCTCTGCCGATGCCGCTGCATCACAGCAATCATCACAGAGTGAGTCACAGGGGGATGCGCACGCCGTGCCCCCCTCATCGTCCGATACCAGCCCGGCTTCTCCGTCTGGCTCCGAAGCCCCGGCCTCGCAGGCGAAAGAAAACACCTCCACGCCGTCGAGCACAGGCCCACGCGCGTCGGACACGACCTCTACGGCTCCTCCGGCAGATGCGGACTCCGGTAACACATCCGGATCGTCTGGCACGGCTGGCGCGCCCGCTGCCGAATCGCTCACCGCACGCGCCGCCGACGCCCCATCAGAGCCCGCACTGTCTTCAGCGTCCGAACCGCCCGCTCCCCCGGCGGCGCTCGACGACGAGCCAGCCCCCCCGGCCGACAATGCCAGCAGCGATACCGACAGCGACGCTGATGACGAGTCTGGGTCGACTGTGGCCCCAGAGGACGCCCCAGAAGACGCCTCGGAGGATGCCCCACACGACACGCCAGCCGACGATCCTGCCTCCGAGCCCCGTTCCGCATCCGCCTCCGATGTCGATGCACCGCCATCAAGCGGCTCTGCAGGCCCTGCAGACGAAGCAGAAGACGACACGGGCTACCACGACCTGTTCAATCCGCCTGCCCTCTCCGACGACGACGGCAGCGCGCCTGCATCGGGCGACGGATCACCGGAGAGTGGATCGCCACGCAATGCAGACCCGGCTTCCTCATCCTCCCATTTCTCGGGTGGGGCTCCTACCAGCGTAGCCACGGAGCCGCGCGCCCAGACCGCCCAGCTTGCCGAACTGTCGCGGACCTGGGAAGACTACGTGGAGCGCGTCAAACAAGCACGTCGAAGCGTGGGGAGCCTGCTGGGCGAGGCCACTCCCGCCGCCCTCAACGATGGGACCATGCGCTTGAGCGTACCCAAGCGCCTGCATCGCGACAGCCTCATGGACCACCAGCGCACGCTCCTCTCGCACCTGCCCGACGCGCTGCACGACGAGATTGACCGCATCGAGATCGACGTACGCCGGCCCGACACCGAGACAGCCGCACAGACCGACACCGAAACCATGAGTCCGCGCGAGCAGATGAAGGCGCTACGGGCGAAATATGACGGACTCGATGACCTTTTCAAGATGTTTGGGGCTGAGCCGGTCTGGTAGCCGCCCTGCACTTGTGGATCGACAGCCTGCCTTGTACGTTGCATGGTTGCTGTTGCTTAAGCAGCGGCTTCCTTATTTTTCTTTACTCTCTTTGACGCAAAGCATCAGTATTATGGCTAATGGTGGACCCAACATGGGCGACATGTTCAAAAAGATGATGGACATGCAGCAGAAGATGTCACAGGCTCAGGAAGAGCTCGGCAAAAAGACAGTGACCGCCGAAGCAGGCGGTGGCATGGTCAAGGTAACGGCCAACGGCAACCAGAAAATCACAGCCATCGAAATCGAACCCGATGCTGTTGACCCCGACGACATTGAGCTTCTCGAAGACCTCGTCATTGCAGGTGTCAACAAGGCCCTTGAAGAAGCGTCTGAGATGGCCCAGCAGGAAATGAAAAGCTCGATGGGCGGCATGCTACCTCCTGGCATGGACCTCGGCCAGCTCGGGCTGTAAGCTTGCACTGTTAAGCACTGTAAGCGTCGTTTGTGCTACAGCGCACGCCCTGTGTCTCTTCTCTCTTGTGCCCCGGCTGCCTCATGCAGTTTACATCTGAATCGGTAGAAACGCTGGTAGAACAGTTTGCTACGCTGCCTACCATTGGCCGCAAAACCGCGCAGCGCCTTACCAACCACGTGCTTAAAATGCCGCGTGACGAGGTCGAGGCGCTTGCGCAGGCCCTCATTGACGTGAAAGAGCAGGTGATGCAATGCAGCACCTGCTTCGTGGTTACCGATCAAGACCCGTGCCCCATCTGTGCCTCGCACCGGCGCGACCGCTCTACCATCTGTGTGGTCGAGGAGTCGAGCGACCTGCTTGCCATTGAGCGCACCGGCGACTATAACGGACTCTACCACGTTCTGGGCGGTGTTATCTCTCCGCTCGACGGGGTAGGCCCCGACGACCTTCGCATTCGAGAGCTCGCGCAGCGTATCGACCCGTCGTTTCCGGGGTCGTCTAATGCGTCTGATGAAGACGCTGCTGCTTCCTCTAACGGCACCGCAGCCAGTGCGCCGTCTGATGCCGAACCATCCGGTTCAGAATCTGCCGACACAGCGTCATCCACCGAGACACCCGACACCTCAGATGACGAGACGCCAGTGAACGAAATCATTCTGGCGGTGAATCCTAACGTGGAAGGCGACACTACGGCGTATTACATTGCGCAGCTCCTGGAGCCGTTCGACGTGACGCTGACGCGCATCGCACGCGGGCTTCCTATCGGGGGCGACTTGGAGTATGCCGACGAGGCCACCCTTGCCCGGGCGCTTGAGGGACGGGGGGCGGTGTAACGCGGTGTAAGGGAAACAGCGCGCCTGCATCCCCCTGCCTAATACGTTTTTTACCACTCGACTTTCCGCATCATGACCATTACTGTCGTTGGGGCCGGTGCTATTGGAGCGGCCATCGTTCGCGAACTGTGTCGACACGACGATGTCGACCAGGTGCAGGTCTGTGATACGCGCTCTCGTGCCCTGCAAGATCTACACAGCTCGGTTGAGCACAATGGCATGCTCCGCTCGTTTCAGGTGGATGCCCGCGATCTTGGCGTGCTGTCTCAGATTCTTCGCGAAAGCGACTGCGTGGTGAGCAGCGCTCCTTCCGAGCTTAACCCCGATATGGCCGAGCTCTGCCTCGACCTGGGCGTTAACTTCTGCGACCTGGGCGGTAACGAGGACCTTGTGAGACAGGAGCTGGCCCTCGACGAACGAGCCCGCGAGAAAGCAGTCTGGATTGTGCCTAACTGCGGCCTCGCGCCCGGCCTGGTGAACGTGCTCACGATGCGTGGCATCGAGGAATTCGATGAAGCAACAACCGCTTCGATCCGGGTGGGCGACGTCCCCCTGCATCCCGAGCCGCCTTTCAACTTTCGCATCTCGTGGTCGGCCGAGCGCATCATTGACGACTACACGCGCCCCGCCCAACACATTGTGGATGGCGAGCTCGTTGAGGTGGACGCCCTCACAAACGACGAGACCATCCACTTTGATGGTCCGTTCGATAACATGGAGGCGTTCTGCACGCAAGGGGGCCTCTCTACGCTCACCGATACGCTCTCTGAGCACCTTACGTCGTTCGACCACAAGACCATTCGGTGGCCCGGCCATGTGCATCAGATGCGGTTTATGATTGGGCTCGGGTTTGGGCAAGACCGTAAAATTGGCGTACGCACCCATCTCACATACCGCGACCTGCTCGTGCGCCGCATGCGCGACCGCCTCAGTGGCGACTACGAAGATGCAGTGCTCATGCGGGTTATGGTGCAAGGGATCAAAGATGGCGATCCCAAAACGCTCATCTATGAGATGATAGAGCGCTATGACGAGGAGCATAACCTCACGGCAATGATGCGCTGTACCAGTCTGCCCATCGTGGTCGTTGCCAAGATGATTGCCGGACGCACCATCTCGGGGGGCGGCGCCGATGTGCCTGAAGCGATCGTACCGAAAGACAAGTACTGCGAGGCCCTGAAAACATACGGCCTGGAGATCAAAGAGTCGTGGCACGATGGCCATGTGCGCATCACCGACAAACAGGAGTCAAGCAAAGCACCCGCCCGCTAATCGATCAAGTCGCAGCTCGGCTCCCCAGACCTCTCCGGGAACCCGCACCGCTACGAAAAGCGTCAAGGGAGTACCGCGATAAAACCAGACGACCCGTACCGGTGCCTGAATCACATCCCGGTATTGCATATTCCGTCCTGCATTGCGTTCCTGCATTGCGTTCCGGGTGTATCCATGCATCGTGTTCTCCCTGAAAAGCATGAACCTTTCAGGATGGCATGCTCTCTCATCGCACGTACAAATGACGGTATTCACTTGCGATAAAGCACCGATTCGATTACGTTACATGTACGCAGGGTTTTGCCAGCGTACTTGTGGCGCGCTCACAGTGCGCTCACAGTAGATGCACGCATCCGCTGTGCACCACGCACTGATCCTGCTCGTCCTGTACCAACCTGTTGTATGCCTTGCCCTAACTTCGCACCATTTGTGTGCCCCGCGCTATCAGCCGCTGGAATCCTCTACAGGACATTCCATTCTTTACCGTTTCGAACTAAACCGCGCTCTGTATCGGCACGAACTGCTACTGTGTTTCTGAAACTGCTCGGCAAGCAGCAGTTTACCCGCCCCGTTTAGTCCGCTCTCTCTGCTACCTGGTAAAACGCATCTGCCCTCCCTTGTCTGTCTGCTGTGCCAGTATGCAGCATTCATGCAGGCGCGCAGATGAGTGGTAGCAGACGTGCATCGCTAAACAGGACTTCAACATTGCTTTTGCTGGATCTGGATCTGTGCCGTTGCGCCTCTCTGCGAACCCACGTACATACTCTCTCACCTGGAAGGCGACCTATCGCCTTGCCGGGCTCGTTGCTGCGTCGGTAGCGCTCTTCTGGGGCGACCTTGTGCCCGCATCTTCCACTGCCCCCCCCTCCTCTCCCTGCGATCACTTCCCCTACGGTCAACGAAGCATCTGGCGCGTCGAACTCCCCGGCCGTTCCCGCCTCATCCAGCGCAACGATCTCGCAGCTGTATTCGTCAGGCTGGAATCAGTCGGATGCATACGCAGCACGTTCCCATGCAGCGCCCCGCCCCGCCTCCGCTGTTATTCGCGATACCACCGAGCATGATGCTCCCTTGCTCGATGTAGGTATTTCTACGGGTGCGATCGCTGCAGACACCACCCATACCGATACGACCTACACGCGGGCTAAGCGCTTCCTGGCGCCCCCCTCGCAACGCGGACTGTTCGCACGTCCTCCCGCAGCATCGGGGCGTACCACGCCGAATATCCAGCCACGTATGCCCGCTCCCGAGGCGACGTTCGATACGCTCACCTTCGGCACGCCCAACGAATCCTACCGCCTTACGTCTCCCGACGGACGCAGCTGGCGCGTAGACGCCGACCGCTACCGGGCGCAGCGCTACCGGTCTGACCGCAACGATACCTGGAGCGACCTCTTCAGTGCGCGTCAGCAGCAGGCCGCACGCGCAGACCCACTGCTGGGACTCAGCGTTGTGGTGCCTGGTGGGCGCGGTAGCGCGTTCTCGACGATCTTTGGATCGCCAGAGGTCGACCTGCGTGTCGTTGGAAATGCCGATATCGATGCGGGCTTCAACTACCGAACCAGCGCCGAGCGCGCCGCTACCACCGGCCAGGCGGGCCAGATCGACCCGGACTTCAAGCAGGATCTTCAACTCGGCATTACCGGCACCATCGGCGACAAGCTGCAGATCGATGTCGACTGGGATACGAACAACCCGTTTGAGTACCAGAATCAGATCAGTATCCTCTACACCGGATACGAAGACGAGATCTTGCAGCGCGTTGAGGCAGGAAACGTCTTTCTGGATACGCCTTCATCACTTATTCGCGGCGGCCAGAGCCTGTTTGGGCTTAAGAGCCAACTGCAGTTTGGCAACTTGAACATTACCGCTGTAGCCAGCCAGCAAGACGGACAGAGCAATACGCTTTCGATTGAGGGCGGCGCCGAGCGCACCGAGTTCGACTTGCTCCCCACCGACTACGACGACAGCAAGCACTTCTTCCTGAGCTACTATTTTCGTAACCGCTGGAACGACGCCCTCGACGATCCCACAGCGATTACAACGTTCGACGGGTTCGACCGCATCACCGATGTTGAGGTGTGGCGCCTCGAGACTTCGCCTGACCCCGACGCGCAAGACGTACGGCGCGGCGTGGCCATGGTCGACGTAGGCGAGCCGGTCGACATCCTCACCGAAGCCGACGGCTTTACCACTCCCGTGTTGCCTCGTAGCGCCAACCACCAGTACACCGAGGGCAACCTGGATGCACTCCGCGATGGCGCCACGACCACCCCGTCGGCCATTCTGACGAGCGGACTGCAGCAGCCCCTTAGCGATCAGGATTTCCAGGTAGGCTCGTACCGTCGCCTTCAAGAAGGGCGCGACTACCGGCTGAACGACCGGCTGGGCTACATCTCGCTGCAGCAGCGTCTGCGCTCAAACGAAGCTATCGCCGTGTCTTTCCGATACCGACAAGGCGCCCAGTCGATACAGGTAGGCGATTTTGCAGCCGACGGGGGAGGGGCCAGCGGGGGCATCGACGACGACCGGCTCATCCTGAAAATGCTTCGCCCCTCAAATCCGGTGCAGCCGGGCACACAGACCAATCCGGCAGCATGGTACCTGGAGATGCGCCACCTCTACCCGCTGCGTGGACGCAACTTTACCGCCGACAACTTCGAGCTGGATATTGACTACGAGCCGTCGGGGCGGTCTGCCTCCAGCACGATTAACGAGGTTGCCGGACAAACGCCTCTGCTGCAGGTACTTGGCTTAGACCGGCTCGACCGCGACGGGGCGCCCCGCTCCAATAACGAGTTCGACTTCGTACCAGGCGTCACCATTATTCCCGACGAAGGCCTGCTGGTCTTCCCATACCTTGAGCCCTTCGGGCAGCGCATCGTAGACGTGGCGGAAGCCAGCGGAAGCGGCCCGGCGGTAGGCGAGGAGTTTGCGTTTCGCGATCTCTACCGCGAGAAAAAAGAGACAGCCCGCGACAACAGCGGAAAAAACGTTTTCCGGATTCGGGGCTCGTTCCAGAGCAGCGTGCAGGAGTTCTTTGATCTGGACGCTTTCGCAGGCATTGTTGAGGGCTCGGTCGACGTGCGCTCGGGCGGCACCTCGCTGCAAGAGGGTGTCGACTACGTGGTCGACTACCAGGGCGGAACGGTGAGCATCACCAACCCCACGTATCTTACATCGGGACGCGACATTGAGATCAACTACGAGCAGAACACGCTCGCCCAGATCCAGCAGAAAACGCTGCTGGGCGCTCGGGCCGACTACGCGCTGCGCGACCGGTTTTCACTGGGCGCAACCGTCATGCGGCTCAGCGAGCGCGCCCCGATCGACAAGTTTCGCATCGGCGAGGAGCCAATTCGCAACACTATCTGGGGTGTAGACGGCGCGGTTGACCTGGAGCCCAGCTGGCTTACACGCGGTGTAGATGCGCTTCCCTTCATTCAGACGCGCGCCGACAGCCGCATCTCCCTCTCCGGCGAGTTTGCCCAGCTGCGTCCGGGCCACGCACAGACCAATGCGTTTGAACGGGCCCGCGACGACCTCCGCGACTCCGGCTTCGACTTCGACGACGACGAGCTCGGAGGGATCTCGTTTATCGACGATTTTGAGGGCTTCCGAAATACCTTCTCGCTCCGCTCCCAGCCCGAGGCCTGGATCATCTCGTCGCCGCCGCACTTCCCCGGCGAAACGCCTGACTCCCCGACCATGACCGACGACTCGCTGCGTACCAACTGGCGCGGACTGCTCGGCTGGTATCAGCTCAACACCAGCAACCGCGATCGCGTAGCTGGGCGCTCCTCGGTGCGGGGCAATCCGGCCGCCTCCGACCTGGTAGATACGCGCGACGTCTTTCCCAACCGCGACCTGCGCGGCGAAGCCGATCGTACGCTGCGCACCTTCGACCTTTACTTCAGCCCCTGGGAGCGCGGCCCGTACAACTATACCCGTGCGCTCGACGACTTCGTGCGTGAGCCCGAACGAGCATGGGGCGGCATGACCCGGCGCTTGCCCGAGGGGTTCAACGACTTCTCGTTGCAGAACGTCGAGTTTGTCGAGTTTATATTCAAGCCTTATGCCGAGAACGACTTTGAGGATGCGGGTGATGATGCCCTTCTGTACCTGAACCTCGGCACGATCTCCGAAGACATCATCCCCGACGGTCGCCTGAATGCCGAAGACGGCCTTTCGTGCAATTTCGATGGCAGCTTCAGCTTCAACGAATGGGCCCGCCTGCCCACCGGACAGCAGAACGGTGCGCTTGATGTGCAGAGTAACTGCACGCAAGACCTGGGGCTCGACGGACTCGTGTCGTCGCATACCGGCGGCTATCCGCAGGAGTTGACCGAGCAGTTTCAGTTTCGCGACTTCCTGGATGCACTCGACGAGGTGAACCGGGCCGGGCTCAGCAGCGAGCAGCTGGCGCGCCTCGATGCCGAGATCGCTCGTGCGCAGCGTGACCCTTCGGGCGACGAGTATCACTTCTACACCAATCATCTTTTTTACGAAGACCCTGAGATCTTCCCTCCAAGCCTTTATCCAGACGGGGCGACCATCCAGCAGCGCTTTAGCCGCTACTTTTCAGGCATTGAGCTCAACAGCTTCGAGGGCCAGAGCCGGCTCGCCGAAAACGTATCTGAGGCTCGGGGCCGCTCGCGTAGTCCGGCAACAGAAGACCTTAGCTTCACCGGCAGCGTAAACCTGGAGAACAACTACTACGAGTACGAAATTCCCCTGAGCCGGTCTACACTCGACGAGCAAGCCCGCCCCGAAAACACCAACAACTACGTGGTGGGCGAGGTTGGCGACGGGTGGTACAAGGTGCGCGTGCCGGTGCGCGACTTTACGCGGCGCGTGGGCAATATCGAGGACTTCAGCAACATCGAATCCATGCGCCTCTGGACACGCGGCCACGAGGTGCCGATTACCGTCCGCATGGCGGCGTTTGAGCTGGTCGGCAGCCAGTGGCGCACCTCTGACCGCCTCGCTACCGAAGACTCGCTCATGGCGGGCCCCGGCGAGATGCTCGTTTCAAGCATCAACAACGAGGAGAACCCTACGTATCTGCCGCCCCTGGGCGCAATTATCGGACGCGATCGTAGCAGCCGGGGCGCCCAGCGGCAAGCCCGCGAGCAGTCGATGGTGCTCTCCGTTGATGAGATGATCTCGGAGACGCAGCGGGGTGTTTTCAAAACGTTCACGCAGGGGCTCGATCTGCTCAAGTACTCGAACATCCGCATGTACGCCCACGTGCACGGGGAGAACTCTTCGCAGGTGACGCGAAGTGCCCTCGAAGACAACCTGCGCCTCTTTATCCGCCTGGGCACCAACGAGGTCGGGGATTACTACGAGTACGAACAACCTCTCACTGCGAGTACCGTGCCTGATGGCACCGACACACGCCTCGACCTGTGGCCGCTTGAGAACGAGGTAAACGTCGCCGTTTCGGCCCTGAACCAGCTTAAGGTGGCGCGCGATACCGAAAACGCCCGCCTCGATTCGCTCTTTACAAATGTGGGTGCCGACGGAACGCTTCGCGTACCGACCCCCGACTCGCCCGAGGGCGCCCGCATCGGGATTAAAGGTACCCCCTCGCTCAGCTCGGTAAACAGCGTCGTTATTGGTGTACGCCACGTAGGCGACGACTCCGTTCCGCTTCGGGATGTCACGCTCTGGGTCGACGAGCTGCGGGTGGCCGGGTACGACGAAGAAGGCGGCTGGGCTGCAACGGCACGGGCCGACATCCAACTGGCTGACTTTGGCAACGTGCGCGCCAACTTCAACCGCAGCACCGACGGATTCGGAGCGCTGTCGAGCACGCTCACCGATCGCGACCAGAGCGACTCGGAGTCGTGGACCGTGCGCACCGACTTTAGCCTCGACCGCTTCTTGCCCGCCCGCCACAACTGGCGCATCCCGCTCACCATGGAAATGCGTTCAAACGCTTCTACCCCCCGGTTCGACCCCAACCGGGGCGACGTGCAGATCAGTGAGGTTGAAGCTCAGATCGATGACAACCCCGCACTCACCGACGCGCTTCGCACCCAGGCCCGCGACAGCCTGCGCACTGCCGTACAGACGGTTAGCTTCGACCGGTCGCTCACCTTTGGGCTCTCGAAGAGCAACTCGTCAAGCTGGCTCATGCGCTACACAGTCGACGCCCTTTCTCTGAACATGAGCTACAGCGACCGCGAAGGACGAAGTCCCCGACAGCGCCTCGACAACTCGTGGCAGTGGTCGGGCTCGTTCGACTATAACACGTCGTTCGGACGCCCGCGCACCCTGCAGCCGTTCTGGTTCCTGGAAGGCCTGCCCCTTTTAAGCCGGCTGGGCGGCCTGGAGTGGAACTACGTGCCCGACTCGTTTAGCTTCAACAGCAGCGCCCGCCGCTCTTTCGACCAGCGCCGCAACCGGGCGACCAACATCCGCAACGATGAGCAGGGCCTGCCCGACCGGATCGCCAACCCGTTCCGTGAAAACCAGCGGTTCACGCACAACCGCCAGGGCACCCTGCAGTACGCCCCCTTTTCGTTCCTGACTACCAGCTTTGGCACCACAACCGACCAGAGCCTGAACCAGATCGGCACGCGCTCCGATCTGGCTGTCCTGGTGGTGGATCCGGATCAGACCGCTATTGAGCGAGCCATTGGGGGCAAGACGCTTGAAGAAGCTCTCGCCGATGGCGATATCACAGAGGCCGAGGTCGACGCCAATCGTGTCTTTGAAGAAGAGCGCCTTCGCCCGGTCTCTGAGGGCGAGGTCTTCCGTTCGCTCTTCTTCGGCGATGGCAGCCCGCGCACGACCGACTATTCACAACGCTTCACGGCTACGCTGCGCCCCAGCCTGCTCGAAGGCGACGCCTTCGACTGGATTCGCCTGCAAGACATTTCGTACCGGGCCGACTACCAGTGGTCGAACGCCAATGAAGGCAGCCTGCAAGGCGCCACCGCGTCAAACAATGCCCAGATCAGGAGCGGGGTTACCCTTGAAACCGGCCGTGTATGGGACCGATTCGGCTTTGTGGATCGCCTCCGAGCAGCTGATCGCAACCGCCAGAGCGGCCAGCCTGCGCGCGGAAACGGGCGCTCTGAAGAGGACGCGTCTGAAAACGGGGACGATGAGGATGAAGAGGACAGTGGTCCCTCGTTCTCTGACCTTCCGATTCCGAATCCGGTGAACCTGGCGCGACGGCTTGCCCTTGCATTTATTGACCTGCGCCCCATATCCGTTAATTACACAGCGAGCCGCAACACCACCCTCAACAACCTGGGCTCGATTGGTGACGACGGCACCGTTAACACGTCGCACAGTTTTCTCGATGCCGCGCGTGGCGATGGCGCGCCCCTGAGCTACCGGTTTGGATTCAGCCGCTCTATCGACCCCAATCGCCGCCTTATCAGCGACTCGTTGCAGACCATTACCACCAATGTGCTTGGTAACGAAGATCGCCTCGAAGGGCGCACGGGCATCCCGCTCAGCCGCACGTTGCAGGTTGACCTGAACTGGAACGTACGATGGAACAGCAGCGAATCGATCGACCTGTTTCCTGCGCTTGACGAGCAAGGCCGTCCCACTGAAGGCACCGAACGGCGGCGTACCGAATCGGGAGGTAACACCGTGTCGGCCTGGGCCTTTGGTAGCTACGAAACCCTGGTACAGCGGCAGCTCGATCGCCTCCGGGAAGCGCAGACCGCGGATCCTGGCGAGGTGCGCGTTGCCGACGAGGTGGCGCTTACCAACAGCAGCGTAGGGCGCGACACCCGGCTCGCGTATCTGAGTAGCATCGGCACTATGGGCCAGGGCGGATTCCTACCGATCCCGCTCCCTAACTGGCGCATCTCCTATACAGGATTCGGGGAGTGGCCGCTGATCCGGTCGCTTGTGAACAGCGCTACGCTCGAGCACGCCTATGTGGGGTCGTACAACGCGCAGTTCCGATCGCTCGATGCAGCCGGCGACACCACGGCCGTATCGTTTGCCGGTGCAGCCATCAACTATGAGCGCCCTGATTTCGAGTTTGGACGTACAACCATTGAGCGGCGCTTCGAACCGCTAATCGGTGTGGATGTGCGCTGGTCTTCTACCTTCAGCACCAACGTATCGTGGAACGCCTCTACCGGAATCTTCCTGAGCACGTCGAATCTGAATATTGAGGAGAGCCGCTCCAACGAGATTGCCGTGCGGCTCAACTATAGCACACAGAACTTTCAGCTTCCATTCTTACCACGCCTCGAAAACCGCATCACGCTATCGCTGCGTGCGAGCCGACGCGCCGAAAACGATCAACGTTTCTTGCTCTCGCGCGCCCTCAGCGATGCCGCGTCAGACCCTGACTTCACTATCGAGGATGCTCTGGGCGGAGATAACGTATCGGTTCAGACCGAGGCGGTGCGCACAACCATTCAGCCAGAGCTCTCGTACCGGCTGAGCCAGCGCGTAAACGGAACGCTCTTCGTCTCGTACGAGCGCTTTGAGGGCGACAGCCGCCGTCCGTCGTTCACCAATGTCGACGGCGGGTTTAGCTTCCGGATTAGCCTGTCTGAAAATTGATACCGTGCGTATCTTAACAAGCCTACCTCTCTACCTTGGCCTCTACTTGCAGATGTGTTTAGATGTGTTAGGGCGACACGGCGCTACAGCTGTTGGGGCTACAGCTGTTCCATCTTGTCCTGGGGGATGCGGATGAGATACCGCTGGTCCATGATCTCCTCATGCACGTCGAACGTGCCGGTCCCCCGAAAGTCAACCGCTACATTCGGACCGTTTACGCGCTTCACTTCGCCAATCCCGTAAAACGTGGGATGCGGACCATAATAGACGAGTTGCCCTTTACGGAGCCGTTTGTCGCGCAACGCGCGGCGGTGAAAGGCGGGAACGGTAGGTAGCAATTCGAGCCGGTACGAGCTCGTGTACTCGCCTGACTGCGTACTCATAGCATTGCAGTGTTCTTAGTGGAGTGTTATTTACGTACGGGAGTAGAAAGGGGGAGATTCATTACCCGTTCTCTAATCCCTGAGCGTCTCAGCTTCGTTCAGATGCAACACGTAACGGGATGCATACGTAATCGAATATCTACCCACTACCCCGGCATGCTCGTTTCTCGGGCCTGCTGCACACATGACACGTCTACGACCCTTATTATTTCTATGCGTTATACTGAAAAGATGGTCGACCGTCAGGTTGGTCGCAATGCCGAGCTATTTTCCCAGGCGGTCGCCGAGCTCGATTCGCCCGCTGAGCGCTACCCCTATCTGCGTATCCTGGTAAGCCTTGTGGAGCAAGCCCACCCGGAATGGCGGCAGGCCCCCAACAAAGCCAGCCAGGTCGCCGCGTTGCTCGATCGCATGAGCGAAGGAACACTCGATAGCGACGAGGTGAAAGAAGTCGTGCGTGTGCGCGATGAGGAGCGGGGCTACTACCGGTAGTTTGTGGATAGTTTGCTCTGCCAGTGGCACCAGTAACGCGCTCAGTTGGCGCGAAACATCGCTGCAAAAAGCGGTGGTTTATGCTTCGCGCACCGCGCTATTGTACACGTAGCCACTGGCCAGTGCATGCGGGTCTGCACCGAGCATATACCGTGACCACAGTCTCATATTCTGGATCTGTTGGCGCATCATCCCTTCAGCACGAAACCGGCGGGCGGACGTCACGACCGGCGCATCCATAAACCGGAAACCTGGCTGCTGACAGAGCCGCCGGGCCATATCTAAATCTTCGAAGATCGGGAGCGGTGCGAATCCACCTACAGCCTGAAAGTAGCTTCGGCGAATAAATAGTCCGCGGTCGCCAAACGCAAGCCCCCACCAGTCTATACGAGTCCACCAGGCATAGAAACGGAGCAGGGGCGTGGACTGCCGAAATGCCAGTCGGAACGTGCCCGCCTGTACATCAGGCTCACGAAGGGCCCGGTGCATCGCGCGCCAGGAGGTTATCGGGATCTGCGTATCGGCATGCAGGAACAGCAGAACAGGCGCGGTTGCATGGCGCGCACCTGCATTCATCTGTTGCCCGCGTCCGCGCTCGCTCGTGCACACGGTGGCGTAGGGCGCTGCAACGCGGCGGGTGTTGTCGGTCGAGTGGCCGTCGGCTACGATGCATTCGATCGGACCCGGAAGCCGGCGCAGGGCACGGAGCGTGCCGCCAATCTGCGCAGACTCGTTCAGGGTCGGAATGACAACAGCAATACGCGGAGGGGTCATGCTAATGCCGAGTACCTAATGCCGAGTACCTAATGCAACGTCGAGATTAGACGCGTAGCGGGAACCGTTAGGCTGGCTTTTTCCTGATGTTGTGTGGCACGCCCCGGCGTATGCTACATCGTTTTTCTCTTGCCACGCCTTATCTGGATACCTGGCTGCACACCTGTATATCTACTTTTCTATATGCCGGGATGCAACCCATACAGCCCTATAGTCCGCTGTTGAATGTTGTGTCGTCTTCGAGTGCATTTACAAACGCAACGAGCCAGCTGATGCACTGCTCAATATCTTCGGTATCGACCACCTCGACGGTGGAGTGCATGTAGCGGAGCGGTACCGAAACGAGCGCGCTGGGCACCCCGGCACGTACGCGGAAGATACTGTCGGTATCGGTGCCCGTGCGGCGGCTCGACGGTTCGTGCTGGAGCGGAATATTGTTTTCCTCGGCGGCGTCCATGAGGCGCTGCACAACCTGCGGGTGGTTAGACGTGCCGTGTGTTACCGTAGGCCCTTTGCCCAGCTCGATTTTCCCGTGCTGCGTGGCGCTGATGCCCGGCGAGTCTGTCGCATGGGTCACATCGAACGCGATAGCGGCATCGGGCTGCAGGCGGTGTGTGATCATCTTCGCACCGTGTCCTCCGATCTCCTCTTGCACCGAATTCGTCGCGATGCACGTCCAGGCCGCCGGCTCGTCTTGTGCGGCCAGGCGACGCAGCACCTCGGCCATGATGAAGCCCCCGAGGCGGTTGTCGATAGCACGGGCCGTGATGCGTGTATCGGTAAGATGCTCAGGCGACATGTCCATCACCATCGGATGCCCAACGCGCACGCCCCGCTCGGCGACCTCGTCTGCACTATCGGCGCCGATATCGATAAAGAGCTCGTGCACCTTCGGGATCGACTCGTCACTGCGGTCGCGCAGATGGATGGCGGTGTTTCCCACGACACCGAGCACCTCGCCTGCATCCCCCAGTATGCGGACGCGCTGCCCACGTGCAATGGCACGGTCGGATCCGCCAATCCGATTCACATACAGAATACCGTCATCGGTTACGTGCCGCACCATGTATCCGATCTCGTCAACATGCGCGTCGAGCATAAGGCGCGGCGCATCGCTGCTGCGTCCGTGTACCGTAGCCCACGCCGTACCGTAGGCGTCAGAGTCAACATCGTCTGAGAATCCGTCTACGTACTGTGTCCAGACGCGCTGTCCGGCGGTTTCGAATCCGGTTGGGCTGGGGGTTTCGAGCAGGTCGAACAGGAAATCGTGGGAAGAGGCGTTCATAGAGGAGGCTCTGTATTTAATCCGTATTCAGGAGGATAACCGCAGTTGGTGATGTCTATCACGCGAGAGCAAAGGTTATGATGCGCCGCCCTTGATGGCTGCAGCGCAACAAGTTCGTAACGGGTCGTTATGAGAGGAAGAAAACGCGCCGGTTCTTTTGGAAGCGGGATCTGTGTTTGTATATTGGAATGCTACGTAGTGAGTAGACGCTAAGTGATAAAGCTATTAGACACTGTAGGTTTGTCTTGTTCGCCCCTCTCCCTTCGGGTTTCTCCTCCTTGTCCAAGGGGGAGATGTCGGTAGACAGAGGGGGGTAAGGCGACCCCGATGGTGTCACTATATGACAATCACTTACCATTGAACCGCTACCGAATGCTATACTTGCTCAAAACGAGCCTTTACACTACGCCCCTCTCGCTGATCACCTGCTGTTATGGCTAAAACGACCGAACGCACCTACAACATGCTCATTGTCGAGGATGACGACGACATCCTCATGGGCCTGCGTGACTATTTTGACATGCAGGAGTTTACCGTAGAAACGGCATCGACCGGCCAGGAAGCGCTGGAGCAGATGCGTGCCATGGGAGATGCGTGCGATGTCGTTCTGCTCGACGTTATGCTGCCCGAGAAAGATGGGTTTCAGGTTCTGGAAGCCTCGCAGGAGATGGGCTTGAAAGCACCCGTGATCATGATCACGGCTCGCGGTGAGCAAGAGTCCAAGTTGAAGGGCTTCGGGCTCGGCGCCGACGACTACGTGACGAAGCCGTTCAACGTCGAGGAATTGGCGGCTCGCGTCAAAGCCGTCATGCAGCGTACCATGCCGCCCTCGGAGGCCCCGATGGATGTCTACGAGATTGGGGATGTGGAGGTCAATTTCACAACGCACGAGGCGTATCGCGGCGAGGAAGAAATTAACTTCACTGCGCTGGAGTTCGATATCTTGCGCTACCTGATCCAGCATAAGGGCCGCACGGTAACACGGAAGCAGCTGCTGCGTGACGTCTGGAATATCGACGAGGATATCATCACGCGCACGATCGACCGTCACATGGCCTCGGTACGCAAGAAGATCGAGCCCGACCCGTCTTCGCCCAAGTACATTGAAACGGTGTACGGTATCGGCTACCGGTTCGACGACCCCGACGAAGACGACGAGTAGCTCAAACGGCAGGGCGCTCTGTAAGTGCTCCATGACTGTCTCACAGAGGCGACCGGTACCGGCTGGCCGTGAGATCGCGCAGGTCGCTGTGTGTGATGACGCGCCAGTACGGAGCGCTCAGCCGTCCGGTGCTGGTGCGCCGAAACGTCACGCGAATGAGCACATCCCGCGACGACGTGGCATCGTGTACGTATGAAAATGCCCCCCAGTGCACGACCCAGAACACACGAGCCGGGTCCATTCCAAACTCACGGCTCACCTGTTCGGCGACGTATCCAATGTCGTCGAGCGTGGAAGGCCCGTTGTTCTCTGCGAGCTCGCGCAGCACGACCGTATGGTCCCGGTTCTCGTCGCCCGGCGGACCGGGGTAGAGCTGCAGGTGGGCCTGGCTTACCTGGGTATAGCCCCGCCACGAAAACAGGGTATCGGCGATGGGCTGACTTGCGACGGGGGCCACCGCACCGCTGAAAAGCAGTGCGAGCAGGAAGAGAACGACGGCGCGCATGATACTCGGCTACGATTGCATCTCACAGACAGGGAGCACATGGGCAGGCAGAAAAGCCTGCTATGCTGTAGACCCACCGGGCACCGCCAGCGTAACGTCTCTTCGCATTATGAATTGTGTCATGCATTGTGTCATAAGCGTATGGCCGTCTGCACCAGCACCGGCTCATCTTCTGCCCGGTCTATGCCGCGCCATCTACGAAGCCATCGGTGTAGAGTCTCGATGGCGCGGTTCAGTGCTTGCTCGGTAATCCTGCAGCCGATTGCTGTCTTCGTCGTCCTCGTCCCATTTGCGAAGGATAGACACCACAGCGTCGTGTGGATCCATGTGGAAATGCGTCCCGCCCATCAGCATGTAGAGTCCCGAGCGCCGCACAACCTCGCGCACCGGCCCGATGAGTCCCGTAAAGTGAAGCTCAACATCAGACTCTTCCAGCGATTCCACCACGGCATTCAGAGCCTCAACGGCTGTGGTGTCCAGGTCGTTGATGCTGGTTCCGTCGATAACAACAATGCGAATGTCGCGTCCCTCGCGCTCACTCTTTTCGAGAATGTAGTCCTTGAAGAACTCCGCGTTAGCAAATGAGAAGGCCGCATCGACACGCAGCACCAGGATGTTATCGAGCGGCTCAGCCTGCTCGAAGCGCTCGATGTCGCGGAAGAGGCGGGTCCCCGGCACATGCCCCAATTCGGCTACGTTGGGTCGGCTGATGCGGTAGAGCACAGCCAGGAGCGTGGCTCCGATGCCGAACACAATGCCTTCCTGAATGCCTATGAACAGAGTGGCTGCAGCCGTGACGATGGCAATGAAAAAGTCGCGACGGCGCGTTTCAAAGAGGGCCTGCAGCTCTTTTCCATCGACCAGCGAAAGGGCAGCCATCATAATGAGCCCCGCCAGCGCAGGAAGCGGTAGGTAGTAGAACAGCGGCGTCAGAACAAGCAGCGTGAGCCCAATAATCACCGCTGCGAACAGGTTGTGCAGGGGCGTGCGCGCACCCAGGCGCTCGTTCAACGCTGAACGCGAGATGCTGCCTGATACGGGAATGCTGCGAAAGAAGCTACCGACGAGGTTGGCGGTGCCTACCGCCATAAGCTCGCGGTTCGCATCGATTGTGTACTTGTTGCGCGTCGCAAACAGGCGGCAGAGCGAAATGTCTTTCATAAACTGGACCAGCGCCAGCGTAACCGCCGCTGGAAGCAACGACTGCAGGTCGCCGAACGTCACATCAGGGATTGCAAGGCCGGGAAGTCCGCCGGGGATGCTCCCCACCACGGTTACACCTTGCCCCTCCCAGTCGAAGATCCAGCTGCCCAGGATGGTAACGATCATAAGCACCAGCGCCTGCGGAATGCGGGGCACAAAGCGCCGCAGGCTCCACAACAACGCGATGCTGCCCACCCCAATAGCCACCGTAAGTCCATGCATGGCATCAAGCTGGGTGGCTGCAGATGCGAGCAGCTCATGGACGTATTGCGACTGAGGCAGATCTATCCCCAGCAGGTTCTCCAGCTGACTGGCAGCGATGATAATAGCCGCTGCGGTGGTGAATCCGTCAATCACCGGGCGCGAGAGGAGGTTGGCGACAAACCCGAGCTTGGCCAGCCCCATCGCGATCTGCGTGATGCCCACCATCGCAGCCATTGCAATCGCAAGCGCAATGTACCGGTCAGTTCCGGCTTCGGCCATCGCTCCCACCGCTGCAGCCACAATCAGCATGTCGATAGCCACCGGTCCAATAACCAGATGACGCGACGTGGCCAGCCATGGGTACAGCAGCAGAGGGATGAGTCCCGCATAGAGCCCGTAGATAGGCGGTACGCCGGCAATGACTGCGTAGGCCATCCCTTGCGGTATGAGCATCATGCCCGTGGCCAGCCCGGCTGCGCCATCAAGGCGGAGCTCTTCTTTGCCGTACCGGGTAATCCAACGTCCTGCAGAGAGCTTATCGCGCATACGGCACTGAGGCCTTCGTTAACACTGAAAACATTCGGACGAGTCGGCGGGAGGCCCAATACAAAGCAGGATTACAGAGTAATTTTGCAGGATGTATCTTTGGGGCGTATCTTCGGGATACATCTTTCAGTGAGTATCTTTCAAGGAGGACCTGAGCACAGTTGAGGCATCAACCAGAAACATACCAGGGAAAATACGCCGTGTATCAGCATACGCACAAACATATGACCTATGCTTCGTATCAGATTGCAACGTAGAACGGATGTCTTTAGCATGCAAGGATATCATGCGTCTGTGCGGTGCGCCCTGGCTATATGCACGCCTCTTAATGAAACGTTACGTTTAAATAGAGCTTGTACTGTTAGCTGTACTGCGAAATCTATCAGCGCCTACTCCTACGCATCCCCAGGACTGCCCTATCTCTACCCAAGGATGGGCCTCGTTTCTCTGCGTTATCTTTTTTTGTTATGCTCGCTTACCATACTGTTGACTACGCCTCGTACAATCCCGAGCAGTGGGCTACTGAGGGGTTGCGCGATTCACGTGGGACCATGCTTCGCTGGCACCTTACACTCCCCGACACCAACGCTCCGGTTGTTGTTGTGGACACGAGCGTTTTGCCTTCGGAAGCGCAGGCGCGCGGTCAGGTTGCAGCGCTGCCGCCGGAGGCGCTCTGCAACGTAACTCCGTATCGCCAGCCCACGGCCATGCGCGCGGCGGGTGGATACGTGGTCCCGGCGTCTCCTCGTGTTCGCGTGCCCGTGGTTTTGGCTATTCACCGGCGCGGCGTATGGGATCTCCCTAAAGGCAAGCAAGATCCAGGCGAGTCGCTGAAGGCCTGTGCTGAGCGCGAGGTGCGCGAGGAGGTTGGCATTGAAACGGTGTATACACAGGCTCCGCTGGGGATAACGAGCCATGGCTATGAAACTTATAAGCGGTACGTTGTAAAAACCACCCATTGGTTTTTAATGAAGACGCCCGCTACAACGTTTGCTCCACAGGCCGATGAGCAGATTACACGGGTTGTCTGGGCTCGCTGGCCGGTACTCCTTCGGCATATTGGATACGAATCGCTCCGCACGCACATGAAAGCGATTGCTGCCCGTGTAGATCATCTGCATGCACGATAGCTCTCGCCTCCTCTCTCATACCCTGCCTGATACTATGTCTACCGCGATGCGCGACTCCTCCCTTTCTCTTCTGCGCTCTCTGACTTCCCCGCTGTGGACAGCTGCTTTCGTCGTGGGCGTTGTCATGCTTAGTGGATGCAGCCCCGATGCCGACGTGGAAGCCCTCGAAGAACGTATTCAGGCGTTAGAGGACCAGAACGTCGTCTTGGAAGAACGCCTGTCGGAAGCCCGCGACTCGCTGAATCGCCTGCAGCAGAGCGAGCCGTCTGCCATGACCCAGCTCGGTGACCCGGTTCGCTTCCCGTCGGGCAGCGCCTGGATTCCCGACGAAGGCCGCCGCACGCTCGATAGCCTGGCAACCATCTTGCAGAGCCAGTATGACAGCCGCGACTTTCGTATCAAGGGCTTTACCGATAGCATGCCCATCGGGGCGTCGCTCCGCAATACTTACCCCAGCAACTGGTACCTCTCCGCGCAGCGCGCCGCTGCCGTGGCTCACTATCTCGATGACGAGCATGGCGTACGCTCACGCACTCTGGAAGTCGGCGCGTTTGGACCGCAGAACCCGGTTGCTACCAATGAAACAGTGGAGGGCCGCCGCATGAACCGGCGTGTCGAAATTCAAGTGGCGGAATGACCATGACCCCGCACGCTTCAGACAAGCTTCTCGTCCTATCTATCAGCCCTATGCATTACGCCAGTTAGTAGGGGCAGTGGGCGCGTTGTCGAGTATGTCTTCAATCCGTGCCATGTGCCCGGGACTGAGGCGCTCAGCCACCTCCAGCGCTTCCATGTTTTCGTGGACCTGCTCGGGCCGCGAGGCGCCCGTAATCACGGTGCTTACGTGCTCGTTCTTCAGGCACCACGCCAGCGCGAGCTGCGCCATGGTGCAGTCCAGTTCGCTCTCAGCGATCGGCGTAAGTTGCCGCACCGCCTCCAACTGGCGCTGCCCCCCCTCGCTCTCCAGACGCTTGCGGAGTCCCGCGTACTTGTCGAGGTCGAGGCGGCTGCCTTCGGGGATGCCGTCATTGTACTTGCCGGTGAGGATGCCGCTGGCGAGCGGACTCCACGTGGTGAGCCCGAGATCAAAGTCGCGGTAGAGCGGCTGGTAGTCGTGCTCCACCTTCTGGCGATGCGTCATGTTGTACTGCGGCTGCTCCATGACGGGAGCAATAAGGTGCTCGCGCCGTGCCACCTCGTACGCCTGCCGAATCTGCTCGGCGGTCCACTCGCTGGTGCCCCAGTAAAACGCCCAGCCGCGGTCGATCACGTGGTTCATGGCGCGCACCGTCTCCTCAATCGGCGTTTCGGGGTCGGGGCGATGGCAGAAGATCAGATCCACATAGTCCATCTGCAAGCGTTGGAGAGAAGCCTGCGTGCCCTCTACGATATGCTTGCGCGAGAGGCCGCGGTCGTTGGGCCCGGAGCCGCCCCAGAAGATTTTCGTGGAGACAACCAGATCCGAGCGCGTCCACCCCTCCGAGCGAATAATGTTACCCATCATGACCTCGGCCTGCCCGCCGGCGTAGGCTTCCGCGTTGTCGAAGAAGTTGACGCCCGCGTCGTAGGCAGCTTTCATGCAGGCACGAGCGCGATCTTCGTCGATCTGCTCGCCGAAGGTGACCCACGATCCAAATGAGAGCGCCGATACCTTGAGTCCCGAGCGTCCAAGATGGCGATATTCCATAGAGGGTGCGATGTTTTGTCAAGAAGGCAGTACGTGTGTCTCCCTCATAACGCAAGAGCCGATGCGAGTTCAGAGCGTTGAGGACGTGTTACGTTGCCATAGAGGCATTTCGTCTCCCCAGCTTTCCTGACCAGATCTATACAAATTTGTGAAATTCATAAATTCAGTGACTATTGCTCTTGCATGTTCAGCGGGGGGGGGGGGGGGGTAGTCTGTAAATGCATATTCAATGAATGTAATCATTCACTCGTATCCGCTATGTTTACAAAAGTCCCAACCCTGCTCACTGTCGTTGCTGTACTCTTGCTTGCTACCGGTTTTGCAGGTAACGACCTTGATCCTGAAGATCCGGAGCTGCGCGCCTCGAGCTGTATTTCAGTGATCTCGGCTTCTGAGACCTCTGAGGGGCTTATGGATGTGAAGCAAGACATCGGAACAGTCTTCGGTGGAAGGGTTTGCTTTAGCTCTTGCAGCGAATTTCCATGCTGCTTCATTATCGACGACCCGTCTGACGGTTCTGACGGGCCGAGCGACCAGCCAATGGAAGCATGAGCAGTTTGACTAATTAGCAAACACGGAGCGCAGGAATGAAAGGAAACGGACGCAGTGCGCTGTCTTTCTTGTCATTCCTGTTTTTCTTTACACCGCGTCCGCATCAAAGACATTTGACTACGACATGTCTCCCTTTACCTTTCCTAATGGCTTCCGGGCCGTTCGATACGTTTTTCTTGTGCTTGCGGGACTCGTTCTCGTCTCTCCGTCTCTTGGGCAGGCCCAATCCTTCGAAGAGGTCTTCACCATTCAGGACTCGTTGGAGCTGGAGCAAGGCGACGATGCATTCCTTGCTGCTCCGTATGCATCCTTACTTGAAAACGGAGAGATACTTATCGCTGATGCTCGGGAGCGACATGTATTTCGATACAGCCGCGACGGGAGTTTACAAGCAGTCATTGGTGGTCCTGGACAAGGACCCGGCGAGTTTCAGTTACCAATTGCCACTGCTCAGCTTCCTGATGGCTCTCTCTTGGTCGGAGAACTCGGGGGACCTATATCTGTGTTTGACACTTCAAACACTTTTGTGAGACGAAATACCGGACTGCTCTGGCATGCCCTGCAGCTTCATGTGATGGACGAGAATCGCGTGCTCGCCGTTGGCCCGAAAGAGCGTAGTCTCGGATCCTCTCCACTGCTTCATATCTTTGATGCCAGCTCAGGCAAAATCGAATACAGCTTTTTCCCGCATCCTACTCCCATCGGAACGTATGGAAACATCCTAAATGGTGTTGCTGATATTGCCGCAGCCGATGTGAGAGGGGCCCAAGTCGTTGCTGCTTTCGCTCCTGAGCCACGCTTGCATTTTTTTTCGTTGGACGGCGATTCGCTTAGCTCTGCTGAATTATCACTCCAGCACTTTACTCCGATTGACCCGTCGTATCGTGAAGCCAGTCTTTCTAATCAGGAGGTGCAGGAAGCATATGATTCCTTTTCACGCGTCAACGATCTTTTTTGGATCTGTGACGACTTGGTTCTCGTGCAATATGTAGATATTTTGGATCGCGCAACTAATACGCTCCAAATCCATCTCGCAGGCGTGACCCGATCGGGCGATGTGCTTTTCGATATGGCCGACACACCGCGTTTGTATGCGGTGGATGCGTCTACAGGTGAGCTCTTTTTCAACGCGCCCGATACACTCGATCCGGGACAGTGGGTGGTGGCAACGCTCAAGGATTCTTTTCTCTCCTCGTCTGACTGACTTACAGAACGAACTGGCAGTAGCGGTGTCCTTCTCTGTTCCAAACGCCCGCGAATCCCAAACATACTGTTGCAAGTATGCCCATTCCACCAAGAGCACACTGTTGCCTGCTTACACATCCCAACCATGGGGTCGGATCTTTCCCTCATCGAATCGTTCACGCAGCATCCCGCCGCCCAGCGCGTGCTGGATTGGGGGCAGGCCGTAGCTGGATGGATACGAAACGCACCGCTGTGGGCACGGGCGCTGGTGCTCGTTCTTGTGCTGAGCGTGCCTCTCGTGCTGCTCATTCGCGCCGAACTGCGCACGTCGTACCTGCAGTCGACGCTGCTGTCGCGGTATGCATCGGGACTCACGTACCAGGTCGATGACGGCCCCAGCCCGTCCATTCGCTTTCCTACGAGCGGCCCGTTTAATGAGCGGTTGGGATACGTAGCGCTGCCTGCGTTCATCGACAGCCTAACGCAGCGCGGACGCTTCGCGATTGCCCGTCGGGCGCGGGTCTCCGACCGGTTTGCTACGCACATGGACATCGGGCTTGCTCCGCCCTATGTGCCAAAGCAGCAGACGGGCCTCGACGTGCTCGACCGCTCAGCAGTCCCGCTGGCTTCGGCCCGCTACCCGCAGCGCGTGTACGCCGCCCCCGACTCGATCCCTCGCCTGGTACGCGAAACGCTGCTCTTCATCGAAAACCGCGCGCTGCTTGATCCAGCGCACCCGCGTAACAACCCGGCGATTGAGTGGCGCCGCTTCGCCCATGCATCAGGGCGCCAACTGACTGATGCGCTGGGCTTTACCGAGGGCGGGCCTGGGGGCAGCACGCTGGCTACGCAGCTCGACAAGGTGCGCAACTCACCCGGCGGCCAAACGGCAGGCCCCGTCGACAAGCTGCGCCAGATGGCGTCGGCCTCAGTGCAGAGCTATCTGCATGGCCCCGAGACGGTTGAATCCCGGCGACGCCTGGTGGCCGAGTACCTGAACCTGCTTCCGCTGGCCGCCATTGCCGGACACGGCGAGGTGAACGGCCTGGGCGACGGGCTTTGGGCCTGGTACAACACCGACCTCGACACGGTAAATCGCCACCTGCGCGCCGCCGACACCACTTCGACGCCGTCGGAAGCCCAAGCGCTGGCCTACCGGCAGGTGCTGCAGCTTATTCTGTCGACGCGCAGTCCATCCCGGTTCTTGCGTTCAGCAGCTGGGCACGAGGCGCTCGCCAGCCTGGCCGACCGTCATCTGCCTGCGTTAGCAGAGGCCGGAATTATCTCACCTGCCCTGCGTGATGCCGCCCTGGCCAACCGTCCCGAACGCCGCACGCGAGCCGTGGCTCCGGCCACCGAGTCGTTCATTGCGCGGAAGGCGGCCAATGCTACACGCATCCAACTGCTGCGGGAACTGTCGGTCCCATCGCTTCCAGCGCTCGACCGCCTCGATCTGACGGCGCACACGCATTACGACGCTTCGGCACAGCGCGCGGTGGCGGGACTGCTGGAGCGGCTTCAGGACCCGGCGTTTGTCCGCGAGGCGGGCCTTGCAGGGCCGCGCATGCTCGACCGGGGCGATCCGTCACTGGTTGAGTATGCGGTGGTGCTGTACGAGCGCGACTCTACCGCCAACGTGGTGCGCCTACAAGCCGACACGTTCGACGGGCCGTTCGACATCAACCGGGGGTCGAAGCTCGAACTGGGGTCGACCGCCAAGCTGCGCACGCTGGTTACGTACCTGGAGTTGATCGACGAGCTCTACGACACCCACGCCGGACGGCCTGCCGACTCGCTTCGGGCGGTGCCGGTAGCTAATAACGACGCGCTCACGCGCTGGGCGCTGGGCGAACTGCAGCGCAATCCCGCGCTCTCGCGGCGCGACCTGCTGGAGGCCGCCATGAACCGCCGCTACTCGGCCAGTCCGTACGAACGGTTCTTTACCGGCGGCGGACAGCACCGCTTTAGCAACTTTAGCACAGCCAGCGACAGTCTTCGTCCGACCGTGACGACGGCCTTTCGGCAGTCGATCAACCTGCCGTTCATCCGCATGATGCGCGATATTGTGAACTACCACACGGCACGCCTGCCGGGCCAACCTGGGGCCATGATTGGCGACCCCAGCGACGAACGCCGCGAGGACTACCTGGCGCGCTTTGCGGATCAGGAAGGAAGCTACTTTCTAAATCGGTTCTACGCCGCGTATCCCGACACGCCCAACCGCGACGTGTTTACCGTGCTGGGTGAGCGCCACCCCGAACGTCCGGCGCAACGCCTGGCCTGGGCGTACCGCGCCATCGATCCGTCGGCCCCTGCAGACCAGGTCATCGACTTCCTGCGCCGCTATGCGCGCGACGGGGACGGGCTCTCTGACGACCAGCTCGCCGCGGCGGTACGCCGGGCGGAGACGACGGACCTGTCGTGGCAAGACCGGGGCTATCTGGCGGGCATCCATCCCCTGGAGCTGTGGCTCGCCCACTATCTGCGCCAGACCCCTGAATCCACCCGTACGGAGATGCTCCGTGCCAGCGCCGAGGTGCGGCAAGAGGTGTACCAGTGGCTCTTTCAGCGGCGGACCGGCGCGCAGGACACGCGCATCCGTACGATTCTGGAGCAGGAGGCGTTTGTCGGCATCCACAAGCGGTGGGCGCGGCTGGGGTATCCGTTTGAGCGGCTGATTCCGACGTATGCCACCTCGATTGGCAGCTCAGCCGACCGTCCTGATGCGCTCACTGAGCTGGTCGGTATTATCATGCGGGATGGCGTGCGCTATCCAACGCAGCGCATTGACCGGCTCCACTTCGCCGCAGGTACGCCCTTTGAGACGCTTCTTACAGCCACGCCTGCATCTCCAGATACGGTGCTTGCTGCAGATGTTGCTGCCGTTACGCGTGAGGCGATGGTCGATGTGGTGGAGCGGGGCACGGCCGTGCGCGCTCGTGGGGCGTTTGCCGATAGCACGGGCACCCCGCTCGTGATGGGCGGCAAAACCGGCACGGGCGACAACCGCATCCGAATCCCTCTACGAGGCGGAGGCCGCACGAACATTGCGCTGAACCGCACCTCTACGTTTGTCTTCTTTGCCGGCGACCGATTCTTCGGCACGGTTACGGCATACGCACCCGGCCCCGGAGCCGATGCCTTCCGGTTTACCAGTTCGCTCCCCGCGCAAGTGCTCACGCTCATGAGACCATTTCTGACAGAGCTCACCACCCATGAAGAGGCCCCTCATGGTATGGCTCTTGAAGAAAGCGAATTTACCGCTGATCACGGACTGAATTAGGCAGCGTCTGAAAACGCTCCGCGGGCTGCGTGTTCACCTTTCAGACACTACCTGGACGGTATCCAAAACCATCTACGTACTCCGCTTTGCCAGACAGCACCGACCACAAAGAGGCCCAGAATGAAGCATGTGTACTTCCTTCTGGGCCTTTTGCTGTTGGGCGGGCGTCTTATGTGGCCCAACTGCATGTCGCGTACACATATCGTGTATCACGTATGCATATTGCGTCTGCACAGAGCGGTTAACACTTTCTAAAAAACGAACCCAACCAAGATCGTGAAGGCTCCGTTTTGGGCGTTGCCTGAGCTGTTATCGAAGTCATCGAAGAAGTCATCGTCGAAATCGCTCGTATTCTCTTCAAAGATGTCTGTGAGACCGAGCGTATAGCGTACATCAACAACGAATTTGTTGCCCGTGCCGATCGAGAGATCGAACCCGCCGCCCAGTGCCAATCCAAAGTCGAAGTCCTTGACTTCGTCCTCCGACTCAGCGATATCTCCGTCGTCGATACCGCTTACGGAGATTGTCTCGTTAATTTTGAAAGCAAGCGCTGGCCCGGCGTAGATGGCTGGAGTGAAGTTGCCCGAGGGGAAGTCAAGGCGCGCCAGCACCGGGACTTCCAGATAGTCGATTTCGTACGTGAAAGTCTCAGAGAACGATTCTCCAAAGAAATCAAACGAAAAGTCGAGCTCTGCTCCTTTCTGCGTGTAGATCAGTTCAGGCTGTATCGACAGCGGGCCTGCAGGGATGCGTGCGAAGCCTCCGAGCATAAACCCGGTACGGCTATCGAAGTCAACCACGTCGGTATTTAGCGTGGCGATGTTTAAACCTCCTTTTACGCCAAACTCAGGCGACTGCGCGTACGCGTCTGTTGCCAGCAATGAGAGGCAAAGGGCGGTGATAATTGTAAGATGACGAGTCATAGGGGTCTTGTTGGTTGTGGATTGCAATCGGGTGTGTGCTCCATAAACAGAGCCGTTTTTAGGACTTAGAGCCTGTGTTTTTCTTTAAGCGCAAAAAAGTATCCATCCGGACGCCCCGTGGATGAACTTCTTTGATCGCTCATCGTGTTCGGCGTACGGTATCGTAGTGCCCGTAATAGGCAGCGTCTGAACATGCGTTTCAAACTGCTGGCTATCGGATAGCCTGCTCCAACCGGACACACACTTACACGCGTTCTTTCCTGCCACTACCCAAGCCACTCAACCAGGCTATGTCCCCCTCTGAATCAGCCCCCTCCCCAACCCAAGACGCTTCGGATAACGAACCGCATGCCCCAACTGAGTCTTCCGAGGGCAACGCTTCCAAGGTGCCTGAGTCGGATCGTTCGCCGGGACTGGGTACGTTTGCGGGGGTGTATCGCCCTACCGTGATGACCATTCTGGGGCTGATGATGTACGTTCGCGAGGGCTGGGTGGTGGGGCAGGCTGGCCTTCTGGGCACGCTGCTGATCATCGTAGGCATGTTCGTGATTACCGGTACGTCGGCGCTATCGCTAGCGTCTATCACAACAAACATCCATATTGGGGCGGGTGGTGTGTTCTCAGTGATCTCGAAGTCGCTCGGACTTGAGACAGGCGGGAGCATTGGCATCCCCCTCTACCTGGGACAGGCGCTGTCCGGCGCACTGTACATCTACGGGTTTACGGAGGGGTGGCTCTATCTCTTTCCTGAGCACTCGCCCTGGCTCGTGGCGTACAGCCTCTTTGTAGTCACGTTTGGGATTGCAGCGGCCTCCTCGAGCATTGCATTTAAGGTACAGGGGGTCGTCCTCATCATTATTCTGGTGTCGATGGGATCGATCGTACTGGGCGTAACGCAACTCGGCTCGGGGGAGCCGCTGCACACGCCACAGCTCTGGGGATCGTTTGAAGACGTATCGTTCTGGGTGCTCTTTGCGATCTTCTTCCCCGGCGCAACCGGGATAAAAGTGGGCGCGAGTATGTCAGGAGCGCTCGAATCACCGCGCAAGAGCATTCCGCGCGGTACGCTGGCGGCTGTCGGCACGGCGTTTCTGGTCTACGTGGGCATGGCCGTGTGGTACAGTGTAGTGGCCGATCCCGAAACGCTGCGTGCCGAACGGCTGATCGTCATTGACCGCGCAGCCGTAGGCGAACTGGTACTGGCAGGACTTCTCGCCTCAACCTTTACCGCTACGATCAGCACCATGGTAGCCGCGCCCCGTGTGCTGCAGGCCCTGGCAGAGCAGAAGATCACTCCGCAGCACACCTGGCTTGGCGCGCTTACCGAAAATGGGGAGCCACGTAACGCCACCATTGCAACCGGTGTGCTGGTGGCAGGCGCTCTGCTGCTGGGCAGCCTCGACAACGTGGCCATCCTCATCACAATGTTTTTCCTGGTCATCTATGTGATGATCAACGCGGTGGTAGCTATTGAGCAGAGCCTGGGACTGCTGTCGTTTCGGCCTACGTTTCGGATTCCGCGTGCTGTGCCTATCGTGGGCGTGGCGGCTTCTACACTGGCGCTCTTTGTGGTGAATGCGGTCTTTGCCCTCGTGGCGCTGCTGATTATCGTAGCACTCTATGCCTATCTGGTGCGCCGCCAGTTGACGACGCCGTGGCAGACCGTGCGTAGTGGCATCTTCGTGTCGCTGGCCAACTGGGCTTCGAAGCATGTGGCGCGCACGCTCGACGAACCCAACGAACGCGCCTGGAAGCCCGACCTGCTCGTTCCCGTGACCTCGCGCACCGAACTCGACGGCGCCTTCCGGTTCCTGCGCACGCTCGCTGAACCAAAGGGCTCACTGCGCATCATCGGCGTGCAGTGTACTGAGCAGGACGTGCCAACCGCCAATGGACTCGCCCGGCTGGAGGAGGTGACCCGTACGTTTCGCAATGAGGAGCTGCTGGCCACGTCGTCTGTGATCAAGGCACCGACTTTTATGGAGGGTGTGGAGATGAGTGCCTCGGTGCTTCGCGGCACAGCCTTTCGCCCGAACATCCTGTTCGGACTAGCCCACCGCCACGATGCCGACGCGATACAAGGCTTCGTTGACGTGGCAGACACGCACGGCCTGGGCACGGCCCTGCTCTATGAACATCCAGAGGCCGCTCTTAGTCAGGAGCGACGTGTGAACGTGTGGGTTACCGACCAGAGTCCCGAGTGGTCATTGGGGATGCGCATGCCAAACCTGGACCTGCCGTTGCTGCTGGCGCTTCAGATCCGCCACGAATGGAACTGTACGCTGCGCCTGGTTACGGTCTGCTCCGAATCCAGCGAGATGCCCAATGCGCGGCACTTCCATGCGCGCCTCATCGAAGATGCTCGCCTACCTGCAGATACCGAGTCGTTTGTGATGCAGGGGGATTTCTTTGACAAAGTAGAGAAAGCTCCCGAAGTCGACCTCAATATTTTCGGTATTGCCCGTACGGCGAACCCCGAAGCGATGCAACGCCTGGTGGAGGTCACGGGTACCTCATGCCTGTTCGTTCGCGACTCGGGCCGCGAGAGCGCACTGGCGTAGAGCCGTCGTCGCGAGCGCGTAGACGATTCGGGAAGCGATCGCGCCTCTGCGTATCGTTTGCGTATCGCGACGGGTACACTGCTACGCGTTACGCGTCGAAGACACCTGTTCGTCGAACCGGCGCAGCAGCGCAGGTAAATCGTCTGGGGAGTTTAGCACGGTGTGCGCGCCGGCCTCGTTCAAGACCTGCGTGTGGTTGGGGGTATCAAGATAGGGAGGCACCACGCCGAGCGCCCACATGTTGGCAGCCCGCGCTGCTTTCATATCGTCGACAGAGTCGCCTACGTAAGCGGCCTCTTCGGGCTTTACGTCGCGCCCAACGGCGGCCAGCATGGTAAGGATGTGCGTCAGCGGAAACGGATCGGGCTTGGTACGGTCGCCCTGTTTTTCTTTGCCCAGCACAATCGGGAAGTACGACGACCAGCCCATGTGGTTGATGGTCCACTCGGCCTCTTCCTGAGGGCGACCGGTTACTACGCCCATGAGAATGCCTGATTGTTGGATGGTGTCGAGCGTCTGGTCGTCGATCAGCGGCTCTTCATCACTGATGAAGCCGTCCCAGTCGTTGCCCCGATACCGGCGCTGAAACTCGTCGATGACGCGACTCAGCGGCACCTTCATGGCCGTATCCGTAATAATGGAATGCGTGAGCTTCCAGTCGTCGTTGAACCCCCCGTAGTTTTTGTAGCGCTGCACATCCTTCGGGCTGATCTGGCGCCCGGTGAAATGCTCAACGGTTTCCATAATGGCACGACGGTAGGAGGTAGACACGTCGACCAGAACGCCGTCCATGTCGAACAGCAGTACCTGAAGCGGCGAAGACGAAGGCATACAACAATGCGTTGATGAGCGGAGAGCGGTAGTTTTGGTGCGGCAACCGAGCCGCATCATCCGATATGCACACAAACAGCGATTAACGGTTCCCTAACGCCAGTAGGCTACTCCTCCCTTTCTTGCATCGAGTCAAGCATCGTTTCGACCATGCGGCGCAGCTGCGGGTCTTCACCCTGTGCCCGTGCATTCGGAGGGTTGTCGATGCGATGATCGGGCGTGGCCGGGCCCAGCTCCATGTTCTGCCCCGTTTCGCGCACATACCAGGCACGGAAGGGCATACGCACGAACGACCCATCGAGCAGGCTCACGCCTCCCGTAGAAATAACAGCGCCAAAGGTTGGCGTACCAACAAGCGGTCCCATGCCGAGCGACTGAAAGGCATGCGCAAAGATCTCAGCGTTGGAGTAGCTATTCTGGTTGATGAGCGTCCCCGCAGGCTTTGTCCAGGCTGCGTAGGGCAGGCGCTCTCCAAACGGGTAGTGATCGCGAAACTCGGGATGGCTGGCTTCCAGATTGTCGGTTGCGCCACGCGGCACGGTGTACGCGTGCTGCTGCACTTTAAGTGTCGTAAGCAGGTAGTCGGTGGTCCAGCCGCCCCCGTTGTAACGCACGTCGATGATCAGCCCGTCTTTATCGTGGCCACTGGCGAAGAGTTCGCGTTCAAAGCGCTCAAAACTCGGCCAGTTCATGCCTTGCACGTGTAGGTAACCCAGCTGCCCGTCGGAGTACTCGCGCGCCAGCTCGTCGCGCGTGGCGACCCACTCCTGATAGAGTTCGCTCCGCAGACTTCCGGTCGGGCGGATGCGAACGTTCCGTGTCTCTCCGTCGGCCCCTTCTATCGTGAGCAAAACGAGATCATGCACCGTGTCATTAAGCAGTTGATACGGATTTGTAGATCCGGTAAGTTCGGTGCCGTTGATTGCGGTAACGACGTCTCCGACGTGCAAGCGGCTCACCCCACGATCGGCGGGGCTATGCGGCACAACGCGTGTCACCTCCAGACCGGTTTCGGCCGGGGCCCACTCCACGCCCAGCAATCCGGTCTGCTCCGACTGCGTGTCGGACCGGTCGAGACCAAAGAAGCCCATGTGGCTGGCGTTGGTCTCACCAAGCATGAGATTCACCGCATCCTGAAAGTCGCGCGACGTAGAAGCACGCAGCGCCCACGGGCGGTACCTGTCGCGCAGGGCTTCCCAGTCGGCGCCATGGAAGCCGGGGTCGTAGAAGCCCTGGTCGATGACGCGCCATAGCTCATCAAAGATCTGTGCACGCTCGGCCGGATAGTCGACTTCCATACGCGCCTGAAATGACAACTGGTCTACACTGCCCTCAACGCCCACGCGGGCAACCTGTCCGCCCGAGTGGCGGAAGAAGAGATGCTGCTGGTCGGGCCCCAACTGCACGTCCGACGGAGCCAGCCCGCCCTGCGTGAGGGCTTCTTGCTCACTTCCATCCCACTGGATGCGATGCAGGTCTACGTCAGTCTGGTGCGTAGTGCCCCGTCCGCCACGCCCGGCCACGAAGAAGAAGGTGTTACCATCGGCTCCAATGATCGGATTGGCCTCGTTCGTGGGAAACGTCGTTACCCGCACAAGCCGCTCATGGATGCTGTCGAAGTCAATCTCGACCGGCTCCGGAGCAGCGTCGTTGGAATCGTCGTCTTCTGCTGCCTCCTCATCGCCCGTATTACGTTCGCCCGGACGCTGCGGCGCGTTCTCGTCCCAGTCGCGCTGTGTTTTCTGCCAGTCCTCTTCACGTAGCCAGACAAACCAGATGTCGTCGTTATTGCCGCTTCGCCCCGACACAAAGCCGAGCTTGGTGCCGTCGGGGCTCCATGTGGGACTGTGGTCGCGCTTGGGGTGCTGCGTTACGTTGACCGGGTCCTGGCTGTCGTCGGCAGCGTGGATGTAGACCTCGTAGTTATAGTCAAGGTCCGGCAGCGAATAGGCCAGCCACTGGCTATCGGGACTCCAGGCGACACCGCTGGCTTCGTTCCACCCTTCGTGAAGTACGCGTTCGTTGCCGAGCGTCTGGTCGTCGGTGATGTCTGCCACTACCAGCGATTTGGCCCCGTAGTGCGCTGCGCCTCGGTGAAACGCCAGCTGCGTTCCGTCGGGCGAGAGCATTAGGCTGCGCTCTTCCGCATCGGTAGCAGTGAGCGGCGTGATGTCGTAGGCGAGCGCATCGAACAGATCGTCGGTCTCTGCATCGCCAGAGCGGAGGCGGTGGATGTTGTATATTCCGGCCTGGTCAGAAACGAACAGCAGCGTCGCATCGTCGAGCCACTGCAGGTCGCGGGCGTGTGCGGCTTCGGTTGTCAGCTGTACGGTATGCGTACTCTCGTCGCTGTTGCGCATCAGAAAGATGCGTCCGCGCACAGCAAACGCAATGTACGCTTCATCGGGGGATACGGCTACGTCGGACGCCTGCCGGGTGAACGTTTCGCGCGCTACCGGATCGAAGCGCTTGTCGCGTGGCACGCGGATGTCGAGCCGCTCTGCCGATGTGCTTGCTTCGGTGTCGAACACATAGATGTCGGTATGCCGCTCAAACGCAAGCACCGATCCGTCGGCGCTGGCCGACAGGTGGCGCACGCCGTCGCCATCGTCGTACGTGGTTACTGCAGTGATGTCTTCCGGACGCCCGTTGTCGCTCAGCTCCATACGATGCACGTTGTACGTACCACCTCGCTCACTGATAAAATGCAGCGTGCGCGGGCCGGTCCACACTGCCCCATAGTCGTTACCGTCGAATGTGGTTAGCTGCGTGTAGGATTCAGCGTCGGCGTCGTAGAGCCAGAGTTGCTTGGCTGCGGGGCCGCGGTATCTTTTCCGAGAGGTGTTGTTGCTACCCCGTTCGAACACAACGAAGCGCTCATCGGGCGACATTGCTGGTGCGTATCCCAATGCGTCAAGATGCCGCACGGGCACACCGCCTTCAGCAGATATCCGGTAGATTTCGGATTCGCGCTCGACCTGCGCATAGGCACGCCGGGTTGTGAAAAGCAAATCGTCGGTGGGGGCCCACTGGCTGAGCGCGTCGGTCCCCGAGTAGAACGTGAGGCGCTCCAGACGCCCGTCTTCGGCATCCACCACGTACACATCGTCGCCGCCGTACCGATTGCTTGAAAAAGCAATCTGGGCTCCGTCGGGGCTCCAGGTAGGGTTTGAGGCATAGGCCTCGTGGACCGTCATGCGCAGCGCACGTCCCCCCGACGCCGCTACCGTCCATAGATCGCCCTGGAACGAGAACGCGACGGTTTCTCCGTCGGGATGCAGGGCCGGATGCCGAACAAACGGTGCATCCGCCTCTTCTTCAGATGGTAGAGGTGCATCCTGGGCGTAAGTTGTGCTCGTGGCGAGCCCAAGTGCGATGGTAAGAAGCAGAACAGATCGTATCCAGGCAGGCATACGCACATGCAGAAGCGGTTGGTGTATGAACAGCGTACACACATCATACACATAAAAAGGTGTCTTGCGCAAACGGCACGGCGTATGGTGCCACGAGTACACGGCTGTTGTTACGAGCTGAAAGGGTCAAGCCCATTGGGTGACCTGTTGGGCGCTACGACCGGTTTTGGTACCAGCGCCACGCTTTGCGCATCCATCTTTTTTTGGTGCGTGTGTTGGTGCGCGAACGGCGGCCACGCGGACCGCGTGGCGGACGCCCAACGCCCCAACTCATGCCGTTGGCGTCGATACAGATGTACACCGGGCCCAGTCGAATCGTCTTTCGGAGTGGCATATCGTGTGTCGGGAGTGGTATTCAGGAAGCATGCTTACAGGGATATGCGCATACTCCATGCAATTCCGGACACAACGAATGGGATTGTCGCAGGTAGAGTGCGTTACCCATGCATTTTGGGCCGCCATTCCTGACTGTTTTGGTCATGTTCGGTTGGATGCGTTCGTGATCGTGCCCAACCACATTTGCGGATTGTTGGGATTGATAACGTTTCCTGACAACCCAACGGTAGAGACGTTGGAATCCAGCGTCTCTACCGGCGACACATGAACGGCAACATATGAACGGCAACATGCCATTGCCGTGCACCTGGCCTGTTTCTTACGGCGCCAGGCGTTCGATTGTCCAGCGCCCGGTATCGGTGTGGCGATAGCGCAGGCGGTCGTGCAGGCGGCTCGGACGCCCCTGCCAGAACTCAACCGTGTGGGGCACAACCCGGATACCGCCCCAGTGGGACGGACGCGGCACCTCACCCTCTTCACCGAATCGCTCCTTGACCTGCTCCCAGTTATCGTTGAGCACCTCGCGGTCGTCGATAACGCTACTCTGCGGAGAGGTCCACGCCCCAAGCTGGCTGGTTCGTGGACGCCTGGCAAAGTACGCATCTGACTGCTCTGCAGCGATGCGTTCGGCACGTCCCTGAACGCGCACCTGCCGCTCCATCGGCTCCCACCAGAAAGTGAGTGCCGCATGCGGGTTAGCCTGAAGGGCCTGCCCTTTCTGACTGGTGTAGTTTGTGTAGAAGACAAACCCTTCGTCAAGCTCCTTTAGGAGCACGATGCGCGAGGCCGGGCGGCCCTGCTTGTCGGCCGTAGCCAGCGTCATGGCGTTGGGCTCAGGCAAATCGGCATCGATCGCGGCATCGAGCCAGCTGCGAAACTGGACGATGGGGTCGGCAGACACATCTTTTCGAGATAGTGTCGCCTTGGTGTAGTTCTCGCGCAGGTCAGCAATGGATGTGGACATTACGACGTTGGATTGATGCGTGCAGTTGGATGGATGGTGGTTCTTCGTATTGGTGCCTGGGAGGATGGGATTCCCCCGAATTGAAAAACTACCGCCAGATCTCCATGCGCAGTCCGGTAGCGTCGACGGGGACCGGTTCGGTTTCGGGGAGGCGCTCGGCCGTGCCTGCGTGCATGCGACGCGCCGTGTAGCAGGCCGCATGCGCATCCAGGATGTCGTCAGGGGTCGCGTTGGCGCGAGGGTAGTGCTTCAGGGCCGCATCGAGCGCCTCGAATCCCGCCTGGTGTAACAGGTGGATGCGAGAGCGCTGGCCTTCGTCAGTGTGTTTGGATGCAGCGACGGGGGTGCTATCGTTGAGCGCGTAAAAGCTGCACTCTGGATGGACCTCGCGTATCCGTTGCTGTCGTTTCGGCGTGAGAAGAGTATCGAGCCCGCGGATTTTAGGAAACAGGTTGTACGCTTGCTTGGTGAGCCCGACATGGTCAGGGTGGCTGGCGCGGCTCGCAGCATTGGCTTCGTCGTAGGTGGTCGCCTGCAGGGCGCTGCGGCAAGGCGGCGAGAACACACTGCTGGAGCGCGGCCACCCGAGCAGGTTGCGCGCCGCCCGGTCGCATGCACGTCCGCCCGAACGAGCGGCATCGGGCAGTCCGATAATCATATCGATGCCAAGGTACACAGGCTGTTCGGGGAGGCGAAGCAGCGCTGCCGCGTGGTCTACAATGCGATGGCGGTGCACACCGGTGTGGATCTCTTCAAGAACGACGAACCAGCCGGATGTACAGGCATCCACCCCGGCAATCCATGTAGGTGAGGCGTGAGACATACGCGTGGCCATGTGGCGTATCGATTGGACAGAAATCAGCGGCGGCAGAGACCATCGTACCGACGGACAACAGCCATTTGCATCCCCCTGTACTCGTAGCGTAACGATGCGAGTCGACCCTTACGCAACGATATGTGTATTTCGAACCGCTTTTTCAACGCACGGGTCAACTTGTCAGTGTGTTAGCGCCTATGTTTAGTGTGTTAGCAAAAGCGCTTTCAACTTCTTACCCAATGAGACTTCCCTTTTTCTTGGCCCGTCGCTTCGTAGCGGGTGAGACACTCGACAATGCACTCCCGGCGGTGCGCAGTTCAAATGATGACGGTTTGCATGTGGCGCTCGACTTACTCGGCGAGCACGTGCACGACCGTGATGTCGCCCTTCAGTCGCGCGATGCGTACATCGACCTGGTGCGTACGTTGGATGCCATTACGCCTGAAGATCGCCGCAACCGCATCTCGATTAAGCTGTCGATGCTGGGGCAACTCATCGACGAGGATTTCTGCCTGAAAAATCTGCGCGCGCTGATGGAGGTAGCCGTGAAGCATGACATGTTTGTGCGGCTGGACATGGAGGACAGCGACCTGACGGGTTCGACGCTGTCGATCTTTGAGACGATGCACGCGGACTTCCCAGATCATATTGGTCCGGTGTTGCAGGCAATGCTGAAGCGCACGGACCGCGACATCGACCGGATGTGTGAGTTGGGGGTGAGTGTCCGTCTATGCAAGGGCGCGTATGGCGAACCGGAAACGGTAGCGTACCAGGACATGGACGTGATTCGCGCGCGGTTTACGGATTACATGCAGCGCCTGCTGAAGCACACGCCGTACTCGGGCATTGCCACACACGACGACTCGCTCATCCGTGCTACGAAGGTGTTCGCTGCGGAGGAGGACATCTCACACGATCAGTTCGAGTTTCAGATGCTGTATGGGCTGCGCCCCGAGACCCAGCGTGCCATCGCCGCCGATGGATACAATATGATGGTGTACATACCGTACGGTACGGAGTGGTTTCCGTACTTCTACCGGCGCTTGCGCGAGCGCAAGGAGAATGTGTTTTTCCTGCTTCGGAATCTGTTTCGAGCGTGAGCGGGTCTGGTACAAGTCCTATTTCAGTTTAAGCACAACCACTGTCTCACTCCGCTGCACTCATCAACTCATCTATGGAGTATGACCGAAGCGTGGTGGACGCCTCATCTTCGTTTGCTTCCGCAGCGTAGAGCAAACCCTTATTATAGTCAGCATGCGCAACGAAACCCGGAAGGCGCAAGCTCCCCAATAGTTGTCCCGTATCAGCTTCGATAAGATCTATCATTGTGCTTTCTCCGGCAGACCGGTCTCCTTCTTGGATTGTGACAGCCAATATGTCAGGAGTTACCATGTAAATTGATCGCGGGGTGTCATATGTGTCCAGCCACTCTTGGAGTTCTTCCTGATTTTGACCATCGGGTTGCGGTTCATCAGGAAGATTGAGGTGCTCAGGAAGTGGGGATACGGGTATCTCGCGCTCTAATTCTCCGTCTGGTGAGAAGATGCTAATGCTGTAATATCCTGGCTGCAGTGCGTGCATCCGATTATCCGGTCCAATTGCGAAGGACGCATCAGCCCATACAGTTATATTAAGTTCTTGCGCTTGTTCATGCATCGGGAAAAACGATTTTACCTTTTCCCCATCCTTTGTAAAGTAATGCATGGTTTTGCCAGAAGAGAGCGTTTTTGGTTCAAAACTACCAAGGACCAGAAGCGAGTCATTTTTGAAGGCAATGTCTTTGGTCGGAACAAGTCCTGTCATGACAAAAGAACTTTCGTATTCGCCTTCACGCGTAAAAAAGCCTACCCTGTTTCGCCAGTCGCGAACGGCAAACTGTTGTTCGTCTGGAGCTATTACTGCGCGTAGGGGCTGCATGAACTCACCTGGCCCCTGACCCTGATCACCTATTGAACGAACGTGCGTCCCGTTCTTGTCGAAAATATGGATTTGGTGCGCTTCAATATCGTTTGCATAGATACGTCCTTCACTATCAATGTCGATAGCGGTGATGTAAAAGGTGTCGTTGAGTGTCCATTCTTGATCTGGGGTTTGGGCAACAGATACATTGATAAGAAACAGCGAACAAAGAAGTAGAGAGAGATAGCGCATAATAGTCTGGTTATAAGAACTGTGCGGCATATAGCGCTGCGATGCCATATGCTACATGTTTTTGATTCTACGGACACTCGAATTATGATTGAGAATTAAGTAGGATACGTACGTTGATAGCTACAATTGTAGGTTCTATAGTGACATGAGATTGATTGCTGCCAGTACCTTGACAGACGCACATATCTATTTTACATTTTCAACGATAACTGAAAACTGATACATATTGAGATGATAAGGGAGTGTGACTGTTTATGCAAGGCGCTTGAGGAATATAGTCTTGTGACAACAAAAAAAAGGACGCAGCATCGCTGCGTCCCTTGTTCATTTCTGGAGATCTGGTGTGAAGAGGTGGGCCCTATTACGGCGACGGAATTTCGATTTCTTGGCCGGGTTGCAGGCGTCCATCGGTCAAATTGTTGTGCTGACGGATATTGTCGATGGAGGATTGGTGGGAGCGGGCAATTCCCCAGAGCGTTTCACCGGATTGCACGACGTGGGTAGATCCGCTACCCGTGCGGCGGTTTTCTCCAGCCTCTGCAAGGACGGGCTGTCCAACAACGGTCACCGAATTCGTGACGGCCTCTACGGATTGCAGACTCGCCACGACCTCAGCAGCCCGCTCGTGCTCGTCTCTCGTACTCACATCCCCCTTTAGTAGTACAGTACCCCGCTCTACGGTCGGCTCAAAATTGTAGGCTCTCAGCTCTCGGTCGCGCGCCAGGGCCTTCTTGACCTCCGCAGCCAGTGAGAGGTCATACAGACGCTCATCAAGCGAGCGCTCGCCTGTAGGAGTCGACGTCGTTGCCGTGTCAGTGGTGATGGCAGAGTCAGGCGCCGAGGCGTGGTTTTCGGTAGCGGGCGGTGTGGGCGCGTCGGAATCAGAAGATTCACAGCCGGCCCAGACCAGAAGCAGGCTGCAGCAGACCATTACGCACAAAGCTCCAAAGGAGCGCGAATGAATCACAGGTCGTTATCTGGTTGATGAGTAAAAACGTGTAGCCCTACGTGGCTTGCGCAACTATAATACCATTGTCTTACTGTTCAGAGGTTGTGGCTGGAGCAGCATGGTATTCGGTCGCGGTACGGGGTTCGTCGATCACGCCGTGCTCAGAGAGCCACCGCTCCGCATCGATAGCCGCCATGCAGCCTGTGCCTGCAGCCGTGACGGCCTGGCGATAGACGTGGTCTTGCGCATCGCCGCAGGCAAATACGCCCGGAATGTTGGTGTAGGTAGAGTCGGGCTGTGTTTCGATGTAGTCGCTGTCGTCCATGTCGAGCCAGCCTTTAAACGGCTCCGTGTTGGGCGTATGGCCAATCGCCAGGAAAAGCCCCGTCACGTCGTCCATGATGTACGTTTCTTCGGTGTTGTTGTTAATGACCTCGATACCCGTTACCTGATCTTCGCCAAGCACATCGACGACTTCGGTATCCCACACGAAGGTGATCTTGTCGTTGTCGAAGGCACGTTCCTGCATAATCTGGGATGCACGCAGTTCATCACGGCGGTGGATGACGCGCACTTCCTTGGCAAACTTGGTGAGGAAGATTGCTTCTTCCATGGCGCTATCGCCACCACCGACTACCGCCACCGTTTCGTCGCGGAAGAAGGCCCCGTCGCACGTGGCGCACGCCGAGACGCCGTGTCCGAGCAAGCGCTGTTCGTTCTCCAGTCCAAGATAGCGGGCCGAAGCCCCTGTGGCGATAATAACCGTTTGCGCGTGGATAATCGTCTCCTCATCAATAAGGAGACGGTAGGGCCGCTCAGTGAAGTCAACGTCAGTTACCATCCCATAGCGCGATTCGGCCCCGAACTTCTCGGCCTGGGCCTGGAAATCCTGCATCATGTCGGGCCCCATGACGCCTTTGGGATAGCCCGGGTAGTTTTCGACGTCGGTTGTCGTGGTGAGCTGTCCTCCCGGCTCCGGTCCCATAAACACGAGAGGATTAAGGCTTGCTCGGGCCGTGTACAGCGCGGCTGTCCAGCCTGCCGGGCCAGTGCCAATAATTACCACATCGCGCATCTCTGCATCAGACGCGTTGATGCCTTCGAAAGCTGAGAGATCGGGCGTCTGTCCGTTGGAGGAAGGCATATCCATAGTCAAAGTAAAGCTGGAGCGTAAAATAGTACTGTACGGTAGAACGCAGGGGGAGCCGAACAGTTGTCGGCTTCATGCGCTTTGTAGAGGCCATGTGCATTGTATTACATCTACGGCCTTATTTGCATTTATAATATGCGCGGATGGTAGTACAGTTCGCAGTTCGTACTGTCTTTTCTGGTAGCTATGCAGACCGTCCGCAAAGGCAGGCTGGTTACTTTTCCAGGCTTATGCTGCAGCGCGCTGTTTAATACCCATATAGGAGGGGATTGTATTTTCGTATGCAGCGCGGAGCGTTGTGAGATCAGCTTCAATCCATGTTGTATCCCCCCATCCGATGCGAAGCTTCTCGCCCCCGACTGTTCCAATAGCCGTAGCGGCAATGCCTTCCTCGTCTTCAAGTAGAGTTCCCACTTCGTTTACCCGCTCTTGGGCGACTGAGAAGACAATACGCGATTGGGCTTCCCCGAACAGAACAGCATCGGCCCGGGCGGCTGATGGCACGTTTAGAGTCATGTCGATTCCGCAGTTTCCGTGTAGTGCAGACTCTGCGAGACAGACTGCGAGACCTCCATCAGATATATCGTGAGCGTGGCGTACGTGCCCGGTCCGGATTAGCGTCTGCATCGCGTGCTGCACGGCCACTTCTTCGTCAAGGACCAGTCGAGGCGCATCGCCAGCAATCGTGTCATGGATTGTTGCAAGATATTCTGATCCATCAATATCATTCGGAAATGCCTGTTCTTCCGGATGAAGCATGAACACCTGGTCGCCGGGTGCTCCAACCGCTGCGGTTGTCGGCTGTGTATGGAGGTCATCGACGCGTCCAACCATACCGATCGTCGGTGTTGGATAGACGGCCCCCTCAGGGTGTTCGTTGTAGAACGATACATTCCCACCTGTAACCGGCGTACCCAGCGCTGTGCAGGCGTCGCTCATACCAGCAATTGCTTCAGCGAACGTCCAGTATACATCCGGCTTGTAAGGATTTCCGAAGTTCAGGCAGTTCGTAATTGCAACGGGGCGGCCACCAGCACAGACGACGTTTCGAGCAGACTCGCACACAGCAATCTGCGCTCCTTTGCGCGGATTCAGATAAACATAGCGACCATTGCAATCGGTTTTCAGTGCCAGCCCCCGGTTCGTTCCTTTGATACGAACTACTGCGGCATCACTGGGTCCGGGTCCAATAACCGTGTTGGTGCGCACCATTGTATCATACTGCTCAAACACCCACTCTTTAGATGTGATATTGGGCGCAGCAAGCAGATCAGTGAGAGTCTTGGTTGCTGTATCCGGCGTGCAATCGGTAATCTCCTCAGCATCAAAGGCTTGGGTTGTCTCAAGGTATGCAGGCTGTTCAGTTTCTCGGTCGTACACTGGAGCGCCGCTTCCGGAATCGAGGTGGCTTGCATCAAGGTTTGCCACAAGTTCGTCATGCCAATAGAGTCGCACACTGGTACCTTCAGCAACTGTGCCAATTCGTTCCGCGTGAAGGTCCCACTTGTTGTAGATGCGGATGAGTTCGTCGGCATCGGTGGGATCACATACGACCAGCATGCGTTCCTGGCTTTCGGAGAGCATGATCTCGTAAGGTGTCATTTTTTCCTCGCGTACTGGTACGCGGTCGAGGTGCAATTCCATTCCACACTCGCCCGACGCACTCATCTCAAAAGATGAGCTTGTAATACCTGCTGCGCCCATATCTTGGATCGCCTCGACAACACCTGCTCCGATCGCTTCAAGAGTAGCTTCGAGCAGTAGTTTTTCTGTGAAAGGGTCGCCTACCTGAACGCTTGGACGTTTGTCTTCACTCTCTTCGGAGATCTCTTCTGATGCAAAGGTCGCTCCATGGATCCCGTCGCGCCCGGTTGAGGCCCCAACGATATAAACGGCACTGCCTTCATTTTTAGGGGATGCTGAGGCGATTGCATCTTCTTTAACGATACCGACGCTCATCGCATTAACCAGCGGGTTACCCTCGTAGGCATCGTCGAAGTACACATCGCCGGCTACGGTCGGCACCCCAAATGAATTTCCGTAATCACCGATGCCACGCACGACGCCATCGAGCAGGTAGCGCACGCGATCATTTTCGAGAGAGCCGAAGCGTAAGGAATTCAGTGCTGCGATCGGGCGTGCTCCCATCGTGAATATGTCGCGGTGAATCCCTCCGACGCCTGTTGCTGCTCCCTGGTAGGGAGCAACGGCGGAGGGGTGGTTATGACTTTCGACTTTGAAGGCCACTCCAATGCCATCACCGATATCGATTAGTCCCGCGTTCTCCTCTCCCGCAGCCACGAGGAGTTCTGGTCCTTCGTTAGGAAGCGTCTTAAGCAAAGCGAGCGAATTTTTATATGAGCAGTGTTCGCTCCACATAACGGAGTAGATTCCCAGTTCTACGAACGTCGGCGTACGTCCGAGATGGTCAATGATCCATCCGTACTCTTCTTCTGTTAGACCATGTTCGATAGCTAATTTGGAGGTCACCTGCGGAGAACTTGCAAGAGACGTAGGTGCCTGATCGTTGGGGATAGACATAGCGACACGTCAGATTGAAAAAGAGGCGTTTGCACTAATGTAAGAAAGGGAGAGCGCTTTTGAAATAGACGCTATCTGTTGTTTTGATTATTCGCACTGAGCGGTGATTATCTGAGTTGATCTTTGTAATGACAATGATTCAGAATGATATGTTTGCGTATAGTAATAGAGTTGAGGGATAAAACAAAAAAAGCCTCGCCACAAAAATGTGACGAGGCTTTTTGAAAGAGATCCTGGCAACGACCTACTCTTCCGCCTGAGGGCAGTACCATCGGCGCTGCAGGGCTTAACTTCTCTGTTCGGGATGGGAAGAGGTGTTTCACCTGCGCTGTAGTCACCAGGAAACCTGGGGCAATGCGTAACGCACTGCAATTAATATAATGTTTTTCGCGTATTGCCAGTAGAGCAATCACACAGACGATGGTGTGTGAAAAATAGCAAGGTCAAGCCTTATAGGTAATTAGTACAGCTCGGCTAAACATGTTGCCATGCGTACACCTGCTGCCTATCCACGTTCTAATCTCGAACGACCTATTGGGGAAACCTAATCTCACGGGGGGCTTAGTGCTTAGATGCTTTCAGCGCTTATCCCTTCCGAACATAGCTACCCAGCGATGCGCCTGGCGACGCAACTGGTACACCAGCGGTTCGTCCACTTCGGTCCTC